>NZ_JH597772.1 GCF_000243315.1 Metallosphaera yellowstonensis MK1 | reverse complement strand
ATGGTGTATTATCATCTCGCTATCACACGTGGTAATACCACATCTCCCTCACCTTAAACCTTTCTTCAACTGAATTCTTAATACCCTTATAAATCCTGTTATCTATCATGAATCGATATTATTCTATCAGAATTATTTTTCATAATATGATTTTGGGTCTACCGTCACGGACGGGGTCTCTGGTGTGAAAAGATGAATGTGGACAACGTCTTGAGGACCATACGTGAAGGGTATTGAGAAGTAGTCGACTTGGAAAAAAGAGTTTATCTTTCTCACTCCATTACCTTATCCTTCGTGTCCCTCACTATCATCAGTGCGACCAAGGATATGGCGAAGTATACTGCAAATACTGTACTGAACCAGTACCAATAGGCCGAGGGATTCGGGCCCACCAGTGCCTCGGTTATTATTGGTGCCAATCCTCCAGCGAAGGGAGCGGCCATGTGATAGCTTAGGCCAGCCCCTGAGTACCTCACCTGCGTCGGGAAGCTTTCAGCGAAAAATGCGGGGAGAACGGAATATGACCCTATGGAAGCTATGGACATCAATATCTGTGCCAATACCGTAGTGCCGAAATCCAATTGTTTTATCAGTAACACGTAGGGGAAGGAGAACACGAGACCCCATGAGAAGGCTATTATCATGGCCTGCTTTCGACCGATCTTATCTCCTAAAATTGCGAAACCTATGAGGATGAAGATGGATATGACGGACGCTATTGTGACAGCGAAGGAGGATAGGGTTTTCGGCATCCCCAACGTAGCCTGATAATCCACAGCGTATGTACCGTAGAGGTAGAAGCTCGCGTTTTGAGCAGCCCAACTGAAGGCTAACAATAAAATGAGTTTCCAGTATCGGGTCCAAGCCTTCACCGATGGCATCTTCTCTATCTTTCCCTCACTCTTGGTTCTCTCGAACAGTGGACTCTCCAGGAGAAATAGCCTTATTACTATACCTGCCACCGCGGCTATGGCCCCCAGGAAGAGAGGTATTCTCCAGCCTACGCTATAAAAGAAGTCTGAATTGACGCTCATGATGGATATCATCCCTGAGGCCCACAGTAGCCCTATAGGGACTCCCTGCTGTACCCAGCTTCCCCAGAAGGCCCTCCACTTTGACTGTGATGCATACTCGGTGAGCCAGGTCGTCGCACCTCCCCACTCACCTCCAACTCCTATTCCTTGGAGTACCCTCATAAGGGCAGCTATGACCAGGGAGCCGAAGCCGAGGACCTGATATCCGGGTAGGAGTCCTATGATTAAGGAGGCTACACCCATGAGCACGAGGTCCCAGAGCAGACCCGTTCTCCTTCCAGACCTATCCCCTATGTGTCCGAAGATCATGGCACCGATGGGCCTGGCCACGAAGCCTACGGCGTAGGTGGAGAGTGATAGGATGGTAGCTGCGACCTGGGAATAACCGGGTGGGAAAAATATCTTAGGGAACACTAAGGCAGCTATATATCCATACAGGAAAAAGTCGTACCATTCTATGGTAGTACCTATCACGGATCCCGCGGCTACCTTGATCACCTGGGATCTAGGATATTCCACCAAGATTTATCACTACAAATACGGGCCTCTACAAACCTTTAAGAATTACTTTTAATTTTATGATAAATCGTCGTGCACTCAGTGTTCGAAGACCGAATTTTTGTGGAAGCCTCGCTTTTCCTACACCTAAAACGGACGTGGCTTTCTACAAGGAAATGATGTGAACTACCCCGCCCTAACCGGTAGACCCAAAATCATATTATGAAAAATAATTCTGATAGAATAATATCGATTCATGATAGATAACAGGATTTATAAGGGTATTAAGAATTCAGTTGAAGAAAGGTTTAAGGTGAGGGAGATGTGGTATTACCACGTGTGATAGCGAGATGATAATACACCATCTCCCTCACCAAAACAACGTTCAACAAATAGGATATAAATTACTTTCCATGTTCTCCTTCAAGGGAAAGAGAGGGGAAGAGGTGGCGAGAACCCTCATCTCAGCCTGTCTGTGGAACGATTCGGTGGAAAGCAAGTCGAGGACGTACGGCGTGTCCCCACAGACCGTGAGGAATTACGTGGAGGAGCAAGGGGTGGAAGTTATTGAGAAACTCTTGGAACAAGTGAGGAAAATATCCTTGGAGGTACTGAAGGGAGTCAAGGAGATAGACCTCTCAATAGACTGGACGACCAAGACTTGGTACGGGAAAACGGTGGAGGGGCTCGGGAGTTCGGAGGAGGGGAGCTCTTGGAACTACGCAACTGCGACGACTAAGTTTGACGGGAAAGTGCTCCTACTGGCCTTCGTCACTCAAGTCAAGGGGATGACCAAGGAAGAGGTCGTGAAGGCCCTCGTGGAGCAAGTCGTCGCCATGAGGTTCAAGGTAAGGTTGATGACTCTCGACGCGGGCTTCTACACTGTAGACGTGCTCAACTTCGTTTCGCAGTTCAAGTACATAATTGCCGTCCCTGTTGGGGACGTGAAGGTCTACCAGGAGTTCGACGGCGAGTACGAGACTAACAGTAAGAGGCACAGGAGGGACGAGCAGGTCAAGTTCAGGCTCCTCGTGTACAGCAAGGAGAAGGTCAGGAGAAAGAAGAGGACTCTAGTTTACTTCGCTAGGGCGACTAATCTGAACCTACCGAAGGGGGAGGTGTTGAAGTTGTACAACAAGGTGAGGGGTCCCATAGAGACCTCTTACCGGAACATCAAGGCCTTTNTCCCCTTCACCCAGTTCCACCAAGTTCGTCTTCCGCACGTTGATCTTCGTGCTGGCAATCGTACTCTACTCCCTGTACACCGTGTTCAAGGGGGAGGTGAGGAGGGAGGAGTTCAGGATACTCCTAATACTCTTGTTTTCTGATGATTTATTCAATCTAAAAGATTTTCTACTTAAATCAATAGAATCGCTTATTAATATAGATTTATTTTCAAGGAGGTGATTTTGGGTCTACCGACCTGGGGGAGGTCCTCTCCGCCTCCTCCAGGGCCCTCCTCTCGATCTCAGCTATTTCATTTAATGGCGCGTCCTTCCCAAGTAACTCGGGGACGAGCGAGGTCACCACGTGATTGAATGAGTGTCTCATGATATGACCTAGCGCTCGTCCCCTTTTTAGTGTTACTGATGTAGGATCAATTAAGTCACTTTCATTCTATAGAAACAAATAGAAATCGCAATGGAGCCCTGAATCGCCCATGGTTTCCAATTCGGTAATATGCA
>NZ_JH597771.1:2338-3921 GCF_000243315.1 Metallosphaera yellowstonensis MK1 | reverse complement strand
CTTATTTACAATTATTAGACATTTACGTTCCAGACTACGTCCTAGAGAGATATAAGCTCCAGACGAGACTTTGCTCTTTTACCATACGAACCTGCTATTAAGAGTCCTTTAATAGCAACAGGAAAAGTGGAAGCTATTCGCTAACTATAGCTTAACAAATGATTACGAAGTAGTTCAGATAAACACTACCAGGCAGTTAATCAGAATAAAGAGGGATCCAGATGTAGAGGAGATAATGGGATATGTGAGAAAAGTGCACCCTGGAGCTACAGTGGAAGAGACAATATCTGCTATTTTGCAGAGAGTAGTGGAAGATACGGGAGAGTTTAAAGACGATGAGAAATTCGGTGCTTAAGCGATGTTACTTTATATCAATCTAGCATATCTAATACATTACGGAGTTCTAATTCTTGTAAGAGATTACAGTAGTTATGGGAACCTTAGGGAGGTAATACAGGAAAGCCGGTATTGTGGGAAGTTTTTTGACGTCGTCCTGCTGAAAAGGTGCGGAAGGACTGATCGAGTTCGCTAGGGAGAGTCTGTCAGTGAGATCAACAGGCTGGGAGTGGTCAGGGGGAACGGGAGGAGCGGGAAGGTCAACTGGCCTGATCCTCATGGTCCTGGTGGGTGGGAGGGCCAGCGTGAGGAACGGGGCCGAGACGTTCGGGTTGGAACGTGAATTGACGGGGCGTTGGGAGAACTTGGAGATGCGTGGAGGAATCTCTCTAACTCCGTCTCCCAATAGCGTTTCTCATCGATACAGACTGTAACGCTTCTACGTAACTACTAGTTATTTTTAATTTTATAAATATCGTTTTGATTAAGTAATGTTCATGTAGTATTACAAATAGTTTTTACTGATGATCTCCCAACTGGTGAGGGGCACTGCTCATAAGGGTGGGAGTAATAAAGGTGGATGGGTATTGAAGTTTCCCTCGACTACCCCAATGACTTAAGGGTGACTGTGTACGATCCCTTAGGAGAGGTGCCCATGGCGGAATTAGAAGTGATTAAAGGAAAAGTTACGCCACGGGTAAACACGTTCATGGCCTGAGGTTCCGATAACTTGAACCCGTCCCACCTAACCTCATTCGTACTCTCTCCAGGTCTTTCCGCACTTGGTACATCTGTAAAACCGGGTAGGAGGTTCGTCGGCAGCCCTCGTCTGAACCATCCAGAAGTATACCTCATCGTTCTTACACGAGGGACATACCACACCTCTCATCGTCTGAGTGCCTACGGGCATCTCCTCCTCCAACACTATAGTCTTCTCTCTCTCGGTGTGCTTAACCTTAGACTTGATCACTGTAGGTTTAACCGCCTCCTCCTCGTACCCACACTTGGGACACCTATACACACTCGTGCCGTTGACTTTCCTGGGAGTCATCATCGAGTGACACTTAGGACAGAACTTCAAGGAAGAACACCTCTACTCCTTCCTCTCCTTACCTTTTTTAATTTTCCTTTATTAACTCCACTATCCTTTGACACTCCTGCACGAGTTCCCCATCGTACTGATTACCCGTCCCAAAGTTACTGAAGTTCACCTCTTTAACCACCTTCCCTCTCTTGAACTCCTCCAC
>NZ_JH597771.1:0-2238 GCF_000243315.1 Metallosphaera yellowstonensis MK1 | reverse complement strand
GTGCAATATTACTGGGGATTGCAACATCGTACCCCGTAAAACCAGTGTCTATTTTTAACGTAACTTTTTCCTTTAAGTTTTCTTTAACTATATATCCGTCAATTATTATTTCGTCACTTTGAGTTATATTTCCCATTAATCTCAATACATAGGCACCTAATCCTCTCCCTTATCAAGCCTTGAGAGGGCATAAGCTATAATTCCAATTGCACTTAAAGCTCCTACAACTACTGCTATTGGCTGCCATGCTGTTAAGGATTTAGGCGGTTCTAACGTTACTAAATATTGTGTCCTCACTTCTTTAATCCACTTCTTAGCAACGTTGTCAAATATGTGCAGTTTGTTATAAGCAGTTCTGTAAAAATCAAATACCTCATAAATTGAGGGAATATTGTAATACTGTAAATGTTCTAAGTGGTCTCTACTAACTTCAAAGTGTCCGTCAATAAAGCCGTCATCGTATATCCTAACGTGGAGCTCCCAAATGTTGTAAATCCTCATTGATAATGAGTATTTTTCACCCTTGTAAAATTCCAGTTTTTCCTCTCTAAATCCCGAGCCTTTTAGGGCGTTGACTACGTCCTCTATTTTATTTTTGGGAACGAACAACCTTAAATTACCTTCCTTTAGCACATAGTCTTGAGGCAAAGTAGCTGAACTTCCGTCAAAGTAAACTACATCTCTGGGTAAGTATGTTGAGATTGGGTGTTCGACAGTCTGCATATTTCATCTTCTCAGCGTTAACTATTAAAAATTTTGTTTCCTTCTGCTTTCTTCGGTATAGTTAACTTTCAGCTTAAGAGAGCTTGGAGGAAATAGTTATTTTAATTACTTCTAAATATCGTTTTGACAAGTTATGTTTATACAGTATTACAAATAGTTTTTATTGATGATCTCCCTAACTGATGACGGGCACTGCTCACGAGGGTGGGAGTGATAAAAGTGTGGATGGGAGGGTAGTGGTGTTTCTCTCGACTAGCCCCAATGAGTGACTGTGTATGATCCCTTATGAGGGGTGCCCGCGGCGGAATTAAAAGTAAGGATAAGTTACGCCACGGGTAAAAACTTTGAAGCTGTTAGGTAAGTGAACTTCAAATTCTAGGTTATCCTAGAACTATCTCGTTTAAATTAAGAAATAGCTTTTTATTATTGTAGTAGATAGTACATTGTTGATAGCTGATTATGATGAGCACTTTGCTAAATAATTTAAGTTTTAGGAACTCAGTTAGAGGTTATGTGAAAGTCAGTGATGGTAGTATAATTATTTTGCGTGCAGCAATTGTGGACGTTATACCTTCGCAAGTACCTTCGCCTTTTGGTGCGGAATTTAATGTTAATTATATCGTTGGAATATCTGTGCATCCTTCTGAAGGGGCCCTAAATGAGGTCAAGGATAAACCTATCCTAGAGCCGGGTAAACAAGTTAATGAAGGCTGGATAGAATTGGAAATAGACGATAAAGTCTCAGCTTATGAAGAAGTAATTTATAAAGATGCGAAAATTGGTGAATATTTAATTAGACTTGAGATAGAACCAATAATGGCGTCTAAAAATACTCAATTTAAGATGCAACAAGGGCCTCTATATACGTTAAGATGGGCCCCAAAGATAAGCTGGCACAAAATAGGTGAGAAAACATGACGGAGAATTTCATTATATACTCTAACTTGGAGCCAACACAAATCAGTATTTCCTCTAAGTATATTCCAGATAATATAACCACTACTACTGAGACCTATAGTAATTCTATCCGTAGTATTTTTAATATGATTGATGAGAAAGAAGCTCTTGAAATATTGAAAACTTATATTGATAAGGATTGCGTGAACAGGATCAGTAATTTTATAGATCTTAGGAGTTTAGCATCAATAGTCTTATGGCTGATTAATACATTTCCAATTAATATTTCTAGCATTAGTATTACAGAAGACGTAGAATCCTCGCAACCCTTATTCGTAGAAATTCGTATAAACAATTGTGATTGGGAAGAATGGAAGTACCTAGCAAAGTATACTAAAGATACTTTAAATAGAGAAGGTCTAGGTGACATTGCAAGTAAAGTGGTATTAGTATGCAACCAAGCAATGCAAATAAGTTAAAGCCTCATAAACTGTTAAATTATTTTGAGAGTCTTTTGAGCAATAGTTTAGATGAGGTATTTATAAGGAGAATAATTAGCGCAGTGTATTTCTCTCTATTTAACTATTGGTCTATAAAAAATATTTGTAAAGGGAATAA
>NZ_JH597770.1:812293-813727 GCF_000243315.1 Metallosphaera yellowstonensis MK1 | reverse complement strand
CCAGAGACTGGAGGAGGTGGTGGGGAAGTTGATGGAGAGGGCAAAGGAGGAGGGGGTGGAGGCTGAGCTAGCGAAATGAGGTTGCTCAGGAGATGTGAGAGGGACTGGAGCTACACGCTGAGGGATAAGTGTCCCAAGTGTGGTGGGGAGACCGTGTCAGCTCACCCCCCCAGGTTCTCCCCAGAGGACAGGATGGTGAAGTACAGGCTCTTAGCTAGGGGGAAGAAGTGCTGAGGTAAGTCTCAGTTCAGTTAACTTGTGAGGTCTACGAACTGACCTCCTCCCAGCCCTAAACGATAGACCCAAAATCACCTCCTTGAAATCAATTGTGTAAATAAGCGTTTTAGCTAGATTAAATGTAAAATTCTCTGGATTGAGTTCAGGAAATAAAAGAATTAATAATAATCTACAGCAGTTATTAGATTTTGCCTTGACTTCAAGGCTACACCTAACGAGAAATCCCATAACTGCTGCTTATCTTGAATCCCATTGCAACAACTTGCTCCACAAGAGCCTTCACAATCTCTTCCTTACTATAGCTTTAACTTGCGAAATAAAGGCAAGTAATTCTTCCTGGCAACTTGTTGTGCGTTAACCTTTAACACGTGTTTGTACTTCTCACAGCAGTTATGGGATTTTTCCTTAGGTAGCGCCCTGTAATTAAGGTAAAATCTGATAACTGCTGTACTTCTCATATACCTCCTTTCCTGTCTTGGCAAAGTCGATCCTTTCCCCTTTCTTAAACTGTTGTATCCTTAACCAGTTAACTTCGTCCCGGCACTTGGCAGTTACTACAGCTAGTTCCTTCAGCTTCTCATGTGTTTTTATCCACATACTAGTTTAACTACGTTAGTCCTTTTCACCCTCTTTCACCCACTGTTCTTCAATGTATTTCCTTATGGTCTCACTTGATACGTTTCCAGCAGTTGACACGAAGTAGCTTCTTGTCCAGAGCTTAGTGTATTTTCTTAGCTCTGGGAATTTCTTCAAAACTAGCCTAGCAGACTTCCCCTTGAAGTAGTTTGCTAGGTATGACGGCGAATATCTGGGAGGACAATTGACGAACAAGTGTATGTGGTCTGACATCACTTTTAAGGCTATTATTTCACAACCTAGCCCATCGGCTATTGATTTTAAGACCTCTTTAGTGTATTCTACTATTTCGCCGACTAACACGTCTCTACGGTACTTAGGAATCCATACGAAATGGTAGTTGCATAGGTATCTTGCATGCCTCGTTGATTTATATTCCACAATACTTTAAAGTATTCAGAGTGTTTAAGCTTTTACCCCTCCCCTAGAACGGTAGACCCAAAATCACCTCCTTGAAAATAAATCTATATTATTAATAAGCGGTTCTACTGATTTAAGTAGAAAATCTTTTAGATTGAATAAATCATCAGAAAACAAGAGTATTAGGAGTATCCTGAACTG
>NZ_JH597770.1:805852-812193 GCF_000243315.1 Metallosphaera yellowstonensis MK1 | reverse complement strand
GCGGTTCTTTGGGTGTAATCCCGAGGATAAACTACAGATCACTACAGCAGTTATGGGAATCTTAGGGAGGTAATACCAAGAACTCGGTATTAGCGAGAAGTTTTTAATTTTCGACGTCGTCCCGCTGAAAAGATGTAGATGACGAACAGAAAGGGACAGGTCGAACTGGCTAAGGAGGATCTGATCAAGGCGGTCAACCAGGTCCTGGGCATAGTGAGGAGGAACGGGAGGAGCAGGAAGGTCGGGTTGGCACTCGTCTTGATGGTCCTGCTAGGTGGGAGGTCCAGCGTGAGGAACGCGGCCGAGACGTTCGGGTTGGACTACGCGAACCTGCTGGAGGCGTTGGGGGAACTCGACGACGCGTGGAGGGACTACCTGGAGGTCCTGTCGGGGCTGGTGAAGGGTGAGGTGGCCGTAATCATAGACGACACCGTGGACCACAAGGAGTACTCCAGGGGGAAGGACGTGAGCCCCCACGGGAACTACTGGATCTACTGCCACGCCCACGGGAGGTTCGAGAGGGGCGTGCAGCTCCTCACGGTCGCCATAGTGGACCTCTCCACGGGCAGGGCGTTCATGGTGGGAGCCTTCCCCTACGCCGTGAGGAAGATGTTGGACTTGGGGATGGTCACCGAGTTCAAGACCAAGATCGAGATGGCCAGGGAGATGTTGGACGTGCTCAAGGGGTACTTCCGCGTGTCCAGGGTCGTCTTCGACTCGTGGTACTGGTCAGAGAAGCTGGTGAAGGAGAACGTGGTGTCTGAGCTCAAGTCCAACCGGAGGCTCCTCAGGGTCGAGTCGGTCCAGGGGACCCTCGAGGAGGTGGAGGGACACCTCCGAGTGGGGGACCTACCCCCCGGAGTCTACTACGCCGACCTGACCCTGGGAGCCCAAGCGATTACAGTAAAGTTGCTAGTCCGGGAATATAAACGTGACTCCGGGACACACGTGAAGTACCTCTACACCACCGACCTCTCGTTCAGCGAGGAAGTCGAGGAGGCCTGGAGGATGAGGTGGGAGATCGAGGACCTCCAAGGGACGTCAAGGCCCTGGGACTGGAGGACTCCTCGTTCTGGAGGAGGGAGAGGCTCCAGGGCTACCTCGCGATCTTCACCATCATGACCAACGTCGTCAGGGAGCTGGTGGGGGCTCTTAACCTGAGGAGCGTGGAGGCGTTCCTCAGGTTCGTTGAACGTCATTTAGGCGGACCACCTGGGCTGATGAAAATCTTTAAGTTACGTTAAAGTCCCATAACTGCTGAACAAATGTTAATGTGTCTCAAATACCGTGTATGAGACTCAGTGCAGTTCGGGTCGAAGGACCCCCATGATGTACATACCGCAAAGCTTGGTAGGTGGTTGAGGGCTAAGTCCCTACACTGAATCATGATTACATAAAACTACTGACAGTCATCATGGGATTTTCCCTTGAGTACCGCCCTGTAATCTAGACTAATCCCAATAATTGCTGTCAGTGAAATGAAAGTGTAGGGACAAACGGACAAAAGGATGAACATGCAAGCGTTAGTGATGGGCTGATCGTTCCCGGGAGAACGAAGGCTCTCAAACCTTTGCAAGAGTTTTTTAACCATAACCCTCCCTCTCCACATGGACTCAAAAAAGATTGCTCTGATAATTGTCGTGGTCGTCCTTGCAGTTGTGGCAATATACTTCGTGGCAAGGAACATGAACGTTGTAGCGACAACACAGGGGGTCTATCTCCCCACACAGGACCAGTTGTCCCAGGCTTCACCAGGCTGGAAGTTGATCTCCCTGGGGGAGGTCAACGACACCTTCGTGGTTCAACAGACCTTCCCTGGGGCCGACTCCTATTATCAGGAGTATATCCTGTCTCCCACCTCTAACCAGACCGCGGTAGCCATAACAGTGGTACATTACCCCGGATCCCCTCAGGTCCCCAACCTCTCCCTCCCCCACTACCTCATCAACCACTATCTAATCCTAGTCAACGTGACCGGAAATTCCTCCCCCGTGGACTTGGCGAAGTTCCTGAATCTGGAGGTTCAGGTCATGATGGGAAGGAACGGAACACAGGTCAAGATTCCCCCCTACATGTATCCCAGCAGTAAGGGTCTGAACCTAGTCCAGTACTACGTGCTCAACGTCACTTCCCCTGAGGGTAACTTCACACAGTACTCGGAATACCTCCTGGGGAACAGCAGCTCAGTAAACGTCGCTGTCCTAACAGGTCAGGACGCGACCCAACTTTACAACTACCTGTACGGCACGACCGGGCACCTAGCAATCAACGGGACTCTATCTGGTTATCGTTACTTCAACCTCACCGTGAACAGTACCTTCTCGTCAATCTACTATAACGTAGGACTAAAGGGGAATAACGTAGTTCTAGTTCAGGCTCAAGGTCAGCCAGCCTTCAACATCTTCCAGTATGTTATGGAGAGAGTTTGATGAAGGGTGTTTATCCGTGGCGTAACTTATCCTTTAGTCACTTCTAATTCCGCCACGGGCACCCCTCTTAAGGGATCATAACGGTCACCCTTAAGTCCTTGGGGCTAGTCGAGGGAAACTTCAATACCCTCCCATCCAATCACTCTCATCCTCGTGAGCAGTGCCCGTCATCGGTTGGGAGATCATCAGTAAAAACTATTTGTAATACTACATGAACATTACTTAATCAAAACGATATTTATAAAATTAAAAATAACTAGTAGTTACGTAGAAGCGTTACATTCTCGGGTTCACTTCTCGTTGTGGACCTTTGTAATTTTTTGTTGATAAAGGATGACCTCTCACTCCATGTGGGCTATGCCCAAAAGGGTGGGAGTGATCTGGGATGTGAGTCCCTTGCCGTTGGGCTCTAAGGAGTCCCGTGACTTACCTTGAGGTCGGGTAGGTGGTTGAGGGCTAAGTCCCTACACTGAATCATGATTGAACATAAAATGAGCGAAATGAAAGTGTAGGGACAAACGGAGCTCAGGATCTCCTACACCGTGTACCTGGGCTCCAACTTCCTCAGTATTACCTCCAACTCGGTTATCACTTGATGGGCTGCCGGTCTCCTCTCTGGGTCTGGGTTCACCAGTTCCCTTATTACCTTGACCAACCCTGGATCTACGCCGGGCAAGTTCAGGGAGGAGTAAAACCTGGCATAAGTCTCCTTCGCCTTCTCCAGGTAGGTCTTGAAATCTCCCCTCCTGAAGAACTGCTCTACGGCGTCGTCCATGTACTTGACTACCTCAGGCGGGTTCATGGAGCCCAAGGTTAGCATCTTATACATGGTGGCCCCTAGAGCGTACATGTCCATCTTAACGTTAGCCCCCTTCCCTGAGAGCATGGCCTCAACCTGATCCACCGGGCAGTACTCTGGGGTGTACTGATCGAGCCTGTCTCCCACCCTCTTTGAGGCCCCCAGGTCACCCAGCTTAGCCTTAACCCTACCGGTCAGGAGGTTACTGAACACTTCTTCCCCAGTCCTCCCCGGAGGGGAGGAGAAGAAGATGTTCCTAGTCTTCACGTCCAGGTGTACGTAACCCTCCTGATGAATCACAGACAACGCCCTGGCCACCCTCAGGGATATGAAGGTCACAACGCTCTGCCACTTCCTGGAGTTCACCACTGCCCCTTCCCTGAGGAGCCCCTCCACGTCACCCCCTCCCATGAACTCCATGACTATTGCCGGAGGTGACTTGAGGTAAGTCTCCACCTTGCCCGTCAGGATCTCCCTTATGGCGGTCTGGTCTACGAAGACTCCGTAGAGGGTGACCATGTCCTCAGTCTTGCTGGATATTTCCTGTAACTTTGATGACTCCCCCGCCGTGTCCAGGAAGGTTAGTCTGCTAGCCCTAGTCCTCTCCTTGGAGGAACTCGATATCATAGGTACCTTGATGGCATATTGCCTGCCTCCCCTCTCCGCCAGGAGGACGTACGCGTTTCCTCCCTTACCCACGAGCTTCACCACCTTGTACCCGTACAGTTCCCTGTTGATCCAGAGGTTGGGATCCCACCCCGAGAGTGACGGTAAGTTCAACGGCTCCTCCTTACCCTGGGTTAGGGAGGCAAGTATCTTCCTCGCCACGTCCCTAGTCCTCTCGTCCTGGGACTTCGCTAGGACTAGTCCGGCGAGTTTCTCAGAGGAGTCCCTATCCGCCTTCTGGAGGGCCAGGAGGAGCTGGTTAACCCCTGTGGGTATTCTTCCGGTGTAGAGGACACAGTCTGTCACGCCCTTGAGGTGTTGACATGTCTCTAAGCTCAGAGTATACCTCTCCAGCAACCAGAGGGCCAGGACACAGTTCTTGTTCCTGGAAGCTTCACAGAAAAGCTGGGAGGGGGAGATGCCCACGGAGTTGAGAAAGTCCACGAATCTCTTAGCTTGGGAGTGCCTGTTCTCCTTGATTGCCTCCACCAACTTGGACTTAACCTTGTCTGGATCAGTGAGGCCTCGGGGTATCACGGAACCCCCAGAGGCTGTAAAGACCAGGGCCTCCCCTGATCCCAGGAGGAAGAGGAGTGCCGAGATGGTCAGTGAGACGGTAGAGGTGAGGAGTCCGAATTGTAGGGGTTTAGCCTTAACCTTTGGGAGGAGCGAGAGCGGTAAGCTAACCAGGGAGATCAGGTTCAGGAGGGTAGGGAAGGGAGGATAACCGAGGAACAGAAAGACGGGGGTCGTCAGGATGGGGATAGAAGGGAAGGTGAGCCCAACGGAACGTAGGGAAGAGTAGGGTTTCTGATAGTAGGAGGAGGAAAGGAAGACGTAACCCACCAGGAGTAGGAAACCGGAGAGGAACCAGTGCCTGCCCTCCAGGGTTGAAAGCTCCTGAACTAGGATCGAGTACGGAAATAGACCCCTCTCGAGAGAGGAGAGGAGGGAGAGGAAACTGCTCTCCCCGAGGTACAAGAGGGAGAGCAGACCCAAAGACACCAGGTAAAGTGGGAGGGAGAGGGCCAGGCTCTTCCATCCCCAGTTCTGCCTGGCAAGGAGTGTGGAGGAGATCAAGACCAAAAGGACGAAGAGGAAGTCCACACCCACTTGTAACTGACCCTGTAACCTCGGGAAAAGGAGCACCTGTACTGAAGACACAGACCACAGGGAGAGGGCCAATCCGTAGGCCTTGAGCGAGTGCCTCAGGGAGGCCAGAGAGATGAGGAAGACGAAGGAGAGGAGGTAAGGGCTCCGGAAGGGGTTGGGAAGGAAGGGGAGATCAAGATTGAGGATCCTGGAGATGTAAGGGGAAACGAAGAGAATCGCTTCGGCCACGACCAAAACCTTGAGACCGTAGGACCACTTGGCCAGAGTGGAGTAACGCATATGATGGTTTATCATCGTCTGTTTATAAAAGAGGGGGGTGGGGAGATCAGATTTTCTCAAGAGCAGTTGTAAAACAGTTTCCGCTAAACCGTAAATCCCTTTTTGTTTATCTTAACGGGGGCTGAGGGGAATGAACGGGTCAACTGCGACACAGGTGAAGCCCAAGGGCTGAGGATTGATGAAACGAACGACAACCTTGCCCCTTCTAGGGTCGGGTAAAGTCTTTAACTTAAGGGTACCACTTCTCTCTAACAGCAGTTTCGTGACTTTCCCTTAATTACCGCCCCTTTTTCAAGGGAAATCTAATAACTGCTATCTCTAAGATGCCCTCCTCTGGTCAACTCTCAGGATATGAGGAGCGGGAGCCGAAACCCTGTTAAGTTAAAACTTACTATTGTCCACGACGGAGGTCGAACTCTAACATCGCGACGAGTTCATGTATCTGCCCTTGGGAGAGGTGTCCTCCGAAGTATGTCAGGTCTACCTCGCCATAACCCCTGTGAACTATCAGGATAGTGTCGTTGGTGCCGTTCACTACCTGAGTGTAGTTGGAGGGAACCACGTCCTTGAGCTCTAGGTATACCACCAAGAGGTGATATCCGTTACCTTCTACCTCCTCCACAACTCCTCCCTTAACCTGGGAGGGGAGGTACACTCCTAGGAAGTCGTAAGCTGGGATTGACAGTCCTCCCAGAGTCTTCAGGACCGGGGTTCCGTTGCTGATCTCTATCACGCCACTGGAGTTCAATATCTTACCTGGACCGAAGATCTCGTTTATGGAGCTCTGGTTCAACGGGAGGGACGGAGTTGAGAGACCGTGAAGCAGAATGAGAGCTAAGACCAGGATCAGTAAGGCGAGGGGAAATAGGTATAGCCTCCTCATGAGAGGGAAGTAATATTCCCGGAATTAAACTCTATCTAAAGATATTCTAGCAAACTCTCGTGGGGGGGTAGACTGTAACGCTTCTACGTAACTACTAGTTATTTTTAATTACTTCTAAATATCGTTTTGATTAAGTAAGTAATGTTCATGTAGTATTACAAATAGTTTTTAC
>NZ_JH597770.1:776078-805752 GCF_000243315.1 Metallosphaera yellowstonensis MK1 | reverse complement strand
ATTCCTTCATTGAATAAGTCTAAACCGAGAGATATATTACAATTTGCAAAGGAGCCCTGAATCACCCCGTGGGGGGTTAGACTGTAACTCTTTCACGTAACTACTCGTTATTTTCAATTTTCTAAATATCGTTTTGACGTCGGTCATGTTCATGTAGTATTACCCAAGAATTCTCTCTTGATGATCTCCCAACCGATGACGGGCACTGCTCACGAGGATGGGAGTGATTGGATGGGAGGGTATTGAAGTTTCCCTCGACTAGCCCCAACGAATTGAGGGTGACCGTGTATGATCCCTTAAGAGGGGTGCCCGTGGCGGAATTAGAAGTGATTAAAGAAGGTAAGTTACGCCACGGGTAAACACTTTCATGGAGTTTCACGAGTTTATATTTAACCTCCCGTCCTCTCCCCTAAAGATCCTGACCCATCTGGTGTATACACCAGTAGTCATCCATTTTTTATATTTTAACGAGTTATGCTCAGATCAGTGAATAATGTATGCATGACAAGGCAATGAGATATCTCTCGATCCTCCTAGTTTTCTTGATGGGAGGTTCATTCCTATTTGGTGTAATACCACAAGCACAGACCAGTGGATCAGCTGGAGGAGTAACCATCTCTATAAGTAGCCAATGGGTAGGTCCTGCGCAAGTAGTTCTGGTGGCGGTGTATAACCCCAACGTGCCTCAGAACCAATATGGTGCAAAGTATGTGGAGGGGAACCTCACAGTCACAGCTAACGGTGTCACGTTACCTTTGAACAGTGACCACATAACTAACGCCTCAACAGTGTATTACTTGCAAAACGGAGGGCACTACTTCTGGTTCTTCATCACCTTGACTCCTACTACCACTCCAACCACAATAACCCTTCAAAACGGAGAGACATTAAGTGCGAGTCTTACAAGTAGTAACCATGTCAGTCTCACCGCTGGTTTGACCATCAATAGCACGTTAGACAATGTCAACCTGACTAATCCTTATCTTACCTTCAAAAGTGGTGTAGGAACAACCAATGGTACATCTGGAGTGTTTCAGATGATGTTACCCAGTACCTTCCCCAATAATCTTGTAAGTACTTACGGCCAAGTTGTAACAGGAGGAGGAACGGTAAATGTCACCGACCTCTATTACTTCAGCTCCGCTTCCACCATAACCATCTCATACAGCACTGGGGCAAGCGTGACCGTAAACAACTTCATAGCGAACACCAACAGCTATGCCCCCACTTTGACGAACACTGAGAGCACCGTACCCCTTAACTCCACCTGGGAGGACTTCTTCGTGGATAATGTAATGCAGGCAAACCCCCTAGTTGGAGGAAATGGTGGATTCTCAATAACGGTCAATGGAAAGATGGAGAATCCGGTAATTCAGAACGTGTCCTACTTAGCCATAATGAATGGCGTCTATGTGAACACTAGCGTCTTTGAGAATAACCCCATCTCCAACGCACAGGCTATGTTCGGTTACGGAAATGTATACAACGGTAACTTCAGTATTTACACTACGTCGGTAATAACCAGCACCAACAAGGCTTATGATACCCTTGAGAACGGCAAGTACTCGCCAGCCAACGTTACAGGCTCTCAATACGCAAATCTAGTGAGTGTATCCCGACTATTCACCACCAACACTCCTATTACGATCTACGTAGACGACTGGTTGAACTTCAATGCCTCGGCTTCCGTGACTGGGACCATAAGGGAGACCGTACCTCAGCCCATCTCTCTCTCGGTACAGAAGGGACAGAACATGACTGTCAGTGCCTTCGACTACATAATCAACTACAGTGTGGACGAGAGCATAACTGTATACGTCTCCCTTCAGGGGCCCACAGGTAGCAAGTACTTAAACACTACTGTAACGCTACCTGAATCCTACCCTGGTAGTGGCGTCTTCACCCTGCCTACGGTGTTACAAATAGGCAGTAAGCCGAGTGTAAGCTTCACCAGTAGCAAGGTCACAGTAACCCTACCTCCCTACGATTTCAGTAATACTACTATACTGATCACGGCTACTAACGACATAGGTGCATCGTTCAACTTCTTAGGCTCCACAAAGCCAGTCAATGTGAGTACCCCTGGCCAGATAGTTGTAGGAACTCCTGCCCTAGTACCAATACCCAATGTGGTGGCTGTAGCCAACGTCACCCCATCCATCGAACTTGCCTATAATGAGCCCAACCTGGCCTTCGGGACGGCAACAACGCTCACTATTAGCGGGAATAGTGTGACCTATAATGGAGTATTAGTAGCTAAAGACTATGTTACTGCCGTCCTCCCCAACGGTACCTCAATAACTAGAACCTTGAACGATCTAGGAATTAGTAGGTTAACCTCCGCCAACGGTAACGGCACGTTCTTCATCCTAGTGCCCAGGACGAGCATTGAGGGGTTGCTCAAGTTATCTTACATACCTTCAGGCACCCAGCTGACCTTCAAGATATATGACGAGTTCGCCGCCCAAACCCTATCTGTGACTTACACGTTCCAGACCATCGCACCCAACATAACCATCGAGACTCCAACTTCCACAACGTTCAGTTCCACCGAGACTGCTTATCTTCCACCTCTGCCGTATAATGTGCTTCCAGAGAAGCACTACATAGTGATAAACGTAGGCGATCAGCTTTACGCTCAGACCATACCTTCCTCAGCACTGCAGGCGTCACTTAAGGTCATAGTTGAGAACCCTGCCGGAGTTAAGGTTAATAGTACAACTGCTACTCTCTCCGAGACCTCCCCAGGTACAGGGTTGTTCACAGGAAAAGTTACCTATTACGTCAATGAGAGTAAAGGTCAGTTCTACCTAGTCATTAATAACGTGAACATAACCAACTTAAAGAACGTAGTTAACGGCGGTCTCATAGTCTTTGAGTACACATCTCCAGCGTCTGGAGTTACTGTAAACGCTACGGTGGTGTTGAAGCCCTCCACCTTCACATTGTCCGTGAATCAGACCTCCGCCAATCCGGGTCAGTCTGTTGTGGTATCGGTGACCAGTCCCGGTCTAGTGGAGTCCAGCACCATGAGGTACACTGGCTCTCTGAACATTTACGCCCAATTCGTGGAGTGGAACGGGTTTGGAACTCCCACAATAGTCACGTCGCCAGTAGCCCTCAGCGAAGTATCTGCTGGCTCAGGAACGTTCAGTGGTCTGGTTGTCTTAGGTAACCCCAGCATACTGTCCTCTGGAAATAGGACCTCACTAGTGACCACTGCCGGTTTCACTGTGGCCCCAGGATCCGTGGTCCTGATAAACGCCAACGCCACCATAGGACCCACCAGCACGTCCTCCGCCATAACTCCATATTACCAGCAGCAGTCGATTTCCATCAATACTGTGGACATAGGAGTTTCCATACTCAACCCATCCCCAGCCTCACCCTTCGCCAAGTTACTCATTGAGATGCAATCCCCGCTGTTCTCTTACTACTATCATCCATCTCCAGGGAACTACACTGAATCAGGTCTGTCAACGGCATCCCCCAACTCCCTGACCCTATTAGGTAACCTCATATCCACTGTCTCTACTCAGCAATCTCAACAGCTGGTTACCGGTCCTCAGCTCACGAGCAGTAGTAACGTATCCTTCTACTACAACGGATCCATCTGGATAATGCAGGTACCCATGACATTATGGTCCGGCACTCCGGGCAGTTACGGCATACCCTTGAACGTCAACTTGACTGACGTAGTTCAGGTCACTCACAATGTATACTCGATCCATGTGGTGGAAGTACCTAACGTGACCACGGGTACTGTCACCATAGTTTCAGCCTACTCTGTTCCATCAGTGTCCAGTAATGTTGCCAAGTTGGACGTGAACGGTCTAGTACCACCCGTGATCTCGGTGTTCTTCAACGGTGTCAACATAACCCAGTCTCCCTCTAGTGCAGTACCGTTCCCCAACACTACCGCAGGTGAGCTCGTCAACATAACCGTCTACGCCCCTGACGCTGTCCAGAACCCCTACGTGCCAGGAACTGGAACGACGTTCAACGTGACCGTCGTGAACCCAGCCAACGGAGAGACGACTACCTTGGTCCTGACTCAAATGGAACAGATAAAGAACGGTGTACTGATACCTACCCCGTACTACACTGGACAACTAAAGGTCGTCGAGCCACAGGTGTACACACCAGGAGTTTCGGGAGAGATATCGGCTAAGCCTGGTGTAGTGAACCAGGTAACGGTCCTCATGAACGTTGTTGAGGGGAAGTACTTCAACTTTAACGGCGTACTTCAGCAGCTCACGATGAAGGCTAGCACCTACTTCTATATAGGGGTCATAAAGACCAGTGTCCTAGTGAACCACTTCACGATCATAGGTCCCAACGGCACTCCTGTGACCAGCATGGTTGTAGGTCAGACCTACAACGTGTTATTCAACATCACCGATAACGGCAACGTTAACGAGACTATATACGCTACTCTACAGGTACTGCAGAACAACACCCCAGTGCAAGCGGAGAGCATAGTCGTCGTGAACCTGGTGCCTGGGCAGAGCACTCAGGTAGGATTGAGGTTCACTCCGACCATGTCAGGCAACTACACCTTCGTACTGATACCGTTCTCCAACCCAGAGCTCAGCATACCCTATAACCCAGGTCTCACGGAAGTGGTGACTGCAAGTTAATTTTTATTTTTTAACAAGAATCATGTAAGGTGAAACTTCATGAAACTCAGTTTCCTTCCCTTACTATTGTTGGGATTAGGACTAGCACTCGTCCCCATGGCTCTAGCAGGTACCAGCACACCCATCACCGTGACAACTCAACCAGTGTATCATCCAGGACAGACTGTGTTCATTGAGGGTACAACAGCCCCCAACACCTTAGTGGGAGTAACGATATATAATCCTCAAGGAAAGGCAGTCTACTCCAACACGACCACGAGTAACGCCAACGGCATTTACACGTTAAAGGCCTTCACTTTCCCCAGTCAACCCACCGCTATACTACCTTTCGGAACCTACACTGTAGTCGTGGGAACCAGCACTGGGTTCACCAACTCCACTACTTTCCAGTTCTCCCCCCTGACGGCTACTGTCAACGTCCTGGTGGTCAATCCCCAGGGAATACCTGTTTCAGGGGCCACGGTTACTGCTGACGGTCAGACTGCAGTGACTAACTCCTCAGGTCAGGCGACAATCTCCCTAGCGACCGGGAACTACACCCTCAAGGTGATCCCTCCAGCCCCGTACAGCCCCGCGACACAGACCATCAGTGTGGTAGCTCCTCAGACCTACTCCTTCAAGATAACGGTACAGATACAGCAACTCGCGCTACAGGTAGTCAGTGCAACCTCCCCTAACGTCAACCTTAAGGATCTGACCTCTGGAACCGGGATAACTGTGGTCGGAGGAACGACCCTGACCGTGGAGAGCGTGGTCACTTTCGCCGGACAACCGGTGAGCACCGCGACGGTCACTGCACAGTTCAATGGAACTATGTACAACTTCACCTACACCAACGGAATGTACGTGTTGACCCTCACTATGCCCAACGTCCAATACGAGAGTGACCTCGTCATAACTGCCACCTACGCCGGAATGACCTCCAACACCGTGACCCTCCCGGTAACCGTGAATCAGAACACCGGGGCCCTGATCTCGCAGCTCAACGCAACCTTAAGCAGCCTAGAGACTCAATTGAACTCCCTCAGCCAGAGTGTCTCGTCGCTGACCAGCACCGTGAATAGTCTGACCAGCACAGTCAATAGCTTGAAGACCTCCATATCAACCCTCAACAGCTCTGTCGCCGGACTTCAGGGTAGTGTGTCGACGTTGAACAACGAGTACACCACCTTGAACAGCAGGGTTAACGCCCTCTCAGGTCTCTCAGGCACAGTGGACATAGCCCTGGCTGTTAGCATAATAGCCATAATAATCTCCATCGTCGTGCTGATACTCGTGTTCAGGAAGATAAGTTAGACATTTTTTTAACTAAATTTTTCCAGAATATTCAACATCTTCTCCTTATAGTTCTCCCTGCTGAACATGGTAGACCTGTCCCTCAACTCCCTCCTCACTGACGGAGGGGCCTCAACCCACCCCTTGGCCAACTCCACTGCGTCCTGTATTGACCTGTACTTGAACTCGGGAACGATTTCCGCCCCCCCGCTGTCCTCTGGAACCAAGGGGATCAACCCAGAGGCCATGGCTTCAACGATAGGTATACCGAAGTGTTCCCCTGGGGTGGGGTGAAAGTAGAGGGATGCCCTCGACATTGTTTCCAAGAGCTGTGCCCTACTGGCGTTGGGGAGGAAGACTACGTTGGCCTTAAGCTCTTCCTTCCTTTTCTGTAGGTATTTCAGGTAGCTCTTCCCCTCCATGGCCCCTATCACAACTCCCCTTATACCAGACCTGGCTGAGAACTCCAAGGCAAGATCGAGTCTTTTCCCCTCCTCGAACCTACCCACGGTCACGAAGAACGGCTCACCTGTCTCGTGAAATGCCTTGAGGAAGTCCTGCACGTCCACCGGCGGGTAGATCACCGTGGCTTCAACATCATACACCTCCTTGATCGCCTTAGCTGAATACTTGGAGTTGGCAAGGTAGACGCACCTCTTGGCCTCCGACTTTAGCTTCCCGATCACGGCCTTCATGGGCATGAGGTAAAGCTTCCAAAACAGGGAGGAGGAGTATTTTGACGGAACCGAGGAGAACTCAGGGGCGACTCCGTACACTACGTGAGGCGCGATGTCGGATAAGGGTATAGGGACGCCCATCATGTTCAGGAAGAAATCGGGTCTCGTTTTCCTTGCAGAGTACATAGTCAGTAACCTTTGGTATTTATCGAATCTCCTCAGGTGAATCGGAAACACCCTAACGTTCTTAAACCCGAGGTCGTCCGTGGGGGGAGAGAACGTGGCCAGTGTCACATCGAGGTTCTTCTCCCTCAGCAGCTCTGCACTCACCCTAACCACGAAACCTTCTCCACTGGGAGACTTCGTCACACGATGTATTACAAGAGTTGCCTTCACAGTGGTGATATCGTAGGATCGACCTAAAAATAATATCGACTAACAGCTATTAGATTTTGCCCAGACTACGAGGTGATACGGGCCGTTCAGGTCTCCATTGCGATTTCATTTTGTTTCAGTAGCTTAAGCGTAATAATTGATCATACGTGATCGAGGAGAATTCTTCTCTGCCTCATTGACGTGGCAGGTTACATTCAACTAATTCTACAGTGTTTATTAGATTTCGCCTCGATTACAGGGCGATATTTAAGGGAAAGTCCCATAACTGCTGTAATTCTACATAGAATTCCGTCAGTCGTCTCAACAAGTTACTGGCTCTCTCAGCTCATTTATTTCACGGATTATCTCCTCCCTGGGTTCATAGGTCGACATTGAAAGGAGAGGTCTCATGACCTTAGGGTGATCCTCTACGGGTATCGTGACCTTAGGAAACTCCCTCTTTCCGCTCCCCTGGACCTTTTCGCTCACCTTTATCATCTCCCTCCAGAATTCTTCGTCCTTTAATTCCCTCATCTTCTCCACCATCTCCCTCATCTCCGAGAACCTCATGTCTTTGAACATGGAACTGTGGGTCTCCAACTTCTTGGTCACAATGGATCTGAAAAGTAGGCTATATCTGAACACTGGTCTCCTGGTGTAAACATATCTGTACATGGAGTTCGAGACCCAAAGGAAGTCGTTCAATCTACCATACTTCAACATCATTCCAGCCTCATGTCTCATTACTATCTTGACGGCCTTTAGGAAACCTCCGAAGACGTTCATGGTCCAGCCGTCATGTATCACTCTAACGTGTTTAGAGAGGGGTGCCATCCTAAGGCGGAACTGTTCCCCCCTCAGCAGGGTACCGTAGAAACCGTAGTAGTAGAGTAGATATCCCCTGTAATTAGGGTAGGTCTCGGGTATCAACCTTATTTGGGAGTAAGTTTCCTCGTGAAACACTTCATTGGCTTGAACGTAGTAGACGAAGGTGTTTTCCCAGCCTTCCCTTCTTCTCACCTCGTCCAGTAATTTGTTGGAGACCTCAGCTATCACCTGTCCTCCTCTGGTGTTCTTGGAACTGAAGTTCCAATCTCCCCTGAGAACGATTAACCTGGGGTTTTTGATCCGTGAAAGCACCTTGGTCGTGGAGTCGGAGGAACCATCGTAGATGTACATCTTGTCACATACGTTGAGGGAAGAGAGGATGACCTCCAGGAATGGATAACCCTGTTCAAGGAGGTTATATGATGGCATGAAGCATATTATGCTGAGGGAAGGCATGTTGAACTAGAGTAAGGAGGAAATTAATAGTTACCTTCTGACCTACTCCACGCCATGAAGGCGAGAGTAGCGGTTATTAGATTTCCCTTGAAAACAGGGCGGTAATTAAGGGAAAGTCATGAAACTGCTGCCGTTGCCAACAGTTTCCGATAAGCCGTAAAATTTAGATCATTTACCATCATTTAACATTCCTAGTCCTTTTGACGCTATTAAGTAGGCAGATGCGGTATGCCCTTTCCCTCATTACTTTCTCATGCTACTCGGTTCTGGTCCACCAGGAAGGAGATGGGTTTCTTCATTGCTACGTTGGTGGATTTCCTGATGTTCAGTGCACCGTTGAGGTTGGAGCTCAGTTTGTGTCCTAGGGGACAGTTAACCACTCTTCTACTTCCTCCTCTTAAGTATATTTCCTTAGTACTTCAATCTCTTGTTGGATCACTCTGTCCCAAGAGGAGTGGGACTCAAGAAATCTCTTTAACTCTGGCGTTAACTGGAACCTCTTCGCTCCGCTCAAGTACTCTGAGGCTCTCAGTGCCATTCCCTCGTAATCGAACTCCCTCACTAGTTCCACGTTTGGTAACCCCTCGTACACGAACCTTAACCCTGGAATGTCATATGCCACCACAGGTGTACCGAGGGACAACGATTCCAAGACCACAATGGAGTTGGTGTCGTCGTGGGAGGGGTAAATGAGTACCTTAGCCCTTGAGATCACTTCCCTCTTATCCCTCCCGTCAAGGTATCCCACATGGACTATCACGTCTCTTAATTCGTATTCGTCCACCCTCCTGAGGAACTCCTCCTGGTACTCCTCGAGTCTGCCCAAGATCATGATCCTGAAATTTCTCCCTCCCATTCTCTTCACTACCTCAAGTAGGTCGAAGAGACCCTTGCTAGGAACGAGTCTAGCTGCCATGTAAACCCCGTAGTCTCCCTTCCCCTCAGGTTCTACGAAGGATAGACCCTCCACAGCGAAACCTGGCTCTATGAGGATCTTCTCTCCTGGAACACTACTCAACTTGTCTAAGAGGGCTACCCTGTTCACTCCGGCTATGAACTTGGGGGGAGACCTCCTCATGACGCTCAGAGACCTCTCCCAATATATTGACGTTATCACGCTCTTGGCCAGTCCCAGGTAGAGCGGTTCCTGCCCTATCCTGGCCTTCCAAAGTGAATGCCTTATGGGACCCATGTGAAGGGGAGCAAGATAAGCGTTTACCAGGATCCCGTAGGGTTTTCCCATCATGGACACCTCTGGGCTCATGAAGTTAGGAGCGAAAAGGAAGTCTAGACCTTCCACTTCCCTTCTCAACTCTTTGGCTAACCTCTCGTGGAGAGCTAGACTGACGTAATTTAGTAGGACTTCTTTTCTACTCACCCGGAACCTGGTGAACAGGTCCCTCACGACTTCAGGGACAATGAAGCCCTCTCCTTCTAGGACATCAAGCTTGGATAACACTTTCTCCCTGTCCCCTTGAGTTAGGGCACTCAGGCACGGGAGGAGTTCAATTTGAAAGTGATCCCTGGCCCTCCTCAGGAACTCCCAAACGTGTCTCTCAGCCCCTCCCTCTTTCAATAGGAAGGGAGAAGAGCTCACTACCCCCAACTTGACCATAACATCAAACTACGGGTCAGAGCTTAAGGCTTTACTCTCGCGGACGGATGAGCGAGACCACACTACCTTGAAAAGAGATACAAGAAGTACTAAATAGAACACGATTATGGCGGAATCTGTAATCAAGTTGAAAATCACGTAATTTGAGGTCAAGGTGAATGGCCTTAAGGGGTGGGAAGAGACAACCTCTACTACTCCCCCGTAGTCCCTGACAGAATATCCGTTTACGATCACCTGGGTACCGTAACCCACAGGTGTCACTACTGAAGTTACGTTCCTCAGAGGGTAGATCTCCACCAACGGGCCTCTTATTAATAATTTATAGGTAGGGTCATTATTACTACCTAGGATCGCGAAGTCCCCGTAGTCAGCTATTACGTGGAATCCTGTCCTGTTCTCGAGCATGGTTAGGTTGGCTACGTAGTACGGAGTGTACAGCTTGTTGAAGTTAACGGAGGGTCCTATCCAAAATATTCTCTGTACATTGAGGATTGTCGAGTAGTATTGAAAACCTGTGGTGTTTCCAATGAAGAGCGTATAATATAACTCGACGTACGGGTTCTCCAGGTTGGCGACGGAGGGGAGGGAATCTATCACCACGGCACTCTTGGGGTAGGCCAATAGCGGGAAGACAGGAGGAACACAAGGTTCTGGATTTCTGAGCCCATACACAGTTCCGTTATACGTGTAAAAGGGAAAGTAAAATCGATCTATGGGAGGTACAGAGATCACGGTCTCTCCCTGGATACCTGCGTACAAGGTCTGGTAGCCCTGCTCGACGCTTTGGGGTAGATTCACGTGGTTCCACACCACTGCCAGGTTAGCTTCCATCACTACCCCGCTGAGTAGAGTCAGGAAGATTATCAGGACTAGGGGAAGGTAATGAATCAGTCTAAAGACCATAGGTTTAACTTGGGTTTTGAAGGAGGTAGTCGCCATGGCTAGGAAGACCCCCATGAGGGGATTGTACTCTGATGGATCCACCCCAGCGAAGATGGGGAACGTGTGGGTTATAGTTTGGTAGAGATCCAGGTAGTTCTGAGCGTAGCTCACGAGGGCTACGCTCAGTGAGAAGAAGATCAGGGGAAAGAAGTTCTTTGATCTCAGGAGGAGTACTATGCTGATCAGTCCGTAGATCAAGAGGAGGACGGCGATTAACTGGGAGAACGTGGTGGAGGCCCATGAGAGGAGGGAAATATAATAATAATTGAACTTATTACTTAGAACGTTAAACTCCAGTTGCTGGATCAGGTTAAAGCTAAGGATTCCATAGTTCGTGACTAAATGATTTTCGGCCTCCCTATAGGTGTCCAGTTGGGGTCCTCCTGTCAGGACCAGGTACAGTACATTGAGATGGAACACTGTGAAGAAAAACAGTACCAGTGCCACAGACTTGAGGCTGGATACTATTTTGTCCCTTACCTGTCCCTGCCTCAGGAAGGCGAACATCTCCACGGAGATTAGGGACAGAAGGAGCGCAGGAATGCCAGGCCCGTAAATGCTGAGGATTGTGAGAGGAAGGAGTGAGAGCAAGAGATTCAACCTTGATCTACGGAGTATCCTATACCTATAGTAAAAGGCGATAAACCAGGGGATTGGCCCTATGTACAGAGTCAGAGGGGAATCCCTTATTACGTTCAGAACCCCAGGATTCACCAGGCCCACTGCAGTTCCCAGGATAATGAGGCCCTTGTTTTGGGTTAAGTTCCTCAGGAGGAAAACCAGTCCTAACGAGTAGAATACCAGCCAGGAATAGTACAACAGGTTCGCGGAGTAAGTCCCGAACACGAGGGAATAGAGTACCTGGACCACGGTGAGGCCGGCGTCTAAGGGGACCTGAAATATTGGGGGAAAATAGCTTATTCCCGATAGGGAAGCGAGAATTCCAGGGAGATCTGGTGAACCTATGAAGGCAGGGATTGTGGTCATGTCTGCGTACCCTATGTATCCTCCAGTGACCAGGTTGTGGAACAGGATGAAATCTAGGATGAGCGTTACTAACAGATCTGAATTCCCGGTTACCCAGTTGTCAGAAAGTTTCATTCCTTCATCCCTGTTCGAGTCTCCTAAAATTTTCAAGACCTGCCTAATATTCGTGACGGAACTGTTGAGTTCCTGGATGGGTTATGGAGGGGGGCTCTTTTGCCCTCTTACAAAGGAGTTAAAGCCTCGCCCCTTCCAGAGGAGGGGTGAAGTCTTTTGGTTCTTATCAGGCCCTCTCAAGTTTGAAGATTTTGGTTCTCCGCTTCATCTCTCTGGTGTAAATCCTTTTCAATAGATATCTGCCCAAAGTGTTTGGGAAATATTGAGCGGTGAGGAAGGCCGAGGTCACCAAGAACTGTTTAGCGGAGGGAGATGAACTTAGGTCTGCTAACTGAAGCGTTACCTTGTTGGGAGAGTTATTGATCCTCGAAAGGAGGGCTAAAATACGTTTACTCCAAAGAAACCCGGTCCTCAATTTCCTTTCGATGAAGCACCCCCTAAATAATTTCAACATGATTTCAAGGTCTTCCATATACCTTGGTAGTACCTGGATGTTCCTCTCCACCCACGCTGTGAACGAAGCGTTAGAAAAGGAGGAGTTGGACGCGTGAATCCTGTAAAAGGTGAGTCTTGAGTCCGTTGTAACTACGTCTCCACTATTGCACAGTGCACTGAAGAAAATAAAATTATCTAAGCTGATGTTTATATTATTTATCTCACCTAAATATCTCTCAACTAACTCTCTCCTCACCGCTATGGAACTGTTGTTGAAACCTGCCCTCTTATCATCAAGATACTTCAATTTGACTCTCTTTTCTTCGTCTCTAACTCTACTCGTCTCCTCCACTGGCTCCGCTTGGACCATTGTTCTCCCATTCTCGTCCACTAGGATTGCGTCATTGTGAAAATATGTCACGCGAGGATCTTCAAATACCTTAGCCAACCTTTCTAACCTGTGAGCCTGATACATGTCATCGTCGTCCAGGAACGTAATGATCTCTCCCCTGGAATTCCTTAGCCCCGCCGCTGCTTTATGGCCCAACTTAACGTTCGTGTCCAATACGTTCGTGAACCCACGGTCCTCTATGTACCTGTCTATCTTATCATCAACGTAATTCTTCACCACGATCACCTCGAAGTCCCTGAACGTCTGAGAGTCAAGTGAACGCAGTGCCTCCAGAATGTACTCCCTTCCGTTGTGGCAGGTGACAATGACGGAGATTTTCATGCATGGTAAAGTAGTTTAAAGGGAAAAAGTGTTTATCTGTGGTGTAACTTCTCCTTTCAGCAGTTATGGGAATCTTAGGGAGGTAATACGAAAAAGCCTGTATTGGCGAGAAGTTTTTCGACGTCGTCCCGCTGAAAAGGTGCGGAAAGGGACCGATCGAGTTCGCTAGGGAGAGGCTGTCAGGGAGATCAACAGGCTGGGCGTGGTGAGGGGGAAGGGGAGGAGCAGGAAGGTTAACTGGCACTAGTCCTCATGGTCCTGGTAGGTGGGAGGGCCAGCGTGAGGAACAGGGCCGAGACGTTCGGGTTGGACTACTCAAACCTACTGGAGGCGTTGGGAGAACTCGACGACGCGTGGAGGGGCTGAAGGTCCTGTCAGACTTTGAAGGGTCAGGTCGTCATCGTGGACGACACCGTGGACCACGACGCTCAGGGGGACGTGAGCCCCTGAGAACCACTGAATCTACTGCCACACCCACGGGAGGTTCGAGAGAGCCAAGCTCCTCACGGTCGTGATAGTGGACCTCAAGCAGGACGTTCACGGTTTCCCCTACGCCTTGAGGAAGATGTGGGATTTGTGAGGGTCACCGAGTTCAAGACCGAGATGGACGTGGCCAGATGTTGGACGTGCTCAAGGAGCGCTTCCGCGTGTCCAGGGTCGTCTTCGACTCCCGTACTGTCCGAGAAGCTCGTGACGGACAACGTAATGTCAAGGCTCAAGTCCAACCGAGCCCAGGGTCTGCCCAGGACACCCTCGAGGAGGGGCACCTCCCAGTGGGATACCCCCTGGAGTCTACTACGCCGACCTGACCCTGGGAGGCCGAGTGGTCACGGTGAAGTTGCTCGTCCGGGAACACGACTCCGGGACACAGGCCAGGTACCTCTACACGACCGACCTCTCGCTCAGCGGGGAGGAGGCCTGTAGGGTGGGAGATCGAGGAGCTCCAAAGGACGTCAAGGCCCTGGGACTCCTCGTTCTGGAGGAGGGAGAGGCTTCAGTGCTACCTCACGATCTTCACCATCAACAACGTCGTCAGGGATCTGGTAGTGGAGCTGAACCTTAGGAGCGTGGAGGCGTTCCTCAGGTTCTCGAGCGCCGTTCAGGTGGACCGCCGGGGCTGATGAAAATCTTTAAGTTACCTTAAAGTCCCATAACTACTGTTATAAAAATACCTGATTCAAAGGAATGTTTAGAAGTGATTAAAAATATTAAAAATTACTCAGAAACGTTAGAGTCTTGCTAGCGTAACAGCAGTTACCAAATTTCCGTTTACCTTTACATTCTCCCTGAAAGTGAATACCGGTGGAAGGGTGGACAAACCCTTTAATAATGTCGTTGGCGAGTATTAAGCCGTGAGCGGAACAAAGGCTATCGATGACATCCTCAAGAATCAGGAACTCCTTTCTGCCTTAGCCGAGAGAGTTTATGAAAAGTTGAAGGACGACATCGTGATAAAGAAATTGGAGGAGAACAGTAACAGTATTAGAGAGTTTCAAGAGGTCTTGAAAAAGAACACGGAGGCTATAGCTTCCCTGCAGGAGGCTGTGAACAGGCACACCGAGGCGATACAGTCACTCCAGGAGGCCGTGAAGAGACAGGGGGAGGCTATAGCTTCCCTGCAGGAGGCTGTGAACAGGCACACCGAGGCGATACAGTCACTCCAGGAGGCCGTGAAGAGACAGGGGGAGGCTATAGCTTCCCTGCAGGAGGCTGTGAGGGAGCACTCCAAGGTCATTCTTAAACTGATGGAGGGGCAGAGGAAGCTGTCTGTGGAGATAGGCAGTTTTACGTCGAGGGCAGGAAAGGGTCTTGAGAAGACCATACTTAATATCTATAAGAAGGCTCTGAAGTTGCACCACATAGACACTACCAAAATCAAACACGGAAGTATAGTGGATGAACTCGGTTTAATAGAAAAGGGTAGGTCGTTCGAAATAGACTTTTATGAGACCAACGACTACGTCTACGTCTTTGAGGTAAAGAACTTCGCCGACGAAGCGGTAGTAGATCAAATAATTATTAGAAAGAAGTTGTTGGAGGCTAAATACAAGAAACCGGTGAAGCCTTTCGTTGTGGCCAATTACGTGGAAAAGGAGGTCAAGCAAGCCCTTGAGAAGGAGGGAGCCGAGATAATCTTCTCGCATGAAGTCGAATGAAGTGGCAGGGCAGAAGCTTTTAAGAGCAGGAGTTATGGGAACCTTAGGGAGGTAATATCGGAAAGTCGGTATTAGCGAGAAGTTTATACACTATCACAGGATGGTTTGATCCCTCTTTGCTGGCTAGATTGTTTGGAGATTTATTAACTGCGCCAGATCTACGAGGTTCACTCCTTCACCCTAACACCCTCATGCCCTCTCACAATAAGTTTTCGCCAACGATGAACTTCATACTCCAATAATTGCTCAGCCACTTTTCGAATAAGATGCAGCAGTTATGGGAACCCTAACAACTCTCTCCTTACAGCAGTTATGGGATTCTCCCCTAGGTACCGCCCTGCAATCTAGGTGAAATCTAATAACTGCTGTCCTCATCTTCGAAAATTATCTTACCGTTTACTGTAATAAACTGGAAGTTTTCAAGTGCTTCCCCAGAACAGATAATCTTACTCTTCATCATCTGGTAGGATAACAATTACAATCACCTCCCTGTCTAATAAACCCTTAATCCTCCCATGAATACTCTTGGGAACGTGTATTGCGTATTTTGGATCTCCATATTTATCATGACTCATTGAGAATATTTTTGAGTGAAATATAACCTGAACAATAATTGATTGTTTAAAGTAAAGGTTATAAACATTACTTACAAAAATTAATCAGATGGTGCCACTATGAAGTCTATGAGTAATGTGAGGCGGAGGAAGGTATCCAATGAAACTCCCCGTGTCCTCGAAGGGAGTTACTCCCGTAGACTGCACGTGGAGGGAAATAAGGGGTATGAGGACGAGAGGTTAAATATAAATTCATAAAACCTCAATGAAAGTCCGACCCCAGCACTTACAGAATTTCTCGTTAGGTGTAGCCTTGAAGTCAAGGCAAAATCTAATAACTGCTGTTAATCTACCTTAAAGTAAATGGTGAAGATATGCCTCTACGGTACCGTCTACAACAACGCGGACACAGTTGAAGAGAGTGTGAAGTCTGTTTTCGACCCCAGTTATAAAATAATCATAACCGACAATTATTCAACTGACGGTACTTACGAACATCTGGAGGAGTTGAGAAAAGACTTTAATTTGACCATTTTGCGTTATAAGTCCTCAAGAGGTGTGGGGAGACAATATTCACTAAACTACTGCCCGGAAAACTCCATGACAGCCTATTTCGATATGGACGTAAAATACAACAAGATATTTCACGATATAGTGAAATACTCAGCTGAAAGAGGAGCAAAGGTAATAACTGGGATGCAGGGCACTCTTGTCGCACCCAAAAAAGAGATTATAGAGAAGGGGGGTTGGAATGATCTTACAGTCGCTGAGGACATAGAGTTCTGGTATAGAGTAGGCTTCGACTACCACATACCGCTGATAACAATGGAGAAGAATTTACATAGACAGTCCAGCTATGGAGCTAGAGAGAGGAGGTACTCAAAAGGGATTAATTATTACTACCGGTGGTTTATGAGTGTAGTCGACACCATAAGGGGTAGGGGATTTACGTTAGAAGATGCCTTTTCATGGTATAAAAAGAAATACCACGTAATAGTCTTCCTAGCGTACGTAATAGCCAAAGCAAAGGGGATGTACAGAGGTACTACCATCGTCGAGCTGTTAGAAAAGATGTACATTCCAGACGAGTTTAGGAATTACGAGGACTATATCCTTGTAGGAGTAGGTCTAAGAGAAATAAATTATAAAAATAGAGATATAATTAAGAAATTCACGGAAGGGTTTAAGTCCTTCTTATGCGATGACAACATGACACTTTTTGTGAAAAAAGAAAAGGTTGTTGAGTATTATATGAAGAACTTAAGTAAAAAACTTGTAAAGAATTGTGAGAAATTCACACTCTGAAGTTATAACTTACAGCAGTTATGGGATTTCTCGTTAGGTGTAGCCTTGAAGTCAAGGCAAAATCTAATAACTGCTCAGCAGTTATGGGAATCTTAGGGAGGTAATACGAAGAAGTCGGTATTAGCGAGAAGTTTTTATTTTTCGACGTCTTCCTGCTGAAAAGGTGCGGAAAGGGACAGATCGAGTTCGCTAGGGAGAGGCTGTCAGGGAGATCAACAGGCTGGGCGTGGTCAGGGGGAAGGGGAGGAGCAGGAAGGTTAACTGGCACTAGTCCTCATGGTCCTGCTAGGTGGGAGGGCCAGCGTGAGGAACGCGGCCGAGACGTTCGGGTTGGAACGTGAATTGATGGGGGCGTTGGGAGAACTCGACGACGCGTGGAGGTCCTGTCAGACTGGTGAAGGGTCAGGTCGTCATCGTGGACGACACCGTGGACCACGACGCTCAAGGGGACGTGAGCCCCTGAGAACTACTGGATCTACTGCCACGCCACTGGAGGTTCGAGAGGGCCAAGCTCCTCACTGTCGTGATAGTGGACCTCAAGCAGGACGTTCACGGTTTCCCCTACGCCGTGAGGAAGATGTGGGATTTGTGAGGGTCACCGAGTTCAAGGCCAAGATGGACGTGGCCAGATGTTGGACGTGCTCAAGGAGCGCTTCCGCGTGTCCAGGGTCGTCTTCGACTCCCGTACTGTCCGAGAAGCTCGTGACGGACAACGTAATGTCAAGGCTCAAGTCCAACCGAGCCCAGGGTCTGCCCAGGACACCCTCGAGGAGGGGCACCTCCCAGTGGGATACCCCCTGGAGTCTACTACGCCGACCTGACCCTGGGAGGCCGAGTGGTCACGGTGAAGTTGCTCGTCCGGGAACACGACTCCGGGACACAGGCCAGGTACCTCTACACGACCGACCTCTCGCTCAGCGGGGAGGAGGCCTGTAGGGTGGGAGATCGAGGAGCTCCAAAGGACGTCAAGGCCCTGGGACTCCTCGTTCTGGAGGAGGGAGAGGCTTCAGTGCTACCTCACGATCTTCACCATCAACAACGTCGTCAGGGAGCTGGTAGTGGAGCTGAACCTGAGGAGCGTGGGGGCGTTCCTCAGGCTCTCGAACGTAATTTAGGCGGACCGCCGGGGCTGATGAAAATCTTTAAGTTACGTTAAAATCCCATAACTGCTGCACAGGAAAAGTTATCAGGGCGTGAGTCGAGATTCACCCCGTTGAAGCTCCTCATAGTCAACCACAGAGACCCCTTTCATCCGAAGGCAGGAGGGGCCGAGAGGGATCTCCTGGAGACGTTCAGCAGGTTGGTCAAGAAGGGGGTGGACGTCTACTGGCTCAGTGAGGATGTGGGGAGAGGCCCAGGGGAAGTCTCGGGGATCCACCTGATCAGGAGGGGGAACCCATTGACCCTCCACTTTCGTTCCTTACTCGAGGCAACGAAGTTCGACCTAGTGTTCGACAGCGTGGCCCACGCAGTGCCCTTCCTCTCTAACCTCGTCAACCGGTGTACCGTCGCCAAGATACACCACGTCCATCAACAGGTACTGAGGTACGAGCTCCCTCCCCACCTCGCTGTCCCGGTGGCCTGGGCGGAGAGGCTGTCAAGGTTTTACAAGAGGGTCATAGTGCCCTCCAGAAGTACCGGAGAGGAGGCAGTGAGGACACTCAAGGTGAGGCCTGAGAGGATAACCGTGATTCCTGAGGGGATTGACCACTCCAGTTACACCCCCGGGGAGAAGAGCGACGAACCCTTTATCTTGTGGCTCCACAGGATGAAGAGGTATAAGAACCCTTTACACGCCATCGAGGTCTTCAGGCTAGCCAAGGGGAGGGGGCTTCGTGGGGTCAAGCTGGTCGTGGCCGGGGGAGGGGACTTGGAGAGCCAGGTGAGGGAGGAAGCTAAACGCGTTGAGGGAGTCGAAGTGCTAGGTAGGGTTGGGGAGGAGAGGAAGAGGGAACTCCTGAGGAGGGCGTGGCTCTTCATGAGTACCTCCTTCATTGAGGGCTGGGGACTCTCAGTGCTGGAGGCCAACGCCTCTGGCACCCCTGCAGTGGGGTATAGGGTGGGTTCCCTGGGGGAGATCATAGTCGAGGGAGTTAACGGATACACTGTACCGTACGGGGACCTAAACAAGATGGCAGACCTCCTGGTCAACCTCTTCAACGACCAGAGGAGGCTCAGGGCCATGTGGAGCTCCGCCTATCTAGAGAGCCTCAAGTACGACTGGGAGAAGACAGCCGAGATGTACCACGAGTTCATAGAACGACTGGAGTGTATCAAGTGAACCTACCCTGTGACCGCCGTAGTCAGCAGTTTTCGATGAATCTTAAAATTTATATTATTTCATCATAAACTTTTATACAATGCTGAGACCAAAGGAAGTGTGCCGACATTTAGGAATATCCTATGCTATACTTAGGGAATACGTAAAGGAGGGTTACATTAAACCAGTCGTTCTTCAGAGCCGGAGATGGAGGTTCAGAGAAGAGGACGTGGAAAAGCTGATGGGAATTGTGAGGAGGAAAGCGATATTATACGCTAGGGTATCAAACACGAAAGAGGGAGACTTGATGAACCGAGTGAGGTACCTCGAGGAGAACGTTTAGGATTACGACCAGGTCATCACGGACGTGGGATCTAGGTTGAACGTGAAGAGGAAAGGATTCCTGAAGTCGAGAACGATACTAAACAACGAAGCGTCTAAAGTAATAGCCTACCTGGACAAGCTGGTGAGGTTCGGTTTCGAGATGGAGGAAGTTTGCAAAGCGCATAACCGCGAACTCCCCCGCTAAGGGCTGAATCCTTTTTCATGTTAACAGACAGCAGTTATGGGATTTCTCGTTAAGTGTAGCCTTGAAGTCAAGGCAAAATCTAATAACTGCTGTTAACAGAAATGTTTTTATATCAATTTATTATGATCTTTTTGATAAAAGATGAACTCTCACTCGATGTGGGCTATGCCCAAAAGGGTGGGAGTGATCTGGGATGTGAGCCCCGTGCCGTTGGGCTCAAAGGAGTCCCACGACCCACCTACCTTGAGGTCGGGTAGGTAGCTGAGGGCTAAGTCCCTGCACTCGATCATGATTCAAGATAAAGTGAGTGAAATCAAAGTGTAGGGACAAACGGGGTTTCCCCGTGACTCCGGTGAAGCCCAAGGACTGAGGGTTGATATTAGATATCATGAAATCCTGTGAAGCCCAAACCCCAAGATTTATTACCGAAACTCAGATTGAGTCTCATGCCGTTCTCCATCTCTCCCACGGAGATACCTGAGGTGTTACTGATAACCTACCAGAGGTTCCCCGACGAAAGGGGCTACTTCGCCGAGCTGTACAAGTCCTCCTCCCTTCCCTTCCTCGAGGTCAGGCAGGTGAACATGAGCTTCTCCAGGAAGGGAGTGGTCAGAGGGCTCCACTACCAACTGAAACCGTTCGAGCAGGGAAAGCTGGTCACGGTGTTACAGGGTAGGATCCTCGACCTGGCCCTGGACATAAGGTTGGGTTCCCCGACCTACGGTAAGTTCGTGACCAGGGAGATCACCCCAGGTCTCATGCTCTGGGTTCCACCGGGCTTCGCCCACGGCTTCCAGGCCCTGGAGGAGTCCACTGTGGTCTACTTCACCAGCAAGGAGTACTCTCCAGCTCACGAGAGGTGCGTTCACTACCTCGACCTCGGGATAAGGTGGCCCCTCGACGCTATCGTGAACAGGAAGGACTCCTCCTGCCCTCCCCTATCTCAGGCCGAGAACAACTTCTCGTACCCCTGAGCCTGAAAGTCGGTGCTCAAGAGTCTCCTGGCCCTGGAGGAGTCCAAGGAGGAGTCCAAGGGTCTCCTGGCCCTCCAACCCGGTACCTCTTCCACCTCCCTCACCAGCTCCTTGAGCTTCATCCTCTCGGCTATACTAAACGCCAGTTCGTACCTTGAGACCCTGGGACCGGCCACGTGGAGTACCCCAGTCTTCCCTAGCTTCAGGAGTTCGACTATGGCCTCGGCCAACGCCCTGGCCCAAGTGGGGGAGAAGTAACCACGGAACGCCTTGACCTCCTTCCCCTCCCTGAGGGCGTTGTACACGTAGAGGGGAAATCCCTTCCTCCCGTACACTCCGGAGGTCCTCACCACAAGGGAGTCGTCATACGAGAGGGCGTAGGACTCTCCCACGAGCTTGGTGAGACCGTAATAGTTGATGGGGTTAGGTACGTCAACCTCAGAGTACATCCCCTTCTCTCCGTCAAAGACGTAATCCGTGGAGACGTGGATGAGGTGGGCCTCCACTACCCGGGCCACCCTGGCCAGGTGTCTGACGACCTCGCCGTTGGTCTTGAAGGCCTCCTCCCTCCTCACCTCACAGGCGTCCACGTCGGTCACGGCCACAGTGTTTATTATGGCCTTGGGCCTCCTCTTCAGGATCAGATCCTCGATGGCCCTGAAGTCCGTCACGTCCATCCTTACCCCGTTGGAAGGGCCCTGAGACCTGTAGACCACCAGGGAGTCCGGGATCAGGGAGGCGAGCTCCGACCCCAGTTGACCGTAACCCAGAATGAGTATCATCTACCCTCCCTCCATGGCTCGTCCTCAAGGAAGAACCGATCCTTGATCAGTGGCTCCCACCACCACCTGTTCTCCCTGTACCACCTCACCGTCCTCTCCAAACCCTCCCTGAGTGGAGTGACGTGATAGTTGAGCTTGGTGTTCCTCATGCAGTACCTCCTGTCGTGGCCAGGCCTGTCGTTCACGAACTTGAGCCTGATCTCGACCCCCATGACCTCCCCCAGCGTGCGGAGGAGCTCAAGGTTGTTCACCACGTTGTTACCTGGCAGGTTGTAGACCTCACCCTTCCTCCCCTCCCTGGCCAGCGTGGAGATCACTTTGGCCGTATCTTCAACGTATATCCAGTCCCTCTCCTGCTTACCGTCGCCGTAGACCGGTACGCTCATGCCCAGGAGCGTCCTTATCACTGCCTTGGGGATCATCTTCTCCGGGTACTGCCTGGGGCCGTAGTTGTTGGAGGGCCTAACTATGAAGGCGTCCAGGGAGTAGGTTCTGACGTAAGCCTTGACCAGGAGGTCTGCGCTGGCCTTGCTCGCCGAGTACGGGGAGGAGGGGTTGAGTGGGGCCTGTTCGTCTGCGCACTCCTCCCCATAGACCTCGTCCGTGGACACGTGGACGTACCTGAAACCGAACCTCCTCGACGCCTCGAGGACGTTGAGGGCACCGAGCACGTTGGTCCTGACGAAGTTCTCAGGTGAGTATATGGACCTGTCCACGTGGGTCTCTGCAGCCAGGTTGATCACCGTGTGGGGGGAATACTTCTCCACCACGTCGTGGAGTTCTCGCGAGGCCACGTCGCCTTTAACCAGGACGTGTTTGACCCCCTGCAGGTTCTCCGTCCTACCTGCGTAGGTGAGGAGGTCGTAGACCACGACCTCCTCTTCCTTGGAGAGTTCCCTGACCAGTGAGGAACCTATGAACCCAGCCCCTCCTATCACAAGGACAACCATGAGTTCTCACCCACCACGATCCTGTGGGCCCTCTGCACCCTGTCCTCCCTCGAGATCACGCTGTTCTGTCCGACCAAGGAGTCGGCGATGGAGACTTGGTGTAGCTTGACGTTGTCCAGGATGACGGAGTTCTGCACCTCTGCCCCCAGGACCTCACAGTTGTCCCCCAGGGAGGTGTAAGGTCCCACGAAGGAGTCCCTTATCACCGTGTTCCTTCCCACGAAGGCCGGACCCCTGACCACTGAGTTCACGACCTTAGAACCTGGGAGTAGGGTCACCCTCCCCTCGACCCTCCCCTCGACCTCGCCCTGGAGTTCCCTCTGGACGTACCTGTCCAGGAGGGTCATGTTGGCCTCCAGGATGTCCTCGGGAGTACCAGTGTCCTTCCACCAACCGTCTATGATGCTGTACTCCACAGTCCTCCCCCTGTCTACGAGCCCCTGAATGGCGTCTGTTATCTCCAGCTCCCCCCTCCAACTGGGTTTGAGGTTCTCTATCACGTCAAAGATCTCCCTGTCGAAGGCGTATACCCCCACCAAGGCCAAGTCGGATATGGGTTCCTTGGGCTTCTCAACGAGCCTGACTATCCTCCCCTCCCTTATCACAGCAACCCCGAACCTGTTGGGGTTAGGGACCTTGGCCAACATGACTGAGGCGGAACCCCGGAACTCCATGAGGGGCCTCAGGTCGTGAAGGACTAGGTTGTCCCCTAGGTACACCAAGAACCTGTCCCCCACTACGTCCCTGACCCTGTACACCGCGTCCGCCAGACCTCTGGCCCTACCCTGGTACACGTACCTTATCCTCACGTCGAACTTGGAACCGTCCCCATAGTACTCCACCACCCTCATGGGAGTGTTATCTCCCAAGATCACCACTACGTCCCTGATCCCGTTGTTCCTCAGGTGATCTATGACCCAATGGGAGACTGGCTTTCCTGCCACCTTCAGCAACTGCTTGGGCCCGGTGTGGGTCAAGGGCCTCAGCCTCGTCCCCTGTCCTCCATGGAGAACTACTGCTTCCATGAGAGCTTAGTGTGTGGGCTAATAATAAACATTTTGTTGCATTATGCATTTAAAAAAGTTGAGGACGACCTCGCGATTGAGGAGTTGTTGAAAGGAAGGGTGTTTACCCGTGGCGTAACTTCTCCTCACTCTTAGTCACTTCTAATTGCACCACGGGCACCCCTCCTAGGGATCATACACAGTCGCCCCAGATCATTGGGGCTAGTCGAGGGAAACTTCAATACCCATCCAACTTCTCCCACCCTCGTGAGTAGTGCCCGTCATCGGTCGGGAGATCATCAAGAGAGATTTCTGGGTAATACTACATGAACATAACCGACGTCAAAACGATATTTATAGAACTGCAGCAGTTATCAGATCTTACCTTGATTGCAGGGCGCTACCTAAGGAAAATCCCATAACTGCTGTAAAATTGAAATAACAAGTAGTTACGTAAAAGAGTTACAGTCTTCAGTGGACTTGATGCCCTTAGGTCTCAGTGTTAAGTGTTTACCCGTGGCGTGACTTACCTCTTTGCCTTAACGAGAGGTCGAAACGAGGAAAAGGGAGTAAGATTACCGCTCTACGACAATTATTTCTCTATATTCTGTCATAAATTTAAGTTAATGGATTCACTCTTGGGGTTGTCCATAGCTCGTAAGAAACCTTTCAATCGCTTTCAGAAGCTTTTCTAAATCCATTTTCATGAACTCTATTTATAATTCGCAAAGGAGTCCTGAATTGCCCGTCTTTTCAATGCAAGATTCTTTCATTTCTTTTTGTACGCGCTTAAATATTTCCTTATATTTTTTACAACACCCTTCCCCTATAAACTTACTTGTATTACTATTACAGATTTTTATCAGGATAAAATCTTCCATACAGCAGTAAAAGCCAAGAAAGATAAAATACATGAAAAATTTCTTATTTCCTATACTACAAGTCAGCTTATATACGTCGAGGCTTTCTACAATTTTTTGCGTAACAGAAATGGAAATTCCATATTTGTTTGCGAATTTGTTAACGTCGTTCTCACAATCAGAAGAGCAGTGTTCTTTATCAATAAATACGATATAACCTAAGGAAAACCTTGTAACGTCCTCCTTAATGAACTTTAATACTCCGTCAATTCCAGTGTTGATAGTCCTTCCCTTACCTTTTCTACCGCTTTCCGGAATGAACAATGAGATTTGGCAATATTTATCTTTGTTTTTCTCAAGAGCATCTTTAATTACTTGCCTATCAAAATGTCCATCTCCAAAAATTATCTCAATTTTAGCTTTTTCAGTGAACTTCATTAGATATTTTTAATGCTGTATATCTTAAATCTTCATAATCCGTCCTATCCAAGACTTCTTCCGAAGACAGGACTTCGTATTTACCGTCATTGAGTAATATAAACCTAACATTGTCAGAGCGCCTTTCTGCTAAGTATACATAAACGTCACTGCTCTGCGTAGTTATTAATATCAAATCTACGTCCAATTTCAGTAAGAAACCGTAAAATTGTTTAAGCAATTCTGGGTGTAAGGCAAATCCTTCTAAGTCGTCGATGAGGATAATCCTAGGTTGGTAAACAACATAAGATAATATGAAGTTTAGCAAGCTTTTATACCCATAACCTAATTCATTAATTGAAACGTCAGTCTTATCGTCAAATAATACTCTGATCTCGTTACCCGCGGATAAGTAAACATAGAAAATGTTAGGATCGAACTTACTTAATAGCTCAGTGACTTTACGAAAAGTAGATGCATCAGGAGTAACTGTAGGGACGGCATTGAGAGAATATATTAAAAGTACTCTAGCGTCTCCAATTCGTGTTGAAGAAGTTTCAGAAAATACGCTCTTGTAATATACGTTATTCAAAAATAGTTCAGTTTCAGCAATTTGATTAGATATCCTACCTCTGAACGCCCTTATCTTACTTGCGTTATTAGCGTCAAGTATTGCTATTGCTTCTAATATACTAGTTTTACCAACATTATTCTTGCCCATGATTACGCCGATTTTAAAATTAGGTAAAATCATCTTAAAATCGCTAAGCCTTCTATAATTCCTTATTCTAACACCTATGCCGAGATTACTTAATTTTTCCGGCAATGATAACACGTAGTCAACGTTAACATAAGGTGAGTCGTAAACCCTTACAAATCTACCTTTTCCGTATTTATAAATCCACGTTGAGTAAAGTATTTCTCCGCCTCCTTCTCCTTTTATCATACTTATTGGTATCAGTGACGGGTTAGCTTCTACCGGTCTCCAAGATTCCTTAGGGTTATATTCTAAAATTTCCCCCACGATAGCGTTTTCACTATTTTTAGACATCGGCTTATGCTCAAAGTTTTTAGGCACAAACGGGAACGCGTTTCCTCTACTAAAGATTTCTTCTTTTACACCGTTTTTATCTACGTAATAGAGGGGAGTATCTCCTACCCAAATTACCGTACCTCCTCTTTCCATAAATTTGAAAATTTCCGTCTCGTTTATCGGCTTGTTCGGGTAATCGTACAATGTATAAGGTATAACATCAGTACCGAAAATTAGGAAAGCTCCCTCCCCACGCGAACTGATCCACTCAACTACTGAGTTATAATTAAGGACAGGGTAACCTGTATTGTACTTACAGACTTCGTGTGTCCAACTATATACTTTGCCGCAGTAGACCGCTATTTCCATAATAACAATCTCAGAGGTCAGTGTAAAAAACTTTTAAGAATCAAACAAGAAGTGTCAATAACTAGATATTAAATATTAATTGGTTTTAAATATATAACTCAGATTTTACTTTGCAATAATCTCAAATTTTTCCCCCGTTTGCATGTCGATAGCGCTAACATAAGAGAATTTAAACAGATGGGCGATTCAGTGCTCCATTGCGATTTCTATTTGTTTCTATAGAATGAAAGTGACTTAATTGATCCTACAACAGTACACGAAAAGGGGACGAGCGCTAGGTCATACCGTGAGGTGTACAATCACGTGGTGACCGCGCTCGTCCTTGAGGTAGTTGGGGAGGACGCGCCATTAAATGAATGAGATGGAGAGGAGGACCTCCCCCAGGTACGCCAGGTACAGGTTCCTGAGGGGTTCAGGGTCTCCCTCCGGGGGATAGTGTAAGGGCTGGAGTGGGTCACGGTGAGGTTGCCCGTGATGTACAGGGGAGGAGTCGCTCAGGGAGGAGAGGCTGGTGCTCAGGGCCCTCCTCCTGCCCGTGTTGGGAACGCCAAGCTCTGGACCCAGGAGCTGGAGGTGAGGGGGGACTTCAAGTACGTGGATCGTGGACGGGAAGTACGTGAAGTTGAGGGGAGGGAGGAGGGGGGTCCTCTTAATCGCGTTGGGACTCACTGACCACGGTGTGAGGGCCGTGCTGGACGTGGTCCTGACCGGGGAAGAGGACGTCGTGAGCTACTGGGACCTCCCGGTGAGGCTATGGAGGTACAACCTCACCCTCGTTGTAGCTGAGGGGGTGAAGGCCGTGGAGGAAGCCATCTCCCGTTCTGGGATCCAGGTCGCGAGGCAGACCTGCCCGGTCCACCTCAAACGAAGCAGGAGGGTTAGGGACGCACTTGACTCCTCTCCCTGCCCACCCGGGGCTCTCCCCTCCTCTCCTACCTCCTTGCCCCCAGGGAGCTCTGGCCCCTCCTTAGGTCCAACAACCCGACCAGCCCTTCAACTCCCTCCCGGAGAGTTCGGCAAGTGCCACTCCCCCTGGAGGATCGCCCGGGCCATAGCCCTCAAACAGCCTCTCCACCTGTTATCTCATTCTTGCAATATTACAAGAGCCCTTATTTCTTCATGAAATGATCAAATATATTCAGTAATTCCTCCATTGAATAAGTCCAAATCAACAGAGATATTACAATTCGCAAAGGAGTCCTGAATCGTCCGAGTCCTGAGTCGCCCTAACTGAAAATGAGAGATAGGTTTTTTATTTAATCTTGAGTAGTTTTAAATATGGATCTACCAAGAGTTGCAATACATGGAGTTAACATAGGTCTAACTGTGGCAGAGATCTTTAGTGATGGAAATTTTAGGAAGATAATTTCCGCTGGTCATCTCATATACTCTACTGCTGGAACTATGTATTATGCGTCGCAAGGTAAGATTGTAGACACTTTAATGAGCTTATTCGGTATCGTAAGTTCTCTATACCATCTCTCTGAGTGATTGGGTTTGAATTTAATACTATCTTATATAGATCTAGACGTTGACGATGTTTATGTAAACTCATTGTTAAAAATTATGATAGAGGATAAACGACTCTTACGAGAGTATTTTAAACTTCTTTTGTCCAGACTATCTAGTTTAACACCCAGACAGCAGTTAAGAGTGTTAGATTACATACTTTACATATCCAATAAAAATGAGATGGGACTTACAAGTTTGAAAATTCAGTGCTCACCAAGAGAAGTAGTGTACTCAATAACTTTACTTTCGTTAAACCCAAGAATAGTAAGCCTGTATAAGGCTCTTAAGATCTGTGATAAGAAGCTCGAAATTTTGAACAAATTTACAAATTATCTTGAGAATAATATACTAAATCCTAAGCTAGTAGACTTATTGAGGGAGAAAATAAATGGTGAAGGGTTCGATAAGGCGCATTTAGAGTTGCTAATTCTTTTGGAATTCGCCTTGAAGCTTAGAAATGAAGGGTATCATGTGAAATTAAATGATTTTTATGGAGACTTATTGTTGGACACTAACGCCAGCTTTGAAGAACAAATGAAGATAAGGGATCAAATAATTGAGGAGTACAAGAGAAAGTATAATGTAGACGTTTCGGCAGAAGTTGGAGACGTATTTGGAATGGTAGATTCCGTAGATAAGATAAAGGAGTATATGAGGAAAGTATTAGATGTGGGTGGAGGAAGAAAACAGTCTATTTAATATTGTCATTCGTATCTCTGTTTCCTTCAATAGGTTTACTAAGATCTCTCTCGAAAGTCTCTCAACATCAAGCTGTTGCACGTTAAGATCTTTACCCTTAATACGGATTTTATAAATTCCCATTTTTAGCAACTCATCTTTAAAACCGCCGAAATGATCCACTAGAGTTCTAAGTTTTTCGATTAACCTAATGTAATTTAAGAAATTATTAGCTTCTTCCCCATTGATTTTCCCACTACTTACTGCATTGGCTAATACCTTATCCTTTAATATTGATACAATTTTACCTTCTTTGATCCCGTTAAATGTTCCGTTCTGATTGCTAAAAATCTCATCTCTTAAATTAGGAGAGTTAAGAGCGATAAAGAGTATAATTTCGAAATAAATTGCGCTAAAGCAACGTCTAATTAAAGTTGTGTTATGAGCTTTATCATAACAGATAGAAATTAGAGTTAAGTTCATTTTTACATCTTCAGCTCACATTTGCTAAAATTTCCTTTATATTTCTTTTCTGAAGAATTCGAGCTTGTTATAATGTCGTTATTATGTTATTTATACTTGTTTGAGTGTATTACTCATGGATAGGAAACAGTAATTAGGGAAGACGTTTTTGCCCTCCTTGTGGTTCACGTGGTTAAGTGTAAGTGTTTACCCGTGGCGTAACTTACCTTCTTTAATTACTTCTAATTCTGCCACGGGCACCCCTCTTAAGGGATCATACACAGTCACCCTTAAGTCATTGGGGCTAGTCGAGGGAAACACCAATACCCTCCCATCCGATTTTTCACCCCCCAAACCTCGTGGGCAGTGCCCATCATCAGTTAGGGAGATCATCAATAAAAACTATTTGTAATACTACATGAACATAACCCATATCAAAACGATATTTAGAAGTAATTAAAAATAAGTAGTAGTTACGCGTAAGTGTTACAGTCTTCCTTGGATATTTCTCTGATAAGTATTAAGTGTATCTTCCACGTCAATGCCCTTTCCCTAGCTTTTTTTTAATAGCTCTTCCATGAGTAAATTGAAGTGAGACGAGATTGTGAACTACCCCACCCTAACGGACGGGTTTCCTGCTTCCTTGCCCAAAGGGTAGAGGGCGGAGCTCCACAGGCACTACGGGCCTCACCAGCCCCGAGCATTGAGTGAACCTGCGCTGTCCCCACATGTGAATATTGATTGGGGAAGAG
>NZ_JH597770.1:772558-775978 GCF_000243315.1 Metallosphaera yellowstonensis MK1 | reverse complement strand
AGTAGAAACAATAACAATCCCTTTAGATTGATCAACGCCAGAGATGACTAAAATAATGCCTGAGGGCCAAGATAATTAGTGATACAAGTATAACATAGTGCAGCAGTTATGGGACGTTAACGTAACTTAAAGATTTTCATCAGCCCCGGCGGTCCGCCTAAATGACGTTCGAGAGCCTGAGGAACGCCTCCACGCTCCTCAGGTTCCCTGATCAGCTGACGATGCTGGCCCTCCCACCTACCAGGACCATCAGGATCAGGCCAATTAACCTTCCTGCTCCTCCCGTTCCCCCTCACCACTCCCAGCCTGTTGATCTCCCTGACCAGCCTCACCTTGGCTTCCCTGATTAACCTCTCCTCGTTCCGTATCTTTTCAGCAGGAAGGCGCTGAAAACTAAAACTCCTCGCCAATACTGACTTTCCGTACCACCTCCCTGAGATTCCCATAACTGCTGTTTTACAAGCGGTTCTTGCTTGCTTCGTTTACACTTACCTTGGTCTCTATTTCAGTTGATAACAGGAATGATATTACCTTCCAGGGAATTTTACAACATACTCCGGAGGGTGTGAACGTTGATTACAACGTATACTTCCCAAGGAGACCGGGTCGAGTCCTCGAGGCCCTTGCTCAAATTTTGGGCCTTCCTGGATTACCCACCTGATCGCGGGAATTGCTCCTGGTAAGGTCAAGGGACGGTCCAGAATTCTGAGGAGCCATTAACCACCTGACGACCGCGCCATATCTAGTCATTTTAGTTGGAAAACTGAAGTACAGCAGTTATTAGATTTTGCCTCGATTACAGGGCGATATTTAAGGGAAAGTCCCATAACTGCTGTGAAGTAAAACACGAAGTACAAGAAAAGGGACTGCTTAATAGTTGAGGCAGGTGAGGTGATCAACGTTATCAACGCGAGAGGAGTAGTGGAGAGAAAAGAGGTGTGACGCGCGTTAAACTGAAATTCTTCCCAGATCATACTTTCTCCATTAGTTCTATCAACCTTTCACCGTGTTTATACCAAGAATACTCTTTTGCTGTTTCCCAGGCTGAATAGATCATCTTCCTTCTTAGTTCGTCGCCTAAAACTTCATTGACCTTTTCAACAGCTTCCTCCACATCCTTCACTACAAACCCGTTTTCGTAATTTCTCACGAACTCTTTCCCTCCCAAACCGTCGTTCACTATTACAGGTGTCCCGTGAGCCATAGCTTCTAAGACGCCCATTCCAGGTCCCCTCTCGTTAAAACCAAAGCGGATAAATAGCGACGCCTTCTTGTAAAGGCTGTTCAGTTCTCCCTCACTTATTTTCCCCGTGACCGTCACTTCAGGGTATTTCCTCTTAAATTCCTCCATAGTGTCTTTCCTAGCCCAAGAACCTGCCATCACGACTTTTCCCTTAATTTTCCTTGCTAATTCACCGTAAAGCTCAGGTCTCCTTCCTGCGTCCCACATGGACACGGCAAGGACAATGTCTTCCCTCTCAATGTTTACATCCTCATCGGGATAACATCCTGGGTAGAGTACTTCAGCCGAAATACCGAACTCTTTGAGAGTTTCCGCGTTCCACTTAGAGTTGGTCATAATAATCTTTGCTTTCTTCAAGATCTTCCACTCCATCGACCTCGGAAGGGAGTACTTCAACCCCATTAAAGGTAAAGAGGTCTCGTGTAGGTACAAAGCGTAATCTTCACCGTAAAATAGTTTTCTGAGGTAGCCTGAAATCCCAGCAAATTGGTCGTGGTATAAAGCTTTACCCTTAACTAAACGCACGGATCTCAGGATGAGGTCAAGATCTACTGTTGCTTCATCTCCTCTTTGTGGGGCATAAAGCTTCGTTATTTTCCTGAAGAGGGGAGTTAAGAACCCTTTCTCTCCTTCTCTCCTCAAATATGTTACGCCGATATCCCTTAGGTCGTAATCGTTAAGACTCTCTCTAAGCACGAGAAGTTTAGCCTTAGTAATTCTACTCTCCTCTACAGCTATACGTGCAACTCCACCGTTCCACAAGACCCTAAGGACGATGGTAAAACTCATGTGGTTACAAATTTACATGCAACGAATAAAACTCTTTACAGCAGTTGTGGGAGGCCATTCAGGTCTCCATTGCGAATTCTAATATCTCTCTTAAATTAGGCTAATTCTATGAAGGATTAGTTGAGTGTAACCTGCCACGTCAATGAGGCAGAGAAGAAGTCGCCTCGATCACGTATGATCAATTATTACGCTTAAGCTACTGAAACAAAATGAACTCGCAATGGACACCTGAACGGCCCGTTGTGGGACTTTCCCTTAAATATCGCCCTGTAATCAAGGCAAAAACTCATAACTGCTGTCCTTAGAATGAAGGGTGTAATCCAGGAAAACGGGGCATAAAGCTATCTTGACCTAGAATTGAGCCCCTGAGAACCACTGGATCTACTGCCATGTCCACGGGAGGTTCGAGAGGGTCAAGCTCCTCACGGTCGTCATGGTCGACCTCGGGCAGGACGTTCACGGTTTCCCCTATGCCGTGAGGAAGACGCTCTTCATGATGGTCGCCGAGTTCAAGACCGAGATCGAGGTGGCGAGCTGTTGGACGTGCTCAAGGAGCGCTTCCGGTAGCTACGGTCGTCTTCGACCCCCGTACTGTCCGAGAAGCTCGTGACGGACAACGTGGTGTCAGGGCTCAGGTCCAAACGAGCCCAGGGTCGGCCGGAGGACCTTGGGGGGCACCTCCCAGTGGGATACCCCTGGAGTCTACTACGCCGACCTGACCCTGGGAGGCCGAGTGGTCATGGTGAAGTTGCTCGTCCAAGAACGTGAGGACTCCACCGCCACGCACGTGAGGTACCTCTACACGACCGACCCCTCGCTCAGCGGGGAGGAGGCCTGTCGGGCGGGAGATAGACAACAGCAGTTATTGGATTTCACCTAGATTGCAGGGCGCTACCTAAGGGAGATTCCCATAACTGCTGTAGACAAACTTCACAGGGACGCCTAGGCCTTGGGACTCGTCCTTCTGGGGGACTCCAGGGCTACCTCACGTTCTTCATCTTGGTCACCGTCGTCAGCTGATCAGGGAACCTGAGGAGTGTGGAGGGGTTCCTTAAGTTCTCGAACGTCATTTAGGCTGATCGCCCAGGTTGATGAAAACTTCAGCTACGTTAAAGTCCCTCTTGAAGTTCTACACGCACAACTGCTGTTATTTAAAATGTCTACTTTGTAATCGGAATAAGGAGTGACCACTTGCTAAATGGGCGATTCAGGACTCCTTTGCGATTTCTATTTGTTTCTATAGAATGAAAGTGACTTAATTGATCCTACATCAGTACATGAGAAGGGGACGAGCGCTAGGTCATACCATGAGATGTCCAATCACGTGATGACCGCTCTTCTTGAGGTAGTTGGGAAGGACGCGCTATTAAATGAAACGGTGGCTGAGA
>NZ_JH597770.1:767649-772458 GCF_000243315.1 Metallosphaera yellowstonensis MK1 | reverse complement strand
TTTTAGTGTTACTGATGTAGGATCAATTAAGTCACTTTCATCCTATAGAAACAAATAGAAATCGCAATGGAGCCCTGAATCGCCTACGAACTCAAAACCGTCTGGGATTTCTAGTTTAGTCCGACCGTAAGTGAAAATCATTATTGTTTTATTTTTGTGTCGGTATTTAAATTTTATTATCTCGCTGAAACCTAGCTGAGTTCTTCATTTCGCTATCAAATAAAGAATCCTAGTTATCCTCTTTAAACTATATGGAGTAAAGCCTTCAATTACCTTAACTTCTTCATTACTTATTATTCTTAATAGTTTGAAACCCAAAAGAACTACTACTAATACTACTTCCCAATTTATGAAAGCTAAAAAAGATAAACCTATCAAAGCAAGGCCTGCAATTTCCTTACTTTCCAGTTTGAATACATCTTGGAAATGAGAAAAGAGTAAGTAAAGAAGGGAAGTGACAATCGCGTTAAAAGCCTGGGCAATTGCCGCTCCGTAGATACCTATCCTAGGAATAAGATAGTAAGACACTCCTACAACCTCTGCTGCGCTAATTATGCCTATAATTATGAAAGGTCTATAATTCCTTTTTGCGGCAATCATAAAAGTGGATAAGAGTTGTAACGGCATCGTTGAAGTTAAGGACAGAATTAACAACTGCATTGAAGGAATACCCGGCACGTACTGTGGGAAGAACTTAGAAATGAAAAGAGGGGAAATAGCGTAACCTAAAATAGCTAAAGGTAGAGAAATTAGGGTGACAATTCTAAAACTCACGGAAGAAATCTCTTTCATGTCCTTTCCCTTTGTGTGATAGTACGTCGAGGAAGGGAGAAGAGAAGAAGAGAAAGATGAGATAAGCATTGATGGAACGACCGCAGCTAAGGCTACTAACTGGTATATACCTAAGTAATAGGAGCCTAAAAGGAAAGCAGTAACTACTCTGTCCCCTTGACCAGAAATGAAATAAACGACGCCGGTTAAGTATATAGGAAAACCTACCTTTGCAATTTCCTTAAACGTAGTCTTGTCAAGAGAGAACTTGAATGGGAGGTAAATTTGATAGTATACAGCTCTCATTACAGCCCCCAAAGTCCAAATCAATATTAGGAGCTCTACACTATGGTAGAAAATAGCTATGATTGAAAAGCCCCACCTGGAAATAGTGAAAACTGCATTACCTACATTAACTTCAGTAAACTTACCTAAACCTGTTAACAATTGGCCTTGATATTTTGTGAAAAGATAGATCACGAAATAGGGGATTGACATCCATAAATATGACGGAAAGAACAAGAGGAAAAGGAGTAGGGGAGATACTAGGAGAGAATAAGAAAGAGATGTGTAGACGAGCTTATCATAACCTTGAGAGGAAGCGTAAGAATGTGAAACTTCCCTTGTAACTAACTGGTATGGAAGGATAGAGAAGAATGCTCCAGTAATTGTCTCCATGAGCTGGATTATTGCAACTTTTCCTACAAAGGATGGAGTAGCGAAGTGTCCCGCTACAAGGAAGAATGCTAATGCAAGAACTGAGTTAAATAACGTTGTGGAAAGGAATTTCAGTGCACCACTTAATGGGTTCACAAAGTGTAAATACTGTGGAAATTTTTAAAGGTTTAGGTATAAAAGGTAGTTAAGCTTTGTGTTTAAAGATAGATTTTATATGGTTATTTATTCAATTAAAAACTATATTGAAGTATTAAATAAATAATTTTTATCGTTTACAATCATGTACATTTTACTGTTAGTACCAAAAATTAGCAAAATTGAATGGTAAGTTTATCATTTTTGTATGCCTTTAAAATCCCTATAGGTTTATTCTCATAGTCTACATTGAACCCTGATTTTCTCAAAATATCTGGAAGATCCTTAGGGTAATCATGAAACTCTAAGATTATATTTTCTATCCTATTTAATATGTCTGCGGGAAGATCTCTTAACACGGTGTATTCGCATCCTTCGCAGTCCATCTTAAGTAAGAATATAGTATCAATATTATATTTTTTAATTATAGATGTAAGAGATATTGTGAACACTTTAATCTTTTGCTCAAATTTCATTCCAGATCCAATAATGTAAGGAGAAGGGTTGACAGCATTTGCATTAGGATTGTCTGAAGAAATAATAAATTCTGTATAACTCTCATAATTAGCTAATGCATAAGGTAATAAAAATACCTTATTTTCTAGATTATTAATTTTTATATTGTATTTTCCAAGTTCATAAGACTCGGGAAAAGGTTCTAGTGCAATAACTTTTTCTGCCCCGTTAATTGCGAAAAAAATAGAAGAGTCTGCATTAGAAGCACCTACATCTATAATAACTCCCCTAAATGTTTTACCGTAGGTCTTCCGTTCATATATTTCGTCTAAATGTAAAATATCCGCTCCTTTCTTAGTTCTGATATTTAAACATATTTCTTTACATGAAATAATGTTATTCTCATATGCTTCCTTAACTTTCCATCCTCTTTCTAGCAGGTTAAGAAGAACATATAGGTCGTAAACACTCCTTAAAAATATCTTATGATTGTCTTTCAGCTCGACTTCTAGAGTATTAACTCTTTTATTGGTCACTGTAAGATACAAAATATCAAACCAATTGTTAACAAATCGTAATAATAATCGCGTAAACCTTATAGATTTGTCTAGTTTGCTAATTAATCCCATTGATCTTTTCATATAATTTTCTTTATTTAAGCCTTTTGTTAGTATTTTTACTTTTAGTGTTGGACATTATCTATGTGTCGAGATTATTGTCATTAATCTATTAAATAATCGGAAGTGTTAGGGCGATTCAGGACTCGGGCGATTCAGGGCTCCTTTGCGAATTGTAATATCTCTGTTGATTTGGACTTATTCAATTGAGGAATTATGAATGTATTTGATCATTTCACGAAGAAATAAGGGATCCTGTAATATTATTACAAGAGCGAGATAACAGGCCGAGAGGTTGTAGTTGAGGGCTACGGCCCGGGCGATCCGGTCCTCCAGGGGGAGTGGCACTTGCCGAACTCTCTGGGAGGGAGTTGAAGGGTTGGTCGGGTTGTTGGACCTGAGGAGGGGCCTCCCTGGGGGCGAGGAGGTAGGAGAGACCCGGGTGGGGCAGGGAGAGGGGTCAAGTGCGTCCCTCACCCTCCTGCATCGTTTGAGGTGGACCGGGCAGGTCTGCCTCGCGACCCGGATCCCGGAGCGGGAGATGGCCTCCTCCACGGCCTTCACCCCGTCGGCTACAACGAGGGTGAGGTTGTACCTCCTCCACAGCCTCACCGGGAGGTCCCAGTAGCTCACGACGTCCTCCTCCCCGGTCAGGACCACAGCACGGCCCTCACACCGTGGTCAGTGAGTCCCAACGCGATTAAGAGGACCCCCCTCCTCCCTCCCCTCAACTTCACGTACTTCCCGTCCACGACCACGTACTTGAAGTCCCCCCTCACCTCCAGCTCCTGGGTCCAGAGCTTGGCGTTCAACTTCCCTCCCAACACGGGCAGGAGGAGGGACCTGAGCACCACCCCCTCCTCCCTGAGCACCTCCTCCTCCACCCTCGTCCTCACCCTCTCCCCTCCCCTGTACATCACGGGTAAGCTCACCGTGACCCACTCCAGCCCGTACACGACCCCCCGGAGGGAGACCTTGAACCCCTTCAAGAGCCTGTACCTGGCGTAACCCCTCCTCCTCACCTCCTTCCCCCTGATGTACCTGGGGGAGTCCTCCTCTCCTCCAGGGCCCTCCTCTCCATCTCAGCTATTTCATTTAATGGCGCGTCCTCCCCAACTACCTCGGGGACGAGCGTGGTCACCACGTGATTGAATGAGTGTCTCATGGTATGACCTAGCGCTCGTCCCCTTTTTAGTGTTACTGATGTAGGATCAATTAAGTCACTTTCATTCTATAGAAACAAATAGAAATCGCAATGGAGCCCTGAATCGCCCACCTCTTAACTTCCTTACCCTTTTCCTTCAAGTCCTTTACTTTGAAGCAGATTCGGCCTCATTACTCGTCACCTCAGCGCTTACTATCTTGAACTCGTCCTTCTCCATAACTACTTCAATCTTAAGGAATTTTGAATCCCTCCTTTTGCCCCACTTTGCTACTATTGTCCTCCTCTTGTTGTGCTTATTCCAGTACCATCATCTACTTCAAGTTCGTCACTCGCTTCAGGGAAATTAATATTCATGTTTCTTACCCTTTCCCATATTGTTAATCTAGGCTTGTCGGTATTATCTTCATTTCAACTAGCGCTTAATACTCCTTCTACTCTGTAAGGTAAGAGCAAGTGTAGGAATGCTAGTCGTTGAACTCCTTTGGTGCCTTGTACTTGGTCTTAGCATACCTGTTCTCTTCCTGGAGTAATTCCCACCAGTGTTCGAAGACGTAGAAGGGGAACATTAGCTTGTGTCTAGTTACCACGTTCTCATCGTACTCCAATCCCTACTGTTCTTCTTTTCCATGGGTAATACTCTGCATAATTACTTAAAAATTTTTGTATAATTCTGAAGCGATCCACAACGTAGAATGTTAAAAAAAACTTAAATCTAATAGGGTGTTAGTTTACTAAAAGGGTGTTATTAATTTTCTTCGATGAAAGGCCTAAGGAAACTAGGGAAAATTTATACGATACAGATGAGGAGCTAAGTTTATTACAATCTGCAATTTCTGAGCCAATAGTTCTCCTACTGGAATAAGAAGAATAGGTAAAACCTCTATTCTGAAAGTTTTCTTAAATAACATAAATTTACCTTATGCTCTAATTGACGCAAGAATTTCACTTTCTTCTTATAGAGCTCTTTATACAATATTTCTGATATAC
>NZ_JH597770.1:764419-767549 GCF_000243315.1 Metallosphaera yellowstonensis MK1 | reverse complement strand
TGTGGAGGAGGTACAACCTCACTCTGGTCGTAGCCGACGGGGTGAAGGCCCTAGACACGGCAATCTCCCGCTCCGGGATCAAGGTCGCGAGGCAGACCTGCCTGGTCCACCTCAAACGGAGGGTGGACAGGAGGGTGAGGGTCTTGCTGGACCTCCTCCTCTCCCTCGCCGAGTCCGTCCCCACCCGTGGCTCCCGTGGTAGTCCCGATAGTCGGCTTACACGCGAAACCTTCGCCGAGTCCGTCCCCACCCGTGGCTCTCCTCTCCTACCTCCTCGCCCCCAGGGAGCTCTGGCCCCTCCTCAGGTCCAACAACCTGGCCGAGTCCTTCAACTCCCTCCTGGAGAGTTCGGGAAGTGCCACTCCCCCTGGAGGACCAGATCGCCCGGGCCATAGCCCTCAACTACAACCTCTCGACCTGTTATCTCATCATTGTAATAATATTACAAGAACCCTTATTTCTTCGTGATATGATCAATATATTCAGTAATTCCTTCATTGAATAAGTCTAAACCGAGAGATATATTACAATTTGCAAAGGAGCCCTGAATCACCCGTTTCAGTCTTCTTCCGGTTTTTTCACAATAGCATTAACGTTATCGTTTTTCTCTATTTCATAAATAAAATTAACTAGGTCTAGGCTCCTCTTTTTAGCAAATATTACCGGTAAAACATAGTCTAGGTACTTTGAATAAACTGCTATTTGCCCCACAAGCCTTTGCAAATCGGAATTACTCTTAGGGTACTTAACCTCTATGCCTATCTTGTCGTCAATAGAAATATCGATTTTATAACCGCCTATAGTCTTCTCAGTTTCGATAGTTCTTTTATGTAATTTTGCGGTTAAGTATTGGTATAGCTGCAGTTGAAGATCTTTTTCCTTCTTCTCTTTGATGGGCTGAAACTCATGAATTACGTCTACTACATCCTTTATTTTATCAAACTTTTTTCTTTTCTTCTCTAGTTCTTTAGCGTATTTTTCAACTTCATCAACTAGCTCTGAATATGGTAGTTTTGCCCTCTTACACACACTCTTTATAGTATCGAGACTTAAAAACGATAAATATTCCACCTTTTCATCCTTTTTTAAATCCTTATCTAATTTCCTAAGGTTTTTAATTATCTTATCCACGTCTTCTAGCGGGTCTACGATATCTGCGATCTCCTCACCTTCCATATTATTAATTTCGTCTATAATTTCATCTAATATTTCCACCTTCAGCCGCTTTAACAACTTCACTTTAACCTCATGCACTTTATAAAGATATGAGTACCAACTTGTGACATCGTCTAAGTCTTCTGTAACTTCATAAGACCTCTTTTCTTTTTTAGGCACAGTTATCTTTACGTAATCTTATTAAAAAATTTTATCCCATATCGTTTAGATAATGAATTCTATTGCTTTAAAGTTATAGTAGAAAAAATTTGACAAGTTAGTTTTATGCTATATGTCAACAGAAAATCAAGCTACTTCTTGAGAGAAATACTAAGGTCTAAGGCTTTTACTACAATGATTAACCTATCTTTTTAGGTAAGAGCAATTCATTACTAGGTAAGCTAGCCGCTTGTAATAACAATGATATATTTTATTAAGCTATTCACATTATATATAAATACATGATAGTTGACTTACAACCTTTTACAGGCATTTCAGCTAAGGTGGTTCTCTTAAGGAGGAGTGACTTTGCAGCATTTTACCAGGTCGTAATAGAAAATATTTACTCTCCTTTACTCTCCCACATTAAGGAAGGAGACGTTGTTATTGATGCTGGTGCAAACATAGGCTTGTTTTCTATCCTAGCATCTTTTAAGGTTAAGGATAAAGGAAAGGTTATAGTTATAGAACCAGAACCAAATAACCTAAAAATCTTGAAACAGAACGTGGAATTAAATAAACTGAATAATATAATTGTAATTCCTAAAGCACTTTATGACAAACCTGGCAAAATGGTCAGTATAAAAGGCGAAGGCGTTGGAGCATATGTATCTGAAGATGGCGAAGGATTAGTTGAGACTACTACTATAGATAAGATAGCGGAAGAAACTAGCCTAAAACCTAGAATACTAAAAATGGATATAGAAGGATCTGAAGTCAAAGCACTAACTGGTGGTATTAATACTCTGAAACACTTGGAACTAATAGAAATAGAAGTTCATGATGAAGAAAACATGGAAAAAGTCGAGGAAATATTGTCTGGATTTAGGAAGAGAGAGTTGGCAATAGAGGATTTAGGAAATGTTTACAAGCAGTTCTTAAAGCACCCTTTTGGGTTACTTAGGATTGAGATGGCCAATCGTTTTTCTACTACGAAACGCGTGTTGCTATCTAAAATTAAAAAGGAAAGCAGTAACACTGCTCAGTACCCTAAACAGATAGTTTATTATAGGCTAAGGAACGACCCTTCTTAATCTGATAGCGAATATTAGCACGAACCATTTTAATAGGCGAAAATAAATTAAATTGCGTACTAAAGATTTATGTATAATAATGAAAAATGAGCTTGATAAGCTGTTAATTACAATTATAACTCTCTCTTTCTTAAATGGTATATGAGAAAGGATATAATACTTAAATCCAAGACAAAATTAATGACTAGTTCTGGTAATAAACTAGGATATCCAAGGTTTATACTAGGATAGGCAGAAGAAATATAAACCTCGGCCGTTCCAAAATAATAATTACTCTCATAAACATAATTTTTAACCTCAGCAACGTGTGCATATGGTAAATATTCTATCCACGGGTTTGCAAAAACGGAAATCCCATATGCTGCGGGTGAATAATTGCCAACTTCGACATTTATGGAGTTATTAACAACAGAAATTCCTTCCCTACTCTTAAGGGTTGATAAAGCTTTATCAAAATAAATTATTATACCATGAAGACGGTACTAAGACTATCTTAACTATTCCGAGTCCGTTGCTGATAACGTGAATTTCATAGTTTACTAAGTTTAATTTTCCTGCTAAGATCCAGCTGACATCATATACTGAATTACTGAACGACATGCTCAAACTATTTCCAGAATTTTTACGTGAGATTAAGTTAATGCTGTCTATCACAGCATTAGGTGGTGGAGGAATTGCATGATAAGATTCTATGGAAGAAGCTAACAGAAGGAATATACATG
>NZ_JH597770.1:751957-764319 GCF_000243315.1 Metallosphaera yellowstonensis MK1 | reverse complement strand
TCTCCTCGCCCCCAGGGAGCTCTGGCCCCTCCTCAGGTCCAACAACCTGGCCGAGTCCTTCAACTCCCTCCTGGAGAGTTCGGGAAGTGCCGCTCCCCCTGGAGGATCGCCCGGGCCATAGCCCTCAACTACAACCTCTCGACCTGTTATCTCATTCTTGTAATAATATTACAGGGTTCCTTATTTCTTCGTGAAATGGTCAAATACATTCATAATTCCTCCATTGAATAAGTCCAAATCAACAGAGATATTACAATTCGCAAAGGAGCCCTGAATCGCCCGAGACTTTATGTCTGAATACGGTTTTTCTCCTTTCTGAATACTTTCGTATATAGCTAATGTAGTATCGAAAAAGCTTAAGGAGTTTAAGAGGAAGTTAACAAAAGTCGATTTCCTCTTCTTTTTCATTCTTTTAACCTACCTTAAAACTTTGTCTCTAATTATTGAATATTTAGCGTATTCTGGGTATTTCTTGTAGACGTAGTTCAGAATCTCAGTCCTACTCTTCCTAACCCATTCCCTGAAAAACGTTTCAATAGGTTTGTCTTCTTCCTCAGGCTTCAACTCGCTCTTTAAAACGTAAGCCCTTTTATACCCTATTACTTCCTCGCTTAATGGGTCTCTTACTTCCTCCTCTTCTACATCAATCTCTTCCAATTCGATTAGTTTATCGACGTAATCTTGCAGTCTTGATGAATAAGGGCCGAAGAACCAAGGCTTAAAGTCTAGTCCTAACTGAATCCCCACCTCCTTCTCAAGTAAAAAGAAAATCTTCTGCAGTTTAGTCGCTGTAACCTCTGTATTCTCCTCTTTAGCAATGTGAAGCAGTAATTTGATTAAGCGATAAATTCTGTCCTCGATTAACATGGTAAGTAACCCTAATTTAAAGTACACAGAGTGTATAAAAAATTTAGATACAGCACAGCGGTTGTGGGACTTTCCCTTAAATATCGCCCTGTAATCAAGGCAAAATCTAATAACTGCTGTCCAGTAGTTCTCGGGGCTCACGTCCTCCCGGAGCCTCGCTGTCACGGTGTCGTCCACGATGACAGGTCCCTTCACCAGCCTGACAGGACCTCCACGCATCTCCAAGTCCTCCCAACGCCTCCATCAATTCACGTTCCAACCCGAACGTCTCGGCCCTGTCCCTCACGCCGGCCCTCCGTCAGGACCATGAGGATCAGGCCAGTTGACCTTCCCGCTCCTCCCGTTCCCCCTCACTATGCCCAGGACCTGGTTCAATGCCTTGACCAACCTCTCCTTAGCGTACTCTACCTGTCCCTTTCTGTTCGTCATCTTCATCTTTTCAGCGGGACGACGTCGAAAATTAAAAACTTCTCGCTAATACCGAGCTCTCGGTATTACCTCCCTAAGATTCCCATAACTGCTGTGCTATAATTGAGAAGGCTAGGGAGTTCGGTGTCCCCGTACTCTTAGTTAACCCCTCTCACACTTCCACTGTCTGTCCAGTCCACGGGGCGAAGATCGTTTACCAACCCGATGGGGGCGATGCCCCAAGGGTTGGTGTTTGTGGGAAGGGGAAGGAGAGGTGGCATAGGGACGTGGTTGCACTGTACAACTTAGCGAGGAGGGCTGGAGATGTGAGCCCCGTGCCGTTGGGCTCGAAGGAGTCCCATGACCCACCTACCTTAAGTAGGTGGTTGAGGGCTAAGTCCCTACACTCGATCATGAATGAACATAAAATGATTGAAATGAAAGTGTAGGGACAAACAGCAGTAGGGGGTAACCCCCTACAAGTGCGACCGCCGGGATTTGAACCCGGGACCACTGGCTTGGAAGGCCAGCGTCCTAATCCAGGCTAGACTACGGCCGCGTTATAATCTTATTGAACTACGTTTTTAACTTTATGGGGCCCCTGGTTTAGGACACCTTACGTTATCGTCCTAGATTGCGGTTAACCACGTAACGATTGAGCGTGCGTGAGGAACTATTACGGACAGCAGTCGTCGGAGTTCGCCTAGATAAGGGCTAACACTCAACGGAAAATCCTAATGGAGATAACTCCCCTTCACTCGTTATGAAGATTCCAAGGAACTATTAGTTCGGCACGGTTCCGCCTAGGAGAGGTTCTTGAGGTCTCCTGGGATGGTCTGCTTGAGTTCCAAGGACACCAACAGATCCCGCGTTTATCCGTCCCCAAATGTTAAATACCCCTGATCCCTACAAGAGGTCATGCCACTTAGACCAGGAAGGTGTTACAGGCACTTCTCAGGCCCTCCCTACACTAGAAGGGAGTACATACCAGGAGTACCACAACCCAAGATAACTAAGTTCACCATGGGGGATCAGAAGAAGGACTACGACTTTGAGGTTAGACTAGTGACCAAGCAGGTGGGCCAGATAAGGCACAATGCCCTGGAGGCTGCTAGGGTCATAGCGCTCAAGCAGATGACGGCCATGGTGGGGAACGAGACTGACTTCTTCATGTTCGTCACCAAGTACCCACACCACGTTATCAGGGAGAACAAGATGATGGCCTTCGCCGGTGCGGACAGGCTTCAGGACGGGATGAGGCTCTCCTTTGGAAAGCCCATCGGTACCGCCGCCAGGATAACCAAGCTGGGTGATCTCATAATGGGTATGAGGGTAAAGAAGGATCACCTGGAGTTCGCCAAGAAGGCCCTCAAGGTGGCCTCAAGTAAACTCCCACTGGACACTGAGGTTGTAGTCCTCCCCCTGAAGGAGGAAAAGGCCCAGTGAGTTACTTTTTCGATGAAGAGTACATCTCTTCTGAGATAAGGCGGAGGGGTGCCAAGAAGGTACTTCTCCAGTTTCCCGAGGGGCTAAGGTACTTCTCCACAGAAGTCGTGGAGAGGTTGAGGGAAAGACTTCCTGACGTGGAGTTCATCATCTCCGGAGAGCCCAGTTGGGGAGCCTGTGACCTGGCTGAAGACGAGGCCCAACTCCTGAAGGTCGACCTCCTAGTTCACTTCGGTCACTCCCCCTACACGTGGTACTACCCCAAGTTCCCAACCCTCTTCGTCAGGGCCGAGAGCAAACTGGAGTTGAGCGGAGAAACTCTAGATAAGTTAGCTCACTCTCTGGAGGGGAAGGAGAGGGTCGGTCTGACCTCAACGATACAACACTGGAGGCTAGTGAACAAGGTCAGGGAGTTCCTGTCCTCCAGGGGGTTTCAGGTGGTCGTGGGGAAGCCCTCCTCTCCCTTCATGGGGGAGGGACAGGTCCTGGGGTGCGATTACAGGGCAGCACAAGTGGAAGTGGAAGTTCATGTCAATATATCAGGAGGGCTATTTCACGCCCTGGGTTTAGGGTTAGCCACGGGGAAACCAGTCATAAAGTTGGACCCTTACACCTCCTCGGTGGAGGACATAACGGGAGAAATCTACAGGGTGCTCAAGGTTAGGTATTCCAAGCTCATGCGTGCCTTGGACGCCGAGACCTGGGTCATAATCCAGGGGCTTAAGGTGGGTCAGAATAGACCTCTCATGGTAAAGGCCCTGGAGTCCAGGTTGAAGTCCATGGGCAAGAGGATCTTCGTGGTCACCAGCAAGGTGCTCAACGTGGATTCCCTCAGGAACCTGGACAGGAGCTACGTGGACGCGTTCGTTGTAACTTCCTGCCCAAGGATCCCCACGGACGACCTCTACAGTTACGAGAAACCGGTGTTGACCCCAGGAGAGGCGAAAATGATTATAACCAATAAGCTTGAACCATACATATTTCCGTGGTGAACATGAGGAACCAAGGCGAATTCACCCTCCCAGGGGAGATCCTAGGTGTCATAGAGGAGTTCACTCCAGGGGAGGGGTGCTACGAGCGTGACGGAGAGCTCAGGGCCTCTACGGCTGGGAAGGTCTTCTACGACATGATCAACAGGAGGAGCAACGTTATACCCATGAAGAGGACCCTGATCCTCAGGTTGAAGAAGGCTAAGTACGTTTACGGTGTAGTCTCAGGTGTCAAGGAGGACTACGCCGTGGTGTCAATAGCCAGCATAGAGGAGAGGTTCATCAGTCCCTCCCTGACCGGTTACCTTCACGTATCACAGGTTTCCCAGAGGCACGTGAAGAACCTCAGAGACGCCGTGAGGTTGTCCGACGTAGTGAGGGCACGTCCCATATCCTTCACTCAGCCCCTCCAGTTGACCATGAGGGGAAAAGACCTCGGGGTTGTGGTGGCTTCCTGCTCCATCTGCGGTAACCCCATGGTCAAGGAGGATGAGGAACATTTAAAGTGTCCCAGGTGTGGTAATGTTGAGACCAGAAAGATAGGACCGTACGCGGTGAGAGGAAATGGAAGTCAGGGTAGACAAGAGATCTGAAAACTACCTGGAGCTCAGGCTAGCAGGGGAGGATCACACTCTTGGTAACCTCTTGGCCGGAGCTCTTCGGGAAGTTAAGGGAGTCAGCTACGCCTCCTACTACCAACCTCATCCCTTGAACGATGAGATAGTACTCAAGATAATGACTGACGGGACTATCTCCCCCTTGGAGGCACTGAATAAGGCCCTGGACGCGGTCAGGGCGATGGGGGAGAAGTTCCTGGAGGAGCTCAAGGGCCTGTGAAGTCAGGGTCTAGGGTAGCGATCCTGGTTAAGGTAGGAGAATTAAAGGGGATATGCGTCTTCAGGGCAGGTTACCTGGAACACCTGTTCCTGGGAGGCGAGGGTTTAGTGGAGGAGTTCAAGAGAGGGAAGGTGGTTAAAGAGGTGAACTTCAGTAACTTTGGGACGGGTAATCAGTACGATGGGGAACTCGTGCAGGAGTGTCAAAGGATAGTGGAGTTAATAAAGGAAAAATTAAAAAAGGAGGAGAGGAAGGAGTAGAGGTGTTCTTCCTTGAAGTTCTGTCCTAAGTGTCACTCGATGATGACTCCCAGGAAAGTCAACGGCACGAGTGTGTATAGGTGTCCCAAGTGTGGGTACGAGGAGGAGGCGGTTAAACCTACAGTGATCAAGTCTAAGGTTAAGCACACCGAGAGGGAGAAGACTATAGTGTTGGAGGAGGAGATGCCCGTAGGCTCTCAGACGATGAGAGGTGTGGTATGTCCCTCGTGTAAGAACGATGAGGTATACTTCTGGATGGTTCAGACGAGGGCTGCCGACGAACCTCCTACCCGGTTTTACAGATGTACCAGGTGCGGAAAGACCTGGAGAGAGTACGAATGAGGTTAGGTGGGACGGGTTCAAGTTATCGGAACCTCAGGCCATGAACGTCTGTATCGATGAGAAACGCTATTGGGAGACAGGGTTAGAGAGGTCCCTCCACGTGTCGTCAGGTTCTCCCAACGCCCCATCAGTTCACGTTCCAACCCGAACGTCTCGTCCGCGTTCCTCACGCTGGCCCTCCCACCCACCAGGACCATGAGGATCAGGCCAGTTAACCTTCCTGCTCCTCCCCTTCCCCCTGACCACGCCCAGCCTGTTGATCTCCCTGACCAGCCTCTCCCTAGCGAACTCGATCTGTCCTTCCGCACCTTTTCAGCGGGACGACGTCGAAAAACTTCTCGCTAATACCGACTTTCCTGTATTACCTCCCTAAGGTTCCCATAACTGCTGTAATCTCTTACAAGAATTAGAACTCCGTAATGTATTAGATATGCTAGATTGATATAAAGTAACATCGCTTAAGCACCGAATTTCTCATCGTCTTTAAACTCTCCCGTATCTTCCACTACTCTCTGCAAAATAGCAGATATTGTCTCTTCCACTGTAGCTCCAGGGTGCACTTTTCTCACATATCCCATTATCTCCTCTACATCTGGATCCCTCTTTATTCTGATTAACTGCCTGGTAGTGTTTATCTGAACTACTTCGTAATCATTTGTTAAGCTATAGTTAGCGAATAGCTTCCACTTTTTCCTGTTGCTATTAAAGGACTCTTAATAGCAGGTTCGTATGGTAAAAAGAGCAAAGTCTCGTCTGGAGCTTATATCTCTCTAGGACGTAGTCTGGAACGTAAATGTCTAATAATTGTAAATAAGCGTTCTTTACTTCGTCACTTAACGTAATTGTACTTTGTTAGTTCACGGAGAGGATACAGTTCTTGCATATCATTTCAAATCATTTTGATTTTATTTAATTTATATTACGAAAAATTATGCAGAACGTCAATGTAAGTTGTGCGTCACATGAGTAATACTCAAGTTGATCAGGTTATCTTTATAGCCTGTAACTGCAATTATTTCATAGTATGTATGTTATAGAGATCGATGACCTAGAAGAAATAGAGAAGATAATAAAGGTATTGAAGTATAAAAAAGTGAAAGTGAAACTTACGGTCGAGACTGAGAACAAAATCTGTATGCTGCACTGTTAAGGCATTATAAAGCTAGGGCTTATGTGATACGCTAAAGCTCCAGTTAAATAGAATTACACTACTTATTGAATAATTATTTATTATCTTGCAAGAAATATATTAAAGCATGTAGATCGTCGGAATCGAATACGTTATAAGTGCCATTTATGATTTCCTTATATACACCCTTTAATCTTCTTATAGTATTATGAGATTGAAACTGGTTTAGTATAAAATTCTTTAGATTTAAATAATTTGATTCCAGATTATTAGGATCATCCAGGTATTTTCTAACTTCGCATACAATTGTCTGGATATCCTGAGGAAGCTCTTGTAAATTCGCCCTCAATAATACATTGAATAATTTTCTGATATTCTCTATTATAGATCTCTTTATTAAAGAATCGTAATTCTCATCTGTTAAAGTAGTACCATTTAAATCTGATAAAGATAAGATAGATAAAAACCGAGCTCCAAAACGTGAGTAAATATATATAACCGTAATTATTTAGGAAACAAAAAGAGTTTCTATCCTTGAACATGCAATCCACTACTTTAGATAGCGCAAGCTCTCCTAAGGAATCTTGATTCTTTGAATTTTCATAAATTATGTAAGAGGCTAAAAGCTCTATCAACCCTTCATGAATACCATGAGATGTTCCATTCCAGGACTCGTGTTGAAAACAATGTAAAACTTCATGAATTATTGTCATCGGGCTTTAAGCCTCTGTTGGGGTCAATAATTATGAGATTCTTTCCTCTTTCACAACTGCCTGCCGAATTCCCATCTAACAACTGTATCTTAAAACTGATGCCACGAGGACTAACGTTAAAGTTCTGTGATAAATATCGTTCTGTCATTTCAATTAATCTTCGTATAGTATCTTCGTTAAGGATTCGAAAAAAGCAACATCTATTATTCATTAATCATCACAGTTATCCAAGGATTTTTAACATCTTAGACCTCTCACTAATTACATGCGTTATGCCCTCGTAAAGATCTTCAGATATTACTTCAACAAGTAAAACCAGTTGCGAAGAAAAAATCCCTACTTGTTCTATTGTAATCAATTCCCTTATATTTTTCTGCTCGTGTATAAGCCTTATAGAAGCAGGTATATAATCTTCCCCGTAGCGAAATGTAACTAATTTACTTAGTTTATCTCTATTTGAGTCTATAGTAACTGAGGATGAGACTAAGATTTCCTTAGGTAGATCTATTCCGGACTCTTTAATCTTTTTTACTATTTCATCTACTATTAATCTCTCATTTTCATTGAAATCTAAAAACTGAAGGATTATTGTATTGGCTAGTATATTTATGGTAAAATAATCGTTTTCGTGCTTAATTGTTATGTTTGTAGATTGTTCATCTCTGTCTATATCAAATTTCATTTTTAGGTCTACAAGAGCCGATTGGATTATTTCTTCTAAAGCTGCTTTGAAGCTGGTTCCTAAAGACCCAGGTATAATCCACGGTAAAATTATCACGAAGTTTTGTTGCCTCACTATTTTCACCTTAAGGTACTCGGATTAGCGGAGTGCTTTCGTTAGGCATCTTCTTTCTTGATCTCTGAGTGAATTGAATATTTATGCTCAAAGGAGACTGTATGCTCACCGTAGGCGTTACTAATTGATCTTCAAAAGTTTTAGAATTTATAATTTCGTCCCCATATATGTATCTTGGAATAGTAAGCCAAAACAGTTTAATATTCTTATTATATTCTAAGGAGAACTTATTTGTTGCAATCTCGATAATTTTTCTCCTTTCAACGTCTCTTACGTTCTTTAATAGCTCGGCGTTTTCAGTTAATATCTCTCTAATGAATTCGGCTAAATCATTATTAGTATTAATTTCGTCAGCAGTGACAGAGAGAATATCTACTATAAAATTTATGAAAAGGTTCTTCATACGTCCGTACAAGGTTTTTATAACGATACTTGAGTCTAAACGCTTGAAGGCCTCTTTAATTATCTTCTGCTTGAGTTCATTCCCTATATGAGGTTGATATAAGGCACCTCTACTAATCTCTAGCTCCTTGAATATCTCCCTCTTACTCTTTTTTTCTTCTTTGCTCATAAGATCTATTAGATAATTAATAGTACCTAGGTCGATAAATTCTGCATATTCACTTAAGAGTTCCCCCACTGCGTTTCCTCTGTCAGTTAATTGTGTCATTTTAAAATTCCCTTATGTCTTTATTGTTTAAAGACACATTTATTTTTTTCTACTTATTTTCATGCAGGGACTAAGGAGAAAGCCAAGTTAACTAATGACAGCAGTTATAGGATTTTTCGTTAGGTTTGGCCTTGAAGTTAAGGCAAAATCTAATAACTGCTGTAATGACTCTGTGATTCAAGGTATAAGGAGTACAGCAGTTATGGGAATCTTAGGGAGGTAATAGAGGAAAGTCGGTATTGTGGGAAGTTTTTCGACGTCGTCCTGCTGAAAAGGTGCGGAAGGACTGATCGAGTTCGCTAGGGAGAGGCCGGTCAAGACTGTAAACAGGCTGGGAGTGGTCAGGGGAGGAGCAGGAAGGTTAACTGGCCTGATCCTCATGGTGCTGGTAGATGGGAGGGCCAGCGTGAGGAACGCGGCCGAGACGTTCGGGTTGGAACGTGAACTGCTGGAGGCGTTGGGAGAACTCGACGACGCGTGGAGGTCCTGTCAGGCTGGTGAAGGGTCAGGTCGTCATCATGGACGACACCGTGGACCACAACGCTCAGGGGGACGTGAGCCCCTGAGAACTACCGGACCTACTGCCACGCCACTGGAGGTTCGAGAGGGCCAAGCTCCTCACGGTCGCCATAGTGGACCTCAAGCAGGACGTTCACGGTTTCCCCTACGCCGTGAGGAAGATGTTGATTTAGGATGGTCGCCGAGTTCAAGGCCAAGATCGACGTGGCCAGACGTTGGACGTGCTCAAGGAGCGCTTCCGGTAGCCAGGGTCGTCTTCGACCCCAGAACTGTCCGAGAAGCTCGTGACGGACAACGTGGTGTCAAGGCTCAAGTCCAACCGAGCCCAGGGTCGGCCCGGGGGACCCTCGAGGAGGTGGAGGGACACCTCCGAGTGGAAGATCCCCGGAGTCTACTACGCCGACCTGACCCTGGGAGGCCGAGCGATTACGGTAAAGTTGCTCGTCCGGGAACATAAACGTGACTCCGGGACACACGCCAGGTACCTCTACACAACCGACCTTCAGCGAGGAAGTCGAGGAGGCCTGCCTGGCCGGAGATCGAGGAGCTCCAAGGGACGTCAAGGCCCTGGGACTCCTCGTTCTGGAGGAGGGAGAGGCTTCAGGGTTACCTCACGATCTTCACCGTGACCAACGTCGTCAGGGAGCCGGTGAAGGAGCTTAACCTGAGGAGCGTGGAGGCGTTCCTCATGTTCTCGAGCGCCGTTCAGGTGGACCACCCAGGTTGATGAAAATCTTTAAGTTACGTTAAAGTCCCATAACTGCTGCTTGTATTAGACAGATCTGACTGAAAAGAGGACAGTATTATGAACTGCTCAACTTATAATTTAACATTGTTTGGATTTAAGAGATATTTGAACTATTTAAGCTCTTTAAAGAAATAGTTATGATGTACGATTATTAGAGGAGACTATGGCTGTAAATCAGAAACAAGAATTTTAGTAATTTTTTCTATAAGATCCCTCTTTTTCAATATATCCTTATCGAAAGTGATGAAAGATTTGGCATTAAGTAATAGGGCTGAAGAGATTTGAAGAACGTCTAGTGTCTTCAGTTGCAATTTAGTGGAGAACTCTAATGCTTTTCTGAACAGTTTGTTCATATCTATTTCAACAACCCTAACGTTAGTGGCTCTAATGGCATATTTCGTTGAGGCTTCTGTTAGAATTTCGTCCTTCAACTTTCTCGAGAAGAAGGAATTCAGCTCTAATACTGTAACCTCCGAAGTTATTAGATCGTTAATTTCCCTAATTTTTAATGCCTTGTTATAGTTCACGTCTTGTTCCACAAAAGAAATTATAACGTTAGTATCAACATAAATGTTCATACTCTTTCTTCCCTTAAATCTGAAGTGTCTAAACCCTTATACGGGAAACTATCCTTAAGCCACTTGTTTACTAGTTCCTCAACTTTCTCCTCTTTTTCTATCCACGTCTCTACCTCATTCCTACCGTGCTCTATTAGCAAGTTTACGGCCTCGTTTTTAGTTTTAGCAATGCCTAAACTTATCATTTTTTCTATTAATTCCGCAATTCGCTTGTCAACCTTAATCGTTATTACTACTGACATCGATATATTATATTAGGTATACCAATATAAGATTTCGCCTTAATTGGCTTGCATATTGACAATGTCTAAACCCTAAAGGGTAGGAGCTTTTTAAACTCGTTAAGTGCTGTTCCGATTAGGGAGGATTTTTCCCGGTCTTCCCCAATGGGAGATTATCGGTGACGAGAAGATTTTCGTTTTTTCAGTTCTTCTTCTCTAAGACAGCAGTTATGGGAATCTTAGGGAGGTAATAGAGGAAAGTCGGTATTGTGGGAAGTTTTTCGACGTCGTCCTGCTGAAAAGGTGCGGAAGGACTGATCGAGTTCGCTAGGGAGAGGCCGGTCAGTGAGATCAACAGGCTGGGAGTGGTCAGGGGAGGAGCAGGAAGGTTAACTGGCCTGATCCTCATGGTGCTGGTAGATGGGAGGGCCAGCGTGAGGAACGCGGCCGAGACGTTCGGGTTGGAACGTGAACTGATGGAGGCGTTGGGAGAACTCGACGACGCGTGGAGGTCCTGTCAGGCTGGTGAAGGGTCAGGTCGTCATCATGGACGACACCGTGAACCACAACGCTCAGGGGTACGTGAGCCCCTGAGAACTACTGGATCTACTGCCACGCCACTGGAGGTTCGAGAGGGCCAAGCTCCTCACGGTCGCCATAGTGGACCTCAAGCAGGACGTTCACGGTTTCCCCTACGCCGTGAGGAAGATGTTGATTTAGGATGGTCGCCGAGTTCAAGGCCAAGATCGACGTGGCCAGATGTTGGATGTGCTCAAGGAGCCCTTCCGGTAGCCAGGGTCGTCTTCGACCCCAGAACTGTCCGAGAAGCTCGTGACGGACAACGTGGTGTCAAGGCTCAAGTCCAACCGAGCTCAGGGTCGGTCCAGGGGACCCTCGAGGAGGTGGAGGGACACCTCCGAGTGGAAGATCCCCGGAGTCTACTACGCCGACCTGACCCTGGGAGGCGACCCATTACGGTAAAGTTGCTCGTCCGGGAACATAAACGTGACTCCGGGACACACGCCAGGTACCTCTACACAACCGACCTTCAGCGAGGAAGTCGAGGAGGCCTGCCTGGCCGGAGATCGAGGAGCTCCAAGGGACGTCAAGGCCCTGGGACTCCTCGTTCTGGAGGAGGGAGAGGCTTCAGGGTTACCTCGCGATCTTCACCGTGACCGACGTCGTCAGGGAGCCGGTGAAGGAGCTTAACCTGAGGAGCGTGGAGGCGTTCCTCATGTTCTCGAGCGCCGTTCAGGTGGACCACCCAGGTTGATGAAAATCTTTAAGTTACGTTAAAGTCCCATAACTGCTGTAAAATAGTAATATTGTTTTCATTACTGTGAGAGCAAGCTGCTATAACTAAAAACCTGGGATCAGGGTAGGATTAAAGTTATTAGCTTCAAAGTACAGTAAAGTATAAGGCGGGGTCAGCTCGTAACAGGCTCATCATACGTCAGCCCGTCGTCCCTCATCATCTGACCCCGTCATGTACCATATTGTACTTTTGTATATTTAAATTTTGTGGTACATTGTGGTACAATAAGGTTTTTATATTGAAGTACAATAAAGTATATTGAGGTAAAATGCCCAGACCCGGCTATAAATCGGTATATTTCCCGGATGAAGAGTTATGGAAGAGGATAGTTGATGAGGCTGAGAAAAGGAAAGTAAGCGTTTATGAAGTACTGAAGGACGCTTTTGAGTGTTATATGAAGGAAAAGGAAGGAAATAGAACGAGTTTAGAAGAAATAATCAAGGAAGTGCAAGAATTGAAGAGGAGGGTCGAGGAGTTGGAAAAGAAGGTTAAATAGAATTTTTACTAGGTAAACTGGGAAGTTT
>NZ_JH597770.1:729106-751857 GCF_000243315.1 Metallosphaera yellowstonensis MK1 | reverse complement strand
AGTCCGTCCCCACCCGTGGCTCTCCCCTCCTCTCCTACCTCCTCGCCCCCAGGGAGCTCTGGCCCCTCCTCAGGTCAAACAACCCGACCAGTCCTTCAACTCCCTCCTGGAGAGTTCGGGAAGTGCCACTCCCCCTGGAGGATACTCCAGATCGCCCGGGCCATAGCCCTCAACTACAACCTCTCGACCTATCATCTCATCATTGTAATAATATTACAAGAACCCTTATTTCTTCGTGATATGATCAAATATATTCAGTAATTCCTTCATTGAATAAGTCTAAACCGAGAGATATATTACAATTTGCAAAGGAGCCCTGAATCACCCATTATTAAATCATTCATAAATGGTTTTAGCGTGTCGTAATTTTAATCCCTGAGGTAATTTAATCGCTCGAATGATGGAGTGATTAAGGGAGTTCTGAACAATCAAATGATATTCGTGCCATCCAGTGCGTAAGCCCCTATCTTTGAGGGCTGTGTAGCTCACCTCTAATTGAGAGGAGTTCTAGCTTCAAACCTGACAATCCAGAGCTTTGGGGACGTTTCTAAACTCTCTATTTTTGGCTAGGAAAGGTTAAATATTAGCAAGTTTCACAATCTACATGCTTTCCATCGTCATTCCAGCGTACAATGAGGAGGATAGAATAGGGAGAACCTTGGAGACCCTCACTAAGTTCTTCAAGAATCATCAAATCGTCGTGGTGTTTGATGGAAACGACAGGACACCAGAGGTAGTCAGTAAGTTCCCAGTAGAGCTAGTGGTGAGCAGTGAGAGGTTGGGTAAGGGAGGGGCAATAAGGGAGGGGATTAGGAGGAGTAAGGGTGACGTGATAATCTTCCTGGACGCTGACCTCCCTGTTCAAGTGGAGTCGTTGTGTAAGGTCGTCAAGACTCTGGAGGGATCTGACCTCGTGGTGACGACCAGAATCTTTGAGAACCTCCCTGCGGCCAGAGGTTTCCTTCACAGGGCCTTCGTCTTCACGGCGAAGCTCTTCTTCCCCTCCCTGAGGAGGATCAGGGACTTCCAGGCGGGACTGAAGGTCATGAGGAGAGACAAGGTGACCCAGGTGATGGACGAACTCGTAATAAACGACTGGCTCTTCGACGTAAACCTCATCTATTCCTTTGTCAGGAGGGGCTTCAGGGTCAAGGAGGTAGCGATCCCATGGGATCACCAGGAGAAGGGGAGTAAGGTGTCCAGGAAAGTGATTAAGGTGTCCCTCATGATGTTCCTCTCCCTGGTGAAGCTCCGGACCTACTATTCGCCCCTGAAGTGGCTGTTGAGCACGGGCCTCTACCTTAGAGCCGAGAGGAAAGTGATCAGGCTGTTGAGATAGGGGTTTTGGCTTCATAGGCATAATATTTAATATCAATTCTCAGCCCTTGGGCTTCACAGGAGTCGCGGGGAAACCCGTTACTCCTCCGCCCCCTTAACGGGGTAACCCCAACCCACCTACTCCCAGAGGGAGTGAGAAAGAGGTGGGGAAACCCGCACATCTTGAGGAAGATATTCAAGGATGCGTTCAGTTGCCTGTCCAGGGTGAAACCACACCTCTCACAACGAAAAGTCCTACCTTTCGGGAAACCCGTCCACATCTGGGGCAGGACTTGGAGGTGTGGTAAGGGTTCACCTCCTTAACTAGGGAGCCATATAACGGAGCCTTATACTTTACAGCAGTTATGGGATTTTTCGTTAGGTGTAGCCTTGAAGTCAAGGCAAAATCTAATAACTGCTGTAACTTGGTTCACTAAGTCGTCCTTTCACGTGTTCGATACCCTAGCGTATAATACCACTTTCCTCTTTCTAACAATACCCATCAACTTTTCCACGTCCTCCCTGAACCTCCACTTCCCGCTCTGTACCACTGGTTTTATTTATCCCTTCTTTACGTATTCTCTGAGTGTTGCATAGGATATTCCTAAGCGTTGGCGGACTTCCTTAGGCCTCAGCATCATATAAGAGTTTATGACGAAATGATATAAACTTTACGGTTTGTCTGAAACTGTTGGCTACGGCATCAGCTTACCTACAGCAGTTATGGGAATCTCCCTTCGGTACCACCCTGTAATCTAGGTGAAATCTAATAACTGCTATTTACGATTATCAAAACTGTCAACAACGGCGGAAAAAGGACCGTGGAGTGGTAGGCAGTGTAGGAACTTTAATCTGACCCTCCCCAGGCGGGACGAGGGTTCCCCGAAAGGGTTATACCCTTTATGGGTGCTATCGGTCCTAGCCCTCCTCTACCATCGGGGAAGAGCCCGGCTCTCGCTCCCCGATAAGTTGACCAGAGGACGTCAAAGTATGGTTCGAAGCTTAAAGCCTTACAACAGTGGGGCTATCTTTCCCCACCTCAGAGAGGTGAGTCCCCCCTTTGCCCCCCATAACCCAAAACCTGTAACAGTAGGAGAACCATGTTTCTCTGTCTAAGTATCTTCTAGAGAGGAAAACGGACCCGGGGGGATTCGGACCCCCGACCCTCGGCTCACCTCGCCTTCCGTAGAAGGCCGGCGCTCTATCCTGGCTGAGCTACGGGTCCGAGACTTTTAGCTTTCTGACTCAAAAAAGATTTACGGGCCTTTTCCCCAAGTCACGTTGAGATGTTTCGTACCAGACCCACTCGCTTAGTACTAGAAGGAGTTAACTTGTTGACCTTTTCCAACTCATCCCTCAAGTCCTTATACGCTTCATTCCTCTCAAGGAGGTTAATTTCAAGAGGACAGTTATTAGATTTGGCCCTGACGACAGGGTGATATTTAAGGGACAGTAGTTATGGGAATCTTAGGGGAGACCGGAAAGTGTTTACCCGTGGCGTAACTTACCTTCTTTAACCACTTCTAATTCCGCCACGGGCACCCCTGCTGAGGGATCATACACAGTCACCCTTAAGTCATTGGGGCTAGTCGAGGGAAACACCAATACCCTCCCATCCGATTTTTCACCCCCCAAACCTCGTGGGCAGTGCCCGTCATCAGTTAGGGAGATCATCAATAAAAACTATTTGTAATACTACATGAACATAACCCACATCAAAACGATATTTAGAAGTAATTAAAAATAAGTAGTAGTTACGCGTAAGTGTTACAGTCTTCCTTGGATATTTCTCTGATAAGTATTAAGTGTATCTTCCACGTCAATGCCCTTTCCCTAGCCTTTTTTTTTAATAGCTCTTCCATGAGTAAATTGAAGTGAGACGAGATTGTGAACTACCCCACCCTAACGGACGGGTTTCCTGCTTCCTTGCCCAAAGGGTAGAGGGCGGAGCTCCACAGGCACTACGGGCCTCACCAGCCCCGAGCATTGAGTGAACCTGCGCTGTCCCCACATGTGAATATTGATTGGGGAAGAGGGGTACCTCACCGACCCTCGCTTTGACCAAGGCGTCTCGGTGAAGCTAACCCCGTCAGTGAGTGTCGTTGATAGAGTGTTTGAAAAGGAGTATACACAAGTGTTAACTACGAAGCTATCCATCCCCACAGTGTGGTCTTCCTCCCTTAACCCCCGTAAAGATAAAATGAGAGAAATGAAAGTATATGGACAAACGGAGAAGCAGTGGTCCCAAACCACGACCAACACGGTTAATATCTTCCCTCAGCACTGTTAACATTGTGATACTTGCTGAGAACCTGAGGAAGACGCTAGGGGGAAGGGAGGTGGTGAACCTCACCTTTCATGTGGAGCCAGGGTCGGTAACCGGTCTTGTGGGGCCAAACGGTGCAGGTAAGACGGTCACCATCAAGATGATCTCAGGGATTCTCAGGAAGAGTTCTGGGAAACTGGAGGTCTTCGGTCAGGATCCGTGGAACAACCCGAAGGTACACGAGAGGATGTCGGTGATATTCGCGACGCCCTTTTATCCCAGGGAGATAAAGGTGGGGGAACTCCTGAGAGACCTAGGGAAGTTATACGGTAGGGATCCCAGGGAGCTCACAGAGGAGTTCCAACTCACCCCCCACCTTCAAAAGAGGTTGAACCAGCTCTCTTCCGGCCTGCTCCAGAGAGTACAGTTGGTCGCGTCCCTTATGAAGGACCCAGAACTCCTGGTCGCAGACGAGCCGACCTCAAACCTGGACCCCACGTCCAGGCTACAGTTCCAGGAGATCATGAAGAGGCTCAACGGAAGCGGCGTGACCATCCTCATTTCCTCCCACATACTCTCGGAGTTGGAGAGGTTGGTGAGTCACGTGATCTTCATCTCTCGTGGTGAAGTGACCTTCTCAGGGAGGATAAATGACGTCCTAAAGGGAGAGGAGGAGATCCACCTCCTCGTAGACGACCCTGAGAGGGCCTTGAAGGTACTGGGGAAGGGAACTAGAGAGGGGGGCTACTTGAGGGTGATGGGGAACTTCCGGGAGATTGTGGATCTGTTGGACGACGCCGGGGTCAAGATAATTAACTCGAGGAGGGCTTCCCTCGATGAGGTCTTCAAGAAGTTTTCAAGTGCTTAGTATGGTTTACAGGGAGAGGTACAGGGAACCCACCCTGGAGCTGGTAGTACCTACAATGCTGGTCTCCAACGTCTTCCTCGTGGCGTTTTACGAGAGGTTTGGATTCCAACTCCTAGGAGTTGTCCTAGCTTTCGTCCCCCTGATCAGTGTGTCCGAGACCTTGGCCTTCTCCCTGGGGTTGAGGAACTTGATCTTCGTGACTGGAGAACACCTGTACGACGGGAGCATGATATCGTTTCTCACCTACCCCCTGAGGAGGGAGACCCTCTTCTTCTTCATCTACATCTCCGACGTCGTCCTGCCCTTGCTCATGTGGGTCTTCACGACCCTGACCTACTCTATGCTCTCCGGGGTAGAGGTTCCCTCACTCCTCTACCTCACCTTCGTTGCAGGTTACCTCTTCTCTGAGAACCTGGTGCTCCTCATCATCTTACTGTTCAGGAGCCCTGGTGTTTCCACCCTCTTGTCCCTCTTCCTCCTCGGGGGGATCTTCGTGTTTGGAGGAGCCTTAAACTATTACCAACTGGTCCAGGGAGATGTCACTCCGCTGTATCTGACGTCGTTCCTCAACCCCTTCGTCCTCTGGATAGCCCAATCCTTTGGTAAGGACCTCACCTCAGAGATAGTCAGCGGAGTAGTGGGCGAGTTGGCCCTGACCTCCTTGACCTTTCTCATTAGCTTCCTGAGGTTCAGGGTGATGGAGGTTTGAGATCGACTCTCTTGGTTTCCCTGGGGATAGCTCTCCTGTCCCTGGCACTAGTGAGTATTAACACCCACGTGAGCCTGAATTACTCCCTTGGGAGTAAACCCCTGACTTTCCTAGTCCCTAACACGGCAAGCGTGGAGATAGAGATTTACCAGAACTCGACCAACGTCACAGTCTACGTCCAGCTAGGCCACGGAGGGGCCAGTGAAGTGGTGAAGCTGCCATATCTCTCCGCACTTTCACCTGGGAATTGGAGCGTGGAGGGGTATAGGGAAGTCTACATCACTGTGGTGAAGAAGGTCGTCAACTTGACTCAGGAGTTGAAGTGCGGAAACGTGACTACCCAGAGGGTGGTTAACCAGACCCTGGAGGAGGTGTCGGGGAAGGTGACGGTCCCTGTTTACGTGAAGGTGGATGTGACCAAGGTCAGCCTGGTAGATCACGGAAAGGAGGTCGAGGTCGCCGGAATTTCACTCATAGGGTTAGGGGCGGTCTGGTGGGTCGTTGAGAGGGGGAGGAGGGAGGAGGGCTGAATCTCTTTCAGTAACGCGAACTCTCTAAGCCCGTTTGAGCCTTGAATCTGAGGGGGTTCGGGCTTCATAGGCATAATATTTAATATCAATTCTCAGCCCTTGGGCTTCACAGGAGTCGCGGGGAAACCCGTTACTCCTCCGCCCCCTTAACGGGGTAACCCCAACCCACCTACTCCCAGAGGGAGTGAGAAAGAGGTGGGGAAACCCGCACATCTTGAGGAAGATATTCAAGGATGCGTTCAGTTGCCTGTCCAGGGTGAAACCACACCTCTCACAACGAAAAGTCCGACCTTTCGGGAAACCCGTCCACATCTGGGGCAGGACTTGGAGGTGTGGTAAGGGTTCACCTCCTTAACTAGGGAGCCGTATAGTGGGGCCTTGTGTTTAAGAACGCGGTGGATCGACCTCCATACAGTCCTGGAAATCTTCTTAGACAACTTGTCGTTAGCGTCTTGGAACATCTCTTGTTTGTTCAGTTTCTCAACAGCGAACGTAGTCACGGGATACGTCTCAAGAAGCTCGTTAACGAACTTGTGAACGTAATCCATGACCTTGTTCCTCTCCCTATGGGAATACTTCCTCAACAACAACTCCCCTTTCCTACCGTGCTTAGAAGCGAAGGACTGCATTTCACCCCTCTTCAACTCCATGCAGTATTTAAGGCTGTACAACTCCTTCAAGGAAATGGTAACGAACTTCTCGCCATCGTAAGCGTCGAGGGTGTAAAGGTTACTGTCGACTGCCAGGAAGTCTAGGGGAGGAAAACCGAGGTAATCCGTAGCGGAACGGTAAGTGAACCTTGTCCTCCTTTATCATGGCGTTTCAACTGTAATATTATTCTTTAAAGGTATAGACATAAATAACATCATGTTATAGAAAGTCAGGACTATAAATCAGAAACAGGTATCTTAACAATTTTTCATGAAAGCCCTCTTTTTCAATATGTCCTTATCGAGAGTGATGAAAGATTTCGCATTAAGTAACAGAGCTGAAGATATTTGAAGAACGTCTAGTGTCTTCAGTTGCAATTTAGTGGAGAGCTCTAATGCCAGTTGACCGCCCTGACCAGCGTCTCCTTGGCTTCCCTGACCAATGTCACTGGCATCTTTTCATCAGGAAGACGCTGAAAGCTAGAACTTCTTGCCAATATAGACCCGCAATAAGGAATTAGATTGAGGTTAGAAATGCCCCATGAAGCACCACAACCTCCAGACCCTTTCATCAGGTCATTGCTCAAAGCATTTCTTCCTCTCTACAAGCTTTTATTTGCAGGGAAGTCATAAATGCCCATGAAGTATCTTGTTACTGGAGGTGCAGGTTTCCTAGGGTCACACCTGATCGAAGCACTTGAGGGCGAAGTTACTGTAGTGGATGACATGTCCACGGCAAAGTATTACTACTTCCCTCCTAAGGTCAAGTTAGTGAAGGGGAGGATAGAGGAGGTAGACGTTCAGGGGAGGTTCGACTACGTGATACACTTGGCTGCGAGGCCCTCACCAGAGGACTACATGAGATACCCAGTGGAGACGGCGCTCTCCAACTCCCTGGGGACTTATAAGGCCCTGGAGATAGCCAGGAGGAACGACGCGACCTTCCTCTACACCTCCTCCTCCGAAGTTTACGGTCATGCCGAGGTCATCCCAACTCCAGAGGAGTACTGGGGGAAGGTAAACCCCACCGGAGTGAGGAGCTGTTACGACGAGAGCAAGAGGTTCTCCGAGGCCTTAGCCATGTCGTATTACAGGGAGTACGGCCTCGACGTCAGAATACAGAGACCCTTTAACGTCTACGGGCCCAGGCTGAGGGAGGACGGAACGTACGGGAGAGTGGTGTCGAGGTTCGTGGTACAGGCCTTGAGGGGGGAGGACCTGACCGTGTTCGGTGACGGAAGTCAGACCAGGGCGTTCCTGTACGTGGACGACTGGGTTGACGCCACCCTCAGGATGCTCAGGGAGAACGTGAAGGGGGAGGTGTTCAACATCGGCTCGGACAGGGAGGTCAAGATCCTGGACTTGGCGAGGACGATCATAAGTCTGACTGGAAGTAGGTCTGGGATCAAGTTCCTCCCTCCCAGGGTCGATGACCCTCCAAGGAGGGCTGCAGACATCACTAAGGCCAGGAGGAGGTTGGGCTGGGAACCAAGGGTGAGCCTGGAGGAGGGCTTAAGGAAGACTGTTGAGTGGTTCAGGGGTGTCCTGGGTTGAGGATAGGAGTGGTGGGCCTCGGTTACGTGGGCCTGGTGACTGCAGCCGTACTGGCGGACAAGGGTTATGAGGTCGTTGGAGTGGACGTAGACGAGAGGAAGGTCGAGGGACTGAACTGTGGGAGAGTTCCAATCTACGAGCCCGGCCTGAAGGAACTCCTCACCAGGAGTCAGGGTAGACTGACTTTCACCACGGATTACTCCCGTCTAAGTGACGTGGATGTGGCGTTCATAGCCGTCTCCACCCCTACCGTGAACGGTAGGATCTCCCTAGACTACGTCCTCTCGGCCTCCCGATCCCTCAAGGTCCTGGGAAAGGACTCAGTTATAGCCGTCAAGAGCACGGTGATCCCGGGGACGGCTAGGAAAGTGAGGGAGCTGAGCGGGAGGGAAGTGGTCTCCAATCCGGAGTTCCTGAAGGAGGGGAGTGCCATAAGGGATACGACCAATCCGGACAGGATAGTGATAGGAGGGGAGGCCCAGTGGGCCATGGATCTGGTGGAGAAGGTTTGGTCTTTCACCAACTCCCCGGTCATCAGGACTACGTGGGAGGAGGCGGAGATGATAAAGTATGCCTCTAACTCCTTCCTTGCAGTCAAGATCTCCTTCATCAACGAGATAGCCAACCTCTGTGAGAGGCTTAACTGTGACGTCAACGTCGTGGCCAAAGCCATGGGCCTCGACCCCAGGATCTCCCCCCACTTCCTTAGGGCAGGGCTGGGATACGGGGGTTCATGTTTCCCCAAGGACACAAAGGCCTTCCTCTCCTTCTCGGAGGATTTGGGGGAACCCCTCAGGATAGTCGGGGCAGCCATCCAAGTCAACGAGGAGAGGCCTCTAAGGGCTGTGAGGATGCTGGAGGAAGTGATGGGGGAGTTGAGGGATAGGGTAGTGTGTATACTGGGCCTTGCCTTCAAACCCAACACCGACGACACAAGGGAGAGTGTGGGACTTAAGATAGCCTCCCTCCTGAAGGAGAAGGGAGTGAGGGTCATCGGATACGACCCCATGGCTAGGACCGAGTCTGTGGAACAGGTCAGCACAAAGGAGGAGTGCATCGCAAGGGCTGAAGGTGTCATCGTAGCCACGGAGTGGGAGGAGTTCAAGGGGATAGAGGACCTACTCAAGGAGAAGTACGTTGTTGACGGTAGAAGGATTCTAGATTTGAGCAAGTTGAAGAGGTTCAGGGCAGTGGGATACGGGAGGATGACGGAGGGGAGGAGTCCTTGACTAGCCGAGGGGAGGTAAGGGCCGTGATCACCGCAGCTGGATTGGGAACCAGGATGTTGCCAGCATCAAAGGAGATACCCAAGGAGATGTTCCCAGTTCCCTTCAAGGGGGAGTTCAAGCCGATTATTCAAGTCATATTCGAGCAGTTATTCGAGAGGGGAGTGAGGGACTTCGTGATAGTAGTGGGGAGGGGGAAGAGGGTGATCGAGGATCACTTCACCCCAGACTACGACTTCCTTCAATACCTGGAGAGGAAGGGGAGGGGGAGTTCCTTGAGGGAGTTCTACACCAAGGTGGAGGAGAGTAGGATAGCCTTCGTAAACCAACCTGAACCCAGGGGATTCGGGGACGCAGTGTTGAGGGCAAAGCCCTTCATCTCTGGGGACTTCGTCGTTGTGGGGGCAGACACCTTGCTGGACGACGTCCCAATACTTTCTCCGCACTCCTTTCTCGTGACCAGGGTTGAGGATCCGAGGCCCTACGGCACGGTGATCCTGAGGGACGGGAAGGTAGTAGACGTTGAGGAGAAGCCCAAGGTACCCAAGTCCAACCTGGTGGTCGTCCCATACTATTACTTCTCCACGAGGATATTCGATGCGTTGGAGAGGGTTAGGCCAGACAGCACGGGGGAGGTACAGTTGACTGAGGGGATCAGGATCCTGCTAAGGGAGGGGGTGGAGTTCTACGTGAGGGAGGTGAACGATGTTTATGACTTGGGCTCAACGAGTAATTACGCCTCCTCCCTGCAAAAGTTACTCGTGAAGTGGGGTTAGGGTTCTGAACTCTACGGAAGTCATTACAAAAATGAGGGTTCAAAGGGAGCGAAAAACCTACCTCTCGCGATAAACCCAAAATTACCTCCTCGAAAATAAGTCAGAATTGAATCTAAACAGCAGTTATGGGACTCTAACGTGGCTTAAAGATTTTCATCAGTTCCAGCGGTCCGCCTAAATGACGTTCAACGAACCTGAGGAACGCCTCCAGGCTCCTCAGGTTCAACTCCCCCACCAGCTCCCTGACGACGTTGGTCACGATGGTGAAGATCGTGAGGTAACCCTGAAGCCTCTCCCTCCTCCAGAACGAGGAGTCCCAGGGTCTTGACGTCCCTTGGAGGTCCTCGATCTCCCACCCGGCAGGCCTCCTCCCCGCTGACTGTTAAACATTTTATAACACTTTCCCTCGTCGAGAAGAAAGTACACTTAGTGACTTTACACCTTAATAGCGATACTATCGTGTAGGCAGTTATCAGATTTCGCCTCGATTACAGGGCGATATTTAAGGGAAAGTCCCACAACTGCTAACTGAAAACTCACTGACTCTCCAACACCTTTTGCTGGAGAGATCTCGCTCAACCATCGGGCGGAATAGCGGAGGTGTCTCGTAGTAGGGAGCCTGGACTTGACGTCAGCCTTCTGCCCTTCCTTCACTTCCTCCTTGGCTTGCCATCCTTTCAAGGACCCTATTTACCTTTGAGAATAAGGTCTTCAACCTCTCGGAGAGGAGGGCGATTATGAAGGTCAACGGGAAGGAGACTACCGAGAAGTACAGACCCTGATAAACTAAATTCTCAGCGGGGAAGTATATCATCACGCTGTGCTCACCTGGAGTTAACAGGAAGGACCTGTTCTGCGACACCTTTCCATCCACGAGATAGTGTACAAAGAGGTTAGAGGACACGGGGAGGGGGATTACCGTGACGTTCAGGTCCACCGGGGTCTCAATCTTATCCAGGAGACCCCCCAACACCAACGTCTGATTCACTACATATTTTGTGGACACGTTGAACTTTCCCACGACATAATACTCCTTCGTCCCGTTCACTAGGACCAGGGAGGTCAAGTTCACGGTCCCAGGCGGCGACGTGATTGTGACCTCCTTCAACCCAACCACTACCGATCCAGGTTCGAGGTAGAGGGAACTCCCATTTGCCAGAACCCCCTGTAACCTCACGGGGGGAGAACTGGAGAAGTACAGGGTCCCGTTGAGCGGGACTGAAGGGAGGAAGGTCAGGTTAGCAGGTCGTGGGGAGGACCAGGCTACCCAGTTCTGAGTGAGGTTTAAGGGAAGCAAGGTGGAGATGGATAGGGATCTCAACTCCAACTGGTTACCCAAAGGTAGGAGGAGAATTACGTCAGTCACGTTCCCCCAGGGAAGGTGAGATAGGACAGAGAGCTGGTGGAGTTCCCCGTTGATCTGCTCCCCGTAGAGTTCCACGTAACCCCCGGCGTTTAGGAAGTACAGGGTAAGGGTGAAGTTCTCGGTCAGGTTCAGGGGAGCTCCGTAGCCCAACAGGTCTATCCTGGGAGGGGAGAATTGGAGGATGGGGCTGGGGTTTCCCAGGGTGACCGCCAGTGAATTAAAGGACACGGGAGTCACACTGACGTTCTGTGTGACGTTTTGGGCTAGGGCCAAGTATACCTGCTGGTAAAGGCGTAACCACTCCCCAGAGACGGAGACAGAGAACGCCGAGGAATTACCTGGGGAGAACTTCCAGTCCAGGAATTGTAACCCCAACTTGGAGTTCACCAGCACGTAGGTAGACCTCTGCTCCAGGGAGAGGTCTCCAGACCTGTAGGAGTAAGTGAAGTTGTTCGGTCCCACCACGACTACAGGGCGATTCTCAGATATCCAGGATCCGTTGACCCTGATGAAGTTAGAGGGGAGGATAACCCTGATGGAGAGAGGGAACCCAGTGTAATTGGGATTTTCCTTTACGGTACCGTTACCCACTACGTATTGTATCGCCGTGACGGATACGGGAGTCTCGTTCGTGGGAGCAGATGAGAGAAGGGGGTAACTTGTGTTCCACCAGACCAGCGTGGCGTTCTCCACCTGAGTCTCTGCCTTAATTAGAGTAGAGGGGATCTGAACAGGGTGGAAGCTGACTAATTGGTAGACCGAGGCCGTGAGTAGGATGAAGATGGTCAGCCCAGCTATCAGGGCCTTGCCCCTGTTCACTGTCAGGAGGGTGGAGATCACTGCCACGGGGTAGAGTGCCTCCCCGTAGGGCAAGGAGGCCGAAATGTAGGCTAGTGAAGCTATGGACAGGAGGGCGTACCTCCTCTCCGCACCGAAGTGGATGGCGGAGACTACAAGAGGTAAGAGGAGTGTCAGTGGTAACACGTCGCTTATTTCACCGAGGCTGGGGGTACCCAGGAGGGAGTAGGGGACTATCCAGAAGAGGTTGGCCCCTATCATGGCTAAGACTGCCCACCCCACCCCTCTCCTGCTTGTGACTCCACCAAGGAGGGAGGCCTGGAGGGGAAAGAGGAAGTAGGAGGAGCCCAGGACTGACGTTACCATCACGGCTGGGTATTTGAGGTAGGCCCTGACATCGCTGTTCATTAACCAGAGCGTGAGGGGGAGGACGGAGTAGCCGAAGAGGAGGTACGGGTGGTCGAAGGGGGAGAGGAGTTGATAGACTAACGCCAAGAGGGACGGATACCTGACCCTGAGTCCCCTGAACATGAGGTAGGAGGTCATCCCTGATACGTAAACCAGGATCGCGATGTAGAGATCGACTCCAATTTCCCCCAGCCTGACGGTCAGGTGAGACAAAGGCCAACTCCCCGCCACCTCGTTGACCTGGGGGAAGTACCTCAACGGGACCCAGAGGGAGAGGGGGTCTACCCTGAAGAAGAAGGACTTTGAGGTCCACCAGTAGTAGGCCTCAGGTATCCCTAAGGTGAGGGTCAGGAGAGCGTAGGGGACGAACAGAAGGGGGGCCCTAGGGAGCCTCCTGGGTAGAGTCCTCCCCTCCACGGCCATCCCGAAGACTCCGAAGAACAGGGAGTAAAAGGACACGTCTGAGAGTTGGTTCACCAGGGAGGACTGAGACGATGTGAAGAAGAAGGCTGCCAGTATCAGGAAGAGTATGCCGTTCCCCACGACTCCCCTAAGGTCGGCCCTAAGGTAGAGGAGCGAAGCAGTTAGGACCAGGTAACCCAGTGTCTGGATCAAGGCACCGGAATTCATTACAGCGAGGGAGAGGGAGAGGACTAGCAGGAAGGACGTCACGTGCTCCCTCAGGTAATATGATAACACTGATAGTACTGACGCGAGGATTAGGGGAGCTGGAGATCCGGATAGGAGGAGTGAGGGGACTAGAGATACTGGGACCGTAAAGGTGAGTTCCCTCATGGGAAGGAAGGAGTAGAGGGCAGAGACGAAGGATATCAGGGCCAGTAGATCTAGGAGCGGCAGGTGAAGGAGAGAGGAAACTCCCAGGACCACGTCCAGTATAGCTGCCAGGACAGCGTAGCCTATTCTATCCATGTGGGGGAGTGGGTTTCAGTTTATTTTAGTTTTTTGGAGAGAGCTGTACAGTCCTCTTCTTCCCTTGAATGGGTGGAGTCCATCCTCAGTCTGGTGAAACCAAAATACGGAGGTATTAAAACAACTAATAATTCGTGTTTACCCGTGGCGTAACTTTTCCTTACTTTTAATTACTTCTAATTCCGCCACGGGCACCCCTCTTAAGGGATCATATACAGTCACCCTTAACTCATTGGGGCTAGTCGAGGGAAACACCACTACCCTCCCATCCACACTTTTATCACTCCCCAAACCTCGTGAGCAGTGCCCGTCATCAGTTAGGGGGATCATCAATAAAAACTACTTTGGTAATACTATATAAACATTACTTAATCAAAACGATATTTAGAAGTGATTAAAAATAACGAGTAGTTACGTAGAAGCGTTACAGTCTCCCTGGAGGGCTCTCTATCTCGTTGATCCTACTACTTCTGTTAAGGTTTCTCGAGCAGTTTCAGCCATCGGCTTTCCCTCAAACGTCGCCATAAAACCCTTCTCTCCCATTACCTTATAGCGCTCCCATGAGTTTGTATTCTCTTTAACGTTCACCCAGTTCCGAAACCTCGGCGTCGGGCACTCTCTCCCTCATTCGTGGATCTTTTCCCACATCTGAGACGCCAGTTTACCCTCGTACTTGAACACCTTGACCAGGTCCTTGGCCTCCTCCCTCCTCTGCCTATGAACCTCGAGGAACTTGTTTATCCTCTCCACCAGGATTTGTTTTATCTCCCCGGTGAGCATCTTCCCGGATCCATACTCCGCCTCTATCCTCTTGATCTCGGAGTCGTCCTCCTCAAAGAAGTAGTAGAGCCACTGATAGGGCACGTCGATCTCCAGGTTGGCCCCCAGTTTCCTCTGAAGCTCTATGGTTGGCTGTCCCCCAGAGAACGCGTACTTCATGACTTTCCTCTCCACCGTCTTGGGATCGTCCACCAAGTAGATTGCAGACTCAGGGATTGAGGAGCTCATCTTCCCCTCAGGACCTGTGAGCGGTGGCATGAATTTGCTGTGTATCTGGGCAGCCTTGTAGTAACCCAGGCTCTCCGCTATGTCCCTCTGGAGCCTCCAGTACGGGTCCTGATCTATCCCTGCAGGAATGAGGCATCTCCTCTTCTCGAACATGGTGGGAGCTATCTGCAGAGCCGGATAGAATATTATTCCTATATTGGAAGAAACGTCCAACCCGAAGGTGGCCCTGACCTCGGAGAAGGTGAGCTTCTTGGCTATCTTTACTGCTATGGGGTACATGTTTCTGATGTACTCCGTGTCCTGGAAGATGAAAGTCCTGTCCGGGTCGAAGCCCGCAGCGATTATGTCTAGGATGTTGTCGTAGGCCCACTGTCTCGTCTGTTCCAGGGTGTAGTCCTGGTTCCTCATGAACTTCTCGTCGTCCGTTATTTCGATGTAGACGTTTACCTTGAATTGCCTCTGTAACCAACTGGTGAAGAGGAACGGGATCATGTGGCCTACGTGCATCCCCAGGGAGGGCGCCCTCCCTGTATAGAGGAAGAAGCCCTTTCCCGTCATCCAATCCTTGAGTACGAGGTCCAAGTCCCTGTGGGAGAAGAAGATGTCTCTCCTCAGCATGACGTGGAGCTCCCCACCCACTGCCCTCCTTATCTCCTCCTTGAGTTCAGGGGTGATCTTCTGGGTACCGAATTGCACTATTAACTTATCATAGTCTACTTTACCCTTGACCTCCCAAGGGGTTACCGTGAAGTTTCCCTCGGCCACAAGAATGAGTGGGAGGATAAAATAAAAAGTGATTCTGACTACCTTCAGGCCCTTTGGGCCATGGCGTTCACAGGTAGGTCTGGGAACTTCTCCTTCATTCTCTGCTCAGCTATTGCAGATGCCTCTTCCAGTATCTTCCTGGCCTCTGGAGTTGCTGCACCGGTGTAGCTGTAGCCTCCCGTGAAGTCTCCAGCTTCGATCACGACCTCCTGTAGGTCCTCGCTGAGCCCTGCCAGTTCTATGGATAGCTCGGGCATGACTCCCTTGAGTACGTTCTTGAGCTCCGTTATCACTCCCACCACGGGCACTAGGTTGGCGAAGACCTCCCCCAGCTCGCTGACTGTCTCCATCCTCAACTGCACCTGCTCCAACGCTATCTGAGTCATGATCAGTTGTTTGCTCATCTTCCTTATCTCAGCTACCTCGTTGGCGTACATGGAGGCCCTGGTGGTGTCCTTTGCCATCTGTGCTGCTACGACCCTCTCGAACAGTGTCCTATCCCTCTCCTGGAGTCTAGCTATGTGTACATCAAGTCTGCTTATCATGGATCCCAGCTTGTAGTGGGCCTGTACCAGCCTGTACTTGAGTGGTTCCCTGCTCTTAAAGGCTCCCTTGAAGCTTCCCCAAACGTTCTTCTCTTCAGACCCAGCCCAATACTTTTGGAAGTCTTTTCCAAGCATACTATAACATATATTCTCCTCTCCCGCTTAAAAGACCTGGGAGACAGTAATATTAGGTTCAAATTCCAGGATCAACGCGAAGTTCTGGGAATACCTCATGGGCTGACCCGCTCACCCAGACTCCTGGGATACACACAGACCGCCATGTCTATAAGCGAGTTTGACGTAATTATTATGGGGGTTTGGGTGCCTTTTATACAGGTAGATAACGATCCCGACGTGGACGTGATAGTGAGCGACGGTGAGGTGAACGTTTACCTCGACCTCAGGACGGCCGAGGTCAGAGCTTCAGACCTCATGTTCAAGGCCGACGAGCATTCCCTATACGTTTACGATCCCAGACGCAAGGTCGTCATCAAGGTGGTGAGACTTCCAGTTGAGGTTGTGTCTGACTCCATCCAGTTTCAAGTGAGGAACGGTACGGTAACAGTCACCATGAGGAGAAAGTGAGATGACGAGGGAACTCTACGCCTTGGACTCATACGTGAGGGAGTTCAGGGGGAGGGTGGTCAGGGTATCTGACAAGGAAGTGGTGCTGGATCAGACGGCCTTTCATCCCAGGGGAGGAGGTCTCGAGTCCGACACCGGGAGGTTAACAGGTGGAGGAAAGGAGAGGAAGGTCCTGGAGGTCAAGAGGAACGGGGGAGAGATCGTTCACGTCCTGGACAGCGCGGAGGGTCTAACCGAGGGGATGGAGGTGGTGGGGGTACTGGACTGGGATAGGAGGTATAGGATGATGAGGCTCCACACAGCCTCCCATATAATCGCGTCCATAGCCTACAACAAGTATGGGGCCCTCATAACTGGGGGAAACATAACGCCCGAGTACGCAAAGGACGACTTCGACGTCGAGAAGAAGGAGGTGCTCCAGGACATCGTCAGCGAGGCTAACGAGGTGGCTAGGAGGGGCATAGAGGTCAGGGTTCTCTTCCTGTCCAAGGAGGAGGCCCTAAAGATACCTGGAGTGGTCAAGCTGGCCGAGAGGATGCCCCCAGAGCAGGAGACCTGGAGGATAGTGGAGATACCAGGGGTGGACGTACAGGCTGACGGTGGACCCCACGTCAAGAACACCGGAGAGATAGGGACGATAGAGACCATAAAGGTGGAGAACAGGGGCAAGGGAAGGAAGAGGCTTTACTACACTGTGAGACCCTGAGCCTCACTGGAGAGGGTTCGGATCAGCCTCAGTACCTTGTTTACCTCTTGGTCCAGGGCCACCCTCACGTGTGTAGATCTCAACCCCACGAAGTCCCAGCACTCCCTCACGTGATATCCTAGGCCCTTCAGCCTAGAGTTCAGGGAGGTGGAGTTCATGGGGGTCTCCACCAACAAGAAGGGCGCAGAGGACCTGTAGACCTTGACCTCGCTGAGGTTGACCTGATCCAGCAGATCCCTCACCTTCTCCCTCGAGCTGTTCAGGAACGACCTGATCTCCTTAGGGTCAGCGTTGCTGAAGACGTAGTAAGCCAACCCGTTAACCCTCCACGGGGGAGCCCTCCTCTCAAGCTTGAGGCTATCTGACCCCAAGGTGAACCCTATTCTCAAACCTGGGATTGAGAAGCTCTTTGTGAACGACGTGAGGATCAGAAGCCTTGGGAACTCGGTGAGGTACCTGACGAATGAGGTCACGGGGCTTATGTCGGCGAAGGACTGGTCGAGCACTAGTCTTCCTCCATCCTGGAGGAACCCCACCACTGTCTCCTCGTCGAGTGGGGCACCGGTGGGGTTGTTGGGATGGCTAGTCACCACCGCCCTACCGTACAGAGGATACCTGAACCTGTCCCTCTCTTCCTGGGCCAAGTAAATTGAACCTCTGGGGTACTCGGAGTAGTTGGGTTCAGGAACCCAGTAATCTCCTTGAAGGAGGGATATGGCCTCGCTGGCTCCGTTGAACAAGCCCACCATCTCCGGGCTCAGGTCGTACACCTCAGCTATGACACTCCTCAACGGTCGGTAATCGTCCGGATAATATGTATAAACCTTGAGTCTGAGGGCCTCCTCCAGGAGTTCCTCCACAAACCTTGGGACTCCCAAGGGGTTGAGGTTCACGCTGAGGTCCTTGACCTTAGGTGGTCTCCCGTCCCTCCAAGGAAGGCCTCCGTGCATCACAACCCCTTCTCTTGGAAGTAGTTACTTATGACGTTCTTCTCGGCCCTCCTTATTATCTCCGAGAGGCTGGACACGCTCAACTCCAATTTCTCCGCCAGGGCCTTGGCGGAAATCCTCCTGGGAAATTCAAAGTATCCCGCCTCCAGGGCTATCCTCAATATCTGCTCCTGTCTCGCGGTGAGTACGTCTCCGCTCTTGTACTTGGTGACCTTCTTGACCTTGACCTCAACGTTCCCCTCGTGGAGCTCCTTGAGTAGCCTCCTGAGCTCCCCGTAGCCGTTCAGGATAACGGTCCACTCAGTATAGTCACTGTTCACTAGACCGTTCACAATAACGTACTTTGCGAGTATGCCCTCGGTTAAGCCCTTTACCCTGAGAGTCCCCAGGTACTTCGACTTCGAGACCCTGGTGAAGTTTCCCTCTAGGGCGCTCAGGATCCTGTCTTCCCCCCTTATTTCCACGAGTAGCCGTTGGGTTCCGTTCTCCGCCTTCACGTCCAGGATTGTCACCACACTTCCGTCATGTGGCTCTAAAGGCATTGCGGGTCTACCCTTGATCTGCAACACGACTCTGAGGATCATCAGGGTGAATACCAGTGTGAAGATTTAGCTCTTTGTTTCTATTTGTTACTGATCTAGTCCCCTCCGGGAAGGCGAGTGTTCCCTGAGTTGAGGGTTAACCCCTTTATGTGTGTTACTCGGTTGTGGTCTACTAGGGAGGAGAGGGGTCTCCTCACGTTGAAAAGCTAAGTGGGTGTATTTCATGAGGACGTTCAGGGCACCATTCAGGTGAAGTGTAGTTCGTGTAGTAGTTATTAGATTTCCCTTGATAACAGGACGTCAGTTAAGGGAAAATCAAATAACTACTATTCGTGTTGCGGGGGCAGTGAACTACCTCTCTAGTTCGTCTCTCGACTTATACGTTCCGTGAACGGAGTACTTGGGGTCGTTGTACTCCACGACCTACGACAGCTCATGTGTAGTCTTGGGCGTTTAACTCTATGATGTCCATCAGTGATGTCCATCAGTTTGTGGTAATACCAATCCTCCGGCATCGCTAGAGAGATCAATTCTAGCTCTAAGACCAGAGGAGGACATCTCAAGGAGATGGGATTCGAAGCCTAGACCCTTACAAAGTGTACCCCTCCCCACCTCCCAGAGGTGAGGTTTCGCGCCCTCTTTGAACCTTTTTACATCACGCTCAAAGGCTAAAACGTTACAGACAAATTTGTTAGGTTTAATTTTCATGGAATATAGAAACGTTTTATGTCCGTTTATTCTCGACTTTAACCGAGAGAAGACGATCTCTCACACCATCTAAGCTCTGCCCAAGAGGTGAGAGTGACGCGGATGTGACCCGCGTGAGCTTCAAGTCGAAGTGGTCCCACGACCCGCATACCTTAAATAAGTGGCTGATGGCTAAGTGTTTGCCCGTGGCGTAACTCTCCACACTCAACCATGATTGAAGACGAAATGAGTGAAATGAAGGTGCAAAGGACAAACTGGAGGTAACAACTACGTCCTTGACGCAGGTCGTTTCATCAACTTTCATGATGCTGGGGCTAAGTAAGTTTTATATAGTTATGTTGAACTAATTTCATTGCCGCGGTAGTATAGCCCGGTCAAGCTCTGCGCCGAAAGTATGCGGGCCTTTCGAGCCCGTGACCCGGGTTCAAATCCCGGCCGCGGCACTAATTCCTCGCTAGTAGATCACCACGTGGTTATGAGAGGGTAGTACATATGTAGTGAGCGAGGACAAGTACAGTTTGACTATCACTTCTGCTATCACTATTATCATTGTTATAACTATTACTCCTAGAGTTATAATATACGAAATAAGAAAAATTTTTAAATAAGTTTTCTATATCTTTTATTGTGGTTTGCAGAGAGTGGAAGTTAAGGTTTCAGCTGAAGAAGGCTAAGAGCTATGAGGAATTCATAGAATTCGCTACTGATGAATTCAATGATAAATTGCTCATGCTGATTTTAGAGAAATTGGAGTTGTTGCAAGAGAACCCTTTCAAATACTCCAGGGAGAAGTTGGGAAAAGATATATACGGAAATACTATGTTTTCCATAGAAGTTACGAGGGATATAAGAATACTTTATAGCGTTGATCCGAAAAATTGTATAGTTTTCATTTGGGAGATTGGGTCTCATAAGAAGGTTTACGGGCATTAGCCTTTTCCTTAGCCCTCTTTAATAAATCCTCCTTAAATTTCCTAAAATCTTCCTTATTCTCAATCTCTAGAAACCTATTACCGTACTTGTCCTCAACAATTCTCATATGTATAAACTCTGCAAAGAGGTTATTAAAACAATTTGCTAATCGAATTTCTTCTAAGTGAACTACCCCGCCCTCACGGACGGGGCATCCCCACCTCGCGATGAGGATTTCCTGCTTCTTCCAGGAAACTTACTATACACCCCCTCTGAGAAGGGAATAGCAGAGGTTTCCTGTCCACAGGCTCTAAGGGCAGTCCCGACCCCGCACGAAGAACGTTTAGAGAAGCGTTATAATCACGATCAGCGACCCAACCGCACTTGGGACAGACAAACACACGGTCAGCCAAAGTCAAATCCTTCTTAACGTGTCCGCACCTAGCACATGTTTTTGAGGTACCCCTCGGATCTACCTTCACCACCCTCCTACCAGCTCTTTCAGCCTTGTAGGAGAGATAGCTCACAAACTTGGAGAAGTTAGAGTGGAGAATATGCTTTCTCAAAACTTTGCTCTCACTGTCCTCAACCATCTCCTTGACATCGAGATCTTCCACGTATATCTCATCATACTGTTCTACGAGCCATGAAGTTACCTTGTGAATATGATCGTTCATGAGATTCTTCACATGCTCGTGCATCTTGGCTAGTTTTTCCCTGACCTTCTCGTAGTTTCTAGACCCTTTCTTTTTTCTTGATAACGTTTTTTGTAAAATCTTTATCCTCCTCTCTACCTCATCAAAAACCCTGGGGTTCTCTACCACCACACCGTCAGTGGTGGTTACGAGTTTCTCCACTCCTAAGTCTATCCCAACTACTTTCCCAGTTCTTTCGAGAGGTTTCTTTTCGACCTCAACCTGGAAGATAGCATACCATCCAGTTGCACTCCTCTTTATTATCACTCCTTTTACCTCGCCTTCTAACGGTCTGTGGAAGAGTACTTTCATCTCCCCTATCTTAGATAGAAAGAGTTTGTCTCCTTGAACTTTGAAACCAGATTGATTATAATTGATGATCTTCATGATCTTCTTGTACCTCAGTTTCCCCACTCTCCTCCCTTTCTTCTTCAGTTCGTGAAGAGAGTTGATGTTGTACCACAATTGGTTGTTCACCATTTGGAGGGCCTTGGAGTAAACTAGTTCCTTCCCTTCTATCTTCAAGTCTTTCAACATGTCTTGGGTGTCCTTAGGTGTCATCCTTCTCCCTTCTTTCCTCGCGTTATTCACTGCGTCCAACAGGGCATTGTACACTTTAGCCTCAACCTGCATCACCCTGAGGAGTTTTTCCTCACTGGTTGGGTAAATCCTGTACTTGAATGATAGCTGGATCTTGTCACTCTTTCCCCTGGCTCTCCACATATTTTTTCAGCACCTCCAGTGTTACCTGTCCACTTGTTGCTAGGAAGTAGGAAGGCGACCAGAAGTGTCCTTTCCACAGTTTCTCCTTTACTTGAGGAAATTTTCTCTGTATTTCCCTAGACGTGATCGTCTTGATCGCGTTTATGTATCCGGGTATGTTCAAGGTTGGTTTCGCCCTGAATAACATGTGGAAGTGATCTTTATCCACCCCTATGTCTATGACCTCAACTTCGAACGTTTCGCTTATTTCTTGAATTTGTTCCTTTAGGAAGTTGATTATGTCCTCATTATCGAACACCTTCCTGCGGTACTTCACCACCTGGACATAGTGGTAATAAAGAGCGTAAACTGAATGCGATCCTCTTTCCAATCTGTACCGCATAGTTACATCCATTTTTGATAACTATAAAGGGTTTCTGTAAGGGGGCTACCCATCCCCCACCTCACGGAGAGGGACTTCCGCCCCCCTAACCCCCATAAAGTTAAATTTTGAAAAATTGTGTTGATAGTAGTATAAGCGCTTATACTGGGATCCCAGCTTTCTATTCTTGTTAGAAAAATACAATAAACTTCCCAGTTTACCTAGTAAAAATTCTATTTAACCTTCTTTTCCAACTCCTCGACCCTCCTCTTCAATTCTTGCACTTCCTTAACTATTTCTTCTAAACTCGTTCTATTTCCTTCCTTTTCCTTCATATAACACTCAAAAGCGTCCTTCAGTACTTCATAAACGCTTACTTTCCTTTTCTCAGCCTCATCAACTATCCTCTTCCATAACTCTTCATCCGGGAAATATACCGATTTATAGCCGGGTCTGGGCATTTTACCTCAATATACTTTATTGTACTTCAATATAAAAACCTTATTGTACCACAATGTACCGCAAAATTTAAATATGTGAAAGTACAACATGGTACATGACGGGGTCAGATGATGAGGGACGACGGGCTGACGTATGATGAGCCTGTTACGAGCTGACCCCGCCTTATACTTTACTGTACTTTGAAGCTAATAACTTTAATCCTACCCTGATCCCAGGTTTTTTAGTTATAGCAGCTTGCTCTCACAATAATGAAAACAATATTACTATTTTACAGCAGTTATGGGACTTTAACGTAACTTAAAGATTTTCATCAACCTGGGTGGTCCACCTGAACGGCGCTCGAGAACATGAGGAACGCCTCCACGCTCCTCAGGTTCAGCTCCCCCACCAG
>NZ_JH597770.1:727447-729006 GCF_000243315.1 Metallosphaera yellowstonensis MK1 | reverse complement strand
CTAGAGAGATCAATTCTAGCTCTAAGACCAGAGGAGGACATCTCAAGGAGATGGGATTCGAAGCCTAGACCCTTACAAAGTGTACCGTTTGTCCCCACACTTTCATTTCAATCATTTTATGTTCATTCATGATCGAGTGTAGGGACTTAGCCCTCAACCACCCACTTAAGGTAGGTGGGTCATGGGACTCCTTAGAGCCCAACGGCACGGGGCTCACATCTCCAGCTCTCCTCGCTAAGTTGTACAGTGCAACCACGTCCCTATGCCACCTTTCCTTCCCCTTCTCACAAACACCAACCCTTGGGGCATCGCCCCCATCGGGTTGGTAAACGATCTTCGTCCCATGGACTGGGCAAACAGTGGAAGTATAGGAGGGATTAACTAAGAGTACGGGGACACCGAACTCCCTAGCCTTCTCAGTAATAGCGTTCTTCATTGAGGAAAATGCCGATCTATAAATCCTCAACCTAAGCTGTTTGTCCTTCACGTCCTTTATCATATGCTCCGGAGTTCTCCCTGGCAAGTCCTCTAAAACTATGACACTCATACTTTCAAAAGCCTCTTTAACGATCAGCTTAGCTAATTTCCTCCTAACGTCTACTTTCTTATCCCTCTCCCTCAGCCTCTTTAACTTCCTCCTCACTTCCCTATCCTTAGTTGACCTACCAGTAGTTATTGCCTCCCTCCTATACTCATAGCCCAGCGTAATTTTCTTAGTGTTAGTCTCAAGCAATAAGGGTTTACTGTTGATGAGCACCGAGACTGAATCCTCGTTAAGGTCGACGGGAATAAACGCTTTAGGTTCATAAGGTTTAACATCCTTCTTAAAAATGACGTAGAACTCTACAACGTTCCCCTTCATCAGCCTAAACCTGGCCTCACTGGCAATTGACCAGCCCTTGTTATAATATCTCCAGAAGATCTTAGGGAAGGTTGGTGAAATGAAAACCCTACCCTTCTTTGTGGAAATTGAAATCGTGTCGAGGCTGAACTTCCACAGATGATCATCCAGGTGAATAGTAACTCTCCTCACAGACGGTTTCTCAGTGTAAGCCCTACCCCTCCTCTTCAACTTCTCAAAGCTATCCAACCTCTCGCTTGCGTCCTCACAGGCGGTGTAAATGAAATGGGATGGTAAGTCCTTGTACTTCTCCCTCTCAGTCTTGTAAACTCCCGCTTTAATCCTGGTGAAGGAGGTAGTCTCGTTTGACAACGCGTAATTTATTGCGTCCTCTAGAACCTCTCTGTACTCCCCCTCAACTTCCTTAAGTGCTGAGTAAGTTTCATGATCAACCTTAACCCTTAACTTCACTGTCCTCTCCACTCAACTCACCTATCAACTTTTTACGCCTTGAACCAGGACTGTCTTCTTGTGACTCCTCATTCCGAAAATTTTCCCTGCGAATGAGGTAATGATTGAGATTAAGTCCTCCACAAGTTCCTGTGTATCCTTAGGTTCCTCACCGAAAACTACTTCAATCTTAACTCCCATGGTTGAGAAGAACTCCTCAATGTACTCAAACCCAAAACGCCTTAGTCTGTCTTTGTATGTTATTAAT
>NZ_JH597770.1:417739-727347 GCF_000243315.1 Metallosphaera yellowstonensis MK1 | reverse complement strand
AGGATCAATTAAGTCACTTTCATTCTATAGAAACAAATAGAAATCGCAATGGAGCCCTGAATCGCCCATGGTTTCCAATTCGGTAATATGCAGAAAAATTGTAACGCATGCGTTAAGTTACAGTTGATTTTCGATCAGTCTTTTTTGTTAATTTCTGCAAATGCATTCAACAATGCTTGATCAAAAGTCACTAACCTCTTAATTTTTAGCCTCTTCGAGAGGGATAAGGTAGTGCAATCGGTAAAACTTAATTTATTAAACTTGTTGAACAGTCCCCACGCTGTTCTGAAGTCCTCATCATCAACTCTTATAATGTGCAAATTCTCTAAAATATTCTCACCTACCTCTATGGCTATCCACGGAACCTTAGCCCTTAAAAATGTCACTACCTCGTCAAAGATATAATCCGAAATAACTAGCTTGTCGTTAGTTACCTCGTTGAAGATCTTCAGAGCCTCTTCGTGCCTGGAATCCCTTCTATTATAAAAAGCTATTAGGAAGCTCGTGTCAAGGATTATCATATATTACACTGTCGACGTCAATATTACTAGTATCAATACCCCAATCTTTTATAGCTTCCTTCATTTTCTCGTAATTTTTGCTTTTGAACTTCTTCATCACATAATCAAAAAACGACTCCTTATTATCAATGGCAAAGGATATGAGGTAATCTTGTAGTTCGTCCATAGTTAGCTTAATATTTGACATCAATAAGATCTCAGCCCTTAAATTCTCAAGATCAAGCTTGGTTTTGTCCTTAACTTTTATTGTAGTAGCCACAAATTGAGGTATACTTTTCTACTAAATATACTTTTCCACCGTACTTTAAATGGCTGTTGAGAGATCTAAGCAATATGCTTTGTGGATAGCTTCAGAGAGCGATTCAGGTTTCCTTGTAATTCACTTTATTTCTATAAAATAAGATTAGAATAATTGATTGTACACTAAGACGAAGTAATACTAATAGGGGCTGAATCCTTTTTCATGTTAATAGAAATCCTTTTGTCTGTTTATAACAAATTTTTGTTGATTATTGATGATCTCTCACACCGATGTGGGCAAAAGGGTGGGAGTGATCGCGGAGATGTGATCCCCGTTCCGTTGGAGTCCCATGACCCACAGTGGTTGAGGGCTAAGTCCCTACACTCGATCATGATTGAAGATAAAATGTGTGAAATGAGAGCGTAGGGACAAACGGAGATCTGTATTACACAGATCTGACTAATATGTTTTATATAAGGAAGTCAAACCCTACCAGAGGTTCTACTACTTATCAACTAACTCAGAGAGGGCTAGAATGTGCAACTAAACTAATTAAAGGAGAGATCTCGTCAGTAGAAGAATGTTAATGTGTTTACCCGTGGCGTAACTTATCCTTAGTTTTACAGCAGTTATGGGAATCTTAGGGAGGTAATACCAAGAAGTCGGTATTAGCGAGAAGTTTTAGTTTTCGACGTCGTCCTGCTGAAAAGATACTGAACGGAAAGGGACCGATCGAGTTGGCTAGGGAGAGGCTGGTCAAGGCGGTCAACAGGCTGGGCGTGGTCAGGAGGAACGGGAGGAGCAGGAAGGTCGGGTTGGCGCTAGTCCTCATGGTCCTGGTAGGTGGGAGGGCCAGCGTGAGGAACGCGGCCGAGACGTTCGGGTTGGAACGTGAATTGATGGGGCGTTGGGAGAACTCGACGACGCGTGGAGGGACTACCTGGAGGTCCTGTCGGGGCTGGTGAAGGGTCAGGTCGTCATCATAGACGACACCGTGGACCACAACGCTCCAGGGGGAAGGACGTGAGCCCCACGGGAACCACTGGACCTACTGCCACACCCACGGGAGGTTCGAGAGGGCCAAGCTCCTCACGGTCGCCATAGTGGACCTCTCCACGGGCAGGATGTTCATGGTGGGAGCTTTCCCCTACGCCGTGAGGAAGATGTTGATTTAGGATGGTCAACGAGTTCAAGACCGAGATCGACGTGGCCAGATGTTGGACGTGCTCAAGGGGCGCTTCCGGTAGCCAGGGTCGTCTTCGACCCTAGTACTAGTCCGAGAAGCTCGTGACGGACAACGTGGTGTCTGAGCCCAAGTCCAACCGAGCTCAGGGTCGAGTCGGTCCAGGGGACCCTCGAGGAGGTGGAGGGACACCTCCGAATGGGATACCCCTGGAGTCTACTTCACCTCCCTGACCCTGGGAGGCCGAGCGATTACGGTGAAGTTGCTCGCAGGAACACGACTCCGGGACACACGCCAGATACCTCTACACCACCGACCTCTCGCTCAGCGAGGAGGAAGCCTGTCGTGTGGGAGATCGAGTACCTCCAAGGGACGTCAAGGCCCTGGGACTCCTCATACTGGAGGAGGGAGAGGCTTCAGGGTCACCTCACGATCTTCACCATCGTGACCAACGTCGTCAGGGAGCTGGTGGGGAGCTGAACCTGAGGAGCGTGGAGGCGTTCCTCAGGTCCTCGAGCGCCATTTAGGCTGACCACCCAGGCTGATGAAAATCTTTAAGTTACGTTAAAGTCCCATAACTGCTGTACTTGGTTTACCAAGTCGTCCTTTCGCGTGTTCGATACCCTAGCGTATAATGCCACTTTCCTTTTTCTAACAATACCCATCAGTTTTTCGACGTCCTCCTCCCTGAACCTCAACTTCCCGCTCTGCACTACTGGTTTAATGTAACCCTTCTTAACGTAGCTCTGCAACGTGCGGTAGGACATTCCCAGTTTTTGGCACACTTCCTTAGGTTTCAGCATCATAATAAAACTCACATATAAATTATATAAACTTCACGGTTTACCTGGAACTGTTGACAACGGCTATCCCGTGTCTCTTCTTGATTTCCTCCGCCTCCGTAACTGTGTCTTGGTTGATCTCGGTGATCTTGAGCATACGTGATAACCATTCGACGAACTCCCTAGCGTAGGCGCTAGCGTCTTTTAATCCTGATGCTTTATTTGTAAAACACTAAATGATGAAAAGACACAAACTTTACGGCTCTCATTGGAAACCGTTAACGACGGCGATTGCGTCTCACCAGGACGTTTAAGGTCGGAACAAGCTCATAAAAAGCCTCAATTAGCGTTCTTCCTAAATTCCTCCGAGTCCTCGTTCTCTTATGGTCACTTCTTGATTTCCTTCCTAGCTCTTATCACCGTGAACTTCTCGCCCAACAACTCCCGGCACTTGGTGCCCATGTAGGAGTCGTAGCTCATCAACACGGGAGTGAGCTCCTTGATCTCTTCCTCAGTTAGCTCCCTGTACTCATAGGAGGGTATGCCTACCTTTTCTTCGAAGAGTCTCCTGGCGTAGTTCTTAGCCTCACCCTCAAGTTTGTCCATGACCTCCAGGTAGGACAGGGACTCGTATTTCTTGTAGTCCTCGATCATTCCTTCCAACGCTAGAGCCTTGAGGAGTCTGAGCATCTCCGTCCTGTTGGGTTGCATCCCTACCCTCGACGGGTCTACTTTTCCCCTGACGAATATCCTCCCTCCTACCATCCCAGTCCCTACGTAGTAGCCTGTCTTCTCTCCCCTGTTCCTCAGTCCTAGAACTACTATCACCCCTCCAGCCATGTATTCGCCTAAATAGTCGTCAACCCTGCCTCCTATGACCAAGTAAGGCCTCTTGAAGCCGTACTCCCTCATCTGTATTCCTACCCTATTACCTGCGTTCCCGCCCACGAACACCTCCCCTCCCTGGAGGGTCTGAGCCAACACGTCCCTCGCGTCACCGGTTATGACCACTCTCCCTCCGTGCATTGTGTCACAGCAGTCGTCGGCGACGTTTCCATAGACGAGGAATTCGTTGTTTTCGTTGAGGTTGGCCAGCGCGTTACCTACCACTCCGTAGAGTTTGACCCTCAACCCAGCCCTAGGGAAGGTTATCCCCACGAACCTGTGTCCCATGACGTTGACTACCTTGACTTCACCCTTCCCCGCGTACTTCATTATCTCCCTGTTCAAATCCTTGTAACCTACCTTACTGGCATCCACGTCGTAGTCTCCCTCGTAGCTGGGGGGAGGTGGAGAGAAGCTCTCCACTTCCTGGACATCCCTCCCGTAACTGACCACTCCCCTCTCCAGTGAGGCAATGAAGTAGGAGCCCGGACTCAAGGTCCAAACCCTAGCCTTAGGATTGAGGAGCCTTATCTGGCTCTCCTCACTAGCTACGTAATAATAGTTTTCGTCCTCACCTATGAGGACTGGCCTGAACTTGGATCTGTCGGCCAGCCCCACCAGGTAAAGGTCGTCTCCCGAGTCGTAGCCGATCACCGCGGTGAACGGTCCGTCAAGCCTGGCGTTCCTGTACAAGTAGTCATAATGTGATGAGATCAGTCCGGTTCGCCTGGAGGGGTTGACCAAGATCTTTACTGCCTCCTCCAACGGGAGACCCTCGCTTATGAGCTCCTCGAACAGGAAGGCCATCACCTCGCTGTCGGTTCCTACGAAACCTCCCCATCCCCTGGATTGGAGGAACTCAAGGTTGGCACCGAAGGAACTGACGTCACCGTTGTGTACTATGGCCACATCGAAGGAGGAGAAGGGGTGGGACCAGTAGGGGTAATGCCCTGGGGAGTTCGTGGGTTGTCTCGTGTGGGCCAACCATAGGTCTCCATCGTACTTCTCCACACCGTAAACCTTGGCTATGTCCTTGGGATAACCTACTCCCTTGAATGTGTTCAGGGACCTCCCCACACTGTATATCCTACCCTTCCTCTGACCCCAGAAGATCTCGTTGGTGTTCCTGACTACCTTCTTGAGCTGAGCCGTATTGCCTATGGAGACCTTGAAGTTGCAACTGCAAACTCCGTCGCTCTCGGTCTCTACACTTTCCTCCAGGATTTGGACCCCCTGGGACTCCAGGATCCTCCTGAGTGCCTTGGGGCCCTCTGTTAAGAAGGCCTTGACTACGTAATAGTTCTCCTCTCCCCTATTGAATACTGCGAACCCTGCCCCCTTGTCGCTACCCCTGTACCACACTGCGTTGATCGCCTTAACGACTTCCTCCCCTCTCACCTTTGGAGCGTGCTTTTTCCTGAGGACTCCGAAGACTCCACAACCAGAAGGAGAGATCATAGTGAACCGGCCTGCCTCACTCTTATCCTTCTCGCCACGTAGGAGTTCAGGTTGACTGCCCTCAGGAGCTCCCTGTTTCCTGTCAGGCTTGACTGGACGCTGTATACACCTGCAGCCCCTGCCAAGAGTGCTATCTCCTTCTTCATGCCAGCAATGAGGTTGAACGCCCTCTCTCTCAAGTTTCCCTTACTCCCCTCCCCTATGGCTACCTCCAGTACGCTGTAGGGAAGGACGACCGCGTCGGCCCCCAAGGCCACGAGCTTGAATACGTCAGCGGAGTCCCTCAGCCTCGAGGACTTGGCTATGAGGTCAAACCTGTTCCTCACCCCCGCCTCCTTAAGCCGTATGTCTGCATCGGAGAGAATGAGCTCCAAATCTTCGCCCATCGAGTCCTCGTCTATCAGGAACCCGTGGACTTCACCCTCATTGGCTGCGTCCTCTATCTCCTCTAAATCCTCCACCTTGAGGTAAGTGTCGGCTCTCTTCCTCTCACTCCAGGTCATGATCCCCCTGAAGTCCGCACTGAAGGTCACCTCCTCGTAGGGAGGAAGCGTCTCCTCCGAGAAGATCATGGAACCTAGGGCCAGGGAAGCCCAGGAGAGCGAGTTCCTATACTCGCCGGGAGCTTCGGAGACGTCAAACATCACTGGGAGCGAAAGGTACACTTCCCCTCCCTTGAGGAGGAAGCTTGTGTCGATGTCCTCCCTGTAGGGATCTATGGAAGGTCTGGTTACCTGGGCTCCGTCTGTCCTGATCCAATCCAGTATCCTGGCAGGTTTCTCCACGTCTGGAGGCGCTGTACTACCCATGCTGGTCAGGGAGGGCTCCCCCTTGTTTATGATGTCGTGCAGTGCCGTCTTCCTCCTCCTAGTCCACAGCTCCCCTAGCTTGGGGTCCAGCTCCTCAACCTCCCCCCTTATTCCCAGGATCTCCAATACGTCCCTGGAGAGTCCATATCCGTAGAGCAGGTCCCTCCTTCCCTTCAGCTCCGAGACTGAGGAGAGGCCCAGGTTGTCGAGTACGTTGGCTAACTCCAGGGTGAACCCCCTGACGAAGTTCACCAGACTCTTCACACCGAACTCGAGGTCCATTACCCTGGACCCGTCAATCCTGTTGGTGAGGGCAGTGGGACAGGAACCTATGTGACATTTGTGAACCATAACGCAACCCAAGGCGATCAGGGCCCCTGTTCCCACGCTCACCACGTCTGCCCCCAAGGCGAGGAGTTTGGCAGCGTCGGTAGCGTCAGCCACCCTGCCTGCAGCGATTATGGTGAACCCGTCCCTTAATCCCTCCCTTCTGAGAGTCGAGTCTGCAGAGGCCACTGCCAGCTCAATGGGTATGCCCACGTTATCCCTGATCACGGCAGGAGTGGCACCGGTGCCCGCACCGTGACCGTCAATTATGACTCCGTCGGCCTTCATCCTAGCTATCCCTGAGACTATATAGGGTATATAGTTCGTCGCAGCCACCTTCACGAAGACCGGTTTTCCAGTGAGCTCCTTGAGTGCCTCAATCCTCTGGCCAAGATCTTCTATGGAATATATGTCGTGATGGGGAGCTGGAGAGATGGCGTCCATCCCCACCGGTATCCTCCTGGTCTTGGATATGGGTTCGGTGACCTTACTCCCTGGGAGGTGTCCCCCAATTCCTGGCTTCGCTCCCTGTCCTATCTTTATGACGACTCCCAATCCACTTTTCAATACGTCTATGTCTACCCCGAACCTGGCTGAGGCCCACTGGACGAATATCCTCCTGTGTTTGGCCACCTCTGGGTGGAGACCACCCTCTCCAGTACCAGCCAAGGTCTCGGTGATGTCCGCTGCCTTGGCTATGGCAATGTTGGGGTTTCCACTCAGGGCCCCGTAGGACATGTCCCCCAAGTAGAGTGGTGAGCTCATCTCGATTCCTGAGAACGTTATCCGTGTGTTGGAATGGGGCTCCCTGTATATCCTATTAGTGACTCCTGGAAACTCCACCCTGTCCAATATCCTCAGACTGCTCCTCCTCGATTGCAGTATGGCGATCGGCTCTCCGGTCATGGCCAACTTCCTTATGTGCTCTAATCTGTCCACCGTCCAGAACTCGGAATCGGTCTGCTTGGGTAACGGGATATACTTATTCATTATTATCAACGGGATCGCAAATTAAGGGTAGAAACGATTGTTATATATTTGTTCATGCAGACTCACAGTGTTAACTCACGTGGATTCAAGAACTATTACCTTACTAATCCATGTATAGATTGGTTCCAAACTGGAACTTACTAGTTCTATTCCATATAATCCATAGGGAAATGGGAAGTAATATGAAAAGGATTTAATAAATAGTATGAATAGTGAGAAAGTTTTAATGACTAATATCTTGAGTTCTTTATGATAAATCGCCAGATTTCAAGTTTCAACTTCGAAGACTTTCCCTATCTCTGTTGAAGACCTTCATCAGGGCGTCTATGTGGGTCAGTATCTCGTCCGCTGTGTTCCTGAGGGTGAGGATGGATTCAACCCCCTGCATCTCAATGCCGACTATCACCTTCCCCTCTCTCCACTCCACTTTGATCTCCATTCCTTTTGGTAAGTCTACGTTGTCGACCGACAACGCCCTCGCTATCTCCTCCGCGTCCTCAGTGTCCACCTCAATCCTTATCATCATAGATCAACCCTTCCTCTGGGGAGTTGAGGAAGAACCTGGAGGACACAAACTTCTCTCCTCTCCTCAAGTACACCGGCCTCCTGTCCTTTGCTTTGCCCGCCTGTCTAAGGACGATGTATGCCAATATCGGGCTGAGATTGGAGTCAACGACGTAACGGTTACCCTCCTCGCTTACCTGAACGTTGAATCCCCTGCTCAGGAGTCCCCTGAGCCACTCCACGAAGGTCCAGAAGAGGGAAGTGTTCATGACCGCATCAAAGAGTATGGGGGAACCTTGAGTGTCCATGACGTAGAGGACTGACATCCCCAGCTCAAGGGAGTCATAGTTGTTGTAAAAGTATCTATCATCTATGACATCCTCTCTGGTAGCCTTCGGGTTCACCTTGACTAGGGAAGAGACCAGTCTAAAGAGCAAGGTGTTGAGCTTAGATTCATCGAGGTCTGAGAGTTTGGTGAACTCGTTTCCGTTGAGCTCTTTGACCAGCTTGAGAGCGTTTACGGGGTTGCCTGAGATGTCTGGCACGAACGGGTCGAGGGAGTAGAAGAGGGAGAGGAAGAGTGGTACCTCCCTGTAGGCAGGGATCTTCAGACCCTTCTCCCTGATCACCCCCAAGTTCTCCGCGTTGTTTAGGATCCTCTGTTCCCAGTCGCTGAGCTTTCTCCTACGGAGCAACACATCCGAGAAGATCCCGGCCAATATGGGAACCAAGTCCTCCACTGTGAGAGGAAGGAGAGAGGAGAAGGCCGAGCTCCCTACGAAGACCTCAACGCCCCTATACGCCACGGAATTACCTATGTCCCCCTTGTTCAGAGTGAGCTGGCAGTCAGATGAGAAGGTCACAGCGACCTCTCCGTTGAAGTACTTGGTCAGGAGTGCCGAGAATATCACTGAATCTGGATCGTAGGGGATCTTGACACAGAGCGTCTTCTCCGCGTAAGCCGAGAGGACGAGCTTCGACGCTTCCTCAGGTGCCGGGTCTCTCAGGAAGTTTTCCATTGACCCTTATTTCGTCGAATTGCTTTTTAAGCTCTCTAAGGTTTACTTCCTTTATGAAGAGAAATCCCAGGGAATAGTTCAGGAGTTCCAGTATCCTGAGTTCCAGCACCAGCTTGGGAGTGAAGTATATGGAGAGGCCCAGTTCTGCAAACCCAGAGCTTGCTGGAACAGGGATCAGCGTGGCTGCGAAGTAAGTCATGTTGACTAACACGTCCAAGGGGAGGGAGGGGACAACGTAATAGAAGGCCACAGATTGAACCACGTAGCCCAGTGCAGTAAGTAACGAATTGAATAGGAACTCCTTCTTTCCAGTGACGTCCCTCACCCTAGCCTTCCCCCTCTGGAGGAGATGATAATACTCTTGTAATTTGAGCATCTTTACGAACTTCTCCTCGGCCTTAACTACCCTCCCTGAGGTGATGACTACGTACCCAGCACCTAGGGACCAGCCCACCAGGTTTCCCAAGGTGATGAGGATGTATATCAAGTCCACTGGTGTAGCCCTCAAGAAGACCAGCAACAGGAACATGGCTGAGCCTACGGTTACGTCATAGAACGCCTCCATGAGGGAGGAGGCGAACGAATCCACGATGTGTTCTCCTCCCTTAGAGTACACAGCTGCCCTCGTCAAGTCTTGGCCGGCCCACCCTGGTATTATAAGACCAACTGCGTTCCCCAGGAGTCTGGCCTTGAACGCCTTGGCCATGGTGACCTTCGCTATCCTGGAGTCCCTAACCGAGAGGAGGATCAACTGTGCAAAGTAGCTTCCCAGGAACACGGCCAGGAGCAGAGGGTCGATGGAAGTGATAACTGACAGGAGATCTATGTGAAAGTACAGGGAGTATGAGACTATGACAGCTGGGGGTATCAGGACCGCCGCCAGGTACTTTCTCTCCATCTCACATCTATCTCCCAACCTTCTTAAAACACTTGTCGTAGCATATGAGAAGGCCCTCCTTCCCTCTTCTCACGAAGGGTTTGGGCGAGCCTGGAGGAGGTGATTCGTCAGTCCTAACTATGCCACACCTGATTCTCAGTCCCTTCAAATACATGAATTCCTCCCTGGAGCAGGCCTCACAGGAGGGGTTCCTGAGGATCTTCACGTTATCTAGGGATAGCCTCCTGGAGTCCAGGTAGATGAGGCCCTCCCTAACCTGTCCTCTCAACGCCTCCAGCATCAACTGGGCCTGAACGGTAGCCACTAGGGTGACGGTCAGCGGTGTCGTGCCTACGGTCTCACAGGTGTCCTCTCCCTCAGAGGGTTGCATGAAACAGGAGAGACAAGGGGTCGCCTTGGGGACGACTATCATGGCAGACCCGTATTCCCCGGAGACTCCTCCATAGATGAGGGGGACTCCCTCCTTGACGCAGGCATCGTTTAGGATGAGCCTGGAGTTTACGTTATCTAAGGCATCGAAGACAAAGTCTTTTCCCTTGATCAACTCCTCTGCGTTGGAGTTATCTACGACGTCCAGGACAGGTGTCACCCTCACGTCTGGGTTTATCTCCCTGGCCCTCTCAGAGCACACCTCAGCCTTAGGCCTCCCCACGTCTCTCTCAGTGAAGAGGTGAGTTCGGTGAAGATTGGACTCCTCCACCAGGTCCGGATCGACCACGGTTATGTCTCCTACACCAAGTCTCGCCAACTCCTCCACCAGGGTACTACCGAGTGCACCACACCCTGCTACGAGTACCTTCAGCGAGAAGATCCTCTCCTGAACTTCCAGTCCCAGCGTGAGGAGTTGCCTGGAGTAATAGGCCAGGTTCCTCCCTTCGATCGTCACTGATCCCCAATATAGCTGTGGGTCGTTGATTAAATAGCTAGGGGAGTAAATGATCAAAGCTTAAAAACCGATCTCCTCCATTTAGGAGGGGGAATGTTTTGCACCAATGGAGAAGGGTGGAAGTGATGGAATTCCAATATCATTAGAAGAAATAAACAAGCTTAAGGAGATATCCAATAGGGCGAGAAGGAACGTCATTAAGATGCAGTTCTACGATCAGTCTATACACGTTGGTTCATCCCTAAGTAGTATAGAGATACTTACTGCCCTGATGTTCAAGGTAATAAGGTACTCAAGCGATCCTTTAAATAGAGATTGGTTGATACTAAGTAAAGGCCACGCTGCCCCGGCCCTCTACGCCCTGTTACACGAGAAGGGTCTGATCCCAGAGGAGGAGTTGTGGAAAATACAGGACATAGCAGGTGTACTTCAGGGCCACCCAGAGACCTTCATACCTGGAGTTGACATGTCGACTGGTAGCCTGGGTCAGGGGTTAAGCTTCGGCATCGGGGTGGCAACTGGCATAAAGATGGCCAAGGGAACAGGAAGAGTCTTCGTCATCATGGGAGACGGGGAGCAAGATGAAGGAGAGATATGGGAAGCCATGACACACGCTGTGGTCAGGAACGTGGATAACCTTGTGGCGATAATAGAAATGAACGGCTTCCAGTTAGATGCCAGTACCAAAGAGGTGAAACCCAAGGACTTCTTGCCGGAGGTGTGGAGAGCTGTGGGTTGGAAAGTTTTCCACTGCGATGGCCATGACGTGGCCAGCATAATCTCGACAGTGAGCGAGGCAGTCAACGCCAGAAAGCCTTCGGTCATATTCGCGGAGACCAAGAGAGGGAAGGGATTCCCTCCCATAGAGGACACCAAGAGGCAGAGGACTGTTCCAGATGTTGCGAGGCAGTTTCTCCTCAATTCGTGAGGCCTTCGGTAAGACCCTAGTATCGCTGGGGGAGAAGGACAAGGACATTATGGTGATAACCGCAGACGTGGGGGATTCCAGTAGGGCTTCCTATTTCAGGGAGAGGTTCCCTGACAGGTACTTCAACGTAGGGATATCAGAACAGGACATGGTGAACTTTGCTGCAGGTCTCTCGGCCGTGGGCAAGAAGCCGGTGGTGGTGGGTTTTGCCATGTTCCTGATGAGGGCATGGGAACAGATGAGGAACAGTATAGGGAGGATGAACTTGAACGTGAAGGTCTTCGTCACGCACTCCGGATACAGCGACAGCGGAGACGGATCAAGTCATCAGGCACTTGAGGACATAGCCCTGATGAGGGTGATACCTAACTTCAAGGTAGTCGTTCCAGCAGACGCGGCTGAGGTCGAAAGGAGCATGGAGGTAGTCATGAACGATAAAGGACCCCTGTACTATAGGATGGGAAGGGATTACTCTCCACCCATAACGTCGACCTTGGATTACAAGTTCGAGATAGGGAAGGCATACGTCATCAAGGAGGGGGACGATCTCGCCATAATGGGGGCTGGGGTAGTGCTCTGGGATGCCCTCAAGGCCGCAGAGGAGCTGGAAAGGATGGGTATAAGCACCGCAGTGATAAACGTTCCTTCCATCAAGCCCATCGATAGTTCCACCATAGAGTACTTCGCTAGAAAGACGGGGAGGGTGCTTACTGTGGAGGAGCACAGCGTTTATGGAGGAGTCGGGTCAGCCATAGCGGAAGTTGTAGTGAAGACCTATCCAGTTCCCATCAGATTCATAGGGGCCACCACTTTCGGGAGGTCTGCCAGAAGCCAGAGAGAACTCTTGGACTATTATGGAATAACTGCTAAGAACATCGTGAACGCTTCCCTAGAGCTGATAAAATGAGCGTACTGAAGAAGGAAGCTTCTTTTATTATCGTTTTAGAGTAACTGTGGACTCACCCCGCGGGAGTCCTATCCCTGGAGAGGTCAGAGACATGGCTGAGTTGGAAAGATTGAGGAGAGAGATAGATGAGGTAGACGAGGAGCTGTTCAGGCTGTTCTTCAGGAGGTTTCAGTTGGTGGAGGAAATAGGAAAGATAAAGAAGCAGAACGGACTCACTCTCACCGATGAGAGGAGAGAGTCTGAGGTTAGGGATAGGTGGAGATCCCTGGCCAAGAAGTACGGTATACCTGAAGTCCTCGCAGATAACCTGTTGAACACATTGTTCTCGGTATCCAAGATGCGTGAACTTAACCCCTCGAGCAAGAGGAGGATAACCCTAGTGGGCTATGGAGGAATGGCTAGGTCTCTGGCCTCCCTCTTCAGGTTGGTTCGGCACGAGGTGGTGGTAACAGGGAGGAACGACAGTAAGGCCAAGTCGCTAGCCCAGGAATTCAACCTAGCTCACATGCCCATGTCTCAGGCGTTCCAGTGGGGTGAACTCATCATACTTGCCCTCCCTCCAGAGGGAGTCAAGTCGGACAGTCTGGAGAGGACTCTCCCCCTGGCCAAGGGGAGGGTAGTGATGGACATCCTCTCCTCCAAGGCCTCACTCTTCGCTGGCCTAGAGGAACTCTCGGCCAGACACGGGTTCAGGTACGTTTCCATCCACCCCCTCTTTGGACCTTACCTCTATCCTGTGGGCGAGAGGATTGCCATAATACCTTCGTCAACCTCTGGTGACGTGGAGGAAGTAGTCACGTTCTGGAGGGAATCGGGGCTCGTACCAGTGCTGACCAGTTTAGATGAGCACGAGAAGGCCATGGCACTGGTACAGGTGTTACCACACTTCTTCTTGATGGGACTGAACGCCGGTCTAGATTCCGTCGCGAAGGAGCTGAACGTTGATTACTCACGCTTTCACACTACCAACTTCAGGGAGCTCCATAAGATACTCAAGAGAATAAAGGACTTAGAGGGTGTGATCATGGAGATTCAAAGTTACAACCCTTACGCCGGTGAGGCGAGGAGGATAGGCGTGAGAGAGTTATATAACCTATTCTCTAGATTGGAGGGTGATAAGAATGATTCTGTTCGTCTTGAGGACAGGAAGTAATTCCTCTACCCTAAGGGAAAAACTGAAGTCCACTTCAGCATCTTTCAGGTTCCTCAACCTGTACGGAAAGGAAGTGGCAGTAGCCTGGCCTGATCAGGAAGTTGAGAACGTGAAGGATGAGTCGGTAGAGGTTGTAGTGAAGACTAAGAAGAGTTACGTCCTGGCAGGCAACGAGTGGAAGAAGGATCCCACTATAGTGAAGGTCAGGGACGTGGAGATAGGTGGAAACAAGGTGGTGGTGGCAGCAGGGCCCTGTGCGGTTGAGAACGAGGAGCAGACCTTAACGGTAGCCAAGGCAGTGAAGAAGGCAGGTGCCTCGCTCCTCAGGGGAGGTGCCTTCAAGCCGAGAACCAGTCCCTATTCCTTCCAGGGATTGGGGGAGGAGGGACTGAAAATATTGAGGAAGGCAAGCGAGGAGACTGGGTTGCCCGTCGTGTCGGAGATCCTGGACTCGAAGGACATAGAGGAATTCAAGAGGTACGCCGACATGGTACAGATAGGAGCTAGAAACTCACAGAACTTCACTTTGCTCAGGGAGGTGGGAAAGCTGGGAAAACCGGTGTTATTGAAGAGGGGATTGGGTAATACTGTAGAGGAACTGCTCCAGTCCGCGGAGTACATACTCATGGAAGGTAACGGTTCGGTTGTCCTCTGTGAGAGGGGCATAAGGACGTTTGAGAGGTCAACCAGGTTTACCTTGGATCTGGGAGGGATGGTGGCCGGTAAACTGATGAGTCATCTTCCCTTCTGTGCAGATCCTAGCCATCCGGCCGGTAAGAGAGAGCTCGTGCACTCCTTAGCCCTCGCGTCTGTGGCCGCTGGGGCTGACATGCTTTTGATAGAAGTTCATCCTAGACCTGAAGTTGCGCTAAGCGATTCAGAACAGCAGCTCACCCCTGACTCCTTCCATCTACTCATGGAGAGGATAAGGGCCCTCTCTCACGCCTTGGGTAGGTCTGCATGATAGAGTTAAGGGAGAGGATATGCTGCTCTGAGGTGTCGGCCAAGGTCGGAAGGGGAGTCCTCTCCGAGCTGTCTCAACTCCAGGGAATGAAGGCCTTAGTTCATCCTGTCTCCCTGAGGCCGAACTTGAGCGTGGACCTGGACCTGCCGGTTAAGGACGGAGAGAGAGGGAAGGACCTGAACAACGCCCTCAGAATCGTGGGGAAGTTGATGGACGCCGGGTTCACCAGGGGAGATCACCTGCTTGCCCTGGGGGGTGGGACTGTCTTGGACGTGGCAGGGTTCGCAGCATCCATATACATGAGGGGAATAGATCTGGTCAACATCCCTACCACCCTGCTGGGCATGGTAGACGCAGGGATAGGGGGAAAGACCGGAGTAAACTTCGGCAACGCCAAGAACATGATAGGTACCTTTTATCAGCCTTCCCTGATCTTGGTAGACACTTCGTTCCTGGACTCTCTGCCCAAGGAGGAGGTGAGGAGGGGGATAGCTGAGGTGATAAAGTACGGAGTGGTGCTGGACAAGGAACTTTACGACTTCCTCTCCCTGAATCACTCGTCCGTCCTGGAGAAGGATGATGAGGTTATGGAGAAACTCATAGGTTCCTCCATTAAGGATAAGCTCTCTGTAGTCTCAGAGGACGAGAGGGAGACCAAGGGGATAAGGATAGTCCTGAATTTCGGTCACACTGTGGGTCACGCCATAGAGGCCGCCTCCAAGTTCACGATACCTCACGGTCTGGCCATATCCGTGGGGATGGTCTGTGAGGCTAAGATTGCTGAGGAGATGGGCTATGCGGAGGAGGGAGTAGTAGAGGATGTTCTCTGGTTGCTACAACTGTTCGGACTCCCATACAGTATTGAGGCCTTGGGCGAGATTCCAGTTGAAGATGCCCTCAAGGCCCTGGGTAAGGATAAGAAGAGGAGGGGTGACACGGTACTCATGCCCTTCCCCACTAGGATCGGGAGCTGGAAGGCCGTGAGAGTACCTCTGGAGACTCTCTGGGGTTTCACGAAGCAATGCCTGGGGGGAAATTAGGGTGGATTGCATAGAGGTCGGGTCTCACACCAAACTGTTCGGAGTGGTGGGCGAGGGTATAAGCTACACTCTCTCACCAGTGATCCACAACTTTTCCTTTCAAAGATTGGGAGTGAACGGAGTTTATTTGACCTTTGATATTCCAAGAGGCAAGTTCACGTTAATTTTCCCTTCACTTCCGGAGATCGCCGAGGGACTCAACGTCACGGTTCCCTATAAGGAGGACGTAATTCCCTTCCTGAGCGACCTCTCGAAGGACGCCAAGAAGGTGGGGGCTGTGAACACGATATATCGGGGAACCGGTTACAACACAGATTACCTGGCCCTGAGATCCTTAGTGGAGGAGAGGATCGAGGGGGGAGGTAGGGCAGTCCTGTTCGGAGCTGGGGGAGCCGCTAAGGCAGCAGCCTTCGCCCTCGCGGAGTTGGGATTTAAAGTGGCTGTGATCAATAGGACAAGGAAGAGGTCAGAGGAATTGGTGAGAAAACTTAGGGAGGCTGGGTACGACTCTGAGGTATCGGAGAGTTGCGACGAAAGTCATAGGGTGGTTGTGAACTCCACCCCAGATCCCACCTTCGTCCCAGAGAGGTGTATCAGAGGTGAATTGGCGGTGGAGTTCGTGTATAAACCCGTGGAGACGCCCGTAGTGAAGTTGGCCTTGAGCAGAGGTATGAAAGTTGTTAACGGACTACAGATCCTGGTGAGACAGGCCATGGAGTCTGAGAGGATCTGGTTCGGGAAGTCCTTAAACGACGAGGAAGTGGTGAGTCACCTCTATGCCAGGCAACTCGTTCGGTAAAGCCTTGGTCATTACTACGTTCGGAGAGAGTCACGGTCCTGCCGTAGGGGTAGTAGTGGATGGAGTGCCCGCTGGATTGAGGCTGAGTAAGGAGGACATAGAGTTCGAGCTCTCCTTCAGGAAACCAGGTAGGCTATACGTTTCTGGCAGGAGGGAGAGTGACTCCCCCGAGATAATTAGCGGCGTATTCGAGGGAAGGACTACTGGTGCACCTTTGACTGTCCTGGTACGGAACGTTGACGTTATATCCTCGCTCTATGAGGAGGTGAGGTTCAAACCCCGGCCCGGTCACGCTGATCTGCCCTACATAATGAGGTACGGTTATGAGAACTGGGACTATAGGGGAGGGGGAAGGTCCAGTGCCAGGGAAACTGTGGGGAGGGTGGCAGCATCTGTCATAGCCAAGAAGCTGCTAATGCTAACGGACACGTGGGTGGCTGGACATCTCAAGAGTTTGGGACCAGTTACCTCTGATACGTCAGACTTCAGGGCTATACTCTGCTCCAAGTATAGTCCTGTCAGGGCCTCCAGTCCCTCAGTGGAGTCCAAGTACCAGGAGTTGGTTAAACAGGCCATGGTTGAGGGAGACAGTTACGGAGGTATCGCGGAGGTAGTTGTGAAGAATCCCCCTCCTGGACTGGGGGAGCCAGCGTTCGATAAGATCAAGGCCGACCTCGCTAAGGCGCTCCTATCGATCCCAGCAGTCACGGGTTTCGAGTATGGCCTCGGCTTCCAAGCAGCCAGAATGAAGGGTAGTGAGGCTAACGACAGTATAGTTAGGAGGGGGGATAGATACGGGTGGAAGGAGAATAAGTCTGGAGGAATATTGGGTGGACTCACCACTGGGGAGGACATAATCGTCAGATGCGCCTTCAAACCCACCAGCTCCATAAGAAAACCCCAGGATACCGTCGACCTCAGGACTGGGGAACCTGCACAGATCTCCGTGCTTGGCAGACATGACCCTGCAGTGGCCATAAGGGGAGTGTCTGTGGCTGAAGCTATGGTCTCCCTTGTGGTGGCAGATCACGCCATCAGGTCCGGGGTGATCCCCCCCGTAAAGTTGGATCAGAGGGAATCGGAACTGATCGAGGAGAGATGGAGGAGGTACATGGAGGAATGCAAGCCTATGGGGGAGTCTCAGTAGTTAATGCTGTGGGGTCTTGGTTCGGCTCGTCCATGGCTGTGGACCTGAAGGTCGAGGTCACCGTGAGGGAAGGTAGACCCAACATCGAGGATCCCCTAATTAAAGAGATCCTCGAGTTCTTCCACAGGAGGTACGGGGTTCCAGACCTAGAGGTAGAGGTCAGGTCCGAAATACCCTCAGGTAGCGGACTGAAGAGCAGTAGTGCAGTGTCCACTGCGTTGATAGGGGAGATATCTAGGACGTACGGAGTACAAGTTGACGTTCCTAAGCTCTCAGCCATACTCTCCCTTAAGGCAGGGGTTTCCTATACCGGTGCCTTAGACGACGCAGTGGCCGCTTACTTCGGGGGTATCTCCTTCACTCATAATAAGGAGTTTAAGGTCATAAGGAGGGATAGGGCTCCAGAGGACGTTAAGGTGATATTGCTGGCTAGGGGAGGGAGAGGCGGGGTTGACCCCAATAGACTCAGGGGTTTCCCCCTCCTGTTCAGGAGTATATTTGAGCTGGCCATCCAGGGGAGGCTATGGGAGGCCATGAGGCTCAACGGTATCGCGGTGGCGGAAATATTAGGGTATTCCAAGGAACCGGTGGATGATGCCCTCAGGAGGGGAGCTCTAGCTTCAGGGATCTCAGGGAACGGACCCTCGTATTTCGCTGTAGTGAAGTGCGGTGAGGAGGGCCCGATCCTAGACTCCTGGACCAAGTTCGGTAAGATCACGGTAGTGAGGCCGATCAACCTTGAAGGTTGAGATAGACAGATCTGTGATATCTGGAAGGATTGAGGCTCCCGAGTCCAAGAGTCTAGCCATAAGGTACGTCCTCCTATCCCTCCTGACCCAGGTAGAATTAGAGGGATTAACTCCGTCAGACGACGTTAAGGCTGCAATGGAAGCTGTAAATCGGCTGAAGAGAGGGGAGAGGGAACTCTACCTAGGAGGGTCCGCGACGACACTCAGGATGATAATACCCATCGTGGCGGCCCTGGGGATTGAAGTTAAGCTGGACGGTGACGAGACCTTGAGGAGGAGGCCCTTGGAGTCGATAAGGAGGGCATTGAAGGAGGTATACATCTCCTCTGAGAGGCTCCCGCTCGTGGTGAAGGGTAAGTTAGGAGAGGAGACGGTTATAGAGGGTTGGGAGAGCAGTCAGTACGTATCTGGGCTGATATACGCCTACTGTCTAAAGGGTGAGGGAAGGATAAGGGTTATTCCCCCCGTGTCTTCCAGGGGTTATATTCACATGACGGCAGACGTTATCAGATCTGTGGGAGGAGAGGTCAAGATAGAAGGTACGGAAGTTTGGGTTAGGTGTGGTTCACTGAGGAACTTCAGAGGGAAGGTACCTGGCGATTACGCGTTAGCGTCGTTCTACGCCAATGCCGCCCTACTCACGGGAGGGAGGGTCGAGATCACCAACCTCTACCCAGTCCCAGATTACGTGGGTGATCATGTGATAGTGGACCAGCTATCCAGGATCGGAGGAAAAAGTTCTGTGGCGGAGGGAACGTGGATTGTGGAGGCTTCAGGAACTTACTTCCCCCTAGAGGTGGACATAAACGACGTACCTGACCTTGCCCCATCGTTAGCTGCAGTCATGGCAGTGAGCAATGGGAGGTCGAAGCTATTAAACGTTGAGAGGCTGAGAACCAAAGAGAGCGACAGGATATCTACCATCATCTCCACCCTGAGGAGTTTCGGCATAGATGCTGAGTATCACCCTGGAGAGATCTTGGTAAACGGAGGGGAACCCAGATGGGGAGAGGTCGTCTGTCCAAGGGATCATAGGATAGCCATGTTGGCTGGGGATCTTGCCCTTAGGGCAGGAGGAAGGGTTCTAGACGCAGAGTGTGTGAACAAAAGCAACCCGAAATATTGGGAGGACCTCATGAAATTGGGAGGCAAGGTGACTACGTCTTGAGGCCTCTAGTTGTGGCGTCTCTGCCTGTGTCCGGTAAGGATGACCTCAGGTTGGTGAGCGAGATAGAGGCAGACCTGGTGGAGTTAAGGCTCGACTACATGAAGACTTTGGACGTGACACCTATGGAGCTAGCTAACCTTAAGGAAAAGGTCATTGTGACCATAAGGGATCCTGAAGAGGGAGGGATACACGACGTGGACGGTTCAGCGAAGGCGGAGTTCCTGAGGGAATTAGCATCGTTGGGAGTACTATATGATGTAGAGGCAAGGTTCCTCCATAAGTTTCAGGTACCTTACGTTGGAAAGATAGTTTCAGCACATTACTTCACTAGGTTGCCCTCCAGGGAGGAAGTGGACAACATGTTCAGGAGATATCGTGAAGCCCTCTCCGTGAAGGTAGCTGTGTCCCCGATTCCAGGTTACAGGGAACTCCTAGCTTATTTGTCCCTCAAGGACAACGCCACCATAATGCCCATGGTCGATAACCCCTTGGAGAGAGTGGCCTTCACACTCCTGGGGTCAAAGATGGTCTATGGGTACGTTAAGGAACCAACGGCAAAGGGACAGCTCCACTACTCCACTCTCGTGAGGATCTTGGATTTCCTCTTCAACCTAAGATGAGCTTTCCCCCCTCCACCTTAACGGGATATACACGGATTGGCCTCTTTGAGGCGCCCTTAATCGGTCTCCCATCGACTACAGAGAAGTGACTGAAGTGGCACTGGCAGACCAACTCCTCCCTGATCAGGACTCCTACTTTGCTGAGGTCACAACCGAGGTGGGGACATTTGGAGTCAAACGCTAAATATCTGTCCCCACCCAGGTAGAAGAGTAATATCTCCTTGTCACCGATCAGAACCTTCTTCTTCTCCCCGACTCTCATCTCAGGCCTGTCCACGATCACGCTCTTTAATCCTGAAACAGGGATATAAAAGTGGAATAGCTGATCCGCTGTTATAATCTGGTTTATAATTCGTTTATACCAAGGCAACTTGCCTTAAACCCATTAGCAAAATATTTTATAATGTTAAAACCAAAGTGGGATACAAGGTGTAGAAAAGTGATAAGTTACAACGAAACCGTAAGGCTTAAGGTGGACTACAGGATCGTAGAGATAGCTCAGAGTTCTCCCAGCACAGAGATAAGGGCGATATTGGTCACTGACGTCCCTCCCTCAGAGGATGTAGTAAACGAGATCAGGGGAACCGTTAAGGTCGAGAACGTCTTTAACTTCATGATGACCATTAAGGTGAAGGGTAAGGCTGGCGACGTGATAAAGCTAGGTGAGAAACCCTTCATAAGGTATATAATGTTAGATGAGGTAGTTGCAAGGACTCAGGATTGGAGCTAAGGGAGTGGCAGTCAGCCCTTAAGGATAGGGTAATAGCGCACCTCAAGGAGGGCTTTTTGGTCGCCCTGCAGTCCCCCACTGGAAGTGGGAAGACAATTTTCTCCCTATTAGTCTCCCTAGCTGTAAGGGGCAAGGTAATTTATGCAGTTAGAACTCACAATGAGTTTTATCCTGTATACAGGGAGGCCAAGAGGCTAGGGAAGAGGTTCTCCTTTCTGGTGGGTAAGTCGAGGGCCTGTCTCTTCGCTGAGGAGGGGGTAGACGCAGAGGACATAAAGTGTAACCTCTGTGAATTGTCATCCCCAGGAAAGGTTAAGGATGAGGGTGATTCGCCGTTCAGAATACTGGAGGACCTTAAGAGAAGAGGTAAGGAGGAGGGATTCTGTCCATACTTCACTCTCCTAAGCTCACTGGAGGACACCGAGGTATTGGGAGTCACCTATCCTTACCTTTTTAGTCCTTGGCTTAGGGATGCGTTGGACTTGAATCTTCAGGAGTTCGCCATCGTCGTGGATGAGGCACACAACCTGGATTATCTAAATGACCTTGCAGAGCGGAGGCTCAGCGTTTCTACCATAGAGTTTGCCATGAAGCAGGTAAAGAGCGATCAGGCTCGTTCTATCCTCGTGAAGCTGAGGGAGGAGATTAAGGCGGTCATATCAAACGAGGAGAGGTACATCGAGGTTAAGGGCTACCCGCGGTTGTCTGAAGACGAGTTAAAGTTGCTCACTGAGGAGTACGAGGATCTAAGGAAAGAGATGGTGAAGTCTAAGTCCATAAGGAAGCTCTACGTGGGTAGCGTAATTAAGTTCTACTCATCCATGGATGACGAACACGTGTTCTCCTATAAGGGTGCACTGATAGTTAAGCCACTCACCTCTATCCCGTTCGTCTCAGTGCTCAACAGGGAGGACGTACCTGTCATCCTCATGTCTGGTACCATGTACCCGAGAGACTACTTGGAAAAGGTTCTCGGAATTAAGAGAAAGATGTTCTACCTCGACGTCGAGAGGGAATTGAGAACCAAAGTGACGGGAGGATATGATTGCTTCCTGGCCGTGGACGTAACGACATCCTACTCCACAAGATCGGCGGAGATGTGGAAGAGATACGCGAGTCATCTACTCAGGATATATCATTATGCCAGGGCTAACGTCCTCGCGGTCTTTCCCAGCTACACGATAATGGAGGAGGTGATGAAGCTCATAAAGGTGAGAAAGTTCGTTGAGGGCTCCAAGTCTGTACTAGATGAAGTTGTAAGCTCATCGCTCGAGGGTAAGGTAATAATAGCCGGAGTGGCCAGAGGGAAGCTGACTGAAGGGATTGAACTGACCTCCAGCGGGTCTAGTTTAATAAGCGATGTAGCCTTGTGTGGTATTCCGTATCCTTCTGTGGACGATTACTTGAGGTTAAGGAGTGAGTACATCTACAAACTGACAGGAGAGTCGCTGAGGGACGCACTAGTTGAGATACCAGCCATGGTGGCAGTGAGACAAGCCATCGGGAGGGCTGTAAGGAGCAAGGAGGACAGGGCAAACGTGTGGCTACTTGACAAGAGGTTTGACTCCGCATGGTGGAAAGTTAAAATTAATTGCTTGAATCCAAAGAAGGTTAGGTTGTGATAAGTTTGGACGTAGAGATATTCACTCACAGGAACTGCACCGAGTGCAATCTCCTCCTTGATTTCCTGGAGCAGAGGGGACTCCTGGGGAAAGTTAAGCTAATTGACACAGAGTTGTATCCCTTCCTGGCCTTTGAGAGGGGAGTAATATCAACTCCATCGATATTCGTGAACGGGAAGTTAATATATGCAGGGAAGGTTGACTTCCAAGAGTTAGAGACAATTCTTTCTGGAGGACAGGTAGTTAGGAAGGTCAATAGGGAGGAGTTGGTTGAGAAACTCATGGAGGGGATAGTGGACTCATTCGCAGCTACTGCGTGGCTCTACGTGAACAGGGACTTCGAGTCCTTCATGGCACAGAGGGACTTCGTTCTAGCTGTAACCGGTCTGGCTCTCTCCGAAAACCCAGAGGAGGAATATCAGTACCTGAGAAACGTCGTTATCAAGGAGGGTGAGAACTTACTACAGGAGTGGGAGCCACGAATTTTGAGGAACATATCCTCCAACTTCGTGAGGGAAATCTACTGGCTGTACGGCAATAAGGTCGGCAAGGAGAGACTCTTCTCGATTTATACGCCAGAGATTTTTGCCCACTGGTTGATGGTAAGGGGGGGTTCCGTGGGCAGGGTGGGATTGAGGATTCATCCTATCTCTGATACGAAGGTTATGCTGAGGATAACCAAGGCCTACTCATACACGGTAGAGAACTATGACCAGCTATGGGAGAGGGTGGAAAGGGAACAAAGGGCTATTAAGTCCAGGGATCTTGCCAGACATCTTGTACTTTAGAACGGGAGTGATGAACTTGTCCCAGACGTTCAATTTGGACCTGAGGGGAAAAGACTGCAACGAATACATAGTGGAGATCTCTAAGATACTGGTCACAATGAAACCTGGAGACGTCCTTAAGATAGTCGCCGACCAGGACAGGATACTATGCACACATCAGTTGCTCAAGAATGCCCCTCGTTACCTCTTTAAGGGGGACATTGTGGAAGACCATGCTGAGATCACCATACGACGCCTAAGGTGAGGCACTCGTTTGATTTTCCTCGGCCTATAAAGCGAAAGTTTCCCTTATTGAGGGATGACCACTTATACCTGGGAATAGTTTTCCATTTCCTGTGAACATAAAACCCTCACAAAAAAGGATACGACGTATTCTCACCCTGCAAGTTAGGTCCCTTTACATATCTTATCCTGTTCTGCTACCGTGGGCAGACCTCTGCTGCTCAACCAGCTTGTGACATATCTCACGTACTTTGGGTCTATCCCTAGATCATAGAGTGACACGCACTTCTCCTCCTCCAGTTTTACGGCAATAACATCCTTTAATCCGTCGAGGAGTTGGAACAATGAGAGGACCGAATCCACATCAGCTACCATCTCGTCTACATCGTTGATCACCCTTATGAGAGAGTACACCCTCTTCACCACCTCGCATGTTGGCAGATTACTGGAAGTCGTGAAGGACAGATCATCCATTACCTTGATGTACTCCCTCACCTCTGGAAGACCCATCTTAGCTAGCTCCTCCTTCTTGGTTTCAAGGGCCGAGAAGTACTCGTTAAGCAGAGACTTAACTTGGTTGCTCAAGTTCACTGTCTCCCTCAACTTATCCAAGGAGAAGGTTTCTATCATAGTCTTGTTCAACTTCCTCACCAGATCTACCCTCTTGTCCTCAAACCCCTTCATTCTCAACTCCCTCAATAGATCCGCCTCCATGGAGAGGCACTCCTCACTCGCTTTCCTTATGGACTCGTCAGAGAAGACCTTAGTGACGCTGTTCAGAGACTTGTAGTCAGTAAGGTAAAATCTGTTGTACTTCCCGCCGATGACCTTCTCGATACCATCCAATACGTTGTTTACCGTGTTGGCGGTCAGGTAAACACTCCTGTCAATGGTGTTTATTATCTTAACGATTGTGTTAACGTCTTGTTCCGTCAGCCTGATCCTAGGCGGAGTGGGTATCTCCTCCGCGTTAATTCCGTACTTCCTGAGGTTGGCTACCACGCTGTTGTAATCTATGACCACGTTGAATACTGCATCGTTTATCAGCTTGTCTACTTGATCCACGTTAGACCTGAACTTCTCCAAGGCCTTCACTAGGCACCTCTGGTCCTTACACGCTGTCACCTCGGCCAGGGAAGCCTTGAGGAGCGACTCAGCCTCAGAGACAGCGTTGATCAACTCCACTGGAAGGTCAGAGGCTCCACCCCTTATGTTGTTGACCAATATTAACTTACCTTCTACCTCCGATATTGCTTCGTTCTTCTCCTTCATTATACCAGACTTGGTCTCACTGACCGTTCTCAGCTCGGAAATCAAAAGGGGTACCCCGTTGATTAGCCCTCCTATCACAGCTGACCCAACTATTAGCAAGGATAACGGGCTCAACCCCGTTGTCAACCATGCCCCCAGATAAGCGGGAATTACACCTGTGAGGCTGGCGGGATTGTTCAAAGAGAACAGTACAGATGCCAGTATGAGGAGGACGACACCTAAGAGAAGCATCCAACCCCTAACCAGAGAGAGGATAGGAGAGTTCCCTCCTAGTATGGAGTTGGCGATGTATAGGAAAGGGACGTAGAGAGCTGGAAGAGACGAGTAGATGTTTGCCCTCACTCCTCTCCCTCTCTCGGATAACCCAGAGGTCAGTAGGATCGGACTGAAGAGTACACCTAGGACGGAGGCAGATGTCAGGAAACCTTGCATCGAGAGCATCCTTATCTGTGTAACAATAGGGACAATGAAGAGAAAGATGATCATAATCGTAGCGTCAACTACGTTGGTGAGGGGAAGATAGGAACCAGGAGAACCTGAGAGAATCTCGGCGAAGTTGTCAGTGACTACATATATTAAAATCAAGGCTGGGGCAGCTATGAAGGGTAGAAGAGCGGAGATCACTATGACTATCACTTCACCGAAGAGGAGAAACTGAGAGATGTGAAGTTGAGAGGACACAGTGTAATACAGCAGGGAATTTAAGATAGTTATACCTATCCTTTCAACTACATCGTTAAATGTAACGGTACTTAGGCCTAGGTACCTCCACATGTCTTTGTCTATCTATGACTAAAACAGGGCAATATAAATTAAGAATAGTTTTGGTGCTATGATACTCTGCACCAATTTTCTGGAGGGGTATTACCAAAGGTGCTGGTGACGACTTCAGTCCCTCGAGTTGCCGTAATTAGGAAGTACAAGGCTTCACTCAAAGAAAATAATAAAAATGACTACTAAGTAAGTTTCGTTATGAGTTCTCAAATATCCTTCAAGAAATTCGAACTACCACCTCTACCCTATAAGGTGGACTCGTTAGAACCATACATAAGCAAGGATATAATAGATGTTCATTACAACGGCCACCATAAGGGTTACGTTAACGGTGCCAATCAGTTCATGGAGAGGTTCAATAAGGTGATAAAGGGAGAGTTACAGGCAGGCCAATATGACGTTCAAGGGCTGATGAGAGGTCTGGTCTTCAACATAAACGGCCATAAGTTACACGCCCTATACTGGGACAACATGGCTCCAGCAGGGAAGGGAGGAGGGAAGCCAGGAGGAGCATTAGCCGATCTCATAGAGAAGCAATATGGAGGAGTTGAAAGGTTCAAGCAGGTCTTCACTGAGACCGCTAACTCTCTCCCCGGTACTGGATGGACTGTGTTGTACTACGACACAGAGAACGGAAACTTAGAAATCATGACCTTTGAGAACCACTTCATGAATCACATTGCCGAACTTCCGATACTTCTCATCTTGGACGAATTCGAGCACGCCTATTACCTTCAGTACAAGAACAAGAGGGCAGATTACGTCACCAATTGGTGGAACGTGGTTAACTGGGACTACGCAGAGAAGAAGCTTCAGAAGTATTTGAGGTAACCCATAATTTATTTTCCTTATCAACTCATTATCTCACCATGGTCTCTGCAATAGTGTTAGCTGGAGGATGGGCTACTAGGCTCAGACCTTTGAGCTTGACGAAACCGAAGCCGTTGTTTCCAGTGTTGGGTAGACCCATACTTGATTATATCCTTGACTCCCTGGACAGGGCTGGGATTTCTGAAGTGTACCTCTCCCTTAGAGTGATGTCGGATAAGGTCATGAAATACGTGGAGGAGAGCGGGAGGAAGATAAATTTCATAGTTGAGGAGGAACCCTTGGGAGATTTAGGTCCTTTGAAGTACATCAACGAGAGACACAAGCTTGACGACGTAGTCCTCGTTATATATGGCGACGTATACATGGAGGTGGATTTCAGGGAGATGCTCAGTTTCCATGAGGGTTCGGACTGTTTGGCGACCATCATGGCGACGGAAGTCAGCGATCCACAGAGGTACGGAGTCCTGTACACAGATGGGGATAAACTCATCCAAATAGTGGAGAAGCCCTCCAATCCACTCTCCAACCTGATCAACGCCGGTGTCTACATATTTGACAGGAAGGTATTGGACGGCATACAAGGGAAGTCCATAGCTAGGAACTTCCTCCCTAAGCTACTTCAACAGGGCTGTGTGAACGTGTTCAGGTACAGGGGTGTATGGGCCGATATCGGTATCCCGTCTGATTACCTCAAGCTCAACTTCGACCTCCTGAGACGGAAACATCCCAGGGGTTACGTATCGGAGAAGGCCAAAGTCAGCGAGAGGGCTGAGTTGACTCCCCCTTACTTCATTATGGAGGGCACCGTGGTAGAGGAAGCATATCTGGACTTCAACACGATTTTGGGAAGGAATTGCCAGGTGGGATCTGGGGCTTACATATCAGAGTCGCTCCTCATGGAAGGGGTTACGGTTGGACAACACTCGTTCCTGAAGAACGTCATAGTGGGAGATAAGGGAAGAATAGGGCGCTGGAATCACATAAGGGAGAGAACCATTCTTGGCGAGGAGGTTACTACCAGTGATGGAGTTCTCCTGAATAGGGGAACAATAATCTTACCTCATAAGGAAGTATCGGATTCAGTGTACAAGGAGGGTAGGATAATCCTATGATCTTGGATGAGATGCTGGAGGAACTCTCCTTTGAGCTCAAGAGGAGGAAGGTGATTAACCTCTGTGTAGGCCCTTCCTACACGACCGCCATCTTAGACGATCAATCCATGGGAATTTCCATCACCCTCACTGACGGTGAAGTAGAGGAGGCAGGAGAGTTACAAGGAAAGAGCGCTTACGAGGTCGCAAGGAATCTAGACACACCTATGAGGAGGAGCGTCTCCTTGGCTGTGATGAACGCACTCTCTCCCCCTCAACTCTCTCCTGGCGATCCGTTACAACACTTCCAAGGAGGGAAACTCTGTGTTTTCGGCTACTCTCCACAGGTGTCCTACGAAGGGTTCTCTGAGGTAGTAGCCTACGACTTCTCCCCACAACCAGTTCAGGGATCCAGACCTTTCTCATCCTTCAATGGTGAGATCTGCACCACTGCCACAATCTTCGGATCGTCTTTGGTCATAAACGCCATAGACAAGATAGTAAGTAACATCAAGGCTCAGCATCTCCTCCTGGTTGGAGTGGCGTCAGTTTATGCACCTGTTACCCTGAAGAGACTAGGATTCGAAGTTGTAGGAAAGATAGTCCCCACTGACAGGGCCAGAGCCTTCAGGACTGTATGTGAGGGAGGTAGTGCAAGGCAACTTAACAGGTACGTCAGTAAGGCTTACGTGAAGTTAGCCTAATCGCTGTATTCCTCGTACACAGCCTCGAGGGTGTCGTAGCATTTCCCTGAGTATTTGAAATTACAATCCAACGATTTATTCAGCATTACCCTGGAGTCCTCGAACCTACCTGGTTTGTTGACCAGTATTCCCTTCTCGAGCCTTAGGGTGGCCAAGGCTATTCTGGCCTTAACTGGAAGGCTCTGCGAGGAGCTCGCACACCTCAAGGCCTTCAGCGACTTCTCTCTCACCGTTTCGCTTTGAGTTACCTGCCAAAGCGCGGATAAGAAGATAGCCAGCTCCGAGTTAGCCAGTGGTTCAAGGAACTCAACCCTAGTTAACGGATCCCTAGGCACGGAGTCCCTGTATCCCCTTTCCGTCTCAAGGTGCGTCCTCACAAAGCTAAATATTCTCTTGGCTCTCTCCAAATCCTCATCTGTTCCCTCCCTGAGGTACCTGGAGAGGAAGGAGAAACCCACCAAAGCCTCATCCACGAGTAAGCCCCAGTTCTCTCCGCCCCTCCTCCTCAGAACCCTTCCGTCCTCTCCTAGGAAGGCCTCTGGCATCCCCCTTTCCCCTTTAATGACCTTCACTGCCTCGTATACCGCAAAGTCGTCGTTCAACGTCCCTCCCTCAAGGTAGAATGATGCTATATCGTCCAGTGGCTTCAGAACCTTGAGGACTTTCTCATACTCCTTATGAGTCGTTACGAATGTCCTCACCAACTCAATCGTCCTGAAATCAGCAGGATACCCATCGAGGATCTTGGAGATCACTTCGTAAGATGCGTCCTGTGGCGGATCCTGAGGTTCAGGCACGTACGGAGATATCTTGTAAGGCCTCACGTTCCCCCTTACGAAATTGTCCACCAATTCCCTCAAGCTGGATACGATGTAGGAGGTGTTCGCGGATTCGATTATACCTACTATCTCGAGGCTAGGCGTCATCACGGTGATTGCAGGAATTATCCCCCTGGTGAGCCTCACCAGATATTCAGGATGCTCTTCAGGGTTCACAGGAATCACTGTTAGCCTCTTGGATAAGGAATCAGGAATGTTTAGCGGAAATCCCTCATCTGAGAAGACCGCAACAATTAGCTTCCCGTAGAACCTTGCGTCCTCTATTACCCTCTCGGTTATCATCATGCGTACCGTAACCTTTATTTTGTATTTAATTGTATCTACTGCGATGAGCAGGGCAGAAACCAAGTGGACGTGTGACTTGTGCAAGAGCAAGATATACTGGGACGAACTGTTTACGTTCACATCAAAGAAGACCGTTGTTCACTACACTTGCTTCAGGGATAAGGCCACTAAGACCGCTAAGTTGGAGCCTAATCAGATGAAAATAATCCTAGATTCACTGGAGGACGAGCTGACTGACATCACGGTATATAAACAGAGAATGTCCTCAAACTTGGAAGAAGACGTGAAGAAAACTTTAGAACAGGCTGAGAAGGACGCCGAAAAGAATGCGGCCCTATTAACCAGATTAGTTGAGAAATTTAGCGGAGTCCTAGACTGATCTTCAAATCATTTTTAAATCTTAGGTGTGTAGGTACATAATTGGCTGGTTCGAAATATTGAGCGGTGAAATTTATCTACATTGCTCTGGGAACCTAATAACTAATGCAAAGGGGGGTATCGACCTTTAGGGTAAAGCTTGTTTCCTTCACTGGGGATGGGGAGAAAGTTGTGGCCATAGCAGCCAAGATGTCTAGGAGTAGGAAGGGGTGGGAACACCACGAGAAAAACATGACCAAGGAAGAGATGGAGACGTGGATCAAGGACTCAATACTGCACGGGTACTGGTCAGTCTTGGAGCACTCCGTTTATACCTTCTCTATAGAGGGCATATCCCGTGTCGCGAGCCACCAGTTGGTCAGGCACAGGATAGCCTCTTATACTCAGATGAGCCACAGGTTCGCCAAGCCGAAGGACGAGTTCTATCAACCAGTCACGCCATCTTGGAGGGACGAGGACGAGTTCAGGAAAGCGTATGAGGACTCGTACAGACACTACCTCGACCTCCTCCAGAGTGGTGTGCCTGAGGAAGACGCCAGGTACGTCTTGCCCAACGGTGTAAACACCAACCTCGTAGTGACCATGAACGCCAGGGAGTTGTACAATTTCTTCGGCTTGAGACTGTGCAGTAGAGCACAGTGGGAGATCAGGAAGGTGGCTTGGCTCATGTTGGAGGAGGTCAGAAGAGTCCACCCTATCCTATTTAGGTTCGCGGGGCCAAATTGTGTGATACATGACAACTTCGTGAGGCCCGAGGATGACCCAGTCACGTTGGATCAGGAGAAGGAGTTCGTTTCCGCGAGGTGCATCGAGGGAGTCCCGAGGCAGGGGATATGGAAGTGCATTCAGAACTCTCGTACTGTTATTGAAAAAGTTAAATAAACCTTCATGGGGCTAATTTTAGTTTTTTAAAGTATATAAACTTAGAGAGATCGTCAAAAGCAAATATTTTATACCTCTTCTAGTGTATCTAACACGGCATGACGCTTGTCCAGGCTTCCTTATCATTCGGTCTCCCCTTCATCTTGGTACTGGCTGGTGGGTACGGGACATATAAACTACTGTCCCTTATAGTCCCGCACAACCCTAATCCCATAAAGAACTCCAGGTTTGAGGCAGGAAACATACCGACTGGAGAGGGCCGTCTATGGTTCCCATTACAGTACTACGGATACCTTCTGGTCTACACCACACTAGAGCCAATTGTGATCATTTTATTCTTGGCTTCCGCAGTACCGTTTTACGGCAGTTCCCTACTATTTAGGAACCTACTTATCGTTGTGGGGTCTTTCCTTGTTATAATGTACCCGATCCTCTACTATACAATAAAACAGGTTGATCAGATATTAAACTGGGAGCTGAGGAGATAATGCAGAAGCCAATTGACGTCTTAAGCCAAGCCCTCCAATCCAAGAAGATCCCAGTCAAGGTTGAGAGTGAGGGCAGGGCCTCCATAGAGGTAGAGAAGAAGGACTTAGTTCAGGTGGCTAAAGTCCTAAAGGATTTAGGTTTCGATCACGTTAAGGCGGTGACTGGAATAGACTATCCAGACCAGGGAAGGATTCAGGTAGTCTATCACGTCTCATCTTACTCGGATGTAAATCTGGCCAAGGTCATCGTAGCTCTGAAGACGTGGACTAACTATAAGGAATTGGAGGTTCCCAGCCTTATGGAAGTCTGGAAGAGCGCGTGGACTGGGGAGAGGGAGACCTACGAAATGTTGGGAGTCAAGTTCTCTGGGAACCCTGATATGAAGAGACTGTTTCTCCCGGAGGACTTCGAGGGGGTTTATCCCCTGAGAAAGAGTTACAAGATTAAGACGGAGGGGTTGTTCGTTGACAGACCAAGCTGAAGAGTTAATGAAGAGCGGTGGGATGGAGATAGACGTCATTCCGGTGAGTGGGGAGTTAAATGTAGGTCCGCAACATCCTGGGTCGGGCCACCTGAGGATATACGTCAGGCTAAATGGAGATATAATAGAGGAAGCTCAGGTGGAGCCCGGATACGTACATAGGGCCGTGGAGAAACTTGGGGAGAACAGAAACTACATTCACTTGATCCCGCTTGTGGAGAGACCTGCCATATTGGATTCGATTCACATGAACCTAGGTTACATAATGGCCGTGGAGAAGATCCTGGGAGTTGATGTACCCGATAGGGCCCAATACTTAAGGAGCTTTGCTGCTGAGATAAGTAGGATCGCTAGTCACCTCTACGGCATGGGAATACTGGCCATCTTCATCGGTCACTCCACCGGCTTCATGTGGGGCTTCGGTGACAGGGAGGTATGGGTTCAGATACTCGAGGCCCTCACCGGAGCTAGGATAACGAATTCTTACGTCATTCCTGGAGGGGTGAGGAGGGATCTAACTCCCACTATAGTCGAGATGACCAGGAAGGCCGTCACGTACATGAGGAGGAAGATCAAGGATTGGGAGAACATCTTCCTGAACAATCCCAACGTTAAGGCCAGGCTACAGGACGTCGGTATAATGACTAGAGAGCAGGCCATAGAGTGGGGAGCTGTCGGCCCAAACCTGAGGGGCTCTGGGGTTTACTACGACGTCAGGAAAGTGGAACCCTATGCTGCGTATTCCAGGTTGGACTTCGAGATTCCTGTGTATAAAGAGGGAGACGGTTATGCTAGGACACTGGTTAGGTTTGAGGAGATCCAACAGAGCTTGAACATACTGGAGCAGATAATAAGGGACATACCCGAAGGTCAGATCCTGAGTGACAGGTTCTTCAAACAGATCCCTCCTACCAGGCTTAAGAAGTGGTGGGAAGGACAACGGAGAGTCGTCATGCCAGGATACTATGCCTCCTTCAGGCCCCCTAAAGGCGAGGCGGTAACCAGAGTCGAGGCGGGTAGAGGAGAACTGCTTTATTACGTCGTGAGTGACGGTTCGGCCAAACCCTACAGGCTCAGGATGATTACACCTTCATATAGGAGTATATATGTAATGCAGAACCTCCTTAAGGGCGTCAGGTATGCTGACCTAGTGTCTATCTACGGTAGTTTAGACTACTTCCCACCGGAGGCGGATCGATGATGAATCTGCTGTTCGATCTAAGATATTACGTACTTTACCCCTCTTTCTTCAACTCAGTGATATACCCAGGTCTCATATTCACTGCCATACTCCTGCTCACCACAATATGGTTCGAAAGGAAGGCAGCAGCCAGGGTTCAGATGAGGGTCGGCCCGTATTACGCATCGAAGCGGTTGGGTGGGTTTATGCAATTGATAGCGGACGCAGTCAAGTTCGTCTTCTCCGAGGTCATCATCCCGGAGGGAGTTAATCCGACCCTCTTTGCGTTGGCCCCCGTACTAGCTGTGGCAATGTCCTTCATCCCACTCTCCATCATTCCAGTCTCGGTAATACCCCCTTCCGGTTCCGTTTTCTCCATATACTTCAGGGACTTCTACGACCCCAACATAGGCATGGGAGTCCTCACTGGACTCTTCGTCCAATATAACATGCTCCTCATCCTTGCCATAGAGTCCATGTATCCGGTGTTCGTCATATTCGTGGCGTGGGTCACCAACAACAGGTTCGCCATAGTCGGGGCTGTGAGGGAATCGTACCTCTCCGTAAGTTATGATGTTCTCCTAATCATGGCGACGCTTTCCATGTCCCTCGAGTATCACACTCTAGACTTAGCGAAAATAGCTCAAAGTGGAATTCCAGGTATACTTGCCAACCCTGTTGCTGCGATAGTCTTCTTCATTGCCATGTTGATGGGCAGTGCCAGGTTCCCCTTTGAGATAGCCGAGGCCGAGACTGAACTCGTGTTAGGGGCATACACAGAATACAGCGGGTTCCTGTTCGTTCTCACCATGGCTGGCTCATATGTGGGAAACCTGGTTTACGCCCTCGTGTTCACGGACATGTTTCTGTGGGGTTGGTATCCCCTCTCTGGTTTCCCTGGGGCCCTCCTGACAGGTCTCAAGGCGTCTATAGTAGTTTTCTTCTCCGTGTTTCTGAGGGCAGTTTACGGCAGGTACAGGATAGATCAGGCCTTGAGGGGAGGGTGGAAGTATCTGCTTCCTCTCACTTTCGTTTCTCTATTCATAGGTTTGGTGGTGGGTTACATATGGATTCCATAAAAATTAAAGAGTATAAGAAGGGAGACTCTTCCCTAAATCTCGTGACTGGTCACCTTAAGGCAGTCGGCACTGGCGTGAAGTACTTCGTTAAGCCTCAGAGGATAACCCTGAAGTACCCAGAGGAGTCCCTGTCCTTACCTACCGGTTATAGGGGGATGATCAGGCTCTATAAGGACGTCTGTATAGGTTGTACCTTATGTGCCATGGTTTGTCCCGCCGACGCCATGAAGATGGCGACAGACCAGGGGAAGAAGTTTCCTACTATCAATTACGGGCGGTGCGTCTTCTGTGGGTTCTGTGTGGACATATGTCCCGTTGATGCCCTCAAGGAGACTGGAGTACATGACGCAGCCTTCTCGAGTAGGAGAGAACTCTTCTTCAGCCCGGACAAGTTCAACCAGGACTTCGATCAACCTCCCGTGGAGCTTCTGGTGAAGAAAGTTAAGGCGGTCATAGATGAGGAGAAGGGGATCAAGTATGTTCCTGACACAGACTGACCTTCAAGATACAATATTCTTGGTTTTTTCAGTTACGGCTTTAGCTTCAGCCTTATTCATAGTGAACTCCAAGAACGTCTTTTATGCGGCTGTCTCCCTTGCTTTCTTGGGACTTTCCATTGCAGTACTCATAGCGGACTTGAACCCGGCAGCCTACTCGCTCTACTCGGTTTTCCACATCATACTCTATGTCGGGGCGACGGTGGTGTTCCTTTCTGTATCCTTGGTCATGTTCAGGGGACTTGAGGTGAGGGAAATCAGGACTCCCTGGGCTCCGGTCATCTCGCTACTTGCTGCGGTTGCCTTTTTCTCGGTCCTGGTCCTCTCCACTTCCAGCATAGCTATCTCAGCCCCTCCCTCACCTGATCTCCAAACGTTGGGTGAGAGGATGATATCTCAGTACTGGTTCCCCGCAATCGTGTTAATCGTTGGCCTCCTGACCACCATGATAGAGGCCATAGCCTTAGCCAGGAGGGATTGAGGATGACTCAGGTTCCGTTCACCTCCGAAATCGCGTTGGTTGTGGCCACAATGTTGGTAGCTGTGGGAGTCTACGGACTCATGAACAGCAAGAACGTGATAAGGGTTCTCCTCTCTTCCGAGATCATATTGAACGCCTCTATCCTCCTGGTCTTCGCAGTTTCCTCCTTAGCTGGGAGGTCTTACACTCCCCTCATTTTCTCCGTGTTCGCTATCGGCATGGCCTTGACTGAGGTGGTTGTCGCGTTCGCCTCAATCATCCTGTACTATAGGCAGAGGGGCACTCTCGAGGTGGATTAAATGATAGGTTTCGTCATGCTCGCGATCTCCCTTTTCCTCTCCTCCTTAGTCTTTTTCCTCAAGGAAAGAAGGGTGTCCGCTTTAGTCTCAGGTGTAGCTATAGGCGTCAACCTGTACTTCATTCTGAGGAGAGGTCTCTACGACACCTTCTTCGTGAGCAACACCATAGGATCCTTCGGCCTAACCGTTAACGACCTCAACTTTGCCTTCATTGTCACGATCCTAGTGGTCACTCTAAGTACGGTTCCCTATTCATTGAGGTACATGGGAGAGAAGTTCCACGAGATGGGTTCAGCTAACTGGGGGCTCTATTTCGGCCTCTACTCCCTGTTCTCAGTGTCCATGCTTTACGCCGTACTCTCCACTAACCTCCTCGAAATCTACATCTTCTTGGAACTGGCCTTAATAACCTCCTTCCTCCTCATCATGCTCTACGGCTACGGAGACAGGCGTAGGATAAGCCTACTTTACTTCATATGGACCCACGTGGGTACTGTGCTACTCCTGGCCTCCATAATAATCATTGGACTTGAGACTGGAACCATGGACATCTACTCCTCCTTTGGCGTGTTCAGGAACTATGGCACCGTTACTTATGCCATCGCTCTGTTTGTTCTGGCGGTGCTGGGCATGATGGTTAAGGGAGCTCAAGCTGGGGTAAACGTTTGGCTACCTTACGCTCACGGTGAGGCACCTACTCCCATCTCTGTGCTACTGAGCCCTAACATGGTGGGTCTAGGGGTATACGTCATAATGATATATTACTACCTGTTCCCAGCCATGTCCTTCCTAGCCCCTATTTTCTTGGGATGGGCCGTCATCACCATGATCTACGGAGGATTGAACGCCTTGGTTCAAAAGGACTTCAAGAGGTTCCTGGCCTACTCCAGTGTCTCCCAGATGGGTTACATGCTACTTGGAGCCTCAATCTCCTTCTTCCTCGGTCTAAGGGGAGATCTAGTTCAAATCCCCTTGGGGATTGTGGCATCCATCTTAGTCTACGTGTCCCACGGTCTCGGGAAGGCCCTACTCTTCATGAGTGCTGGAGCCTCAATAACTGAGCTTCATGAGAGGGACATCTCAAAGTTAGGGGGACTTTACCTAACTTCTCCGACCCACACTACTCTATCCTTCTTCGGCGTGCTGAACATCTTAGGTCTCCCTCCTACTGTGGGCTTGGTGAGCGAGGCACTCCTATTGTTCTCTACTGGTCAGCTCATACAGACCGTCGGCCTGGGTTGGTTCTCGTTGCTGGCCTTAGGACTCTTCATAGCCATAGGCCTATCCTCAGCGTACGCCACCTACCTGTTCAAGAACGTGTACGCAGGTAGGCCTAAGGGAGAGACTGACCTGGATAAGGCGAAGGAATACACCCTACCCATGCTGTCTATCGCTGTCGTCAGCGTACTGCTGTTCCTTTTCCCCCAGGCTGCCGTGAGCTCCCTGAACAACTTCATCACCGTAGTCACAGGACACGCCCTACTCCTCCCCCTCATAGTCCTATTGCCCGCCCTCGGCTCACTGGTGACTTTGGCGACTCCCAGCAAATTGAATCAAGACGTTAGGGGAGGAATATTGGTGGGAACCTTGGCCTTGAGTATGCTCCTATCCTGGCTCAACCTATCACAATCTCTGTCTCAGCCTTCAAGGCTTTTCTTCATTCCATCATACACTTACCAACTCTTCACGTATTTTTCCTTCAGTTCCTCTCTGTTGCAAGCTATCCTGGCAGTTTTCGTCTCGACACTCTCCTTCTTCATCGGTTTGTACAGCGTGGGCTACATGAAGGAGGACAACGTCCTGAGGAGGTATTGGGGTTTCTTCGGATTCTTCGTGAGTTCCATGTTGGCAGTAGTGTTGGCAGACAATGCCCTTCTCTTCATAAGCGGGTGGGAGGGAACTAGCCTGGCGTCATACGGTTTGATAAGCTACTGGCTAGACGATAACGAGAGAAACGTTGTGGGCGATTTCGGGAGGAGGATCTTGGGTGTGGAGTTCCTATCTAAGCCTACGACCTCCGGAATAAGGGCCATGGTGTTCACCAGGGTGGGAGACGTCGGTCTCCTCTTGGGAATGGGCTATCTAATATATCTCACCACAGGAACTCAATATTTTGGTTCCACCCTCCTCTACTCTGGACACGGAGTCTTCGGAGCCCTTCCCTTCATGGTGTCCTCGCCCTTCGGCCTAGCCATGCTCATCCTCTTCTTCCTGGGGGGACTATCCAAGAGCGCTCAGTTCCCCTTCACCCAATGGTTGGTCACGGCCATGACTGGTCCAACTCCAGTGAGCGCCCTGATCCACGCCGCCACGATGGTTAACCTAGGAGCCATGTTGACATTCCTGACCTATCCTTACATCTTCATCCAGATGAATAGTCTCTCCTCGGACGTGTTCTCAGCGAGCTACGGAACCACCCTAATAGCCTTCTTTTCGGTGATGGTCGGCGTGACAATCCTCACAGCCCTCTTTACGAGCCTGAACGCGTTGGTCTCCAACGAGCAAAAGGTGATCTTGGCTAACTCCACTGCTGATCAAATATCGCTCATGATACTCTCTTCATCTTTAGGTGGGCTGTTGGCCATAATAGACGGGAACCTTATCTACCTCTTTTCAGGCATAGCAATAGGCCTCTTCCAGATGGTAGCCCACGGCATATACAAGGCGAGCCTCTTCATGAATGCCGGCTCAGTTATACACTACACCGAGAATAGATACGTAGGCTCCACTCCATGGCTTTACAGGAAGCTATGGTTAGTGTTCGTCCTCCAGTTAATAGCTGCACTCAACCTAGCTAACGTTCCTCCGCTCATAGGCTTCTGGGCCCACTCCTTCATATCCTATCTCACCTCTTGGAACCTCTCCCTAGACTACCTTTACCTGGTGTTGGAATTCCTCGGAGCTATTTACATCGTCAGGTACGTGGTCAAGACGTTCCTCTGGGGATCCAAGGGAGAGGAAGGGGAGCACGGACACGGAGTTCACCCCCTGATGTATCTATCTCCCTTGGTGTTAGTACTGGCCTCAGTCCTAATGGGCGTCGTGAGCCCAAGTTTAGTAGTCTTCCTCTCCACTCACTTCTTTGCCAAGGGATTCCAGTTCGACACCACAGAACTGATCCTCTCGGTGATAGGAATACTCATAGCCTTCGCAGTCTTTCTCAGGGGGACAGACTTGGGGAAAGTTCAGGCACTCAGACCAGTCATAGATTTCCTGTACTACGGGTGGTATATCTATCCACTCCTAGATAGGCTAGGCGTCGAGCTGTATAACGGTTCCTGGGCAGTTTATAGGGGGTTTGAGCACGGAGTCATAGATGTGGGACTCAACGTGAAGTTACCCTCCGCGTTAATAAACGGCGGAACCAAGTTCTTCAAGGACGTCCAGACAGGCCTCCTGAGGGATTACGTGGGGCTCTACGTTGTTGGGCTCATACTCCTCATGGTAATTGCCCTAGTGATAATAGGGGTGATCTGATGTTACCTCAGTTCTACTTACCTGTAGTAGTCCCCTCGCTCCTGTTGGTGTTTTCTTCCATTGCTGTGCTCTACATGGATAGAGGCACACAGTCCAGTTATAACCACGCCCTTTACCTCACTTACGCCTCCCTGTCCGTGTCACTCCTGTCCTCTGTGCTGTTCCTAACCTTGGGCTTCTACGGCTATTCGCTATTCTCCAACTCCCTGTACCTGGACAAGATAGGATACCTCCTGACGATAGTGGCCCTGGTCGGCTCGCTCATAGCCCTTAGGGGTATGAGCAATCACATGGAAACGTGGAGAACTAGGTCGTCTGTACTATCCCTTGTAATGCTTACAGACCTGGGAATAATGTATATGGCGTTTGCCCTCAACGTGCTGGTAATAATCACAGGCTGGGGAATTTCCTCAGCAGCTACGTACGCCATAACCATGCTCAGGAAGGACAGGAGATCAGTGGAAGCAGGCATTAAGTACCTGATATTGGGATTGATATCCTCTTCGTTCATGATCCTCGGCTTCGCCTCGTACGTCGTTGGAACTGGGTCACTCTCCCTGAGTTACTCCTCTCCGCTCTACCCTGACCTTTTGGTCCTAGGAGTGGCTCTGCTAGCCATAGCGTTCCTGTTCAAGCTGGGGGCATTCCCATTTCAGGGATGGTTACCTGACGTCTATACCATGGCCGACAGGGAGTCTATTTCCTTCGTCTCCAGCGTGGGCAAATTGATAGGCGCAGTGCCATTGCTGAGGATTCTAACTCTAGGGGATCCTACCACCCAGGAGGTCCTGAGCGTCCTAGCGGTATTTTCGATCATCTCCATTCTGAGCATGATAATCGGCAATATTGTTGCGTTCTCGAGGACGGATGTGAGTTCCATCCTATCCTTCAGTAGCATTGCTCAAGCAGGCTTCATCCTGATAGGTTTCGCCGTGATCCAGATAAACGTCAAGGTCGCTGAGGTAGGTATATTCACTCAACTGCTCGCCTACGTTCTGGCTCAAGCAGGCCTCTTCAACTTCCTGGGACACGTAGAGAAGGTATCAGGCACCACGGACCTCAAGGGGCTAAGGGGGATATCCAAGGCTGACAGGACGCTGGCCTTCTCATCCACCATTCTTCTCTTGAGTTTGTTGGGGTTACCCCCTATCCTGGGATTTTGGGGGAAGCTCTTCCTCTTTGAGGCGGCGTACTCCCTACCCTGGTTGGTGGTTATAGGCGTCATAAACAGTGCAGCCTCAGCAGGTTATTACATCCCGGTGATAAGGGAGATGTTCAGGGAGGGAGAGTTCACCAAGGTAGTGTCTGGTGAGAGGGACAGTGTTATATTCTCAGCGATACTCAGTATAATCGTGGGTGTCTTGGCTCCCCTGATACTGGTGATGTTCGGTTGATAAGGGTAGCAGTGGTAGGTGTAGGTAACGTAGCCTCTGCGTTGTTGCAGTCATTGGAGTACTTGAAACAGGGAGGAAAGATATCTGGTCTCCTCGACCTCCCCATCAGGCCTGAGGAGATAGAGGTCGTAGCCGCTTTCGATATTGACGAGAGGAAGGTGGGAAAGAAGCTATCCGACGCCATATTTGAGCCTCCTAATGTCGTGGAAAGGTATGTGAATGTTAAGTCAGACGTGAGGGTCCAGCGTGGCCCCACGAAGGACGGAATGAACGGCTTGCTGGGGACAGTGATTAGGGAGTCCAGAGAACCTCCAGTAGACGTTCCCTCGGTTTTGAGGTCCGAGGGGGTTGAAGTGCTAATTAACCTCTTACCCACGGGGGTAGAGGAGGCAAGCGAGTATTACGCTGAGAGCGCTCTAACGGCTAGGTCGTCTCTAATTAACGCCTCTCCTGCTCCGCTGGTTGAGAAGATGTCAAATAAGTTCGCCTCGTCTGGTCTCCCACTCCTGGGTGATGACCTCATAAGCCAGATAGGAGGGTCGGCCCTTCACGCTGGTCTCATAGACTTCCTCAATAGGAGAGGAGTGAAAGTCATCAGGTCCTATCAGGTCGACATCTCTGGAAGTACGGAAACCCTCATAACCTTAGAGGAGTGGAGGAAAGACCTGAAGAAGAGGATAAAGTCCTTCTATATCTCCAGTACAACGGACGGAATAGAGGTTGTCGCTGGAACCTCGGACTACGTTCCTTTCCTTGGAGACAGGAGGTTCAGTTACATAACAATAGAGGGTGAATACGCCATGGGGGCTAGAGTGAAGATAGATATATCCATGAAGAGCCTGGATGGTCCCAACGCAGTCCAGCCTTTACTCGATCTCATAAGGATAGCCAAACTCATGAGGGATAAGGGATTAGGAGGATCGCCCCAGGAGGTGTGCTCCCATTACTTTAAGGGTTATCCTAGAAGGTTATCTGGGGACACCAAGTCCCTCCTGTTTTCTTACTTAGAGGGGCTAAAGTGATGAGTGAACCCCGGCCTGATCTGTGATGGTTCCGTGTGAGGGCTGATTGCACTGCTTTCCTAGATCGAAAATTTGGGTAAATCCTTTTAAAAGGGGGTAAGTTAGGTGCCGTTAGATGTGATATGGACGGTAAGACAGTTGGATTCTCCGTGGCCATAATCATCCTATTGGTCGCATCAGTAGTAGGTTTTTATGAATATACAACAACCTCATCATCCCTTTCGTCAATACAGAGCTCATACATGAATCTTCAGTCACAGGTAGCTCAACAGAACAAGACCATACAGTCCCTAAACGCCACATTACAGATGTATAAAGCTCAGCTCTCTTCGGCAGAGGGCAATGCCTCAAACTACCAGAAGCTCTACAACATGTATCTAGCTATGTTCCAACAGGCAGAGCAGAATTATACCATGTACAAGGCACTGTATCAGGCTCTTCTGCAACAACAGGCAACTGGGGGAGCGTCCTATAAGGAAGGGGCTGCCCTGGACACGGTGTTCAAGTTCTGGGACGGTATAGCGATAGAAAACCCGAGTGACGTAACTCCGTTCCTTTCTACGAACTTCTCGGCCCAGGTCGAGGGAGTTCCCTTCCCTGGCTCGTACAGCTTTAGTACCTTCAACACCACGTGGTTAGCTCAGTTCTTCGGAAACTACGAGACGGTCTACTTCTATACCACTGCTCTTCCTACAGTGACTTCCGTGAACAACAACACCTATCAAGTCAACGCAGTCGTTCAGTACTTCGTTGCTCCCACTAACGATCCCATACTCCTGCAAGTTTTTAACGCATCAGTTACTCTAACTGTGCAGTTTATTCAAGGACAACCACTGATCACTAAGATGGTCTGGATGGGTAACGAGGTACCACCCTCTGCGGTGATAGCTGGGTATCCTTCACAACACTCGCTGGCCGAGTGGACAGTCCTCTCCGAGTTCCTATCTGAGGTTAACGGTATGGGCGCCGAGTTTCCTCCCTCTACCATAGCTCAGTACTTCTCTCCCTCCGCGACCCTCCAGATAGAGGGACAACTGCCGCCTGTGTTCAAGCCAGGGAACTACACTGGAATCTCTAATATAGAGAGCGTCTTCAACACCTGGGACAGCTACTTCATATTCGCATTGACCTATTCCCAGAACCTCTTGCCCAACGGAACTGCTGTGCCCCCAGGAGTGAAGGTAGTGATGAACCCCACCAGTCCAGGGACGGCTATGGTCGTAGCCAACGTAACTCCATTCTTCGGTTTCGTCAATCAAGGTCAGCCTGGTTTCCCCAACATATATGACCTACACATAGCCATGACGACCTATTTCACGTATAACGCTACCACAAGTATGTGGCAGATAACCAAACAGGTTTGGAACGTCAGCGAAGTCCCTACACTCAGCGACACCATGTTCTATAACCTCAACACCCCCACCTTCAAGGTCATAGGAGAGCAGACAGTGACCGTGAACGCGTCCAAGGGAGCTATCCTACAGGTAGGCCCGGTCACTACCATATTGAGGCCAGGCACGTATGCAGAGTTGCCCTCAGGCAACTTAAGCTCGCTGTACAACTTCTCCTTGATACTCTTCAGCGTACAGGCGGTCCCCTCGCCCGCTCCAGATTACAACAACTTGACCCCAACATACGCCTTCGCATTTGCCATAAATGGTCAAATATCTCCAGCCTACTCCCTCGTGAACAATTCCAAGGGCGCAGATCCGGCCATAACAGTCGTGTGGGCCCCTGACACATGGACGAGCTGGACCTGGTTCGGCGGGAGCTTCAACGGTACTACATACGTGGGTGGAAGCTACAAGTTCGTTGACCATTGGCTATACGGAAACGGTGTTATGGTCAACCTCCAATTCTTCAAGCCTGTGCTATGGGTGTTTGAGGCAGGGATGACTCCACAGGGGACTCCTGCTCCCGCCTCTACCGTAATGCAGTCCACAGTGTATGGACTGACCCCAGTTAATGCCTACTCTGAGGTCATAAATTCTCAACAGGGAGGTGTGATAGTTGCGGGAGACATGGTCGTAGTAGTTCAGCCTGGTACTACCATAAGCACCCCAGTGGGAATACTCAACCAGTACAACTTCTCGGTCGTGTTCTACGATCCGCAGAACGTGACCTCTCCAGCTCCTGGTCAGGTACCCTTCCTAGTCTTCGCCTATGCGGTCAATGGTAACGTTACCTTCTCCTACACTGCCTCCAAACCTTTCATTACTATCATCATGACACCTAGCCAGGGAGCACAGATGTGGACGTGGGGAAGCAGGAACGGTATGAACACCTACCTGTTCCATGATCCAATACTAGTGGGCAACGGGATAGTGATCAACCTGTCGTTCTTGAAGCCTGTGCCCTGGGTGTTAACTCTACCTGAGATGGTGAGCATACCCTCTTCTGGGACAAGTTCTGGAGGCTATGGAGGCTATTACTAGAGATAAGGGATTTTTTAGCCCTTTTCAAGTTACCTCATTTTTATTAACTAGTGTAAGAATCTCTAATTATGAGTTTTAGAGAGGAATCCGATAGTTTCCTGATTGAGGTACCTGGGTTCCCCTCTCCAGTGAAAGTTAGGAAATCGGACGTGGTGGAGATTAAGGAGGAGATGCCTCCTGGAGACCTGTGTAGGCTCGTGGAAGAGCTCCACTCCAAAGGTGTAATAGTTGCCGGTTCCACATTGGACGGCAAGGTCACCTTCTATAAGGTGAAGAGCGGCAAGAAGTGTATCAAGCTCACCTTGAGGGACGGTAGAGTAATGTATGTAGGGAAAGATTAGCGGAGCAAGGGAAACGGATGAGGGAAAGTGGTATAACTGATGACCAATAACCACTACCCTATGATTTCAATGAGGATAATGATCAGGAGCGGGCATTAGGTTACGTACCAGGAGTATCCTTACTATTCGGTGGATCCTTATCCCCGAACTAGGTACGGAACTGGGGCTAACGCTTTTTGTAGTAAGGTCTTATAGCTCTCTAGTAACATCCCGCTCTCCTCCCCCTTTTAGTTCTTCAGGGAGTACGTTAGGTAGACGTACTCCTCCTCTGGTGTAAAGTTTCTAAGTCTTAATTTCCTCGACGCACTTCCTCACCTTCTCATACTTGTGACTCCCCATTCCTTGCAATTTCTCGCTGAACGATACCAAGATGGAGGTTAGGTCCTCTATCAACTCTTGTTCTGGTGTTTTGTCTTCCTTGTTTAGCGCGACTATTTCACAATTGTGTGCTCTGCATACTTCCTCCACTATCTCGAAGCCGAACCTCACCAGCCTGTCCGGGTAGGCTATGATCACTTTTGATACCTCGTTGTTAAGTATCATTCTCAGCAACTTGAGGAACCCCCTCCTCTTCACGTTCAATCCAGATCCTACATCAGTTATCACTTGGTCGTATTCCTTTACTTGCTCCTCAAGGTACTTAACTTGGTTTGCCAACTCGTCCTTTTGCGATGACACTCTAGCGTATAATACTACTTTCCTCTTCCTAACAATCCCCATTAACTTTTCCACGTCCTCCTCCCTGAACCTCCACTTCCCAGTTTCTAGTACTACTGGTTTTATGTATCCCTTCTTAACATATTCTCTGAGTGTTGCATAGGATATTCCTAAGCGTTGGCAGACTTCCTTAGGTCTTAGCATCGTATAAAAGCTTGTGATGAAATAATATAAACTTTACGGTCTATCGGAAACTGTTGACAACGGCGTGAGTTTTTAGTTAGCGAAGAATTCCTCAAATCGCTTTGAATTTTTCGTATAAATGAGGAATCTTTGCCGTCTTATTTCAATTCGACATGAATCATGGCAAAAACTGACGGGTTGCCAACGCTTATAAACGCGTTTTGGCAACTATAATACTAAGCGGTAAAATGGGCGATAAGCAACGTAGATATAAGTTCGGAGATTATATATTGAGGGAAAGAAAAGGTCGGTATTATGTCTATAAGTTGGAAGCGATAAACGGTGAGGTAAAAGAGCGTTACGTAGGGCCTTTAGCTGACGTAGTCGAAACTTACGAAAAATTGAAAAATAGCAGTGGGGGTGTGGGGGTAACCCCCACTACGGACCCGCCGGGATTCGAACCCGGGACCACGGGCTCCGCAGGCCCGCACTCTATCCTGGCTGAGCCACGGGTCCTCTCCCTCTCTCGGCTACTCTGAATTTAAATTTAAGAGCTTCATCTGATAGTCCTTTCCCCGACTATAATCTTCTCTATATCAAGATAGCCTCAAGGTTTAAAGAATTTTACCCATAATCTATTGGTATATGGCCAGACAGCTAACCCTAGGCGACTTTTCAGCTTTAAAACTAGAGCATAGACAGGAGCAGGGGAGGGAAAAGGAAGAGGAGCAGCCTCAGAAGGGGAGCGTGGAGGTGAGGAGAGCTAAGCCCAGAGTGGAGCTCAGACAGGCCCAGGAGGGAAGGAGATATTTCCTGCTGGCAGTGGACTATGACGGGAAGGCCGGAAAGGCGGTGTGTAAACTTTACGATCCTGAGAATCAAGAGCTGGCCGTCCATTACGATAACACCGGACACAAGTCTTACTTCCTGGTGGATCTGGAGCCAGAGCAAGTTAGGAAGAACCCGAAGATCGTGAAGCACGAGTCCTTTGAGAGGATCGAGACCGTAATCAAGGTCGACCCTTATACTGGGAGGAAGATCAAGCTGACCAAGATAGTGGTGAAGGACCCTTTGGCGGTGAGGACTCTCAGGGAACTTGTCCCGAGAGCTTACGAGGCCCACATTAAGTACTTCAACAATTACATATACGACTTCAATCTGATCCCAGGGATGCCATATACCATCTCCAAGGGGAGACTCGTTCCCCTAAACCCACAGGTCGACGTGAAGGAGGTAACCGAGGCCTTCAATGATTCTGACGAGTTAACCCGTGAGATGGCCGTCGATTGGGCACCCCTCTTCGAGTCAGAGATACCCTCAGTTAAGAGGGTGGCCCTAGACATAGAGGTTTACACTCCCATGATGGGAAGAGTTCCAGATCCGATTAAAGCCGAGTTCCCCATAATCAGCGTCGCCCTCGCTGGAACTGATGGATTGAAAAAGGTCTTGGTCCTCACCAGGGAGGGTTTCTCCCACGGGAAGAACATGGGAGAAGTGGAGGTGGAATCGTTTGACTCCGAAAGGGAACTTCTCCGGAGGCTCTTTGAGATCATCTCCAATTACCCCCTCGTGTTGACCTTCAACGGAGACGATTTTGACGTGCCTTATCTATATTACAGGTCCCTCAAACTAGGCCTCATGCCCGAGGATGTTCCGTTCGACTTGGGGTCTAGGGACACCAAATTCCTGCACGGATTTCACGTAGATCTCTACAGGTTCTTCTTTAATAAGGCCGTGAGGAACTACGCCTTTGAGGGTAGGTACAGCGAGTATAACCTGGATACTGTGGCTCAGGCTCTCCTTGGGATCTCTAAGGTAAAGCTGGACGATTCCATAGGGGCAATAGACACCGCGAAGTTGATTGAGTATAACTTCAGGGACTCTGAGATAACGCTGAACCTCACTACTTTCCAAGGAGAACTTGTCTGGAAGTTAATAGTACTGTTTTCCAGGATATCCAAGTTGGGGATAGAGGAGCTAACCAGGACTGAGATATCAGCTTGGGTGAAGAACCTATACTATTGGGAACACAGAAAGAGGGGCTGGCTGATCCCCCTGAAGGAGGAGATAACGGAGAGGACCTCTAAACTGAAGACCTCAGCTGTCATAAAGGGGAAGGGGTACAAGGGGGCAATGGTAATAGACCCACCAGTCGGGGTTTTCTTCGACGTTACTGTCCTGGATTTCGCCTCCCTGTATCCCTCCATCATAAGGAACTGGAACCTGAGCTATGAGACCGTGGACGTAAAGGAGTGTAAAAAGTCGGACGAGGTGAAGGACGAGGAAGGTAACGTGCTCCACACCGTGTGCAAGGATAGGCCAGGAATAACGGCTGTCATCACTGGATTACTCAGGGACTTCAGAGTCAAGATATACAAAAAGAAGGCCAAGCAGAAAGGAATAGAGGAGGAAAGAAGGACGCTATACGACGTCGTTCAGAGGGGTATGAAGGTGTTCATCAATGCCACTTACGGAGTCTTCGGTGCCGAGACTTTCCCCCTCTACGCTCCTGCGGTCGCTGAGAGCGTAACGGCTCTAGGGAGGTTCGTCATCACCTCCACGGTTAAGAAGGCCGAGGAGATGGGGCTCAAGGTGTTGTACGGCGACACAGACTCGCTCTTCATTTATAAGCCGAGGAGTGAAGTGCTCAAGAAACTCGTGGATTGGGTCAAGGAAGCCTTCGGACTTGACCTGGAGGTGGACAAGAGCTATAGGTACATTGCATTCTCAGGACTGAAGAAGAACTATTTCGGTGTGTTGGAGAACGACAAGGTTGACATAAAGGGCATGTTGGCCAAGAAGAGGAATACACCGGAGTTCCTGAAGGAGGCCTTCAAGGAGGCGAGGGATCTCATGGCTAAGGTTAGGACACCTGAGGAGATGGAGAAGGCCAAGCAGGATCTGACTGTGAAGGTAAAGGAGGTCTACGCTAAGCTAAGGAACAAGGAGTATAACTTGGACGAACTGGCGTTCAGGGTGATGTTAGCCAAAGACCCGAACTCCTATGAAAAGAACACGCCTCAACACGTGAAAGCTGCTAGATTGCTCAGGGAGTTCAACGTACAAGTTCTACCCAGGGACGTGATAAGCTTCGTCAAGGTCAAGGGGAGGGAAGGAGTGAAACCCGTTCAACTGGCCAAGTTGCCTGAGGTGGACGTGGAGAAGTACTACGACAGCGTGAAGAGTACGTTCGAGCAACTCCTAAAGAGCCTTGGAGTGAGTTGGGAGAAAATAGAGTCCACGACGTCCATCGAGTCCTTCTTCTCCAGGTGAGCTCTTCACTCTTCCTCCTCCTCTTCCTCCTCCTCTTCCGTCTCCTCCAACTTTTCCTCCGATGTTACCTCAGAGGCGTAATCTATGAGTTCTTTCTTCAATTCCTCTGTCACGTAATAGGAGACAACGTACACTTTCTTGTCCTGAAAGTTCTCTTCCTTCCATTGATTGTCGAAACTGATGATGAACACTGGTAACTTCAGTATTGCGGACGTCTTGTCTTTTCCTGAGAGGAAGTTCTTTACCTTCTCATACAAGTCAGGTTTAAGGGGTAAAGGCAGCTTAGCCTCCTGTGAGTCCCTCATTATGATGAAGTCCGAGGAAAACTCGTTCCACTCCTTCAGGGCCTTCTCTGCAGTCTTCCTCACAACTTCCCCTATGTTCCCGTCTTCAAGGTAATCGGAGGTCACTTTTCCCGATTCGCTCTTGAGTACCAATACCTTCACGTGTGCTCACCTATCACGTATAGGTAGACTAAGTGATGCATGTTTCCGTCCTCCACCTTCACAACCTCCTTGGGTTTCCAACCGCGCATCTCGAACTCGTGGGAGACGACCCTGGTGCCTGGTTTAAGTTCCTTCTCGAACTTGGGTTTCAGTAGATCGTTGGCATTGGTCAAAAGGAACAGTGTGACAACCGTGGCCTCGGATACGTCTTCATCTAAGAAGTTGTTCTTCTTCAGTACTATCTTGTCTCTAACTCCCCTGGCTAAAGCGTTCTGTTCTGCCTCCTTGAGCCTCTCGTCACTTAAGTCCACTCCCACAGCCTTCTTGGCGTTGAAGTCAGCTACAGCAGATATTATTATCCTCCCATCTCCACATCCCAGGTCGTAAACCACATCCTCTTTGCCCACCTTCGCTATCTCCAGCATCTTCTTCACTACCTTATCTGGGGTAGGGACATACGGTACGTGAGGAACTTCACGATGAGGTATGCTCAATTATCCCACACTTGACTAGTTAAGAAACCAGATTTTTAATTTTGTTAAGGGCTTCCTGCTTCCCAGCATCAGGGTCTGGCTTCAGATCTTTCCCGAAAGGCATCTGGGTTAATATCGGATATATCCTCCCGTCCTCCAGTTGGAGCAGAAGTTGAGGGATCCAGCTCATTCCAAACTCGTCCTTCTCACCATAATCTGAGAGGAAGGCGTAATCTTCTATCTTGATCTCCTTCTCTACCCCAAGCTCCTTAGACAACGCCTCGGCGATATTGAGGAATCCCTTGTGGTTGGGATGGGATTCCGAGGTCACGAGGATGAGTTTTTTAGCCTTCACTGCCATTCACACCCAGACTCATCACATCCCTAAGGTTTAAAACGGTAGTGGTGTCCATGATCACCAACTTCAGGTCAGCTTCTAAGAAGGTTCTGAGGCCTCTCGCGTACGCCTTAGTTAGGGCGGGCCTCACAGGAAATCAGGTGACCGCTTTGGGACTGCTCACCTCCTTTATCTACCTGCTCGTGATCCTGCTCACCAAGAACGTCTTACTCTCTGCGGTGCTGTTGAGTATATCGTCCCTCCTGGACGCCCTCGACGGTGAGGTGGCCAGGATGAGAGGGTCAGCGGGACCTAGAGGAAGTTTCCTGGACTCGACCTTTGATAGGATTGAGGATACCGTCTTCATCTCCTCACTCGTCTTGTTGGGTTTCCACCCTCTTCTGACCTCCCTTTTGGTTGGAGTTACACTGACCATATCATATCTCAGGGCCAAGGCTGAGTCCCTGGGGATCAAGGCGGAAGGAAGGGGACTGGTGGAGAGGGGAGAGAGGTTGATATTAGTGTTTCTGATTCTGGTGCTCTACCCGTTCTTCTTTGATGCGTCGTTGGCGCTCTATTACCTCCTCTTGCTGGGTTCCCTAGCTACGGTGGTTCAGAGGTTTCACCTGATATTCTCGGCCGTTCCGAAATAATGCTGTAGGGGACTCTTAGTGCCACACTGTTCCACGCAGAGGCCCAGTTCCTTCATCTTGGAACAGGAGTAGACTACGAACTTCTTCCTGTAGATTTCCTTCACCGTTTCAACCGGTCTCTCGAAGCCCGCTCTCTCCAGGACCGACGCTATGGCGTCTAAACTGGACCCAACGTTGGCCATATACGTGGAGAGAACTACGGCCTCCTCCCTGCTCCAACTACCCTTAGCCTGAATGGCCCTAATGCAGGGTGGAGTTCGCCCTCCCCTGATGCCTATCACGTCCAAGAGGGTCTTGGGGACCTGATCCATGGGGACCGGCCTCACCATTCCTCTAAACGCGTTGAGTAAGGCGGACTTTAGCAGGACAATCAGGATACGCCTGCTCACGTACACGTAACCGGCCCTCAATATCATCCTGGACAGGGAAAGTTTCTCGTCATTGATCCCCTTCGCCACCCTCAAGTACTCTAGGAAGTGCAACCTGAAGTTCAGCGTGATAGTCCTCTTACCGTCGTGGTACTGAATGGGGGATCTCTCCACTCTCATTCCAGCCCACGAGGCCACGTGAATCAGGACATCTTCATCCTCGTCCTCTAGCTCCTTGAGGAATCCACTCACCTCCCCCCTTATGACCCTCTCGGTCACTCTAGGATCATTGATTATCCCCAGGATTAACAGCACGGAATAGAAGACTAGGCTAGGGTAAATGTACTCCATGTAGGAGGGCAACCTCTTTCCTGACAAGACGTCCTTTATTCTCTCCTTGGCTTGCGTGACTACGTTTCCCTCCGTCGTTATTATCGTGTAGAGATCCACCCCTTGATGTTTCTTCAGAACCTCTTCCAAGGGAGTTAGGAAAGGATATTTGTTGGGATTCAGAATCCCCATGAGATCTAATAATTACTAGATCCTCTCCTTTTATAAGTGAGCTTGAGCATTGCTGAAGAGGTGATCCCTTGAAGGTCTTTGTGGCCTCAGCCTGGCCTTACGTACAGTCAGTTCCTCACCTAGGAAACTTAATAGGTTCCATACTTTCAGCCGACGTTTTCGCCAGGTACGCCAGGCTCAAGTACGGCAAGGAGAACGTTATCCTGGTCAGCGGAAGCGACGAACATGGAACTCCCATCGAGGTTGAGGCCGTAAAAAGGGGGGTCAATCCTAAACTCCTAACAGATCAGGCCCACGAATACGACAGGAAGCTATTCCTTGATGTATGGGAGGCGAGTTTCGACAATTACACCAGGACTGAATCGGAGGTTCATAAGACCTTCGTCCGCGAGTTCATGCTCAAGGTCAGCAAGTATGTGAAGGTAGAGGAAGAGGAAATACCGTATTGTGAGAGGGATAAACTCTTCCTACCTGATAGGTTCGTCAAGGGGACCTGTCCTTACTGTGGGTTCGAGGACGCTAGGGGTGACCAATGCGACAGGTGCGGAAGGCTACTCACCCCTTCTTCCTTGATAAACCCCAAGTGTGCCATATGCGGTTCCACTCCTGTCATGAGGAAGACGAAGCACTGGTTCTTTGACCTGAGGGAGTTCTCGGAGCCTCTCAGGGAGTGGCTCACCTCTTCAGGGGACATGCCAGATAACGTTAAGTCCACCGCACTAGGCTGGATAAACGAGGGACTCAAGCCTAGGAGCTTGACCAGGGACAACTCTTGGGGTATACCTGCTCCGTTCCCGGGTGCAGAGGGAAAGACCATATACGTGTGGTTTGAGGCTCTACTAGGCTACCTCTCCGCTACAAAGGAGTACTTTAAACTCAAGGGAGAGGAGCACAAATGGAGGGAATTCTGGGAGGAGGGAAGGGTTAAGAGTTTCTACTTTATAGGGAAGGACAACATTCCGTTCCATGCCGTAATACTTCCAGCCATGTTGATGGCCTCTGGTGAGAACTACGCTCTGCCGACAGTTATAGCTGCTACGGAATACCTGCTCTATGAGGGACAGAAGTTCAGCAAGAGTAGGAGGATAGGCATATGGATAGATGAGGCCCCCAGGATAATGGACGTGGAGTACTGGAGGTTCGTCCTCATAAGGCTGAGGCCAGAGGAGAGGGATATGAACTTCCTGTGGAGAGAAGCGATTAGGATAGTGAACAATGAGCTCAACGATGACATAGGCAACTTAGTCAATAGGGTAGTAACCATGTTGAACAGGTACTTCCAGGGAGTTGTCCCCCAGTACAGTGATTTAAGGGAGGAGGATGTTAGACTGTTGGAGCTGGCCAAAACGTCAGCTGAGAGGATGTCTCAACAGTTTGAGAGGGGAAAACTGAAGGCAGGTTCAGAGGAAATTCTTAACTTAGCGAGGGAGGCCAACGCCTACATTAACTTGAAGGCCCCTTGGGATAGGATCAAGACTGATGTGAAGGATGTGGGCAATTCGTTGTATACGGCAGCTAACGTGGTGAGGACTATAGCCGTTCTCCTTTATCCCATAATGCCTAAGCACGCTCAGGTCATCTTCTCGCAGCTAAACTTAGGTAATATTGACGATGAGAGGTGGGACTCCGCAGGAGAGCCTAAGGTAAAACCAGGTCACAAGGTAGGTAAACCTAACCCAGTGTTCAAGAAGCTGCCTCAAGACTTTGAGGTCAAGATCGAGGAGATAGTGAGTAGGGTGAGGGAAGAAGTTGAGAAGGACAGGCCAGAGCTCCTGAAGTAAAGGCCTTTTAAAACTTCACGTCACAAAGTTACGTCACAAATCACCTCAGTTCTTGCAACCTGGAAATGGGAGGGATAAAAATTAGCTAGGGTTTTAATAGGAACAGATATTTCTCTAGTTAGCATACGAAAAATGAAAAATTATTACTTATAACTTCAGGTTAACTCCACAGATGCCATGAGTGGTTCGAACTTCTTTCCCCTACCTTCGTAGAATTTGCTGAACATTTCATAGAAGTGTAGCCTCATGTCCTGTATGAAGACCACTAGTCCTTCTAGGCCGATGGCCAGTAGGTTACCTATTATCAGGATCACAATGGACGCTGGATTTAGGGCTAGGGCCAGGAGGTCTGGTCTACCTACGGCTAAGTACGCCATATAGGAGAAGGCATATAGTAGGTAGTAGTGGGCGAGAGCGAACACTAAAATTCTTATGAAGGATATAGTGTTGGAGAGAAGCAGAATTGCCGCCTCAAATCCTCCTTCTATGAAACCCATGGCTAAGGCGCTACCGGTGGATAGGCTGTCGTGTCTCTTGAGCACTATTGCCTTGGCTATCCAATTGTAAATGAGACCGAGCTCTACCCAGAGGAGGAGGACGTAGGCTAGTATGGCGGTTGAAGAATTGAGGTCTGGGTGGAAGGAGTTCAGCAGGTTAACTAACAGGAAATTCAATAGTTCACCGACCTTCCCGAAGTAATCCTTAGGATCTACCATACCATAACCGAAAATGATCATGGGGACTGTGTAGAGGACCAGGAGAGGTAACTTCTCAAAAACCAAGAACTCTGGATCCCTCTTCTTCACGGCATTGATGACTCCCAACACTGTACTCACGAACAGGGCAATGGCCCCCAGGAAGACCGAGAGTATTATGGTGTTTTCGATGGAGGTACTTGTGCTGTACTGGCCGAAGGGGAGTAGTGGAGAAAGGGCCTGGGTTACGGATACTGGAACTGGCCACACGCTGTCCAGAGGTCCGGACACGTTAGCTATCCCCATCTCCTTCAGACCTCCCACCGGGAGAGGGCCGAAAAAGTCCCTAGCTAAGAAGCCAGTTACCATGGACACTACAGAGGAGTAGCCCAGGATCAGCGATAGGTTCTTGATGTTAGAGCTACCCTTCTTCTTGCCATATTTGTAAAAGAAGTATGCAAAGATTAGGAGTACCAGGGCATTACCTACGTCAGGGAACATGAGCCCAAAGAGGAGAGGGAAAGTAACTATCAGGAAAACCAGTGGCGAGATCTCCCAATAGGACGGTGTTCCGTATATCTCAACTACTGATTCTATAGGCTTTATGCTCCTAGGTAGCTTCACGTAGGTGGGAGGTTCCTCCCTTTCTCCAAACCTCCTGGGTGTTACCCCTACTACGTAAGCCAACCTGTTCAGTGAGGACTTCAACCTATTCAGAGACTTCTCAGGAACGTATCCCTCAACCTGGAAGAAGTGCTCCGATAACCTCCCCTTGGAGAGTATTGCCAATGCGTCCCTGACGGTGAGAAGTTTCCCGTAGAGTTCGCTGAACTCTGACTCGCTCTCCCTTATTTTCCTGGCCAACTCCCCCCTCGTCTCTTCAAGAACCTTCTTCAGTTCCTCGATTCTCCCCTGTAGGTAAGAATATAATTCGTGCGGGGATCGGCCGTCCGGTGTCTCGAACTTCTTGGCCCCAACTGATCTGAGGACATCATCAATTGTTCCCTTAGTCCCTGAGACGAGTAACGTGGCGTAAGTTCCCTTCCTCACCTCCCTGTGTACAACGACCAGGTTCCCCCTTTCCTTGATCTTACGTAATTGCTCCTCGTTAAGTATTGTCAGTCCCGCGTCTAAGGTGTCAAGTGAATACAACCTGCTGAGCTCAACAGCCACATCGCTGAACGGCTCAATATCTCTCAGTTGAAGGTTAAAGAGATCTATTTCACCCTTGAGCTTACCAATCTCCTCCAGTAGTTCCTTATACCTATTCTCGTTTCCCATAGCTTGCTCGCTTACCTTCTTTGCGACCTCTGTCCAGTTAGAGTCCACTCTCATTTTTCCCCTGGGCTCTATGACTACGCCAGCTATCTCCATGATCAGCCTTATCTTACTCGCGTGTTCTTGGACTGCCGTCAGTTCTCTCCTTGCCTCCTCAACCCTGTCATCAGAGATGGGATGCGATGGCTCCACAGGCTCCATCTCTCCAAACTTGAGTAGCTCTTTGACTACCTCATCCTTATCTTGGGCGGAGCTTATGACCTCAACCTTTACCATGTTTTCAGGGAAGATCAATACAGGCTCGCGGTAAGTATGAGCTATATCTTAAAAATATTTAATCTTCATAACAAATGGAGACGTCATGGGAAAAATACTTTTGCTGGGTGATAGGTACACAGTTTCTCTTTTCAAATTGATGGGGACGGAAGGAAAGAGCTTGGAGGATCCTTACCAACTAGAAAAGGAGTTGGAGGCTGTCAGGAGGAGGGAGGACATAGACCTGGTTCTAATAACCAGGGACCTCTACGAGCCAGTCAGGGAGAAGGTAGACGTTCTCATGGCCAACCAGGGAAAACCCCTCATTACGGTCATCCCATCACCCTTCTCCGAGTCGAAGCCTATCGATGTCAAGAAGATGGTTTTAAAGGCTTTGGGTTTCGGGTGATCACAACATGGTTTCCATGGATGAGCTTCTGGGTCAGGTTCTGGACAGGGAGTTCAACTACATAAGGGAGGAAATGAGCAAGGCATTGGAGGAGAGCCTCAGGTTGATCGAGCAGAGATACGACGAGGTACTAAGGACTTACAGTAGTAAGATTCAAGACCTAGTAACTAAGGCCAAGGAAGAGGTAGAAGGAGAGAAGGCAAAATTGGACATAGAGAACAAAAGGGCAGTCCTCGGTGAGAAGAACTATTGGATTAGCAAGGTATATGATCAGGTTCTGAGGCAGATCTCTAAGGTGAAGGAGTCTGCTTCCTATCAGCAGGGTATAGCGGCAGTACTCAAGAGGGAAGTGAAGGAGGGGGCGATAGTTTACTGCGCTCCTGACGAAGCGGACAAGATCTCTAAGATATTGAGGGGCCTCAAGGTTAAAGCTGAGATAAGGGAGGATCAGAGGATGATTGGAGGAGTTAGAATAGAGTACAAGGATGTAGGTCTAGTCAGGGACTACTCCCTCGATCTCGTCTTGGGTCAAGTTTTTGAGTCACTGAAGCCAAAGATAGCCGAGATTCTATTCGGTGAGATCTGATGGCAAAGGGGAAGGTTGCAAGGGTTAACGGCCCATTGGTCGTCGCGGAAGGGATGAAGGACGCACAGATGTTCGAAGTAGTAGAGGTAGGAGAGCCCAGACTAGTTGGGGAGATAACCAGGATAGAGGGAGACAGGGCCTACATCCAGGTCTACGAGGACACCAGCGGCATAAGACCGGGAGAACCTGTCATAGGTAGCGGAGCTCCCTTATCAGTGGAACTGGGACCAGGTTTGCTGGGGCAACTATTCGACGGCCTTTTGAGACCATTGGGCGAGATTTACAATCTAACTAAGTCACCGTTCGTCAAGAGGGGGGTGAAGCTCCCCTCCCTTAATAGGGAGAAGAAGTGGCACTTCGTCCCTAAGGTAAAGAAGGGAGATAAGGTGAGCCCTGGAGACATCTTAGGTACGGTTCAGGAGACCGGTCTGGTGGAACACAGGGTGATGGTTCCTCCCTATCATCACGGAACTATTAAGGAGGTTGTCCCTGAGGGAGACTACACAGTAGAAGACACCGTTGGAGTCCTTGACATGAACGGAGACGAAATACCTCTGAAGATGTTACAGAGGTGGCCCGTGAGGGTTCCAAGACCATTTAAGGAGAAGCTAGATCCCAGGGAACCTTTACTCACTGGTATAAGGATATTGGATACGATATTTCCCATAGCCAAGGGAGGTACTGCGGCCATCCCAGGCCCCTTCGGTAGTGGGAAGACAGTGACTCTACAGAGTTTGGCCAAGTGGAGCGAAGCTAAGATTGTCATCTTCGTGGGTTGTGGGGAGAGGGGAAACGAGATGACAGACGAGCTCAGGAGTTTCCCCAAGCTCAAGGATCCCTGGACAGGGAGACCTCTCCTGGAGAGGACAGTCTTGGTGGCCAACACCAGCAACATGCCAGTAGCTGCCAGAGAGGCGAGTATCTACGTGGGAGTGACCCTAGCTGAGTATTTCAGGGATCAGGGATACGACGTGTTAGCAGTGGCAGACTCCACGTCAAGGTGGGCTGAGGCTCTGAGGGATCTGGGAGGAAGGATGGAGGAGATGCCAGCTGAGGAGGGTTTCCCCAGTTACCTCTCCTCTAGAATCGCAGAATACTATGAGAGGGCGGGCAGGGTGAGGACTTTGGGCAACCCAGAGAGGTACGGCTCTGTGACACTAGCCTCCGCAGTCTCACCTCCAGGAGGAGACTTCACTGAGCCAGTGACCAGCACTACCCTAAGGTTCGTGAGGGTCTTCTGGCCCCTCGATGTGTCGCTGGCCCAGGCCAGGCACTACCCTGCCATAAACTGGCTACAGGGTTTCTCATCGTACGTGGACCTGGTAGCTGACTGGTGGACTAGGAACGTAGACCCTGATTGGAAGAGCATAAGGGACTTTATGGTCAGGACTCTCATAAGGGAGGACGAACTCAGGCAGATAGTCAGGCTTGTAGGTCCTGAATCTCTGGCTGAGAAGGACAAGCTGGCCCTCGAGACGGCTAGGTTGATAAAGGAGGCCTTCCTTAAGCAGAACGCATACGACGATGTTGACGCGTTCTCCTCCCCACAAAAACAGATGAGGATCATGAAACTCATCTACCACTTCTATCAATACGGCTACTCCGCAGTTGAGAAGGGAGTACTCGTCAAGAGGATAACCGAGAAAGTCACAGTGGTACCAGACATAATAAGATCAAAGGCAACGATCAAGAATAACGAATTGGAGAAGTATGACGAGCTGGAGAGCAAATTAAAGGCACAGTTTGACGAATTAATGAAGGAGGTAGGTGCATGATGGAGACGTCCATGAACGTGAGGGAGTACTCCAACATATCCATGATAAAGGGCCCCCTGGTGGTAGTTCAAGGGGTTGAGGATTCGGCCTACAACGAGCTGGTCGAGGTGGAGATGCCCAACGGCGAGAGGAGGAGGGGCATAGTCGTAGATACTCAGAGGGGCGTATCCATAGTTCAGGTTTTCGAAGGCACTAGGGGCATTTCTCCCACCGGAACTAGGATAAGGTATCTAGGAAGAGGCCTGGAGGTAAAGATCTCGGAGGAGATGTTGGGAAGGATCTTCAATCCCCTCGGAGACCCCCTCGACAACGGCCCCCCCATAATAAAGGGAGAGAAGAGGGACATAAACGGTGAGCCCATCAACCCGGCCACGAGGGACTACCCAGAGGAGTTCATCCAAACCGGTATCTCAGCCATAGATGGTTTGAACTCCCTGCTCAGAGGACAGAAGCTTCCCATCTTCAGTGGTAGTGGTCTGCCGGCTAACGTTCTAGCTGCCCAGATAGCCAAACAAGCGACCGTGAGAGGTGAGGAGAGTAATTTCGCTGTGGTGTTCGGGGCCATAGGTGTCAGATACGATGAAGCCCTGTTCTTCAAGAAGTTCTTCGAGGAGACCGGGGCGATCAACAGGGTGGGATTGATCATGAGTCTCGCCAACGAACCGCCGGTGATGAAGACCCTCACGCCGAAGACTGCCCTCACTCTCGCGGAGTACTTGGCCTTTGAACAGGACATGCACGTCCTTGCCATACTGATAGACATGACCAACTACTGTGAGGCACTCAGGGAGATCAGTGCCTCCAAGGAGGAGGTACCAGGCAGGGGAGGTTACCCAGGTTACATGTACACCGATCTGGCCCAGACCTACGAGAGGGCAGGAAAGGTCGTGGGGAAAAAGGGTTCCATAACCCAGATGCCTATCCTAACCATGCCCAACGACGACATCACACACCCAATCCCAGACCTGACAGGATACATCACAGAAGGGCAAATAACGTTAGACAGGAATCTGTACAATAAGGGTATCTATCCTCCCATCAATGTCCTCATGTCCCTGTCCAGGCTGGCTAAGGACGGCATAGGAGAGGGCAAGACCAGAGACGATCACAAGGAGGTATCGAACCAGCTTTTCGCAGCGTACGCTAAGGCTGTGGACACCAGGGGACTAGCAGCGATCATAGGTGAAGACAGCCTCTCCGACACTGACAAGAAATACCTCATGTTCGGCGACGCCTTCGAGAGGAGGTTTGTCAGTCAAGGGGTTAACGAGAACAGGGACATAGAGACTACGCTGGACATAGGGTGGGAAGTCCTATCGATCCTTCCAGAGAAGGAACTAACCAACATAAAGACCGACTTCATCAAGAAGTACCACCCAGCATATCGTGGTAAGAGATGAGCTCCAGAAAAGTACTTCCCACTAAGATCAACCTGATCAGCTTCAGAAATCAATTGAAGCTCATCAGAGTGATAAAGAGGCTCTTGGAGAACAAGAGGGAAGTACTCCTCATTTACCTGAGGACATATGTGAACGAATACGAAAAGATTTACAACGAGGTCAACAAGGAGCTGTCCGTCGTCTACGAAAGCTTCATGAAGGCCGTGGTGGATGAAGGGATAAGTTCCATCGAGATGATAGCTAACTCTCAATCCAGTTCCATGGAGCTCAAGAGCTTCACCAAGGTTATATTCGGAGTTAAAATACCCATCACGGAGATATCCGAGGACGCCATTCCGGCCAAGCCCTTCAGTGAAGTCGAGACATCACCCCACCTCTCCGAAGCCTATGAGGAAATGAGGAAGACAATGGTTAAGGTGATCAAATTAGTGGAACTGGAGTCAACCATCAGATCTCTAGTCTCAGAGCTGAGGAGGACCCAGAGATTGATTAACGCCATAGACACTTCGATTCTCCCCTTCTACAATAACTCAGTTAAGTACATCAGGTCCATCTTGAACGACAGGAGCAGGGAAGAGTTCGTAAGACTTAAAGTTACTAGGAGAATCCTTCAGAGGAGGAGGACAAGTGGAGTCTAACCCCTTCATTTCTAACCTGAGGGCCAAACTCGAAGAAAAGAAGAAGGAACTTACGGAGATCTTGAACAAGGAGTATCAGTCTATCCTTGAGCAGAAGAGGAAGGAGATGGAGGAGATAAAGAGAAAGGCTTTAAAGGAATTATCGAAGTAGAGTGTGGTGAAGTTTAACATGATCAATTTAAACAAGATAAAATATATAATTCTCCTCCTACCCCTTTTCTTAGGCTCGTTGACAGCCATAGGCCAGACAGCTGCTGAGACAGGCACCGGTTTTTCTGGGATAAACATAGGTGCGGGTTTGGCAGTGGGATTGGCTGCAATAGGTGCAGGAATGGCAGTGGGGATGGCAGCTGCTGCGGGAATAGGTGTCCTCACAGAGAAAAGGGAAATGTTCGGTACAGTGCTCATCTTCGTCGCCATAGGTGAAGGGATAGCTGTATACGGGATCCTGTTCGCTGTGCTGATGCTCTTCGGAAAGTTCTAAGTCCTAAACATTTTTTAGTTCCTCCTTTATTGCAATAACCCGTCATGAAGGTAAGTAGGCAGAAATGGTCGTCTAATTTTAGTGAGTGGTTTGACCGAGTCCTGTCTGAAGCAGAAATATACGATTACGGTCGTTATCCGGTCAAGGGAGTAGGGGTGTGGATGCCCTATGGTTTCAAGATAAGGCAGAACATCATCAACCTCATCAGGAGGCTCTTGGATGAGACCGGACACGAGGAAGTCCTCTTCCCGCTTCTCGTGCCCGAGGATCTATTGAGGAAGGAATCCGAGCACGTCAAGGGGTTCGAGAGAGAGGTCTTCTGGGTGACCAAGGGAGGGGAGGAGGAATTGGAACTTAAGTTGGCCCTGAGGCCCACGTCGGAGGTGGCAATAACCTTCATGGAGTCGCTCTGGTTGAAGGGATATTCACAGCTACCTAAGAAGTTCTATCAGATAGTGAGCGTCTTCAGATACGAGACCAAGGCCACAAGACCCATGATAAGGGTGAGGGAGCTGACCACCTTTAAGGAGGCACACACGGTTCACATGACCTACGAAGAGGCAGCAAAGCAGGTTGAGGAGGCAGTTCAGATATATAGCAAGTTCTTCGACACTCTCGGGATACCCTACCTCATCTCCAGGAGACCAGAGTGGGACAAATTCGCCGGGGCGGAGTATACCATCGCCTTCGACACACTGATGCCGGACGGGAGGGCCCTTCAAATAGGTACTGCTCACCACCTGGGTCAGCACTTCACCAAGGCTATGGACTACAAGGTAACTAAGGCCGACAACACCTCAGATTACCCCCATCAGACCAGTTACGGAATATCGGACAGGGTTGTAGCTACAGTGATCGCCTTGCACGGAGACGATCACGGCCCAGTCCTACCCCCCTCGATAGCGCCAGTGCTTGTTGTCATTATACCTATTCCAGCTAAGGACGAACAGACACAAGCTAAGTTGCTCGAGTTCGCTAGGCAGATCAACTCCACGTTAAACTCCGCTGGAATAAGCTCGGTATTGGACGGGAGCGATGAGAGGACTCCCGGGGAGAAGTATTACTATTGGGAGATGAGAGGAGTTCCCATCAGGGCAGAGATAGGCCCAAGAGAACTGGACAACGACACGGTCTTCCTCAAGAGGAGGGACACGCTGGAGGGTAAGTCGGTTAAGAGGGATGAGTTGGTGCCGGCAATTAGGGAGACACTCGCAACGATACAGAAGGATCTCGCCGAGAGGGCCTGGAGAGACTTCAAGGAGAGGGTGAAGAGGTTCGAGGACATTCAGGGGGTCAAGAAGTACCTCTCGGAGAGAGGGGGGATAGCTGAGGTTCCGTGGTGCGGTTCCGAGACTTGCGGACTTAAGGTGGAGGAAGAGGTCCAAGCTAGAGTACTGGGATCTCCCTTAATCCCAAACGGAGAGGGAAAATGTGTGATTTGTGGAAGGGGAGCTAAGAATTCTCTTAGAGTGGCAAAAACTTATTAGATATTGGTGGTAAGTGTCAGGAGGTGTAAAGTTATTGCCTAAGAAGAGAGAGAATAGGGGCAGGAGAAAGGGCGACAAAGGCCACGTAGGTACTATAATGTGCGACAACTGTGGTGCCAGGGTTCCAGAGGACAAGGCCATTTGTGTAACTAGGACGTACAGCCCAGTCGATGCAGCTCTAGCAAACGAGCTAGAGAAGAAGGGGGCAATAATAACGAGATATCCTGTCACGAAGTGCTATTGTGTGAACTGTGCAGTCCACTACGGACTCATTAAGATAAGGGCCGAGGATGAGAGGAAGTCTAGAGCAAGGATATACTGACGTTGAAGTCACTCGCCTCAGCCGTGGCCTTCGCTAATTTTGTCATCATTTCGTGTTACCTTTGGGGTTTAAGTTGAGGGCTCTTTTCTCAGCTTCGTTTTAGACCTCTGGTTCCATCCTGGAGGGAGTTCAATCATAACATTCGTGACATTTCCAAAAACTCTCAATTTCATCTGCTTGATTTTACCCTTCAACTGGTCCCTATATCTGTAAACTTGGTCAGTGATTTCGTAATACCCTGGCGTAAGCTTATAACTTAAATTTGTCTACGATTTACTTATGAGACTTTATGAGCTATCCTTTCACGAAATCGAGGAGTTCTTCTATAGGTTAGCCGAAGTGAGGGACGTACTTAAAGGAGATGGGTATCTCTCCTTCCTGCCTGAGCTTAGAACAGACCTTTCACCTATCCAAGGCACCACTTATGTAAAGCACGCCTTCCCCATATTCCAGAAGGGAGGGGTAGTTATGGACGTGACTAACGTGGAGCAGGCGGGGATAGCCGAGGAGGCTGGGGCAGTATCGGTGATGGTTCTCGACAAATTACCCTACGACGTTAGGAAGGCTGGAGGAGTGGCGAGAATGGCTGACCCTAAGGTGATAGAAGAGGTCATGAACTCCATCACCATACCAGTGATGGCCAAAGTCAGGATAGGCCACTATTATGAGGCCAAAGTCTTGGAGGCCTTAGGAGTGGATATGATAGATGAGAGCGAAGTCCTCACTCCAGCTGACGAGGAGCATCACATCAACAAGTGGGAGTTCAAAGTTCCCTTCGTCAACGGTGCAAGAAACCTGGGAGAAGCCCTAAGGAGGATATCGGAAGGAGGATCCATGATAAGGACTAAGGGGGAACCTGGAACCGGAAACGTCAGTGAGGCGGTAAAGCACATGAAGATAGTCAACTCGGAGATCAGGGCCGTCAAGTTCATGAGTGAGGAGGACAGGGTCAAGAAGGCCAGAGAGATGCAAGTGCCCTACCAGCTTCTGGAGCTAACAGCCAAGCTCAATAGGCTTCCCGTTGTGAACTTTGCAGCCGGAGGTATCGCTACTCCAGCAGACGCAGCACTCATGATGTGGCTCGGCTCGGATGGAATATTCGTCGGTTCTGGAATATTTAAGAGCCAAGATCCCTTGGAGAGAGCTAAGGCGATAGTCCTGGCCACCTCCTGTTGGGAGGACCCTGAGGTCGTACTAGAGGCGCAGAAAATGATAAGCGAACATAAGTCCATGATGGGGATGGACATAAGAACGCTTAAGCCAGAGGAGTTAATGCAGGTGAGGGGAGTATGAAGGTCGGTGTACTGGCGTACCAGGGAAGCTTTGAGGAGCACTACCTAATGATGAAGAGGGTCCTCCAGGAGAGGGGAGGAGGAGAGGTAATACAAGTGAAGAGAGCTAAGGACTTAGATGTTGACGCTATCATCATCCCTGGGGGAGAGAGTACAACGATTGGTATGATAGCCTCTAGGTTGGGATTGTTGGAACCACTTAAGGAGAAGATCACGCAAGGTCTTCCCGTGATGGGAACTTGTGCCGGTGCCATAATGCTCTCCAAGGACGTAGTTGATGCGAAGGTTGGAAAGAAGAATCAGCCTCTAATAGGCTCCATGAACTCCTCTGTGGTGAGAAACTACTATGGAAGGCAGAGGGAGAGTTTCGAGGCCACGGTGGATCTCTCAGAGATAGATGGAGAAAAGGAGAGGTTCGTATTCATCAGGGCCCCGGCAATAACTAAGGTTTGGGGAAAGGCGAGGGCCCTGGCTACACTCAACGATGTTATAGTCATGGCTCAGGAGGGAGGTATGCTAGCCACGACCTTCCATCCTGAACTCTCTGGGACCACTAAGGTTCACAGCTATTTCGTGGAGATAGCTAAGAAGTAGTTTTTTTACTTCCTAGAACGTAAATTGCTCAGAAGGGGAAAGATCTTTTGCCCAGTGAGTTCATGCTGGATAAGAGTTCCCTATTGCAGGGAATCTCTAGATACGTGGAAAGAAACATGATAAACGGGTCCTTCTTGATTCACAGGGCCTTGTTGAGACAACTGGAGGAGGAGTCTAGACAGGGGCTGGTGACCAGTGATATAGCCCTGGAAGAGATAAATAGGCTCAAGGAGCTCTCCGAGAGATATCTCTTCCCCGTGGAAATAGTAGGGTCTCCAGGAGGCTCTGTCGAGCAGGAGCTCAGGGACTACTGTGCCGAGAGGGGTTGTGAGCTCCTCACCGCCGACGAGGTGCAGAGGAAGGTGAGCGAGATATTGGGTATCAAAGTGAAATTTCTGGAACCCCTCATGGAGCCATTGACCATAGAGAAGTTCTTTGACGGAAGCACCATGAGCGTTCACCTTAAGGAAGATGCCGTACCGAAGGCCAAGAAGGGAAGACCTGGGGATTGGGAGTTCATAGTCCTTCAGGACTCTCCATTATCCAGTCAGGAGATAAAGAAGATAGTCTCAGAGATACTCAACTCCATAAGGTGGATGAAGGGTTCGTTCATAGAGATTGAGAGGAAGGGGTCCACTATAGTACAACTAAGTAACTACAGGATCGTCATAACCAGACCCCCGCTCTCTGACGGATGGGAGATCACCGCGACCAGGCCAGTGGCTAAGAAGAAACTGGAGGAGTACTCCCTAAACCCAGAACTCATCAGGAGACTTGAGTCGAGGGCAGAAGGTATACTGATAGCTGGCTCTCCAGGCATGGGTAAGACGACTTTTGCTCAGGCCTTAGCCGAACATTACATGAAGTTAGGCAAGATAGTCAAGACCATAGAGTCCCCTAGAGACATGCACCTTCCGCCTGATATTACGCAGTACTCCAAGAACTATGCGGAGATAGGCGAGCTTCACGACATACTCCTACTGAGTAGACCCGACTACACTGTCTATGACGAGATGAGAAATGACGAGGACTTCAGGCTTTACATAGACCTCAGGCTAGCCGGTATAGGCATGATCGGCGTAGTTCACGCCACAACTCCCATAGATGCTATCCACAGGTTCCTCAACAGGGTAGACCTAGGCACTATTCCAGGCATACTGGACACAGTCCTGTTCATAAATAAGGGATCGGTGGAGAAGGTTTACAGCCTGGAGATGACGGTTAAGGTTCCTGAGGGCCTCAGGGAAGCGGACTTGGCTAGACCAGTGGTTCAGATAAAGGATTTCCTTAACGACAAGGTTGAGTATGAGATCTACGTGTTCGGGGAGCAAACCATGATAGTACCTGTGGGAAGGTTGAGTTTGAACACGGTGGAGAACAGGATATCAAGGGCTATAACGAGCGTTATCCCAGGGGCCACTGTGAAGAGCGAGAGAGGCGAATATGTAGTAGAGATACCTAAGGGTGAAATCTCTAAGTTCAATAGGAAGGTAAACTCGAAGTTAAGGAGGATAGAGAAGAAACATGGGGTGAAGATAAGGATAAAGTTACAGGATGAGGAATCACAGGAATGAGTCCAAGGGTTTACTGAACTTGGACTCCACGTAACGAACTAGCGCGTCCAGGTCCAACCCGGCTCTAATGGCGTCCTCCGTGGCCACGAAGTTTCCTCCATCTGTTCTCCTGAGCTCTGAGAACTTAAGGAATCTGAGTTCCCTGGGTCTCTTCACTGCTAAGAAGAGCTCTCCCCCACTCTTGTGGGCGAACTCCAGTATTCCCTCCGCCTGATCCCTCTTCACATAAACCTGCTTTCCGTTTCTCCTGCTCTTGACTTCTATCAAGAGTATGACCCCGTCCTTCATCGCCACGATGTCGGGCACCGGATCTTTCCTTTTACTTCCGCTGGCAGGGGATCTTATAACTGCAAACCCCCTATCCCTCAGGAGGGTGAGGATCCTTCTCTCCTCTTCCGTTCCCCTTCTCTTCCTGTAATTCACGAGAGTTTTATACAAAGGGAGAGTTATAAAAATGAGTAGTTTTGTCCCTGCCCATAGAAGGGGGCAGGATTCTTCACGTCTAAACCTAGAACCGTATAAATCCCAATAATTTTACAATCCAAACTTAAAAAGTGTCAGGACTTAGGCTTGCCCCTCTCTATTATTTCCTTCAATCTTCTCCCAACTTGCTCCTCAAGGCTCTTCTCCGCTTCCTCCATTCCCTTCTTGAGGGTAGGACTTCCTCTCCCGTACTCCTCTATCCACTCCTCAGCGAATTTTCCGCTCCTCACTCTCTCTGCAGCCTCCCTAATCCTCTTCCTGGTCTCCTCATTGATAACCCTCTTGCCTACGGTGAAACCTCCGTATTTCGCGGTATCTGAGACAGCGTTAAGCATACCCGTGAATCCCTTCTCGTAGATCAAATCCACAATCATCTTAAGTTCGTTTATGGCCTCAAAGTACGCCACTTCGGGCTGATACCCTAGTTCAACTAGGGTCTCGAAAGCGGCCTTCATTAACTCCATGACTCCCCCAACTAAGATCGTCTGCTCTCCCACAAGGTCTGTCTCAGTTTCCTCCTTAAATGTCGTTTCTATGGCTCCAGCCCTGGTTCCTCCTAAGGCCTTAGCTATGGCCAGCGCCTTTTCCATGGCCCTTCCGGAATAGTTTTGATGAACTGCAACTAGAACTGGAACACCTCCACCTTTTACGAAGAAGTCCCTCACTATAGGCCCTGGTCCCTTAGGGGCTACCATGTAAACGTCTACGTTTTGGGGGGGCTCAATGAGTCTGTAGTGTATGTTGAAACCGTGGGCAAATACCAAGTCCATACCGGGCTTGAGGTTAGGCTGCACGTGCTCCCTATATATAAACCTCTGAACCATATCAGGAACCAAGAAGATCACGACGTCTGCTCCCTTCACGGCGTCCTCTGTTTTCTTCGGATGAAAACCATCGGCCTGAGCCTGTTGCCAGCTCTTGCCTTCCCTTTCGAGTCCCACGGTCACGTCGAGACCTGAATCCCTGAGGTTTAGGGCCCAAGCCCTACCTTGGCTTCCATATCCTAACACGGCGATCTTCTTTCCCTTTAAAGGATCGAGTCTTACTTCCGAATCAACGTATATCTTTGCTATACGACTCACCCCAACTGTAGCCAGTAACCTTAGAGAAAACTGGTACATAAATTATGATAACCCTCCCATCGTTTGAGTCAGACTGAGACGGATTTCCAGTATTGTCGAAAGAGTGAGAGATCACTTTAGCGTCCTCAAGAATCTCAACTCGGTCCACGTCCACCATTTTGCTCAGGTTTAGTATAGCCAGATAAGTGTTCTTGGTCTCCTTTAACTCCATGAGTACCTCATAAAGCCCATCATCGTTGACCCTCCTTGCCTGTATCCATTCGACGTCCACCCACAGCTTCCTCAGCGCCCCCATAACTCTCTCGAGGAACCCAGGATCCCTGTAGTAGCCGTACACTCTAACTACCTTTCCTTGGGTCACGCACTATCACCTGCTTCAGTTTTCCTCCTGGTGGAAGGGTTGGGAGAGCCAGCTCTTCCTTATCTATAGGTACCCTGATCACTGCAGGAACGTTCTCCTTAATGGCTATGTTTATGGATCTCGAGATCTCGTCGTAGCTAGTGGCGTTGAAGCCTAAAGCTCCGTAGGCCTCAGCTAACTTAACGAAGTCTGGAGATGGACCGTAGTCGACACCCACTACCCTCTTGCTCTGGAATAGATCTTGGACCTGTCTGACCAGTCCCAGTGTCCTGTTGTCGAATATCACAGCGATGACTGGGATGTGCTCATCCACAGCCGTGGCTAAGTTATTTCCTGTCATCAGGAAAGAACCATCTCCGTCCAGATCCACCACTACCTTGTCAGGCCTCGCCATCTTAGCTCCCATGGCGGCAGGTAAACCGAAACCCATGGTTCCCATCCCTGTGGAGGAAAGGAAGGTCCTAGGTTCTAAGACTTCCCAAAACACCTCTGACCACATCTGGTGCTGTCCCACGCCCGTGGTGACTATGGCGTCTCTCGGAATGGCGTTCCTTATGGTCTTGAGTATCTTCCACGGTTTCAGCTTTCCGTCCTCTTCGTGATAGTAATACTGAGAGTAATAATCCCTAAGCTCTTTGACTCTTCTGATCCACGCCGTGTTATCTTTCTTTCTGCCGACCAAGCGAACTGCACTTATTATCTCCCTCAGTAAGACCTTGGCATCTCCATACAGTGGGACGTCTATCTTAAAGGCCCTCTCTGAGTCCGTGGGATCTATGTTTATCATTATGAATTTCTTTCTAGTCTCCACCATCTCGTCGTAGGAGGTGAAAGTTCTATCGCTCAGCCTCGCCCCAACGATGAGCATGGCATCAGACTCCAGTGCCGCCATAGAGGCCTCTGCCCTCCCGTAGTAGCCCATGGCCCCAAGGAACAGGGGATGATCGTGAGGTATGGCCGACTTCCCAGGTAGAGTTGAGACCATGGGGATTCCCAGAAGCTCGGAGAGCTCTAGGATCTCTGGGGTCGAGTTAGACCAAACCGCACCGGTCCCGGCGAGAATTATGGGCCTCTCTGCCTCAATTAAAATCTCTGCTGCCCTCTTTATCTTAACCGTATCTATTATCGTTCTGAAAGGTCTATAGCCTTTGACGTTGGGCTTCTCTGGCCACTTCACATCATCTACCTTCTCCAACTGGACATCCCTCGGGATATCTACCACTACCGGTCCAGGTCTCCCTGTGGTGGCGATGAAGAAGGCGTTCTTGATCCAGAGAGGTATTTCGTGGATGTTCTTGACCTGGACCACATACTTCGTGGCGTTAGCGAATATACCTGGTGTGTCAGCCTCTTGGAACGCCATCTTTCCTATTACAGACCTAACTACTTGTCCGGTTATTGCAACGACCGGGGAACTGTCCCAATAAGCCGTGACCATCCCTGTCACGAGGTTAGTGGCACCGGGTCCAGAAGTCGCCGTACATACGCCGGGTTTCCCTGAGGCTCTAGCGTAACCGTCTGCAGCGTGAGCTGCTGCCTGTTCATGTCTCATTAGTACATGTCTCAACTCACCATTTTGAAGGTCCTCCAGGAAGGCGTCATAGATGGGCATATTCGTGAGTCCGGGGATACCGAATATGGTACTTACTCCTTCCCTTTTGAGAGCGTCAACTACTAGCCTAGCTCCGCTGGGCAACATAGAACACCTCTTCCATAGTGTATAGATGCCTGGTATAACTTGCCTTCATTTTTTGAAAAAGTTTCAGACTTGGAGGGTATAACCACCTATCATCCTTTTCACGAGCATAAAGGATTGAGAGGTGGTTTTTAAACTTTCTTATTTCATTTTAACCTAATGAAGGTTATAAAATGTTAAAACTCATATTTATTAGTGAGGATAAGTTGGGTCACAGGTATTCCTGGAAATATTTGCTACAGGATTTTTTCCTGGGGCATCCAGAGGCCCTATCGATCCGTGTCGATCCTCTTCAGGATCTCCAAGTGATCGTTCACTTCCCTCCACATCTCTAGGCATTTGACCTTTCCTAGATAAAGCCAGACGTTTCCGAAGTGAACCCTCCTGTCGTCCACAAAGAGTATCTCCTCCGGTCTGATCGTCTTTCCCCTCCTCCTCATTTCAAGGATAAAGTCACCCAACATGAGGAACTTATAGGGAAAGTCCCTCGAAACCACGACGTCGAAGAACTGCTCTAGCTCTAAGGCCTTGAGGACTAGGCTGGTCTTGTGGGAGAAATTCCATGTGGCCATCCCTATTATGATCCCCCTCTCCCTAAGCTCCTTGAGGGTTCTCCTCACGTTTTGGAACACCTTCAGTTTCCTGCCCTTCGCGTCCACCAGGCTGTTCCCTTCTATTACGGTAAAAGGCTCTTCAAACTCTGAGATGTTGTAGTGATCCCAGAGAGTCTTGTCAGCATCGAACACGACAGCCTTAATCATGCCCACAACCCTTCGGGAGTATATAGTATGTGATCTTCCCCTCATGATAGTCCCTTATAAGCTGAACTGCCGCCTGATCCACGATAGGTTCTCCATTACTCCTGTAGATCCACCCCCTCTTTCTGGCTATCTTCTCTAAGAGGTCTAGGGGAGAGGTGTAATCTACCTTGTAGACTTTCCCGAGGGAACCTCTACTGAACTCCTCTATTCTTTCAATGAGAGCTAGGGCAACCTTAACCGGATCCTCGAGATCCTCCGGTCTGCTCCCCCTTATGGCCCTCTCCAGCGGGTTACCGTCTGGGGGTATCAATCCTGGAGAGTCTATTGCGTAAAGCTTCGAGTCTATCCTGAACAGTTGCAGGGACTTAGTGTATCCAGGTGAGAAGGGGTGGGGAGACGTTGTGGCCGAATGTCTTCCCTTTAGGGCATTTATTATGGAAGATTTACCGGTCTTGGGATAGCCCACAAAACCGACTATGCCTCCCCTCCCTCTCATCGCCTCCTTAATGGAGGTTCTCAACAACTTTGTGCCCATGTGTTGTGTTGCCGCGATATAAACTGTGGGGTGTCCCTCGAGCTCAAAACACCTCTTCCAGGACTCCAGGACCCCTCTGGGAACCAAGTCTCCTTTGTTTAGAACCAGGAGCAGGGGCTTCCCCAACCTCTCCACGAGGCTCTCCATACTCCTGGACCTGGTCAGTCGAGGTTCCCTAGCATCCAGTACCTCTACTATTAGGTCGGCCCTGCGAATTACATCTTTCACCAGTTGTAACATTTATTTTATTTGGGATGTACCCCTCAATATAATATATGTCAGTACATCAGTTACATCAATTCGACCAAGGGAGCGTTGACGGCTTCCTCGACTATCAGAGTTCCACTAAGACAGTGGTGTTGGGACCCACGGTTAAGGAAACCGTATTTAACTTCTACGTAGAGGGAAGGCCGGAGAAAACTTTCATTCTGATAGTAAGTGAAACTCCCGCAAACTTCATTAAGTGGAGGCTTTGGCTAAACAATTTCTCTCTAACTAAGGAGTTTAAACCAAATGATTCCGCCAACCTCGAGGGTAGATCACTCCACATGCACCTTTTCGATATAACTCACATTGTAGCTAAAGGTAAGAACGAGTTCATGATAACATATTCAGGTGTTAGGCCCCTCAGTATACACCTGATAAACGTGGTGTCAATCTTTAAGGAAGAGGGGTTCAAGACCTTTTACTCCCTGAGGGCTGGATTAGCTCTCCTGAGACCTGGGGAGGAGATAGCCCTGGAGGGCAGCGGGAAGAACTATCTGGTAGTGAAGGGAGGAGGGAAGAACAGGTTGAGGATAGTCAACGGGAGGGAGATCGAGGAGACTGAACTTGGATACGAATGTGAGGAGTACGAGTACACGTCCCACGGGGTCCTCAGGTTGATCAATGAGATCTCTGGGAAGAACGCCTTGGTTTTCCTTCACTATCTCACCTCTACCGTCTCGCCGAAGATGGACTTTGACGTTGAACTCAAGCTTCAAGGAAACACCTTAGAGGTGAGGATAATCAACACCGGAGAGGTCACGCTCGACAAGGTGTCACTAAACGTTATGATCAACGGAGTTATAGTTAACTTCAAGTTACTTGGTTCACTGAAGCCGAGCGAGTCGATCAGCCACGTCGTCCAGTTACCTCCCAATAAGAAGGGGAACGTCCTGGTGAGGGCGGTTGGGATCAAGGCTGGTATCAGAAAGGTTGTGGACAGAAACCTAGAGGTGAAGTAGGGAGAGAGGTAGACTTCCCAGGGAGAAGGCCAGCATACCTATGAAGGCCGAGCCCTTAAGTAAGGCCCTAGCCTTCGACGCACCCTGTTCACTGGTTTCAGCCGTGATCGCACGTGCTGTGAAGTAGAGGAAGGGCACCAGAAGGACGCCGTAGAGGAGGTTGAAGCCCAGGAGCAGAGGTAGAGGTGAGATCAAGCTGGTCGAGATCAGGGACGCTCTGGCTATCGTCCAAGCCCTCTCTACCCCCATCCTAGTAGCGACAGTCCTGACGCCATGTATGAGATCACCCCTATAATCTTCGATCCCCTTTATCACCTCCCTGGAAAGGGTTAGGAGAAAGGTGTACACCACAGGTATCCATATCTTGTCCAACCACGTGCCAGACCCGTAGGATATCCCTCCGTAAAATATGGAGAGCGCTGTAGTGGTGGCTACGAGCAGGTTCCCGTAAAACCCTGTCTTCTTTAAATCCCTTGCGTACAGGACTAAGGCCGCGGCTGTTAGGAGGGCCACAGCGGCCTGGGCTCCTCCCTGAATTACCGCGATCATCACTCCTAAACCCATGAGCGAATACGAGAGATAAGTTGCCCTCCTCAACGATATGGCCCCGGAGGGGAGAGGACGATCTGGCTTATTGATCCTGTCTATCTCCAAATCGTAAACGTCGTTAATGGAATATCCTCCGGCGGCAACAAGGGAGACAACGAGTAACGCTTCTACTAGCGACAGAGGCCTTATTTCCCACCCTGCACCCACTACGTATCCGGTGAATGCCCCAAACGCTGCACCAAGGACGTTGTGTATCCTGACGAGTCTGAAGTAAGGATTCACGAAAGAATAAATTCCCTAAAATAAAATAAGGTTGCCGTGGACAAGGATCTGGAGATAGCCATTAAGTATTTCAAAACGAACATCTCGGTTGGAGAGATAATAGTCCTGAGGGACTTGAAGTCTCTCGGTATCAGGGAGCCCGAGAAAGTCATAGCCGAACTCCTGAGAGAGGGGATAATAACCAGAGGGGAAGGCTGTTATAACTTAGTAAGGGAGAAAAGAAGGGAGTGAAAATCGAACTCCTCTCTAACCCTCACGGTCTTTCCGTCCAGGAACCTAAAAGCCAGAAGGACTAACCTCCAGGACCTCTCTAGGAGTTCGGTGATCAAGTATTGCCTCCTTATTTCCCTCTCAAGTTTCTCACGGGGCGTGTCGGAGAGGATCTCCGCTATGCTGAACAGTCCACCACCTGTAAAAGTCTTTATCAAGCCGGTTCTATCTCCTATGGAGGGGACATTAGTTTTGATGGGCTTCACCCTAGGAATGGCTCCCCCATGCACCTTCAATATTCTCTTTCCAACGCGTGGGATGAAAGGCCTGGGATCCCCATAAGAGAGTGCCCCTACTAAGGCCCTGTCAGGCAGAGGGACTACCCAACCGAAGCCTGCCTTATTCCTTGAATCCAGCGTGACCAATATTTCCTCTTGTTCCAAGGGTTCTGTGACCAGCTCAACAGCCTTCACCCACTTGGCCCTCCCCTTCCACCCTGAGGCATCGAACACTTTTCCTGTAAACCTCTCCGTGCCCACTAATACCTCCTCCTCTCCCTTTATTACTGCATCCACTGGTCTCCTGGTCCTCAACTCCCTATCTAGCCAGACTTCCACTCTCTCCCTGTTCAATCTCAGCACGTTAGTCTCAATGACTACGTCATGTCTCCCGTCTGTGACCCTAATCACCTTGAACTCCCTGTCCACGAACTCCCTAGGCAAGGAGAGCTTGGTGAAGGTCGAGGTACTTACTATTCCAGTACACTCCTTCCCAGGGAACCTCCTCCTATCGAAGATTATAGGATCCCTGTCCTTCAGTTTTAAACCCAAAAGAAGACCTGCTATGCCGCCCCCTACTATTAAAACTCCGATGATCTATCAGCCTCTCTTACATTAAACCGCTTCGCCTTCAATTGCTCTACAATATAGTAGAAAGCCCTCTTGGGATCGGTGTGGCTTCCGCAGGAGTAAACATCAACTGTGGCGAAGTTGTGCTCTGGCCAGGTGTGGATTGTCACGTGGCTCTCCAATACTATGGCTACTACACTGACCCCTTCGCCAATCTTCCATGCCTTAACGTCCAAGAGAGTCATGTTCCCGACCTTGGTAGCTTCGACAGCTATCTCCTTTAACCTCTCGTCGTCTCTCAACACGTCAGCATCACAGTCGTAGAGGTTTCCAAAGACTTCCCTTCCTATTACTTTCGGGACTCCCCTTACTTCTGCCCCCATCATTTGTGACCCCCCGTTTATATACCCCTGTACGCAGTTATATTTAAGGTTATCCAGTCTATCTCCTTGATGTTAATAAAGGGTACTACGTGATTTTTAATAAACACTTATTAACCTCACAAAGTTTTTCACGGCAGTTCCTTCGACCTGTGAGGATTGTAGTCAGAAATTTAACGGTGAGTCTTTTGAATTAGTGTATTGATGCAATTTGACCATAAGGCGTATAGTTCTGGACGTTCTGAAACCCATCAGGGGTTCCTCCATAGTTGACTTGGCAAATAGGATAGATAAACTGGAAGGGATAGAGGGTGTCAACATAAGTGTTTCAGACATGGACGTGGAGACCATGGGACTCATAGTGGTCATTGAGGGTGAGGACATAAGGTTCGACGAGATTAAGAGGGTATTGGAAGAGGAGGGATGCGCCATACATAGTATCGATGAGGTCGTAGGAGGGAAAAGGGTGGTGGAGGGAAGACGGCCCAGGTGAAGTGTGACATCTGTGGTTCCAGAAATGCGAGAGTATATCAGAAACACACCGGGAGGAGGTTATGCGACAGCTGTTTCCTGGAGAACGTAAGGAATAGGGTGAGGCTCGAGGCCATCCGTTTGGGTCTCGGTAACGCTAAGAAGATATTGCTAGCAGTATCTGGAGGTAAGGACAGTCTAGTCCTGGCAGACACCATCTCCTCGTTTCTAGATCCAGGGAGGTTAGTAGCGTTCAACATAATGGAGGGTATAGAGGGATATAACAGGGAATCTCAGGTTAAGGAACTCGAGAGATATCTAAGGGATCTAGGAGTGGAACTCATCGGTACGTCCTTCAAGGACGGAGTCGGTTACTCCTTGGATGAGATTGTTAGGGCATCTCAGGGAAGGGGACTCAAGATCTCTGCCTGCACCTTCTGTGGAGGGTTCAGGAGAAAGCTCATAAACCAGGCAGGTAGGGATGTTGGGGCAGACCTCGTGGCTACTGGTCACAATCTGGACGACGAAGTTCAGACCATAATAATCAATTTGCTAAGGGGTGATGTGAAGAAATTGGTTAGGGTTGGGGACTTGCCTGTGAAACTCAGCGACAAGTTCGTCACGAGAGTTAAGCCACTTCGGAAGATTTACGAGTGGGAGACCACAATGTATGCCTATTTCAAGGGATTCAAGTTTCAAGAGACCGAGTGCCCCTACATCTCATCTAGACCTACCATGAGGTCTAAGGTTAGGGATCTCATGTACGCCATCGAGGACGAGTCACCAGGATCCCTCCTGAGAATATTGGAAACCTACGATAAGATAGCTGAGACCGTTAGGAGGTCCTCGTCCCTTGGAGAGCTACCAACCTGTAGGATATGTGGAGAGCCTACGAGTTTCGGCAGAGAAATATGTAAGAATTGCGAGTTACTGATCTCCTCTGGCCTGCTGAAGAGTGACCTTTGAACTCTCAAAAGAACTTACCTATCTCGTAGTATCTCTCCTGTCTACCCTTCCTTTTGTTGGCGACAACAGCCATGGCGAACAGGAGGGATGACAGTCTGTTTAAATACACTATGGTCCACTTGTTCTTAAGTTCCACCTCTTTGGAGTGCTTCACCGCGTTCCTCTCTAACCTCCGTACTATCGTTCTCGCTACGTGAAGGAACGCAGCCTCCTCGCTTCCCCCAGGGATGATGAACAGCTTCACTGGTCCGCTCTCCTTCCTGTATTCCACTGTTCTCGCTTCTAGCCACTTTACCCTGTCCTCCCCAATCCTTTCCTTCTCAGTGCTCCAATCTTCTCCAACAGCGAAGAGGTCCACTTGAACGACCTCCAAATCCCTTCTCATATCTTCCCAAGGGAGTTTAGTCAGAGCCAGCCCGATGAAGGAGTTGACCTCATCGATGTCCCCAAGAAGGTTCACCAAAGGTGAGTCCTTCCCAACTCTGCCTCGAGGAACTGTGGTTTCTCCCTTATCTCCCTCTCTTGTGAACATTTAAAAAACTTAAAAAAGGCACTCTTAAATTGGTTTTGGTGATTACAATTCCTTCTCAGGACTTCGTAGCGTTCCTCAATGAGATTTCTAAGAAATGGCAGGACGAGTGGAACAGGAACAAGTTATTCGAAGCGGAACCCAAGGAAGGTAAGAAGTTCTTCACCACGGTAGCTTTCCCTTATCCCAATAGTCCCTTCCATTTGGGCCACGGTAGGACATACGTGACAGGAGATGTTTACGCTAGGTTCATGAGGATGAGAGGATACAACGTCCTGTTCCCCATGGGTTTCCATTTCACAGGAACCCCCATTATAACGATGGCGGACGATGTGGCAAAGGGGGATAAGGACCTCTTGGACATTTTCCAAAACATTTACGAGATACCTTCGGACGTGATACCTAGACTCTCGGACCCACTTTTCATGGCTAATTATTTCAAGGAAGAGATAAAGATGGCCATGAGGGAGTTAGGTCTATCCATTGACTGGAGGAGGGAGTTTACAACCATCGATCCACAATTCTCGTCTTTCATAGTTTGGCAGTTCTCCAAGCTCCAGGAGAGAGGGTTCGTGGTAAAGGATACACACCCTGTGGGATGGTGTCCAGTCCATAACCTCCCCGTGGGCATGCATGACACTAAGGGAGACGTCGAGCCGGAGATTGGAGAGTATGTAGTGATATTCTTTGATACGCCCTTAGGTAGGTTAGCCGCTGCCACACTCAGGCCTGAGACCGTTTTTGGCGCCGTGGCCGTATGGGTCAACCCTAAGGCGAGTTACGTGATTGCGGAAGCGTGGGGTTCTAAGATTATCATTTCAGAGAAGGCCGCGGATAAACTGAAGTTCCAGATGGATGGAGTGAACGTGATCCAAAGGGTCAGCCCCTCTGACCTCCAGAAAATGAACGCAACGAACCCGGTCACTGGAAGAGAGATTCCAGTCCTACCTGCAGATTTCGTGGATCCAAACACGGCTACAGGTGTCGTGATGAGTGTCCCGGCCCACGCTCCCTTTGATTACTTTTACCTCAAGAGGAGCCGGGTAAACCTGGAGATAGTGCCAGTGATCTCCCTGGAAGGTTACTCAGACGCCCCAGCCAAGGAGCTGGTTGAAAGCACTCAAGTTAAGAACGACGCCGATCTCAAGAAGCTCACGGAACAGTTGTACAAGTCTGAGTATAATAAGGGAGTCATGAGGGCCGACATACTGTCCAGGGTCAGGGATCAGCTCAAGGAGTCCCTCTCAAAGGTTCCGGGCTCGTCAGTACCGGAGGCAAGGAAACTGGTAACTGAGGTTCTCTCTGAGAGGGGGATGGCCTCGAAGGTCCTTGAGATCCTGAACAAGCCCGTGTACTGCAGGTGTGGAAACGAGGTGGTAGTAAAGCTGTTGAAGGACCAGTGGTTCTTGGATTACGGTAACCCAGAATGGAAGAGGTTGGCCAAGAAGCTTCTGGCCAACATGAGGGTAGTGCCTGATGAGGTGAGGAAGGACTTCGAGTACTCGCTGGACTGGCTCCAGAAGAGGGCGTGTGCGAGAACTAGAGGCTTAGGTACCCCACTACCTTGGGATAAGAGGTGGATAATAGAGAGCCTGTCAGACTCCACAATTTACATGGCCTATTACACGGTCGCCCATAGGATAAAGGCTCTGAACCTCCACGCAACTCAGCTTAGCGAAGAGTTTTGGGACTATGTGTTATTAGGAAAGGGAGATCCAGCTAAGGTAGCCGAGAAATCGGGTGTCGCTCTCGAGACTCTTCAGGACTTGAGGCGAAACTTCACCTTTTGGTACCCATTGGACATGAGACACAGCGGTCCTGATTTAATACCGAACCATCTGAGCTTCTTCATCTTCAACCACGCCGGAATATTCCCAGAAGAACTGTGGCCTAAGGGAGTAGCCATTAACGGCTTCATCCTCTATGAAGGAAAGAAGATGAGTAAGTCGTTGAGGAACATAATTCCTCTGAGGAAGGCCGTTAAGAATTATGGGGCAGATGTAGTGAGAATTTCGCTCACCTCTCTTGTTGACATGGCTACAGATGTAAACTTCACAGACAGTGGAGCTAGGGCGATAGCGGAGACGCTCAAGAAGTTCTTCGACATGCTCGACATGAAGTCCGGGTCCAGAATAGTTGGGATTCCAGAGAGGTGGATACAATCAAAGCTCCACAGGATTGTGAAGGATTCGGTACCACTCATGACCGATATGAAGTTCAGGGAATTCATTAACGAGATCCTCTTCAATATGTCGTCCTACGTTAATGAGTACCTGGAAATGGTCAGGTCTGAATCGAGGGAGTATAATCCTGATGTCATAAGGGAGGTATTGGAAATATGGACCAGGCTCATAGCCCCCTTCGCTCCTCACTTGGCTGAGGAGATGTGGCATAGACTAGGCCACACCACATTCGTCTCCACAGAGGGTTGGCCATCACATGACGAATCAAAGATAAATGACGTGTTGGAACTGGAGCACGAGTATCATAAGCAACTGGTCGAAGACATAAGGGCCATCCTAAACGTCTACAAAGGCAAACCGTCCCTGGTTATGATATATGTTCATGATGGAACCCTCACACCTCTTCTTAGGGAGGCAGTGGAAATAGTGACCAAGGGAGGAAATCTCAAGGATTTCATGAGCTCTAAGAGGCCCTCCTCAAAGGAGGAGGCCAAGACGTACCAAAGGCTGTTCCAATACGTGACGGAGATGGGAGAGAATAACAAGAGGTTAGCTCTCCTTGGAGTGAACGAGTTGGAAGTCCTCAGGAAAGGAGTCTCGTATATAAGGTACAAATTGAACCTTGACGTTGAGGTCGAACCCTTCACCAATGAGGTAAAGACCAAGTTTAACAAGGAGGCCCTACCCCTCAGACCAGCCATAATCGTTCAGTAGCCTAACCTTACCCCCTCTTATCTCTATTTTTCCGAGCCTGGCCAAGAGACCCAACTCTTCCCTAACTTTTTCCCTCCCCTTTCCGCTCCTGTGTGAGTATATGTTCACTAAATCCTTGAGGGTAGCCTCTCCTCCGAGCTCCCTTAGGATATCCACCAGGAGGTCCCCTTGGGAGAGCTCGTAGTCCTCTACCCTACCCTGGTTAACTTTAAAGTAGTATGTCGCCTCTCCCTCCGCTCTGTAGATATTCCCTTGCACTTTTTTTATTTTATATCGTTTAACGCCCTCTAAATTCAGGTTCATAGTTGAGGTCACCAGTAAGTAATCCTGTGGTACTTCACTTTCACTCTCCGCATCAAAGACCAGTACTCTAGCTCCTGGCTCGCACTTCACCTCGACCCTTTCCCAAAATCTCATCTTCTCTAAGTTTACAATACATACCGAAAACCCTCTCCTGCTCAATTCCCTAGCTATCGATGAGATTATCGCTACGTTTACAGAGTAATAATAGGAGACGAGTAGATGTCTGCCCGTCAGCAGTTCCTCCAAGAACATGATAAGGAAAAACTTTTAGGAAAATATAAACGATGTAGGTGGAGGGATTCTTATTGCACCAACCGACTTGAAGGAAGTAATATATCCTTGGCTAAAGGGGGCCAAGGAGTACGATTTCACGGACATAAAGGAGGGATTGAGGCTTCATCTCAACGAGTCTCCTTACCCTCCACCTGATTTCGTGTTGGAGGCAGTCACCAGATATCTTAAGGCCGGAAACAGGTATCAGCACCCAGATCTGTCCAAGAGATTCAGGGAGCTCGCGGCTGAATATAATGGCGTTGAACCGGATGAGATATTCCCTACTACTGGAGGGGACGGTGCAATAAGGTCAGTGTTCTACAACTTCACCCAACCCGGTGATGTTGTCCTGTCCAATTACCCTGGATACAGCATGTACTCTGTTTACTCTTCCTTCAGGGGACTTAGGGAGGAGAGGGTGAATTTAAGGGAGGCTGGTGACTGGTGGCAGGAGGACATGGATTCCCTACTCAGCAAGGCTGATAGGTCTAGGCTGGTCGTGATCGACGACCCAAACAACCCGACTGGATCCCCTATGCTTCAGGCCAACGAGGATAAGATAAAGGCCTTGGCGGAGAGAGTCAAGGGTATAGTGTTATTGGATGAGGCATATTATGAATTCTCCGGCTACACGGCGTCGAAGTTAGTCAGCAAATACCCCAATCTCGTCATTGTGAGGACTTTGAGCAAGGCATTCTCTCTGGCCTCCTTTAGAGTGGGTTATCTAATAGCTGACAGAGAAATAGTGAAAGTCTTAGAGAAGGGATCCACTCCCTTCGACGTCCCCTTACCGTCCCTTATAGCCGGGATAACGGCGTTGGAGAGACCTTCCTATGCCAGGGAGATAGCGTCTGAAATATCTGGGAACAGGGAATATCTGTACAGGGCTTTAAAGTCCGTGGGACTCAAGGTGTATAAGTCTGTGACCAATTTCCTCTTCTTTAAATATGGGGGAGATCTGCTAAGCCCCTTGCTTAAGAGAGGGATAGCCATAAGGAACCCCATAAAAGACTTCTATAGGGTCACCGTGGGGACTAAGGAACAATGTGACATATTCGTGAAGGAATTGGGTGAGATAATTGAAGATAGCAATACCGAACAAAGGTAGGTTACAGACTCCTACTATTCAGTTCTTGAACTCCGTGGGAATCAAGCCCACCGCTAATGACGATAGGGCTCTGATGGTTCCAACGAGCTGGGACGGAGTGCAATTGGTGACCATAAGGACTGAGGACATACCCAACATAGTAGAGGCGGGAGCTGCTGAGTTGGGCATCACTGGGCTGGACTACGTCATGGAATCCGGGGCAGACGTAGAGGAATTAATAAAATTGGATTTCGGTAGATCGAGAATAGTGCTGGCCGTCCCTCAAGCTTGGAATATAGACGATCCTGAAGAGATAAAGGGGGAGATTAGGATTGCCACCAAGTACTTTAACCTTGCCACTAGATACCTGGAAAGGAAGGGAATAAGAGCTAAACTAGTAAAGATAAGCGGTGCAGCGGAGATCATGCCCTCGCTAGGTGCTGCAGACGCCATAATTGACGTCACGAGTACGGGAACGACTCTCAAGCTCCACGGGCTCAAACCCATAGACACTGTGGCTGAGAGCTATGCTTTGGTCATAGGTAATAAGGATTGGATGAGAAGCGAGGAAGCAGATAGGATAAACCTTGTGCTCACCATGATGAAGGGAGCTCTAAATGCAAGGGGGAAGAAAATGATATTCATGAACGTTGACGACAACTCCCTCAAGAACGTGATATCATCTCTCCCGGCCATGTTGGCTCCAGCCGTCTCCAGACTCAGCGGAACGGAGGCATGGGAAGTGGTGACAGTGGCCGACGAGGATGACCTACCGGAGGTGATAGCTAAGGCTAAGACTGCAGGGGCCAGAGACATAGTAGTAGTCAACATAGAGAAGGTGATAAAGTGAAGGTAGTTCCAAGCGTTGACATCAGTGGAGGAAAGGCTGTGAAGAGGATCAAAGGTAAGAGGGACACCGGGCTACAACTCGGGGACCCAGTTGCAGTAGCGTCAGAGCTCAGGAAGATGGGTTACGATTCGATCCATGTGGTGGATCTAGACGCTGCAGAGGGTATTGGGAACAATTGGAGGCATGTTCTTGACATAATAAAGGTGGGTTTCTTAAGAGTGACCGTGGGTGGAGGAATAAGGGATAGGGAAAGGCTAAACAGTATCTTGAAAGAGAGTTCAACAATAGCGGTCATGTCCACTCTACCCTTCACGGAACCGGAGAAATTCAGGGAAGCTGTTAGGGGAGTTGAGGACAGAGTCATGATATCAGTGGACTATTGCGGGGATCATATCTTCGTGAAGGGATGGAACGAGGGTGTCAAGGCATCGGTTGCGATTGATAAACTCAATGGATTCAAGGTTAGGGGGTTCATATTCACCTATGTGTGTAATGAGGGTACAAAAGGCGGAATAGACGAACGTATAGGAGGGTGGCTGAAGCTGATATGTGGGGAGAAGGGCTATGCCGGAGGGATAGCTTCAACTGAAGACTTGAGGAGGTTAAAGGAAATGGGCTTCGACTTCGCCATTGTAGGTATGGCTCTATACACTGGGGCCATAAGGGGGGTTCTAAATGTCTAGAAGCGTTAGGAAGGTCAGGGAGACTAAGGAGACGAAAGTCTTAGTGGAACTGAACTTGGACGAGAAGGGAGAAGTGAAAGTCAGAACTCCAGTACCTTTCTTCAATCATATGCTCAATACCATGTTATTCTATATGGGTATCTCGGCTGTAGTAGAGGCTGAGGATAAGCAGAATTACGATGATCATCACGTTGTCGAAGACGTGGGGATAACCTTAGGTCAGGCGTTGAGGGAAGCTTTGGGAGACAGAGCTGGTATAAAGAGGTTTGCACATGCCATCGTACCTATGGACGAAGCTTTGGTTCTGGTGGCTGTAGACATCTCTGGGAGAGGGATGGCAGAGATAGGCCTCAGGGTTAAGAGGGAATCTATAGGCGGTTTGTCGACAGAGAACGTACCCCACTTCTTCAAGACTTTCGCCATCAATTCTGGGATAACACTTCACGTGAGACAGCTCTCTGGGGAGAATGAGCATCACGTCATAGAGGCGTCGTTTAAGGGAGTCGGGCTGTCGCTTGAGGAGGCTGTTTCCGTGATTGGAAAGGACGTCAGGAGCACGAAGGGATCACTATGACGGCCAAAAGGATAATCGCCTGCCTTGACGTAAAGGACGGGAAAGTAGTCAAGGGTGTGAGATTCGTGAATTTGAAGGAAAAGGGAGATCCAGCCATACTGGCTAGCAAATACGAGGAGGAGGGGGCGGACGAAATAGTCTTCTTGGATATCTCGGCAACGGTGGAGGGGAGGAAGACTCTGTTACAGAAGGTCAGGGAGACGGCGGAGATCCTGTCGATTCCGTTGACTGTAGGAGGGGGAGTGAGGACAGTGGACGACGTCTCTAGACTACTCTCAAATGGTGCAGATAAGGTGAGTATCAACACAGCAGCCGTGGAGAACCCAGAGTTGATTGAACTTGCCTCAAGGGAGTTCGGTGCCCAGGCAGTGGTGGTAGCCATAGATGTCAAGAGACTCAATGATTCGTGGGCAGTGTTCATCAGGTCTGGTACAGAGAACACAGGGCTTGACGCACTGAGGTGGGCTAAGAAGGTGCAAGAATTAGGTGCGGGCGAGATCTTACTGACTAGCATTGACAGGGATGGAACTAGGGACGGTTATGACATTGAGGTGACGAAGTTTGTGTCGGAGAACGTCACAATACCGGTAATAGCGAGTGGCGGGGCAGGGAAACCAGAACATTTCTTAGAGGCCTTTCTGAAAGGTAAGGCTGATGCAGCTCTTGCAGCTGGCGTGTTTCATGATGGGGTGATCAGGATCAGAGCCCTGAAGGAATACTTGAGGGAAAACGGCGTTGAGGTGAGAACTTGATAAGGAGAGAAATACCTACAAGGAGACTCGAAACGTTAACTGACGTTTTGAGCAAAGTGGAGGAAATATTACGCAGGGTCAGGAATGAAGGAGATAATGCGCTCACTCAACTAGCCCTTCAGTTCGATGGAGTGGAGCTCAACAACCTTGAGGCAGAGAGATGGGAACTGGAAGAGGGCGCAGAGAGACTAGATCCTGAAGTCAGGAGATCCATAGATATGGTGTGGAATCAATTGGAGTCTTTTCACTCGCTCATGAAGCCCCCCAGCATGGGAGGTGGGAGAGGTGGAATCGAGTACGGAGTTAATTGGGTACCTATAGATAGGGTGGGGATTTACGTTCCAGGAGGGAGAAAGACGTATCCCTCAACACTCATGATGACCGGGATCCCCGCTAGAGTGGCAGGAGTTAAGGAGATCTACGTGTGTACTCCAGTCAAGACATCGGTGGATCCCGCCATAGCTTACATAGCCCTAAAGCTCAACGTCGACGGTGTCTACAAGGTCGGCGGAGCCCAGGCAATAGGAGCCCTAGCATACGGAACTCAGACAATTAAGAAGGTGGACAAGATAGTGGGACCTGGAAACGTCTTCGTCCAGGCAGCTAAATATTTGGTTAGCGCGGAAGTGGGGATCGACGGTGTAGAGGGGCCCACAGAGCTAGTTGTCATTGCAGATGAGATTGCGAATCCGACGAGAGTTGCCTTAGACTTAATGGCACAAGGTGAACATGGTCCTGGAAGTGTTCTAGTTCTCATCTCTCCCTCTGAGGCTCTCCTAAACAAGGTGGAGGAACTCCTACCTCAGGAGGGAACATTTTATTTGATTAAATCCAGTGACCTAGAGGAGGCAGTGAACGTAGCAAACGAGCTGGCTCCAGAGCACCTCTCACTCTACGTGAGGAACGCTGATGAATTGCTCAGGCAGGTGAGGAACGCAGGTGCTATTACCGTAGGAGACACACCACCAGCCCTACTGGACTACTCAGCCGGTCCGGATCACGTGTTGCCCACCAATGGATGGGCTAGGTTTAGGGGAGGTCTTACGGTATACGACTTCCTGAAAGGTATAGCATACGTGAGGTCTAAGAATCCAGATAGAGAGTTGATAAGGGCTGCCATGAAACTGGCAGAATATGAGGGATTTACCGTTCACTCCAGGAGTATGGGTGTGAGATATGAGTGAAGTCATGGATCAACTGTATAGGATAATAGACTCAAGGCTCAAGGAGATGCCGGAAGGGAGCTACACTGCCTCTCTAGCCAAGAGAGGAAAGGGGTACGTAGCTAGAAAGGTGGGAGAAGAGGCGGTTGAGGTAGTAGTTGCTTCCCTAACGGAGGGCAAGGAGAGGGTAATTAGCGAGACTGCGGATCTCATATACCACCTCTTGGTTCTCATGGCACTGGAGGGGGTAAAACCCGAGGAGGTGTACGAGGAGTTGAGGAGGAGAATGAAATGAAGGTAATAATACTCAATTATGGTGTAGGTAACCTCTTCAGCATCTCCTCCGCCTTCAAGAGGCTAGGTGCCGAAGTGGAGATAAGAGCCGAGCCGGCTGAGGCGGATCTTATAGTCCTACCTGGCGTGGGGGCCTTCTCTTCTGTCGGATCGTTTCTCGCAAAGTGGAGGGGAAGACTAGAGGAGTTGAGGAGGAGTGGGTCGAAGTTCTTAGGAGTCTGCCTAGGCATGCAACTGTTCTTCGAAGAGGGGTACGAAGGTGGGAGGACTAAGGGACTCGGGTGGCTGAAGGGTTACGTTGATCTCCTACGGGATGCCCCAAAGCTACCTCACATAGGATGGGACGTTCTCATGGAGAAGGGGTCCTGTGATCTAAGCGAGGGACTCAAAGGGAGGTATGCTTACTTCGTGCACAGCTATGTTGCCTATACTCCCATGAGGCCAGCGATGACTTCAGTCTATGGAATGGAGTTCCCAGCACTGGTGTGCACCGATGAATTGGTGGGCACGCAATTTCACCCTGAGAAGAGCGGGGAGACTGGGGGAATCTTCTTGAGGAATCTAATCGAGTGGGTGAAGAGATGAGGGTCGAAGAGGCTGAAGTCTTAGCTTCTAAACTTAACTTTCGCCATGAAGAGGGCACTGTGATTGCAGTGGTTCAACATTTTGAGACCAAGGAAGTACTCATGGTGGGGAACATGAACAAGGAGGCGTTCATCAAGACGTTAACCACAGGCCTTCTTCACTTCTGGTCCCTATCTAGGAAGAGAATATGGCTCAAGGGTGAGACCAGTGGAAATTTTCAAGAGGTAGTACAAGTGAAGGTGGACTGCGACGAGGATAGCGTAGTTGTGCTAGTGAGGCCCCGAGGACCCATATGCCATACCGGGAATAGGACCTGTTTTTATAGAGAACTCAGTGACTTGAAGGGACCGTAATTCCTCAAGTACATACAAAAGGATAAATTCTATCGTTGACAGAGTCATCTCCTGATAATAATGAGTTCTCAGGTTGTGAATAAGGAAGAGTGGTCGAGAAAATTAATGGAGGCCCTTAAGGACGTCTACGATCCCGAAATACCGGTAGATATCGTTAATTTGGGCTTAATTTACGATCTTAAGATATCAGACGACGGAGAGGTTTACGTGAGACTTGGACTCACTGCACCCGGTTGCCCAGTTGTGGATGATCTGGTCTATACCGTAGAGGAAGTGATCAAAGAGACCGTGCCTGCCAAGAAAGTTGAGGTTGACATTGACATGGAGACGCAATGGTCTCCCCTCAAGATGAGTCCAGAAGGGAGAGAGAAGTTCAAAAAACTCTACGGTTACGATATAGTGGAGATGTGGATCCAGACCTACGGTCTCCCCACCGAGGATCAGAAGGCATAAAATCCTGGAACTTTTTGTCTAGTTATGTCTTGGAGTCTACTTGAATTAATAAGGTCGAACCCTCAGAGACTGATGGATAGTCTGAGAAAGAGGGGCATAGACGCGTCTGTAGTTGACAAGGCTGTAGAGCTGGACAGAAAGTGGAGGAGCGTGCTGCAGGAGGTCGAGAAACTGAGACATGAGCACAACTTAGTGAGCTCCCAGATTCCGAAGCTCCAGCCTGAAGATAGAAAGAAAAAGATAGAGGAGGCTAGAAACCTCCTGAGGATAATCGATGCGAGAGAGAGGGAGTTAAAGGAGATAGAGGAAGAACGTGATAACCTCCTGAAAAGTCTCCCTAATTTAGTTCACGAGTCTGTACCTGAAGGTCCTGATGATTCTTATAACGTTCCCATAAGGGTTTGGGGCAAGTTCAGAGTCTATGAAAAGGATGTGCAGAGCTTCCTTGACCAAGTTAGGGGACTGGAGGCCCAATATGAAGTATTATCTTTCAAACCGATAGGGCATGCAGATGCCCTGGAACAGGTGTTAAGGCAAGGTAATACAACCAAGGCAGCGGAAGTTGCTGGTTCCAGGTTTTACTATTTATTCCAGGACGTAGCCTGGTTGGAGCTTGCCCTCATAATGTACGCAGTGGACGTAGTGACATCAAAGGGTTACACTCTCATCATCCCTCCCTACATGTTGAGGGGAGAGGTCATCAAGTCTGTGATAGATCTTGAAACATTTAAGGATGCGATCTACAAGATCGAGGAGGAAGACCTTTACCTCATAGCTACAGCTGAGCATGCCATAGCTGCCCTTTATTACAAGGAGGAGATCGATGCGACCAGATTACCTTTGAGATATGTTGGGCTTAGCCCTGCCTTCAGGAAAGAGGCTGGGGCCGCCAATAAGGACCTTAAGGGAATATTTAGAGTTCACCAGTTCAATAAGGTGGAACAATTCATTTTCTCCCTCCCTGAAGACAGTTGGAAACTTCACGAGGAGTTAATCAGTAACGCAGAGGAGATATTTAGGGGGCTTGAGTTACCATACAGAGTCGTCAATATAGCCTCTGGAGATCTAGGGGCCTGCGCAGCCAAGAAGTATGACCTTGAGGTATGGATGCCTGCCCAGGCCAAGTTCAGGGAAATGGTGAGTTGTAGTAACTGTACCGACTGGCAAGCCTTCAGAATGAGAATAAGATACGTGGATAGGAAGAACAACAGAAAGGGTTACGTTCACACCCTGAACAGTACCGCCATAGCCACAACCAGAGCCATAACGGCAATACTGGAGAATAACCAGATGGAGGACGGCACCGTAGTGATACCAAAAGTTCTCAGGAAGTACCTAGAACTATTCCCTTCAGCACCTAAGGACGTCATTTTGCCGAAAAAGGTCTAATTTTTCATCTGGGCCTGTAGCCAAGCCTCGACTTCCTTCATTCTCTTCTTGGCTACTCTAAGGAACAATTTCAGTAACATCCTCACGGGATAATATACAGGGCCCTTCATATAGAACCTGTTCAGTATATCCTCAGCCCAGTATACGTCATGCCAGAACACTTTCTTATATAGTTCTATGTGAGAGTCGCTCAACTTGATCTTGGTGAACCAATCCTTGTTCTTGAAGTAGCCCATAGGCACAAAGAACATCGGAACTAGTATACTCCTATAGGGCCTTAAGCTATCCACGAGATCTATAGTCCTTAGTACATCATCTTCCTTTTCTTCGGGGAGTCCCACGATCATAGTCCCGGCAGGTATTATGTTATGTTCGTGCATTATCTTAAACGCCTCCTCCACAGTTTCGGGATAGCTCTCTGGTTTGTACGGTGACGATTTGGCGGGCATTATCTCCTTTGCAAGCCTCGGAGAGCCAGTCTCGATTCCTACCTCCACTCCTAAATAGCTCTGAGACTCGTTTGCATATACGATCTCAGTAAGTTTAGATATAAGTCCGTACTTTTCCTGAGAGTATCTGATGGCAGCCAAGCTGGCGTGACTCCAGGCGATCGTCTTATAATATCTCTTCACGAGCTTGTGTAACTTTATTAGAGGTTCTGGACGGGGGAGGATACCAACAGCACCATAAAATAGCACGTCGTCACTGTGAATAACTCCGTGTCTGACTCCGGCCCTTACGTTGGCCTGGAGTTCTCTCTCGATCTTCTCGAGAGGATAGTACCTGGTGGGCCTCAAGGTGACGGAGCAAAACCTACAGGATCTGGCACACCCCCTCATTATCTCTATGAGGCCGTTGACACTGGCACCCTTGATGTCAGGTATGTCCTCTATACCTGGTACGTCCTCACCGCTGATGTAGTAATATCTGGGTAATTCCTCCCCATCCAATATCATTTGGGCGATCTTACCTATCACCTTCTCAGCCTCTCCGTCGATTAGGGAGTCTATTCCGACCTTCTCTATCATGTCCTCCCTCCAGAGCCACTGCCAGACTGATGGGCCTCCAGCGATCATCTTCACACCTCTCTTTCTGGCTTCCTGCACCTCGGGCTTATTCACGAGTTCCTGGAAGCTCTTGTAGTTGATAGGTTCCTTCTTCGTTATTCCCCACCAGGTCGATGAGGGAGGCCCGAAAGCAAAGTAGTCGTGGTGAGAGAACATCAGGGCCTTAGCGTTCTTGAGGTGTGGAGCTAAGTGGTCTGGATCTATTATTGCTGCCTTGAATCCTTCATCTATCAGTTTCGCTTCCACTTTCCTCATTCCGTAAGGCGCCTGGTGAGGCCTACCTACATTGTCAGTCTTTATTTTGGGACACGCTAACCACTTCCACGCGGACTCCGGTACTCCTATGGCCGGACCTGTTCCCAGAAAGCCTAAGAACTCCTTCCCGTGATGGTTGGTCATGAGGCACCGATCTGTTGTTATCACGAAGTCGAAGGTCTCCATGGAGATCACCTCAGATCCCGATAACCTTTAGGAACTTCTTCAGCTCAGGATCAAGGTTTTTCCTGTCCAAAGGTTTGACATTTGAGGTATCGGCCAACCACTCCTTATCATCTAGAGTGGTAGCATAGATGGTTTGAAGAATAGAGAATATTTTTTCGCCTCTCTCATTCTTCAATTCCTCTATCAACAGGTTCCTTCTTCCCACCTTCAGCGAATATCTGTTCGTGGTTTCGTTGATTCTCATAAGGGAATGATAATAGAACTGACAATATAATATTTGCGGTGTTAAAGACAATTTATTTAGAAGATCCTTACTCCTCCTCGTGTTCCTCTGTACCTTCCAACTCCTCCCTCAATAACTCAAGGCCTACCTCCTTGTAGTACTCCTCCCTCTCCTGTTGCCACTCATCGTCCTCCCTCCTCCTGCCCTCATTTTCGCTCACTATGGAAGTAGTGAGAACTTTACCCGACTTGCCCCTGTTCTCCTTTATCTCGTAGGCCTTCTTGGCTTTCTTGTCCAGGGGCATTTCGTACCCACACTTGTTACACTTCAGAATCTCCTTGTTCCCCTTCTTAGTGGGTACCATGAGACCTCCGTCTTTAGGACAAAACTGCATCCTAAAACACCATATATATGCTAAGCCCATGGTTTCATATATAAAGGTTTTGGATCAGAATTTAGATGTCAACGCAAAAATAATAGCAAAACGTTATATTTTAACTCTTGGATCCTCTTTGACCGCGTTAAGGACTATGCTGGTATACGTTCTCTCCACCTTGCTGTTTTTGAGCAATTGTTTCAGGAAAACGTCCAGATCTTCGACACTCCTGAACTTGGCAATGAGCACAACGTCATATTCTCCCACAACGTCGTAAACTGCCACGATGTTGTCCGTGTTGGCTATTTCCCTCTCGAACTCAACCAGGTATTTTCCATTCACCTTGACCATGATGATGGCTGAGAGGGAGTAACCCAACTTCGTATAATCCACGAGGGCTGTGAAACCCTTTATCACACCCTCTTGGACGAGTTTGGTGAGCCTGTTGTGAAGAGTGGCAGGAGAGACGTTCATTTCCTCTGAAAGTCTCCTTAGGCTCACCCTCGAGTCCCTGAGTAATTCTATGAGGAGTCTTCTGTCTATTGTGTCTAAATCTACCCTCCTTTTGCCATCACTTGTCATTTGTCCCGATATGACTTCTCCTTCGGGATTAAAAATTTTTTAGTTAGTCCTGGGATTCTCACGCCAATTTAACTTGAGATATTCCACTAATAATTAGCTGAACCCCGAAGGCTGCTATGATGATGGCTGTAAACCTTCCCGCTGCCACGGTTCCCGTCCTTCCTAGTACCTTGATCAGGAGAGGCCCACTCAGTAGAACGAGATAAGTGAGAAATGCTGCCACTAGGCTACCCAAAACTAGGTCTATAACACTGTTCTGAACCGATAGCGATATAAGCGCCGTCATGGTTCCAGGACCTACTATGAGGGGAGTAGCTATTGGTGTAACTACAGCCTCTTCAAGCCTCTTCGACACGAACTTCAGTTGCTGAAACCCTCCTAGGGTATCTATTCCTAGATAGAGAAGAAGTATCCCTCCCCCGATTTCAAGGGAGTATGGTTGCAACCCCAAGAAGTTTAGTAGTGGTCGCCCCATGAGGGAGAAGATTAGGACTAAAATGATTACTGCGACCTCAACCTTATTCACAAGGGCTGTCCACCTCATCTTTTCATCGCCCTGTGTGGCCTCCTCAAATATGGAGAGAATATACGGGATTATGGAGAACGGGTCCATGACCGCGAAAACTTTCACTGCTATTATTAATACAGACTCAAGACTCATTATCTAACACGGCAAGGATCTCCCTTAGTATTTTAGACTTTTCGGCCTGATCTGAGGCAGTCGACAGCCTAAGGGAGTGTTTCAGGAGTTCGTAAAGCGTCGAGATTTCTTTCCTGTACTTTTCGTTCTGCTCCTCGAGCTCTTGAACTCTGGCCTGAAGGTTCTGATAATTGGCGTAAAGTTCTCCTATTATTGACTCTAACTCTTCCTCACCGTGATGGTGATGTTCGTGCTCGTGGGAGTGTGTGGATTCTACCTCCCTCTGTATTTCCTCCAAGTCCTCGTCGCTCTTGGGAAGTTTATCGATCCTGAACTTCATCTTCTCCTCCCTCCGTATCCACGTTACCGCTGACCTTATCATTGGTGATTATATATTTTCCTACTCCCAACCTAAGGTAGTGTTTCATTACCGTGGAGATCTTCCCAGCTGCCCTGGTGGGGATACACTCCGTTTCGACCTCTTCCTCGGTGTCCAGTTTAGCCACAACCTTGGCCATAGTCTTGGAATCGTTACAGAACTCAACGTTCACGGCCTTAACCCTACCCAGGAACACTAAAGTCTCCATATCCCTGCCCTTCATGCTTATCCTCATCGTTTCACTGCCCTTCCTATAATGTCTTCGAGTTTTAATCCCTTCCTCTGTAGGTAAAGGGAGAGAGAGGCCCTTAACTTAGGAATTGCCTCAAATCCGCTCTCTATTATAAGACTAGCTATACCTACAGCCTTTGCACCCACAGATAAGAGCTCTAACGCATCGTCGAGGGTGAAAACTCCTCCAACACCTATTATATCTGGGTTGTACTCTCTGTACACCTCATAAATTATTCTCACAGCCAGGTTGTGTATACACCTACCTGAAATTCCTCCAGTACCGTAACTCAGGATTGGCTTGAATTCCTCTACATCTACTACCATTCCCTTCATCGTGTTGATTAACGTCAGCCCGTCTGCTCCCGCGTCTAGCGCTTTCCCTGCTAGGGAGAGGACATTGTCCCATGGTCCCAGTTTTACCAAGACCGGCCTCTTCACGCTCGACTTCACTGCAGAAACTATATCAGAAACTAGGCTGGCTGTGTCAGCTCCGTACCCTCTCCTATTTGGACTGCTCAGATTCAGCTCTATGGCATTGGCGTATCTCTCCCCCTCCAAGGAGGCCTGGACCATTTCCTCTAGGGAACTCCCACCTATGCTCACTATCTGGACGCACTCGTTGGGTTCCAACGCCCTGATTCCAGGATTCCCTAGACCTATGGCGTTGATGTAACAGCCTTCTCCAACTTTAACGATTGTGGGGGAGTGATGAGATTCTACGGGATACAGTGTGAAAGTCTTGGTCGTTATGGCTGCGGGTCTGTATTGGTGGCAAACTCTCCTCATGAGTCCAGGTACTTCTGGGATAACACCAGAAGCGATGACGAATGGGTCGTTCAAATTAAGTCCTGCCACTCTTGTCGAATACATTGGATCCCCTCACCGGGAAAACGTTTCCGTCCTGATAAGCTACCTTACCTTCCACTATGGTCGCATAAACTGTGGCATCCAAGGGAAAGCCGTCTAATGGTGTGTGTGTCATCTTGCTGAAGGTAGTGGAGTATCTCCATCTCTCCCTCCTTATGATCACGAAGTTTGCTAAGTTCCCCACAGCTATCTCCCCCGCGGGGATCCCAAGAATCCTGGAGGGGTTTGTGGAGATTAGTTCCACTGCCCTACCCAATGTTATAGCACCCCTGAGAGCTAGGGTGAAGATAAAGGGTAGGGTGAAGGACACGGCTGCAATCCCTGGAGGACATAACTCAATGGGGAAGGACTTCTCCTTTACTGAGTGAGGCGCGTGGTCACTAGCTACCGCATCAGCCTCGGTTAGAGCTATGAGGAGACTGTTCCTCTCACTCTTGCCCCTTATGGGCGGGTTGACCTTAGACAGGCAATCCGTCTCTCCTGGAACTAGAAGGTGATGGGGAGTGAAATCGGTCGAGAAGCCCATCCTTTTTGCTAGCTTAATGGTATCCAAACTAGTGGTGTGAGTCACGTGAAAGTTCCCTCTGACAAGGTAGAGGGACGCCAATTCCTGCCATAACCTCCTATTGTGTCTCCCAGGCCTCAGGGACATAGGTATCTCTGGGTGCAAGACCTTGACCATCGGAGATTCCAATATCCACTGTATGTCTCTCTCAAGGTCCTCTGGGAATACCTTGAATCCGGCTATGGGCATTTTAGCGACTCCCTTATCCTGAGTCACCCCGGAGTAAATTCCGTAGTCGCACCTGGAGTAGTTCCCTAACTCTGAGAGTCTCAATCTAATGGTCTCCACGCTGTTGATTATTGGAACAGTGTTAGGCATGTCCACCACCACCCCAATCCCCCCATAGACGGCCTCTGACGTCCCTGAGGCTATAGTCTCCTTATAGGAGAGCTCGAGTCCCCTGAGGTGAACGTGCATATCTACACCTGCTGGGAACACGTAAGAGTCTGAGGGAAGCTTAAGGTCTGGTCTGCACTCCTTCCTGATCTCCTTAATCCTCCTATCGAATGACACGCAGGCCTCCTCTAGACCCCTCAGGTAAATCTTACCCTTTATCCACAACTTTTTCCACCTCCATGAAGGGTCCCTCCACACAGGGAAGGAACCCCTTCACATTACAGACCCCACATACTCCCATCATACAGTTCATCTTGACCCACCTGACGTAAACTAACGTGTTACGGGGAAGAGTCTTAATGAACTCCAAGGGAACTGAGGCTAGGATTAGATCCCATCTCACCTCTTGACTGGGCCTCTGGAACTCGTCCGTGCAAGACTCGCAGTTCAAGGAGGCCTGGTACCCTTTCCTCTTGGCAATCCTCAGGGGATAGAGGAGGTCATGATATAACCTCCCTACAGCTATCCCCATGACGTTCCCTCGAATCTCAACTGGCTTTCCAAAAGGCCCTTCCACTATCACCCTGCTCATCTTACGAAGATACTGGACCAACCTCTCCGAATCCACGTACAGCTCCAACTCGCCTTCCTTGTAATCGGTTACCCCTAGCGGTATCTCACTCTCGCCTGGGAACACGAGCCCAACGAATTGGCCAGGTGACGGTTCCTTACCGTAATACTCCAGGAGAACTCTCGTACTTTCCCTGGTTGGCTCAACCCTGAGTACTTTAGAATACATCATTCCAAGATCTGCCTCAATACCTCCTGTTCGGTTATTCTGGTCTCGCAATACTCGCAGACGAGCTCTATTGGTGACTTCCTAAGTGTCTTGAATTTTGTGGCCGCTTCAGGATCGTTATTTGTTATACAGGAGGGGTTAGTACACCTTAGTAGACCTGTTATCTTATCTGGAACCTTCTGCTTTCTCTTCTCCACTACCTCATAATCCTTTACGATGTTTATAGTTGCCTCAGGGGCTATCAACGTTATGAGCTCAGCCTCCCTCTCCTCAATGGCCCTTTCCTCAATCTTGAGGATGTCCTTTCTCCCCATCTTGCTACTCTCCACATTCATGACCAACGCTATTCTATAGCCTTCCTGCCCCCTTATTCCTAAGACCCTCAGCACTGCCAACGCCCTACCTGCAGGTATGTGATCTATTACAGTGCCGTTCTTGATCTTGCTCACTATCAGTCCGTTCTTCAAGCCTCAACGCCTCCCACGACTTCGTGGAGCAGGACAGACCTTAAGGGCACAGCCAAGGATGCCTGGAGGAAGTATTTGGCTTGTGGATAGGAATCTATCCTTCTATCTATTTCCGTGACTCTAGGGAGTGGATGGAGGATTACGCTGTCCTTCCTCATCTCCTCTACTAGCCTTACGTCAACTCTGTAGCTTTCCTTCACCTTCTCGTATTCCGACTCGTCTGGAAACCTCTCCTTCTGAATTCTGGTGACGTAGAGTACGTCAATATCACCTATCACGTCTCTAGGATCGACTCTCTCCTCAGTCGGGTAGTCAAGTTCGTTTCTGATCTCCTCCCTGAGTCTCAGTTGTGGTGGGGAGATCAAATAGACCTTCTTAGGCCTAAAGAACTTCAGACCCCTTACTAGACTGTTCACTGTCCTGGCGTATCTCAGGTCCCCCAAGAGACCAAAGGTTAGACCTTCAGGAGTTCCAAAGATCCTCTTGATGGTGTAAAGATCTATGAGCGTTTGAGTGGGATGTTCATGCTTGCCATCTCCCGCGTTTATCACCGGCTTCTGTGCTATCTCTGATGCGAATTTCGCTGCTCCATCGAACTTGTGCCTTATCACTATGCAATCCGAGTAATTGTCTAGCATCCTCACAGTGTCTGCTAGATTTTCCCCTTTGGCCACTGATATAGATTCCTCTGAGGTGAAACCGAGGACTCGTCCTCCCATGGAGAGAGCAGCACTCTCGAAGCTCAAGGCGGTCCTCGTGCTCGGTTCGAAGAAGGCCAGTGACACTATCTTCCCGTCAAGCCTCAGCCTGATCTTCCCTCGAAGAAGAGCGTCGGTTTTCTCGAAAATTTCCAGGACCTCCTCCTTAGCGAGGTCGAGGATCGATATCAAGTCTTGCAATAAAGCCCTTCTACACCTTTAACGAAAACCGTATTTAAACTCTTTTCCGCTATTGAGGTTGTGAACAACATGAATATAGGAAGTGTACTCATGGAGAGAAAGCTCCTCATGATAGGGAACTTCGTCCTGACCTCTGGGAAGACTAGTCCCTATTACCTAGACCTGAGGAAACTGCCTAGCTATCCAGAATTCTTTAAGATCGTAGAGGAGGCAATGGAAAGAGTCAAGGATATCGATTATGACGTGATTTTAGGGGTAGCTACAGGAGGGGTTCCCTTGGCTTCCTTTATGGCGTGTAAGTTGGGGAAACCCATGGGTTATGTCAGGATAGAGAAGAAGGGTCACGGGACCGATAGGTTAATTGAGGCTGAAGTGTCAGACAAGAAGGTCCTAGTAGTGGACGACGTTGCCACAACCGGAGGCTCATTGGAGAGGGCGTCCTTGGAGGTATTTAGAAATGGGGGGAGGGTAGTAGGGGCTCTAGTCATAGTTGATAGAGAGGAAGGGGCCGAGAGGAAGTTAAGGGAGATGGGAATGGAGTTCAGGGCTATATATAGGATATCGGAGATCTTGAGATCGATCTTGGACAAGTTGAGCGAGACCGATAGAGCCCAGATTCTTGAGTATATGAGGGGAAACGTATGAGTAGGGTAATACTCTCCTTAGATGTGCCCATGGACAGGGAGAGACTTAAGGAGTTGTCCCATCACCTGGCGGGAGTTAAGGTAGGGTGGCCTCTCCTCTTGGATTTGGGTCCCTCTAAGGTCAGCGAGCTGACCAAGGGATTAGGCCTCAAGGTCATCCTGGACCTCAAGTTAGCCGACATCGACTCCACGATGGTCTCTATAGCCTCAAAGCTGAAGAGTCTGGGTGACGGTTTCATTGCTCACTCCTTCGTCGGTATCGATGGAGCCTTAGATTCTTTAAGAAGAGAGCTGAAGGACAGGGAACTCTATCTGGTCATTTCCATGTCCCATCCTGGGTGGAGCGATGAAGTGTACCAGTACCTCCTTCAAGTGACCAAGGGAGTGAATCCAGAGGGACTGGTCGCACCTGCCACTAGGCACTCAGTCGTGAGAAGAGCGCGAGCCGACTTTCCCGATAAGATCATCATCTCCCCAGGAGTAGGAGCCCAGGGAGCTAGACCGGGCTCTGCCCTTTGTGCTGGAGCTGATTTCGAGATAGTGGGAAGGTCTGTTTATTTATCACATTCACCCCTTGACTCGCTATTGAAAATCGTTAAAGAACAGGAGGTAGCTATCAATGAGTGCAAAGGAGGAATGGCTAGGGAGACATGAGAGCTCAGAGAGGATATCTAGGCTTTACTCACTCTTAATCAGGGCAGAGGAGATACACGAGGAGTATGAGGAACCCCCAACTACTGACCTGAAATACCTGTTCACTGTTGGAGGAATGGAGGGCACGGTTAAGGGGAGGGGACCTCAGCCATACACCCAGATTTACTTCGAAATAGCGAGAGAGCACTTACGTTTTCTAAAGGAGGTTCTCTTGCCCTTCTCCAGGAAGACCATGGAGACTGGGATCGAGTTCTTAGCGTTCACGACCGATGAGGGAGAGTACGCCATTTTTGAAGGGGAAGAGAATAGGGTTACACTTCCCATGCCTCACGGCGTTACCTCGGCTCACACCCACCCGGGTATATGTCTCTTCTCTAAGCCAGATTTAGAGACAGCCGACTCCCTGTTCATTAGGGGCTACGTTAGTGTGGCCGTGATGAATCCGACGTGCGCTCTCCTTTTGTTTAAGTCCGGTCCTTACACCCTGGAGGACAGGGAGGCCCTGAGCGATCTAGCTAAAAGGGTTAAAAAAGCGAAGGACGTAAGGGAATTGGCTCAGGCCTACGCGGACTTCAAGGCGGGTAACCTGCAGATTTGGTCAACTCCCCTGGATCGGTGAGTCCTTATTCTTAGCAAGGAGATTTATTGTAGTTTCAGCCAAGTCCACTGAGTACCTGCTAATTCGTCTGAAGGAGTCTAGAACGAACAGGATTGGTGCTCTAAGCTCTCCCAACTCCTTGAGCAGAGACGACATGACAGTCCTGTGTAACTCAGCTATCTCCCTGTCCTCCTCTATTATCCTGTTTGCTGTTTCCCTCTTGCCATTAATGAAAGAACTTGAGGCCTCCTTGTAGAGCTCGAGAACTCTTTCCCCCACCTTAACTACAGACTCCGGTACTGCACCGCCGATCTCAGGGATCAGACTCGAAATCCTATGGGCGTGATCTGCAATCCTCTCCACGGACTTCGCTGCCGAGTATATATCCACTATCTGCGTGGCGTTATATCCCTCTTCCTCAAGGATCTCAAAGGAGGTTATACTGAGGGTTAGCTGTCTAGCTACATAGAAGTAAAACCTGTCCACCTCATCGTCCCTCTCCTGGACCTCCCTAGCTACCTCTATATCCCCAGTCCTCAGGGCATCAAGGGTGTCCTTCAACATGTTCTGTGATATCGCGGCTGCCCTATTAATGGCCCTCGATATAGGTAGATCCTTCTCGTTCACTAAGAATTGAACCGTTAGGTTAGTGCTATCCTCTTCCACCACTTCAGCTCCAAGTAGTCTCTTCCTTACCGTGTCCTTAATTGCAGTCCTATCCTCAGCTTTCATCTTGGCACAGATCAGGGAAACTATTGTATAACCTGCCATGTAGTATGCAATGAACTCTCTAACGGCGAAGTTAGGTCTGAGGTTTTCACATGTTATTACAGCCCTGTTCTGTCTTCCGTCCTGGGATGTACCTTTTGGTACCAGCAATAGCCTTAGATTACTGTCCTGGATAACATCCACTTCGTCACCTGGCTTAAGGGACAGTTGTCTGACCCAGTTTTTGGGGAGAGAGATGATGTAAGTGGAGCCCCCTGTGAGCTGTATTCTCCTTGTTGTCTTTGACTGCACAAGTTATATAGGCTATATATTTTTTAAGTCTTTATACTACTCTTCCCTTCCTTTTCCCTAGCTCGTATGAGTTGGTCGGCCTCTTGAAGTACCTCAACCGCCTTCTCCCTCGCCTGTATTATCACCGGTTCGGGGACCTTGAAGGACGTATAAAAGCTTGTATATAGTTCATCTAAAAGCATTGTGAGTTCAGCACCCAGGAACGGAGTTTCCTTTTTGAACTCCCTGAGTGCCTCAACTACATTTACTAGCTCTTGAGCTATATAGTCAATATAGAGCGCGGTCTCGACTTTCATCTCTAACATCTCCAAGAGGACGTCCATCCTTTCAAGGTGTTGCGATATCTTCTCTAATTGTTCTGACTCCTTAGCGTACTGTTGTGCAATAGCGGAGAACCTGGTGGCGTTAACGGCAGAGAGGTTCCTGTAATGCTCTGCTCTGTTCCTTAGCTTACCCTGCCAAAGCCTTATCTTTCCCCTGAAAGTCCTAGTCTGCACTAGAAATCTATGTAGCTCTTTGTTCATACGAATGTTATTGGGAAAGAGACTTTAAGAGGGTTTAGGGTTCTCAACGTCAGGCTTTTTTTACAGGTTTGAAATTACCAACTATCTCTTGGTAGATGTCAAAGTGAAGCTTAAGGAAACTCGAGGGCCTATAAAGGGCACCATATCCTTCTCCCTCCTTGACTACCAAGGAGTTCTCCGTTAGCACTTCCAAGTGATGGATGACCGTTTTATAATCTAGGTTCAAGGCGCGACTGAGTTGATTAGCGTTCATGGGAGAGGACAAGAGTGCCGTGATGATCCTCACTCTGGTAATCCCTCCCCTTGACGTGAGGAAAAGGAGCTTGAATAGCTTCCTTATCTCCCTCCTCTCCCTCTCATTACTCATTTCATGTTAATGAGATGGGAAGCCTAATATAGTTCACCGTGAGTTAGCCTCTGTACTGCTTCCCCTACGATTTCAGAGACCGTTGGGTGGGCAAATGTAACAGCGTAGAGTTGTTGGATGCTAACTCCCAATTCCATGGCCATACTCACGGTATTCACGACTTCGGTAGCTCCCTCTCCTATCATGTGGGCCCCCTCTATCTTATCGTTTGCCACAACTAATTTTAAGAAACCTTCAGTCTCATTTGTAGTCCACGCCCTGGGGATAACTTTCATGGGCACGATTATTTCCCTGGCATCCAGTCCCAACTTCTTGGCATCATCTAAGGTCCTTCCTACTACTCCTATCTCTAGATCAGCAAATATTGAGGTGGGTATGAATCTTGGCATTTTAGATGCCCTTCCTCCTAGATTATCTCCAGCCACTACTCCTTGCCTCCAGGCCTTAGTGGCAGATAGGGGTATTCCGGCCACATCGCCTGCAGCGAATACCCTAGGGTTGCTAGTCCTTGCATTTTCATCTACCTTTATGTATCCCCTAGGATCCGTTTCCACGCTAATATCCCTGAGGTTCACGTATTCCGTGCTAGCTTTCCTCCCTATGGTGATCACTGCCATATCGCCTACCACTTCCTCTGACGAGTTGGGAAGATTGACTAAGAACCTCACCTTCCCCTCAGAGCTCACGATCTTAGACTTAGCGTTTAGATAGATCCTGATCCCCTTCTCCTCCATTCTCTTCTTTGTAGCTGACGCTATGTCCTTGTCAAACCCTGGAAGCAGTTGAGGCATGAGTTCAAGGATAGTTACCTCCTTCCCTAGTGCTCTAAAGAGCGTCGCGAGCTCCACACCAGCAACTCCTCCCCCTACTATCACTATTTCTTCTGGTAGTTCCCTCAGATTCATGGCTGTCCACGGATCCAGGACATTTTTTCCGTTCAGAGGGAAGTCAGGGAGAGATAGAGGTACTGATCCGGTAGCTAGAACTAACGAGTCGGTGGTTATCACGTTTCCTCCTACCTCAACTTCACCTGATGTTCTCACCTTAGCCTGACCCTTCACGATCTTCACTCCCTTGGAATTGAGGTTCGCCTCCATCCTTTCCTTTATTGACTTGATGATGATTGTTTTGTACTCGTTCAGCTTAGGGTAATCCAGCCTCGCTGCTGATTGTATCCACGGGGAACTCCTCGCTTTATTCACGACCTTTACGGCGTCAATTAGCGTCTTGGAAGGGATGCAGGCCCTATTTATGCATTCTCCTCCCATTTCATCTCTCTCAACTATAGCCACTCTCTTCCCTAATTCTGAAGCTCTTAGGGCCGCTGCGACCCCCGCGACTCCGCCTCCGATAACTACTACATCAAAGTCCATGGGCTTTACTCTCTCGAGAGAGTATATAGGTTTTGAGCTTCCGCATTGTAGCCTGTGCATCCTTATCCCTTATCATGTGGAGGCAATGAAGGGCTACGAACTCCAGTTCAGTGTAAACCCCGTGCCTTCTCTTAATCTCTTCTAGAGAGATGCTCATGTCCAAGTAATCCTTAGCGAACTCCGGACTGCACTCATAGGCGATCTTCAGGAAGCCCAGGAGGACAAGTCTGGCTCTCCCTTTGCTCCTCACAAGGATCCTGACTTCCAGGGGGACTTCCTGGAGTTCACCGAGACTATCGTACTCTATCTCCTCCTGGAGTTCCAGCTGGAACTCCTCCTCTTCCAGATACCTCCTCAGGACCTCTGAGGCTCTCACAAAACCCTTTTTAAGTTAGGGAAGTTAAAATCGGCGATGGACTCGTGGGAAGAGGCTAAGCGACAAGCCATGGAGAGGTTAATTAGGGATAGAGAAATAGGTTATCTGGATCCGGATATCTGGGATCTACTTTGGGCGTTCTTTAAGAGGGGGAAGTCGTTCACTTACAGTAGCTGTAGTGGAAGGATAACCGTGATTGACGCGGACTATCCTTGGTCGAGGAGGGGGTCGGCGGTGGTCTTCAAGAACCATTTGGGTATTACCGAAGAGGATCTGACTGGAGTACTGAGTAAAGGGGCGCTACACAGGTTGTGGTTAGTCGTTCAGGGGCCGATCCTTCACGTTTACACTAAGGACATGGGGGAAGCCTGGGAGATACTCAGGATAGCCAGGCTGGCCGGTTTCAAACACAGCGGGATAATGACAGTAAATTCCAAGGGAATCCTGGTGGAGCTGCGGACCGGGATAAAGTTGACTCACCTCCTCAAGGGAGAGGAAACTGAAGATCCTGAGGTGAGACCGCTAGTCAAGCTGGCCAATGAGGTACTGACCAGAGGAAAGGAAAAGATGGAGATGTTGAGAATCCAGGTTGAGTCATCTGTAAGAAATGATCCTGTGAAGTTGGGGCAAAACCCTAAAGGGTAGCCTCATCTCCATTACCTTGTCCGCTAGTTCCTTCAGAGCCTGAAGGTAATCTCTCCTGTTACCGTCAGGTTGGACTATGACCTTCTCTTTCCTTATTCCTTGAGACTCCACGAAGTCCTTAACTTCCCTGAGGTCTACCTCTGGGTTGACTATCACGAACTTGTAATATGTCGCCCAATCGTCGCTGAAGTCGTACCTCAGTTTATAGCCGGAGTTGGATAGCTTAGGAGACACGGAGAACACGTCAACTACCTTCCTCACCTCCTCTCTGGGCTTCACCGTACCGTTGGTTTCAACTGCCACCTTAAATCCCTTGTTCTTCAGAGCATCCGCAAGGGGGAAGATGTCCTGGAGTAGTGGCTCCCCTCCTGTCACGGTGGTCCATTGCGGAGTGGTGTCCAGGGAGTCCAGTATCTGCTCTAGAGTCATGGGTCTCCCGTCAGATCTTATCCAGGAATATTTGGTATCGCACCATGTGCACCTCAAATTACAACCGGCTAATCTGATGAAGTTGGAGGGCGAGCCTATTAGAAGTCCCTCCCCTTGTATGGAGGAGAATATTTCAACAATCCAGTAGATCACTTATATCAGGGGAAACTTCCTTCAAGCGAATAAAAATTTCCCTCTTGAGTTCTACCATACCCTCACCCTTTTCTGCGCTCAGCTTCAGCACTCTCTCCTGGTTCAACTTCTGGGCCAACGCGTCGAAGAGCTCCTGATTTACGTCGTCCACCTTGTTGAAGACCGTGACTACAGGTCTTCCCATCCCGGTGACTTCCCTGTATATGGAGAGCTGTTCCCCAGCATCGTAAAGGGATGAGTTGGAGACATCGAACATGAAGATCACTATCCCCCTAAGGTTCCTTATGGCGTTCACGGCCTTCCTCTCTATGACGTTCCTCTCACTGTCCGGTCTGTCCAATATACCTGGAGTATCTAACACTTGGATCTTGACCCCACAGTTCATGTGTCCCACATGTACTTCCTTGGTGGTGAACGGAAAACTGGCTATCCTGGGTTTGGCCGATGAGATCTTGGAGACCAATGTGGATTTTCCAACGTTAGGCGGACCTGCAATTATTATTGTGGGAAGGTCTGGGTCTACGGACTTTGCCTTAGAGAGTTCCCTCGTGACCTCGGCTAACCAAGTTATACACTCCCTACCGTCCCTCAGTACTGAGGCGGCCCTTCCGAAACCTGTCCTCATGAGGGTGTTCGCTCTCGCCTCTGGGCTCCTCTTGATTTGTTCCACGTAATTCTCCAGGAGCCTGCTCGCCACGTTCACCTTCCTCCTCACCTGTGCCAGGCACCTCTTGACCTTGTCCAATGACCCAGCGGTTATCTCAAGTGAGGTGAGATAAAAGGGATGGAGCCGGTCTAACTTGGGGAAAGAGTTCAGGAACCTATTGTATGTCTGTAAAGCGTCCCTGAAGTGTATCAGCCTCCTTATCTCCCTGTCCTTCACTGTTACTCCTTGAACGTCCCTAAGCCTCCTCAACTCCCTTCTTATCAGCTCCTCGGGATCGGGAGGTAGTGTGACGCCCTCAAAAGGATTTAACATACCCTAGTTCCCGGAGGTACTTCATCGTTAACCGTCAGGACGGAAGGTTTAACTCCCCTCTCCTCATCTTCCTTGCAACCTGCAGCCAATATCATCCCTTGACTTTCGTATCCCCTTATCACCCTAGGTTTGAGGTTGACCAAGACGATCACTCTCTTACCTACTAAGCTCTCCGGATTGTAATACGGAGCTATACCTGAGATTATTTGCCTAGTTCCCGACCCCACGTCTACCAGGAGCTTGAGGAGTTTGGTTCCCTCTATCCTCTCTGCCTGTTTGACTATCCCCACCCTCATCTCCACCTCTTGGAATTCGTCAATGGTGATCTCCATGGGCATTCAGGAGGAACCTCTAATTTAATATGTGTGTTTACTTAAACAAGTAAATGTTTCACGGAGATGAAGATGCATTTTTAAGCTAGTTGTGTTAACAAGCAATATGGAGAAGTTAGGGGAGGGAAAGACCAAGGAGGTCTACCTTCTGGACGGTCAACACGTTCTGTTGAGGTTCAAGGACTCAATAACTGCTGGGGACGGGGCTAAGTCTGACGTGTTACCAGGGAAGGGAGTCCTCAACGCTCAGACTTCAGCCATACTCTTCAGGTTGTTGGAGAGACACGGCGTGGAGACACACTACGTAGGGATGGAGGACGAGAGGACCATGATCGTAAAAAGGCTTAAAATGGTCCCTGTGGAGGTGGTGCTGAGGAACGTAGCTACGGGTAGCATAGTGAAGAGGCTACCCATAGGGGAGGGAGAGGTATTCCAACCCCCCATAGTGGAGTTCTTCCTGAAGGACGATACTAGACATGATCCTCTCCTCAATTATCATCACATGAGATACCTCAAGTTGTTCTCAGAGGAAGAGGCCAGAAAAGTGGAGGACTTAGCGGTCAAGGTAAACGAAGTCCTGAAGAAGGTGGTTGAAGAGGCAGGCTTTGTCCTCTACGACTTTAAGCTCGAGTTCGGGAGGCTGGACAACAGGTTGATATTGGGAGATGAACTGTCCCTGGACTCCATGAGAGTTAGGGACAGGAGCGGGAGGATCTTAGATAAGGACTTGTATAGGAGAGGCTTCCCTCTAGAGGTCGTGAGGGACTCCTACTCCGAGTTCCTGGATAAACTCAGGAGAGTGGTTTAGATGTACGCAGTGGAGCTAATAATAGTGAACAAGGACGGCGTCAGGGATCCGGAGGGGGAGACCATAAAGAGGTTCGTCATCGAGGAGCAGTACTCTGGGATTATAGGCGAGGTGAAGGCAGGAAAGTACGTGAGGTTCCTGGTGGAGGCTAAGTCCAAGGATGAGGCTGAATCCTTGGTCAAGAGGATAGCTGAAGAGAAGAGACTGTTCAACCCTATCGTTCACAAGATCATCGTGAGGAGTGAGAGGGTTGAGGACGGCAGTCCTTAAGTTTCCAGGCACGACCTGCGAGGAAGACGTAGTCAAGGCACTGAGGCTGGTGAAAGCTGAGGCCGAGGTGGTCAAGTTCAATTCCTTCGACCCAGACAGGTATCAGGGGGTGGTGATACCTGGTGGTTTCAGTTTCGGAGACTACCTCAGGGCCGGAACCATAGCAGCCAACAGCGAGGCCATGAAGGGGGTGAGGGAGATGGCAGACCAGGGCAAGTTGGTCCTCGGGATTTGTAACGGCTTCCAAATACTTGTAGAGTCTGGAATACTGAAGGGAGCCCTCCTCCCCAATCTGAAACTCAGGTTCATCACCAAATGGACTTACGTGAGGGTGAGCAGAAAGGACACGCCATTCACCAGAGGTATCAAGGACGTACTACTGATGCCCATAGCACACGCTGAGGGGAGATATTATCTGGAGGACGAAGAGGAGGCCAGAGAGCTGGCGGTCTTCCAGTACTCTAATCCCTCCGGGCTGGTGGTGGAGGAGGTGAACCCTAACGGTTCCGTGCAAAACGTGGCAGGCATCGCAAATCAAGCTGGGAACGTGATAGGGCTTATGCCACACCCAGAGAGAGCGTCTTTCTCTAAACTAACTCCAGACGGGTCTACAGATGGTCTAGAGATCCTCAGGGTGTTTGGGAAATGATGCTTACTTTGTCCTCAAAGGAAATGGAACTGGTTAGATCCACTCTGGACAGGGAACCCAACGAGGCTGAGTGGAAGGTCGTAGATGCGCTTTGGTCGGAACATTGTTCCTACAAGAGTTCCAAGACTTTCCTCAGGAGCTTGCCCACTACTGGGCAAGGAGTTATAATGAGCGTGGAGGATTGGCAAGACGCAGGTGCGGTGGACGTCGGTGACGGATGGGCTCTGGTCCTGAAGGTGGAGAGCCACAACCACCCTTCGGCTGTGGATCCTTACAACGGTGCAGCCACTGGTGTGGGCGGAATCTTGAGGGATATAATAAGCAAGGGAGCCAGGCCCATAGCACTGTTGGACATGATAAGGGTTGGAGGACTGGACGCCAAGGGGAAGTGGCTCCTAAAGAACATCATAGCTGGAATAGCTTCCTACGGTAATAGCGTGGGAGTTCCAGTGGTTGGAGGAGAACTATCCTTCGACCCCACCTACACCGATAACCCTTTGGTGGACGTGGCTTGTGTGGGCGTGGTGAAGGCTAGCGAGATCGTACCCAGCGTCGTGAGAACTCCTGGACTTAAGCTAGTGCTCGTGGGTTTCACTGGGTTAGATGGCATTGGAGGGGCGTCCTTCGCGTCAAGGAAACTCAGCGGGATGGATGAGATAGGGGCTGTCCAGATAGCAGACCCCTTTGCAGGTAAGATCCTGATCGACGCGACGCTGGAGGTTAGAGGAAAGGTGGAGGCCATGAAGGATCTGGGTGGGGGAGGTTTGGCCGTGGCCGTGACAGAAATGGCCAACGGTCTCGGGGCAAGGGTGCAACTGGAGAGGGTCCCCCTCAGAGTGAAGGGCATGAGCCCCGAAGAGATCATCATTTCAGAGACGCAGGAGAGGATGCTCTTCGCCGTTAAATCTGAGAATGTCCAAGAAGTGTGCAGAGCCTTTGAGGACTACAACTATCCATGTGAGGTCATCGGGGAGATCGTGAGTGAACCCAGAATTACCTTCACTTACGAGGGTAAAGTTGTAGTTGACCTTCCTTCCCAACTCTTACTGTCACCTCCCCTCTTCGTCTGGCCCATGAACAGGAAGGTCAGGACTGAGGAGGTGAAAGAGGTCTCCGTGAGGGAAGCCCTATCGACCATACTCCTTCATCCTGACTTGGGCAACAAGGAGTGGGCCTACTCGCAGTTTGACTATGAGGTCGGAGTATCTACACTGGTTAAGCCAGGCCAGGCTGACAGTGCGGTGATCGAGTTGCCCAACGGGAGGCAAATCGCCGTCAAAGGGGACGCCAATCAAGACCTTTGCGAAGTCGACGCGTACGAGTGCGGAAAGGCCATAGTCGCTGAGGCGTTCAGGAATTTAGCTTCAGTGGGAGCTAGAGGGATCGCCGCAGTGGATCACCTTCAGTTCGGGGATCCGAGGAAGCCGGAGGTCTACCAAGACTTCGTTGATAGTATCAGGGGGATATCAGAGGCAGCTAAGTTCTTCTCCGTCCCCATAGTTGGAGGGAAGGTATCGTTCCACAATGAGGACAAGAATGGGAACCCCATAAAACCTACACCTCTCATAGTAATGGCTGGACTGGTAGAGGGAAAGTACCTGAAACCACGAGTAGAAGAGGGATGGTTAGTCCTGCTGGGAATTACGAGGAATGAGCTGAGGGGTACGCTCTTCTCGAGACTCTTTGGAGGGAGAGGGGAGGTAGCCAGGGCCAGGCTCATGGAGGACCTCCTAGCAAGTGAGTTGATAATCAAGGCCATCAATGAGTCCAAGCTAACCTGGAATAAGGACATCAATAAGGGAGGTCTGGCAGGATCACTATTGCCCATTCTGGCGTCAGGGCACGCAGTACACATCAATACTAAAGCTGTTATTGGCACCAGGGACCTGCTCTCCATATTGTTCTCTGAGAGTGGGGGAAGATTCCTGGTGCTGACCGACGACCCACATTGGTTCCACATTCAGGCGTCCAGGAAGGGGATTGTGGCCTCTACCATAGGCAAGGTCACGAAGGGCAAGGCTTCACTGTTCCTTGACGACGTCGAACTTCCGTTGGAGAGGGAAGTAGAAAGATACCTGAACATGCTTGAGGAGGAGCTAAGTTGATCAGGGAGCATTGTGGGGTATTTGGCGCAGTAGGGGAGGGGTCAGTGAAGCTCACCTATGAAGGGCTGAAGCTACTTCAGCACAGGGGACAGGAGTCAGCTGGAATCTCCTGGACAAAGGATGGTAGGGTTAAGCTAGTGAAGGGGCTAGGTCTGGTGGGTGAGGCCATAGATCCGGAGAGGTTGGAGGAATCAGAGGCGTCCATAGGCCACGTCAGGTACTCCACCACCGGTTCAACCACACTGGAGGAGGCTCAGCCCTTGGGAAACGATAGAATCTCCGTGTCCTTTAACGGCACCATAACCAACTACTTCATGCATGGGGATTACCCCACTGACACTGAATTCATTCTGACCTTCCTGGAGAGGGAAATGAAGGGGGGAAAGCCCCTGAAGGAGTCGTTAAAGGGTTTCATGGACGTGGCAGACGGGGCGTACTCACTGCTCGTGCTAGCCCGTGACGGTACTGTGTTGGCTGTGAGGGACCCTAGAGGGTTCAGGCCTCTGGTGCTGGGAAAGATCAATGGGGCGTGGGTAGTCTCCTCCGAAGACTCGGTGATAAGACAACTCGGTGGACAGGTCATAGGTTCTGTTCATCCTGGAGAGTTGGTAGTAATTCAAAGGGGTGGAATTAAGAGGGAACAGGTATTTCACATGTTGGGAACCACGTGTGCCTTTGAGTACATCTATTTCGCAAGAAGTGACTCCGTGATAGACGGGGTGTCGGTCTACTCTGCCAGGATTAAGCTGGGCGAGATCCTTGCGGAGAGACATCCGGCCAGGGCCGACGTCGTAGTCCCTGTCCCTGAATCGTCTCGGCCAATTGCCTTGGGTTTCTCCAGGAGGAGTGGGATTCCACTGGAGGAAGCCTTGGTCAGGACCGTATATTCCAAGAGGTCTTTCATTATGCCCTCCAACGAGAAGAGAAACGAAGTCCTTAAGGAAAAGTTTGGCCTCGTGGACGTGGCGGTGAGGGACAAGAGGGTGGTACTGGTGGACGATTCCATAGTCAGAGGGAATACCATGAACAGGATAGTGAGCTCCTTGAGAGGTGCGGGAGCGAGGGAGATACACGTCAGAATAGGATCTCCCATGATAAGATATCCGTGTTATATGGGAATAGATTTCCCCAAGAGATCCGACCTGTTGGCCAGATCCGGAGACTTAAGACGAATAGCCGAGGAAATAGGTGCAGACAGCGTGGAGTACCTTACAGTTGAGGAAATGGAGCTGGCCATAGGCAAGAGAACCATCTGTGAGGCATGCTTCACCGGTGACTACCCCCTGAGGGGAAAATATGACCTCTCCTCACTGGAGAGGGTCTTCTCTAGGTGATAAATATGGCTGGAATAGTAGGCATATTAGCCTTCGATCAAGTATGGAACGTCTCTAAGTTCCTCTACTACTCCCTAGTGGGTCTTCAACACAGGGGATACGCGACCAGCGGAGTCGCTCTACTGGACGGAAAAATCAGAGAGAAAATCAATGACGTACCGCCGGAGGACTTGGAGGTGGACATAGGAGGATGGGCTGGACTGGGATACGCGGGAACCAGGAGAGGATACCCAGTGGTCACAGACGACGCTGCCCTCGTGATAGACGGCGTAATAAAGGTGGACTTGAACGAGTTCTCCAAGAGACTAGTCACCGATCCAGAGTCAGCCATACTTAGTGCCAAGGGAGCATTCTCGCTCATAGCCTTGACTAGGGATGGAAACCTGATAGCATATAGAGATGAGACCGGATTGAGGCCGTTGGCCTTAGGAGGCTTCGGCTTCGACATGGGTATTATTGCCTCGGAACCTGTGGCTATGTGGGTTATTGGGGGAGAGTTCAGGCGAGAGGTCAAACCTGGAGAGATGATCCTCATGTCAAGACTCAACGTTTCAACCAAGCAGTTGAGGGAGCCCAGGAAGGCCTACTGCTCCATAGAGTACGTATATCAGGCTAGAATTGACAGTTACGTTAACGAAAGTGAGGTGTATCAAGTTAGGGTGAGGATAGGAGAACTGCTGGCAGAGGAGAGGCCTCTTGAGGCCGACGTAGTGATAGGGGTTCCGGACACCGCGCTCCCCTTCGCCCTGGGATACTCGAGGAGGCTGAATATACCGCTAGAACTGGGTTTCACCAGGACAGGAAGTCCCATAAGGACCATGTTGGCCTCGGACGATTTCCTCAAAATTGTGGGAGTTCAATTGAAACTCAATCCGGTCAGAGGAGCAGTTCATAGTAAGAGAGTCGTCCTCATTGACGATTCCATGGTCACAGGTACTACATTAAAGAACACCATAGCTAGCCTGAGAAGATTGGGAGCCAAGGAGGTTCACGTTCTCATCGGGAGTCCGAAGTTGGTCTCCCCTTGTCCTTACGGGGTGGAGGTGCCAGAAGAGAAAGAGCTCATAGCAGCTAACCTGCGGGAGGAGGAGATAGCCAAGGTATTAGGCGCTGACTCGATACATTGGCTCTCCCTGGAGGGTTTAAGGAGAGCTCTGACCTCTTCCTCCCTTTGCATGGGATGCATGACCAGGAGTTACCCGAAGGTGATTCAATAATGAAGGTACTCTTAATAGGAGAAGGTGCCAGGGAACATGTCCTGGCTGAGTCCCTGGGTAACTCATCGGAGTCCTACAGGGTGTATGCCTTATCCTCTTACATTAACCCAGGTATCATGGAGGTGGTGAGGAAGACAGGCGGAGAGTACCTGAGAGGAAACGTAAGTTCCCAAGAGGACGTGAGAGAGGCCATAAGGACGGTGGGGCCGGATTTCGGAGTGGTGGGTCCTGAAGATCCATTATTTCACGGTGTAGCGGACGAGTTCAGGAAAGAGGGGCTTCCAGTCATAGGTCCCTCTAAGACTTGCTCCCAGATCGAGAAGTCAAAGGTATGGATGAGAGAACTGATGTGGAAGTACCAAATAGACGGGAGGCTGAGGTTTAGGGCATTCACCAGCCTGGAGGAGGCCTCAAAGTTCATCATGGAGTATGGCGGATCTGTGGCCGTGAAACCGTCAGAGCAGGTAGGGGGGAAGGGAGTCAAGGTAGTAGCTGATCTACAGGCCTATCTATCTAAAGAGAAAAGGAGTGCCCTGAGCAGGAGCGTGGACGAGATAGGTTCCCTGGTCAAAAGCGAGGTGAAGATAATCATAGAGGAGAAAGTGGATGGACCCGAGTATACTCTGCACGTGTTGACAGACGGGTATTCATACCTCCCTCTTCCCCTGGCTCAGGATTACAAACACGCATACCAGGACGGAATAGGTCCTGAGACTGGCGGGATGGGTTCAATATCAGGACCTGGTAACCTATTACCTTTCATCACGCGGGAGGAATATGAGAAGACCTTTGAGATAGTGAAGAGAACCGCTGAGTCCATATCGAAGGAGACCGGGGATACGTATAGAGGTTTCATCTCTGGACAGATGATGCTTACGGAGCTCTGGGGGCCTACAGTCATAGAGTTTTACTCCAGGATGGGGGATCCAGAGACCTCCGCCATAATTCCCAGGATAAGCTCGGACTTCGGCAGAATCCTTCAGTTAGCTGCTGAGGGAAGGTTAGCAAAAGCCATGTTAGAAGTCGTTCCAGAACCCGCTGTGGTGTGGGCAGTAGCTCCCCTGGGTTATCCCCTAAGGAGAGACCTGGCCTCTGGAAAGGAGTTTCAACTTGATCTAGAGAGAATGAGAGAGAAGGGTTGCAAGGTGTACTTCGGTTCCATCGCTTACGAAGGAGGGAAACTGATAAGCAAAGGCTCAAGAGCCTTAGAGTTAGTGTCCATAGGGGACTTCGAGGAGTCGAGCAGGAGACTGGAGTCCTGTGTCAAGCTGATCAACTCTAACACGGAGCTCATATATAGGACTGACATAGGGAGAGGGATCTGGGAACAGCAGGACAAAGCGGAGATAGTGAGGTACTCCTATCTTAATAGGGTGAAGAGAGGCACCTTGGGGGTCTCCAAGGATTGGTCGCCTAACGGTGGTCTCTGGTGAACGAGTACAGGGACTCCGGTGTCAATCTGGATAAATTGAGGGAATATCACGAGGGAATAAGGAGCCTGATATCCTCCACCTACAGGAGAACCATAGTGGGGGCAGGTCACTACGCCGGCGTAGTGAACATAAATGGGATAAACCTTGCAATACACACCGACGGTGTCGGCACCAAGACACTGTTGGCTCTGAGGACCAGGAAATTCAAACCCATAGGGATAGACTGCGTGGCCATGAACGTTAACGACCTAGTGTGTGTTGGAGCCAGACCAGTAGCTCTGGTGGACTACCTGGCCTTGGAGAGCGAGGACGATGAACTGGTGAAGGAAATCATTGAGGGTATCGTGGAGGGTGCCAAGGTCTCGGACTCCGAAGTTGTTGGGGGAGAGACCGCCATAATGAAGGGAGTGGTCAACGGTTTCGACGTCGCTTGCACTGCGTTGGGTGTAGTGGAGAAGACCAAATTAGGTAATGAGGTAAGACCTGGAGACGTCCTACTAGGTTTGGCCAGCGACGGGATACACGCGAATGGATATTCCCTCGTAAGGAAACTCATTGATGAAGGAAAACTGTCCCTCGAGGATTGGGAGGATGAGTTGATGAGACCGACCAGAATATACGTAAGAGAGGTGCTCTCGGTACTGGACTTGATAAAGGGCGCTGCCCACATAACCGGAGGAGCCTTCGCTAAGTTGAGGAGGATAACCGAGTACTCGTTAGAGATCAATCTTCCCGACCCTCCTGATGTCTTTAAGGAGATAGAGAGGGCTGGGGTGAGCCACAGAGAGATGCATAGAGTCTTCAATATGGGAATTGGGATGATACTCTTCGTCCCTGAGGATACCGTAGAGGAGGTTGAGAATAAACTGTCGAACAGAGTGAAGACCTACAGGTTAGGGAAAGTAAGGGGAGATCAAGGCAAGATAAAGCTGAGGTCGTACAAAAATCAAATTCTTGATATATAGAATTTTATCAATTCCTTTTAAACTCTAAATCTCTAAGCAGTGTTTAGTGGCTAGTATGAAGCCAGTTGATATAAAGTCTCTCGTAAATTACGTATCTCTAAAAATCCTAGGAGGTAGCGACTATCTATTGGACGCTCTAGAGGAGTACTTAGTGGACGGAGAAGGTCCAGCCATAGTGGCTCACAAGTACAACATCTCCAAACATCAGCTTAGGGGGTATGCACAGAGGATCATCGAGAAGAGCGGAAGCGAGATAAGAGCAAAGAAGGTCATTCCGATCCTCAAATACATTTCAAAAGGCGTCGAACCCATAATCACAAGAAATGACAGCGGCGCATACACATGCAAGATCTGCAACACCGTTGTTGCTAGAGAGGACACTGAAGAGCACGTTAGAAAATATCACAAGGATCAGCTGACGTTGGCAGTAAAATCCATGATGGAGAGATTGGAGGAGTATAGGGCCAAGAAGGAGAAGGCAGTGGCTGTGGCCACCACATAACTTTATAAGGTTTTCCCACCTTCTCCTGCCTATTCTGAATTTAATTTTAGTAGTGGCCTAAAGAGTTTCTTATCAATCTTTTCAACTTGGTTACAGGGTCTAAACGTTTTATATTACCTTTTACAAAGTATTACTGGATGACGCATGCGTAAGGTCGTAAGCGTAAGATTGAAAGAAGAAGTAATAAAGGAAATAGATGCTCACCTTCAGGATGTGGGTGCCGAAAACAGGACGGACTTCATCCTCAAGGCAATAGATTTCTTTCTCAACAAAGTGGGAAAGGTCTAAAGGATTCCTTCAACATACTATGTCTAGAGAAATACGTTAGTCTGATTTTCTCCATAGCTTATAACTCAGGTAGTTTCGCATTCAGTGAAATGAAAATAGTGCTCGCGTACTCTGGCGGTCTAGATACTACTGTGGCCATAAGGTGGTTAAAGGAAACCTATAGTGCAGAGGTCGTCAGCGTGAGTGTGGATGTGGGTCAAAGAGATGACTTCAAGAAGATAGAGGAGAGAGCGTACGTAGCTGGTGCCGTTAGGCATTACCTGGTTGACGCCAAAAGGGAGTTCGCTGAAAAGTTCGCGTTTAGGGACGTAATGATGAATGGCCTCTATGAGGAAGTATACCCGCTCTCAACTGCTCTGGCCAGGCCTCTAATTGCACAAAAGGTCATTGAGGTAGCAAAGAAAGAGGGAACAAACTATGTGGCTCACGGCTCAACGTCCAAGGGTAACGATCAGGTCAGATTCGATCTAACCCTAATGAGTCTCATGGAAGACGCGAAGATAATTGCACCTGCAAGAATATGGAAAATGACGAGGGAGGATGAGATCAAATACGCCAAGGAGAAGGGAATCCCCATAAAGACGGAAAGTAGTAAGTATAGCATAGACGAGAACCTCTGGGGAAGGAGTATAGAGGGTGACGTTATTTCCGACCCAGCAGTAGAGGTCCCAGAGGACGCTTTCGAGTGGACCGTCCCAAGAAAGAACGACAAGTTGAAGCTCGAGATAGAGTTTGAGAGGGGTATTCCGGTCAAGGTAAATGGGGAGAGGATGGATACAGTACAACTGATCTCCAGGTTGAACGAGGAAATTGGAGCTAGAGGTTTTGGAAGAGTAGAGCACTTGGAGAACAGGGTCGTAGGCTTTAAGTCCAGGGAAGTCTACGAGGCCCCAGCAGCGCTCACCTTAGTTTACGCTCATCGGGACCTGGAGAAGACAGTCCTGACCCCCGAGGAGTTTAGGTTTAAGAGAATGATAGATTCCCTTTGGTCGGATTTAGTCTATCGAGGCCTTTGGCTCGAGCCTTTGAGGGAAGTGTTAGATCATGCCGGCGACGATCTCAACAGGTGGGTTAATGGAGAGGTTAAGGTGGAGGTAGAGGGGAAGGCCATGAGGATCTTGGGTAGGAGCTCTCCCTACTCCCCATACTCTGAAAAAATTTCCAGTTACAATAGGGGGTGGTACCCCTCAGATGAGATGGCAAGAGGGTTCATCGAGATCTGGGGTATGCACTCCATCCTGGCCAGGAAGGCGAGGTACGGGTAGATGCTCTACAGGAAGTGGGGAACGGAAAAAGATCCAGTGCTTTGGTACACGTCGTCGTACCAAGACGATACCGAAATATTAGAACAAGTGAAGTTGGTGATGAAGGCACACGTCGTTGAGTTATTTCTCTCAGGTTACATATCGAGAGAGGCCTGCAGGATCCTCATTCAGGGGATAAACGCGTTTAAGGAGATCGGGAAGAACTACGAGGATATACATGAGGCACTGGAAGATCACCTCCTCAAGTTTGCCGGGGACTTTGGGGGTATGGTGGGATTTGGGAGGAGCAGGAACGACCATGTGGCAACAGCCCTGAGGTTGAAGATGAGGGAGGAACTCATCTCGCTACTTGAGGAACTGTTGCAACTGAGAGGGACTCTGATCAGGAGGGCCCAGGATGAGACCACTACGCTATTTCCTTCCTTCACACACTTCCAGCCTGCCCAACCCACGAGCTTTGGTCATTATCTCCTTTACGTAGAGGAGGAACTAGCTCAACGCTGGGAAATGATATTCTCAGCCCTCAGACTGGTGAACAGATCTCCCTTGGGGAGCGGTGCCGTTGTTGGCACCTCAGTGGCCTTAAACAGGGAGAGAGAGGCCAATATTCTGGGATTTGAGGGGGTCATAACTAACACGATCTCTGCCACGTCCTCGAGGGCTGACCTTATCTCTGCAAGCATGGAAGTAGGAGTGCTCATGTTGGTACTCAGCAGGGTTGCTGAGGACTTGATACTGCTATCCTCCAAGCTGACTAACATTATCCAGTTGCCTGACGAGCATGTAAGTACAAGTTCTTTGATGCCACAGAAGAGAAATGCCGTCACCATGGAGATACTCAGGGCTAAAACCTCAGAGGTGTTGGGGGCCTTGATGACCCTCTCCTCCATCTATAAGTCCCTACCCTCGGGGTACAATCTAGACCTCCAGGAGATGAACCCAGAATACTGGGCGATATTGAGCGAGGCCAGGAAGGCCGTCTATATTCTGCACGATTTGCTAAGTAAATTAAGGGTGAGGGACCCGAAGCTTGACGTCGAAACTTTATCCACGGATGAGGCTGAGTCTAGAGTTAAGGGGGATGTGAGTTATAGGACTGCCTACTTCGAAGTGGCGAAGTCCTTGAGGGAAGGGTCATTCCGTCCCTCCCTCACCTTCGAAGATTCCCTGGCCAGGAAAGCCGTGAAGGGTTCTCCCAATCCCTCCAAAATGAGGGAGAGTATTATGGAAGTGAAGAACAGACTGGAAACTCACGAAAGGGTGTTGAATGAGTATAAAAACCTGATTCTCAAAGGAATCGGGGAATTGAGGTCGATGGAAGATGACATACTGCAAGAGGGGTCTTGAGGGGTTCCTCTATACGGAGGACGGAACACTCCTCAGGGGGTGTGGCTTTGGGGCTAAGGGCATCAGATATGGGGAGGTGGTGTTCACTACCGCCATGAACGGCTATCCAGAGAGCCTCACCGACCCTTCATATAGGGGGCAGATACTGGTTATAACTCACCCGCTCGTGGGAAACTATGGTGTTCCGACCCCTCAGGTTGAGAACGGAATATTGAAGAACTTTGAGTCGGAGAGACTCCAAATTGAGGGCCTAGTGGTCACGGAAGAGACAGACCCTTACAAGTGGAATTCCTCCAGGAGTCTCCACCAGTGGTTGGAGGAAGGAGGCGTCCCAGGTGTGTCCAATGTGGACACAAGGATGATAGTGAAGAGGGTGAGGTCCTTGGGTTCCATGATGGGAGTCATTTCGTCGGGAGTGGAGGTAGAGGATCCAAGAAGTTACATACTCTCCAAGTACGACGAAATAGACTTCACCCAGTTCACCTCACCCAAATCCCCCATCGTGCATCATAACCAGGGAGATCTTCTGGTAGTCGTCGATTGCGGGATCAAACACGGCATCTTGGAGGAGATATACAAGAGGGGATTCACCGTGGTTAGGCTACCTTGCAAGTCCAGTGCAGACCAGATCATGGACTACTCGCCAAAGGGTGTAGTCTTCAGTAACGGTCCAGGGAATCCTAACCTGCTCACCGGGTTAGCCAAGACCTTCCTCGACGTAAAGGAGTACGGCATACCCATACTTGGAATCTGTTTAGGTCACCAGATAGCCACTGTGGCCCTTGGAGGCAAAGTTAAGAAGATGAAGTTTGGTCACAGGGCCATAAATAAGCCAGTCAAGGACCTGAGCGATGGAAGATGTTACATCTCCACTCACAATCACGGCTATGGGGTGTTCAAGGAGGATATACCCCCAGAGACACAGGTCTGGTTCGTAAACCCTGACGACGGAGTTGTGGAGGGATTACTTCATAGAAAACTTCCCATAATAACTACCCAGTTTCATCCAGAGGCTAGACCTGGTCCCATGGATACCACGTGGGTGTTTGACAAGTTCAAGAGGATGGTGAATAAGAATGCCTGACGTCAAGAAGGTCATCGTGGTGGGCTCCGGTCCCATCAAGATAGCTGAGGCTGCGGAGTTTGACTATAGCGGTTCTCAATCCCTAAAGGCCTTCAGGGAGGAGGGGATCGAGACCGTCCTAGTCAACTCTAATGTAGCCACAGTGCAGACCAGCTACAAAGTAGCTGACAAAATATACATGGTTCCCGTCACCTGGTGGGCCGTAGAGAAGGTGATAGAGCAGGAGAGACCTGACGCCATAGCCATAGGCTTCGGTGGACAGACCGCCCTAAACGTGGGAGTGGATCTCTTCAAGAAAGGAATCCTCCAGAAGTACGGGATCAAGGTATTGGGCACTCCCATAGAGGGAATAGAGAGGGCTCTGAGTAGAGAGAAGTTCAGAGAGACTATGATAGATGTCAAAATACCCGTCCCACCCAGCTTTTCTGCAAGATCGTCGGAGGAGGCCCTGGAGAAGGCAGAAAAGATAGGCTACCCAGTAATGGTGAGGGTCAGCTTCAACCTCGGAGGGAGAGGATCAACTGTAGCCTGGGATAGGGAGTCCCTGAGGAGTAGTATTGACAGGGCACTCTCCCAGAGCTATATAGGAGAGGTACTCGTCGAGAAATACCTCCACCATTGGAAGGAGTTGGAGTTCGAAGTGATGAGAGATTCAAAGGGCAACTCTGCAGTGATAGCCTGTGTGGAGAACCTAGACCCAATGGGAGTTCACACTGGGGAGTCCATAGTTATCACCCCGTGTCAGACCTTGGACAACAAAGAACTTCAGGAGATGAGGAGTCTTTCCACCATGGTCGCTAAGTCCATCGATCTCGTAGGGGAGTGCAACGTTCAGTTCGCCCTGAGTCCTAAGGATTACACGACCTACGTTATAGAGACTAACCCCAGGATGTCCAGGTCGAGTGCACTGGCCAGTAAGGCAACAGGTTATCCTCTCGCCTACGTCTCAGCAAAACTCGCCTTAGGCTACACGCTGGACGAAGTGTTAAACAAGGTGTCTGGTGCCACCTGTGCCTGCTTTGAGCCAAGCTTGGACTACGTGGTAATCAAAATACCCAGGTGGGACCTTCAGAAGTTTGAGGAAGTTGAGACCAGTCTTGGAACGGAAATGAAGAGCGTAGGCGAAGTCATGAGTATAGGCAGGTCCTTCGAGGAGGCTCTCCAGAAGGCAGTCAGGATGTTGGACTTGGGAGAACCGGGAGTAGTCGGAGGCAGAACATATCACTCGACCCTGAGCAAAGAACAGGCACTTGAGTTACTGAGGACAAGGAAACCCTACTGGCCTCTCTACGCAGCTAAGGCCTTTAAGGAGGGGGCGAGCTTGGAGGAAGTATATAACTCCACCGGGATAGATAAATTCTTCCTTAAGAAATTGGAAAACCTGGTCAAAACTTACGAAAGCCTGAAGGGCTCCAGGTTGGACAGCAGAAAGCTTCTCGAACTGAAAAAGTTGGGCTTCAGCGACGAGCAGATATCCAAGGGTATCGGAGTTTCGGAAGACAAAGTGTTTAAGACGAGGCTAGAACACGGTGTACTCCCGAAGGTCAAATTAATCGATACCTTAGCTGGGGAGTGGCCCGCTGTAACCAATTATCTCTACATGACTTACGTGGGCCAAGAGGACGACATAGAGCTCTCGTCTACGGGAAACAGGTTGCTAATAGTTGGTGCGGGGGGCTTCAGAATAGGGGTATCCGTGGAGTTCGACTGGGGAGTGGTATCGCTCATGCAGGCTGCCCTAAAGTACTTCGATGATGTGACGATCTTAAACTACAACCCAGAGACCGTCTCCACTGATTGGGACGTAGCCAGAAAGCTATACTTTGACGAAATATCTGTGGAGAGGGTCCTAGACATTGTAAACAAGGAGAGGTATACCTACGTGGCCACTTTCGCGGGTGGACAATTGGGAAATAACATTGCAAGGGAACTTGAGGAGAAAGGTGTGAGGCTCTTGGGATCCTCTGGCAAGAGTGTAGATAAGGCAGAGGATAGGGAGAAGTTCTCGTCACTCTTGGATTCCCTGGGAATAAAGCAACCGCCTTGGGTTTCAGCTACTGATATGGATCAGGTTAGGAAATTCGTGGAGAGCGTTGGGTTCCCTGTGTTACTGAGACCGAGCTATGTTCTCAGTGGGTCATCCATGAGGGTTATATGGAACTGGAAGGAGCTGGAGGAATTCGTAAAGGTCGCGAGACTCTCCACCAAGTATCCCATTGTGGTGAGCAAGTTCTTGGAGAACGCTTACGAGGCCGAGGTGGACGGAGTGAGTGACGGTAAAGGCGTTTTCGGGGTTGTCATAGAGCACGTGGAGGAAGCAGGGGTTCACAGCGGAGACAGCACCATGAGTATACCAACCAGGAAGATCCCCGAGTACACGGTTAGGGAGATGAGAAAGATCGCTCTATCCCTGGCAAGAGAAATAGAAATTAAAGGGCCCTTCAACTTGCAGTTCGTCGTGAAAGACGGTCTGCCATACGTCATCGAGCTCAACCTGAGGGCTAGCAGATCTATGCCCTTCACCAGCAAGGCCAAAGGTATAAACCTCATGGATGTGGCCATGAAGGCACTGATGGAGGGACTAGGGGTTGAGGATTTCGTGGAGCCAGAGAGCAAATCCTGGGCTGTTAAGTCGCCGCAGTTTTCCTGGACGCAGTTAAAGGGATCATATCCGTTTCTAGGGCCAGAGATGAGGAGTACTGGGGAGTCAGCGTCGCTGGGAGTCACTTTCCAGGACGCCCTACTGAAGAGTTGGCTCTCCTGCTCTCCCAACAGGATTCCTCAAAAGGGTAAGACAGCGTTGGTGTATGGGAAGGGCAACGAGGAGTACTTACAGATTGCAGCTAAGAACCTGGAGAACTTCGGCTTGACAGTGAAGACGCTGTCTGAGTATTCTGTCCCAGGGTACGACTGGGTGGAGCCCCAACTAGCACAAGAGCTCATTCACAAGGGTGAAATTGGGTTAGTGATAACCAATGGTTATCTGAAACGGTTGGATTATTCGGTGAGGAGGAGTGCGGTGGACTTTAACGTACCCCTAATCTTGAACGGTATATTAGGGGCAGAGATAGCTGCCGCCCTGGATACAGAGATGACATTTTTCGAGATGAGGAAATACGGGGGAGGGGTCTCGTGAAAGTAGCTCTGGTAGTAGACATAGTTAGACAAGAGGAGAAGTTACTGGTTAAGGCGCTAAATGATAGTGCCATCAGCTACGACGTCCTCAACGTCGCTCAGGAACCACTGCCCTTCAATAAGGCGCTCGCCCGATATGACGTGGCCATAATCAGGGCCGTGAGTATGTACAGGTCCCTGTATGCAGCTGCCGTGCTGGAGGGAGCGGGAGTACATACAATAAACTCTCCCGATGTCATAAGTGTGGCAGGAGACAAGATATTGACTTATTCCAAACTGTTTAAGGCAGGAATACAGATACCCCACTCTATCATAGCCATGTCTGCGGACTCGGTACTCAAGGCATATGAGCAGATGGGATTTCCAGTCATAGATAAGCCCCCCATAGGTAGTTGGGGGAGGATGGTCTCACTTATCAGAGACATCTTGGAGGGAAAAACTATAATCGAACATAGAGAGATGATGGGAAACTCTGCCCTCAAGGTTCACATCGTTCAGGAGTATATAACGGGGAAGAACAGGGACATAAGGTGTATAGTCTTGGGAGACGAGCTACTTGGATGTTACGCTAGGAATATACCCTCCAACGAGTGGAGGGCCAACGTAGCCCTAGGTGGAACGCCTTCCCCATTGGAGGTAGACGATAGCTTACGTGAAATAGCCCTCAAAGCAGTGAAAGTAGTAGGGGGAGAGTTTGTGTCCATAGACGTTTTAGAACATCAAACAAAAGGTTATGTAATAAATGAGCTCAACGACGTGCCTGAGTTCAAAGGCTTCATGCTAGCCACAGGGATAGACGTGGCGTCCAAGTTAGTGCAACACGTAAAGGAGAAGTTCTCCTAGTCCTCTTTTTCCCTTGTACCCATAACTTCAGCCAAGAACAGGTCGTGCCTGGTGTCCTCCACCAGCTTCCTGAGTGCGTCTATCTTCTGTCTAAGACCTGGGACCAGGGATTTAGGGTACTCCAACTTCCACAACTCCTCATATATCGTTTCCATCTCCTCCATGATCTCTCTTCCCTTGGCCTTATCGCCTTTTCGCAGGCTCTCAAGTACAGCTCTCCTCATCTCTCCCACGGCGTCAGCGATCCCAGTGATGTAATAGATGTCTGGTATTCCGAGCTCTTTGGGGAAGGACAACTGTACTCCAAAGTATAGGGAGAGGACTATTGTAGCCTCGCTCACCTCTTGGAACGCTGTCCCCACATCTCCTGCTAAGAGTTCCGGAAAGCTGTCCACTATGTTCCTGATCTCGGCTACCTTAGTTACAGCTTCAGAATATTTCCTCAGGGCCTCCTCTCTCCTCCCCCTGTGCGAAAGTGAGATAGTCTCGCCAGACAACCTGATTACCTCCCTTGCCATTAGGAGCAACTTCTCCCTACTCTCAAACCTAGATCTTAGCCTAGCTTCCACTGAAAGAATATACTCAGATATCTTATCTGACAGCATAAGAGGTAAGGTCTCGTCTCTTATAAAAGCCTTGTTAATGCTTATATTGTTTGAACTGTATAAGCACACATGATAAGACGAGCCGCAGTAGTGGGGGCTGGAGTGATAGGAGCCGGGTGGACAACCCTCCTGGCCTCAAAGGGATACGAAGTATCCTTCTACACCGAGAAGGAGGAGACTCTAACCAAGGGCTTAGCTAAGGTGAGAGGGTACCTGGAAGTGATGAAGACCAACTCCTTGATTCAGGAGGACGTAGAAAATGTGATGAAGAGGATTTCCACATTTAACGATCTTGAGAGCTCAGTTAAGGGCGCAGACATAGTAATAGAGGCTATCATAGAGGACTATGGAGCCAAAAAGGCCCTATTCTCGAAGTTAGATAAGATGTTGCACGGTGACGTAATACTAGCCAGCAGCACCTCTGGGCTCCTGATGACAGAAATTCAAAAGGCCATGGAGAGACATCCAGAGAGGGGGGTGATAGCCCATCCGTGGAATCCACCTCATCTCCTTCCCCTTGTGGAGGTAGTACCGGGTGAGAAGACGTCACAAGAGACGCTGGATAGAACTAAAGACTTCATGGAAAAACTAGACAGGGTAGTAGTGGTCCTCAAAAAGGAGGTTCCAGGATTTCTCGGGAACAGGCTAGCCTTCGCCTTGTTCAGGGAGGCCGTGCACCTGGTAGATGAAGGAGTAGCAACGGTGGAGGACATAGACAAGGTCATGACAGCGGCAATAGGCCTCAGGTGGGCTTTCATGGGTCCGTTCTTAACCTACCACCTGGGGGGTGGGGAGGGCGGATTAGAGTACTTCTTCAGTAGAGGCTTTGGGTACGGAGCTAACGAGTGGATGCACACTCTAGCTAAGTTCGATAAGTTTCCTTACACCGCAGTGAAGAAGGCAGTAGAACAGATGAAGGAGTATGCCTTCATCAAGGATAAGAGTTTCCAGGAACTGTCCCGTTGGAGGGACAAAAAACTTCTGGATGTATACCGCGTAGTATGGAGCAAGTGACCTAATTCTTCTCACGACTGAAGGAAGGTGAAAGTTTTTCCTGCATCGGGCTCACGTTTTCGCTACCAATTCACTTTCATGCTTTCATCTTTTGACACCTGAGACCCCGTCCATGAGGACGGGGAGCTAAGTATAAATGTGAATCAAAATATAAAAAAGATTGGGACGTTCCCTGAGGGCAGAAGTTAAAGTAGCAGTACAGGGGAAGATTCTGAACCCTAACAAAGAGAAGAGACACAAACTGAACGTCGTTCTAGAGAAGTACCTAAAAGCTGTGAAGTTCTTCGCTTCCTTTAAGATCAAGGATAAGAATCTTCTCCAACAGAAAGCGTACAAGGAGGCGAGAAGAAGGTTCGGTCTATCTTCCACTCTCACGCAGACTGCTAGGGACAAAGCAGTAGAACTGGTTAAGGCTAATGAGGGAAGAGAATTTCACGTGCATGAAGTATCAATGCGAGTGAACTACCGTGCTTTCAAGCTCGTGAGGAGGGACACTAAGTTAACACCTTATTGGTTGTACCTCAAGCTGGACGGTGATGGTGTGTGGTATCCAGTACAGTTCGGGGAAAGACAAAGACAGATGATAGTTGACGCCCTCTCTGACGACGGCGAGTGGTCTTTGCAACAGGTTGAACTCGTAAAGAGAGACGGAGAGTGGTACGCCTACTTCACCCTTGAAAAACCATTCAAGGATTTTGAACCACAAACACCTATAGGGATAGACCTGGGTGAAAAGAACTTAGCCACAGTAGTGGCACTAGTCGGTAAACCGACAAAGGGCACCTTCTTCAAGGGATCTAGAATCAAGGAAGTCAGGCACAGGCACTTCAACATCAGGAGGAAACTACAGGAAAAGAGAAGGTTGGACGTGTTCAAGAGGCTGAGAGGTAGAGAGAGAAGGATTGTGAACCACGAGCTTCACGTTATCTCCAAGGAGATTGTGGAATACGTAAAACAGTTCCCTTCTCCTGTGATAGTGATGGAGAAGCTCACGGGTATTAGAGAGAACTTCAAGAAGGGTAAGAAACTCAATAGGAGGTTTCACTCCTTACCCTTCAGGAAACTGCAGAAGATGGTGGAGTACAAGGCTAAGATACAAGGAATCAAGGTGGTATACATAGACCCTAAGAATACGTCCAAGACTTGCCACAGGTGTGGGTACGTTACCCACGTTGAAGGAAGGGAATATCGCTGTCCTAAGTGCGGTCTCAAGTACAACCGTGACCTGAACGCATCTATTAACGTAGCCCGTGCCTTAACGAGAGGTACGGGTCGGGGGTACGTAAACACCCCGAAGGGGACATGAAGGTGCGTCGTGAAGGCCACTGGAAACCCCAAAGCCCCGTCCGTGAGGGCGGGGTAGTTTACCTACATAGTAGGGATAGAGTGTTACAGAGAACTCCTCTCACTGGAGTCAGAACCCGCTGATCCTTCACATGAAAGGTTTAGGATAAGGGACAGCGGACACTAATCCTACGGTTCCTTTAAGCATCCATGAAGGAGTACCATTGATTTAACTAAAGAGTTTGGGAAAAAGTGTTTAAGCTCAGGTAGTCCATCTTTATCCTTTAAGGAACTTCTCCTCTCTAAAATGGAAAAATTGAAGCTCTCACGGCTCACCTGTAATGCCTTAAACCCCTTTTCCGTTCACTTCTTGACCTCACTCATCTCTTGCCTGAACTCCAATATCCCCATGTTCTCCAATAATCCTGAGTCTGTAACATCGAACAGTATAGCCTCCTCCTGCCCCTCATTCATATGACTATGCTCAATGTTGGCTGGGACTACAAAGACGTCTCCCTCACTCCAGCTGAAGACTTCTCCTCCTATTATGGAACTTCCCTCTCCTTTCACCACAATGTATATCGAGGCCATGTTATGAGAGTGAGGTTCAGTTCTTGCACCAGGGGCCAGATACTGGAAACCTGCCATCATGGTTGGTGTCAGTCCCCTAGACCTCCCCGTACTGGGGGAATAGAACATTACCTTTGCTACTCCTTTCTCAACTCTACCCATCTCAGCTAATCTCCTCAGTAACGGTAGCACATTAGAAAATTTGATGATCTTAGGCTTAACCGGAGGGGAAGGTTCGGTATATTCCATGAAAGTGACTACTCTTAAATCCTCGCCCTCTATCTCCTTTATCATGCCCTCTAATCCTTTTCTGATTTCCTCCTGTCTATCACGCCTGGATAGGAGTTTCGACATGGGTATAAATTGTTTAAGAAGTTTAAAAAGTGATCTCCAATGAATGTAGAATGCTACATCAAATTGAGCGACAGGACCTGTGTGGAAATATGTGGCTCTCTCGTATGTGACGAACTCACCGTGAGCGACTACGGCAGCTTATGTGAGAGATGTAAGTCTGGAGATGGGAGAGCATGTATGACGCTTTTCTCCAGGTATGGTTGCGATGGAGTAACACCGTGGTGACTTGAGAGCCGTTGTCAACTTCCGATAAACCGCGAGGTTTACGTACTCTATAGGCAAATAAAAATACAGTCACACCGGATGAGGTGGGAATATCCCGATAGGTGTGACGGCAAGTGCGTCAGGGATGTGCGGGTTTCCCAAAGGGCGGTAACACTGCGTTGAATGGGGTCATCCCGCTGGGGGGTAGGGTGAACGGGCCAGCCCTGACTCCGGTGAAGCTCAAGGCCTAGGATTGATACAAATTCATGAAAATTCAAAGAAGCCCAAACCCTATCGACGAGAACCAATGAGGGGAAGTGTCTCTATACTCGTCGAACTCAACTTTAGGATCTTCTGAGAGCGTCACATCATCATCACCTTGCCAACAGTACGGAGATGACTAGAGTCATGACTCCTCCAAGAGCTATGAATAGACCGGAACGTATCTTATCGCTGGTATTACCCTCGTAGGCGAACCCTAGCCCCAGGAGTTCCACTAGGGAGATCGCCGCACTGTATACTGTGCTCCCTGTTAAGTGGAAAGCTAAGAGCGATAACAGTCCTAGGAACGGCGAGACGCCGTGAGCCAGGACTGAGAGGACTACTGTCATCCTCATTCCGTAATCATAAATGGATCCCCTCAGACTCTTCATCATCTGCTTTTCCAGCCTGGCGAACTCCAGCCTTCTCTCCTTGAGTTCGACGATGAGTGAGTTCCAAGCGGAAGAGATGGCTACTGCCACCAGCGCGGTCACAATGGAGATGGTTATGACTTTGTCCGAAGCGCCAGCAAACGATGACGATACGAGTATGCCCAGTGAGACGAGTACTCCGTCGAAGGCCCCTAGAATCAGGTACCTCCTAAGTATGGGTCTCTCGTTCCTGAGGGAGTATCTTAGACCATCCAAGAACCTATCGAACACGTCCGATATATTGATTCAACTTAAATATTAGTCTTCTCAATTCCCCCTATCATGAGGAAAGGTCTCCTCCTAGTTGCCATGGCGGTCGTGCTCCTTCTGACGATAGGCGGAGTAGTGGTAGCCTCCTCCTACAAAACTCAAGTGGATGTCCAGCCACTCGGGGGAAGCAGTAATGGGGGGTACTACACCCTAAAGGTGAAGGTTCTCATCAATTACGGCTATTTTGGCGGGACGCAGCCCCTTGGAGACGCAGTAGTTTGGGTCTACGGTAACGGATTTCATCAAAACTTCACTGCACCTGACGGCGTAGCTATGTTCCTCTTACCCGCTGGTAATTACACCGTCTTCGTAACACAACTCCATTACAAGATACACGTCGAGGTTAACCAGAATGAGGAGATCGTGCTTAATTACGCTTACCTGGTCAGCTAAACTTTAATTTTGAAAATTTGTAACTGAGTGCATGGTAAAGCTTGACGTGGTTAGGATAGACATCCCTGAAGGAACTAACGTCATTCTTGGTCAGTCACACTTCATAAAGACGGTTGAAGACATATATGAGGCTCTAGCGTCCTCCTCTCCCGCGTTAAAGTTCGGGTTGGCCTTCTCCGAGGCCAGCGGTAAGAGACTCATCAGATACGATGGCAATGATAAGGAGCTCATAGATCTTGCAATAGAGGCGTGCAAGAGGATAGGAGCAGGTCACACATTCGTCATATACCTAAAACAAGGTTATCCCATAAACGTTCTGAACAGAGTTAAGGCTGTGGAGGAGGTAGTTAAAATTCATGCGGCCACAGCAAACCCACTTCAGGTCATAGTGGCGGAGACTGAACAGGGGAGGGGAGTACTGGGAGTGGTAGACGGAATGTCTCCCCTAGGTGTTGAGACCGAGGCGGACGTAAAGGAGAGGAAGGAGATCCTCAGGAAGTTCGGATATAAGAGATAGAGCTCTCTCTAGGATCTCGTCAGACACTCTCCAGCTTTTCCTGAACTTTATCATGGAGGCCATGAGAAGTATGAGAGCCTGGAGGTACTTCTTTTCGTAACCTTGAGACCTCCTCCACACTTCTTCCAGGAGCTCGTGTGCCTCCCAAAACCTGCATTGATTGAGGAGGTCCCAGAGCGATTCTTTAGTCTTCCCCACCTCTATCACGAACAGCGGATCCCCCAAAGACTTCTTCGCTTCCTCGAGGTCACCTATCACGTCCACTTCCTTGTACAGGCACTCCCTCACCTCCACTATCTTGAATCCTACTGAGGACTGGAGAGTGACCTGTTTGTCCAGGGGGTAGAACAACAGAAACCTGGTCATATAGCCTTTTATGTCACAAAGATAAGGTAAATATTTGATGTCAAAAGAAGCCGTACTTTACTCTGTACAGGGCAGTAGGATAAGGTGTGACGCATGTGCTAGGCGATGTTTAGTTGGGGAAGGCCAGACGGGATTCTGTGGAGTGAGGTCTGTCAGGAACGGGAAACTCTACCTCGACGTATATGGAAAGATAGCTGCAGCACACATAGATCCCATAGAGAAAAAACCACTAGTCCACTTCTACCCAGGATCTAGAGTCTTCTCCTTCTCCACCTTCGGATGTAACTGGATGTGCATGTACTGTCAGAACTTCGATATTAGTCAAAGGAGAAGAGCTGAAGGTGCTGAGGTATCGCCAGAGGAGGTAGTTGAGATGGCGAGGGCCTACGAGGTGGACGGCATCACGTACACCTATAACGAACCCGCAATATTTGCGGAATTTGCCCACGATACTGGAGTGATAGCCAAGAGGTACAATCTCTTCAACACGATGGTTACGAACGGTTATTGGACACAAGAACTAGTGGACTACGCCAAGAGTTTCCTGGACGCCGTGACTGTGGACTTTAAGGGTAATGGGGAGCCCAGGTTCATGAGAAGGTATACTGGAGCGAGCGGGCCGGAGCCCATATTTGAGACAATTGAGGGACTAATCAAGAGGGGAGTGCACGTAGAAATAACGGACTTAGTGATTCCCTCCATAGGCGACGATCTAGGTTGGGCTGAAGTGTTCTTGAAGAAGCTCTATGATGTGGTGGGACCTGAAGTTCCGATTCATTTCCTCAGGTTCCACCCCGACTATAAATTGAACAACCTACCCTGGACTCCAGTTGAGACTTTGGAGAAACATCACGCTCTCGCTAAGAAGATAGGTTTCAAGTATGCATACATAGGCAACGTTCCTGGGCATCCACTTGAGAACACCTACTGTCCAGCCTGCGGGAACGTAATTGTAGAGAGGGAGGGGTTCAGAATTCTCGACTGGAAGTTAACTGAGGATATGAGGTGCAGGTTCTGCGGATACAAGTTGCCCATAAAAGGAAGGCTTTCAAAGAACTTCAGAGAAGAGAGATTTCAGCCAGTGTTTATCTAATCTGTCTTGTAACAACTAGTTTGAAGGGGAGGAAAACTTTAGCCACTCACGAATGAGATCTCCTTAGACATTCCTATCAAGCTCTATTGTGAGCTACGGCCACTGACAGAGTTGCGTTACCAAAGAGTCTGGGTTAAACGGGGTACAAGAGCTTAACCGCTGATAGTCGAACCCCGTCAACTGTTGGAGTCGATGAGGTCACACCTAATCCCATTAATGGTTCGTATAGGCGCGAAAGTCCCATTACACTCCATATCCTCGGGGCGGGGCAACCGTCAGAACTCATGTTACCACACCCCCTCACTTCAAGCAGGGTGCAAGGAGGCCTCCTTCAAGAGGATGTGACTCGCTTAATAGGAGATAGACACTTTCATGTCCGCTATATCATTATTAGAGATTATCACTTCCACTGTAATATCTCCACAGCGTCTCCTTAATGTTATCTTGTTCTCAGATAGGTTTACCTTCAGGTTGGAACAGTTTCCCAACGACTTGAGCTTATAGTGATAGTAGGGGTTCCTTATCCTTCTCACAGCCTTATTGACCACCTTTTCGAACAGAGCGTTTGGGTCGATTACGTTATCGGTTAAAAGGGGAACCTTAAGTTTCACCTCGATGTAATACTCGTTGACATTAATTTGCATCGAGTCATATTTCTTAGAATAAATAAAGGTAAACAGGAGAGGGGAAACTAGGGAATAAATGAGTGCAATCATAAGCAAATTTTTCATATATATAGCTGTGAACGCTATAGTCGATGCGAAGGAGAGAGGTGTAATGTAAAGGAGATAGGGGGCTGAGTTCCAGAAGTCTCTCATTCTCCTAACTAGCAATAGTGTTGAGACACTGGGGCCGACCCAAGGGATCAGCACCGTCATCGTCTGAAGTGTTGTTCCCCTCTCAAAATTGACCATAACTTAATCTTGTGAGAACCGGAATTAAAGCATTAATATTACGTCTTTTAATGAGATACCGGCGTAAAAGCAATGGAATTTGAAACATTAGAATTAAAGAAGGAAGGCCACTTGGCGTGGATTATCCTAAACAGACCGGAAAGACTAAACTCCATAAATGGGAAGTTATTGGAGGAACTTCAACGAGCTCTCACTGAGCTGGAAGCCGACAGGAAAGTTAAGGTTTTGTTAATAACAGGTAAAGGTAAGGCATTCTGTGCAGGGGCGGACATAACCCAGTTCACCGAACTTAATCCCACTGAAGCCTGGAAGTTCGCCAAGATGGGGAGGGAAGTCATGACCAGAATTGAAAACTTAATGAAACCTGTGATAGCGGTGATAAACGGGTACGCCCTAGGAGGGGGATTGGAGCTCGCCCTGGCGTGTGATATTAGGATAGCATCTGAGGAGGCACAGTTAGGTCTCCCTGAGATTAACCTGGGAATCTTCCCTGGATTCGGGGGGACTCAAAGACTGACCAAGCTGGTTGGTAAGGGAAGAGCAGTAGAGATCATGATGACCGGTGATAGAATAGGCGCGAAAGACGCCGAGAAGATGGGACTAGTAAATAGAGTCGTTCCTGGCTCAGCTTTACAGGAGGAAGCAACCAAGCTCGCTGAGAAGATAGCCAAGAAGTCCGCAGTAGCCCTGGCCTTGATAAAGGAGGTAGTAAACAGGGGCGTGGACGCACCTTTACAGTCCGGCCTTGCCATGGAAAGCATAGGATGGGGAGTAGCGTTCTCCACAGAGGACAAACAGGAGGGTGTAAAGGCGTTCCTGGAGAAGAGGGAACCTAACTTCAAAGACAGGTAGGTTTTTCTTAACTAAGGTCAGCAGTTATGGGATTTTAACGTAACTTAAAGATTTTCATCAGCCCAGGTGGTCCGCCTAAATGACGTTCAAGAACATGAGGAACGCCTCCACGCTCCTCAGGTTCGGCTCCCCCACCAGCTCCCTGACGACGTTGTTGATGGTGAAGATCGTGAGGTAACCCTGAAGCCTCTCCCTCCTCCAGAATGAGGAGTCCTCCAGTCCCAGGGCCTTGACGTCCCTGTGGAGCTCCTCGATCTCCCACACAACAGGCCTCCTCGACTTCCTCGCTGAGCGAGAGGTCGGTGGTGTAGAGGTACCTGGCGTGTGTCCCAGAGTCACGTTTATGTTCCCGGACTAGCAACTTCACCGTAATGGGTCGGCCTCCCAGGGTCAGGTCGGCGTAGTAGACTCCAGGGGGTCTCCCACTCGGAGGTGTCCCTCCACCTCCTCGAGGGTCCCCCGGGCCGACCCTGAGTTCGGTTGGACTTGAGCTCAGACACCACGTTGTCCGTCACGAGCTTCTCGGACAGTACTGGGGTCGAAGACGACCCTGGCTACCGGAAGGGCTCCTTGAGCACGTCCAACATCTGGCCACGTCGATCTTGGTCTTGAACTCGGTGACCCTCACAAATTCAACATCTTCCTCACGGCGTAGGGGAAAGCTCCCACCATGAACGTCCTGCCCGAGGTCCACTATGGCGACCGTGAGGAGCTTGGCCCTCTCGAACCTCCCGTGGGTGTGGCAGTAGGTCCAGTAGTTCTCAGGGGCTCACGTCCTCCCGGAGCGTCGTGGTCCACTGTGTCGTCCACGATGACGACCTGACCCTTCACCAGCCTGACAGGACCTCCACGCGTCGTCAAGTTCTCCCAACGCCCCATCAATTCACGTTCCAACCCGAACGTCTCGGCCCCGTTCCTCACGCTGGCCCTCCCACCTACCAGGACCATGAGGACTAGCGCCAGTTAACCTTCCTGCTCCTCCCCTTCCCCCTCACCACGCCCAGCCTGTTGATCTCCCTGACAGCCTCTCCCTAGCGAACTCGATCTGTCTCTTTCCGCACCTTTTCAGCGGGACGACGTCGAAAAACTTCTCACCAATACCGGATTTTTCGTATTACCTCCCTAAGATTCCCATAACTGCTGTAAGGTTATCTCTTAACTAGGGCTACCGTGACGTTAAAACCCTAAAGAGAAAACCGGAAAGTGTCCCCAATGACCTGGGTCATATTATCCTACTGAGAACTATCAGGATAAGTAGGATAGCCAGATACGGTGAAGAGAACTTAAACGACCTCCAAGCTTCCTCTCCTGTGGGATTCCTCATGAGTCTTATACTGAAGTACATTTGGATGATAGATAGAAGCACAGCCACGACCATGTACATCGTCCCAGCGTAAAGGGATAGTACCAGTGCAAAGGGAATCATGAGGGCGTTGGAGAGTGCTATCATCTTGGCTGAGAAGTTTTCATTCATTATCACGGGTAGCATTGGAATTCCTGCCCTCCCGTAGTCCTCCTTAAATCTCAGGGCCAGTGCCCAGAAGTGGCCTGGAGTCCACATGAAGATGAGCAAACCCAAAAACAATGATGCCAAGGTGAAAGAGTTAGTGGAGGAAGCGTATCCAGCCCAAGCTGCAGCACTCCCAGCCAGCCCTCCGATCACTATGTTCAGTGGTGTCCTTGGTTTGAGCCAAACAGTGTACACTAGAATATAGACCAGCCCACCTAAGAGGATAAAGAAAGCTGTCCACACATTATCGACCAACCCGAAGAGCGTACCTGCGGTCAACATGACAGTCCCGACGTATATTGCCTCCTTCCTAGTGACATAGCCCATGACTGTGGGCCTCTTGGACGTCCTTCTCATAACTTTGTCTCTGTCTATCTCTATACCTTCGTTCACTATCATTGAACCAGCAGAGGCCAATGTACCACCGACTAATACTAAAAGTAAGTTCATGGGGAGAAACCTGCCTGACAGGAACGCCCCAGATAAGGCAGCTAAATCCAGTAACCAGATTATTCTGGGTTTACTCAGTTTGGCGTAATAGATCAATCTTGCCTTTATGTTAGTCTGCAAAATATCACTATTTTCTATGTTACCTCAGCGTTTATAAATATAAGAGAGAACGTTGGAGTTAGTATAGTCCCTTACTCATGAGTACAATATCGGAGAAGACCCCGAATGCTGCGTTCAGTGGACCTGCCCCAGGACCTATCACCGTGATCTCCTGAACGTCAGAGCTGATGTGCAGAGCGTTAGTTACCCCGTCGATATTATAGAGAGGATCTTCTGGCCCTATCTCCCTAGGCTCAACGGTTAGGGAGTTGCCGTAGGCCTCAGCTACCAGTTTCACCTTTTTGCCCTGTCTCTTAAGAGCAATTATCCTCTCCTGAGACAACTCCTTGATTCCCTTAAAATGTACAGAGTTTATGTTGGCCCTACTTCCCAGTCCGTAGTTAGCCAATATGACCAGTTTAGCCGCAGCATCGAAGCCGTTGACATCATGCTCTGGATTCGACTCAGCGTATCCGAGCTCTTGGGCCTCTTTAAGGGCCTCTTCGTAACTGAGCCCCTGGTACATTTTGCTCAGGATGTAGTTAGTGGTACCGTTGAGGATTCCCCTTATCCTCGTTATCTTGAGCCCAGGCATGACTCTAATTAAGTTAACAGAGGGCACGCCACTCATCACGGTTGCCTGGAAGCCCAACTTGCCTCCATGCCTTCTGGAGGTATCCATTATTTCCCAGAACTTAAGGGCCAAAGGTGCCTTATTGGAAGTCACTACGTGAACTCCTCTCCTGAGGGCCTCGATGTACAGGGAAAGAGATGGCTCTCCTGTCTGATAGTTTGCTGAGCTCACATCTATGACCAGGTCAGGTCCTATCAAATTGAGGGCGTCCATAGCTGTTCCGTCCCTAGTTTTTCTGAATTCTTCTCCGTCGCCTATCATGATCCCCCTCCTAGTCACAACAGCCTCTATCTCGACCTCGACGCCCAACTCCTTAGCCCTTCCCTGAAGGAGAGTCCTCAGGCTTCTCCCCACTTGCCCAAAACCAACCATGATGGCCTTCATTCTAGCGTCACCTCATGTGATACTCTGCCGCCTAGCCCCTCGAGTAAACTAGCTGTCATCTTCACCGCCTTCATAACTAAAGGAGGCTCTATACCTGGAACCCCTGCACCTACCACCAACACGTTCCTGGTATCGATCCTCACACTAGTGAGGACGGAGTCACGGTGAGGGAATATGTGCATCACTGTACCCAGTTCATCAACCATAATGGGGACTCCCCTCTGCAACTCCTCGATTTTATTTCCAAGTCCTTGGAACAGTTCTCCTCCCCGGCTCAAAACAATCCAAGGCTCTCCCTTAAACTTTTCCAAATCGTATAACCCGATCGATATAAGAGTCTCTAAGCTCACTAGATTTCCCGCGTCGACCACATCGTTTATCCTCGGTAGGCTGTCCCCCCTTACTACTCTTCTCCTCAAAGCCTCTCCAGACGGTCTGGTCTTCGTGGGATCTATCCCTATCTTCCAGTAGAAGTCTCTGTAGGCCCGCACCACGGGTTCAATCTTCAGAGATTCTGTGTCTCCCTTTCTGAACTTTTCCTCAGTCTCATTCATAAGTTCGTGAAACTTTCCTCTACCGTTAGTTACGCCAAGAACCTCAGTGTGAGCCACGAAGATTCCCAATTCCTTACACTCTTTGGCTATCTTGATCCTCATCCTCAATCTGTGTTGAAATAACGAGCTTGGACTTTTTAACTCCCCTAGTCTTGGACAGAAGGGATAGAAGTTCCACCAACTCCTTCCTCTTACCCCTGACTGCTATAGCCTCCATACAGACCTTCTCGTTCACGTGCACGTGGAGGGTGGAAATTATGAGGTGATGCAGGCTGTGCTGAAGTTCCGTCAACGCGTTTTTGGCTAGACTCTCCTCATAGACTATGCTTATTATGCCTAGGACGTCCTCCTCACCGAGGCCCCTTTCGTCGAGGAAGTCCCTTAGGGCCAGCTGTACCACCCTGGATCTGTCCCCTAACCCTGTGCGAGACATGTACTCCTCCAGTCTCTTGAGGAGTTCCTTGTCCACTGATACGCTAATCTTTTCAACGTTCATTGAGACAATTGTACCCAGGCGAGGTTTTATATCATGCTTGAACTTCTGAAGAGGGCCGAAGGCTTAGGAGCTATCTTCGCAGACCTCAGGACTTACGACGTTGATGAAACCTCAGTGTACGTAACTGAAACCACTAAACAAGTGACTTCGTTAGGGAGAGAAGCGGGGAGTTCGCTGAGAGTCCTAGTCAACGGGAATTGGGGGTATTACAGTTTCTCTAAAAGTACAGGCGATGAGGCGGAAAGGGCTGTGAACAGCGCTTACGGAGACGAGAGGATCAATATCGTTTTCCTTCCTCCAAAGAGAGACAGGGTGAAGGTACTCCCTAAGAAAGAGGTAAACAAGAGCGTGGAAGAAATCATGAGGGATGCCGAGAAAATTAAGGAAGCTGTGATGAGATCTCACCCCAGCGTGAAGAGCGTGAACGTTAGAATATTCATCTCAAAAATTAACAAGGGCTACTTCAGTACAGAAGAGAGGGAGATAGAGATGAGCTACAGCATCAGTGGAGTCTCCATTAGAGCGACAGCCAGAGAGGGGGAGGTGACAGCGTCAGCTAGTGCGTCCCTCTCCACGCACTTGGGTTACCCTTTGGAAGTCTTCGACGTGAACCAAACGGTGGAAGTTGTAAGGAAGAGGCTGGAGAACCAACTCAAGGGTAGGCCTCCAAGGGGGGGAGATGCAGACGTGGTTTTAGCCCCCGACGTCGTGGGCGTCTTCTCCCATGAGGCGTTGGGACATCTGGCTGAGGCAGACCTAGCCGTCAACGGCATCCTGGGCGAGCTCAGAGGAAAGAAGATAGCAGAAGACTTCGTGACAGTTGTGGATTCAGGTGTGCTGGACCATCCCATGGCTCACGGCTTCACCCCCTATGACGACGAAGGCGTAGAGTCCAGGGAAGTGAAAATAGTGGATAGGGGACTCGTATCGGAAATGTTAGTGGACAGGTTTTACTCAGCTTATCTTGGTGAGAGACCTACAGGGAATGGCAGAGCTGAGGATTTCAGGAGCCCCTTGCTCATAAGAATGAGGAATACCTACATGAAACCAGGTTCCTGGAGCAAAGAGGAGCTACTAAAGGACGTCAAGAGTGGTTACCTCTTGGTGTCCCCTCTGGGAGGACAAACTAGCCCTGACGGTACGTTTCAGTTTGGAATTCAGGAAGGTTATGTCATAGAGAATGGCGAAATTCAGGGTACTTTACGTAACACGGCCATCTCAGGTTACACCATAGAGACCTTGGGTAAGATCACTGCGGTCTCCAAGGACTTCGATGTGTGGCCCGGTCATTGCGGAAAGGGCGGTCAGAGTGTACCAGTGAGTACTGGGGGGCCTTATATCAGGGTGAAGGTGAAGGTGGGATGACCGACGTATTCAAGGTTTTAGAGAGAGCTAAGACTATGGGGGTCTCAGCGGAACTCTACTCGATAAGGAGAAGGGAAGGTGGTGTGAGGAGGGAGAACCAGTATTACGCCAGATCCTTACAGGAGGAAGGTTACGGACTCAGGGTTTTTAAGGACGGTAAGGTTGGTTTCGCCTTCTCGACGATACTTACTGACGATCTACTGGAGAAGGCTATGAGTTCCATAAGGGCCAGCGAGGAGGACGTGGATAATGTCCCGCCACCTCCCTCTAGACCTAGGCATCTTAACCTCCGTGACGAGCTCGATCTACAGGAACTGCCCAAGGAGTTGATGAGGACGTTGGAGGACTTGAGGGAAAAGGTCAACTTGGTCAGCATCGACGTTGACGTGGAGGAGAGCACCATTAAAATAGTGAGTACTGAGGGGGTAGACGCCGAGGAGACCAGGACGGGGATTTACGTTAGCGTGATGGCGAACTATAAGGAGTCAGGGACTGTGAGTCCTGAAGTCTGGGAGAGTGCCTCCTCGAGGTTCAGGAGAGGAATAGACGTAGATCTGATTAAGCGAGAGGTGATAGAGAAGGTAAAAATATCCGCAAAGAGGGAGAAGCTAGGGAGGAAACCCAAGGTTATAGCCTTCACTCCTAAGGCTGCAGCTGAACTCCTGGGTCCCATTATCTCCTCCGCCATTAACGGGGAGAACGTCTTTAGGGGAAGATCTCCGCTTAAGCTAAAGGAGAAGTACGGAAGTTTGACCGTTGTGGACAATCCTGAGGACGAGATGTCTCCTTACAGCAGATCATTCGACGGAGAGGGCCAACAAACTTCCAGGAAAGTCGTATTGGAAGAAGGAGTTTTCTCCAGGCCCCTCACCAACTGGTACTGGTCCAGAAAATTAAAGATAGAAAATTCATGCTCTGCAATCAGATCCTTCGCAAGCACACCGTCAATTGGGGTCTCAAACTTAGAACTAGAACATCCTGGGAGGGCAGAGGAGACCCCAGGAACGTTGGTGATAGACCAAGTCCAGGGCGTCCACACCAGTAACTGGGAGACAGGTGAGTTTGGCGTGGTAGCTCCAGTGAGCTGGTATGTAGAGAATAACCAAATCAAGGGTGTGAGAGAGGTAGTGATCTCTGGAAACTTGAGGTCTCTCCTTGAAGGGATAGTTGGAACATATGGAGAGAAACGGAGATACATGTACTTGAGAGCTGGACACCTAGTGACGGAGGGGCTCAACGTAGTTTACTGATCTTTTAACCTTGTTAACATACGGTTAGGGTATTGAAAGTGCTAATATTTAATTACTATCTTGATGAAGTGTATTTGAGAACCATGTTCAAACATATGCTTGTGGCGTTCGATGGTTCGGAGAACGCCAAAAGGGCCCTAAACGTAGCGATAGACTTAGCTAAGAGATATGAGGCTAAGTTGGACATTATAGAGGTCGTAGACACGTCAATAATCTTGGGAGCCGGAATAGGTCCGGTACCCCCAGATGTCATTGAGTCGCTCTATAATAAGGCCAAGGCCGACGTGGAGGGAGCTAAGAAACAGGCCAGCGATGCAGGTATCAAGGTGGAAGGTGTGATAGTTGAGGGGGATCCTGCTACCGCTGTTATGGATTATGCCTCAAAGAACGGCGTGGATCTGATAGTGACTGGTAGTAGAGGACTGTCTACCATAAAGAGGATGTTCCTAGGTAGCGTCTCTTCAAGGATAATCCATGAGGCAAAGATCCCAGTCCTAGTTGTGAAGTGAATTTTATTTTAGCTAGCCGAATAGAATTATCATGAAGGTCACCATTATAGGTTCTGGGCCAGCAGGGCTTTACGCTGCTCTAGTAGCCCAAAGAAACGGGGCTAAGGTAACCCTGGTGGAGAAGTCTGAGAGACTGGGAGGAACTTGTGTGCTCTACGGTTGCATTCCGTCCAAGGCGATGTTAGCCCCTCTAGGCTTGGCCTACTCTCTTAATAGGTTGGGGAGGGAGGTCAAGTTCACTTTTCAGGAACTGAGATCCCTTTCAATGAGCACCGTAGACAGGGTGAGTAAGGCTGTCTCACTCACCCTTGAGTCCGCAGGAATCGATATAGTTCACGGAAATGCAGAATTAAGGAGCGGCAAGGTTCACGTGGGTGGCGAACAGATACCTTCAGACGCCGTGATAGTCGCTACTGGAACTAGAAAACCTGACATAAAGTACACCGTGGCCTCAGATGACCTGCCGTACTATGAGACCGACTTCAACAAGGTAGTCCTGATAGGCGGTGGAGTGGGAGGGGTAGAATACGGCTGGTTACTTAGAATGGCAGGAAAGGAGGTAACTATCGTGGAAAAGGATTCACTTCTCCTTCCCGGTCACGATCAAGATCTGAGAACCAGTGTGACCTCGTACTTCCGGAGAATGGGTGTCAACCTGATGCTGAACTCTATTGCGAAGCTTGAGAACGGATCAGTCACGGTGAACGGGGAGAAGCTTGACGCTGATCTGGTAGTCATGACATTTGGGAGGAAGTTTGAGACGTTCGGGTTCGATGAATTGACCAGTGAGGGAAAGATAGAAGTGGATGAATTCATGAGAACGAAGGTCAACGGAATATATGCAGCTGGGGACGTGACTGGTTCCTACACGGCACACGAGGCGATTCACAAAGGATTTGTGGCTGGAATCAACGCCACTGGAGGCAGGAAGAAATACGAAGGGAACGCGATACCTAAGGTGATTTACACAGAACCACAAATAGCCTATGTCGGGAGGACTGAGGGAATATGTCGTAAGACCAACATGACGGAGATCGTGAGGGCAGTAGCTGAGAAGAGGACTGAGGGCTTTGTGAAAATCTGTAGAGATGAGCAGGGAAGAATAACGGGTGGCGTGGCGTTCAGTGAGAGGGGTGAGGAAATTATCACGTTTGTTTCCACACTTATGAGGATAGGTGTCAAAGTCTCCGATGCCATAGACGTCGTCCTTCCTCATCCTTCTTACCTAGAGGCTGTGTGGGAGACCTTACTTAGACTCCAACCTTAGGACATCCTCAACCTCAAAGATACCGCATTCAGTCACAAGTCTTCCAAATTTATCGACGAACAGGGACGTGCAAGTCTTTTCCCAGTCCCTTCCCCTTATAACTACTTCCCTTTCCTTTATCGAGAGGAACTTGTTCAGTTCCTCTATTACCCTCACCTGATCCAACGAAGCGTACTTCTCAACTTCCCTGAGTATTTCCCATAAGAGCTGATCGTTATCCACCTTCTTTCCAGTCTCCAAAAGGATCGACGTAGCCTTGATTTCGGGAGGGAACGCCTCTACGTTGGTGTTCACTCCAAACCCTATGAAACCCGTTGCACAATTCCCTTCTACCAACGCCTCTAGTAAAACCCCTGAGATTTTCTTGTCGTTCACAACCAGGTCGTTGGGCCATCTAATCATAGCCTCGACGTAATTTGAAATGGAAGCCCTTATGGCCAAAGATACCCTGAGCGTCCATACGTTTATCTCCTCCACTCCGAACCCTTTCTTTACGTACGTCACCCAGAGGCCTCCTCTAGGGGAGTACCAATCCCTCCCATATCTCCCCCTAGCCCTAGTCTGCTCCTCGGCAGTGACCACGAAGTCTCCAGGGATCATGTGGTGTATTGCCTCAGCTAAGTCCTGCGTCGAGGTGACTACGTCAAGCTTGATCCTTTGCAAACCTCTCTGCCTCCTCCAGGGAAATCACGGAGTTGCCTGAAGCCTTTCTTGCCCTGTTCATTATTGCTAAACCTACTCCCCTTTCCGGAAAAGGTTCCATGAGCCCAACATCTACGTCCAACTGATCCAGTAACCTGAAGGACTTGAACAAGTTCCGTGCAACAGAGTAGAGGTTCTCTCTAGTCCCAAGGATTATCTTGGGATCATGAACTTCCCTACAGGTCTCTTCCGAACACAGGGCTGCAACTTTCATTCTCTTCCTCAGTACCTCCAGAGTGGGAACGAATTCCTCTGTTCTCCTAGCTATGTAGAGTCTCTTATTGGGAGCGTAATGGCGGTACTTCATTCCAGGAGCCAAGGCCTCCTTGAACTCCGATCCCTCAAGCAACTCCTTGGGTATAACTATCTCCCCCACCAATTGTCTCAGTTCCTCCACCGTCAGAGGACCAGGTCTGAGGAGAACTGGAGGTGACACAGTGGCGTTGATTATAGTGGACTCGACACCAAAGAAGGTCTCCCCCCCATCCAGGATTACGTCCACACTGTCGCCCAGATCTTGGATGACATGTTCTGCCAGAGTTGGACTAGGCCTTCCAGCCAAGTTTGCACTGGGAGCCCCAATAGGTACTCCACTCTCCCTTATCAATTGAAGAGCCACCGGATGCGCGGGCATCCTCACAGCCACTGTGTTGAGCCCACCAGTCGTCTCCAGGGGCACCCCCTCAGCCTTCTTCAGGACTAAAGTCAACGGACCTGGCCAAACCCTTTGGCAGAGGTCGAGAATCTCGTCAGGAACATCTTTGGCCACATCGTACAATTGCTCCATATCAGCTATGTGAACTATGAGCGGATTATCCATGGGTCTTCTCTTTGCCTTGAAGACCTTAGTGGCAGCAATTGGATCAAAGGCGTTTGCCCCAAGGCCGTAAACTGTCTCAGTAGGGAAGGCCACTAGTCCACCTTCTCTTATTACCTTGGCTGCCCTCTTTATGACGTCAAGCTCTGGGTTCAACGGATCTACCTTGAGCACGATCATGTTGCTTTTTAATCCTTCCTATACCTTTATGTTTTTAAGTGATGAAGAACCTCCGATGCTATCTATGGCATGGGTGCTCTATGCTGAAGGATGATTGGTGATTAGTGAGGTGATCGCTGACGTATGATGAATTTGAATTGGTTTACATATATTGATAACAAATGCTTATAAGTCACCAGGAGAATTCCCATTGGGTCAAATATGAGTGAGCAGCTCATTCTTACGGGAAACTTGGAAGAGGCAGCTAGGAAGGCTGCCCAATGGCTGGTGAACAGGAAACCCATCAGAAGTCTCAGGGACTGGGCAGTAGCCTTCTCATTGTGGCCCCCGCACTTCACCACCAGTTGTTGTGGAACCGAGTTCGGGGCGTTCGCTGCAGCTAGGTTTGACGCCGAGAGGTACGGAATGCTACCCTTTGCCTCATCAAGACAGTCCAATATTCTTACTATAGAGGGTACTCTGACCAGGAAAATGGCTAGGGCAGCTAGGATAGTTTACGACCAAATGCCTGAGCCCAAGTACGTGATCGCCTTGGGAGCCTGTATACTCGAGGGAGGTATATTCTGGAATTCCTATAACACAGTTCTTCCCTCAGACGTGGGAATACCAGTTGACCTTTATCTTCCAGGTTGTCCCACTAGACCGGAGGCTATAGCTAGGGGATTATTGATGTTGCAGAAGAAGATAAGGAGTCAAGGCGCCGTCAAGACGTAGACGTTGTTAACGTTTGTTCCTGTAGGCCCAGTCTTGACTGTCACTCCTATCCTCTCGAGAAGTTCGTATGAGGAGTGATCTCTCAAGGCTCTCCTTATATCTCCCTTGTCTAGCTTAGTCGTATCGCCCACTATACACCCTGCATATTCGCTGTTCCCATCTACGCCATCGGTCGCTATGGCGTGAAACTTAAACCGGCCACCTGATACCCAGAGAAGAAGGGAAAGACACACTTCTCCGTTCCTCCCCCCTTTCCCAGCCGGACCCTTTATGGTAACCTCGGGTTCGCCTCCCAGGAGGAGTGTGTAAGGTCTCTTAAGGGATGTGGAGGAGTTATAGATGGACGCGATAATTGAGCCTACATCCTTAGCCTCGCCTCTCAGCTCCGAGGTGAGGATGAAGGGATTTGTGGTGGAGGAAGAGAGTTTACTTAACAGTTCACCGTTATCAAGGACTTTGAATGCCCATGAATTCCTAAGGTTCTTCGGGGTCTCGGGCAGGGCAAATTTCAGATCAAAGCCGAGAGTTTTGAGCACTGACATGGCGTCCTCCACAGTAGTAGGATCAGCTATTGTTGGTCCACTACCCACACTACTCAGGTCATTACCGGGAACGTCACTAATGATCAATGTGAGGACAGGTGACTTAGCTTCCTCTGCCAACCTTCCTCCCTTTATCTTGGATACGTGTTTCCTCACAGCGTTGATCTCCTGGATCGTGAGGCCCGATCTCACCAACGTCTCATTCAACCTTATGTAGATCTCCTCATCTATCAGAGGGTACTCCATCAACGCAGAGGCTCCCCCAGAGACCAGGAATAACAGGAGGTCGTAGTCCTCACTTTTGACTGCATTTAATATCACCCTACCGGCCTTGAAGCTGTCCCGATCAGGGTTGGGATGACCTGAAGATATCACCTCAGCGTCCCCTTGTACTTGCCCCTCATCTCCCTTAGGCTTAACGACTATGGTCTTCGTAGGTTCAATCCTCTTTAAGAAGAAGTTGGCCATCTTCACTGATGCCTTTCCCACAGAGATCAAGAGTGGCCTGGAAAAGGTGAATTCCCTTCCATTTACTTCGATTACCCCTCTCCTTATACTCACCTTCTCCTCTAAGGCTCGCTCGGGATCCGCAAGGTCTAGGATCCTCTTAACTATCTCGTCCATTAATCTTAGTTTGCAAACCGTCATAGAAAACCTATTTGGCGCATCAGTTCTTCCGCGTATGTTGTGGAGATCTTGTACTTTACGAGCAGAGGAGAGCCTGGTATCTGATGTTCACAAGTTGCATTACTAAAATCGATCTCAACTCAGAAGTTATGGGAATCTTAGGGAGGACTGGTAAGTCGGTATTAGCGAGAAGTTTTTATTTTCCAGGGCTACCTCAGGATCTTCATCGTGGTCACCGTAGTCAGCCGATCAGGGAGCTGAACCTGAGGGGCGTGGAGGGGTTCCTGAGATTCCCGAAAGTCGTTTAGGTAGAACCTGGGTTGATGAAAACTTCAGCTACGTTGAAGTCCCATAACTGCTGAACGTGCGTCGAGGCTAGGAATCCAGGATTCCTAGACCCTCAAGGATATTATATGGGCGACCGCAAGGAATTAGTATATTGCTGAAAGAGAAGGTTCAGCTTCTCATAGACTTGTAGATTGTTGAGGCCATCTTTCTTCCTTCTTTCGTCAGTTCGTAGTAGACCCCAGATGGCTTATGATCTAGTTCCCTTGCCTTAACCTTTAGCCAAGGCTTAATTGAGGAAGTCACGGACCTCTTTAAGGATCCTTTGTATCTCATCAGAAGCCCCACTTTCTCCAGCTCTTGGCACGCCCTCTCCACATCGCTTTCATTGTACTTTGGGGCCCAACCGCTGGTACCCATGAGTCTCCTGGCCATGTACCATGGGCTGTCCGGACCAAACTTGTAAATGTGAACTAGGACGAGTCTACACAGCTCATCTAATTCCACTCACTACCACCTGCTCCGCTATCTCTATGGGGACCTTCATCCCCTTACCATCAACCTCAACCCTAACATCTCTTCCTTCCATTCCCTCAACTTTTACCCTCTTACCGGGAATCAAACCTAGATCCTCCACGGCTCTGAGGATCCATTCCCTTTCCTTCACTATCATGACAACCCGATATTCTCCTGGTTGAACGTTGTCCAGCGTCGTACCTTTAATTCCTTCCTTTTGAATCCTTCCAGGTATAGGATGACCGTGTGGACACGTGGCTGGGTTCCCAAGGACCCTATCCATTTTCTCCAGAACATCTTCAGGCCAAATATGCTCTAGCCTGTGGGCTAACTCGTGAGCTCTGATCCAGTCCACTTCTAATATGTCAGTGAGGAGTCTTTCTGAAAGCCTATGTGCCCTTATCAGCCTCTCGGCAACCTTCCTTCCATCCTCAGTTAGCCTTATCCTCTTGGTACTCCTATCAATGAAACCTAGGGATTCCAGTCTCTCTAAAGCCTTACTTATTGTACCTGGAGAGATGGAGAATGCCTCTATAAGGTCAACCACCTTAGCCTGACCCTTAGTTTCCTCCAATTCATAGATCTCCTTCAGGTAGTTCTCTAGGGGTTCCGATAGTTCTGACATCATGAATAATGAGTCAGGCCTTAATTTTAGTCTTTATACTCTCTATCAACCTAGCCACAGATTCCTCTTTGGCGAAGACCTCGATCTGAGCGTTAAATTTTCCAATTATACCCTGATCCCTGAGGTAATTTCTAACATTATTTAGAACTTCATCCACAGCCGAGGAGATATGATCGTGCAGACCGGTCTTGGATATAACTTCGGGAACCTCCAAGTTATCCACCTTCACAACCGCGTAGAACTTCTTCTTTTCCGAGGGCACAGGGATCGCCTACTTAACAGAGGCCTTCGACAGTAAAAAGATTAAGGTACGAATCTCGAAATGACAAAAATATAAAAGTTGTGAATATGATGCTTACATAATGTATAAGATCGTGTTTAAGGTAACCTCTCCCTTTAGGGATGCCAGGGGACTCAGGGCAGTAAAGAGAGCAGGTTTTGTGCCTTATATGAGCAAGAGGAACGGAGACGTAGAGATCTACGCCACGTTGTTCAAAAGTAATGACATGGAGGAATTGAGGGAAGCACTAACTGAGGTGGCCTACTTCTTAGGTAAAGAGGGGAGATCCGGTGGACAGGATTTCGCCACCGTGTTCAAGGTTAATGATAGCTATTTGGGAAAGGGAGTTGGGGGAGTTCTAGGGGCCACCATAGGGTTCAAGATAGGGGGGCTTCCCGGACTGTTCCTAGGAGCCTTAGGGGGTTTGCTCCTTGGAGAGTTTCTAGACATCGAGATGAACGAGTCTTACGTTGGTGTGTACCCATGGCCAATATCGATAGAGGTCTAAAGAGAAGAGTCGTGAGCATACTTATAGGTTCCATAATGTTTTTCTCCTCTCTTTATCTAGTGGACAAAGTGCCTTTCAATTTGTTCGAGATGATAGCTACCTTCAACCCCTATATCCTCTATTACGTGGGACTGATACTCGGGGCCGAGAGAATGGTCTACGGAATTACCGGTAACAAGAGGCTTTATTACCTGTTGATGGGTGAAGGGGATCTTGCGGCCTATGTGCTCTTCAGTATGTTCTTCTTCGGAGTATTCATGGGAATCTATATAGGTGTTTATGCCCTCTTCTTACAAGGAACCCTAGTGAAAATAGCCGAAGTGGCCAACGGGTTTTCCTACATACTCTTTGCAGTGGCCCTTTGGATGCTTCCCTAAAGCTTTTCACACTTGATGAAGGCCCAAGGGCCTATCCTTTCCATGTGAACAACCTTTAGGCCATGACCCTCAAGAGCTTTCTCATAATATTCCTGTGTTCTAGGCCTTAGTTTCCACCAAGAAGATAGAAAAGACGACAAGAAGCCACCCTCAACTAGTACTCCAACGGAACATCTACCTCCCTTAACCAGAACCCGCGAGATCTCAGATATCCCTACCGCGGGTTCGTTGAGCATATGCAACACAAGCATGGAATTAACCCCTTGGAAGCTTTCGCTTGGAAAGGGCAACGAAGTGGCGTCTCCCCTAATTACCCTAACCTTTGACCTCTTAGATTTCAGTATTTCTAGGAAACGTAAGGATAGGTCCAACCCTACACAATCGCTACATGGGACGTAATCGAAGATCTTCCCAGTCCCTGTACCTATGTCTAAGTAGGTATCTGCCTTAGTGAAGCTTCCAGCCTCCTTTAGGATGGAAGAGTAAGTCCTCCTGGCGGTAACTAACATCCCGAGAGGTGCCCAAAGACTCTCATAGAATGGAGCCACCCTCTCTAGGAGATCTGGGACGTTGGGAGTTCCGACAAAGTCTGGTATACCATTCACAAAAGTATATCTATGACCGGCTGGACATTTCAGGTCACTCGAGAGAATCGTTCGATGAACTGGACAGACTAAAGGAATCACAAGAGCTCATTCAGATACCTCCTATAAATATATTTAATAAGATCTTTAAATGTAACAATATATAACCCACTTTCCTCCCTGAAAACAAGGCTCCCAACCCCTCTCGATAACATCACCTCTACCGCCTCCCTTAATGAGTGGTCCTTCTGTCCGAAAACCAGAAAGGGGACCATGATCTGTTTAACGTCCTCTGATAAAGTGAGTTTCTCAGAGTATCTATACACCAAGTCTCTGGATGAGAGCATACCTAATGGAACCTCCTCAACCACTGGTAAGTGCCTTATACCGTGCCTCGCCATTATCTCGGCCGCAGTGAGGGCCTTAGTGAAACCCTCGACTGTAACAGCCTTTCTTGAAAGAGGATAGATCTTATCCTCGTAGCTCCACGCATATGATGAGACCACGTCCTTCTCTGTGATGATCTTGTCTCTGAAGAGGACAGCATCTACTGAGTTCTCGACTATTTTTCTAACTACTTCCTTAACGTCGTTGTCAGATACGTAAACAGCCCTCTTGAGTTCTGAATCCCTCAACGTTGTCTCAACCGATCTCTCCAAGATCCTCTTAATGGCCTCATCTACAGTGAAGAGGCCTGCAACCTTACTGTCACACGTTACAACTATCCTCCTTATTTTATTTCTCCTCATAAAGAAGATAGTGTCCAAGACCGTAGCACTACACTCCAGTGAAATTACGTCTGAACCTTCAGGTCTCAAGTAATTTGACCTCTTTTACTCCCCACTTTTTCATGAGTTTGTAAAATATTAGTTTCTTACGTTTCTCAGGGTTAACACCCCTAATCATGAGAGGAATGTCACTGGAACAGCTTTCGGCTCTATTCACAATCTCTCTGGCTATGCTCTCAGCGTCCTCAGGCCTCTCTATAACAAATTTGTTTCCCAGATTCACACTTTCGAATCCCTCAATGAGCACAACGTCAGCAGGGATTAGGTCTAAGTATTCGGTTTCCTTGCACTCCCAGAACCACATACAATCATTACTGTGGAGTATGACCACGTCGGCTCCAGAACGCATGAATCTTGCTGTGTCCTTAGAGTCTGGATTGATTACGTGGTGTGTATGCTTAACCACTGCGACCGTGTAGCCCATTTCCTTCAATTTTCTTGCTGCAATCTCTATAGTTAAGGTCTTTCCGCTGTCTTTCCTTCCCACGACCTGGTAAACGCAATTCATATATTACCTTCATACTAGTTTGTGAATAACAGGTTATCAATGCTTATACCAATTGATGAGGCTAGAAGGCTCATAGACTCCAGCAAGATCGTTGAGGCAAAAAGCGTAGAAACCGAACCCTTCAACGGTGTGGGGATGATATTGGCCCAGGATGTCTACGCAATGAAGGACTTGCCCGAAAGAGACGTATCTGCCATGGACGGTTTCGCCTTCAGATACTCAGACATAAGCACGTCACGGAGACTGAAAATAGTGTCCAAGCTATACCCCAACAGTGCCCAGGTACCCAAGCTTTCAGCGGGAGAGGCTTGCTATGTGACTACTGGTGCCCCCTTACCTGAAGGGGCTGACGTAGTAGCCAGAGTCGAGTCCTGTAGGGTTGAAGGGGAGTTCGTTACTGTTGGCGGGGACTTAAAACCGTGGAAGGATGTGAGGAAAAGGGGAGAAGATGTAAGGACAGGAGACCTGCTTCTAGCTAAAGGTACGATCCTCACCCCCTATCATCTTTCCCTCCTAGAGCAACAGAGAATAAGGAGAGTAAAGGTGTTCCAAGTGGGCTTCTGTATCTTCGCCAACGGAGATGAAATAGTTCCTTGGGGAGAGGAGAGAGAAGGCGTCCCTGATTCCATCACTCCAGTTTTCGTTCATCTCCTTAAAAGGTTTGGAACTGTACACTATGCTGGAGTAGCTTCTGATAATTTGGAGAGCGTCGAGAGACACCTGACGGAATGCGTCAGAAGTCACGATTTCGTCATTTCCGTCGGCGGATCCTCAATGGGGGATAAAGATTACGTTAAGAAGGCTGTGGCCTCGATGGGGAACCTAATTTTTGAGGGTGTGTCAACTAATGTAATAAAGAGGGCAGGCTTCGGGGTGATCGAAGGAAAGCCTGTGCTCATTCTTCCAGGGCAGATAGTATCTGCAGTTACTTCCTTTCACGAGCACGGACTTCATGTCCTGACCAAAATGACAGGAGTGGAGCTCAGGGAGTTCCACGAGGTTGAGCTAGGGTGTGACTTGTTTGTAGATCACAGGATGGACTCGATATACCTGGTAAAGGAAGTATCAGGAAAGGCATTTCCCTTGAGGTGGGGAGTGGGACTATATAGCGAACTCGGAAGAGCTTCCGGGTTTACCCTACTGAAGAGAGGTACACTCTATAGGGAAGGCGAGAGGATAATTGTCCAGAGATTCCTTTGACAGTATAATCCTGGCAGGAGGGAGATCGTCGAGGTTTGGCGACGACAAATGCGCGTTCGAGATAGATAATAGAACCATGCTTGAGAGGGTATTGGACGCATTAGAAGACCCAGTTGTAGTGTCTGATAGGCAAAGGAAGATAAGCAAGGGTAGACTAATCCTAGATAGAGAGCTTAGGGGCCCAGTAAGGGCTATTGCACAAGCCCTTCCTCTCCTTAAGGCAAATAGGGTGTTCATAACTGGCTGCGATTTCCCTTTCCTGAAGCCAGAGATACCGTGGAGACTCTGTACCAGGCCAGAAAAGATAGCTTTAGTCCTGTCCTGTGGGAAACCTCAACCACTAATGGCGTGCTATGAACTGTCCTTACTCTCCGAAACCTTAGGTATGGTTGCCTCACTCCAGGAATTGATAACAGTGTCCCCCTCAATCTACCTCTTAGGCTATAGAGAGCTGGAGATGCTGGATCCAACTTTCCTCTCACTCGTTAACGTCAACTCCATAAAAGACCTGTTTAGGCCTAAGGTAAGAGAGTTCTGGCATACCAGGATTTATAGTAATACTGAGAATTTTATTGTTCTCTAAATCAGAAGGGCAGGGGAGCAATTGAGACATATATTAGCAAACTCCATTCTTTAGCTATAGAATATTGAAAAAGATTTACTATTTCCGGATGATAAATCATCATAGAAGTTAATTTAAGTCCCAATATACCTGTTAATTAAGTACCTTTTTAATCACAGTCTTACATAAGTTTTTAGAGGAGAATATGTGGATAATGTTTAAAATACTTCGCATTCAGTATTTTAACAGATCCCTAATGGCAAAGGGAAAGGGCAAGAAAGAGCAAGGCCAGCAGCAGGCTCAGGGCGGCGAACAGAAGAAGAAGTAAACGCGAACTGATTCCTCACAGCTTTAAAGTTAATTCCTTTTTTACAGACAATCGGTTATGGAAGTTTGTTCTCTCTTCTCCGGCGGAAAGGACAGCACGTTCGCGCTCCACGTGTCCATACTCCACGGATTCAGGGTGAAGTGTCTGATAACAGTCCTTCCAAAGAGAAGGGATTCCTGGATGTTCCAGTCGCAGAACGTTGACTTCACCTCTTATCAGGCTGATGCCATGGGGTTACCCTTAGTTAGGGTGGAGAGCTCAGGAGAGAAAGAGCGAGAGTTGGAGGACCTAAGGGAGGCATTTAAGATTGCCAAATCCATGGGGGCGAAGGGAATAGTTAGTGGGGCCCTCCTCTCTGATTACCAGAGAATTAACATAAACTCTGTGGCTCACGACGTGGGTCTGAAGACCTTCTCCCCCTTGTGGAGAAAAGATCAAGAGCGTTATCTGAGAGAACTGATCAAGTTTGGCGTAAAGTTCATCATAACTTCAGCTTCAGCTTACGGATTTCCATTTCACCTTGTTGGAAAGGTAATAGAGGAAGAGGACGTGGAACTCATAGTGGAGAGGGCGAGAAAATATGGTTTCAATCCTGCATTCGAAGGGGGAGAGGCCGAGACTTTCGTCGTAGAAGCTCCCCTTTTCAGAAGAAAATTAAATGTGGAAGGGGTGGTCAGGAAAATAGGAGAGTTCGAGTGGATATTCCAGATAGAACGTATACATTAGTCAGGTGCCATCAAGTGGTGGACTATCGAGGAGTTAGGGAACGAGTGAACGTGACAATTGAGGATGGGACAATAACCAGAGTGGGAGGAGAAGTGGAGGGGGACGAGATAGACTGCTCTGACCTTGTCGTGATGCCAGGCTTGGTCAACTCCCACACTCATGCGTCCATGCTAGCCCTGAGGGGGTATTTTGACGATGGGGAACTGGAGGATTGGTTAAAGAGGATGTGGGAAGCTGAGGATAAATTCACCGATGAACTCATGTACGTCTCGGCAGAGCTGGCCGTAATTGAGATGCTCTCCTCCGGCACCACTGCGTTCGTTGACATGTATTTTAATCCCAACCAGATTAAAGATCTAAGTGAGAAATACGGTATCAGGGCCTCAGCAGGTTACACAGTCCTGAGGGGATTGGACCCTGAAGAGGCAGTAAAGAAGACTAGATCCTTGGGTAAGTCGGATCTTTTCACCCCCGTAGTAAACGTCCACAGCATTTACGCAGTTGGATTAGATGCCCTAACGAGAGTTAGAGACCTGTTGACTGGAGGGGAGAGAATTCACATTCACGTGTCAGAGACTAGGGCAGAGATATTCTCCGTGAAGAAGAGATACGGACTCTTCCCAGTGGAGCTGTTGTGGAGAGAGGGGCTGATTCCCCACATACAGGCTGTTCACCTGGGCTGGGTGACCTCTTGGGAAATTGAACTCCTCAAATCCTCTCCTGGAGTGACACACTGCCCCACATCCAACATGAAGTTGGCCACTGGTGGCTCTTTCCCATTCAAGGAAATGTGGGAGGCAGGAGTGAACATAACTCTAGGAACTGACGGTCCGGCTAGCAACAACTCCTTGGACATGTTTAGGGAGATGAGAACAGCGGTACTACTCCAGAGACACTCCTACTGGAACACGTGGGTTAAGGCCCAACACGTTTTGAGGGCATCCACCATGAATGGTTATAGACTGTTTAAAGTAAACGGGGGGTTGATCGAACCGGGTCACGTTGCAGATTTGGTGCTCTTGAACAGATATGATCTAGTTCCAGCTCTCAATAACAGAACAATCTCTCACCTGGTTTATCACCTGACTGGAAACTCTGTCGAGAGAGTTATAGTACGTGGAAGGATGGTTTACCGGAGGGGAATGTTTGAAGAAAGGAAAAGAAAACTAGTAGAAAAATTAGAGGAAATCCTAGCTGGACGCCTTAGAGAGGTTTGAATTCCTGGTTAACCAGCTCTGCCATCTTGTCGGAGCAAGACTTGATGTCGTCCAACATCTTGCTCTTAAGCTCGGCATAGTCCTTTGCCTTATAGAGATACCTAGGTCTTCCAGCCTTGTTACCAGGTTCCTTGATCCTCATTACTAAAGTCATTTCAAGCAACTTGTTTAAACTCCTGTTTATGGATGCCTTGGATAACTTGAGTTCAGTTTCAAGTTCTTCTGTACCCCTGGCATCTCCCCTCATCAACGCCATGAGGACTTGTACGTCAGTCTCGGAAAGTCCGTAACAAAAGGACAGTATATCAACTAGCCCTGCATCTTTTCCTGAGGGTAGTTTTATTCTGGCTCCAGATATCTGAGTTTGGGACATTATGACCACAAATAAAGAATCTAACCACGAGCTATATATATTTTTTCGTCATCCTTTATAGAGAACATTTCAACATGCTGAAACTGTAAATCTTTTATACAAAAAGGACGTGAATAGAAGTTAATATAATTGGTGCAAATTCTTCCCCTGAAGACCAGTAACTCACTTAAAAGGCACAATCATATTTAATAGTCTTTCAAAAAGTTTTATATACTACGGTCTATTAATGGGTAACTTAGTGACCTAAATGGAAGTGGAAGAGATAGTAAAAGTCAGCAGGAATTATCAGGTCACCATACCTGCCAAGATAAGGCAGAAGTTTCAGATAAAGGAAGGTGACCTGGTGAAAGTCATCTACGATGAGAAGGAAAACGCAGTGAAGATATCCATAATGAAGGAACCCTGGAAATAATTTTTAAGTGTTACTGTTTTTATTTTTTTAATGCTCGTTGATGTCCACGCTCATCTGGATGTGGAGGAGTTTGACAAGGATAGAGAGGAAGTTCTCAGGAAATGTAGGATAGTTGTAGTTAACGCTGGGGTTGACCTCAAGAGCAGTATGGCCAGTTTAAATATGGCGAGGAGTTATCCCAACGTTGTACCTGCAGTAGGACTCCATCCAGAGTTCGTGGAAAAAGCGGATCTGGAACTGGAGAAAGTCCTTGAGTTGATTAAGGAGGCACCAATAATTAGTGAAGTGGGGTTAGACTTTTACTGGATAAAAGAAGAAAAATTGAGAAAAAAACAAGTGGAAATGCTGGGACGGTTCATGGAAGAAGGGGAGAGACAGAGAAAGGCCCTAGTGATACACTCGAGGGGAGGATTGAGAGATATCCTTGAGATGGTTACGAGCTACAAGGTGAAGTTCGTCATACACGCTTACGAGGGTAGCATAAAGGACGCCATTAGAGTGCACGAGCTTGGAGGTTTTGTTTCCATTCCACCAATAATAGTTAGAGATAAGGTTAGAAGAACAGTTGCGGAAAAGATACCCCTGGAGTCCATCCTCACCGAGACCGACTCACCGTTCATGGGGCCGGACAGGTACAGGAATGAGCCTTGTAACGTCGCGATAACCCTCATGGAGCTAGCGAAGTTGAGAAAACAAGATGTGAGGGAGATCGAGGAAAAAATCCAGGATAACTTCAAGGGAATTATGGAGCCCTACTTCTCGCTCTCAGGGGCGAACCTTACGAACAAGTAGAACGCTAGGAAGCCGATCAGTGCCATGGCAGTGAACAGCCCCGTATAAGGCGCTGCAGCTGCGTGTAAGGTTATGTCAACCAGTTCCCATATTAGCAGTAGAATGGCAAGTACGTAACCTATACCTAATAATTTAAAGAAACTCACCATCTCAGCTCCCCTCCACCAGTATGGTCCCCCAGGCTCCCATGACATACCCTTTATCCTGGCCTATCAAATTGTTGGACATGCCGTCCGGGTTATAGACGTTATACACGGGACTTATTATGCCGTACACATACGCGGGAGCTGTAGCGTTAAAAGTGAAGATCATAGGTTTTCCGTACGATATGGGCTGTTGTGCCACTAAGCTCACAGTACCGTTCCACCATACTGCGTAAACGCCGACCTCAATCCCTTGTACGGGAGATGGAACCCCTGCTGCACTGTAATTATAGAGATAATTGTGATCACTAGCTGGGGTAGTGAAGATCATATTTAGTGTTACCTGGTCTCCTAACCTGGTGATTAAGGTAGGACCTGGTACACTACCGTTGAAGAGCCCATACTTATCGGTTACAACTGTGAACTGAGACGAAGGGCCTATCATCTGAGTGTTGTAGGGATCTCCCACCAAACCGCTGCTTTGTGCCCTGAGGTTTTGAGCCTGCAGAAGAGATAGATCCTGCGAGTCGAAGTATCCAGAACTGGGGAGAACCAGCAATTCTCCCACCTGGTAACTGAACCAAGGTCCGTTATACTCTCCATTCAAGAACACGAAAGGTCCAGTGAGATTTGGAACCCTAAGTGCGTCATATGTAACTAAGCCTGGTACTATTTGGTCATCCACTACCGTGTCTGCATAGTCGGGGAAGTAAAAGTTCGCAGTCACGTCAGCGGACCTCATGGTCATATTAAGCCACTCTCCAGGGTGAGCTATAATGAGATTATAGAGGTACGGAGAACCCATCTCGTTAGAGTTCACCGGACCCGCCTCCTTAACTAAGAAGACGTACTGCTCGGAGATCACCGTGGTCTGTATAACATCTGAGGGTGGATCATTTCTCAATATGGATAGGGAATTGGGAACTCCCCCTACAACAAAATCTTGGGGCAGGGTTCCCACTATGACCACTGCAAAGAGGACTATGACGAACAGGGCCCACGCAATCTCGTACTTCTCCTTTTTATCCATTTATCTCACCTCAACTAAAAACGGAAGAAAATAAAAAATTCTTGATCATAAACTTTTGGCACCCCTTAATATGGGATAGGCAATTAGCACTATCCCCAACGTCAGGAGGGTTATCCATATCCACGGGAGGTCGTTATAGGTATTTCCAGACATGGCTAGGGGAAACATACTCACAACAATGATTATGGAGCCCAGTATGCCCAGTGCCCACATTGAGGAGATAGCTTTCTTTATCATGATTTTACTGAATAAAGTAGAGATATTAATGCTTTCCCCCTCCCAACCGAGAGACGATGCGACGGTATTGATAAGTTGCCCTACACTTAAACCCTCAAGCCTGGCTGTCCTACCCTTTACCAAGGTCAGGACTAGATTAAGGAACCAAACTAGTGTGGCTACCTGTGCTATTAATGCCCCCACAGTGGACAGAACCTCCGCGTCTACGAGGGATGGAATCCTGGGATATATTTCGGCCCTCCTTATTAGTCCCTCGAGACCCTGTAGCTCATAGCCCACCACAAATAGCACGGAACCGATAACGTAACCTAACCAGTGGAACCAGGCCATCTTGCTGGAAAACCATTGTCTTCCAGTCATCATTGGTATCATGAAATATAGCACAGCCATGGCAGCGGGCACAATGGAGAGGAGTATCATGGCATGGAAGTGGGATACTACCCAGTCTGTGTTGTGCACAATGGCGTCGAAGGCTATAGTAGCGTTGGAGATTCCAGTGACCCCTGCAGCTATGGCCCCTGTAAAGGCAGTTACAGTAAAGGCCGTGATAACGTTAAACTTGACTTGAGCACCCTTAACTGTAGCCCAAAGGTTCAGGAAGGTCATCATAGACGGAATAACTACGGCATAAGTGAGGACCTCCTGGAGTACCTTGATGGTGACAGGGAGATTGACCATATAGAGATGGTGAATAGGTACGTTATTGGAGAAGATGAGGTAAAGAAGCGCTGATATTCTCCCCATCCTATCGCTGAAGAGAGGTCTATTGGCCAGCGTGGGTATTAGGAGGTAAAGGGCACCTATTGCAGGTAGCCAAGCCATGTAAACCACAGCGTGACCAAATATCCAGAACGCTATTTGATTGGCTATGGGATTCATGGGGATAACGTTATAAAAGGATAGTAGATCCCACACGTTAGCTGCAGTGACCCCACTGTACCCTATCATGAAGAGAAGCGTGTCCATGAGGAAGAAAACTAGTGGAACCGGAAGTTTCTCCTTGAGTTGTCTGGACGCTATGTAGTAGTGATAGACTATCCATATCCCTGCCATATAGGTGAATGCGTCAAGCAGGAGCCAGCCTATGAAGAAAAGTGGTGAGACTACGTAGTTGGAGTAGTTAGGTAAACCTATCGGTGAGATGTAGTACCAGATGGTTGCACTGAAATAATTATCATTAAAGTTTGGAACGAGTACTACGGGACCCTCCATGAACATCATCGAGATATTAATGAGAATGAAAGAAACGTTAAGGAGCCACTTGGCCCTAGGTTGGAGATTAAGCAATTTTATTGTAAAAAAAATAAATATTGCATATATAACCTGTTGTGCAAAACCGAACAGATCCCTTTCGGCGTGTAGGGTGATACTAGCAAAGTATTCTTGTGGGGTGAACACAAGTACGCCTGAGACCCCCCAAATGGTTTCCTGAAGCCTCACCATCAGGGAGTCTATGACTCCCAAGAGCCCCCATATGACGCCCATGACCAACATACCCATGACGATCCTAGTGGTCCAGTCCTTGTCTAATTGGAACAAAGCTGTCACAAATTCCTTAAATCCCATATCGATTCCCATGTGACTATAAAACTACGATTTTATTTCTCTTTATTCTATAAGAGTACCAATATACACTTTAACTAGGTTTATTTCATGTAAACTAATTAAGTTAACCGAGATAATGAAGCGCCGGGAGCGGGATTTGAACCCGCGCGGGGTTTCCCCCAACGGCTGCCCGCCATGTTAGCAGGCCGCCGCCCTAACCAGGCTAGGCGATCCCGGCATAAGGAGATTCACAACTGGTCTAAAAAACGTTTCCCCGCCAGCTATGAGACAGGAAAGGAATTAATCTAGGCCTTCAAGATCCAATTGGTGCTAGACAATTCCCATTGAAAAGGGGACTCTCTTAAATAGAGCCCTTCAGGTGGTGAAGGAAGGGAAGGAAAGAGGTATCACTATAAGGCTAATCGGCGGTGCTGCAATAGCCTCCATAGCTCCCCGAGGGAGCGAGATATTCTCCAGGTACTACAAGGATGCGGACTACTTCGGTCTATCCACTGAGAGAAAAGCGATACAGACGCTTATGGAAGAGATGGGAATGGAACCCAACAGGAGGTTTAATGCTCTTCACGGTTACAATAGACTGATGTTTTTCGATAAAGTCCTGGGGACTAACGTAGATGTATTTCTAGACGAGTTTATAATGTGCCATAAATTGATCCTGAAGGACAGACTTAAAAACTATTACCCGTCGATACCTCCTTCAGACCTACTGCTCACTAAGATGCAAATAATCAATCTCACCGAGAACGATAGAAAGGACATAGCAGCTTTACTCTACGATTTCAATCTGTCCACAAGGGATGACATCAATGAAATTGATGTGGGAAGAATAGTGAGCGTGCTCTCAGACGATTGGGGATTCTATAAGACTTTCAGTATAAATCACTCCAGGATGCTAGAGTTCCTGGCTGGCAGAGAGGAAGGAAAACAAATAATTGAAAAACTTAACACTCTTTGGAATAAAGTTGAAAATAGTCCCAAGAGTCTGAGATGGAAGCTGAGAGCCAAGGTTGGTGAAAAGGTAAGGTGGTATGAGGAGCCAGAGGAGGTGAATGCGGGGGGCGGGATTTGAACCCGCGCAGGACTACTCCAGTAGGGCCTAAGCCTACCCCCTTTGGCCTAGCTCGGGCACCCCCGCACACTACTTTCTTCAACTCCCCACTTTTAAAAAACTAGTCCCTTATCGTTTCTAGAATGGAGACGACATTCCATATGGAAATCCTTGTTTGAGATGGCATATTGGGGTCTTGACTTATTTCGTCCAAAATCGCCGTAGCGTTAGCTGCCCTCACGGCTGGACTGAGTGCAGGATCCTGGAGGCTCCTTATGGCATCGCTGGCAGCTCTCCTTATGTTCCTGGGAACACTTGTGTCGTTGACGACTTTCTGCAGAAGCACCACGGCTTGTTTGATCTTTGCCTCATTATCATAAAGTGTGGCCAGAGTTCTTCACCCGGTATACTTTTTATGTTAGCAATTTTAGGTTTATGTAGATTTCCTCATGGTAGACCAGAGCGTTAGAAAGGCGGCTGAGTTGCTCAAGCAAGGAGCATCAATGCTCAGCGAGTCGTGCCCCGTTTGTAATAACCCACTCTATAAACTTAGGAATGGGGAGATAGTATGTCCGATACACGGTAAGGTGATAATAGCAAAGGACGAAGAGGAGGAGAAGAGACTGAAGAGGGATCTCCTCTTGGATTCATTGGAGGAGACGCTCATAGAATCCATGACATCCATCTCTAAGAGGGTAAAAGAAGATCCCATGGACAGCGATGCTCTCCTTCAGGTTATCAGGTATTTAGACTCCCTTGAAAGGCTCAGGAAGATAAGGTCTGGAGGACGTGGGTCAGAGCCTGCTCGGTGAGCTCTCGAAGGTCTCTCTTTCCGTCCAATATTATCATATTATACTTCCTCGCTAGGCTCAGATAATTCTCTCTAACCTTAGAGAGGGTTTCTCTCTTTTCCTTAAAGTCCAAGGAGTCACGTTTTCTGCTCAGTCTCATGAGGGCAAACTCAACGGGAAGATCTATAAGTAAGACGAGATCAGGTTTAGGGAACACAGAACTCACTGTCTCTAACCACTTCAAATCAAGTCCTAAAGCGGCTTGATATGCCATTGTTGAATAATAGTATCTATCCATGATGATTATTCCCTTCCCAGCATCTCTTAACCAGTTCACATGAATAGCCCTATCTGCTGAGAAGAGGAAAGTAAGAACTAAGGGGTCCTTCCACCCTACATTCTCCAGTAACATCTTTATTTCATCTGTGAAGGGCTCGTGAGTGACTATGGCGTCATATCCCAGTTCAACTAGTCTCTCTGCCAACAGGTTAGAGAGGGTAGTCTTTCCAGCCCCGTCTATACCTTCAATCACTATGAGTTTCATTTCAGCGTTTTACTCAGGTGAGGTAATAACTCTGAGCCTCGAATGTAGGTCGCAATCTTTGTAGAGTCTCTTAACCTTCACAGATCTACCATGAATTTCTCATCGCTAGGAGATCAGGCGTTACCTTCCGTCCCTGACGGACTACGGGATTTCCCGTTGAAGGGGAGCTCATTTCGCCAACGTTGGGTTTAGCCTCCTTTCCCTCATATCTATCCCTAGAGCTATGAAGCCCATGATATAGTTGTCAAACGTGCGACACGGAGTTAGGATGGACTGAGAGGAGACTGAGAGGAGACCCGCCCCCACAATTCTTCCGTTATTCTCGAGTCCTACCAACAGCCCGTCGAGCCAATCCATAGGCAAGCAGGAGCTACCCCTTATTCCTAACCTCCTCCCCTCTAAGAGCACATTGTACTTTTCGGCATTTTGAAAGTAATAGGCAAACAACTTTCTCCTCCTCTCAGCCCTCTTTTCCCTTGATTTAAAGAGAGATCTCGGTGTTGTCCTCAATCTTATCGTTCTCTCTTCATAGCCTGGAGGAACGTGAACTCCTCTCCCCATCGAGATGATGAAATCCGGATCCAGTAGGTTTATGAGTTCTTCCTTATGTTTCCTTCCGTAGCCGTTTAACCAACCGTCAGTGTCAACCACCGTCAGATCTTCCCTCTTCTTTACTAATTTCAGAGCGAGTTCTAGGTGAAGCTTAGGATTAATGGACGGTGTTATGTCCCCAAAGAACTGGGACTCCGCAAAACGCAACGGGTTGTTAAGCCAGAGGCTAGACCCGGAGAAGGTAGAAAGAAATCCAGGGAGAAACACGGTAGACTGGCCCACGTCCATGTCCACAAACTTCCCCTTCCTTGAGGCGTTATAAATACTCTTAGAGAGATAAGTCTTCCCAGAATCCTCCTTGCCTAGCACAATGGCTATCCCGCCTGTGGAAGCTATGGCCTCAATAACGCCCTCCCAACCTAGTGACGGGAATGATGTTATAAACTCGCAATTTGTTATAATATCTGCACCCTTGTCAGAACTAACACTGAAGGTATCGTCAGAAGTTATGGAGAATTCTTCCCCCTCTAACCCCAGGATCTTTATTTCTCCCTGGATTGCTCTTATATTGCAGGGCCCCTTAAAGACCAGATACTCCCCTTTGGGAACCTTCATATGGCTGACCTAATGGCTATGGCGTAGGCTGCCCTGACGTCACGATCCTTAACCTCTATGTAAGGATTCCTGGAACTGGTGCCTCTCTCGTCGACCATCTTTACGAAAGGAATCTCCTTTCTCAGCATCTCGTACACTTGCCTTCCGTGAAGGTTGCCCACTCCAACACCTATGCGAAGCCTCCTGTGTGGATACTCCGAAATCACTTCCTCCAAATACCTGGTCGTTTCCTCTATTCTCAGCTCCTTGGTCTCAAAGATTTGACCGTCGGCTAGAATCACCACGGTCAATCTATCCTTGTTAGTATCTATACCTATGAGTAGCTCGTTGAAAGCCTCTTTCCCCTTGGAGGCCAAGTAGAGTCTATTTACGACGCTCCTTACACTCTCTTCCGACCCCTTGAGTTTGAAGACTTGGTCCCCAGTCCCCTCTGCAGAACCTACGTCCACACCAAGGCTCCTAAGCCTCTTGAAAATCTCAACGTACATTCGTGGGTCCTCTATGTCTAAAACAATCTTTTTATTCCCCACGAGATTATAAACGACTGGTGGAATATAAGCGTTCATCTCTCGCTCGTTTCCTGTTCGACAAAAGGGATATGGTTTCTCTGTTTGGACCATCAGGAACCGGAAAGACTTCCATAGCACTTCAGGTTATCAGGGATTTGGGTAGAGGGGTTTTCATTTCCACTACCGGTGAGAGCTATAAGAGTAGAGTGAAAGGTGAATGGGATGTGCTATTCATGGATGTCAGGGGTTCCTACGAATTGGTCGAAGCTATAGTGGAGGCTATGAGCTTGCAACCGAAAATCATAGCAATAGATACGATCAACAGGTTTTACTCCATAGATAGAAAGTACAGGGACCTTCTCATACAGCTGAACTTGTTAGTGACCTTCAGGGGTAAAGTCCTCTTGACGTGGGATATGGCCTCCAACAACAAGGTGTACGGTCACAAAATAATGAGGTTTTACTCTCAATCTGTGTTCAGAGCAACTGGAAAATATTTAATAGGTGACGGAGAGAGATGTAAAATAAATATAGACAGTGCCGGTGTAAGAGGTTGCAGTTGAACCTTATAGAATTAGGCCTCGCTGTGATCTACTACTTGCCAGCCTTCATGGCAAACGGCTCAGGTCCCCTGGTTAGAAACGGCACTCCTATTGACGGTGGGAGGGTCACATGGGACGGCAGACGAGTACTGGGAGATGGAAAGACTTACGAGGGTCTCATATTGGCACTTACTTACGGCACTACTGTGGGTGTGGTCATTTCTAGCTTTCTTGGGAGCGAGTGGATCTTGATCTCCTTTTTGGAGTCGGTTGGGGCCATGTTGGGAGACATGCTCGGAGCGTTCATAAAGCGGAGACTCAGTATACCTCGAGGAGGTAGGGCCATAGGTTTGGATCAGCTAGACTTCATATTAGGTTCGACCGTGCTGGGATATGCAGGGGGGCTAAGAGTGTCGCTCATCCAGTTCCTCTTCATCTGTCTTTTCGCTTTCGTGATGCATCTGGGCACTAATTTCCTTGCCTACCGATTAAAAATAAAAAGTGTCCCGTGGTAGAGTTATCATGCCCAACCCTCAAAGGACTTTCAGCCAAATATTGGAGACGTATCTGACGATCATTCTGGTCATTATAATGATGATGGGGATAATAGGAGTCTTGGCCATACCTTACTACATCTCCCCAATAACATACTCTGAGGGAGGACCCAGTAATGGAGGTTACCTGGTATTAGGGGTTATTCTGCTAGCCATGATCCTCGCAGGAATCTACCTAGTGGAAAGAAAACAGGTAGAAGTAGGATCCTTTGCCATCATATTTTCACTGATCATTCTGACAGTCCTAGTGTGGGAGCTTTACGGCATATCTAGTGTTAACAACATAATCCACAACATATGAAATATATGAGGATGAAAGGGTAGAAAATTATTTTTAATCGTGGTGGTTGTAAAGCTTATGGACAACATCAAGGTTAAACTATCCACTGGGAAAGAGATCGAGGTAAACGAAGATGTCGTGAGGATACTCAATAAGTATGCTAGGACTCAGTTGACCCTTGAAGGATTGGCAGCGGAACTGAATCTAAGCAGCTGGGAGGAAGCATACGAATTGGTGAAAGTGGTACCATCGTGGGTGATGTGGACTCCTCTCCAGGTCATGAGGAGAGCGAAATAACCTACGTTACTTTTTTATAACACTCGGGATTGGCCTCATAAATCAGCCCGCTCTTTCTCATATCAGAGACTATTTTTTCAGATGATGAGGGTTCTATCCCCTCTCTTTCTGCTTCTTTTATGATCTCTTTAAGTTTGGCACATCCCTTGTCAGAGGCCAGAGTGTCTATTATCTCAATTAACTTCACCATTTTCTCCCTTGCGCTCTTGGGTTTGCCAGTCATGATAGTGTCTATATCAATTGACCCAGACTCAACGTCTATACCTACTCTTTCAAGGAACACTCTCATTATGTTAATGGCTCTCTCAGCGTCTTCTCTGCTTGCTTCATTCCTGAGAGCCATCCTAGCATAGGCTTCTGTTAACCTTATCAAGGCCTCCAACTGTCTGGGTGTTATCAATATGGGGCTGCTGGGATTCTCACTACTTTTCTTCCTCATCTCCACATAGAAATCAGCCAACAGGCTCTTTGCCTCCTCGGTGAGAGTGGGGAACACAAATTTCCTAGCGAAGGCTATATACTTTTTCAGTAACTCCACGGGTAAGAAATTCTTTACTTCCTTTCCCCCATGCATATCCAGGATATGTAGCGCTAAGTTTTGATCCTCGGCTCCAGGTTTATCCACGAGAATGAATATCAAGTCAAACCTGGATAGGATGGTGGGAGGTAATTCGATGTTGTCTGATACCCCCCTCTCTGGGATGTATCTCCCGAACTTGGGATTTCCCGCAGCTATTATGGTAGTCCTGGCGTTAAGCTTGGCCAGAATGCCAGCCTTAGCTATCGAGACGGTTTGTTGCTCCATGGCCTCGTGAATAGCAACTCTGTCTTCATCCCTCATCTTGTCTATCTCGTCAATTACTGCTATTCCGCCGTCTGCTAAAACTAGGGCACCTGCCTCTAGGTAATAATCCCCAGTGTTTTTCTCACGAACCACTGCAGCAGTTAGACCTGCTGCTGTTGCTCCCTTACCCGTGGTGTATACGGACCTAGGAGATACCCTGGCTGCAAACTGTAGCAACTGGGACTTTGCAGTACCTGGGTCTCCAATGACGAGAACATGTATATCTCCCCTAGTTCTAGTCCCGTCAGCCATAGTCCTCGATACGCCTCCAAACAGCGCTAGAGCTATAGCTTCCTTTATTTCCCAATGATCGAAGATGGAGGGCGCTATGGAAGATATTATGGCTTCCCTTATCCACGGATTCCTGGCCAGCTCTTCGATTTTCCTCTTATCTTCCTCAGTTATCTGAACTTCGTCCAATACTTTCTGGGATATCTCAACACTGAGGGTCTTTAGGTACACATCGAAAATTGATCTACTGCCTCTCCTGAGTAGGGAGTCTTGCTTTATCATGAGGATCCCAGTGAGTCTCACCCTATCTCCGGGCCTAGCTGAGTCCACCAGGTCGTCTTCGAAAACAGCCTCCAACTGTCTCGGTATCTGTCCCGGTGGAACTTCCTCAGGCCTCTCCTGAATTATCACCCTCTGCCAATCCACTAACTCGGATTTGTGGGGAATTATATCGAACTGGCCCGCCTTACCACAGATAGGACAGACAGAGGGCATCTTAATTGTCTCTTCTATCTCCTCGCCCTCAGGCCAACTAAATTCCTCATTACAGTCAGGGCTCACGTGTTTCAATGTTATCCTGTAAGCTCTCTCCTTTATGGGAGTCTGTTTGGTCAGTATTCCCTCAACTACAACAACCTTATTCACATCACTACTCCTTATCTTTCTAAGTTCGATTAACTTCGGAACATTTGTGAGCCTCAAGTGGATCTTCTTAACTTCCGTAGTAAACTGAGGGTCTAGCTCCCCCACTATCTTCATGAGGGTTTGCTCTAGGAGAGGGAGGATCTCCAAAGGCGAGTTGATTATTTGCGTAGCCAAACTCTCATCGAAACGATAGAGTTCGTTAAAGTCTACTAACAGGCTTCTCCTTCTAAACGCTATCATTTCGTTTATCTGAGCTAAGTACTTATGTCCTGAGGAGTCCTCGAATGTCCTGATGAACTCCTCTAACCTAGCTCCTAGATCTACCTCACGAGTTTCCACTGATGTCACCAACGAATGTGTTGATTATATTTCTCAATTCTCGGTATACCAAATATTCCTCCGTTGTCATCTTATTAATAAGCGATTGATCAGATACGTTTAAACTCGCCAACTGTACGATCTTTCTTCCTCGAGTTCGCTTTAGTTCGTCCAACATCTGTGAAGCCTTCTTTAAACTTTCCAGTTGGGTGATATTATTGCCAGCTTTAGACAATTCTCTCAGTAGATGGTTGGCCCTGAAATAAAAGTCGTTGGATATCTGCACGAGAGAGGCCGGAATCGAAGAATTCTGTTTCTCCTGGTATAAGTACCTGGCTATCTCGTCAATCGTTATAGGAGTAGCACCTATTATACCTTCAGGTTCTAGAATGTCTATGAGCCACGAGGGCAAATCTGGATCGTTTCCCTTAACAAGCTTTACTTCTTCTAACCCAAGATCCAAGGATCTAAGCTCGTCATGAATGATGACCTTTCTCCTATAGGTTCTAGCAAGTCTGCGTAATGCCTTGTACTTAATGCTGAACACGTATTTGCCCCACACATATTATTGTCTAGCTTTCCTTAAAAACTAAGGAGTCTAATAGACGCTGTGCAGTCACAACTCAAACCTGCTCTTCTAGTCACCACCGCGCCAAATAAGGGAACTTTATGTGCAATCGAAATAGCAAACAGAATAATGATAAGGGATCCTTTAGTGAAGATAACTGAAGAAGTTCAGAACGTTCTCGTTGTCTACTCTGTATTACAAAGCAGAATATGCTACGGACTCGTGGTCTCTGCACCTCCCGCATGTGCAAGAAAGATATTTCCAATCCATGCGGTAGCGAGACCAGATTACGGAGCTGTGATCAGTGAGGCTAAGAGGCTGCTCAATGAAACCAACGCTAGGACTCTCTATGTGGACTGTTATAATAGAGGGGGTAGATTGAGTTGTAGGACACTAGAAATGGCAATTGGAGGTAGTGTGAGTGGAATTGCGAAGATAGATTCTAGAACTCCCGAGGTTAGATGTGTGGTTAACGTGCTCAAGGACTCGGTTCTGATCTCCATCCTCAAGAAGGATGAAGAAAAACTTTCGGTTAGGTCTCTCCCCTAAAATATAAGATACTACTGCACAATTAATGGTAAGGGTGAAAGTTACGTCCAGCATTGAGGACATCATAGAGAGCGGTCTTACAGGAAGTTTGATATTCAAGAAGCCAAACGTATTGACTCCAGAGCACATACCACCTAGACTACCCCACAGGGAAGAGAAGCTAAGAGAACTCACGCTAGCCTTTAGGGATGTAGTGGAGGACCCTGGAGGAACGTCTGTCAGGGTAGTGATCTTCGGCCCAACCGGAACTGGAAAAACTGTGACTACTAAGTCATTCGGTTATGCATTTAAGGAGAAACTCAAAGTCAGAGGAATAAAATTGGAATATGTTCACGTGAATTGTCATAGACAGAGAACCTTATACCTCCTTACAATGGAGGTAGCTTCGAGTCTAAAATTACCCATTCCGACTAGAGGACTCTCCTCACAGGAGGTCTTCAAGGTAATTCATGACTATTTGGAGAAAAGGAACATGTATCTAGTCATAACGCTGGATGAGTTCGATTACTTTATAAACACATCGTCACAGGAGGACATTTACTTTCTGGTGAGGCTCTATGACGAATTCTCGTCGGTGGTTAGGAGGGTCAGCTATATCTTCATCTTAAGGGATCTCGTGACTGTTTCTGCTCTTGATAAGAGCGTTAAAGATCATATAATGAGAAACGTGATAAAATTTGAACCATATAGGGCCTTTGAGCTTAACGATATACTCAATGACAGGGTGAGGGATGCCTTCCAACCTAACGTAGTTCCAGATGAGACCATAACCTTTATCTCTGATATCTATGGCTATGACAAGGGAGGCACGGGTAACGCCAGGTTGGCCATAGAGACCTTGGAGTTGGCAGGAAAGATAGCGGAATTGAGAAATTCCCCTCTAGTGTTAATAGAGCATGCTAAGGAAGCTAATTCAAAGATAAACCAAGAGGCCGGAGAAATTCTAGACTCAATAACCAACTTGGAATTACATCCCTTACTCCTGCTGAAAGCATTGCTCAATCTTAACAACAGGTTTAGGATAGACACCGTGTCTATGGGAAAACTAGAACAAGAATACGCGGGGATCTGTAGTGAGATAGGTGAGGAACCTAGGCGACACACTCAAGTCTATGAATACGTGAGGAGAATGAAACTGATGGGGATAATAAATACGAAACAAAGTGGTAAGGGAACTAGGGGAAGGACCACATTAGTGTCGCTTAACGTACCTGTCACACCGCAGCTAGAGAATCTTATCAACAGGATCTTGAGGATGAGGCTTGATAACAGAGAGGAGTCTGATTAGATTAAAGCTACTTTATGTTCTCCTCAGACAGGGCGAAATGTCATTAACTAAGTTGGCTCAGGAAGCTGGGGTACGCTATTGGACAGCGAGGAGTGAGGTGGAGCAATTGGAGAGGAATGGGTACGTGGAGGTATTCTCCTCTGGTAGAGTGCGAATAGTTAGGGTAAACCTCGAAAATAGAAAGGTTATTATTGTAAAAAACCTTCTAGAGGAGTTAGAGGATATATGAGCAATGCTGTAATGGTAGACATCTCAGGGAAGGCGTATTCCTTAAGGGAGGCTGAGGCTGAAGGGTTCATAAGGCTGAGGTCAGATACTGTGAGGCTAATAAGGGAAGGGAAGATAGAAAAAGGAGATGTGATAACTGTGGCTAAGACTGCCGGAATTCTAGCTGCTAAGAGGACTCCAGAGTTACTCCCACTCTGCCATCCCATACCTTTAGAATCGGTTGAGGTAAAGATAGAAGTTGAGAACGAGGGGGTCAGAGTCAGGACAAGGATTAAGGCGCACTACAAAACTGGAGTAGAGATGGAGGCCTTGACAGCCACTTCCGTGGCACTTCTGACGGTGTGGGATATGGTGAAGAAATATGAGAAGGACGATAAAGGACAATACCCTAGTACTGCCATAGAAGGAGTTAGGGTTGTTGAAAAGATCAAGATTTAGCTCTCCTGGCATTTCTCTTGAGCTTACTTTCCCTTTTCTTCTCGATGTGCTGTCTCACATCTTCATTCTCGTGAATCGTTAGAGATTTGGCGAAATTTATCTCCTCTGGAGAGAGATCAATATTTTTCATCATTTCTGGTTCCTTAGACAAATAAACAAGAGCGAAGGGGAGTACATCGCTGTAAACTTTACCGGAGGAGGTGTGGAGATGTAGACCTATCTTCCTTACTATCTGATCCCTAAGATCCCTGGTCCTTTTGGTTCTATACAACTGCGTTACCAACTGAGGAAATTGATAATTTTTCCACTTGGCCTTCCAGTTCTGAGTCTTCTTAGCTACCTCTGCCATGGCGACTCCAGGTCCCATCAGGTCGAAGGTGTAACTGAGCATGTCCCAACTAGCCTTTTTGGCTCGGGAAAGGAAGACTGAGGCCCTTGAGAGGGCATCGTAGGCTCTCCACATATCATTTAGGCTCTCATATTGAACAGGTATGTTCTCCGAAAACCATCTCATGAGGAGGTCGTAGTCGATTTGTGAATTAGAAACTGCCTGCCTTGCTTGCCAACCGTACTTAGCCCAGAAGGTATTCCTGAGCGTCTCAAAAGGGTTAAGCTCCCGTTCCTTTCTTCTTAACACTTCGTTTACGAGATCCTCTTTCACTTCCCTGTATCCCTCAGCGATGCTCTCCAGGAAGTTTATGGCATATCTGGCATCCCCGTCAGAAGCATCTATTATACTATCTATCGCCCCGTCTTCACACTTTATCCTCTCCTCTGTGCATATCCTCTTGAGCAATCTCCTCAACGGAACCTTCCCTAGTCTCTTCACTTCAATCATCTTCACAGCCTCCCGAAGGTCACGAAGGTTAGGATCCCAGGGATCGTTGGCAGCCATGAGGATGGGATATTTTGTGTTTCTCAATATCTCTAGGATCGCCGAGATCGCCCCGAAATCTTGTCTCGGCTGAATCCCGTCCACCTCATCAAGGAAGATGAGCTTTCCTCTCTCGTTGAAGAGCGATCCTGCCATGGAGGCTCTCTCCACTATATTTCTCAGGGAGGTCATATTCCTGCTATCACTAGCGTTCGTCTCAATAATCTCCAGCCCGTAAGTTCTTGCTAGGGCATAGGCTAACGTAGTCTTTCCAGTTCCAGGCGGACCATAGAGTAACAGACCCTTGGTTTCTGGTTTTCTGCCGAGCCAGGACTCGATCCATTCCCTCAGCTGTTTCTTCACATCCTCTTGGTTCTCGACCTCGTCCAAGACCTTAGGTCTGTACTTTATCGTCCAGGGTACTCTGCTCATTTACGTTCCCCAACATATTTCTGTCCCAAGAGGCTTATCCTAGCCAACATAGCGGAAAGTTGAATCTCGTCGTCAGCCCCCTCAATTATCCTATACTCAACCTCTCCCACATAGTCTGCCATAATTACCCTTAGTTCCTCAGGAATCTGGAACTCATTGGAAAATATGTCCCTGTGAACTTGTTTGACTATGTCCTCCCCTGAAAGACCGTAGTTGATCATGAGAGAAAGTAGCTTTGATCTGGCCTCTGTGAACCTTCCCTGAAGGGCAGATTTGACCATTTCTCTGATTTCCTTGGGCTGAGCCATACCAAGAACTTTATAAACGGCCTCAGTGGTTACCTTTCCATAAGCAGATGACGCTTGAAGTATGTTTATTGCCTTCCTCATGTCACCTGAGGTGATTTCGTATATTGTATCGAGGGCCTTTGGGTCATACTCCACTTTTTCATTCTTGGCAATGAACTCGAGCCTTGATATGACGTCCTCCTTTTTCAGAGGATAGAACCTGAAGAGAGCTGTCCTAGATTGAATTGGATCTATGATTTTACTAAGGTAATTGCATGCGAGAATGAATCTAGTAGTCTCAGTGTAGAGCTCCATTGTTCTCCTTAAAGCCTGTTGAGCATCTGCAGTCATATTATCAGCTTCATCCAAAAGCACTGTCTTAAAAGGGACGTCTTGTGGTGTCACGGTTCTGGCAAAGTCCTTCACCTTGTTCCTGATAACATCGATTCCTCTCTCGTCACTGGCGTTTAACTCTAGGAAGTATTGACGGTAGTTCTCACCATAAAGGTCATAGACCAGTGCCAATGCTGACGTGGTCTTCCCAGTTCCAGGTGGACCTGCAAACAACAGGTGAGGCATGTTTTTCTCTTTCACAAATTTCTTGAGCCTCTCTACAATATCCTTCTGATTTACTATATCATCAAGCGACTTAGGCCTGTACTTCTCAGCCCACAATACCTCAAATTCCATGAGTTATCCATGAGTAAAGTATCTAACAAAGATTAAAAAATCGGACTATCTCTTGAATTTACCCATCAAAGTTCCTACCGCGATAACATATCCTTCCATAGCGTCCTTAAGACTCTCTGCAGTAACCTTCCTCACCGACTTCAGAGAAAGCTCGGTACTCAGGGCGTAGATGTTGAAATAGTACCTGTGGTAACCATGCCCCCTTGGAGGACAGGGACCGTTATACCCTATCCTACCGAAATCGTTCAGGCCTTGAAGACCGTAGGAGGTTCTCTCCCTCTTCTCTACGTTCTCCGGTAGTTCGTTCACCTTGACGTTGTACATGACCCAATGGATGAAGGTACCACCGGGAGCATCTGGATCCTCTACGATGACCGCATAACTCACGGCATTGGGCACCTTCTCCCACTTTAAGGGAGGAGATACGTCTACCCCTTCACAAGTGTACTTGACGGGTATTACGTCTTCGTTCTTGAAGACTGATGACACAAACATAGAATAAAATGTCATGATACGATATAAAACCTTTACATTACTCTTTCCCTTGAGGGAACACCTCTTTTTCTTGGTGGCCGTCCTTAGTTATTTTGGTAACTATTACCCCGGTTCCAGTAAACGAGTCCCTCTTGATGGCTGAGAGCACAGCCCTAGTAGCTAGTTCTACAGCTTCATCAGGAGTCATACTTGGTCTGTATCCATCTTCAAGTACCCCCATAGCAACAGGTGAACCTGAGCCTGTGGCTACGTAAGTTTCCTCAGTCATGTCGCCTAGGTAGTCAAGGTTAAACAACCTGGGCTGGACGTCATAACCTCCAATGAGGATCTGGACTAGGTAAGGGAAGTACTTGCTCTGGGAAAGTATGTTAGTGAGATAAGTGGCTAGAGCCTTAACCGTCACAGGTCTATTTCCTGAGATGTAATTATAGTGATAGATGTTTTTCAGATAGTTATAGATGAACTGCAGATCCGCAACGCTACCTGCAGTAGTTATGCCTATCCTCTCATCTATGTAAAGAATCTTTCTCACCATCTTATTGGCCACGAAGAAACCTGCACTAGCCCTCCTATCTGCAGCCAACACAACTGCGTCTTTCACTACTAATCCCACGGTAGTTGTTCCCTTAAGGATCTTTATCTTCTGTTTGTTTTGGCCTTGAAACAGGTCTTCCATTTTCTTCCAAGAATATAGGGGTGCAATACATATTTGAAACTTTGTTTAACAACGGGAATTTGCGAACCAGTGCTTCTAGCTAATTTTTTGGGAATGAAAGAAAACATGGATATGTGAGGGTACTCATAAACGGAGGGTTACCCTACGATTCAGGCAAAACGCGTTTCGGACTAGCCCTTATCTCAGCTATGGCTGAGGTGGGAGTGAAACTTACGCCTCTTAAACCTGTAGCAGGTCATAATGCATGGTACAGCTACTCTACGCTCCTGAGGAGTGTCGAACTGAACGTTCTGGTAGGAAATGATGCCCTCTCCTATTACGAGATCACAGGCATAAAGCCAGAGAAGATAAACCCTTTTGACGTTCTCTTGGCTCCAGTTGAACTGGAAAAACTGGACTACAGCACGACTAGCTATAACATTCTCATGGAGAGAGGGGTCCCTGTGATGATGAGAATAACTAGAGAGGGTAATTCGAGCTATTTCACTAGTATACCAGAATACGTATTGGATTCGCTTAAGGAGAGCCTTGACAAGCTGAGGGAAATATTTCGTCCCACTATCGTCACAACAGACCAACTGAGGCAGATTGTGGACGAGTCTGGTTACATAGTGGACGAGGAAGTTAGAAGAACTATCTCTGAGAACGATAACGTCGTGATCGAGTCCTACAATAACGCGTCCTCTCCCTGTTTTTCATGCTCCGAAGTAGACTATGTCTTCACGGTATTTCCAGGTAGAGCATTTCTCGTTAAAGGTCAAGAGTTTCGAAAGTTCTTGAGTCTGAGTAGCTTGCCCCCCTGGACCATTAGCTCGGAAAAGATCTTCAAGTATTTAAGGCCTCTTAGCTTCTGTCTAGATCCAGTAACTTCTAAAAACGGAAAAATCCTCGATTTACTCCTCAGTGAGGAGCGTTCTTCTCCTTAGCCATCTTTCCCAATTCCTTAATGACACTGAAGAGGAATCCCAAACCGTTCTGTATATCAGGATCCTTAAGGCTCCTAAGGATGTCGAAGACTGATCGAATCGGTTTATAATTGACGTCGTTTATCGCTTTTCCTGCAGCATTTATTATATCAACATATCCCTTAAATCCTGTGAGATCTAAGGAAGAGAGATGTTTGGCTATATCGCTCCAATTGCTCACTAGACCTAGCGTGAAGTCGTTGACTAGAGCTGAGATTATTTTGCCCAAGGTCTCCTCATCCTTCAGTAGACCCCTTATGGGATCTAAGATCCCAGAAGTCCTCAACTCATTGAGAAAACTTAGGAAATACTCTAAACTCTCACTCGTCTCTCTCTTCGTCAACATGAGAGTTATGTTCAGTAAATTTTCCCAATTTTGCATTAGCTCGAGGGTCTTATCGTTAACCAACGCGGATATTATCCTTCCCATAACATCTTCGTCCTTGAGCATCCCTAACAGGGGTTCAACCACGCCCGAGTGCTGCAGAGTTCCGGCTAGTTCCAGGAGAAACTTGAGTTTATCCTGAGTTTTCTCATTGAGTACTAGATCTGCTAACTCTCCAAGGTTCTTGTAGTTTATGAGGAGAGATAATGCCTTATCGTTGAGTATCCCGCTGAACAGTTTGGTCATTAACTCCTCGTCATTGATGGCTCCTTGTATTACGTCCAAGAGGCCTAGTTTGTCCAAAGTTGAGAGAATATCTAGAAATTTATTCACTGTGAGTAGTTTCTCCTCTTTCAATATGTTATCTAGTGCGTGCCGCTCTATTGACTCCATGTGATAAAATCACCAGCTGGCGAGGAATTTCTCCAATGCCATATCTCCTTTCGTCCACATAAAGTATTTTGTGAACAGTTCTTTCTTGAGGTGGTTGACCGCTGCCGGCTGAGCCACAGACACCTGACCCCCATACCACGTGTCATCCTTTACAGACACAGCGTATCCCTCGAGGGGATTATCTGCCACGCAAACTATGGTTGGATAGTACTGCTCTACTTTTACCCTTTCACCTAGTCTATTAGCCAGGTGTTCAGCCGCTATTCTACCAGTTTGGACTGCTAAGTATCCTAGCTTAGGTACAGTCAAGGAGTTAGAATCCCCTACAGCATAGACGTTATCGTATGTTATGGACTGCATATTGAGGTCCGTAGGTACAAATCCTCCATCGTCTATCAGATCCTTGGTTGAGGCCTTAAGAGCCGGGTTGCCAGTGTAGGGAGGAAGAAGTATACTTAGGTCCGACTCTAACTTCTTTCCCTTCTCATCAACCACCTCATTTTCCCTCAGTTCATTCAATCTAAAGTTATGTACCAACTCTATTCCGAGGCCTTTGTAAATTTCAGCGACCGCTTTCCTCGAAGCAGGAGAGAGGTCTGAGAGGTACTCTCCCGGGGAGTAGACTGTAATTTTAACCTTGTCTAGAATACCCTTCCTCTTAAAATAGCCATGGAGCATGAGAGACATCTCAAAGACTGGTCCCTCACAGGCCGAGTCTGCCTGTGGGACGAAGTTCTCGGGCACCTTAGGCTTCGGCGCCTTTCCCTGATAAAATGGACCCGATCCTATGGTTATTTTACCACCCTTGAAATTAGCTAAACGATCTCTCAGCTTCAGTGCAAACTCCGGCTCGCAGACGCTATAGCCGTACTTATCCCATCCCTTGATCATCTCAGTGCCCAGGTGAGCTCCTATACCAATCATCAGGTAGTCATACTCTTCCTCCTTCTTGGAACCATCAGGAGCAGTGTAGTACACTGTCCTAGATTTAGCGTCTATTTTTTCCACATCTCCTTCAGTAAAGCCTATCCCCTTTTCGGGCAGGGCACTAGCCAAATCTATGGCAAGATCTTCCACGTCCTTCACTCCTATGGACACGTGAGGCAACGCAGGCCTAAAGTAAGTGAACCTGGACTTGTTGATCAGTTTAACTTCGGCCTTACTCCCTGCTAGCCTTTTTAGCGAGTATGCCGCCGTAAGCCCGCCGAACCTCCCTCCTAAGACTAACACTTTTGTCATATATGATCTCGGTTCATCTTAACCTACGACTTTAAAAAGTTTATTTCAAATATTCTTTCTATAATATTATATAGATCTTCTTTTTTTGCGATATTAGAGTGTTATTGTTATAAAAGTTTATAACCGTTTAAATTAGGCTTACAATTAATGAGCTTTACTCACGCCTACGTGAATGTAGACGGAAGCAGAATATACGTTATAGAGAACTCTGGTAAGTCAGAACCCAATGTAGTGCTATTTCATGGAGCCCGCTTCAATGCTGAAACCTGGTTGGGTGTAGGTACACTGGAGGCACTAGAGAAGAACGATATAAGGGGAATTTCTGTGGATTTCCCAGGTTACGGTAAATCGGAGAAAGGCAAGTGGAGCGATTTAGCCGATTTCGTCTCAGATTTCTTACGTGTCAGCGGCCTTCAGGGAAGTATCCTCCTGGGACCTTCCATGGGCGGTAAAGCTGTATTGAGATATGTAATAAAGGGAGGTAGACCGAGAGGTCTTATTCTGGTCGGGGCAGTGGGAATTGATGAGGTCCTGAGCCATGTGAGCTCGCTGAGTGGGATTCCTTTACTCCTGATATGGGGTAGGGAGGACTCTGTATCCCCAGTGGAGGACGCAAGGGAACTTGAGAGGAGAGTGAGTTCTGCCAAGTTGATATTTATAGGTAAGCAACACGCCTGTTATCTTGACGATCCTGAAGCCTTCAACGAAGCAGTGGTAGAGTTCGCTAAGAACTTGAAGGAAGATTGAGTCCTGGGGAGAAGACTGTTATGGAAGATGCTAATGATAGCTTGAAGAAGATACTGGAAGATCAAAGGTATCTCAAGATCCTCTACCACTTGAAGAAGGCGAACGTGGATTACGGAAAATCCATCATGCTTAACACGAAGATACCGCTTTCTGAAATCGTGAATATCCTAGATGACCTGGAGAGAATGGGACTGATCGAGAGAGTCATGGGAGCCACGCTGAAGAACACAGAGGCCAAGTTTAAGTTGAGCTCAGAAGTTCACAAACATCACACATATTATTCACTCACGAGAGCTGGGGACCACTTGCTGAGACACTTAACACAAGAGGATCTGATCAATAATTATATAGAGTTACTTAAAAATGATCAAAAGAGCACTAAGATCCTGCAGTTAGCGGAGGAATTGAACGCTGATCATGCCCTCACGTACGCGAAGCTAATCAGGTCGAGTTTAGAGGAGGCTATAACTCTGCTTGAGAAGTTGATGAGAATGGGACTTCTTGAAGAGAAGAACGCCAGGATAATAAAGTTCAGGGATAGGAAGGCTAAGCCTAAAAAAGAGACTAGGACTCACCACAAGTATTACGGACTCAGTAGGCTAGGTGAGTTGGTAGTGAGAGAGATGAAGAGAAAGGGCATTATAGCTAAGTGAACGACATGAGTCGACATAAAGGAGTGAGGAATGACCACTTGCAGTAACCGAATGACGTTTCACGCCAACCACGTAACGTGTAACCAGATGGCCTTAGAAGGGATACACAGAATCGCCTCAGTCCACGCGGGGAAGAGGGTAAACATACTTCAAGCCTCGCCTTAAAGGTCCTCATCACGGCCGTACAAGAATGAAATTTAGCGGAGAAGACTGTGACGCTTCTACGTAACTACTCGTTATTTTTAATCACTTCTAAATATCGTTTTGACAAGTTGTGTTTACATAGTATCACCGAAGTAGTTTTCATTGATGATCCCCCCAACTGATGACGGGCACTGCTCACGAGGTTTGGGGAGTGATAAAAGTGTGGATGGGAGGGTAGTGGTGTTTCCCTCGACTAGCCCCAATGAGTTAAGGGTGACCGTGTATGATCCCTCAAGAGGGGTGCCCGTGGTGGAATTAGAAGTAATTAAAAGTAAGGAAAAGTGACGCCACGGGTAAACACGTACTTCGTAGCCTCATGAGCTTTCTCCCAAATTTTGCTTTAATTCAAGTACAATCCAGAGTCATCCTGAGCTCTACAACTCGTCTTTTACCGACGAGTAAAGGGAATCGATTAAGGTAGCCAATTCCCCCTTAACTAGCATTTCACTTATGTACGCTGAATTGGACTCAAGAACCCTCGTAACCACTTCATTCACTTTTCTCCTTAGAATTAGTTCTATCATTTTTCTCCTCCGAGAGTTAACCCTGGTCTCGAATAGGCCTTTCTTTTTCAAGAATTCGGAGTGAATCTCAAGGGCATCCACTAGTTCGCCTATACCCACCTTTTTAAGTGCGCTTACCTTCAACACTAGAGGCTTCCAGCCATCCCTCCACGACATCTCACCGCTTTCCACTGCAAACCTCACTGCGTCATATACCATATCTGCCTCAGGCCTATCAGCCTTGTTGACTACGTAAATATCACCTATTTCCATTATGCCGGCCTTGAGGGCCTGTATTTCGTCTCCAGCACCAGGGATAGTCAGCACTACCACAGAATGAACGGATGACATTACGTCAGTGTCAGTTTGGCCTGCTCCTACGGTCTCGACCAATATCCTATCAAATCCCAGGCCGTCCATGGCTTCCATTAACATGAGTGCTTCGGAGGAAAATCCACCAAGGTGTCCCCTGGATGCAGTACTCCTTATGAAGACGTTACTCAGGAGCGTCTTATCTTGCATCCTAATCCTGTTACCCATGAAAGAACCCATGGATATTGGGCTAGATGGGTCTATCATTATGACCCCAACCCTGAAGCCCTTGGATACATAGGTCTCAATCAGATCGGATAGGAGAGTACTCTTACCAGCTCCAGGTATCCCAGTAACACCGATGGTGTGAGCCTTACCTGAGAGTTTGGTGAGCTCCTGCAGATACTTAAGCCCGTCACTGGTTGTGTACTCTATGTTAGTTAATACCTTGGATATGGCGAGCTCGTCCCCAGAGAGGGCCTTCTTAAGGAGCTCATTGTTCAACCTTGATACCTCTTTTCTTTCCGGCAACTGAAGATACCTTGGCTATTATTTCCTTCAGGCCAGTTCCAGGTAGAAACACCTCGTCTACACCCATCGACTTTAGCTTAGATATGTCCTCAGGGGGTATTACACCACCCACGACTAATCCCACGTCATTGAGGCCGGCGTTTCTCATTGCCTCAACTATCTGAGGAACGAGTTCCAAGTGAGCACCACTCAATATGCTCACACCTATTACGTCTGCATCCTCCTGGATAGCAGTCTTAACAATTTGCTGAGGTGTTTGCCTCAGGCCTGTATAAACGACTTCCATGCCAGCGTCCTTTAGGGCCCTAGCTATCACTTTAGCTCCTCTATCGTGACCATCGAGGCCCAGCTTAGCGACTATGACCTTTATTCTCTTATCCATAGCTACCTATAGACCTTACGAAATTTAAAGAGTTTAAACTTTTGCTCAAGTGTAAATGAAGGGATCGTGCAGGGCAGTAATCAGTTGCAAGTTTGACCTCCTTCCCGCCCTGACGATGGACGCAAAATCACCTCCTTGAAAATAAGTCAGAATAAAGTCAAAATAATTCTAATAATTCAATAGATGAAATGTCGAGATAATCTATTATCTTCTTAATGAAGAGCACAGTAAGGAGGAACCTGAATCTCTCCACGCCCTTGAAGGGCACGAGGACGGAGCAGAAGGGAGTCCAGCGTGAAGGTGAGAGGTCTGAGCTCCGCTTAGTGGAGCTCATAAAGAGCAGGAAGGTCTTGCTCCTCGGAAGCCTTAGGAGGTCCTGACCTCGTTGTAGAGCCTGAGGACCTCCACGTAATTACCCGGAACTTCACGCCCGAACAGTCCAGTGACACTTGGACCTCCTCAACTCCCCCGCAGTCTCACGCTTACCTCCCTCAGCATCTCTTGGGCTACTACCTCTCCTGCGTAATTCCTCACGGTCTGGGACGAGACTGGTCCGAGTGATCCTCTCCGCCGACGCGTTCAACAGCCAGGGCGAGACCAAGGTCTCGGCCATCTCCCTCACCCTCCCAGAAAGTTCAGCTAGGACTCTATTTTACGTACAGTCAGCCGAAGTTCCTGGCGGGAGATCGATCGTCTCACCCCCTTCACTCTGCTCATGAGTATTACTGTGACTCCGCCTTAGATCTTTACCTCTGCCCATAATTGAGATACTAGATCAAATATTTTTAGAAGACTGATTTCGGTCTACCCAGAAGAGGTGAGGTTCTCTGCCCCTTTGATCCCTTTCCTTTATAAAGTATCATTACGTAAACTCATGACTCTCTCGTAGATGAAGTTTAACCTCATAATTAAGTTAAAGAGAAAAGTTTAAGATCGTTTCTTCCTATCCGTTGTCGTGGAAATCCTATACGGCACGAGGAGGAAGATCTACTACTATTTACTGAGGCAGAGAGAGCCAGTTTCTTTGAGGAAGATCCAAAGGGAATTGAACCTGAGCTCTCCTTCTCTGGCTCTGTATCATTTGAGGAAGTTGGAGGAGATGGGACTTGTAAAGGAGACATCGGAAGGCTATACAGTGAAGAAGTTGGTTCTGGGAGATTACATAAAGGTAGCCAATATTCTGATCCCTAGGTCTGCGTTCCTGGCTTCCTTCTTTATCACTTCTCTTATCCTGCTTTGGATTTTAACTAGCCTTAATCCCTTTGCAGTTCCTCTCTTCAGCTCCGTGATTATAGCTGTACCAGCTTCCATATATATCGTGGACGTTGTAAGAAAGTATTTTGAACTACACAGTGGAAGAAGTAGAGAAGATTGACGTAACGAAGTTAGAACTAACCTTAACGAGTTAGTATCTTGTAATATAGTAATAAAGGAGAATTATTATCGCTGATGAAAGAGCTGCCATAACTAGGGATGGATATACATATAACGGGTTTCTTTCATTGCTCCACATCATGAAAGAGGCCACGTATGTCACGCTTTGAATTACAAATAGGGTACTTAGACTTGACATGAGTGCAACTATCCTGGTGCCGAATGACTGCCTGATTCTGAGAAATTCGATCAGTATAAGGATTGAAAATATTGAGGTTAGCACAGACAAGGATATAGTGACGTACCATATCTCAAACATCTAATCTCTTGAAGATCTTCACATTAACCAGTTTTAATAAGTCTTTACCCAAATCACGTAGTGAACACTTTTTGATGGTTACGAGGAGGAATTAGGACAAGTTTGGATTAAGTATATATTTGTAGCAGAAGAAGATGCTACCGTGAAAACTGCCGTCCTGGTGCTGGCTGGAGTCGTTCTTGCCTTGTCCTTGGCCTATCTCTCTCTCGTGCTGTCGTTTGCGCCCGTTTATCCCTTTCACGACAAGTTCAGGGACGTAGAGAACGGTATTGAGCTAGAGCCAACGGCCAATCCTCCCTTATTTTATCCGACCCATTACGGCTCAACAATATCCAACCAGACTTTTGTATATAATGGGCCCGCCTCATTCGGAGCTGAATTTGAAATCTGCCGAGGGGACTTCTCAGTGTATCCTTCATCTATGAGGGTCTCAGGTAACAGTACGATCAACTTCACTATTGTTATAAGGGGAAATGATATCGTTCACATAAACGGCGACAACAGGTTTTACATACTAGAGGGATTAGAGGAGAACTTCACGCCCTCCTCAACCACAGTGGAGGTGATACTGAGACTAAACAACATTTCCCAAGGAACTCTGCTCGTCCCGATCTGGGACAGGTGCAACGTAGTTTATGTAAACGTGACAGTCTTCTGATCAGCCGGGAATAATTATCTCACCTTTCGATCTACATCGAGTTCATCACAGACCCAGCTCCTTTAACTTGGAGTATATCACGGCTTCCTGGTTTATATCCTCTTGAAGTGGAGCCCTTGCTCTCCCAACCCAGACGCCCCTATATCTCAGCGCTATCTTGACACCTGTGGGATAATCTCCAGCTCCGACCGCAAAGCCCAGCTTGGAAACCATGAGCTGGTACTCAATGGCCTTTCTCCAGTCCCCTGACTCATAGGAGTCTACCAGCGCCCTCACCAACTCTGGAGCGAAGTTGGCTACTGCGGTTACTGCACCGTCACTTCCGTACATGAAGGAGGGAAGGATGAGGTGTTCTGAGCCTATAAATAGCTTGAAGTCCCTAGCCTCCTCCTTCGCGGTTGAGAACTGATAGAACGATACGAGATCGTTAGTGGTGTATTTCATGCCTTGGATTATGCCCTCCCTGGCTAACTTCTTGGTCAGCTCGAGGGGGAAAAGATAGCCTGTATAACTGGGGATGTTATACACATAGAGTGGTACTCCAGGCTTAGAGAGTGCCTCGAAAAATCTAAATAGACCTTGTTCAGAAGGCCTGTGATAGATGGGAGGAAGAGAGAAAATGGCGGTGGCCCCCATGTCTGTATACTCCTTAGCTAGTCTGAGGGCGAGATAGGTAGAGTCCTCATTTATTCCCAGAATCATCTTGTCACCTGCAGTCTCTACACTGACCTTCGCAATTTTGAGTTTCTCCTCATGGCTTAACATGTTGAGCTCTCCTGTAGTACCCATGACCCAAAAACCGGTTACTCCCCTCTTAAGGTCGAACTCATAAAGTGTCTTAAGTGCGTTCAGATCCACTTCCCCCTTCTCGTCGAAGGGTGTTACGTTTGCAACTATGATGTGTTTCATGACTTAAATATAATCCCTCTACCTAATTAGGCTTGTTCCCTGATCCAATCTAAGGAGACGCAAGGATCCTGAGCAATTCACGTTCATATATGATACCAATGACCCTGTGATCGCGATCTATCACTGCAATCACTGCCGTTCCTGTGGACTTGAACTTTCTCAGGACATCAATGATTCTCGCGTCAACATCTACTGATTCGGTCTCGTTTAGTGGCAGGTCTGCTGCCTTAAGTGCCTCGTACTGAGCTGGATCTATCTCAAGTAACTGCTGAACGGTTATATGACCTACCAGGTGCATTTGGTCGTCCACAATCACTATGGCCCTAGCTCCCCTTTCTGTAATCTTGTTGATTATTTCCCTGAGGGTTTCATCCTTCTTCGCGAACAAGGGAGGAAGTAAGTAACTTAAGGAGCCCACCTTTTCGTTCATTCGAGGCCTCCTTATGTCCGTTCCTATTTTCCCTTTAAACTTTAGTTTAAAGAGAAGAGGAACTGCAACAGCTAGGACTGTCAAGGAGAGGGCTGAAAAGGAGTATTCATGGTAGTTCAACTTATGAACTACGAGAGCTGTTATCAGTAAGGAGGCGTCCACTCCCCCCTTTGTTGATGTTCCTAGTCCATTAACTATCGGATTTTCCTTCACGATAAAGGATGCGAGGAATCCAGCAATGAATTTTGAAAGCAACACGACAGATGCGAGAAGGAGTCCTATTCCAGCTATGAGCGGGGTTATCCTAACGAAGTAGAGACCGATACTTACAAAGAAGAGAGGCTCGAAGAAACCATAAGTCAATCCTCTAAGCTTCTCAACTAAATCTGGTCTATCTCTTAGATATCCCCTGAGGAGGAACCCTAAGAAGAGGGCAGCTATGGCTGAATTGAAGTTCAGAACCTCGGCAACGTATCCTGTTATCAGTATGAAGGAAACAACGGAGGCTAACTCAATCTCCCTTACCTTCACGTAACCCTCTAAGGTCTCCAGAACCCTGGCTATCTTAGGGCCTGCTACAAGTATGAGTAGAAAGACCAACACAATCTCTATTCCTATCTTTAACAGACTTTCGAGATTAACAGCATTTAAAAATATAGCAAAAAGGATAACTGAAATTATTTCAACAGTTGTACCCTGATAAAAGATCTTCCTACCTAGAGTAGACTTCGACATCCCGGTGTCCATGAGAAGTCGTGTCAACGGTCCTACGCTAGTCATAACTAAGGGGAACAAGAGAACGGTTGCTTCAGCCATATGTAGGAAATATAAAACGTAAAAGACGAAAATTGATGGAAGTAGAAGTAGGAAAACGGAGGACCATACTATCTTGCCGTCTACCTCCAGCCCTCCCCCTATCTCTTCTGCTCCCGCGAGGAAAAGGAGAAAGATTATGCCTAGGGAGGTGATGAAGCTGACGATATCGTTCACAGTTATAACTCCCAAAACGCCGTTGCCCAACACTATCCCTATGATGACGGCTCCGACGAAGGGTGTTAGTCCTATCCTAGAAAAACCTTCTTCTGCTAGCTTAGCTAAAATTAGCATAATCCCTATGTAAAGAAGAGTTACCACTGCGACGTTCATGTAAAGACTTATTAACAGATCGGCCATCTTTAAATATGATGGGAATTTCGCCCAGAGAGATAGATTATCTCAGTGCGATAAAGAGACTCAACGACGGGGGGAAGCCTGCTAGGTTGAGTGCACTCGCGAAGGAAATTGAGGTGAGTCCAGCAAGTGCCTTTGAAGAACTAAGGCATCTAGAGAGGAAGGGCCTTATTAGGAAACAGGACAACGATATATTCATAACGGAAGAGGGAAGAAAGAGCCTGATTAGGGCGAAAAGGGCCCACAGAGTCATAGAGTCCCTCCTAGTTAAGACCGGCTTAGACCCTTCTTCAGCCTGCAATTACTCCAAGAAGTTTGAGCTTGACGTTCCTGAAGAGATAATAGAAAAATTATATGAGTTCCTTGGGAGGCCGGAGAAGTGTCCACACGGTGAGGAGATTCCGTGATCAATGTCCCACCATCCTACGTCTATATCTTCGCCCTAATGATACTTGAAGGGATGTCACTTCCCATCCCTAGCGAGGTAGTGATGCCGTTAGTAGGCTATTACTCCACTAAGGGTCTCATAGATCCCCTGGTGGGGCTATTGGTAGGAACTGTGGGCAGTCTCATCGGTTCGATCATAGATTACATGGTAGCCTTGAAGCTTGGCGTCCCGTTCCTCAGGAAATACGGATGGGCATTCAAGCTTAACGATGAGAAGTTAGATGCGTTAAATAAGTGGTTCTCCAAATATGGGCTTCAGTCGGTATTTCTCTTTAGGTTTGTTCCCGTCTTCAGAGCCTTGATCTCCTTTCCAGCAGGACTTAGTAGGATGAACGTAAGTCTCTTCATTATTGCTACCTTCTTAGGTCATTTGATCTGGGACAGTGCACTTGTTTACATAGGAATAAGATTCGCTTCAACTTGGGAGACCTTAATAGCCTTAATTGATCAGTATCTGTACATAGTTGCAGTAGTAATTTCAATCGTTATAGTGGCCTACATTTTGATCAAAGGAAACTTTTTAAAGTTTTAACGAAACTTACTTTTATGATAGAGATTGTAATTACCCCAATGCAATACTTGCTAGCTGTAATATCCGGCCTTTTGGTTGGTTTCAGTCTAGGACTAATAGGTGGAGGGGGTTCTATCCTCGCTGTACCCCTCTTATTATACTTCGTGGGTCTAGCAGTAGTTCCGCCCCAATACGCTTCCAACCCAGAACTAGCCTATGAATACTCTAACTTCATCGATCATGTTGCAGTAGGTACTACGGCCTTGGCGGTGGGACTGAATGCTTACATCAATAGCTTCATTCATTTCAAGAAAGGTAACGTGAGACTAACTGAGGGAATAATATTTACGGTTCCAGGTATCCTCGGAGCTACGCTGGGAGGATACGTAAGTCACATAACGCCAGGTCAATCCCTTCTATTCTTCTTCGGAATATTAATGGTGGTTGTGGCACTACTCATGCTCAGACAGAAGTCCCTGGACGTAAAGACCACATCGGTATCTCAAGGAGGATTAGCGCACCTCTCTTTATTTAGGGTCATTCCTACCGGGTTAGCGGTGGGGTTTGCTTCTGGATACTTCGGTATAGGAGGAGGATTTCTGATAGTCCCAGGACTTTTGTTCAGCTCAGGGTTGTGTATGATTAAGGCAGTGGGCACATCATTAATAGCTGTGGGAACGTTTGGAATAACTACTGCTGCTGTCGATTCCATATATGGTTACGTATACCCTCTCATTAGTTTACTTTATCTCGCAGGTGGAGTTGTGGGTGGATATGCAGGGGTCTCAGTTGCCACGAGGTTACCTAGGGGAATCCTGAGAAAGGCATTTGCCTTCATTATAATCCTTGTAGCTGTTTATATCATGATCCTGAACTATAAGGGGCTTTTGCTCGTCATTCATTAGAACTCATTTCCCTATATTTTTCCTCTATTTCCATCTTGAACCTCTCTAAACATAGGTTCACCTGATTAAGGAGAACCTGCCAGTTTTCCAGCTGAATTGCTCCGTACACAGCCTCGACCTCACAACCGTACTTGCTACCCTTCCTTAGAAATTCCTTTAACTCCTCCATGACCCACCTGTACACCGTCTTTTCCTTTCTAGAATCTACGTGTAACCTGACCTTCTCAAGGGAGGTCCTAAGGAGTATCATGTCTTGTAGCTCCAGGAATTTCTTGGAGTCACTCATGGCTGTATCAGTTCCAAAGTACTTTGGAATGAGAATAAATAATTCTAGTTTTAAACTATACTCTTAGGAGAAAGGCCAGGTGATGACTTTGGGCTCAAAGGCATACCATGAGGTAAGTACTAAGGAATATGTGCTCTATTCACTTGCAGGTGCTGTGGGCTTCGTGATTCTGACGCTTCCCCTAGCAGGATTAGCTCCGTTGGACGAACCTAAAGTCTATGCGTATGGTAACGCATATTATAACTTAGGAATTCCAGTAGGGATCTCCTTTTCTGCATTCATAAACCTCATGATCTTCATAGTGGGGGTTCTCTTGTTTTGGGGAAGTGGCAGTCTAGCTAAGAACCTCGTTATAGACTCCTCTGCGTTATCTTTTGCTTCTCTTAATTATCTCAACTATTATCTCATTTGGTACGTTTGGCACCCACAGATGACTTTCCTGCCATTATTTGTTGAGACAAGATACAATGGAGTATCGGCTCTTCAACTAGACTTGGGACAAGTAGTTCTTATAATCCTGGTGTATAGACTAATAAAGAGAGCGAGAAGGCCCCGCCCCCAATCGGGACTGGACTCGGTTAACCCGGTAAATGAAAGTCCTCAGCCGGGCGGGGTACAAAAGTGATGATGCCGACATAACCTGAACGGTGAAGTCAGGGTCGATAATCTGAATGTGATTAGTGGTTAAAACCCAATAGAGCTAAAAGCCGTTGACAACAGTTTCAGATAAATCGTAAAATTTATATTATTTCATCATAAACTTTTATACAATGCTGAAACCTAAAGAAGTGTGCCAACGCTTAGGAATTTCATACGCAACACTCAGAGAATACGTAAAGAAAGGCTACATCAACCCGTGATATTACAGAGCGGAAAGTGGAGGTTCAGAGAAGAGGACGTAGAATTGATGGGAATTGTCAAGAGGAGGAAAGTGGCATTATACGCTAGGGTATCGAACACACAGGAAAAGACGATTTAGTAAACCAAGTGAAGTACCTAGAGGAGAACGTTAAAGACGACCAAGTGATAACAGACGTGGGATCTTCGTTGAACGTGAGGAAGAAGGGATTCACCAAGTTGTTAAGGATGATGCTGAATAACGAAGTATCAAAAGTAATCATAGCCTACCCAGACAGACCGGTGAGGTTCGGCTTCGAGATAGTAGAGGAAGTGTGCAAATCACACAACTGCGAGATAGTCGTTCTAAATAGGGAGACAAAACACCCGAGCAAGAGCTAATAGAAGAAATCTCTATATTGGTATTCAGCGGAAAACTCTACGGAATGAGAAGTCATAAATACGAAAAGGTGAGGGAGTGCGTCGAGGAAATTGAGGCTTAAATAGTTTCAGCCAGAGGAGGAGTACGTCTACCTAACTTACTCCCTGAAGAACGATAAGGGGGAGGAGAGCAGGGTACTGCTGGAGAACTACAGAGTCCTACTGCAGAGGGCTTTAGACTGGTTGTGGGAGAGGATCAAGGTTGAGAGGAGAGAGATCAGGAGGGGTAAGAAAGTCCTCACGAAGGTCAAGATAACCCTCCCCGAGAAGAAGGGGTTTACAGGACGTTGAGGGATGAACTGGAGGAGGTCAACGTCCTAGCTTCCCACTACGTGGATAAGGCAATAAGCGACGCTTACTCCGTGTTGAGGAGCTGGAAGAGGAGGGCTGAAAAGGGGAGAGCTTCACTGAGGAAACCTATAACTGAAGAGAGTTTACGTAAGGGTTAAGTCTACTCTGAGGAAGGTTGAGGGTGAGAGTGTGAGGATTACTGTAAGACCGTATGAGTACATTACCTTCTCATGATCCCACTCCTGGTTTTCACGGAGGGTCAAAGGGTTAGAACTGGGTGAGCCCGTGATAAAGGAGGACAAGGTTCACCTACCATTCCGTTACAAATTACCCTGGTTTACTCCCCTAGACTATCTAGCAATCGACAGTAACCTCTACACGCTGGACATTTACGACGGCGAGAAGTTCGTCACGTTTTTCATGAGGGAGTTGTACAGCCTTAAGTTTGGGATGGAGTTGAAGAGGGGTAGAATCAAGTCCTTCGCTTCAAAGCACGGTAGGAAGGGGAAAGTGTTGTCGAGGAAGTACTCCCACCGCGAAAGAAATCGCGTGCTGGATTACGTTCACAAGTTCGTGAATAAGTTGCTGGAGATGTATCCTGTGACGACTTTTGCTGTTGAAAAGTTGAATAAGCAAGAGATGTTTGAGGATGCTGATGACAAGCTGTCTAAGAAGATTTCTAGGACCGTTTGGAGGACTGTTCATCGCGTTCTAAAATATAAGGCTCCCATTTATGGTTCCTTCGTGAAGGAGGTGAACCCTCACCTCACATCCAAGTCCTGCCCCAGATGTGGACGGGTTTCCCGAAAGGTCGGCAGGACTTTCAGGTGTGAGAGGTGCGGGTTCACCCTAGATAGGCAATTGAACGCATCTCTCAACATATACCTCAAGGTGTGCGGGTTTCCCCACCTCTTTCTCACTCCCACTGGGAGTAGGTGGGTTGGGGTTACCCTGTTAAGGGGGCGGAGGGGTATGAATGGGGCAATGCCCCGTGACCCCGGTGAAGCCCAACGGCTGAGGATTGATATTAAATATTATGAAATCCTATGAAGCCCAAACCCCTTACGAATGATAAACTTAAACTTTTAAACAAATTAAGATATATCGTTAGGAGTTCTGATGGAAGTTCCAAAGCCTCCAATGGGGGACTCACGAGGCCACGACGGATACGACATCAAGTACGCCTATAAGGCGTTAGCTGTTCTTGCCCCACTCTCCATCGTAGTTATGTATACTGAAGGCATGTTAATACCCTCACTTGTGAAGATTGAGGAGGATTTTGGTGTTACGGCATCTCAGGTGAGTTGGGTTTTAACTGTTTACCTTTTGACCGGTGCAGTCATGAACCCAATAGCGGGAAAGCTAGGCGACATTTATGGGAAGAAGAGAGTTCTGGGAATCATCATCTGGATCTATGCCCTAGGAGTCACCTTAACTGGATTCTCTCCCAACTTCGATTTCCTAGTTTTCTCCAGGGCAATACAGGGACTGGGTCTGGCTATGTTCCCCTTAGCTTTCAGCCTGATAAGGGAGGAATTTCCTCCCAATATGGTACCAACTGCCCAAGGAATTGTCAGTGCTATGTTTGGGGCTGGAACTGCAATTTCTTTACCAATAGGAGCATACATCTCACAAAACTTCGGATGGCAGTACACCTATCATAGTGTGATACCATTCGTTGTACTCATGGCTATACTCACTTCCACCCAAGTTAGGGAGTCCAGGTATAGGAACCCTAACGTAAAGATAGACTACTTAGGTGCAATAGTCCTTGGGACGTCGTTGGCCTTAATGATCATAGGTTTCAGTGAAGCTCCCTCTTGGGGATGGTCGTCTCCTGAGACCTTGGCCTTCCTCATTGGGGCAGGAGCTACTTTCTCTTTCTTCATATACCTCGAGGCAAGGAGTCCTTTCCCCTTGATAGCAGTTAAGCTACTTAAGAGGAGAAATGTCTTAGTTGCAAATCTGGCTGCTATAATAGCAGGGTTTGCCATATTCATGGGGTCTCAGACCCTGACTTATCTCTTAGAGGAACCAAACCCTATAGGGTACTCTATGGATATACAGGCTACTGGAATAGCGTTACTTCCAACTGCGCTCGTACAACTAGTTACTGGTCCAATTGCGGGCAAGATGATAACCAGGAGTGGGGCTAAGAACGTTATGTTGCTTGGCTCTCTAATCCTTGTTCCCATATACCTGGCTTTATCGTTCCTAACTCTCGGGGGCTCATCTGAGGCAATCTCAACTGTGATACTCTTTGGAAGCCTCGCCATGTTGGGTGCAACTCTATTAAACGTCAGCCTAATCAACATCCTCACTTTCTCGGTAGAGAGACAAGTCATGGGGACGGCGACATCCATAAACACGGTGTTCAGGCTCATCGGAGGAACCATCGGTCCTTCTGTCGCTGGAGCTATAATGGGGACTTACCAGGCAAGCATAGTGGAGTACATTCCCTTAGGTGGAAACTCGATTTACTATCCAATCATGCTTCCCTCTGACCATGCCTTCTCGCTCATATACCTAGTTGCTACTGCCCTTGCAGTGACGATGACCGTGGTATCTTCCTTCGCAAAGGACATAAATGTGAGGAGTCCCAGTTTACAGAAGAATGAAATCGTGGGAGGACATTGAGAGGGAGATACTAAATTGTACTAAGTGTAAATTGAGCTCAACCAGAACTCATGCTGTTCCTGGAGAGGGCAATAGAGAAAGTAAGATAGTGTTTGTCGGAGAGGCTCCAGGAGCCAGAGAGGATGAGTTGGGAAGGCCATTCGTCGGAGCAGCCGGGAACCTACTAACAAAGCTTATCGATAAATACTTGAATTTAAAGAGAGAGCAAGTATATATTACAAATCTAGTTAAATGTAGACCTCCAAACAACAGGGATCCTGAGGAGGACGAAATTCGGGCATGTTCTCCTTATCTGCTCATTCAGTTGGAGATGATCAGGCCTAAGGTAGTGGTTACTCTGGGGAGGCATTCCACTGCGTTCTTCCTTACACTCGCGGGAAACGAGAAAGCTAGTATATCCAAGGTGAGGGGAAGGCCATTCAAGCTAAAGACTGGTTTCGGAGAACTATTGATATATCCTACATATCATCCCGCTGCTGCGCTCTATAACCCATCACTCATGAGAGAGTTGGAGTCCGACTTCTCGAAACTTAAGGAACTCCTTGGAGGATCGATAGCCTCAAAAGCCATCACCCTTGATAACTTCTTTGATGGGAATGAGTCTAGGTCTTGAAAACAAGAGAGTAATAGTCACGGCGTCCAGTAGGGGGATAGGTTACGCTACTGCCAAAAGGTTCCTTGAGGAAGGAGCCTCAGTTGTCATTTCATCCGAGAATCCCTCTTCGCTCAAGAGAGCGCACGAGTCGCTATCGGGGTTTGGCAGAGTATATAGTGTCCAGGCAGATCTCACTAAGCCTGAGGAAGTAAAGGCTTTGATCGAAAGGGGACGGTCTCTTCTAGGTGGTCTCGACGTATTAGCCTACGTCACTGGAAGTCCTAAGCCTGGAAACTTTCTAGAACTCTCCGATGAGGATTGGTATAAGGCTTACAATCTCCTGCTCATGAGTGCTGTTGTCGCTGTTAGGGAGGCCTCTAAACACATGGAAAGTGGAGGAAGAATAATACTGACCACATCCGTAACTCTGAAGCAACCCATAGATAACCTTGACCTCTCTAATGTGGTCAGACTATCCCTTGCAGGTCTGATAAAGTCTGCATCTAGAATGTTGGGCAAGAAGGGAATCCTCGTGAACGGAATAATGCAGGGTTGGACTCTGACGGAGAGGGTGACGCAATTAGCCAAGGATAGGGCTAAAAGGGAGGGCAAAAGCGAGGAACAGGTCATCTCAGAGATAGTAAGCGATGTACCCTTAGGTAGGATCGCAAAGCCCGAAGAAATAGCCAATGTGGTCATCTTCCTTGCCTCTAATCTGGCTACCTATGTTAACGGTGCAATAATCCCGGTTGACGGCGGATGGATAAGGGCAGCTCTTTAAAGTTGTTTGGCTGATAATACTCCCTTTTTTCTCTATCTTAGAACAAGACGGAAATTAAGGGCCTAACTGTTATATGAATTCTGATAAGTAATACACTTCAAGTGATACTATTGAGACTGACCGAGTTCTACACCAGTAACTTCAGGAGTCTGGAGATGGTCAGCCTTAGGGAGCTTGGAGGCTTTAACGTAGTAGTTGGCTTCAATGGTTACGGAAAGACCAACTTGCTATCAGCGATATACCTCTTTGTCAAGAACTTGACGGCAGGTTTGGAGAAGAGATCTGTAGAGGATAGGAATCAAGAATATCTCCTTATGTGGAATGGTTACGATACTTCGAGAACCATTATCCTCGGTGGGAGGATTCAGTTCGTGGAACAGGAGGTCGAGAAGGTTCTTGGAAAGTCTCAGACTTTCTCCATTGAGGTGGTGAACAAGCTCAGGTACGTGAACGGCTACTTGGAGTGGGATCTTGACCTTCTTAGGGTAAACGGCTCGGTGCCTTCTAGAGACGAGATGGAACAGGCGAGGAAGCTCTTAGACTACGCCTCGGGACAGATTGAATATGTGCCCATATTTGATCAAAATTACTTTGATGATGTCCTTAAGAGGATCGTTGGGCTGAATAGGTCACCCATAAACTTACGTAAGTATTGGTACGACTTCGCTAACCTGGTCAGTAACACTATACCTGAGGTTAGGGGAATAGAGATTTGGGACTCCAAGAAACTGGTGCTCAACGTCTACAACCTTCCAATCTACATCGACCTTGCTGCCAGCGGTTTTCAGAGAATAATCCTCATCTTATTCGTGATTTGGTTGAGCGGAAACAAGGTACTCTTGGTTGAGGAACCGGAAGTAAACATGCATCCGATAATGCAATACAAGATAGCTAAACTCCTCAAGTCCTGGACTGACAGTAATATACTCCAGGTGTTTATGACCACTCACTCGCCCTTCATAGTTTCCTCGGAGGTGGATAACTACATCGTATTGAAGAGGGGTCAAACAGCGTCCAAGACCATAAGCTTTCAGCCAACTGACGAAATCAGAGCATCCCTATCCTTACTGGGTGTCAGCCTAGGAGATCTACTCTTCAACAAGACCATAATAGTAGCCAGTGAGATGGCTGAGCCCAAAGTAATCCTTAATTGGCTAAGGAAATTGAACGTTAGTCCAGAGCACAACGGTATCGTGATCTTCAACGTTAAGAGCGACTTGGAGCTCCAAACGTGGCTGAGGTTGAGGGACACACTTAAACTGGACATCTTGCTCCTGGGACTCTGCGACAAGGTGGACAATGAACTAAGAGACTTATGTCTTCCCCTGAGCAAAGAGGTAGAGTCTTTCTACAGCAAGAGCGGTATGCTGGAGGCCCTAAAGAGAATAGGTATATATCCCGACGATAAGGAGATGAGGGACCTATCTAGAGAAGATAATTTGAGATGGCTTGTGAATGTCCTAAAGAGAAGGGGAATAGACTACGGTAGTATGCGTGCCTCCATAGGCGAAATAATATCGAGAATCGATTCCATAGAAATACCGAAAGAGTTGGAGATCCTTGTGAATAAGATTAAAACGGCACAGGTAGCATAACTTTTATGGATCTAGTAGGTCTAGCCTTACTTCTCATCTTCGTGGGGTTTCTATTAGTGTTCTTTGACGTACTGATCACAGCATTTAGGGCAATCAGGAGATCTGGAGGAGAGAGTGAAGAAGGGAGAGAGGAAAAAGAAAGAACCGAGGCAGGGGGTGTCATATTTATAGGTCCTATCCCCATAATATTTGGGACGTCCAGGAGGATAGAAAAATGGATGATGATAGTTGCTTTAATTATCACATTAATTCTCGTCGTCTTGTTCCTATTGCCGCTGTTATATTAGTCCCCTGATCTTCATGGCTCTGACTACCCTCTCGACAGCTACTACCATGGCTGCGGTCCTAAGGTCTTGATCTCCCAGGCTATTATATTTGTTATAGACAGCGTTGAAGGCCATTTCCATCCTATTGAGTATGAGCTTCTTTGCCTCCTCTTCTCCTATTATTTCGCCCATCCTATTGTTAGCCCACTCAACGTAACTACCTACAACTCCTCCAGAGTTTGCCAAGATGTCAGGAACGACAGGAATATTACGCTCCTTGAGCATGCTATCTGCATCTGCAGTTAGAGGCCCGTTCGCCCCTTCAACAATTAATTTAGCCTTGACTTTCGGGGCATTATACTTGTGTATTACATTCTCGAGGGCAGCTGGCACTAGTATGTCACAGTCTGAGATCAACAACTCGTCGTTGCTCACCTTCTTCCCTTCGGGATAGTTTATTACAGATCCTGTGGCCTTCTTCACTTCTTCAAGCTTCTTAACGTCTAGCCCCTTAGGATCTATCACTCCCCCCTTGGAATCGCTGACGCCTATCACCTCAGCGCCATTCTCTACAAAGAATTTGGCGGCATAGCTACCAAGGTTTCCGAATCCCTGTATGATCACTCTCCTCCCCTCTATTCCTCCTAGGAACTTATCTGCAGCTAACTTCGCTGTATGGGTAACTCCAAGACCAGTACTGTACTCCCTCACGGCGAGGCCTCCCAACTCCACTGGTTTACCCGTGAACGTTGCTGGATCTATCTTTCCAGATATTTTGGTGTACTCATCTAGAAACCACGACATTATCTGGGAGTCCGTATTTACATCAGGAGCAGGGATGTCGATATTGCTACCTATGTACTTATAAATAGCGTCAATGAAGTTCCTAGACAATTGCTCGAGCTCCTCCCTACTTAGTGCCTTCGGATCAACCCTTATCCCTCCCTTACCTCCCCCATAGGGCAATTGGAGTAAGGAGTTCTTCCACGTCATTATCATGGAGAGAGCGATCACTTCGTCTTGAGTGACGTTAGGATGATATCTTACTCCACCCTTGTAAGGACCTAATGCACTATTGTGTTGAGACCTCCAGCCCGTGAAGGTCTTTATTACTCCTCCGTCGCCTCTAATTTGAACCTTTACCTGGATGACTCTCTCAGGTGTGGAGAGGGCGGCTAGCTGGTCCTCATGGAGACCTAGGATCTCGCCTATTTTATATAATTTTTTAGTCTGTTGTGTATATAAGTTCGAAGTTAAAACTTCTTCTACCGAGGTCATTAATAATTTCTTGGAACGATTTATTAAAAAATTTTTCTGATCCTACACTTTAATTGTTTAAGTGATTTCAAAGTCTCCTGTGTAGAATCACAAGAATTGCGACGATGATCAGGGTGGCCACTACAGTATAGACGAAGGCGGAAGTAGGGTGTACAGGTTTATATGGAAGCGTATCGTTGGAGTAACCGGTTACGTCGGGGAAGTGTTGGTTAGGGTCTATATAGCCGTTGGGGATCAGGACAAGTTTAAAGGCGTAACCCCCAGGATAGCTCTGATTGTACTCTTCCTCCACCAGAAGGCCGTTAGCAACGTAAATATATGTGGTAGATGCCGTGATGTTACCTATCGTCTCCACGTGCTTGTAGACTGAGACTTGAACGGTACCATTACTTAAGTTCAGAAGCGTGTTACCCACGAGTGTGTAGGCCACCCCGTTCCATGTTGCGGAACTCCCGTTTACAATGACGAAATTGCTTGGAATTTGAGTCATGTTACCAACGTTCAAAACGAAGTTCACAAACATGTTGTGAAAGCTCGTGAAACCGCCTAAGGGAAATGCTTGGAATGGTTCCACTTGATATACTGCAGATGCTAGTAAACCTCCTGGAAACTCAGCGGGGTACACGTATTCCAGGTAACCTGAGGGCTGAAAAGTTCTGGAGAAACTAGAATACGTGAGGTTGGAGTAGAGGTATCCCTGGGTTTGGGTTACATTCAGTGTCTGTATATCCTGAGATAGGGAGAAGTTACGTAACGTTAGGACGTAGTTGAGGCTACCGTGAGTCTGATTCTCCTGATAAAGGACACCGTCTTCTAGGACTGTCAGGGACATCAACGATGGACTGAGTTCACGATAGATGAACGCCCTGTAGTAGTTACCCATCAACGTGACGTTAGTGGCATTCACGTAACTTAAAATCAGGTAAGAGTTTGGAGTAGATATTGCGTACGAAGTGGAGTTTGAGAGAAAACCAGGGTATATGTAGGGATAGAGCGGACTCAGGGGAGACAGGACGTAGCTTAGGTTGTATGCTCCTGACCTCACTGGAGTGAAGTTCTCCAACGGGGTGAAATTGGAGTTGACGTGGACCTGAATTAGCGTGCCCTTTAGGAGTTGTGCCTGGTACATTATCAGGGCTTCCTCCACTAGCTTAGTGACAGTGTGGTTACCTGAGGTAGATTGATTGTAGACCTTTAGTGAATATTCTAAGGACAAAGGTACCTGATATGGTAGGGCCTGATTTCCGGTGGGATAGAATACTAGAGAACCAACAACAGGTGAGACAAGACCCACAACCATGACTATGAGAATCGTGACGGGAATCAGCGTATGACGTGACATCAGTATAGAAGACTGAGTTGATTTAATAACTTTTATCCTTACTGCCTCATGTGAGCAGGCCACTGGTCGCAGTTGGAGGAGTGGTGTTCAGAGGAGAAAAGGTCCTCCTGGTCAGGAGAAAACATCCGCCCAACCAGGATAGGTGGGCCATACCTGGTGGGAAGGTGGAATTTGGGGAGACGCTCAGGGACGCATTGAGGAGGGAAATGAAAGAGGAGACTAACCTAGATGTTGAACCTAGGGTATTGATGGCTGTAGTGGAGGTGTTAGCTGAGGGTTATCACTACGTTATTTTGGACTTTCTCTGTGAGGAGATCGGAGGATCGCTCACGCCTTCCTCAGATGCCAAGGAGGCCAAGTTCCTCAGCACTGAGGAGTGGAGGAGTCTGGATCTCTCCCCAACAACTAGAGAGATGCTGGAGAGATTCTTTAGAGGGGAGAAAATACCTCTCTTCCTCACTGAAATCTCCAAGTAGATTTTTCCTTCCCGTCTAAGACTTTAACCCCGCCCTGGGCTAATATTTGTCTAATCTGATCCGAAAGATCATACATTTGGTTTTTCCTCAGGTAGTTCCTGATCTCAACCACCGCATCTATGACTCTCGTCAGTCTCTCCAGCTCTACAGCGAACTCCTCGTCCATAACTCCGAACACCTCATTGAATTGCCTAAAAGCGTCCAATGCTATCGACGCACCCAACGCGTCCTCTGAGTATTGTAGCTTAGAAAATACCAGAGTGGCCACTTCGTGTATGGCAGAAAGTGCCGAAGCAGTATCAAAATCGTTATTTAGGGCTGTTCTAAATTGGGAAACCCTCTGAACCAACTCCGCCTGTACTTGGATATCCTCGTCCCTGGAGAAGTGCTTAGGGCCCTCCTGAATTATCTTCCTGAGGATAGACAAGGCATCTCTCAATCTGTCTAAGGCCCTCGAACTTTGCTCCATCGCCTCTTCGCTGTACTCCACGGTCGACCTATACTGAGAGGACAGGAACCAGTATCTTAACGCTGAGGGCCCATATTTGCTCACCGCCTCCTTTAGTGGAACTATGTTACCTTTGGACTTGGACATCTTCTCCTTCCTGATGTTAAGGAAGGCCACATGCATCCAGTATTTAACCCACCTGTTTCCTGTGAGTGCCTCGGTCTGGGCCCTCTCGTTCTCATGGTGAGGAAATACTAAGTCCATTCCTCCCCCGTGAATATCTATGTTTAGACCCAGATACCTGGTAGACATTGTGGAACACTCGATGTGCCAACCTGGCCTGCCCTTCCCCCAAGGGGACTCCCAGAATGGCTCTCCAGGCTTGTATGCCTTCCATAAAGCGAAGTCATAGGGATGTCTCTTCTCCTTAAGGAACTCCTCACCTTGATTCCACTCCTCCCTCTTAATGTTTGAGAGTTCCCCGTATTGAGGGAACGTATCCACGTCAAAATAGACGCTCCCGTTGGAGACATAAGCGTGCCCCTTGTCAATGAGTTTTTGTATGAAATCTATGATGTGAGAGATATGGGTGGTCACCTTAGGGTGGAGGTCTATCTTGACCTTTAACCTTTCCATCATTTCGAGGTAACTTTTAGCGTATTTATCCGCTACCTCCTCCCATGAGGTTCCGGTTTCCTGAGCCTTCTTTATTATCTTGTCGTCGATATCGGTTATGTTCTGAACCCTTATCACATTGAATCCACTCAACCGGAGATACCTACTGATAGCGTCAAATGCGACGAAGGTCCTTCCGTGACCTATGTGGACCTCATCTTGGACTGTGGGACCACAGACATACATCTTCACTAGATTGGGATCGTAGGGGCTAAACTCTTCCACTCTCCTTCCGAACGTGTTGTACACGGTTATCAAAGCGGTTACCTCTGAGTTATTTCGGCGTATTCCTAGATCATAGATTCACACTCTTAAAAATTATGAATGGAACGCACGGCAGGCATTCCAGGGTTATAGGAGGGATGACTAATCGAGATGAGGTTATTTAAGGCCTTTAAAATACTAAGAGAAGAAAACTGATACTCCGAGACTCCGCAAGTGTTTACCCGTGGCGTAACTTATCTTCTTTAATCACTTCTAATTCCGCCACGGGCACCCCTGCTGAGGGATCATACACAGTCACCCTTAAGTCATTGGGGCTAGTCGAGGGAAACATCACTACCCTCCCATCCACCTTTCTTGCCAAGTTAAGAGGAGCAACTGAATCCCTCTCCAATAGTCCTTGATTACTCTCCAAATACCTAGCATTTACCTTCAGTACTCTAATTCCCCCACCCTCGTGAGCAGTGCCCGTCATCAGGTAGGGGTTAAAAACCTTGGTAATCATCTCCTTGATTTGCTTCCCCTTCCTCAACTTCTTACCGTCAAAGGGATTGATCGACGAGGTATAAGCCTCAGAAAACTCCTCAACGTCAACTGGCTGAGTTTTCAACATTTCCGAGAATTTCACAACACTCCACTGATGAATCCTATGCCTAAGCCTAGAATCTTTGTTACCCTCCATCCTATCCTTAGCCTTGAAGGAAAACTTACCGACAATAACCTTAGCCTTCAATTCATTAGCCAGCTCGAATATCCTCTTAACAGTCTTCCTCAGAATATCAAGCTTCCTCTCCCTTTCCCTCAGTCTCCTCAACTTCTTCTTTATTAACTCGCCTTTCGTTGAATACCCCTTAGTAATCTCCTCCCTCCTTAAAGAGTAGTTAAGGACTATCCTCCCTAACCCAGTCTCATAACGCCTCAACTCCTTGAGTTTGAAACCCTCAAAAACTGCTAAGGTGACGTTATTCTCGTTAACGTCCATTGAGATATAATTACCCTCCTCGGTCTCTACCTCAACCTCCTTCTCAAATCCTAACCAAACTAGGGCTTTCCTACCCACTAACCTTAACTTTAACTCTTGCGAAACCCTCCAGCCATCGTACAAATAGTGGGTAAATTGCTTAGTTATTCTGAGTGGAATCTCAACCCAACCCTTGTGAGTTAAAACGCTGACAGAAACTTTGTTAAACCTCCAGTTAATCGTGTTGGGTATTGTGATCACGACTCTCTTGTACTCCGGTTTATCCTTCCTAGTTAGCCCTTTCTTCCTCCTTTCTCTGAAGCTCTTAACAATCCTACTTGCAACAATGTAAGCACCTTCAATAACCCTAGAAGGTAGGAAAAGGTACTTCTCCTTATAGTGATTGTAAAACCTCTCGTGTAACTTCTTCCTAGTAGTTGGCAAGCTCTCTGAGAGTATAGTGTCATCCTAAGAGTTTCTTTAAACCTCTCCTATCTTCTTTCAATCCAGAGCCTATATCCTTGATTTCTATTACACTCGCCTTGCCAAAAGTTCTCTTAACCCATTCCTTCAACGCGTTTAATTGCCTCTCCAAGTCGTCTTTCTGTGTATTTGATGAAACTCTTGTATAAATTGCTACTTGTTTAACCCTTTCACTGCTTAGTAACCTCTCGACCTCACTGTAAGGAATTCTCCACCTACCGTTAACCTCAACACCCTTGATTTTCCCTTCCCTAATCCACTTAATAACACCACTCCTACTCATGCTGAATATCTCAGCGACCTCACTAGGAGTTAGATATCTTTCACAGTAATTAAAAGTAGCTAGAAGTATTTAAAAGTCATGCATAAGTGTTATAGTCTTTCCTTCTGCACGTAGTAATAGTCACTAGTCTCTGGGCTTCGCCAAGGTCACACGAGTTCCACTCAGCCCTTCCTCTAGCTAAAGTGTCTTTTTCCGTTCACTTCCAGATGTTTTGACCGTTAACGTGGAAATTTCACGACTTGACCGAAAACTCCTCGAGGAAACGTTTCGGAAGAAGGTTAATAATGCAGTAGTCAGGTACCCTTCATCACAATAGATATATTGAAAGATGGGGGTGACGAGTTAAGATTAGCACTTATGCTCTCGATACCCATCTCCTTTTGTTTACCCTTTAATCTCGTCAAAGCCTCTCCGAGGGTCAGGGATATAGTATCGAGAGTTTCCTCAGCTGTCTCTCCTATTCTACTAGTAACCAGAGTGCTCAGTACAGACGGTTGCATCAGATAAGAGTAGAGGAGGTTGGCCTTCTGTACCATGGTGAGGAACGCTACCAATGCATTGTCCCATCTCCCTTCCGTCATCTCCTTGTTGAAATGCGTCAAATGAAGTGACATCTTCTTGAGTTCCAACTTCACGAAATTCACTATCCCTTGTTCTGCCACACTCAAACCCACTGCAGTAGTTCCTTCAAGGCTCGAGATCAGCTCTTCTATCCTACCTTTTGAGGTCATGGTGTAAAATATCCATCAACACATAAAAGTCTTGAGGGAGAACTCACTTCATGGTCGAAAGACTCCTCGTTGTAGGTGGCGGAGCTGCTGGTATGTCTGCAGCCTCGAGAGCTAGGAAATTCAGGCCTGAAATGGAGATCACGGTTCTAGAAGAGACAAAGATGGTCAGTCACGCTCCCTGTGGTATACCCTATTATGTGGAGGGTCTCTTCCACGAGGAATCACTCTTCATGACATACACGCCGGAATTCTTTAGGAAAGAGAGAAAAATAGACGTGAGGATAGGTTCGAGGGTCACCGAGTTAGACCTGGACTCAAGAGTTGCGAGCACGTCTGGGGGAGAGAAGTACGAGTATGATTATCTAGTAATAGCCACGGGAGCTGTTCCCAAGGACTTCCATAGGATCGAGGGAAGTAGGGAGAGGGTCTTCTTTGTTCATCATCCGGCACACGCGAAGGAACTTCGGGAAAGGTTGTGGTCTTTAAATAAGATAGCAGTGATCGGGGGAGGTATCTTAGGCGTGGAAATGGCTGAAGCTTTGACAGAAGTAGGTAAGAAAGTGACGCTAATTCATAGAGGAAATTATGTACTTAACAAGTTGCTTGACGAAGACCTCGGCAAGGTAGTCACGGATGTTATGTCCCGGAAGGTGGATCTGAGACTCTCTGAGGAGATAGAGGAAATAAGGGACGGGAGACTGGTCAAAACGAACTGGGGAAAATATGAGGTTGACGGTGTGATATTAGCTCTCGGAGTGAGACCTAACGTGGAATTAGTCGAAGGTAGGATCAAGCTGGGCGAGACTGGTGCTATCTATACGAACGAGTTCATGGAGACCAACAGGAAAAACGTGTTCGCCGCTGGAGACGTTGCGGAGACTACGCATATAGTCTCCGGCACAAGAGTCTGGATGCCCTTTGCACCAGTAGCAAACAAGATGGGATTTGTGGCCGGAAGTAATATCGGGGGAGTGAGAACAGCATTCCCAGGAACTACGGGAAACATGATCACAAAGTTTGAGGAGTGGTTCGTGGGAAAGGTCGGTCTGAGCGAGAGAGAAGCCAAAACCGTTGGCCTCAAGACTATAGGCAAAACCATAAAGGCAAAGACTAGGGCTAGATATTATCCTGGAGGGAAGGACATTTACGTTAGGCTAGTCGCAGAGGTTGACACTAACAGGCTCCTGGGAGCCCAAATCGTTGGAGGAGAGGAAGTCTTAGGAAGACTTGACGCAGTAAGCGTGGCATTGCAGAAGCGAGTTACCGTGGAAGAACTCTTCTTCGCTGAAATGGGGTATTTGCCGGCTATATCGCAGGTGTGGGATCCCCTGACTGTGGCAGCACGACAATTGCTGAAGGACTAGTAATACGGCATATTTAAATATTTCTATAATTAATAATTATCCTAAAATGAGTGCTAGGGGAGGGTTAAGCGAATTACTTAGCGGTCTGGTGGCAAAATATATCGCCTTCCAGTTCGATAGTTTACCCCTAGATGGGCAGCCGACGATCCTGGAAGAGTCTAAATTACTAAACAACTTGGACGAGGCCCTAGGCGAACTTGATCCGCAGGTACAAGATCCCGGAGAAATTCTTGCCATGGACGGGAGTAGCAGAAGTTTCCTCTCTTCGAGAGGCTTAGTTTCAGTAAGCTCTGTGGCATTAGTCTCTAACATCAAGGGAGTCATAGGTTTGTTTCCCTCCTTTGAACAGTCTAGAACGTTAGACCTTTCAGATCCCTTCATAGCCGTAGTCGGTGGCTTCAGATCCAGTTCGAGAATAGAGGACTTCTTAGGCTCTCCCTTCGTGGCTAACTACTCTACAGATGGAACCACTCTCTCTCCAGAGGTCATAAGGACATTGGAGTCAGAGCTCCGCTTTGGTCTTGAGACGTCCTTCATGTCTAGAGTAAAAGGAGACAGACTGGTCCTAGTGGACGGACCACTCTTCCCTAACTTGTTGTTCCTCCCCAAGTCTCACAGGGAGAAACTCATAGATGCAAGAAAAAGAGCAGTTAGGAAGAACTTTGTTGGAATTGTGAAAAGGCTGAATGCCTCCAAGATTCTAGTCAGCGCTTTAGGAGATCCTGAAGTGATCAGGGATTTTAGATCAAAATTTGGCGTAAATCCCTTGGTCTTCTCCTCAGACGAAGGACTTCTAACTTACTTGGCTATGAAAAATTTGAAGCCTCCATTTCGTGTCATGAAGATAGGCCCAATCCAGAGGACGCTTTACGACACGAAGGTTTACTCAGGTTATCTCATCATTCCATTTCATCCGTACGTTAAGAAATTCTCCATCCTGAGGATAGAGAGCCTCCAGGAAGGTGATTTGTGGGAGAAGGTAGGTACACTCCCCATAACTGGAGACGGTATACCTAAAGTTCTGGCCATGTCAGACAAAGCTGCCAAAGAGATGTCAAACGCTATATATTCCCTCCTCATAAGTAGCTTGACGTTAAACGGTATCCAAGAGAGCTTCTACAGCAGGCTAGAAGGTGCTCCCAGTTGACCACTGACGAACTATATCAGGGTATGAGGGACAGGATAGGTCGAGCTAGAACCCTAGCCGTGAGCTTGGGTAAGTTGGTCGGAAGAGTGTCTAAGTACGTTCCCAACAAGATCGATGAGGAAAACTTGTACGTATACGTTGTAATAGATCCGGAGACCTATTACTCAGCGGACTATCTAGGAAAGATGGGCATACTTTTGGGATCCGTCGACATAAGGACTTTACAGTTGGTCTTACTCAGGGTGGTAGGCTACGAGAGGAGCGACGTTTCCTCTTCCCTTTTCAATACGAACGACCTGCTCCCCAAATTGGTGGAGGACGAGGATCCTGGAACCCTGATAAGTAACGTTATATTGAAATGCGAGATGCTCACTAGGCTTGATCCACTCTCTAAGGAAGAGGCTGTGCCTGCAGACATAGTCATAGAGCCTCAATCTCCTGTGATAATTCCTGCCTCCGAGATAATTGAAAGGGCCCTGGGAATCAATAGGGGAGCATTAAAATTGGGCTACCTGGATTACGCGAATTCTGAGGCCAAAGTCGGAATAGGACCAGAGGAGTTGAATTTTCACTCCTTGGTCGTGGGAACCACAGGAGCCGGGAAGACCTCTTTCATTAAGAACCTCATATCATCGATTCTGCTCCTCTTGAAGGAGGATCAGGTAATGGTACTTGATGCGACAGGCGATTATTATCATTCCTTCCTTCCACCAGACTTAACCTCTGAACACGTCAGGAACAGTATGAAGGAGTTCTCCAAGCTCTCTGCACCAATCGAGTCCCTGGAAATGGATGTGATCTTTCCAATAACTCGGCGATGGTTATGGAAAAATCTCAGGAAAAATGGATCAGAGGAGGAACTGTCCAGAGTTTACTATAGACTTTACCTTCAACCGCTAGTCAACTATCTGGAGAACAAGGGGATGAAACTGAACGTTAGCTTCGAAAACCTCAAAATAAGCGTAGAGACAGAGGGTTGGAGGTCCTCCCTGAACCTTCATCCTTTCTTCTTCAGCTTTAAGGAGGTAAAGAGGATCCTCCACAGGCTCAACCCTTATTTCAGTGAGCAGGCGTCTCATTTCTTAAAGATTCTAACCAGAGAGTTCAATGACAGTAATACACTCGATGAGCTGATACACGCCCTTGACGAATCCACATTCGAGAAGCTACAGATACATAAGAGCACGAGGGAGAACATCCTGAGGGGATTATATCTGTTAAGAGAGACAGGACTCTTTGACCTCAGGGCTCCCAGGAGTCCCTTCTCAACGACGTTGAAATCGGGCAGGTTCTTAGTTGTCGACCTCTACAATCAAGAGCCAGACGATTTCTCCCAAAAGATTTTGGCCTACTACTTCCTAGATAGAACCTTTCAGATCAGGGAGACTATGATGAAGAAGGGAGAAGTCAAGAACAGACTTCTAATCGTGATAGATGAGGCCCACAGGTTCTTCCCCTCTAACCATGGGTGGGAGGAAGATAGCAATTACGTGAGGAGAGTAGCGAGCAAGATCTCCACTATGATGAGACTAGGGAGAAGGAGGAAGATAGGCTTTCTGTTTTCCACACACAACCCTTCAGATCTGAGCGACATAGTAGTACAGTTGGCCAACACCAAGCTAGTCTTTAGGACGTCAGCGGAGATAGGGGAGAGCTTGGGCCTCACCAAAAGCGAGGCAAAACTATTAAGCTGGGAGAAGAACGGTGTAGCTTATATGATTTCACCGTGGCTGAGACAGGGAAAACTCAAGCTCAGGATACCTATACCTCCACCCATTGGGCACTACGATCTATCCAGAACCTAGGTGATCCGGTTGGGCGAGGAACTATTACGCCTGAAGGAGACGACTTCCATCCTACGGAGCCAGGGATCTAAGGAGAATACAATAGCCTTTCTTATGGCTATCTCGCAGCTCTTACCTCCGTCTGACGACTTAGCTCTCTCCTTGGGAAAGAAGGGGACACATGAGTACGTGGTGGATAGAAGGGGTGTGGCTGTCATAACCACGTCTCAAGACGAATACTTGCCCTTCTTCTCCGCCATGGAGAAGAGGATAAACTATGAGTCCATACCTCCCGACATCCTAATAAAGGTTGCAAGAGAACCAAAGGAATTACTTGTACAATTGGCTAAAATATTGAAGGATTTCTCCAAGACACATCCTAAATATTCTAACCTAGCCTCAGAGGTAGAGGTCCTTGCTAAGGGTTAGGGACACGGTTACTACGACAATCAATATGGTTCATTACCAACAGACTAACTTCATGGGTAGACTTCATGGAGGGGATATGCTGAAGTTCCTGGCTGATTCAGGGATGCTGGCCTCTATGAGGGTAGCTAAAGGATTTACGGTTTTGGCCTCATTAGATCAGGTCCTCTTCAAGAAGGGAGGTAGACTAGGGGACATAATAGAAGTTGAGGCTAAGGTGCTATACGTCGGTAAAAGTTCCATGGAAGTGGAGATGTCTGCAAGGAGGGGAGAGGAGATTATAGTTACAGCTACTGGAACCTACGTAAAGGTTGATCAGGAGTTTAGACCAGTTGAGATAGATGAAAAGGTGATCCCAGAGACGAGGGAGGAACAAGTCAAGGTAGAGGAGGCTATGAAGAGGAGAGAGGCTAGGCTGGAAAAACTTGCCAACAGGAACTCCATGAGAGAATGCTCTGCTGATCCCACTAACTTCCTGAGATATAGAATTTCCAATAGTCTGTTCGTGGGACCTGGTATGACCTATGATGGAAGAGTAGCTTCAGCGGGGATGCTCCTCAAGGCTATGGATGATCTTGGGGGAACATTAGCTCTGAGATTCAACGGGATTGAAAATTACTCTCCAGACTCGGACGGTGTCGTTACAGTGGCTGTATCCGACATCTTTTTCTACTCTCCCATAAGGTTAGGCGACGTAGTAGAAATGAACGCTGGATTGACTTACGTAGGGAAAACCTCTGCAGACATACTGATCAATGTAAACAGGTTGGACCCGAAGAGTGGTGGCTGCTCACATGTTACCACTGCCTTCTTCACTTACGTGAGGATAGATCCACAAGGCAACAAAAAAGAGATGCCTGAATATGTTCCAGCGACGGAACAGGAGAGGGAGTTGTGGTTAAATTCACTGAGGAGGAGACAACGACCTCTTTGATACGGCAGTGAGGAACCTATGAAGAGTGAGTATTGAGAGGGAGATGGAATAAAAGGCCATAAGATAATCCGAGGCCAACTCGTTTCCCATGAAGCTCACTGCAGCACTCCCTAGAATGTTGGCAACGTCCTCCACGGAATTAAAGAGGCCTATAATGGATGCCCTATTTTTCTTGAGCCCTCTAAATATCAATGAGAAGAACGAGAGACTGTACGCTGGATAAAGTGAACCGAAAGAAACGAATAAAGGAAGAGTGAACGCTCCTAAATTCAGTCCTGCCTCAAGGGCGACCGAAGTTAACAATAGTATCAATGCCCTCAAATACGTTACAGTGAAGATCGTCATCTCGTGCCTTCTCTTGACTCTCGTAGACGATAAGTAATACACGAGCTCGTCTGCTCCGTAAAGTATTGTGTACCCTGCGTAAATTAGAAACCTTGAGTTCCCGAATCTATAATTGAGCGGAACAAAGGCTGTAAAGAATATTTCTGCACCGAAGTTAAACGCTGCGAAGGAGAGCAGGGCCAGCCTCAGCTCGCCTATGGCCCTAATTCGCTCCTTAACATCGATGTTCTCTTTGCCCTTAAGATCTTTAACCGCGACCAATGAGATCAGTAGTCCAGCCGTAGAGCATATAAGTGGAAACTTTACGTCTCCCAGGAGACCAGCTGCTAGACTTCCAGTGGCGTTACCTGCTAGATTAAGTTGAGAGAGCCTAGAGTTTATTCTAGGCACTTCCTCAAAATCATAATTCTCTAACAGAATTACAGAATAGAGGGGAGAGCTCAGGGATGATGAGAATCCAACGAGTCCGTAACCTATTAAACCCTCCTGTAAGTTTCCTTCGAGGAGCAGCACTGATAAGGAAAGCATTGTCGGAATGGCTATGACGAACTCTGTCCTCCTATGCGTCCTGTCAATTATATCCCCCCATAGGTAGGATCCGAGACCATTTGTGGCATTATAAACAGTGGTAGCCAACCCCAAAAGGAACACCGATTTGGTGGACGAATATAATTCCACAGGGAACCATATCCCGAGGAAGGATACAGAAGCCGTTATGAAGGGCAAGGCTAAGAAACGTCTCATCAATCAGTGGCTCTATATCTGAAACTCCTTTAAACCAACCAGCTCTATCCCAATTCATGAACTATCTCGCCCTCATGATCACCCTCCTGACTTACTCTCTGATAGTAACCAGGGGAGTGACCAAGATTCCGCCTTGGGCGTCCATGTTCTTAGGAGGAGTACTCATGGTTACCTTAGGAGTGCTAAGCCCTCAACAGGCTCTCCAATCAATCAACATGGACGTCATCCTCTTTCTCGTAACCCTCTTCATCTTCGCCTCAGCATTGGAAGTTTCAGGCTTTCTGAAGTTCCTCGCCGCATACATAGTGGAGAAGCTGAGAGAACCCAAGAGAGTTCTCTTGGGCGTCCTGGTACTATCTGGAATACTCTCCAATCTGGTTACAAACGACGGTATATCTGCTAGTTGGACCCCAGTGATCCTGGAGAGCAGTAGGAGACTGGGAACGGAGGAGAAACCTTTCCTCTACGCCTTAGCCTTCGGAGTCACCATAGGGAGCGTCATGTTGCCCACGGGAAACCCTCAAAACCTCTTGATAGCCCTAAATGGTGGCATCAGGGATCCTTTCCTTACCTTCATGATGTATTTAGCAATACCTACATTAATCAACTTACTTTTGAGCTATCCCATTTTACTTATGATGTTCAGAAATAAACTCTCTTCCTACAGCGCGAGAGACAAGGAGGTTATAAGACTGGATGATCCGAAACTGGCCTATCTGTCAATAATACTACTTACTATCACAGTAGGAGGTTTCTTCCTCCTAAGTATTCTAGGCGTAGATATACTCATTGCCTCTCTTACGACCTCTTCCCTCCTTTTGCTCCTGACACACAAGAGGAGAGAGATAGTCAGGAGAATGGACTGGTCAACAATCATATTCTTTATGGGGCTTTTTATGTTCACTCAGGGAATGATCCAGGGAGGTGTCCTTGAGACATTATTTAAATATCTTCCTCAGCCCTCCTCAGTACTCGCCATCATGGTAGTGAGTGTCGCACTCAGCCAGGTGATTAGTAACGTCCCACTAGTAGCTATCTATATTCCGTTCATGTTAGCTCACGGTGACGTCTCCGTGTCTGATATGTTAAGTCTAGCAGCAGGTAGTACAATAGCGGGCAACCTAACCTTAATAGGTGCTGCCAGTAACGTGATTATCTCAGAAGCCTCTGAGAGTAGGGGAGGAAAAGGTTTTGGGTTTTTTGAGTTTATCAAATATTCTCTTCCAATACTAGCGGTTAATTTCATCGTATTATACCTATTTCTTGGGCTGTAACGCCCTAGACACCGCCAAGAGTTGCATCTCATTCGTGCCCTCCGCTATTTCCATAATCTTGGAATCTCTGTAGAGTCTCTCTACCTTTGACCCGCGGTTTAGACCATGACCTCCAAATATATGGAGTGCAGTCCTTGACACTTCAGCGGCTGTGACTGCTGCCGCGTATTTCGCCATACTTGCCTCAGTTAAAGCTTCTATACCTCTATCTAACATCTCTGCGGCCCTTAACGTGAGTAGCCTCGCTGACTCGACCTTAACTAGCGCGTCTGCGAGATTGAAGGCTATCCACTCCTGTTCCAAAAGGGACTTGCCAAACTGTTTTCTAGAAGCTGCCCTATTCACTGCCTCTTCAAGGGCTCCCCGTGCAATACCAACAGCTATACCTGCGTAACCGTTCCTACTAACCATTAAGGCTTTTATCGCTCCCCTAAATGCATCCCCTTCCTTACCTATAATTGCATCCTTAGGTACTCTAGCGTTATTGAACTTCACATAAGAGACTCCAGCACCCCTTATACCCATAAGGTCGAGTTTATGTATTTCCACTCCTGGAGTTTTGCTATCTACAAGTAAAAGGGAAATTCCTTGTCTGTCCCCAACATTTCCACTTGTCCTGGCTAAAACTACCATCTTCGTAGAGAAGGACGCTGCACTAGTGAATATCTTTTCTCCGTTTATAAGTAGCTCGTCTCCCTCCGGTCTTGCAGTTGTCTGTAAAGCTCCTAAGTCGGAGCCTGCACCTGGTTCAGTGAGGGCAACTGCATAGATCTCTTTAGCCTTTATGCCCTTCTCTATCCAATCTCTTGCAGACTCCCCGCCAACTGATAGGAGCAGTTGAAGAGCGTTGAGTTGTGTATGTAAACTATGTGAAGCCCCTCCACTTTCTGTTCCCAATTCTTCGGTGGCTATAGCGAAAGCCACCTCTCCTAGGCCTAGACCTCCAAACTGAGTAGGGATCTTCATTCCCAGTAGCCCCATCTCACCGAAGTCCCTGACTATCTTCTCTCCTCCCTCATTTTTGTCATCCATTAACTTCGCATAGTCTCTGACCACTTTTTGAGTGTAATCCCTTACTTTCTCTTTATATTCCTGGTGTTCCTTTGAAAGCTGGAACATGATTATCGGAATTCGTAGAGTATAAGCTATATTAAACTTTACCTTTCTGACATTTTAGATCTAGCTAATTATTATTTTAATTATTATTTAACAAATCAATACCTTAGGTAATAGTCATTGAAAGGTTGATTCGTTGCCTTTGGGCATTACAGGGGTTATGATCCAATTCTCTTGATCTCTATAAATATTGTTAAAATAGCTGAATTATCTCCATTGAAGTTCTGGCGTCACCTTACTTAGGCTTTTCTTTGTCGAGAAAAAACTAAAGCAAATTTACAATAAGGAGTCCTGAAACGCTCTCGACTGTGTCTAAATGCTTAAAAGTCAGACTTCACTACTGATTTTTGGGTATCTGGCCCCAGACTCCCCCGTAGAGGGACGGGATGAAGAGGGTTTCCTGCCGTGTATTACAATAATCTCGTTTACCTGGTACAAGTCGTGGCGTCATCGCTGATGCTTGTACATACCTCTATACTTGATATTCGGACAAGGGAAGTCGATCCTAAGATTTGGCTCCTCTATTCCCCCTTAATATTGTTTTTCCTATTACAATTCCATTTTCTTAATTTATTCATTTTTACTTACTCCTTTCTCTCAACAATTATGATTTTCTTTGCATTCTATAAACTATCGATGATGGGAGGAGCTGATCTTTTCGCTCTACTCATATTGGGTCTGGCGAATGCCAGAGTACAACCCTTATTATTTGGGGGTCTCTCTGAAGTTGGACTGGAACCACTAGTCGTAGTTCTCTACGCCTCGGTCTCAATAGTTATCACCGGTGTGCTTAACCTCATACGTAATCTAAGACACACCAAGGGTCTACCGTTCAGCGTAAGACTCCTACTCTCCATGACCGGAAAGAGGATAAAGGTTCGTGATTTCGTCAATTCTAAATTCCTGTTCCCGCTAACTGAGGTCGATAGTCAGGGGGAAAAGAGGATAAGGTTATCCTTCTCCATTGACGAAGATGATAGAGAGTGGAGAGATAAATACAGGGAGTTAATGATGGAGGGGAAATTAAGCGGGGAGGACATAATTTGGGTAGCGTGGGGTGTTCCAGTCCTCCCTTTCATCTTCCTAGGATACTTATTAAGCATTATAATAGGTATACCGATCTCATGAGCACTAATAAATCAGTTTTGTGTGAGAGTAACCGGGTTGTATGTTTCTAAGATAAAGATACTGGCAGACGTTGATAACAAGTTAGCTCAGGTACTGAAGACCTCAATGGAGGAACTGGGATACATTAATGTGACCGATAATCCTGAGGTCTACATAATGTTCCTGCCCCTTGAGGAAGCTATAAAGGAGGTCGCAAGCTCGTGGATCAGTGGTGGGCATCGGTCAGTGATGATAGATGTGACCAACGATGGAAACTATGTGATACCGATTTTGAATGAGACTCGTGGAGGATCGATAATAGGAGGTCTCGTGGCCGACTTAATGGGAGCTCAACTGATCCTCACTTCAAGGACGGCACAGCTAGGCCTAGCTAGCATTTACGAGTTCGCATGGATCAACGGGCTGGAGGTAATTAGTTACGATGACATTGATGAGTTGGATAAGAGACTGATTTCTAAAGGAAAACTGAGTGTATTTTTAGACGTGGAGATGCCACTAAGACTCTTAGATGGCTATCATCAGGTCTCCTCACCTAAGGAAGCAGACATCGTGATTGGAGATCCAGAAACCGATGGAGTTAACATGAGGCCGTTAGATATTACGGTGGGTCTCGTTCACGACTCTGGAGTTCCGGAGGAAGTTATATATTTCTCTGTAACCAATACGTTAAAATCGTTGAACCTTAACGAGAGGAGAATCAACTTTGTTGTTGTTCCAGGCCTGGACAAAAACCGAGACACACGGGGCTCACTGGGGAGGAAATTGGGGGCCTCTACCATCTTCGTTGAGGATCCTGAAGTTTTAGGCTCTGCTAATAAAGTAGAGGGTTACTCCAAAACAACGATATGTGAGTCGCTTTTACAATATATGGGTACGAGGGTGGTGTTAAGGGGAGCCAGGAGGGCATATGGAGTAGTGACGTGTCTAGGTGTCAAGTGAGTTTCCGTTTGTCCTATTAGCAGCAGTTATTAGATTTCGCCTCGACTTCAAGGCTACACCTAACGAGAAATCCCATAACTGCTGTAGCCCTGAAGGGGAAGGAGTTGTCGTTCTCTTTATCACCTACATTGCACAGAAAATGAAGAAGAGAGATTTTATAGTATTAACTCGTCTCTCTGGTCATGAAAAAGAGGTTCTATAACGATGTTCTGGACGCATTTATTGAGATAGAGTATCCTCCCAGAAAGATAGTCAGTCTAGATCCTGCATCCACAGAAACCATATTCATGCTAGGGGGAGGAGACAGTATTATAGCGACAGACGCGTTCAGTTATAGACCAGAAGAAGCGAGAAAGAAAAAGAAGATAGGTAGCTACACCCACGTAGTGAAAAAAGAACTAAGGGAGCTGAGCCCAGACCTCTTAGTAACGACGCTGGGGGCACAAAAACCTCTTACGAGAGAACTGGTAAACGAAGGTTATCCAGTCTATCCCATGAGGGTGGCAACCTCGGTATCAGTAATACTCAATAACGTTCTCCTAATTGGCAACTTGATAGGGAGACAAGAAGAGGCCAGGGAATTATATTCTTCTCTGCTCAGGAGACTAAATTTTGAGGCACCAGCAGAAAGACCTGTGGTTTACGTAGAGTTCGATTTAGGCGGTCCTATATCCCCTGGATATCCTACTCACGTAAGTGACGCACTGTGGCTTGTGGGAGCTAAGAACGCACTAGATTTTATGGCAGATGCCTATGTTAGTCCTGACCCCTCCGTTCTTAGGGGTATCAGGCCCGATTTAATCATATACGAACCCAAGAGAAACTCCGCAGAAGAGCTGGAGAGGTTTAAGAGATCTCTTATTGACAGGGGTCTAGAACAACTACTAGACACACCTATCGTTCTCACGAGGGGAGATTTCATAGCCCATCAAGGTCCAAGTTTCGTGACTGAGGCGATTCCCTGGCTGAGAGGGGTCATTTCCTCCTTGAGAAAATTTTAGTCAATATCTGCCAACCTACGATCCCTATTCCAATAACTATAATGAACTCTAATATCGTCTCGAGAACTTGTAGATTATAGTAGAAATTGGAGATAAATTGAGCATTGAACACCCCATAGGTCAGTGAGACAGTCTGTGTTGAGTTGGTCGTATTAATAAGGGAAACGTTGTAATAGCCTGCGGGTAGGCTGACTGAGGCCTCTCCCTGTTCCTGAAAAGTATGCCCAGACGCTCCTTCTATAGATACGTTCACTCTAGACTCATTGGTGACTACTATTACAGCTGAAGAATTGTTTCCGATGCTTAACTGCGTAATTATCCGAGATTCTTCAGGCCTCAATGTGAGGACCTTGTGGTTCTGCTTCAACTGGGAACTCACGGTGGAATACCCAGGGAAATAAAGAGGGATTGTTAGGTAGGCTATTATCCCGGTAACAATAAGAAACAACCCTATTATTAAAGTAATTCTCACATCACACCAGGCATACTAGCTCAGGCATTACCTTTAAAGCATTCCCATAAATTATGCTTTGTTGATTCGTTCAATTTATTTCAATAAAACGATATCGTATAACAGGAATCTTTCAGTAATTAATATTCAGCAGTTATGGGAATCTTAGGGAGGTAATACGAAGAAGTCGGTATTAGCGAGAAGTTTTTATTTTTCGACGTCGTCCCGCTGAAAAGGTGCGGAAAGGGACCGATCGAGTTCGCTAGGGAGATACTGGTCAGGGAGGTCAACAGGCTGGGAGTGGTGAGGGGGAACGGGAGGAGCAGGAAGGTTAACTGGCCTGATCCTCATGGTCCTGGTAGGTGGGAGGGCCAGCGTGAATGACGCTGCCGAGACGTTCGGGTTGGACTACGCAAACCTGCTGGAGGCGTTGGGAGAACTCGACGACGCGTGGAGGTCCTGTCAGGCCGGTGAAGGGTCAGGTCGTCATCGTGGACGACACCGTGGACCACGACGCTCTGGGAGGACGTGAGCCCCCGAGAACTACTGGACCTGCTGCCACACCCACGGGAGGTTCGAGAGGGCCGAGCTCCTCACGGTCGCCGTAGTGGACCTAGGGCAGGACGTTCACGGTTCCCCTACGCCGTGAGGAAGATGTGGGATTTGTGAGGGTCACCGAGTTCAAGACCAAGATCGAGGTGGCGAGATGTTGGACGTGCTCAAGGAGCGCTTCCGGTAGCCAGGGTCGTCTTCGACTCCCGTACTGTCCGAGAGGCTCGTGACGGACAACGTGGTGTCTGAGCTCAAGTCCAACCGAACTCAGGGTCTGCCCAGGGAACCCTCGAGGAGGGGCACCTCCCAGTGGGATACCCCCTGGAGTCTACTACGCCGACCTGACCCTGGGAGGCCGAGTGGTCACGGTGAAGTTGCTCGCAGGAACACGACTCCGGGACACAGGCCAGGTACCTCTACACGACCGACCTCTCGCTCAGCGGGGAGGAGGCCTGCCTGGCCGGAGATCGAGTACCTCCAAGGGACGTCAAGGCCCTGAGACTCCTCATTCTGGAGGAGGGAGAGGCTTCAGGGTTACCTCACGATCTTCACCATCAACAACGTCGTCGGGGAGCTGGTGGGGGAGCCGAACCTGAGGAGCGTGGAGGCGTTCCTCAGGTTCGTTGAACGTTATTTAGGCTGACCGCCGGGGCTGATGAAAATCTTTAAGTTACGTTAAAGTCCCATAACTACTGTAAGTTATTAACGCCTAATCCCCGTCTCGTCTACAACGTAAACATCGCTTAAAGAAGGGGGAGAAGTAAACTTATCCAACCTCCTCTAATAGCACTGAACGACACTCTTCAGTACGTGAAAAATTGCCTCAACCTTCCTCAATGAAAGGCCGAAGTAATAAGCTGATGATGCTTTGGCAACCTCATCCCTAGTGTAAAAACGAGGAGAAATGGTTAAAGCTGAAAAACATATCTCAACATTAGGGCAGTGAGGCGTTCCAACTTAGTACTCATACTAACCGCCCAATATTACCACCTCACTGCCCTACTAAAATTTTATACAAAAAACAAAAATAGTTGGATACACTCCTGCAGGCATACTGAAAGCTTTTATATTTGCTCACAATGCCATACACCATGGCCGGTGGTCAAGAAATCCATACAAATTCTTGATACTACTTTACGTGACGGGGCTCAAGCTGCCCTGGTTTCTTTCACCCTAAGAGACAAGGTGAAGATTGCCTTAATGTTGGACGAGTTAGGTGTCGACTATATAGAAGGAGGTTGGCCTGGATCAAATCCTAAGGACTTCGAATTCTTTAAAGAGATAAAGAACTACTCCCTGAGGAAGTCAAAGATTGCGGCATTTGGAAGCACAAGAAGAAAGGAGAATAAACCAGAGGAGGATCCAAGTCTTAATTCGATAATAGATGCCGACGTTAAGGTGGCTGTGATCTTCGGGAAGACTTGGCCCCTTCACGTGAAGGAGGTACTTAAAACTACTCTGGAGGACAACCTGTCCATAATCAGTGACAGCATAGAGTTCCTTAGGGATCACGGAATGGAAGTTATCTTCGATGCTGAACACTTCTATCAAGGCTTCAAGGAGAACCCAGATTATGCGACGAGGGTAGTCGAAACTGCTTGGAGATCCAGAGCTAGCGTGGTTGTTTTAGCGGATACAAACGGCGGTACACCGCCTCACGAAATCCTAGAGATTACTAGGAAAGTTAGAGAGGCCAGTAGTGCCAAGCTGGGAGTTCATATGCATAACGACATAGGTTGTGCTGTTGCAAATTCACTAATGGGGGTAGTTGGAGGGGCAACACATGTACAGGGTACCATAAACGGTATAGGGGAGAGGACAGGAAACGCCGATCTGGTTCAAATTATTCCTACCTTAGTTTTGAAGATGGGATACAGGGTGTTGGAGGGTTCAGAGAGTCTCAAGAAACTCAAGGAAGTCTCTACCATGGTGTATGAACTAGCAGGGATGCATCCCAATCCTTACCAGCCCTACGTAGGAGATAATGCCTTCACGCATAAGGCAGGTGTTCATGCAGATGCTGTCATGAAAAATACGAGGGCATATGAGCACATAGATCCGTCACTTGTCGGAAACAGGAGGAGGATAGTGATTTCAGAACTCTCGGGCACCGCAAACTTAGTGAGCTATCTAGACAGAGTAGGGATAAAGGTTGAGAAGAAGGAGGAAAAATTGAAAGTAGCCCTCAACAAGATAAAGGAAATGGAAATGAGGGGCTACAGCTTTGACATAGCACCCGAGTCTGCCCTACTAGTGGTCCTAAAGGAACTGGGCCTTTACACCAGGTACGTGAACCTTAGGTATTGGAAGGTTATCAATGAAAATGGATTATCACTAGCTGTTGTCAAAGTGAATGATCAAATAGAGGCTTCAGAGGGTTTAGGGCCAGTTCATGCAGTGGATTTGGCATTGAGGAGGGCACTCTCGAGAGAGTTCCCTGAGATCCAGAAAGTTACGCTTACCGACTATAGGGTTATATTACCTGGACAGGTCAAGAACACAGAGAGCGTGGTTAGGGTTACAATAGAGTTCACCGACGGGAACGATAGTTGGAGGACGGAGGGTGTATCTACTAGTGTGATAGAAGCTTCCATCATGGCCCTTGTGGATGGGCTAGATTACTACTTACAGATAAATAAGAAATTAAAACCGATGCTGACTAAACAGACATCGTGAGCTGGGATCCTGGAGGAACAACGGCCAACAGGGGAAAACTTTACATTTATCTTAAATTCCTTAGAATAGAGCAGACTTTCTTCAGCCTCCCAATGGCGTATCTAGGGGCCTTCGTGGCTATAAGGGGTATACCTTCGCCAGCTACCATGTTACTGATTTTTTTCGCCCTATTTTTCCTTAGAATAGCTGGGATGACAAACGATAATCTAGCCGATAGGGAAATCGATTCAAGGAATCCGAGAACGAGAACTAGACCTTTAGTCACCGGAGCAATAACGACCAAAGAAGCGAAGATCCTAATAGCTATAGGTCTGATTGGGTTCTTTACAAGTGCTTATTTCATTAACAAGTGGGCCCTCCTATTATCGCCGTTGGTGGCCATAGTTACCATGACGTACCCGTATATGAAGAGGTTCACGTCATTTGCCAACTATCAGATAGCCACGGTCCAGGGATTAGCTGTCTTCAGTGGTGCTGTAGCGAGTGCAGGAATAGAATATGATTCATTGATACAAGTTCTCAGGTCAGTTCCTTGGCTCTTCGTGATAGCTACCATATTTTGGGCCGTAGGGTTCGATCTATACAATCACATTCCAGATGCAGAGTTCGACCGGAAAATGGGTCTTCATAGCTTTGCTGTACTATTAGGCAAGAAAGCCTTGATCTTTGCGGGCCTGAACCAACTGATGTCTGTTATCCTTGACTTTTTGGCAGACTTTCAATATTCTCTCGGTCCTATATCCTATGTGTCCACGGTACTACACGGGGTCATAATGGCATATGCATTTTACCTCGCTATGCATGACAACTTCGGGAAGGCCTTCTATTATAACATTTACTCCTCGGTAGTATTAGGGCTCGGTATAGATCTGGACGTATTACTGGGTATTCCTCCTCTCTGACATTTAGATGTTACTGGAAGTGGACATTACAATATATTCCCCGTTCTACTTTTTATTTATAAAAAGTGACCTACAAAGATAAGATTGCCCCTCGCGAATAATTTATCGACAGCGAGGACAAGATCACGCTAATCTTGGGAAGGGAGTGGCCAACCTAGCTTGCCTCCTCGATGTTAATATCATCCACGATAGTCTCCATTAGGTCATATCAAGGATTACCTCAAATCGGCATAAATTCTCCATAGGATAGTAAGGGTTATGAAGGATGAAATTTTGGTTCTCCTCTCGATAATCCTCATTCCAGTAATGAGGAGCAACGTATTGGATATTATACTTTACCTGCTGGGAATCTACTTAATAATTAGAATAAGTCGGACTTTAATTTATTATAGGAAAAATTACAATAAATAATATTCTGGTTTGATGCAAAGGCCTGCTTCAGAACACCGCTTAATGAAACATTCTAAGGCCTGTCTTCCCCTTAATCCCAGCTCCTTAGATAGGACGTCCACGTCTCCTCTGCCCTGCGCCATCGACGCAGATTCTCTCACGGCAACCTTCACCTTGGCCAATGTATCGTCATTTAAGGTAACTGTTCCAAGCAGCTTAACTACAAAGGGTAAATCGCCACACGCATCTGACCAGAACGGGGTCAGCTCTACTACGCTTCCTCCCTCTGCCATTCTACATCCACACTCCTGATTCAGCGACACTGACAATTTCCCCCTGTAGAACATCTTTAAAAAGTAAAACTCTGTAGAATTAGAACCTTGCACGCAAATCTTTCCCTCGTTACAGTTGCCCTCAATCCCTATACTCTTCCATACTTTAGCGCCGTTGGTTAGGAATCTGATGCCCCGCACGTGGTTTATGAGGGGTATTGGGGAATAGAAAAGGTCATAATTATGATGATTGAACTTTAGGTCGTCTTCCTTAACCTTCACAACGTCTAAAGTTATCCCCTTATTGACCTTGCTCTCCAAAAGAGGCTTGAGGGGCTTCAGGTCATCCTCTTGCGAGTAAGCTACAGTTATCCTCACGATTACACATTTAGAAGTCCGACTAGTATTAAGCTTACATGAATATGGAGACCAAAGTAAACCTGATAGTAGGTGCTGGTTACGCCGGTTTAAACGCGTATTATTCTTTAGATAGCGCTATCATCCTCTCTCGCACGTCAGTGTTCAAATATTGGACAGCGGAACTCAGGCGAGTAATAGATCCGTCAGTGAGAGGGGAGGTGAAGATACCCTTCGTTAGAGTCGAAGAAGTGAACGATTTAGACATAGGTTCTAGGACGGTAAGAACCAACCTGGGGACTTACGTCGCTGAGAACCTAATATTGGCCCCAGGCTGTATAAGGCCAAATTTAACTCAATTAATTCAGGAATCCCTCAAGAGGAAGGAAGTCAGTTTAGGCGTAGAGGACGAAAAGGATGAGTACTTGATTCTTCAGCTAGGTTTCTATCTCAAGAGACTAGGAAAAGATGTTAAGATCGCTGGAAACTTCCTAAGATTTTTAGGAACCGAGGTGGAAAATAAGGTATTAGAATTAACTACGAGGTATGGACTAAAGTCCACTGAGAGTCCTGAATTAGTTCTTGACGAATGTAAAGTCCAGGAACCATTTCAAGCCTACACCGTGAATCAGTACCTCGAAATTAAGGGGGGAGTTTACGCTGCTGGAGACGTTGTAAAGGGCTGGCCCAAACTGGGAGAGTTAGCCATGAGGTCTGGAGTTTACATAGGAGAGAGAGTGAAAGGGAGGAACAGGGGTAGTTTTAAGCCAATTTTTATTTTTATACTGGATACAGGACACGGCATAGGACTTCACGTTAGATCCACTAAACCTTGGGGCGAAGACAATGTCTCGTTAAGAGTTTCTAGATTAAGGCCACTCATGAAGAGGTTCTTAGAGCGATACTATATATGGAGGAGAGGAAAAATGGGTTTTCTAATTAATCTCTAGGGGATGCCCAGGGACCTGGGGGGTGTCAGGGGGAAAGCCTCCTCATTCTTGAGGTCCCTGAGTATCCCGTGTTTCTCTATAAATTCGGGGTTAATGTAGTTTTAGCTGATTGAGTTAACTTTCACCTGAAGTTGAACTTCTCCACAAGTTTTCCTAGCTGACCCCCCTCCTTGCCCTGAGGGCGGGAATTACCCGAGTTGAGGGTTACACCCCCTTAAGTTACTACTTGGAAGTGGTTCACCAGGAAGGAGAGCGGCCTCTTCATCGTGGAGATTACTACGTTGGTGTATTTCCTGAGGACGTTCAGCGAACGGTTCAGGAGGAGTGCGGTCTGTGCCCCAGGGGGATTGGACTATTCCTCTAGTTCGTCTCTCAAATTCAACCCCGTGGCGGGCGCAGTACTTGGGGTTGTTGTACTGGACGACTTAGAACACCTTCACGTGTAGTCCTTGGACTCCAACGCGATGGTATCCAACAGTTTGTGGTAAGACCACAGGTCTGACGTGAACTTGTTGCCCTTGTCCTGTGCCACGTTTAAGGGTGCCCCAAGTAGATCGTCGGTATTCTTAGCTCGTGGAGGGTCTCGACCAGGTGGGACGCGAAGTTCCTGACAGGTGATGGTCTCCTCATAAACCTCTTGAACCTCCTCTTCTCACTGGAAAGCTCATCGAAAGTATCGGTTCACCTATGTCCTTGGTCCTGTCTGCGAGCTATTGTACCTCGGAGACCCTCTTCTCCAGGAAGTGTAAGGTTTATCATTCTTGTTATCGCTTGAGGTCTCCTCTCAGTCCAGCTATCACGAAATCCTGAGAATCATGGATCCACGAGAAATACCTGGTTATCTTATCACCGACTTGGAAATCTGTATAACCGCGTGATCCGTGAAGTCTCGTTTTAACTATCAGGTCGTTATAAGGCTCGAGTAAAACTTCTCCCTCCTCTGGAAATATGGAACAAGTGGAGAAGACAGCATATTCGAAATTAGATTCCATGAGTGAATTAAGCATTTTACTTTGTAGCCGTGCGTATTCCCCGACGCGAGTGTAATCTCTTAAGGAGAGAAGAACCGAGGGATCCGAAGAGATTGTTCCTGAGGAACTGCACGGGGCGTCCAATAGAACCTTATTTCCTCGGCTTAACGTATTGAATGTAGAATCTTGGGAAACGAAATGTGTTTTTTCCTCCTTAACCCCCAACTCCTTGAGGAGCTTTCGTTCTTTTTCCATCCGCTGTATATCGACCTCAGCAAGGAATAGTTCAACCTTCCCTTCAGTCAACTCATACATGAGTTCAGCCTTTAGTCCAGGAGCTGAAGCTAGCTCAACTATCCTATCTCCTGGGGATGGTTCTAACGCCTCTACAACTGCAACACTCGCCTTGTCCTGGATTATGATTAAATGCTCTTGAAACAGTTTAGTCCTGGTCAGATCTCCCTTCCTCACTTTGAAGAGGAACGTGAACTCCTTATCTTGCTCAGCCTCTATATCGCTTAACTCGAGTGACCTAATTATCTTCTCCTCGTTTTGGGTCTTAGATCTGTTAACTCTAAACCAGACATTTCTCTTTAAAAGAGACTCCTTGTATTTCTCTAAAGGTATTCGTTTCTCGAGAGATCTGTTCATCCAGTCAGGAAGGACTATGCTCAGTTCCTTCCTGGAGAGAAACTCCTCGACCTTTTTTCTCCTGGATCTCCCTTCTAGAGAGAAATAGCTCAAAACTAAGGCACGTCCAATTTCATATGCCTTTTCGTAGTCATTGTACTTGAGCTTCTTAATGTCCTTGGCTCTCTTGAAACTGACAGGATAAGGATACCCTTTCTCGACGTAAAAGAGGAGTGCTGATAAAAAATCCTTGATCTCTCTTGATTTCTTCTCAAGAGATTTTCCTGAATTCAATAACTCTCACCATCTACCATAAAATACTAGCTTCACGAAAATCACGCTCACCTTATTTTACATTTTTGATCCTCTCCCCCCAATATAAGAAAGTTTTGGATGAATGTGAAGCTTCCTAGGATAGAAAACGTTTATAGACTCGACATTCCCAGGGGACTCCAGTTGTCAGTAAGGAGGGTCAAGAACACATTTCAGCTCGCTACCACAGCTATTGAACAACCTAAGGTTGAGTTATATCCAAGCCTCAGAGTAGAGGGCGATCTCTGGCGCTATCAATCTGGTAATAACCTTGTGGAGGTTGAAGGAGGAAAGGAGAGGATCATCAAATGTAATCTTTTCGAGTGCGAGAAGGCCTGGGAGGTTTTCTACGCAAAGGTTGATGACAGCATAGAACCTATCCTGAGGTTAGGTAATAAGTACGTCTTTGACCGGAGAGTTTATTCCAAGGTGATTAGAAGGGACTCATCGTTCCTCCTCATCAACGGTAAGGATAGTCTTGTTCTAATGGGAGGCAAGGAAATACCAGTAGAACCCCCTCTTTCTGCCCGTTTTAGCCTTGCCGGTATCTCGCTCCTGTACCAAGATGAAACCTTATTCATAGATTGGGGCGGGCGAAGAACAAATTTCAATATCAGAGGAACAGTGCTACATTTTCAGGACGGAGACCTAGTTTACAAGAACGAAGAGGGTGCATTAATTAGGAATGGTAAGGCCATAGGCATATGCAGAGAGGAAGCGGAGGTCGTTTTCCTATCACGAGACAGGGCTATTCTCAGTTGCGGAAAGAACTTAATGATTTATTATAATTCTGGCTGGATTAATTTATCTCGCGATTTCGACATTAGAAGATCGAGTGCAAGCGAGAATTACATCGTTGTTACGGACAACGGAAAAACAGCAGTTTACGATATGGACCTGTTCCAGCTTTTCGGCTTCAAACCTTGTACTACGGGTGTAGGTCTTAGGAAGGGCATTTTCATTAACGAGAGCCTAATTACGTCTGTCATAGACCTAGGTGAGTTGGAGACTATGACCCTGGAAGTAATGAGTGAAGGAGAAGGTAAACTGAAGCTCCCTAAAGGTTACGAGATTTCCACTCTAGGTTCAGTGACAGCCCTGGATTACTCTAGGGATCATGAATATTCGAACTATTTAATAGAAAATTTAGGACGTGATAGTATAATAGACCTGACAATAAGGTCTCCGTTCCTGGAACAGACGTTCAAGTTTGAGCTCCCCTCAGCTAACATAACAGTGTCATTTGAAGGTATCCTGCAATGTGCTAAAGATGGCGGTAAAGTGAAGGTTGGGGAAGGGAACTGTGTGTTACTAGGATCAGCGATGCTATCTAAGGCCCTAAAGTCAGCCTCCCTTCTTAGGATCGACATAGAGGGTCATAAATTCATTCTCAAATTAGAACCTAATCAACGATACTTAAAAGTATTTTTAAGTTTGTTTTTATATAATATCAAAAATATATTCCCCCTGAAACTCACACTAGAGGTGGACACGAAGGAAGTGTATACAACGGAGCTAATACTCACTAGAACATTCGTTGATCCTCCAAGGGAATGGAGATCGGAGATAAGGGATTTAGGTCACGTTAAGGTCAGAATATGGAGGTCTGAGAACGATTTATTTGTTTGGGAGAGGAAATGGTATACACCTACTTACGATCAAAAGTTGGTAATCAATAAATTCACACAGGAAACTAAAGGCTCTAAAGTTTCCCTTGTGAAGGTCCCAGGAAAACCCCCTTTTATATCACTTGGTCTAGAAAATGTGATTGAGAACGTAGTTCTAAAGGTTGAAGGAAATTACCTAATTGTCGAACCGATAGTGAGGACCCTGATTCCTCTCCAAGTTTATTACGGGACATCGGTTTATACCGGATTTCCAGTAAAAATATTGTTGCCTTTAGATCCAGTGTATAATAGAGTTATAATAAGATCCTTTGTGGGTAATATTATCTTTGAGAAAGAACTTGAGATGAACTCTTTAAATATTGCTTTAAATAATGCGATTAAGGTGGCTACTGCCATAAAGGATCGATTAGAAAGTATCGGTGTACTCTGACTATTTTTATGCCCTACAGAGTAATGATGTCATCCAACGTTATCGAAACCTACTCGGTGGCTGGAGCGAAGGTCTACATTCAGGATATTGATGGTAAGGGTTTCTATATAGTCGAGGAACCGCTCTTACTGGACGACGAAAAAAGCGTCGTGGATGAGATACTTACAGAAGCGATAGTTTCGAAGGATCTCAACGATCCAGAGGGAGTAATAATAAATCTGTTATCCAAAAGGAACATGGACGCACAGAAAGTCTCTAGAATCCATTATTGGGTTCGAAGAAGGCTATTATACGATGAAATGACCGTTCCCCTGCTTGATCCAGAGATCGAAGAGATAGAGTGCATGGGGCCTGGTACTCCCATAACAGTCATCCATAGAAAGTATTCCAATTATATCCGACTCTATACCAATTTAATTATGACGAGAGACGAGGAAATAATAAGTATTATAGAAAAATTAGCTACAAAATCAAATAAATCCGTTAATATCGCTAAACCTTTCCTCGAGTTCTCTTTGCCAGAGGGCCATAGAGTAGCAGCCACAATTTCCTCAGAGATCTCTAGTCCTGGATCCACTTTCGACATCAGGAAATTTCCTATCTCCCCCATATCCCTAGTGAAACTAATTATAAACGGTTCCATAAGCAAGGAACTAGCGGCATACATCTGGTTAATGATGGACTACAAACCTTTCTACTTGATAGTAGGATCTACAGGGTCTGGCAAGACTACATTGCTCAGCGCGTTGCTAAACTTCACTCACCCAGACTCAAAGATAGTCAGTATAGAAGATACTCCGGAACTGAATTTATCTGGTAGAAATTGGATAAGTCTCTTCTCTAGGAGTAATGTGAACTCCTACTACGACGTATCGATAGCTGACCTCTCAAGGTTAGCATTAAGGTATAGGCCAGATTATTTAATAATAGGGGAGGTCAGGGGAAGAGAGATAGAGACCCTCATCCACGCGTCAGCATCTGGACACGGATCTTTGAGTACTTTCCATGGAGGAAAACCCAGTGACGTGATAACCAGAATAGTTAGCCTTGTCCCTAGGGACTTGGCCATAATGTTCATCAATAACCTCTGGGGGATAATAATGGTATCTAGGAGAATAACAGACGAAGGTAAGTTCATCAAAGCTGTCAGTGCTCTTTATGAAATAAAAAGAACGAAGGGGAAGCCAGTTTTCAAAAAAGTTAGTTGGTGGTCAAATACGGAGAAGAAATATATTCCAGGCAATCTAGAAAAATTAGTAGAAAGATCAGAGAAATTAAGATATATCAGTGAGTTATACGAAATACCTATAGCAGATCTCGTTTCCGATCTTAGGAGAAGGGAAGAATTTCTTACATATCTACAAAAACAAAATATTATAGATAATTCATTAATAGTAAAAAATATAGCTAATTTTTATAGAAAGGTGAAAATTAATGTTGAGCAAATATAGAGATAGAAAGTTGAACTCCATAAGATTAGAATATCCTTTACTGTATTTTAAGAAATTGATAGGTTTAATAAATAAGATTATATCAAATGGAGGTTTCTTCGCCAAAGTAAGTGTTTATAGACTATTTTATAAAAAAATCAAGACAAATAGCGAAATAAGTGGACAAGACCTTGAGAGGATAAGGTACCTCTCAGCCGTAACCCCCTTCTGGAGTATAGTGACCTGTGTGGGTGTTTTCTCAACCATCTTACTGTTAAAGAATTTGTATATCTCTACATTATTCGTCATCCCTATTATAATTTATGTCTATCCTCTGCTCATTTCCGAGCTAAAGAGAGCGGAGTACCTAAAGGGTCTAGAGAGCGAAATGTTTCCGTTTTCGATCTTACTTTATCTAAACTCGCTCCTGGGGAAGGGAATCGGCACCGTTCTCTCCGACGTAAAATCGTCCAATCTCTTTAACAATTTAAAAAGAGAAGTGGAACTTGTGGAGAGGGATAGTTTAATTAACGGTAAGAGTCTCAGCATGACAATAAAGAGTAGGAGCAGGTTACTCGCCCGTCATATCCTAGCTGATATGTACATGAAGGTAATCACGTCGGAATTCACAGGGGTCTCTCTCAAAGAGAGGACACGAGATATAGTAAAGGAACTTAGCACTAGTTTGAGTGAGCTATACAAGGACTATGTGGAACGGGCCACGGAGATTACTGAGGTCATTTTCGCTTTATTTTTGCTATTTCCTCTAACAGCCCTTGGCTTTCAATTTCTGGGTAATGGCAATAATATATTGATTTTATTACTTCCGCTTGGTTTAGCACCTCCGATAATTTTGTGGATATCCATAATTCAACCGAACATGGGTTACAGAGTAAAGCTGAAGGGTTGGCAATGGACAGCCCTAGTATGTAGCACTGCCTTATTGGTTATCCCCATCTCAAACTTGGAGTATAGAGTAATTGGACTTGTATTGGTTTCACAGTTAATTTTGTATCCATCATACTCCGAAATAAAAAATAGTGACAAGATATTCAAGGATTTTCTAAATATCCTGGCGTTGGTGTCTGACTACACTAGATTGGGCAGAGGTATCAGACAATCTCTTCTAAATATAGATCTTGATAACTTCAGCGGACCTACATTTAAATTCCTAATGAAGCTGAAGAGTCTGATAAGGGAGTCGAAACCTCTATCAATGGCTGAAACTGGGAACACGTTCCTGAACCAGCTCCTTGGGGTTCTCGACATACTGGATCGGAAGGGGAGCGATAGCCTCATGGTTATCCATGAAACCATGAACATCATAAGTGAATTACACGATTCTAGAAGACGACTATCGTTACAATTAAGAAGTTTCTCAGTACTAGCATTACTGACCCCACTTCTGTTATGGTTCACTACTACCTCCCTATCCTTTATCTCATCTACCCCTGCTGGCTGGATAAACAATTTAAATCTAACATATTCTCTGGTTATTGCAGCAGTTTATTCAAAAATATATAAATTTACACTCATTAATCCACCGCTTTACTTGACAGTTGTACTGTTATCACTAACACTTTCGATGATCCCTCATCCTATTTTATAGACCCGATGGCTGTAGGGTGAACAGGAGTGAAAAACAAAAGGAAAGGAATATCTTCGATAATGGGAACAATATTAATTTTATCTATCACTTTAGCCCTAGGAGGTCTCCTATACGGCTACTCCAAAGGGCTATTCGATAATCTAACATCAAACGTCCAAGTTGAAGACCAATTTAACCTAGTAGTTACGCCCTCTGGACAGGGTTTTATTCAATATAATATTAAAAACGCTGGAAATGTGGCTCTTCACTTAGAGACCATTCAAGTTAATGGTCAGAACGTAACATTGAACTATATCCTCCAGCCAGGTCAGAGTGTCCAGGGAGTAAGGGAAATAAATAATCTAACTGCAGGTAATTATTATCCAGTTATAGTTTACGCCTTGACCACCAACGGCCAAAGTTACACTTCGGTCTCAACAGTCCTAGCTGAGGAGTAGTGAGAAGATGAAGAAAGCCATTTCTGAAATTTTTTCTGCGCTTCTTGTCACAGTAGTTATCTTGGCCTTGGCAGGCCCGCTCATGTATTACTTCAATCAAACATCCTCTCAGCAAAGGCATCAGATCGAAAATTCGGCTAACTCCGAAGTTCTGAACCTAATGTCAAAGATAACTGTTATTGAGTTAAGTAACAATACCCAGGACGTATTTATCTATAATTACGGCTCCGTAGACGCAGTGATTCAAGAGATAATTTTAGGTCAACATTATTACGAGGTGGACTTCCATCTACCCCCAGGTGACCTAGTAAGATTATCTCAGATTATGGGGAACGCTACAGTAAATGGTACATTAATTTTGAAAATAAATGGCAATTATTATTACTACTAATACTTCGAACGTGTACACTGAGAATTAAGCCACAGATTCTACCGTCTTTATTTTCACTTCTAAAGTACCACCTTTAGAAAGGCCTTCTAATACTTCTTCCCCCCTTTGAGTCAGAGTATATACCTTGTGTGAACCCTTAGAATAGATCGTTTCAATTAACCCTAAACCTTCTAGGACGTGAAATATTGCTAGTACCTCATATCTAGGAAGACGTGTTCTTAACACAACTTCCCCTGGATTCAAAGCCCCTTCAGAGATAGCCTGTAGGACAATTTTAAGCTCGTGCATCAAACGTCACTTTAATGAAAATGGCTTTTAAGGAGTCCAGCTCATGAATATTAGTGGAACCTATCGTCAGTGAAGGTCCAGAATGCGACCTTGAGGAGATGATTGACAGATTACGCAATAAGTACATGATACAGATCGAAGATTTTCTTGCGCCGCTTGTCTGGGAAAGGAGTAGAGATGCCTTTAAGGTATTAGTAGCTACCTTACTAACCCAGAATTCTACAGATAAATCCGCAATGGTGGCATTTGAAAATTTAGAGAAAGAAATAGGAATATCGCCTGATAAGTTAGCTAGTGCAAGCATTGAGGAAATAGCAAAAGCTATTAGACCTGCTGGTCTTCATAATAACAAAGCAAAAAATATCAGAGAAATAAGCAAAATTATTCATGAATCCTTTCACGATTTGCTGGAAGACATTCTTAATCAATCCCCAGATAAAGCTAGGGAAATTTTAGTTTCTATGCCTGGTATAGGAACCAAGACGGCAGACGTGGTGTTGTTGATTTGTAAAGGATATAGAACTTTTCCTGTTGATACGCATATTTTTAGAATTTCTAGGAGACTAGGTATAGAGGGAAGGAACTACTCTGAGATCAGTAGTGTTTGGGTAAGGCATGTAAAGGATCCTCTCAACGCACACCTATTGCTTATAACTCATGGGAGAAAAACGTGTAAAGCAGTGAAACCAAAGTGTCAGGAGTGTGTACTCATTGACTGTTGCCAATATTACCTTGGAGTACTTAGATCCGAGAGACACGATACCACACGAGGACGTGGTGCTAAATAAAGTGAAGGATGCGATCATATCCGTAAAGGAGACTAAATCTATCATGCCTCCCATAGTCGACCTGAGAACACTTATTGTGATCGACGGTCACCATAGGAGAGAGGCAGTTATATCAATGAATTTCAGAAAAATCCCATTTTACCTTGTGGACTACTCAAAAGATGAAATTATAGTAGGAAAGTGGTTCAGAAAGGTCCTCCACTCTAAGCTATCATCATTGTTCGTCAGCTCATTGAAGAGGGTGGGGGATGGGGATCTATGTATGAGATTTCAGTCTATATCCATTTGTTCACGTAACGTATATTCCCTGTATTGGAGACTGGAATGGCTGGAAGAAAGACTTAGAGGCTTAGGTGCCAAGGTCGATAGAGACCCGGTCTCAGGTGAAGAACCGCCTGAATTGACTAAAGCCGAGATAATACGCGTGGCAAAAACCGGCTTGAGATTCCCTCCTAAGACTACAAGACACCTCTATAATTTTATAATTCCTAAACTCAGGGTGAAGTTATAATGAATCTCCTGGCAGAATTGATGCTACAGCTCGCAATATTTGGTGTCCCTAGCTTCCTGCTAATCTATCAGTACATCTTCTTTAGGGCAGGCGTGTCACTGAAAGAAGACCTACAATTATCTGTGGGAGAGTTGCCTAAAGTTTCCATCATAGTTCCTACCAAGGGCGAGAGAATCGAGAACATCCAGGGACTCCTAGATAACATAAACGAAGTGGAGTGGGACAAGAGTAAGCTCGAGGTGATAATTGTCTCAGATGACTCCTCCTCATATTATGAGGAGATGTTGAACCATCTTAAGGTTCCTAAGGACCTCAAAGTAAAAATATTAAGACGTGAGAAACCCATAGGGTATAAGAGTGGAGCCCTTCGAGAAGGTTTCGAGTATTCAGATGGGGACCTGATTTTAACGCTAGATGTAGACGCTAGATTACAAAAGGATTCCCTACTCAAGGCCTTTCGTCATATGCTGAAGTTCGGATGCGACGCTGTCACTATGAACTGGGTCGGTTACACAGGGAATAGATATTCTACCCTAGCTAAGGCCTTAATGGTTTCTACAATCATAGCTGACATTTCCCTGCTTAAGGGGAGGGACTCCAAGAAAATGAGAATATTCCCAGTGGGGTGTGGCACAATGTTCAAAAGGACAGCTATCGAGGAAGTAGGCCCTTGGGATCCCTCCATGATACAGGATGACCTTGAGATAGGAGCTAGGTTAATAAATAAAGGCAAGAGGATATGCGCGTCCTCTTCCTCGGTCTTCGTGGAAGTCCCTGATAATCTAGTTTCTTTCTATATACAACAGACCAGATGGGCAATGGGTAGTATAGAAGTCCTCGTACATAGACGAAAGGAGATTTTCTCTAAAAATCTATCATTAAGGGAGAAACTGGATATCATTGTATTTCTTCTTCAATACGTTCCCATTGCTCTCACCTTTCTGGCAGCATTAGTTTTGGTTCCTCTAGCTCTCTTTGGAGTCGATGTACTTAGGACCCCACTTCTGGTACTGTGGCTCGGTGCCTTAGGAATATATGGTTTTAACTTCATTAAAACTGCGAAGAAGACTGGTTTAAATCTCCTGGAATCGATGAGGGCCTTAGGTAAAATATCATCCTATACGGTAGCAATATCGCCTTTCATCCTTTTGGGCCTGATTTCAGGACTTAGAAAGGAAAGAAAATACATTGTCACTCCTAAGGGGAAAAAAGTAACTACAAGGATTCAATATCCTATATCAGCATTTGGAGTTTTGTTCTTAATGACTTCTATCATCTACCTACTTCATGCATCGTGGGTAACTGGCTTATGGCTCCTTTATTACTCCATTGGATACGTTTTTACCGTTCTGACTTTTAAGAGGGAGTTATAGAATCCAACTTTTTTACTCAGATAGGTTTCAAGAACTCATGAGCATCCCCTCTGATGGTTCCTCTGATGAGGAAGTGCTGAGGCTGTTGAGGCCTTATGTAGCCCAGTGGTTTGTTGAAAAATATGGAGCTTTGACCCCACCACAGAGGTCCTCCATTCCCGCAATTAAAATGGGTAAAAATGTACTGATCTCCAGCCCCACTGGGAGCGGTAAAACGCTTGCGGCTTTTCTAGGTATACTTGACACTCTCCTAGAATTAGCGGAAAGAGGGGAACTAGAGGACAAGATATACGCTGTTTACATTTCTCCCCTCAGGGCACTCAACAATGACATGTATAAGAATCTGATTCAGCCCCTTAATGAGATTAAGGGGAGGATAAACCTCCAGAAAGAGATAAGAGTAGGTGTTAGAACTAGTGACACGTCACAATACGACAAACAGAAAATGCTCAGACATCCTCCTCATATTCTGATTACTACTCCGGAGTCCTTTGCGATCTCTTTGGTATCGCCGAAGTTCGGCAAATTACTGAAAGGAGTGAAATGGATTATTATAGACGAAATTCACGAGCTGGCAAGTAGTAAGAGAGGTTCCTTCCTTTCCTCCTTCCTTGAGTTGTTTGAAGGCTTGATAGCCGATAGTCCTCCTGTCAGGATAGGTTTGAGTGCAACGATCTCACCTTTAGAGGAAGTAGCCAAGTTTCTTGTTGGAGTAGGAAGGGAGTGCCAAATAGTAGACGCTAGATTCATGAAGGGACTAGATCTAAAAGTAATCTCCCCGGTAAAGGATCTAGTCGACGCTACAGAGGATGAGGTGAATGAAGGAATATACGACACGATCTTGGAGGAGGTTAAGAAGCACAGGACTACATTAATCTTCACTAACACCAGGAGTGCAGCAGAAAGAGTCTCATATAAGCTTAGAAAATTGATTGAAAAAGAAAAATTATTCGATGCAGATCTAGTGGGAGCTCACCACAGCAGTCTAAGTAGAGATGTCAGATTAGAAATTGAGAACAAGTTGAAAAATGGCGAGCTTAAGGTAGTTGTGTCCTCTACTAGCTTAGAACTGGGTATTGACATAGGCTACATTGACCTCGTGCTCCTTTTGAGTAGTCCAAAGAGCGTGAGTAGGTTGTTACAGAGGATTGGAAGAGCAGGTCATCACATACGTCAAACCAGTAAAGGCAGGGTTATAGTTGTTGACAGGGATGACCTTGTTGAATGCTCTGTCCTGACTAAGTTAGCCAAGGAGAGAAAAATAGATAATATTCATATACCCCTTAAACCTCTGGACGTCCTAGTTCAAGCAATTTTAGCTGCTACTCTAATAAAGGAGATCAACCGAGAGGAATTATTCACAGTTATTAAAAGATCATATACCTTCTCAAGCTTGACCGTTGAGGAATTTGACCAGGTAGTAGACTATCTCCTGGGCAAGTACGGCCTGGACTCCAGGAACATATATCCAAAGATAAGGGATACAGACGGGAAGCTAAGACCTAAGAGAGGGGCCAGGATGATCTTCTATATGAATAGTGGGACGATACCCGATGAGTCCATGATTCCAGTCTTTACTGATAACAATAAATATGTAGGAAATTTGGAAGAAGAGTTTGTGGAGATACTAGGACCAGGTGACGTGTTCATTCTCGGTGGGAAAACATTTGAATTTTTATATTCAAAGGGAAATAAAATAGTGGTTAGGCCTGCTGAGGGACAAAGACCTACGGTGCCCAGCTGGTTCTCAGAGATGCTCCCGTTGGCTATAGAGTCCGCCAAAGAGATCTCCAAGTTCAGAGGCAAGGTCGCTAACATGATTAGATTGGGAAAAAATGAGAGGGAAGTTGTGGAGTGGATAGCTCGAGAGCTAGGTGTAGCACAACATGCTGCTAGATCGATTTACAAATATATCCTAGAAGAGTTTCTGTTCACAGGGGGAGTGATCCCCAACGAGAGACTTATCCTCGTGGAGATATACGACGATGAGGAAGACAGAAGGAATTTCATATTTCATGCCCTTTTCGGGCGAAGGGCCCTCGATGCGTTATCAAGAGTTGTAGCGTGGAAAGTTGGAAACGATCTTAAGGTTGATGTAAAGACTTCAATAACCGATAACGGATTTGTCCTAACTATTCCTGGATTGGTGGATTACAACATCGTAGAGGCATTTCTAAGTATAGATCCTAGCGAGATGTATCCCATATTAGAGGACGTAACTCTAAGGACTGAGATGATAAAGAGGCGATTTAGACATACAGCTGAAAGATCACTCATGTTGTTAAGGAGATATAAGGGAAGGGAGACCAGTATAGATAGGAGACAACTCAACTCTGAGACTCTCCTCAATGTCGTGAAAGAGATAGAAGGTTTTCCGATTTTAAGGGAGACTTTTAGAGAAATTTTGGAGGACTATATGGACATAAGGAGTGCCACGGAGATCCTCAAAGACGTGAGAGAGGGAAGGATAGAGGTGAAGGCCATAGGGCCCAATAGGGTGCCAAGTCCATTCGCTCATTCCATTCTAGCTAAGGAGTACAGCGACATTGTGCACGCCAGCGATAAGAGGGAATTCTTAAAACGGATGCATGAGAAGGTCATGGAGTTCCTTAAGGAGAGAGGCGTGGATCTTAACCTCAGTTACACCGAGGTCTGACCACATGTAGGACTTTATACACTCTCTGCTGACTATAATCCATGGTACTCTCCAATTTTTCATACCTTCCAAATCAAGAGGACTTGGAACACATGAGCGGTCATGTGTATGCACTATTCCTGTTATCCCGTCAACATATGAATAAATCTCCTCTGGATCCATAAGAAACTCGCTTTCTTCTCCGGAAATATTTCTTATGGCAACTATTCTATCTTTATAGACAATCCAGCATCTTTCCTTCACGAACTTGGAATCCCTCCTACCACAAAGCTTCTAATCCAGCAATAGATTTCAGTATGTCGGTCCTAGTCACAATACCTACTACCCTGCCCATGGCATCTAAAACCAGAAGTCTGCCTACATTATATGTTATCATCTTTTTAACAGCCTCCAGAATGTCATCTTCGTCCCTGATTGTTATGACATCCTTTTTCATGTACTCTGATACTTTGGCATCAAATCTCCCCTCATAAAACGCCTTCATTATGTCTGCTGTGGTTATTATCCCCTGAACCTTCTCACCTTCGTCTAGCACAGGTGCTCCCCTTATGCCTTCCTTATACAGGACTCTTGAGGCTTCTTGTAAGTTCATTGTCGGTTTAAGGGAGATCAGTTTCTTTCCTATGATATTCTTTACCTTTTCCTTAGGTATGCTCACCATCCTTTTGACGTCAATGACTATCTCTCTTCTTTCCTCATCCAAGTGAATGACCACACCCTCTATCACCAGTCTACTGTATGGGGTGGGTCCAAGTCTTACCGAGTCACCTGACCTGATTTTCTTTATATCCCCAGACACTTTTAGAATAACCTTATTTCCCGAGGGGTTGGTAATATCGAGTAGCTCAATGTTTTCAACCTTAACGTCGGTCTCTATATTACCTCTGTACAGGCTCAACTTATCTAAGATGGGGAGCAAAGTAGGATTCTTTATGAACTCATAGGCCTTAAGGGTGGGTAAATAACCTCCATTTGGTCCAGGCTTAGAATCCACCAAACCTAGTACCTTAAGGCTCAGTATTATGTTCCTTACGGTACCTTCGTCCTTACTTATCATGTCAGCAACTTCCTTGCTCTTTATCATCTTCTTCTGCCTATTGTACAATTCCACCAGCGCAAGCAAGATCTCTCTTTGAGTAGATGACAGATTCTGCATACTAAATTATCATTTCCTCAATGTTTAAAAAGATCTATGGTGACGTAGAAACCTCTAAGACTTTCCTTATGAGTTTCTGGTTGACGTTGAAAACTTCTTTTGATATAAGTGCAACATAGCTTGATTTAGGCAATGGATAATCTATTCCTATATTTATGGCTATTGCTTTCTTCATGGCTATGTAATTCATCTTATCCCTTATCAAGCCTTCAGCTATACTCTCAGCAAGCCTAAAGGCGGTGTAGAATCTTGAGAAACTTTTTGCTGTGTGCTTTATGGCGTCATTTGTGGAACTGTGGAGTATCCTCAATGACTGAATTAGCTTAGCCTCATCAGAGAACGAGAAGATGACCTCAGTAAAAATGAGTCTTAGGGCCCTGGCCAACACATCCTTATCACTACCCGCCTCCAGGTAAGCCTCTTCTGCTCCTTTCTCGAATATTATCTTGGCCACTTGATTATATTTCTCCTCATTGGGTAAAAGCTTCTCAAAGACCTGCCTATAATCCTCATAGAGGCCCAGTCCTTCTTTCCCCACCACATAGAGGGTAATGAGTTCCTTCTCATATAAATTAGTGGACTTAAAACCTCTAAACGGTCTAATCTCGTTTTTTTCATAATACTCCTGGACTAGCGAGAGAAGCGAGTCTCTGGTTAGACTCTCCCATTCGTTAAGTATATGTCCCCATAGGTCAGTAAGTATTTTCATTCTCTCTCTGTAGAGCTCCTTAACCATGCCTTGCCACGCAGTTTTAATATGTGTTCTTCCTTAAAAAGGATAATAGACAAGTTCTCTGTCATGAGCGTTGAAGATAATCTCAAACCTAGTATAGCTATCATATCTCCCTCAGACGTAGAAGTAGAGGTTAAGAAAATAGAAGAGGAACTACACGCACATCAGCAACTAGAAGGAGAGAAAATAAAGAGCATTTTAGATGACGTGAAGAAGTTATGGGACTTCATAAGTTGGTTGAGAATAGCTGAGGCTCAGGGAGTTTGGAAGGCAAAGACTTGCAGACACTCCATTAACGACAGGTGTCAAGCGTGGAACATAAGTGATCCAGATAGAGTTGGCCTTCCTCCTGATGTTGTACAAGTTAACCAGGACGGCACTAAGAACGTGTGGGTAGGAAAGTACCCCCACTTTTGTATAGCCTGCCCATTATACGAAGCCAAGAGAAGTTAAAATCCTCCTTTTCTCTTTCTCCTCTAATATCTTTTTCAATTCGTCCAGTTTGCTGGATTCCACATCCGGATACGTCTCCAGCAGCTCTATGACTCCATCCACTAGATCGTCTATGAACAGACGAACGATCTCCCTTCTCTCCTCATCAGAAGCCACCTCAAGAACCCTAGATATTGTGATATCGCTTGGGTGCGTATAGCCCTTGAAGAACTTTACTATTGACGCTGGGGAGAGCCCCAACTGCTCCGCAAGTTCTTTCTTGGATCTCTTCTCCAATAATACTTCAATTGCCCTCTGCCTAGTCTCCTTACTGAGATTATGGACAGCCCTCACATGTCTAGTAAGACTTTAAATCTATTAACTGAATCAGATCTTTGCCCGTAAATGAAGTCAATAGTTTTCAACCAGGGTATTATTCAGAAGGATGTCCCAGAGAGACCCGTGGAACAAGACCATGTGGAGGTAGAGGCAGAGAAGGTGTTACTAAATGGGATAGAGAACGCGATTTATCTAGGCTTCCTTTGGGTTCAGCCTAACCTAATCCTTGGAGGGACAGGGACAGCCAAGGTCACTGCGACCGCCCTAAATGTTGATCCGTCTCTTTCTGGAAAGAGAGTCCTAGTTCTTCCTTTCTCTCCGTCAAGGGGAGGCATCGGATCAGAGATAGATGGAATCCTAGCTGAGAGATCAATTGTCCCCCAGGACTCCATCGTGCAAATAAGCGAAGGACTGGGTGACAATGTACTCTTGTATCCCTTTATATCTGTGGCCCTCGATATTAAGGACTTAATATCAGACGGCTCTACTCTGATAATAGGTTCCGGGCTAACTGCACTAATTACTACCGCATTGCTAGAAGAAGTGGAGGTCTACGTGGGTGAAGGTGATTTGAAGCCTGCTGGGGCTCGAACCATCAGGAGCCTAGACGGAAAATGGGACAACGTTGTTATAACCACACTGAGAGGGTGGGCCAGATACGTGGCAGAGAAGATTGTAAATGAGAAAGGGAAAATAGTCATTCCAAGATTTCTGAAGAGCTGGCCTCCATCCTTTCCTAGAAATACATTATTCGTTGAACCCAGGAAAAGACAAGATGTACTTCAGTATTTAAATTCACAAAAAGTTATAGAAATCATGAGGACCTACGTTGGATTTTCAGAGGATGTTCTAGCGTCAATACCAACACCCAGACCTGGAGTTATAGTAGATATCAAGAAATACTTTACTACAAAGAAATAATACATTTAAAATGTCAAAATACAGGACTGATTGATCATTGCAACTTCTCTTTTATCAGGGATCCCAGGATCTGGATTCCTCTCTCTATTTCCTCCTTTCTTGGGAAACTGTAGTTTATCCTCATGGTATTCCTTCCGCCGTAGTCATAGTAGAAACTGCTCCCAGGGACGTAGGCGACCCCTCTCCTCATAGAGTCCTCAAGCATTTTTGTCGTGTCGATTTTATCGGGCAACCACGAGAACACAAACATTCCACCCACAGGCTTACTCCATTTCACCTGAGAAGGGAAATGAGTTTCAATTGAGGCCAACATATAATCCCTTTTTTGTCTATATAGAGATCTTATCTTAGGTAAATTATTTTGGATTATCCCTCTCTTTAACGCCTCAGCGGCAATATATTGATTTAAACTTGGGGTGTGGAGATCAACGTTTTGTTTGAATAACTCTACCTCCTTTATTATCTCGTCGTCCGCTACGATCCAGCCCAATCTTAATCCAGGAGAGAGAATCTTACTGAACGTACCCAAGTAAATCACTCTCCCTTCCTTATCTAGTGCCTTCAGAGGCGGTGGGCTTTCTCCCTCGAATACCAAAAAACCGTACGCATCGTCCTCCACCACCAGTAGGTCGTACTGAGTCGCCAATTCCAGAACGCGTTTCCTATCATCTAAATTCATTGTTGTACCTGCAGGGTTCTGTGCCGTGGGGATAACGTATAGAAGCTTAGGTTTACCCTGCTCTTTGCTCACTTTCTTTAGCTCCTCTTCCAATTGAAGAACGTTCGGACCTTTCTCACTAACCTCCATGCCGTGAAAGATCGGCTTCCTTGTTCTCAACACGTTGAGAGCGGTCAAATAAGTAGGTCTTTCCACAAAAACGTGATCTCCAGGATCAACTAGTATATTAAATAACATAAAGAGGGCTTCCTGACTACCTACCGTCACAAATACATTGTCGTCCCTGATTCCGGTTATTCCCCGTAGAGCGGAAAAATTAACCAACTCTTTTCTTAGTTCGGCCACACCAGCGGTTGCGGAGTACTGTAAGGCCGAAGAGGCCTTTGATCTTAAAACATCTTCTGTTATTCTCGATATATCTTCTGCAGGAAATGTGGAAGGGTCAGGAAGACCTCCAGCGAAGCTTATAACGCTTTTGCCTTCAGTGAGCTTCAGCAAGTCCCTTATCTCTGAGGACTTTAGTGACTTGGTGTCCGTAGAGAAGAAGGAGGACCATTTACCCATAATTCCTTATTACCCTCTCACTCCATTTTATTACTTTGTGTACGAGTGGAGTGCGGAAGTGATCGCTGTAGGCAACGAGATATTAACTGGCAGGACTGTTAACACCAACTCCGCATTCATAGCCGCTAGGCTTACATCTCTAGGATTCCAAGTAAGGAGAGTGACTGTTGTAGGCGACGAAGTGGAGGAGATAAGGGAATGTTTCCTGGAAGCTCTGGGCAGGAATCCTAAGTTGATCATCTCCTCTGGCGGCCTAGGGCCAACATATGACGATAGAACAGTTGAGGGCCTAGCTGCTGCCCTTGGGAGAAAATTGGTATATAATCAGGAAGCACTCAACGAAGTGACTAGAAAATACAAGGAAAAAGGGCTCGAGCTCACAGAGGAGAGGTTGAAGATGGCCCTTTTTCCTGAAGGCGCTACTCCGATTCCTAATGAAGCAGGAATAGCACCTGGGGTATATGTGGAGGTGAATAACACGGAAATTCTACTGGCACCAGGCGTTCCTAAAGAAATGGAGGAGGTTACTGAAACGTTTTTGAGATCTTACTTAAAACGACGTCCTAACGTTTTCTATTACGAGGAAAGTTTAACCGTGAGGGGGGTGATGGAGTCAGCCCTCGCTCCTCATATCAAGAGAGTGGTCAGAGAGTATGGTCTATACATCAAGACTCACCCAAAGGGTCATGAGATCAATGACCCCTATTTGGAGGTTCAGATAGCCGGAAGTTCCTATGATAAGGATGAGATTACTAGGAAGGTGAAGAACGTGAGAGAAATAATCTCTAGGATTGCTATGTCTTTAGGAGGAAAACTCACCTAGAAACATGGTCAATGAACGGCTTCATGGTTTCTAATAACTGTTCTGGAGCCTCTATATTTAAGAAATGTCCAGCCCCCGGTATCTCATGGTAGTCCGCTTTCCTGAGACCTGCTAGGAAGATGTCCTTATTTTGCTTCAACCTGTCCTCACTTCCGTATATTACGAGTGTATTGGTGTCGATCTCGCTGAGTAGCTCACTGTGGTCCTTCGCCTTGAGGAGACCCATCACAGTATTAATATAACCTCTAGGGTTGCTCATTCTGTAGACTTCAAGTAGATCATTCCATGCCCTAGGGTTTTCGGTGAGAAGTTTGGAGAACTCTCCCATATTACGACGATAGTATGCTAACGCTTCCATTCCGAAGTTCGCCACGATGGAAACGTATTTCATATAATTCATAGGATCTGGGGCTTTGTAGATAGCCCCTAACAGCACCAGTCCTCTGACAGGATACCTTAGAGCATAGCCCATAGCTATAAGGGAACCTATAGAGTGACCTATCAATATTGGGTCGGATACCTGAAGATAATCGAGAAGGTTCTTGAGATCATCCACATGATCTTCAATGAGATAATCGTGAGGAGGAATGGAAGATAGACCGTGTCCCCTGAGATCATACGTCACTGTCATGTACTCATCTGTAATTACAGGGTATACATACTTCCAACTCCTGGTGGATCCTGCCAAATGATGTATCAAAACTACCGCCCGACCTAATCCCGTTCTCTGGAAGTACAAATTCACGTCTTCCAATACAACGTGAGGCATTAAATCACCTCCAGTAACGCATCCACGTCTAACTCAGCTAAGGCCACAGGGTAGAGTAGTTGAAATTTATTTAACATAACTGGACTTATCTCTCCTATTACGCCAACGCTTCTCCCCTTCAACAGAATTTCAGCGGTTCTACCTCTCATGAACACGTCGTTGACTGTTCTCTTATACTCTGGTTTTTCTCCACTTAAGGCTAGGAGGATCTCGTGAACTGGCGCCTGAATAGACTCGTAGCTTACCTTACTGTCCATTACTCCGATAGATACTCGGAAGAAATTCCTGTAACCAGTATCAGTAGTTGAATCCCTTAATACTACCTCTCCTATCTCAAACACTCTGACTGGAAATCTAGCGTGTTGATTATTGGACATAAAGGTGAGCATGTTCCAGATTAATGAGTTCCTTACAGAATCATACTCTTGAGATATAGGATTTTCAATTTGGACAATCTCTCCAACTTGTCTAGTTGATTTGGTGAGAATTAAAGTATAAATCTCTTGAAATCCCGCACCGATAATCAACGTCCTCAACTTCCTGTAGAGACTACTCTTCGGCGCTAAGGAACCTACCCTGTAAACTTTCACTTCGTTCAGAGCGAAGTTCTCGTACCCGTAGGCCATCGCAATGTCTTCAGCGACATCAGTTACGTTCATTATATCCACTCTGTATGGAGGAATTACTACCTCCAACACACCATCCCCTATAACGACGTCTTCCCTCATCATCTCTAGGAACCTCTTGGCGTCCTCTTGGCTTAATTTAATTCCTAGAATACTCTCTATCTCCTTTAGACTAACCCTAAGCCTATTATGAGTCAGCAAAGGTGATTTCCTTATCGTACCTTCGCTCTCCTTGATCATCACTGCCCCTATCTCTGCACCCAATTCTGCGAAGTTAGTAGCTAGAATATCAAGAGTCTGTGACACGGCGTCTAAGCTGGTTCCAGTTACATCTACAAATAAAGAATTCGTGTTGGGTTCGAGCCTAGTTTCTTCAGAATTTATTACTGGAGGCAAACTAAGAATATTATAATCGGAATCCATTATTGCTGGCATCCTACCCTCCCTTAGCGATATTTCCCCGTACTTTCTCCCCTGCTCCGTCTCTCTTAACACCTCGCTTAACGTCATAGGTACTGTAGATCCTAGTGGGACGATCTTATCGTTAGTACTGACGAGAGAATACCTTATGGTCTTACTCTTTATCTTCCTCAGGTCATGGATACCAATTGCTACTTTCTTTCTTTTCCTACCTATAGTCTCATGAAGTTTCTCTTGGAACTGAATCATCTCCTTCAGATAAGCCTCAGGGGAGAGCTTTACGTTATGAATGACACAGGCCAAGGCGTAAGGCCTTTGTGGTACCTTGTCTATTACTAACATATAATCGGTCTCCTTCACAGTATACTTGGGCTCTCCCAACTCCTTTCCGCTTATACCCTTGAGGGCCCTCACTACACCGCCAAGCCCCAACATGTCTACACGATCTGCATTTATTTCCACCGAGTATTCATCGTCACTCACGGGTGAGACCTCAGACTTCAATTTAAAAAGGAACTCCTTCAATTGCCCCTCACTGAGGCTCACTTTCTCTAATAGGATCCATTTGTTCAGATTAATGGTAGGCATTCACACCACCCTCCTGTGTCTTAAGTACTCAATATCGCTGGAGTAGAGATCCCTAATGTCCTTTACACCTAGGAAAAGCATGGCCAACCTATCTATACCTATCCCCCACGCACCTGCAGGTTCACTTACACCAGCCGGAGATGTAACTTCCCTCCTGAGGAGCCCTGCACCTGCCATCTCTACCCATCCTAATGGGTCTACGTAACCGTAGACTTCTACACTGGGCTCCGTAAAGGGAAAGTACCCAGGTTTAAATTTAACCTCCTTGACCCCCAACCCTCTGAATATTTCTCTTAATATAGAGAGGAGGCTTCTGAAGTTAAACCCTTCTTCAATTACAAGACCATCCATTTGATGGAACTCTATTAGATGGGTTGCGTCGATGGCGTCAGGCCTGAAAACCTTTCCTATAGTAAAAACTCTTAGAGGGGATCCAGGAGATCTCGAGAGCACTCTCGACGTAGTAGCGGTGGTCTGACTCCTCATGACGAGGTTTGAGGCCACCTCAGGGCTCCACCTATATTTCCACCACGTCTCATGTGTTTTCTTTACTTCCTCTACAAGTCTCCCAGGTGGGAGACGACCTTTGCCTTTCACCACGAAGGAGTCATGTATCTCCCTAGCTGGGTGATCCTGAGGTTGAAACAATACATCAAAATTAAAGAACTCGAGTTCCACATAATCACTGGAGACCTCACTGAAACCCAGACTTACCATCAGGTCCTTCACCCTTTCTATGAAGTCCCTAAAATAGTGAGTCCTCCCTATGGGGAGGAAGGGAGGGTCAGCTTCGACATTATACTCTTTGAACTCCCTCTTCTCCCAATCTCCACTCACCAACATTTCATGGGTTAGATAGATTTCCACTGGTTTGGCTTCCACGTCTTTGATTAACTCGACCTCGAGGATCTTATCCTCTCGTCGTTCAACTAGTTTCCTTTTTAGGAGGAGTTCTACAGATGCGTGATCGATGCCCTGACCCTTGCTCAAGGCCCTTAGGGAGTCTCTTTCAGGAGCCTGAATTTCTTTTACTATAGGCTTGATCAGATCTCCATCTATCTCTATCCACCCTCTTTTCCTTGCCCATCCTAAAGCTATCTCAAAATCTTCCTTCATCTTCTCTTTGACCTCTTCTATCTTCCTGGGCTGACCTCCTAATACCATCATCAACTTCTCCTCAGGCAGCCCCTCAACTAGCCTCTTCCTCCCCTCCTCCGTCAGAAATAGCAGTTTCTTCCTCTCCTCCTTAAGTATTTTAACTAGGCCTTTACTCTCAAGTAGCTTCAGGTTACTGAACACAGTACTCGGAGGCAGACCAGTAGCGGACGAGATTTCCTGAGAGTTACTGACGCCTTTAGTCTTGAGGAACGAGATTATCTTCTGTTCATTTTCGCTTAGCATCATACTACAACTCTATGCTCTGTCCCGGCTGGAGGATTATAGGTGTATAACCTTTCTCTTTCACTCCCTTGGCGAAATCCTGTGGATCCACCTTGATCATGTCCCACGTATTGAAGTGTATTGGGATGGCTCCCTTCCTAGGCCTCAACATCTCCACAGCCATGACTGCCTGTTTAGGATCCATGGTAAACCTTCCTCCTATTGGGAGGAGGACGTAGTCTGGTCTAAATATTTCTCCGATTAACCTCATGTCCTCGAACAATCCTGTGTCCCCTGCATGATAAACCGTTATATCGTCTCCGTTCACGACGATCCCTGTGGGGTCACTGTGCTTGCTGGAATGCACCGCTTTCGTGAGTGCCAACCTCAATCCCGAGTACTCCACGTAACCTCCAACGTTGGCTGGAATAACCCTGTTCCAATCCAACTTGTGCTCCGACACTAGGTATTCCTCCAAATCGTATGTAGCAAATAGGACAGACTTGTCGTTATGCTTCATTATCTCCACTGCGTCCCCGAGATGATCGTAATGATCGTGTGTAACTCCTATCACGTCCACTCCAGAGAAGTAACTTAGCTTGACTGGAGACAGCGGATTTTCCTTAATCAAGGGATCTATCACCACTCTCCTGCCCGAAAGACCTAATTCCACTGCTGCGTGACCAAACCACCTTAGGTGAGCCATGAGTCATCAGATCCCTTTATGGACTAAAAATAAAAATTTCATTCATGTAGACATGAGTGATGAGTGAGGACGAGCTAAAGTTAGTTAAGGCTGCAGGAGTCATATCTGCTAAGGCTAGAGACGCTGGGGCTAAACTCATAAAACCTGGTGCAAGGGTGATTGATGTCTGTGAAACTGTAGAGAAGATCATTATCGAGAGTGGAGCTCGGCCTGCCTTCCCCTGTAACCTGTCCATCAACAACGAGGCTGCCCATTATAGTCCGGTCATTGGTGACGAAAAAATAATTCCAGATGGCGCTATAGTTAAGTTAGACGTTGGAGCTCACATAGAAGGCTACATCACTGATACTGCGATAACAGTCTTTCTAGACGAGAAACTAGAGAGATTGGCTACCGCCTCTAGGGACGCCCTAACCGCTGCCATATCTAACTTTAGGCCTGGAGTTTCACTAGCTGACATAGGAAAAATAATAGAGAGGGTAATAAAAATGAATGGTTTTAAACCAATTAGAAACTTGGGAGGACATCTGATCAGGAGGTTCGAACTTCATGCCGGAGTCTTTGTACCCAACATATACGAGAGAACCAGTGGGAGGATAGCCTCTGGGAGCACTTACGCCATAGAACCCTTCGCCACGGATGGAGGTGGTGAGGTAATAGAAGGTAAGGAGACGACTATCTATGCGTTGAGGAATCCAAACTCGAGAGGTCTAACCGAATTCGAGAAGAGGATAGTCGACGAAATACAGAGAAGATTTAAAACTCTACCCTTTAGTGAAAGGTGGCTCTCTGACCTAGGTACTAAAGAGGAGATAAGACAGGCCCTGAAGTCTCTATCTAGGAAAGGCGTTCTTCACGGGTATCCTATCCTAGTTGAAGTTAAGGGCGGACTTGTAAGCCAAGCAGAGCACACTGTCTACGTGGACTCTCAGGGAGCAACAATTCTAACTTAGGGATTTTAGGTAGTTTGATAAAAGTTTAATTTCTCTTAAGCCTTGACTATACCAATGGATTAAGATGAGCTTAATAATAGTTCTTGCTCAGGCGAGCAGTCAAGGTTCTCAAAATGGGGCAGCTCTAGCATTCTCGTACATCTTCTATATCTTTTTCATTGCCCTACTTGCTCTTTCGTTCTTCCCAGGAGTTCAACAGAAGACCCAAATAATGTTCCTTAGTAGAGATGTTGAACAGAAGTTACAAATGATCGAAAACTATCTGAAGGATTCTAAAAGCATCACTGAGAAACTTCTGAAGGAGAAGGGTTTTCCAGATCCCAAGGCATTCTTAGATAGAGTTATAGACAGATTCGTAATAGATCCGGTCTCCATTGAACCTACGGACATCATAAACAGGATGAAGCTACTCATGAGATCAAATGAGGATACAGTAAGGGAAATGATCATGTCTGCTAATCCCAACCTAGATCCCATGACGAGAAGTCAAATAGAGATATCAGCAGAAGTTGTAAACGCGCTGAACTTAATCTTCAAAGTAATAAGACATTATCTGATAATGGCCAAGAAATTGAACAGCATAATGATAATGTATCAGTTACAGATGGTGGCCCCTATATACGTAAAATACGCAGAGGCCTACTCGAAGGCCCAGAAGGTATTCCTTCAAGGCATACCCATAGGTGATGGATTGGGTCCCTTGGTAGCCTCCAAGTTCCTGATGAAGTCTAGTCAAAAGTTCACTGTAAGCAAAGATACTATTGCGGGAACCCTGGAATTCGAGGGAAGAAAGTTGGTGGTAGTGAAGGCCGAAGGTCCTATGGCTACGGTGGGAACACCTGGAGAGGGTGTACAAAATGTAATAGAAAGGGAAGGTGGGAAGGTGTCAAGGATAATAACAGTAGATGCGGCACTAAAACTTGAAGGCGAGGAAACAGGAACGATAGCTGAAGGAATGGGTGTGGCAATGGGAGATCCAGGGCCTGAAAAGATAGCTATAGAGAGGGTTGCCGTAAAGTACGGGATACCTATAGACGCTGTAATAGTCAAGATGAGCATGGAAGAGGCAATAACTGAGATGAGAAAGGAGGTATACCAAGCCGCTGACAAAGTGATAGACTACGTTAAGAGGATAATTCTAGAGAGGACAAAGCCTGGAAGTACAGTAGTACTAGTGGGAGTCGGAAATACAGCGGGAATAGCCCAGTGATGTGACATGGCCATAAGTGCGGATTCTAAGCAGGTCTTGAAAGTGAAAACTGTAGTGAAATGTATGCAGTGTGACTATACTCAGGAAAGGGATTTTCAGGTGGGAGACTTCGTACTTAAGTTAGTAGGTAATTGTCCCAAGGACAACGGACCACTTTACATAGCTGGCATCTATGCTGAGACGCTAAACCAGAAGAAATAATTTTTTAAGATAGTTGAGGTCTCTATTAGTTGTCCACCCGGCCATAGCAGGGGGGCAACACCCGGTCTCATCTCGAACCCGGAAGTTAAGTCCCCTGCGTTGGCGGTGCGGTGGGATCCGAAAGGGCCCGCAGCGCCACCAAGCTGGGATGGACTTATATTTAATATTGGTTCTATTGTAGAACATGAAGAGGATCTTTGATGAGATCCACGGAAATATAGAGTTAGACGATATAGCAGTTAAGATCTTAGACACCCCAGTAATGCAAAGGCTGAGAAGAATTAGACAGACGAGTTTAGCATTTATTGTGTATCCAGGTGCTACTCACACTAGGTTCAGTCATTCTCTCGGGACGTATCAGTTGGCCAATAAAATAGGTTCCCGACTAGTCAACGAAGGAGTTCTCAGCCAAGAAGAATTAGAGTTAGTTAAGGTAACCTCACTCATCCATGATATAGGCCAGTTCCCCTTCAGCCATGCTGTGGAGGGGTACTATATTAAGAAGGGACTTAGTAACAAGGATGTGAGAGCGTATATACTTCACAGCTCTCTGGGAGACGAGATCGAAGATGCAGGGATAGACCCAAAAAGACTCAGAACCATATTCGACGGAAATGGTTTAATGACTTCTATAGTAGATGGAGAAGTGGACGTGGACAGGATGGATTACCTAGTGAGGGACTCAAGGCATAGCGGCGTTCAGCTGGGACACATCGATTTGGACAGGCTAATTTTCACTGTCAATTATCGGGAGGACGGTATCTCCGTCCTGGATAAAGGCATGATAAGCCTTGAAAACTTTTACATTGCGAGACTTCATATGTACCAGGCAGTATATTACCACAAGACGATATTGGGTTACGAGCTTCTTCTGAGGAGCATTTACTCCAGGCTAGTGGAGGAGTGTGAGACGGAAATGAGAGATCCTAGCTCCGTCGTGGAGATGATCTCATCGAACTCTTTTCCTTATTGGGACGATGAGTGGCTCTTCGGTGCTCTATACAGATGTTATTCCGAAAATCCAAATTCGGATCTAGGGCAAATGATAAAGGACTTTTTGGACCGGAGGGGACCCAAAGTAATTTATGAGGAGATAAACTATGACGGCGGTTCCCCTGGAAATCTAGAAGAGATAACTGAAAGGTTGGAGAGGGGAGGAATTCCAAGGGAATCAATCTACCCCTTTGAGGAGACTATCTCCATCATGAACAAGGACAAGATAAAGGTTATCTCCAAGGGCAAGGAAATAGGACTCCAATCTTACCCCTCCCTCCTGAACAGGATACCCTCTTCCTTAACGCTTAGGAGAGTTTATGTAGACAGGGAATTTGTGAAAAGGGCAAGGGAACTAGTTTGAAGGTTCGTGTTATTCTAACGGATCTAGACGGTACTCTGACAGAAGACAGAGGTAGTTACCTATTAAACCTAGAGGCTATTGAGGCCCTTAGAAAGGCCGAAGCTAAGGGAATAAAGGTAGCACTAGTGAGCGGAAATTCGTATCCTGTATTAAGGGGGCTGTACAACTATCTGGGTTTCTCTGGGGGAGTCGTTGCGGAAAACGGTTGCCTCGTGTATTATCAAGGTAATATCTTCCCGGTCTGTACTCCATTACCCAAGGTACTTGTTGAGGAATTCAGAGATAAGTTCAAACTAAAGGAAAGTTGGCAAAACGAGTACAGAAGATATGACTTTGGTTTCACGCCACCGGTGATAACGGACGACATGAGAAAGTGGGCAGAAGAAAAAGGAGTGAGTATTCAGTCCAGCGGTTACGCTCTCCACATCTCTGGGAGACCTGGAGGTAAAGGTGCGGGGGTCAAAAAACTGCTCAACGTATTGGGAGTTAAGAGTGAGGACGTCGCGGCCATAGGCGACTCTGCTACAGATATAGAAATGCTGGAGATTGCTGGTGTGAGAGTAGCTGTAGCTAACGCAGATGAGAACTTGAAAAGAGTAGCTAACTTCACGCTAAAGTTAAAGAGTGGTGATGGGGTAAAGGAGTTCATAGACAGTCTGACGAGGGAGTGAAAGTTGGAATTAGAGGAGATAATCTATAAACACGCATTAGCTAATGCGGTGAAACATGAAGGCAGAGCTCAAGTGGGTCCAGTGGTGAGTAAAGTTCTGGCTGAGAGGCCTGATCTCAAGGCTAAAGTTAAGGAAGTCGTTGAAATGGCCAAGAAAGTAGTGGAAAGGGTAAATTCCATGCCCCTTGAAGATCAGATGAGGGAAATTCAAAGATATCCTGAAGTCATGGAGGAGAAAAAAGAAGAGAAAAAGAAGATCCTCCCCCCCTTACCGAACGTTAAGGGAACAGTAACAACTAGATTCGCTCCTAATCCAGACGGACCTATCCATTTAGGGAACGCCAGGGCTGCAGTCCTTTCCCACGAATACGCTAAGATGTATGGAGGTAAGTTCATACTTCGCTTCGACGACACAGATCCTAAGGTAAAGAAACCACTGCTGGAGGCTTATCAATGGATAAGGGAGGATCTTAAGTGGTTAGGGATAAATTGGGACATGGAGTTCTCCGCCTCGAGCAGAATGGAGAGATACTACGAGATCGCCAAGGTTTTACTGGAAAAGGGATACGCCTACGTGGATCTGGGAACTGAGGACGACTTCAGGAGTTGGAGAGAGAAGAGGATAAATCAGAGTTATCCCCATAGGGAAAGGCCCCCTGAGGAAAACCTTAACCTTTGGGAGAAGATGCTTCAGGGAGAATTTAACGAGGGCGAGGCCGTGGTGAGAATAAAGACCGATCCCAAAAGTCCTGATCCCTCACAAGTGGACTGGGTAATGCTAAGGATAATAGATACTATGAAGAATCCTCATCCTATCACTGGGGATAAGTATAGGGTCTGGCCGACCTACAACTTCGCCACGGTGGTAGACGATCACGACTTCAACGTATCCCACATCTTGAGAGCCAAGGAGCACATGAGCAACTCCCTCAAACAGAGGTGGATATACAGTTACATGGGATGGGAGGTCCCTACAATTCTCGAATTCGGTAGACTCAAACTAGAAGGGTTCATGATGAGCAAATCTAAGATAAGGGGTCTGATGGAAACTGGCTCAGGAAGGGACGACCCAAGGTTACCCACACTCGCTGGGCTTAGGAGGAGGGGTATTCTCCCCGAAACTGTGAGATCACTGATGATAGAAGTAGGTCTCAAGGTGACTGACGCTACCATTAGCTTTGATAATCTAGCCTCAATGAATAGGAAACTACTAGATCCCTCAGCGAAGAGACTGATGTTCGTGAGGGATAAGAAGTCCTTCAAGTTACTTATCCCAAAGGATATGGAAGCTAACATCCCACTAACGCCTAGCAAGAAGGAGTATAGGAAAATCAGAGTCTCTCCAGGGGATGAGATATTTCTGGACCCAGAAGACGCATTGGAAGGAAGGGTACTTAGACTCCTGGAGTTATGCAACGTGAGAGTGGAGGGAGATGTCCTGAGGTTCTTGGATGAGAGTCTAGAGACCGCCAAGAGGTTTAACGCACCAATAGTTCAATGGGTGAAAAAGTCTGAAGCAGTACCAGTTACGGTGCTAAAGGCAATATCAAATCAAGAGCTTGTAACAGAGGACGGCTTTGGTGAAGGGTATATGAGTTCTTTACATGAGGGAGAAGTAGTACAACTTATCAGATACGGATTCTGCAGAGTCGATAGGAATGATGGTAAACTCCTGATGGTTTATGCCCATGATTAACTTTATTATTTGTACCATGCTAAGTGACCTAGCGTGACGATACAAGAGGAGGATGAACGCAATGGCCAAGCCTTCATATGTTAAGTTTGACGTACCGCCTGAGTTGGCGGAGAAAGCCCTTGAAGCCCTCAAGAAAGCAAAGGAGACAGGCAAAATAAGGAAAGGTACCAATGAGGCTACCAAAGCTGTGGAGAGGGGACAAGCTAAACTGGTGCTGATAGCTGAGGATGTACAACCCGAAGAGATCGTGGCCCACTTACCTCCACTATGTGAGGAGAAAAAAATACCATACATCTACGTTCCATCCAAGAAAGGTATCGGAGAGGCCTGCGGTCTTCAAGTGGGGGCAGCTGCAGCTGCTGTGATAGATCCTGGACAGGGAAAGGATGTACTGGACGAGGTTCTCAAGAGGCTATCCGAAATAGTAGGCAAGACATAAATTAATTTTTATATCTACAATTTGTACCTAGTCCCTAAATTTATTGTTGCTCTTACTTTATGTCCTATAGGGTATGAGAAAGTTTTAAATGGTTCATCTTGGTTTATCTCTTGCCTCGTGCCGCGGTAGCTCAGCTGGCAGAGCGCCGGGCTGTTAACCCGGTGGTCGGAGGTTCGAGTCCTCCCCGCGGCGCTAACTTTTCAGCTACAGGATAAGCTATCCTACACCCTCACATCAAAATTCGCGCCAGAGCAAAGTGAGGGACAGCGGTTGTTGCAGTTTGCCTTGACTCTAAGGCTATACTTAACAAAGGCCATGATTGCTGTGAGGGAGATTAAGGAAGGAAATCAGGAAGAACATGCTTGCATAACACTTAGTGTAGCGGTTATTGGATTTCCCTTGATGACAGGGCGATAGTTAGGGGATAGTCGCATAACTGCTATTAGTGTTAAAGACCGAGTCCAGCTGCAGAAAGAGACTCAAAGGAAGGAGAATGGGGCCGGCGGGATTTGAACCCGCGATCACTAGGGCCCAAGCCTAGCATCTTAGTCCAGGCTAGACGACGGCCCCTCTGACACCTTAAATTATCATTAGATAAAAATCTTATCTAGCTCATCCATGTACTCTGATTACAAATTTAATGATCTTACGAGGGCTTGGACACTGCATCTATATTAATTTATATCCTTATGACGGTGCTCTGAAGTACTACCGCACCTATTGCAAACACTAGTTCCATCCCCCAGAGTACCGCTACCACTTGATACTCCCTCATTCTCCCCATTTTCATGACCACGTGAGTCAACGAATTAGGAAAAGAGTCCCAATGCATGTAACCGTCATTATCCACTTGCCCGAATGAGATTCCCTTAAACTTAGTCCTAGCCTTCAGTACGAACTCAATGACATAGGGTATAAAGAGGACAGCTAAGGCGGTCAGCATATATCCAGAAATACCTATGGATCCTATCACCGAGCCGATGAAATAGGTCCCTACGTTTCCCAGGAAGATCTTAGCTGGATACTTGTTAAAGTAAAGGAATGCGATCAGACTTATTGCCAGTATTATGGCTAAATCCCCCGCCTCTGATGTGACTCCATTCCCCCTGAGCCCTATGTAAGCCAGGGCTGCGGCCATTATCACTCCCATCCCCGTTCCCAGTCCGTTTAGGCCCTCCAGCATGTTAAATGCATTTGAGGTTATGGTTAACGCTGCGGGAACTATTATAACGTAATAGAGAAGTCCAAAGTTTACCAGACCTACGAAAGGAATGGATATAACTGAGTGACCCACGCTATAAACAGCCAGCGGCACCGAAGCGAAAACGGGCATTATGGCCCTCACAGATTGCTTCAGGTTAAGTACGTCGTCTAAGAGACCTAAGAGACCTATTATAAGAGATGATAACATGACTGCCGAAACTATAGTTTCAAACGCTGGATCCTCAACTAGTAAAGTGAAGCTACCGGCTATGAAGCCACTCAGTATCCCTAGACCTCCCAGAGACGGTACCTCAGGCCTATCCGGTTTATTTACGTCCTTGCCCACGAAGCCTCTTTCCCTTGAAACTTTGAGTATCCATGGAGTGGAAAAAAGGGTGACAACCAAGGCTACTATCGAAGGAACAAGTACATCTAACAACTTACTTCCGCCTTTTAGTAACTAATTCCGCTACCTCCATCAGGAGCTTCTTAACTTCCTCGTTATCACTCTTGACGAGAGAGAGGGCCTGTAGAGCTTCGGTCTTATAGCTCTCTGAAAGTCTTGTGGCATACTCTAAGGAAATGGTGAGGACCAGTGACGCTGCGTCTCTGAGTTTACCTTGGTCATTACTTTTCACACCGGCTAGTATTCTCTTCCGCTCTTCCTCGCTGGCGTCCCTAAGGGCCTTTATTAATAAGATGGTCTTCTTTCCTTCCCTCAGATCACTATAGACGGGTTTCCCCAACTCTCTTTCATCGGCAGTAAGTCCTAATATATCATCGACTATTTGGAACGATATCCCTATCTTTTCTCCATACAGGAAAAGGTTCTTCACATCCTTTTCAGTACCTCCTCCTATAATACCTCCGAGAGAAGCGGAGCAGGCGAAAAGTTGAGCTGTTTTCTTCCTCACCATTTCTATGTACTCCCTCTCCGTCACGTCCCATCGTTCTTCAAACTGCATGTCTAAGGCTTGTCCTTCCGATAGTTCTATCACTGACTTAGCGAAAAGCCTAAGAGCGTCATTGGCTCTCGCTTCATCCAGTCCACTCACGGAATCTATGAGCATCTCGAAAGCCTTAGCGTGCAACAAATCCCCAGCCAAGATGGCCATTGGGACTCCCCACTTCACGTGCACTGTAGGCCTTCCCCTTCTTAGGGTGTCCTGATCCATTATATCGTCGTGTATTAACGTGAAATTATGCAGTACCTCAACTGCACTTCCCGCCAAATAGGATCTTTTCCTATCTCCGTGAAAGAGATCAGAAGAGGCGACCAACATCAAGGGTCTTAACCTTTTACCACCTGCCTCAATTAGATACCTAGAGGCTTCGTAAAGTTCGTGTACATCTCCGGAAAGATACTGTCTTATTCTCTTTTCTACCTCCTCAATTACTTGCCTGGAGTACTCCTCTAGCACCTTATCCTCCTCTTCTTATCCTTTCATAGTCTGATAAGGTTATTCCCCTACTCTCCATCCATTCCCTCAGCTTTCCCCATATAACCACGGGTCTTCTCTTGAGCTCTACTAGATTCTTGGCCCCAGTTAACATCATGGCCGCCCTCAGCTGAAAGATGACCTCATCGAAGAAGCGTTTGAGGGAGTCAATTCCACTCACAGCCTTAGCCAGTACTGGATTGGCCATCCCGCTCATGTTTGCTCCCAGCACGATGGACTTAGCAACGTCAAGCCCATTCCTTATCCCTCCGCTAGATATCAAGAACCCATCCGGTACTGCGAATCTGGTCTCCACTACCGACGCGGCTGTGGGTATTCCCCATTTGATGAAAGGCTCCGAAGCGTTAGCTTTCCAGTGTCCCCTCCTCCTGTCCCTAACTGTCTCCACGGCGATCCAGCTAGTTCCTCCCTGTCCAGAGACGTCAAAATACGTGAAGCCGTTCTCCCTGAACAGTCTTGCCGTCTCCATAGATATACCAGAACCGGTCTCCTTTATGATTACAGGAACTCCGAGCTCCTTAGAAATATCCCTCAGTTTTCCTAAGGCGTCCATGGGATACTCTGGTTCTCCTTCAGGCTGAAAGAGTTCTTGGGCAGGATTAAGGTGAATCGCTATGGCGTCAGCTTCTATCATCTCCACGGCTCTTCTCAGGTGATCTAAACCGTAACCCCTCACCAGTTGAGGAAGGCCCAGATTGGCAATGAGAGGAGCGTTGGGGGCCACTTTTCTCGTCACCTTGAAGCTCTCTGCAGCCTCGGTCTTCTCCAAGGCTACCCTCTGGCTTCCTACCCCCATGGCCAACCCCTTCTCCTCTACCACTTGGGCTATAACGGAGTTTATCTTTCCAAGCTCTTGACTACCTCCCGTCATTCCAGTGACCATGAGGGGAGCAGACAATCTCTTCCTTAGAAAGATGAGTGACGTATCTACGTCCTTGAATGTCACCCCAGGCATGGCCTGATGAATGAGCTCCACGTTCTCTAAGAGTGTCGTCGTTAAACCCTGCACGTCCTCAAAGAGACAGATCTCCACGTGTTCCAATTTCCTGTTAACTAGGCTCATTTCTTCACCTTTATGAATGTGCCAACCCTTTCTCCCTTCAATGCGTTAAAAACGTTTCCTTCTCTCTTTCCATTAAATATCATAGCGTCAACACCGAAGGAAAAGATCTTCCTCAGCTTCTCGGCCATCCCCCCTGTAACATTATATCCGTGAGTGATCCCGAACTCCACATCTGCAAAGGATCTCAACTCTGGTACTGGTCTTCCGTGTAGTAGAACCCCATCCACATCCGTTGAGAAGAGCGCGATCAAGGAAAAGGACTTAGCTACCTTTAAGGTCAGATCGTCACCAGAGATTATCTCACCCCTCTCGTTAATATCACCGTAGATAACTGGTGTCATCCCCTCACCTAAAATTCTCAGGAGGTTGTCCTCACTGTAGTACCTTCCTGGAACTGGGAAACCGTGAATTCCAGAGGAGTAAAGTTCTCGAAGGAGTAAACTGTTGAGCTCTTGCATCGCTGCAGCTATCAAGGGCCTCCTTTTGCTAATTCCCATAGAAGCCTCAAAGTGACCAAAGCTGCCTCCTCCGTGGACTATGACCAAGCCCTCTTTGAAGGGGATGATCTCCCTTACTATTCTCCTTATCACCTTCAAGTCTGGACAGTGGGGCACAGTCCTACATGTGATCACACTCCCTCCTAGTTTGAGTACTCTAGTAGGGAAGCCCACTCTAGATCCCATGTCCATTTCCACCTATCTACTTTGGGAATAGGTAGTCCGAAGAGGGAGAACCACAATCCGTTTTCCATCCTAACTGAATCACTGTCTGGGTTCTGTGCTACTCTCACAGGAGTTATTCCAGCTAAATGTATTATAGAGCTGTCCACACTTCCAACTTCAGTGAGAGGGAAGTACGCCAGAACCTTGATCTCCACGGCTGGGAACTCCACATAGATAGGATCTTCCCCGTCCCTGAAGAGCAGAGATTTGCCTTTATCTTGAGATATCCTCAATGCCTTAAGGACGGGCACTCCGAACATAGCCTCATCCAACATCTCTAAAGTTTGAGACACCTCTTCTGAACTTAGACCGACCAGTTTGGCTATATAGTCCATGGCTAGTTTAGAACCTAAGACATACTGGCTTGAAAGGGGCATACATGCAGGGACTCTCATTGGTTTTGGTGAGAAACCCGTAGCCTCCCTCACCAGCACCTTAAATTTATCCCACCAATAGGGAATCTCCTGTGACTCACAGTTGAAACGTGCTACGATTATTAGGAATGGGTTGTCTGTACCCTTAAGGGGAAGTCCTGAAAATATGAGCGGGACCTTAATCCCCGAATCTGGCTGCAAGATAACCCACTACCGATGACTTGTCACCTGAGGTATCACCTGAGGTTGCGTGTTTCAAAATGTAGGGCTTCTTTCCAGCCTTTCTAGCCAATATCATTGAGACCATAACTGGAGCATAACCACACATGGTCACGTCTTCCTCTTCCACAACCCTATAAAGACCTCTATAATCTAGTTCTATAATCTTCTTGATGGCCTTCTCATCTTTTTCTATAGTCATCTCATGAGGATCATAATGATTCATGTCAGAGCTAGCCAAAACCACGATATCTAGATCCTTGTGTCTCCCCATGAAACGCCATATACCTTCAGCTACAAACTCCGCTGTCTCGGGAGTTTGTAAAAGGATGGTTATGGGAATTATAGGAATCTCAGTGAAAAAGTACTGGAGGAAAGGGACCTGAACCTCTAAGGAATGCTCATAAAGATGAGCTCGTTCTTCTGGATCCAACACCTCACTTAATGAGACTATTTCCTTTACAAATTCAATAGGTACAGGAACCTTCCCCAAGGGAGTTTCCCAGTGCCCTCCAGGCCATACAGAGACGCTAGAGCCGTAACCCGTATGATTTGGACCTACCATTATCACCAGATCGGGCCTTCCTTCCCTTACTAAATGATAATAGGAGTGAGCGGCTACAGGTCCACTATAGATGTACCCAGCGTGAGGGACGATAAAAAAGGGGCTAGTCCTCCTGGCTGCATTAGAAGGTTCAGGGAGCCTTCCAGGACCTACATGATGCAAGAAAGACCATTCAATTCTCTTTCGTAATTCCTTGGGATCATCTTCATAGAAGGAACCCGCTACGGCGGGTCTCCTTATCATTGAGATAGTTTCACCTCAAACTCTTCAACCTTCACTGGGATGTCAGCGTCTGGGGCAATTTCCTTCCTTTCCCTCAGAACCTGTCTTGCGAGGGCCCAGTATAGAAGTGCAAGAGACTTCCTCCCCTTATTGTTTGACGGAATGATCAAGTCAACGTAGTCTACCTTGGCATCAGTATCAGAGAAGGCCGCTACTGGAATTCCCATGTCTGCTGCCTCTTTGATTGCCTGTAAGTCGGTTCTAGGGTCTGAAACCAGAAGAACCTCAGGCTCAATGAACCCCTCCAAATATGGGTTAGTTAATATTCCTGGGACCATTCTTCCTACTATGGCCCTTGCACCTACAACATCTGCGAACTTCTGAACAGGAGTGAACGCATATGGTCTCGAAGCTACAGCCAAGATGGATGAGGGCTGATATCTTGCCAAGAACTTCGCTGCAATCCTCAGTCTCTCGTCTATCTTCCTTACATCAAGGACGTAAAGACCCTCTGGTCTTACCCTGTAGATAAACTTCTCCATGTACCTGGTACAGGTGTGTGTGCCAATGTGAACGCCTGCAGATAAATAACTCTCAAGGGGAACTAGGAGCTCTATTACGGCCCCTTTCTCCCCCCTCTGAAGTTCTGCCTTCTCCTCATCGGTTAACTGCGTTCCTCTCTCGTTCTCGCTCATCTATACCACCTAAATTGGTCTCGTGTAATTAACTACTTCCCTTATAATGTCTACGTGAGTGAGGAGAGTTCTCCTGCAACATAGTTTTCTGACCTTGAGGTCATCCAAGACCTTTCCTGGGTCTTCTCCTGCTCCTACCCTGGTACTATATATCTCCCACTTGTCTGCGAGTAACGAACCGCACGTAAAACATCTTATTGGTATTATCATTTGAAAATCACCTGTACGATTTTTGCCTCCACCTTCTAGCGCTATATCTCATCCATTTCTCTGATTCCGTCTGCCTTGGATCTCCTGCCAACATCGTCCTATCGTATTGTTTGTAGAGGTCCTTTAACTCCTGGCTTCCTGTATACCTCACCATTGCCTTGGCTATAGCCATCCTCGCAGCATCTGCCTGACCCATGATTCCTCCTCCAGAAACAAAGATCTTAGCGTCGATCTTAGACACTACCCCTTCTCCTGCAAGCAGGAGGGGTTCGATCACCTTGAGTCTTATCACTTCTATAGGGATCAATTCGACTGGAACTCCGTTCACAAATACCTTACCTTTCCCTGGGTACAAGTAGCACTTTGCCCTGGCCATCTTCCTTCTCGCGTAAGTTATAATGACCTTACTCTCACTTGACACTGGACCTCCACCCCATCACTCTAGCTAGCTCACCTACTGTCACGTACTTACCTTTAAGCCTTTTCACGTCTGCTGCCTGAAACTTAATAGCCTCCTTCCCTTGTAGCGCTGCGGGAACCCCGACGTAAACCCTTACTCTCTTTAGCATGTTCTCGCCCTTAGGCGTCTTGGGTAACATACCCCTTATTGTCCTCTTGACTAAATTTATTGGTGATCTGGGTCTTCTTATACCCTGTCTATAGGGGTTGAACAGCGTACCTACCCTGAAAAGTAACATGTAACCAGCAACCACCCTCTCCCGCGGACCACTAATGACTATCTTCTCTGCATTTATTATATCAACCCTCTTTCCCTCCTTCAGTAGTCTCACTACTTCGCTCGACAACCTGCCTAGTATCTGTCCTTCACCGTCCACTATCACAGTATCTTGACTCATCCCTTCATCAACCTCACAGTAGCTCCCTTGTTAATAGCGTTGATCCCCTCCGTCAAAGGTAAAGCGTTGCTCCCACTTTTTCGGATCTTATTCAGGGCTGAGGCGGAGAAGTCCAGAGCTATAACAGTGACCTTATGTGACAACTTCCCTATACCCAATACTTTCCCTGGAACGACGACTATATCACCATCGTTGGTGTACTTGTCTATCTTGTAAAGGTTGACGTGTGGTCTTTTCCTGGAAGGTCCTTCTAGCTCCTCCGCAACGGCATGCCATAGGGGTCTTTCCTGTTTCTTGAGTAGACTTATCAACTTCCTGAGGTGAGAGTTCGTACTGCCTGTCCTCTTCATAGAGATTCCACCTTCTTCTTCAACTCCTCAACCTTGGAAAGTATACTCTTTGTTGCCTCTATTAAAATTCTCCTCGCGTCTAATGTCCCCACTGATTCTACTTCAAGTATATATTCCCCAGGAACAGCAGAAACCTTGATTCCCTGACAGTACTTGAGGCACTCCTCGCATAAAGTACAAGCAAGTTCATTCTCTACAGTAAGCTTGCCATCTACCAGTTTAAATACACCTTCAGGGCATACCTCAACGGCTTTCTCACAGTTCTTCTCTACCTCCACTTTTGGCCTATATCTGCTAACGGCCTTGGACACAGGCATGAATTTAGCATGTTCTTTACCGTAGCCTAGCCTAACCTTAGCCTCTAATGAAACCTTCTGATTCTTTCCTAAAAGGACTATTGGAATGTCTCTTGAGATGGGAACAACGTGTGGATCCTCAGTCTTTATATCTCTAGAGTATACCATTTTTTGCGTCTCTTCTGCAGAGACGTCAATGTAGATCTTTGTAAAACATCTCTCGCAGTTCTCCGTGCAATTCTCACACTCCTCAGGTCTCCTGTAATAATCTATTGCATCGTTGCTCTCGAAGGGGATTAGAGCGAGCCTGTGGGCAAGAACCTCATCGTAAAGAGGACTGTTGTTCTCTATGACGTAAACCTCATCAACCGCCATCACTGGGACAAAAAGCATACATGCCCTCCTAACCGAATTAACAAACTCCAAGGGATATCCATGTATGAGGAGGTTAATGTGACCCTTTTCCTCCTCAATTACCTTTATTGGCATTCAGACTCTCCTTCCTCTCCTTCCTCCTGGCCTCCTTATCGTGTCGTGCGGTATAGGTGTGACGTCCTCGATTCTCCCTATTATAAAACCAGATCTAGCGAGCGATCTTATTGCTGGCTGGGCTCCTGGGCCAGGAGTCTTTGGGCCAGCCCCACCAGGGGCTCTCACCTTAATATGAATGGCCATGAGACCCTTATCTAGCGCCTCTGAAGCCGCTCTGCCGGCTGCCAGCATGGCAGCGTAGGGAGAAGGCTTCTCCCTGTCTGCTTTAACTACCATTCCCCCAGAAGCTCTTGAAATTATCTCGGCCCCCGTTATGTCAGTTATAGTAATGATTGTGTTATTCTGGGAGGCGTATATCCTCGCCAGCCCCCACCTAATTTCCCTTCTGCTCGACATTTACCTCACCTTTGCTCACTGTGGGCGGATTTGTTTTGAATGGAGAAGTGGGATAAAAGTCTATGGAATCTTCCTCTTCCTTTTTGACAATGTACCCTGGAGATGTTACCTTTCTTCCGCCTACCGCTATGTGACCGTGAACTATAAGCTGGCGGGCCTGATATATTGTCCTCGCCAGCCCCTTCTTAAATACAACTGTCTGTAACCTCCTCTCCAGCAAATCCTCCTCCCTTAGTCCCAACACATCGTCAATTGTAGCGTTCTCAGACTTCAGTAATCCTATTCTGTATAACCTCGTCAACAACTGCTTTTCCCTCATGGCTCTCTCTGCTGGAGGAAGGGCAAGTAGAGACCTTGCCATATGCCTAAATCCAGTGACTATGGTCCTTGCTAACCAAAGTTCCCTCTTGTTTCTCAGGCCGAACTTGCCCACAAGCTCCTGCTCCATTCTCAAGGATTGTGATATCCAAGGCATTCCAGGGCCTTCCCATTTCCTCCTGCTCTTCTTAGGATCACCCATCCTGGCTCACCTCACTTCTTCTGCTGAGATTGCTGTCCCCCTCCCTGGGGTTGGGCTGCCTTAGATCTCTTGACGCCTATTGTAGTTCCTGTCCTACCTGTGGTCCTTGTGCGCTGACCCCTCACCTTAAGTCCTAACGAGTGCCTCACTCCTCTCCAGCTCTTTGTCTTCTTCTCTCTCTCTATATCATTTCTCACCAAGAAGACCAGTTCTGACGTAACATAGTGAAGATCTCTTCCAGTCTCTAAATCCTTCCTCCTGTTGAACATCCATGTGGGAAGAGCCTCTATCCTCTTAGAAGCTAGCATTTCCTCAACCTTCTTTAGCTCGTGATCAGTTAACTCCCCGAGTCTCTTGTCCTTGTCAATATTGAGCTTCATCAGTATGGCCCTAGCGGTGTTATAACCTATTCCCTTCACCATGGCCAGGCCATACGGTGCTTTCATGGTCCCATCTACGTCCTGCCCAAATAACCTTACTATGTACCTGAACTGCTGTTCCGACATTAATACCGACTAGTGCTCTATCTGTTTGTCACTTTTAAATTTTTCAACACCCACTCCTTCTTCTTCAGCGATGCCTCTAACGCTTCGTTCAGCCTCGTCTCGATCTCCCCCAAAGTGTAGGGGGTAGAATTACCTATAACTGCTTTCACAGGGGTATAAGGGGTCTCTCGGAAACTCGGTCTCATTTCCTTACCACTGTAGGTAAGGATGGGATAGCCTCTCCATTCAGTCACCTCGCCTATTACGTCTGACCTTATATTCTCCTTAACAAGAGTCCCTATAACCGCGTCAGGATCATCAGTGAAGATCAGAATAGAGTCTATGGAGAGTCCGAAAACGTCTGCCTTCATTTCCTCCATGGCCTTCACAATCTTAGGATTAACGAGGTTCACGAACCTGCTCTCATCAATCACGAACGATACGCTGCTCACCTGAGATATTTCCAAGGCATCCCCCCTTATACCTCCATTTGTGACGTCTGTCATGGACTTCACCACGTGATATAACTTCTCCCTAACGACCTCACATGCCCTCAGGTCTTGAAGTCTTAGAGTTTCCTCTACCACTCCGTCGATCCCGTAGAACAGAGCCATGGAGGAGATCGTTCCTCCGCCGTGTCCCTCTGTCATGACTATGCGAAGTCCCTTCTTCACGTTTCTTCTGGAATAGTCCCTCGTTCTCTTACCTACAGCTCCCACAGCTCCACTTATTCTCTCTCCTATCACCACGTCCCCTCCAATTCTGAGTGTGCTCCCAGTAAGTATTGGAACGCTCATTGCCTCACTTACAGTTGAGACCCCCGCTTGAAAGTCAAATAACATCCCCACGTCACTATCATCAGAGAGGTGTATGTCCACCAATAACCCTAGCGGTCTAGCTCCCTTTACCATAATGTCCCTCAAGGACGCTCTCGTGGCATGAAATCCTGCGAGAAATGGGAAATATGAGAGCCTGGAGTGTATACCGTCTATGGCAACAACTACATCTTCCCTGAGTCCCGCATCGTCATAATTCTGTAGGTCGATCTTACTCAGCTTAAATAACATACGATGTATCAGATTGTCTCCTAGACCTCTAGATCCCAAACCGGTCTCTCCGGCTCTGAGACCTGAGACAGGGAAGGCAAACTTAGTAAACCTGAGTGAATTTTTTACCTCAGTGAGCACGGAGCTAGCAATCTTATAGTTAAGTTCTCTCTTTCCCTTGTAAAACTCGAGCCACTCCACTATTCTCTTCCTAGCCTCCTCCTCGTCGGGAATTAACTTCCTAGCTACTCCTTCAAGATCCATTAAGTCATATTATATGGCTTGAGGTGTTAAAAGTGAGGTTGTGTCAGTAATGAGAATATTCACCCATGAATTCGAAGTGAGGACAGACTCAAGATTTCAGAGTATTGATATAACTGAAGAGGTGAAGAAGACGGTTAAGGAGTTTCGTGATGGCATTGCTTTCATTTTCGTTAAGCATACCACCTGTGCCGTTATAATTAATGAGGGTGAGTCGGGGCTAATGGAGGACTACACGGCATGGATGAGGAGACTCATTCCTCCAGAAGGAGAGTTTAAACACAACGTGATAGACAACAACGGGCACGCTCACATATCCGCAATGTTCCTTGGAAACTCCAAGGTTGTTCCCGTGAGGGACGGGAAACTGGATCTAGGGACGTGGCAGAGGGTAATTCTCCTTGAATTCGATGGACCTAGAACAAGGAAGATTCAGGTGAAAGTCATGGGAGAATGATGACTTTTATTTCACCTCATCAATGTAGGAATTGGTGAGTTTTGCCTCCAGGATTTATTTCTCCGCTTGATAGGTTAAGTTACTGCGAAAGTAGAGAGTGCGTACAAAAGGTTGTGGATGACTATCTGAACTATCTCCTCAACAGGAGAGAGGAAGGGTTCTCTGCATTTAGAAAAGAGAGTGTTCAGGAGGACGAAAGGACTATAGCGAATTCCTATCTCTTCACTGAAGCGCTCATAACTAGAGTTTTAGAGACGGAGATAGACCTAATCGCTGTAATCGAGGATCTTCAGAAGAGGCTGGGAGATAACCATCCAGTACTAATTTTCCTGAAACAACTCATGGATGAATAGGACTTTTTAGTCTTTAGTTCATGATTTCTTTTAGAGGATGATTACTTTGGAGGACAGACTATCGTTAATAACGAGGAACGCCGCAGAAGTGGTCACTCCAGAAGAGCTTAAGCTTAAACTGGAGAGCGGCGAAAAACTCAAGGGCTACTTAGGTTTCGAACCTAGTGGTCTCTTCCATATAGGGTGGCTCATTTGGGCCCAGAAGTTTAAGGATCTAGTGAAAGCTAACGTAGAAATGAACCTTTTAGTAGCGACATGGCACGCCTGGATAAATGACAAAATGGGAGGAAACCTGGAAATGATAAGGTTGGCGGGAGAGTACGCCGTCGATGTGTTAGAGGCGTTCGGTATAGCTAGATCATCAATAAAGATATGGGACGCTGAAGATATGGTAAAGGATAAGGACTATTGGGCTTTGGTGATTAGAGTAGCCAAGAACACCAGCCTAGCTAGGATGAAAAGAGCACTGACTATCATGGGAAGGAAGGCTGACGAGGCTGAACTTGACTCTTCTAAGCTGATTTATCCAGCGATGCAGGTTAGCGATATCTTTTACATGGACTTGGATATAGCTCTAGGAGGCACTGACCAGAGGAAGGCACATATGTTGGCTAGGGATGTTGCAGAGAAACTGGGAAGGAAAAAGGTAATTGCAATTCACACTCCGCTACTAGTTGGTCTACAAGGGGCACAAAGGATGACTGCAGGGGGAGATGAAGATGAAGTGTTGGCAGACATAAAGATGAGTAAGTCGAAACCAGATACGGCAATTTTCGTTAATGATGAGCCTGAGGAGGTAGAGGCGAAGCTGATGAAGGCCTACTGTCCTAAGGGGGTCGTAGAGAATAACCCGGTTCTACAAATAAACAAATATATCATATTTCCTTCTGACCCCTCCGGTCTTAAGGTAGAGAGGGAATCCAAGTTCGGTGGAGATGTGCACTTCAAGAGTTACGACGAATTGGAGAGGGAGTTTGCCGAAGGAAAGCTTCACCCGAAGGATCTCAAGGTTGCTACTGCCAAGAAGCTGAATTCGATCCTAGAACCCATGAGGAAGTCTATTAAGTCTAAACCTGAATATGATAGATTAGCAAAAGAAATAGCGAGGAGTGTCACCAGGTGACGTCGTTGAAATATGTAATAAAATTGACCTTCGAAGTAGAAGGGTCAGTGGACAAGCCAGATGTGATCGGAGCGATTTTTGGACAGACCGAGAATCTCTTCGGTCAAGAGTTTGACCTCAGAGAACTCCAGGATAAGGGAAGACTAGGAAGGATAGTAGTGGAAATGAAGACGAAGGGCGGAAAGTCAGAGGGATACATAGAGATACCTTCCAACCTTGACAAGGTAGAGACTGCCCTCATAGCCTCCATGGTAGAAAGCGTCGAAAAAGTAGGTCCATATAACGCTAAATTTGTACTAAAGGAGATAGAGGATGTAAGAGCAGAGAAACTAAAGAAGATAATAGAGAGGGCAAAGGAAATACTGGCCACTTGGACCAGAGAAAAGAACTTGGACATAAAGGAGGTAATGAATGAGATAAGCGGTGCAGTAAAGACTGGGGAGTTAATAGAGTTCGGACCTGATAGATTACCTGCTGGACCAGACGTTTACTCTGATCCCAACCTCATAATTGTTGAGGGAAGGGCTGATATAATTAATCTCCTGAGGTACGGTTATAGAAACACAGTTGCCGTTGAAGGCGCGAGCGGAAAGATTCAACAGTCTGTGGTGGACCTAGCCAAGACCAAAAAGACAGTTATCGCGTTCCTAGATGGAGATCATGGTGGGGATCTCATCCTCAAGGAATTACTGAACAGTAACGTGAAGATTGACTACGTAGCTAGAGCTCCTGTAGGGAGAGAAGTTGAGGAACTCACAGGAAAGGAAATAGCCAAGGCCCTTTCTAACATGATACCGCTGACTCAGTACCTGAAGAAGCAGCAGGAGGTCTTGGCGTCCCCACAACGTATGGAAGAAGCCCAGAGCCAGCAAGCAGTCCAGTTAGTTGAACAGCCCAAGAAAGAAATAGAGATTCAGATTCCGCAAGCGGCAATAGAAGAAATAAAGAAGCTTCCCGGTACTTTAGAAGGCATAATCTTCGATGAAAATTGGAGACCAGTGGAAAAAGTTCAAGTAAGAGATATAATTAGTAAATTAGAGAACATGTCCAACGGAAACGTATCCTTCATAGTGTTTGACGGCGTAATCACGCAGAGGTTGTTGGAGCTGGCTTCCTCTAAGAACGTTAAAATGATAGTAGGTGTGAGAATAGGGGGCATAAATAAGAAGCCTGAGAACGTTAAAATACTGACTCTCTCAGACGTTATCGGTCTCTGAAATAACTAAGGATGTCCATCCCACCGCCCTTTAGGTTGCTCTCCTTTATCCCGAATGGCTCTAGGATCCTGAGAACTGCTGGTACAATCTGCTTGTCCACATAATAATCTACGTCAATTCTGTTTTTATCTTTCACCATGAAGTAGGGCTCTACCCTATCTGAGACCTTTCCTACGCCCTTAACTACGACATATCCTATTTTTCCTCCCTTCATTATCACATACCCAGAACTCATGGCCTTCTTGGCAGCTATTACGTGAGGTGCGTCCACCTCGTACTCCTCTAGAGACTTCTCAAGAGACTTCCATATTACCAGCTCTTGTAAATTGAACTCCCTTCTCCTTATCCTCATTATTATTTCCTTTGCTTTCTTCACCGCTTCATCGACCCCCTTCAGAAGCGTCGTCTCGATCACCATCCGTTGTGCCTCCTTGGCCAGCTCGCACCAGTCCCCCCTTATGGCTTCGAACCCTACTATGTCGATCTTGTTTTCCTCAGTGAGCCCAGCGTATCTCTTTTTGTTTTCCGTGAAGAATATTCGCTTGTACTTCTTGTCTACCTTAATCTCAAGGTCCAATCTACTTGTTATTTCCTCCACCAATCTCCCTACTTTGGATAGGTCGCCCTTTACGAAGATAGAGTCCGTATCTCCATAAATGATTTCGAAACCCATACCTGAAGCCATTTCGATGGCCTTTCTTATGGTCTCTCTTCCCCATGCTGTAACTGCCTCAGCTCCTTCCTTACTGTACCATCTCGCGTTGAGCCATCCCATATAGCCATAGAAAGCGTTGGCCATAACCTTCAGTGCCTTCTGCCTCTCTTCCAATCTTCGCCTCTCGTATTCGTCAGTGACGTCCTTCAACTTCTCCTTAATGGCCTTCCTCTCCTCCAAGAGTACCTTCAATATCCTCCTGTAGAATCCATCGGGTGACTTTCTGAATTTATAACCAACCTCTGGTGCTGTCCAACAGTCTCTGCACTCCCCCCTAACTAATGTGTCGGGTCCAATGTTGTACTTGACCATTATGGAGGGATACATGGACGTAAAGTCTAGGACGACAACATTCTCATGAATCCCCGGTTTAGGTTCTATAACGAGACCTCCCTTGTAGCTCTCGTGAGGTCTCTCCAGTCTATTGGGTATCAACTCGTTGAATTTGTAGGCCTCCCTCATGAGCAACCACTCGACCCTATATCCGACACTGGCCATGGGGAGCTGATCCAATGGCAACCCTGAGATTATGGTCAATTGTTCCCCAAACGGAAGGAAGACGTCCTTCAGGAGATATGTAGACCTAGCATCATCTAGGTTGTACTTGAGAACAGTGTCCCTCTTTTTGGGATCTGCCCAATATTCGGGGATCTGGTACCATTCCAGGTTTACCCTGCTGGCCTTAGGGACTACTCCTAGGTAGTCAGCGATATTATCCAGGCTTTTTACCTTCACCTCTTCGACACCCTCAGCGAATCCCAAAAGATCAACGTTGAGTCTGCCCATGATGGAGAAATGACCGTAAGTACCTTGAGATGGTTCAGAGCCGACCTTTCTACCCACATCTACCTTAAGGTTCCTGGAGGAAGCCCTCTCGGTCAGGTACTGCCAATCGAATCCATTGGAATTGTACCCGAGAATGATATCGGGATCATAGTCGACCACGAACTTGACGAAGTCCCTGATCACTTCAATATCGTCACCCCTGAGGTTTATGAATTGTCGAGGACCTTCGGCAGTCCAAACCCCTATTACGATAATCGGGTCTCTCTTTGGATCAGGAAAACCGTATTTGTTATATACCTCTATATCGAAGGCCATCGTCCTCATAATTGGCGGGTTAGCCTCGTATATCTTCAGGATCTTCTTCAACTTGTAACACTTCTTAACCCTTAGCCCCCCCAGTTCATCCTCCTCTACTTCTGCCTTAAGCCAATGAAAGGGTTTAACACCACTATCTATGGAATATCTCATGTAGAATCTGATGTCTGCCTCAAGTACCTCCCTAATTCCCTTGAGTTTCGCAACTTGATCCCTGTATATCCTTACGTAAGCGGGTATGATGGTCTGAATCCTGAGCGTTTTGACTGGCTCTCCGTAATACTTCTTCTCTAGGAGCTTTACGTCCGTGATTGGGGATTGAGGCTTACTCAGTCCCTTTATCTCTGTTGCCAACGTTTCTGGATCAGTGTCAGTCTCAAGGAGCGCATAGAAGTAAGGTCTAAACTCCTTCTCTAGTATTACTACCCTTTCCCCCTCTCTGGATATTCCCCAAATATAGATCTCTGGGGATCGTTCCTCAACGTCGTAAGAGAAATCTAACACGAAAACGTCAACTTCCATAGCTCTAATATTCGTCTCATAATAATTATGCATTTTCTTCATGATTCTAAGACTCTTGTGCTTGGAAGAGGTTTAATCATAATTAAGGCGTGTCTATTTCTCCCATAGTAATTCCTTTTTAACCCTACAACAATATATCCATGCTTCCTGTAAAAAGATATTGCGTCTATATTTTTGTAATCCACTTCAAGGTAGGAGTATTTACTGCCTAGTATCTGAAATCTATTCTCCATTTCGTTTAGGAGCATCGATCCTATTCCTTTTCTCCTTGAGTCCACCTTCGTGGCGATTGAGATGACGTGGCCCCTATGCCTGTATTGAATGAGTCCAATGCAATAACCTTTGATCTGTCCATCCTCCCTTGCAACCAAATACAAGCCTTCGGCGATAAATAAGTACGCCCTGAGGAGTCCCTCTGGATAGGGGGTAGGGAAACTGGTCCTCTCTATCTCGTATATTTGAGGCAGATCGAACTCGTTCGCATCGGAAATAATTACCTCGCCCAATTCCAGTATATTGAGGCAATGAGAGTATTAGAGTATGACGAGAGGAGAAACTACCTAAGGCTCTATGTAGAGGATGAAGATGATCTATGGCTATTGCATACCATTTTAACGAAGGGGGACGTCGTGATAGCCAGGACTACGAGAGATGTGAGTATGGGGAATGAAAGTAGAAGGATTCCAATGACGATTCAGCTAAGGGTGGAGTTCACCGAGTTTCAATCCTATACCGGAAGATTGAGGATCCATGGAATTGTAGAGGATGCCCCCGAGAAATTTGGGATAAAGGGATCCCATCACACTATAAATCTAGATTTGGGAGAAGAAATAGTAATAGTCAAGCCTTGGACTAAGGCTCAGCTGGAGAGGATCGAAAGGGAGGCCCGAAAGAGGAGTAAGAACATGATAGTACTGGTCGATCAAGACGAGCTACTGATAGCCATACCCATGGAGCAGGGCATCAAAATTTTAGTAGAGAGAGCCCTACAGGGAATCAACGAACAGACGGAGTCTCTGGAAGATGTAGCTAAGGACGTTGCAGAGGAGATAACTCAGTTCGCTAATCAATATCAACCTGAGGCACTGATTTTGGCTGGTCCGGGGCCCTTCAAGGAAATAGTGAAGGATATGTTAAGGGTGAAGGCTAGAATATACGTGGACAGCGTATCCACGGCCTCCAGGGCCGGACTAGCAGAGATACTGAAGAGGGACATAATTGACCAGGTCATGAGGGACTACTCAATCTCTAAATCCACGAAACAGCTTGAGAGGGCCCTGGGACTCATGGCTAGGGATTCAGGACTGGTGGTCTATGGTTTGGAAGAGACGAGGGAAGCCTCGACTTACGGTGCTGTTGAAACCCTTCTGGTCTCTGAAGACCTTATAACCGATGACGAGAAGAGAAGCGTGATTGAGGAGGTCATGAACCTAGTGGAAAGCAAGGGAGGAAATGTTATGATAGTTCCTAAGGACTCCCCTGTATATCATCAACTTAAAGCTCTTTCTGGAATAATTGGAATTTTACGATTCAGATATAAATAGGTAAGAGATTTATTTTCCTCTTCTAAATACCAAAGTCTCCGATACTTTCTGACCGTAAGGCAGCTCTTCCACGAGCCAAACCTCGTCAGCTAGACCCTTCTTCATTAGCTCCTCGACTATTGACGGAGAGACGCTATACATCTCCTCTCTCTTTTCGCCATAATCAAGGAGATCTTCTTTGGTTCTAACTAGAGCCCTCACTACTGTCCCCTCCCCAGTATATTCCTCATACGGCTTTGCACTAGTCCTTACGGTCCTAAGAAACCTGGTCCTAGTCTCAACGACGTCCTTATAGACAGAACTGCAATAATGAAGGGATATCTCTGCTTCTGAGAACTCTTGAAGCACTCTCAAGGAGGTCTCGAAACTCCCCTTGGCCCCTGCTAACCCGTGAGATATATTGAAACCTAGAGGTGCTAAGTTCCCAGCGTTTCTCTCGGTTATCTCCAGTTCGTTAATGTTGACGAACTTGACACCTTTATTCTTCGCCCACTGAACTAATCCCCCTAACCACTCCTCCTTTCCTGGAATCGCTGGGACCTCCAAACCGACGTCCATGCTAGTCCTCAAGGCCCTCTCCACCGCCTCCAAGTAGCTCTCCTTGACTGGATGGAACCTTATCTCGTCAAGACCTGAGCGCTCTAACTCTCTGAGGGCATCTGAAGTAGCGTATCTGCCCGTGGTGTAAAGGTGGACGTGATAGCTCCTCCCAAACTCGGACTTGAGGATACCGATCAGTTCCACTACTCTATCTAAATGGAGGAGTGGATCTCCCCCGGTTATCCCAGCACCGACGGCCTTCATTCTGTACGATTCATAAACGTAATCCATGAGGTCCTTTACAGGGAACTCGTTCGCATACGCCCTATCCTTACCGAATCTACCCTCGCTCACGGGACAGTAAAAACACGAGTCTCCACACTCACCGGAGATGAATACTACCATTTTACCTCCTAGCCTACAAAGCTCACAGCCCTTCGGCAACTGTCGGTTGTAGAGCCCTACTTCAGGGTTTCCCTTTAGCAAGCATTTCAGCAATCACTTGTCTAGCCTCGGGGGTTTTAACTTCTGCTGAAAGCTCCTCTAACTCTCTTCTCCTGTCCTCCTCCCTAAGTACCTTGTTGGCTTGAAGCTTTAGTCCACCTTCATTTCCTCCCTCAGGGAAGTACCAATTCTTAAACCACGTAAATCCAGCTCTTAATAGAGATAAACCTAGGGGCGTGTCTACTGGACTAAATCCACTCTGTAACATGTTTAATGTATCCCGATCCCTCACATATGAAATAAAAAATCGGCCTTGATCTGGGAGGATATCGTAAAACACTCTGAAGAGCTTTACCTCCAGGCCTAACCCCCTGGGCCAAGGGTCGTAATCCAGCTCTATCCAAGGTGGATAATATCCCCTTCCCTGGAAATAGTGGCACTTTCCCACCAACTTGTTACCTAGGAGTAGATCTAAGACCAATAATTCAGTTATGTGGGTTCTACGCACGTTGGTTGAGATTAACCTCATTCCATCTATTTCTGCCTCAATCGCCAACAGATCTCCTGAAGAACTTGTTGTTCTTGCTCAAATCCCTTACTGCACCCTCAATGCTCTCATCCCTTGAGAGATCATACCTCAGGAAGACTCCAGTTCTACCCTTCTCCCTTCTCCTATTCAATAGTCTCTCCCGTAAGGTGAGGGAGGCAATGGATATCCCCAGGTACTTCACTGCTACGTCCTCATTTCCTAGGAGGGGTAACTGGACGTGTCCCTCAGGAATTGGGACTATTAGCTCCAGCTTCTTATTGACTCCAGGCACTCTTACTTTATCCTCTATGTCCTTCCTCGACACCATCCCCCCGAATCTGTAAAAATCCTCTTCGTGTCTCTTGAGCTTACTGAGGGGGAACGATATGACCTCTCTCTCCTCTGGGTCTAACGATAAATACGCCTTGGGAGTTGAGGTTGGAGTAGCCTGAACAATGAACTTGTGATTTACCTCCAGGAGGTCTAAGACAATAACGTTAGGATTCAATACGACTACGTCTATGTCGCTATCCCTGTTCACATCTCCTCTGGCCAGGGAGCCGTACACGAAGCCTGTCTGGGAAATCTCCTCCAATTTGCTCAGTATTCTCAGTGCTCTGGCTCTCATGAAACCTAGTAATTTCCACTGTACCTCGTTATACTCCACATACACAAGGTTTTTTAAAAAGGGCCGGAAATTAAAGCCAGTTGATGCCTACCACAATATATTTTCTAATTGGGCTACTGGTGTTCTGGGGGATAGTTTTACTGTTAAGGGAGAAACTAGTAGAGATGGGATTTACTGTGTATCCTTTCCTCCTCCTCTGGAGGAAAGGAACTAGGGCAGAGTGGTTTCCTAAACTAGCTCGATCTAGGGCCTTCAAAGTCTTTGAGGTGATATCCTTAGGAATATCGATTGGGGCAATGTTAGGAGGAATCTCACTCATTATATTGTCCTTGCTCGGCTCTTTAAATCCAGCAAAACCCTCTACGGTGAGACTGGAGCCCATAATACCAGGCGTGACGGTGGGACTAGATCAAGCTCCTTATATCTTGATCGCAATAGGCGTCTCCGTATTGATTCATGAACTGATGCATGCCATATCAGCCACGTCAAACCGAATATCAGTCAAAAGTGGAGGCATAATTCTCCTCGGGTTCTTCCCTGGAGCCTTCGTAGAACCTGAGGAAAGAGAGTTCTCCAACAGTAGTACACTATCCAAATTGAAGGTCGTATCTGTGGGAATAGCCATTAACCTAATCCTAGCTGGAGTCTTCTTTCCAATAGTTAGTTATGTTCCTCCCATGTTATCTCAAGGAGTCTTGGTGGAGGGAGTCCTTCCCCACAGTGCAGCCTACAACTCTTCCATGGAACCAGGATATGTAATCCAAGAGATTAATGGGATAAGAGTGACCACTCCAGACCAACTCCACAGAGTCCTGGAGAACTTCACAACCTATTTGATTGAAGTGAAGACACCATCTGGGAGCGAACTCTTCAACGTTACATCTCCTAACCATTTCCTTGGGGTTTATATCACCTATTATATTCCCTCCTACTACTTACCTCTGATCTCGACCGCCCTTTGGATGTTCATAGTGAACCTGAGCCTCGGTCTGCTCAACGGAGCACCCCTTATTATAACAGATGGTGGAAAAGTACTTAACGAGCTCATGAAGAAAATTCCACACGGCGAGAGGATATCCTTAATACTACAGGGAGCCTTAGTTTTACTCTTGGTGTTCTCAATATCCTTGTCCTTCACTCCTCAATGAGCTTGGAACTTACCATAGGGAACGGAATAACTTCCTTTATACTCGAGTTATTAGTGAACAGCATAACCAACCTGTCTATTCCTATTCCTAGTCCACCAGTTGGCGGCATGCCGTAACCCAAGGCCCTCACGAAGTCCCTATCGTAGGGGTGTGCCTCCTGATCTCCTCTCCTCATCATTTCCTGCTCTTCATTGAAGAGCTTATCCTGAAGTATCGGATCATTGAGTTCCGTATATGCGTTGGCAAACTCCATTCCAGCGATATAGAGTTCAAATCTCTCCACAAGTCCAGGCTTACTCCTGTGGGGTTTGCAGAGGGGGGTTGTCTCCTGCGGGTAGTCAGTGACAAAGGTGGGCTGAACGAGCTCCGGTGTGACCAACTTATCGAAGAGCTTCTCGATCATGAGTCCCCTAACGTACATGGATCCCCTGGGCACTAATCCGTGTGTCTTCATTAGAGACTTCAATTCCTCGTCGCTCATGCTCTCAACGTCTTTGCCCAAATGATCGGAGAGTAACTCGAACATGGACACCCTCCTGAACTTCCCTAGGTCTATTACGACTTCCCTGTCACCCAGGTGATACTTCAGCTCATGAGTTCCAAGAACCCTGTTTGCTAGATGGGAAAACAACCTCTCAGTTAGATCCATTATGTCAATGTAGTCCGCGTAAGCCCAATAGAGTTCCAGGAGGGTGAACTCTGGGTTATGGGTTACGTCAATATCTTCGTTCCTGAAGACCTTACCGATCTCGTAAACCTTGTTGAAACCCCCAACTATATATCTCTTGAGGTAGAGCTCTAGGGATATCCTGAGGTACCAATCCTCATCAAGGTAGTTAATATGAGACTTGAAGGGTTTAGCCAAGGCACCGCCGTATACCGGCTGTAATATTGGAGTCTCCACTTCCAGGAAGCCTTCAAGGTTCAGGAAGTTCCTTATCTCCCTGATTATGGTATACCTCCTCTCCATGGTTTGTCTCGCTCTGTCGTTGTAGAGGAAATCTACATATCTATGGGCATACCTAAACTCTGGGCTCATCTTTGACCAGTCTGGTGGTTCTACTAAAGACTTGGCCAACATCTGATAATCCCTGACTAGCAAAGTGAGCTCCCCCTTAGCTGTGAAAAAGAGGTCGCCCCCAACACCTATTATGTCTCCTCTGTCCACTTCCGCAAAGAACTGCTCATACCTATTCTGAAGCTCATTCACTCTCAGGTAAAGCTGTAGCTTCTCGCCCTCGTCGAAGATGTCCACGAACGAAGCTTTCCCGTGTCTCCTAAGGTTAGCTACCCTCCCTGCAGTCCTAACGTTAGTCAGAAAGGGATCCTTAGGCCTATCGTTCTTCTCTAAGCCGATCTTTCTTAACTGGACTATACTGTGAGTAATAACGTACTTCTGAGGGTAGGGATTTATTCCCTTATCCCTCAGGTACTCAATGATCTTGAGTCTCCTTTCGTCCCACTTCATAGGGTTTGAGAGACGATTCCAATTTTAAGCTTGAGGTATGACCTCAGATACCTGAAACCGTAAACTAAAATATACCATACGACAAGACTCAACTGGGCCGGGTAGGGTGGAGGTCTCGCCAGCCTCTCATCCCGTACGGCGTAAAGCGGGCACCAGTAACCCCCACATGGGCGTCGAGCCCGTGGTGGGGTCCGAACCGTACGATGATGGCCGCCCAGCAGGGCTGACGGATAGGGTCTCCACTCCTGGAGGGGAGAGGGGAACCCTATTAGCTGGGGGAATCGGTGAGGCCCGGAAGGGAGCAGCCGTGCCTGGACGTCAGAGCTTGCTGGTCACCGGTCGGAGGAAGATTCGGGCTCACCCCCACCACAGGCAGGCGAGCATGTGGGGGAGCCGGCCCTCCATTAGATGAACCTTTATCACTATAGTTAGAAAATGTCTAAATACTTCGTCATTCCTAAAACTACACATTAAATTGTAAGATCGACGATCCGCCAGTGTTATGGAACAATCTCCTCCGCCAGCCTGACTTAGACGTGAAAGTATATGCGGAATTAACGAAGCCTTTCTAGGACACTGGTCTCTCCTATAAGCGTCCATAATAATTAGGAAAAGAAAAACTCTACTCTAACTACACACACCAACCCACAGAAATAAGATATTTAATGGGCCCACGGGGATTCGAACCCCGGACCACTGGGTCTCTCCATTCCAGACACATATCATCCCCTTTCGGGTCTACAGACCCAATGCTGTCTGGAGCCCAGCACTCTAACCTGGCTGAGCTATGGGCCCATTATCGAGCACTATGTTAACATAGTCCTGAAGGAGTAATTAAGATTGACTAAAGGGCTTAAAATCACTAACATGATTGGGTTCCTTGTTTAGGAACCTCACTGGGCCATGAGTCAGCTTAAGAACATTATGTGTATTAATGATTTTCCCTCGCCTTAAAGAGCCCCCCAGGAAGATAAAAACAAGGGAACCTAGCGAACCTTAACTCCCGTTGCCACACTCCTCTCACAACATCCTTATCTTTCGTTAAAAGTATTTTCAAGGCAATTGTTAGGTATACCCATAACGTTAGACAGAAAGAACATGAACCCATAGTGCGACCGCCGGGATTTGAACCCGGGACCTCCTGCGTGGCAGGCAGGCGTCCTAATCCAGGCTAGACTACGGCCGCACGGAACATTATTTTCATGATTTTAAAAAACCTATCGGTCTCATTCAGCCTCTCTAATGACGGCACTCAGGGTTTCGCGGATCTTTTTAAGTTCGTCCTTAAGTTTGTTATTCTCTTTCTCAAGTTGCTCGACCCTCTTCTTCAGGTCACCCTCGGCAAGCCCCTTACATTCCTCCTCAGTATAGTATCTGGTCACCCTGATGTTAGAGAACACCAGCCTCTTCTCCGCTTCCTTGTAGGTAGCGTCAACCACAATCCTCACTACGTCAAGCTTACCTACCTTCATCTTGTTAACTAGGATGTCATAGAGTTGTTTGTTCAGTTCCGCTACGTCCCTGACTATCACTTCCCTAGGAACTAACCTCCCCAACGCCACTAGGGCAATCCTTCTCATCTTATCTGCATACCTTGCTGCTATTATTAGTCCAGTGCTTAGTTCCACCTTGTTCTCTCCTAGAAACGATGCCCTAGAGGTGGTGTGTTCATACTCTTCAACTCTTTCCAGGTCCCTCCCGATCTCTTCGGTCATATGTAAATATTTGATTTCATGTTTTTAAACCTTAACTTACAATTATATACATCATATTAAATAAAAATAGTCCATTTTACAATTCAGTAGGCAAAAGACAGCGGTTGACGTTACTTGCAACGTCAGGGCCCCACCTCTGGCAGAGATCTGCGATCGTTGCGGATTTGATCGGCATCTAACGAGTACAATCGACTGTTGATCTGGGCAGAGGTTTGGTGAGGCCGTATTCCTTAACCGCTAAGTGGGATCTAGAATTCTTGAGGAAAGTGGTATTTTTGAACTATACCGTCTTCCTAATCTTATAGAGCTTAACTCGATGAACGTTTTAAACGTATGGTACTTCTCTTATCTAGTGATGACAAGGTAGGTACGGAGTAGTGAAGAAGGTCTTGAGTCCTGATCACTCATAAAAGCCGAAGAGCCCCGTCGCCTTCATGAAGATCACTGAGTCCAACCTTTCAATTAGAGGTTTATTTGACTTCCTGACGCGATATAAGTGTTGAACTCTGTCTCCTCCTATCGGTGTTAGGAGTATTCCCTCTTCACTAAGTTGCTCGTAAAGGGCACAAGGAACGGTAGGCATAGAGGCCCACGCTATTATCTTCGTATATGGAGATTTTTCCTTATAGCCTATGGTTCCGTCGCCCACTATGGGATTTACGTTATATTTCGTGAGTCTATTTCTTGCAAACTCTGCAAGCCACGGGTCTATTTCCACAGTATATACATTCTCACCACCTACGATCTCGGCCATTATCGCAGTGTAATATCCACATCCGGTACCTACCTCGAGCACCTTGTCGCCCTTCTTAAGGTCTAGATAATCCAACATTTTCAGACCCAACGTGAGTGCTGTCGTGTTCACCTTATCGGTGATGGCTATAGGCCTATCTAGATACTCTGGGTCATAGGCGAATTTCTTTGAACCCTCCGGGAGGAAGTCCTCACGGTTTACGTTTAAGTAAGCCCTCCTGAGCTCTTCACTGGATATTAGTGATAGGATCAGACCGTCCGCCCTCCTCACTGGAGTCCCCTCCTGAGTTCGTCAAGGTTATTAGGGGCAGAGAAGAACACTGGAACGTCGTGTGGAAGGGATGCCTTAAAACTTACGAGGAGCCACTGGCCCACTTCTAAGTCGAGCGTCCTATCCAATAAGGCGTCGCTCACTCCAAATGTCTCCGAAACCAATTGACGATCGTAAGGTCTGGGGAGTGTGCTGATGAAGTAGGTGTGAAGTTGCTGAAGGACGTTAGTATTAAGGTAGGCTAGCCTCTGTGTACTTATGAGAGTATGAAGATGATACTTTCTTCCGTGTCTCAAAAGCTTCTCCACAGCACTGCTGGAGAGTTCGCTCTTGTCTCTCTGCCTTGTATCGAAGGGAATGAACTCTTGGGCTTCGTCAAGAACGAAGAGTATGGGGAGATTACTGAAGGCCCTCTTCCTCCTAGACATAACGTGTTCTATTAGCGATGCCAACAACTCTCTGGCCTCGTCTAAATTGGGTAGCTCCAGGATGAAGAGCCTAGAAGAGGCAGGGTCTCTGTCTAAGATGTCTATTGCTAATTTCTCTACGTCATATTCATTGCTCTCAGGGGACTCGGTTGAGATATAGCTCTTCACAGAGGAGATGAAAGTGAAAATTGATGAGTTCTCTCTAAGTCCTGCCTCCCTGGCTCTCTCTGACGCCTCCTCAAGGAGGGGTATTACGGTGTCGTCTAAGACCGATTCTTTACTTATCTTGTTTTCCCTCATGAACTGATCCAGCCTCTTTAAAAGGAGACTGAAGAGTGGCTTCTGGGCAAACGCTGTGTATTTATCATCGATCTGCGATTTGACTAACTCTACCAGGTCACCGTAAGTTAGCTCCACCGAACCCTCGGGAGGCATATACAGATACCTGGCTTTCTGACCTCTGAATATACTCTCAGCGGCATCACCTATCTTCTCCCTAATGTCATCGAGTTCTTCTGGCACCACGTGACTTCTCAAGAATTTCCTTCTAGCGTCTGAGGGGTTCTGTGGATACCTCTCCGTGGAGATGAGGAGGGAATTATGCTCAAGGATCTGATCAATCAACAGGACCGCGTACTCCATGGATATATCAGCTATAATCACCTTAGCGTCAGTGTAACGTAAAACCCTCCTTATGAGACTCGCCGTTAGGTTAGATTTTCCAGATCCAGTAAAGGCGAAGATACCCATATGGTACACTAAGGCCTTGTTCAGGTTTATGGTGAGTGGAATATCCTGACCTAAAACCTTCCCTATCTCCACTCCACCCTCATAGCACACGAACTTCCTGAAAGCCTCCTTGCTCAGGATCCTGACGGAGGTGCCGGGTAACGGAGGTACGTAGCCCTTTTTGAAACCGGAGGATGTCATGAGGTAACCAATGGGATACGCAAAGACGTCCACCCACATCTCCTTACTCTCTCCAGCCTTCCAACTGGACTCAACTCCTTCCATTACCTGGTCCCTTATCTCCTTGGGTATAGTTCCGTCCAAGTTAAGCATGCCGTAATGGACTGGGATGAAATCTGCGACCTCCAGTATCAAACTAGTTCCCTCCTCCATGGTATCTACTGCAAGTAGGGTACCTATGTTGAGCTTAAGATCCCTAGAGTAGGGTATCTCTATGACGAAATTTCTGAACGATACAGAACTCCTTCCGTCAGCAGTAGGTCTGGTGACAACTCTCACTTCTCTAAGTCTACCACTTACACTCTCGAATTCCATACTCTCCTTCTCCCGATCTCCACAATTCTCCTAAAGTCCCTATATTTAAGGAACTTCTTGGATGAAAGGAAATCCAGTCCTCTCCTGGCCCTGTCCCTATAGAATTTGGCCATCTTGTCGGCCAAGAAGAGTGGATAGTTGTAATTGATGGCCTCAGGTATAGGTTCTCTGGCCATACGATAAAGGAGTGCCAACAGCTGCCTCTGTTCGTAGTTCAGGTCAGTCTCTATTCTGAAGACCCATCCTCCATCAGAGAACCTCACAAACCCTGTCCTGAGACCGTTTCCGCTGAGAACTATCCAAGGAGCTCCACTCTCATCGAGTATCGATCTTTCCCTCTGATCGAAGTCCTTCACTATACCTATGATGTTACGCGGGATTTCTATACCTAGCTCTCTATCCATGGAGATCTTTCTGTCCATTAGGATTATTACGTCCTCCATTTCCGATCTTAAATTTCTAGCCTCTTCATACTCTATTTGCCTCATGGCCTCCTCACCTGGGCCTTGTACTATGAACTCCTTAACGTGTCCACCTTGATATATTAGGGAACTGGTGAGCCTAAATATCACGGCACTCACATTAACATAGCTGTAGTTTCCGTCTTCTGTGATGAATTCGTGAAGACTTCCGTCAACTGCAGCTACCCTTATGTCAAAAACGTAATTATCCTCTGGATACAATCTCACTACCGTGCTGGATACCCCCCTATCGCTAATAACCGACATTATGCTACCAAACGTAAGGGGTTTGGTGGCTAAAAGGCTTAGGGCTTCAGGGATGAGCCAGAGCAGGATAGCGTCACTCATAGGAGTTACGCAACCGGCAGTGAAGCAATATTTAGACGGTGATGAACAGGAATACAAGGAAAACCTGGTAAAATTAGGTCTATCTGTCTCTGAAATAGAGTTCTTGATATCATCGATCTCTAGTCTCCTATCGATGGGAAGGGGGGAAGAGACTTCTGCTTACATTACTGTATTTGGTTTATCCAATCTCAGTAGACTGAGATTCTGTGAATTCCACAGGAGATTCAACCCCTCCATCTCCCCGGACTGTAGAATATGCCAGGGGTTCTACAGGGAAAACGAAGAGAATGAACTGGAACTCGCAGTTTCGATGATAAGGAACCCAGAGGTAGCTAAGCTGGTACCTGAAGTCCTGAGTAATCTGGCCTTCTCCAAAAGGAATCCTCAGAGTGTATCGGATGTAATAGCTGTAGCTGGGAGGATAGCTGTCATAGGGGGAATCCCCACCCCCGCTTCCAGGCCAACGTGGGGAGGAAGTAGACATTTAGCTACGATACTCCTCAGGGCACTCAAAGTCTGCGGGAAATGGAGGGCAGTCATGAACATAAAATTCGACGATAGAGTAGAACAGGCTCTGAAAACCGCGGGTTTGGTCTACTCTAAGGTTGGACCATCTCAAGATAAGGACGATGAGAGGATAGCCCAAATGGTGGCCTCGTCCTTAGGCGATTGTCCAGACGTGGTAGTCCACCTGGGCGGGAACGGCATAGAGCCTAACGCTTACGTCTTTGGTGAGAACCCACTTGAGGTAGCTACTAAAGTCATGAAGATAGCTAAGAATTATCAGCCCTCAAATGGGGCCACCAATTATACTGCTTAAGTACAGACATGATTGCAGGAACCAGGATGGGTCTAACTATGAAAGTGTCGAACAGGATGGAGAAGGCTACAGCTACTCCTATCTCCCTTAGAAACTTCATGTCGGTAAAGGCCAACGAAATGAAAGCACCAGAAAGTATCAGCCCAGCTGCGGTGACTACGAGACCGGTCTTCTCCACACCTTTCATTATTCTCTCCTCTTCCGTCCCTATCTCCTCCTTTATCCTTAAAATGATAAACATATCATAATCTATTCCTAGGCTGAAGAGTAGAGCAAATACTATCAATGGAGAAAGCCAATAAACAGAACCGAATACCGCAAACATGAACGCGACTCCCACTAAGGAGCTGATGGCTAGGGTCACAACTAGCCTGATGGGGACTACGAGAGATCCGAGAATCCAAGTGAGGTAGAAGAGGATGAGAAGAACAGTTAAGGGGAGAACGAAATGGTAGTACTCGAAGACGGTGCTATCCACGATGTCTATCCTCTCAGCGTTACTCCCTCCCACCAGAACAGGATACTTCATGAGGCCTTCTGTTATGGCTATGGCACCGTGACTGAACACGGGATAGGGTATGAGAACTTCAGTCAAGGTGTAATTGTGACTATAAAACTGGTTAGTGATCGCAGTCGGTCTATCGAAAACCACTCTACCCAAAGAAGTAGGGCCGTAGACTATGGCTCCATGCTTTATGGTGAAGTTAGTTATGTTGAGAAGGAGATTATATGACGAGTTGGGATTTCCCTTGATGACCAAATAGTCTAAGCTGTAGTTGAACAAGTTAGACAACGCATCTAGACCCCTGACGGAAGTAGATTGGGCCGGAACTATTTCGTCGACGTTGACGTTTGTTGGGTGAGTCGCGAACACGTAGAGGGATACAAGCGCTAAAATAACCGTGAAAAATATAACGAGATACTTTCTCCTCAGGGCAAGAAGTACTGACCTCCTGAGGTAGTTGCTCCTGGGATCCTCGGTGTTGGGAACATCCCTCTTAGGAAAGGCCAATAAAGAGGGTGGAACTGACCTCAGAGCTGTGTACATGAAGCCTATCACAGGGAAGAGAGATGAGAGGGAACTTACCAAGAGGGCTATGCCTATGTTCCTCAGTAGAGGGGACGGAGAGATCACAAACGAGGAGAACCCTATGGCTATGGAGAGGCCACTAAAGAGGGCCCCTCGACCAGCAGTCCTAAAGGCTAACTTTAAGGGTTCTCTTGACCCTTTTCTCAACTCCTCGAAGTACCTGTAGAGAAACAAGAGAGAGTAGTCCACAGTAATGCCAAAGACGATGGGCGGAATCACGAGTCCAGATATGTAATATATTTGATAACCTGAGAACGTGAGCAACTCAAGTAAAGTGTACGATATTTCTACCCCCAATAGGGCACCAGTAACTAGAAGAATGATCGGTAACAGTGCCCTCACTAAGACGACCAGGAGGACACCAACAAGAATGATGGTGACCAGGTCTATGAGCCTCAGATTCTGCTCTGTGTAAAATGCGGACTGAGCGTAAATGGGAAGGTGACCTGTGACCTCAGCGTTAACGTTTTCAATGAAACGATTTATCGAGTTGAGACTCTCGTTTTTAGGCACCTTAACGATGAAGAGCCAAGTGTAATTCCTATGAAATTGTGATAGATTGAAAGGAGGTGGCGGTATCTCCTTCTCTACAACATCAACGGCATAGGAGTGAGGGTCGACCAACGCCTCCTGACTTACGTTATGTTTGGTAAGGAGATAAATGAGGAGTGGGTACTCATTGAAATTCTCGAGGAAGGACTTAGCTAAGGTGCGATTAGTGAAATTATTGAAAGAGAAGAAGACTAGAAAAGGGTTCTTAAAAGTCAGGTACCCTGCTACCCTCGATGCGTTCAGCTCGGAGTAGTTCTGAAGTGCTAGAAAGTAGTAGGTTTTAAACTCTTCCAATAGCCGTGGGGACGCGTTCACGTGAAGTCCTAGAGGAACTCCGTAGGTTACATTTAGTTGAAATAGAAATAAAGAGAAGTTGTCCAAGAGGGCGTCCCTCAACCGAGTGAGGTTTAGGTAGAGCTCGTGAAGAGGCATCAGTTTAGACTGAATGGAGCCTACTAGTGGTTCTACTTCATTGAGATACTGTGAGTTATAATCGTTTAGGATCTGATACGGAGTGAGTATCTTGGCTCCCTGTAGATACTTGAGGGAATAGTTCAGTTCAGCCAGAGAGCCGTTGTAGGATCCGTTAGAAAGGACGTATATATAGCTGTATTGACTCTGATCGTCATGAAAATACTCAACTACTACATCACTTACCTTGACGCTTTGGTAGGTAGATGAGAGGAAGGGCGAATCGGAGTAAACGAAGTAGTTCTGAATCTGTAACACTAGCGGTGCCAACACTACAATCAAAACGAACCAGGCGGCCAGGATCCATCTCATTGAAACCAGTAACTCACCCTTGCATAAAATGGTTAAGGAAATACCGGTTTAACATGTGTAACCCATTTATTACTTCCCGCACTATGAATTCGATATGGAGTCCCTGAAGGATGCGTTGGCAGTCCTTGAGGAGGTTGAGAAGTTTCTTAGTTCTTATAACCCCAAAACGGAGGAGGATAGAAAGCTACTCTACTTGCTCATCTCCAAAAATATGAGAATTGAAGCTGAGGCGTATGTAAAGTATTTAAGGATATAACACTATTGATATTTTTCGTGATATATGAAATAGAGATAGATGTCATGGGATGCAAGGGAAGAAAGGGGATATCCCCAAGCGGGCACCTATATTGCTTGTCAAGCTTCCTAGAGAACGAACTGAAGAGGATAGGATTGCCTGTCTCCTCGTTCGTAGAGATAGTCATCGACTTCCTCTCAGAAAAGACTGCATCGCACTCTGGTTACACAATCTCTAAAGTAATGACGAAGTCCTCCAGGATTCTCGACCTCTGGATAACGACAACTGAGGGATCTCGACGAGCTTTCTTAGTAGTCTCCGCCTTTAATGACGTGACCGAAGTAACCCTCTTAGAGCCCTTCTACTTCAATCAAGTGATGCAAAAAGTCCTTCTTCACGGATCGAAATTGAATATGTACGAAATTTCCATGCCGTTCCTCTATAAGTTCATCGTCTTCGAGACGTTTGATGCCTTCGGGAAGATGTCAAGGATAAGGTACCAGGGGCTCATTTCTAAGGAAGATTACAAATACATGGTAGCCGTGAGCGAAGACGAGAGAGCGCTAGTCTGGAAAGTGGATTCAACTAGCCTGAATCTAATAGGGGAGATAAGCGGACTTCGAGATAATGTACTCAGGCATTTAAACCTCTGAACATACATTCTTTGATCGCCTTGTCATGGTTGAGAGAGTGGGAGTGGAGGTTCAGCAACCTTGGTGAAATAGAGTCCTTCCTCCTGGCTATATTCTCCATTGCAGTGAAGGGCGTTTCGTTATACCTAACAGGTGAATTCATAGGTTACGCTATCCTGGCTGCCATAATAGCTGCCACCATTGCCGTGGTGCCGCACGAACTTGCCCATAGGCAGTCTGCAAGGAGATATGGATGTTACTCCAGGTTCACTCTCAACTTCACCGGCTTTCTTGCCACTACAATTATAAACCTGCTACCAGTTTTCGGGTTAGTCTTCTTCTCTGGATATACCCTCATTTCGTGTAGGTTCTTCTCCGCCGACAGAAGGGTTGAGGGAGTGACAGCTGCTGCTGGACCTGCCACTAATCTGGCAATAGCGATCTTGTTCTATCTAGGTGCCTTACTAGCTTCTAACCCTTTACTATCGTTCTTCCTCTTCCAAATATCGGCATTTAATTCTGCAGTGGCGTTCTTTAACCTGTTACCCTTCTGGGTTCTCGACGGTCTTAAGATCTTCAGGTGGAATGTGGGGGTGTGGATAGCTCTCATAGCAATTTCATTAGTGCTCATGTTCATAACGGGGGAGATCTAATATCTCCATCTCTATCAATAAGCCCACTTTCATTCTAATGTTTTTGACCCTGATCGGATTCGCAGTAGGGGAGTTTTCCTATTACACCAATACCTTCTTGTTCGCCTACCTAATCCAAGTAAACTACCTAGTCTTACACGGGGACTACATCGCTTTGATCACCTCAATTTTCGTTACCAATAATTTCACTGACTTTTTCTTCAATTTCTTCTCACTAGGAGTGTTATACTATCTCTTTGGGTCGAAGGCAGGGAAATTAGAGTACGTAATCTTTTTATTATCTGGTATGCTAGGCAATCTACTCACACTCCTGGCCTACCCGCCTCTTACAGCATCTGCAGGGGCCTCCGGAGGAATTTTTGGACTTCTCTCCTTCTATATAGTTGATGATATGGTGGAATTCCAAAGGGTCGACTGGAACGGGATCATCTTCCTGGCCATCGTTTTCGTACTAAGTGACATAATCCCCAATGTAAATATCGTTGCCCACTTAGGGGGAATTACCGGGGGAGTAATACTAGCATATCTGAGGGGATCGCTTTTAAGGAAAGCTAGATCAAGCTAGCCTTTATGAACCTATTGGAGGAGATACTGTTGGTTATTGGGGCGTTAATGTTCCCTTATGGAATATATGAGATAAGTAAAGGGGATGGAGAGCTCAAGACGAAGTTGATCCTCATCCTAATTTCGGTAGGATTATTTACTGCGGAGGTCATCCTAAGTTTCAGATGAGGATACTCATCTGCGGTACTCCAGGAGTGGGTAAGAGCTCCGTTAGTCGAGAACTTACCAGACTGTTAAACGCTGAGTACATACATGTCTCTGAGTTCGTGATTAGGAAGAGGTTATTCAAGCAGTACGATGAAATTAGGTCATCGTACGAAATAAACGATGAAGAGGTTGCGAGAGAATTGGAGAGAGAGTTGGAAGGAAAGGAGAGAGTGGTTATAGAGACCGTTTATCCCTCCCTTTTAGATAGAGCAGATAAGATCATTGTATTAAGACGAAATCCCAAGCTCTTATATCAGGAACTCTCCAGGAGAGGGTGGAGCCAATTGAAGGTTATAGAGAACGTTGAAGCGGAGGCCCTAGGTTATGTTAGTCAAGAGGCCAAGGAGTGGTTCGGCCGTACCTGTGAGATAGACACGTCGTCACGAACTCCACTGGAAACGGCCAAAATGGTGCTGGAAGGTAAGTGTGACGGCGAGATAGATTGGCTTAATGATGATGAGATCGTTAAGTTACTGTTATATTTAGATAAGATTATTAGTTAAGTCTAAGACATGTTTAATGACCTAAATGAGTTCCAACCCGTTTAGACTACAGTCACCCCAACCTACCAAGCAGCCTAGAGATCTGAGGAAGGCTCCAGCACCTCAGGTTCAGGGAGCCGATCTAAAAATACAGACGAGGATGAAGAACGTTAAATTCAAGATAGCCATACTCAGCGGGAAAGGAGGAGTTGGGAAATCCTTCGTATCCTCAAACCTCGCCATGGCATTGGCAGCAGCCAACAAGAGAGTTGGGATAGTCGACGTTGACTTCCACGGCCCCTCTGTACCAAAGATGCTAGGAGTCAGGGGGCAGATGCTCACGGCTGACGATAATGGAATCAATCCCGTTAATGGGCCCTTTGGAATAAAGGTGGTATCCATTGATTTTCTGCTCCCGAGAGACGACACCCCAGTGATCTGGAGGGGGTCAATAAAACACTCTGCCATAAGACAGTTTCTGGGCGACGTAAACTGGGGAGAACTTGATTATCTCATAATTGACATGCCCCCAGGTACTGGAGATGAGGCCTTGTCCGTGGCCCAGCTGGTTCCCAACATTACCGGCTTCATTATCGTCACAATTCCGTCTGAGGTCTCTACTTTAGCTGTGAAGAGGTCAATAAACTTCGCTAAGACCGTAAACACGAGGATATTGGGTGTAGTTGAGAACATGAGTTACTTCGTTTGCCCATCTGAAGGCAAGGCCTACTATATATTCGGGCAGGACAAGGGGAAGAAGATGGCGGAAGAGCTGGGGGTAGAACTTTTGGGCCAGGTTCCCTTAGACCCGAGGATAGCTGAATCCAACGATCTGGGTGAACCGTTTTTCCTAAAGTATCTCGAGTCTCCAGCCTCCAAGGAGTTTCTGAAGATAGCTGATAAAGTAATAAACGTAGTTGAGGGAAAGTCTAACTCTTCAGCCTGAAGTAGAACTTCTTCCTTTCATAGTCTGGATATTTCTCTATTACCCCCTGTCTGACCAGCTCGGCGAGGGTTTCCCTAAACTCGAGTGGACTGAAGGTCAATCCCTTGTCCATGAGGACGTCCCTAAGCTCGGTAGAAGCCATAGGCTTTTCCCTAAGCAACTCTACAATTTCCTCTCTAAGCCCTTTCATACCTTTAACTGAGGCCGTTTCAGTTAAAAAATTGAGGGACAGTGTTAGATAAAACTTTAAAAACAATAAAAACTAAAAGTTAAACGGTGAAACTAAATTGACAATGGAAGTCGTGGAGAAAAATTTATTACTAAAGAGGTTCTTGATGGTAGGTTACGGCTTATCTGAGGCTGACGTGGAGGCCTTTGTCAAGATCGTGAGGAGTGGAACTGGGAAGGATGTAGACTCCATAGCGGCAGAGCTAGGAATAAGCAAGAGTCGTGCTAGTCTGATCCTGAAGAAGCTATCCGATGCCGGACTTGTGGAAAAGCAGAAGAGTAGTGGTTCCAAGGGCGGAAGGCCTAAGTATGTTTACTATGTGAACAGGGGTGAAGTGATAGAGAAAATGAAGCAGAGAGCCTCAGAGCTGTGTACCGATCTGTCCTCTATAATATCCGCGCTATGAGAATTACTCCCTCTACCAATATAAAAGCCCCAAAACCTAAAAGAATACCAAAGGATATGAACCTTATGATCCTGAAGAGACCCTTCGCATATCTGTTAACGATATAGGGGAATAAGGTTATCCATATCACTATTCCTCCAAAGAAACCAGGTGCTGCAAATACCCCAACCTGTTGTATCATAAATAGACCGGTTGTAAGCCACCAGGTGATCTGAAAGGGATTTGTAAGACCCATGCTCAAGCCGGTGATGTAGTTAGCCCTAGCGGTCCTAGAGGAGGATGTGGACCTCAACACCCCAAAGGCTAGCCATATCATGAATAGACCTCCTACAACGTAGAGGAAGTATGTTATCTTCGTTGGGATAAAATGACCGAAAAATAGAGTTAGTACGAAGAAAATGAAGTCTGCGGTCATTGCACCTAAGCCTACGCTGGTTCCGTGAAGCTTAGACCTTAGCGACTCAGCCGCTATTATAGAATTGACAGGACCAGGGGGTGCAGCTATTGATAAACCCAGGGCTAGGCCAAATAACAAGCTGAAAAGCTCCATTGTGATGACTTATGCCCTGTCCTTAAAAGTTCAGGTGGAGAGGGGATATAAAGAGAATAAAAAGGGTTTTGGGAAAAAATATAAAAAGTATGGAGAAGAAATCCAATGCATGCAAGATGAGTTGAATGAAAAAGCAAAGAAAATGTATGAAAGCGGTATGTCGATCAGGGAGATCGCCAAACAACTGAACCTGAGTTACTCAAAGACCAGGAGAATACTGAAAGATAGTGGAGTTGAGTTTAGAGGAAAAACCCCTCAAGCGGTAGTGGAGAAGGTCATCGAGATGGGAAAACAGGGCTACAGTGCAAATAAGATCAGCAAGATGTTAGAACTCAACTCCAACACCGTCCTCAGAATTCTCAAGAAGCATAAACTTGTGAAGACTAAAAGGAGAATGACTCAAGACAAGATCGAGAAAATCAAAGAGATGTACATCAACGGATACTCGATTTACAGAATAGCTAAGGAATTAAGTATCTCAACCAACCTCGTTGTATATTACCTAAAGAAGTTAAACTTAAAGAACTGACTTGCGCAGATAGCTGAGACAAATACTATTTGAGCGGGGCAACTAAACGATCAACCGTAGCTGAACCTGTCCGAATGTGTGGGTCTTCTGGTCGCTCTCTACTGTTTCCGTAGAGACGTTCCTTGAATCACTTACGCATATCCCGGCCTCAAGGTAAAATGATGAGCTAATGAAGGGTTATCATGCTTTTGCTTCTGCATAGGTGCGAAACATCACAGACTTACTTTGCCTGGATTTGTGAGAAAACCTCAGTGAACTAGACGAATGCGGATAATTGATCCTTCGATTTTCACTCTCGCCTTGTCTTCTTGAACAAACTGCAGGGTTCCACAACCCCAGAGAGGAGTAATCCCACAGCCTTCTTAACCTCCATGAAGATCAGGTCCCCTGGCTTTAGGACTGTCCCACTGAAGTACAGTTCCTTGACAACTCTACACAAAACCTTACCGTTCCTCACCGGATAGTGACCCATGACAAAGGAGACGTAGAACTCCCTCAATTTGGAGAGAATCTCCTCCTCCCAGGAATCGAAGCTATCCCCTAGCGAATGGCCCTCCAAGACCTTAGCTAACCTGACTTCGAAGAGAGAGTCAGCTAGTTCCGAGTAGACCTTGAGCTCTTCATCGTGAATCTTATCACTATATTTCATGCTAAGCCTCTTGAAGATCAGCTGAAGATCCTCTACCTGTTGTTCTGCAATCCTCTCCGGTTTCTCGTCCTTTAGTTCCTTGGACAACACTTCATCTAACGTAGAAGGTCACCTCGCCCAATCCCTTCGCCCACGCAAACATGGCGTAACTGGCGTCCAGCTTCAACGGAACACCTCTCTCCAACCTGAATGTCCTGTCTATGAGGAGGAACTCCCCAGACAAATAAGGTAAAACGATTGCGGAACCGGTGAAAGGAGAAAGCCCCTGATCCAACCTGAACTCGCCAGTGACCTCCTTGACCAGTAGGGAACTCTTTCCGTGAACCGAACCAGGAATCCTTACCAGTCTCCTCACGTCAACCGTGACCTGTTCATCGACCTGCACTCCCTTCACTCCCCTAGCTTGCCTACCGGGCCACCCTGGATCCTGTAAAGAGCCCCTATAGTCAGGTACCCCATCACCAGTCACGTATTTCACTACCTCCCTCCTGTCCTCAGAGTCCATAAGTGCACATTCCCCAGAACACTCCACTAGAACGTGAAACCCTCTATTCCCAGAGAAGAACAGTCTAGGGATGAGACCAAAGTCGTCCTTCAGTATATCTGTTAACGTTGTAGCCTGCTCCAGGGCCTTCTCCAGACAGTCCTGGGTTATCTCAACGTATTCCATGCTCTCAGTGCCGTCCCTGGGACATCGATCTCCCGTCACTTCCTCCCCACAGATCGGGCAGAATACGATCCTCCTTACTTGACAGAGGTGGTCTGCATCTATGTCGAACTGAAGATCTGACCCCATCCACCCCTTCTCTTCCATGTCTCTCGCCGCAGGCCTCTGATACTTCGCAGAGGAGTAAAAGAGATGTCCCGGTATCTCCCTAGTGGCCATCTGTCTCACCTCGGCCTCGTTCTGAAGGGAGATGTGCCTTACGTAACTTCCCCCATCTAAGGGCTGATACGCGAACTCTCTCAGTTCCACGTCGAAGGGTAACATCAGTTGGGCTCTCTCGTAATACTCCTTGAGGAGCCCCCTCACTATCTTACTCGGCCCTCGGGGCAATGTAAACATCACCGTATCCTTCCTGAGGTAACTGGAACCTCAGCTTTAGGGGTAGCTGGGTGCCGAACATGAGCTCCACTACATCTGAAGAGTTCCTCATCTTAGTAGTTTTGAGGAGGTAGTCCAGACCGTAAACCGAAGAGGCGTTAGTCCCCGAAGCTTCAATTAAGTTCCCTGCGGCCTCAGAGAGCTCAACCCTGGAGACCCCTACGTCTCCTTCCACGGAGATGATGAGTTTCCCGTCCTCTGACGAGATTACTACCGACTCCCCCATGTCTGAGAGGATATCTAGGGTCTCGTTGAATGTCGAAGTGAGCATCTTCGCCTTGAATGCGAACTGGAGATTTATACCAGGATTCTTAGGTTCCTCAAGCTCGACGAGGGGAATGATGAAGGATCTCTCGAAGTCTCCCTCTATTGTCAGCTCCAGTTTCCCCTCGTTTGTGAAAAATGTTAGCCCATCGTTTTTCTTGACGTTCTTAAGTGCGTTTATGACATCCTCGAGTTTAATGCCTATGACCTCTCTCTCTCCAGACTCAAATTCCTGGAAGTAGAGTGAGGGAATGACGATGTCAACGTAAGCTACCCTAGAGGGATCCACACCACCGAGCCTGAGTCCCTCCTTAGTGGAGACCAAGGTCACCTCTGGCATGAATTCCCCCACTGTCCTGAGGATCGATGCGATGGATACCGCGTCTACTGCCTTAAACTTCATAGGTAAGTCCTTATTTGGACCAGTAAAAAATCACTGTGGTTCATGAATCTACAGCGATCGAATTGGAATAACAGTACTGACTGTGAACTTAGAACTCAAGTGGAAGTTCAGCAAGTTATTAGAACACCTTAAGTGTGGGATTAGGAAAGTCCGACAACGGCTGTGAGTCCGTAATCCCTCAGAGCCCGAATTGCAAGACAATCCAGCTGGGCTTCACGAATTGCGTAACGAGGTAGCCCTTCAGGACTGAGGAGTATGAAATAAGTGGTTGGGGAGCTGTCAGGCCTGAGGGGAAAAAGCTTGTACTTTATCTCCATGGAGTTTGACGACGTTCAATGGGCTAAAGTCTACTGTTGTTCTCCTCTGTGGCGAAATCCTCCCCACTTGCTACTATCCTCTGAACCTCGGCATAGAGCTCATCGAATCCATCTCTCTTGTTGGCCGACAGAGGAATAGGGGGCCTCTCAAGGCTCTCTATAAGAGTCTTTACCAACTCATAGGAATAATCGTCTATTACCCCCAGTGAGTCAACCAACCCCTCACCCTCACCCCACTCCAGTAGTTGGTGTAACTCCCTCTGGTTCAGGAGATCCACCTTAGAGAGGACGTTAATTTGAGGCATTCCTAGCTTGAACCTAACCGAGCTCGAGAGGAGGAGCAACGATACGTAGCTCCTGGCCTCTCTGGCTAGATAGGAGTCCAGGAGGAAGACGTTCACGCTCTTACTCTCCCCCACCAGGAGTGAGGAGAACAGCCTGCCAGTGTCCCTATAAGCGAAGAGCTCCACTTGCCCAGGCGTATCAACCAGCACATAGTTAGCCTCTATATCTCCTATTTCCCTCTTGATATCCGTAGCTTTGGTAAGGAGGAGGTCTATTGATACCACCAGGGAAGAGTTAGGACCCAATCCGTATCTCTCCATAACCTCAATGGCATCAACGTAATCCCTGACGTCGAAGTCAGGAGTATAGGGAACCCTCTCCACCGCTGGATCCATATTAATAACTGCGGTATCCATCTCTAGGTCCAAGAGGTATTGCTGAAACTCTTTCACTAGTGTCGTCTTCCCAGATCCTGCTGTACCGGTGAAAAATATGTAATACATGAGACTCGGTATTCCCTTAACCTTTAAAACTTCTCCATTCCACTCTTCTCAATGATAATAGTAGGCGGGACGTCAACTAACGGCGTTGACGGTAGGCTCTCCAAGCTAACTGGATACCCTCTGGTGAAGGTTGAGTCTAAGCTCTTCCCTGACGGGGAGTCGTACATCAGGATACCAGCCAGCTTGGACGGCGAGGAGGTTGTCCTGGTTCAGACCACACAACCTCCACAGAACAAGAACCTCCTGGAACTACTCCTGACCCTTGAGGCCATAAGAGACATGGGGGCGACGAAGATCACCGCAGTTGTCCCCTACCTTGCTTACCTGAGGCAGGACAGGAGGTTCACAGATGGAGAAGCTTTGAGTGCAAAGACTATCCTCAATCTCATCCACGCAGCTGGTGCAAACACCCTGGTGGTGGTAGAACCCCACCACAGGGAGTCCATGGACTATTTCCCAGGAGAAGTGAGGATCGTAGATCCTATTCCCTCCCTGGCCAGGGAGGCTAGAAAGAGAGTAGAGAGACCCTTCGTGCTGGCCCCAGATAGGGGAGCTCTGGAGAGGGCTGAGAGGTTGGCCAAGGAGCTTGAGACAAACTTCTCCTTCCTAGAGAAGGAGAGGGACAGGAAGACTGGAGAAGTTAGGATAAGACAGGCTGACATACCCCCCCTCAACGGTTACGACGTAATCCTGGTAGACGACATAATAAGCACTGGGGGAACCCTGGCTGAGGCGAGCAGGATTGCTTACTCCTCCGGGGCCAGAAGCGTCATAAGTGTTGCAGTCCACCTACTCCTAGTTCGGGATGCCATGAACAGGTTAAGAGAGGCCGGAATCAGAGAGGTTATAGGTACCAACACGGTCGTGCCTGAGGAGAGGGTAACACTAGTTGACGTATCCGACCAGATAGCAGTGAGATTATAAAGGGAATTGGCGTGAGGTACGCCAAGTTCAGTATGGACGACCCCTTCATCTCCATGGCAGAGGTTAGGGCACTAGTGGAGGGGGAAGTCCACTTTTTGGCTGGAGTCGCCCTCTTACCCGACGGGAGGGAGAAGATAGCCAGTAGGTCTTCCACGGTTAAGGTCTCCGGTAAGCTACTGTCTGCCTCTCACGATCCTAAGGAAGTGAACGAGGCGATCAGAGGGAGGTGCTTCTCCATCTATCCTGACGTTATCCTTGGAAGGGACAAGAACATGTTCAGGGCACTTTACTCTGAGGCCACAAAAGGTGTCGAGACCTCCAAGAGGTGCCCTAAGCTGGACCTAGTCTTCACAGACGGAGTGATAGTAGCTGGTATTAGGGAGGAGGAGAGGGACTCTAAGAGCTTAAGGGAACACTCCATGAAGCCCTTCTCCCAGTCAGGTACCATGGATCCTTTCACCTCCAGGTTAATGGTCAACTTGGCTAGGGTGAGGAAGAGGGTGTTAGACCCGTTCGTTGGTGTGGGATCTATCCTCTTGGAGAGTGCATGGATGGGACTGGACTGTGTAGGAGTTGACGTGGATCCCTCCATGGTCACCAAAGCCAAGGCGAACTTATCTCACTTTAATTATCAGTGTCACGTGATTCAGGGATCAGTGACATCGCTTAACCTGGTTGGAGGATTCCACGTAGTCACGGACCCTCCTTACGGGAGGTCGAGCAGCGCCAAGGGTGCAACCCTGAGGGAACTTTATGCAGCCTTCCTCTCTGTCTCAGCTGAGCTTATGGAACGTGGGGGGAGGTTAGTCTTCGCTTCTGACTCCAGGGAGGACTGGAGAGACGAGATAAGGTCAGCAGGGCTCAAGACAGTCTCAACTCATCTGATATACCTTCACAAGAGCCTGTCCAGGGCAATATATGTTGTTGAGAGAGGGTAGTGAAGTTAATGTTCCAGGTAATCTTCATAGGGACTGGGGGAGGTGCCCCATCAAAGAGGGGTCTCCCAGCATATCTCATGAAGAAAGATAACTTCACCGCCCTTCTGGACTGTGGGGAGGGAACTCAACTGGCCATGATTCGTAATTCCCTAAATGTGATGTCCATAAAGCTAGTGGCGATAACTCACCTCCACGCAGATCACGTGTTAGGCTTACCCCCTCTTATCCAGACTATGTCCATGTACGGGAGGAAGGAAAAGCTCTACGTGATGGGTCCTCCAGGCATCAAGGAGTTATTGGAGGAAAGCTTCGAGCTCACATTCTTCAAACCGGACTTCCCCCTGGAGTTCGTAGATGAACTAACCTTGGGAGAGATACATGTAACCCCATTCAGGACATGTCACGTGGTCCCATCCCAAGGCTATTTGATTCAAGAGAGGGACTCCTCAAATCTTGATGTAGAGAAGCTAAGGAGAGAGGGAATAAACGATTGGAGGATCATGAGGACACTAAAAGAAGGTAAGGAGGTACATTGGGAAGGAAGAACACTGAGGCCTGAGGACTACCTGATCAAGAGGAGGGGGCTCAGGATAGCCTATACTGGGGACACGAGACCCTGTAATGAGGTCATTAGGGCAGTGAGAGGGGTTGACCTCCTGCTTCACGACTCTACATTCGAGGCTGGAGTCAACGCAGGTGAGTACGGTCACTCCACCTCAGTTGAGGCCGCTGAGGTAGCTAAGGAGGCTGAGGTGAGAAGATTGGCACTCATCCACATAAGTTCAAGGTATCGTGACGCCACTGAGCTAGTAAAACAGGCCAAGAGGGTCTTTCCGATGTCGTTCGCTCCGAGTGATCTTTCCTTCCTTAACCTTCGTCAGGGATAGGGTTCTCCCAGAGGGGTCTTCCCCTGGAAGTCCTAGGAGCAAGCCAATCCACAACCTTCTCTGGCTCCTTATGGATAATCGTGAAGGTGATTGGACCCAAGGGAGACTCGTTCTCTTCGTCCACGAAAGTCAGCTTTCCCACATACGCAGCTTGCTTGTGAATCATGAAGGTCAGCCTATCTCCCTCAACGCCCCTTCTCATGTACTTCCTTGCAGCATCCAATATCCTCTCCTCCCTCAAGGCTCTATGAACCTTGGTCAGGCTTTTCAGGGTCTCAGACTCAGCAATTAGTACCTCAAATCTCCCTCCCTTCTCCCTCCTTATGGTTGTATAATCGAAGAAGTTAGCTATAGCCACTTTTACCTTATCCACGTCCTCTGAGGGTCTCAGCTCAGCAGTTACCACTACCTTGGTCAACCTATTCTCCCCAGTAGCTCCAGAACCCTCCTCCTGAATTCATCCTCGCTACTGTCATTGATCACTACGTAGTCTGCCATAGCTATTACCCCACCTATTCCCAGCGAAATCTCCTCCATATCTCTTCTTCTCAGCTCCTCGACACTAGTGGAGTCGTCAGGCCTCATCCTCCTCATGAGCCTTGCATACCTCACTGAGGGAGGAGAGTGGACTGCCACTATCACGGTATCTCCCAGCCTTGAGAACTCCTGTACCTCAGCCAGATTTCTCACTCCGTCGAAGGCTATCCTCTCCTCCCTTCCTCTCAGCTCTTCTATGCTGAGCCTAGCCACTATCCCCTCTCCGTAGATCTCCCTCATTCTCTTGGCGTAATCCATTAACCTCTCCCCTCTCCTGGCGTCCTTCTCGAATCTCTTCCTGAGAACATCGCTCATGACTATCACGTTGAACCCCCTCTCCTTAAGTACAGAGGAGAGCAGTGACTTTCCAGAGCCTGGCATTCCGGTTATGAGAAGCACTTTAATTGGAGACCACCACCAAACTCTCATGAGGGGTTAAAAAGCGTGAGGTTGTTCATTGGAATACCTGTGAAGTTCGAGGAGTGGTTACAGCGTGTCTACTCCAGGGTGGAGGCCCTGAGAGCTGACATAAAGATGGTGGAACCGAAGAACGTTCATATCACCCTGGCATTCTTAGGAGAGGTGAGGGAGGAAAAAGTTGATTTGGTCAAGGAGAGCATGAAGGAGGTTAAGTTCAGCACGTTCTCGCTCACCTTCAAGGGTCTTGGGGCCTTCCCTAGCCTATCCAGACCCAGGGTTATATGGGTAGGGATATCAAACGGTTTCAACGACCTCAAGACCTTAAGGACCTCCCTGGTGAAGTCTCTAGCGGCTAGGGGAGTGAGACCTGAGGACGGGCAATTCCAGCCCCACCTGACTATAGGGAGAGTCAAGGGACCAAAAGGGGTCTTAGAGCTCATGAAGTTAATTGAGGAGATGTTGGACATACCCTTAGGTGAGCAGGAGGTCAGGGAGGTGACATTGTTCAAGAGCGTCCTGACTCCCAAGGGTCCCATTTACGAGGAGCTCGCCTCTATCCAGGCTCACTGAGGCGTTTAGGCCGTGGAGGAGAGGATTCGAGAAGTACTAGAGACAGTTTTATCCAAGGTTAAGCCCACTGAGGAGGAGGAAAAGAGAATAATATCAGTGGTGGAGAGGATTCGTGATCTCCTCCGTGGCCTAGACGTTGAGGTTCACGGTTCCTTTAGGAAAGGGACTTGGCTTAGGGGGGATACAGACGTAGACCTCTTCGTGTTCTTCCCCAAGGAAGTAGGTAAGGAGTTCCTCTCTAAGGAGGGACTAGACACGATAAAGGAGAGGCTTAAGGGACTTGAGGTAAAGATGGCTTACGCTGAACACCCATACCTCATAGTAAGCCTGGATGGGATAGAGGTGGATGTAGTGCCTGCCCTTAGAGTGGGGGAGGGTAGTGAGGCCGTGACTGCGGTAGACAGGACGCCGTTTCACACGATGTACGTTACCTCGAAGTTAGACGAACGAGGGAGAGATCAGGTGAGACTGCTTAAGAGGTTCCTGAAGGGAGTGGGCGTTTACGGGGCCGAAATAAAGGTTCTCGGATTCTCAGGTTACGTCTCTGAGCTCCTGACGATCTATTACGGTTCCTTCTTGGAGGTATTGAAGGGAGCTAGTAAGTGGAGACCACCGGTGAAGATACCTCTAGTTGAGGAGGGAAGACAGTTCGAGTCCCCACTGATCATCCCAGACCCTGTGGATCCCAAGAGGAACGCCGCTGCGGCCGTATCCTTGAGGTCTATGGCTATCTTCTCGCTGGCTGCCAGAGAGTTCCTGGTGAATCCAAGCCTGGATTTCTTCTTCCCCCCTGAACCTGATGTCGGCCCTGTCCTAGGTGACGTGCTGGTCACTGAAGTGGAGGTGCTAGAGCCTTTCGTGGACGACGTTCTGTGGGGTCAGATGAGAAAATCCTTGGATAAGGCAATTAGGGCGTTGGAAACTGTGGGTTTTAAGGTCGTGGATTACGGCGCCTGTGAGGGAAACGGAAAAGTGTACCTGCTGATTCAGATGGAGAGTGCACATATAGGGGAGTACACGGTCTACAAGGGGCCTCCTTTCTACCTGGAGACCTCTAGGGACTTCATCTCCAAGAACTTTCACGTGTGGGTGGGTGAAGACGGTAGGCTGTACTCGCTGAAGAGGAGACATGAGTCCAGCCCAGAGACGCTGGTTGGGAACTCTCTGGCCCTCAAATATAAGCACATGGTCAGACAATACTGGCTTAAGGAGGTGAAAGATCCCTGCATGAAGCTCTTCCTGAGGAAGAGGCCCCTTTGGTTGAAGTGAAGAGGTTCATATTTCCCAGGTATTCTCGAGAAATAGAAACGGAACTGGAGTCCCATGATCTTAAGAGAGCTTACTCCTTCGGGAGTACACGCCTGGGGAACCTGAGGGTGTTGGGTAAGGGGAAGACTGGAGTTGTGGTACTGGTAGAGGGCAACATGGCACTTAAGATAAGGAGAGTTGACTCTCCCAAGGAGAGCTTGGAACTGGAAGCTAGGCTTCAGTTATGGGCAGAAGGAGTTGCACCCAAGGTTTTTGACTATGGGAGGAACTTCATCCTTATGGAGTTCGTCCCTGGAAGGCATCTGACAAGGGACGAATCCCCTGAAGTTCTGATGGATCTGTTGGAGAGGGCCAGGAGATTGGAGGAGTTGAAGATAGAACACAGGGAGCTGGTTCACCCGTGGAAGAACGTACTCGTGACGAGGGAAAGAACGTATATCCTAGATTACGACTCGGCGAGCATGAGGGAAAGTGCATTCAACGTCAATAAAATCCTCAATGCCTACGGGCTTCATGAGTTAGCCAGGAGGTACAAGAGGAGGGAGATGAGCTTTGAGGAAGTCATCTCACTAATACTCCAGCTCTTCCGCCCCTCCTGAGCCTAGCCTTGATCTCCTCCATTCCAGGTACTCCAAGCTTTCTACCGCACTTGGGACACTTTCCTCCGTAGATAGAACTTATCTCTGAGGGAGTCCTTATACCGTAGAAGTCCTGGCCCACTCTTTCGAACTTATAAAGTTCATAACCACATCCTTTACATCTGTAGGTTACAGGAATATTTCCACCCTATACAAACATGATCTGTAGAGAACTTAAAACATAAGTGACGTGTTACCGTCTCCTATCCCCCTTATTTGAAGATTTCTAGCCGAAAGAAAGTAGAGAGACACTACACTGAAAGTGAATGTATTACCTATAGATTAACTTATAAACTGTACTCACCCTTTGATAGTCGAGGGGCCGTAGTCTAGCTTGGACTAGGATGCCAGCCTGGGGATGATTCCCTAACCACCAGATCGCTGGTGGTCCCGGGTTCAAATCCCGGCGGCCCCATTGATTCCTCGTCTACTATTAGATTCCCTTCAGCTTTATTTTGAAGTTCTCCATTATCTTCACATGAAAGCGGTTATACTGGCCGGGGGTTACGGCAAGAGGCTGAGACCACTAACCGACGAGAAACCTAAGCCTCTCCTCTCCGTTGCGGACAAACCCATCATAGAATGGCAGATCCAGTGGCTCGTGAAGCAGGGGATCAAACAGTTTATAATTGCCACGGGTTACAAGAAGGAGCTGATGGTAGAGTGGGCGTCACAGAGTTCAGACAGGTTGGGAGTAGAGATATTGTTGGGTGTCGAGGGAGAACCTATGGGGACTGGGGGAGCGATCAAGAGGTTAAGGGAGTTCTTGAGAGAGAACTTCCTGGTGGTAAACGGTGACATCTTGACCAACTTGGATGTGTCCCTCCTCAAGGGAGGAGAGGTGGCAACTATAGCCCTAGTTCCCCTAAAGAGTCCCTTCGGAGTAGTCAGAACTGATAATAACAAGGTAGTCGAGTTCGTGGAGAAACCTATCCTTGAAGATTATTGGATCAACGCAGGTGTGTACGTCTTCACCCCACGCATCTTCGACTACCTCCCAGAGAAGGGAGACCTAGAAAAGGAGACGTTCCCGAAATTAGCAAGGGACGGTCTACTCTTGGGTGTCAAGTTTCCTAAGGTTTATTGGAGGTCAGTAGATAGCATGAAGGACTTGGAGGAGGCGTCGCAGGAGGTGCCTAAGATTTGGTAATATACGAGAAGTGGTACGATCTGTATCAGGAGGCCGAGAAGCTTCCAGTCGCCGAGATTAAAGGGGAAATAGCGTGTATAGGGATGGGGGGAAGCGGTGTAACCTGCGAAGTGCTCAAGGCATTCCGGGAGTTAGAGACCTTGAGGCACGCTGACACCGTCATTGCCGTATCCTATTCTGGAGAAACGGCAGAAACGTTGTTACAGGTTAAGGAATCCCTAAGACAGGGTAAGAGAGTAATTGCTGTGACTAGCGGTGGTACGCTCTCCAGGTTATGCAAAGAGGTAGTGAAAGTTCCTGGAGGGTTACAGCCGAGGTTCGCCTTTCCTCTCTTAATTCATCCAGTCCTGAGGATGACCGTTCAAGGAGATCTTTCGGAGCTGAAAGAGGCTGTTAAGGACATCAGAGGAATGAGGGAACAGTCGAGTTCACTGGCAAATGAAATGTTCACCAAGATCCCCGTCTTCTACGCCTCAAAGTACCTGGGTGTCGCAAAGAGGTTCAAACAAGAAATAAACGAGAACGCCAAGTACCCAGCCTTCTTTGGCGAGATACCTGAAGTTCATCACAACGAGGTGGAGAGCTACGTTCACGGGAAGAACCTGTACCCTGTAGTTATAGAGGGAGATAAAGTAGATGAGATAACATCAAGTCTTTTGAAGGCACGTGCCTTCAAGGTTACAAGACCCCTGTACGATGTCTCCTACCTGATCGCACTTGCAGGCTTTCTTTCCGTGGAGTTGGCGAGGATGAACGGCGAGGATCCTGAGAGACTTCACGTGATCCCGAAAGCTAGGGAAAGGAGCAAGGAAACCCTTCTGAACCATTAGGGGTTCCCAGACTCAGCTAATGTAACCTGATAAGGGCTCAGCGCTGCAGTGTCTCTTCACAGATCTAGCCGCCCATCGCTCCTCATGGCCCAAGGTATAGTGGATGAATCTGAAATTAGAACTTTCCCTATCTTTTGCCCTCAAGATTTTAGTTTCCCCATAGGAGTTTATGGAGATGGTAACTTTCATTTCAGGAGAAGAGATGGTGGAACTACTCCCACCAAAGAAGGCAGTAGATGCGGTCAGAGAGGCATTCTCACTCCTCTACAAAGGCGATGTACAGAATCCTCCCAGGACAGTCCTGACCGTGGAAGGAAACTGGTGGGGAGTGATGCCTTGTTCTACCAAATATGGAGTCACGGTAAAGGTGATATCTGTCATCCCTGGAAACAAGGAGAGGGGTATTCCCTCGGTCAACGGTGCTGTGCTCCTCCTCTCTGGTGAAACTGGGAACCCGCTGGCCCTCATGGACGGGTCAACACTAACAGCCATCAGAACCTCAGCAGCTTCAGTACTCTCAACCGAACTTTCGTGGGGACTTAAAGTAGAGACACTGGGGGTGATAGGAGCTGGATTGGAAGCAGAGCACCACATGAGAACGGCGTTGGGCTACCTCTCGGTCTCAAGGCTACTCTTGACCTCCAGGAGGAGACACCCTGAGTTGGCCAGGAAATTCGGGGCGGAGGAGGTAGAGTTGAAAACGTTGTTGAGGGAGTCGGACGTGATTTTCGCAGTCACTTCTAGTTCCTCCCCCGTGGTACTCGGGACCGAGTTAAAGAACGACTTTCACGTATCCAGCATAGGTGCCCACACTCCCAAGGAGAGGGAAGTTGACGATGAGACTATAAGGAAAGTGTCGACTTACATGGTGGATAGCCTAGATGCGGTATCGAGAGAGACTGGAGACTTCATCCTGCCTAAAGAAAGGGGGCTCCTCCAGGAGAAGACGGTCATGGAAATAGGAGAGGTTATAGTCAAGGGGGTTAAGGTCAAGAGACCTTCCCTCTTTAAGACGGTCGGGTTAGCGGTAGAGGACAACGTCACAGCATACTTTGTCTACAGAGAAAAGGGGGGCTAGACGAAGGAGATCTCGAAATTTTAGAGGATCTCCCATGCCTTCCCTACGGTTAATCCTCGCGTTCTCTGTCTTCTATCTGCAGCAGTTATGGGATTTTTCGTCAGGTGACACCCAAAAGTCAAGGCGATATATAATAACTGCTGTATCCGGTTATGCTCATGACAGAACCGAGAGACCTCTAAACAGAGCAGAGGACTGCCCCTTCCCAAGACCTCAAGTTTTTAAGCCGGAGTGACCATACCCTCACCCATGAAGTTTCCTAAGGCCGTGAAGACTTACTGCCCCAAGTGCAAGGCCCACACAGACCACTCCGTGTCCCTGTATAAGGGTGGAAAGAGGAGGACTTTGGCCGAGGGCCAAAGGAGGTACGACAGAAAGAACCTGGGATACGGGAGCACCAGGAAGCCAGAGCAGAAGAGGTTCTCTAAGGTCACAAAGAAACAGGTATTGATGTTCAAGTGCCAGAAGTGCGGCTACACCATCATGAAGCATGGGATACGCGTAAAGAAGCTGGAGCTCGTTGAGGTGATCAAATGAGGAAGAGCAGGGTACTCATACCGGAGCCCAAGAGCAGGTTTGTGAGGGTGAAGTGCCCCAACTGCAATAACGAGCAGGTAGTGTTCAGCGACGCCACCTTCCCCGTGAGGTGCCTCTCGTGTGGCACTCAGTTGGTCTATCCCACCGGTGGGAAGGCCAAGATAGTGGGAGAAGAGTTGAGACAACTGGGATAGGCACACGGCAACTCAGCGTAATTTTGAGCATCCCCACTTATTCTTTTACAGGCCCGACTTACAGTTTCTTTATCACAGGGTTTGGCGAACGTATACGAGGAACCCCATCTTCGTTCCGATTAATTTAAGGTGTATCAGTTGAAAAGTATCTCTAATTCTGAGGTGACACCGATACTTTACGATGCTCACTGTCATTGCTCAGAGCTCAAGGGGAACTACGACGTCTACATCGCTGCGGTATCCATGGATCTAAAGTCATCCCTCGCAACCCTCTCCATGAGAGGTGTGCTCAGAGGAGTGGGAATACATCCTTGGAACGCGGGGAACGGAGAGTTAAGAGAGGTACTAAACCTCGTGAGGGAGGCCGACTTCCTGGGCGAGATAGGGCTGGATTACAGGCTCTCTAGAGCGAGCAAGGAAGTACAGCTCGAATATTTCTCCTCCATCCTGGAAGCTGCACCGGAGAAGACTGCCAACGTCCACGCTCTAGACGCCTGGAGGGACGCCCTCAACATCCTTCTTCGTAAGGGTGTCAAGAGGGCCATCCTTCACTGGTACAGTGGGCCGGTGGAACTATTGAAGGAAATTGAAGGGGCTGGGTACTTCATCACCATAAACCCTTCAGTTACCTTTCAGGAGAAGCACAAGAGGGTGTTGGAGAAGGCACCTCTGGAGATACTTCTCACAGAGAGTGACGGTGGCTATGTGTATAGAGGGAGACTCTTGGAACCCCCGATGGTCAGAGAGTCCCTGGAGAGTATAGCCAAGGTGAAGGGGATTGGCCTTGAGGATGCAGAGAAGGCGGTAGAGAGAAACTTTAAGAGAGCCTTCAACATTTAACGGCAGTTATTGGTTTGCCTTGGATATCGCCCTGCGAGTGAGGCAAAATCTAATAAGTGCTGTACAGTAAAGGAAATAGCCGCCAAGGCGAAATTGCCCTTTCCTTATCTAGAAAAGGGAAAATCGATAAAAGTCGGGAAGACTCTGTTCGAGCATGATAGCCTTAGTCACCGGAGCGTCAAAGGGGATAGGAAGGGCCACAGTGGAATTACTCATGAGGGAAGGATATAAGGTAGTAGCAGTGTCGAGGAGTACCCCTGACGTAGGAGACTACAGGTTCGAATTGGACGTATCCGATAGGGAGTCGGTCTTCCAACTGGTGGAGAAGGTGGAGAGGGAAGTGGGAGAGATCTCCCTCCTAGTCAACAACGCAGGTTTCGGAGTGTACGGTTCATTCCTGGAGACCCCCATGGATGAAGAGGAATATATGGTTAGGACCAACTTCCTCGGTGTGCTCTACACGACCAAGGCAGTATACCCGAGTATGGTCAAGAGGAGGGAAGGTTCCATAGTCAACGTGGTCTCTGAGGCAGCCTACGTGAGTACTCCAACCCTCCTGGTGTATTCTGCCACTAAGGCTGCGGTCTCCAGTTTCACCAACGGTCTCTGGGCTGAGGCAAGACGTTATGGAGTGAAGGTGTCAGGGATATATCCAGGCCCAGTAAGAACCTCGTTCACCTCTCACCCTTCATTTCGAGGAAGAGATATAGCGCCCAAATACGCGGTGGAGCCTCGTGAGGTAGCTAAGGCCATCCTTAAGGGAGCCAGGACCGGGAAGAGGGAGATATACGTTCCCTCTAAGCTGAAGATAGAGCCCTACTTCCTGAAGCTAGCCAATGTGGCCCAAAGCCTAACCTACTCCTTCATCTCAAGGTTCGTCAAGTAGTTACTCTGCCTTGACCCAATTCTCCAACTTACCTATCCTCTCCACCTCAACGACCATGGGTGCCTCAAGTACGCCGAACTTATACTCAGAGGCCTCCTCTGCTTCTCTGTAACCTATGGTACCAGTAGTAACCACACTATTGGGGGGCACAGTTATCACGTTGCTCAGCTCCGCCAGGAGCTCCTCAACGCCGTACACCAACTCGTCCGTATGACCGTCCTGCACCAACTTATCCCCGTAACTGCTCCTTATCTTCAGTCCCTGAATGTCTGACAACTCCTCCGTGGTGACCACCCAAGGACCCATGGGTGAAAAGGTATCCCTGTTCTTGTTCCTGAAGTGTGAACCTCTGACGGCCATCTTCTTTATCTTCCCGTCCATGGGATCTCTCCTGTAGGCATAGTAAACGTCCCCACTCATCTCCCCAGGAGCGGTGACGTCATTGAAGACCGTGTAGCCCAGAACAGCCCTCCTGACCTCCTCCTTAGATGCCCTCTTGAGTGGGGATCTGACTACAATCCCTATCTCGGCCTCAGGCCTTATTCCAGACTTAGGGGCAAGTATTGTGTCCCCTGGACCTATCACCGTCTGAGGTAACTTCAGGAAAAACTTGGGAACTCCCAGCATCTTCTTAGCCTCCTCCCTGCTCTCAACCCCTAACATCCTCGGTGAGTTAACTAACGTGCAAAATATGGCAGAGGGTTCCAGAGGGGCTACCAGCCTCACTTGCATCAGCTCCACCTCGTCTCCTACTTCCCTTCCTCCCAGAGAGTCCGTGATGACGATAGTATCACCCTCCAGTAATCCGTACCCCCTCCTCCCCTCACGTATGAAAGAAACTAGCTTCATTGTGATAACCACATGGAAGTCCTTATTTAGGCTTTAGGGTTAGGTATCTGATCCATAATGTCCCTTATGATCTTAACGTACTCTCCTTTCTTCTCCTTGAAGACCTCGGTGTACATTTGGGCCCACCTTATTGTTGGATCCCCCCTACTGAACCTATCATATTGCTCGTACCTTATCCCGGTCTCTGAGCCGATCGTATCCCAGAGGATATTGAATAGCTTCACCCTATCCAGGGCATTTAGACCCTTGGATGACATATACTTCTCCAGAAGCCTCCTCTCCTCAGGGTTCTCGAAGTCCTTGATCCCAGCTGGAACCGGTATAGAAGATCCGGCACTTATGAGCCTTAAGATCTCGTTTATTCTGGGCAGGGCCTTCATGCCCATTGCGCTCACAGCTATGGAGATCTGGGGATTGGGCCTGTAGATGCTGTCCAGTTGCTCTCCCAATTCCTCTGATGCCACCATCCCAGCTTCATATATGGATAAGTAGAGCAGTATCTCCCCCAACTTTTCCTGGACGTTGATGAAGTTGTTTATCCCCACGGCCTCCGCCAAGGCTATGGCCAAACCGGCCAAGAACTTCGTCCTAGAGTAGTGCTGGATCACGAAGTGCCAGTTGAACCACGCCCTAAGGTTCACCGTATGCCACATGAATCCTTCTATTTCCTCTGGTTTCTTGTAGAAAATTATCCTATCCCAGGGTACTAACACATCGTCTAAGACCATTATGGCGTCGGGTTCCTCGTACTTTGAGGTGAGTGGGTACTCGAACTCTCCGAAGCCTTCCTTAGGATGGAACCCTCTCCTGGAGATGAACTTCACTCCCTTGGATTCTGTGGGGAGGGAGAAGAATATGGCGTACCTGGGGTCGGTGTCCCTCCTGATGTTGGGAAGGTACCATAACCTTTCTGAGTAGGGTCCTGCGGTGGAGAGCAGTGCTGCGCCTCTCACCACTACGCCCTCACTGGTCTCCCTGACCACACCTATCTGTATATAGGGGTCTTCCCATTGAGAGGGTGGCCTGGACCTATCGTACATGGGAGCTACTATGGCGTGAGTGTAGAAGAGGTCCTGCCTGGTAGCCTCCCTGTAGAGCTCTATCACGTTCTCCATCATCCTGCTACCGAAGACCTTCCCGAAGTAGTCCTCAGCGTGGGCGTAGAAGAGCATTGTCCACACGTTCAAGTAATCTGGACTCCTGCCGAAGAAGCCCCTATAGAAGTCATAGATCTTAGATATCCCAATCCTGAGCCTCCTGAGGTCGTCCTTGTTCCTGGGTCTGAAGAAGGTTACACTGGTCTCCTCACCCACATCTGGGTTGTATATCCTTAGATACTCCTTAAGGCTCTCGCTCCAGTGTAGGTCATAGTAGTCAGCCACGGTCCTCACTGCCGACCTGAAGGCCGGGTGTTCAGTTACGTCCTCAACCTTCTCGCCGTTATAATAGACCTCTCCGTGGTGTCCCTCTTTCATGCTCCTTATGAAATCTGATCCCCTACGGATCACGTACTCCACCCCCGTAATTTACCCGTGATGTCCTCCACGGGAACCCACTCCTTGAGCCAAGTCTCTGGGACTTCCCTCCCCCAGAAGTCGGAGCGGTACCTAAGTTGATCCCACGTCCAGGCTATGGGCTTCCATTTGTCCGGGTCGAGCACAAAGTAATCCCCTGTGAAGAACTCTATCCTATTCCTGTCCTGATCCCTGAGGTAGACATAGAAACCCTGTGTCACACCGTGCCTTCCTGGCCCTCTCTCCAGGGAGTCCCACATCCCTGCAGCTGAAATTATATCAGCTGCCTTGATGATATCCCTCACATCGTGGACGTAAAAGGTGGCGTGATGGAACCCAGGTACGTTCCTAGAGCTCCTAGCTATCGCCACCTCATGCGAGTGGCCTATCCTCGTCATCCAAGAGACCATCTTCTTTCCCTCCTTGTCCAAGAAGGTCTCGGTTTCCAGGAAGCCGAGAACCTTGGTGTAGAACTCAACCTCTGCCTCCAAGTCCCTCACCATGAAGTTTATGTGGTCTATCCGCACCGGGCTTACTCCCCTATGGATATGGAACTTGAGCCTGTTGTCCCCCACGTACTCCATATCATGATATAGGAGAATGGGTATGCCCTGCGGATCCTCAAAGAGGACGGCCTCCTCTACTCCCTTCTCTTTATAGAACCTATACCTGATCCCCATCTCCTGGAAAGTCTGTTTAGCCACGTCTAAGTGCTCCGGTCTTCTCACCCTCAAGGCTGCATAGGAGAGACCGTTAGACTCCGCTTTTCTCAAAATCAAGCTGTGATGTTGCCCCTCCTCTATACCCCTCAGGTATACCTCTTCCCCTGATCTCTCCGTCTCCACGAAGCCCAAGAGGTCACGATAGAAGTAAAGTGCGCGCTCCAGATCCGTGACCCTGTAGACAACATGTGAGACCCTCAAGATATCAATCATGGTCACTCAAAAGTTAACTAGAGTTGATTTCTATAAGCAATAAATGAAATGAGTTTCAGTGGAAAGCTCTCATGTTGAAACAAGTTTCATGATGTTGTGAGGAGACCTCTGACTTCAACTGTAGGAACGGGCTCTTTAACTCGCATTCGAAACCTTTTCCCCGAGATCAAAGTTACCTTTCAGGTGAGGATCTGTTCTAGTCGTGATCAACATCGTGACAACTCTCAGGACGACAGAAAGCAAGGAGTTTGGGCTTTTGGGCTGAAGCCCTTTTTACGTTAATGGAAGCGTTTTATATTCGTTTATTACAATTTTATTGATAAAAGATGAACTCTCACTCGATGTGGGCTATGCCCAAAAGGGTGGGAGAGATTGCAGAGATGTGAGTCCCTTGCCGTTGGGCTCGAAGGAGTCCCGTGACCCACCTACCGTTAAGCTTGGTAGGTGGCTGAGGGCTAAGTCCCTACGCTAGATCATGATTGAAGATAAAATGAGTGAAACGAAAGTTTAGGGGCAAACGGAATTAAGCCGTTCCGTTCAAACTTAAATTTTCCACCATAAATTCCCCACTTACGATGAATGAGGACCTTCCGTTATCGTTTCCGTAATCGACGATACTAGGGTTACCTTAGCTAGTGCTGTATAGCTACGCCCCTGACGAACTGATGAGATTCCGCGTTGGAGTCCCCCCGAGGACAGCTACTGGAGATCCCACGAAACATTTAAGCGGACATTCTCTTTCTTTCACATGATAAAGGGTTTAGCCCTACTTGGGGCTGGTTTGACGGTGCTTCAATTCCTTATTGGCGTCGTCTTATCGTCCCTGAAGTTCCTATTTCTTCCCCACGTCATTGTGGGTATATCACTGCTCATCCTCTCCTCGGTGTGTTCCTGGAAGAGTGAGGGGATGATAAGGAGGATGTGCTTAGGTAACGTCTTTCTAGTCATATTGGCTGGAACCGTAGCGTTGTTTTCCCTGAGAGGTGTCTTTTTGGTACTACACACCTTCCTGGCATTGGGAGTTCTGTCAAACTTCTCCGTGATCTACGGATTCGAGAGGGGAAGGGAGACCCCTTGAATTCACGTTCTTAAGCTTCTTCCTGAGAGGGCGATAGTCCCTGGTTTCGATCAACCTCACGTATGGTGACTGACACTTAAGTGACAACGACTGTAAGAACCCAAGCACGGCCACCTAAGACCAGTGATGGAATGCCCTCGAAAACGTGATAACCTCTGTCAATAAAACGACCAGAATAAGGAAAATTACTCACTGAATGAAACCGGTTTAATGTTCCCGTTATATTCCATTTCTCAAATGATCTTAGACCTTTATGGAAGAGAAGTCTGCGTCTGAGGTCATAGCCAGACTGGATCGTATTCCCATCTGGTCCCTCTCATCCATTTTTATTGGAATTTTGGGAGTCGGTTTCCTCTTCACGTTTTTTGATATCTTCGACATAAACGTATCCTTCATTCAGACTGCCCTGACCACCTTCGGCGTGACCTCTCCCTCTTCTCCTAGGATAGCGGAATTGCTGGGTCCTGTAGTCCTCTGGAATCTAGTAGGATACGTCGTAGGTGCACTCCTGATAACCCCTCTCTCCGACAGGTTCGGAAGAAGGTCCATGTTGGTCCTCACCATGGCCATAACGGGACTCGGTTCCCTCTATAATGCCCTCTCCCCAGACTACACTAATTACCTGATAGCTAGGACAATAACCGGTGTCGGAGTAGGGGCTGACTTGGCCATAGTGAACACCTACATAAACGAGGTCGCCCCTATCCAGGGTAGGGCTAAGTATACTTCCATGGTCTTCCTCTTCGCTACGCTGGGCGCCTTCTTGGGTTTATGGCTCGGTCTCCTCCTCACAACCCCTCCGTCCCCGTTCCCGTTGGGCCTCCCCTTTGCCTTAGGCTCCACCGGCATCTTCACAACTTCAGGCTGGAGGATAATGTACGGGATAGGTTCACTTCTCGCAATAATAGGTCTGGCACTGAGGTTTGAGCTCCCAGAGTCACCAAGATGGCTGATCAGTAAGGGGAGGGTCAAGGAAGCCTCAGAGATAGTGTCTAGGATGGAGAGGATGGCGGAGAGAAAATTGGGCTCACTCCCTCCCGTGCCCCAGTACCTGGAAGTTAAAGTTGCCACAGAAACGTCGTACGCCGAGGCCCTGAAGACCATCCTCGGGAACAGGGTCTATCTGAGGAGGTGGATCGTCCTGATGCTGATGTGGTTCTTCGGTTACATAACGGTTTACACCAATGCCGCTGGTTTGACCACGATCCTTTCGGCCCTGGGTTACCCTCCCCCAGAAGCCGGAATGATAGCCGCACTGGGTGTTCTAGGGTTCATCGCGGTGCCCCTAGTTCTCATATTCCTGGGTGATAAGATGGAGAGAAAGATTTGGGTACCCATATCCGCTGCCATATCTCTGTTGGGAGGTATCACGCTGGCCTTTTCTGGATCAAACCTAGGTCTTGCCGTCCTGGGGGCCATGATCTTGTTCTTCGGCATAGATCTATGGATACCAATTTCCTATACCTGGACCACGGAAAACTTTCCAACTAGGGCTAGGGTGACCGGGTTCGGCCTAGCAGACGGGTTAGGACACATAGGGGGCGGAATCGGGGCTTTCGCGGTCGCCCTCCAGATAGGCTCAATCCTCTCGGGAGGCGTGAACTCCTCCTCCAGTCTTGAGGTGTTCATGCTCATGATATCCTTCCAGGTCATCTCGGCGTTGATCTCCCTAGCTGGAATAAAAACGGCAAAGAGGAGACTGGACGAGATCTCTCCCTAAACCATTATTTTTTTCTCCTCTTATTTAAAACCAATAATTTCTCTATAAATGATAAGGAAAGGTTTATAATGTTTAAAGGAGTCAATGATATTCGATATGGGACTCATAAAGCTAATGACTGTTTCGGTCCAACATGAGGGTTGCTGGACCAGCGTCTTGGAGGACATAGACGCAATAACACTGAATTACCAGGTCTATCCGGAGAAGGACTACCTCAGGTCCAGACTCCTCCTCCCCAGCCAAGGGAAGGAAGTGGCACTGAGGATGAAGAGACTCCCCGGTATCCTCAGGATAAACAAGGTTTCCATACACGAGGATCAGGTCCTGGTGGACTTCCTTAACAAGTACAGGGATTCCCTGGCGGGGTACCTATACGATAAGGAGGTACTATTCGTCAACAACAGGATAGGCAAAGGGATGGAGACGTGGTCCTTCGCCCTACCCAGGGACTCAGTTAACGAGGTCCTCAAGGGATTCTCGGAGTTCGGTAGGGTAATGAATTACACCGTGGAGGAATTTAAACCTAAGGTCTCCCCCAGGCTCACGCCCTCAGAGAACAGGGTGCTAAGGGCAGCCTTGGCCCACGGTTACCTGGATTACCCCAGGAGGGCTGACGCCGAGGAGGTTGCGTCTCTCCTGGGCCTCAGCAAGGTAACTTTCCTACATCACCTCAGGAACGCCTACAGGAAGTTGACGGAATTCTACTTGAGTGACTGAAAACCTGTTAGCGGGAAACTCTTTAGCTGGAAAAGGATGTTATTTCTGGTCACCTTGATCTTAGGTGGAGAGAAGGTAAGGGGAGAGAGGGTAATCAAGGTCCTCAACCCTGCAACTGAGGAAGTAGTGGGAGAGGTGTGGGAGGCCGGGAGGGAAGAGACCAGGAGGGCTGTGGACCTGGCATTGGAGTCATTTCAAATCTTCTCCAGGCTGTCAATTAAGGATAGGGCTAAGGTGTTGGTCAGAGCCTCAGAGATCCTGGCCTCAAGGAGCGAGGAGGTCGCGAGATTGCTCACCACGGAGTCGGGGAAGCCCATAAGGGACTCCAGGGTGGAGGTGAGTAGGGCAGTACAACTCTTCAGGATAGCTGCGGAGGAAGCCAGGATCGTCCTCGAGGGAAAGACGTTCAGGGTCGACGGATATGAATACCCCCCAGGAAATGAGAGGAGACTGGTGCTCTCGCTGAGGGAACCGCTGGGCGTGGTGGGGGCAATCCTCCCCTTCAACTTCCCAGCCAACAGTTTCGCCCATAAGGTAGCTCCCAACCTGGTGGTAGGCAACACAGTCGTGGTGAAACCTTCCTCATCCACTCCCCTCACTGCCCTCCTCATGGGGGAGATACTTTACCAGGCCGGCCTACCCAAGGGCACTCTCAGCGTCTTGCCCGGGGGAGGAGACAGCGTGGGTGAGGAGTTGGTGAGCAACAGGAAGGTGTCGGGGATAACGTTCACCGGTTCCACTCCCGTAGGTACTTCCATAGCTTCCAGGGCAGTCAGCCTGGGGAAGAGGGTCATGGCAGAGATGGGAGGTTCAGATCCCATCATAGTCCTGGAGGATGCGGACCTGGATAAGGCAGTTCAGGTATCGGTCAGGGCCAGGTTTGAGTACGCCGGTTAGAACTGCAACGCCGGGAAGAGGATCTTAGTTCAGGAGAAGGTTTACTCTAGGTTCCTGGAGGAGTACGTCAAAAGAGTAAAGGAACTGAATGTGGGAGATCCCCTTGACGAGTCCACCGAGGTCGGTCCGGTGATCTCCAAGAAGGCCAAGGAGGACATGGCCAAGCTGGTGGAGGACTCCAGGAGGAAGGGTGGATCGGTCTATTCAGGTAAGGCCCTGGAGACCGGTTTCTTCTTCCCTCCAACGGTTGTAGGAGAGGCGGGATTGGACATGGAGGTAATGAAGAGGGAGGTCTTCGGCCCCATTGCTCCGGTAGCTAGGTTCTCGACCGACGGGGAGGCAGTGGAGATGGCCAACTCCACAGAGTACGGCCTTCAGGCATCAGTATTCACGTCAGACCTCAAGAGGGGACTCAGGATAGCCAGGGAACTCAGGACAGGAGCTGTGATCCTGAACGACAGCACTAGACTGAGGTGGGACGCCCTTCCCTTCGGAGGAGTAAAGCTCAGCGGAGTAGGTAACAGGGAGGGGGTGAGGAACACTATGCTCGCCATGACCGAGGAGAAATTGATATCTATGGACGTGTGGTAGATTCAGCTCTACGCGTCTCGATCAGCTAACTGAACGTCTAGGGCTACCAGGTCCTGAAGGGCGAGGATTTCTGTCTCATTGCCCAAGGAGAGGGCGGAACTCCACAAACTCTGAGGGCACTCTGACCCAGAAAAGGCTCTACCGCTCGACCCCTGACGGGTCATGGATTTCCCGTTGGAGGGAACTGGGTCTACGTCGCTCTCAAAGGCCGTCCCTGGGACAGAGGCGTACCTCATCAAACCTCGCCGATGTACCTCAGCGATGCTTGATGCAAATTTACATATGTTCATTCCATTTAGTCAAGTAAAGGGAACTTTAAGGGAGATCTGGGTGAGGCTCCGTACATTGCTCAACAACTTCATGGACTTGAAGACCGTGATGACCGCTCTCGCTATCTGACCAGCTCCTTGCCCGGGGCCCTGTGTTCCAGGACGCACTCGAGGGAGGACTGGTAGAGCCAGCCCTCGTCGAACTCCTCCTTGCCCAGCCTGAGCTCGTCTAGATTGTCGGTGACGCACTCGTCCACGAACCCCTGGAGGGACTCCTGGTTCGTGGACCTGAGGAAGTCCCTCACCTTATCCATGACGTTCTTGGTCGCCTCGGCGTAGGGCCTGACCTACTGGTAGACCTGGGCCCAGTCCAGGCTCCAGGGCACCATTGCCACCAGGACCGAGACGATAACCGGACTGAGGCCAAGTGCCGCGACGATCTCGCTCTCGGCCCTGTTGGCGCCGGAGACGTAGGTCCTGCTCATGAAGAGGACCTCGTGGACCCCGAGCTGTTGGGCGTACCTGTCGAGGTCGGCGTCGATGTATTTCCCGTCAGTATTCCCGGGTCCCAGGACGTAGGTCAGCGAGGCGAACTTGTAGTCCCCCACGGTCACGGGGTTCAGCGGGGCCCGGTTCAGGGAGTAGACGAGTCCCAAGAGCCCGGCCCCCTTGCAACCGCTGGGGCAGGAGAAGGCCGAGAACACCGGGGCACCCACGAGCATCTCGCTGTAGGAAGTGTCTGAGACCAGATCCTGGCAGTACTTCTGGTAGGGCCCGGCCAGGATGAAGTCGCAGAGGGCCGAGTTCAGCTGGCCTGGGAACAACGCGTAAGCCACCCTGCCGTTGAGCGAGACCCAGGGCGGGTAGGGACCTGATTCCGGCCTGAGGGAGGTCAGGACAGTGGAGTAGGGGTAGGGGGAGTGGTCGAGGTACCCCTCAGATATTCCCCTAGCGGTTCGGCACTGTAGTGACCTCCAGAAGATATAACTAATCTTCCGGGTATTTCTTGTGAACCACTAGGTTGTGCGCGTATCGCGGGTACGTAGTTGGTCAGCACTGCACCCCTCCCGGTCCTCTCCAACCAGTCCAGGAGCCAGCCCACCACGGCTTCGTTGCAGTCCCTGGGGGGCTCGGGGTTGACCCACCGCTTGGATATCCTGGCCCCCTTGACCTGGATCACCACGACCTCAGACTCAGTCTCCCTGACTGTCTCCCACAACCTCTCCGACTCCGAGCCGCTCCCCGTGCTCATTACGAAGTCCACCGACCACTGATAGGCGTGGAACGCCCTTCCCCCGGCCCAGTACCTCGACCTCCCTCCCACGTAGTAGTAGTTCCCCTCCACGGTCCTCACCACGACCCCGTGCCTCACGACCTGCATGACGTTGGTCGCCCCGCTCAACACCCTCGTCGTCAGGGCCAGCGCTGGGTAGAACGCGTACCTCCCAAGGCCCTGAGCCAGAGAGTCCCTCATGCTCCTCACTGTACAGGTCGCCGTGTCCCTCACCGACCCGTACTCCAAGCCCAGACCTACAGCAGACCCTAACCCTCCTAGAATACCTCCCGTGATAGGTATAGGATCAATTTCGGTCATATAACTCTAAGCGTTATAAAACTCAATTTCTTTATAAACTTTTTCCGTCACAGTCGGTCTATTGGTTACTTCAGTTTGTGTCAACGTTGACGTAAGGCTTTCTTTCAAAGTGAGACGTAATTTCGATTTTTAGGTTAGTTCAGCATGCTTGACGTCTGAGAAAATTGATCGTAGCGCACCACTCCGCCATTAGGGGATTGAGGTTGTAGCCCTAAACTCACACGTAGATGTTACCTTCAGGACAAATTTGCTTTGTGCGCTTGTCCAAATTTCTCAGATGTTAAGCTCATCGGACAATCCAAAATTCAAAATCATACATCAATTCGGAAAAAGCTTACGTATATTCTGATAAAAATCAAAGAAGCACACAAAGCAGGACAAATTAGCAAGAGAGGCTAACCGTGACCAATTACACCCAGCCACCTAGGGATATTGCGCTGGACTCGCCCTATTGGGAGTGGCAGGCTGAGCCCCTCGGACTTTCGCCCTCGGGACTTACACCCCCACCCCATCAACCCCCTGTTCTTGGGGAGGGCTCCCGCGTGACAACCTTTCGGCCGTCACGCACCGCTGCCTCTTTTCGGGGAGGGGTTCCCGCTTAGATGCTTTCAGCGGTTACCCCACAGGGCGTGGCTGCCCGGCGTTGCCCTGTCGGACAACCGGCAGACTAGAGGCCCCGATACCCTGTTCCTCTCGTACTAGGAGTACCTTCCCCTCAGGCAGCGTGCACCCCTCACCCTTAGAGTCCGACCTGTCTCGCGACGGTCTAAACCCAGCTCACGTTCCCCTTTAACGGGCGGGCAGCCCTACCCTTGGAGGCAGCTGCACCTCCAGGGTGGGAAGAGCCGACATCGATGTAGCAAACCGCGGGGTCGATGGGAGCTCTCGCCCGCGACGACCCTGTTATCCCCGGGGTAACTTTTCTGTCATGCCCGGCCCCCACGTGTGGGGGCACGAGCGTTCGCTAGGCCGCGCTTTCGCGCCGAGACCCCGTACCTTGAAGGGTCTCGTCAGGCCAGCTTTTGCCCTTGCACTCTACGGCGGCGTTCTGTACCGCCTGAGCTGACCTTTGGGCTCCCGTGTTACATTTTCGCGGGAGTGCCGCCCCAGCCGAACCGCCCACCTGACGTTGTCCCCCGAAGAGGTTAGGTTCCCGAGCACCCATGGGTGGTGTTTCACCTTCGGCTCCACCGCCCCCGAAGGGACGGCTTCGACGCCTCCCACCTACTCTACGCATAGGCGCCCGAGAACCAGCGCCAGGCTGCGGTGAAGCTCCACGGGGTCTTCTCTCGGTGTGAGGGGTTGCGGGACTGTGAACCCACTCTGGGCGGTCATGGGGCCCCAGGCTGGGACAGTGGGGATCACGTTGATCCATTCATGCACGCCGGAACTTGCCCGGCAAGGCATTTGGCTACCTTGAGAGGGTCAGAGTTACCCCCGGCCTTCAGCGGGGCTTCGCCCGGTTGGACCCGGGTTTAACCGACCGCCAGTGGCCAGGATTTAGCCCCCGTTCACACCCTTTCGGGCTAGCGGGGACCTATATTTTTATTAAATAGTCAGATCCCCCTGGTCTCTGCGACCTACCACCGCAGGTTCACTACGATGGTAGGCATCCCTTCTTCCGAAGGTACGGGACCAATTT
>NZ_JH597770.1:292739-412739 GCF_000243315.1 Metallosphaera yellowstonensis MK1 | reverse complement strand
ATCACAGGTTCTACCCTATTGTTGGATGGTGGAAACACGAGCTGTGTTGATTGAAGAAGTCCTTCAGCATCAGTCATTGATTAACTCATGGTATTATCAATTGCGTTACTCATGGAAAGGTTTATAACCTTAATCCTACACCATTAAACTTGATGCCTATGACCTATAAGAAGGCCGTGAAGGTTAAGACGCCTGGGGGGAAGGAGATGGATCTGACTCCAGAGAAGGCCTGGACTCTAGCTCCCAAGGGAAGGAAGGGAGTGAAGATAGGTCTATTCAAAGATCCCGAGACCGGGAAGTACTTTAGGCACAAGCTCCCAGACGACTATGCCGTTTAAGTTTTTTACTAGTTTTCTAAGTTTTCCTGATGAAACTCGTCATAAAGGTTACTGGGAAGTATTTCGACGACGAGGGAGACAAGTCCCTACTTCCGAGGGCAGTGAGAGGTTTGGTGGAGAGGGGTAACAGGGTCGCAGTAGTTACCGGAGGAGGCTCCACAGCGAGGAAGTATATTTCCATGGGTAGGTCACTTGGGCTCAACGAAGCTAGCCTGGATCTGATGGGTATATGGGTGTCCAGACTGAACGCGTTCCTGGTGGCTATGGCCCTCAACGACCTAGCCTACGGGAGGGTGCCTGAGAGCCTGGAGCAGTTCATAGAGTACTGGTCCCAGGGAAAGGTGGTGGTAACTGGAGGGTTCCAGCCAGGTCAATCCACGGCTGCAGTGGCAGCACTTGTGGCTGAGGCCACTGTTGCCGATTACCTGGTCATAGCCACCACGGTGGAGGGTGTTTACGACAGTGACCCCAGGCTGAACCCAGAGGCCAAGTTGCTCCCCAGGGTAACTACTGCAGAACTCAAGAGGATACTTGAGACGTCGCAGTCGGTCAAGGCTGGGACCTACGAACTACTGGACCCAATGGCCATGAAGATCGTGGAGCGGTCGAGGATAAGGGTGTTGGTGACCAACGTGAATAGACTAGATAGGCTGACAGACGTTATTAAGGGGTCGGGAATAGCAAGTATAGTCGAGCCGGTGTGAGATATGTCCATCCTAGATCAAGAGGAGTTCGTGAGGCTGAGAAACTATAGGAGTAGGATAAACTTGGGCTCTCTGGAGGAAATGCTCAGTGAACTTGAGGGAGAGTTGAGGAGGAACAGCAATATACGCTCGTCCATCATTTTCGTTTATGCCAATCACATGGACCAGGTGAAGAAGAATCCGGACTTCTTTAACCTCCTGACGGCAATAATAGAAAAATATGCCCCAAAGATAGGACTTGAGAATGTAAGAGAACTCATCTTAAGTTCCCTCTCTTAGTTCGAAGATCTAACCATTGTTTTACAATACTATTAATAAGTAACTTACCGGTTTAGAACGGCTAGGTGCGTCTAATGAAGGTAGGAATCTTAGACTCCACCCTCAGGGAAGGGGAACAGACCCCAGGTGTCGTCTTCAGTGTAGAGCAGAGGGTGGAGATAGCTAAGGCCCTTTCTGAGATAGGGGTCGCCATGATAGAGGCAGGACATCCTGCCGTCTCACCTGACATTTACGAGGGAATAAAGAGAATAGTTAAGCTCAAAAGGGAGGGAGAGTTAACCTCCGAGATCTTGGCCCACAGTAGGGCAGTTAAGAGGGACATAGAGATAGTGAACGAGGTCGAGGCAGACAGGATAGCCATATTTTATGGGGTCAGCGACATTCACCTCAAGGCTAAGACTAAGACCACGAGGGAGGAGGCCCTTAACGTAATCGCCGAGGCTGTGAGCTATGCGAAATCCCACGGAGTGAAGATCAGGTTCACAGCTGAGGATGCCACTAGGACGGACCTGGACTACCTGGTCAAGGTGATAAAGACCGCCAGGGACTCGGGAGCCGACAGGATAGGGATAGCTGACACTGTCGGGATACTCTATCCTACCAAGACCAAGGAGCTCTTCTCCTTCTTGGTTAAGGAGGTTCCTGGAGTAGAGTACGATATTCACGCCCACAATGATTTAGGGATGGCGGTAGCTAACGCGTTAGCTGCAGTTGAGGGCGGTGCAACCATAATTCACGCAACCGTAAACGGGCTGGGGGAGAGGGTGGGGATAGTCCCCCTACAGGCAGTCGCCGCTGCGCTGAAGTACCACTTCAACTTGGACGTGGTCAAGTTAGAGGGGTTGAGCAAGGTCGCATCACTGGTCGAAAAGTACAGCGGAATTCCGATGCCTCCCAACTTCCCGATCACTGGAGATTACGCCTTTGTACACAAGGCTGGAATACATGTGGCTGGAGTACTCACCGACCCCAGGACGTATGAGTTCATGCCTCCAGAAGTCTTCGGAAGATCTAGGGATTACGTGATAGATAAATACACTGGTAAGCATGCATTGAAGGATAGGTTTGAGAGGTTGGGAGTGAAGTTGGAAGAGAGGGAACTGGAGTTAGTCCTTGCCAAGATAAAGTCCAGCCAGACCACAAGGTATTTCAGAGACGTGGATCTCCTGGAAATAGCAGAAGAGGTGACTGGGAAGGTCCTGAAGCCGAGGCCTCCAGACAGGATAGAGGCAGTCATCTCCATCAAGTGTGCCTCTAACGTCTACACAACCTCTGTTACCAGAAGGCTAGCCTCAATTTCAGGAATAAAGGAGGTCATGGAAATCTCAGGAGACTATGATATAGTGGCTAAGGTAGAGGCCAGGGATCCCACAGAACTCAACAATATAATTGAGAACATAAGGTCAGTCAAAGGTGTCGAGTCGACCTTAACCTCTCTCGTCTTGAAGAAGATGTGAGATTCAGAAACCCTTTTTAGATCCCTCGAATAGTTTTCCATGTGCGGGGATGCCCGAGCTGGTCCAAGGGGGCGGACTCAAGACCCAGTAAGTGATCCGCTGGCGTAGGCCATCCGGGGTTCAAATCCCCGTCCCCGCACTACCTGAAACTTTTTGTTCCATCCCTGAAAGCAATGTACTGTAGTACTCGAGGGTTTTCTTAGCTATTGCAGACCACCTCCACTGTTTAGATAATTCGAGGTTCCTCCGAGATATCTCCTCCCTCACTCTCCCATTCTTAAGCTTCTCCACAGCTTCTCTCAAGTCCTCACAGTCGGATATCACAAACCCGTTCTCCCCGTCCTTGACTATCGTGGGCAAGACCTCAGCCTTCCTACCCACTATGACAGGAGTACCCCTAGCCATGGCTTCCTTCACCACTATTGGTTCTCCCTCAACCTCAGATGTGAGTACGAGGGCTAACGCTCCGTCCATTAGCTTGTACTTCTCCTCGTCGCTCACTACCCCCAAGTATCGTACTCTATCCTCCAGGCCTAATTCCTTGACCCTATTCATTACTAGCCTGAAGTACTCTTGGTCCCTGATCTGTCCCGCCATAATCATCCTCACTGGGATTCGTTTGAGACACTCCACTGCAAAGAGCTGACCCTTCTCCTTGCTGAACCTGGCCAAGTAAAGTATATACTCCCCGTTCTTCTCCTCCTTGGGTTGTTCGTAGGCCCTATCCTCAACACCGTTTGGGATGACCTCTATCTTAGAGGGCTCGTATCCCAGTTCAATCATCTTCTCCCTCTCCCACTCGCTCACTGCTATTATCCCGTTCAATCTCCTGCCTGCCAACTTTTCTATAAAAGAGATTACCTTACCCTTGTGAACTATAAGGATGTCGTGAGGGGTCATGACCACTGGAGTGTCTCTGAACCTAGACTCGACCAGGAGGTAGTAGAAGGTGTAGAGGTTCCAGAGGCTGTACTTCCTCCCTAGGTTATGTATGTGAAGGATTGATGGGGAATCGCCGTACCTCCAAGTCCTATCATGTCTGACGACCTTCAGGCCATCCACATTTTCTTCCTCGCTGAGAACCCTCTTAGCGTCGTAGGTGTCCCTAGTGGTGTGTATTTCAACTGGGACAGATAGCCTCAGAAGCTCCTTGCTGAGGTTGTAAACGTGAACCTCTGTCCCAGCCTTTACTGGGAAAAAAAGTGGAGTTAACATCCACACCTTTCTTATGGGTCCCATTATGAAGACCTTGTGAACTTCGAATATATCTCAAAGATTGAGGAGTAGTCTTTCTCGGATAGACCGATGGCCTCAACCATTCTGTACAACTGAAGGGCGAGGGCTGACATCGGAATGGGAACGCCCAACCTCTGGGCCTCCTTATCAATGATCTCGAGATCTTTCCTCATGTGTCTCGTGGCGAACTGAGTGGAATAGTCCCTTGTGGCCATCTTGGGGGCCTTAAGTTCTGAGGTGGGTGATCTGGCGCTACTGTACTTGGCCAAGAATTCGCTGACCTTCTCTGGATCTAACCCGCTTCTAACTCCCATATTGAACGCCTCAGCCATGGCTGCAACGTAAGCTCCTATCAGCAAGTTGTTAACGAGCTTCGCGTAAAGACCCATACCGTTGGGCCCCATGTAGAGTATTGCAGATGCCGTGTGGGAGAGTAACTCCTTTAGGTTCTGAAAACCCTCCTCTGGACCCCCTACCAGAACCGTGAGCTTCTTCTGCTCCACCATAATTGAGGTTCCCACTAGGGGAGCGTCATACATTACGCCCCCAGCCCCCTTCACCTTTTCCGCTAACCTGATACTCAGAGGGGGAGAAATCGTTGACATCTCCACTAGTATCCTCCCCTTGACCTTTGGGAGCAAACCTTCCACGACCTCCTGTACCGCAACGTCGTCAGCTAAAACCGTGAGTATTACATCGCTCTCCTCCGCTAGCCGTTGTATCGATTCAGCGTTCCTTACACCGTATTCCCTACTGAACTGCTCGGCCTTTACCGACGTCCTATTGTAAACCACGTGAAGTCTCCCAGCCTTTGCTAAGTTTGCCCCTATTCTCCAACCCATGACTCCTAATCCTATTAGACCTATACGCATGGGTTACTTTGGGGCCCTGGATAAATAACTTCTTAGTCTCTCGAACTTTCCCTTAATCTCCAACACGTCCACGGAGATCACTTGGACGTTCAGTTGGCTGAGTTTCTCCCTCAGTTGACGATAATCCTTAGCTTCAAATAGGAGGTCCTGTATCCCCTCATAGATCTCCCTTCCTACCTTCTCCCTAGAGTAGATTGTGACCCTGTAAACCCTAGACTCGGGCTTGGTTTGAGCCAGGAGAGACACCTCTTTCTTTGAGACCTCCTTGACCCTCTTTAAGAGGTATCCCCTAGTGTTGAGCTCGCTCATCTCCTCTCCTATAACCACCAGGGGATAGGGAGTTAGGATCCTGACGTCAGAGGGTTCGGAGAACGGGATCATGACCTTCCCCTGTATTTCTGCCTCCAGTGACTCCCCGCCCTTGGAGTACCACGAGGAGATCGGGATACCCCTCGAGAGTCTGACGTAATAGTAGAGGTACTTGTGGTTCTTCCTCAGGGTGATTATGGCTCTGCTCTCCATATCGTAGATCAGCTCCACCTCTGGGGAGTCCAGCTCGGGCTCAAACCCCTCCTTGGAGAGCATCTTACCTACTTCCCGTTTGATCTCGTTCTTCATGCTCTCGTAATACAGGAGACCATTATCCACAACGAACTTGGTCTCAAGGTCTGAGATGGAGCTGGAGAGCTTGACACCCAGTACGTACCTTACGGGCTTCTCCCTTAACATGTGTAAGGATTTCCTGAAAAAGTCCTGTTTTATGTCGTCCAATAAGTTCCCACAAAGGTAGCAGGGCCTTCTCTGGAACTTCTCAGAGTAATATTTCCTGAACAGTCCCTCACCCACTTGGCCTACATTGAGGATGAGTTCCTTAACTTGCTCCAGGTCCCTGAGCTCATGATCCTTAATGAGGCGATCTATCTCCAGGAGCAAGGAGAGCTTTAGGGCTAATCCCCTCTCCTTGTTCTCATGACCGTGACCCAACTTAGCGAAAGCTCTACCGAGGCAGGAATCGCAGAGGGAATACCTGGTCAATAATCTCAGGCTTACTTTATGTACCTCCCAGTTGTCCGAGTAATCTCTCAACATCCTTCTTCCGTCTCTTGAGGACCTTAAGAGTTCTCTGTATGGTATTGAAGTGCTCAATCAGTTCCTTAACTTCTTCCACCTCTGTTCCTGAACCCATGGCTATCCTCTTCATCCTCTGTTTGTCAAGTAGGGATGGGTTATCCAGTTCCTCGTAAGTCATGGAGTTCATTATAGCCAACCATCTCTGCATCTTCTTTTCACCCACCTTGATCTGATCCTCGGGTATGTCACCCATCAGGTTGATGCCGGGCATCAACTGAAGTATCTTGGAAAGGGGGCCCATCTTCCTCATGGCGATAATCTGCTTGTATAGGTCCCTTAGTGTTAGCCTGGATTTTCCGGATGTCACTTCTTGCATCTTCTTCTGTATGCCCTCATAGTCCTCTACTGCCTTGATCTTCTCTATGATCGCCTCAACGTCACCCATTCCCAATACTCTAGCCACGAACCTCTTTGGGTTGAAAACTTCCAATTCGTCTATTTTCTCTCCTGTTCCGATGAACTTAATTGGAGCTCCAGTGGCGACCACTGCAGACAAAGCTCCGCCTCCCTTTGCCGTTCCGTCCATCTTGGTAATTATTATGGAACCTACCTTACTGGCCTCATGGAACCTCTTGGCAAGATCGTACGCCTTCTGTCCTAGTGAAGCGTCTATGACTAAAATTACCTCGTTGGGCTTAACGCTCTCATAGATCTCCTTCATCTCCTCGAGTAGTTTGGCCTCCTCCCCATATCCGTGTCTTCCTGCAGTGTCCACTATGATGAGCTCGTATTTCTCCGATAGAAGCTTCTCTACCCCTCTCTTAGCTATTCCTACAGCGTCCTTCTCTCCTGGCTCTCCGTAAACTGGAACTCCTATTTGCTTTCCCAACTGCATTAATTGTTCTAGGGCCGCTGGTCTATAGACGTCTGCTCCTACCAACGCCACCTTATATCCTCTTTTTTTGTAAAAGTACGCTAGCTTACCTGCAGTAGTGGTCTTTCCTGTGCCCTGGACACCCACTAGCATTATCACGTATGGGAGGGAACCAGGATTGACCTCAGGTTCCTTATCACCCCCAAACAGAGAGGAGAGTTCATCGTAGACAATCTTGATGAACCATTCCCTTCTTTCCAGGCTAGTCGGAGGGCTCTCCTTCTTCAGCCTCTCCTTAATTTTGTTAGTGAGAGAAAATACCAGTTTGACTTGGACGTCAGATGAGATTAGGGCCTTCTGTAAATCCTTTATGAACTCGTCTACTGCGACGTCGTAAGAGGTTGTTCCTCCAAGGAACTTCCTTACTGCGTCCCTTATGCCCTCCAGCAAATCACTTTACCCTTACTATCTTCTTCCTCCCCATTACCTCCCAATATTCCACTTCTGCATCCTTCCTCAGTTTGCTCCTTACCTCCTCCTCGGTGGGTAGATCTATCTCAAAAGTCTCATAGGTGTCCAGATCCATGATTTGAACCTTATCCCTAGGCTCAGAGATGACTTGGCCTATATGCTTCTCGATTATGGGGACCTCCACAGTGTTGTCCACTGGGGCCATCAGTGTCTTCTTTGCCCCTGTGAATATGCTCACAGCGACAATGTTAGCCTTCGCGCTACCGTGCTTGCCCGTCTTAGCCTTGGAGACTTCCACTACTCTACAGGGCTCACCATCTATAACTACGTAACTACCTTCCTTAAGCTCCCCTACTGTGGTGTAATTTATACCCATTACTTCTCAGATCAAGAGTCAGGCCTTAGAATTTAACTCTTGTGCTCCGAGCTTTGGCCCCTCATCACGTATCAGGCTAGCTTACTCTTCACGGCAATTTTAATTTGGACTTCGTGGCTTATAACTGGTATGCCTTGGAAGATCAAGTGTACCTCGTGTAACACGGAGGGATTACTGAACGTTAGCTTCGACATAAGCAGGCAGAAGTCGATCTATCACTACTGCAGAGTATGCAAGAAGAATACTTTTAACGAAATTTTGGGTTACATTGAGTAGATGAAGAGCCCAATTCAGTTTGATCGATGAAATAACCTGTCTCGGCTGATTAGCCTATGTAGTCCTTAGTCTGTATCTTCTCCGGTATATACTGGAAGGCTAAGAACTTGAGTCCCTTGCTGGCCATTGCCTCTATCTCCAGCTTGGCCTTTCTCTGGAGAAAGGCGTTTATCTCCTCCTCCCAGCTCTTGGTCTTGAACCACTCGTAGTTCTTTATCTCCAGGGCCCTCTTTATGTCTGTCTCCTTAGCCTTAATTATGAAGCTGGACCTCTCCCTCTCGCTAAGGTAGGGTTTCTTCCTTGGGGTTCCAAATATGTCTCCCATGGAGACTCCAAGAAACTTGGCATCGGGCGTGGCCAGTCTCTCACTCTCGTAAGATAGGGATATAGAGCCTATCCTAAAGACGCTGTATATGTACCACCCGTACGGATCGGCATCTGTGAGGATGTAGACTGGTAGTTTCAATTCTTCGTTAAGTCTCCTCAGGAACCTCCTAGTGGCCCTGTCCGGTTGACCTGCACTAGTTATGAGTATTGCCCTGTACTTCCTCCAGAATCCAGCCCTATGAAGTTGCTGGAATACGGCGTCCTTCTCCACAACTAGGACGTAGTCTGCGTTGACCTCAACGAAATCTATCAGGTCTGGCGTGGGTTCAATTGAGTAGGCACCGTGACCCATCTTGCTCAGGTCTATGATATCGTTACCACTCCTGAGCCTCATGTCTCCCACCACTTTTCCCTTCTCCTTGCTAAGGATCAGCATCTCTTCCCTGAGAAGTGAGGTGAAGACCTCAATGTCTATTATGACGCTATCCGACTCCTTCTGCTCGTCCCAAGTGTTCTCCTCATGGGTCTTCCCCTTAGGATCCCTTATGACTATGGAGTGTTTACCCCTATAATACAGGTCACGTATTGTTGGATACTCATCGTTTATGAGTGCGTCGTAAATTATACTCCCCATAAGCACTGTCTGCATGAATCTCCTCGCCTCATTCATGTCCAGGAAGCTCCTCTTCATCTTCTCACTTCCGAGAAGGAGGAGCTTCCTCTGCTCATCATAAACTGTATTGGAGAGGGTCCTCTTTGGGATCTCCATTACCATAGGTTCGCCTTTCTCCAGTTGATCCACCAGTGTTAGAAACCTCTTTTTGAGAGTCTCAGCCGCCCTAGCTCTAGCCTCCTTGTCTACCTTAGAAACGAACTCGCTCAAAGAGTCTCAACCCTGTAGGATTTGAAGAGTTCCAAGTCTTTATCTTTAATATTGAGCTTAGTCACAACTAGGTCTATCATCTTGTTCTGTAGCTGTTCCTGTATCTTGGGCATCTCCTCTTTCTTTCCATTCACCATAAAGGTAGACAGAGATCTGGCCAACTCGGGTATATACTTTAGATAGGTGAGTAACCTCTTCTTGGCCTCCTCCTCCCTCTTCTTCTCCGTTATGTAGACTTTTAGTGATCTCGCAGCTTCCATTATACCATTCCGTATCTCCTTTTCAATCTCCTCCACGTCCGCTATACTTTCCTTCCCAGCACTCTTGTAGGGAACCTTAGTACTGCATAGGTGAACCATGACCACCAGAGGTATTTGTTCCTCCTCTATGCCGTATCTCTTCCAATCCATCTCCTCAACAACCTTCCACACCACGTCAGATTTCTCGTCATAGATGAGTGGTATCTTGTTGGCGTACCTGAGCACGGTAGGCTCCTCCGCGGGTTGTATACTCCCACCGTACGCCAGTCCCACCTCCACGATGAAGGGATGTCCCTGATAGGCCTTAGGCTTCCTGGTCACCGCCCCCACGTAATCTGGAGAGAGAGTCTGCTTAAGTCCCAGCTCTATGAGGTCAGCCCCTATAACCGACAAAGCCTCAGGAGACGGAGGTCTGAAGTCTGGAAAAGACTTCATGGAATCCACAAGCTTGGAGAGCTGGTCGTCGGTTAGCTTAGATGCCTTCTTGTTTGGGTCTATACCAGCCATCTCCAGGACTCCGAGGGCAGTCTTCTCACCCACGCTTTGAAACTCCTTGACCAAGAATTCCTTGACTGTAATGTCATCCCTCTGCTTGGATATCATGTTCTTCAGTAGCTCTATATCCACGCCATATGGATGGGGCTTGACTTCCTTCGGAGGCTCTGGGAGTTTGTTGGTAAGCCTCGGGTAGAAGACGACGTTTCCTTCCGGATCCTTCAGGAAGAACTCTGCATAGGGAGTGATGATGTAAGTCCTCTTGACGTACTCGTAAATCCTGGACTTAGCCCTCATCCAATCTCCTAGGATATACATGGTCACAATAGTTCCGTGAAATCCCGTTTCGTTGTTTACAGAGGCCTTCTCATATATTATTGGCTCGTTTTTCGTGACATCAATCTTGAGCTTAAAGGTATAGAGCCTCTTTGACCCCATGGGGGAAGTAACTACCTCAATTGGTCTGTCTTGATACATCTGGCTATACAATACTGCTGCTTTAACTCCTAGTCCGTACATTCCCCTGGTCTGTCTTATGACGTACTTGGAACTGTAGAGAACCCTCCCAAAAGCGTCTGGAACTACGTGAGGAGGAATACCTATTCCGTTGTCCTCAACTGAGACCCTGTATATTTCCTTCTCTTGGCTAGCCCTGTCTATGCTTATCTTTACAGAGGGCAATATGCCGTGAACGTCAGTGGCGTCCAAAGCGTTCTCCACTAACTCACGTAGGGCCTGATACATAGCCCTAGCAGGGTTTGAGAAACCTGCAAGTTCAGGGTTTCTCTTGAAGAACTCGGCTGGCGATATGCTAGTAAATTTCTCTTTTAAGGACACTTAAATCACCATGATGGATATATTATTGAGGGTGTTAGCTTAATAAGGATAAGGCCATAATGGGGAGGGCGAGGGTGGCGTCGGCATATATCACCACTTGCTGTGCTCTCTCCCTTATCTTGTTCCAGCTTATTGCCTCCCTAGGCCTGGCTCCACTCAGGCTCCCGTCGTATTCCTGGGCAGTGGTGAGGTATATGGCGTAATCTAGGCCATCCTTAAATTGGTTCCACCAAATGGTATGATGCTTACTTATTCCACCTCCTATTAGTAGGGCTCCAGCGACCTTGCTGGAGAAGACCATATCCTTTATCAACCTCATGTCCTCGAAGAGGTTTATCCTGAAACCAGTGAACTGAGATTGAACGAACAGGTTCGTTCCGAAACTACCGTCCACCACTCCAGGAACTATGATTGGGGTCTTGGTCTCATAGGCTGCCCGGAGTACTGAGTTATCATCGTTTATCTTCTCCCCGAACTTCCACAGAAGCTCATAGACTGGCCACTCCCTCTTCACCTTGATCAGTTCTGGGACTACTCCCCCCACCACTTTCTCTATGATTCCTCCGTAATTTTCGAAGGGTATGAGAACGTTTCCCAGCCTATGGATCCCTAATCTCCTGAGCTCTCCATCATCCAGTTCAAAGGATCCCTTATAGTACTTTCCACCAAAAGACCTCGCTATATCATGGTCTATAGTTCCACCCGTTGTAACGACGACGTTGAAGAAACCTCTCCTTATCATGTCGGCTATGAGACCCCTCAACCCAGTAGCCATCAGGTTAGCCGTGAATGAGATAAACCTCAGGTCACACTCCCTGACTATCCTCTTGAGGAGCAGGGAGCCCCTATACACCGCTTCTGCAGAGAAACCGTATATCTCGTTATATACCTCCAGGAACTCGTGAGCCTCCCTTAATCTATCCAGATTTACGTCCTTAATCTCCTCTGCAAGTAACTCGTCCCTATTCATCCCTTGGTCACTCCGATTGGTCTCAACCTCATAACTAACTTGGCTATCTTAACCTCGTGGGCAACCTTGGCTACCCTATCAACATCCTTGTAGGCTCCAGGGGCCTCCTCGGCAACGACTCTCCTGGTAGCTGCCCTAACTATTATACCCTTCTCGTCAAGTGAGCCTATTACGGAGTTGGCTGGATAATTCCTCACAGCTGCCTCTCTAGACATCCATCTTCCGGCACCGTGAGGGGCGGTAAACCAAGTCCTCCTCCCCTCTGGGACTCCTACCATAACATAACTTGCGGTCCCCATGCTACCTGGAATCAAGACCACCTGACCTGTCTCTCTGTGCTCTACGGGTATCTCTGGACTTCCGGGCGGGAATGCCCTAGTGGCCCCCTTTCTGTGAACCAATACCCTCTTCTTCTTGCCATCTATCGAGTATTCTTCAATCTTGGCAATGTTATGAGCCACGTCGTAAATGATATGGAGGTCTAGCTTCTCTGGATCAACCTTGAAGACCTTTCCGAAGCTCTCTCTGGCCCAGTGGGTTATGAGTTGTCTGTTACTCCAAGCAAAGTTTGCACCAGCAACCATGGCCCTGAAGTAATCTTGCCCTTCCCTACTATTGAAGGGGATGGCTGCCAGCTCCCTGTCAGGAACCTGGATGCCGTATTTCTTCATGGCCCTCTCCATGATTTGGAGGTAGTCGCTGGCTATCTGATGACCTAAACCCCTAGACCCTGTATGTACCATCACGGTAACTTGTCCCTCTCTGGTTATCCCCAGGGATTTAGCTACCCTCTCGTCATATATCTTGTCCACCACCTGTACCTCTAGGAAGTGGTTTCCGGCACCCAACGTCCCCAACTGCGATGCTCCTCTCTGTTTAGCTACACTACTGACTTTACTGGGATCCGCCAAGTCCCAACTACCCCTCTGCTCTATGTTGTTCATATCCTCAGCCCAACCGTAGCCCTTATCTGTAACCCACTTCACTCCTTCGCTCAGAAGGTTGTCCAACTCCTGTTGACTAAGCTTCACTTTGCCTTCGCTCCCCACTCCGCTGGGAACGTTCCTATATAACTCCTCTACGAGTTCTATCAGCTTGGGCTTAACGTCATTGTAATCCAAGTTCGTCCTCAGCAACCTCACGCCACAGTTTATATCGTATCCTATCCCCCCCGGGCTCACTACACCGTCTTCTTCTATGGAAGTTGCTGCTATCCCCCCGATGGGAAATCCGTATCCCTGATGACCATCAGGAAGAACGTACACGGACTCTTGTACCCCGGGGAGGCACGCCACATTAACCGCTTGTCTCAAAGTCATGTCCTGTCTCATCTTCTCTATAAGGACGTCATCAGCGAAGACGGACACCGGAACCCTCATACAACCTGTCTTGTCTATTTTCCACTCATACGAACTGACACGTTTTAAAGAAACGTCCATGGTCGATTCAGATATGATCTAATCTTTTTAACTAATAAAATTGCTCTCATGAGTGTTGATGAGTGTGGCGGACCCTGAGTGAGTGATGACCAGAGCTACACTGATCCCTTGGTTTTCAAGTTAGGACAGTGAAGGATCCTAATTGGTCTCATCTCATCCAACTGAAGGTCATGTTTAGCCGTCACGGGAGTGGAGGTAATGCCTCCCAGCCCTAGAAGGGACGAAGGATGTTACCTTTTCCATCAGATCTTCTTCTCAGCCTTCTTCTTACTCTGTTCCAGTTTCTCTTCATACTTTGCCAAAACTTCCCTCAGAGGCAAAGTAAGGCAGTCCTCCTTTAGGGAGTACAGCAATTCTCTCATGAAACTATATGCACAGGATTTGCTGTGAAACTCTAGATTTTTCCCCGAGACGCTAAACGTGACCCCTTGTCCTCTAGGGAAGGGTCTTCCACACGTTAAACACTCGTGAGTTTCTTGCATGGTTATGAGGGCTGATTTTATATTTTTAAAAATAACTCTAGCAGTTACTATTCGACGCCGCCCAAACATGGTGAAGTTAATGAACAGTAATGGATTACATCATAGAGTCGCTGCCCTGATGAGGGAGAGGAATTGGGCTACGATGACCAAGGTTCAGGAGTTAGCATTAGAGCCCATCCTAAAAGGTCGTAATACCCTTATCATAGCTCCGACTGGCTTTGGTAAGACTGAGGCAGCTATCTTGCCCATCCTAAGCAAGATGATGGATGAGGGGTGTAAACCAGTCTCATTGCTTTACATTACTCCATTAAAGGCCTTGATCAACGATATAACGATAAGGATAGACTGGTGGGCGTCTAAGCTAGGTCTCCTTGTCAACAGGAAGCATGGAGAAGTGCCTCAAAAGGAGAAGAACCAAAGACTCAAGAGGGTACCCCACATATTAGTAACCACACCCGAGGGTCTTGAGATAGACTTAGATTGGGCCTCAAGATTCAGGGAGAACTACAAGAATGTTAAATGGGTCATTGTGGATGAAATACATGAAATAGTGGGCTCTAAGAGGGGTGCTCAGCTCTTCATCCTTCTCGAGAGACTTAAGGAATTCTCAGGGACTGATTTCCAGAGGATAGGTCTTTCTGCCACCGTAGGTAATCCCAAGTTTGTAGCCTCAACCCTCTTTGGTTCATCCACAAGGCAGAGGTCCATAGTGAAGATCGATGAGAAGAAGGACTTCAGTCTCGTGGTGAGGAAGGTCGATGAGGGAAATAACGTTTGGTCAGACTCTGCTAAAGCTATAGAGGAATCCATAGAACCTCCTACACTGATCTTCACCAACTCCCGTTTCCTTACTGAACGCCTTCATGAAGAGCTTGAGAGGCTGGGTAAGAGTAACATATACGTTCATCACTCCTCAATCTCTCGAGACTCAAAGGCGACAGCGGAGGAGAGCCTTAGGGCAGGTAAGGCCCAGGCAGTCCTTTGTACGAAGACCCTTGAACTAGGTATAGATGTGGGTAAGATTAAGAAAATAGTATTATACAGACCTCCTCCCTCCGTAGCTTCATTTCTCCAGAGACTGGGAAGAAGTGGTCACTGCGTAGGCGGAATACCTAAGGGAGAGATCATATGTGTCCAAAACTTCGATTGCCTGGAGGCCCTAGCCATATACAACCTTTCCAGGAAGGGAGTAGTAGAAAGTCCCAGGAACGGTAGCCCCTTAGATGTAGTATCAAGAGAGATCCTGGGGATGGTTCTTCAATATTCTTCTATCGATGCCGAGAGAGTGTATCGGGTCATCACGTCCTCCTTCCTATACAGGAAACTAAAAAGAAGCGACTTCCAAAGGCTTCTAGATTACCTAGCCAAAAATAACTTGATCCAAAGGGAAGGGGACGAACTGAGGTTAGGTAAGTCGTTCTTCCGTATATGGACATTCAAGAAGGATAGGAACTTCTCCTGGTCCAGAAGCTTCTCCGAATTCTTTTCGCTAATAAATAACGATGATACGTTCGTTTTAAGATATAACGATAGGCCAATAGGGGAGATAGACGCAATTTATGTCTACAAACATATCAGACCAGGGGATCTGTTGAGGATTGGAGGTAAACTCTGGAGAGTCTCCAAAATACATAACGGGAAGTTAAGCATAGAGTTAGTCCCAGCAGAGAGAGGAGAAGGAGAGATACCAGTTTGGAAGGGTGAAGGAGTTCCAAAGTCTCACTTGTTGCCTATGGAGATCCAGTCTATCCTAAGCGACTTCAATAATTCCCTCAAGTCTCAAGTCTTAGATCAAAAATCTAGGGAAGAGCTGAGTAAACTTATGGAGCCCTACCTTACAAGGGGGGCCCCTCTACCCAATTCATCTATAGTATATGTAGAGAAAATAGGTAACGAGACCGTTTACTCCACACTGATCGACGAGAAGGTGGCCAATACTCTGGCACATATGCTGCTCTACGTGGCCACGTCTAAACATTCGCTCAACGTCTACGCCAGGGCCTCAATATATGGGTTTTCCATCAGTGTGACGGAGAGGGATCTCCTAGATGAGCTACTCAACGTTAAAGGAAATAGGTTGAAGAGGCTCATACTCAAGGCAATACTCAGGTCCCCACTATTCGTGTCAGTGCAGAAGGAAATCCAAGTGAGCTTCGGAAAGATAGGGAAGCTAGATCCGAGGGAAGACTCCCTAGTGATTAGGGAGGCTCTCAGACAGACAGTGATGAGGTATTTCAGCATCAAAAAGACGTTAAGTTTCATCGATAAGTTGAGGAAGGGAGAGATCAGGATTGTTCATGTAGAGCCTTCAACGCCCCTCGGAGAAGCAGTGCTCTCTCACGCTCCCATAAGACCGTGGATATCAGGGATACAAGCTCTGCTTTACGATGTACTCAAGGGAGGCGCGTACACGTTGAGTGAGCTGTCAGAAGTTCTATCAATTCCTCCCAAGAGCCTCGAAGTAAAGCTAAAACAGATGCGGAGAGCAGACTCAAAATATAGGGTGACTAGCTTCATAGATGTGGACAGCAGGGAAACTAGATGGTGCCTTATAGACGAATTGAAGACCTTCGCTAGTTCAGATGAGTTCTACACCTCCTTTGCCCCCATAAATGGAGAGGAGACTCTGATAGCCTCGCTGAGACCCCTCCATGGTAGTAGCACTTCTGAGGTCATCTTCAAGCCAAATCAGATCCTCGAAAATCCTGAGGATTTCACTAAGAAAATCCCCATGGATGAGATAGGGGAACTAAAGATAGTCGATCCAGTGGATCCAATGGTATGCAATATGTCTCCCAGGTACTATTTCGTTAGGAGAGATGTGATTCCCTACCTTCTACTCAACGCCTCAGCTTATATACAGAACATGAAATACACGTAAACATGATGATGAGAGCCCTAAATTTGAGCTAATGATATGGGCCCGTGTTCCTGATTAGTCCTAAACGTGATGGCTTTGACCCTTATGACAGGATACCTCCGTAGCATCTCTGGAACCTCTAGCTCCCTCCTGGCATCGAAAATGTATTGCATAAAGACCAATTATATCCATTGTGTACACAATTATAGAACAAATCTCCCTCCCTAAGCTAGATGTTAGGAGCCGATTTAATGAAAACACTTAATGACATGAACTCCCGAATAAGTGTTAACACTACTGACGCATTCTCATAACCAATCCAATAGATTTATTTCTTGAGTCTTGTGTTGAGATGCAGTGATTAACGTGAGCAGTAAGGTCGTTCAGTTCGTGGTTAGTCGTAACAAGTCTATAGAGGATCAGGTACTTGAGATAATTAGTTCCTTCAACCAGGGAGTTAATGACGTGGAACTCAAGGGTTACGGTAGGGAGATTGATAGAGCCGTCGATATATACAACATGCTTAAGGACAAACTGGGAGATGGAGTAAAATTGGAGGGCGTTAACATAGGAAGTGAGGTAAAGGAGAAGAGGAGAATCTCATATCTCCTGTTTAAACTCAGGAAGGGCTTCTAGACTCTCCACCTGCGCCAGGAGGTCGAGCAGGACCTCTGTCCCTTCTAAGTTTCCTAGGGAGATCATGTCCATCCTATTCAATAATTCTGCTGTAACTTCTTCAGAGACCAATTCGGGAAACTTGGACAGGAAGTTGTAAGCCTCGATCCCCTTTTTGGTAGCTATCAGTACTGCTTTTCTCTTGCTCTCTACAACGTAGCCATGGCGCAGGAGGGTCTGTAGAGTTTTAGCGTATGTGCTGGGCCTTCCGATCCTTCTCTCTTTCATTTGTTTTATCACGTCAGCATAGGTTAGGAGCCTGGAACTGGATCCCCTATAAGTTGAGACTTCTACCTTAACCCTTCCCTCAGGTACTGCGTAAACTCTATAGCTATACACTTTAGAGAAGCCATCCCTCATCTCAGTGAGCAACTCGACGTCCCACTTCTTATTATCCAGGCTGATCTCATACCTCGAAAACTTTGCCACCGATTCCCTCATTTGGCTGGCTATGAATCTTCTGAAAATCAAGTCGTACAAGGCGAAATGAGCCCACGTGAACTTGACTGTATGAAGCGAAGGATTTTCTCCCAATTCCTTCTTGAGCATCTCCACATCAAAGGATCTAGTGGGCCTTATTGCCTCATGGGTTCCTTCCTGCCCCCAACTCCTGGGCCTGAGGTCCTCAAGGAGTGACTTGCTCTGAAGATATTCCCTTGCTATCTCTATTCCCTTCGACGATATATGATGACTGTCGGTTCTATGATACGTTATGAGTCCGCTCTCGAAGAGATCCTGAGCAATTCTCATTACCCTCTCTGCAGGTAACCTGAATTGCCTGTAGGCCTCTACTAGGAGTTCGTCGGTGGAGAAGGGAGGTGGTGGATCCAGTAGCTCCTCCCTCTCCCCTATCTTTGAGATCATTGCCTCGTCTTCTTTAGGAATCCATTTGTCTTTAGAGAACTCCCTTAGGAAGTAATTTCCTATCCTTATTGATGTTACCCACCCCATATTGGACTTATATTCCTGAGTCCTCCTCACTATCCAACCTAACACGGGTGTCTGTACTCTCCCTGCACCGTGGTTTCTTTCGCCGAACTTGATCCTCAACAATTTGCTTAGCTCAAACCCAATCCACCTATCCTCTATTCTCCTGACAATCTGACTCTCCACGGTCTTCAAATCCAGACTAGCTGGATTACGTAGAGCTTCCAAGATACCAGTCCTGGTGACTTCATGATACTTCACTCTCCACAACCTTGGGTTATAGGGGACTAGTCCAACTGCTATATCGAAAGCTATTTTCTCTCCTTCCACATCAGGATCGGTTGCCAGGAACACTTCATCTACCTCTAGGGAGAGTTTCCTCAGGGCATTTATGGAGGTGAGAGTGGATGTAACTAGTGTGGATCCACAGTAGGGGCATACTTCTACCTCTTTACTAACAGAGCTCCTGCAGTTGAGACATCTATACAAAGGCGAGTAATGGGGAACTATTTTTCTGTCCCTGACCTCTACTCCGTAAATACCGCGTTCATTTAGTGTTAGGTCAGTGACGTGACCCTTACTGGCTACCACGTCCATAACAAAGACCTGGTTACCATCCATTATGACGGTCTCGTAGACTGGAATTCCTCCAACGAACCTCCTAGAGGGGAGGCCGAAAAGCTTAGATATAGTCCTGGCTTTTGTGGGTGACTCTACTACCATGAGCCCAGTCCTTATTTCTATCTTCCTCCCTCCCTCCTCTCTCGTTCTTTCGATTTCCTCCCTAAGGCCCTTCAGGTCTAGGGATTCAAAGTGTTCTGGATGAAATCCTTGGATAATATAATTCATCTTCTTCTTAAATATTTCGAATAATATCTGGTCGTCCACTATTACTACGCTAAGGCCCTTGGTAAGGCCTCCATTTAATAGCCTACTACTCCTGCCGGAACCCTGCAGATATGTTATGACATCTGGATATTGTAAGTAAACTTCACGTCCCATTCTGGTCAGGAGGAAGGTTTCACCTACGATATTGTCCTCAATTCTGCTTAGGGCCTCACTGACCTCCTCTATCAACCCCATTACCTTCTGCTGAACCTCGCCTAGTCTACCCTCCAGCTTCTGATTCTGAAGTATGGATATCTTAATTGCCTGAGCCTCACCTGGAGATAAAGTGAGGATCTCCTCCTCCGGAACCTCAAACCCCAAGAGTCTGGCCACCCTGAGTAAAGTGTATGGGTTCTTTATGGCGTCCATAGCACTTACTCTGGATTTAGGGACACCATAAAACACGACGTACTTTAGTGCTTTGGGCTCGTCTATTCCCCTCACCGCCACTCCGTAATAGGAGGCAGACCCTACGAGGATGTTAGTCTTACCTTCTGAGAAATCCTTTAGGAACTTCCTCCCAGCTATGGCCAGACCGACCTTAAACCCCATCCCATCTAGTCTATCCTTTATATCTCTCATTACTGTCTTCCCATATTCCCTTGATACCAACACTAGTCCCCCAGGGCCCATCCTCTCTACGACGTCCTCCAAGGAAGATGTTGTAAAAGAATCTACAATGTTTCTGGCGTAGGTCTGTGCCGTAGAGATATCAAAACCCGATATATGTCTTAGGGCTTTCTGCTTGATCCCCTTAGGTCTTAAAGACGCGCTCGCAACTACCAGTTGGGCTATAGGCCCAGAAAAAGACTTTATTTTATTTTCAAGATCGTTCAATTTCTCCATTAGCTCTTCCTTATTCTCCCTGAGTACCAGGAGCCTTCTGAGTCTGACCAGCCTCATGGCATCTTCATAGACCTCTTTAGGAATTCCCATGAGCTGGACCAGCTTATCTGTAGTTTTACCACTCTTGATGATGGAGTCAGCATCGTCCACAGCTATGAACTTGGGTCTGTAATCCGATAGAGCCTGGAAATTCCTATTTATGTAACTCACCGTGAGCACAGATACGGCGTTGGGATTCATGGATCCACAACTCACACTAGTTATTTCCCCCAACCTGTTGCAGATCTGTTCCTGTAACGATTTGGTGGGAACTAGGTAGAGTACGTTTTTAGATAGGTAGGCCGAATGGACGATCAGAGTAGTAGTCTTACCCATCCCTGTGGGAGCTGACAGCGAAAAGTTATCTCCTTCACTTAATCTCCTTAGCCACAAGCGTTGGAGAGACCAAGGTTCCTTACCGGTGACCTCCTTGAAATAGTTGATCATCTCTTTGTGAGCCTCGAGCGTGTAATAGAGCTCCCAATATCTGGCCAACTTCCCGTTGTTGACCAGCAGGTTGTAAATCACTTTGGATTTCTCCTCGATGGGCAGGTTTGCATAGGCGCTCCACTCACCGGGTAAGCAATTCGTACAAGGAAGACCTTGAAGGGCTCTGAAGTCTTCAAGAGGACCTTGACAATTTGGGCACGTACTATGGAACACTGAAGTTATCATTAGTTCTCAACTTAGGGACTGGTGAAGTTTAAAAAGAAGATAACCAGATGTTACTCGAAATTTGAGGAGTTCTGGCTTCTTAGGACTTCATGACACTAAATATGGACCGTTCAGGTTTCCATTGTAAATTCACTTTATTTAACTCCTTTTAGAGTAATTAGTCGTGAATCCATGAGAACTTAGTAATGATAAGGTAGAATTTGCATTACGTGATAACATAAAACTGCTATTCTCAATGGATCCGTGAATCGCCTCTAAATATTAATCCTCACCGTTTGTCCCTGACCTCATATAATTAATATTTATGACCTTTTACACAAACAAAAATTTGGAGAGTGCCACTTTGAAGTCTATGAGCGATGCGAGGTTGGAGGAAGGCACCCAATGAAACTTCCCATGTTCTCAAGAGAGTGTCCCAAGCGAGAATATTTGAATAAATCTATGTTCAGCTTGTTTGTTAATAATTCATTCCAAGTAAAAGTTATCGAGAAATTCTGAATTTCCTCGTCGGGGACTGCCCTTCGTAATACTTAAAGGGGACAGAAGGCGGTAGTACTCGACCCGACATGAAACCGTGGTACCACGACCTCCCCCAATAGAACTTGGCGGCAGGCATAAAACTCTTTTGAAGTTGAACTACGTGCTGAGCACGTTCGCTGCCTTCCTGAACGTCGACACGCTCACGCTGAGGGCGCTGATCCTCACGGTCGTGTGGCAGTGCTCCTACATGGACGTGTGGGGTTACTACGAGCACGACCAGATGGTCAGGTGGTTCCTAGGTAGGCCATTGTCTAAGTCTGAGCTGCACAGGAGGGCTAAGCGGTTGGGGGGTAAAGGAGGTCTTCCTGGAGTACGTCAGGGAGCTGGAGGGGGAGCTGGCGAAGCTGGAGGGTTACCTGCCCAGCAGCGCCATCCACGGGAAGCTCTGGGCTGTCGACTCGTTCGCGGTGGAGGTCCCCTTCGGCAAGACGACAGGGAGACGTTGAGGAAGAAGTTCGAGGTCAGCCTGAGGCAGGGCAAGGTCAGGGAGGCAGCTGAGCTCCTCTACCTGGTCCTGAGGTCGAAGGTCGGGAGGAGGTTCAAGGGCGAGTTCACCAAGAAGAGGAACAGGAGCCACTTCGGTTTCAAGGTCCTCGTCGCGATCTCCCCACCATGCTTGTCCACCGGGTCCAGGTCGAGCTGGCCAACTTCCCGGACAACGAGGTCGCCTCCTCCCTGCCAGGATACGAGGTCGTAGACAGGGGTTTCCCAGGGGAAGACCTGGCTCGTGGGCTTCCCCAGCTTCAGGAGGTACGTGGAGTTCTTCAGTTTCCTCAAGAAGTACTGGAGGCCCTACGCGGTCGACAGGGAAGGGGCAGAGCCCTTCGTCTACGTCACAGCGCTAGTCTACAACTCCCTGATCTACACCTTTGTGCCATCACTGGTCCCCGAACAGGAGCTCACGACCTAAACGAGGGGTCAGACGGGCGACCTCGACTCTACTGGGGTAGTGAGGGGTCTGCCGGAAAGTCAGTTTTCATTAACAATAAGTTATTTTATCTTACAACAAATCGAAGATCTACCCTAATCTTGAAAGATATATTCACCTTGTTCCTATTAGACTACAATTCGACGTTTCTATCACGTTTTGAACATTCAAATATTTGCGTTCGGGACACTCTCTCAAGGGGAGTTAGTCCCGTAGACGGGATGAGGAGGAAAATAAGGGTATGAGGACGAGGGTAGCCATGAAATTTCATGAAACCCTATGAAAGACCAACCCCTCCTTACTTCCTGGCCTGCTCTATGAGGGGGTGCGGGTTTATGATATCAAACTTGTATCTTAGGGTCATGATACCTGTTTTGCACTAAAATGTCCAAACCTAAAGGTCACATTTTTGTAGTCTATGCCTGACCTATAAAAAGAAAAACGCAACCGAACATTCATGACTTACCGATCTCTTGGGACGAAAATGCGGGCCCCAGAATAACTTTTTTAACTTATGTTGTCTCCTTATCAACGCAAAAAGGTGGTAAAATGAGCGGAACATCTCCAACTCCAAGTAACGTAGTCTTGGTGGGCAAGAAACCAGTAATGAACTATGTACTAGCTGCCCTAACCCTGCTAAACCAGGGTGTTCCAGAGATAATCATAAAGGCAAGGGGAAGAGCAATAAGCAAGGCTGTAGATACTGTAGAGATCGTCAGGAACAGATTCCTTCCCGACAAGATAGAGATAAAGTCCATCGGAGTGGGCAGCCAGGTAGTTACCAGCCAAGACGGTAGACAGTCCAGAGTTTCCACAATAGAGATAAGTATCAAAAAGAAGGCATAAAGTGTCAAAAAGCGTTTTTTAGGTGCACTCCTTAGTGGGAACCGCTCACTTAATTAATGTCGCGTGAGTATTTCTACTGGATAGTTATGAGTCAGCCTACCCACAGGGTAGAATTTGAGGGAAAGGCAAAAATAGGAGAAATCATGGGGAGCATAGGTTCTATTCAACTCAGACCGGAGGACCTGTCTAGCCCTATAGCCTTTCAGATGGCCTTATCCAGAATTTATTCAGAACTTATGAATATGATGACACAAGGCCCAAAGAAACACTACGTAGCCGAAGTAAAGTTCACAGACTCCATGGGAAATCCAGTTTCTGTAGGAGTTGACTTTGGAGAGAAGATCCCTCCACTCTCCAAACAGGAAGTGAAGGTCAAGGTCATCCTCGAGTTCTACGACGAAGAATAGCCCTCCTTAATAAATACGGATAGCTGACTTGAGATAGGAATTCGTCGAGTGGTACAATAGTAATCCTTCCCTCCCTATCTAGGAGGAGCCCCACTCTGGAGAGATATCTCAATGTAGATCTGGCCACTTTCCTAGAGAAATAAGGCTCGAGACACGCATAAGCGTCTAGGGGGGTAAACTCCTTTTCTTTAAACTTCCTCCAGAGTAGATAATAGACTACCATTTCCCTTTTCTTTGGCCACCTCATGGTCAACACAGCCTGGTTTATCATCACTACTCAGACCTTACAAGTCCTTTCATCAACAAATTTAATGCCTGCTACACTTTAAGCGTTTAAATGCCCTATATTTTCCAAGGGAAAGTATGTAAACCAGGAGAGATTGACCTAGTGAGGAAAGGGGATATAGTAATTATTAAACCTGTAACCCTTCTCGTAGAAGGTAGGCAGAGGGTCTACTCTCCACTGTCAGTAATCAGTGATAGTTGCAAGAGCGTTATCACTTCTCCTGCGTGGGTGGACGGAGTGGTAGTAGGAGAGCAGGAACCCATAATCTTGAGAGGGAAAATGGAGGTCTCAGGTGACCTTGAAGTGCTCAGTCCTGACTTTCTTCCAGCCTTTGTGGCACGTAGGATATTAGGTTCCACTAAATTCGTAGTAGATCCGTCACCTGTAGGGACTCCAGTGGTCTCGGTCTCCAGAACACCGCTCCTCTCGGCTAAAAGAGGGAAAGTGTTCCTTCACACCGAAGACCATCATAATATACTCCTTCCCTTAGCCTATTCACTCTTCTTCTTCGTGTCGTCATCTAGTAGCGAATAGAACATCTCCTCCATGGTTATGGACTTCCTCTTCTTGGCTTGATATTCCTCAGAGGTTCCTTGAGTAATCAGTTCGTACAGGATTGCAGTCTTATCTCCAGAGCTGTTCCTAAGCAACCTGCCTAGCCTCTGAATGAACTGCCTCTTGGAAGAGGTTCCAGCTACTATTATCCCGACGTTTGCGTCTGGAATATCAAGCCCTTCATCTCCAACAGTGGTGAGGACTAGCACACCTTTCTTGCTCTCCTTAAACTCTTCAAGGACTCTAACTCTATCTCCCTTACTCATCTTTCCTGTGAGCAGTAAAGATCCTAGAAACCTCGATATTGTCTCTGCGTGCTCTACATACTGCGTAAAGATCACAACTTTCTTCTCCTTATTGAGCTCAACGATCTCTCTTATCTTATTCAACTTCGCCTGAGTCAAAGCGGTTAACATACGCATCTCGTTGTGAACTCTCAGTGCTTCTGCCGCTTCTACATCCCCTTTCTGCAGAGCGTTAACCAGTTCCCTCATCGTTCTACCCTTAGATAGGGACCTGAACCTAGTCAGTAGTGTTGTGTATCGTTCCCTCTCTTGAACTGTGAGGGGTAACTTCACCTGAATCACTCTGAAGTTTGCGAGATATCCCCTGCTCACTAACTCCTCTAAAGGCTTATAATAGACTAGACCCCCCATCAGTCTGAATAGCTCCACGTGTTTTCCGTCGCTCCTGAAGGGAGTGGCTGAAAGTGCAATCCTGTAGGGGGCTACGAGTCCCAGTGCTATGTTCTTGAACTTCTCCGCAGGAAGGTGATGAGCCTCGTCTATTATTAACAATTTGAAGCTGGGGGAAAGCTCCTTCAAGTGCCTTATGGCTGACTGGTAGGTAGTAACGGTAATTGGAGATATCTCCTTCTTTTCGCTGTAGAATATACCCACTTTAGGGGTGCCTGAAAGGGACGACTTCAATGAGTCTAGCCATTGACGCAACTGCTCATTTGTGAAGGTGACTATCAGAGTTGAAGATCCAGCCTCACGAATTGCCCCTAAACCGATCAGAGTCTTGCCTGCCCCCGTAGGAAGGGAAATTACGCCTCTCATCCCGTTCCTCTTCCAGGCATCCAGTGCTTCCCTCTGATATTCCCTCAACTCAACGTTAAGCCCGACCTGAAAGTTTGAGAACGAAAGATCTAACCCCCTTACCCTCAGCGAACTGGACTTAAATATTCTCCTGAGAATGTGATAATAATAAGGATGAGTCACAAATCTTCTCCTAAGCCTATCATAGGGTATAGAGACCCTGAAGCGTTTCAGAACCTGAGAGAGATCTACCTTAGCCCTTACGATGAGCTTGTCTCCCTCCAGTTCGAAGAATACGTCAAAGTCGAGGGATTCCTGGAGTTCTCTCCTCTCCTCCTGTGAGAGTTGAACTCCAAACTTGTCTAGGATCTCTAATACCTCCTGTGACGAGAGTCCGTGAGCTGTTGCCCTCTTTAAGTTTAGGACGAACTTGTGACCTTGGGTCTCCTTTCCAAGGTAATCAGAGAAGCCCTCCAATAGTCTCAGATCTTCATCTGTCAAGTGCCTCAAGTAGAAAGTCTTCCAGGTCACCCTTTATCACTTCCACGTAGATCACTTCTCTTCCACTGCCCAGCAATTCCCCTAGTTCTTTTATCTCTTCAATTTTATAAATTAGCAACTTGATGCCGTCTGGTCTCACGAACACCGCAAAGACCTCTCTGGGGAGTTGCGTCTGGGACACGACGAGAAGTTGCCTGATTTTCTCGTCAGGGGTCACCCTCAGAACCAATCCCACACCGTTATCTAGAGTTAGACCTAAGAGCTCGGCTCCCAAGAGGGAGGCCTCAGACACTCCCATGTTGACTGCCTCCCTCAGACCTTTTATCTCCAGGTTCAGGAGATCGTTAAGGTTCATCATCTTTATTTCCTCTTTGATCTAAATATTAATCACATGGATAGAAAGTATTTTCTGGTCATAACCACCCTACCTGACCTGGAGAAAGGAAAGGAAATATCTAGAGTCCTGGTCAAGGAGAAATTAGCTGCGTGCGTCAACTTAATACCAGGCCTGACCTCGATCTATTGGTGGAAGGGAGATGTAACGGAAGACAAGGAGATCATCGCTCTAATAAAGACGAACTCAGATAGGTTAGAACAATTAATGGAGAGACTCAGACAGCTTCACCCCTACGAGTTACCTGAGATCCTAGTCCTAGAAATAAAGGAGGGTTTAAAGGCTTACCTGAACTGGATAGATACGAGTGTTTCAAGTTGAAGGTTAGTGTGGACGAAGAACTCGTGAGAAAGTTAGAGTCGCTGGCACTGATCTCGTTGTCCCCAGAGGAGAGGAGGGAGATAGTAAAGGATTTGTCGAGGATCCTGGATTTCTTCAATAAGATCGACGAGATAAACTTGGAGGACGTGGAACCTATGTTCCATCCCCTGAGCCAAGGTAGGCTTAGAAAGGATCAACCCAGAGATCCCCTTCCCAGAGACGAGGCAATCAAGAACGCGAAGAAGAAGAAGGACGGATATATAATAGGGCCCAGTACGACCGGTGGTTAGGCGTGATCAAGGATATAATAAACGACCTGTCATCTGGGAACTTGAGTCCAGAGGACTACGTGAGGAGAAGCTTCGAGAGGATAGAGAGAGTAGAAGGAAGGGTAAGAGCGTTCATAACTCTGCGAAAAGAGGAGGAGGTTCTCAACGACGTGAAGGCGTCACTAAGGGGGAAGGGCAAGTTATCTGGCGTCCTCATAGCAATTAAGGATAACATATCCACCAACGGAATAAGGACTACGTGCGCCTCCAAGATGCTGGAGGACTATGTCCCCCCGTACGATGCCACTGTGATCAGACGACTGAAGGAAGAGGGAGCGGTGATACTGGGTAAGACCAATATGGACGAGTTCGCCATGGGCTCAACAACTGAGACGAGCTATTTCGGACCCACCAGAAATCCCTGGGACCTGACCCGTACTCCTGGCGGATCCTCAGGAGGGAGCGCTAGCGCAATCGCCGCAGGCTTCGTGGAAATCGCTCTAGGTTCTGATACAGGAGGATCCATAAGGACTCCCGCCTCGTTCACGTCCATTTTCGGTCTGAAGCCGTCCTACGGAACCGTGAGCAGATACGGTCTGGTTGCTTACGCTAACAGCCTGGAGCAGATAGGTCCTATGGCCAGAAATGGAGAAGACCTTGCCCTTCTCTTCTCTATAATAGCTGGTCCAGACGATAGGGATGCCACTACCATAGATTATGCTCCACAAGGCGGGGCAATCAACATACCAGTTAAGGGAGTGAGGGTGGGGATACTTACGGATCTCCTGGAAGCCTCAGACAAGGCCGTATCATCTACGATTACCGGGTTCGTAGATAAGATGGTATCGGAGGGAGCTATAGCAGAGGAGACCAAACTAGGCCTAGTCGATTACGTACTACCTACGTATTATATTATTGCCATGTCAGAAGCTAGTTCTAATCTAGCCCGTTATGATGGAGTTAGATACGGATATAACTCGTTAGTTGAGGGTAACTGGAGGGAGGTTTATAGCAAGAATAGAGGTGAGGGCTTCGGGAGGGAGGTCAAGAGGAGGATACTCCTTGGTTCCTTTATCCTGAGTGCTGGCTACTACGAGCAATTCTACATTAAGGCGTTGAAAGTGAGGAGATTGATAAGGAATTCCGTAGAGAAATTGTTTAGCAAGTACGACATACTCGTCTCCCCCACGACCCCCGTACTTCCTCCAAGGATCGGAGAAGTGATAGATGACCCCATAAAGATGTACGCCATGGATGTGGGTACAGTTACAGCTAACCTAGCAGGAGTTCCTGCACTTTCTATGCCAGCTGGGTTCTACAATGGATTGCCGGTGGGTGTTCAGCTAATGGGAAGATACTTATCTGACAACTTTCTCATGGGGGTTGCAATTTTCATGGAGAAAGCGTTGGGACACAAGGGAGATCTGGCTAACCCTTGACACAATTTGGGTTTTCGCTCTAGGTGCCATGAATTAATTGGATCCCCATATCAAAAACAAATTTTCCCTTAATATTCATTTCATATTCGTCAGTCTGTCCTTGATCTCTAAAGGTAAATCCTCCAGTTTCACTACAGTGGCACTCCTAGGTCTCCTCACGAAGGTTTTGTTAATGATGATATATCTATCTGGAGACTTTTCGTCTCTTTTCTTTAGAACTCTCAACTTGGCGAACCTAGATTTATCGAGTTCAACGTAAACGTACTTCCCCTTCTTTAGTCCCATGAGGCTTCAGTACTCCTTGTTCTCATTACCTTTAAATTTCTAATTCCTCCTCTTCCTCTATCGGCTTTATACACTCGAGGGACTCCAACTTATCGAATATCTTTTTCACCGCCCTATAGACCTCATCTTCTCTCTTCGCCCCAGTTATCACCATCTTACCGCTACTGAAGATCAGTAGGACAACTCTAGGGTCGTCCATCCTGAATATGAGACCTGGAAACTGTTCTGGCTCATACATGTTGTTCTCCAGAAGAAATGCTGCCTTATCCAGGTTCACGTGCACGTGCATGTTGGCTGAGGCCACTATGTTCTGTATCTGGATCTTAGGTTTACCACCTATTCTTATACCGTACCGCCTGAGACTCTTTATTATCCTTTTAACCGCCTTTATGAGCTCCTCCGTGCTTTTGGCGCCAGTGACGACCATTTTCCCAGACTTGAATATCAGGGAAGTGACCTTTGGGCTCTCGAGTCTGAAGATGAGTCCCGGAAATTGGTCAGGATCATACTCCACGTTAGGGACGCTTCTTTCCATAGCATATAGATCCAATGTCTGATCTAGAGTAACTGTAGCTACAATGTTCTCAATACTTATAATCGGCTTATAAGCCGCTGAGCTGGAAATACTGAGTCACCAGTATATAGTTTTTATACTGCTTTATAAACTCCTTCTTTCCTGACTTCTTAACTTAGGCGTAGGAATTTAGCTCTACTTAATATAAGGCCACCTAAAAGTACTTCTACCCCACACATATGGCCTCAAATAATAATATTCTTCAGAAGTCTGAGTTCTGGAAATTCCATTATTCCCTCCCCCTCTACGACCAAGAAGGGTCTAGCTTTCTCCAAGATACCGTGTTCTCTCATGAGTGAACTCATGTAACTGTTCCTCATGAGACTTATGTCATTTCCAGCTTGATAACTGCCTATCGCGGGGAGCACTACGATTTGCCCCCCCAAATCTGTAGGAGTTACTAAGAAACACGGAAATTTTCTGGAAAATCCTAGCTTATCTCTTATGGCTATCCTTGGATGTTCGTGGCCAATTACGTAAACCCTCTTTGGTTCGACCTCTATCTCCCTATGACCGTGAAATATTACTAATTCTCCTTCCCTTATCTCGTCCACAAGCTCCACATTGTCGAACTTCTCAGCGATTAAGGAAATGTAGTTGTCGTGATTGCCCCTAACTAGTTTCACTGAGACACCTGATTCCTTTAAGTCCTTAAAGATGTCATTCAGATCCTCCCTTTCCTGTCTCCCAAGTCCGTTGAACCTATGTTTCATGTCTCCGTTAATTATTAGCCTGTTTGTTTTGAAATTTTCAATAGCACTCTTGTATATCTTCATGAACCTCCTTTTCTGGACTCTGGGCAGAAATAAACCCTTACTTGCCATTTCCTCCTCATAGCCAATATGAACGTCAGATAATACTACGGCATTCAGAGCCCTAGAGTAAACTACTGGTAAGTCTCCCTGGATCTCTATTCCATCAACCAATGAGACCAAGCATAAACACCCTTTTACTTCTAACCTTTAGTTAAAACCCATGTCAGCTATCCATTTCATAGGACTGGGACTCTCAAAAAGGTTTCTTACTAACGCTGCGTTGCAAACCTTGAGAAATTGCGATGTAATATATTTCGACTTCTACACCTCTCTTAGTTGTGATCTCTCTCCCGAATCTTTGGCAGAGATCACGGGGAAAAAGGTAGTCTCTGCAACGAGAGATCTCCTGGAAAGAAGGGAAAGGGAAATCCTACTCCACCTTGAGAACGGTAAGGACGTGTGTATAGCTACAGTAGGAGATCCCATGATAGCCACGACTCACGTTAGTTTATTTACTGAAGCCGTAAGGAGGGGACATGAGGCTAAGGTCATTCCTGGGTTGTCAGTTCATTGTTATGCAATTTCTAGATCCATGCTCTCGTCGTATAAGTTCGGTAAGTCTGTGACGATAACTTTCCCCGTATCAGGAAAGTTAGATTTTACTCCTTACAACGTAATAAAGCAGAACAGGGATCGCGGTCTCCATACTATAGTCTACTTGGACCTAAAGGAGGATATGGTTATGACCGCACAGTTAGCCATAAGTTACCTCCTCAAGATGGAAGATGAGCTCAAGGAGAGAGTCATCTCTGAGGACGATTTAGTAGTCATCGGTGAGAGACTTGGATGCCAAGACGAGAGAATGAGGGCTTTGAGGATGAGCGAGGCCCTTGCGACTGACTTTGGCAAACCCCCGCACATAATAATAATCCCAGCCAGAAACCTATACGACATGGAGGTAGAAGCTCTGAAATGTCTGAGTTGAGGGACAGGATACTAAGGTACATAGATGGCGTTGAGAGAACTCTCAATCAGATTTCCGAATCTAAGCATCCCAAAATAGTTCAGTTAGCTATACAGTATAAAGAGGACGCAAAGTACTACCTGGAAAAGGGGGATCTAGAGACTGCCTTAGTTGATATTGTGTACGCAGAAGGACTCCTAGACGCCTTAAACTACCTCGAGGAATCAAGGAAAAAGGTGTTCGTTGGAGGTACCTTTGATATCCTACATCCGGGCCACATAGAGTTTTTGAGAAGGGCATATCAACTAGGCGATGTCTACGTGGCAGTGGCTAGGGATAAGAACGCTGAGAAGGTTAAGGGAAGAAAGCCAATCAACGATGAACAACATAGACTAGAGGTTATAAGGAGCATCAAATATGTAAAGGAGGCGTTCTTGGGGGATGAAAATGACTTCCTTAAAAGTGTGGAGAGGGTGAAGCCAGATATCGTATTCTTAGGGCCTGATCAGAGAGTGGACGAGACCAAATTGAAAGAAGAATTGGATAAGCGAGGAATAAAGGTTGAAATATTCAGACTCAAAGAGAGGATAAATAAATGGCCTCACAGTAGTACTTCCTCAATAATTAAGGAGATAACGAACCGTTTCTGCAATCATGCATAGGCCTCAACTGTAACTTCGTCACCGTCATTGAGATTCAATTCCTTCCTCAAATGATAAGGTGATATGACCTCAATGATGCTCTTGGGATGGACGCTCCTGAGAGGAAAGACCACAGCTGCAGGTCTCAATCCGTTGATGGAGGCTGGAAACGCCCTAACTCCCCCTAAAACTCTGTTCTGCTCCCTATATTCAGGGATATTTATTGACTTAGAGGTATCTAAGGCGAGCCTATTTTCCAACGATTCCCTATCATATATGGCTAAATTGAGAGTTCCAGGATAGGGTTCGAAACCCAAAAACTTCTTAAACGACTCAACGTAGTACGGCATCGTTAGAAAGAGCCTACCCTCTCCTAGCCCAGAGATGACCCTCCCCCTGATTATTAACAGGTGAGACGTCATTATTGCCGTCTTCAGTACACTGAGGCATTCCTCAAGTAGCTTCTCCCCATTTTCAGTGACTCTGATTACCTCTCCTTCCTTGGAAAGCGAGCGTTTTATCAAACTCCTCTCCTCTAGCTCCCTGAGCTTCCTCGATATTGTCTGTTGCGACATCTTTAGTTCTTCAGCGAGAGTCTGTTGTGTTACCTCAGATCCCTTGTTAGACAGATAAACGATCTTAGCAATGAGGCATTCCTCACTCATGATCTTTCCCCTCCATCGCCTTCCTCGGTACAGCCAAGCTCCGCCCCTTTATATTCTCCTTCTATATCGTCCTGGACGTCTTGAGCTCTCCAGTCCCATTTCTCATTCCATGCCTTACCTATCTGTATGGGTCTCTCAATACTACTCAGGAGTACAATCCTGCTAGGCACATGCTCTGAGAGTGTATTATATCCAGACAATTCGGCTAGCTTTTCCGCGAACTTCCTCACTTCCCCGTGTCGAGGCATCGCGTCTTTAGTCAGCCTATATGTGGATGGTCCCACATGCATGTAGGCCTTAACCTCCACGTAAGTCGGAGAGGAAAAACGAATCAGTTTGGCGAATTCCTCAGCGTCACTATCGCTCATATTGAAGCCCTTAATCATCGTCATCCTTATTACTGTGGGTGAACTGAAACTGGGCAAAATATCCAAAGTTCTCATGACTAAGTTCCATGAGTTAGAAACTATGGGTCTGTTTATCATCTTATGTTTTTCTTCGTTTGGAGCCTGTAGGGAGACGAAGAGTTGACTTGGCTCTTCTTCCAACGACGCAAGAACGTCAGGTCTAACGCCACTGGTCACCAGGAACGTGGTAATCCCCCTCTTGTGATACTCCCTTATTAGTTCTCCAACCTTCTCGTATAGTGTGGGTTCTCCCGTCAGACTTATAGCGACGTGAGATGGCTTTAAGGCTTCCCTGGCCTTAATTGGATCAACCCCTTGTCTGCCCAGATATCCAGATACGGACCTCTTGTGCTCTTCAATTGACCTCTCCACTATATACTCAGGATCGTCCATGTAAGGCATCTTGGTTTCGTCCCACTCCAGGCCTATGTCCTCTGGTTCTAGCCTCCAGCAATGTATGCACCTGAACCAACACCAGGCCGCAACTGGAGTCATCTGCACACACCTATGGCTCTCTATTCCATAGAATTTCCCCTTGTAGCAATATCTCCCACTAGTGAGGGCCTCATGAGTCCAGTGACACTTCTTGTAGGCACTATGCCCTCCTATCAGATGGTATCTCTGTTTCTCCAATTCCTCTCTTATCTTGGAGAGAGTATCAATCCTGAATTGAGTGGCCATAACTTTACCTTAAATCAATTAACAGCGTAAGTTAAAATATCCTCCCTTAGTACTCGAAGTGAGGATCTCACAGATACTAGGACTGAAACGCTGTAAATGTAGGCATTACTACTTGTCGTCTATACCTACAGGGTCAGGAAAAGCTTTCTAATTACTCGTATCCTCAGAGAAATGGCCACCAGCCGGTCATACAAGTTGTTGCTAGTCGTCAGCCCCTAGTTAATCTCGACTTCTCTAGGATACTCAGCGCGAAATATGTCGCTATAAGTAAGAACGATGAGAGTAACAGGAGATAAAACGACTGAATTTGTATAGCATATATCCCGTTCTCTAGGTTCTTTAAAAGCTGGCTTAGAACTAGGTAAGCCAGTACCGAGGCTGCTATCTTTAGTACATCATGCCATACTTTAACGTCCCTATCCATGGCCCTAGATATGAGCTTGCCTGCGTATAAAATTACAAGTGAAAACGTCAAGTAGGGCAGAACGGCCAGCGTAACCGAGGAGGCACTGGAAATGGATAACTCCTTATATTGAATTCCTGTAAGATAACCATTTATAATAGCTAATATTAGCGAGATCGTAGAGAGAATAGCTACTATAACCATGATGGTCGAATTTTCCCACCATCTTTCTATGGACTCGTCTATTCCGAAACCCCTAACTAACATAGCAATACCCAACACCAGCAGGATCACGGGCAGCAAATAAGACGTGAGTCCCATTATGGACAGCACGCTGGATAGAAAGAGGATGATCCCTGGAACGCCTAAGAACAGTCTGGAGTACCTGGGTTCTGTTACCAGCCTTTTGAGGTATTTAGCGAGAAGTATATAGGTTTCCTCAACTCCCCTATGTTGCTCCACAATGACCCTTTCAATACCAACAATCTTCACCCGGCTCTCTATGATCGGAATTGCTTTGGCGTCCTCCGGGCTATCATAGACCAGGATTGCCTGATCTGGTCTCACAGTCTTCATAACGTACTCTATCTCCTTCGAGAGGTTCATCTGTGCCTCCAGACCTCCCTTCTGTGAACCTGCCACAAAGACGATCTCTACGTCCTCCCCTTTCTCCTTCATATCTAGAAAAATATTGAACGCTGTGATCATGGAATTCAGATCGGAGTCTAGCGCTAGAAACCTGGAAGCTTTCTCTATGGCTTCCCTTGCTTCCTTCTCGCCGATCACTGGTGACTTTATCCCAGCCCTCTCCAGGTCATTATCGATGTCAATGTAAATTACCGTGGTCTTCATCTTTTCCCCTGGCAGCCCCATAAAGGGCATAAAAGTCCTCGAATGTTAGCCTCTCCCCTTTCTTTAATTTCTCCTCTGCGACTTTCCTTTTTCTCTCTAAGACTTCCGCATCGTTAGCACCGCCATATACACCTCTCTCCATCTTCTTCTGAGTCTCCACCTGTTTCTCTAGCTCTCTGTTCTTCTGCTCTATCTGGCTATTCAGATCCTCTATCTCCTTATTCTTCTGCTCTATCCTCTGCTTCAGCTCGTCCAGTTCCTTTTTGATCTTCTCTCTCTCTTCTTTCAATGAGGCTATCAACTTCTTCTTCTCACTTATCTCGCCCACTGTTGCTGAGATCTTCTGCCTAATCGTCGCGAGCTCTATCCTTTTAGCTAGGAACTCCGCTTTCTCTTCATTCCCTTTCTCCTTAATTTTTAGTATTTTCTTAGCCTCTGTGAATTTCTTCTCCAATTCAGCTATTTTCTGAATCAGCCTCTTCTCCTCGTCTAGAGTAAGCGATGAAGTTTGGATTCTCCACTCGAGGCTCTTTATGCGCTTTTCGAGCAAGTCGGGATTCAAACCTTGTGTCTTCTTCATAAGATTCTTTAGTTCTTCAAATTCCCTCCTCATCTCCTTTATTACGTCAAATAGGGCGTCCTTCTTTTGCTTAAGTTCCTTCAACTCATTGATCCGGGCATTATACTCCTGGAAAAGTGTCTCGAGCTGGGCCCTGACGGCCTTTAGCTTCTCTATTTTTTCAATCCTCCTCTGTCTTAACTTCCTTACTTCCTCTATCGCTGCATATTTCTTTTCCTTCAGCTTGTTTATCTCCTGTCTAAGGTCGCTTATCCTTTTAAGAAGGTCTTCTTCCGCTGCCTCTGCTGGCGGGTTGCTCATCAGGGCTTACATAGAGATTGCTATGTTAATAACTTTTCCTAAACTCGAAGCGGACAGCTGGGCCTACCATAGTGATCTGTCAGAATTAAAAGCCAAAATTACGTTCGGATTGACTAGGGGGTTCTGGAACCTAAACTGGGTGGCGACTGACGAGATGGATACGCTTTATATTTCCTATGGCCAATAATCTCAATCCTAGGCTCGTATTATCTCTTCAATTATCTATCGAGTATTATCATTAGTGATATATAAGTGTGGAAAGAGTATTACCTTCTATCGTGAAACACGTTAAACAAGTCCCCATGGGTCGTTTCGTCAAGTCCGTCCTTAATGAGAAGTGGTTGGTAGCAGCCAACCCCAACCTAGACTACTCAAGGGAGGACCCAACGGGCCTAATACTCCTTGACAGCGGTGGGAGAAGAGTAGGCAAAGTCTTAGATGTCTTAGGACCTATAGAGAACCCCCTTCTTCTCGTAGAACCCCTTACTAGAGAAGAACCTAGGGGTGACGTCTTCCTCGAGATGCCCAGAATCGGGAGGAAGAGGGGTGGCAAGAGATGATGGTCTGCCCAACGTGTGGAGTCGGCGATAAAATTATTTATGACCAAACGAGGGCTCAATTCATCTGCAGTATAGACGGTACTGTTATCGCAGAAAACGTAGTAGACACCGGCCCAGAATGGAGAGAGTTCGATAGCTCGGACAGAGACAAGAAGGGAAGAGCTGGATCTCCCTTCACGAACAGAGTCCACGACGGAGGTATCACTACAATAATTGGTAGAAGTGCCAGAATGAAAGACAAAGTCAAATTAATGAAACTTCAGAGATGGCAAAGTAAACTTAGAGTTGCTGCAAGGGATAAGAAAGTGGTAACCTACTTGTCGACTCTAAACAGTGAAGCAGCAAAGTTGAACTTACCGGAGCACGTTAAGGAGACAGCTGCAATGATAATTAAGAAACTCATAGAAACTGGTTTAGCCAGGAGAGTTGACATGTACGCCCTTATAGCTGCTACATTATATTACGCTAGCCAAGTTAATAATTTCCCTATCTATATCCAAGAAATAAGGAAAATATATTCCTTAGATACGAGTACTCTTTGGAAGGCCCTCGAGAGAGTGCAGGCTGTAGCTAAGAACACTCAGAACATGAAGTCCAAATTGAAGCCGGTTGAGCACATACCAAAGATCGTGAATAGGTTAAATCTGCCTCAGCAGGTTGGAACCAAATCCGCTGAACTAGTAGATCTGATGTTCAACACGGGTCTGACCAGCGGGAAGGGGTATTTGGCACTGAGTGCTGCAATGGTTTACCTCATCAGTAGCCTTATGGACGTGAAGAAGACCCAGAAGGAGGTAGCAGAGGCGTTGCAGATAACTGAGGTAACTATTAGGAACAGATACAAGGAGATAGTAAGCAACTTTGAGATTGAGGTTTCAATATGAGCCGTTTCATACAACAATTGATTGATGTCGAAACCGTTTTGTTGTAATAGGGGCTTGGGGCCTCTTAGGTGAAATTTAGTTTAAAATCGATTTCGATTCGAAAGGTTTTACCATTCAATGCCTTCTAGCGCACGTGAGGCTCTTTAGTTTTTTATGATTCTGGTTTCCCATTAAAACCTTTCCAGATTTTAAACTTTACAAGGCTAAGGAACCTCGATGAGGGAGGGAGTTGAACGGAAGTAAAGTAAATAAGCCTGCAATCACATATTATAAAATCAGCTAACCCAGGTGAAATGGTTTGGAGACAAAAATCTCAACAAACGAGGAATTAGTGCACAGAAAGATAGCGGAGAGTGGTGATGAAGGAATCTCGCAACAAGAACTTGCAAGAAAGCTCGGTATCTCTACAAGGGAACTCGCTACTACAGTGAAGAAATTGATTAATAAAAAAATGATAATCAAGAAGGCAGTCAAGGAGAACGGAAAGCCTGTAATTAAGCTCTTTGCTGTGAGGAGGATAGAGGAACAACAAATATACGTCAATCTAGGTAGTATAGAGGATATTCCATGTTTCACATGTAAACTTCTCTTCAAATGTGATAATGGAGCTCACGTGACTCCAAGCTCTTGTACCAAGTTATCTAATTGGATTCTGTCTTCAGTAGCTTGACTTCAAACATTCCACAACTTCCTTGAACTCCCTCGAGGTTTTAATTCCAACGTTATTGAAGTGTGTCCTTGAGGCATCACCTAGACATTCTAAGACCTTATGTATAGGCCTCATATTTGTCCTCAGTTTTGATGCTATGACGCTGAGGTTGTAATATAGCTTGTATTTATTTTCATTCTTTAATAAATTTAAAAGATATGATAATTCACTATAGCTTTTTAGATATGAAAATTTTTCGAGAACAGACCTCATTTTATCCAAAAAGACCTCATCGTTGATACTTCCAGTCCACGCTGGTCCGGAGGAGAGTAAGGATCCACCGCACAACGGACATGACCTGATACACGGGTCGGTATCTAGAAAGATATAGCCACATTTGGTGCACTCATACATAGTGCCTAACTCCTGGAGAGACTTATCGGCCCTCTTCGCACCAGGCTCTAACTTTACAAACAGTCTGTAGTAATACTCCTTGTAGAAGGAGAAGAGAGGAACTACCCCCCTCTCAAAGAGGGCCGCGTCTCTGACCACTTTACCCAGAAGGATCCTCAGTCCTGCCTCCTTTGAGTAACTGAGCTTAGAAGTCCTAACACCGTACTTCCTGAAGCAGGAGGCTCTGGAGCTACCTTCTAAGGGGGCCAAATCGGTAGCTGTCAATGCTATTACCCCACCCCTCCTCGTTGAGGCTACAGCGCCCAGAGTGAAGGGTGATGGAGAGCCAAAGGGATCCACATCCGTAAAGTCCACCTTAAATTGGTGCATTGCCACGTTAGCGTCCAATTGAGTTATCTTATAGTTCTTCAGACCGTTTCTCTCTACGTTGATTCTCAGTAAGGTTATTGCCGCTGGATTCTTGTCATTAAAGATAGTCTCATCTGGGGAGACGCTCTCCAGGTTGTACCTGATTCCCCTGATCCCAGTAGCTGACATTGAGTCCAATATGGACTTCGGGGAGAGGAGTGAAACAGCTATAACGCTTGCATCCCTATTAAAAGTCATCTTAGGATTATAGAAGACAGGAGCCCAGGATGGGTCATACTTTCCTTCCCTAGAGTATGCAGAGGGGTCAGGGGCTAAGATCTTAGCCTTTCCCTCGACTACTTCATATAATTTCGTCCCCAAGGCTATCAATGTCATCCTGAGTGAGGATATTAAACCCATCCTTCTGTAATCTCTTTGCAGAGACCGAAGTCCTAGCCATAACTAAGAGCTTAGTCCTAAGTCCTGAGGCCATCTTTATGGCTTCCCTTAACTTCTTTTCAGTCTCTTCAGAGTTCTTGGGTTCTATGGTGACCAACACTTTTTCGGATCCTTTGGACGCTACAACGTCAACGGCTGTGAGTCTCAAAGTTGCAGACAGGAAACCTATCTTTGCCAGACTGTCGGCTATTTTGGAGCTGAGACCTTCACCAGCCGTAGGTTCCTCAAGAGAGAGGTTGTTCTGCACTCCGTCGCAGACATCCCCTATGATCTCGTCACCGAATATATCAATTAACTTCTCGGCGACCTCGATGGAGACATCGGATTCCCCGTTCTCGTAATCATAGATGGTCTTCCTGGTCACCCCGAGAAGCTTGGATAGATCACCCATACTGTAGCTCATCTCGATTCTCTTCCTTTTCAAAACGTCTGGCCTTATCTTGATGAATATCCCTCCCCTTGTCCTATATATGAAAATCTTCTCGCCCCTTAAAGCCCTGCTTAATCCCTCTAAGGAAAGGCCTATGACATTACCTTTCCCTATGGCTATGTCCTCCTCCGTCTCATCCGTAACTATCACAGGGGTACCCCCCAGAATAACGGAAAAGTTCCTCAATTCCTTAGTCTCATCCTTAGATGTATGATCCCCAGAGATCCTGATGACGAATTTCCTGTACTTTCCCTTGGCTATAACGTCTATAGATTTCCTAGACTTCTCTGGATACTCTATGACGGAGTACTCCTTCGACTCCTCTTCTAATATCCTTACCACTTCATCTGGAAGACTAGGCATATCATAACTCATCCTCTGTTCTGTCTGATCCAGAAATACTATCATGACTAAGGGTAATAAATATTAGTGATTTATACTGCCTGAGGAGAGATTCCATCTGCCCTCCAGATAATACTGAATTCTCCTTGCCTAGTATTATGGAGAGGGCTCTCCGATCCCACTCAGAGCCGTTAAGTTTGTACTCTCCTGGAGACGGGAGTTTAACGAAGATGAGGGGTATCCTAACTAGAGACCACAGGTATAGGGGTATCGACTGGGATATCTTCCTGAGCTCCTCGGGATCAAACCTATGCTTCAAGCCGTTATTAAGCGCTATTTCGACCTTTCCGTCCAAAGCCTCCTTTAAGGTAACATACTCTGCGGGCATAGAATCCAAAAGGTCCTTGAGACCTATATTGAATATCTTATCGAACAAGGGTCTCTATGCCCTGTCACCTATTGGAGCCTCGCTAACACCATTGCGTGATCCTTATCGTAAGGATGAAGGTTGATTATTTGAGTTACCTCAAAACCCTCGTTTTTAAGCTTCTCAGCCTCGGCTTTGAACACCTCAGACGGATCCTTAGTCACATCTATACTCCTCGCCTTTATGGCTAGGAGTAAGTGACCCCTGTCGCGTAGGAAGAATCTTGCATTATAGACTGCTATCTCTGTCTGGTCGGGCTGGGCTATATCGACATAGATCACGTCTGCGTCCTCAACTATTGCGGAATAGTTTTGTGGAAACCTCGCGTCTGCCAGGATAGGGAACATGTTAGGTCTATGCTGTGCTACCAGAATGAGTTCCCTCACTACCCTAGGCGAGAACTCCACACTATAAACCTTGCCGCTGAGCTCAACTATATCTGAAATATGGCTTGGAGTCGTCCCAGAGGCTGCACCTAAATAGAGTACTCTTGAACCCCTCTTCACTGGACTCTCCTTCAGGCCTTTAAGGATAGCCCCAGCCAGCTTGCTCCTGAATGCGTTCCACTCCCTGAATTCCGCGTCCCTGTACTTGAAGGTTCTCTCTCCGTACACTGTGAAACCGGGAGCTAAGTTTTTAGTGCATAGCCTCACTGTACCGTCTACATAGACGCACTCAAACACGTTCTCCATTTTAGTTTCCCTGACAGTCTCCAATACCTCACTTGACATGCTCTATCATCTCCTCTTTCCTTTCTTTCCCCTTTTATGCTCTCTTCTACCCTCCTGTTTCCTTCCCTCTTCCTTGTTCTGCTGTGGCTTCCTTGGAGGTGGTTGTGCATATTTAGTCTTGATCTCCTCTATCCTTTTGTTAATCTGCTCCACTAGTTGTTGACCTATAAATCTCCCACTATATGCGTCTACCCTAGCCGCTATGGCGAGTTTCGCTGCCAGAGCTCTCGCTATCTTTCCTCTCTGCCATCTCGGCGACACGTGTATGGCAGGATACTGGAATATTATACCGTGCTTTGGAGGTCTGCTGCCGCTCTTCAGTGCCCTAAAGAGGGCTTTCTCAGCACCTAAAACTTGGATGGTGCTGGCAGGCATCTTAGATAGCTCCTGAAGGCTTCCAGCTAGGCTCAACAGCCTTGCCCCTAATGTCGGACCTACCAATTCGGTAACGTTAGGGGCAACTTCCCTCATCACAGAGTCCAAGTAATCGTAGAGTGTACTTCTAAGTTTGTAAAGGGAGAGAATTGTGCCCGCTAACTCCCTTATGGAGTTTATGTCCGCCTCCGATATATCAGCCCCTATGCTCTTCTTTGCTGCATCGTATAACTTTTTGGCCCTCTGTTCATTCATGCCAAGCTCAATTAAACCTTCAGGGGTTATGTTATCCCTGTAGCCAGCCTCCCTGACTATTTTCGAGTATTGCTCGTGGTCTTCTATCATCTTGTCCATCTCTGGGAAGTGAAGGCTATACCACTCTCTCAATCTCTCAGAAAAGAGATTAATGGTCTTATCTATATCGTCTATGGCTCTTATGGCCTGGATGGCCAATAGATCCCTCTTCTGCGCGGCCCTCCTTAACTTCCTCCTCGTATACTCCAGGGAGACCTGGTACAGGAAGGAATAGAGCTCTTCTGGGGTCTCTGCGAATTTGACCTTTAACGCTATTTCCGGTAACGACTCCCTCAGCTTCTTAGCCCCTATATGATGTGGTTTGGCTGTTACCTTTATACCGAGGTTCTGCATCCTTGAAGACTCGGCTTCACTTTCTAGGATTACGTCTGAAGGTTTGATCTTCTGTATGAGCTCCATTGTGGCAGACATGGGTTCTCCGTTCTCTAAGGCAATGAGCATCTCAACAACTTTACCTAGCTCTTTTGGATTGAGTACGTAGTCCACTAGGTTCCCAGATTCATCGAACGCAAAAGAGCCAATGGTGTGTTCCGCTAGATAAATTTTCATTGACTAAAGCCCACATCAGTCTAAAAGCTCTAAGTTTAAATGTCTTGTTTTGACTATACATTCCGATAGACATGCCATCTCACGGTTCGTTAACGAAAGCCGGTAAGGTAAGGGGTCAAACTCCTAAGATACAGCCTAAAGAGAAGCACAAGGAGCCCCCTAGAGTAAGGAACAGGATGGAGTATGAGAGAAGAGTGTTAAAGGGGTCACAGAAACCTCAGAGAGCAGCCAGAAGGATGTAACTTTTTATTAATTATTTTCTCTTATATCATAAAATGTTAGAAGGATATAGGGGTAAAGCCCTGGAATTACTTGAGAAGATAGGAGCGGAAGTTGGGGATGTGGTAGAGATAGTGAAGAACGGCCTTACCGTGAGGGGACTCTTGATGCCATCTTACTCCAAGGACGACTCAATCCTCGTTGTGAAGTTGGACAACGGATATAACGCAGGTTTCTCCATAGAGAACGCAACTTTGAGGTTGATAAGCAAGGGAAAATCCAGAATACACCCAGTCACATCAGAAGAGAAGAGGAGGAGCGAGGTCAAAATAATAAGCACCGGGGGCACTATAGCCAGCAGAGTAGAGTATGAAACCGGAGCCGTGAGACCTGCTCTCAGTACCGAGGAAATACTGATGTTCGCACCAGAAATAAAGGAAATAGCTGAGGTCTCAGCCGAGATCCTTTTCAGTATCCTGAGCGAGAACATGAGGCCGGAGTATTGGATCAAGATAATTCAATCTGTGGTATCAGCGTTTAAGGAGGGTAATAGCGGGATAGTGATAGCTCACGGTACCGATACAATGAGTTTCACAGCTTCTGCTCTGGCCTTTGCCCTAAAGAAACTTCCTGGTCCGGTCGTCATGGTAGGTTCACAGAGGAGTAGTGATAGGCCCAGCAGCGACTCAACGATTAACCTGATATCATCAATTCTGCTAGCCAAACATGGAGAGTTCGCTGAAGTCGCAGTCGCAATGCACGGTGAGAGTTCCGACTCCCACGTCTTAGCTCACAGGGGAGTCAAGGTGAGGAAGATGCACACGAGCAGGAGGGATGCGTTCCAGAGCATTAATGACATTCCTTTAGCTAAAGTGTTCTGGAGAGAGAAGAGGATAAAGATGCTAAGAACCGACTTCATAAAGAGAAGCGACGAGGTTGAGGCTAGCCCAAAGTTCGAGGAGAAGGTATTCCTCTTGAAGTTCTATCCAGGACTTAGGCCAGAAATTGTGGACTACCTGGTTTCATCGGGCGTGAGAGGGATAATCGTGGAGGGGACTGGCTTAGGTCACACCTCGGATCAATTCGTGGACGTCTTCAGGAGAGCAGAGAAGGAGGGGGTGTTCGTGGGGATGACCTCCCAGTGCCTATTTGGAAGAGTTAACATGAACGTCTACACCACCGGAAGGCTATTACAACAGGCTGGAGTGACTCCACTTGAAGATATGTTGCCTGAAGTAGCTCTGGTCAAACTAATGTGGGTATTAGCCCATGAGACAGACTTGGCTGAGGTGAGAAGACTGATGCAAAGTAATCTAGTTGGCGAGATTAACCTGAGACATACAATAGACCTGTTCCCGAGGTGGAAATATGAGTGACGATTATAGGAAATTGGGACTTAAGGTCGGTCTTGAGGTTCATCAACAGCTGAACACTAAGCACAAGCTCTTCTGCCAATGTCCAACCGAGCTCGACGAAAAGGTTGGGAATAGCCTAGAGAGGTACTTGAAACCGGTGATGAGTGAGCTCGGTGAGATAGACGTAGCGGCTTACTTCGAGTGGGAGAAGGGGAAAAAATTCGTCTACGACGTCCCTCTGAATTCATCGTGTCTAGTTGAATGTGACGAGGAACCCCCTCATCCCATGAACCTTGAGGCAATAATGATAGGTCTGGCAATAACAATTGCACTACACGGTAATCCGGTAGATGAAGTTCTAGTCATGAGGAAGACTGTAATAGATGGTTCTAATACCTCGGGTTTTCAGAGGACGGCCATAGTGGGTCTGGGGGGTTACCTAGACGATGTAGAGGGCAGGATCTCCATCCAGACTATAGCAATAGAGGAAGACGCTGCGAGAAAGATCGAGGAGTTGAAGGATACTGTCAGGTACAATCTAGACAGGCTTGGAATTCCTTTGATAGAGATATCTACAGGTCCCGATATAAGCTCCCCAGAGCAGGCTAAGAGGGTAGCTTTAGAGATAGGTCAGATGCTCAGGTTGACTGGTAAGGTGAAGAGAGGTCTGGGCACCATAAGGCAGGACCTTAACGTGTCAATCAGTGGGGGAGTTAAGACAGAGATAAAGGGAGTACAAGACCTTGATCTAATCCCTAAGATTATAGAAAATGAGGCTAAGAGGCAGAGGTCTCTCCTGGAAATTAGAGAGGCACTGCGTTCTAGATTGGACAAGGAAACGTTCCTTGAGAACTTTATGTTTAAGGAATTAACTGACCTATTTCGTGAAACCAAGAGCAGGGTAATTCTATCGGAATTAAACAGGGGAGGTCAAGTGATCGGGATAAAGGCTCCAGGATTCGCAGGTATCTTAGGAAAGGAGGTAATGCCGGGAAGACGATTCGGGACAGAAGTTTCGGACTACGTTAAGTCTCTAGCAGGACTGGGGGGGATATTCCACTCTGACGAGCTCCCGAACTATGGAATAACAGAGACTGAGATAAGCAAGGTAAGGGAAACCCTAGGCATTCATGAACGTGATGCATTTATACTCATTGTAGGACAGAGGGAGAAGTTGGAGAAAGCGGTCTCTGTGATTAGAGACCGATTAGCCCACGCCTTCGAAGGTGTACCAAAAGAGACCAGAGCCGCAAACGAGGACGGAACCAGTAAGTTTATGCGACCTCAACCTGGCTCTGCCAGGATGTACCCAGAAACTGATATACCCTCCATAAGAATCACGACAGACCTACTCAGAGAGGCAGAGACTATCGCTCCCCCTACCCCGGAGGAGAAGCTCGATAGCCTTCTAAAACTTGGCCTCAACGAAGAGCTAGCCAAACAGGTTCTGAACAGTCCCAGACTGGAGCTCTTTGAGAAATTAGTTACAAAGTTCGGGCAAAAAGTTCCCCCCACTCTGATAGCTTCAACCCTAGAGAACACACTGAAATATGTCAAGTCTCAAGGCGGTGATATAAACAGGGTTACTGATAGTGTGATTGAAAAGATACTGGAGGAGGTATACGAGGGAAGAATATCTAAGGATTCTATACCTTCAATCCTGCTGGACTATTGTTCTCCTGGAGAGAACAGGAACCTAAGAGAGATAATTGTTAAGTACACACAACTGAGCGACGATGAGTTGTTGGCCATAATTAGTGCGGTGGTGAAAGAGAGTGAACAGGAATTGAGAGTTAAGGGGGAAAAGGCATTTGGAATTGTCATGGGAAGGGTGATGGACAAAGTAAGGGGAAGAGCCGAAGGGAGACGGGTGGCTGAGTTAATAAGGAGGGTGTTGAAAGAGAAGAGTGGATGAGGAGTTACCCCCGATTCCGATCGATGAGGAAAAGGCATTTGACTGATCTATTACGGTGAGCCCAGACGGAGTTCCTCTCAAGGATCCTAGGAGGAAAGGGGACAGTGGAGATAGAGGGGGAGTTGCTTGGCGTCGAACAACTGCCTCAGTTAGCGAGGGTAACAGGAACGGTTCTGTCCTGGAGGAGAAGCCTCACATTAATTGGACCTGACGGAAGTGCTGTCAGGGTTTTAGGTCAAGGAGAGCCGATGAACGCTCTAGCTCCCCTTCAAGAAATCCAAATTCCATGGACGTTTCCAAAACTTGACTATGATAGTCTAGTATCGATGGCTAGAGATCTAATACCGTGCGGTGAGGGCAGAGGATTCCTCAATCCCTCTCCTTGGGAGAGAGCGGCCATCCTCGACGGAAAGGAAGTAACTCTGGGACCTGGGGAGATGGGGGGAGACGCAGAGATAGGGGAGGAAAGAGGCGTCAGTTCAATAAAATTATATACGGGGTTCTACAACGTCCACCTATATCACTTGAACCCACTCTACATACAAGACTTGGGTCAGGCTTCTAGTATTAAACTGAAGTCTTACTTAACGTCACTCCAAAACACCTTTGGAATAACCGTAGTCTCTAGGTCTCCTTTCGATTTAGAATTTGAGGACGGGGAACTTAAAGTTCAAGGGGGAGATCTTAAATTGATCAAGTCGAATGACTGGAAGGAGGCTAAACCACACAGACTAGCTTGGGACTCGATTAACGAAGTTCTGACGATGGATTGTCAACCTAAATATAGGGTGTCCCTTCTTAAAATAGAACCATCCTCAGTTTTGCCCGTTTACATTCGTTATGAGGACTTTAAGGCGGAGTTAGGCCTACTCAACCTTAACGATAGACCTGTCATCTCTACCCTTTACCTCCCTGCTAGAATAACCTCTGCCAAAGTGAGGAACTTCGACGAGGGAAAGTGGGAAAACCTGGAATCCGAGTTCGACAGAGTCAGAATTCCAATAACTAAGTGGGGACTATCCTTAGTCTACATAGAGCTCAGGAGACTCCTTGAACAGCTCTTGAAGAAAAAGATCATTTCAAAATGATATTAGTCTCATAAAGACACGAAGGTAGATCCAATCCGTTCTTTTTAAGAACCCTCTTTCCTTCCGCACAAAGGATACAGTAATAAGTGGACAGCTGTTTCGGCCAGTTGGGAGAGGCCATCTTATCAACTAAATCGCTTATCATCTCCATGAGCCTTGGATCCCTCTCTATTATATCCCTTACTGCGTTTCCCCTCCTTTTATTCATGTAATTAGCTACAGCCGCAGGGGTCACTCCCATGACCATGGCTGCTCTATATAGAGGATAACCCTTGTCCTTAACCAGTTTGGTTGCTATTATGGATCTCATGGCTGGCAATAGCTCCTTCACTGAGAACTCACAAGGTGGAACCAATGACATAAGTACTACCATTAATCTATTATGAACGCTAATATAAAAACATATTTTAGATTGACTAGATTATAGTTCACAGGTCTTACAACCGCCCGAGAAGTTCTCACTTACCTCCACGAACTTCTTCTCCAACCTGAGGGGGGAAGCCTGCTTGGCTTTTTCCTCCCTCTCTTTCTTTATCCCGAAGTATATGACCTGCTGGGACTTGCTCTTGTCCCTATACACGGTTATCCCCTTTATGCCCAGCTTCCAGGCAGTCATGTATACCCTCTCCACAGTTTCCGTAGTCTCCTCGCTTCTCAGGTTTATGGTCTTAGAGGTTCCAGAGTCGTTCCATTGTTGCCAGGCTGCCTGATGGAGGACGTGGAACATGGGAGGGACTTCGTGGGCAGTCCTGAAGAGCTTCCTGATGGTCTTGGGAATGAAGGGATTGTCCCCCACCTCCCCACTCTCAGCTATTTTCTTGACTACCTCTGGCGTGTCCAACTCATACCTCCTAAGATAGTCCAGGAACAACGGGTCTATCTCCATGAACCTTCCCACCGCCACGTTCCTTATGAAGGCTAGGGCGAAGAGTGGCTCTATGGAGGAGGAGGTGCCAGCTATGATGGAGATCGTGCCCGTTGGGGCGACCGAGACCACAGTGGCATTCCTCAGACCGTACCTCAGCCTCATGTCCTTCAACGTGGAGAAGTCTAGCTTGTTCACCTCTGCCGTGAGCTTTCTCACGTACTCCGAGGGTTCCCCGTGGACTCCGGCTGTGGAAAGGAGTTCCTGCAGATCCCTTGCGGTCTCCCATATGTCCCTGTACCTCACAGGATCGTAGGCTGGGAAGGAACCTTTCTCCTTAGCCAACTCCACTGAGGTGTGTAAGGCGTGATAGTAAATGAACTTGGCCAGTTGATATGAGAGGAAGACCGCGTCGACGCTGTCGTAGGGTATGCCCAACTTGATTAGCATCCTGGCCAAGCCCATAACTCCCAGACCTACCTTTCTCGTCCTCTTGGTAGCCTCCTCTATCTGTCTCAACGGGTATCTGTTGGCGTCAACCACGTTGTCCAGGAACCTGACGGCGTACCTTATGGTCTCAGCCAGTCCGTTCCAGTCTATCCTACCGTCCACCACGAACTTCTCCAGGTTCAGGGAACCCAAGTTGCAGGACTCCCAGGGAAGGAGGGGTTCCTCACCACAGGGGTTAGTTGCCTGTATCTTGCCCAAGTACCAGGCTGGGTGTCTCCTGTTTATCTCATCAATGAAGAGGAGTCCTGGGTCACCGGAGTCCCAGGCACCCTTCACCACCTCGTTGAAGAGCGTCCTGGCGTTGACCCACTTCACCACCGCCCCCTCTCTCTCAGCTATGACCAAGGCCTCATCCACGGTGATTATCCTGCTCTCGTCTAGATAGATTGAACCCCTCTCCTCCAGTTCCCTGAGGATCTCCTCCTGTACCCACTCCTCGTCCATGTAGTTCCTCGCCCTCACTATGTAGTAGTCGTAATCAGTACCAGGTATCTTGGTCTTCCTGGGGGTGATCACGGGTACCTCTGCACCCCTCTCCACTGCATTCATGAAATAGTCATAAACGCCCACAGATATGTTGAAGTTCTGGAGCTGGACGTCCTTGAGCTCACCTGTCTTGGCCTTGATGAAGTCCTCCACGTCGGCGTGCCAGACGTGCATCACGCCCATGTTGGCTCCCCTCCTCTTCCCGCCTTGCTTCACCACGTCTGTGGAGACGTCGAAGATCTTCATGAATGACACTGGGCCAGAGGCTACACCTGCCGTGGATGCCACGACGTCTCCCTTGGGCCTCAGCTCGGAGAAATCGAAACCAGTACCCCCTCCCTGTTGGTGAACTAAGGCCATGGCCCTCAAGGTATCATATATCCCGTCCCCGTTCTTGGTGGTCATGGAGTCCCTGACTGGGAGCACGAAGCAGGCTGAGAGTATCCCCAGCCTTGTGCCAGAGTTCATCAGTGCTGGGGTGTTGGGGACGAACTTGAGCGATGACATTATCTCGTAGAACTTCTCTTCATATTCCCTCCTCCTCTCCTGGGGTTCTACGCTAGCCAGGTGCCTAGCCACTCTCCTGAACATCATCTGCGGAGTCTCTATGTACCTGAGGGTGTTGGGATCCTTCAGCAAGTACCTAGCCTCCAGAACTTTCAGGGCATTGTAGCTTATCAGGAGATCCCTCTCGTCGAAGGACTTCCACCCTCCCTTACCGAACACGTGATTATAGATCCTGGCTAGGACAAACTTCTTGGCCAAATCCATGAGCTCTGGGTGCTCCAGGGAGTTCTCAACTAGGTTCCTCTCCACTATGTCTGCTACAACCTTAGTTTCAATGACGTTATCCTTGGCATTTTGCAACACGTCATTGGCTATGCCGTCTAAAATCTCGTCTGGAACCATGCCCAACTTTGACAATATCTTCTCCATTCTGAACTCTTCCTTCCTACCGTCACGCTTGACTACTGACACCTTTGAGATGGAGATTATACTCAGCTCTTTCTGCATTTTAATCATACTATGCTCTTTCTCCCTTAATTAAAGAAATGTCTTCTTCTAAACGGTATTACCATCAAGTGGGCGATGTGACTATTACTCCATCACTCCTCCAATTTCTGAACGTGGAGGTGACTAAATCGGGAGATCTTAGGAAAGATGCTACCTTACTAGGGTTTAACTCTAGTGTCCATGTACTCTCTTCTCAACAGAGCGTACTCTTAGCTTAAAAGACGTCTGATTGAGCTAAATTGTTGTATATACCTTCGTTACCCTTTAACTATAACAGCGGCCATGAGAACTTTCTTCAAATACCGCCTCATACTCAAGGCGAAATCTAATAATTGCTGAGGATAAATCATTTTGGAAATACCTGAGCTACCATATAATATCGTTTCCACGACATTAAGTTTGAGGACCGTGAGACATAAGAACTTACGGGAGGCCTCTAATTTACATGACTGAGGCGAACGAGAGATTCAAGAAAAGCGGGTTTACATGACTCCACGGGACGGACCCGCCGGGATTCGAACCCGGGACCGCAGGCTCCGGAGGCCTGCGCTCTATCCTGGCTAAGCTACGGGTCCTCTTTAACTTTCACATTTTAGTTAATGAGTCTATACCTAGAACCTTAAGGCCATTCCTAAGCACCGTTTCCACTCCCTTCACCAAGTTGAGTCTGGTCATTCTCTTTCCCTCATCTGGCTCCTGTATTACTCTCTCCTTATCATACCACACGTTAAAGACATCGCTTAACTGCCTCAGATAAGAGGTCAGCAATTCTGGCTCTAAGTTGTCCGCAGCGTTCCTGAAAGTTTCGGGAAACTTTGCAATGATGAAGAGGAGTTTCCTCTTTTCGTTCACTAAGTCTTCGTAACTCACCCCATTAACGTCTATTCTTCCTCCGTATTTGGAAAGAATGTTATAGGCCCTCACATAAGTGTACTGTAGATACGGGCCACTGTTCTCCTCGAAGTTGGTTACTCTACCTATGTTAAAGGTTATTGGCTTATCTGCTGACACCGAGAGAATAGCGTACCTTATGGCACCGTTGACTATCTTATCCACCCCTTCCCCGTCGCCCTTCTCCTTCATTTTCTCTAGGACTGCTTGTCTCACCCTCTCATAAACCTCGTCTAGGGAGATGTATCTCCCCAACCTACCGCTCATCTTCATTCCTTGGAGTGTAACCATACTATAGGAGTAGTGGATCAGGTTCCTGGCTAGATCTGGGTATCCAAGTATGTAGAGAGCCGCCCTCAGCTGTATTTGGGGGACCGTCTGTTGCTCAGCTATGACGTTTATCACCAGATCGGCCTTAGGGGAGACGAACTTTCTAATGGTGTAGGCGATATCCCTGAGCGTGTAGAGGGTGGTACCATCGGCTCTCATTAGTACCAGAGGAGGTATTTCGAGTCCCTCTGGAATACGTAACTCTCTCCTGGTTTCCTCGTCCATATACCTGTTGAGATCTAGTGCCTGAGTCCCCTTGTACTCTATCCTAGCCTGAGAGGAGAGAGCATTCCTCAGAATGGATCTGACTTCTCCTGACCAGAGGAGGTCACTCTCATAATCGAAATGGTCAAATTCTGTCCTTAACTTACCGAGACTCTCCCTAAACCCGTCGAGTACCATGTCTACGTATTTTCTGACTATCTTCCTAGTCTCTGGGTCTCCCTCTTCGTACTTCCTTATTATCTCAGCTATTTTAGCCTCTGGGTCCTCCTCGTTCTTAATTCCCTCTGCTATCCTGTCAAAGAAAGGGGGATTTCTGGACCTAATTTCGGCAGCCAACGCTACTAGCTCGTCCCTCTTAGTAACCTTTTCGCGGTATTCCTCCTCTGTAGTGCCTTTCAATTCCTCTGATATTGCCCTTATTTCCAAGATTATGTTGGTCATTGCGTATATGACTCCTGCCCATTGATCTTTCTTCTCGCCAGCTGGAGGGTCTGGATATCCCAGCTTAGATAAGCCATATATGAGGATTGCGACCTGTCTACCACTATCATTGACGTAGAACCTCGCCGTTACTGCGTGTCCCCTCGCCCTAGTGAGTCTAACTAGGGCATCGCCGATTATGGCGTTCCTCAGATGGCCTATATGGAGCGGGTGAATGGGGTTGGCACTGGTGTGCTCTACCACTATCCTCATGGGCCTCTCAACCTTGTCGAGGCCGTAATCCTCCCCAATTGAGGAAAAGATCTCCCTAAAGATTGCATCCTCCCTCAACTTAACGTTGAGGAAGGGTCCGTCCTGAGAGTAGGACCTTACGTAACTGGAGTTGAGGGTTAAGCTGACTTGACCCTTTACACCCAATGCGGGAAGAGGAATTGCCAGGTCACCTATTTGGTCTCGAGGTGGATACTCCATTACTGCGATCAACCTCTCCACCTGAACCCCTAGTTGAGGGGCCAATTGAGAAGCTATCTCCCTCTTGACTCTTCCTAGGACGTCCACGTTGTGCAATATGCAAATGCGCTTTTAACTCTTTGGAGGGCTAAGAGTTACTACATGAAGAGAGTTGCAGAAATACTAGTCGTAGAAGACTTTACAGGTAAAACCCACGTGTCTGAAAAGGATATAAGGGAGCTAGTGAGTTCCCTCTCTAACGTGGATATGATAAGGGTAAACAGACTTCATGTCCCCCAATGGGAGGGAGAGTCTGAGGTTGTTGGGATACATCTAATAGTGAGGGAAGTTGCAGAGACGTGATATTTGCCCCTACTATAAGAACGGTTTTTGTACGTCTCCCCTCCTCGACACACCCTCAGATAGTGTAGTAAGTCCCAACAGGTGCTTTAAGACCTACAAAGGCTGTAGGCTCTATCAGGACAAGGGAGAGGAGAGAGAAGGTCTGCTCTCCTTTCAGGAGAACGTAGAACTGGAACTGAAGTTTTACCCCAGGGTGAACATTTTGGCAAGTGTTGTGGAGAGTTCATGTGAGAATTACAGACTGGTCAGGACCGAGAAGGGGCACGTGGCCTTCTGTTCCGTGTTGTCTAGGGTACTAACAGTCAGTAATGCCCAACTGTGTAACAAGTATTGGCAAACGTGCCCCATCAGAACGTCGTGATTTTAGTCGGTTCCCAGCTTAGCGTATTTCCCGTCATCCAAAAGTGTCACTTGCCTGGTCTCGGACAGGCTGGCTAAAGCCCTCCTTATTTTATCTTCGCTGGCTATACCTGAGAGTTTACTGTGGAGCTCCTTCAGGTTCATGGGTTTCTCAGATAAAAGATCCAAGAGTATCTGTTTGAGCTCTTCTTCGTTGGGCGCGGTCATCACAACTACGTCCCTATCGGAGTAAACCACCTTCAGCTTCCTCTCTACTTCACCTTCCTCTCCTTTCGTCTTCTTCGTCTTCTTACTCTTGGTGCTCAAGTCAATCACTAGTAAGTAATTGGACGTTCTACTTTTAAATGTTGTTGAAGGAAGGTCAACTTCGTGTTTCCTCTGTATTAATCCTTTTATAGATGCCGACAGAATAACCTCAATAGGCGATAAGAGTTTGGGAGAACCGGATTTTCTGAGGAATATAGCTAACAAAGTTCTGTCGCCGACCACGTTAGATCTGAAGAGGTTAGATGACGTGAGGAGATTGTTAGCTAAGGCAGAAACCAAGTTCAAGTTCTCATCGTCGGGTGGCGATCCAAAGAGATTAGTGGAGTACTTCAGGAGTCCTGAGTTTACCGAACTAGTTCTGGTTCTGGGAGTCGAACTAACAAAAAAGTTGTTACAAGAAGTCATAAATGGTTACACAGACCCAGAAATAAAGTCTGCAGCGAAGAAGGTATTGGAGGAAATAGATGGCTATAAAGATCTTGAGGAATCGGAGTCTCTTTTAATGTACAAAAAATTCTAACTATTTAGCCGAATGAAGGGGTGGAACCGGCCCCGCCTTCTCCTTCTTCTCCTTGGCCTGTCTTACCCTTTCCCTCTGACTTTAGTTGAGATGCAGCTATTAGATCGTCTATCTTGAGTACAGAAGTCGCTGCCTCTGTAGCACTCTTTAGTACTTGCCTCTTAACTCTAACTGGCTCTAACACGTTTATAGAGAAGGTATCGTCTATTATCTTTCCGTTTATTACATCAACTCCCGCATTGCTAATTCCCTTCACGTGCCTGGCCCTCAGGTCCATTACGGCGTTGATGGGCTCCATGCCGGCTGTCTCAGCAAGGATGGATGGGATTTCCTCTAGAGCATCAGCGTAGGCTTCCACTGCTAGCTGTTCCTTCCCTCCTACAGTCCTCGCATATTCCCTGAGTTTCATGGCTAGCTCTATCTCTATAGCGCCTCCTCCAGGTACTATCATGGGCTCTAGTAAGATGTTCCTTAATGAGTGAAGGGCGTCGTTGATGCTCCTCTCAGCCTCATCCAGTGCCATATCGTTGGAACCCCTGAGCAGGATGTTCACCGCCCTCGGGTTCTTGGCTCCCTCAATAAATACCATCTTATCATTGCCTACCTTCCTCTCCTCAACTAGCTCAGCATAGCCTAGATCCTCTGGCGTCGCGTCCTTAATGCTGCTTATTATCCTTGCCCCTAGTGCCTTCTCCAACTTCTCAATGTCGCTCCTCTTAACCCTCCTCACGGCCATTATTCCTTTCTTGGCGAGGAAGTGCTGTGCTATGTCGTCTATACCTTTCTGACAGACAACCACGTTAGCGCCTATCGACGCTAACTTGTCTACCATTTCCTTGAGGTACTTGGTCTCTTCATCTAGGAAGGCCTTTATCTGATCCGGACTAGTGATGCTTATCTTAGCCGATATCTCAGGCTTCTCCACTTCAAGGGCTGCATCCAAGACTGCAATCTTTGCCTTTTCCACCCTCTTGGGCATCCCAGGATGTACTACCTCCTTATCCAGGACTAGACCGTGCACTAGCATGCTATCACTTATAGTACCTCCCTTCTTCTTGTCTATCTTGACTAGATCCAAGCTCACATTATAGCCTCCGTTGGGAAGAGGCTCGGCAACCTTAGACACAGCCTCAATGATTATGTCTATCATCTTGTTCATCTCTGACTCTGCCTCTGCGATGAACTTGCTGGCCATGGTCGTATAGACTATCTTCTTTAGGTTGGCCCTCACGGTGGGGGAATTAAGATCCCTTACATCAATCCTAGTGGACAGCTGAGGGAGTAGCTCGAGAGCCTTATTAAAAGCCTTCTTATATCCCTCAATGATTATGGTCGGATGGATGTTCTGATCCAACAGGTTCTCGGCCTTCTCCAAAAGGAGACCGGCCAATACAACTGCACTAGTCGTCCCATCTCCTACCTCGGCGTCTTGGGCCTTTGCAGCCTCTACCAGCAGTTTAGCTGCTGGGTGTTGGATCTCCATCTCTTTTACTATGGTTGCACCGTCGTTGGTTATGGTCACGTCTCCAAAACTATCGATGAGCATCTTATCTAGACCCTTAGGACCGAGACTCGATCTAAGCATCTCAGCTAAGGTTCTTGCAGCTAGAATGTTATTCCTTAATGCGTCTCTCCCTGTGGACCTCGAAGTCCCTTCCTTGAACAGAAGAACTGGAACTCCAGCCATTCAATATCACCTTTTCTGGTGTCCATTCAGATCGCTTATATATAAATTTTGCTGATCTCTAAATTAAGGCCCTTGCAAGGGCCAGCGACCTAAGAGTCCTTCAGAAAGTTTAATTTGCCAAACGATATACATGACCAATAACGTGAAGTGCATTAAGTGCGGAAACGAATTCTCGTTATTGATTAGCGGTAAACCAATGTGTTTGAGGTGCTCCAGAGATGAGATCATACATAGGGTAAAAAGGAATCTAGTGAGGAGTGGAGTAGATCTCAGGAATTCATCACTCACCATACTGTCACCTGAGTTCTATTCAGGGGTTGGGGAGATCCTTGCAAATCTGATAAGAAAAGTATGTGAGCCCTGTAACGTATCCCTCAGGAAAGAGGTAATAACTGGTGAACCTGATATTAACTCCACCATCCACGAGCTGGTTGTTAAAGTTCTGGAGTCTGAAAACAGATACTTTGTCTTCCCTCTCACTGCAGACTTCTACTTAGCATATCTTATCTATTCCTCCACTCGATCCTTAAATGGAGCTTACCTAAACCTTTACGGTCTTAGGGTGAACGTGGGAGAAAAGACCGTCCTGAATTTACTTTACAACACCCCCTACACCGAGCTGAGGGGTTTCTCCGAGTTAACTCCCCGGTTAATCACAGGGGATTCCTTGTTCGACTCCATCCTGTCTTGGTCTCATGATAGGTTCCCTGATAACGAGGTCTTTCACACGTTCTCCCCGTCTGTGGAGGAGCTCACGAGATTGTTCCCGAGATGTAGGAGGTGTGGAGCCATCATCTCTGCTGGAGACTACTGTAAAGCTTGCGAAGTTGATCTTTCTCTTGTGCAGTGAGGATTACCTCGTAGTAAATTCCGCCACTTTCAGCCTTAAACCTAGATGGGGCAGAGGGACCCAAACTTCCGTAAAAGAGGTAGCCAGAACTCACTATCTCCTTAAACTCCTCGGGATTAGTGGAGGCCATATCCTTTAGTTGCTCCATGAGGTGCAGGTTGTCTTTCAACTCCCTCATTTGCATCACGTAACCACATACCTTACAACTCAGGTCCGGCATTATTGCCCTGAACCCGCATTTGGGACAGGTGACTGGAGACCTCAGGGAGCTGGATTGGTTCCATAAACTCCTCATAAAGTCTATAAGATCTGGCCTATTCCTCCTCTTGGCTTCTGCATAGAGCGTCGCAGCCAACTCGTTCACTAATTTCCCCACATGGTAAACCACGAATTCAAACTGCTCATCGCTCATCTTGCTCAAGGAGATGGTCTGGAGTAGCTTGGCTGCGATATACTCAAGCAAAGCGTCCCCAGAAGCGTTAAGCCTATTGACTATGGTTCTCACCTTAGGCTTTGTCTTAACCTGACCCACCGCAGCAATGAAGGGCTCCTTTATTATATCCCTGAAGACGTCCCTATCGAGGTTGAGATAGGATAAGTTAAGGCCAAGCTTTACTTCTTCCAAGTACTCTTCTAGGAGTTTTTCCGGATCTACGTATTTCTCCTTCTTACTCTTCTTGGCTCCTGCCTCCTCTCCAGACGATTCCTCCTCTTCTTCCTCTCTTTTCTTCCTGGCCACTTTGAAGGTCACGCCTCACCTTATCACACTGACTGCGCCAGATCTAGAAAGTCCAATGGAAGTATCTTCTTTTTGGACGTAAACTCTTGATATTTAGTGTCCAGAAAGTCCATAAATACTGGACAATTCTCGTATTTTCCGTCTCTATTACATTTATTATTGAGCGACAGGAAGCACTTTGAAGTCTTCTTATCAAAGTACGGACAAACTTTGTAATAGGTTTTAGCACTCTTCACCATTTTTTCTACCCAGATCTTCTTGTGATCCTTCTTCTCCGCCTCCTTTTCGGCCTTTTGTAAAGCCTTATCGATCTCTTCCTCTGACATCTTTATGGATTTGTTTGGTGATGACAAATTATTACACCTCTTGTTTAACCATCTTTCCCTAACTATCAGTTATATACATTACTACTACTTCAGCTCCCTTTTTTGTCAAAATGACGTCACGAAAACATTCTCGGTTTGTATAAACTATCCTGAATCAAATCACATTAAAACAAAAGAAGGCAGACCCTGTAGAGGAAATATTAACACAAACCCGCCTTCATGAAACGACTAGATCACGTGACCTTTAGATCTTGAAGCCTCTACTCACACTTCTCCAGAAGTCTCTTTAGGTTCTGAGAAAAGCCGACCCTAAAGCCAAGTTTAGGATCGTTGTAGAGGTACATTAACCGCTTGGTCTGCAGGGAACGGATGACCTTGAAGAGCCACCCCATATCTGCCTTGTATTCCTCTTGAAGCTGATCTAAGTAGACGTAGGTAGATCCCCATTGTTTATATCTTTCTAATAAGAATAAAAGAATTTCTTTTTCTTCCTCAGTTAACTTTGCGGTTATCTCGTTTAGACAAACCGTGGGATCCCTCTTTTGTGATTTATTGAGGTTAGATCTGGTTTTTGACTCAATAAACGACAAAACTTCCTTCTCCGAGTCTTTTCTCCTTTGTTCATCTTTGTGGTTTATTGAGTCTCTAACATTTCCAGAGAGCATCTGTTTTGCTATGACCAGCATCTCCTTGAACCTAGAGTTGGAGAACGACTCTAACACCGATACCGCTGTTCCCTCCCCTTGGGGGGTCAAGTACCACCTTCCCCCCTCTTGATAAACGAGGCCCTTTTTTCTCCAGTAACTTAGATAACTGCTCACATATTTAGTATCATAACCTAGATTAGAGGCTATCTCCGAGGTCCTCAAAGGTCTTGCGTGGAGGAGTACCAGGATGGCCTCCATTAATTTGGACCTAGGAGACCCCTTATACTCGGCACGTTCCTGTCCCTGAAGGTCAATGTGGGCCTCTTCGTCTTTCACGGAAATCCTTTGTAGTCTTTCTTTATTTAATGATATAGTGAAATTGTCCCGTGAGTAATATCATGAATTTTTGGCTAAGTGATACTACACGTTCTGACGGCCATGAACTGATCATATCCTACAATCACCTTATACACTCCCTCATATTTCCTGTCTAGGTCTGGAGAACCAGTATCAAACCTGAGGCACTCTATCTTGGACAGCTTAATGCGAGATGACAGAATCACTATATCGTCTCTAGAAACCCTCGTCAGGACTCCGGGCCCTATCTCCTGGTTCCCTCTGCCTATCACGAAGCCTTGACCTCCTATCGGGGTGAGCACAAGTTTCACGGGGTTTAACTCCCCGGTTAATCTCAAAAGGTCTTGGTAATTTACATTAAATTTTATAGGCTTTCTCCCTAGAAACAGATCTGTACTCAAAAAGTTGGGATAGTAACCTAACATCTTCTCAATGGACTTAACCGTGGCCCCAGGCCCCAGAACGTAATATACGTCCTCTTTGAGGAACTCGTCGAGAAAATACTGGGCAATCTCGTTTAGATCCTCCTGGAAACTGTACTCCTCCTTACCACTGACTAAGAGATTTTGGAATTTTATTGTATTTACAATATAATATAGCCTAACAATATATTCACCTCTCCTATATGCGTCTTCATCGATGTCCAATATCTCTCCCCTCGTGATTTCAGTTCTACCCTGCTCAAAATACTTCAGGAGAATCCCAGCTGCCTCAGGAGTAGAGGCAAAAACTCCACTGTGCATCTTCACTCCTGTTGGGACTCCTAGGATAGGTATCTCGCTACTCTCCAACGCTTCAGCCACATCCCTAGCTGTACCGTCTCCTCCTGCGAAAACTATTATATCTACCCCTGTTGATCTCAGCTCCCTCACCGCCCTTATGGTGTCCTCTCTCGTGGAGTCGTCCCTCCCAGATCTCAGTAGGCGATATTCCTTTCCTGAGTTGACCACAAAATACTCTCCCATTTTCCCTCTGGGAACTAGGTAAAGCCCTTCTGGGGCAGTAGAGAGGAACCTGCTCACTCTAGCGCGGAGCTCTGGATTCTCAATTCTCAGGTCATCACTACCCTTATGTCCTATTCTTCCTCCAGCCCCAGCAAACGGGTTAATTATCAGTCCTATCCTCATGGCTCAGGAGATACAGCCCCACCTTATATGCCAAGTGTAAGTCCTTTGGAATCAAATAGACGATTAAGTCCCCAGGGGAAACATACTCTGTATCCCTCTTCACTTCGTCCAGGAGAGACCTTATGGTGAACTCCTCGGTCTTGGGAGGTATCTCCACTCCAGTCTGAGTCTTAACCACAATCAGTACCGCTTCTGCTCCCAGCCTGATTATGGAGTCTCTTAGGTTTATCACCCCTAGCCTAGTTACCAAACGCTCTCCTTTCCTTATGACTACCTTGACTCCGTCCCACCCGAGAGAGTTGATGGTTGAAGTGGATATCGTTACGTCCCTCTTCCACTCCTCGACGATGGACTTCCCCTTATCAGTGAGCTCGGCCCCACCGACACGATCCACTTTGATCAGACCCGACTCCCTTAACCTTTTGAGCATTGTTTTCACGGAAGCCTCCCCTAGTCCTAACCTTTTCATAAGCGAGAGTCTACCCAAAGGCGGTTCAGAGCCTATTAGATTCAGCGCCCAGACAACGTGAGCCTCATCGTAACTAGGCCTATTTCCCTGTTTTGGCCTGGTCGTCTCCTCAAGGGCCGAGATCCCGCTCATACTTTTAATTCTGTACCATTCACTTAAAAACGATGTTAAAAGGTAAAAGTCTACTCTGCCTTCTAGACTTCGACTCTTGGGAGATTCAGAAGATGCTCGACGTCTCCTTCTCGATGAAGGAGAGGGTTCTCATAAATTCCATTCCTAAGTCCCTGGATGGCAAGAGGATCGCCCTCCTCTTTGAGAAACCTAGCACCAGGACGAGGGTGAGCTCCGAGTTGGCAGTGACGATGCTGGGGGGTACTACAGTGGTACTCACTAAGAACGATATCCAGCTCTCTAGAGGAGAGCCAATAGAGGACACGGCGAGGGTCTTGGGGAGGATGGTCCACGGCATTGGGGCCCGTGTGCTGAGACACGAGAGTTTGGTAAAGCTCGCCCAATATTCAGGAAGACCTGTGGTGAATCTATTGAGCGACCTCTCTCATCCTCTTCAGGCCCTAACGGACTTCATGACCATAAGGGAGACATTCGGTACCCTCAAGAGACCTATGGCCTTTGTGGGGGATGGAGGCGACAACGTTTTAGTTAGTCTAATGGCCTTTACGGCTAAGATGGGCTTGGAGCTGAGGATAGCCTCCCCCAAGGAACTGAGGCCTAGACAAGACGTAATGAGGAGAATAGAGGATGAGGCAGATAAGACAGGTGCAATAATAGAGTTCTTCGAGGATCCGTATCAGGCCGTCAGGGGTGTCTCGGTGGTATATACAGACGTGTGGGTGAGTATGGGTCAAGAGGCTGAAGCCCAGAGGAGAAGAGAGCTACTTTCTAATTACAGAGTTACCGAGGACCTCATGCGTTACACCTCCGAGGACTCAATATTCATGCATTGTCTCCCAGCGGTGAGGGGAGAGGAAGTAGAACAGTCTGTGATAGACGGGAAGAGGAGCAGAGTCTGGGATCAAGCTGAGAATAGGCTCTACACTGCCATGTCGGTGTTCTCCCTCCTCTTTTAAGAGTCGAAAAAGGAGTCAATCCTCGTCTGATTTAATACTCTCTTGATAGCCCTTATCTCCCTTAGTTTAACCCTTCCATCTTTTAGCCTCCCTTGGACTAAGTCGAGCGCCTCTCCTAATCCTTGAAAGCTACCAAGTCTATTGTTGAACGCTCTCCTCACGGTCTCTCTTATGTGCCAATTTCCTACGGGAGCAAAGTACTCGCCTGTTACTTCTCTTATTATCATTACTCCAGCCGACCTTCGAATCTTGGTCAAGTACTCAAGGGCAGCGAGCCTAGCAGCCATGTAGCCTCCATCAAGCGTGCCGTATTTACCCCAGTAGTCCTCGCTCAGGTCTGTGATCGTGAGCTCCCCAGCCCAGAGTGAAGTGGGATACCAGATCTCAACCCACGTGGAGAAAAACGAGGACGGATAGATTATTATGTGGAAGTAATTACCCAAGTAACCCTGAAAGAAAACTGACGTCTCTGAGACCCAAGGTAAGTCCCTGACCTCCTTCAGAAGTGAGTCACCTACTATGCTGTCTACCGCAGTTATTGCCCACCTGGTAGGAACTAGTTTTCTGTTCTTCAGAGTTCCCAGCAGTCCTGTGGAGAGCGCACTCACGACCCTATATACATCCTCTCCCCCTCTGTAAAGGGTCAACACTGCATCATTAGCCTTCACATCGTCATTGATTAACCTATCGAGGATCTTAGGTACCTTGGGATTCTCAGTTACCCTTATATCATCAGCTTTAATTGTAGGACCCCTGGGCATGACTATTCCGTCAAACTTAAGCTTAGTCTCAAGTTTGCCCGTAACTTTACTCTCCGATAACACAGGTCTCTCTGAGATCGTAGCAAGTGATATCTCCCTTTCGTAAAGCTTCCAGACATCATTTATTCTATACATAGAGAAGTTAGATACCAGTGATGACCTGTAGTTGATGATATCGTGAAGGGAAGCCCTTCCCCACCATCCCGCCGGATCTTCATATAGTCTTGCCTGTTCCCCTACAACCTCTGGGGCAACGTTAAAGGAGAGAGACACCTTAGGGTAACCTTTCTCTCCTACAATGACACTAGGTGGGGTGGAGCCCTGAAGCAATCCCACATCTAACCTTACTTTTGAAGCGGCATTGGTTACAGCTCTAAATCTTTCCAAGATCGGACAGCTAGTTAGACCGCAGAGGAATTTCGCCCCTTTACACCTAACGCAGAGCTCCGCCGGTATTCTTCTCAAGGCCCAGTCTCCTTATAATTGACCACTCTATAATCTTTAACTTAGCATTTGCCTTCAGTCCTACCTCAACTGGCTTGACTCTACCCTTCCTAATTTCCTCAAGGATCATGGAGGGTTTCACCTCGTTTATCTCAATTAGATTATAGGCTGAACCCAAAGCCTCCTTAACGTGGGCGTCACTGTTGGCCAATCCAGGTAGGTTCAGCTTAAGCGACGCCTCAAGGGCTCTCTTGTTTGCCCACCCTGGTGCCTTTGAGTTAAAGATCTCCACCGCATCAAACTTATACTCAAAAACCGATCTGCCAATTCCCTTTCTAAATGTGTCGAAGGGATGAGAAGGGAAAATCACACACGAGTTTTCCCTACTGTAATCCGTTAGCGATTCCAGTTGGGTTGGAGGATCTGGAGGAAAATCACACAGGATAACTACGTGCCCTTCTCGTGTAGTCACCTCCTGTCCTGGAATCACTCTGCCCTCCACACACTTAACTCCCTTACTAGTGTCGTGATCCGTCAGGGCTATGATAACATCTAACTTCCGTGCATATTCCACGAGGACTTTAGGGCTCTCCCTTCCATCACTGAAAAAGGAGTGTACGTGAAGGTCTAACTTCATATGTAACCTAGCTCTCTCATTACCTCGAGGGTGAGTATGGTTATACCAGCTGCCCCCCTTACTAGGTTATCCCCTAAGACTACGAATCTTATGGAGTCACCCTCCTGTCTTATACGCCCGACACTTACCGCCATTCCTCCCTCGGCCTTAACGTCAATCTCAGGTTGAGGTCTATCCTCGCCTTCAAGGACTCTAATTGGATGCTTGGGGGCTGTGGGGAGGTTTCGATCCTGTGGAAATGCCCCGAAGTTCATTAATTCCTTTCTGACCTCTTCTGCATTAACCGGGGAGTTAAACAACGCAGTCACTACACCCATGTGGCCTACCTTCACAGGCACTCTGGTTGCGGTGACCACAGCGTCCAGTTTAACGTAAGCTATCTTATCTCCTTGAAGTTCTCCCAACATTTTCCCTGACTCCTTGGGTATCTTATCCTCCTCACCCTTAATATATGGTATTACATTGTTACCTATGGACATGAAGGGAAGACCGTTATAGCCCGCACCACTCACCGCTTGAAGAGTAGTTATAACTAACTTATTCAGTCCGTATTTTAGGAGAGGCTTAAGAGGCATGCTCAGGATCGCTGCAGTGCAGTTGGGATTCTTCACCATTAATCCCTTCCACCCTCTCTTCTGTCTTTGGGTCTCCAGTAGCCTCAGATGCTCCCAGTTAATCTCCGGGTTTATTAGAGGGATCTCAGGGTCCATCCTAAATGGACTGGAGTTGGAGACCACAGTTATCCCTTCTCTCACCAATTTCAGTTCCACATCCTCAGCTAGCTCGTTAGGGAGGGCAGAGAGAACAACATCCACATCCCTGTGATCCTCAGGGCTTGTCGACACGACCGTGAGGTCTTGAGCAGCTTCCGGGATCTCTCCCTCCTCTATCCACTTAACTGCTTCTTTGTATTTCTTCCCTACCTTGTTTGGAGAGGCACTCACTTTGGCCAGCTCTATGAAAGGGTGAGACGAGAGGAGTCTCACCATCTTTTGGCCTACCATTCCGGTTGAGCCCAGGAGGGATACCCTCAGCTTGTCCATCCCACTATCACCCCGTGTAACTCCTTTGCCAGGTTAAAACCTTCATCCTTCCTCACCACGAAGGTGGCACTAACGTTCCTCAGTCCGCGGGATATAGCCATGATCTCGAAAGAGGAAGCGTGCTTTAGAACCTTCATGAAGGTTTCCTTCCTCCTCAATCCGCATCCTACTACACTAACTGAGCTTACATCCTGAACTTCTACAGTATCTATGTCTCTTATTGACTGGAGTCTAGGTATCAGCTTACTGGAGTTATCGGAGTCGACTACTATGTGAATTGTGGTCTCTGAGGCGGGCTGAGACAGAGATACAATGTTAACTCCAGCATTTCTCACCTCTTCCATCACTGTGGCGGCTGACCCGACCTTACCCACTATCTTACTGCTCTCAACAGAGATCATCTTCAGGTTCTCCAGGGTAGCTATGCCCTTGAGGTCGTCCTCTTCGTTGCAGGTACCTTTAACCAAAGTATGTCCAGTGTCATAGAGTCCCTCAATGTAGACTTCTATATCACTATCTAACATGGGTTCAAAGGTCCTTGGGTGAAGCCTCTTTGCACCCATTTGAGCCAGTTCCATTGCCTCTTCCAAGGAGAGCCTGGGAATAGTTTTCGCTCCCTCAAACTTTCTGGGGTCTGCAGTCATTATCCCAGGTACTTCGGTAATCAACCTAACTTGTCTAATTCCGAGCAGTTTGCCCAAGAGAGTCGCAGTGTAGTCACTGCCTCCTCTCCCTACAGTCGTGTATCTCTCGTCTTTAGTTTTTCCTATGAACCCTGGTACCACAACTATCCTGCTATTCATGCTCAGGAGTTTCTTAGACCCCTCAGATGAAAGGTTCTCAATTACCTTAGCCTCACCGAACATGTCATCTGTAATTAAGGTAGGTTCAGGGTAACTGACAGCATCGAGACCTCTGCTTTTGAGAACAGCTCCCATGAGGACGCTTGACATCCTCTCCCCGAAGGAGAGTATGTAATCCCTGACCCTGGGCGACATCTCATCAAGGACCCTTATAGACCAGGCTATCCTGAAGAGTTCATCTGCCAGCTTAGAAAGGTCCCTGAAAGCGCTCTCGAATTCCTTGATGTCTACGGTCTTGGAGAGTAACTTCACGTGTCTATCGTATATTTCTCCTACTATGTCTACTGCCTTGTCTCTGTTCTCCGTTGCCCTTATCAGTTCGTTTGTTACTCCCTTTATGGCTGAAGTTACTACAACGGTCTTTTCAGGGGAGGTAGAGTATAATCTTACCCTCTCCGCTATTAGGTCGAAGTCCTTTTCATCCTTTTGTATGGACCCTCCTATCTTAACTATCGGCATTCAGATCACCCAGGATTATATCTCCCAAGTAGTCTGGGTTAACCACTATACGCCTTGCCCCAGACTTTATCATGGAATCTGGATCCTTCAGGGCATGTCCTGTCAAGACGTTAACGGCGATCTCGTCCTTATCCACGAGCCCAGCTTGGAGAGCTCTCTTGTAACCAGCGTAGGAAGCGGCAGAGGCAGGCTCTGCTCCTATACCTTCCATTCTCGCGAGTTCCCTTTGAGCCCCCAATATCTCGTTATCGCTAACGTAAAGTGCGGTTCCCTTGGACTCCTTTATGGCCTTAATTGCCTTCTTCCAATTTACTGGCCTTCCAATTCTTATTGCTGTAGCTACAGTTTCTGGGTTATCTGTGAAGGTAGGCTCGTCCAGATTGTTAATTACAGCCCTAGCTATCGGTGACGCACCCTCAGCTTGTACCCCTATCATCCTGGGCATCTTGGATATGACGCCTGACTCGAGTAGTTCCTTAAATCCCTTCCAGATGGCATAAATGTTCCCAGCGTTCCCTACAGGGACTAAGACGACGTCTGGGCTACCTATTTCTTCTGCGATCTCATAGGCAAGGGTCTTCTGTCCCTCCAACCTCCACGGGTTGAAGGAATTTAGGGGATATACTGTCCCCATCTCCCTGTACAATTTCATCACCGCTTTCATTCCGACGTCGAAACTACCGTCTACCTCCAGTATAGTAGCCCCGTATAAGATCGATTGGGCCAGCTTTCCTATGGCAACCTTCTCTTTAGGGAGAACTAAGTATATTCTTAATCCTGCCCTGGCGGAGTACGCTGCCGCGGACGCTGCGGTGTTACCGGTTGAGGCTGCAATGACGATCTTATAGCCCTTATTTACTGCCGAGCTTATCGCTACTGTCATTCCGCGGTCCTTAAAGCTTCCCGTAGGATTAGCCCCCTCAAACTTAAAGTAAACGTTGCCTTGTCTCGACCTTATTAGCGGAGTACCTCCTTCATTTATGGTCACTATCTTCCTGTATTCGCCAGCTATGGCGTCGGAGTACCTCCATACTCCTCTCCCTCTAAGTTTGGAGAAGGAGAAATCCCGAGGGAGTACAACGTTGATTTCGAGGATCCCTCCACATCTGGGACACGTAATCAACTTCTGATCTAGTTCAGACTCAAAACCACAGTCCATACACCGCATGAAACCTTCTAGACTGTTTCCAACTGGAAGTCACCAGCCACGCATCTCACGTTTGCGAAAAAATTTAAGCTTTATGTACTCTTCAGGCACGTGGTATTTAGGGATCTACGACACTACTTAGATCATTTGAGGAGGAAGGGGCTCCTAGTGGAAGTGGACGACGAGGTTAGCGTCGACCTAGAGATAGCTGAGTTGGGAAGAATGGCCACGTACGCTCACTTACCTCCTTTACTATTCAAGCGGGTGAGGGGCTTTGAGGAGTGGAAAGTTTTGACCAACGTTTTCTACTCCATGGACTCCATGTACGATATTTTCGGAACCACAGACCTTGAGGGGATCTCCAAGGAGTTCCTCTCCACATTCGGAGAGCTCCCCATCACCTTCTTGGATAAGGTGAAATCATTACCATCCGTCCTGAAGTTGGGTAGGTATTCCCCAAGATCCAAGAGACCTGACTTTGAGGAGACCGAACTCGATTTGGAGAGGATCCCCGCGACCAAGACGTGGCCCAAGGACGCAGGAAGGTATATGACCTTCTCCATAGTTGTAACTAAGGATCCAGAGACTGGAGTAAATAACCTGAGCGTTTACAGGATACAGATCCTTAACAAGAACGAGGCAATAATACACTGGCAGGCTCTAAAGAGGGGTTCCTTAGCAGCCTCTAAATATCTGGAGAAGGGCATAACCAGGATGCCAGTTGCCATAGTAAATGGTGTCGATCCTGTGGTACTTTTCACTTCTGCCTCCCCGGTCCCCCCAGGCCTAGATAAGTACCTCTTCGCTGGGATATTAAGGGGAGAAGGAGTAGATGTCACTGAGTTGGAAAACGGCCTATTGGTCCCTTCACATGCCGAGTCGGTCTTAGAAGGATATGTGGATCTCAATGATAACAGGCTTGAGGGACCTTTTGGAGATCACTTGGGTTACTATACTCCCCCAGACTACTACCCGGTGTTCAGGTTGGAAAAAGTTTACTTGAGGGAGAACCCAATATATCAAGTAACCTCTGTGGGCAAGCCTCCCTTGGAGGATGCATGGATCGGAAAAGGAGTGGAGCGAATATTCCTTCCTTTCCTGAGGATGCTAATCCCAGATCTCGTCGACATGAACCTACCTGAGTACGGACTGTTCACTGGGATAGGGATCTTCTCCATGAGAAAGAGATATCCTGGACAGGCTAGGAGACTAATGATGTCTCTGTGGGGTACTGGACAATTAAGTTTTCTGAAACTAATAATTATTGTGGATTCCGACGTTAACGTACATGACTTGAACCAGGTTCTTTACGCAATATCTACAACAGTGGATCCGAAGAGAGACGTCATGATAGTGGATCAAGTTCTCAACGACTCCTTAGATCATACTGTTCCTAATCCCCCCTTGGGGAGCAAAATGGGCATAGATGCCACAAGGAAGTTTAAGGAGGAGATGGGTAAAGAGTGGCCTGAAGAAGTCAGGAGTGATCCAGAAGTAGTAAAAAAGGTTACCCCTATTTTTGAGAAGATCAGATCTGTATTTCGTCCCTCAGCGTGAAGTCTCCTCTGGTATAAATAACGTCTACTCCTACCACGTCCAAACCGCCCACAGGTATCTCCAGCCTTGAGAGCTTGCTTCCTATCTTAATGGAATCAGATACTATTCTCCTAAAACGCTCATTTTCTGGAGATAAGGCTGTGAGAGCGTATTTCACTATAATTTCTCTTATAAAGAGAGGCTGTCCTGAAATAGATTCTAATATAAGTTTCTCCCCCTCTAATCTAGCTCTAAACTCACTCATAGTTATCCTTTTGGGTTAAGAAGTATTATAGTTCGCAGTCCTTAAACCCAACCACACAACAATAAGAATCATTAGAGCACTTATGACGAGTAAGGTTGAAGAGTTTGTTAGGGGCTGGAACGGTAGGCAAGAACCTAGTATTGCAGATAAACTAAAGAACTCCCTCAAGCCCAAGCAGCCCCTCAGATATAAACTGGTAATGGCCAATTATAGACTAAAGACTACGGTAAACAGGTTGGAGTTATACATCTCTAAAATGCAGGAGAGGGACAGAGTCCTCTTCGAGAGGATAGTATCGGCCCAGATGTCAAAGGATAACGCTAGAGCGGCGATGTATGCCAATGAGATAGCAGAGATAAGGAAGGTCACGAAGCAATTGATTGGAGTTCAGATAGCTCTAGAACAGGTCCAGCTTAGACTCGAGACAGTGACTGAAATATCGGATGTGTTCAGCAGTCTCATTCCAGTAATAGGCGTAGTGAGGGAACTAAAGAATGCCATTAAAGGAGTTATGCCAGAGCTAAGCATGGACTTGATGGAGATAGAAGAGACGTTGCAGGAGGTCATAATAGAGGCCGGAGACTTCACAGGCGCCAGCGTCGAACAGGCAGCGACCAGCCCAGAGGCCAGGAAGATCCTCCAAGAGGCCACCGCGATAGCAGAGCAGAGGATGAAGGAGAACTTCCCAGACCTACCCTCATTTGTTAGTACTGCACAAAAAACCGAGAACGGTAACAGTTCGAAATAATTTATAACGAGTACCTTTTTCTCTTTTTTACCATTTTGATGATCTAAGCAGATTTTTAAGGTTCTGGGAGGAATGATTATGGGGATATCTTATTGGTTGCTCAACTCGTGAAAGAAGAGGGTATCCTTTCTTTCTCTAACATAAGGAAAGAAATGATAGATCTTGTCGGGGGGAAGGGGGCTAACCTCGGCGAACTCCTTAGCCAGGGGATCAGAGTACCCCCTGGCTTTGTTCTCACCTCTAAAGCTTATAGATATTTCCTGGATTATAATAATTTGAGGGAAAAGATAATCTCTATTTTGAAAGAAGAGAAGGACTCTGCCACAGCGAGCTCTAGGATCAAGCAGTTAATCCTTTCTGCTGAAATTCCGCCAGATTTGGAGGAAATTACACTAAATGCATACGAGGAGTTAGTAAAGCAAGTGGGTAAGGAAATCCTAGTAGCTGTCAGATCCTCAGCGACAGCTGAGGACATAGAGAGTGCTAGCTTTGCAGGTCAACAGGACACTTATCTTAATGTCGAGAGAAGTCAGCTCTTTGAAAAAATCAAGCTAGTCTGGGCCAGCTTATTCAACGAAAGAGCAATCGAGTACAGGAAATCAAAGGGGATAGACTCATCTAAGGTGGAGATGGCGGTAGTAATTCAAAAGATGGTCAATTCGAGATCTTCTGGAGTCATGTTCACCCTGAACCCGGCCAATGGCGACAGGAACTTCATTGTTATAGAATCGTCTTGGGGTCTCGGGGAGGCTGTGGTTGGAGGCATGGTGACTCCAGATGAGGTAGTTATCTCTAAGCATGATTTGAAGATAGTAGATAGAAGAATTTCAAAGAAGAATTTAAAGATAATCTACGATCCCCACCTCAAGGCTAATAGGGAGGTCGAGATTCAAGGTAAAGAAAGTGAAAGTCCGAGCATAACGGATGAGGAGGCCATAGAGCTAGCTAAGTTAGCACTAAAGATAGAGAAACATTACGAGGTTCCAATGGACATTGAGTGGGCAATAGATGGAGATCTCACGTTCCCAGATAACGTTTTCATTGTTCAGGCCAGACCTGAGACGTTCTGGGTTTCTAAGCAAAGCCGGCAGGAGCCCGTCACGGCTACTACCGGTGAAAGGAAGGTCATAGTTAAAGGATTAGCAGCTAGCCCTGGGATAGCCATGGGTAAGGCAAGAGTTCTCCTCGACATAAAGGACGCTAAAGAGTTCAAGAAGGGAGAGATCTTAGTCACTAGAATGACCGACCCAGACTGGGTACCAGTAATGAAGGTCGCTTCGGCCATAATCACCGATGAGGGGGGAATAACGAGTCACGCTGCAATAGTGTCGAGAGAACTCGGAATACCAGCCATAGTCGGCACTAAGGACGCTACTAAACTGTTGAGGACAGGGCAGGAGATAACAGTGGACGCAACCAGAGGAGTGGTTTACGAGGGAAGGATAATAGCAGAGGAGCCTAGGCATGAAGTTCAGCAATCCACTGGCCTTACAGGGTTGTCTAGAGACGTTCTCCTAAGCCTTTACCCTGTAACTGGAACTAAGATCTACATGAATTTGGGTCAACCAGATATGATAGAGAAATACTTGGATCTACCCTTTGACGGAATAGGATTGATGAGGATTGAATTTATTGTAAGTGAGTGGATAAAATATCATCCACTTTACCTTATTAAGATAGGAAAACCTGAGGAGTTCGTAAATAAACTGGCTGAGGGAATAGCTAAAGTCGCCTCAGCGATCTATCCTAGACCTGTTGTGGTCAGATTCTCGGATTTCAAGACCAATGAGTACAGGAATCTAATTGGTGGAGAAGAGTTCGAACCAGAGGAGAGGAATCCCATGATAGGTTGGAGAGGCGTCTCCAGATATATCAGTCCTCAATACGAACCGGCCTTCAGGCTAGAGGTAAGAGCGGTAAGGAAGGCCAGGGAGGAAATGGGACTAAAGAACGTATGGGTGATGTTCCCGTTCGTGAGAACCACATGGGAGCTCAAGAGGGCTTTGAGTATAATGGGGGAAGAGGGGTTGAGGAGGACTGGTGAGTTCAAAGCGTGGATAATGGCTGAAGTACCATCAGTAGTGATGATGGCTGACCAGTTTGCAAAGATTGTTGACGGTTTTAGCATAGGCAGCAACGATCTGGCACAACTCACTCTTGGTGTCGACAGAGATTCGGAGATACTCGGGAGAATGGGATATTATGACGAGAGGGACCCAGCAGTGCTCAGATCAATGAGGAGACTAATAAGGATAGCCCACAGGTACGGTAGAACTGTATCCATATGTGGGCAAGCCCCAAGCGTCTACCCTGAGGTGGCAGAGTTCCTGGTAAAAGAGGGAATAGATAGCATAAGTATCAATCCTGACACGGTGATATATACCAGGAGACTAGTGGCAAGCGTCGAACAGAAGTTACTCCTTAACAAGGCTAGGTGAGCTACCCCGCCTTGAGGGCGAGGCTTCCTGCTCCCTTCCCCCGCCTTGCCCGTAGCGTTTGGCCACAGGTGAAGGGCGGGGCTCCACAGGGGCTGCGGGCCGCTCCCTCCCTGAAGGGGTTGAGCCCACGTCACCCACACGGGCTACTCATGAGGCAGAGACTCACCTCATCGACCCTCGCCTTAACCGAGGTGCCTCGGTGACGCTTATCCAGTCGGTGATCGTCATTGAGAGGAGGTGCATCAAGCTGGTATTTAAAATCCCTTTGTATAAAGGGGGCTATCCATCCTTACCTCACGAGTCTTCCGCCCCTTTGAACCCCGTTTTTATAATTTCTTAGTACAAACTTTACATATTCTTTTAGATCCGTTGGAATAGCCCACACACTCTTCACAGATCAAGGCACCGCACGATTGGCAATATCCTACGGATAGGTTTCTACCGCACAGCATGCAGAGACTCATTCTACATAAAGAGCATATATTATCCTTTATGTGGGCTCTACAAGCTGCCCTTCCGCAAAGGGAACAGGTACCGTAAGTCTCCTCTTCCTCGCAGATCTCACACAGCGAGGAACTTCCTGAACCATTCGTAAGCTTCGTCATCGTCCTTGGCCTGTACCGGAGGATGCTTGAAGTAAAAGGCTGAGACTTCCTTCAGCGGTCCACCTATACGCCTGTCCTTGGCAACTTTGACGGCCCTTATGACGTCTACGAGTACCGCGGCACAATTTGACTTGTCATCCACTTCTAGGCTGGCTTCAACCTTTATTGGCCTTCCAGCGAAACCGGATCCTTTAACGTATATGTATGCGACCTTAGTATTTCCTAAGAAGGGCACGTAGTCACTTGGTCCTATCCTTATTTTTCCCTGGGTCTCAATCTCCTCCATCTTCTCCAATGTGCTCGTAACGGCCCTGGTTTTGCTTATTCTCTTGGACTGGAGTCTCTCCTCCGTCTTCATGTTCAGGAAATCTGTGTTTCCTCCTACATTGAGTTGGAACGTCTCGTCTACAGTTACTCCTCTTAGTCTGAAAAGGGAAGTTAAACTTCTATGAAGTATAGTGGCTCCTACCTGGCCTTTGACATCATCCCCAGCAAGGGGTAACTTGGCTTCAGCAAACTTTGCTGGGAATTGTCCAGAAGGATCACTGGCTATGAACACCGGTATGGCATTTATGAATCCAGTTCCAGCCCTCAGTGCAGCCTCCGCGTATATCCTGGACGCCCTTTCACTCCCCACCGGCAGCATGTTGACTAAAATGTCTGCCTCACTCTCCTTCAATATCCTCACCACGTCCTCCAGAGTACCCCCATCAGCAGGGTTAAAGACCTCCCTCATGTGAGGAGCTACCCCATCTAGAATAGGCCCTAATGATACCTTAACGCCCGATCTATCCATGTCCACTATCCTGGGGGTTATGTTGGGTTTCTCGAACAGAGCCTCTGAGACATCCTTACCGACCTTGTTTTTGGAAACGTCAAACGCCGCAACTATTTGTATATCAGTTATCTTGTAATCCCCAATAACAGGAGTTATTAGACCTTCGTAATAATTCTCTCCCTTCCTTCTGTAGAACTCTATACCTTGTATAAGCATGGAGGCACAGTTGCCAAGACCTGCTACTGCGACTCTAATCATCGGTTTTTTAGGCGTCTCGTGTAGTTAAAAATATAGTGATGAAAGGGATTTAGCCGAGTGATGAAGAGGTGGAGCGACTCTGAGGTGGTATCTTGGGGCTAGTCAGACTCCACGCAATAGTTGAGGGAGAAGTTCAGGGGGTGGGTTTTAGGAGGTTCATTCAGATACACGCCAATAGGTTAGGGCTCAAGGGGTTCGCAAAGAACCTCCCAGACGGGACGGTGGAGGTGGTAGCCGAGGGCTATCAGGAGTCCGTGGAGAAGCTACTTCAGTACATTAGGAAGGGTCCCCCCTTAGCCGTGGTGACCAAGGTGAACCACTCTATCGAACCTTACACGGGGGAGTTCAAATCCTTTGAGACATATTAGTTTATAAGATTCCAAAACTTTTATCTAACACGGTGTTCTTGATGCACCAATGGAGTTTCAGGAGGATTTAGTACCGAAGTATTGGTATAACATAATACCCGACCTACCCAAGCCTTTACCCCCACCTCGAGATCCCCCAGATTCCGAGTTCTCCAGAATAGAACTCCTAAAGAGAATAATGCCCAAGGAGGTGCTCAGGCAACAATTCACGGTGGAGAGGTTCGTCAGTATACCTGAGAAAGTGAGGGAGGCGTACATTAACATAGGGAGGCCCACCCCTCTCTTGAGGGCCAGAAGACTAGAGGAAATGTTACGTACCCCTGCTAGGATCTACTTCAAGTTCGAGGGAGCAACGCCCACTGGCTCTCACAAGATTAACACGGCAATCCCGCAGGCTTATTTCTCGATGGAGGAAGGGGTCAATCATCTGGTCACTGAGACTGGTGCCGGACAATGGGGAACCGCAGTGGCGTTAGCCTCAAGGATGTACGGCCTGGAGTCCTCCATATTCATGGTGAGGGTAAGCTATGAACAAAAACCCCAGAGGAGAACGATTATGCAACTCTACGGTGCTAAGGTGTACTCCAGCCCCACTTCCTTGACTGAGTATGGGAAAAAGCTCACAAGTCAAAACCCTGACCATCCGGGTTCACTTGGAATAGCCATGAGCGAAGCCATTGAGTACGCCATGACCAACGGTTATAAGTATCTCGTGGGGAGCGTCTTGGACGTAGTTGTTCTTCATCAGAGCGTAATAGGACTTGAGACCATTAACCAGCTGAGGAATCTTGATGAGGAACCTGATGTCCTGATAGGATGTGTAGGAGGGGGGAGCAACTTCGGAGGTTTCGTCTTCCCATTTATAGGGGCTCAAAAGGGCACAAAATACATTGCTGTAGGTTCCTTCGAGGTGCCTAAGTTTAGTAGAGGGACATATAATTACGACTTCCCTGACAGCGCAGGCTTACTCCCACTAATAAAGATGATCACATTGGGAAAGGATTATGTTCCACCTCCCATCTATTCTGGCGGTCTCAGATACCACGGGGCCGCTCCCTCATTGAGTATGCTAATAAAAGAGGGTATAGTTAAATGGAGAGAATACAATGAGAGGGAGATATTTGAGGCAGCACAGACTTTCCTCCAGGCCCAAGGTATAGTACCTGCGCCAGAGTCCTCCCACGCCATCAAGGCTGTGATCGATGAGGCTCGAGAGGCCAGAGTAAAGAACGAGAAAAAGGTGATAGTGTTTAATCTTAGTGGCCACGGTCTACTGGATCTTCCCAACTATGAATCTATGATGAAGAGGATGAGCTGATTGAGCAAGATGCTGGTCTCCTACCTTACATTGGGATATCCCAACAGGGAACAGTTCTTGACCTTATTGAAGGGTCTTGTAGATGCTGGATCTGATGTGTTGGAGATAGGCCCACCGCCGAAATACGCCAAGTATGACGGGCCAGTTATAAGGAGGAGCTTCAAGCAGGTCTCATCTCAGGGATATGACATGTGGGCTCTACTTAGAGAGGCCAGGGACGCTGTGAGTGTGCCTATAGTTATATTGACGTATCTGGAGGAGTGGATCCCCACTCTCGAAGATTTTCTGATCAAACTCAAGGATATAGGAATAAATGGGGTACTGTTCCCAGATCTGTTGATAGATTTCATCGATGAGTATGAGGAATATGTAGAGGCTGTGAGGACTCATGGGCTGAAGAGCGTTATATTTACCTCTCCTTCGGTTCCAGATCCCCTAATACAGAGGGCGTCGAAGTTATCAGACATGTTTCTCTATTACGGTGTACGTCCCACAACCGGGATTGCAATACCCATAACAGTAGAGTCGTTGATAACTAGAGTAAGGACATTAGTGGAAAATAAACTAGTGGTAGGTTTTGGGCTATCTGACGTGGAGGACATGAGAAGGGCACTAAAGGCCGGGGCCGACGGGGTAGCTATAGGAACCGCTTACATCGAGGAGATAGAGAGGGGAGGGGTGAAATCAGCTATAGCTCTGGCAAGGAAATTCAGAGGTGTATTAGATGGATCATAAGACTCTGCTCTCAAGATTGGTTGAAGGGAAATCGATGTCAATGGATGAGGCAATGGGACTAGCAGATTTAATAATGCAGGGCAATCTGCCAGAGGCTGTGGTTGGAGGATTACTTGTAGCCCTCAGGATGAAGGGAGAAACACCGGAGGAGATAGCCGGATTTGCTGCCTCCATGAGGCAACATTCCCTGAAAGTACGATTGGGGGACGCTCTGGACACTGCGGGTACCGGAGGAGATGGTCTTGGAACCCTAAATGTCAGTACTGCAGTGGCCATCCTAGTGAGTCAGGTTTACCCTGTGGCCAAGCACGGAAATAGGGCTGCCAGCAGTAAGAGCGGAAGTGCTGACTTCTTGGAGGCCTTGGGATATAATATAGAGGTTCCGCCCCAGAGGGCTGAAGTACTTTTCAAGAATCACGGATTCGTGTTCCTCTTCGCTCAGCAGTATCATCCATCTATGAGGAACGTTGCCTCAACAAGGAAAGCCTTGGGAATAAGGACCATTTTCAACATTTTAGGACCCCTAACCAATCCAGCAGGGGTGAAAAGGCAGTTATTAGGGGTCTTCTCAAGGGACTTCATGCTAAGGATAGCCATGGCTTCAACCTTACTAGGTTACGAAAAGCTAGTTTTGGTTCACGGGGAGCCAGGTTTAGATGAGATCAGTCCATCAGGAAGGACCTTTGTCGTGGAGGTTAGGGGTTCAAGATTAGAAGAATATGTTATCGACTCTCAGGATCTCCTTAGACGTCCTATAGACATAGTGAGACTTCAGGTCAATAGTGCAGAAGAATCTGCGATTAGGGTCTTGAGAGCTAGTGTGGGTAAGGATAAGGAAGCCGAGGAGTTCATCAAACTCAATTCCTCCATGGTTCTCTATACCGCTGGAAAAGTTAAGGACTTGAAGGACGGTTATGAACTCTCGGCTCAACTCCTGGAAGGAGTTCCAAAAAAGATCCAAGAGATAGTAGCCGATAACGGAGATCCCCTAAAATATAAGTCCCTGGTGGCGAGGGCTCTTGGTCAAAGTTAAGATTTGCGGAATAGCTACCCGAGAGGACGCTATTAAGCTGGACAAGTTGGGAGTGGACTACCTAGGATTTCTGCTGGATCCTGTGAGTCCTAGGTTCGTCAAGCCAGAGTTTCTAGGATTGTTACAAGGAAGAGTCAGTAGACCTAAGGTTTCCGTGATGGTCAATAGGGGACCCAAAGATATTCTCTCTCAATCTGGCAAGCTGTTCACAGATATATTTCAGTTCCACAGAATCCTCTCCAATGAGGAACTGGATCTGATCCCTAGCCTCCCCAGGAAGTCGATACTTTACGTCCCTGCCTCACGGAGGTATAGGAGATATCTTGAGGAGGCACTAAAGGTATCTGACATGATACTCTTGGATGCAGAGAGAAAGGGATATCCTTTGGACATGTCTTTCGTCAGGGAGGTATTGGCTGAGTATAAGGGAATAGGGGTAGGAGGGGGGATAAACCTCACTAACTTGAGGGAGTTCGTGGAACTTGACCCAGGCTGGATAGACGTATCTAGGGGAGTAGAGGACTTTCCAGGCAAGAAGAACATTGAGCTCGTGAGAAAACTCCTCAAGGAGGTAGGCGGATGAAGACCTATCCTCTAACCGCATTTGCCCAACCTTATGAGGTCTTCCAGTGCATAGAGAGGAACCAAGAAGTAGCTGCCTTAATGGAAAGTGTAGAGGGGGCTCAGGCCAACGCTAGATACAGCATCATAGCTTGGGGTGCAGAGAGGAAGATAGAGGCATACAGGAGTGACGACCTTGAGTCACTCATCACGAGCTCAGTCAGTGGCCTATCTGAAGGAGAGCTGAAGTTCACGGGCGGTCTACTGGGTTACATATCATACGATGCAGTAAGGAGATGGGAAAACATAAAGGACATCAAACCTATGGCAGAACGTTGGCCAGACGCCGAGTTATTCCTACCAGAGAACATTATAGTCTATGATCATGCACAAGGTAAGGTATATGTGGATGGGGATCTTCCGCTAGTGGTCGGTTGCGGAGAGCCCAACGAGCTTAAGGTGAGACTTTATGACGAATCCCTAAGTAAACCTGAGTTCGAGAAGGCAGTGAATGAGGTTTTAGAGTATATAAGATCAGGTTACGCCTTTCAGGTTGTCCTTTCGAGGTTCTACAGGTTCTCCTTTGAAGGCGATCTAATGAAGCTATACAGAACATTAAGGAGGATAAATCCTTCACCATACATGTTTTACATCAAATTTGGAGAGAGGAAATTGATAGGGTCAAGCCCAGAACTCCTCTTCTCCGTCACTAAGGGCCTCGCGGAGACCTTCCCTATAGCAGGTACTAGACCTAGAGGTACCACGAAGGAGGAGGACTTCGAATTGGAGCAAGAACTCCTCAACTCCGAGAAGGAGATGGCGGAACATCTGATGTTAGTAGATCTAGCAAGGAACGATATAGGGAAAGTGTGTGTCCCAGGTACCGTCAAGGTTCCAGAGTTCGCCTATGTCGAGAAATACAGCCATGTACAACATATTGTCAGCAAGGTAGTTGGGACACTAAAGAAGGAGAAGACCCCTTTGGACGTTCTAAGAGCTACGTTCCCAGCCGGAACGGTGAGCGGAGCCCCTAAGCCTATGGCTATGAACATCATAGAGACACTCGAGCCCTTTAAGAGGGGGCCGTATGCTGGGGCGGTAGGGTTCATTTCTAACACTGGTGCTGAGTTTGCTATAACCATAAGGTCCGCATTCGCTAGCGGTGACCTCCTAAGAATTCAGGCAGGAGCTGGAATAGTATACGATTCCGTTCCAGAGATGGAGTTCTGGGAGACGGAGCATAAGATGAGGGCACTTAAGGTGTCCCTGGGGGTATGAGGGATGGATATCACGCTAATAATAGATAATTATGACAGTTTCGTCTATAACATAGCGCAGATAATAGGGGAGCTCGGGAGCTACCCTCTGGTCGTGAGAAACGACGAGATCTCGGTTAAGGGTGTAGAAAGACTCTCACCCGATAGAATAGTAATATCGCCAGGTCCTGGATCCCCAGAGAAGACAGAAGACGTCGGAATAGTCCCTGAGCTCATAAGGACTCTAGGGAAGAGAATTCCAGTGCTAGGGGTATGTCTTGGCCATCAGGCCATAGGATACGTGTTCGGAGCAAGAATTAGGAGGGCTAAGGTAATATATCATGGAAAACTAAGCGTCATAAAGGTTCGAGAGTCTCCCCTTTATATAGGTTTACCCTCAGAGTTTAAGGCTACCAGATATCACAGCCTAGTGGTTGATGAAGTTCAGGACCCTCTAGTCGTGGACGCAATTTCCAAGGAGGACAACGAGGTCATGGGGCTTCACCACAAGGAGTTCAGGATATATGGAGTCCAATTTCACCCAGAGAGCGTTGGAACGACTGTGGGACAAAAGATATTTTATAACTTCCTTAATAGGGTCTAAAATGCCGAGATACCTTTCAGGTTGGCTCAATGACGTTGTCAAGAACGCGTTCAAGAGAGGCTACATCTCCAAGACTAGGGAGAGGCCAATTCACGATTTTGTTCAAAGGGTGATCGAAGTCAAGGGGTCTGGAAGAACCCCAGTTATAGCCGAATATAAGAGGAGATCCCCATCCGGGCTTAACGTTGAAGCGGATCCAATAGCTTACTCTAAGCTCATGGAGAGAAATGGAGCTGCCGCGTTGAGCGTGATCACCGAGAACACGATATTCTCTGGATCTTACGAGTACCTAGAGATAATAGCTAGATCAGTCAAAATACCAGTTCTCATGAAGGACTTTGTGGTCACAGAGGCCCAAGTGGATACTGGTTTCAATTTAGGAGCGGATATGGTTCTACTAATAGTGAGAATATTGACGGAGAGGGAGCTAGAGGGACTAATAGAGTACGTCAGATCCTACAGAATGGAACCACTGGTGGAAGTGCACGACGAAAATGAGCTGGAGATGGCCTTACGTTGTGGAGCAAAGGTAATAGGGATAAACTCGAGGGACCTATTGACACTGAAAGTTGAAAAAGAAAAGGTCAGGACAATCCTACCTCTCATTCCGTCTGAGGTTTTAAAGGTGGCAGAGAGCGGTATTCAGTCCACGGAGGAGATACGGGAACTAAAGAGAGCGGGAGCCGATGCCTTCCTTATAGGAACATCGCTCATGAAGGAACCAGATAAAATTAAAGATTTCGTTAACGCCTAAACACTGATACAAATGCCCGATTTCGCTTCGTCTCTGTCAGCCCTCACCGGGGAGTCGACACTTCTATATCAGGAAATAGCTAGAAATGTGGAGAGAACCAAGGGGATCAAGACAATAAATTTTGGGATTGGACAGCCTGATCTACCAACTCCATCCAGGATAAGAGAAGGGGCTAAGTCTGCCCTAGATCAAGGTTACACCTCCTATACTCCTGCCTTAGGCATAGACGAGCTTAGGTCCAAGGTGGCAGAATTTTTGAGCCAGAGATACGGCGACAGGATACTTAAGGAAGAGGTCGCCATCACTCCAGGCGCCAAGACTGCTCTCTTCCTAGGTTTTCTGCTTTATATTAATCCTGGAGATGAGGTTATCCTATTTGATCCATCCTTTTACTCATATGCTGAAATAGTGAAACTACTAGGTGGGAAACCCATATACGTTCCGCTGAGATTTGATGAGACTCAAGGATTCAGATTCGATATAGAAGACGTCAGCAAGAAGATCACCTCTAAGACAAAGATGATAGTTTACAATAATCCACATAATCCCACAGGAATGAACTTCGATCGTAAGTTAACTGATGAGCTGTATAATCTTAGTTCCGAAAAGAAGATACTTCTACTCTCCGATGAAATTTATGATCATTTCGTCTATGATTCTGGTTTCAAAAGTGTACTAAGCGAGTCTGGGTGGAGAGACAACGTGTTCTACGTGAACGGGTTCAGTAAGACGTTTAGTATGACTGGTTGGAGGCTGGGAATCGTAGTTGCCAAGAAGGACGTAATTAATAAGATTGGGGTGCTGGCGTCCAACATCTACACGTGCCCAACGAGTTTTGCCCAGAGAGGAGCTCTCCACGCCTTCGAAACCATGGACGAGGTCAGGTCCATGATAGAGACGTTCAGGAGAAGGAGAGACGCCATGTATTCTGAGGTTAAGAAGATAAAGGATATCAAGGTGTATAGATCCTCTGGGGCCTTTTACATGTTTCCGGACTTCTCTGAGATCCTCAGGAAATCTGGACTGGACTCTAAGTCCCTAGCTATAAGGCTCATAGAGGACGGAGGAGTGGTAACGATTCCAGGTGAGGTTTTCCCTCAGGAGGTCGGTAAGAGATTCCTTAGGCTGAGCTTTGCACTGAGCGAGGAGAAAATAAAAGAGGGAGTAGCGAGGATGAAAGCTGTACTAGAAAAGCTGGCTGATGAGAAGGAAAAACGGTGATTGGTGATCTAAACTCCCATGGGCTGATCTGGTTCGACTTCAATGATTGGCCTAGACGAGTCGTTAATCTCGTAGGTCATTTGTGTTATTTTTAGTGTCTTCTTCAAGTCCTCCTCCACCTTTCTTATATCTTCTACAAAACTAAGGGATCCGATCAATTTTACCTTAACGGGCGAATTCATGGATAGCCTCATGCTGACCTTCTTAGTCCTTATGGCAGAGTTAATTTCCTTGACTTCGTTTCCTATCCTTACGGCCTCTTGATCTGAGGGTATGTCAGAGACAGAGGGCAGTTTCTCCATTAGTACACTCTCCTTATCCCCAAAGAGTTTAGAATAAATTTCTTCTGTTATATGTGGAGCTATTGGGTGTAATATTATAACTATGTCCTTAAGTATTCTGCTCAACGTGTAGATTGCCGACTGATCATCAGAGAACAATCTATGTTTTATTAACTCCAAGTACTCGTCAGCTATGATCTCCCAGAAATAGTTGTATAACATGGAGAGTACGACATAGAAGTCCTGGTTCTCATAAGCGGAGATAGCCCTTTCCACAAAGTTCCTGTGCTCGTTAAGTACCCATACGTCTAACACGTGTGGTTTCTCGGGCCTCTCCACCTTCCTCTTGGAAATGAAGGGATATGCGAGTCTGCTGGCATTCCATAACTTTTGAAGGAGGAGTTTCTTCCCCCTTACGGTGTCCCACTTAAACGGAAAGTCGTCTCCGATAGCCGCATCCAATAGAGTCATTCTGATCGCATCAGCTCCATACTCTTCGATCCTATCCATTGGTGAGACTACGTTCCCCTTACTCTTGCTCATCCTAGTTCCGTCTGGCCCTAGGACCTGTCCATGAACTAGCACTCTCTTAAAAGGCACGTCTCCAGCTAACATTAAGGTTCTGAAGAAGGTGTAAAATAGCCACGTCCTGATAATATCCGTTCCCTGAAGTCTGACATCTGCCGGAAAGGCCTTAGCGAACCTTTCTTTGTTGTTGTAAAATCCGGCCAAGTATAGTACTGTAACGCTGGAATCTACCCACACATCAGCCACGTGGGTAACTGGTTTCAGTGGGAGTCCGCAATGCGGACATTTCTCCAGGGGAGGAGAAGATTTGGTGGGATCTACGGGCAACGATGAGGGATCAGCTGGAACTAGGTGCAGATTCTCACAGTGCCAGAACGGTAGGGGAGTACCATATACCCTTTGTCTACTTATGTTCCAATCCCATTCCATGTTATTTATCCATTCTTGGAGATAGTATGCCATTCTAGAGGGCTTAAAGGTCATTTTCTTCATCTCGGAGAGTAATCTGTCCTTGAATTCCAGGACACTTATGTAGACCTGATCCTTAACTAGAAACTCTATGGGGGACTGACAGTCGCTTCTCTCAGTATGAGAGAGAACGTTGTGTGTAAGCCCTTCTAACTTCTTCAGGAACCCTTGTTGCTTAAGCATCTCTACAATTTTTTTCCTGGCTTCCTCCACCTTCAAACCGTCCAGGAACCCCGTCCCTTTCATCCGTCCCCTTTCATCAATCATCTCGTCCACTGGCAGATCGTACTTCAGTTGCCACTTGATGTCCTGCGGATCACCGTAAGTGCTTATCATGACTGCTCCGGTTCCAAACTCCTTGTCCACAGCTGGGTCTGATATTATCCTTACCTCCTTATTGAAAATCGGTATTATGGCTACCTTACCCACTAAGTTCTTGTATCGCTCGTCCTCTGGGTTTACAGCCACTGCCTGAGTAGCTCCTAGAAGTTCTGGTCTAGTTGTGGCTATTACTATTTCTCCTCCTTCCTTCAGAGGGAAGGATATATACGCTAGGATCCCCTGTTTCTCCAGGTATCCTACCTCGCTTTGGGCAACCGCGGTTTCACACTTAGGACACCAATAGACTGGTCCCTTCCTCATCTTTATCATGCCCTTATTGAACATGTCTAGAAGACTCCTCTGTATTATTGCCCTGTACTCAGCGGAGTAGGTTCTGTACTCAAATTGTTCCCAGTTAGGTCTATAACCGAGCCTCATCATTGCAGATTTCATCTTACCTATCATCTCCTCTGTCCATTCCACGCATTTCTTCAGGAACAACTCTCTATTTTCCTTTGGGATACCCAACCTATACTGTACCTTCAGTTCAGTAGGGAGACCTTGAGTGTCCCACCCCTGCGGAATGAGGACGTTATAACCCTGGAGTATCTTAAACCTCGTCATAGCATCTGCTATGGTTACCCAGTAGGCGTGACCCATGTGAAGTTCGCCACTGGTGAAGGGAGGAGGAGTGTCAATAAAGAAGACCGGTCTCGTATCGGAGTCTTGGAACCTGATCACTTTCTCCCAGAACTCTCTAGATAGCCATTTGTTTTGCCACCTAGGTTCTATTTCCTTGGGGTTGTAGTGCTTAGGCCACTCCTCCATCTTTTTTAGGATATCTCCTTGGGAAGACAATAACTGATCACCGTACCTTGGGCAATAATTAAAACGCATCCATCCAAAGACTCTTTTATACTTTTCGACGATAGTTAGGCAATGCTTAGAGTAGCAATCAGGGGAGGGGGAGTCGCTGGGTCACTATTGGGGGCCCTACTTCGTAGGGGAGGTCACGATGTAACTCTTTACGATATAAAGGATCACTACATCAAACCCTGTGGCGATATAGTGCCCAACGTGTATTCCCCTCTGATCCCCTGGGAAGTGGAATATGAAATAAAGGACTTCGCCTTCTACCTAGATGGCGAGAGGGTGTATGACGTATCATATAGGCGCACCAAGTGGCTCACCATCAACAAATCCAACTGGATAAACTCCATGAGGAGAGAAGTCAGACAGGTTGTGGGTATGTCCGCTCCAAACCCATCGGATTACGATGTGATGATAGATTCTAGGGGTCCTTATTCCATGGATAGAGAGGTAGTGTACACTACTAGGGCTCTGGTTAGAGTAGATAACTTCACGCCTGAGGCTGTACTGGAGTTTGATACCAAGTTGACTGGCTTCTATTGGATCTTCCCCAGTAGTGATAATATTGTGAATATAGGTGCCGGATTTTTGGAAGAAAAAAACTCAAGGGAACTGTTACTGAGCTACCTCAAGGAGAAATACTCTAAATACGAAATTCTGGACCTCAGGGGTGCCCCCATCTCCATAGGCAAGGTAAGACAAAAGGAAGGAAGAATAGGGGAGGCTAGGGGTCTGGTGTTCCCACTGAGCGGGGAAGGTATCAGACCCTCGGCCATATCAGCTGAACTGGCATTCAGGGCAATACACACAGGGAAATCCCTAGAGGAGGAACTAGATCAGGGGTTAAGGTTAATCGAAAGGAGGATATGGATACAATCGATTTTCCTGAAAATATATAGAAGCTCCTCAAGATCCTCTAGGAAAGCAATCATGAGACATTTTCTCAAAAACGACGTACTCATAGACGCCTTCCTAGAAGACAAGTTGGATGTACAGGGGATGAGGGAATCCTTGGAGATGGTCAAAAGTGGTGGAGTTAGTTCTGGAAAGATCTAAGAGTCTCACTGGGAAGCATGCAGTAAGAACGTTTTTGTTTAAATGGGACGGCAAACCAATAGAGGTGAAGTTCACAGGAACAAAGATTCCCCCCACTTATAAGAACGGAGAGTCCTACCTTCTGGCGCTCAAGGAGAAGGGATCCTTCGTCTACATCAGGCTTCTCATGAACTTGAGGGGTAGGGTGAAGGGGAAGATAATGGTGATTAAGGACGGAAATATTGCCCTCGAGCTCAGTTATAGGAAGTTAAAGATCAAGAGGGTCTCTGGAGATCCGGCCCTGTTCGAGTTAGTTAAGCCTATAATTGAGATGTTAAAGATCCCCACCAAGAAGGTCAACTTGAGGTAGGTCAGGTGTTCAGGGTAATCTTAGGTATTTACTCGGACCCCCTCCAGATGAAGGAACTCTTTAAGGACATGGAGAACGTGTTGCAGAACATATGTAAACCAGCTAGGATTGGAGCTTCATACATATGTTCTCCTTCTCCAACTTCACTAGTCACAGCAGTCTTTAAGGAGAGAGAAGCTAAACCCATGTTGCTCCTCTTCATGATAGAATCAGAAAACGCACAGGAGGTAGTTAGGTTCGCTACAGAAATAAGTCAGCGGCTAAAGAGTATGGGTATTCATTCCAGTTTACTTAGCACTGATGAGACCGCCTGATAGATCTCCTCAGCAGTCGGCTTAGTAGTTCCGTTCAACTTAACAACAGCGTTACATATGAATGTCCCATGCTCAGTAGGGCATATCACTATCCTTTTTATCACGCCGTGGCCTATCTCAATTTCCGTCTCTTTATATACTATTTCCGCAGGGCTCTCCTTGAGGTAAGGTATGGAAAGGTCCAGATAGACTAATGTCCTACCCAAGTCCTCAATGAAGGTTACTTTATGATTCTCCACGTAAGAACTTGTTATCATACTGCAGGTATCAACTCTGTGTTACAGTAAGGACATCTCCCCTTTACTCCTCTCTTATCGGCCTCGCAAAAGTATGCCTTATACTTCTTCTCGCACTTTGGACACTTGAACACTATATCGCTACCGAGCCTCAGCGTGGTGTGGCAAATGATACAGTAAACCTCGAACCATCCAATATGCCCATATGCATTGGTTCCCTTCAGTCTCAGACTCATGTTAATATCAGCTTGCTATACAACTCCTACACGTTATATATTTTTCCCTGGGTCTTACCTCCACAATAAAGGGAAGTTTAAAATGGTTAGGGGTCTTAGTTTTAACCCAAGGAGTTGCATTGGACGCTACCATAGTCTACTACGATATAGTGGAGGTTCAACTCAATAACGTCAAACTATACGGGGTCAGATACACTAATGAGGAGAAAGTATCACTGGAGTCCACGGAGATGGCCGAATCGACCTTAGTCCCTAACAAGCTTGTCCTCGTGAGGACAAAAAACGAGATATTCTTCAACGTCGGTAAGAAAATGGACTACGTCTTTCCCTCAATCGTCCATATTCGCAGGGTAGGTATTCCTATAGAAATCAATAACGAAACAGTGAAAACAAGCTTCTTAGACGTCCCAGACGAAGGTTTAGATTTTATCGGATTGGACATCAACTTCACTCCGTCGATGCCACTAGTGATCCTTGAGACCAACGAAGGGACAAGAATCATTTCCTATGCCTCCATTCATGATGTGAAGCCGGACAAACCTGCTCAATCCCAGAGTTCCCAGTCCAAAAAGAGGAGGAAAAAACATGTTAAGAAAGCTCGTAGGAAACGCAAAATTAAGAGCAAGGGTTCTAGAAAGAGTTGACGAATTCAAGTTAAATAAGAGGGCAGGAGAGAGCGTTTGGTATAGGGAGCTGGTGCTGTGTATTCTGACGTCGAATTCCAGTTTCTTTAATGCGTACAAGGCCCTCCAGGAACTCGGCGAGCTAATCTTCACGGGTTCTAGAAATCAGATTAAAGAAACCCTGAGAAATGCTGGCTACAGGTTCTATAACACGAAATCGGAGTATATATACAGAAGCAGGACTGTACTGGGCTCCTTAAAGAGGATAGGGCAATTAGCAGAGAAAGACACGTTGGAGGCCAGGGAGAAACTACTCGAGATAGACGGATTAGGAATGAAAGAAGCTAGCCACTTTCTTCGCAACGTTGGGTTCCTGGACGTAGCCATTATCGATAGACACGTTCTCCGCTACCTTTCGGAGCACGTTGGGTTTCAGGGTAAGATGACCAGCAAGAGGAGGTACCTTGAACTGGAGAGCCTGTTGAAATCTATCTCTTTTACCCTAGGTCTGGAGGTAGGAGTTCTAGATCTATATATCTGGTACAGCATCACGGGGAAGTTGGCTAAATAATATCCCTGTGAGGTTATCACAAGACTGCTGGGAGCAACTTTGAACTTCACGAAGTTGTTCCAAAACATCAGGTTGTCGAAACTAAAAATATATTAACCCCGAGTTAGGGTTTAATCTGACTAAAAATGAGAGAAGCCTATCCTGAAGTTCGACCCGGGTTGATTTTTAGTTCGATTCCGTTTGTTGCCCTATACGGCTCTACTTCTTCTTACCTCTCATCACTCTCATCATGTTAAACTCCTTTTAAGGAAGGTGAGATAGATGGCAACTTTACATATAGACCATTCTCTATCTAAAGACTCTATATCCGTATTGATAACGGATCCGGTAGACGAATACATGATAAGAACCTTAAAGGCTAAGGGATTAAAGATAGTCTATCAGCCAGATATCACTAGAGAAGAGCTACTAAAGATCGTAGAGAACTTTGATGTGCTAGTTGTGAGGAGTAGAACTACAGTGAATGGTGAGATAATAGAGAGGGGAAAGAGGTTGAAGATAATAGCGAGAGCCGGTATAGGAGTGGACAACATAGACGTAGATGAGGCTGAGAGAAGGAAGATAAGGGTCGTTTATGCCCCTGGAGCTTCCACAGACTCCGCTGCCGAGTTAACGTTAGGTTTGATGATAGCTGCGGCTAGAAACATGTATACCTCCATGGCTCTAGCCAAATCCGGCATATTCAAGAAGACTTCGGGAATGGAACTCAGCGGAAAGACCATAGGCATAATAGGATTTGGAAGGATAGGGTACAAGGTAGGGTACGTAGCTAAAGCCATGGGGATGAAAGTCCTGGCTTATGATGTGATAGACGTGAGCAAAAGAGCATCTGAGATAGAAGCTACGGTTGCTGATCTTGACAAACTGGTTAGCGAATCCGACGTCATAAGCCTCCACGTGACTGTAGGTAAGGATGCAAAGCCGATATTAACCAGAAGGGAGTTTGAACTCATGAAAAAGGACGTAATAATAGTCAACACGAGTAGGGCTGTGGCCGTGGATGGGAGGGCTCTCCTGGATTATATAAAGAAAGGCAAAATAGGGGCCTACGCAACTGACGTCTTCTGGAATGAACCCCCAAAGGAGGAGTGGGAGCTAGAGTTGCTTCGTCACGAGAAGGTAATCGTAACCACACACATAGGAGCACAAACTAGGGAGGCTCAATACAGGGTCGCAGTCATGACCACCGACAACCTCTTGTCCGCTCTTAGGGAAATGGGTGTTTCCATTTGATGCTTATTCCAGGTCCTGTGAACGTTCCCAAGAGCGTGGCGATGAAGTCCACAATAGTCATGAACCATAGATCAGACAGGTTCAGAAAGGTAGTGGGTGAACTGGAGGAACTCATGCGGAAGCACTTCGGAGCCTCAAGGGTTTCCCTCCTTACGGGATCTGGCACCCTCGCTGTAGAATCCATGGTGTTTTCACTCCTGAAGAAGGGGGAGAACATTATAGTGCTAAGCTACGGGGAGTTCAGCGAGAGGTTACTTGACTCAGTGATCAAGAGGGGAACAGCTCCTAAGGTCTACAGGAAGCCCTTTGGTGGAAGTTTCACCCTCGAAGAGTTTAAGTCCATACTTGACGAGAACAAGGACGCTTCTGCTATAGCGTTTGTTCACAACGAAACCAGTACCGGCATAGCTTTCAGAGACCTCAAAGGTATCGTGGGACTGGCAAAGTCAAGAGGAATGAAGGTTCTAGTCGATTCAGTCTCAGGTTTCGCTGCGTATGAGATAAGAGTAGACGAGTGGAAAATAGACGGAATAGCTACAGGAAGCCAGAAGGCCTTAGCTTCGGTTCCTGGGGTAGGCTTCGTGGCCCTTTCTAAACAAGGTGTTGAAGAACTCCAGGAAGATGTTCCCAACTACCTTAATGTAAAGCTTCATCTGAGGTTTCAGGACAAACGTGAGACTCCATTCACTCCTGCTGTTGGGGCGTTCTTCGCTACACTGGAGGCTGCAAGATTATTGGAGAGAGAAGGTATAGAGAACAGATGGAGACGTCACGATGCTTGTGCCAGATTCCTGAGGAAGATCACATCAGAGATGAATTTCAGACTTTTGGGTAACGAAAGTAACTTTTCAAATACAGTGGTAGCTGGGGTTCCACCCATATCTCCCAAGACGTTGATCCAAGAGTTAGAAAAGAGAGGCATAGAGATTTCTGGTGGAATCGGGGAGCTAAGGGACAAAATAGTAAGGATAGGCATACTAGGTCTCGTAGACGACAGGGCGATATCTAGGTTGAGTTACACTCTAGCTGACATCTTGAAAACAGATCTGAGTGTTTCTCCACCAGTGGAATGCAAACTTCCGGAGTTTCTTAGGGAAGAGGTAGATTGGAGCGATTAATTTTTATTTGTTAGTTTAGATTGTGTCAACTACAATGAGATCAGAACAGGCAGGCTCAGTTATCAATCCATTGACCCCCACATTTGTAGCTGGCTGGAGAGAGAGGTTAACTTCGTATGAGAGAGCGAGAATAGTGAGTGCAAGGGCATTGCAATTAGCCATGGGTGCGGCCCCACTAATAGACGTAGTAAGTTCTGGCCTAGTAAACTCGAGCTCTATAAGAATAGCAGAGGAGGAACTAAAGGCTCGTCTACTTCCCATAAGTGTCAGGAGAAGGTTTCCAAACGGAAAGATAGAACTGGTTTCTGCCATGAATGCTCAGTGAGATCCCTCTCCAACTACATTCTAGCTTTGTAATGTGAAGTCTCACCCCGCGTCTCTGAGCGCTGGAAGTGTGTGAGATTGATATAAAAATCCCTCTGTACTATCTATATGAAAGAGAAGGGCAAGGACTGAGGTACTAGTTGGGAAAAACTTGAGTAGAGATGATGTGAGTCATGCCTTTAGAGCGGTGAAGAAAACCCTGGGGTAGCTGATTACAGTGCCTTGAACTTCTCGTGCCAGGCCTCGAAGGCCTTTATCATCTCTTGATTAACACTAGGCTTTCTCACTCTTAGGACTTCCTTAAAGTCCTCCATGGTGATTGCTCTGGGCTCGTGGAGATTTCTCTCGAACATTTCCTTGACTACTCTCATATGCGCTGATTGAACTATGTCCCTTATGTCGCTTGCCGTGTATCCCTCTGTCATGTTAGCTAGCTCCTCCAAATTTACGTTGGGGTCGAGTTTGACCTTGGAGGTATAGTGTCTAAGTAGTTCCAGCCTATGTGCCTTATCTGGTAGGGTAACATAAATTCTCTTCTGGAATCTCCTTAGGAATGGCTCATCTAATCTCCACGGTTTGTTAGTAGCTCCTATTACGTATACCATCGTGTTCTCGTTCTTATCTGCCAAACCATCCATCTCCTTGAGAAATTGATTCCTCACCCTAGCCTCTCCTCCAACCTCGGAAACATACGAGGCCAGGAGCGCATCCAATTCATCGATGAATATGATCGCAGGCTTGTTCTCCTTTTTGGATACCTCCCTGGCCGTCTTAAATACCTTGGAGACATTTTTTTCAGCTTCTCCCAGCCATTTTGACATTATTGACGCAGCGTCGACGTGAATGAACTCGCAATCCAATTCATTAGCTACCGCAGCAGCTATCATGGTCTTACCACATCCAGGGGGACCATAGAGTAGTATGCCTCTGGGCCACCCTAGGGGGAACAAGTCAGGTCTCTTACTAGGATATATAACAGCCTCTTTCAACGCCTCCTTTACGTCTTCTAAGCCCACTATCTCACTTAAGGTGACCTTGGGTTTCTCCTTCATTACTAACTCCTCCTCTACCTTATCATCTTCATTAGCTCCCCCTTCAGGTAGTGCCTGAGTCAGCACTTCCAGTCTCCTCTTGTATTCACTTATCATCTGCTCGTAGGCGTTCCTAGCTACTATATCTGGGTAAAGGGTTACAATTTGCGTTAGCACCTCTATAGCCTTTCTATAATTAGAAATGGCATCCTCTCTCCTACCCTCCTTGTCAGCCCTTACAGCAGCTATGGCGTATTTCCTAGCCATCTCCTCGAGAAGCACTTGTCCGCTCAATTACTATCACTCCTCCAGTGCTATGAGACCCTTCTCAGCCATAGTCTTTAGAAGTGACATTACCTCCTCTTTATCCATGCCGAACTGCCTAGAGATGAAGTTAATGTCAAGTACATTCCCGTGGCTGGCTATTATATTGAGTATATCCTTCTCCGTAATTCTGTTTTTAAACTTGTTAGTCTCCTTGCTAGTGGGTGGACTAGGCAGATCCACGTTTGCGGGGGGATGAGGGAGCTGTAAGTCTGGAAGCATCTCTTTCACCTTGGCTTCTGCAGTTCTCTGGGCTTCATCTAAGATCTTCCTTGCCTGTTCGTCTAACGCTGGAGTCAAGGTCCTGTCAGGAACTGCAGCCCCGGTCTCCACTGCAATACTATTGACACTGCTGGTTATGGAATCAAGGGCTATGGCGACCTCTGGAGCTAAACCCCTTATGTGCTCCTTAAGATCTCCTAATATCTTAGCGACTGGCAATAGGACTAACGAGACCCCCTGTAGCTCCTGTACCGTATCCAGTTTAAGCCTCACCTTCTCTATGGCTAGATATGCAGTGTACATCGTCTTCATCATCTTTCTTATATCAGATATTTCTTGTGCATAAATTGTAGCTCTAGCAGTTTCCCCATTCATTTGAGACCTTACCGCCTTATCGAAGAGTTCCCTGTCCCTCTCCTTGAGTCTTCTCATGGCCTCATCTAGCTTATCCTGCTGATCCTTCAGCTTGATGGAGATTTCAGTTATCCTGTAAGCGAGGTCTTCCTTTCTCTTCTTTCCTCCATTGCCAAAGAAAAGTGGTAAGTTTAACTTCATCCTATTTCACTAGATTCGTCAAAGAGTATTTATTACCCTTACAGGTATTGGTGTTGGTATTTCCGATTTAGGTGTCTCGGTCTTCTGGGAAGACTCGGAAGATCCTATCATTGACCCTGGTGCTTTTATATCAAGCCCTCCCTCCTTATCTGTGAGGTCCAGTTTCTCCATAGTTTTTCTTATATCGTCCTTTTCCAAGGTATAGCTTTCCTTAGCCTGCCTCAAGATCTCTATAGAATTTTTATACGCAGTCTCAGATAATTCTGCGGCTATGTAGCTCATCTTAACTGCTATTGTTGCCCTGTCAATCTGAGTCAATTGATCCTCCACTTCGTTCAGCCTGGACTTCAACTTACTCTTAATTTTCGCATACTCGTCTCTCAACTTCACCATTTCACTGTCCAATTTTCTCTTCATATCGTCGTAGGAAGACTTAGGGATTTCTTGTTTTGCATACAATTCCTCTAATGCTCTCTGTCTCTTACGTATCTTCTCCATTTGTAGAAGCGATCTCATGGACTCTGCCTTCCAGTCAGGAAGTACAATTAGATTTTCCCTTTCTATACTTATTCTATATGGTTCCAGTGTGCTGAAGGAGTTACCGTACGCTACCTCAACACCGGTTACAGTTCCGTCTACTTCGGTGTAGACGTGAACTAAGTGTCCTACTTCCCTTCCGTACGGGTCCTTAACTTTCTGCCCTATAAATTTCATCAAACTCTCAAACGATATTGCCATAGGTAATACTCCTCAAAAGAATTAGTTATCCATCGTTTTGTTTATAAGGCTTAGTGCCCGTCAGAAGCGGTCTCTCTTCACCATTTACGCGCTTTTAACCTTCATCATCCTGCAAGGTAGTATTGAGTGGAAATTCAAATAAAGTTTCCCACAGAAGTAACTCACTGATCATGACACTGCAAACAGTACTCAACGTAACCTCTAAGATATTCCACTCGGTCAACTTCAACGCGGAGCCGCTCTCGATGGCTCTAGTTGCTGTGGGGATAATAGTCTTAATGTTAGTAGCGTTCGGTGGGATAGTTTACGGTCTATTCAAGGTCGCTAAGGTAGTACCACATATGACCACTAAGCAATTCATACTGTTCCTTATGTTAGTCGCTCTAGCGCTGGTAATAATTGGGATAATTTTGCCTTAACATCAAGCTAATTTCTTCCCCATATATTCAAATCCAAATTCTTTCTCTATTTCTAAAAGTCTATTGTATTTGGATGTCCTTTCTCCTCTAGCTGGTGCCCCAGTCTTTATGAATTCACTGTTGACAGCCACTGCTAAGTCCGCTATGAAGCTGTCCTCTGTTTCCCCGCTTCTGTGACTTATCGCAGTTTTAATGGAATGTCTCTTGGCTAAGTTCACGAACTCCATGGCTTCAGTTATTGTGCCTATCTGGTTGACTTTCACTATTACAGCCTTTGTTGCACCTGACTCTATTCCCTTAGTTAAGTATTTCACGTTAGTAGTGTAGATATCATCACCGGATACTAGAACTCCCTTCATTTTGCTCTGGAGCTCAGTAAAGCTCTTAAAGTCATTCTCCTCAAAGGGATCCTCAACGTATAAGAGCGGATAGCGATCCTTTAGGGATACATAGAAGTCTATCATTTCCTGTCGAGTTTTAGAGTTACCATCTATCTCGTATTTATCTTCTTTTTTATTATAAAAATTCGATGCTGCCGCATCTAAACCCAGCAGTACCTTATCCTCGTATCCTGACCTCTTCACTGCGGAGTGGACCAGTTCCAATGCATCTTCAGTTTTACTAAGGGGTGGAGAGATTCCTCCCTCATCCCCTACCGCCGTATAAATCTTCCCGTACTTCTCCGTAACTAGGGACTTCAGTGCCTTATATATTACTAATGAAGCTGAGAGCGCTTCCTTAAGGGTATCAAAACCTACGGGAATTATCATGAACTCTTGTATTTTCAAGTTGTTACCAGCGTGAAGTCCTCCGTTGAGGATGTTCATTAATGGAACTGGAATGATATGTGGCCCTGAACCGCCTAGATGCATGAACGTTTCTACCCCCAAGGCCAGTGAGGCTGCCTTACTCACCGCTATGGATGTAGCCACCATCGCATTGGCACCGAGTCTTGACTTATTCTCTGTTCCATCTAAATTTATTAAAACCTTATCTACGGTGGTTTGGAACTTCGAGTCCATCCCTATGAGTGCAGGGGAGATGTAGTAATTGATTGATTTCACTGCCATCTCCACAGACCCACGCTCATCCCGGAGTTCCACTACTTCCCTCGATCCCTTAGAGGCCCCAGCTGGAGCGTCCCCGGTGGCCGTAACACCGCAACCTAACTTAACCTTTGCCCTAACAGTAAAGTTCCCTCTAGAGTCTATTATCTCAAAACCCTTGAGATCAAATATGGACAAATCACTCATCATATAAACTCGTCCAGATTATGACATAGGAGGTATAAATGTCATTGTTACCCATAGCCGTTTTCATTGTTTATGGTATCCTTTCTCCTCTCTATTACAGACTTTTGAGAGGCAAGCTAAGCAACGAAGTCGCCTTTCTAGTCACATGGGTGACAGCTCCATTTCTGGCCTCTTATCCATTTTTCTATTCTGATTTAGTAGTACTCCTAGTCCTTCTTATGATAAATCTAGTCGGCTATTTACTTATAATAAAACATAGATATAAATATATCTATAATGGAATTATTTTCCTGCTCGTTCCAGTCGTTACAATACTTATTTTTAAACTGCTGACCTTCATATAACACGTATGCCCAAGAAGCAAAAGGAGCCAGACGTTTGTCCAAACTGTGGAGCCAAGGTAGATAAACCGTTAAAGACTTGGAACCTGGTCTCTCCACTTCCCGACGCTTACGGTAGGATAACCATAACGGTTATGGGCTCCTATGAATGTCCCAATTGTGGTCATAGATGGAGGGCCGTCGTGTCAAAAATAAGAGCCGGGGGCACTGGAGTAGAGGTGGAAGGTAAGAAGGGAGTAAAGAAGTTTGGAGAACAGAAGGCGGAGCAACGAGAGGAAGAGGGGGAGATAATAGAGCTTGACCTAGGTGACATAGATGAAGAAGAGTGATATCGCAATAATTCTTTTCATAGCGTTAGTCTACATCGTCTTCTTCTCCAACCTGGTGAGTTCTGCCAGCGTGGAGGGAGTCTCCATGTATCCAGTATTACAGAATGGTGCACTCACCTTTTACGGATCCCCAACAAATATACACTATGACTCTATAATCATATATAAGTCACCACAGCTTCACACGTACGTGATTCACAGGGTCATTGAGGCTAGCAACGGTTTTTATATCACTCAGGGTGTTGATAAAATATCTAATCCAGAGCCAGATAATCGCATAGGGCTGGAGCCGCCTTATGGTGTTCCTTCACAGTACGTAATAGGAAAAGTGATTAATGTGGGGGGATATGTGATCTCTATCCCCTACTTGGGCTATCTCTCGATCCTACTCTCGTCTCTTATCTGATTTTTGATCTGCTTGAGCACCCTGTAGCTGGGAGTTAAGGTGGAGGGATGGTTGGCCTTAACCTGATCCAACCTTCCTACAGAGGTATTCACTGGTGAGTTCATGAGAGCGGAGGGGTCCTTGTAGGCTAGATCTACTATTTCCTTTAATGCGTCTGCAAAGGCGTCTAGGACCTCAACCGGTTCGGTCTCAGTAGGTTCTATCATTAAAGCTTCCTCTATTATTCCGGGGAAGTAAATAGTCGGAGCATAGAATCCCCTGTCCAATAATGCTTTGGCTATATCGAAGGCGGTCACACCTGTCTCCTCCTTTAGTCTTTTAGCACTGAACACCACTTCATGTTTCCTGAACCTATGAGGGGCTATGAGATCTAGACCTCTTACGTCTCTTAACTTCGAGATAAGGTAATTTGTCGCCAAAGTACTCATTCTACCTACCATGGATATCCCATCGGTCCCAAGACCCAGTATGTAGGCATAGGCCCTAAGCACGTTGCCGAAATTGCCGTGAAAAACCGACATTCTCCCTATTGATTTAGGAGGGGAGACGAACCTGTACACATCGCCTTCCCTACTGACATAAGGGGGTAGGTAATCCTTCATTTTCCTGTTGGCGCATATGGCACCTGCCCCTGGTCCTCCCCCTCCATGGGGAACTCCAAATGTTTTATGTAGATTAAGGTGAATTATGTCAAATCCCATGTCTCCTGGTCTTGCAATCCCCAGTATCCCGTTTAGGTTTGCTCCATCGTAATATAATATCCCATCTACTAAATGAACAAGTTCAGCTATTTTCTTTATGTTCTCTTCAAAGAGTCCCAACGTGTTGGGATTTGTGAGCATGAATCCTGCGACGTTCTCACCGATTACCCCCTTTAGTGTCTCCAGGTCAACCAGACCTTCACTGTTAGACTTGATGTAAATGACCTTGAAGCCTCCCATGGCTGCACTGGCTGGGTTAGTTCCATGAGCAGTATCTGCAACGAGCATCTCAGTTCTAACCCTGTTAAACTCCTTGTGGTACTTCCTTATCATCAGGATTCCAGCGAATTCCCCTGCGGATCCTGCGGGAACCTGCAAGCTACACTCCTCCATTCCTGTTAACCTTGCAAGCCACCTCTGCATTTCATAGATGACTTCTAGGTTTCCTTGAACGGTTGTCTCGTCCTGAAGGGGATGATAATTCTCAGCTATTCTCGCAGAATCCTCCTCAATTTTTGGATTATATTTCATCGTACATGATCCTAACGGCATCATCCCTAAGTCCACGCCGAAGCTCATCTGGGAGAGCCTCAAGAAATGTCTGGTCACCTCGAGTTCGCTGAGCTGTGGGAGTTCTGGGTCATTTCTTCTCCTTATTTTCTCCGGTATTTCTATGGTAACTTCTATATCCTCCTTTGGTACCATGAAACCTATTCTTCCCGTACCTCTGTACTCCGTAATGAGGGGTTCATCCCATTTGGCCTGTCTCCACATCTATATCACCTCTCCAATACTTTCCACCAGTTCGTCTATAGCTTCCTTACTATGAACCTCGGTTACACAGAAGAGAGCCTCGTTGGGCCCAAGCTTCAATCCTCCGTGAATTCCTTTATTTAATAGGTGAAGGTGAATTTTATTGTATTCCTTTTCAAAGCTCATTACGAATTCTTCGAAGAAGTCAGATCTCCATTTTCTCTTTCCAACCAGCTCCATCTTCTTCGCAGCGTAGTGACTTCTCTTGTATACTTCCTCGGCCAGTTCCCTTAGGCCGTCCTTTCCCAGCAAGGAAAGGAACACCGCATTGGCTATGGCAACTAGTGCCTCGTTGGTGGTGATGTTAGATGTGGCCTTCTCTCTCCTTGCGAATTGTTCCCTGGTCTGGAGTATCAGTGTGAACCCTCTCTCCCCCTTAACGTCTTCAGTCATACCCACGATTCTACCGGGCATTTGCCTCACCAGCTTCATGTCCATTCTTGTGGCGAATATACCAGTGTATGGTCCGCCAAAGTTGAGTGGTATTCCCAATTCCTGTCCGTCTCCCACAGCTATATCGTAACCCAGTTCTCCAGGTGACTTCACCAGGGCCAGTGAGATCGGACTCACTCCTGCCACGCTTACTATATTGTGCTTTCTGGCCCAGTCAGCTATGTATTCCATTTCTGTCTCCCATACTCCGAAATAATTTGGTTGTTGTACATAAATAGAGGAGACTTCCGTGGGGTCGAGTTTGTCCAAGAAGTCAAGGTCCATTCTACCCTCCTGGTCCACTGGGATCTCAACTAGGTTAACTTCCTTTCCAGCTAGCCAGGTTTCAACAACCTGCTTGTGGAGAGGATTAATGGATTTAGGTAATAGAACTTTTTTCCTGCTGTTGATCCTCAACCCCATCATTATTGCCTCCGCTAAACTGCTCCCCCAATCGTAGTGGGAGGAGTTAACGACTTCCATCTCCAATAGTTCCGCAATAAGACTCTGATACTCAAAGAGAGCTTGTAGTAGGCCTTGATTTATCTCGGGTTGATAAGGAGTGTAGGCGGTGTAAAACTCCGACCTAGAAATGATAAACTTGACAACTGAAGGAACGCTATGTTGACAAGCCCCCCCACCTAGGAAAGGAGGGTACTTGAGTTTCCTGTTTTTTTGTTTCACCTGTTCGAGCCTTTGCCTTATCTCCTCTTCTGACAACGGTTTATTGTAACCTACCTCTACTGGACTTTCCAGGAGTATATCTTGAGGTATGTCGTAAAATAGTTCATCGACATCGTTGATCCCTATGACGTCTAACATTTGACGTATTTGGTTCAGGTTTGGGAGCCATGGATGCATGTCCATATAAACTCCATCAGCAATTGAGTTACAGTGGCTAGGCGATTAAGAATGTTTCGCACACCTCTACTTAACTTCGAGGAAAAGTTAGGGGCTAACTTCGGCGAGTTCGCAGGATGGGAGATGCCGATGAGCTATTCCTCTTACCAAGAGGAACACATAAGCGTCAGGCAGGGGGCAGCCTTTTTCGACCTATCTCACATGGGTAGGCTGAGGATCAGGGGAGCCCAGAAAGAAGTTGAACGTCTCGTTGCCAAGGAAGTCTCAAGGGCCTCCCCTGGAGAGATGATAGGCCCAACAGCTTTCCTCACCGACAAGGCAGGCTTTGTGGACGACGTTATGTTATATAAGGTCTCGGATCAGGAATTCCTGGTTGTTACCAATGCCATAAACAGGGAGAAAGTCATCAAATGGATAAGGAACAACTCCTCCTTAGACGTTGAAGATCTAACATTCCAATTAGTCATGATAGCAGTTCAAGGAAGGAAGATATGGGACTTCTTGGAGAGGATTGATCTGCCATTTCTCCGCTTCATGTTGAATTCTAAACTGGAGGGACGAGACGTGTTTCTCTTGAGCAGGTCCGGCTGGACTGGGGAAGACGGTATAGAGTTCTGGTCAACTCCAGACGTTGCTGAAAGTTTACTTTCATCGTTTATATCTAGAGGGATCAAGGGAGCGGGGCTAATGGCCAGAGACAGTTTAAGACAGGAGATGGGATTCGTTCTTTACGGGGAAGACATAGATGAGACCGTAAACCCAATAGAGGCTCGATACTGGGTGTTCTCACTCGAGAAGGAGTTCATAGGAAAGGAAGCCCTAGTGGATTCCCTGAAACAAGGGGTAGATAAGTTAAGAGTAGGTTTCAAGTTGCCCAAAAAGCTCAGGGTTATCCCAAGGAATGGAAGTACATTCAAGATAATGGGAATACCTGTAGGAAGAGTTACAAGTTCCTCGTTCTCACCTTATCTCGAGAGGGTCATAGGGATGGGATATGTGGACTCTAAACACTTCTTCCTGGGAGGTAGTATGGACGTGGAGGTTAGGGGAAAGGATTATAATGTTAAATTATCCGATTTCCCGTTATTAAAGTAATGGTGATATGATTGAGTGAGATAAAAGTTGGGAAATATATAGTGTTAAGAGACCTCCTTTACACCGAGAGCGATGAATGGGTTAGGATAGAGGGTAATGTGGCTACAGTGGGAATAACGGATTATGCGCAGAAGAAGCTAAGGGACATAGTTGGTGTAGACTTGCCTAAATTGGGCACTAAAGTGAGGATTGGGGAGTCATTAGCGGTGGTAGAGTCGGTTAAGGCGGCTGCAGACATCTTCTCGCCATTATCCGGTGAAGTTGTAGAAGTAAACCAGGAGTTGACATCAACACCTGAACTACTGAATAAGGATCCATACGGCAAAGGGTGGATCTTCAAGCTACGAGTGAGCAATCAGGACGAAACCAAGAAACTTCTAACTGCAGAACAATATAGTGACAAGATAAGGGGTGAACAATAATGGACCAGGATTTTGAGGTTGAGGAGTCCTTTGTACCTAACCTAAGGAAACCTACTTACATGATAGTAGGAATTCCAGACGCCGGTTTAGTTGGCGAGATAGCAACTGAGTACCTCATTTCTAAGGGAATAGTTGACGAGTTTGGACAGATTTACTCCAGGAAGCATCTCCCCACCATCATGCATGTGGATGACGGAGTAGCCAAATCTCCCCTAAGACTTTATTACGGCAAAGAGTCCAATCTGGTCGTCCTTCACGCATGGACTGCCATTCCAGTGAACTCTGCGTATCCTCTTGCCAAGTTCATTTCTGACTATGCTACTAAACTGGAGGTCAGTGCTGTGATCTCCATCACTGGGATGCCCATTCCCAACAGATTAGAGATAGAGAAACCCAATGCGTATTGGATAGCAAATTCTAAGGAATTGGCCCAGGAACTATCTAAGCTAGATATCATGCAGAAGTTCTCGCAAGGTTACATCTCTGGGCCATACGCCCCAATACTCTTTGAGACAGCCAGAAGGAAGATTAACAATTTCGCTGTGGTCGTGGAGTCTTTCCTTGACATACCAGATCCAGAGGCCTCCGCAGTAGCCTTGGATATAGTTTCCAAGTACACAGGTTTCACAGTGGACGTAAGTTTGCTCCTACAGGAGGCTGAAGAGATCAGGGCACGCATTAAGGGGCTCATGGAACAAACTAAGAGGGAACTTCCCACATATGCTTCAGGGAAACCCATGACATACGCGTGAGAGGGATGCCAGCCTATAAGGATCTGGAAGATATGGTTAGGAAGGCCATAGAAGCTGAGATGAAAAGGATGGAGGAGATAATTGAGTTCGTCTCTAGGGAGGTAAAGGAGTCAATGGAAAACCAGAGTTACATAGAACCTCTTTACACCGAAATAAGGAGAGAGAACAAGGTCGTCTATGTACTTGACGTTCCGTATCTCAGGGACGAAACCATCTACATCAAACTCGAGAAGAATACACTCAACTTCTCCTGTACAGATAATAGGGGGACAAAATACAGGCTCTCACTGAGGATACCGAACGATATGTCTCAACCAGAGGTCAAGGTATCTAGGGTTAAGGGGAGAGTCTGTCTAATAGTGGAGGGAAAGGCATCCAAATAAAAACCTCTTTTAAAAAGGCTTAGGAAGGATTTGCAACATATTTATAAACAGCGTTTAAGATAATTATAAAGGGATTGACTTGGAGGAGCTTAATAACGCCAAGGATATAGAGACTAGAAAAGTTCAGAAGTTAGGCTCATCATCCCTCTTTATCACATTACCTAAAAAATGGATAAATAAGTGGAATGTGAAACCTGGGGACAAGATTTTGATCGAGGTATCAGATGACGGATCTCTGAAGCTGATTGCGGAGAGGGTTAAGTTAGGGGTAAATCACAAAAGTATAAAGATTGACGCTGACTCCTTAAAGCAGCCTATAGCCAGTGTTATTCCCTGCCTATACTCACTTGGTTATGATGAGATCGTCTTTGAATCGAGGAAGTCCATTTCTCAGAAGGACGTGGAAGAGGTTATAGGAGTTACCAAGCAGATGGTAGGGGCTGAGGTCACTGAGGCCTCCGAGTCTAAGATAAAAATAGAGTGCCTCTTGGATACGGAGAAGGTGGGTCTAGAGTCTCTGTTGAGGAGAATGCTCAACACGGTCTCCAAGAAGGTAGACGAGGCTATAGCCTTGGTAAGTAAGGAGCAACCTAGAGACACCTCCACAAACCATGAGGATATCAGAAGACTCTACCTCATGTTGATGAGAAGAATAATGGGGAGCAAGTATGAAACAACGAGGAACATGACAAAGAACTCCCTTATCGTTATAAACTCCATTACTCTCCTAAACGTAGCCTCTGTCCTAGAGAAGCTGGTCATGGTCATAAGAAGTTCTCAACTGGACGAAAAGCGAATTCAGATAGTCAAGAGTGTCCTCAAGAAGTCCAACGACCTCCTTGATGAGGTAGTGATGACTGTCCTCTTTCCAAGCACCAAGAGAGTACTCAACGGGCTCAATCTCATAAGGGAGTCCAGAGCCGAGCTTTCACAGCTGGATAGAGGTACAAATCCCTTCTTACTGGAGTACCTAGAGGACTTAATAAGCTTCCTAGAGAGGGCTCTAGAGAACTCCTCATGTACACTGTTCCTCGAGGATATGCCCTGGATAGAAAGAAACTTAACTCCATAAAAACAATATAAAAGGAGTGACCGTAGAATGTCTATTCTAAAGGTTCAAGACCTTCACGTGGAAGTTGAAGGAAAGGAAGTGCTAAAGGGAGTTTCCTTTGAGGTGAGGAGCGGAGAGATTCATGCCTTGATGGGTCCTAACGGCAGCGGGAAGACAACGCTCTCTCTCGCCATCATGGGCCACCCCAAGTATAAGATAACCAAAGGTTCCATAATCTTAGACGATGAGGACATAACTAACTTGGAGACTAACGAGAAGGTAAAGAGGGGCCTCTTCCTCGCCTTCCAGAACCCGGTGGAAATAGGGGGAGTCAAGTTATCGACGCTCCTTGTAGCTGAACACAATAGGATAGCAAATCCCTCCGGCTCTGTAACCGAGATCATTCAGAGGATTAGGGAGATGACCAAGACTGTAGGACTATCTGAAAGCCTTCTGAACAGGGGTGTCTTCGAGGGTTTCAGCGGAGGAGAGAAGAAGAGGACCGAAATCCTCCAGATGATGCTCCTGAAGCCCAAGTTCGCAATACTCGACGAACCGGACTCTGGGGTAGACGTTGATGGACTAAGGGTTATAGCCGAGTCCATAAAGAAGCTCAAAGAAGAGAATAACACCGGGTATATCATCATCACACATTACAGGAGGATCTTAGACTACGTGAATGCGGACAGGGTTCATGTACTCTACAAAGGAGCCTTAGTGGCCAGCGGTTCCATGGAACTTGCCAAGAAAATTGACGAGAAAGGTTACGAAGGGGTAATAAAGTCCTGAAATTAATTATATATTTTAAATTTTCATTTTACTTAATATACTAGACGAAATATAATAGAAAGACTTATAGGTGTTCTTTAACACAGTTAAAGATGGTAATGTAGAAATGACTGAAGAGAAATTATCGCTTGACATGAACGAGATTTTGAACGCATCCATAGAGGCCAAGTATGAGAAACTTAACCAGAGTGAGTTCCACAGGAGGATAGTGGAGTCAGGTCTATCTAGGGGCACAATAGAGGAGATCTCTAAGATAAAGAAGGAGCCTGAGTGGATGTTGCGACTCAGGTTGAAGTCTTTGGAGCTCTTTGAGAAACTGCCAACCCCAAATTGGCTACCTGACATCCTGGGTACACTTAACGTCTCTAACCTAGAGCTTTACATAAAGCCTGACGTAGAACAAACGAATAGCTGGGATCAGATACCTAAGGAGATAAGAGAGTATTATGATGTATTAGGAATACCGGAATCGGAGAAGAAGTACTTAGGTGGCTTAGTTGCAGTATTCGAGTCGGAACCGATATACTCCAACGTAAAGGAGGAACTGACTAAAAAGGGCGTGATCATGATGCCTCCAGAGGAGGCCATGAGGAGATATCCTGACGTGTTCAAAGAGTACTTCACCAAGATCTTCCCTGTATCTGATCATAAGTTCGCGGCCCTTCATGGGGCCCTCTGGAGTGGAGGTGTGTTCGTGTATGTACCGAAGAACGTGAAGATTACCACCCCAGTGGAGGGGTTCTTCATAATAGGTAGTGAGATGGAAGGCCAATTTGAGCACACGCTGGTGGTAGCGGATGAAGGCTCTTATATACACTTCATAGAGGGTTGTAGTGCCCCTCAACTTAAGAAGTATTCCTTCCACGACGGAATGGTTGAGCTCTACGCGAAGAAGAACGCCAGGATAAAGTTCACTACTATCCAGAACTGGAGCAAGAACGTCATAAACTTCAACAATAAGAGAGCGTGGGCTGACGAGAATGCTACCATAGAGTGGGTAGAGGGATCCTTGGGCTCAAGATATAGTTTCGTTTATCCATCTACTATACTCAGAGGTCAAAATGCTTCGTCTACAAGTCTAGTAGTGACCTTGGCTTCAGGAGAGGGCGAATGGAAGGACAGCGGTTCTAAAATGATTCATGCGGCCCCATATACTAAGAGTAAGATAGTTAACAAAAATATAGGTTTTGGGGGAGGCGTCAACATTTACAGAGGTCTTGTCAAGGTGAATAAGGGGGCCAAGGGTTCTAAGGCATTTGTGAAGTGTGATTCATTGATGCTGGACGAGAAGACCAAGGCTTATACCTTCCCTCACAACCAAGTTTTAGAGGATGATGCAGATGTAGCCCATGAGGCCCACACATTTAGGATGAGCGAGGATCAGCTCTTCTACCTAATGAATAGGGGAATTGATGAGAAGGAAGCAACGTCGATGCTGGTTTTAGGTTTCATTGACGAGATCATGAAGGAGTTACCCTTCGAGTATGCCACCATGTTGAACAAGGTCATAAAACTGGAGTTGGATAAGTTGGGAGCAGTGGCATGAGATGCCAGTTGTCGACCCAGAGAGTCTCTCAGCATACATCAGGGCTTTGGACTCTCCTTATGAAAGGGAAGAGCTATTCCGCAAGTACTTAGCAATGCCTTACCAAGTGGTTAATGATTCCCCAACGATTAAGCATTATACGGAATGGTCCAACTTCGAGAAGCTAAACCTAAACCTAAGGGAAAGGAAGAGCTCGATCAACACTCCTATCGCTGAGGGTTACGAGACGTATCAGGTCGTGAATAACGTATTATTGAGAGGGGAGGTCAGGGACGGAATCAAGTGTGGAATAGTTAGGCCCGAAGACCACAAACTAGCTGCGTTGGTGCTATCTTCCTCAAGGGTCATCTCCATTAGGTCAGGAGGAAAGTTCTTCATCTATAATTCATGTGAGGAAGGTCTATTCTGTCCCGTGGCTGTAGAGGTGAAGGTTCCAGAAGGAGAGACAGCAGACGTTGTGTATTACTCAAGGAGTATAGGTAGGGCTATGACTGGAGGAGTTATTTCCCTTGAGGTCCCTAAGGGTTCCTCTCTCTCTTTCTCCATGATCGGTGATGGACGTAACTCGTTCGATTATACCTTTGCTAAAGGCAGGGTGGAAGGAGAGATAAGCTCCTCGCTCTTCTCCGCAGGATACTCGACAGGACACATGGAGTATAGGGTTGAGTTAGAGGAGGAGGCTATAGCTAAGTTCTCCGCTAAGGCCTTGGGTCTCGATAACAATAACGTGAGTTTGTTGGCAAATGTAAATCACGCGGGAAAGAGGAGTAGTAGTAATGGTATCCTCAAGGCAGTAGCATCAGGAAGCTCCTATACAGTAATAAGAGGAGACGCAGTAATAGGCGAGAATGCTCTAGACGCGTCTACCACCATTATAGGAAAGGCGCTCATAGTCGGGGAGGAGGCTAAAGCTGTAGTGGCCCCAATGCTGGAGGTCAAGACGGGAAAGATAATCACAGCAAAACACTCTGCCTCGGCGTCTAAGGTTAACGACGACTTGATTTTTTACCTACAGAGCAGGGGATTTGATAGAAGAAGTGCGGAGGGTTTAATTATACGAGGATTCCTTACAGATGAGGGAGATAACGAGCTTATCAGAAAACTCGTTGAAGCCGCGATAGCTGGCATGGGGTACTAAGAACAGCTGGACAATCAGATATACACAATATCAGCAGTTATGGGAATCTTAGGGAGGTAATACGAAAAGCCTGTATTAGCGAGAAGTTTTTCAGCGTCGTCCTGCTGAAAAGGTGCGGAAGGACAGATCGAGTTCGCTAGGGAGAGGCTGTCAGGGAGATCAACAGGCTGGGCGTGGTCAGGGGGAAGGGGAGGAGCAGGAAGGTTAACTGGCACTAGTCCTCATGGTCCTGGTAGGTGGGAGGGCCAGCGTGAGGAACGCGGCCGAGACGTTCTGGTTGGACTACGCAAACCTGCTGGAGGCGTTGGGAGAACTCGACGACGCGTGGAGGGACTACCTGGAGGTCCTGTCAGACTTTGAAGGGTCAGGTCGTCATCGTGGACGACACAGTGGACCACGACGCTCAGGGGGACGTGAGCCCCCGAGAACCACTGGATCTACTGCCACACCCACGGGAGGTTCGAGAGGGCCAAGCTCCTCACGGTCGCCGTAGTGGACCTCTCCACGGGCAGGACGTTCACGGTTTTCCCCATGCCGTGAGGAAGATGTTGGATTTGTGAGGGTCACCGAGTTCAAGACCAAGATCGACGTGGCCAGACGTTGGACGTGCTCAAGGAGCCCTTCCGGTAGCCAGGGTCTTCTTCGACTCCCGTACCGTCCGAGAAGCTCGTGACGGACAACGTAGTGTCTGAGCTCAAGCCCAACCGAACTCAGGGTCGAGTCGGTCCAGGGGACCCTCGAGGAGGTGGAGGGACACCTCCGAGTGGGATACCCCCGGAGTCTACTACGCCGACCTGACCCTGGGAGGCCGACCCATTACGGTAAAGTTGCTAGTCCGGGAACATAAACGTGACTCTGGGACACACGCCAGGTACCTCTACACGACCGACCTCTCGCTCAGCGAGGAAGTCGAGGAGGCCTGGAGGATGAGGTTGGAGATCGAGGAGCTCCAAAGGACGTCAAGGCCCTGGAACTGGAGGACTCCTCGTTCTGGAGGAGGGAGAGGCTTCAGGGCCACCTCATGATCTTCACCATCAACAACGTCGTCAGGGAGCTGGTAGTGGAGCTAAACCTGAGGAGCGTGGGGGCGTTCCTCAGGCTCTCGAGCGCCCTTTAGGCGGACCGCCGGGGCTGATGAAAATCTTTAAGTTACGTTAAAGTCCCATAACTGCTGTAAGTTAAACTAATGTTTAAAAGGTTTAACCAAGTTATTCAGATATTATTATTTAATTCTTACTTTTTAGCAGTTCCTCATCAAGAAAACTATCTGAAGTTATTGACAAATTTAGTTAAGGTGCCGCCGCGGGGATTTGAACCCCGGACGACCGGATATCCCCGTGCCGTATGAGTCCGGCGCTCTGGCCAGGCTGAGCTACGGCGGCACGTAAACACATAGATAATCAACACCTAAAAATTTTCCCTTACGTAGAGTCTAGAGCAAACGAGAAAGGGTTTTCATGAACGTGATTAAGAAACTCCCCCGCCAACTGTTTCAGATGAAAGCTAGACGGCCTCTCTGGGTCCCTTTATAAACTTGTTTTCGTCCTGATATGATGAGCAATCACTTGCTATATTTATCGTTGCTGATATACTATTGTAAATAGTTCTATACTTAACGCTCGTGAGAGAGGAGAGGTGATACCACATTTTATACGGAGAGAATATAATACTCCCAGGTCTTCGGCTCCCTCATTCTAATGTACAATCTCTCTGCGTTTCTACCTGTCCAGAGGAGTACGCATCATTGTAGGGCAGTCTGGATATGTTTATCTTGTGGTGAATATTATACAAGGAGTATTATAAGTTCCGTGTTAATCTTTTCGTTAAGACGCACTTTGGTGTTTCTCGTATGTCGTCAGTTAGGTCTAGGCTACGGCTGCCTACCTTTACTTGGAGGAGTCTAGTGGAAGAAGGACTTCTTAGTAGTATGCGTCCCATGCCCATCACTGAGATCGAGGTAAAATGCGATAAAACCCTAGGATAACATCATCAGGAAGTTTGGGCACATCTATGTGAATCTTCTGGGAAAGACTTTAATGGCATATTTTCGATGATTATAACGCCGCTGTAGCTCAGCCTGGCCAGAGCGCCGGCCTTGTAAGGATCTCCTGGAGAGCCGGCGGTCGCGGGTTCAAATCCCGCCAGCGGCTTCTAAATATTTCTTAAGGGCATCCCTGATGATCTCGCTTCTGGAGACCTTCTTATTGGCAGCATAGAGGTCAAGCCTAAAGAGCAAATCCTCTTCTGCCTTGAATGTTATTACCCTCATGATCTCGGTATTACCTTTTTAACAGAATATATATGTTAAGATACTTCCGCAACTCCGTAGAGAGAGGGGTAAACGAAAGTAATATGTTACAACTCCTCTATTGTAGTCCGATGTAAAACAAAAGGGTTTTCTCAGATAACTCGCCTACAGTCTCAAAGTTTCCCCCAGAGAGTTTCCTTATGTATCGCTATAAAACCCTTTTAGATTAAATTTTTAATATAAATACTAATGTGTGTTTGTCATCTACGTCTTCAGACTCCTTTGTAATAATTCTGTTCGATATTTAGAGAACGGGACCATAAGAGGTAGCCGGGCTGGGATTCGAACCCAGGTCCCAGGGGCCAAAGCCCTATTTAGGGGATAAACCCCCTAAAATCCCACGTGAATCTATCATTACAGATACGTCAGTTAGAATAATGAAGGAAGAGAAAACGCATTCTAAAGCAAATGAAAATTTGCCGTCTGAAGTTGAACTATTTACATTTTATAACGATTGTATAAAGAAAGTTTCACGTGAAACTTGCAAACAATATACAAATTATTTGCGTAAGCAATTAGACACTAATAATAAGGGTTCTATCTTAGCGTGGAAGAAGTACTATAACTGGAAGGGCGATATAGAGAAGTGGAAAGCGATAAAGACGAAGAAATCGGGCGTGGATTTAAAGGTACCGTCAGTAGACCAGATTAGACAGTGGGCTGAAAAGGTAAAAGGAACCAGAGTTGAGCTATTGTTCAGACTACTTTTAGAATCTGGAGTTAGGTTTACTGAGGCTATAAAAGTGCTAAGCGAATATTCACCAGAAAATGATGTTTGTGAAAACGGGATTTGTATCTACACGCTCAACTGGAGTAGGGGCTCAAAACGCGTGTTCTATGTTTTCCATGTTTCGCCGTTACAAAGACAGAGCATTACTTACAATTACGCAAAGAAGATAATGCATGAACTAGATATTGCACCTAAGTACATCAGAAAATTCACAGCTACAAAAATGCTAGAGTTAAATATACCGGGCGAAATTGTAGACTTTATTGAGGGTAGGACACCCGGGAATATCCTAACAAAGCATTATTTAGACTTATACGCTTTAGCGAAAAAAGAGTATAAGAAGTACGCGGAATGGCTAAGACAGACACTGACCTAACCCCCGTTTTCCAGCCTTAATCTGCGTCACTTTTAACGTCTTTTTTGCTGAGTGATACTTTGATCTGCGTCAATAAATCTAATTCTTTCTCTTTTCTCTTTTTCAGATATTCCTGGTAAAAGTCGTTTGGAAGGTCTACTTTGTAATAATCTAGAGCTTCATGCTTAGATTTGGTAATAAATTGGCCATTTGTGTTTCTAGAGAAGTCCTTTTTATAGAGCATAGCCACAGCTATTTTCTGTTTCTTGTTCTTCCATACTACCTTTATCTGATACCATCCTTTCTCTCTCAAGAAATAGGCTAGGTCGTCAGGTGCGGGCGTAGTGAAAATCACCGCTGACACCCTTGACCTAATAAGGGCATAATATGAATAGAACGATTTCATATAATCCTTGTACCAGTAGTATTTTGAAAGCCAAATTGAGGCGTCGTCGAAGATGATGTAGGGTATCCTCTCGTCCCTCTCTGTAATTTCTTGAATATACTCAAGTGCATCCGGTAACTCGAAGAAGTACTTAACATACTTCCACGCCTCATCTTTTGTTTGTAAACCGCGTAATGCGTATTCAACATCTCTAGCGACTTTAAAAGCATAAGTAGTCTTCCCAGTCCCCTGTGGGCCAAATATCACTGCACTGACGAAGCCCATGTTCTTGTATGCATCTATTATTTGTTCGGCCAACCATAGTAGCTCTGTCATTGTTCGCCACCTTCTAGGTCTGAGTCCTTCCTTCCCTGAAGTAGCTGTTTAAATATCGACTTGTTCACGTTTTCCCTTGCCTGGCCACTACTGACTCTCAGAACCCTGAGTATATCCCTACGCCCTCTTCCGCCCTTACTTACCAGATAGTGCGCTAGTCTGTGGCCGAATTCCGCTAACTCGACAACGGGTTCTTCCCCAAAATAACTAGGGAGCCTAGCGAATTCAAACGCTGTCAAAATCAGCGATATCTGAGACCCCGACAAATAATACATGGTGTCCTTAGGTTCTACCAATTCATCGATTGCTCTGTTTGTTACTGTGTAGGGGTTCTCGATCTCTCGAACCTTATCTTTTCCACCTAATTCCTTACTATTATATAGTAAGCTCTCTAACTCCGCTAACCTTTTCTTCAGTACATCGTTTTCCTGTTTCAACTGCTCCACTTCCGTTCCGTTCTTCTTAGCCATTCAGGTCACCCCTTTGTACTATTACTGGGAATCGTGAAACTAGGGGACGATGCGGCAGGGGAATGCGTGACTGTTGTATTTGCCACGTGCTGAGCTAACAGGTGTGTCAGATTCGAGTTAGCGATACCGAAACCTATGCCCACCCCGATTCCTATCCCCATTATCGCCCCTATAACCAACATGACATAGTCTGGCCCACCACCGACCTTCGCTAACGCTTCGAAGAACTTAGTCTTTATAATAGAATGCATGATCTGAGGGGCATTCAAGTTCTTGAGCGTGAGCTGTCTAATCTTATCGTCTATCGTCAGATCCAAAGTGTAGGGATAGTCAGGAAGGACGAAATGGACAGCTACGAACTTCTTGCCGAATAGGAATTTCCCTCTTTCGAGAAGGAGTGGTTCACCGTTCAAGACCCAACTCTTCCTTAACTTTCTGTTCTCTAACATCAAGTACCCCTGGTTCTCGACGAGTTTCGCTTTCCTCAGGAAGAGAAACTGTAGGCCGTCACGGCTTTGCTGTAACATAGCCACGTAATGCTCAGCGGTTAACACACGCGAGTTCATCCACTTCTTAACTACCTTAACCCTGACGTCAATCTTCTCTTTCTTGAACCTCTTGTCCTTCTTAGATAGTTCAGCCTTCAACTGCTCAAACTGTGCCTTCTTTATCTCAAACTCTCTTTTCTCGTAGGCCTTGTAAATTTTCCTTAAGACCTCCCTGTCGGCTATCTGTTTCTGAGCGTCTTCATACTTCTGCCGTAGCTCCTCCAGGCTTTGGGCCTTTCTTAGCTCCTCTTCCCAAATCGACACGAGTTTTCCATCATTCACCTTAAATCACCCGTGAGTAATCGGCGTAGTTCACGCAAAAAGCACAATCCCCCAAGGCTAAGACGCCTATAGCTGACATGACTAGAGAGTACCCTAATCGCTTTACGTTCCTGGGGTATAATGCTAACTTCCCTTTCCACTCTTTTGAGTCTCTTAATCGATACGACATAATCCGCGTAATTGAAACGAAACCTAGGGCGTATGGTTTTAGGACTAGTGACATTTCTCAGCCACCTCATTTAGATCCGCTCCTCCCTCACCCAGTTGAAGAAATAGCCAAGGTTCACCAGTCCCAATAAGAGCGGAAAGATCGCTAAGTAAAATGTCGATGAAGAGAACGTTATATCTGTATAATCCTGGACGAAAACTAAAAACCCCAAAGCTCCTATGAAGGCACCCATCAAATTAACTAGGTAGTTTCTCGAAATGAGACCTAAGGCAGGGAAGAGAATGGACAGACTATAGATTACATCGCCTAACGCCGTCATTAGGAGGGAAAAAGAAGTTTGACTTTATAAAGGGCCTTCAATCCCGGTACATCTTATACGCTATGACGGCCGGCACGACAATTAACACCAGGATATAGAATAGCGGTACGAGGTCTACGAGGGTAGCATTTGAGGAACCGACATATTGGGGGTTAGCTTCTGTGGTATTGCCGACCTTAATGGTCGGCGTGGTCACGAGGTTGACATAACCCGCTATCGGCGATAGTAGTACTATCCCTATGAGGATGAAAAGAACTAGAAAAATAACTGACTTAACGTCTACCTCCATGTTTTCACCCCTCTTACTCTTTGTATATCTTGTACGCCACCACTGCGGGAACTATTATGAGGACTAAGATGTAGAACAACGGCACCAGGTTCAGCAAGGTGGCGTTAGTTCCAGTCACCGAAGGCGAGGTACCACTAGTTAGGGTACTCACTTGAGAGGTGATGACAGGGAGCAATACTATGCCTATCAATATGAAGATAAATAGGCCGATTAAGACCCCGATATTAAGGGCCCCTTCACCCTTTACGAGTTTTGGGTTACTTTTGGCAACCTCTACAAACCTCTTAGCTGAAGATATTATTCTACCATCCCATGTCTGCCAGAAGACTTTAACGCCTTCTGCTATTACTTCTTGGCTGAAATACTTGGTTGGATTTCTTACCACCTTAAGGGCTACTCCTGATACCTTTAGCCTTTCTAACATTTTGGCTCATCACCGTGTCAGTGGTAGGGTTTATAAGACGCTCCAGTTCTGAATTCAGAATCTGAATTTGCTTAGCGTTATCTTTGATTTTTGCAAACAATATACGCCCTTCTTTGTATAGCTCTACGTATCCCTCCTGATTTAGCACTCTCAGGTGTCTTAGGACCGTGGCGTAACTCAGGAGGAGCGTATGAGAGATTAGTGACGCTGACAGTACATAGTTTTCCGCTAACAGCTGTAGTATCTTCTTCCTAAGTATTTTGGCCCTAATCTCATTTGCATTGTACTCATTCATGGCCCGTACCCCCTTATCAACTTCACAAGTTCCCAAATCAAGATGAAATTGATAATTAATGTGAAAGCTGTTAGGAACGGCCCTACCACAGGCACAGAGGCCAAGAGAGAGACGCTCCCTGTGAATATCGACAGTAGATACCCCATGACTGACGCAATGGTCACGAATGTCCAGATGATCCAGTCGAACACGTAGATGACGGGGGCCAGCCATGAGAACGATATGCTGAAGAACGTTATGGACGGGATGGTTATACTTGGCACTGTGGTCCCTAGTATCGAGAACGAGGGTACTAGGGTGATTGACGGTATCCCTGCACTCCATACTATCGACGATGCCAGGTTCACCGCTGAGGTATATGACGGGGTAGCGGGGATACTTGGAGCCGACAAACCTGAATAAGCCCCCGCCATTAAGGCAAGAAATATGTCAAAGAATAGGACATATACGATGAGTTTAGTCCCCATTTAGCTCACCTCCTGACAATATCATTCCTGCGATTAACGCAAATATGATAGCGAGACCCCAATACAGGGGTATAAAGTCTAGGAACATTAAGGCAAAGATTGACGCTATTCCTGTCACAATAGATGGCGTCCTCCCTACGATTTTGTATGTCAGCCCCATCATTATAAGGATTATAATGATGGCCACTACTGGGCCTAAGCCCGTGCTTAATGCCAAACTAATGGCGTCTGTCATTCTTCACTCCCCATGAAACGGTCTACGAATATTTTCGCTATCAGCATTGCGATGCCAAATATGAAGACGTAGAAAATGTACCACGGCATAAGCCCCAGATAGCTCACAAGAATTAAACCCATCACAGCGCCTCCTGACGCACCAGACTTCCCACCGAATTTCCAGCCCAACAGTGCCGTAACTACCGCTATAACTATCCCTACCAGTGTGGCCCACGGCTGGGCTCCGCTGAAGTTGAACAAACTGCTGGTAGGCGATATATTGTTATGGAAGGGCTGAGTATAGTTGTAGTTAATTGTGGAGCTATTGATAGTGGTAGTCGTAGACGTGGTAGGCTGAGTGACGCTTATGTTCAGAATGGCGTATTTCTGTAGACCGGCCCAATAGATTTCTATCAACTCATACGGCTCATCTGCCAGCGTCACGGTCACCTGGCCGAACCCTGTCCCATTTGTGTATCCGTATGTATACTGGGTCAACGTGCTCAGACTTGTACCCGTTAAGATTGTATACGCCTGTCCAGCTGTGGCCGATTGCAATATTATGCCATCCGCAAAGAACCAATTAAGCGTTAGTTTGCCCGCACCGTAATAGAAACCTAACCCTATCATGTCCGTAGTATTTGAGATCTCTATAACCTGACCCTGACTATTACTTACTAATATCCGCCCTAGACCGTTTACCTGAAACTTCAGGCTATTGACGCTGTTATTGACAAAGCTGAGACCAGCACTTCCGTTAAACGGCAGTAGATAGTTTTGACTCCTTGTGATAATGATGAAACCATCGTTCGCTGAACTCCAACTTCCCTTGAACTCCACTAGACTAGTTGAAGACACAAAAGAGGCGTAAGTCCATGCGAAAGTAGTAGTCGTCTGTGTAAACGCTGACATAGTCGTGTTACTGACGGGCGTGTTTAGGGTGAATTGGAAAGTGATAGTGACCCTAGTCCCTGCTGTCACTGATGCGGGATATTGTGAGACGAATATTATCGGGAACTGGCTGGTAGGATATACGGTGATTAAGCCCGTAAGAGAACCTAGAGAGACTTGACCGAGTTCTATGTTTATCACGTAATAATATGTTGTTTGCGCTATAACGTTCACTGTAGTAGAATAAGGTAACGGTACAAAGCCGTTAGTGAGGCCCTGAATGTCTATTTCAGACTTTGGCTGACTTAACAGCTGGTATCCTAAGTTGGAGGGGAAATTCACGGCCGTGGAGTTTGTTACGCTAATCGTTTGCCCGCTCAAATATGAAGACGCTGGGGGCGTGACGTAGACGGAAACGGCGAAAGCACTGACAAAGACTGGGACCGTGACGTTTTTGTCAACGGTCTGGCTGGGCGTCACGAACTGGAATTCTATCGTGACGTTTAGGTACCACCCGTTAACGTTTCCTCCCGGGTATACGTTTGTCAGAAGGTATATCCCCTTCGGCGCAGTTGAGTATGTCACTGATCCCGAGAGGGAGTACTGGCTACCGGACACACTGTAGTTCTGAACGCTCTCGATCTTCACTACGCTCCAAGATGTAGCGTTCGTTGTCACGTTTACTGGGTTCCCGGCTCCCGTGAAGGCATATAAGGCCTTAACACCGTTACCGAGAGTAACGGCAGTCCACGACACCGTCACGGCGTATTTTGTAGTCGTAGTAGTGGTAGTAGTCGTAGTCGTCGTAGTAATGTACTGATAGTTCACTATGATCCATTCACCATAGTCCGAAACGCTGGTATCTACATCCACGGTGTAAGTGGACGTCACTGTGGCCAAACTTTCGGCCTTGAACCCTGTCGATGTTTGGTACACCGGTGAGACCTTGTACACGTGGAGCGTCCCGTTAAACCAGTAGACGTTAACCGTGTTTGGGGGGTTGAAGACGAAGCCCAACATTACGTCTTGGCCTGTATTGAAACTCCCTACTGACCAGTTTCCCCATACCACTCCATTATAATATAGGAAGATATGATAGTCTGCCATTGCTCCACGCTCTAGTACAACTACGATACCGTAACTCCCGTATGGGCTGGCTGGCCCATAGTTCCCTAGAAAAGTGGAAGGATATAGGACACCATAACCTATGGCAAATCCACCGTAGTTCCCCGATGTACCGCTAGGCACTACGACCGTTGTGTTCAGTCCCGTCACTGACGCTGATAGGGACACTGATGCGTTATTGTTCATGTCTGCTTGATCGGGCAAGACTTCCAGTTGGTTCGTGTTCACAACGCTGACGACGCATGGATCCAACCATGCGAGACCGTTCCAATTAGAGCCAGGATCCGTCACTACTTGGGTGGTCGTGCTAGTAGAGGATGAACTCCCAAACGTGAAAGTGGTCGAGTATGTGAACCATGAAAAGCCTCCCCCGCCTCCAAACCTCACGAATGCTGAAATCGGTATTAGTAATGAAAGTAGGACTAAAGTCATTATTATTAGTATACGCCACATCATTGAGTGAGGAAAAAGAGAACGACTTTTTAAATGGCCCGTCTAAAAATCTTCCTCAATTCAGGCGAGAGGTAAAAAGTTAATGCGGTGGAAATGATGCCCGCCGCAATGAGGAACTCCGGTAAATAGTGCACATACCACGGAGGAGGTGGTTGAATTGCTTCAAGCGGGGGGATTGTAGTGAAGGTTGTAGTGTTGAAGGCTGTAGTGTTGGAAACATTGATTATCATAACAAAAACAAAGGGGAAAGAATTAAAAAAAAGCTTTTCCTTATAGGCCGTACGTTGTATCGCCTAACCAGGAATAGGTGAATTGGTATAGGTAGTTCCAGCCACCATAACTACTATAGGGCCATCCGTTGTATATTTCGGCAAAAGCACCGTTGTAAGCTGAGGACGAACCGAGTTGGTAGACGTCCGCGTATATTGTGCCCGAGGGATTAGTACTAGGCCCGACATGTTCGTTCCCATCTTGGCCGATATATTCGAAATTGAAGTTTATCATTCCGCCGGACAGATATGGTAACTCATAACGGAATCCGGAGGATGATTCAGGGGCCTCGACTATGCTCATGGCCGCACCTGTATGAGTCCACGGTATAGATTCATATACTTTTGTAGTCCAAGTTGCCCCATTGGAGTAAAATACGAAAAACTGAGCCATTGCGGTTCCGTTTTCAAGATTACTTAAGGACACATCGAGATGAGTCACCCCAGCCACGGCGGGTACATATGTTTCATAGTCGTTCAATATATTTCCGTTGTCGATAGTAAATACGAAATACAGAATGTAGTAGCTATTACTCGATGTTATACCTATAATATATCCGGCCTGTACGAAGCTACTCTGTTCTTGACCAGATGAGGCACCGTAGTCGTATCCGATTTTTGCGGGGCTAAGCCCGACCCATATGGCCACCTCGTCAGGATAGGAATAGCCTGGCGTTGAAACGTAAGCTAGCGAAAGATTTCCGACGTAAATGTAGTCACTGGCCGACAGTACTGGCCCCCAGTGGTTGAAAATTCCATCTGTCCACCACTCGACGGAGTACGCCACGCCGGCCCAATCCGTTGAGTTGTTAACGGTATTTACTATCTGGTTCGCCCCCAATTGACTTGCCGTTATTGCAGATACGTTTAGAGAGATTAGAGCTAGCAAAAATAGCGAAACGCCGATTACTAGGTACTTCCTCATTTGCCGGAACGAGAAAATCAGACTTTAAAAAGGGCTTAAAACAGTGGGGGGTAGTTGTAGAGAACGATAAGCGTGTTATTGACATCTACTAGTATCGACAACGCGATAAACGGTAACAATGAGAGCCACTTATACTTACCTACCTTCAAGACGTCGAAAAGCCTTGTAAACCAGTAGACCCCGGTGAAAAACAGAAGTTTTATCGATATTGCCATTAGAAGTGCTAAGCGAAACGAGATGATACCTCCATTATTGGCGGAGTATATCCAGATAAAGAAGTTCTCTTCATCCAAGATATTTCCTTCATGCCAATACACGGCTGATAAGACTACGTCATAAACGTTGAGTAGGATGAAGAGAACCCATACTATTTTAAGGATTCTCATCGACATCACCTAGCCAACACAGATGTTATGTTTTTTGCAAACATGATCTAGGGCCGAATCCGTATTAGCGAACTCCTTCTGACAGACGGGACAGGTCGTCATATGCTCAGTATAACGAATGTGCTGTTTCAAACTAACGGAAGAGCTGAAGGGCATTAGGCAGAGAGGACAGACATATGACGATACGGCTTTACTCTGTATTAAACGATATAGGTAGTTCGACTCCTCAAGTAAATCAGGCCTCAAGATTAGTGTTTTTACTATCGCCCTAATTACCTTCTTTTGTTCAGGAGTGAGAGAGTGGTAAAGCATTAATTCCTTTAATGAGACGTGAATCATTATACCCTTATGGTTACTCAGGTACTTTTTAGTACCTGACTCCGTCATTTTTTCACCCTCCACAATGTGTAAATGTTTGAGCAAGTCACTGCACCCTCCACGATAGTGTCAATGTAAACGACTGACATGGGCGATAGGTGCAAGACCGTTAGCCAGTCTTGAGCGGTCAAGAAGACGAAAATTAGGAGGAATGTGGCCAAACCAAACTTGAAGATCACGAAACGTGGTACACTGGTCACGAATGGCCTCATTACAGCGTTTACTTCTGCGGCACCAGCCCTCAAACCTAACCATGTGGTAAGGAAATCGGTGAACTGAAAGCCGTAGAACGCTACTATTTCGGCCAGCATCATGCCTCGCCTTTTGCCATCCTCTTGATATAATTGCCTAGTTCCTGGCTCAACATGTCACACACCCGCTTAGCGTCAATTAGTACCTCTAGGACCTCAGTCTCGTCATTAAGATCGCCATCTACGACGTCTTTTAACAAACTCTCTAAAGCCCACGAAATCCGATATAAGCTCCTGATGTTCATTCCTCCTCAGCCTCCAAATATCGCATCAGGGCGTCACGAATGATTGAGGACATGGACCGATGTTGGTTTATACTATGGAGCTGGAGTTCTTCATAAAGATATTCGTCTATCTTCACCGTGATGATCCTCATTCTATTCCACCTCCTCTAAGGGTATCACTGCTTTTATCAGGCCGATTCTGATTGTGACGTCACTGGATATCGTCACCGTTAGAGGCAGTAACTTCCCTGCCATTTTGGCGTACCCCCGTGCCACCATGAGGGTCTTCAAAATTGGGTCCCTCTCGAATGTGCTGAGGGCCTCTATCGAGAACGTAGGCCCTATTGTCATGTGTTTTTGGAGGACCTCAAAAAAAGATGGGGACCCAATCCATTTTGTTACCTTTTCCACTATTGCCCCCTGATGGGGGTTTCGGGTCGTGGACTCGACCATCTATCTCATCTATCTCTCACCTATCTCTCTATAATAATAAAGCTTTCTCTTTTGTTTGACATAGCTATCTCTCACCTATCTCTCACTAGTTTCATTACTATATACGTGATGATGATATATAGATAGAGTATGCCACGCTCTAAAGGCTCATCGGATTATGTGACCGTTCAGATACCAAAAGAACTAGTAGACATGATAGATATGATATTAGCAGAGCATAAAGGGGGATATAGGTCTAGGACTGAGTTTGTAGCGGATGCAGTGAGAAGAAGGATAGAAGACTTGCTAAAAAGCTAACTTTTTCTCTCTTATCTCTCTACACTCTCAACACTCTCTTGACTTACAAAACTAAAAACTAAAACTATACTTCCCCCTCCCCAGCATTATACAAACCGTGTTTTATACCCTTTTTTAGTTTTAGTTTTTAGTCCAGTGAGAGAGGTGAGAGATAGATGAGAGAGAGAAAACTACATGAGTTCATTCAGGAAGTCGAGTTTCGCATTACGTTTGATTTTTCCCCTCAGCTCTTCTAGTATTTTCATACATTCATCTTTAGTTTTTGTTTTATTGCATTCATCTATAATATACTCAAATAAAACTAACAACTCTGCTTTTTGGCACGTCATGAAGAAACAAACCAGGCAAAAAAGAAGACACGGTAGAGCGATAATAAGAAAGACAGAAAAGTTTAATATCTGTGTGAGATAGATGAGAGATAGAGGTGAGATAGGTGTCTCAAACCAGACTAAACAAACTGAATGACGTCCAAAGGGCCAAACTACTAGTCAAAATACTGCAGGCGAAAGGTGAACTGGACGTATACGATATAATGCTTCAATTCGAGATTTCGTATACTAGGGCAATTCCAATAATGAAATTAACACGCAAAATATGCGAGGCTCAGGAAATATGTACATACGACGAAAAAGAGCACAAACTAGTTTCTCTGAATGCGAAAAAAGAAAAAGTAGAGCAAGATGAGGAGGAAAACGAAAGGGAAGAGATAGAGAAGATACTGGACGCACACACGAGGCGGGAGCAATGACTGCTGATTCTTTTAAGCTTAAGTATTGGGGGAATCAACAAGAAGATTACATTCTTCCAACAGCGGGGTTAGGAAGAGAGTACCTAGTTTTAGGCAAATTACTGATAAAGCTAGCTCAATGGCATAAGAAAGGCCTATTGAATTTTGACGTATATCTTCGGCCTACTGGAGTCGGGACTTTAACGAATGTAATAAATGAACAATATTACAAAGGGTTGGACGATAAATACGATTTAACTTTATACGTGAAATCTAAGGAGCAATACTATCCGCTCTTATGGATTGATATAACCGGAAGTTCATGGACTGAAGAGCAAAGCAAAGAGAGATACGGCGAAAGCGTATACGCTATCCTTAGCGTTAAAGTCGAGACTGCAAAGAAGTATAATGTATTAGGGCGGGTATTCTTCTTGCACTACTCAGATGCTGAGGATAAGCTCAAGTGTATATCAGCACTACAAATTTTGAATCTTGAGAGACAGAACAAGATTAAGAAGGATAAGTTTGAGAGGGATGCTAAGAGCGAATACTATCTTATTCCTCTAGAGTACTGGAAGAACTTAATGGAGCTAAGAGTTACCCTCCGAGGATTTTACCAATCGTTCTTAGAGTTCCAAAGGGGAAAAACATTATGGTGAAGTACAAAGATTTTGAGATAATAGGTTGGGTGTGGTTTAAGGCGAACGGCGAACTAAAATCGAACGGCGTCAATGTTACGAGGGGCGACGGGCGATATTTCATATATAATAATAAGAAATTCCCGCCGGGCGTTTACTATCTGATACGACGCCATGGGCGTGTGTTTTTAATAAGCGACGAATTCCTCAGTTCGCTTTGAATTTTCTGACTGCAGCAGTTTCCATGAAATTCAGTTTTTCGTATAAGTGTGGACTTTTTACCGTCTTCTTTCAACTGATTTTTCGATATTCTATTAGAATGAGTATTTAAACCCCCGTTACTTAACATTCTTAAAATGCCTTCTTTTTACGTCAATTCTAAATTCTATGTAAAAGAGATCAAAGGAAAGTATTATGTTTACTCCATAGAGAAGGATGATGGTGGTAAGCAAAGGCATAATTACATTGCACCTTTAGATAAGATAATTGAGACATACGTTAACATCGGGGGTGTGGGGGAATCCCCCACTAAGGTAGCCGGGCTGGGATTCGAACCCAGGTCCCAGGGGCCAAAGCCCTATTTAGGGGATAAACCCCCTAAAATCCCACGTGAATCTATCATTACAGATACGTCAGTTAGAATAATGAAGGAAGAGAAAACGCATTCTAAAGCAAATGAAAATTTGCCGTCTGAAGTTGAACTATTTACATTTTATAACGATTGTATAAAGAAAGTTTCACGTGAAACTTGCAAACAATATACAAATTATTTGCGTAAGCAATTAGACACTAATAATAAGGGTTCTATCTTAGCGTGGAAGAAGTACTATAACTGGAAGGGCGATATAGAGAAGTGGAAAGCGATAAAAGACGAAGAAATCGGGCGTGGATTTAAAGGTACCGTCAGTAGACCAGATTAGACAGTGGGCTGAAAAGGTAAAAGGAACCAGAGTTGAGCTATTGTTCAGACTACTTTTAGAATCTGGAGTTAGGTTTACTGAGGCTATAAAAGTGCTAAGCGAATATTCACCAGAAATGATGTTTGTGAAAACGGGATTTGTATCTACACGCTCAACTGGAGTAGGGGCTCAAAACGCGTGTTCTATGTTTTCCATGTTTCGCCGTTACAAAGACAGAGCATTACTTACAATTACGCGAAGAAGATAA
>NZ_JH597770.1:190793-292639 GCF_000243315.1 Metallosphaera yellowstonensis MK1 | reverse complement strand
CCTAGGATAACATCATCAGGAAGTTTGGGCACATCTATGTGAATCTTCTGGGAAAGACTTTAATGGCATATTTTCGATGATTATAACGCCGCTGTAGCTCAGCCTGGCCAGAGCGCCGGCCTTGTAAGGATCTCCTGGAGAGCCGGCGGTCGCGGGTTCAAATCCCGCCAGCGGCTTCTAAATATTTCTTAAGGGCATCCCTGATGATCTCGCTTCTGGAGACCTTCTTATTGGCAGCATAGAGGTCAAGCCTAAAGAGCAAATCCTCTTCTGCCTTGAATGTTATTACCCTCATGATCTCGGTATTACCTTTTTAACAGAATATATATGTTAAGATACTTCCGCAACTCCGTAGAGAGAGGGGTAAACGAAAGTAATATGTTACAACTCCTCTATTGTAGTCCGATGTAAAACAAAAGGGTTTTCTCAGATAACTCGCCTACAGTCTCAAAGTTTCCCCCAGAGAGTTTCCTTATGTATCGCTATAAAACCCTTTTAGATTAAATTTTTAATATAAATACTAATGTGTGTTTGTCATCTACGTCTTCAGACTCCTTTGTAATAATTCTGTTCGATATTTAGAGAACGGGACCATAAGAGGTAGCCGGGCTGGGATTCGAACCCAGGTCCCAGGGGCCAAAGCCCTGGATCCTTGGCCGCTAGACTACCCGGCTGATAATTGTTTCATCAGACGTCATTTTAAAGTTTTTATTGTGCCGAACGCTTATACCAATTAGATGTTCTGGCGTTTCTTCAGAGATTCTAGTGACGGTCCTAGCGTCATTAGGGACAGATATGGGGAGTGGATGCTCGTCAAGGGTAATAAGGAGCTATCCTTTGTAGCAGATCTCCTAGACAAGTCCTTATCCAAAGTGAAGGCTAAAAGGGGCGAGGTTTACGTACTCCAGTTCACTAAGGACGAGCTAGTTCCGAATTTGTTTTCAATAAAAGGAATGGTGCAGTTCCGAGAGAACGTGATTGAAGCTAACTTCCAAGAGGCCCTAAAGAAGGTGTTTGACGATGTCGGACACTTAGGTGAGATAAAGACGGTAAGACTCAGGCTCTGTAACGAATTGGTTATGTTCTTCTATTTTAACCTGGTTTTAAAGAGGACTAAGAAAGCTAGAGCAGGGGTGAAGCTTCTCCTTCCCCCCCTAGGAGTATCAGTTTCAGGGATACCTTACACGTTAGGGGGATTGTTTAACGCCATGGCGGGATCTGAGGGAAGGGAGCCCTGCATCGTCGAGGCCGACTTATCTGATTCCAGACTAGTGAAAGTTCTCCTGGCGTGCAGAAAGTTCAGCGTAGACAGTTTCAGGCTTAAGGAAGCTCTGCTTTACTTCCTGGAGGGAGACGACGATTTACGGCTCAGTAGGAGGACAGGAGATGGAGGAACAACTGAGTTAGAAATAACACTACTCAACTTCAAAAGAGATATGATGATACCACTCCTTTGGGACAACTACTTGAGTACCTACTCGTCCTGCTAAAGTTTAATTTGTGAGAGTTAGAAAGTCACACGGGGAGTCAGACTGATTAAGGTAAATGAGATGGTTATTCCCACACTGGATGACGTAAATTTCACCAACAGTAAAGTTCTCGTTAGAATAGACATCAACTCTCCTGTGGATTCGAAATCTGGCAAACTTTTGGACGACTCTAGAATAAGGGCCCATGTGGAGACCGTAAAGGAATTGGTGGAGAAGGGAAACGGAGTTGTCCTAGTTTCGCATCAGGGAAGACCTGGAGACAGTGACTTCATCGACTTGGAGGAGCACTCTAGGCTACTTCAAAAACACTTGGACATGGAGGTGGAGTTCGTGGGGGACGTGATGGGGCCTTACGCCAGGGAGAAGATAAAGAACATGAAGTTGGGGTCCGTTATACTTCTAGATAACGTAAGGTTCGTCTCTGAGGAATTGATCGAAGCTTCACCATTACAACACGCTAAAAGTTACCTAGTCAGACGACTTTCACCCTTGTTTCAAGGCTATGTGAACGATGCCTTTGCAGCATCTCACAGGAGTCAAGCTAGCCTCGTTGGGTTTCCTCTGGTTCTTAAGTCCAGTGCGGGAAGAGTGATGGAAAGGGAGGTATCAGCGTTAGCTAAGGTCTTCAATCCTGAAGACTCACCTAAGATATTCATAATGGGAGGTGGAAAGGTTCTGGATAGCCTGAGGATAATAGAGAATCTAGTGAAAAGGAGGCTAGCCGACAGAATCCTCACTGGCGGTCTTATCGCTGAACTCTTTGCAGTTGCCAAAGGTCTTGATCTGGGTAAGGAGAACCTGCAGGTGTTAGAGAAGGCAGGAGTTTTGGGTCTAATAAGTAGAGCAAGGAAGCTACTTCTTTCAGGTGCACCGGTGGAGATACCTGTAGACTTCAAGGTGGAGAAAGGGGGCCAGGTCCATGAGGAACCAGCAAATAAAGTAACGGGGATTATAAAGGATGTAGGCTCCACAACAGTGAACATTTACTCGTCATTCGTTAGAGACGCTAAGGTTATAGTGATGCGTGGGCCTATGGGTGTAATAGAGGACGAGAGGTTCAGGGAGTCCAGCAGAGCACTACTAAAGAACGCCCTTGAGAATCAAGGGTACGTGATAATAGGTGGAGGTCATATGATAAGCCTACTTGGAGGAGAGGGGCAGATAGATAAATCCAAGGTTCACGTTTCTACTGGGGGAGGTGCACTTCTGCTATTTTTGGCAGGAGAGAAGTTACCCGCACTTGAAGCACTGGACATGTCCGCAAAGGAGGCGATGAAGGCTTGATAAAAGTTTCTATTAACGGCTATGGTACGATAGGTAAGAGAGTAACCGATGCCGTACTCAATCAAGCCGATATGGCTCTAGTAGGAGTCTCTAAAACTACTCCCAACTTCGAGGCCTTCCAGGCTTATAAAAAGGGGATAAGGATATATGTCCCCAAGGAGTCTCAGAAAGAGTTTGAGGAGGCAGGAATAACCCCTTCGGGCTTCATTGAGGACATGATAAAGGAGTCTGATGTGGTTGTCGACGCGACTCCAAACGGAGTTGGAGCTCAATACAAGCAGCTCTACACTTCCATGAGGAAGAAGGCGATCTTTCAGGGTGGGGAGAAACCCAACGTCGCTGACGTCTCCTTTTCCGCTCTCTGTAATTACGATGAGGCTGTGGGAAAGAATTACGTTAGGGTAGTATCCTGCAACACTACATCCATGTTGAGGACGCTCTGCACACTAAACAAGGTAAGTAAAATACAGAAGGTCAGGGGAACTATAGTTAGGAGGGCTGCAGATCCCAAGGAAGTTAAGAGAGGTCCAATAAACGCCATAGTACCCGATCCACCAAGCGTCCCGAGCCACCACGCTAAAGACGTCAATACGGTGCTGAAGGACTTAGATATAGTGACCATGGCTGTCATCGCTCCTACAACTCTTATGCACGTTCATCTATTAGATGTGACTGTCTCTGATCCAGTGTCGAAAGAACAGGTTCTTGAAGTCCTCAGGAACACACCTAGGTTATCTCTGGTTAGCGGTAAATCTAAGGTAACGTCTACCGCAGAGATCATTGAACTATCAAGGGATATGGGAAGATATAGGAACGATATCTATGAGGTAGTCATATTCGAAGATTCAGTATCTACTAGGGGAAACGAGATATTCATTATGTACGCAGTTCATCAAGAGGCGGTGGTGGTTCCAGAGAACATAGATGCTATACGAGCTGTATCAGGGTTTTCAGACAAGACAAAATCCACAGAAATGACAAATGCTTCCTTAGGGATAAGGCCTGGCTATCTGGTGTAAACCCGAGGTGAGATGGATTTGGGCTCTCCAACCTATACAGTGAGCATGTGGTTTAGGAGAATATTGGTCCCCGTTGACGGATCTGAGAATAGCATGAGGGCGTTGGAGTTGGCTCTGGACTTCAGCATGAGGTATGGTTCCAAAGTGACAGTGATCTACGCGTGTAACAGATGTAGTGATGCAGAAGAAGTTAAGGCGAGGGTTAAGGAAAAACTTAACGAAAAGATAGAGTATGAGTACAGGACCGTAGACGTTCCTCAGGACAGTAGCATTTCCAACGAGATATTGAGAACACTTTCGGAGGGAGTGTTCGACGCAGTAATAATGGGAGCTAGAGGAAACACAACTAACAGCGACATAAACACCGGTTCCAATGCGCTTTCGATTGTAGTCAACGCTCCAATTACAGTCATTGTGGTTAGATGAGCATTGGAATTCTCTTTGACGAGATCGCGGAGAGGTCGTAGTCTAGGGCATATTTTATCTCGAGGAATTCGGACCTAATCTCAATAACTTTTTTCTTCACTTCCTTTATATCCTTCTTATCGACTAAAAGTTCCTTCATTAAGAGGGCTATTTCCTGCATTTCCCCCTCCTTCATTCCATATCTGGTCATCTCTTGAACTCCTATTCTGATACCGCTTGGATCTCCAACAGCCTCTGGCGGATCATCGGGTAAAAGGTTCTTGTTCACTATTATGTTAGCTTCCTCAAGGGTCTTAGCTACAAGTGTACCTCCACCTAAGTTCCTCACGTTGACTGCCACTTGGTGACTCTTAGTGTATCCTAGGTGTTCTCCAACCACATTGAATCCATAAGAAGCCAAACTGTTAGCGAGAGCCTTCGCGTTCTTAACGATCTGTGAGGCATATTCCTCCCCGTAAACTTTCATCTCCAGTGCAGTTAAAGCGGTGGATGGAAGCCTATGGAGGTGATGATTACTCACGAACCAGGGAAATATAGTCCTAGATACCATCTTAAATTCGGCCTCCTGGTTTGAGAAAACGGCTCCACCTTGAGGTCCGGGGAACGTCTTATGGGTTGATACGTTTAGAAAATCAGCTCCTTCAGCAAGCGGATTACTCCAGGCTTTTCCAACTATCAGACCATAGACGTGAGCCGCGTCGTAAACGAGCTTGGCGCCAACGGAGTGGGCCAATTCAGCTATTTCTTTAGTAGGATGAGGAAACAAGTAAAGACTTCCTCCAAGTACCACGAACTTGGGCCTAATAGTCTCCATCATCTTGGACGCTTTATCAATGTCTACATTCATGTTCTCCTTGTCGTAAGGCATCTCTATGTGTTCTATACCTAGAGCACCTAAAGTCCCAAACTTAGTGTGACTGACGTGGGCACCAGCCTGAACCGGTGCAATGAGAGCCTTATCTCCTGGATTTGCAAGGACCCTGAAAACTGCAGCGTTAGCTATTGTGCCACTGGTGGGCCTTAGGTCACAGAATTTGCTTTGGGTTATCTCGTTCATGAGCTCCATGGCCAATGTTTCAATTTCGTCCACATATTTCGTCCCCTGGTAGAATCTCTTGTAAGGCTTCCCCTCAGCATACCTGGACATGAAATCGCTCATGTATAAGGCCTCAGCGAGGGGACTCATCACGTTTTCCGAGGCTATCAGGTTTATCGTTTCAGTCCTTCTCCACTTGTTCTGGGTTTTAGTTATCTCGATTATCTTTTCTAGATCCTTTTGCACATCCATGCTCTACTAACGTCTCTGGTAAGAATTAAGTCTTTATGCCACGACCCAACTTTTTATGAGCCTTTCCTAGTTCTCTAGACGCCAGAGCCGCGAGAAGGTTCAATTCTCCTGCAAGCACGGCTGCGGCTATTATTTCTGCGAACTTTTTAGAGTTAGCTCCTGGTTTATCGGAGTTCCCATCCAGGCCCATTATACTTAACGCTTCTCTTTGTGTGGGAAGCCTTGTCCCTCCACCCACTGTACCTATCTCTAATGACGGGAGAGTGACAGAGATGTACAAATCTCCATTCCGGTTCTCCGTCCAAGTATACCCTGTGCTGCTCTCCACCACCTGCGCTACGTCCTGGCCGGTGGCAATGAAAATAGCGGCTATCACATTAGCGAAGTGTGCATTGAATTGAAAATGCGTCCCTGCTCTAGCCCCTCCCAACCAGTTCTTCCTCAGGTTAACCTCATGAATTGACTCGGAGTCGGTCTTCAGGTATTTTCTGATCACATCTCTAGGGATTACAGCTTCAGCTATAACGGTCTTTCCTCTCCCCATGAGCTCGTTGACCATAGATTGCTTCTTATCGCTACATACGTTTCCGCTTACAGCAACGAGTCTGGCTTCGGGAAACTGGCTCTCGATAAGCTCACACGCAGCTTCAGTGGCTATGGTTACCATATTCATCCCCATCGCATCTCCAGTTTCGAATTCGAACCTGAGCCATACGTTGTTACCCAGGATAAACGGGACTATTTGCTTCAATCTTGCGTGAGACGACGTGGACTCTGCTACCCTCTTTATTTCCTCAAAGTTCTTAGTGGCCCAATTTAAGAACTCCATAGCAGACTTAATTGACTGGAACTTAAAGACAGGGGCTCTAGTCATTCCGTCTCTCAAAACTCTACTTATTATAGGACCGGACTCCCTTAGTATCTTCATACCCCTGTTCACACTAGCTATCAACGCGCCTTCAGTTGTGGCCAAGGGAACATAAAACATGCCCTTAGCGTACTCACCCTCAATTCTGAGCGGTCCTGCTACCCCCAGCGGTATTTGGACAGCGCCTATAACGTTCTCAGCGTTTCTGTTCTTTATCTCCTCGTAATCTATTATCGTGGAGCCTATAGAGGGAAGTCCTTTACCAGTTATCTTTTCGATGGCTAGCCTCCTGGCCACCATGGCCGCATTAGCTTCCAAAATCTCGTCGATCTTATGAAGCTCTAGTTCACCTCTTGCCACCTTTTCCGCTACTTCCTCAATTTCGTTGTTCATTGTCTATCAGCCTAAATTTCGTTCCGTACTCTATGAGACCGTTATGAGAGTCTACCCTTAGCTTTCTAAATACAGCTTCGACTCTAGCTCCCTCCTTAGGTTCTTCGTCCACATCTACTAGTGGGGCTACTATCTCTATTCCCTCATCAAGCCGTATGAGACCGAAGTATATGGGAGCGTCTCTTTCGAATCCAGTCCTGACCTGGTGGGTATACGTGAATGTTATTAACGTTCCCTTTCCACTTAGCTTCTTTTTTGTGACTTTGAAGGAGCCACACTTATTACATACATGTCTAGGGGGAAACGTGTACGCTCCGCAGCTCTGGCACTGGGTTGCAGTGAGAGAATACTGGGTTTCCTTATTCCTCCATATTTTGGGTGGAAGGATCTTCACTTATATCACCTCGAAAGGCCTATAGTGTAAGCCACTTTTCCTAGGTCGTCTGTGGACACTACAGCTCCCCTCTCCGCGTTCTTAGCCCTCTTCCCCTTGAAGGTTCCAGTCAGTTGCATGTAGGCTTCAGCTAACTGATATACCCCTGTTGCCCCTCCTGGATAGCCACGCGCCTTAAGTCCTCCTGAGAGATTAACTTGAGAGTCCGCTATGTTATATAGAGATTTCCCTCTCTCGAAGCCTATCTCGTCAAGAATCATGGCAGCAATGACACTGTAAGAGTCGTGTATTTCAATGAAGTTTGGCTTAAAGTCCCTCCAGGGGAGCCACGCTTCTCTTACTGCAACAAGTTCTCTCATGCTATATCCAAAGGAAGAACCGTACACGTTCTCCACCTTCACTTTTGATTCGGAAAATTTCCTGGCTAGTTCACCGTTGGTAAGAAGGATCGCAGCTGCTCCATCAGCCCTTGCCGCTGTATCGAATAATCTAATTGGATCAGATATTATTTGAGATTTCATTATTGTATCCTTATCGACTTGAAACTTCAAATACGCGTAGTGATTCTCTGAGGCATTCTTATGCATTTGGTAGGGCCACTCCGCGAAATAGTCGTATCCAACACCATAGGTCTTCATGTAGAGTTTCATCTGAAGTGCAGCATAGCTGGACTGTGTCATCCCTATTCTATAGGAGTACTCCTCGTCCAAGTTCTCCGCTAAAATGTCGTTGAGATGGTTCGTCGGAAAGTCTGATAGCTTCTCTGCACCTACAATTAACACGCTTTTCGCTATTCCAGATTTCAGGAACGAATATGCAGTAAATATCGCAGATCCTCCGCTAGCGTCTCCTTGTTCTGTCCTAATTGCAGGAACCCTGAGGCCTAAGCTACTGGCTATTTTTTCGCTGAGTAAGACCTGCTCAGTAGTGCTCTCGCTGTACGCGTTAGCCAATATGAGAATATCAGGATGAACAATAGATATTTCTTCTGCAAGGCCGGAGATTGCGCCAATGGCCAAGTCGATAATGTTATTCTCGTAATACCTATCCACTTTCAGAATGGAGGCTCCAGTTACAAAGACTTCACTCATTCCATGACACCTAGTCGTATACCTTGAATTTATTTGTGGTCTTTGCGTAGTAAGCGTAACTCACATATTTCTTTCTCCCTATGTAGTAGTCAACTGTATGCGCTAGTTTCTGTCTCTCTACGATACTATCAGTGACTATGAAGCTATAGGCGTCACTTCCTGCACCGCTACCGAAGGGCGCGACCAATATTCTCTGTCCAGGTTTGGCCACGTCGAGGACTCTGGCAAATCCTAGGAGTGCCGAAGCATTATACGGATTTCCTATGAATGGGGAAATTAACCCCTGCTTTATTTTCTCAGTCGGTATGCCGAACTTCTTAGCAATCTGAAAGGGGAATTTGCCGTTGGGTTGGTGGAATATAAAATAATCAAAATCTGATACTCTAAGGCCTGTATCTTGCAGTAGCCTATCCACAGCTGCACTTATGTGGGCGAAGTAGGCGGGCTCTCCAGTGAAGGCTTCTCCGTGAAGGGGATAAGGGGATCCATCCCTCCTCCAAAAATCAGGAGTGTCCGTAACGAATGAAGTAGAGGCTTCTACAACGGCAGCTGACTCTTCAGCTCTTCCTACAACGAAGGCAACTGCTGCGGCTGCAGAACTGAGTTCTAATACGTCTCCTGGGTTAGACTGGGCTGTATCAGATCCAACTATGAGGGCATATGAAACTTGACCTGCATCTACCATGGAGAATGCCATCCGAAGGCCCGCAGAGGCAGCCCTACACGCGAACTCTAAGTCCGCTGTAAGGGAGTACTTAGACAGGCCCAATGCATCTATCAATATGGTAGAGGTGGACTTTACGGCATAAACTTTTGACTCAGAACCGAAGAGGGCCATCTCTATCTCTCTAGGATCTATCATAGCTCGTGCTATGGCGTCCCTGGAGGCCTCAATCGCCATTGTAGTCGAGTCCTCATCTGATGCTGGGACAGACTTCTCGCTTAGTCCCAATGATTTGACTATGCCCTCCTCCTTCCCCCAAAGTTTGGCTATCTCATCAACCTTTATTCTATATTTAGGAACATATGATCCCCAACCTATGATACCGCTTTGCATCTTACACATCTAATATGTCATCACTTAAAAGTTTTCGGTGATTGTCTATGGCATTATAGACAAAGAGCTATAGAATTAAAAAATTCAAAATTATCCAGAACTCCTGTCTGCGAAGAACATCTGATATCTCTTAGGCTTTAAGTTCTCTACAATATGATTGAAAGCCGCTTGAGGGTCGCTATCCTCGCCACACGTATACACATCTAGTGTAGCGTAGTTGTATTCGTTCCAGGTGTGCAAAGCGATGTGACTTTCCTCCACTAGTGCTATCACCGAAACCCCGCCTTTCTTCCCTCCGAAACTCCAAGATTTAGCCTCGACTAAGTTCATCTTAGCTATCCTCACCGCCTCTAGGACTATCTGTTTGAGTTTGGCCTCGTTCTTAAGATCCTCGGGGTTTATATCATATAAATTTCCAAAAACATGCTTACCTATAATTTTATCATCCGAGGATTGAAAGACAGCCTGTCTGGACATCTCTTTTTCTGGTGCCCTCCGGTTACACATAATCCCCTTTGAATTTATAAATGTAACTAGTCTATTCTCCTCCTCATTTCCCTTCTGGATACGGAAAGGAAGACGAAAATAGTGGTTTGGCTCTCATAGGGTTTCCCTGAATTCGTAATTAACGTCTGGCTCTCATAACTCTTCTACTCCCTATCCGGACACGAGAGCCCACTTCCTCGCACTGTTCATCGGGTTAACGGTGATACTCTTCAATACTAGTTCAATAGTGAATTTAATTATGATTAACTAGAAAATCTTTATATAATAGCTATATTATTGAATTTTATATTCTCTAGAGAATAATCAGCAAAACTTCCACAACTTCAATAATTGAAATTTTTCTGCTCGCTTAAGGATGTAGCGGACCCGGGGGGATTCGGACCCCCGACCCTCGGCTCACTCTGCCTCCTTAGGAGGCCGGCGCTCTATCCTGGCTGAGCTACGGGTCCACAACAAGTTCACGCAAATATTACTTAAAGAGTTTTCGGGGATAGGACTTCATGAATCTTTCATAATTTTACGCTCCTCTCTCGGTGGCTATTACCCAAAAGTTAAGATCATTATTAGCGATACACGGGAGATCGTTAGTCGATTTTAAGCCTCAGAATCTTATAATCAGAAGTTATGGGAATCTTAGGGAGGTAATACGAAAAGCCCGTATTAGCGAGAAGTTTTTCAGCGTCGTCCTGCTGAAAAGGTGCGGAAAGAGACAAATCGAGTTCGCTAGGGAGAGGCTGGTCAAGGCGGTAAACAGGCTGGGAGTGGTGAGGAGGAACGGGAGGAGCAGGAAGGTTAACTGACACTTATCCTGATGGCCTTGGTAGGTGGGAGGGCCAGCGTGAGGAACGCGGCCGAGACGTTCGGGTTGGACTACGCAAACCTGCTGGAGGCGTTGGGAGAACTCCACGACGCGTGGAGGGACTGGAGGTCCTGTCAGACTGGTGAAGGGTCGGGTCGTCATCGTGGACGACACCGTGGACCACGACGCTCCGGGTAGACGTGAGCCCCTGAGAACCACTGGACCTACTGCCACACCCAAGGGAGGTTCGAGAGGGCCAAGCTCCTCACGGTCGTGATAGTGGACCTCAAGCAGGACGTTCACGGTTTCCCCTACGCCGTGAGGAAGATGTTGGATTTGTGAGAGTCAACGAGTTCAAGACCAAGATCGACGTGGCCAGACGTTGGACGTGCTCAAGGAGCGCTTCCGCGTGTCCAGGGTCGTCTTCGACTCCCGTACCGTCCGAGAAGCTCGTGACGGACAACATGGTGTCAAGGCTCAAGTCCAACCGAGCTCAGGGTCTGCCCAGGACACCCTCTAGGAGGGGCACCTCCCAGTGGGATACCCCCGGAGTCTACTACGCCGACCTGACCCTGGGAGGCCGAGTGGTCATGGTGAAGTTGCTAGTCCGGGAACGTAAACGTGACTCCTCCGGGACACATGTGAGGTACCTCTACACCACCGACCTCTCGCTCAGCGAGGAGGAGGCCTGTCTGGCCGGAGATCGAGGAGCTCCACAGAGACGTCAAGGCCCTGGGACTCGTCCTTCTGGAGGAGGGAGAGGCTTCAGGGTTACCTCACGACCTTCACCATCAACAACGTCGTCAGGGAGCTGGTAGTGGAGCTAAACCTGAGGAGCGTGGAGGCGTTCCTCAGGCTCTCGAACGTAATTTAGGCGGACCGCCGGGGCTGATGAAAATCTTTAAGTTACGTTAAAATCCCATAACTGCTACTGCTTATTAGGTTTCGCATAGTGTTGAGGCTTATAGGATAAATTTCGGCAGTTAGTTTGACCCAAATGTGGAAAAATGAATTAACAAATTACTAATTAAAGTGAAGATTTTCCAGATGAGTATTGATATTATGGATTATTGTTACTGACTCAGGATATATCATCAGGCATTTTTATGGCCTTGAGGTTTGGGAACATCGCCTGGACAACATCATATACCCTTGATGCCTTCATGAGTACTACAAAATCACTAGTGACTGCAGTACCAGAGGATATAATCACCTCCTTGTCTGCCCTCTCTACAACTCTTACTGTTACTCTCTCTCCTGCAAGGGTTCTCTTGAGCTCTCCACTCTTGCTTATCTGAGAATCCAGTATAACGATAAAGTCTACCCCTTTTTCTTTAAGATAACTAGAAAGTAAGAGGAGCGCATCTATGATTCTAGGACTAGACTTCTTGGAGCCTGCATTCATATCCCTTATGAATCCATCATCGCATAGGAAAACTTGATCCTTCTCTAGAACGGATAAAACGGTCAATCCGACGTTATAACCATCGATGATCAAGGGCTCCTTTAGTTCCACCTTCTTTCTCACCTTCTCCACGTCACTATCTGAATGAACACATCTGTATAGGAGCGTCCTCTCCTCTCTGTTCAGTTTGTATCTTCCAGAGATCAGGTCTAGGGAGGATTTACTAGTGTATCCTCTGTTCAACAGATATTTGTAATCATAGGCCGCCTCTTTCAATTGTTTCCTTAATATAATCAATTATTTCTTCCCTCGACTTATTGGCTACAACCATAGACCCGAACGTACCTCTACCTCCCCCTTTCCCGCCCATTTCCTTCAATCTCTCAACGACTCCCTTTACGTCAATATCCCTAGAGGTTCCTAGGTCCACTCGCAATTCACCGTTGGTTTGAGTTATATGTACAACTAGAGTTTTAGATTGAGATGTAAGTCTTCTCATCAACTCTTTTTCCAGTTCCTGATCTTTTATTTGTGGAAGGATAATTAATCTTATCCCATTTATGCTTCTCTCCTGGATGCTCCTAGACAACAACTCTAGAGCCTCCTTCCTATAGTAGGCAATGAGGTTCTTGGCCTCTTGATGTTCCCTGAGGAGTTTCTCTACCTTCATTTCTAGTTGATCTGATGAAGTCTCAAGCTTCGATGAGACATTAACCAACTTATCCTCGAGTTCTCTGGCGTATCTTGACACCATGTCGCCTGCTACATACTCGAGCCTTATTATTCCGTCCTGGATCTTTTCCGTCTTTACTATCTTTATTGCCCCTATATCTCCAGTGTTCCATACGTGCGTACCGCCGCAACTCTCCACGTCCCATCCCTCGATCTCTAGAAGTCTTATGTTTGCCTTGTTGGGAACACCCCCTTCATAAATGGAGACCCCATATTTCATCTCAGCTTCTACTCTGTTGATTTCGAACGGCCTAACTGGTCTCCTGTCATTTATAACAGAGTTTGCCATATCCTCTATTTTTCTTATTTCCTCGGCAGTTAGCGGTTTGTAATGAGTTATATCTAGTCTCGCCTTTTGAGGCGTCTTTTCAGCTCCAGCTTGCCACACATGATCTCCCAGTAATTTCTTGGCAGCAGCAAGAACAACGTGAGTAGCGGTGTGATGTCTCATTAACCTAAAGCGCCTCTCCCAATCAATTTCTCCCTCGATCCTCATTCCCTTTTCAAGGTTTATTTCTCTATCTAGGATATGGACCACTATGTCCCCTACTTTCTGTGTATCCACCACTCTCACTCTATCCCCATTCAGTATTATCCAGCCTTGGTCTCCCAGTTGTCCCCCACCCTCTGGGTAAAAGAGCGTCCTATCCAAAACCAGGTATTTTGACTTCGAGAGAAGTACTGTCGCATCGAAGGACCTAGCATATTGGTCCTTATAGTATAGCGCTTCTGTAGCACGTATATCTTTGACCTCGTTGATTATGTGCTCAGGTAGTTTTAATGTATCCTTGTCCTTTTTGAGCGGGGCCACTTGATGGCGCTTAGCTACTATGGAATAGAAGTTGTGAGGAACTTCAATCTGAATACCCTTTTTCCTTAGCTCATCAGCAATAATATCTGGAGGAATCCCATTAGAGTCGTACAGTTCCACTAAATCCTCTAAGCCTATGCTGCGCTTAGATTTTGAGAGGAACTCTGAAAGGGACGACGTCTTAGAGATGAGTTCCTGAAACTTCTCCTGCTCGACGTCCACTACATCCAATATGTAGTCTCTGTTCCTGAGAAGTTGAGGGAAATCGTATCCCCAGAAATTGATTTGTAACTTCACTAGTTCAGATAATTTGACATCTGTTCCCAGGAACTTCAAGGTTCTTAGTGCTCTCCTTATGAGTAGTCGACCTAGATAACCCTCACCTGAACTTGATGGAACTAGGCCGTCCCCCAGCATTAGGGCAACGGTTTTAGTGTGGTCCAATACCTGGAAAATCCTCGCAGCACGATTGAGCTCGTCCTTCACTACGTCCACGGGAATACCTAACGCTTTAGCTACTAGGTTCCTGTGCTCTACTAACGTGGATATATTATCTGGATCTATCCTACCCGCGAATCTAGAAGCCACCCTCAATAACTCAGAGTCCACCCTAGGTTGTCCCAATTTGTCAAAGAAGGTATCCACTAAGTTACCGTAAATAGCGTGAAACGCAGTTGGTGTCTTCTGTGTGAACCAGGCTATTCTCTCTATGCCGTATCCGGTGTCAACTATTTTCAGTTTCAATGGGACGTAGTCTCCTGCAGAAATCTCGTATTGCATGAATACCAGGGTAGCTAACTCAAGCCCTCCTACCGTGACCTCAAAGGAAGGTCCAGCGTTTCCTCCCCCTTCCCACCACGATTCCTTGAAGTTCAGAAGGTCTTCGCTTATTCCCAGTTCCTTTGTGAAGAATTCCTTAGCGTAACTCACCGTCTCATCTTTCCAGTATACAAATTTGTCGGGATAGTTGAACGCATGATGTCCTCCCATTTCGAAGGTGGTGAGGTGTCTTCCGAACGTTATTCCGACGTTATCGACATCATCCATCCTTATGCAAGGCTGGGATATCACGAGTGGATTGGCAGGAGGGGGAACCAGCCCACTAGTGATGTAGGGTTGGAAATCCACTATACTGGCTATTGTTAGATACAAGTCTTCCCTCCACCTAGCCAGTACCGGTTTTGGTGGTATTATCTCATGACCTCTCTTCCTGAAGAACTCCAAGAACTTTTTCCTCGACTCGCTAACGCTCCAATTTAGAGAACCTTCCTTCATATCCAGGAAATGATAATCCGAGCATGGAATGTCTGCACAGTCCTCTCTAGTTCTGTCCAAAGTCCAGAAAGGAGTTTTACAGACTTTACACTCTTTTCTCTGAAACCCATTATCCAGGAAAAACTTCAGTCTGTACTCCATTTCACTGGCTTTCATGTTGGGGACACATTAAAAACACGGAGGATTAAAGTTCTTCTTGGAAAAACTATTTAGCCGAATAGAGAGGCTAGACCTCCAGCTATCTCCTCGTCGCTAGGTCCTTTCTTCTCTTCTTCTTCCTTCTTCTCTTCTTTCTTACTCTCCTGAGGAGCCGCCTGCCCTCCTGCAGGGACAGCAGCTACTGGCATCGCTGCGGCATTCTTTATAACCTCATCTATATTGACCTCCTTCAGTGCAGCAGCCACTGCCTTTACCCTTACCTCATCTACTTCAACGCCTGCAGCATTGAGCACTGCCTTTATTGCATCCTCCGTTATATCCTTCTTAGCTGCGTGTAGTAACAAGCTTGCGTATATGTACTCCATGTCTAGTCACCAACTCATCTGGTGGGATACTTTAAAAAACTATTTAGCCGAATAGAGAGGCTAGACCTCCAGCTATCTCCTCGTCGCTAGGTCCTTTCTTCTCTTCTTCTTCCTTCTTCTCTTCTTTCTTACTCTCCTGAGGAGCCGATTGTATAGCCTTAGGGACCTCAACTCCCAAGTCTACTTTCCCGCTTATTGCTGATAACACCGCATATGCCTTACTCATGGCCTTTGTAAGAACCATCTGTGCTGTCTCTGGAGTAATGTAACCGGCCTCTGCGGCAATGGCAAGTGCTCTAGTGTAGGCTCTACCTATAGTTATCTTTAATACGTCAGGTACCGGGTATGCTATCTCCACCCCTAGAGCTAACGAATCTCTCGCCGCCTCTGCGATCATTGATCTATACTGATCTACGTTGAGTTCAAGTTGATCTGAGGGAATAACTAGGTTCTCATGATATGCGGCTTTCAGCTTTAGTTTGACATAAACAGGCATTATTCCTAGCTTCTGTAATATCGGTGCCGCCTCTGGTGGTATTGGGTCACCAGGCTTAGCTATCAAGGTATCCTTTACAACATGAACCTTGCCGTCCTGGACCTTCGTTTGGACCTTGAGCTTTCCGAATGTGCTCAATATTGGTCCTGCCGTCATCCCGGTATCTCCAGCAGGTATCACTACCTCCTCATCCGCCTTGTCTCCAGGCATTGGATATCTCTTCAGCTTGAACTTGGAAAGGAGGATCGAGATGGAGAACGGATTTTCATTCGTGAATATAAAGGCATTAGTTCCTGAAATGTATTTTTCTAACTTCTCAACATCTAAGCCGGCCCTCTTGGCAGCTATGAGGAAGAGAGTATTCCTAGTGACTTTCATGTCAGCTATGTTTCTTAGTTTCTTTCTTATCTCGTGTAATTTGTCGGCGGGAAAACCTTGGACGTCAGCTATGATTACAGTCTTTGAATTCTTTAGTTTCTCTTCCAGAGAGGCGACTTCGTCTATCTTCCACTTTGGAATCTTTCTCTCTTCAATCACGCTCATTCTCATCACTTCAGGGTGACTCTAACTGGTTTTCCCATTGTGGTTTTAACGTATATAGCTTTGATGTAGGATGGACTCTTTATCTTCCCCTCTATCACATTCAACACTGCCATAGCGTTCTCTACCAAGTCCTCCACCTTCTGGTCTTCTGTGCCTATAAATGTCTGCGTGTGAGGTTGATCCTTAGTCTTCACCAAGGTGGAGCGTTTATACCTTATAATGTATTCTGATATATCTGGAGAGGAGGGTAAGGGGATAGGAAACTTTCCTCTTGGACCTAAGGCTGGACCGAATATCCTTCCGGCTAGAGCCATACTATCCTGGGTTATGAGGAACCAGTGATTCTTAGAGGCCATCTTCTTAATTGTTCTCTTGGCTCCTTGTAGTTTCTGAAGCTCCTCCTTTGTCAGTATGACGTTCGGCTCAGCTCTCTTGGCTGATTCCAGTTGCTCCAGGGAAGGAACTACAAGCACGTTTCTGGGCTTAGAAGGAGGTCTAGGCAACGTGACTGCGTCCCTCAATTTAATGTCTCCCCTTTTCATATCAACGTCCTTAAACGAGACTACTAATTCTACACTTTGGGCAAAAGACCTCTTTGGATTATTTTCAGAATCTAGAGCCTGGTTAATCGCATCGGAGATCTTTTCCTTAGGAACTAGCGTACTTCATCACCTCAATTTTCCTCCCATTTCTTCTCACCCGGATTTAATATGTCGTTATACTTTCCTTCCTCAACTTCTTTCACCACAGCTATAGGATCTTTGCCGTCTACCGTAAGACCTATACTCTTAGCTGTACCGAGTATGCTTTTCACTGCAGCCTTAAGACTTTTCGCTGTTAGCGAAGGTTTTTTTGATAAAGCTATCTCCACAACGTCCTGAATATTTAAATTGCCAACCTTCTTGTGCTCTGGATCCCCAGAAGGGGACTCGGCTCCAGCTTTCTTAAGTAGGAGAGAAGTAGTGGTAGGAACTCCCACACTTATGTCATACTTCTTTGTATCGGTATCCACATCGAGAGTTACTGGAACACTCATTCCTTTAAACTGTGCCGTAGCTTCGTTAATTTTCTTGACAACTTCTCCCACGTTAAGTCCCAACTGCGAGAGAGTTGGGGCGAGGGGAGGTCCTGGTTTAACATTGCCTCCCTCTACCACTACTTTTACGGACTTCTTGGCCATTTTTCCACCTTTTAACTCTTCTTAGCAGGTTTAACTTGATCTACGGGTATGGTTACCTGCAGTGGAAAGGCTGACTCTAGTATATTTAAAACTACTTCTCCCTTTCCTTCTCGGTATTCGATCACCTGGGCCTGCATTCCCCTAAAGGGACCAGAGATAACCTCTACCATATCTCCTATTTTCACCACGGGACCAACAGGTTTCTTAGAGACCATATTCATGATGTCATCCTTGGGCACTAGGCCTTGCGCTACTCCCTTAATGTGTCTTATACCAGCCACTATTGCCTTCACTGCATGTGGACCGTTGGTCTCTATGATAACATATCCCTTGAGACCTGGAGGAACAATTATGGAGAAAACGTCCTGAATCTTGTTGGTCTTGATCCTCTCTTCAAGAAGTAGAGCAACTCCCATCTCCTGTCCTCCAGTTACCTTTATCGCATAGTAGTTCCTGACCTTAGGCGTTTCCATGGTATGTGCACCTAACCCAGAAGTATTGCAAAGGCTAGCTGAACGAGGAAAGCCAATAAACCTACAAATAATAACACAATTAGCGTTACCCTCAAGTTCAGGTAAAACATGTCTTTATCAGGCTTCTTTGCCACACTGATTATCCTCTTCCAATCCTCCCTAAGCTTCTTTATCCTATCCACTAAGCCCATACAAACTGTATGGGCCCTCTGATTTTAAATTTTAGCTGAGGAGCCTCTCGGCAAACCATTCAGGGTCGAACTTCACGAGGCTCTCATAATCCTGACCTATACCCACGTATCCTACAGGCTTATTTAATTTGTAGGCTAGGGAGAGCACTATTCCACCCTTGGAGTCTGCATCTACCTTGGTAAGGATCACCATATCATATCCCACAATCTTCTCAAAATATGTGGCCTGCTCTAGCGCATCCTGTCCCGCTAAGGAATCTAGAACAAGAATCTTCATATTGGGCTTGGCCACCTTCACTACCCTCTTCAGCTCCTCAGTTAGGTTCTTATCGGTATGCATTCTTCCGGCCGTGTCTATTAGTACGACGTCGACCCTCCTGCTTTTCGCGGATTGAATGGCGTCGTAGGCGACAGACGCAGGATCGCCTCCATACTTTCCCTTAACTAACGGAACATCCAATTTACTTGCATGAAGTGCTAATTGTTCCTGTGCAGCAGCCCTGAAAGTGTCGGCAGCAGCTATAATAACTGAAAACCCGTTCCTCTTGAGCATCCACGCGAACTTTGCAATGGTAGTAGTTTTCCCTACTCCATTAACGCCAAAGAATATAATTATAAACGGCTTGTTGGAGTCCCGTATCAACCGAATCAAATCTGTTTCATTATAATTTTTTTTAAGTATCTCCCTCAGAGATCTCTTAAGGCTGTTTTTGACGAGACTCTCTAGATCCTCTCTCCTAGAGACCCTCCTTCCTATTAATTCTCTCTTGAGGTCCTCTAAGATCATGTCAGTGACCTCAAGAGACACATCGTCCTCAAGGAGTTCTATCCTAAGTTCCTCTATGATATCTGAGATATCGTCTTCTTTTATCTCCTTAGTTCTGAAGAAGCTTAGAAAACCACTTTTCTTTTCAGTGTCTTGGTTTCCTTGCGTGATGGGCTGATTTCTGGGTGTTATCTCGTTATCCTGTTCCCTTGTCCTCTGTTCCTGGACGTTCGGTTTCTGTTGAGCTTCGGGAACTTCCTCCTTATGCTCTGAGACCTCTTTCTGTTGCTCGGATTTCCCAGCAAGTTTCTCAGTGAAGTTAGAAAACGCCTTCTTTAACTTCTCGAAACAGCTTACTCACCTTTCTGGGCCTGTTCTTGTGCCCTGTTGATTATCTCTGAAATCTGCGCATAAGCATTTACCACGGTGTTAAGCCTGGAGCTCACTTCCTGAATTCCCTTATTCAATTGCTCCTCTCTAGAGTCAAGTATCTTTGTGGCAGCGTCGGGCTCAATTTCTGCATAATAGCCGAGACCTAAATTTACTAGGACCTTGGAGATTGGTATTTCTGTAACCCTCAACAGAATGAAGCCTCTCTTATCCACCGACAACATAAGATCCTTTGACTGAGTTTTTAAGGAGTTTATTGCTTCTTTTGCGTTCTTGACGGAATTGAGAGACTCTGTCAGCTCATCCCTGAGCTTCTGGAGAGCTTCAATTTCGCGTCTTAACGCCTCAGCCTGTGCCAAAAGATCCTCTAGTGTTACGACCGTCCTTTGCTCGCCAGTCTCTGACATATCAATCACGTTATAACTTTATCTAACTTAGCAAGGTCTTTTATCCTCTTATCTTTAACGCTCTCTAGAGGTACTTCCCTTATTTCCTTGAATACGATGTTGCACCTCTTTATTTTATTCTTACTTCCAAAGTGAGAATATACAACCTCCTTTGCTTGGGCCTCGTTGAGTGCCCTGACAAATTTAACAAACTTCTGCCTCACCGGGAATCGACTTTCGTTGAATAAGGCCTCCCCTTCTATCCTAAATGTTTTTATCTCCATCATCTCACTCACCAAAGGCTCTCTGCATTCTTAAAATCTCTGGCCCAGTTGTAGACGTCCCAACTAGTACTCCATTATCATTTGCCACCATACCGCTCCTTACTAAGGCGTTACCGAAATTTACAGTACCCACCTCGATCTTCGTTCCGAAGAGTTGGCCCAACTCCTTAACCTCGCTCTCTGTAGCGTCTATGTGAACTAATCCACCCTTGGATGTGACAACTCCAGCCGATCCTACGACAATGACCTGAGCTATAGTCCCCTTTTTTATTTCTTCAACTTCTAGTACTTCTTTCAATATTTTTACTTCTGCATCAGAGAATTCTGGATAGACTAGTGCAGCCTTGTCGTTTGCTAGAATCACGTTTCCTAATGCAGTAGCCCTCACATCAACCTTTTCTACTCTCACGTCTTTAGCGACCTCTTTTATCAGTCTAAATTCCTCTTCTTTGGCTATCCTAGGCATGACGATACAATTGTTGTTTCCTGCCAAAAATATACCTATTAAGAAACTATCTGCTATAGTAAATTCTATAATTTCAGTATTTAGATTTTCCTTTATTATCTCCTTGGCTTGCTTATCTAGATTTCTGGGAACTAAAGTGTACTTATTGTTTGAAAAGATATATACTCCTATATTATCAGTTCCGAAAACGCTCATTCTTTGGATGTTCATTCGGGCTTCACTGCTAGCTTCACGAGGAAGGTCTTTTCGCCTATCTTTGTAACCACCACTCTGACCTTCCTCTTTATTTTACTCCTAGAGTTAACGGATAAGTAACTAACAAGGAACTGATCTAGAACGACCTTCTCTGCTCCGAAGTGTCTCGTGACAACTTCCCTGATATAGTTTACTGCCTTTTTGAATTTCCTAGGCATTTTTGCCTCATGAGCAGGCCTGAGATTTATTATCATCTCAAAGTTGTCTTTCTCTTTCATGCTCATCACACCTTCAGATCATTTCTTCTCCAGTTTCTCCTCCTCGGATTGAGCCTGAATTTCCCGTTTGTCTTAAGGATCACCCAAGCAGGCACAGCAGAATTAGATTTAAGCGCTCTACTTAGCCTCTTCTTGAGCCCTGAGGGTCTATTCCTACTCATCGCCAACCTCTCTCCCTTATTTGTATCTTGAAGTCCCTTCTAGTCTGACCTGCTATCTGGGCTAAAATTTCCTTTAGCTCTTCATCAGTTATCGGTACCTTTATCCTTCCACTCTGGGCCAGTGCAATTAGTTGATCTTCTAGCGACTCCGCCAGTTCTGGTTTTATTAGCTTCACATTGGTTAACCTTTGTCTGGCCTCTTGCGTTAAGATAGTCCTCAATAAGGCCTCCTTTCTGGCTTCTAGCTCAGCCCTCTTCTGTCTCTCCTCAGTGACTCTCTTACTTTCAGCCTGGGCTCTCCTCCTCAGAAGTTCCTCAAGTTCTGGATCAGAGTAGCTGTCCTGTGACATAGAAGATCACTCCAGGTACTTTTTCAGAGAAGGGTTATTGTTTGCTAGGTCTATAAAGATTTCGTAGGATAACTTGTCTAGAAGAGACCTACCGGCCGGTGTTAGTGTTCTACCAAGTTTAGCTCCCTTCACCTTGGTCACTAAACCTGCCCTCTCCAATTGCTGAAATATTAGCCTCGTGGAGTGACCAGGAGCCTTCTCTGATATAGGAGGTCTGGTTCCCCTCCTCTTAAGCCCGCCATAAATCCTCCTGGATTCCGATACCCCAAAGTGATTCATTACGTAGAGTTTTCTCAGGATAGAGGCTGCCCTTATGTACCACCATTGCTCTGGTTCGTCTGGTATTCTCTCCTTGAAGGAAGTGGTCTTTGTTATCAGAGACCACTCAGGAACCTGGAGTTCCTTTACATTCTCCTTGAGATAGTCTGCTAGTCTTCTTACGAGGAGGTCAGGTGGTACCATCTTAGCTGTGATCATTACAAGTCACTACTACGTCATGTCTAAGGTTTAAAATTTAACCTATGAATTAGATGCCGTGAGGCTTTACATATCTTCGGAGAACGAGATAAAGTCTGGAAAGGTTACTGATGTATATTTTGAAAGAACTGTAAGAGCGCTCGAAGCGGCTGGAATGAGAGACGTGAAGGTCAGAATGGAATTTCACTCCTATGGTCTTCCGAAAGGTTACCAATGGGCAGTCTTCGCTGGTCTTGAAGAAGCGCTCTATCTCTTGGAAGGCAAGCCAGTTACTGTGTACTCGATGGATGAAGGAACACTATTCAAGGAGGTAGAGCCGGTCATGATCATCGAGGGAAACTACCTGGATTTTGGCGTTCTCGAAACTGCTCTGTTAGGAATCTTAAGGCACAGTAGTAGTATAGCCACTAAGGCTGCTAGGATAAAGTCGTTAGCAATGAATAGGCAGGTGATTTTCTTCGGATTGAGGGCTATCCATCCGAGTATAGCTCCGATGGTGGATCGCTCAGCGTACATAGGTGGAATGGACGGCGTTGCTGGGGCTTTCAGTAGGGAACTCTTGGGAATAGAACCCTCGGGAACAATGCCTCATGCTTTAATGTTGGCTTTCGGTGATAATGTGAAGGCTTGGAAGGCCTTCGATGAGGCTGTAGACCCTAAAGTTCCAAGAATAGCTCTGGTGGATACGTTTGAGGACGAAAGGACCGAGGCACTCAAAGCGGCTGAACTGCTGAAGGAGAAGCTTTACGGAGTGAGATTAGATACACCTTCGAGCAGGAGAGGTAATTTCAGGAAAATAATCCAAGAAGTTAGATGGACCTTAAATCTACACGGCTATGGTCACGTGAAGATATTCGTGAGCGGAGGGTTAGATGAGAGGAATATAGCAGAATTAAGGGATTACGTGGACGGGTTTGGGGTAGGTACCAGTGTAGCTTTCCCAGAGAGTGTAGACTTCAGTGCAGACATAGTGGAGAAGTGGGACGGTACTAAATGGATGCCCATAACTAAAAGGGGTAAATGGCCAGGTGCTAAGCAGGTGTATAGATGCAATTCCATGAACGATATAATAGTTCCCTGGGGCACGGAGGTTAAAAACGAGTGTAGAGCTCTTCTGACTAAGTATATGGAAAACGGGAAACTTATTAAGAAATTACCAAGCGTTCAGGAAATAAGGGACTACGTTCTCTCACAGTTAAGAGAGGCACCAAAGCCTGACGTTATTCAATGACTATTTCCTTGAGGTTCTCAACACCCCTGTTAAACGCTATTTCCGCTATAGGTTCCATTCTTCTTATGGCATTGTAGAGCCTGAGGTTCAGAGTCCTTATTGCAGTAGCCACCTTTGGCGCATTCATTCTCTGTATTCTCTCCTCCATTATTAGGGCATCAGAGAGCAGGACCCTCCTAAGAGTCCTTAACTCCTCTAATGCCTCATTGACTAGTTTTATGTCCTCCTTGTTCAGTACCTTTACTACATGATCTATTACAACTGCGGTCTGATCTATTAGCATGTCCATCTTATCCCAGGACATCTTAAGGAGACTCAGATCCTCTGGATGAAGGCTGAGGAGATCGTTTGCAGCTTCACTTATTTCGTCCGCAGCTTCCTCTGCAGCCTTCATCAGTATTCTGTTTCCGACTATTTGTATCCTCTTCACCCCTATCATGTAGGCAAGGCTTCTATTGACTTGGGCTAAGAGTAGTTGCCTCAGGGAGAGATAGTAAAGCCTATCTACTTCCTTCTCCAACTCTATTACCTCTTGAAGGAAGGTTCTACTAGCTTCCCTTATTCCCAGGCTCAGGTAGTGTAGCATTTGTTTCAACGTGTTTGTCAACCTGTTTATCAAACTCCCTATATTATACTTAGTAGGGTCTAAGAAAGACTGGATTTGAATTGAGGTGACGTCTTGAGACACTATCTCGAGTCCTATGAGACTCCTAGCGGTCTCCTTTATCTTTCTCAGCAAATCCTCTGTTAAAGGTCCATTTGTGGTCTCTATATAGACCCTGTCGAAACCTAGAATATATAGACTATGAATTATTCTAGTCACTAGCTCAGGGGAGGTCGTTGTGGATATCCTGACTCGCATTTCCTTGGGGGCGTTATCGGATTTAAGGTTAGGTGGGTAGACCTTTAAGCTACCGTCCTCGTCAACTTCCAGGTAAATACTTTCTCCAGGGTTTAATCCCACCTCTTTTACCCAATCGGCTGGAAGAGAAACCATCAGAGTCGACTTGCCAAATTTTTGAACTCTCCTAACTTCCATATAACACTCTATACAATTCAAGGGTATATAAAAGTAATTTAAATCCGGTCTATACTACTTTGACTACTGGTATAAAACCGAATAAAGGCGTATAGATCTTCTCTTCTCCTCTGCTAGGAATTATTCTAATTGCGTAAGGTCTCCTCTTGATTTTTTGTATCGACATAGCGTCCCTGAAGATATTCGTATAGGTCTCTCGATCATAGATAACTCCCACCATGTCTATCCCTGCAGCACATGCCGTACTCATGTACGCGAGATGGGTTAAAGTGAGACGACCTTCCAAGACTCTCTCCCTTAGAACGTTGTCTTCAGCTACTGGTAACATAACTTCAGAGAATCCTAAAGGTTCTAGCCCAGCAGAGAACGAATACTCTTCTATCTTTTGGTTGATCTCCCTTATTTTATGGAGGACTCCCATAGTGAACAATCTCGAATTACTAAGGCTCTCGAGGAACTCTCCAATGCTTTCATCCATCCATGGAGATAAGGATGGATCTATCCCTGCAAATTTAATACCTATGCTTTCTTGGATGCTCACCCCAATTTTCTTCGCTTCAAGAAGTGCATTTAGTCCCTTACCTTTCTGAAAGTCCTTTACATACAATAAGGAGAGTCCGATACTCTCTATGGGAAGAGTGCTAGACGACGTAGGGAAATAAGGTGTAGTTAGATATTCGTGATCAATGAGAACTGCAAACCGCGTCGACTCCTCTGGTTCTAGCATGTCGAGAAGCTTTATTACCTCTTCTATCCCCCTCTCATCGTCAAGGAGGACGTGCATAAAGAAATTTTTCCCACTCTTTAGTATATCACGTATATTCCTAATTCTAGGGTCGTTCCACCTTAATCCGCCTAAGCTGTAAAGTATTTCGTCACCCGAGGGAATAACGTCACTTAACTTATCTAAGGACGATGATCCTACTGGAGGCAGAGAGATTCTTTTCGATAACGTGGGGAACTTAATTGAGAGTAGTATATCTCGGTGCTGTAGAATTTTCTCCTTGTCGGCCGTCCTCAGGAAGGTCGTTATGGCTCTTATTTGCATCACGGATACACATTTGGAGAGAGATGACCAACAATAAAAGTGGAACGTATTTAAAGGCCAAGGCATTCAATTAAGAAAATGCACTCCTGTACGAACGTTCTAAGTCCTCTGTTATCAGATGAGTGTACACCTGAGTGGTCTTAATATCCCTATGGCCCAACATCCTCTGTACTGCAGGTAGAGGAACGCCCCTCCTTATCGCCATAGTGGCGAAAGTGTGGCGTAGTATGTGAGGTCTCAGCCACGGTATTCCGACTCTCTTGCCTATGCTTCTGACCAGTTTATATAAGGCTTGATAGCTCAAGTTGAATAAGGGTTGATCACTAGTAAGTCCTTCCCGATTAATATATTTCCTAAGAAGTTCGGCAGTTCTGGGGGTGAAGAATACGATTCTCTGTTCTCCATTCTTTGTTTCCTTTACAACTATGGTCATCCTAGTCATATCAACGTCCTTGACCTTTAACGATAGAAGCTCTGAAGATCGTAGGCCAGTATCAAGAAGAAGGGCTATTATGGCCTTGTCTCTTGTCCTTCTACAACTATCTATAACCAGCTGAACTGTCTTGTCGTCAAGGGCCATCCTCTCTGGATTTCTTACCTTAGGTATAGGTGGTCTCACATTTACACCTAACCATTTAAGGAATCTCCTAACAGCTAAGACGTATGTTCTTATTGTTGATGCTCTACCTCTCGTATCAACGTTTTGGTTCTTTCCCACTCTCGAGCTAAGGGAATATATCCAGTTAACCACGTCCTGAGTAGTTACAGTTCTAGGATCCTTTTTGATGAAATCAAGGAAGTCCCTTATAGCAGTACTATAAATCTTTACGGTTCCCCTACCCGCTCCAGAGACTTGTAGCAGTTGAACGAAATACGGATAGGGATCACCTTGAGATGGAGGCTCTCCTAACTCCAGTTTCATGTACAGATTGTTGTCTTGAAATGCGTTAAAAGGATTTGAACCCATGGAGGTTTAGTAATCCTTGGACGTGTATCGTTGGATGAGTAATATTGATCATTCTGAGGCTCATTTCTGAGTTCTCTTGTGACAGTCTTAACATTGTCGCGAGAAGCCATGGCTCTAAATACATTCCTTAGCCGCTAACGTTCTTTGAAGCACTATAATAAGAAAACGAAAATTTTTGTTAATATTAGTTTTGCAATAAAAATTTTTAATTCGTTTTAAGTCAAATTTTAAGACATTTTAGCGTGCTCTGGACAGTCTACTGATACGAAACAACTTCCAAGTTTATTGTTTCCCCGTTCGACAAAGGTATAGAGATATAATATGTAGATCCTGAAGAGAGCGAGGGCGTCACCAAGATTCCTCCACCATTTACATAGGAAGAAATGACACCGAAATAGAACGTATAAGAGTGAGTACCAGGATAGATGACCAATGGGACGTCATTAGGTGCAAAGGGAGTCCAGGTTCCTATATACAGCTCGTTACCCTCAAAGTTCACAGGTTCTGCTAATACTGGAACAGGAGACGTAGAATCGAGTGTCACGTTGACCTTATAGAAGTATAATGTACCTTCCGTATTAGGGCAAAATATGCCTGTATTAACTAAGGTTATCCCGCCCTTTCCCACCTGAAATATCATGCCAGAAGCACTTCCAGTTGATCTAGTTTGGTTATCTATGTTAAGTGATGATAGGGTCACCACTGGATTTCCGTCTACAGTGTAACAATCTGGAGTAAGACTAGACTTAGCGTACTGGCCTGCAGGAAGATTCAGTATTGCTATACCGTGATCTAAATGAGCCGGTATATAGGGGGTGTCTTGGGCTACGAGAGTGGGGCAACTATATGAGGCAGTCCTAGCTACTGTATTAAAGACGAGCGGGGCTCCGTTAACTAGAAATTCCAAACCTTTTGGGGTATCCTGTATTGTTAATAACATTGTTGAAGAGAAATTGTGAGCCTGTGCTATTCCTTGATATCCATTTACATCAACGGTGTAATATCCAATGTCCGCGTTGTCCATTAGGTTTGACGCTACACATGCATAGACATAAGGTAACGGAGTAAGGAAGTATTGTGAGTAACTATGATATTCAATCCATAAGTACTCGTTACCATACGGAGATATAATTACCAATGAGATTGGTAGTGTTGCATGCCCCAAGTCCACATTGCCTATTATCGTCCTTTCAGTATAGGAGAACGGTCTACTTTCTAAGATCTTTGATAATGTCCAGGAGAACTTCAGGGTTATGGAGGAGCCGTTTTGAAAGGGAAACATTATAGACGCATTATATATTGATCCGTAAAGATAATGCAACGGATACGTGTAAGTGAAGCCCTGTGTTTCATAGGGCTCAAAGTTTGTGAACGAAGAGGCTACGTATCCTTTGAGTGAATCGGGTATGTAATTCACAATATCGTATTGTCCAGGTATATAATAGAAAAGCTGACCGTTACTGGATTGGATCGAGTACCCACCAATAACCGATCCAGGAGGGAGCCAACCAATAAGCGATACACCATCTACCTTGGTAGTAGTGTTCTCTATATTGGAGAAGTTAAACACTTGGCCATTCTGTGTTACAAGAAGAGCCCATCCGTAGCCTCCCAATATGTAGGAAAGGCTCATTGGAGTAGAGCTCACGTGGATGTCTTCCTTATTTGTAGACCCATCAGGATAAATTACATACCTGATTGTTGTAGGATTGATTGAGTACACTTCATCTCCTGGTAGCTCTACTAGTGGAGAGTGAGAACTCCCTGCCTGATTGAGCGCTTCATTTATAACTTTAAAATACGAATTCTGTAGATACAGAATAACACTTACACTTGATATGAAAATAATTATAAGAATTATACTAGAGATGATTCCAGATATTGCTCTTCTCGTCCCCCCTTTTCCCATCCTCATTTCACTTAAACATGGCATTCGTGTTTAAGGGGGAGAGATGAGAGAATCTAATTTCCTGGCTTAACGAATCTCAAGGAGAGTTGGACATATTCCTCAGCGTTATTTATTATCGCTTCAATATCGGCTTCATTTAACCTTCTCACCACTTTGGCTGGCACCCCTAAAGCTAAACTGTATGGAGGGATCTCCTTCCCTTCTGTTACTACCGCGCCCGCACCTATGATGCAATTGTCGCCAACCTTAGCTCCATTTAATAAAATTGCTCCCATCCCTATTATCACGTTTGAGCCCACCTTAGCTCCGTGGACTATAGCATTATGACCTATGCTTACGCGATCCCCTATTTCCACAGCATATCCCTTATCCGTGTGAATGGAAGAGTTTTCCTGAATGTTACTCTTTCTTCCAATAACTATCTTCTCATTATCGCCTCTTATAACGGCGTAATGCCATACACTACTTAGGTCACCTATTTCTACGTCTCCGATTATATACGCAGTTTGATGAATGAAGGACGTAGTTGAAACTTTAGGTTTTCGTCCCATGAACTCTTCAATGGGCATGTCATCTCTTCCTTAATACCGCTATAAAAAACCCTGTGAGATCATGTAGATTAGGATGAAATCGTACAATGCGCTCTAACTCAAACCTGGGATCATTAACCACTTCTTCGTTTTCGGAGATAGTGACGGTACATGTGGAGTAGACTACTGTTCCTCCTTTTTTCAGTATTTTGTAAGCTGAGTTCAGAAACTGCTTTTGATACGACTTAAATGTGAATAAGTCTTCTCTTCTCTTTTGATCATAAACTTTAGGTCTTACACCTAGAGCTGAGCAGGGAGGATCTATTATTACTTTGTCTACATCTTTAATTCCGAAGTCTTCGTAGAGATACCTAGAGTCTCCTGGAAAGACTTCAGCTTTAATTCCCAAGAGTCTCAGATATTCCCTTAATCTTGAGACCTTCTTTTCTGTGTGATCAAACCCTATAACCCTCGCCCTGGGCTCTAATTGGTATACATGGCTTAGTTTGCCACCAGGAAAGGCGTTCATGTCAACTATCAATTCTCCTGGGGCAGGCTCTACAAACCTGGCTACATACATAGAGGCCTTGCCTTGAGAAATGATGTAACCTTCCTTAACTTCCTTGAGCTCTGAAACCTTAATGGTTTTATATAGAGATTCCGTTACATTAACTACGAGACTCGAGTAGGGGTTATACACTCCGTTAGCCACATGTACACCGTTTTCGCTGATTACCGAGACTTCTTTTCCCTTTGCCTGGATCCTCTTAACTCCGGGTCTATATACATTAGATCCGACCATGGCACTTTCTGCTGTCCTTTTGTCCACTATAATTCTCGAATCCAGTAGCTCCAACTTATTGGGTCCAGAGATATTGGTATAGAAGGCCTCCTCCAAGTCCTCATCTCGGTTTAGACCTAGGGAGTAGGCAATTCTCTCATCTCCCTTTACAGTATTTAGTCTAAAGTACAATCTACTGTTGGGTCTTCTTAAGGATTCGAGGAAAGAGTTCAGACAGGTCTTGTAAACCTCTCTCAGTTCGTTCATAACGTGCTCATCATAAATTAGCTCAATACCACTCAACCTTTGCCCCCTCATTGTTAGGCTCTGACACCCATCCGCCAAAAGTAGAGATCAACTCTTCACCCTCCCTTCTGCTCGAGATGAAAGTGAAGACGGTGGGCCCAAAGGATGAAAGTCCACAGGGGAAACCCCTTGAGTACATCCGTCTCATTACCTCTCTAACTTCTTGTGTCTGATGAGATACCTCTACTTTCTTAAATCCTAAGCTCTGGATTTTCCATAGTGCGTCTAAGACTCCCTCGAGATCCTTCTCCACAACCGATGGAATAAACTCTATCAAGACTACCCTGGCTAACTCGTCCGTCCCCTCTGGTTTGAAGTTCTCAAAAAGTCTTTTTTCTGGTTCACCAAACACTCTCTTTCCGTCAGGAATAACAGCATATATCATCCATGGAAAATCCTTCCTAATCAGGAGGGGGGGAGGAGGGGCATCAGAGTAGTCTGAAGGAAGAGCCTTCTTCTTAGTTTTAATAGAATGTCCTCCGTCAACAACGAAGCCTCCCCACTCGAATGCATATACGCCAACTCCAGAGGTGCTTCCTCTCCTAACCAATTTAGCCAGTTCAAAGGCATCGAGTCTTCTCATATGGTACTCTGCCCCCAACTTTGCTAGGGCCATATTGAATTGTGTGGTGTGCCCTAGGCCGACATGCGCCTCATAATCCTCCTCAATACAATACGAGACGGATCCCAAAGTTGGTATAGACGCAGTAGAGCAGTCCCCAGTCCTCAACACTATCCTAGGTTTCCTTAAACCAACGCCCATTCCCCCATCTATTCTGCCATGCTTACCTTCTAAGTCGAAGAGTGTTATATGAATCCTTGAGAGTCCTATAACCCTGAGCATTGTCCTTAACTTATAAGGGGGACTAGGAACAATAAAATCGACACTTTATGAGCTTAGCGTCTTTGCTGTATCGATGGGGCGTAAATAGACCTAACTCACCTTTCATTGGTTCACTCACCTACTCACAGGTATCCAAGAAAGTTGCGGGACTAGCTAGGTCACTTCCTACACACGGTGTAATTGCCCATTTCATGTTCAACTCTCCAGAGGCCATTATGGCGTATCTAGCAGGCTTTTGGGCCGGAACCAAGGTTATAGCTATCGATCCGCTCACCTCATCTGAGGACCTTGCATATATCTTAAATGATTCTAAACCTGATGTTATTCTTGTAGACGAGGAGATTGCGGAAAGAGAGAAGAGCGTACTCACAAGCTTTCGATTTATGATCCCAAAGTTCAATGAAGAAATCAATGCTAAACCCTATGAATATGATGAAGATGAGCCAGGACTATCATATTACTATGCGGGTATAGCTGGAAGGACTATGGAAGTCATTCATAGTGCTCAGAGAGTAGAACTTAACAGCAGGATCCTTTATCAATCGCTAGGTTTAAGCGAAATAAGAACCATTTTGACAGTACCCTTAGCTCACGTTTTAGGAGGCAGTGTTCTAGGAGTAACCCTAGAGGCCGGAGGACTGATAGTTCCGGTCAGGAAATTCTCGGCCTCAGGAGCTATCGAGATCATAAATACCTATAAAGTTAACTACTTGGCTACTGTTCCAATGGTTTATGATTCGCTCATTCAGCAAGGCGGCTCAATTAGTTCTCTTGAAGTATGTATCAGCACTGCAGCACCGCTCTTCCCGTCCACTGTAAATGAATTTAAGCAGAAGTTCGGAAAAAATATTATTCAGCAATACGGCTTTACTGAGGGGTTAGTAGTAACTCTTCAACCTAAGGAATTCTCCGATAGAATAACCATCGGAAGTCCATTGAAAGGGGCTGAGATTAAGATCATAAAGGAAGACGGATCTCTAGCTAGAGAAGGCGAAGTTGGCGAGCTATGGGTTAAGGCCCCGTGGTTGATGCTGGGATACAAAGACAGAAGTGAGACAGCCAGGGTTATGGAAGGAGACTGGCTTAAAACTGGGGACCTTGTTAGTGTTGACTCCGCTGGTCTTCTTTACTTCAAGGGTGTCAAGAAAAGGATGTTGAAGTACAAAGGTTACCCTATATTTCCAAGGGATTTAGAGATTATACTCGAGTCACATCCCGCAGTACAGAGTACAAGGGTCATCGGAGAGGACGCAGGTAATCTGGGACAGCAACCCGTGGCTTACGTAGTACTGAAGAAGGGATACAACATCTCCTCAGATGAGCTTCTTGAATACGTGAACCAGAAGGTAGCATTTTATAAGAGGTTAAAGAAGGTTTATATAGTGGAGAAGCTTGAGTGAGCTGGAAGAGCTAATTAAGGAAATATCTGCTAGGTTGGAGCATAGGGCAAAGTCGATAAACAAGACTAAGGAGGAGAATATAATTAATGCATCAGAATCCTCGTTTCAGGAGATAATCACGAAAAACAAAGTGGTAGTAGTGGATTTCTGGGCACAGTGGTGTGCTCCTTGCCATCTTTATGAACCAGTTTTTAAGAGGATCTCCTCTAAGTTAATGGGTAAAGCTACCTTCGTAAGGGTTAATGTGGACGAGAACCCAAAAATAGCTGATACTTATGGGATCATGAATATTCCTACTACATTAATTTTCGTTAACGGTGAAGTTAAGGAAACGTTGGTGGGGGCCATAGACGAGGAGACTCTGGAGGCTTCAGTTACAAAATACCTATAGTTCCTTGGGGCTCTAGGTTTGAGTGAAGAAGATCTAATAATTGAAGTTTCAAAGGGCCTCAGAGATTTCGCGATAAACGCGTCTATGAAGGAATCGGGAGTAATATGTATAACGGGACCTAATGGATCTGGAAAGACCACGTTTCTCGATATCATAGCAGGGCTCGTAAGGCCAGAGAAAGGAAGGATAGTTGTTAGGGGGAGAGATGTTACACTATTACCTCCAGAGAAGAGGGGCATTGCTTTAGTTACTCCAGAGAGTTACATTCCACACCTAGATGTGGATACCCACATAATTAAGGGAGCACGATTTAGAGGGATTAGATACAACCCAGAGATAATAAACAAGTATAAAGAGCTTTTAGGGGTAACTTTCTCAGGTAAGGTCGGTTCACTGAGCCTAGGCCAGAAGGAAAGGGTAGCTATATTGACCGCAATTTTAAGCAGTCCGCTACTTCTACTTCTAGATGAAGCTATCTCCAATATTAGTGATAGAGAAGATTTTCTAAAAAAATTAATAGAAATAGTTAAAAATAAGGGAATAAGCATGATATACGTCACTCAAGATGAGGATATTGCATCCGTTGCAGATCATCATTACGTAATGCAGAACGGAAGTCTAATGAAAAGGTATTAGATTGCTACATCATCGAATCAGGTAACGACTTATAGATTTTTCAGAAAAGGATATAAGTTCTAAAAAAGTATTCATGAAATCAAGAAATATACTTATATACCCTTTTAGGTAACCCTTCCCCATGCCAAAGACACCTGAGGAAGCAGTAGAATACGTCAGGAAAAATAAAGTTGAATGGATAGATCTGCAGTTTACCGATGTACCAGGTAGACTTCAACATGTTACAATTCCTGCATCAGACTTTACGGAGGAGGATATCAAAGTAGGTTTTGGGAAGTTAGACGGCAGTAGTATCAAGGGTTTCACTACCATATATGAGAGTGATATGGTTCTCTCCCCAGTGTTGGAGTCATTGAATGTCTTGCCTTGGTCCCCCAACGTGGCTAGAGTCCTCACGAAGGTTTACTGGGGGGGAGGAAGAGGAAGATTTGAAAGAGATCCAAGATATATTGGAGAGAGGGCTGAGGAACATTTAGCGGAAGCGGGGTATGTGTCTTACTATGGTCCGGAACTGGAGTTCTTCCTCTTCGATAGGGTGGATGTGGACGTCAAAACCCCTCAGAGTGGTACTGGTTATAAAATAACTGCGAGAGAGGCTCCATGGAATGGAGGAGGATATTTAATAAGGTATAAAGAGGGATATTATCCAGCCCCACCTGTAGATCAATTGATGGATGTGAGACTTGAAATAATACAAACACTAACAAAGTACTTCGGTTTTCATGTCGAGGCAGCTCACCATGAAGTGGCTACCGCTGGTCAGGGAGAGATAGACTATAGGTTTTCGACTTTAGTAGATTCTGCAGACAAACTACAGACCCTTAAGTACGTTATAAGGAACGTTGCATCGAAACACAACCTGGTTGCTACCTTTATGCCTAAGCCGATGTTTGGCGACAATGGAACTGGTATGCATACACACTTTAGTCTCTGGACCAAGGACGGAAAGAAGAACATGATGTATGATCCAAACGATGAATATGCTGAGATCAGTCAGTTCGGGAGATATGCGATAGGTGGCATATTAAGTCATGCAAGGGCTTTATCTGCAATAGTATCCCCAACAGTCAACAGTTACAGAAGACTTATACCTGGATTTGAGGCCCCAGTCTACATAGCGTGGAGTAAGGGTAATAGGAGCGCAGTGATAAGGGTACCTTCATATTATAAGGGAATGGAGAAGGCGAAAAGAATAGAGTACAGGGCACCAGACCCTTCAACTAACCCTTACTTAGCCTTTGCTGCAATTGCCGCAGCTGCCATGGATGGCGTCACTAAGAAAATAGACCCAGGAAATCCAGTGGATGAGAACATTTACCACCTGACTCCTGAGAAGAGGAGGGAGCTCGGAATAAGGGAGTTACCCAGATCCCTAGACGAGGCGCTAGATGAGCTGGAAAGTGATAACGAGTTCTTGAAGCCCATATTCAACCCCTCCATATTAGAAACCTTCATCGAACTAAAGAGAGAGGAAGCTAGAACCCTTCAGATGTATCCCCATCCCATGGAGATCTACTACTACCTGGACGTGTGACTTTATCGGTTATACTCCTTTTAGGTCATGACTTATAAAACATTTCCATTTTTACCTTTAGATATTTCTAGTAATCTAAAGACATGATTCCTAAGGCTCCTGTTGGTCTTAAATACTCCTCTCATAGCTGTGGAGACCAGCTTGGCCTCCTTGTCTTTAACCCCCCTCACATACGCACACATGTGAATTGCATCGCCTATTACCATTACACCCTTAGGTGCGACCTCACTGGCCATGAGAGCGTCTGCTATCTCCTCAACTAACCTTTCCTGAATTTGTGGTTTTGAAGCATAATAGTTCACTAATCGTATTAATTTGCTGAAGCCTGCCACCTTACCTTCTTTTCCTACAACGTATGCTATGTGTATCCTTCCCACGAAGGGGAGAAGATGATGTTCGCAGAGTGAAGAGAATTGAATGTCAGAGGCCAATACAACCTGATCCTCTACAGCACTCTCATCTCCATTTTCACTTATTCTGAAGGCCTTTATTTCAGGTTGAGGAGTTCTCAGTCCAGAAGTCATTTCTATAAAGGCCCTGGCCACCCTGGAAGGAGTATCCAGTAAGCCCTCCCTATCTGGGTTCTCTCCAAGTAACTCCAAAATTTCTCTAACGCGTCGTGCTATTTCTTCTTCCAATTTTTCCTTGCTTATTGAAGTTTCCATGTCCAAACAGGTGTAAGTGCAAAAGACGGATAAAAACCCTTTATGTCAAAAGGACTTAGATGAATTTATAAAGGGTCTCTAAGACTTCAGGCTTGCCCTTCTTAACTATTATAGTGTCCTCGATCCTGACTCCGACTCTGTCTTTGATGTATATTCCGGGCTCAACTGTAATGACCATGTTCTCCTTGAGAATATCCTTTGATTTCATGGAGACCAGCGGGGCCTCATGAACATCTATACCCACTCCGTGACCAGTAGAGTGGATAAAGAATCTCTCGTAACCAGCCCTCTGTATCCTCGATCTGGCCATTTTGTCCACCTCCGAGGCCTCAACACCATCTCTGACTAAATCGATGGCCTCTAGTTGTGCCTCCAAGACAGCTTCATAGACTTTTCTAAGCTCCTCGTAACTAAACTTAGGCAGAAAGGTTCTAGTGCTGTCAAAACAATACCCCTCGAATCTAGCCCCTATGTCGACCACCGCGTTATCACTGGCCTTTAACCGGCGGAGAGATGGTATGTGGTGCGGTTCGGCAGAGTTTTCCCCAAAGGCAACTATGGAGGGGAAGGCATACTCTTCAGCTCCCATTTCTTTCATTGTAAAGTCAATTAGCCCAGATATATTCAACTCCGTAACTCCACCCTTCGTGAACTCCTCCAAAGCTCTGTTCATGGCCTTAGCTGTTATTTCGTGGGCTTTCCTGATTTTATCCAATTCTTCCTCATCTTTTATAGATCTGATGGAACTAATCTCTGAGGAGATGTCTTTAATTTTCCATTTATCCCTTATACTGTTGTAAAGCTCGGCAGAGAGAGACCTTACGTCTAGGCCTACCTCAGATTCACTTATACCTTTACAAAGGGTCTCAATTGCTTCAAACATTCCTCCTTCAATTAAATCCTCGGCGATCCTCACTGGGAAATATGATCTGACTTCCAATCCTTTGGTTTTCTCAGCTCTGTTCCTTTCTAGGGCAGGCACCACTAAATAAGGAACTCTATCACAATAGAGTAATGTACCCATTCCCCTATAACCAGTGAAATAAAATAGGTTTGAATCTCCCATTATCACTATATTTTTAAGATTCGAGTTCTCTCGGATCTTCTCTAGTTTATCTAATCTCAAGTGGTCTCGAAAGAAACTTAAAGTTAGGCTCCCTAATAGCTATAACTATTTCATAAGCCCTCCTAAGAAGTTCCCGTTTCTCCCACAGGGGCAGACTAGACGTGAGAACGTTTCTTACATCCACGACCTTATCGTCTCTGTATAAGCAAGTTTTCAACTTGCCATCTACGGTAAGCCTAACCCTATTACATCCGGCACAAAAGATGGGATTAGCGTACGGTTTCACAACCTCGACCACAAGACCCGAAGGTAGAACATATCGTGGCCGAAAGTGTTTTTCTCTTATCTCAATCTTATTGGAGGTCTCGAAGAGTTTACGCTCTATTGAATCTAACCACTCGTGAGTGGAGAAGCTTTGTTTCCCTAAGCCTACGGGATGGAGTTCAATGAGGTGGAGTTCGTCCACTCCGACTGACTCAGCGAAGCTAATGATCTTTTCTACTTGATCTGTGTTCTTCTTGGTGAGGACGAAGTTCATCTTTACGGGCCTTAACCCTGCTGATACGGCTGCCCTAATTCCCTCGATAACCCTCCTTAGGCCATCAACTCCCGTTATCTCCTTAAATTTGTCCTCCTCCATGGCATGGAGGCTTATGTTGACTCTATTTAACCCGGCCTCCTTTAGTTTCACAGCCAGTCTATCTAAGAGGAAGCCGTTAGTTGTCATAGATATCTCCCTGACATCTGCCTCCTTTATTGCTCTTATCACGTTTATCAGATCTCTCCTTAGAGTAGGTTCTCCCCCAGTAAGTTTCACAGAGTTTATTCCAAACTCCCTCCCTACTTCGGACACCAAACCTATCTGCTCTGGGCTTAATACCTCACTCTGTTCCAGCCCTTCCCCTTCCATATGGCAGAAGAAGCAAGAGAAGTTGCAGACATGGGTGAGTGTGATCCTTAGATCCTCAAGAGGTCTCCCGTATCTGTCTATCATCAACACTTAATTACTTCCTTCGTTTATAAACTCGCATATGAACGACATGATATGTCCTAGGTGTGGAGTGAGGATGGAGTTCATATCAGAGGCAGAGAGTTCCGGTGAGAAGAAGACGATCAGGTACTTCTACAGATGCCCCGCTTGTGGAACGAAAATACTAGATTCCCAACTGACAATCTTGAGAGGCCAAGAGAAGATCCTCATCAGAATTCAGACATAGCCTTCCTCAGTATCGTTAAGTGAAGTGGAGGGAACATGGATAAAAGCTGTACGTTTCTGAGGCTCAGCGCCTTGAGGACAACTTCCCTGTCTGGTACGTAAATTGAAAGGAATTCTTTGACAACTCTTTCAAAACTTCTCACATCTTGGATGAACTTATATGAGATGAAAAGAAAGTATACAAGCAAGTCCCAGGCCTTTAACTCGTTTTCTTGGGTCCTCACAGCCTCCTCAGCGTCGATAACCCATACTCCATTATTTATGAGGAAGTTTTCATATTTTGTATCTCCTAGTGCAAAATCCTCCTCATGTATCTCTCTGAGGACATGTGCAACCTCTACGAAGTCCTCCACACTATTTGGAATCCTTCCATCTATATACTCCCTGACTATACACTTCTCATCAGTATCAAGATCAACTATAGTAGGCACCCTTACCTTTTTCCATGTGTAAGTCATGAAGTCGATCTCCCTAGACATTCTAGCCTTAGGACTCGCTACATACGGAAAAGAACGAAATACAGACGAGATGAAGTACCACTTCAAACCCACATTGGATCCGTAGCATTTCACAACATATTTCTTACCTCCGTCTTCGATAACCTTAGTCTGGAGATAGAGCGATCTTAGTACATTTTCTATGTTCATTTTCCAGGCAATATTATCCTCAATTGTTTAAATCTCTAAGCTTCGGTCATCAATAGGATTGACTGGATTCCATCAGTGTAGCCATTTCGTCTATGTACTTATAACCATCATCGGGGAAAATTAGGACCGTGGTCTTTGAATCTGCTAACTTTAAATAGGCGTTCACTGTGGCCCCTGAGCTTAACCCAACTAATATCCCTGTACTCCTAGCTACCTTCAGAACACCATCCATTGCCTCCCTCGAAGTGACCTCAATTACTCTGTCGATCTTGGCCTCTAAAGCTAAGGTGTCGCCGTTCTGTCTCTTTATCCCAGGTATCCTCTCCCCGTCGGCTGGCTGAACTCCCACTACCTCTACATCGTCTCCATATTTCTCCTTAAAGAATTTAGAGAGACCGGCCACATGTCCTCCCGTTCCCATGGTAGCTATAATTCTTTGGGGTATCTTACCCATCATCCCAAGCTGTCTATCTATCTCCTTGGCTGTAGTCTCGTAATGAGCTAGTATGTTGAATTGACTCTGAAATTGATTTAAGTGATACATACTAGAGCTCTTGGAGAACTCTTTAACCAACGGAATTAGATCGTTAGTAGATTTTCCCGCCTCAATAAGCGAAGCACCTAATATTTTCATTGCTATCTTGAAGGATTTGGGGGCCGTAGTCGGGATGAAAGCCACAAATTTTCTATCGAATATAGCTGAGAGAGAGGAGATAGCAATTCCTATGTTCCCTGAGGTAGCTTCTGTGATGTTTTCTGCACCCTTTCTTAGGGCATCTCTGAACAAGAACCACGCTGTCCTGTCTTTTATACTTCTACTGAAGGGGTTGAAGAACTCCAACTTCCCCCAGACATCTTCTCCTATAGATAGTTTTAGGAGTGGCGTTGGCCACATTCCTTCTAAAAGTTGAACTGGATCCTCAAATACCCTGAGTTCAGGGTACACAATACGCATCTACCCAACACTCATGCTAAGTCCAGATATAATAAACCTATCTCTTCAACCTAAGCTTGATCACTAGTTTATTACCGTCCCTACTGTATCCCAAAAACTCATTTCCAGTCTCATTGCACCATTTTTCCAATTCTTGGGCAACGGCCTCCCACGGCGATTTCACTATGATCTCCTCTTCAGAAGGGGGAGTTAGAGATCTCCATAAACGCATTACCTTCAATATCACTACGGGGCACACTTCGCTAGTTTCCAGGACCTTCATAACGTGACCACCACGTCAGAATCCTGTGCCTCTTTAAGGTATGTTATTCCTCCAGAAAGTTTCACCGAGTCGAGGAGATCTTCCTTAGATAGCCTAGCTATTTTTAGACCCACTTCATCCACGAAGAACTCCACCCCCTCCTTTATTGCCTCTTCGATTAATTCTTCAGCGTCAGGTATACCTATCCTTTTCATCTGGGTCGAGACAAATAATCTAGCTAAGAAGCCTAATCTAAGTTTGGCTCTCCCCTTGAACTTTTTGGTGAATAACAAAACCGCCTGTGAAGTCACGAAGAATTTTACAGTCCAGTCAAGCGATCTAGCGTCTAACGCGAGCACAAGTCCGTGATACAATTTGTCCATACTGTTATCAGCCAATAGTATAGTAAGCTTACCCATAGGGATACTCGTCTATCCCTAATTTATAAAGATGGGTTTGAGGAGACGGAAAACTTTGCCGTTCACGGAGGAGATGGATGGGATAAATGTCGGCTAACAAAAACGAAATAAAGAATGAATAGAGAAAACCCCTATTTCCTGAAGGCTGGTCCTACTAAGGATCCATGGCTTAATTCTCCACCTGGAGAAATTAAGGCACCAAACTTCCTCTCACCTTTCCTCTTTAATGCTGCAGGATAACTGATTGTCACGGCTGAGGCTCCTATTCGAGCCTCAGTTCCTATGACACTGTGGGTGATATAGGACTTAGAGCCTATTACTGCCCTCCTCCCAATTAGAGAGTGAGCGACCTCGCAATAGGCTCCAATCACTGCCCCCTCTTCAATCGAGGAGTAGTCCCTAATCAGGGAGAAGGAACCTACATAGGCATTTTTCCCTATGTAAGCTGGGCCTTTAAGTATTGCATAATCCTCTACAATTGCCCCCTCCTCAATGACTACGTTCTTTCCTATGATGGCCGTACTGGATATAGTGGCCCTATTTGAGATAAAGCTGTCTTTCCTATTGAGAAGATTTTCTATGGCACTTAATAGATCCTCTGGAAATCCTACGTCAACCCAAGGGCCTGACCATATGAAGTAAGCAGCTCTATCAGCTATACTTTCGAGATAGTCCAGAAACTCGCTGAACTCTCCCTTAGGTAATACATATGCTCCAGCCAAAGCTAACGTGGAGCCTTCTTTCACTATATGTAATCTCTCGTTTAATTTAACTAACCCATACGTATCCAATCCTTCGTACACTGGAACAGTAGACAGTACTGGTCTGCCACTCTCGTTATACCTTCCTATCAACTCGGAGTAGAAGTTGTCTGGTGCTATAATGTCTCCAAAAGCTAGGACGAAGTAATCGTCCACTCTCTCCATACCGTCCCTAATTGCACCGGAGATACCTGGAGTGACCTGCCTTATGAACTCCATTGAGGCATCTATGCCATCAAGGGCGTCCTCTATCTGTTTTCCCTTATCATTGACCACCACCACAAACTCCCTAATCCCTGCCTTCCATAGACCTTCTACCACATATCTTACTACTGCCTTGCCAGAGACCTGTATTGCTTCCTTCTGCTCCTTCTCCGTATACGGCAACAGGTTCTCTCCTCTGCCTGCGGCCAGGATTACTGCCTTCATTGTACTGTCACCGTCTTTGCAAGATTCCTAGGCCTGTCAGGATTTACTCCCTTACACTTTGCAGCATAGTACGCTATTGCTTGGATGAGTGGTGCCATAGCCAATGGGGCAAGTCTAGTATCGCTCACGCTAACACTCACTTCCCTCCATACCTTGAGCTCCTTGTTATCGCTGAGTCTGTTGTTGATGCTGAGAACTATGGTCTCCGCACCTCTAGCACTCATTTCCTTGATGTTATTTGATAGCTCCCCTACAAATTCTCCTAAGTTAATGAAGACAACAGGGAACCCCTTTTCCACGAGGGCTATAGGTCCATGTTTACTCTCGCCTGCGGGATAAGCCTCCGCGTGTATGTAGGCAATCTCTTTAATCTTTAGTGCACCTTCAAGGGCCATGGGAACACCTAAACCCCTGCCCAGATAATAGGCGTTACTCTTCTTGCACAGTTGGGTTCCTATTTCTAGGGCATACCCCATTGCCTGTAAGGAGTTCGTAACAGTTTGTTCGGCCTCTTTAAGGTATTCTACGTCCTCTCCAAGGAGGTTAGAGGAGAGAAACAGTAGAGCTGCAACCTGTGACGTGAACGTTTTAGTCGCAGCAACTCCTACTTCAGGTCCGGCCCTAGTATGGAGTGCGATGTCGCTTTCGTGGGATATACTGTTACCCAGAGTATTTGTAAGTGAGAGTATCCTGGCTCCATTAGCCCTATAATGCTTCGATGCAATTAAGGAATCCATCGTTTCCCCACTCTGACTGATCACCAGAACCGCATCATCTTCAGTTGCTCTGAAATAGTGATGCTCCGAGGCTATTACAGGTATGGAAGTGAGACCAGCCTTCTGAAGCCTTAAAGCAAACATGAGTCCAGCGTGATAACTAGTTCCCGCCCCCACAACGAATATTCTCCTAGCTTCACTCAAGCTCTTAATGGCCTTGGAGACGATCTCGGTCTCTCTCATCATTGACCTTAACGTCTCCCTCACTGCCAAATGACTCTCCAATATCTCCTTATGCATAAAGGACTCGTAGCCCTCGTGAGAAGAGGCTAGGGACTCTGTGTCCTCTGTGTATAACCTACTATTCGTATCCACTCTCTCTCCTGAAAATTTTTCAATATATCTCTCTCTAGCGGATATATATCCAAACTCTTCATCATTTATTGGAATTATCTTATTGGTTACCATGAACATACTCCACGAATCGCTGGAGATCAATGTCATCCCGTCAGCTACCCCGATCTTCAAGGGGTTATTCCTCTTAGAGAAGAATATTCGAGGGTCACCCTTAATCACAACTAGAATAGCATGGTCTCCCTCTATCGACAGAATTGCCCTCTTGAAGGCCGTGAAATTGTCCATTCCCAGTTTTCTATAGTGTTCAATTAGGTGGGCCACGACTTCTGTGTCCGTCTCGCTCTTGAATTCATGACCTTTCTGAATTAGGTCGTTCTTGAGTTCAGCGAAGTTCAGTATAGTTCCATTATGAACTACGGCGATTTCACCCGAGCAGTCCGTGTGCGGGTGGGCGTTGATATCACTTGGCTCACCGTGAGTCGCCCATCTAGTGTGACCAAGGAAGACTTTCCCCTTCATAGTTGAGGGTGATCTCTTCTTTACAAATTCTTCTACGCTCCCTTTTGCTTTTCTTACCTCTATTCTGTCTTCGCTCATTGATGCCATTCCAACGCTGTCGTAACCTCTGTACTCTAACCTCCTCAGTATCTCAACAGTCAGCTCAGCCAATTTTCTATCACTGAGCTTCTCTGAAGCTATCCCTATTATTCCGCACATGAATAGTGCATCTATATCACTAATTTATTTCCTTTGTCGTCACTCCCGTCGAATTAATTTCACTGTTCACGATTTTGAGTCCCTTAGACTCTAAAAGGATTTCACTCTTGGGCTCTCTCACGCATATCACTGATCCTCCTCCACCTCCTCCACTCATTTTACAACCCTTCATACCTAATGACCTTGCAGTGGAAACTAGTTCGTCGATTGTCGGGTGGGAGACGCCCAATGAGGACAGGAGGCCATGATTCACATACATCAACTCTCCTAGGAGACTATCATCCCCAGATTCTAGGGCTTTCCTAGCTAGCTCAGTGACTTCTCCTATTACGTCCATGATTTTGTCAACTATGTGACCTCTGTCCCTCAGTCGCTTCACTCTCCTAAGGATCTCAGCTGTAGATGTAGCTCTCCTTATATAGCCAGCTGCAATTTGCAGATTACCGTTTATTCTCATGACGTCATCAGAGTTCCTAGGGAAGTAGAGGAGGCCTCCTAAGCTAGTCGTGTAAGTGTCCATTCTGCTTCCCAATCCTTGTACGCTCCTCTCTATCTCCCTTGAGATTTTGGCTATTTCCTCAGGGCTGTAGTTCAGTCCAATATATCTCGAGTATGAAGCTACCACACCAACTATCACTGCAGCACTGGTTCCTAAGCCGACAGATGGTTCCACAGTAGACTCTACCGACACGTGTACAGGTCTCCTATCCTGAAAATAGTTTAGTGCAGCTATAACGTAGGAGAGAACCCTGTTCAATTGTGAACTCTCTGCCCTCATTTCATCAAGGTCTACTTTTATATTTCCTATCGTCAAGGTGTTTGAGGAAACTATAGTTTTGTCACTCTTCTCCACTCTCACCTTCATGGTCTCAGATATCGCCATGGCTATGGCCGGATATCCGTAAACCACTGCGTGTTCTCCAAAAAGTGTTAACTTCAGGGGAACTATGGCTTCTACTGACCTCATTTTTAGCTTACATCTCCTTTAGACTTAATGGGACGTTTTGGGGCAAGAGAAGATCGTCCCCAGCCTTCACGGCTTGTACCAACTCCTCCAACTTCATGGGTCTTTGCTCCCCCGTTTCCCTTATCTTAACTGTTAGAGTTCCAGTCTTTATCTCCCTCTCTCCAACAATGACGACGAAAGGTATCCAGTCAGTTCCAGCTCTCCTTATCTTATTACCTAAAGAATCATCTATGTCGTCCACTTGAACTCTAAGGCCACGTTTCATGATTTCCTCCCCTATTTTCCAAGCTTCAGGGTTTCCCTTTATCTGTAACACCCTCACATGGATAGGGCTAAGCCATAAGGGCAGTGAAGGCGTATTCATTTTTTTGGATTGTAAAAGAAAATAATATAGTAGTACCCCCAGGTCAATCCTCAATATGTTTTCATGCTTTCTCGTCCATAGAACGTACGTATTTGAAGAGTCTGAGAAGGTCTCTGGAAGGCCAAAATCGCCTTTCCCTCTATAATTGCAAAATAATTTCGGATCCTCATTGACACAGGGCAACAGCCTACCGGTGGGCCTCACATAGTTAACTACCAAGTATCCCTCAGGGACATCCTCCGTGTTACCATATATTACTCCCTTTGCGTTCAACAATTTCTTCAGTCTCTCTATTATCGCTGCCTTCATGAAGCTAGCGTTGGGAGAATAGGGAAAACCGAACTTATGACAGACATCGAGTTCCTTCGATTTCTGGTACTCCGTCTCGTTAGTGATCCTCTTTGAGAGTTCGCTCAAAGGATGGCCATAACAGGTTAAGCTAAAAGACTTATACCATCCGAATGGTGCCCTACTGACGTTTAGTCCGATTTCTCTCAACCTCTCATGGAGTTTTCTTAGCATTACTAAAGCGATCGATGGTTCGGCGAGGTTTTGGGACAGGTGTGCGTAGGGATATATGACCACGCTAGTAGCGTTTACCCTCTTCACCACGTCCATTATGGACTCCTTAGCTTTTTCTACTGTTGAATCATCGTCTCCCTTCTCAACCGACGTAAAGACTACTAGTACGTTTTCCAGTGATAGCTCCCTAACCTCGGGTTCCTCGGCTTTCTCTATAGCCTTCTCCTTTACTTGATAGGAAAACTGAGAGGCGTGTATCAATAATAGTATCATACTTGAATCTCTTGTCCGTTTTCTGGTACTAAAACTTCTACACCAAACCTCTCCTTAACTAGACTGGAGAAGGATTGTGCACTATCTGGAGATGCGTGTACAATTATCAGTTTCTCCAGATTCTCTGAGGTCTTTATTATATCTATAAGCTGATTCCTACCAGCGTGGCTTGAGAAGTCGAACATCTGTAACCTTGCCTTCAATAGGGGTGAACCTTCGTCAAACTTTCCGATCTCAAGCAACCTTCTTCCAGGCGTGTTCTCGGCCTGGTAACTAACGAGGAATATCGCATTCTTAGGATTGTCGGCTATTTTCTTATAGTAATACACTGCCGGTCCTCCCTTTAGCATGCCGGCGCTGGCTACTATAACGGCATTGTTCCGCCAGGCTCTACTCCTATCCTCCCAACCTTTAACGTAGTGGAACTCTTCGTAAGCCTTCCTGAGGGCATCAGTATCATTAATGTATTGCGGGTTATTCATCATTATCTCCATTATTGTTCTAGCCATACCGTCGTAATATACTGGATATGGTATCTTATATTTAGCAAGTACTGCCAATATTTCCTGACTTCTAGATAAACTAAAGGCCGGAACTAGAACAGTCCCTCCTCCCTCCAAGACTTCCATGACGGACTTGTAGAATTCCTCTTCTACTTCGCTTCGAGGAGGATGATTAAACTTCCCGTAGGTGGCTTCAGTTATAATCACCTTCGACTTCTTCATTATCTCAACTTCAGCTGGTCTTACCAGCTTAGCATTGGTTACGTTGATGTCACCGGTATAGGCTATGTCTCCCTTTTCAGTCTTTACAACAGTTATGGCACTTCCAGGTATGTGACCTGCACTGGAGGTAGAGACAGTAAAGGGTCCTATCTCGGTCTCTTGCCAGTAGTTGAAAGTTTCAAAGTTATCCATGGTTTTCTTCACCTCTACCCACTCAAACGGCACCTTCTGTCCTGAAAGCTTTATGAAGTCCTTCAGCATCAGCTCCGTAATGTATTTGGTGATCCCAGTGCCGTAAATCTTCTTGGTAGTCGAAATTTGATAAATAGGTAAAGCCCCTATATGGTCCAGGTGAGCGTGTGATATCACGAAGCCACTCACCTTAGAAGGAGACTCCTGAAGAGGAAAGTTGGGTTCATCCTTTTGATTGAAGTTGACCCCGTAATCTAGGATTATGCTTTCTGAAGAGTTGGAGATTTCAATCCCAGCTCTCCCCACCTCTTGGCCTCCACCAAGTATCTTCACTGTATACTGCATTTGTGACAACAACGGTAACCGCAAATATTAAGTTTGAGTTACAACATTATTCCTCATAATGAAGGTAAAACCTAAGGATCTAAAGAAATTGGAGAGACTTGGAGTCAAGGCCGAGAATATAAATGCTACAAGAGTAGTAATAGAGACCCCAGAAGAGAATATTATAGTGGACTCGCCCATTGTGACCAAAGCCAACGTAATGGGTCAGGAAGCTATCACGGTCATGGGTCAGATAAGAGTGGAGAAAAAGTCACAGCCCTCAACGTATAAGGACGAAGACGTCAGGTTTATCATGGAGCAGACAGGGAAATCCGAGGCTGAAGCTAAGGAGGCTTTAGCCAAGGCAGGGGGAGACATAGCGAAGGCTATTCTGCTTCTGACCGAAGGGCAAGGCCCTTAAGCCCCTTAATCAGCTCCTCCTCTGTCCTTTTAGTGGATACTATAACGTTTATTCCCTCCCTGTTCGCCATGAGTATGGCGAGAGGATCCATCCTTATTGGTCTATGAAGGACAACAAGCTTCGGCTTTATTGGTGCTATCTTAAGGGCTATCATCGGAGATCTTCCACTAGTCACTTTAGTGAACACAAGTATTCTGTTGAAGGTTATGGAGAGGAACTGATAGAACTCCATTCCGCTAAGTGACGTAATGGCTTTTACGCTGTCCGTAATAACGTAACCGTAGACCTGGATGTTGTCTATATCGGTGCATAGGGGAACTCCATCCACGGCGACAACGACATCCTGGAGTGTCATGGGAGAGACGAAGTCTTTCATGTCAACTATGAAAGGAAAGTTCAGCGAGAAGACCTTTCCGAGTTCATTGACTATTTTGAATCCCCTCTTGGAGTCAGCTTCGATGAGTCCTTCAACGAATTTCTTCACGAATGCGCTCCCTGGTTGTCTTCTGTTTCTTTCGTAGTCAGCTATCACAGACTGTGATACTCCGAGGATTCTCGCCAACTCAGACTGTGAGATTCCAAATGTTTCTCTCCACTTTCTCATCGCAGTGCCTGGGTTCTCACTCCACACTATGTCTCCCGAGATCCTCTTGGCAACACTTTCAACAATGTAGTCAATAGTCATTGAAAACATTTTTAAAACTGGAAATTATAAGCTGATGTAAGGGCCCGTAGTCTAGCTTGGTTCAGGATGCGACGTTCGGGTCGTCGTGGTCCCGGGTTCAAATCCCGGCGGGCCCATATTATGGGAAGGTAATCTGTAACGATAGAACGAAGAACCTCATATGCGGTTATGAGCCTATTTTAAATTTGACCCCAAGATTTTAAGATTATCAATATTCAGTCTTATTAGTTGAAATTCACAAAACTATAATGATAATCATGATAGAACTTCGGAGCACCCTTCTTTTGGGAAACCAGGCGATAGCTCTAGCGGCTTTAGCCTCGGGGGTATCTGTGGCCGCAGGTTATCCAGGTACTCCATCAACAGAGATAATAGAGACGCTCATGGAATATAAAGACATTTACGTAGAATGGAGCACCAACGAGAAGGTTGCCTTTGAGACAGCTTACGGTGCTGCGATCAGCGGAGCTAGAGCGATGGCGTGCATGAAACATGTTGGAGTAAACGTAGCATCGGATTCTCTAGTCTCATCCTCATACACGGGAGTTGATGGGGCCTTGGTCATAGTTTCTGCAGGGGATCCAGGTATGTGGTCATCCCAGAACGAGCAAGATAACAGATACTATGGTCTCATGGCCCTAATACCCATACTGGAGCCATATGATCCTCAATCGGCTCACGACTTTACTGTAAAAGCCTTTGAAATTAGTTCTAGGGTCGGTCATCCAGTCATCCTAAACACCACGACCAGAGTGAGCCACGTGAGGGCCCCAGTAAAGACACTCCCCAGATCTTCACCAGTGAAGGGAAGTCTTAGGAAGAGACCAGACCGATATTCACTAGTTCCCGATGTAGCCAGGAGAGACAGGGATCTACAACTGGAAAGATGGGAGAAAATAAAGGAGGAACTGGAATCTTTAGTTGTAGTTTCGGGATCAGGCAGAAAGGCAATAGTCGCTTCTGGGATTTCCTATCCTTACGTCAAAGAGGTCCTAGAGGACTGGAGACTACAGGACGAGGTCAAATTAATCGGAGTCTTCTCACCGGTGCCCCTACCTGATAAGGTTGGGAGGGAACTCATGGACGTTGAGGAAGTTCTTGTTGTAGAGGAACTGGAACCTATTGTGGAAAACCAGCTCAAGTCCTTCGTAGTAGATGAGGGGCTTCACATAAGGGTACAGGGAAAGAAATTGACTGGAAGATCTGGAGAAATGACGCTCAACAGAGTAAGGTTAGCCATATCCAAATTTATGGGGCTAAATTCAGAAGTCCTTGAAAGGCACCTCCAACCTAATGTTCCACCCCGACCTCCGGCTATGTGCCCAGGATGTCCCCACAGATCCAGTTTCGTCTTTATGAAGAGGGGGGTAATCCTAGGAGGAATGAAAGAGACCTTTTATTCGGGGGATATTGGCTGTTACTCCTTAGGAGTGCTTCCGCCCTTTAACGTACAAGATAGTCTCATCTCCATGGGGAGTAGTATAGGAATAGCAAACGGCGTTTATAGGTCAACAGGAACTATCCCTGTGGCAGTCATAGGGGATTCTACCTTCTTCCACGCAGGACTTTCTTCACTTGCCAACGCCGTATACAATAACACTCCACTCCTAGTGGTGGTCCTGGATAATAGATCTACCGCGATGACTGGACAACAACCCAGTCCGTCTGAAAATATGGACATAGCTAGGGTAGCTGCGGGATTAGGGGTTGAATATGTTAGCGTTGCTGACCCCTTTAGTACCGACTTCTCTAAGGCTGTTGCTAATGCTATCTCTTGGGTCAAAGTAAATAAAAAACCAGCACTATTAATAGCGAAGAGGGCATGTGCACTTAAAGCCGTTGAGGGTTTTTCTGAAAGACCTCTAGCTTTCGTCAACGAGGATAAGTGCACCGGATGTACTATATGTTACGATCACTTCACATGTCCTGCTATTATGAGGAAAGCCAATAAGAAGGCGCACATTGATCCCAGGGAATGTATAGGTTGTGGTGCTTGCGTACCCATCTGTCCCTTCAACGCAATACTCCTGAAGGGGGAGAAGCCTGAGGGATGGGATAGGGCATGGTTAAGCTAAACATATTGATATGCGGGATAGGTGGCCAGGGAGTAGTCACCACAGGTAAGATACTGGCAGAAGCCTTTAGTAGGAGGGGTTTCAAAGTTATGGAGGCCGAGACTCATGGGTTAGCACAGAGGGGAGGAGCAGTCAACGTTCACGTAAGAATTGGGGATATTGAAGTTCCTTTAATTCCAGAAGGAGGGGCAGACTACATGATAGCATTAGAAGCCACTGAGTTGTTGAGAAATATTAATTTCCTTTCTAAAGATGCAGTGATCTTCGTAAACGCAGAGACGAAACCCTCGGCACTGCCAGGCCAACCTATGGTAGATCTGAATTATATCCTAAGTTTCTTGAAAAAGTGGAGAACATTCGTTGTTGATTGCCGGAAGATCTCGCAGAGTAGCGGAGGTTATTGTAATATTGCAATGTTAGCCTACTTGTTCCAGTTTGGCCTAAAGGAATTATTGGACATCGAAGACATTTTGTCGGCTATCCCTGGAACGGTCAATAAAAGACTATTCATTGAGACGGTTTCTGCGAGCCAAAATTACGTAGTGAGTGGACCGGCCGGGATTTGAACCCGGGGACCTCTCGGTGTCCTGCTCAGTGGTTGCAAGCCGAGCGCTCTTCCAGGCTGAGCTACCGGCCCACACACTTTCATCGTATTTATGGAGCTTTAAGATTAATTCTCGCCTTGCAAGAAAGCGTTCTCGGTACCACAACTCCCATAAAATAATTCTATGCATTGGTACAATGGTCTGTCCATAATTATGATCTAAAAAAAGACGAAATGAGTTTCTTACTTCAATTTGAAACTTATTTCACATAAGTTTCTCAAGAGCTCTATCACTCCTTCACCCTCACCTCAGCAGTTCAAGGATCAATAGCTAATTCATTTTGTTTAGCAAGTCTTATAATAATCAATTGCCAATTTAGGCTGAGCATCAACAGAGAATCAACAGAATTCTACTGATTTAAGGTCAAGAATTACAATCTGCAACGGAGCCCTGAATCGCCCTGGGCATTTTCCCTTAAACTATCTATTCTACGGAAAATCATTTCTTCGTAGTCAAAGATTTCCCCTTATTCTCAGACAAATTGGGATTAGGTATCACCACAGTGATCAGGAATCCCTCTCTCTTAAGCCTTTCTATTTCTTTGATAAGCGATCTAGAATATTCAAGCCTTATTATCATTGGTTCTGAAGTATCTAGGTCTGAAGACTTGATATATTCCACTAGTCTTTTGTGTCCCAAAGGGATTAGTACTACGTCCGCCTCGGTTTCCTTGATGATATCCCCTATACCCATGTTCAGCTCAAGTTCAGTAGCCTTGCTCCAATTCACCAGCTTGACCATTTCTACATCTTTTCCGACTATCCTCATTATATTAATATTGTTTAGGCGTGGCCGTAATGTCACGCACTAATATAAATTGGTATTACAAGAAGCAACCATGTTCGTACTACTCTTGAGGAACGTTCATCTTCAGGAATTTATCGTTAATGTGGAGAATTCTGAGGGAAAAGTTCTATTCCCAGAAAGAGTTTTGGTTCTACTCCAACTATAGGGCTGGGTATTGAGAGAGTGTCACAAGTGGCAATAATTGAATAAATTTATGTTCAAATTATCCGTGAATAATCCATTCGAGGTAGGAGTTATCTAGAAGTTCTGAATTTCCTCTCGGATGAGGGTCCGTAGTAACACTTAATGGGGAGGTCGTAGTACTGGAGCCTGGATGTCTGCTCCAGCCTGAGCCAATTCTGGCAAGAGCCGACCCACGTAATGTGGCATCTCTTGGAAAGTCGATTTTCCTTTCACTAATTATTTCATTTTTCAATAAATTGAATGTCTTCCTTGATATTGAGAGATATAATTCACCCCTGTTCCTTCCCGCTCATAATTCGATGCTTCTATAGTGTTTTGTTCGTTCAAATATTCCCACTTTGGACTCTCTTGAGGGTCAAGTTTTACGTTAGATCGTAATGAACAATGAAAAAGGAGTCATATATGTAGAAATGGCTTTCATTGTTTCCCTTGCCATATTGGATTACCATTTCCAGTTCTTTGATTAACCCATAGGGCTAATACGAACATAAGGGTGGAGAAACGATTCAAATAAGCCAAATGGACTGACTTAGCTAAACCACCCTTGACTAAACTAACGATGCTCCTCTCGGTTCTCCTACTTACTGCTCTAGCTAAATGAAGAAGAGATGCAGCAACGTGCCCCCCAGGTATGACGAAGTTTCTTAGAGGAGTCAGTTGATCGCCATAAAATTCGATTTCATGTTCGAGTTTCCTTACTTTATCTTCCCCAAAACCACTGTCAAATCCAGCTATCTCTGAAGAGAGCTCAAATAGGTCCCTCTGAAGACCCTGTATCAGGGATTTTACTTCAGGATAAAAACTGACGACTAGTCCAAGTACCGAATTCAATTCGTCTATGTTGCCAAGTGCTTCTATCATCTCGTCGTCCTTCCACACCTCTCCTTTTGACGGGACTTTAGTCTTTCCAGAATCGCCCAAGCCAGTGTACCACTTCATTTTGCTCATGTTCTCAAAGGTAGTTATGAGAATTATGCACAATATATTTCAATGAGATGCAGTTCCGTATCGATAATTGAGTCTAACGAACTACTTGGGGGCACTACCGCTCTGTCCACGACAGTTAAATGGGATTTCCCGTTTGGAGGAGAAAGTTTCTACAACGTTAGATCATGTCAATTAGTGGATCGAACTCATCTTTGAGTGGACCGGCCGGGATTTGAACCCGGGACCTCCTGGGTGCGAACCAGGCACTCTTCCAGGCTGAGCTACCGGCCCACAACGGAAATTCGGCGTCCAGTATTAAAATAGTTACCCAATACCTAGGCTTCTGGAGACTTTCTACTCTCCTTATAACTCCATCGAAAGTATTCTGTTTTTAATAATTTAATATAATGTATATCGAACATGATTTTGAATGACGCTGAGAGTCATCTTCCCAACATTTATAATAGTCCCTTTGTTCAATTGAAACGTAATGAGGCTACCTAATAGCGTATTTGTGATAAAAATCGTATCTATTATCGTTCAGATTTTCCTTCTCTTGGGACTAGGTTTCGCAGTATTAAGTACGATATTACAGATAATCTCAAGCTTACAGTTTGGTTTTCTGTTAGTAGCGTCAATAGTCTTAGAGAATGTCCTCCTCATCATTGTCTTCTTAGAAGTTTACTTGAGCGCTCTTGACTTTTTTGAGGGAAGAGGCAGAAGCGTGGTCTACGTTATAGATGCAATGTTGTCCTTTGTAGCTAGGGAAATAATAATTGAAATTCTAGCTCCCCCAGTTAACGCGATAGATTTGCTCACTCTATCGGCTCTAATAGCATCGGGCGCTTTCGCTAGGTTCATTCTTACAAGGAGATCGAGATCTTCAAGGAGAGGTGGTAGATATAAGAGAGGATCAGCCCAATGAGATTGGGCCATTGGAGAGTTAGCTTGTCCTCTCTAACCTAATAGCTTGCGCGAGCTTTGACGCCATATCGACTATCTGGGGAGGTATATCCGCATTCCAAAAACCATTAAAGGATAAATTCCTTAAGAACGGTATCTTCACTATACCGTAGATGGGACTGACACCAACCTTTATTTCCTTATTCATATCCTCTTGCCTTATCATGTTGACAGTGAAGAAGTCCAGCAGCCCCGAGTCTACCTGACTCGTTTCCTTTAAGATCATCATATAGGAGGAAATCATCTTTTCCGTGGATTTTATAATGAAATCATGGGGTGGTGAAACTGCTATAATGTGGGAAGAGTCCGAACGGGTCCTATAGAACAGTTCTAACTCGTATGATGCAACCCTATCGTAAAGTGGGAGTCCATAGTCGAGAATTAGAAACTCTGCTTCATCGATAATCTCGTCATATATATCCTTGAGGTTGGGTGATTCATTAAGTTGGATAAAGGGCAGATGAAAGGAAACTATCTTAAGTTTACCATCTTCTGCAATGAAATCGTGTCCAATGGTCAGACATCCCTTAATCCCCATGATGTTACTGATGGTCCTCGAGCTGCTGAGATCAAGAAGTACGACAGAAAACTCATTGGCCAAAACTTTGGAGAGACCAAAGGCTATGGTGGACTTTCCAGTACCCCCCTTTGCTCCAAGGATAGCTATCCTATACATTCGTTCCCACAACTCTTGACTAAAGAATATATCTTTAATTGACCACTATTGTCATTGATACTTTATATTCGCTAATTATTAGTGAACATATGAGAGTTGCGATAAACACACAAACTCCCCCAGTGAGGTTCACGCTAACTTACAGGGATCTTCTAGAGAAATATGGGGACCTGGAACTACCAGTGGACCTTTCATTGTTATCGGAGAGCGATTTTCAGGTGGCTGTAGGGGGAGTAGCACGCATGATGTTAGGCTTGATCAGGAAGATGAACTTAGGAAGAACCAGATGGGTAGCATTAGGCCCTGGTTACCCTCCGCAAGCATCTCTTCAAAACATCGAACTACATTTGGTAGACCTCCCCCCAAACGTCCTTTCTCTATATACCAAGTTCAAAGAGGGTCTTTACAATGAGGCTCATGGAATTTCGAGATATAACATTGTAGGCCAAGAGTATATAGCCTATGCCACCTATAACTGGTATTCAGCGAGTAAGCTTCTAGAGTTTTACCTGGACACTGACGTATATTTTGTGAATGATTTTCAACAATTACTAGTAGGAGGCATAATAGGTCCCTCGGCACCTGCACTGTTGTGGTACCATATTCCCTTCGTGCCTGAGAAGATGGGAGATAGGACTAGGGAATTTTTAGTAAGGTCTTTCGAAGGATTCGATTTAGTTATACTCAGCACTAGGAGAGACCTCGAAGGGTTAGTTAGAGCTGGGGGGAAAGTAAGAGCAAAACAGATATATCCTTTCATAGATCCGCAGGCTTACGAAAAGCCTAGTACCGCAGAACAGCAATCTACCCTAAATAAGTTCGGCATAGGTGAAGATGAGAAGGTAGTCCTCCTCGTGGGTAGGATGGATCCAATAAAAAGCCAAGATATAGCAATTAAGGCCATAAAGAAACTAGACGCCAAGTTAGTTCTGGCTGGAAATGGTAGTTTCACGAGCAAGACCCTTGGTCACGACAAGGCTAGTGTTTGGGTCAAAAAACTTAGAGACCTGACACAAGAAACAGGAGTTAAAGACAAAGTTATCTTCACAGGGTATGTTACTGAAAAGGAATTGGCATCCCTTTACATGAGGAGCGACGTAGTCATTTTGACGTCAAGAACTGAAGGATTCGGTCTGACTGTCTGTGAGGCTTGGAACTATCAAAAACCCGTAGTAGTTAGTAAAGGTGCAGGGGTCAGTGAACTAGTAATAGAAGGAGTGAACGGTTATACCTTTCCGTCGGACTCATACGATGAGCTTGCTGAAGCTATAAGGAGAACGTTCAAGGAAGGCGATAAGTTAGGTTCTATGGGTAGGGAGACCTTAAGACAATGCTCCTTAGAGTATGCTGTAGACAAGATTAAGGAAGCCATGGAAGAGGCGATGAAAGGTTATCCAAAGAGGGAGACGGATTGAAGTTCTATGCGTTTCTCTCCAATGGACTCACTTCGGCTTTAGAGAGAGACGGAAACATAGAATGGTTCCCCACCCCTAGATTCGACTCCCCATCCATATTTACCAAATTACTGGATCAAGAAGGAGGTTCGTTTAGCGTATTACCTGACGACGAAGATTACGTGGTCTCTAGTGAATACGTGGAAGACAGTATGATTCTAAGGACGAAGTTCAAGACAAAGAGAGGTCAACTTGAACTGATAGACTTCCTGCCTCTCTCTCTCCCAGCCATAATACGAATTTATAACAGCGAAATTCCTTTCGTCTCTGATATCAAAGTATTTTTCGATTATGGTCTCATTAGACCTGGTGTGAACGTGCATAGGAAGGGGTTGATATATAAGAACCCGAGATCTCAAGAGGGAGTAGAACTTGAGTTAAGAGGCAATTATTGCATTGAGGATACAAAGATAAAGTTTAAGCCAGGTCAAGGCTACTTATATCTCCTGTATTCGAAGGATCTACGATACGGACTTTTCAGTAAAAAGGGAGAAGTTTATTCTAAGCCCTATGAAGCCTTAGAAAGAACCCTAACGTTTTGGAAAAATCTTATAATGAGATCTAGACAAATTACGAAATTAAAGAGATTTGAGCAATTTTATAGAAGATCATTAAGCGTCATTCTAGGTCTTATGTACTTCCCGACTGGAGGACTCATAGCGTCTCCCACAACATCTCTTCCAGAGATCATAGGCGAGAGCAGGAACTGGGACTATAGATATGTGTGGGTTAGAGACGCTTCCTACGGTGCAGAGGCACTGATAAAGGCCGGTCTTCTGAGTAGGGCTAGACACGTGCTCAACTTCTTATCTAGCGTGGTTGATCCTTCTTCTAAGAGCTTCGATCACCCGTTCTATGGTATAGACGGGACATCACCCCCAGAAGAACAAGAACTAGAGTGGTTGAGAGGTTTCCAAAACTCTAGGCCGGTTAGGATAGGTAACGGTGCATACATGCAGGTGCAGAACGATATTGAGGGAGCATACATGCATTCCCTGCATCTTTATTATAAGGAATCCAAAGACAAGCAGTTTCTCTTGGATAACTGGTGGGCAGTGGAGGCCATAGCAGACTGGGTCTCCAATTCCTGGTACAGGAAAAGTACAGATATTTGGGAACAAAGAAACGTCAATGAACATTTTGTTCATACCAAGATAATGAATTGGGTAGCTCTAGATAGAGCATCAAAACTAGCACAGGATTTAGGAATGGAGAAATGGAAGGATTGGAGGAACGTTTCAGAGGAAATCAGGAGTTCTGTCATGGAAGAGGGCTACTCAAAGGAGCTCAACTCTTTCGTTAAGTATTATGGTTCACAAGAGATAGATTCAGCTTTACTCCTCCTTCCCCTTTACGGTTTCATAGAGGCTACAGATCCGAGGTTCTTGGGAACACTGAAGAGGATAGAGACAGAATTGGCGGTGTCACCAGGCCTATTCCTAAGATATAGGGGGGACTTCATGGGAGAAGCACTTAATCCTTTCACTCTAGTTACTCTATGGATGGCCAGAGTGTATATAAGGCTGGGCAGAACTAAAGAGGCCTCTAACATGCTTGAAGTTCTCCAGTCATGTTCCACTGATCTTCTGTTGCTAGGAGAGCACATAGAGAAAGGAACATGCATTCCAAGAGGTAATTTTCCTCACCTTTTCCCCACGTCTGGTGTAGTAGTGACTGTCCGTGAATTGGAAGAAAGTCTTCAAGACACTCATTTAACATGAGAAACAGTGAAATATTTAATTACTTATCAATGAAACAGTAAGAGTGTGAAAGTATGTTTGAAAGAATTTTAGTTCCTTTCGATGGTTCAGATAACTCCAAGAAAGCCCTACAGGTAGCCATAGATCTAGCGTCCAAGTATGATAGTAGACTTTACATTATCGAGGTTGTGAACGAGACGATATTCTACAGCGTAGGTATCCTTCCTCCATTGAAGGAATTAGAGTCCATGGAGAGAAAAGCCAAAGAGGATGTTAAGTTTGCAGTTACGGAGGCGGAGAGAGTAGGGGTGAGAGCTGTGGGGGAAACATTGGAAGGCGACCCCGCTCAGGCAATTCTGGACTACGTCGACAAGAACAGTATCTCTCTGATCGTGATGGGAAGCAGGGGTCTATCCACGGTCAAACGTGTTTTCTTGGGCAGTGTTTCAAGTAGAGTTGTACAAGAAGCGAGAGTTCCTGTGCTGATAGTCAAATAGCTTTTTATTGAGTGAAGTTATAAAGATATATTATCTATGCTGGACACGCTCTTAGGGATTATTGACTATTTGAACCAGGATAATGAAGTTGAGGCCGCAAAAAGGCTGATAGAGGCCACGAGGTATATAGAGGACGAAAACCTCATGAAAATAGTTGGAGAGATAGAGAAGGAAATTCATGATATTAAAAATACAGGCCTAAGCGAAGAAATGACTGGGGAACTGGCCCAGGAACTGGAGCGTATAGAGGACGAATTGAAAGCTCTGAAAAGAAGGAAACTGAAAATTCTAGTAATTTATGCTATCGATAGAATGAGCAACGGAAACTCTGTCGTTCTGCAAATGATTAGGAGACCGACATACGTTAGGAAACCACAAACTTTCATGTAGAAGCCGCGGCCGGGATTTGAACCCGGGGCCTCTGCCTGCCCAGGTAGGTTACCAGGGCAGCGCTCTAGCCAGGCTGAGCTACCGCGGCACTATAGAGATCAGCCCTAGAAAGTACAAAAGTTTAACTTATCCACCTGCTTGTGCTCCTTCTACCAGAAGTCAAGGACCGAAACTACTCTGTTACAGCAGTTATGGGAATCTTAGGGAGGTAATACCAAGAAGTTGGTATTAACGAGAAGTTTTTAATTTTCGACGTCTTCCTGCTGAAAAGATGTCAAACCAGAAGGGACAGGTGGAACTGGCTAAGGAGGATCTGATCAAGGCAGTGAACCAGGTCCTGGGCATAGTGAGGAGGAACGGGAGGAGCAGGAAGGTCGGGTTGGCGCTAGTCCTCATGGTTCTGCTAGGTGGGAGGTCCAGCGTGAGGAATGCTGCTGAGACGTTCGGGTTGGACTACGCGAACCTGCTGGAGGCGTTGGGGGAACTCCACGACGCGTGGAGGGACTACCTGGAGGTCCTGTCGGGGCTGGTGAAGGGTGAGGTGGCCGTAATCATAGACGACACCGTGGACCACAAGGAGTACTCCAGGGGGAGGGACGTGAGCCCCCACGGGAACTACTGGATCTACTGCCACACCCACCGGAGGTTCGAGAGGGGCGTGCAGCTCCTCACGGTCGCCATAGTGGACCTCTCCACGGGCAGGACGTTCATGGTGGGAGCCTTCCCCTACGCCGTGAGGAAGATGTTGGACTTGGGGATGGTCACCGAGTTCAAGACCAAGATCGACTTGGCCAGGGAGATGTTGGACGTGCTCAAGGGGTACTTCCGCGTGTCCAGGGTCGTCTTCGACTCGTGGTACTGGTCAGAGAAGCTCGTGAGGGACAACGTGGTGTCTGAGCTCAAGTCCAACCGGAGGCTCCTCAGGGTCGAGTCGGTCCAGGGGACCCTCGAGGAGGTGGAGGGACACCTCCGAGTGGGGGACCTACCCCCCGGACTCTACTACGCCGACCTGACCCTGGGAGGCCGAGCTATTACGGTAAAGTTGCTAGTCCGGGAATATAAACGTGACTCCGGGACACACGTGAAGTACCTCTACACGACCGACCTCTCGCTCAGCGAGGAGGAGATCGAGGAGGCCTGGAGGATGAGGTGGGAGATCGAGGAGCTCCACAGGGACGTTAAGGCCCTGGGACTGGAGGACTCCTCGTTCTGGAGGAGGGAGAGACTCCAGGGCTACCTCGCGATCTTCACCATCATGACCAACGTCGTCAGGGAGCTGGTGGGGGAGCTTAACCTGAGGAGCGTGGAGGCGTTCCTCAGGTTCGTTGAACGTCATTTAGGTGGACCACCTGGGCTGATGAAAATCTTTAAGTTACGTTAAAGTCCCATAACTGCTGTCTGTTACTTACTCACCTGCGGTGAGGGATATTCGTATTATCATCTCAACGTTAACCAAAGATAATATAGAACTGGAGTCCTTTCCTAGGAACTCCTTCGAATTCAGTCCATTTCCACCTCATTAACTTAATTCGGTGTCCGTCACTCCAATTATTAACATCGTTCTCTTATAGTCATTTTAATTCAAATTAGAAGATCATAATTGGCTAAAATAGAATGGAACATAGATTAGATATACAAAGTCGGTTGAGTGTCTCTACCTCTTTAGACACGGCTTCACGTGATGAAGAATGGATATAGAAGATGTGAAAGTCATAAGGAGCATTTACACGGAGCTTAGAGCTAGGATACCGTCCGATTGTGCTGAGATATTAGACAAGCATTTCTCAAACATTATTAAAGACATTAAAACCTTCGGCATAGAGGGAGCACTGAAGAGATGGAACGTGGGGGAAGATGAGGTAGAGCCTATCATCGAGGACTAGAATTCGTGGCCTTCTAGTTTCAATAGTTTTCTTTTTATGTCAACCCCCCTCGAATAGCCTCCAATCCCGCTTTCCGCTATAACTCTGTGACAGGGAACCAGTAATAGAGTTTGATTTTTGGAAAGGGCGGTCCCGACAGCTCTGGGTGAGCTACCTATCCTCTCAGCAACATGCTTATAGGTAGTGATCTCTCCCCATCGTAATTTCATGACCTCTTTGAAAACTCTCTGTCTAAAGGGGTTCATGGGCAATCTAATTTTTACCGTAAACTCTACCCTCTTTCCCTGGAAATACATGTCAAGTTTTTGAAAGAGATCCGAGAACCACTCGTTATTCATGAGGCCCTTCTCTACGCAATCGCAAAAGTCAAGCATCGTAATTTCGTCATCCTCTGCGATGACCGTTATAGGTCCAATGGAACTCTTATAAAGGCCGTATCTTACCTCAGTCATGATATCATCTTTAGAGCGACGTTCTCGGTGTTCCTCTCTCTTATTTCTTCTACTAGAGCTTCTAACCATCTTTCTAAGGGTACACCCTTAACCTCAATATTGGATCTTCCCCTCACTGTGACTTTATTTTCTGGTGCTTCCTTCCTACCTACTATAACTATATATGGCACACCTTCATCGTAAGCTCTCTTAATCCTTTTAGAGAGAGTCTCTCCACTAGGGTCTAGCTCCACCCTAATACCTTTGCTCCTGTGAGCCTCAGCCACTTTCACCGCATACTCGTGAATATCCTCAGTAATGGGTAGTACCCTCACTTGAACTGGGGAGAGCCAAGAGGGAAGCTTGCCCTTGAAGTGCTCAAGTAGGATTGCCATCATTCTGTCTATGGAACCATAGATCGCCCTATGAATTATTACTGGTCTCTTCTTACTTCCGTCCGCATTTACGTATTCCAGTTTAAACCTTTCAGGTAAGTTGAAGTCTACCTGAATTGTGGAAAGTTGCCACCACCTTCCCAAGCTGTCCCTAATATCGAAGTCTATCTTAGGCCCATAGAATGCCCCCTCCTTCTCCTTTATGATGAATGAGATACCAAGTTCCCTGAGAGCTTCGTGCAACGCGCTGGTTGCCTTCTCCCATTGCTCGTCTGTCCCAATGCTCTCGTCCGGCCTGGTACTCAAGTTTATCCTAACGTCGTCCCCCTTGAAGCCAAACTTTCCTAGAACTTCCAAGGTCTTCTTTACTAGAAGTTTAACTTCCTCCCTAATCTGATCTTCCCTAAGGAAAATATGTCCATCATCCTGAGTGAAACCACGTATTCTGAGGAGACCGTAGAGTTCCCCCTTTTTCTCCCACCTATACACGTTTCCAAACTCGGAGAACCTGATGGGTAAGTCCTTGTAACTCCTAACCCTCGACTTATAGATGAGTATATGTGCGGGGCAGTTCATCGGCTTAATTCCTAGTTCATCATCATCCTTCTGAAATATTAGCATCTTATCCCTGTACATCTCGTAATGCCCGCTTATCTTCCAGAGGACGGTTCTGAACACGTGAGAGGTATATACTTCGTTATATCCCATTGAATCATTTATTTGTCTCATATAGTTTATCATTTCGTTTCTTATCAGTTGACCTTTAGGGTGAAACAGCACTAGACCAGGACCACTCTCCTCATGGAAACTGAAGAGATCCATCTTTTCCCCAAGTACCCTATGGTCGGTCTCCGATGCCTTCTCTAACCACTCCAGGTAGTCCTTGAGTTGCTCCTCCGTTTCGAAAGCCACGGCCCTGATTCTCACTACCTGAAAGTCTGGGCTCACATGATGAACAGAGACGTTAAGGATTTTGAAGTACCTCGGATTACCAGAAGGTTTGGTCTCATCCAGGAGGCTGATCTCCCCGAACTTGCTTACAACCTTTCCGTTATTTATAGTGAAGTCATGATCTTTGTAAGTTGCAAAGTTCTCTGCTTCCTCTAGCGACAAAGAAGAATCGGCTATAACGTCAACGTAGAAGTCCCTTTCCCCAAGACCTATTTGATATACCCTTCGGCCTGCCTCCAGCATGTTCAGTGCGAGGACTATACCTCCCTTGAGCCATACAGCTTTGTACTCCATGGATAGCCTTTAAAATAGTTTAAGGTAATAATGTTATACGTTAATGCGGGATCTCTTGATCGTGGCCAGTGGAGGAGGCCACTCAGGTTTCGCCAAGGCTGTAGCGGATTATCTACCCTTTAAGCCGGATTTCGTGATTCCGACGGGGGATTCCTACTCGTGGAAGCTCTTAGAACCCTTGGCCAACAAGATATGGGAACTACCTAAGCCTAGGGAACCCTTAGAGTCCGATCTACACGCAATCTATAAGGGTGTCGAGTCTCTGGTACAATCATCGCTTCTGCCCAAGTATAAAGTAATTCTAGCTACTGGGTCCAATCACTCATTGTTGCCGTCCTTCTTCGGTTACCTGAAGGGATCTAAGGTGTTCGCCATCGAGAGCCAGGACAGGATATTCACGAGAGGGAAGGCTATCAGGATCATTTCTGCATTTGCCAAGGGTGTTTTCCTTCACTGGGAAGAACAGAGGTCACTATACAAGAACGGAGTTGTGGTCGGACCTATACTCCAGAGGCCCAGGTACGTTCCCAAGGACGAGGGATATGTTTTCGTCACAGCTGGTACAGAGGGATTTCAACGTCTGTTCGACGTCCTCGCCAAGCTCAAGTTACCCAACGTGATCCTGCAGACAGGAAAGGTGAACCCAGAGAGGTACAAAGGGTTAGGCTGGAAGGTCTTCGACTTCGATCCGGACATGGAGAAGTATTTAGCCAACGCGTCGCTTGTGATAACCCATCAAGGGAAGACTGCCATGGAGGCATCTATTCTCTATAATAAGAGTGTAATCATGGTATTCAACAGATCCTTAGTGAGGGCAACTACTTTCTCCGACGCTAAGGCCTACGCTGAGATCATAGGGGCAACATTCATGGACGATCCAAACACTTGGGCTTCAGAGGTGGAGCTTCTGAACTCCATAAACTCACCCAGGAGGCCCAAGACCCATAAGCCCGGTACAGAAAGATTGGTTCAGGTGATCCTGAATAACCTTTGACGAGCTCATCCAAATATTTGAAAGGGAGAGAGAGGCACTGGCACGACAGGGATGGATAATCTCAGATCCTCGCTCTTTTAGATGGTGGGACAACTTAGAGTCGGCAGACGAGATAGTGATCTCAGCCTTCTTAGTCCAGATGACAAAGTGGGAAACGGTTAAGAGGATATTGTTGGCTCTCAGGGAAGAGGGTCTCTCTACCATCGAAGCAATCTCTAGGTTAGACGAGGAGGACTTAGCGAGAAAAATTAGGGCAGTGAACTTCTACAAGACCAAGGCAACTAGGTTGAGGGCCTTTGCATCTTTTGTGGTGGAGAACGGTGGGCTCAGTAACCTCCTAAAGTTAGAAATGAGGAGTGAACTACTCAAGGTTAATGGACTTGGAGAGGAGACGGTAGATTCCATTCTTCTCTTTGCCGGACATCAACCTGTCTTTCCGGCATCAGAATACTCGAGGAGGGTATTAAGTAGATACCTGGGAGTAGAGCTCAGGCGGTCCGAAGTACCTAAACTTGTGTCTCAAAACGTAACGAAAGATATCTACTCGTTTAAGATTTTGCATGCAGGTTTAGGCTCTGTTGGAAAAGCTTCTTGTTTACAAGGAACACCTAAATGTGATAGATGCATTCTTAAACAGTGGTGCAAAAGTAATTATAGATACCCATGAAGTTGTACGAGTATGAGGGAAAGCTTCTCTTTAAAAAAGTGGGAATACGGGTACCTAAGGGCGTTGTCACTAAGGAACCCATCAAATGGGATGGAAAGGCTGTAGTTAAAGCTCAACTCCTAGAGGGTGCGAGAGGAAAGAGAGGCCTAGTAAAGGTAACCGATGACGTGTATTCAACAATTCTCGAAATGAGAGCTCAGGGCATTGGAACCTTTCTCGTAGAGGAGTTTATACCCCATACACGGGAGATATATCTCTCCACCATGATGGACAGGGAATCTGGGAACCCCATGATAGTAGCCTCGCCTTTTGGCGGGATAAATATAGAGGAGAGTAAGGAGGTCAGGACGTTCAAGATCCCCTTGGATAGAAGGGTTATGAGATTCGATGTCGAAGCTGTAGAGAAGTATCTCGGTGTCAGGGGCTTAGAGACTGTACTCCGAGGCTTGCTAGACCTCGTTCTAACATATGATGCAGAGTTAGCTGAGATAAATCCTCTCGCCGTGACTGAGGAAGGTCTACTTGCCTTGGACTCTAAGGTTATATTGGATGACAATGCGCTCTATAGGCACGAAGACATAATCAGTGAACTGGGAAGGAAAGAGGAGAGTGACTCATATGTGGAACTGGATGGAGATATAGGGATAATAGGCAACGGTGCTGGTCTAACCATGGCAACTATGGATCTGGTTAAGATAATGGGAGGTAGTCCAGCGAACTTCTTAGATGTGGGGGGAGGAGCAGATGCAGAAAAGATAGCCAAATCCATACTGCGTGTAGGGAATAACTCAAAGGTGAAGAAGATCGTCGTTAATATCTTCGGTGGAATAACGAGATGTGACGACGTCGCTAGAGGAATAATAGAGGCCTACAAACAGATAGGTAAACCCATTTTCGTTAGGCTCACTGGAACTAACGAAGAGGAAGGAAAGAGAATTCTCCAGACGTACGGAATAAAGACATACGAAGACGCCATCAGTGCCATAGGTGATGCACTACGTATGTGAATTCCAATACTAAGGTACTGGTCCAGGGAATAACCGGGAAGGAAGGTAGCTTTCATACCTCTCTCATGTTAAAGTATGGAACAAAGATAGTTGCTGGAGTGAGCCCTGGAAAAGGAGGTTCTAAGCTCAACGGAGTACCAGTCTATGACACTGTAGCTGAGGCCGCAAAGGAGCACGAAATAGATGCTTCCATAATTTTTGTACCAGCTAAATATGCCCCAGAGGCTGTTTATGAGGCCGTGGACTCAGGTGTGAAGCTCGTGGTTATAATTACGGAACATATACCCGTAGTGGAGGTAGCGAAGTTTGTGAGGTATGCTAAAGTAAGAGGTACAAGGATAGTGGGCCCTAATTGCCCAGGTCTTATAGCACCAGGCGAATCCCTCATAGGCATACTTCCCTCTAAATATTTCAACAGGGGAATGGTAGGCATAGTGTCCAGATCTGGAACTCTGACCTATGAGGTGGCAAGTATCCTGAGGCAATACGGTCAGTCTACTGTTATAGGTATAGGAGGAGATCCTATAATAGGTACCCCAATGCAAGAGGCCGTTCTCGATTTCCAAGACGACCCTGAGACTGAGGCCATAGTTGTTATAGGTGAAATAGGAGGTACTATGGAAGAACGCGTAGCTCAGCTCAAAAAGGCTGGTAAAATAACGAAACCGGTGGTAGCTTATATAGCGGGGATGACGGCACCTAGGGAAAAACGAATGGGGCACGCAGGAGCCGTAGTTTATATGGGTATGGGGACTTTCGAAAGTAAAGTCAATGCCTTCAGGGAAGCAGGGATTCCACTGGCAAAGACTCCGTACGAAGTCAAAGACTTAATAGAGAAGGTACTAAGAAAATAATTTTTAAGAAAACAATAATATTTTCAAAAACTTAGTGAGGTGGGTCATGAGCTTCTTGGCTTTATGGTTATTGTTCCTGTGTCTTCATCTACTTGCAGCATATACTTGACGCCAAACTTTTCCACCATGGACTTAGGTATATACAGGTTTAGAGGTAACGTATAGTATTCATATTCGTATATCTTTCCCCTCACCTGTTTCTTACCTATCAATCTTTTAGCTTCTACTTCTCTCTCTTTCATGAGATAAGAGTTACCTTCAGCTTTTTTAAAACTTTTTCCTGAAACCTTATTCATAAGATCAGGTGTTTTATATAAGGACCTACAGTAAACCGAATTTGTTTCCTAAAGTATAAAAGACGAGCTCGTTTTTTAAAACATGTGGGCTTATTCTCCTGAACTCGACGTCCATCTGTCCATCCACAGATCTCATCTTTAACATATATATCCAGTTGTTTTTACTAAAGAATGCATAATAGATACAATCGTTATACTCGCATAATGGGCCGAAATCTAATCTGATCCTTTCCCCATCGACGTTACTGAAGATGGAATGGAGAGACCAATCCATCACAACGATAACGTGTAGAGAATCAGCCTCTAATCGTATTACCACACCGATTTGCGAGATCTCAGTCTTATAAAGGGGTTTAAGCTTGACTCCCTTCAGAGAGGAAGCAATGCTAATGAATTCATCTTCAGTTAATGTGATTATCAGACCAGGTCCATCTAGGAGGATGTGTAGTCTTCGGTCTTTTGGTTCAGAGATGTGAATTTCGTTAATCGACAACGCTTCCTCGATTCCATCGAATGTGATCCTGTTTCCTTTCTTCTCGATCCTGACCTCTTCCCTCTTATTCATACGTCTAAGATAAGTAGTGCCTAGGAGAATTATAAAGGGGAATGCTATCCTCTTACCTTCTGATTGTTCTTTACGGCTCATCCGAAATTGTTTTTCTAGGACACTTTGTCCATAGGTTTTACAACTCTAAATCATAAAACAAGGAAAGTTTGTGGTAAGGGAATCTATTATCAAGGAGCATAAGAATAGAGATAATCGATAGATACCCTACTAAGGTGAGTGATGAGCGTGAAGTAAAATAACTTCCTTCGTGGACTCCCTAGAGATATCAGCCCCAGGAGTTTCTCCCTTCTTTATAAAGGGAATTAGGAGGTCTCTTTTTGAAGTCTATCGTAGATTGAATGCCAATGATTAACATCGCATCCCTAAAGTTAAAGTTAAATCCCATCGTCACTCTGGAACTTAATGAATCCAGTCCACATTCTGGCTAAGAAGGGAGATATAGCGGAAAGGGTGATCGTAGTTGGAGACCCTGGCAGAACCGAGCTGCTCTCTACTTTGCTCGTTTCTCCCAAGTTGGTGAACAAGAATAGAGGGTTCTTGATCTACACGGGTGAATACGAAGGAACTCAAATATCAATAGCTACCCATGGTATAGGAGGCCCTTCTTCTGCAGTGGTCTTCGAGGAGCTCTACATGCTTGGGGGACGTAAGTTCATAAGGTTAGGAACCGCAGGAGCTTTAGATCCTTCAATAGATCTGGGAGATTATATAATTCCCACAGGAGCTTCTTATAATCCAGGGGGACTGTTTTACCAATATTCTGGCGAGTTATCGTCAGTTTCCTCGACCCCAGATTTCTTCATAGTCAATCTCCTAGTTAACGCGTTCGCCTCGCGGGGCCTAAAATACTATTTAGGGAACGTGTTCAGTAGCGACGCGTTTTACGCGGAAGACGAGAACTTCGTTAGGAAGTGGTCAGGCAGAGGAAACATAGGTGTAGAGATGGAGTGCGCTACACTCTTCTTCTTAGGGAAAATGAGAGGAGCCAAAGTAGGTGCTGTATTGGTAGTCAGCGATAATCTAGCTAGAGGAGGAGATTGGATAACTAAAGAGGAACTGGAGGGCAGGGTGATCTCGGCTGCAAAATTGATTTTATCTGTATTGTCAAAGGTTTAACAATGAAGCTCATCAGAGATCCAGTTCACGGATATATAGAAGTGCCAGACAACATACTGGCTATAGTTTCTCACCCATTGTTTCAAAGACTAAGATACATCAAGCAGACTGCCTTAGCATACATGGTATATCCAGGCATGACTCACACTAGATTTGAACATAGCTTGGGTGCAATGCACTTAGCCTTGGAATTTTCCAAATACATAAAGGAGAACTCAGACTTGAAGTATTTGGACAAGACCCTCATGGAGCTGATCGCGACTGCTGGACTACTCCACGATATTGGGCATCTACCATTTTCACACACCTTCGAGAGTGCCCTGACTTTAGCTAAGGGCGTATATGGGATGGATGTTCCAGATAACGGCAAGAAAACTCATGTGAAGATTGGCATTAAGTTGATTTCTGAGGGTATTCCTGATATTATTGAGAAGAAATTCTCAGACCAAGGAGATCCAGTTAAGTTTCTCGTTAATGTTCTCAGCGAGAGTCCCTCCTCAGATGAAGAGAGACTAGCTAGTCTCATCATCTCTAATTTCATAGATGCAGATAGGGGAGACTATCTTCTTAGGGACTCCTATTATGCTGGAGTTGGCTATGGACGTTTCGACATTGAGAGGTTAAAGAGATTCCTCTATTTAAAAAGAGGCACCATAGCAGTTCTCAGGAAGGCACTCCCTATAGTAGAACAATTCTTGCTGGCTAGGATGTACATGTTCGAGAACGTCTATTTTCACAGCGTTGTGGGACTTTATAACGCAATACTCACTCAAGCCATTATAGAGCTTTTACAGAAGGGGAAAATAAAAATCCCTGAGGAGCCTGGGGAATTCCTATCATTCGATGATAACTATATTTTACATCAATTAAGGTCAGTCAGGAGTGAGCTAAGAGACGCAGTGCTCTACAGGAAGGGCTACAAACGAGTTAAGCTCAACGCGACTCAATCTTGCTATGAGCAAATCCAAGGTATGAAGAACGAGCTTTATAGCGAGATGGTATCCTCTAGGGGCCTCTTCGTCTTCCACGAATTTAACGACGTGCCTTATAGGGAGGAGAAGGACGAGGCGGTTTACATAATAGACAAGGGAGAGATAGAGAGGCTAAGGGAGGTTTCACCGCTCATAAGATCGTTAAGCGAGATCAGGAATTTTGTCATAGGTTATCATGACTCATATAGTAAAGAGGCCGAGAGGTACGTTAAGACCCTTCAGGAATGTATAACTCTAGGTCCTTGACTCACCCTTGACACGATTATTCTACTAGCACCAAACTCTTTTAGTGCATTTATGATAGCCTTAGCGTCTCTGTCTAAGACTAATATGTGTGGGTTAGGCCCAGCGTCGAAGGTATATCCAGCCCTTCCGAACTCTTGTACCCAACTCATGACTTGGAGTGACTTATCATTGAGATAGAAATTGGAAGGCCAGGAATCTAGAATCACCGCATGCATATTATTGCTGTGTCTCATGGCGAGCTCAAAGAACTTCCTCCAGTCTCTGTTAGCAATGGAGTCAACGACTTCATGGAACGTATCCTCAATGAACTGGAGTCTACATTTCATGAGTCTCGAGGTCTCTCCGGTTCTCAACATCCCTTGCCTCGAGGATATTTTCTTTCTTTCTTCTCTGAATATCCCTATTATGTCCAGGAGCTCAGGCCAATGATCTGGAGGAAATAACTGGTGGCAAAACGAGTCATCCCCATCTTCCTTTTCTCCTTTCTCCCATACGACAAAGCCTCCGAACAAACTTCTGCACGCACTCCCAGATCCTATCCTAGCTATCTTAGATAGCTCCTCGGGACGCAATCCCAGTCCCAAAGCCTCGTTGGCAGCTAAGGTGAGGGCAGCTATCCCGGCAGCGGAAGATGCTAGGCCAGCGGATTTAGGAAAGTTGAATTGTGAAATAACTTGAGCATATATCTCCTTGCCGTAAATCTTTCTAAACTTGTCCAGCACTCTCCCAGCGTATTCTCTCACCTCTTCTTCACTTACTCTCTCACCGTTTATCACCACCTCGTCTCGGCTCAGACTCTCGTCAAAAACTACCTTGCTTCTCACCTTAACTTCAGCCAGAGAGATGGAAAGTGAAGGGTTAGTGGGCAAATTGAGCTCTCTGTTCCTTTTTCCCCAATATTTGACAATAGCTATGTTGGAGGGGGCTTCTGCTTCAGCTTCCGTCCTCAACTCTCAATCCCTCATCATCTTTTACTTCCATCGTCTTAAGTCCTCTCTCTTCCCATCTTTTCCTTATTACGTCGATCTTATCTTCCGCTAATGCAAAAATCACGTCTCCACCTCCTGCCCCTGGCATAAGTGCTATTATGGCTCCGCTCTCCTCAGCCATTTTCATGAGTTTTCTCTCTTCTTCTCCCTCTAATTCCACTCCTACCACTTCTTCAGCTAGCATGTTCAGGTTCTTCCTGGCCAGTCTAATGTGAACCGTAGCTTCATCTAATCTCCCCATCTTAAGTAACTTGATGGCCATCTCATTGTCAGCCTCGATTTCCTCCATCAATTCCTTGAACCTCACTTTATTACTCGAATCGATAAACTTTTTCACTAGGGCAACAGTACCGGAACTCTTCCCTGTAAAGCCTAAAATGATCCTCAGACCTATAGGTAGCCTGAGCGGTTCCACATAAGAATCCATCTTGTTTAGATCCCTGAATCGTCTATAAATCACACTTCCATAGACCGCTGCTGCTATGTCGAATCCGCTGCCTATCCCCTTCTGTCTCATATAGTTTGCCTCTTGGGAAAACCTATAGATCTTCTCTATGTCCAGTTTACCCTCAACTTCTAGAGTAATACAACCCACCAGTGCTACAGTAGCTGCGGAAGAGCTTCCGAGGCCCGTCTTTCTTCCTTCAACTTGAAAGTCTGGATGATTCCGAAGTTTTACCCTGAGATTGGGGATCTCACTGTAATGGGTTCTGAGAACTTCTAGTACACTCTCGATGAGATCGTTCCCCTTCTCAAAGAAAGTTCCATAGCTGGTCTCGAATATCATACTTGTCGACCTTGAGGATTCGCATGTTACCCTCCTATCTATAGCTATGACGTGGGATATCCCTCCGAAGACTACTGAGTAGCTTCCTATCCATAATATCTTCCCAGGTGCAGATATCACAACCTATCACAACTTTTAACCTCTAGCCTTACTTTATGCCTAATGGAGTTCATGGATAAGCGGAAGAGAATCGTGCTGCTGTCAATAGCGAAGGAGGGAGTGGCAGGGATAACCCTGGATTCCCTCAATTCAACGCTATCCCTCCTCATGAGTAAAGACACGTTAGCTAAATCCATTGAAGAACTCTATTTCTCCCAGTACATTTCCTTGGTGAGGGACGGAGACGAGATCAGATATGTTGCCACTAAGAGGGTTAGGAACGCTATGATAAGCCTAGAATTGCATAAGTTCAGAATATCCAAGTATTTAGAAGAGTTGAAGAAGGTTTCCGAGGTACAGATGGAAGCTAAGGAAAGATTGTCAGAAATGAGCAAGGTAGTGGATAAAGGGCTAAGGATAATAGCCACAGCATATCTCAACCTTCTCTCGGAGGAGCCAGAATTCACTATACCCGAGTTTTCCGAGGTTGTGCAAATAATATATTCCGAGATCCTGAGTAGACTTCTTCCTCTGGTCGAGAAGGACAGAACCCAAGAGGAATTGGAGAAGCTTGTAGAGCTCGTCTCTAAATATATGGGCGAAAAGGAAGCCAAGACCCTGAAAACACTATTGGAGAAGGCTAAACACAATGCTTAAAAAGAATAGTAATGAATATAACATATGCGAACTAGGAGAACCTCGTTAGAGATAGTTGCTGATATCTTGGAAGTTATACAGGGTGGCACTGGGAGTAAGTCTTCCATAATGAGAAATGCCAACCTCAGTGAAGCCCTTACGGAAAGGTACGTTAAGCTACTCTTATCCAAGAACCTAATATACTACAAGGACGGTGCTTATAAACTAACTGACAAGGGAGTGAAGATTTTAGAGAACCTTAGGGAATTGAGAAGACTGGAACTCAGGTTAGATGAACTCTTAAATTCGACATTATCTGAGCTTTCTTAAATGGTCTTTGAACAAGAGATAGAGCTACTGTCGATAATCATCCTGTTGGAGTTATCAATAATGTATTTAATTTTATCAAAGTTTTATGACAGACTCAAGCTAAATGAGCAGAGGCTCAGTGATCTCATGTTGCTACAAGTTTTCAGAGAGATCTTGGCTTTCGTGAGTGATCAAGACATAGTGGAACAAGGTCTAGTGGGTAGCTTAATGAATATGAAGGATCGGGATCTCCTGGACTACCTCAGATCTAAGATCTGGGACATCAGAAGCGACCTGAATACAATAAGCGACAGGATAGCCAAATTCTATGACGTGGAGAGGAGTTTAAATAAAATAAGATCCTACTTCTTTCAAATTAGGTGGATGTTAGTCATAACCATAATAGCGATACCATTAAGCCTAATCCTACCAAAGGAGCTAAGCTTAGTCACGTTAGGATTAGCTTTCAGCTTGGAGTTGGTCTCCCTATATTATAACTTCATCTCGATTTTTCTTTACATAAGGCTATCAAAACACTATTCAGACGCGCTGAAGTCCTTAGAGAGCCTGTAGACCTCTAACGAAGCTAGGAGATCCAAGATTTTCCTCATGTAGACTTTCACAAAATACACCATCTTATAATCCCTGAATAGCGACTCATTCTCACACACGAGCCTGAGGTATTCCTCAGGATCGAACCTTCTTATCCTCACTTTTCTCTCCCCTAGTCTGATTTCTGATGGACACTCCTTTTTCGACACTATGATGACTTCTTCACCCTTTATTCCAGCCAACATCACGTCCCACTTCCCTACGGCGTCTACAACCTGCAAGACCGTTTCTCTATCGTCGCTCATAGTTCATCACTGAGCTGATGTTATCACATAAATGATCGGCAGGGTTAATTAACAGTATGTTTTGATAACGAGAGTTCTCTTCATCACTGTTAAATGAGAGGAGGCTCTAAGGGAATTTTAACGAATAGGACATATAGTCGACCTTTCGTGTAAACCTCCATAGAGAGCCTCTGAGCCCTCCTCTGGCTTTCGACGTATGTGGGGGTGGTATCGTTCAGGCCGAAAATCAGAAAAAGGATGAACTACAGTAGAGGCACTTTCCCTACCTTGACTTTTCAATCAGGGAAATTCATATCACCTGATAAAGAGTTGGATCCTTTAGTCCAGCCTCAATGAAGGCTAATTTTCTCAATTCGCACTGACTGCACTTACCACAGTGATACTTGTGCCCTAAAATACAAGAATAAGTCATCTTGGGATCCATTCCAGCCTGCAGGCCCAACTTCAATACAAAGGATTTACTCAATCCTAAAAAGGGAAAGACCAAGTTCACCCTGAGCGATCTGGCCAACTCACGAAGGGAACTTATTATCATGGGTTTGTTAGTCTCGTATCTGCACTCCTCGTTAACTAGAAAACTGTATACACTCTCGTAGCCGTTTTCAGAGGCAAAAGCTAGGGCGATAGGAATAATAACTGAGTTTCTGTGGGTTATCGGTTCGTGAGGTCGCATCCATTTCCCAGACGAAAAATAGTTACCTAAATTTTGTAGATCGATCTTCATGAACTTCTTGTTGAGACGTCTGCAATTTTTCTCCGCATAAAAGCTTTGTACTCTGAACGATCTCTGGCCGTAGTTAAAGAACAAGCAATCGAAGTCCATTTCCTTGAATCTGTAAATACCAGCAGTAGAATCTAGTCCTCCAGAAACTAAGAACAGGCTCCTCATATTACCTTAAAATACATTGTTGGGAAATTAAACCCATGGAAAGCAGAGAAAATGAGGCCAAAAAATTAGCCGCAACTTATGCAAGGTGGCTCAGAAATCCAGAAGAGGCACTATTCGGATCAAAGGGAGAAGGTGTTGTGCTCAAAATGTACAAGGCCTTAAAGGAGGCAAAGGAGAAGAAGGATCTGGACTCCGCTCTTGATCTGACCAAATACGAGATGAGTAAACAAACCATGAACGACATGGCTAGATTCGTTAATGAACTTAAAGGGAAAATCGCAAACATGCAAGATCAAGAGGCCATAAAGTTTGCTCTTGAAGTTATGAGATATTTTCAAATAGCCCTGGCCACTAAGATGGAGGACATGCGTAAAGGGCTTTGGGGTTAATGAGGACGTCTTTCCTACATTTGCATATTCAAAGAACTTCGCACAGGAATTTTATACCCTCTAATTAGGCAGGCTTTAACTATCTGAGTGAGGTTTGATTGAAAAGTCGAGCGGTTGTATCTTTATACGATCTTATCGCCTTTACTCCAATTTCCTGAAGATATCAGCTTTACTTGTCATTCTTTATTGCTAAAAAAAGCAAAGATTTATATATACGTTTTTACCACATAATATGTGAGATAGAATGGAAGTACAAAAACTTAAGGCTAGACTTCCCTCAGGAAGGGAAGTAGGACTGGTCGAGGCATTAAGTTTTTGTTATGACATATCTGACACCGATTTCCAAATACTGAAGGCTCTCATCAATTTAGGTCCTAAAACGGAGGACGATCTAGCGTCAGTGCTTAAACTGAGTAAGGCTTCCATAAACAGATCTGTGAATAAGTTAATATCAATAGGCTTCGTTGAAAGAGTGAAGGATCAGGGATCTAAGGGAGGCAGGCCCAGGTATATCTACAAGGCCGTGGACGCTGACTTCCTGGTAGAAAAAATGTCCAAGGATTTCGAGTATTGTGCAAAGCTTTTCAGTGCCTTAACCCCCAGTGAGCTCAAGAGCTTCCAGAAGACTTCTGGCACTTGAACGTGAACCTCTCCGGTTCCCTTAAGAATGCCAGCTGACATATCTCCGTGTCAAAGTAGTATGTGATCTCGTTATACTTTTGGAGGTACGGTGTACATTCGGCCTCGAAGAGCCTGTTACAAACTGGACAGACTACTTTCATGATTAGCATCATGAACTGTAAACCTTTTTAGCTTTTTTAGGAAGGATGGAAAGCATGGAGGAACTTAACCTCATTAATCTTGAGTGTCCTGAGCCCTTCATGAAGGTTGCAGCAAAGTTGATGACGATGAAGGGTGGAACACTTAAGGTCACTTTCAAGGATCCTAAGTGTGATGAAATGATAATTGAGGCCGTAAAGCTCATGGATTGTAAGATCCTGGAGCACAAGAACGACAACGGTGTATACACGCTCATCCTTGAGAAGACAAGACAAGATACCAGGGAGGATAAAAGCGTTAAGGAATTAGGAAGTTGCTGAGAGTATTTTTTCCGCGCAATCCTTTAGATCAGCCCTAATTCTCGGAAAGAAATCTTCAACTAATGAATACACAAACTTAGGCCTCCCTATTTTCTTCTCCTCTATCTTTATTCTCCTCACTAGCCCCAGCTCCATTAACTTCTTCATACTGTTCTCCACAGTAGTCTTACTTAGCTTCATGACTTCCGCAAGTTCCGAGGAACTCTTTGGCTCCTTGAGGTCCAAAAGAGTGAATAGACAATCCACATCGGTCTCACTTATCTTATAGCAACACCTTATGCTCTCTTTCTTGGCTTTCAAAGATTCCAGAGACTGCATTATATATTTCTTTCCATTCGTCATTAAAAACTTTATCTATTTTTTAGTACGTATAGATAAACCCCTAGCTTCAAACTTGGAACAGTCTTAGATATTCCTTGTACATACATCTGTCTTGGATCACTATTAATCCCTCGTTCCTAGCTCTCTCCGCTGATACATCGTCCCTTATTCCTTCCTGTAACCATACCGCCTTCACGTCACCCTTCTCTCTCCTCCTCTTAATTACTTCATCCATAATCTGGGGTACCTCTCTTGATGGCCTGAAAATTTGAACAACGTCTATGGAATCGCCTATTTCGGAGAGCGATCTGAATGATCTCTTTCCTAATATTTCAGGTGTAGTAGGGTTGACTGGATAGACTGTGTAGCCGTGATCCATAAGGAACTTAGGGACCCTGTGTGAAGGTTTATCTGGATCCTTCGAAAATCCTATAGTGGCTATCCTTCTAAGATTTTTCAGAATATAAGAAATCTCCTCTTCACTCATATTATCATGATGAACACCTATGTTTAAAAATTTAGACATAAGGGTTGCTTTGTAGACTGCTTCAGTTATCATCAAGCTAACGGTAGTCCTTCTTTTTATCATACACTAGATTTTTGAGTTTTAGGAGAACTGATGACCTCGTTTTATGAGAAAAATGAAGGATTCTACAAAGTAATGTTAATTAGGAACGTTTTTATATCTGTTTATTTTCCGATCTTTACCGATAAAACGTGATCTCTCACACCGATGTGGGCTCTGCCCAAAAGGGTGAGAGTGATCTGGGACGTGAGCCCCGTGCCGTTGGGCTCTAAGGAGTCCCACGAGCCACCTATCGTAAGTCTTCGTGGGTGGTTGAGGGCTAAGTCCCCATACCTGATCATGATCGAACATAAAATGAGTGGAATGAAAGTGTAGCGGCAAACGGTTCAGAGGACCGGCTCCACTTAAAGAGAACCTTCACTAATGGGCTCTGATTTCGTGTAGTAGTTATTTGACTTTCCCTTAACTGACGTCCTGTTATCAAGGGAAATCTAATAACTACTGTTCGTGATGAGGGAACGGGCACGATCCTGAATGTCTCTCCATTAGACTCATTTAAGCTCCTCACGATGAGGAGACCTAGCTCTCTCAAGTTGAAGCCGTTGTGAGACCTGTAGGTGTTACTCCTAAATATGCTTGGTGTCAACAACTCATTTTAAAGCATATCCTAGAGGTAACCTGTGATTTTCACCGACCTCCTGGTGACAGGTCTCCTGGCTCTATCTCACGGTCTCGAACCAGATCACATCTCCGGAGCGAGAATGATGAAGACGAGGAGGAAGGTGGCGATTTTCGCCGCATTCCATTCTTTGGGATTTCTGCTTATTGCGATACCTATAGCCATAGCGTTGAGTCTAGCCTCCTATGTCAGACCGTCGCTGGAAGCGGCCTCGTATATTGTCGGCATCGCATTTGGTATGATCCTCCTGATGTCGGTTATTTTAGGCAAGGAACTGGAGATAGAACCAAGGGGGGCTGGAATAGTCCAGGGAGCACTAGTGGTTACCCCGTCCAAGATCCTCGCCATAATCTTCGCTATGGACACAGGTTCGGTGCTCTATGGAGTATTCATTGTGGCCTGGTTCTCGGCGATAACTTGGATCTCTATCTTTCTTATGGGATGGATAAACGTGTATGTCCCCAAGAGTGCTGACAGGTATGTGAACCTCGCCGTATCTATACTCACTATTGCATATTTCACTTTCTTGCTCGTTGACCCTCTAACGGTCTGAATGATGTGTATCTGAAAATGAGCAGTTATTAGATTCCCCTTAGCCGCGAGGCCGTACTCGAGGCAAAATCCCATAACTTCTGTGAAAATGTTACCACATATGAGGCTACTTCCATCATCGTGTAAACTGGTATCTAACCGCTGTCTATTAGAGTTTCCTGGCATTTTCACAGCGCTACGACATTCTCATCTACGATGTACCGCATGTACCGGTAAACATAGTCTATAAGTGTGATTACCATAATTCCCAAAGGGAAGCTCGGATTGACTGCAGGAGAACTGTTGGGTATCGTATGGGACGACAGATTCAGAGATATCTCCTTCTCCCACCCAATGATACGTGATGTCTCGTTTGAGCGAATTAGGAGATTTAAAGAGCTAATCAGCAACGAGGACGGTATCATGTTCATAAAGCCAGAAATGGCTAACTTCGAGGACCTATTACTAGTCCACGACGTGACGCTGATAGAGAAATTGAGGGAAGCCAGCTCTCTTCCCTTTGTTGGGTTCCTGGATGAGGGAGATACCGTACATTATCCAGGCATGTTAGAGGACATTCTACTGGTAGCTGGCTCCACTCTCACTGCACTCAAGTTTTCGAGATATCTGGCCAGGATCTACATACCGTTGGGTGGATTCCATCACGCCACTAGGACATCTCCCATGGGGTTCTGTCCCATAAACGACGTGGCTATAGCCCTGAAGACGCTTCAATCCAAGGGGGAGAGGGTGGCGCTGATAGACGTTGATGCACACCATCCTAACGGTTTAGAGGAGATGTTCTACAACGAGAAACTGCTCAAGATAAACGTGTTTGCCTATGATGGGGAGTTCTTCCCTAGGACCGGTGACGTGAAAAGGCGAGGTGAAGGAGAGGGATTCGGGCTCAACTTTAACGTGGGTCTTCCCTTAGGTTCTTCCGATGATGCATTCATGGAAGCCTTAAGGATGTTGGAACTAGTCAGGCATTTCAAACCGACTTACATCGTAGTGGTTGCAGGAGTAGATGGCCACATGGATGACGGGCTTAAGTCTTTGAACCTAACCGCCAATTCCTATAACCTTCTCGGGCAGAAGGTCTTCGCTCTTTCGAGGGAGTTGGAGGCGAAGGTCATCTCCTATGGAGGGGGAGGGTACGGACCAGGGTCTTCCATATCCATGTATTCCTTCATTAAGGGACTAAAGGGTCAAAGGTTCCTCCCAGAAAAGGGGACGGAGGACAGAGAGAAAAGAGAAATAGTAAAAAAGTTAGTGAATTTATTCCTTGAAAGCTCTTCCTGTTGCCTTAAGTAGTGAAGTCATTATACCCAGTGCGTACTTAGAATCCGGATCTCTGGTTATACCCGCTAATCCTCCTATTCCCACAGGTTTCACGTTGGGCAGTTCTGCAGCCCATATCTTCATTGCCTTAGCAAACTTCTCCATGACGGTTACCATCGTATCCACGAGCTGAGGATCCGCCATGACGTCAATCAATTTATACATCCTATCCATAACGCCAGCCCTCTGGAGTTCTGCCAGTTTCATGAGCATATTGATCATGGAGTCCATGTCCAGTTGCGAGATCGCCTTGACGGTGTTCTCACTGGTTAGCTTCTTCATCAACGGCATTGAGGCCTCGAGGGCTCCAAGCATCCCCTCTACGTCCATTTGCCTCATTAGATTTATTGCTCTCTCGCTGGTCAGTTTTTGAAGCATTGGTATCATGGCGTCCATTGCCTTCAGGGTGGAGTCCAGATCCAACTTCTGTAATAGATTCAGTGTCTCCTCGCTCGTGAGCTTCTCCATGAGAGGCCAGATGGCCTGAACCTTGGATATCTGATCCATTCCGAACGAGACCAGTGTATTTACGAGATCAGCCTTCTGTACAGCTTCCAGCAGCGAGAGTCCTTGCTGCATCAAGTTGATCAGGTTATCTAACTGGCCTGACTTCTGCATCTCACTCATCATGTTAGCCAGCTTAGTTATCGCCGGCGTCATACTCTCCGCAGCCGTCAAAAGGGAGTCAAGGTCGAGGCTTTGGATTATTTTCATAGTCCTCTCGCTGGCCAGTTTGTTCATCACTGGAGTGAGTGATGAAATGTACTCCAGCATTGAATCGTAATCTATGGACTGAAGTACCTTCAGAGCTTTCTCACTGGTCAGCTTGTTAAGTATTGGAGTGAGCTTCTCCAGGGCAGTTAGGGTAGAATCTATGTCCAATTGTTGGATAATGTTGATTACTCTATCGCTCGTGAGCTTCTCCATGAGAGGCCAGATGGCCTGAACCTTGGATATCTGATCCATTCCGAACGAGACCAGTGTGTTCATCAGGTCAGCCTTCTGTACAGCGTCGGCTATGGACACTACTTGCCCCAACATGTCAAGCATGAAATCCAGTTCACCTCTCCTGTCCATCTCGCTCAGTTTCTCGGTTATCTTCTCGACGGTAGGCAACACATCAAGTAATTTAGTTATCTTCTGTAAGTTTTCCTCCTTTAATAGTATTTCTAACGGATCTTGTTGAGACATGTGGTTCAGGGATACCTTATATACTATAACTTAAATAATTTTGATGAATATGTACGCCGTCATATCCCCTAGTTCCTATCCGAGACTTAAGGAGATCCTAAGCAAGTTCTCCCAATACAAGTTGGTAATAACCACATTCGGTGTCTCATACGCTCTCAAGAATAACCTTGATATAGATTTCGCCTTAGATAAGGGAGTTTGGGTGAGGGCCTATTCGCACAAGGTGTTCTCTCACGGTGAGTTACCCATTCATGAGGCGGAGGCTATAATGGTAGCCTCGGATCTTCAAGCCATACTAATAGCATCTGACGAGAAGGTCAAGGCTGAAGCGGAGAGGCGAGGAGTTAAAGTTGTCTCTCCAGACGCGTCATGATGTAGCTTCACTGGACTTAGCTAACATCTTAAGTACTATATGTGGAGGAAATCCTCCAGGAATTTCCACTTTTTCATTTAATATTATCTTGGGAACGTTCATCACGCGATATTTCTTGCTTAAATCGTCATAGAGCTCGGAGTCCACAACCTCAAGCTTAACGTTCCTGTTGACTAAGGCGACTTGATACAGTAGTTCCGCCGTAATGGGACACTTTGTGCACTCAGGTGTGACGAAGAGCTTAATGTCACCTTTAACCTTCTTGGCCAACTGCAGTTCCTCAGAGTCTAGCTGTATTGCACCGGTGGATCCTCGGACCAAGGCGTTCAAGAAAGGCCATAGCTCGTTCATAGATGGTATCCCGTAATAGGAGAAATACTTTCCATCACTGAGATAAACATGTATTTCCGGCTTTTGGCAATTTCCCTCATCTTCTATCCTGATAGATTCACTTCGGAAAAATTCCACGAAATCGGAAGCCTTACAGTGGCGTAACGTTATGTCCTTGATCGCCTTAAGGTATTGTCTAATTACGTAATCGTAGCTCACATGAAATACCTCAGACTCTCAATTCCCTCCAGGGCATTAATTAGTTTCTGTTCCAGCTCCTCTCTGCAAGTGAAATTAACTACGACTTCCACAGTAGTTTCTCTCAACTCATACTCGACCTTCCCCTTCAATCCCTGAACCAGCCTCGAGGCCCTAGCGTAAAACGTCCCCATGGTCACTAGTTCATCAAGGTTTTCTCTTCCAGTGGGAAGGGGAATAGGGATGTGGAGAGTGTTGTTCTTGATGTAGAATACATAGTCGTCCATGTAGATCTCCTCTATACCTTCATTAACTCGATATCGGAAGTTCTTCTTTTCAAGATATTCCTTCAGGTTCACCTTTTCTCCCTATATACATCAACATCGAGGTTTAAGAAAGCTCTAGCAGCATTAGAGATTACTTCCGAAACTGAAGGATGGACCAAGGGAAGCAACGCTAGTTCCTCGACTTTCATCCTCAACTTGATCGCGAGTACTAGAAGATTAACTATCTCTTCTGCATTATTCGAAACTACCTCTCCGTACACAACCCTATTCTCTCTGTCGATGCCAAGCTTCGTGTATCCCTCGGTGAGTCCATAAATTATTGCCCTCGTTGAGGCATTTATTGGGAATCTCCTAAATGAAGTTGCCAAATTAACATCTCCCACAACTGCGACCTGAGGGTCTGTATATATCACGTGGGGAACCGGAAGTCGATCTATCCTCAATTCTCTCCCAAGGATATTCAGCGAGGAAATGAATCCTTCCATCATTGCCGAATGGGCAACCTTTCTCTCCTTATCTACCACGTCTCCTGCCGCCCACACCTTAGGGTTGCTCGTCCTCATAGATTGGTCTGTAACTATTCCCCTAGAGTTGTAATTCACGTCAAGTAGGTTGAGGCCCACGGGAAAGTTAGGCTTCCTCCCGGTAGCGTAAACCGTTACCTCTCCCTTCAACTCTCCGCAAGTGGCCTTCACCACCTTTCCGTCCTGCTCCCTCGGTTCACAGTTCTCGATTACCTTAACTCCGTCCCATTCGAGGGAGGTGAGGATAGCGTTCCTAGCATCTTCACTTAGGCACTTTAGGATTCTCCCCCTAGTTATGAGTGAGACTGTGGAACCCAATCTGGCGTAAAACTGTGCTATCTCCACACCAGCGAATCCCCCTCCTATCACTACCATATCTGTGGGGGTGAAACTCAGGTTTACAGCTTCATCCTCAGTGATACCCTGTTCCACACCCTTAATACACGGCAAGGAGGGTGACGAACCTGTAGCTATCACTACACGATCGAACTCAACCTCCTTTCCATCAATCAACAGAGATGAATTCCCACTTATCCTAGCCTCCCCCTTAATCACATCTGCTCCAGCGTCCTCAACTAATTTCTCACCCGCAGTTGAAAGGTAATCCACTACCTCATTACGTTTCTTGAAAGGATCCTTGGCTTTAACGTCAATGGAGATACCCTTATAGTTTCCAAGCTCCGTAAATCTTGTTAAGAAAAAAGAGGCATCATACAAAAAAATACTGGGGGCGCAACCGGACCTTACGCAGACGCCCCCGAACCTATCTTTTTCCACTACTAGAACTTTCTTACCGTTTCTGGCTAGTACACTTCCAGCTACGTACCCAGCAGAGCCTCCTCCTATCACTACTACATCATATTTCATGGGCATCAGAAGAACAGTGTTCTGTCTGCGTCCAGAGTGAGGTCTATTAGTGTGGATCCGCCTACTAGCTCCACTCCGTCTACTACGTCGCTCTCATTCATGTGGCACATATCCTTCAGACTCTGCACGCATACGTACATCTTCACGTTGTTATCCTTCGCCATATCGAAGAAGTGTATGAACGGATTACCTCCCTTCTTTCGTTCTTCTTCCTGCCACTTCTTAGACAATAACAGAGGTCCCTTGATCATGAAGAACACTGAGGTCTCATATTCCATTGAGGCGGAAATGGACGCCATGAACAGAGGGGCATATGTTCTGTCGAGGTCCTCTGGGCCGTGCGTTACTACGATGAGTATCTTTTTCTTCTGTTCCTCCTGCGTTTGCTCAGTTTGAGTTTGTGCCAAGACTCTCCCTCGGGATTATTTAATTTAGCTTACTTATATTTTTTATCAAACATATTCATGTGGTTCCTCGCTCTGCTCTAGAGCAGACTACCCAGGATTTTAAAGTGATTTTTTAGATATTAAACAAGACCACAAAGCTTAAATATTTTTAATATAAAAGAGATTTTGGTGAAAGTTTGGCAGGAAAGAAACTCTCAATAATCGTCTTTTCGGGCACAGTAGATAAGCTTATGCCAGTAGGCATCCTGGCTTCAGGTGCTGCAGCTTCGGGATACGAGGTAAACCTTTTCTTCACCTTCTGGGGGTTGAACGCAATTAGCAAGAGAGGAATGAGCTCACAGCCCCAGATAGACAAGAACTACGAGCAGATGGGCCCCATGATGATGAAGAGGATGCAAGAAATGAAGTTCCCCATGTGGCACCAACTGGTGAAGGAGGCTAAGGATGTGGGGGAGGTTAAGGTTTTCGCATGTTCTACCACTATGGAATTCTTCGGCATGAAGAAGGAGGATCTAGCGGACTTCGTGGATGAAGTTGTGGGCGTTGCTACCTTCTTAGATAGGGCCGAAGGTGGTATAACCCTCTTTATATGAGGTGATCTAAATGTCGCAGGAGATTAGAATAGCCAAAACCCTAGACGTAAAAGGGATGTATTGTCCTGGCCCCGTCATGGAGACCGCTAAGGCCATCAAGCAAATAAACGTAGGAGAAGTCCTGGAGGTTCTGGCCACAGATCCTGCTGCCAAGCCTGACATAGAGGCTTGGGCTAGGAGGACAGGACACCAAATCCTAGATATACAGCAGCAGGGTGGCGTGACTAGGATACTAGTGAAGAGGGCCAAATAACTTATTTTATTTTAGATTTTTTTTAACAAAACTTATAAGTCCCCATTTCTCATTATTATACGGATGTAGATGGCTCAAGCTAAGGGTATATTACAACTCCCGGACGACCCCAGGTTCCTGGACATGGCCTATGACGTACAGGGACCTGTACCGGAGGAGGAAAGAAATCTATTATCAAATCTGAACCCCCAAGATAGAGAGATAGCCATAAAGTTCTGGGAGTCCGTGAAGTCAGACTTCAGGTTTAACGAGTATCTAAGGGGATGCTTAAACTGTGGAGTGTGCACCTCAGGTTGTCCCGCAGCCAAGTTTTACGACTTCGGTCCAAGAGAGATGATACAGTACATGATGAGGGACGAGGTGGATAAGATATGGGAGTTCACAAACAAGAAGGTGTGGGCATGCGTCCAATGCTATACCTGTTCCATGAGGTGTCCATTCAACAACGAAATTGCAGGACTCATTATGGTCCTCAGGGAGTATGCCGTAAAGTTTGCCCTACCCTCAGCTAAGGAGATCCTTGCCCCGTACAGGAGAGTCCTATACACAGTCCTGACCATGGGCAACCAAGTTACCCCAGATATGATCCAACCAGATTCATTCCCAGACTGGGGTCCTCAGGCAGTTGAAGAGTCCAAGAACATGGACGTTTATAGGAAGGCCATACCTGTTGACCTGATGCAAAGGACCGATATAGGCTGGCATCCCTCCTTACAGACTGCAGTGGAGATGATGACCATCATGATAGAGTCAGGTGTCATGGACTCGCTTAAGGGAGTAGACAAGGACCTTTACGACATGATAATGGACATCTATGAGGAGAGGAAGTCCCAGCTAGAGGAGATAAAGCAGAAGTGGGAGAAGGGAGAACTTGACGAAAGCGAATTACCCGACAGTTGGTTAGATCTCTAACTTTTTTGCCTTTAGCCTAAAGCTTTTTTTGCCATTATTTTGCTAGTTTCGGTACAATTGTAATATCTTTCATAGTTACATAAAATGTTTAATAAGTAAAGTATTTAACCCTGACCAATATATAATGTTAGAAGGTGCATAGTTTGTCAGCTCAAGAGGTAGATAAGAAGATAGAGGAGGGCATAAAGGAAGCCTTCCCCATGACAGATACCATGGATTGGAACGAGGTTTACCAGAGGATAATATATAGGTATAGTACTCCCCACGGATTAAACCACGTGAAGGAGGAACTGTACAAGCTAGAAGACAAGGGGGAGATAATAATACATCACATTAAGCCCTATAACAATCCTGTAAAGATGCAAACCCTGAACGGCTTCCCCAAGGTCATTCCTACGACAAGGCTGTGGCAACACAAGAGCTGTGGACAGTGTGGTCACATACCCGGTTATCCCACTTCGGTCTTCTGGATGATGAACAAGATGGAAGTAGACTACATGGACGAACCACATCAGACCTCCTGTACGGGCTGGAACTACCACGCGTCTGGTGCTTCCAACCCAGTAGCTCTAGCTGGAGTTTACGTTAGGAACATGTGGAGGGCATACGAGATAGATTACTTCCCGCTAATACACTGTGGAACTTCCTTCGGTCACTACAAGGAAATCAGGAACATGTTGGTTTTGCACAAGGAGATCAGGGAGAAGTTAAGGCCCATAATGAGGAAGATGGACATGGACATCGTCATCCCAGAGGAAGTTGTGCACTACTCTGAGTGGCTCTACACTATGAGCAAGAAGGCCGCACAACAGAGGAAGTATAACCTGAACGAGGTGAGGGCAGCCGTTCACACACCGTGTCACGTGTACAAGCTCGTCCCTGAGGACACCATATATGACCCCGATGTGTTCCAGGGGAGAAGACCAGCTGCTCCAAGTGGGACGGTACAGAACTTCGGAGCCAAGTTAGTGGATTATTCGACCTGGTGGGACTGCTGCGGTTTCGGCTTTAGGCACATCCTGACTGAGAGGGAGTTCTCCAGAAGCTTCGCCCTATTCAAGAAGGTCATCCCTGCGGTTGAGGAAGGGAAGGCAGACGTCTTCGTTACCTCAGACACAGGATGTGTAACCACGTTAGATAAGAGCCAGTGGGCCGGCAAGGCTCATGGATTCAACTATAACCTCCCGGTTCTGGCCGACGCACAGTTCGCCGCTATCGCTATGGGTGCAGATCCATATAAGATAGCACAGATTCACTGGCACGCCACTGACGTAGAGGGCTTCATGAGAAAGATAGGGGTAGACGTTGACGACTATAAGGAGAAGTTCATTCAATACTTGGCAGACCTAAGGGAAGGAAAGGCCGAACCAGAGTATCTGTACAAGCCCCACAGGAAGATCGACTTCTACCTCTCAGTACCAGAGAGAGTGAAGTGGTATAAGGGTGAGGGACAGAAGTCAACAAGCTCTAAGTAAACCTTTTTAATTATTTTTATTAAAAAAGAGGCGAGAGTGGGAATTTGGCCGGGGAAAAGGTTCTCGTGATAGGTTCGGGTCCAGCTGGTCTCTCAGCTACCAAGGAACTTAGGAACATGGGAGTGGACGTAGTCCTGGTGGAGAGAGAGTCCTACCTGGGAGGTACCCCAAAGAAACTTAAGTACAGCTTACTCTTTCCAGAACTGAGACCTGCAAGTGAGGTACTGGATCCCCTCATCAAGGGAGTAGAGAACAGTGGGGTCAAGACTTACATGGAGAGTATAGTGGAGGGGATAAAGGAGGAGGATAAGGGATTCACGGTCTCCATTAAGGACAAATCAGGTAAGATAGTTAACGAGAAAGTTAACGCCGTCATAGCTGCCTCTGGGTTTGAGCACTTCGATTCCAGGAGGAAATATGAATATGGTTACGGCATCATTCCTAACATCTATCAGATATCTGACATAGAGAGGATGTTATCGGAGAACAAGCTGGTGACGACTAAGGGCACACCTCCAAAGAGGGTGGCCATACTGCTGTGTGTGGGTTCCAGGGACGCTACGGTAGGGAATACCTATTGCTCTAGGGTCTGTTGTGCGGTCTCCACGAAACAGGCCATGGAGATCAAGGAGAGGGTTCCAGACGCAGTGGTTCATATTTACTACATGGACATAAGGACCTACGGGCTCATGGAAGACAAATTGTACTGGAAGTCGCAGTTAGAGTATAGGGTAGGATACATCAGGGGCAGGATCTCAGAGTTCATGAGAGGTCCCAACGATACCGTTATAATAAAGGGCGAGGATACCATGAACCTCAACAGGGCCCTCGTAGTTCCTTACGACATGGTGATCTTAGCCAATGGTATGGAGTTAGGTCTTGGCTCGAAACAGGTCGCTAAAACGTTAGGCTTGGAGCTTGAAGAGCATGGTTTCGTCAAACCTCTGGATCCAGACAGGCTACCGGTTCAGTCCACCAGGAAGGGAATATTCTTGGCAGGAGCCATAACTGGTCCCAAGACGATATCAGACTCCATTACTGAAGGCTACGCAGCGGCCATGAAGGCATATGAGTACGTAACTAGAGGCATATGGGACGAATCTGACTTCGCGAAGAAGAGAATCGAGGTGACCCATCATTAGTTCCACTTTTTTAAACGTGGATTACGTGAGGGAAATATTCAACGCTATGCTCAACGTTGACGTAAATAACACGGCTTCTGGGGACGCCAAGAAGTCTTTGAAGCTCATAATGGAGGCCATGGAGCTTAAGTCAAAGTTCCTGAGGGAGACAGAGGTAAGTTCAGAAGAGGAGATGAAGAAGATCTTCGAGTCCGTATTTTACGCCAAGAAACACTTCGGTGACGTTCTCGCCAAGACTGGTCTCCCCTCGTTTAGACAAGCTTTCCTTGTGCTGAAGGAGAGAGAAAAGGAGTACGGGGAGAGAATAGCGGAGTTCACCTCAAGGGTTAAGGGCGGAGATCAAGAGGACATGGAGGATCTGGCCAAGGAGGTAATCCACTATCTGGAGCCGGAGTCTTATCCGCTCTGGACGAGATGGATATGGAACCCCAGCAGAAACACGGGTTCCATAAATTACGTGCTAAAGGACGGTGTGACACTGAAGAACGAGGGTGAATTCCTCTCAGCTATCAATGAATTGAGGAGGATCCTGGAGATCTTCGGTCTCTCCTCAGGAGGTAACTATTACTCCACTTCAATTTTTCTCGTTTACGCGTACGTGAGGTACTTAGATTACACGACCCACCTCGCGGTGGATAAGAAGGCCGCGGGGTTGATACCCACGCACCTCACGACCACGGCCCTGGTTATGGGCCTGAAACCATATCTCAAGGTGATAAAACTTGCCCATACCTAATCTGGAAAAACCAATCATAAAAGGTCTAATCCAAAAGGATAAGGTAATTGTGGACGGAGTGGAGTTAGACGGAACATGGAATGCATTCATGATAGAGAGGACTCAGACGGGTTATGACCAAAGCGTCTGGGACGAGATAGCCAACACAATTGAGGGAGCTACCATAAGCCTGTGCTGGCAATGTGGTACCTGTACCTCTGGGTGTACCATGAGAGAATATGACCCCAACTACAGTCCTAGGAGATTCATAGATCTAGCCAGGAAAGGCGATAAACAGGCACTGATAGAGTTACAGGACAGTCTGTGGCGATGCGTGTCCTGCCAAAAGTGTACTCACAGGTGTCCCAAGGGAGTACTCGTGGAGGAGGTGGTACACTCTATCCATAATTATCTTCTTAAGCATGGTCTGGTCAAAAGGGATCCAGGAACGATCTTTGACGAGCTCTTCCTGGAGACTGTGATGAAGAACGGTGGGAGAATAAGTGAACTCCTCTTGGGAGGGGCATCAGCTAAGGCCGGTTTTGTGACCATGAGCTTAAGGGATCTGATAACCATGATGGGACCACTCATGAAGTCAGGCCTGATAAAGGACCTCATGAAACCCAACAGGGTGAAGAACTGGGATAGAATAAAGCCTGTGTTGGAGGAGGCAATGAAGGAGGAGGTGGTTCCAGAGTGACCCAGACCATTAACCCATACGGCAAGGTAGCCCTCTACCCGGGATGCGCTCTGGACGGGCTCGGTAAGGCATATGACGTAACGTTGCAACTTGTGACCAGGGATCTGGGACTAGAGTACGAGAAGATAGACGACTATAACTGCTGTGGAGCTCTCGAGGTCAAGAACGTGAATACCATGGCAGGACTACTCTTACCTGCGAGGAACCTCTCCTTAGCTAGGCAGATGGGAGCTAACGCAGTCATGTCAGCCTGTCCAGGTTGTCATTACTCCCTGTCGAGGACTCAGTACTTCATGACCAGGTATCCGAAACTGAGAGAGAAGGTTAACGTTTACTTGGAGAAAATGGGTGAGAAGCAGTACGACATGCAACTCCTCATGATACATGCAGTGGAATTCATCTACAATACTGTGGGGCCCGAGGGAGTTAAGGCAAGAGTCAAGAGACCCCTCGCCGGGCTTAAGGTAGCTCCCTATTACGGATGTCTCTACACGAGGCCAAAGGCATACACGCTCACTGGATACATGAAACTGAAGGACGACCCGGAGAGACCAGTCTTCATGGATGAACTACTCACTGCCCTGGGAGCGGAGGTAGTACCCTTCGAAGCTAAGACCATATGCTGTGGAGGTCCTCATGTGTATTCTGATCTCCCAACTTCCTTACACCTTGAGGCTAGGATACTCAAGGAGGCCAAGCGGAATGGTGCAGAACTCCTAATAACGGACTGCCCGTTAGGTCACGTCGCCATAGAGACCAACATGAACAAGATAGCTGAGAAGTACGGTAAAGACCTAAGGATGCCACTGGTTTACTTCACTCAGTTGCTAGCGTTTGCCTTCGGTCACAGCCCTGAGGAGGCACTGCTTACGGCGAACCTGTCAGACCCCATGTCGGTACTGAAGAGATACCTTTAAGTCAAACCCTTTTTACTCCGTCATCCTCTTATTAGTATGCCTTCCCCTTCCGATCACATGGCAAACGAGAGGACCTTCCTTGCCTGGGTCAGAACTGGCATAGCTTTGATAGGCTTCGGTTTCGTCATAGCCAAGTTCGCCCTCTTCCTCCAACTGATCAAGGGTGTAAAGGGATCAGGGAACTCAGTGATCTTCGGAGAAGCCATGATAGTGTTGGGTGGAGCGGTGATCGGCTACGGTCTTTTACTCTACCTTCTGGTCGAGAGGGACCTAGAGAACAACACGTATAGGTCTAGGTACGTGATGAACTCTATCTTCGCCCTCTTCGTCCTGTTGACCGCTGTAGGGTTGGCCCTCCTCATAATTTAGGGGAAAACGATGTGGTTATTGTTCCTGTTGATAGGATTAATGGCACTATCGGCAGAGCTCTTGGCTAGGGGAGTAGAGAAACTCAACATGGGTTTAGGCCAGGGAATGGCCAGCGGAGTAGTTTTAGGAACCCTCACCTCTCTCCCTGAGACGATAGTAGTGATCACCGCCCTCCTGGAGGACAAGGGAGACGTCGCTTTGGGTTCAGCCATCGGTGGAAACATAGTACTACTGACGCTGGGAATAGGACTTGTCGGGTTAGTTTACAACTTCAAGTGGAAGGACGAGCTGAGAATGGGAGGAGATTACTCCCATGAGTTGGGAGTGATATCACTTTCCACGTTGTTCTTGGCAGTAGTGTACGTTTACGGACGTCTGACTCCCCTCACGTCCCTTCCCCTCTTCGCCCTCTACGGATATTATTTACTTCACAGGGTCCGAGGGAGGAACGAGTCCGGGAAGAGGGTGAGTCCAGTGTCTGTCCTGGAGATATTGGGGGGAGGCATTCTTATGCTGATACTATCTCCACTCTTCGTGGGTCAACTGGAAAAATTGAGCCTCAGCTTAGGGACCTCAGATACTTACCTGGCCATGATCCTCACTCCCGTAGTTGCAGAACTGGAGGAGGGGGTCTCAGCGCTGAGATTAGCCATGAGGAGTAGGGAAGGTGGATCTTCAGCCCTACTAAGCTACTTCGGTAGTAAGATCCAAAACATCACCTTCCTGCTGGGACTCGTGGGCTTAATTTCAATACCTGTTAGAGGACCCTACCTCCTGCTCACTCTGATCTCCAACGTATTGGGCACTCTGGTGATCCTGGACGGTAAACTAGGTAAACTGGAGAGTTTCCTCCTCTCCTTGAGTTACTTTCTCCTCATCTCGTTTACCGTGCATTATCTACCGTAAACCTAGCTGGTCTATACAAGGTTCGACTCGTCCTGGCTGTATCTTTGCGAGAGTAGAGAACTCTTGGAGGGAGGAGATGATGCCTGGAGGTGTAACTGGTCTCCCTACAGTCAGGGGGAGATTTCCCGTAGGAGCCCGTGCTATCTCTGAACAAGAGACCTAAGCTCATAAAAGCTATGCCAGTTCCTACCCACGCAAGAGCTCATAAGCTCTAGTTCTACTGATCACCTAAAATGGTTGGCGAAATGACCGGTTTGCAATACGAGATCAGGGAAGTCAGATGGGAAGATGCAGACCAAGTCATATCAAATTACTACTCTTTATTGGACGAGATGGATATAAATCCTTGGTTGGGGATCACCACACCTCCCCAAAGACCCAGCTTACCGTCAGAGTTTAAGTGGTTCGCAGACCTCTACTCGTCCATGTTGGAGGGCGATGCCGTGGCGTATGTAGCTGAGGCTGACAAGAGGATTGTGGGAATGTGCGAGGTAAGGAGGAGATCGAAGAGGATAGAGCTTTCACATATAGGTAATCTAGGCATGCACGTTAACAGGAATTATAGGGGAAAAGGGGTGGGGAAGGCATTACTTTTGAAGACCATTGAGGGTTGTAGGGGAAGATTTGAGGTCATTACTCTGGAGGTTTTCTCCAATAACCTCGCTGCAAAGAAACTCTATGAAAAGGTCGGGTTCAAAACCTATGGTGTACTTCCTGGAGGAGTGAAGAGGGGAGGGAATTCTGTGAATTTGGAACTCATGTTTTTGAGGCTGGAGCGATGAGACTCTTACCTAGAAGCCAGACTCTCTCTAGTTCTCCTCCTACCCACTGTCCTAACTACAACAGAGAGTATGGCTGAGATCAGGAAGATTACATATGCAATGAGGCTCGCTTCCTGAGACCGAGTGAACGCTGGAATAGTTAAGGACGCCAGTGCCAACGCGCTCAAGATGGAGGAAGATATACTGTACTCCCTAGGAACGGACTTACTCACCACTCTAACCGGCTTCAGGTAAGGGATCAGAAGGGCCAGATATATCATCATAACGTCGGGGTTAGCATTTCCCAAGGCCTTAAGCTCCTCTCCCTCTCTCCTTATCACGAAGAACCAGGGGTCACCATCTACCCGCAGTTCGTTACTGCTTCCTCTCACGAACTTCGTGAGTTGTCCTCTACTTACCCTATACGTCGTAGCTTGATAGCGTATGGTAAGTCCTCTCCTCTCAGTGCCAACCTGGGACCCATCCTTGAGGATCCGAAATCTCATTCCTTCTCTCTCCAGGGATATCTTGAACGCGTTACCTACTATCTCGATCTTATCCGTCCTGAACTGCTCCTCCCTCCTAACCTCTGCAATTTTCCCCAGTTCGTCATATATCACGTTTCCCTTGAGAACGTACTCCACGGAAATACGGTTGAGGATAACTTAAAATCTTCTCATGAGGACATGAGGGAACGGATGACTCAAAGACTGATCATACCACTCCTGATTTCACTGATCGTTCCCGGGAAGCGTTACGGCGAGGATAGATGCACTTTTAATACGATCCGCTGGGGGAACTACTGGATCGTAAAGTCGGTTCAATGAAGCCGACGGAGGAGAATCCTGAACTTGTCTAACCGTTTATGCGGTTCATAGGTAAATGGATACACTGATGGATCGACTGGTATCTTCCTGGAAATCGAATAAATTTTAGATATTATTCCAGAGGCGACATGTCAAGCTTGGGCTAGCTCAAACTAACTAAGCCGATGGGTATCACCAAAGGAGCGTAATATCTGATGACACCTGCTCATTTCATTTTATTTGCCATCTTATGTTTGAGAAAATACTATTAATTTTAACCATAGAGAGCTAGAAGTTGTTTATTAATAATGTAGTCAGTTAGCCGTAAATATTTGCATGTTGAATATTTGTGAGAGGAAAGCCCGTCATTAGGAATATCTCCTCGTCTAACGCTAGTCCCTAAAGCGAGATAAGACGTAAAGACTCCTGGAGGTGTAGATGAAACTACTGAAATGGTTTTATGGAACTCTCCGTTTGTCCCAACACCTTCATTCCAATCATTTTGTGTTCAATCATGATCGAGTGTAGGAACTTAGCCCTCGGCCATCTACAAATTACGGTACAGCAGTTATCAGATTTTACCCTGATTACAGGGCGCTACCTAAGGAAAAATCCCACAACTGCTGTACGGTAGGTGGATCACAGGACTCCTGGGAGCCCAACGGCAAAGGGCTCAAGTCCCTGTCGTCGCTCCCTTTTGGGCGGAGCTTACACGGTATAGGAGCTCTATTTAATCAAAAATTGTAATAAACAAAGATAAAAACATTTTGACGTGGAAAAGTATTCAGCCCAAAATATCATTCCGTAGTCAAGGCGAACCTAATAACTGCTTACGTAATGAACTTGTGAAGAGAGCAATTCTACGTAAATCCAAACATCACCAACTTCATGAAGGCCTTACCCTTAGCCTGTTCCCTAGCCCTATCCCACAGGCACGCAACCTCTTATTTCCCTTGTCCTAGCGTTTTGGCCAACGGTAGTTAGGGGATTCTTCGTTTAATGGCCTTTAAAGTTAAGCCGAAATCTAATAACTGCTATACCAAGTCAAAACGATACTGAGAGGTTACCGCTCAATCCACACAAAAGCTATGACTCTCATTTAGAGTGCACCATCAACACTCTTTCCCTCAGGGTAGCAGCTATGAGAGGCGTCGGCCACAGATGTCCTCCAACTGGAAATCCCGTGATCCGTCAGGGACGGAACGGCACTGCCTCTCAAGGTTCCTATATTACTTAACGCCTTGGATCTCAATGTGTCACATGGGGTGACTCTAAAGAGGGACCATCAATACGTCCCTGACGGTCAAGCGGGATCCCGTTGAATAACCATACACTTCTCCAGCAGACCAAACGTATCTCTCGACTTTTCCCTAGGATAGCCCAGGTTAGAGAGGACCAGCAAGACTGATAAAAGGAGCTTCGAGATAAAACACTCAACATTTAGGAAGGTATTGGTATCAAGATCTATAGCTAAACGGCTACACTATGAGGGAACTTTACAATATTATTCTATACACTTTTTATGAAGACTTTACCTTATCTTTAAGACCAATCATAACGAGGAATCCCATAACCACTGAACTGAGTTTCCACCATACACAGTGGAGTTTGACCCGTGAGTTTGGTGGACTCTCCCCAAGTAATTGGGCTACCTCTCACCACACTTTCTCAGGAGTATCACCCAAGGTCAATATTACTGGAAATTCCTCTACCGATCCAGTTTCCCTCAACTTCCACTAGAGCTAACGTAATTTCTAAACTCTCCTTATAGAGATGATATTACTTGGTATAGTTAACTCCCAGTTAACTCGTCAATTGAAGGGTGCGGAATTACCGTTGGGATAATCTGACGTCGGCTCCTAGATGACGTCACTGGGCGTAGCTGGAGCGATAACCTCGAGTTCCTGTGTAAGCTGTAAACAAGCTCAATATTTGTTGTAAAATTCTTTATTCCTCTTCTGTGAGGCATCATTAAAGTAGTTTCATAGTTTGATGATATTAAAGCAGTAACTCCCACATGAAGGGAACTTTACTCCCTACTTTTCTGCAGAATAGACTCTAGACCGGCGTCCTAGACCTGATTAGCTCTATGAAATCTTTTTTATTTCCAATTAAGTTCCATTTAGCGAGGCATTTAACGAGACATGGTCCAGGGAAGTTCCTAGCCTGAGTACGCTCCATCCAGTGCTAAGAATCCTCATGCACGTACCTCCCTAGGGTCACCTTTTTGTCCTTACACTGTCACCGGATCACTCTATCTTCACTCACGATCGAGTGTTTTAGCCCTCACCTATCTATGGTAAGTGGGTCGAGGGACTCCTTCGACTTGAAGGTTGCCGGTCACCATCTCCGGGTCACTCCCACCCTCTTGGGCAGAGCTTACACGATGTGAGAGATCCTGTTCTCTCGGTGAAGGTCGAGAATAGACGAACATAAAACATTCCTATTACCATGAAGAGGATTAAGCCCAAGTTAAGGTGATCTAATCACTACCTAACGAGTTAACTGACACCTGAGCCGTCTAAAATTATAACCTAGTCTATATCAATTTTATCCATGGAGAGTAGATATCCCAAGATACTCTACACGTTACTGAAGGAGACCAGCCTCTGGTACGACACGTTGCTCGAGACGGACTCGTTGATAGTGAGGTTGAACAAGAGCTTCGTGGGAGAGTACTTCATCCTTCTCAACCCATTCGAGATATGGATAGCCTTCGAATCCGCCATGAACGATTTCGCTCTCAACAAGAGCGTCAGCAGGAGCCTGGCGCTGTTGACTTATCGTCTCGCTGTCCGTCCTATCTTCTTGGATGGAAACAAGAGAACCGCTATCGCAGTGATGTTGACTATCCTCTCGGAACTCCTTGGGAAGGACGTCAAGCTCAGAGAGGACAAGGTTTCGTCATTGATGAGGGTTCTTGCTGAAGCCTCCGAGAACCCTCCGAAAGATGATGAGGAACCTGTGCGCGAAATTCAGAAGATAATCGAAGAGATCATGGGAGGCTCTTCATGGGTCTGATGCGTTTGCTCACGTATATCTCCTTACCCTTCAGCTTCAGGACCCCGGTCTTCTCGAACTCAGCCAGTGCCTTGAAGTAGTCCTTATACTCGTCGAGCACAAAATCGGCCCTTCTGTTCAGGGCTTCCAGTAAACTCACCTCTTCCCCAGTGAGGGAAGTGTCGAACTCAAGCATGACCATCTATTATCATAGATGGGTTGACGCGTAATAAACGTTTCGTGGTACTGTGTACAGCAGTTGTGGGAATCTTAGGGAGGTAATACGGAAAAGTCGGTATTAGCGAGAAGTTTTTATTTTTCCACGTCTTCCTGCTGAAAAGATGCGGAAAGGGACAGATCGAGTTGGCTAGGGAGAGGCTGGTCAAGGCGGTCAACAGGCTGGGCGTGGTCAGGAGGAACGGGAGGAGCAGGAAGGTCGGGTTGGCGCTAGTCCTCATGGTCCTGGTAGGTGGGAGGGCCAGCGTGAGGAACGCGGCCGAGACGTTCGGGTTGGACTACGCAAACCTGCTGGGGACGTTGGGAGAACTCGACGACGCGTGGAGGGACTGGAGGTCCTGTCAGACTGGTGAAGGGTCAGATCGTCATCATGGACGACACCGTGGACCACAATACTCCAGGGGAAGGACGTGAGCCCCTGAGAACCACTGGATCTACTGCCACACCCACGGGAGGTTCGAGAGGGCCAAGCTCCTCACGGTCGCCATAGTGGACCTCTCCACGGGCAGGACGTTCACGGTTTCCCCTACGTCGTGAGGAAGATGTTGGATTTGGGGATGGTCAACGAGTTCAAGACCAAGATCGACTTGGCCAGACGTTGGACGTGCTCAAGGAGCGCTTCCGGTAGCCAGGGTCGTCTTCGACCCCAGTACTGTCCGAGAAGCTCGTGACGGACAACGTAGTGTCTGAGCTCAAGTCCAACCGAGCTCAGGGTCGAGTCGGCCCAGGGGACCCTCGAGGAGGTGGAGGGACACCTCCGAGTGGGATACCCCCTGGAGTCTACTTCGTCTCCCTGACCCTGGGAGGCCGAGCGATTACGGTGAAGTTGCTAGTCCGGGAACATAAACGTGACTCTGGGACACACGCCAGGTACCTCTACACGACCGACCTCTCGCTCAGCGAGGAGGAGGCCTGTCGGGTGGGAGATCGAGGACCTCCAAGGGACGTCAAGGCCCTGGGACTCCTCGTTCTGGAGGAGGGAGAGGCTTCAGGGTTACCTCACGATCTTCACCGTGACCAACGTCGTCAGGGATTTGATAGGGAGCTGAACCTGAGGAGCGTGGAGGTGTTCCTCAGGTTCGTTGAACGTCATTTAGGCGGACCGTCGGGGCTGATGAAAATCTTTAAGTTAAGGTAAAATCCCATAACTGCTGTCATTCATTTAATGGCGCGTCCTCCCCAACTACCTCAAAGAGGAGCGCGGTCACCACGTGATTGGACACCTCATGGTATGACCTAGCGCTCGTCCCCTTTTCGTGTACTGACGTAGGATCAATTAAGTCACTTTCATTCTATAGAAACAAATAGAAATCGCAATGGAGTCCTGAATCGCCCATTATAGTGCAACATATACCCTTTTCACACCTTAGCGATATTAACTTGCCTGCAAGAGAAGTCCTGATTTTGCAATTTAGAAGCGAGACGGTAGTTTCAGGATATTACCCCTCATGAATATTACCCGTCAACCTTTGATGCTGGAGCTGGCCCAATCTAGCACTATTTATTTAGAAATAAAAAGTCAAATGAGCGGTTTTAGCTACGTCATGAATTCAGACTTGAGTACACCGGTACATTGAACTGTAAACCCGCAATAGATTTGTATCAGAGAGCGTTTGGCTCATCTCCTTTTAATTCGTTTCTCGCTTACAATCAATCCATCGTTGAACTAGCCGTAGCGACACTACTCGGTGTGGCGTCATGGTCGCATAGTCCTCGAGTGTATTGGTATCCTTCTCATCCCACAAACCCAACGGTCACAGTTTGCGTGTCGCAGTTATCAATTTGTTTAAAGAGGAAACCCAAACTCCACGGGATTGATAAGGCTCTAAATTTATTACAACGTCATTATTTATGAAAAATGAAAGCGAAAAGTGATATCACATTAGAACCTCAGTAGATGTCATAAAATCACGGTAATCATGAGGAGATAGAGGCAACCTACGAAGGATTGAATTCCTCAACACCGAGAGTGTCCTCGGTGAGCCAGGGTGAAAACAACTCTCCGTATACAGAAACGCTTATATAGAATTTTTCCTCCTTATTAAGTGATGTCTAAAGCTCAGAAGGTCATGGTAAAAGCGAGGAAAAGGAAAGGCATTTCGGACTCCATAACTGTGGTAATATTACTAATAGTGGCGGTATCCCTAACTCTCTCTGTAGCCCTCCTCGGCTTCACCATGTTTAGAAGTTATAGTTCCCAGTCCGTCCTCTCCGTCAAGGGTATACCTACCCTTAGTTTTGAAGGCGGTAAGGTTTACCTCAACGTGACAGTTGTGAACTACGGATCTCAACCGATCTACGTAACCTCAGCGACTTTAGGTGTAACTCCTCAGGTCACCAACAGTTCGTTGAACCTTATGGTTCCTGGGAGTTCCTCCAAGAGTTTTGTCATAACGTTCAGCGTCGTAAACATCTCACAGTTGGATCAAAACAAGTCGTTGATACCTGTGTCACTTCAAACTTCATCCTCATTGGAGCCTGTCCTTTACTTCCACGCTTTGGTTTCTTAATTGCAGCAGTTATGGGACTTTCCCTTAAATATCGCCCTGTAATCAAGGCAAAATCTAATAACTGCTGTTAATTGGCTCAGACTCCCTTTCGAACTGGCTTATATGGTCAAGGGTAATTCTTAGGCGAGCTTAACGTGATCGTCACAATGTTAAAATGCGGTGTGGAAAACTTCGTCGGTGGGGGGAATAGCCCCAGGATTTAGATGTCCCAACACTCACGAGAATCTCCCTCGGATATCCCCAGAATCAGGGCGGAATATAATTGTTGACATCGATTTTGGTGGTCAATACATTAATGCCGATAATCGATGGGGTAAGCGTTACCAGGACACTTGGGCTAGGTTCGGTGAGGTGTACCTTACTCCACCGACGACCCATTATGGGAATTGACCTAGTTTCCGTGACTTCAGGGCTAGGACGATCCTAGTACCCGTAGACCTCGCACTCTACCCTTAACTGCTGATTTAAGTTGTGTTCGCTCATCGAATCATTTCTGGGGAGGCCCTTAATCCTCTTCACTGGAAGGATGTTCTAGAACCCTCTTTTATCGTGAGGTATGACATCGTCTTGCTCTTCCCCTATGTAATCCAAAGCACGATGACCCTGGTTTCGACTGCGAAGGTCCATACTAAGTTATCTAGACTTCTCCTCATCTTTCCTGGACTCCTCCAGCTTGCCCAGCTTCAGGTATGCCCTGGATCTCCTTAAGTAAGCTTCCTTGTAGTTAGGCTTGAGCTCTATACTCCTTGAATAAAAGGATATAGCACTCTCCGTATCACCTCTGTTCTCCGTGATTATACCCTTACTAAGGTATGCCTCGGCATAGTAAGGGTTCAGGTTTATGGCCATGTTCAGGTCCCGTTCAGCCCCAGCTTCATCCCCCAAGGCCAACCTGGTCAAGGCCCTATAGTAATACAATTCAGCGTCTAGTGGATAGAGCATTATACTCCTGGTGAGATCCCTGATGGCCTCGTAGAACCTCTTGGTAGCATACTCCGATATCCCCTTGACCTTGTGGAAGATAGCTTCATTCCTAAACTCATCCTCCTTCCCCTCTAACTCCTTGAGGGCTGAATCGAACTTCTCCGTTCTCATGAATATCAGGGCCTTGATGAGGCTCACTTCCTTACCGCTCTTGCTCTCGAGCAATGACAAGACCTTGTCAAAACTTCCCATGGAGACGAGTATCTTTGCTGCGGACTCAAAGTCCCCTGCGTTAATGAAGGCATCTAGGGCCTCCTCGTCTCTACCAAGCTCTAAGAGGACCTTTCCCAATAAGGCATAGGAGTCCTTTGTTGGATTTTGGCTCACGACCTCTTGGAGTTTCTTCAGTGCCAGGTGGAGATTGCCTGAAGCTATTAGGGACGCAAGCTCATCCATTAAGTTGTTTTATGTGGGCTTTGATATAAAGATGACTAAAGTCTCGTCAAGGGTAACATGCCCCAGTTGTGGGGCAAATCCCTCTAACGGAGGGGATCTGAGGGCGTAAAACCCAGCCTCCCTGGAGTAATCTCATGACTGCTAGACAGCATTTTAGTGTTTACGTGATAGTGTAATAGTCGAACGCATGATAAAACTAACGACAAGCCTCGCCCCTTCTCGGTAGACCCAAAATCACCTCCTTGAAAATAAATCTATATTATTAATAAGCGGTTTTATTGATTTAAATAGAGAATCTTTTAGATAGAATAAATCATCAGAAAACAAGAGTATTAGGAGTATCCTGAACTGCTCCCTCCTCACCTCCCCCTTGAACACGGTGTACAGGGAGTAGAAGGCCACGGCCAGCACGAAGATCAACGTGCGGAAGACGAACTTGGTGGAACTGGTGAATGGGAGAAAAGCCTTGATGTTCCGGTGAGAGGTCTCTATGGGACCCCTCACCTTGTTGTACAAGTCCAACACCTCCCCCTTCGGTAGGTCGAGGTTCGTAGCCCTAGCGAAGTAAACAACCTTCTTCCTCTTCCCCTTCTCCCTACCGTAGACCAAAAGCCTGAACTTGACCTGCTCGTCCCTCCTGTGCCTCTTACTGTTCGTCTCGTACTCGCCGTCGAACTCCTGGTAGACCTTAACATCACCAACAGGGACGGCAATTACGTACTTGAACTGCGAAACGAAGTTGAGCACGTCTACAGTGTAGAAGCCAGCGTCGAGAGTCATCAACCTCACCTTGAACCCCATGGCGACGACTCGCTCCACGAGGGCCTTCACGACCTCATCCTTGGTCATCCCCTTGACTAGTGTGACGAAGGCCAGTAGGAGCACTTTCCCATCTTTGGTCGTCGCAGTTGCGTAGTTCCAAGAGTTTCCCTCCTCCGAACTCCCGAGCCCTCCCACCGTTTTCCCGTACCAGGTCTTGGTTATCCAGTCTATTGAGACGTCTATCTCCTTGACTCCCTTCAGCGTCTCCAAGGATATTTTCCTCACTTGTTCCAACAGCTTTTCCACCACTTCCACCCCTTGCTCCTCCACGTAATTCCTCACGGTCTGTGGGGACACGCCATACGCCCTCGACTTGTTCTCTACTGAATCGTTCCACAGACAGGCCGAGATGAGGGTTCTCGCCACCTCTTCCCCTCTCTTTCCCTTGAAGTTCAGCATGGAAAGTAATTTATATCCTATTTGTTGAACGTTGTTTTGGTGAGGGAGAACCGGTGTTACCATCTTGATCTCCCACACGGTAATACCACATCTCCCTCACCTTAAACCTTTCTTCAACTGAATTCTTAATACTCTTATAAATCCTGTTATTCGCTATGAATCGATATTATCCTGCTGGAGTTATTTTTCATAATATGATTTTGGGTCTACCGTTTAGGGCGGGGAGGAGGTCAGATTTAGAAAAATGATTTACATCATGGTAGGCGGGTTGATGTCGTATAAGCTTATAGAGAGCTACAAGGCCCCTGATATTCTCCTAGGAACCAGCTTGAATCCGGCAATCAAAGTTCCCAGAGTTAATATGCCTAGAATTTCCTCTACTTCGTAAATTTTTAGAAAAATAACTAGAAAAGTTGAGGCAAGCAAACCTAACAACATACCAATGGAGGAGAAGAAAGAGAACTTGGAAAACAGCGAACCCCAATGTTTTTTCTCTGCAGATTCCATAACTAATAGGTTGAAAGGTGTAGTTGATGCTGTGCTCATGAAAACTAACAGGGAATAATTAATAGCAACGAAGGAAATTGAATTAAAGAAAGGCATTAATAGTAAGGGTAGTGCAGTTCCTGCAAAGCTTAATAATATCTGCTTTTTCCTGTCCATTCTATCAGTCAAGAAACCCCATATTATTGATGCAGGAATTAATACTGCGTTACCTAAGAGAAATTACGTAAGCTACATCTATGGCATTACCACCAAGGGTTAAAATTTGTAAAGTGACTAAAGTGGAAATTGGCCCTATTGCCATGTTAAACGGTATTACGAGATACATCCACTCTGTGCTGTACTTTATCATCCTTGCTTTAAACTTACAATCTCATTTAAAAGACTTATTGTAATCTTATAAACAATTTCGACCTTATATTCCCTTTTACAAAGTGTAAATAAAATGAGAAGAATTTTACAATGATTAGCATTTTCTCTGTTGCTTATAAATTATCATAGAGAGAAGAATGAGTTATTAATTTAAACTTTTATACAGTTGAAATTCAGTCTTTGTTTAACTTAAGGATAAGTAAAGTTAAACTTAAAGCATTCATGAGGATATTCTTTTATATGTATACACTGAAGGTTCATAAGAAAGGTATTATTGTAATACCAAAGGAGATAAGAGAAAAATTCAACTTGGAAGAAGGTGACGAAGTTAACGTTATAGTTGATGATGAGGGAATTTATATATTTCCTCGTGGTGATATTAGAAAATACTTTGGTAGTGACAAAGATGCAATAAAAGCTTTAAACATTCTGGAAGAGGAGAGGAGAAGAGAACGTGAAAGTAGTACTTGACGCCTCTACATTAATTTTGTATTTTTATGGAAATAACAAGGCCAAAGAGATAATAGAGAAAAACGTGAGCGAAGCTTTTGTAAATTCGGTAAATCTTACAGAATTCCTTTATTCGTACGCAAAAGTCAAAGGCTGGAGGGAATCTCTATTTAAATATACCTTGATCAGGGATACATTTAAGCTAATAGATGTTAACAGCGAGGACATAATTAAAAGCGCGGCCAAGTTGAAAATTAAGTATAACCTCTCCTTAGGAGACGCGTTCTTACTGGCATCTGCCAAAAGTACAAATTCAACTGCTGTAACTAGTGATCACGAGCTTAGTAAAGTTAAAGAGGTTAAAGTGCTACTTATTCCTAAGGAATAACATGAAGTGTTATTATCATAACTAAGGTGTAATCTCAACGAGGGCGATTCAGGGCTCCATTGCGATTTCTATTTGTTTCTATAGAATGAAAGTGACTTAATTGATCCTACATCAGTACACGAAAAGGGGACGAGCGCTAGGTCATACCATGAGACACTCATTCAATCACGTGGTGACCTCGCTCGTCCCCGAGTTACTTGGGAAGGACGCGCTATTGAATGAAACGGTGGCTGAGATCGAGAGGAGGGCCCTGGAGGAGGCGGAGAGGACCTCCCCCCGGGTACGCCAGGGGGAAGGAGGTGAGGAGGAGGGGTTACGCCAGGTACAGGTTCCTGAGGGGGTTCAAGGTCTCCCTCC
>NZ_JH597770.1:19858-190693 GCF_000243315.1 Metallosphaera yellowstonensis MK1 | reverse complement strand
AGGACGTCGTGAGCTACTGGGACCTCCTGGTGAGGCTGTGGAGGAGGTACAACCTCACCCTGGTCGTAGCCGACGGGGTGAAGGCCCTAGACACGGCAATCTCCCGCTCCGGGATCAAGGTCGCGAGGCAGACCTGCCTGGTCCACCTCAAACGGAGGGTGGACAGGAGGGTTAGGGACGCGCTGGACCTCATCCTCTCCCTCGCCGAGTCCGTCCCCACCCGTGGCTCTCCCCTCCTCTCCTACCTCCTCGCCCCCAGGGAGCTCTGGCCCCTCCTCAGGTCGAACAACCCGACCAGTCCTTCAACTCCCTCCTGGAGAGTTCGGCAAGTGCCACTCCCCCTGGTGGATCACCCGGGCCATAGCCCTCAACTACAACCTCTCGACCTGTTATCTCGCTCTTGTAATAATATTACAGGGTTCCTTATTTCTTCGTGAAATGGTCAAATATATTCAATAATTCCTCCATTGAATAAGTCCAAATCAACAGAGATATTACAATTTGCAAAGGAGCCCTGAATCGCCCAGGGGCGGGTAAAGTCTTGACATTTGTGAAGCTAATAAGGTAAAGTGTTTCATCATTCTACACTCATCTTCTCCACAAAATTACGATGATTGATACTATCACCATTGCACTTCCTAAAACTTCTGTAGATGTTGGTATTTGCCCGAAGAGAGGCACAGCGAGGACTGAGGCTACCACAGGTTCCAAGAGACCTATGATCTCTATATGTTGGGGTTTCACATGACCTGACGAGTAAATCACCGAGGTATGACCTATGAGGGTCGGTAAGGCTATCAGGCCTAACAGGGAAAGTAAAGAGGTCATGTTGACGTTTCCTATCCCCTGAAGGAGTACTAAGGGGAAGGAGAAGATCGATGAGGCAAGATAAATCTGGGAAGTCAGAATCATGGGGTCTTCAGTGGACCCCTTAGCGAGGATTATGGTGTAAAGGGCTATTGTGAGTGCTGAAATGATGGCGAGAAAGTTTCCTAGGAGTAATCCAGCTTGTAGCGGGTAGTTCATGATTACTATTCCTAGGAAGGCTAACAACCCGGCTATTAACTCCTTCTTAGTGGTTCTTATCCCCACAAAGTGGGCTAAGGCTAGCGAGAAGAGCGGCGACGTTGAGACCAACACTGTGGAATCTATTATCGTCGTTCTATATACGCTAAGGATGAAAAGGATCATGTGGGCTGCCAAAAGGAGTCCAGGTCTCCACTTGCCGGCTATCTCCTTCAGGCTCAACCTCCCTCTTGAGAGGATGAGCCCAGCCACGAAGAACCTGGAGAAGGCTATGAATGAGGGGCTGAGGGAGGAAAATCTGATGAAGATAGCTGCAGTTCCGAAGGTTATCCCGCCCAGGATCAGTATTGTGTAGTACCTGTTCATGGAAGCCTTTCAAGGTCTGTAGTTTAAGAGTTCAGCTTCATCTAGTCGATCCTTTCGATCCTTCCGTCCCTAAGGTGAACCCTCCTTCTAGCGTAGGAGGCCACATCTGGATCGTGGGTTATAATGACTACAGTGGTCTTAAACTCCCTGTTTGCCTGCTGGAAAGTCTTGAGTACTGTCTCCCCGGATTTGCTGTCCAGGTTAGCTGTAGGCTCGTCAGCAAGAACGATCTTAGGATTTTGTGCTAACGCCCTAGCTATTGAGACCCTTTGCTGTTGTCCCCCAGATAACTCTGTAGGTTTCTTGTAGGCTAGCTCTCCCAGCCCGAGAGTCTCTAGAATCCTCATGGCCGTCTCCCTCCTTTCCCTCTTTGAAACGCCCCTGGCTATCAATGGAAGCTCGACGTTTTCAACCGCACTCATTCTCTCGACGAGGTTGTAATTTTGGAAGACGAAACCTATATATGAGTTTCTCACCTTGGATAGCTCATCGTCATCCATTGTAGTCACATCGTTACCGTAAACGTACACCTTACCTGAAGTAGGCTTCGCCAAGGTCCCCATTATGGTGAGAAGTGTAGTCTTTCCGCTACCTGAGGGGCCTACTATGGCCACAAACTCTCCCTCCTCTATACTGAGGTCTATGTCCTGGAGTGCAGTGACCTTTACCTTGGTCCCGTATACCTTGCTTACCTTCTCCAGCTTTATTACTTCCATGGGATTCTATGCCTGAATATCAATAAAAGCATTCTCCAGAGTCCACTCATTGAACTTGGGCAGTTCGGAAAATGGACTATTGATAATCTTTTTAAGATATATCTCGATGCCTCAGTGTATGAAAAGGAATCTCGCAATCCTTGGCCTCACGTTCCTGTTGATCGGTCTTTCGCTTCCGCAGGTCTATTACTCGACTCCCGTCACTCCAAACGTATATGTTATAGCCTATGGTTGGGGCAGTCCATCCTCTCCTGTGAATGCACACGCCGGTTATACAGACTTCCCATTTTATGTTGAGGCCTCCCAGGTAGATGCAACGATCATAGGCATGAGCATCTCCGTCCCGAGCGGATCCCCTTTCACGGTAGTCGGAGAAACTTCCACGGGAGTTACGTCAACAGCTAATGGAGAATCCTTGGCCATCTTTTATCTCACTGTAAGCAATACCACGAGTCCTGGCTATTATCCAGTTAGGGTGACCGTGACCTACGCGGTAAATATAGCCGCTTACACTTGCGTGGAAGGGAAGACCTTCACCCTCCAGGTCCCGGTCTATGGCGTTAACTTCCCCACTCCTGTAGGCGTGCAATGGGGAGTCTCTACGGTTCAGCAGGCCTTCGTTGGCGAGGGGTTAGTTCCACTGACTATCCAGGTAGCTAATCCCTCAGATCACGTTGAGGACAACGTGGTCATAAACGTGTCTTTACCCAAGGGGGTTTACAGCCAGGGAGGACAAAGATACGCTCTCTTCACAGCTTCCTCTATTCCGGCACAAGGAATCCAAGAGGTGACTCAGTTAGTCAACGTGAGCCAGCTTTCTTCACCAGGTAGCTATACCCTCAATTACACTGTCAGTTTCATGAACTACTTGGGATACCACTATTATGCCACTAATTTCAACATAACCTCTGGTAACGCCAATGTGACCTTTAGCTCCAAGGTTCCCCTGGAGATTTCCATCTACCCTAAGTCGCCTCTCCAGGTTTACGCCACTCAAGGTAGGGGAACACCCTCCTCGGTTGTCTCTGTGATACTGAGGTTGAACTCCTCGGTTAACTATTTCGTTGATTCCATCGTCACGCAATCCAGCCTCTCCTTAGCCTTCACCAATTTCACTCCCTCCTCTGGTTATGGTCAGTCCACATATAACTTCACTTTCGATGTCTCACCCACGACTGCCCCAGGGGTCTACCCGATCAATTTCCAGGTGAGCTATCAGGAGTTGGGTCAAACTTTCCAAGCGTCGGTTACCACTTACATTTATGTCAATTACTTTAACGTTAGTCCCACGCTCTCTGATCCCACTTGGGGGAGCCCACAGGATCAACTGATTCCTACCCCAGGGATGACAGGCGTACCACTGAGCTTCATCCTCGCCAACCCCTTCCCATATCCCATAAGCGGGGTCAATGTTAGCCTGAAGTTGCCGTCAGGCATCTCGTCTCCCTACACCAACTTTCTGGTTCCATCCATACAATCATTCGGCTCTTACCAGGTGTCCTTCAACCTCAATTTAGCTAGCAATCTCACTCCAGGTTACGTTACCATACCCTATACGATCTCCTTCTCATCCTATTACGGGACTTCGGTTTATCACTCCAAGGTAGCTATCTATGTGTACCCATCAGAGGAGATCTCTCTCCAATATGGTAATACAACCATCTACCAGGGTTCTCAACAGTCCTTCCCCCTTGTGCTCATTAACCAAGGTTCCACCCCAGTGTCGTCAGTTTCCGTGAGGTTGACCGGACAGGGGATTTCACTGGTGGGCATGAGTAACCAGACCGTTAACTATCTTGCCGCCGGTGAGAACGTAACTCTCCTATACCAGCTCTACGCCCCTCAGGGTCTGGGGGTAGGGACATATCCCCTGAGTTTGATAGTGTCCTATAACTATCAGGGAGTCACTAAGACCTTAGAGTACACAATTCCGTTCAACGTAATACCTTCGCAACAACTCGTATCGGTTTCGGTCTTACCTTCAGTCGTATACTACGGAGTTCCCAATAACATCACTGTTAGAGTACTAGATACGGCAGAAGTTCCCCTCTATAACGTTCAGCTCCGTCTTTTCTCCCAACCATCACTCTATTCGATATCTCAGAACTCGGTGGATCTAGGGACGCTATATCCGGGGAGGGCCGAGAACATCGGTCTAGTGATGCTCCCCACAGTTACCAGCACCTCCTCCCTCCCTCTGGGCCTAACCGTGGAGTACCTCCTCCCAGGAGGTTCATCCCAGGAAGAGGTATACAACTTTTCCTTGATCTCTACGGGGTTGGTGAAGTTGGTTCTACAACAACCCAGTGCCCTAGTAAGTAACGGGACCGTCACCGTGAACGGCATCCTTAATAATTTCGGCACCGCCTCGGCTAACTTCGTTACCGTCTACGTCAATGGAAGTCCTACGTACATAGGTAGCGTCCCACCCAACAGCCCAACCCCCTTCTCCTATACGTTCACTCCCTCCCAAGGAGGAGTTCAACATGTTAACATAGTCGTGTCCTACGAGGACTCGCTGTATCAACCACACAACATCACCTATCAACTCGCGTACACTTTAACTCAAACCAACTTGAATCAGACTCACTTCTTGCATCACTCTAGGCAGAATGTACTTCCTATCCTGATCTATATCGTGGTAGTCTTAGTAATAACATCGGCCATAATCTATGTGTTAAGGAGGGGGAAGAAATGAGGATGGGAGACGTTTTGAGCCTGTCCTTCCAGGCCCTTAGGTCAAAGAAACTTAGGACTAGTCTCACTATTCTCGGGATCCTGATAGGGCCAGCCATAGTGGTAGGTCTCACGGGTTTGACCCTAGGTTTCTCTAACCTTATCTACCACAATCTCTTCTCTAGCACCTCTCCAAACGACGTGTTTGTGAGTCCAGGGAACTCAAACCTGAACGCTTACGTCATCCAAGAGATACAACAACTGAAGGGAGTGAAGGAGGTCGTACCCTATTATCTCATTCCAGCCACCATACAAACACCTAGCGGACCTACGGGAACCGAGATCCTTTCCATAGACATGTCAAAGGCACAGGCGGCGTTCCCAGGTCTCACACTCCAAACTGGACAGTATCCATCTCCTTACTCAGCCTTCGGGGCCGTGGTGGGATATTACATCGCTCATCCCCAATATCCCCTTCAACCAACATATCAGACGGGGCAAACTATCCAGGTAGTGATGAACACCCCAGAGGGAAAGGTGACAAAAACCTTCCTAGTCACGGGCAATTTCAACGAGTTCAGTAGCGCCTTCGCCGACGTAGATCAATCCCTAATAGTGCAATCCATAGTCGGTAGACAATATTATGGGGATCAATATTCTGGGGCAATAGTGGTTGTAGACAGCGTGTCTCAAGTCAACCAAGTGGCCTCAGAGATCCAGAACACATTAGGCAAAGGCGTGAGGGTAGTCTCAGTGGAGCAGTTCGTCACCCTAATAAATCAGACCACTGCCTCTATTGACGGCCTACTATTCGTGGCTGGGGCATCATCATTCATAGTAGCCTTCGTGGGTATATTGAGCACGATGTTCACCACTGTAGTGGAGAGGACTAGAGAGATAGGTGTTCTGAGGGCAATAGGTTTCACAAGGAGAAGTATAATGATACTCTTCATGGCAGAGTCCATAATGATGGGACTCATAGGTGGGATCGCTGGTGTGGGAGCTGGTGTAGGTATGGGGTACCTTCTCACCTCTTTGTCCAACTCGGGAGGAGGGAGGTTTGGTGGAGGAGGACCCGGAGGAGCTAATTCTTTCGGTGGAGGAGGATCTGGAGGAGCTAATCCTTTCGGAGGACACGTTACTCCAGTTTTCGAACCTGTATTTATGCTGGAGGTTATAGGAATAACGGCGGTATTCAGCCTCCTAGCCGGAATTATTCCAGCCTATAGGGCGTCCAGAATAGAACCGGCTGTTGCACTAAGATATGAGGTCTAAAACCTTTCAGTGCAGTGGGATGTACCTTCAGAAACGTCAGAGATTTTTAAATAACAGCAGTCATGGAAATCCTAGGTTCTCGAGTCCGTTCAGGCGGATCTCCGGGACTGATGAAAACTTCAGCAACGTTAAAGTTCCATAACTGCTGTAGAGTATATTATTTTGTCAGGTGTTTAGTGTTTACCCGTGGCGTAACTTACCTTCTTTAATTACTTCTAATTCCACCACGGGCACCCCTCTTAAGGGATCATACAGGGTCACCCTTAACTCATTGGGGCTAGTCGAGGGAAACTTCAATACCCTCCCATCCACACCTTTATCACTCCCCAAACCTCGTGAGCAGTGCCCGTCATCAGTTAGGGGATCATCAATAAAAACTACTTCGGTGATACTATGTAAACACAACTTGTCAAAACGATATTTAGAAGTGATTAAAAATAACCAGTAGTTACGTAGAAGCGTTACAGTCTGTACTATGGATAACAAGCTAGTAGAGATTCCTCCAATTAATGAAACGGATAACCTGGAACTGGACTCTAGAAGCTCAGGAGTATTAGTAGTGGACATGCAGAACGATCTCGTCAGGGAGGTAAGGTAAGCTCTACGCCCAGCGGCGGAGGCGACTATAGAACCCCATATCTAAACTCTTGGATAGAGCCAGAAGGGCAGGAGTGAGGGTGATCTACACCCAGGATTGGCATATGAAGCAAGATCCTGAGTTCAATATTTGGGGTGAGCACGCAGTTGCAGGAACCTGGGGAGCTGAAATTGTGGATGAGCTAAAACCTACCGAGGAGGACTTTGTTGTCAAGAAGTTGAGATACGACGCCTTCTTCGGCACGTCGTTGGATTATTATCTTGACGTAAAAGGCATCAGGACTCTCGTGATCATCGGAACGGTAGCTAACATATGCGTCCTCCACACAGCTGGTAGTGCGGCCTTGAGATGGTATAGCATCGTTGTTCCTAAGGACTCAGTATCCGCACTCAATGAGTTCGACTACTACGCGTTTCTCAGGCAAGTGGATTTCCTCTACAGGGGAGTGGTCACTCCCTCTGACGGAATCATTTTTAAGTAAAGCGGGACTCTAGACATGGAAATGAGTTACTACGCCATAGTCCACAACGACTTCGACGGTACGGCTTCTGCCTCCGTTTATGCCAGGGCAGTGGGCTCTCTCCCAAAATCCATATGGTTCACAGAACCCACGAGGGTTCATGAGCTCCTCTCCAAGTTAGAGTTGAGAGGAGTTAATACCGTAATCTTGGCCGATCTAGGCCTAAACGAGTCCACCTTCTCCTCAGTACTGAAGGCCGTGAGGAGACTCAAGGCTGAGGGGGCTACCATAAAGTGGTTTGACCATCACGTGTGGAAAGAGGAGTGGAAGAGGCAACTTCAAGAGGCCGGCGTAGAGGTACATCATGACGTCACGACGTGTGGAGCAGGAGTGATAAATAAGGTCATGAACCCAGAGGACGAAATCTCTAGGAAGCTAGCCTCAGCTGACTGTTCTGTGGACATTTGGCTTCACAACGACCCGTTAGGGGAGAAACTCAGGAGGGTAGTGGAGAACAACAGGGACTTCCAGTGGAAGAAGAAGTTGATTGAGACTTTCTATCAGGGAACTCTTTGGAACGACGAGTTTCAAAGGATCTTAGAGGAGCAGGTAGACAGGGAGCTGAGAGGATATAAGGAGTTGGAAAAATACGCGAAGGTAGTTGAGGTCAACGGAATAAGGGTAGTTATTGCCATAAGGTGGAAGGGACCCCCAGACATAAGTTATGCCTCACAATATCTCATGACCAGGAACAGAGCAGACGTCTTCGTCTCGGCAAACGGGAAGTCCATATCTTTCAGGAGTAATAATGTGGACATAAGAAGGTTCGCGGTAAGTCTTGGAGGAGGGGGTCATCCACTGGCGGCAGGTGCTGCCTTAAGGATACCCTTCTTCCTCAGAATGTTGAGGAGATTTGGAATAAGGGGCCCGGCCCTTAACTGGGTCACGAACGTTGTGATTGACGTGATTCAAAGAGAAGGAGTAGTGAGGTATGAGAATAAAAGTATGCACTGAAGAATTTATAGTCATCCGATCCAGCCATTGATGCAAACTAATTTTACTTAAGAGCTCTTTTAACTTTCAGGTGATAAAGTTTGGTGAAAACGTATCAGAAGTTCCCCGACGTTCAGGTAATGACCACTGCAGGGCCGATAGATTTTTACAAGGACATCTTCGGAAAGGGCAAATGGTTATTCCTATTCGCTCATCCAGCAGATTTTACTCCAGTTTGTACTACTGAGTTCGTGGAGTTCGCTAAAGCTTATCCTGAGTTTGAGAAACTGGGAGTTCAGCTGGTGGGGCTCAGCGTGGATAGCATATACTCCCACATAGCGTGGTTAACGGACATTGAGCAAAGGTATGGGATAAAGATACCGTTCCCCGTGATAGCGGATCCAGACAAAAAGTTAGCGAGGTTATTGGATCTTGTGGAGGAGAACTCTGGGCTTACTGTGAGAGGAGTCTTCATAGTGGATCCTCAGGGGACCATAAGATTCATGGCTCAATATCCCATAGAGGCAGGGAGAAACATGGCAGAACTCATAAGGATCACCAAGGCCCTAATAGTATCATATAAGGCCAAGGTATCTACACCGGTCAACTGGGAACCAGGTAAGGAAGTAGTTATAGGTGCACCGACCACTCTCATGGAAGCTGAGATGAGGATGAAGCTACCCAACGCTAAGGCATGGTACCTAATGTTCAAGAAATACGAGGAGCTTCCCCCAGAACAGAGGGTGTGAGTGTCAAGAAACTCATTTTCTTTTCTTTTCATTTAAATCTACGTTAATAGAAACTATCTGTTTATTCGCTGGGAGGGCTACGTTGTACACCTTTACGTTCCCGACTACGGCCCTCAAGACTGTAGCCTTGTGAGCGTGACCGTGAACGGCCAAATCCGGTTTACACTCGACGTTTTCGACGAGTGGGTAACCCAGTTCTGGGTAGGCCCATCTCCTCTCTCCTGTGACGGTGACGTACGAGGAGGCATAATGCGTTAATAAGATCAGGTAGTCAGCCTTACTATCACAGAGTAGTTTATTTATCTTTTCAAATCTTTTCATATAAATTTCCTCGCTAATTCCTAATTCCCTTTGCCACTTTGTCGGCCTGGATATTATCCCCTCACTTCCCACCACCTCGATGGTCATATGGTCAAGGGTTACGGTGTGAGATTCATCTTCCAGCCATATCACCTTGGGATACATCCTCCTGAACTCGTCCCTGACTTCCCTGAAGTCCTCGTTTCCGAAAACAGCTATTACGCTCGTCGAACTTAGGGCTCTGTAAATAGGATCAAAGTGTATCACTCTCCCCTTATCTACGAGATCTCCAGCCAGGAGGATCAGATTGGATGGAGGGAGATTTCTCCTAGATGAGAAGAATACGTCCAGATAACGAGGAGAATGGATGTCCGAGGTGGCCCAGAATATCACGTCCTTTATATATTATGGCGAGCTAAATAAACACGTGGAGATAACAGGAGTAGCCGACCTTCCCCTGCATAACGGTAAGGTTCCCAATTGGTTGATCCCAATAATGAAGCGCATGTCTAGGGCCTTATTGGACGTCATGCTCCTGGAGTGGGGTCCAGATAAGGTCGTACAAAGGTTCTCTAATCCGCTTTGGTTTCAGGGATTCAACAACGTTATTGGAATGGATTGGGACTCCTCAGGTTCGACCACTGTAACCCTAGGGATAGTGAAGGAGTCCGTGAACCCTAAGGAGGACGGATTGGCTGTCCTTGGAGGTAAGGGAAGGGCATCGTTACAAGTTCAGGAGGAATTGGAGAAGATCTCGAGTGTCTTAAACGTGGACGCAACAAAGCTGGGGAGAATCAGTAGGCTCGTTGCCAAGGTCGACACCACTCTCCTCCAAGACGGGCACGAACTCTATCATCACTCACTCCTGGTCACTGAGAGCGAGTGGGCTGTGATTCAGCAGGGCATGAATGTGGATACCAAGTTCGCGAGAAGATATCATTGGAGGTCAGTGAGCGATCCAGTTGATCAGCCTCATGAGGGTATATCTGGAGCCAGAGTTGACGCTGTACTCAACGTCCTTCCCAAGGAAGGTGCTAAGAGAGCTCTCCTTGATCTTCTCCGGGAGAACCCGAGGAAAATAGTCCAAGAGTATCTACGTCTTCAATCAGTAATCAGGGGTACCAGCCTGGACACTTGGTTGAACTTAGGGACTATCGGGGCCATATCTAGGGAGGCTAGGATCGTTTATATGAGGCCTGTCGACGTAACGAGAGTTGAATCCATCCTGGAGAGACTTAGGGAAGCAAATCCTGGAAATTTAGAGGAGGCTCTGCTCTTGGGCCTAGGTCCTTCAACTGCGAGGGCTCTCAGTCTGATCTCCGACTTGATTTATAGGGAGCCGCCTTCCTATCAAGATCCCGTGGACACACCCTATGATCCCTTTAAATATGCCTTTGCAATTGGTGGTAAGGACGGCGTCCCTTTTCCAGTTAATAGGAAAGTCGCATATGAGGTAATTATTACCTTGGAGGATGTGGTTAGTAGGGCCAAATTGGAGAAAAAAGATAAGGAACGGGCATTAAATAAATTGAGGGAGTTGTCAGTTGGAGTTAAAGAAGGGACTTGAGGACGTAGCAATCAAGGAGACCTCAATAACTTTCATAGATGGTGAGTTGGGAAGACTTTACTACAGGGGATACTCCGTATATGATTTGGCTAGTTTCTCCAACTTCGAGGAGGTAGCATATCTAATCTGGTACGGAAAGTTGCCTACGAGGAAGGAACTAGAGGACTTCAGGAAATTAATGGCCGAGGAGAGGAAAGTGCCAGATCATATTTCTAGCTTCGTCAGGCAGGTGTCTAGGAACGCCAATCCCATGGACGTGCTTAGAACAGCGGTCAGCATGATGGGACTAGAAGACTCAAGAGATGGGGACACTATTCAGAAGGCCATCAAGATAACATCAAAAATGCCAACTATAGTTGCTCAAATACAGAGGACCAGGAGAGGACAGGACCTTGTGGAACCTGACCCTAATCTGAGCCACGCGGAAAACTTCCTTTTCATGCTTCACGGAGAGAAGCCGTCCTCCACCGATGTGAGATCCATGGATGTATCCCTTACCCTACACGTCGATCATGAAATGAATGCGTCCACGTTCGCTTGTCTAGTAGTGGCGTCGACGCTCTCGGACATCTATTCCTCCGTGGTGGCTGGAATATCTGCACTTAAAGGTCCGCTTCATGGGGGAGCAAATTCTGAGGCATTAAAACAGTTCCTTGAGATTGGATCCCCAGATAACGTGGAGAAATACGTCCTGAGTAGGTTAAGCTCTGGCCAAAGACTCATGGGGTTTGGACACAGGGTCTACAAGACCATGGATCCCAGAGCAAAGATTCTACGGGAGTATGCCAAACAGTTATCGACTGAGAAGGGGTTAGGGGAACTGTTTGAGATTGCCCAACGTGTAGAGGAGATAGGTATCAAGATACTTGGGAACAGAGGAATATATCCCAACGTAGACTTCTACTCAGGTCTAGTGTTTTACGCCCTGGGATTCGACCCAGATGTATTCCCTACGATCTTTGCCTCAGCCAGGGTCGTAGGTTGGACCGCTCACGTAGACGAATACCTCAAGGATAACAAACTCATCAGACCTAAGGCAATATATGTAGGGGATTTAGGAAGAAGATATGTCCCCATAGACGAAAGGTAAACTACCCCGCCCTCACGGACGGGGCTTTGGGGTTTCCAGTGGTCTTCACGACACACCTTCATCTCCCCTTCGGGGTGTTTACGTATCCCCGACCCGTACCTCTCGTTAAGGCACGGGCTACGTTAATAGCCGCGTTCAGGTCACGGTTGTACTTGAGACCGCACTTAGGACAGCGATATTCCCTTCCTTCAACGTGGGTAACGTACCCACACCTGTGGCAAGTCTTGGACGTATTCTTAGGGTCTATGTATACCACCTTGATTCCTTGTATCTTAGCCTTGTACTCCACCATCTTCTGTAGCTTCCTGAAGGGTAAGGAGTGAAACCTCCTGTTGAGTTTCTTACCCCTCCTGAAGTTCTCTCTAATACCCGTGAGCTTCTCCATCACTATCACAGGAGAAGGGAACTGTTTAGCGTATTCCACAATCTCCTTGGAGATAACGTGAAGCTCATGGTTCACGATCCTTCTCTCTCTACCTCTCAGCCTCTTGAACACGTCCAACCTTCTCTTTTCCTGTAGTTTCCTCCTAATGTTGAAGTGCCTGTGCCTGACTTCCTTGATTCTAGATCCCTTGAAGAAGGTGCCCTTTGTCGGTTTGTCGTCAACTAGTGCCACTACTGTGGCTAAGTTCCTTTCACCCAGGTCTATCCCTATAGGTGTTTGTGGTTCAAAATCCTTGAATGGTTTTTCAAGGGTGAAGTAGGCGTACCACTCTCCGTCTCTCTTTACGAGTTCAACCTGTTGCAAAGACCACTCGCCATCGTCAGAGAGGGCGTCAACTATCATCTGTCTTTGTCTTTCCCCCAACTGTACTGGATACCACACACCATCACCGTCCAGCTGAAGATATAACCAATAAGGTGTTAACTTAGTGTCCCTCCTCACGAGCTTGAAAGCACGGTAGTTCACTCGCATTGATACTTCATGCACGTGAAATTCTCTTCCCTCATTAGCCTTAACCAGTTCTACTGCTTTGTCCCTAGCAGTCTGCGTGAGAGTGGAAGATAGACCGAACCTCCTTCTAGCCTCCTCGTACGCTTTCTGTTGGAGAAGATTCTTATCCTTGATCTTAAAGGAAGCGAAGAACTTCACAGCTTTTAGATACTTCTCCAGAACGACGTTCAGTTTATGCCTCTTCTCTTTGTTAGGGTTCAGAATCTTCCCCTGTACTGCTACTTTAACTTCTGCTTTCAGGGAACGTCCCAATCTTTTTTATATTTTGATTCACATTTATACTTAGCTCCCCGCCCTTACCGGTAGACCCAAAATCATATTATGAAAAATATTTCTGGTAGGATAATATCGAATTTATAAAAGATAAAGAAATTTATAAGAGTATTAAGAATTCAGTTGAAGAAAGGTTTAAGGTGAGGGAGATGTGGTATTACCACGTGAGTAAGTGAGATGGTAACACCGGTACTCCCTCACCAAAACAACCTTCAACAAATAGGATATAAATTACTTTCCGTGCTGAACTTCAAGGGAAAGAAAGGGGAAGAGGTGGCGAGAACCCTCATCTCAGCGTGTTTATGGAACGATTCAGTAGAGAACAAGTCGAGGGCGTACGGCGTGTCCCCACAGACCGTGAGGAATTACGTGGAGGAGCAGGGGGTGGAAGTTATTGAGAAACTCTTGGAACAAGTGAGGAAGATATCCTTGGAGGTACTGAAGGGAGTCAAGGAGATAGACCTCTCAATAGACTGGACGACCAAGACCTGGTACGGGAGACCGGTGGAGGGGCTCGGGAGTTCGGAGGAGGGAAACTCTTGGAACTACGCAACTGCGACGACTAAGTTTGACGGGAAAGTGCTCCTACTAGCTTTCATTACTCAAGTGAACGGGATGACTAAGGATGAGGTCGTGAAGGCCCTCGTGGAGCAAGTCGTCGCCATGGGGTTCAAGGTAAGGTTGATGACTCTCGACGCTGGTTTCTACACGGTTGACGTGCTCAACTTCGTTTCGCAGTTCAAGTACATAATTGCCGTCCCTGTTGGGGACGTGAAGGTCTACCAGGAGTTCGACGGCGAGTACGAGACGAACAGTAAGAGGCACAGGAGGGACGAGCAGGTCAAGTTCAGGCTCCTCGTGTACAGCAAGGAGAAGGTCAGGAGAAAGAAGAGGACTCTAGTTTACTTCGCTAGGGCTACGAACCTCGACCTACCGAAGGGGGAGGTGTTGAAGTTGTACAACAAGGTGAGGGGTCCCATAGAGACCTCTTACCGGAACATCAAGGCTTTTCTCCCCTTCACCAGTTCCACCAAGTTCGTCTTCCGCACGTTGATCTTCGTGCTGGCCGTGGTCCTCTACTCCCTGTACACCGTGTTCAAGGGGGAGGTGAGGAGGGAGGAGTTCAGGTTACTCCTAATACTCTTGTTTTCTGATGATTTATTCTATCTAAGAGATTTTCTACTTAAATCAATAGGACCGCTTATTAATAATATAGATTTATTTTCAAGGAGGTGATTTTGGGTCTACCGTTACGGACGGGGTCTCAGGTGTCAAAAGATGAAGAACTTTTTAAATTTGTATAGAGTATTATCCTTGTGCTTAAGTTTTCAATAAATAAGGAAGAGGTAATCTTCTCTAAAACCTTTGAGATAGCCAAGAGTATAGACGAGTCTATCCTGAAACTTCAAGATCTTGTGAAGAAAGTCCTAGAAGGAGATAGAGGGTCGTTATCAGCTGACCTCGTGAAGATAAAGGCGATCTACGAGAGGGTAGCGATGACTAGGGAAGAAGTCGTATCGTTGCTTTATGGCGAGGCCTTTCTTCCAGACTTCAAGGAATCCATGATGATGCTCAACCAGGCACTTTATAATACGATAAAGGCCGTCAAGGATTCGGCTAGGGCCATCTCTTCCAGAAGACCTGATGGGGAGTTACTGAAGGCCTTAGGTGAAGGCCTCCAAACCTACCTCTCTACAATATTAGAGGCAGGGGAAAAGTTAGTTACAATGGTGTCACTCATGAAGTCTGACATGAGAGAGGCCATTAGGGTAGGGAAAGAAATCCAATTACTTGAGAGGAACGGAGATGACATAAAGGACGTCCTGATGGAGAAGCTATATGAGGCTGAGAAGAGCACAGATATAATCAGTCTCCTCCAGCTCAAGGACGTCGTGATCTTCATGGATGATATACTGGATTACATGGAGGAAGCTTCTCTGAGTATAGAAACACTTTATGCAACGCTCAAGGCTTAAAGGTATTGACTGCATAACAAACTCTCTTATATTACTTACCCAAAATCAATAAGAAAGACAGTAGCTCATTGGCTCAGAACAGTTATTTTCTTCACGAACCTACACTTTCTCAGCAACATTAACTTGTTCACGTTGGGCGGTATCGCTACTTCATCCACCGATATTATGGAGTCGATAAATTTGTCTGCTGTATCTTGATCCATATCCGGGAAGACCAATTTCGTTATATTCCTAAAGGAGACAGGCCTCCCAGCCGAATTCAGTTCAGCCTTAGTTATCACTACCTCACCTAAGTTGGATATTATTATGACGTCCTTCTTAGTCTCATTAAAACCGTCAAGGAACGCCTTTCCAGTGCTCTTTACCCCATCCTTAATGTTGTAAGCCAACATCTCAGCTTCTGATAGTGTGCTCAGGAACTGGCTCATGGCTTGGTTAGTCAGTTCACCTACTGTCCTTCCAGTATCTCTAGCCATCTTGACCAACTTCTCATACAGCCTGGAGTCGACTCCTCTTATTGTGACCGTTTGCTTTTCGTTTGTTTTCTGATCATCTGGTGAAGACATGATTTCTCACTATACACGAAAACAAATAAAGCTAACTTTATGGTTTTACGAGATTTCTCGCAACCAGAAGTTATAAAGGAATGGGGTTCAAAGGGGCAGAAAACCTCGCCTCCCTGAAGCGATGACGGATAGCCTCACTGTATTAAGGTTTTAAGCTTCGAATCCCTCTTCCTCTCAGGATGCCTTCCTCTGGTCAAATTCTTGGGGAGCGGGAGCCGACCTCTCTCGCAATGCCGGAAGAGAGCATCTAGGAGGTTGAGTACTCGAACAGGAGAACGGACGTCGTACGTCTGTTACCGAACGGTTTTCAGGAGAGGAAACTCAGGAGGCTCGCGAACCTCTAGGCCAAGCTGTCAATGAGATAAACTACGAGAGGAGAGAGTTCTTCCAAAAATGTCACGTGGACTTAGACACAACGTGGGACAAGCACTACGAGAAGTACAAGGAGGGACTTGGTAGTGCTAACGCATAGACCGTGATGCGGAAGATCAACGAGGCCTGGTCGTCGTTCTTCTCTCTTTTAAAGCTGAGGAAGGAAGGGAAACTTCTGCCCCATATTAACCACGTCGGCCCACCCAAGTAATGGAAGGATAGGGACACAAGGAAGTTACTACTCGTGGTGAGGCAGGACAGGAAGGTCGTGGACGAGCAGGACCAGCTGGTCCTGAAGGACTTCGACGTGGATGTCGAGTTCGCTGGGAGGTTGAGGTGGTACGGGAAACAGGGGAGGCTAGAGATACACTACGACGACGTGGAGAACGCCCGATACGCCTCTATCCCGGTCGAGGTAGGTGTAGAGACGACGAGGAAGGGCAACAGGTCGAAACACATTGTGAAGGGTGAGAGGAAGAGTATATAGATCGAATCACCCAAGGGGAATAAGGTCGCGTCCATCGTTGGGAATAAACGTGTTGGCGAGCGTTGAGGTAGACGACACCTGGATCTTGTACAGGGGCATAAGGACAAAGGAGGACTACTTCCACTTGGAGAAGAGGATCTCCTGGGTACAATCGTTGACAGACAAGACGAGAGACATCGCGGAACTTGTTGCATACGAGGAGTTGCTAGGGGAGTTGAGGAGACTACACGGGAAATTAACCAGAAGGCTTCATCTCTACAGGAACTTCGCGTCCCACCTAATCAAGACACTTCACGCTCAGTGTGTCCACGATCTACTTGGGCTACCCGTTCAACGTCGCTCGAGACAAGGGCAACAAGTTCACTGTGAACTTGTGCTCTTACCGCAAGTTGACGGACGTCATAGAACCGAAGGCCCAGGAACACGGCATTAAGGTGCACGAGGTCGTCGAGTACAACACGTCAAGAAGGTGTGCCTACCACGACGTCCATGTTGAAAGGAGTCTGAGGGGAGTAGTCCACTGCCCCTGGGATCCAGACTGCACAGCAACCTGAACGGTGCACTGAACGTCCTCAGGAGGGCCACCAACTCACTCGTGTCAACAACTAAGAAACCTATCTCCTTTCTTGTGGACCACAACAGAGTAGCACCTTAAGGGGGTGTAACCCTCAACTCGGGGAACCCTCGCCTTTATGGCGAGGAGGTCATATAAGATCTCCTGAAAGCACCAGAGTGCGTAAGGAAAGATACAAAGGAGGAGATTTGGATAGAAAATAGACAAACCATTTTCTAGTATTTTATTCATTATAGAAAGAGAAGTTTATAAGTGAGAGTAAGAAAGATATATCAGTGAGACCTTGTCAAAAGTGACACATGAGGATTTCATAACGCGAACTCTGACGAAGTCTGGTTTCTCGAAAAATGTGTCTATTCCTTTAAAGGTCATTTCGAACGTACAAGCCACGTTACAAATGGTTTTACCTAAGGATGTGAAAGGTGTGGCTGTGATTTACAATCCAGAGGACGAACAGGTCGATCTCTTTAAGAATACTATAGCAAAGATAAGGCCTAACTCCTTTGTAATGTGTATGATGGATAGTTCTTCACCTAGAGGATTCGTGACACTCTTTTACAAATGAAATGGTCCCTTGTTCAATTAACATACAGCAGTTGTGGGATTTTTCCTTAGTTAGCGCCCTGTAATCAAAGTAAAATCTGACAACTGCTGTAACATATTAAGACGCATGCACTGTGCGGTACCTAACTCTTAATAGCTAAACCCGTAACCCTCTGAACGTGTTGGGCCGGTTATAAAAGAGGGGTTTGGGAAGAAAACCTCGCCATTTATACCGGAGATAGATAGCCTCCAGGATTTAAACAATAATTTGATATATATTCTATCACTAACGGCCAACGATGGGTCAAACGTCACCGAGACACCTGGGCGAGGATCTGAGGGGCCACACCTAGCTCACCTACTGCCAGTACTGGCAATGGCATAGTATCCGTGCCTTCGGGCTGGGACAGTCCGTAATACCCGTGGACCTCGCCCTCCACCATTTGGATAGAGTAGAGCCAAGAACCAGATAACGTCGCTCCGACCCTGATGTGCTATGGGATATCCCATTGGAGGAAGTTCCCTCCTTTAGGGGTGGGTAGCTCACAATACTATTGCTTTATTAGAAGTTGGGCTCGATGCGACGTAACACCACTTATGCATCCTAGTTAATTCACCACTCTTCCTTAAAACCCATTCAACACACATTCCCGGTCTATCATTTTATGAACGATTTTAATTGATTTATGAAAAATCTACATATATTATCAAACATCTATAGTGGCAATATCGTATTATATTGATCATTTTTCTTCCAACGCACTTCTGTATTAAATACTTTAAATCTTAACTTGGTAGCTCCTGTAATTTAAAAGATTCAATAGCGTTTCATACAGAAAGGTTTATCTAGTCTGCGTGAGGAAGGACATCAGGGTAGCCAGATGGCAAATGATTTCTCTGATGAGGGAGGGTTCATTGAAGTCGATCTCATGCCCTCAACAAAAACTGTAACTCTTAAAGTTCCCGTAGAACTGATAGCGAAGATGGATGAAGTGTATAAGCAACTAAATTACGCAAATAGGAGTGAACTCATAAGGGCCGCTATCCAGGAATTTTTAAAACATATAAATGAAACAAAGCGGAAGGCATAAGAAATGGATTATTTAAGTATGGGACTATTTTTAATAGGTCTGATATCTTCTTTTGTAGTTGGAGGTAACAACGCGGCTACTGCCTTGGGAATATTGATCTCCACTAATGCCCTCAAGAGGAAGTACTCCTACCTCCTCAGTTCCATAAGTATGTTCCTTGGAGTTAGCCTAGGGGGTCTGTCCATGGAAAAGAGTATCTACGGGACAGTCAATGGTCAAGGGATATATCTTCAGCTTGCAGTGTTCTCGGTATTCTTCGCATCAGTTATCTCCTTCTACTATCTCAATAAGATGGGGATACCTTCATCTCTGAGCCAGATGATATATCCGTCCTTGGCTGTGTTAGTCTTGCTCTCCAGACAACTCCAGTTAGACTGGAGCAAATTTTGGTTCACCGTGGCATCTTGGTCTTTCTCTCCTCTCCTTGCCATACTTTGCTCCCTTGGTCTCTACCTCCTGCTGGCAAGACTCACTAGGAGAGAGAAGGAAGTGCTAAGAGAGATGAGAGTGTACAAGTTCTTAATACTGGCTTCCTCCGTTTTTACGTCCTTCGTGACAGGGGCAAACGCGGTAGGGATAATTGTTTCCGAGGGTCTTCTGGCTGGACCTCCCTTTCTGATCTTTCCCACTTACGGTTTAGCTGCAGCCCTGGGAATATACTTTAGTTCCAAGAAGGCATCCATAGTTGTGGGCTTCAGATTGACCAGAATGGGATATTTGAGCGCAACTTCAGCTCTTCTTGGGAGCGACATCATATCTGAGCTCTTCACCTTAGCTGGAGTTCCAATTTCGATTACCCAAACCATAATGGGCGGTATTATGGGGTTGAGCTTAAGGAGTTATGGCCAGGATGTAGGAAAGCAGCTCAGGCAAGTAGCTAGAGGATGGATGACTTCACCTGTCATAGCTATAGTCTCATCGTTGGCAGCATACGGTGTGATGAAAAGCTTGTTCGGGCTCTAGTGGAACTATGTCCTACGGTCTATTCCTAGCCATATGGAACTCACTAGGATCAGTATCGCTCCAAGAATTTCTGGTGGCGTGAGATATTGGCCAAGGATCGGATAGGCCAGAAGGGTAGTGAAGACTGGTTCTAGAGCAGATATTATGGTAGCTATGGTGGAATCCATCACCCTGACACCTCTATAGAAAAAATAGTAAGGAAGTATGGTACCAATAATGCAAAGGAAAGCTCCTCCCCAGATTGAACCAAGGCTAAACAATCCCTCCCTGAAGAAGGGAACCGCTAAACCGACGGGTATCAGAGACCATAGGGATTGTGCACCCACTAAGTCCCAGTCGGTCACTTGTTTCGTTTGAAGATATTTGGAAACAGAGATTAATGCAGCGTAAGAGGCACCGGAGGCCACACCCCACAGTACCTGAAGAATAGATGGTGTACCCAGGTAAGAGAGATACAGACTACCCACCACCAGTAATGAAGCCAGGAGCTTGGTCACCGTTATTTTCTCGCCAAATAGAGAAAAGGCGAAAATCGAGACGAAGAGTGGGGCCGTGTACAAAAGAAACGATGAGAGAGGAGCCCCGTCGTAAATGATTGTGAAGGCATATATCTCGTAAAAGATCCCCGCTATCACACCCAAAGCTACCGCCTTAACTGTGAGCAGTTTACTCTTATCTGTAATAAAGATGGAGAGGATCGCGGAGAAAAGAGACCTGTAAAAAACTATGCCGTATGAGGATCCACCGTCTCTGTAGGCTAACTGCACTGCTATCCCTATTGTGCCCCATAGGAGCGACGCTATCATCAGGTCGCGGAACCCACTGGTCAGCCTCATGCGGGCCTACACCTTTATTATAAGGTAGTTCACAGCCAAGAATAAGAGGAGCAGAGGCAGGAACAAGACTTCAGAAACTCCTAAGAGAACTTCCAATGCCCAAAGGGAGGCCAAGGAAAAAAGGAGGGATGAGAGAAAGAATTTGAGATGTGGTAGCCTGATCCTAGCTATCCTACTTTTCAGGGCTCCCGTCAAACCCAGGACTAAGACCGCAGCCAGCCCAGTACCCACAAGGGCTGAAGAGTAGCTTTGAGGAATCAGTGCCAAAATGACGAGGACATCCTCTAGAGCTTCCGTAATGGCCACGGTCAACACGACTCCCATCCCTTCTCTCTCCTCATGAGCTCTCTTTATTCCTTTGAAGGACCTCCTAGCACTCCTCAGGAGTTTGAAGCCAAAGTAAGCAAGCAAAATAGCTCCTACTATCAGGACGTAATTTATAGGCAGAAGGGCTATCAACTTTCCCAAAGTGAAAGTTGGAACGAGCACCAAACATACTCCTATTAGGGCATAGCCGTAGGGTTTCCAGGATTCGTAAGCTGCCGCGTAAATTGCCGATACCGCTCCTGCTTCAGAGAGCTCCAATGTCCCCATGAGAAGAGACGCTAATAGTACTCCTACGTCCATACCTTTACCTACACGAAGAGAAAGGTTTAAAATTAATCTTTGAGGTCTTGGCTCCCCATATAATATTCTTAAGAAGATGTTAGATTTCACGTGATCTCGTGAGAATAACTATAGCCTATATAGTACCATATAGATTCCGTAGAATATATGGGTAAAAGTTTTAAGAAAGCCCAATGATTCAAGCTTGAACACCAATGGAACCTTTCAAAGGATTGGACAGCACCAGATTGAACTTCAATCACATAAAGATCTGGTACACCTCTGGTATGGGATTTTTCACTGATGCCTACGATTTATTCATTATAGGGGCTATACTTGATATTTTCTCAGCATATAAGCTACCAGGGTTCGTCCTGAACCCCCTGTACACTGGTTTGCTGACGTCGTCGGCCATATTCTCCGCCGTAGTTGGTCAACTGTTCTTTGGGGTACTGGGGGACTTGATAGGGAGAAAGAAAGTCTACGGGGTTGAGGCGTCTTTACTAACAGCTGGGGCGATCCTGTCTGCCCTCTCTCCCAACATTCTGTGGCTGATCATCTTTAGAACAATAGTCGGATTCGGAATCGGGGGAGATTATCCCATATCTGCTACGATAATGAGTGAGTACGCTAACGTCAAGGATAGGGGAAAACTCGTAGCGTTAGTCTTCGCTAATCAAGGGGTAGGTAGTGTAGTAGCTGTTGCAGTCGGTGCTATATCGGCGTTTACTCTCCCTCCAGATCTCGCGTGGAGAGTTATGGCTTTAGTGGGTGCAATACCAGCAGCCACCGTGATATATCTGAGGAGAAAGGTGCCCGAGACTCCCAGATATGCAGCACTCAAGGGCGACACTGAACAGTTAACTAAGGCGGTGTCCTTTGTATTGTCAGAGTCCGTAACTGCGCCCGCTAAAGTGAAAGTGGAAAGGATGAGCATAGGCGAATTCTTCTCCAAGTATTGGGCCCTCCTCATTGGTACTGCAGGCTCATGGTTTCTGGTGGATGCGGCGTTATATGGTACAGGAATATACTCAGGTCCCATAGTGAGCTCTCTTCTAGGAAAACCAAGTTCGGTAGGAACAGAGATAATCTATGCCGGAATCCCATTCATGGTAGGATTCTTTGGTTATTTCACAGCGGTTGCTTTGATGGATAGACTGGGCAGAAAACTAATACAGACCCAAGGCTTCATAGTTATGGCTATCTTATATGCCATCGTAGCCTTTGTCATGATCACTAGTGGCACAAAGGTTACTGGTTTCCTCATCCCTACTCAGATGGCCTTTGCCCTGTACGTTCTGTCCTACTTCTTCATAGACTTTGGTCCCAACACCACAACATTCGTGATACCCTCAGAGGTTTACCCCACTAGCTATAGGACCACCGGCCACGGAATATCCGCAGCTGCAGGAAAGACCGGCGCCGCTATATCAACGTTCTTCTTCGGTGAATTGCTTTATAGCATAGGGATAAAGGGGGTTCTAGAGATGCTCGCCGTGTTGAGTGTGATAGGGGCAGTACTAACGATAGTAGCCATAAAGGAACCCAAGCTGAAGAGCCTAGAGGAGGCCTCCCAGGATAAGGTAGTAGTAGAAGAAGCTAAATAATCTATATAGTTAATCGTTGTCAATACTTAAATCTAAATAGCTCTTTTTTGATACATGACTTCAAATGTTCTCCTAGATGTCGGTGAGACCCTAGTCGGCTTCAGACCTCTAGCCTACGAGAGGATTAGGGAAATACTCAAGGACTGGGGCTACGATAGGACTCCCAAGGAGGTTTTCAGGGCTCTCGTGAAATCCATGGGGAAATCTAATTTTCCAAATGAGATCGGGCTAAATCCCGTTGATCTAAGGGAAGTCCTATACGAACTAGGCCTGCCTCCTCGAGGCGAGATATTGAAGGATCTTCAAGGAAATTACTTTCCCTCAGAGTGGTACCTGTACGATGACGCTGTGGATTTTTTGGAGAGGTGTAAATCAGAAGGGATACGTGTAGTTCTAGTCACTAATGCGACCAGAAGAATGGTTAAAGTTGTCGAAGAATTGGGCATATTAAAGTACGTCGATGCAGTGGTAGCATCATATAGCGTAGGAATAGTCAAACCACATCCCAAAATATTTTGGTACGCTACTAGATATAGTGGATTCCCCGTAATCCACATTGGGGATATATACGAACTGGATTACTTGGGTGCCAAGAGGGCATATGTGGACGGAGTACTCCTGGATAGGTTCAACTTCTACGACGATATAAAGGTAAGGAAAGTGAGGAGTCTCAAGGAAGTTGAAATGATTGAATGAGGGAAAAGTTTTTCTCTCGTGAGGAGAAGATCTCTGGATGGAGCTCGATCTTACCGGTCTCTGTTGCGCAGTCCCACAACTCACCCTTCACTCCGCCCTACGCAAATTGGGATATGGGGAGGAACTAAAAATAAGGACAGATGACCGAACGATAATAGAAAGAGATATCATACCACTCTTGATTAATTTCAATGTCGAATATAAGATTATAATTGAAGGGGACTCCTATCTAGTCACTGGGATTAAACGGATTCCACCAATTTGATAGCCCTATAGATTCCGTATCTCTTGGCCAGTTCCGCCAAGGATCCCTTAACGAACTTCCCCATGAAATCACCAAAATATTCCCTCCCGACCCTTAGGATCACAGCCATTTGTCTATACTGGAACTTCTCCTCCCTGCCCATCGCGTTGAGCATAGCTGTCCTTCCAGATTGCACGGCTACCTGGGCAGACATTGGGACGAAACTCTTAGTCGTCATGCAATCGCCTGCACCATAGACGTCATCAAAATCGATCGACCTCAAATAATCGTCAACTAACATCCTCCAGTTCTTGTTTGTTAGTCCCCATTCTTCTATGATCTTGGGACCTCTGAAGCCTGCCGCAGCTATGATTAGGTCGGCATCTATTTCCCCCCTATTGGTTATGACCTTCCCCTCCTCAACTCCCTCAACCTTAGTTCCTAACATTACCTCAACTCCCATTCCCCTTAATTTTGAGAACGCGAAATCGGAAGATTCCTTACTCATGAAGGATAGAAGTCTGTTCTGATACTCCACCAAAGTAACCTTCTTCCCCATCTCCTGAATCACTCCAGCTAGTTCTACACCTAAAGTCCCTCCTCCTAAAATCGCGACTCTCTTAGCCTTAGTAAGCTTAGCCCTGATGGAGATGGCATCCTCGAGAGTCTCCAATTTTTGTACAGATTTGCCGAACCTCAGATCCTGTTCGTACCCCATGGATATAATCAGTTTATCATAACTAAGACTCCCCTTATCAGTGACCACAACCTTCTCCTTGAAGTTTACCTTTAGCACCTTTGTCCTCAATACCTTGCTTGAGTAAGGCACGGCAGCGATAGAAGGATTTCCCGTCTCTATTACGTCAGCCAATCTGTGAGTTAGGAGGAAATACTCTTTGGAGTCCAGGACTATCGCTTCCCTGTTCTCAGCTAACGATGATAGTCCAGCGAATCCTCCCCCTAAGACTAGTACTCTCATATTTCCTCGTTTACAGTCATGCTGGACTTTTTAAGCAAGCCCTAGTTTAAGTTTAAACATTTCTAATAAGATATTAGTGAGGGAAATTTAAAATCACCTTCTGGCATATTCCATTGTGGAGGTCCTATTATCGTCTGGAACGTATTATGCGATAACTAAGGGTTCCATTTACTCAAGGACAGCCTACGCCCTAATGTTGGGGGGTTGTAAGAGCTTTTGCAAGTTCTGCTCTCAGTCTCTATGGAATAGTGCAGACAAAAGGTATTTATCGAGGGTGAAGTGGTTCCCTGTGAATCTGGAGGAAATAAAGGACAAGTTGACTCCGTTTTACAGGTTTTGCCTGCAGACAGTCGTTAAGGATCGCTTCGAAGAGGAGGCACTACAGATATTGAGGATCGTCAACGTCAAAGGGAAATCTCTGACCGTTGTACCTATAGACGTTGAGTATTTGAACCAGTTTAGAAAGATCGGTGTGGATTACCTAGGCGTAGGATTGGATACCACTGAAAGTAATTGGGAAAAAGTTTCAAAACCCTTCAGCTTTCAGGAGTACGTGAGGTTCATAAAGGAGGCCATTCAAATCTTTGGGAAAAGGAGGGTTTACGTTCACCTAGTTTATGGTATGGGGGAGAAGAGGGAGGAGTTCGTCGAGTTAATGAAGCAAATCTATTCCTGGGGAGCAGAAGTGGCCCTCTTCGCCTTCACGCCAGTTAAGGGAACCCCTATGGAGCATTGGCCTAGACCCTCACTCAAGGAGTACAGAGAGATCCAGGACATCAGGTTTAGGCTATCCCATGGAAGGGAAGGTAAAGAGGAGGCCTATTTTACTTCAGGTTGTCCTTCCTGTGACAGACCTTTCTATAACGAAGATCCCTTAAAGGAGCCTTACAATGTGCCCGCACTGGTGAGGAGAAGTGATTAAGGGGTTTACCACCAGGCAATTATTCGCAACCCTCAGTATAACTGGAGGTCACTGCTCTCTGAACTGTTTCTATTGCGGGTCAAAGTACATAGCCTCCATGACTGAGGCCATGACTCCAGAGTCGTTTGAGAAGGCTGTCAGGAGGATGTACAGGGACGGAGCCAGAGGATTCCTGGTCAGTGGTGGTTTCGACGCTCAAGGAAGACTTCCCTTGGCGAGATACCTCAGTGTGATGAAAGCTCTGAAAAGGGAGCTGGGAGTCATATTCAACGTCCATCCAGGCCTTCTGGATAGGTACACAATAACCCTCATGAGAGATGCTGTGGACATGGTGGACTACGAGTTTGCCTATACGAAGGCTGCGTTCTCCGCCAAGGGCGTTAGGGCTGAGAGAGAGGACTACATCAGAGTTCTAGAGTACCTGATTGAGGAGGGACCAGAATATATCGTCCCTCACATAATTACAGGTATGCCTGGGGACTCAAAAGAGGACCTCAAAGAAGCCATAACTCTTGCGTCATCCTTAAAACCTTATCTCCTGAACTTCCTCGTGTTGGTGCCGACTCCTGGTACCCCTTCGTTCAAGCTCTCTGTAAACTTCGATGAAGTTCTGGAGGATATAACTTTAGGCTCAAAACTGATGGCTGGGAAGGTAAGTTTAGGATGTATGCGACCCTACCACCTTAAGGAAAAGCTGGATAGGGCAGTGATTGAGAGGAATCTTGTAGACAGAATAGCTAATCCTCATCACAAGGTTCAAAGGGAATTTAGATTACCTATGTATGATGCGTGTTGTAGTCTTCCCGAAAAGTACTTGGAGGGATTCAAAATTGAGGTTGATAATTGAGGAAGGTTCTCCTGGTTCTAGACAGATGGCCTTGGATGAGGTGATGCTAGTACTCGTCTCCAGAGGAATAAGTGAAGAGACATTAAGGCTCTGGAACTTCTCTCCCACCACGTTAAGCTTAGGCAGATTTTTGGCTGTCAATGATTGGGTGAATACCGAGAAATTAAGGGAACTAAAGTTACCTCTAATTCGGAGGTTCACTGGGGGAGGTCCGGCACTTCACGACGAGAGAGGAGAGATAACCTGGACCATTGCGCTGAGAAATGCGGACATGATGAAGGCATATGAGTTAGCAGGAAAAGCTCTAGTGAGGGCGATAGGGGAGTTCGGACTCAGGGGAGAATTTACGCCAATAAACGACGTAGTAGTGGAGGGGAAGAAGGTTGTGGGAATGGCTGGAGCCCAGAGCGGAAACGGGGTTATAGTGCACGGCACTTTCATGTTTTCCACAGACCTTTCGCTCATGTCTGTGATTAAGGTTCCCAAGCCTAAAGAGTTGGCCAGGGGGTCCCCAACCTCCAGGGTCTCCACGATCTCCCTAATTTTGGGCAGAGAGGTCACGAGAGATGAGGTCTTAGAGGCGTTGCTTAAAGGTTTCTCCTCGGTGTTCTCGCTGAAAGATGGGGAACTCAGCGACTTGGAGATAGATCTAGCGAAACGGTTCGAATATAAATATACTAACGATAAGTGGACCTACGTGAGGTAAATGATTTGTGAGAGAATATTTAGATCGAGGGCTGGGAAGACTGTGATATTGAGAGTTTACATAGAAAATGAGATAAAAAGGGTGGAAGTGACAGGGGACTTCTTTGGTGAAGAAGAAGAAGTCGTGGAGGCTGAGAGGGATTTAGCGAATCTGAAGCTTCCATCTTCCCGTTTAATCGGTGTGGATCCTCAGGAGCTTTTGAAAGAAGTAGAAGAGTGTCTTTTGATAGGTTCAAAAAGAAGTTAACAATTAAGCTTTATTGCTTTATTATTCTTGTCATTTATTTGTTAAGTTTTTGTTACCATGTCAGATTACGTGTCGCTGGAGAGGAGAACTCCACTATATTCTTGACGTCCCAGTGGAATGTGTTGATACCTAACCTGGTTGCGAGAGATCTATCCAGTAAAGAGTTAAGCACTACAAACCCAGGAAACTTCGACTTCTGATCGTCTCTCGACTAATCATACATGGTTTGTCTTAAGCACTCCTCAATGATCTTGGCGTCAAAGTCTGGGATAGGTCTCCCCAAATTGGCTGGGGCGTTTCTGAGATATTTCGGGAGTTGGACTACGTCCTCCACAAATTTGACCTTACCTATGAGGGACTTAACGTCACACGCCCCAGTTATCCAGACTTCAACTTTAACCCTGTGAGGGAATAAAGCCCTGTTCCTCACCTTCTCCTCAGGGTACAACGGTGTATCGTCATAGTACCACTCCGAGACCACCTTACCGATGCCAACGATTTTTCCACCATATCTCGTGGCATAATATTTACTTACGTAAAAGATGAGATCATCCCCCTGTTTGATATACTTGCTTAGATTACTTTTGTAACCGTAAACGCCATCATACTGGATATTATCCCACATGTCCTCTTGAATTGGTACTAGCCAGAAGGTCATAATCGTTTAGAAACTTCTAAGGTAAAAAACCTTTCCAGACTTGATCTCACACCTGATCAAAAGTGTTGAGGATAACATGCTTAAAAGAGGGAGGTGTATTCTATCTCGATGAAGTTACTCACCCACTACATCTTCACTACTGGTTTTCTCACTTTACTCTCAACTCCTTACTTGGGGTTCTACGTTTCTCTACTGCTTTCCTCAGTGATATCCTCACTCTCCAATACTCTCATAGACAGGCTTGGTCACGAAGTGAGAGGAGGTTTCGTCAGGAGAACCCCCACAACTCACACCCTGCCCCGGTCCGTAATATGGGGACTGCTCCCTTCCCTACCACTCTTCTACTTCTTTCACGTTCTACCCATCCTCCTCCTAGGAGTCCTCTCTGGACCCTCCCATATGCTCCTAGACATCTTCACGGAGAGGGGAATTTACGTGAAGAGGGGAGGGAGATGGAGGAGATTTGCCTTAGCTCATTTCTCATATGACAATCCGGTGATTAACGGAACTGCGATCCTGGCAGGGGCGTTGTTGCTTTATCTCGCCCTCTCCTTTAGCAATCATCAGGCTGACTTTACTTGGCCAAGTAAATTTCCATAGTTTTAAGATGGTACTTTCTTACATGGGCTAGTAAATGTTTTAAACCTTTAACTCTCAGCTATATTGTGAGTAGTAAGAGGAATATCTTCATAAGGGAAAGTTCAGGACTACTAAAGCAAGTGAACCTCCTAGACGCAGTCATGTTAAATATTGGTAATATGTCAGTAGGGGTAACTTTATTCGAATCAATATCACCATATATCAACAACTATCCAGGCGGAGTCCTCTGGATAGCCTCACTGATAGGACTGGCTTTTGCGTTCCCTCAGCTCTTCGTTTATACCTTCATGACAAGGAAGATATCGAGAACAGGTGGAGATTACGTCTGGATAAGCAGGAGTCTGAACGGTGGGATCGGGTCAACTATGGCCATAGCCCTCATGCTGGAATCCGTGGCCTACTTTGCCCTCATAGCTTTCTTCTCTGCTTCCAGCATAAACGCCGTTCTCTACACCATCGGAACTGTTGACAACTCACCTTCGCTGGTAGAACTTTCCAATAATCTCTTCGTAAATCCTTACGCTGGTGGGCTAACCTTGGAACAGAAGGCTCTATTTTACGGGATCGCGGCTGGTTTCTTCGTGATCGTGATATTACTCAACATCTTTAGGGCAAGATGGGGGTACTCAATAGTGAGTGGATTAGGTATTTTCTCCATGGCTACACTGATTTTGGCTATAATAGTGATAGGGGCAACGGCTCCTCACTTCGGAACATCAATAAGTCCATTCCTGACCTCCATAAATTCCAGCCTGATCAACGTTTATCGTAGCTCTACCTCACCCCTACCTCCCAACTTCAGTCTGCTATCTACCTTACTCTTACTTCCGCTCTTCGCTCTCTATACATATCCGTGGATGCAGGCAGGTCCAGCGGTCTCGGCCGAGTTCAGACAAACTGATAGGGTTGCCAAGTTGAACCTACTTCTTGCAGTCCTCCTTACAGGAATATTAGTGACTGGCGGTTTCCTGGAGATGGATTTAGTGGCAGGGTACCAACTTAATTTCAACGCCTATCCCACTTTCATCTATAACTTCTGGACCGTCGCCATGGCCGTTTCAGGCAACCCTATACTACAATGGCTGATAGGGCTTGGCAGTATCACCTGGAACTTCTTCGTGCTGGCCTACGGAGTGATAGTCTTCTCCAGGTACGTTTTTGCCCTTTCATTTGATAGGGTACTCCCAGAGAAGTTCGCGGAGGTCAACAGATACGGATCTCCGGTTTATGCTCACGTGCTAGACCTGACCATTACTCTCCTCTTTCTACTGGTGCCAGTCTTCTCATTGAGTGCTGCCCTATCCCTCTACGGTGCTACCATATTAGGCTCCCTTTACTTCCTAGTTGCCAGCGTAGCTGGAGCAATGTACGGCCTGAGGAACAGAGTGACTTCTCTACTGGTTGCAGGCATTATATCAGCAGGCTATTTCGCTTTTCTCACTTACGAGGCAGCAGCGAACCCACTCTTTGGTTTCATGACGTCTAACGGGACTCCTAATCCTATAACGCTCACGTTCGTAATAGGAGTGATACTGGTAGGTGTACTGGTCTACATTATTTCAAAGTATAGAAACTCCAAGAAGGGAATAGACATTTCCATGGTATTTAAGGAGATCCCACCAGAATAAAACTAATTTTTTGAAATTAATATCTTTTTATTCATTCTATCGAAGAGTGTTCCTCCAACTACCGTGGTCAGGAGGGACATTAGGACAACCTCTGACAACTCAGTTTGTGAAAATATACCGCTCGAGAAGGCTATGGAGGATATGACCAGTCCCATCTCACCTCTGGGGATCATTCCCAAGGACGCCGCTATTGATCTCCTTACATCCTTCGTATAGAGATAGTTAAACGGAATGACCCCCAAGAATTTCATGGTTATTGCTATCAGCGTAATTATAATTCCTTGAAGTAGAACTACAGGAGAAACGAAAGTAAATACGTCAGTCTCTGCTCCTATTGTGATGAAGAAGATTGAGCCGAACACTCCTAGTAGGGTCCTCACCATACCCCTTATTCTCTCTGCCTTCCTGCTCTCTGAGATACTCACACCAGCTATGAAGGCAGCGATTACTGGGGAGAAGCCTAGGGATATCATTACGGTCACGAGCACGAAAAGTACCAACAGGGAAACATCTATTACTAGAGAATCGGAGACTAAGGATATTATTCTAGGGATTATTAATACGGAGAAGAACAAGATGATTAACCACGACAGGAGTACAAGGAGGCTGGTTCTGAATACCCCCAATACACTTAGCTGGTTATCTGAGATCAAGGAAAGAGATACCGAGAGAATGATGAACGCCACTACGTCATCTATTGCGGCAGCTGATAAGAGGATTTTTATGTAACGTTCGGTCTCCAACTTGCCTCCCTCTATGAGGGAAGCCACCGCAGCGAGGCTGGTGGCAGCGCTTGCTGCACCCATAAGTAATGCAGTGTTAAAGGGAAAGTACCTGGAGGAATAGAGGTATACTCCCAAGAAGGGTAGGGCTGCTCCCATGCTTGCTGAGAGGAACGCTGAGACACCGGAGGAACGGAGCGATTTGAATCCGTGCTCCAGTCCCGCCGCAAATATGAGGAGAACGACTGCAAATTCTGAGAAAAGTGTGAGGTAGTTATTGAAGGTGAAGATCTGAAGACCAGTGATAGAATTGATTATGGTTCCTAATGCGTAGGGCCCTAGGATCAATCCAGTCAGGAGTTCCCCGAATAGTGAGGGTATCCTAGCCTTACCCATGACTATTTTAATCGATTGTGCGGCTGTAACTAAGATGAATATCTCGAGAAGAGCTAGGTAAATCTCGTCAGAACTCATTGGGGCATGATAGATTTTTATAACTAAAAACGTTAGGTTGGATCATGTCGTTCTTCAGGAAGAGGGAGGAGAAGAATGTCCTCCACATAGATCATCTAAATCCTATGATGAAGAGAGCTATCAAGACATTAATTGACTCTGGAGTTCCTGAGGTTGCAAGGTTATACGGGTTCAGGTACTTAATACCCAGGCTCGGGGAACCAATGTTTGTTCCCCTCGGGAGATTAGACGATGATTTTAAGGACGTGTTTGAAGCCTTCAATAGAATACTTGAGGAGGTCAATGAGGTCAAATTCAGGGGGATGGAGACTTATAGGCTGTGGTATCCTACAGCAGAGGAGATAGAACACTTCAGGTTCACGTTTTATTCAATTGTATCTCAAGAAGGTGGAATGAAGGTAGGTATAGGGGCGAACCCCCTGGCCTCTCTGGATCAAGATCTGTTTAAACTGGGAGGAGTGGAAGAGTACGTTGTGAACAAGAAGGTCCTGATCCTCACACCTGCTCTGGTAGGGCAGGCAGTGAACTCCCAATCAGTCCTGTCCAAAGCCAAGAACGTTAATCTCTTGGATATTGTAAGTGAGAGGAGGGGGGAGATCATCGAATCGTTCTTATGGCTCAACAAGTCTTTTCACGATAAGTACGACAAGGATAGGGACTACGACGTGGAGCTGAGTAGGATGTACATGCAGAGGTTGTTTGACGTTATATCTAAGATTGCTTCTGGAAAGCTAGTTAAGTCCCCCTCAGAGTATGAAACTGTCCTCTTACCACTCTTCATCTTTCCGAAAAGGAGAATTGTGGGGAACGTCTCTGTGATGGAGGCCTGGAACTTCAATGAAGAATTTGCGGAGATGCTGAGACAGGCAAGGTTTCACGATGTGGAAGTAACTCCAGTGATTTACAACTATGAAGTCATCAATGAGTTAGTGGACAACTATGCACCTAGGGCCGAGAATTTGGTCATACTCACCGACCAGAAGTCTCCTCTCCTGGAGAGATTAGATTTCCTGTCTTGGACGAAGGGATATAAGGTTATAAAGGACGGAGAGTTCACTAAGATCCTTCAGCCTGCGAAATGATAGACTCTATAGTGCTAGCTGCACTCTGTATGGGAGCAGGAACGTTGCCGCTCTGTATTTGACTTAGTAGTGTAGTGGAGTTAGTGTCAATTATCTGTTGTGGTTCTAGGTTGCTAGGATAACCGAGCATCAACCACGTCCCTCCAGGTCCTGTAATTATCAATGTGGTTACAATGTGCGGAATCGGCGATGCGTAGGCTATTGGCGTGACCGTGCCGTTGGGTGCCGGTACACGAGTGAGGTTAAGTTGATATTGTTCAACGTATTGACTTACCCAAGGTGGAAGATCATTCTGAATCTCCTGTAGGCCGATCTGTACCGCCTCTCCGTTTAGAGGCTTCCCGTCTGGAGTCGCGTTAAGATATTGATTATAAATGTAAAGAAAGTGAAAATCAACTGATGAGTTGGGTTCGAACCCTTGAAATAGTAGCCCTGGTACGGCTCCGCCTAGTTCTTCTTCACTTAGTGAGTAGTGGGGAATAACCTGAACCTGACCATAGTGATCTAAGGCAAGGTAGAGGGGCCATGATAAGGTAGCCCCATAAGGACAACCATACCAACTTACGAAGTAAACATCCACTTTTCCTGGAGGAGCGTAGTCGTTGGAAGACACCTTTACGAAATGAGTGAAGGCATCGGTCGAGGCTGAGGCAGTTTGATGGAAGCTAAGTCCTATAAATAAAACAATAACCAAGAGTAGCGCTACAAACGGAATATAGATCATTTTACTCTCTTTTTGTTGTTTTCCTCTCTTGGATCGTGCCATATTGTTTACAACTTTCATGAGCATATAAACATTTTTCATAAAAGGTACACTGTTTGACGAAGCTGTTCAATTCCTTAGGTAGCATATCCTACCGTTTCCTATCCTTAGGAGTTCATCACACTCCATGCGTACTACGTGTAGAGTCTTCTCGATTGCCTTCCTAAGGTGAACGTCTATGTGCACAGGTTTGTAAGCCGTGACCAGAAACCAGAGATTTCCTCTAGTTTCCACAACAATTAACCTAGGTTCCAACTCTGATAACCTCTCCACTACTCCATTACTATTGCCCACTCCAGTTACTCTGAACTCCTTCACAACAACGTTACCCGAGATCTCGTCCAAATCTATTCCATCGACGTAAATTGTTAATAGAGAACCAGTCTTGAGAATAGACGTGAATTCCCTTGGCTCTATCTCTATCTTATACTTGGCCAGATAGCTGTTCCATCTCTCCCTTTTCCTCCCTCTCAGTTTAGTCCTTACAAGACCTGCAACACTCATGTTCATGACCATATCTGAGGCAGTCGCTGTGATGAAGTCCTGATCCCTGAAGATCGAGATTCCAGAACATCTGGATTCTGTCAATCTACCATCACATATGTAACTGAGTTCTGGCAGAGGGGGTATTAACAAGTCTTCAGGGATTTCAGTCCTTAACTCCACAAGGAGATATTTGTCAGGAGTAATTAATACCTCTTTCATTGGTTTCATCAAATAAAAACTAAGAAAATTCTCAGCTCCGTGTTGAGACTCTGCCCGGACGATTCAGGGCTCCATTGTGAATTATAATATTCAGCTCCAGGCTAGTGTTTACCCGTGGCGTAACTTACCTTCTTTAATTACTTTTAATTCCGCCATGGGCACCCCTCTTAAGGGATCATACACGGTCACCCTCAAGTCATTGGGGCTAGTCGAGGGAAACTTCAATACCCTCCCATCCACTTTTATCACTCCCATCCTCGTGGGCAGTGCACGTCATCGGTCGGGAGATCATTAAAAGAAAGCTCTTGGGTAATACTACATGAACATAACCCACATCAAAACGATATTTATAAAATTGAAAATAACGAGTAGTTACGTAAAAGAGTTACAGTCTAATTCCATGAACCCCCTATCGACGCTCAGCCTAAAGTTTTAGATCTCTCGTTTAATACTTATTAAACAAAATGAATTCGCAACGGATCTGTGAATTTCCGTTTGTCCCTACACTTTCATTTCAATCATTTTATGTTCAATCATGATCGAGTGCAGGGACTTAGCCCTCAACCACCCACTTAAGGTAGGTGGGTCACGGGACTCCTTCGAGCCCAACGGCACGGGGCTCACATCTCTGCAATCACTCCCACCCTTTTGGGCATAGCCCACATCGGTGTGGGGGGTCATTATTCATCAACAAAAGTTTGTTATAAACAAATATAAAAAGATTTCTATCAACGTGAAAAAGGATTCAGCCCTCTGCTCTACCGTTTAGCTTTGGAAGGAAAAACGTAGTGTCGAAATTTCAAATTCTGAAATTAACTTGATATAAGTTAGAAAACATAAGTAAGAAAAATTTACATTTCTTTTGTAATCTCTTCTTCTTTTATCTTAGTTTCGGGCCTCCAACCTGCCATGGAAGCTATCGCCGAGCCAACAACAGATACAGCTAAGTTTATCGCCAGTGCTATTATGGCAATGTATATGGGACCTAAGGGAGTTGAGAAGAGGGAGGTCTTAATCACACCGAACTTGGCGTTGGCCTCCACTATCAATGCGATCGCGGACAGTATTCCAGCCCCCCAGCCTGCAAACGTAGCGTAACCGTTGAGCCTCTTGGTATAAAGGCCTAAGAACACCGGCGGCAGAGTCTGAGAAATAAGTATGCCTCCAAGTAACTGGAGTTGGATCGCGTAAGTTGCGGGCACAACAAAGACGAAACCTAGAGCCACGAATTTGAAAATTGTGGAGATGATCTTAGCTAATGTAGACTCAGTCCTGGGATCTAAGTCCTTCTTAAACTCCTTTATAACGTTTCTCACTAATAGGTTAGCCACTCCTATTGCCATTATTGCCGCTGGAACCAGACCTCCTATGAATATGGCCAAGAAGGCCAAACCTACAAACCAATCGGGCATGGTGAAAGCTACGAGAGCTGGTACGGTGACAGCTCCATTGGCCAACTTAACTACGAGGGCTAGGGCGGAAGGGACTGCATATATCAAGATTCCGAATAGTGCTAATAACGCTAAACCCACTCCGTAGACTGGAAGGATGGAAGTACCGAGCTTAAGTTTGTTCTTATCCTCAGAGCTGAGAGATCCGTTAATAGCGTGCGGGTAGAGGTAGAGCGCCAGTGCACTTCCCAAGGCCGTACTAAAGTATGCCGGAATTAGCGTAGGTGGTAAGAACGAATAGGGAATCGGTTTCTTAACGTGATTTATGGCGTAGTTGACTGTCACAGAGTTATGTAGCGCGTTATTGAAGGCAGCGGCGAATCCCCCGTAGGCTAAAGGTACGTAGACTATAACCGTGAGTACTGTAATCCAAATCAGTATATCCTTCATTACCCCAGTAAGTGCAGCTCCCCTGAGTCCGCTGGTAAACGTAAATAGAGCGAGTACTATGAACGCAAGTACAAGGGCCACGTCTAGAACGGTCTTCGAAGCTACTCCAGTTAGCCCCACCAGAAGCACTGCCAATACTGCCTGCATACCTATGATCTGCAGGGCTATATATGGGAGCTCAGCAACAACTCCAGTTAATGCGACAGCGATTGCGAGGGATTTACTGTTAAATCTGTCCTTGACGAAATCCGAGGCTGTAACATAACCTTTATTCTTGGAGACTGTCCATAGCCTAGGCATTGTCAGTAGGGCAATAGCGAAGCCCCACGCCACATACGGTACAGCGAAGAAATAGAAGGCGCCGTTTGCCAGCATTCCTGAGGGTACAGCAATGAATGTGTAAGCGGTGAACAGGTCAGCACCCATTAGGAACCACACCAGTAACCATCCCAGTCTCCTACCCCCAAGTCCCCACTCGTCTATCTTGGATAAGTCACCTTTCCTCCACCTGGAGGCCCAGAAGCCCAAGAAAGCGAAAATAGCGAAGAGAACTACGAATACTGCTACAGAAACGGTATCTATATTACCTAGGGCCAACCTTGCTTCACCTCTTGCTACCGTTCTCCCTTACGACTAGCACCACAGCTGCAAACAGGATAGTTGAGACCAAGAGTAGGATTATTTGATAGCTGTAGAATAAGGTCAGTCCTCCTATGGATGGCGTTGCAGTGTTGAAGTAGGGGAAAATCGAGTAAATGATTATATCTATCAGGAACGCTATTCCCATGGCTATGTAGAACTTTCCGTTCATGTGTATCAGAAATTTATATGTATGATGCCACTTATAAATTTTATAATCGATCTAGCAATAATCATGTAAAACTTTTCTCGCGAGTGTTTGGAGAATTAAGTACACATGATTTTCAGATCTTCAAATCAATAAACATTATTTTAGATTTTTTTTTTTAAGATAAAAATTAGCTACTGTTTAGTTGTACGGACTTCACCATGACCCTGATCTTATCTACGATTTCCTTATCCCTTCCAGTGTAGTAGGAGATCGCCTTCCCCTTCCTTCCCATCCTTCCCGTCCTTCCTACCCTGTGTATATAGGTCTCCACATCCTTGGGCATATCAAAGTTTATCACTGTGTCCACATCTATTACGTCTATCCCGCGAGACGCTAGGTCGGTAGAGACTAACACGTCTGTGTAGCCTCTCCTGAACCTGAGGAGACTTCTTTGTCTAGCTCCCTGTGACATGTCGCCGTGCAGGAGAGACGCTCTCATCCTCCCATCTAAGGACTCGTACAATGCCTCCGCCCTAGCTTTAGTGTTGGCGAAAATTATAGTCTTTCCGTCAGTGTGTTTCGACAGCATCGATACCTTTTCTCTCCAGTTGTCCCTAACTTGATAGAAGAGGTGTTCTATCTCAACAGGTTTATACTCATCCAACTTAAGGAACTCAGCGTAGGGGGCAAACTCTCTAGCTAACCTTCTCACCTCCTCAGGTACCGTAGCTGAAAAGAAACCGAACGTTCTGGCAGAGGTCTTTGAAAGTATCATCCGTACGTCATCTATGAATCCCATGTCTAGCATCCTATCGACCTCATCTACCACAGCAGTGGTGAACCTCGACAGATCAAGTGTGCCTCTACCCCACAGATCCAGGGTTCTACCTGGAGTAGCCACGACTATCTTGGCCAATGCTTCCCTCTCCTGCCTTTCATATCCCACTCCTCCAATTATGACACCTACACTCGTCCCTTTGTATTTACCAAGTCTCCTGGCCTCAAAGGCTACCTGCTCCGCCAGCTCTCTGGTAGGAGTGACGATTATCGTGTCCTCACCCCTCTCTAACACCGGAAGGAGATAGGATGCAGTTTTACCAGATCCAGTCTTAGCCTGTACGATCACACTTCTCCCCTGAATGAGGATTGGGATCGTAATCTCCTGTACCTTGGTGGGTCTCACGTAATTTGCATCAGACAATGCTCTCCTGAGTTCATTGCTGAGTTTGTCGAACATGGGCTGTAGAGAGCGTCGAGGTTAATAAATTCGCTTGAAGAGATATTCAACAATGAATCTTGTTATATTCAGTATATTTCTCTATTTATATAAATCTCCACTTTAAACTGTTTGATAAAATACCGTCTTTTCTTTTAAAATCCCCTTTTTAGGCCTCACTTAATTAAATACTTTTCTAAAAGTCATTATGGATTTCCTCAGATATATAAGGCAATGTTTAAACATGAGAGAAAGTAAAATTATAGATAGGACAGATTTAAGTACAATTTAGACGAATAGAGATTAACTTCCGCGTAAATTATTCTCACATGAAGTTATTTGGGGTAAACGTTGATTCCCTGCTCACTCCTGAAGTCAGATATCTCATGACTTCCACTTCCTTCCTGCCTTCTCTTGATGAAGAGAGACCTTCCATCTATTCCCTGGATGAAGGGGGAAGGATAATAAGAGAACTAATAATCCTCAGGGAGTCTAAGCTTCCCGGAAGGAGGCCCCAGCCAGGATATAAGGTTAAGGTTGAAGTCAAGGGCGATGGGAGACTGAGCTCTTTGGGGGGAACGAACTCGTTATCTGTAAGCCTTAGGGCCAAGAATATAAGGGAATGGTTATCCGCAGACTTAATCTTCCAGGCAGGTTACATAAATCCCTCGGTCACACTGATAGTGAGAGACGTACCGGTACTAGCTAATGACGAGGGAGAGCTACAAACACAAGTTATTAACTTCTTAAGGGAATGGGGCATTAAAGCTGAAAAATTACCAGTAACTCTAAATTACGTTCCACCAGGAAAGAAGGTCAAGTCAAGGCTGATAGACATCGATTACCTTTCCTTAGCCTTCTCCCCTAAGTTTTCTAGTGACCTCGCTAGAGACCTCTTTGGATAACTTCCTCGTTTGCTCTGTAGTACCTCCAGCTCTCTTCGTGGTCTCCAGGCTATCAGATAACCGCCTAGTCGTCTCCATGAGTTCTATCCTCCTCGTCTGACCAGCTATCTCTTCCATCCTCTTCAAAGTCCTCGTGGCTTCCACGAGGTTCCCTGCCTCAACCTCTGAAGAGATTTTCTGTAGGTTGTTGAAGTATTCGTACTCGAGCAGCACGTCCTTATTCACACCCGAAATGAATGTGGACTGATCGGGGGCTGGATTGACAGCGACTACGTTCATTAGTGCCTGTGGTCTGCCGTCAATGGGTTCCTCGTAATTTACCTTAACTGTCATAAAGTTTCCCCTGAAGTTTGGGGGTAGGAGCGTCTCGCCTAAAATCTTAATGACCCCCTCTACTGCGTTTATCTTGACTGGAGGCCCTGCATAATTCAACAACCTTACGTTGGATTCTGACACTATGTCCACACTTACGTTCTTAGCAGCTATCTTAGTTTTTGCAGCCTTGGGTAGTTTCTCTGGGATCTCCATGGCATCATTCACGTGGTAGAACACACCGCTGGACTTGTCCGAGAGTGCTTTCAGTATAGACTCGTTATAGTCCTCCCCGATTCCAAACGAGACCACCTGCAGGTTGCCCGGTATCTGGAGCCTCTTATACGTCTCAGGATTAGTATCGTCCGTGGGGTTACCGTCAGTGAGGAGAATAACGTAGCTGGGAAGCCCGTGTTTATTGTGAAGATTGAACGCTGTAAGGAGTGCAGTGAAGAAGGCCGTCTGTCCTCCTGCGGACAGGTTTTCTATCTCCTGGGTTAGGTCCACCGGATCTACGAACTGTCTCACAATGTTAACCCTGGTGGAGAAAGTGACGAAGCTGACCTTATTTCCAGGGGGTATTCGTTTCAGGAGTTCTACAGCCCCCTTCTTGGCATTCTCGAGTTTTAAACCTTCCATAGATCCGCTGGTGTCCAGGAGGACTATGTAGTGGAAGCCAGTTGCGGTAGTAATCTTCTCAGGGACCAATAATACCTTGAAAACCATCTTGACCTCGTTTCCGAACGAGTACCTATGGCTAGTCTCGATCTTCATTGAAAGGGTCATAGTCCATCACCTTCATAGAGGAACCTTTCATCCAAATACTCTTGAGTTAAGTTCTCATCCTCGATCCTTAGGATTCCAGCTCTCATCTTGTGATATCTACTGGAGAACACTGTTATAACCCTATTATCCATCTCGAACCTAAAGCCATCTGCAACCTCGTGTCCCCTTATTATTCCCTTGAGAGAGTTTTGCTCAAGGAACCTCAACGTAACGTCCTTCCCGTAGAAGAAGGTTCCTTCGCCTCGTACGTTAGGGATGAATCCGTCCAGTTCCTCTCTGGGATCGTTCCAGAGGAGTTCCATGGCAATCTGGTCCTCTGGGAGCAAATCTGGCTTCTTTAATCCCTCTACTTGGTCTACTGACTCCAGTCCCCTAGCTATTCCCCCGTGAACGCAGAAATATCCATTTACAATGGCTACGTAAGGCATCACCGAGAACATTGAGGCGAATTCTTCATAGTATTCCGCTCCCATTTTCTCCCTCACCTCGCTCTTAAAACCATAGTATTCATTGGTCATAGGGCTTTCATGATTACCTCTAAGTACGATTATCTTCTCTGGGTTCTCCAAGAACTTGGGAAGTATGAGCTCTAGATTCTCTAGACCGTACGGCTCCCTATCCACGTAGTCACCTAAGAATACTATTGAGTCATACTCCCAATACTTCTCAAGGACGTACTTGGTGACGTTAATCGCACCGTGAGTATCCCCTACAACTACTACTCTCTTCCTCTCTCCCAGCCTCAAGAGCGGCCTCATCGAGGAGAATTTATCCCTCGCCTTTGCCACCACATCGAGGAGGGCCTCTCTCCTCTCTTGGGGCCATGGACTCATTCTCTCACAATCTTGATTATGGTACTGTTGCCTAGCTTGACCACTGCGTTCTTGGGCAGGAGCATCTTTCCCTTGACTGCCTGAAATACCTTCCCGTCATAAACGTAAGTTCCGTTTGTGCTATTTAGATCCTCTATATATAGATTGTCCCCCTCCCGATAAAGGAGAGCATGTCTCCTCGATATCTCGTTATCGGGGATCATAAGGACGTTCTCTGGACTCCTACCTAGGGATATCGTCTCAAACACCTCGAAGTCCAAGGGCACCTTGGTCTTATTAAGCGATGATACGGGAGTCGCTATGAACTGGATGTAATATTTCCCCACCGGTTGAGGTTGCTGAACCTGTGTAGTTTGAGGTTGCTGAACTGGTGTGGCCTCGGCTTGCGTAGGTTGTGCAGGCATTTGTTCCGCTTGAGGCGTTGGAACAGACTGCTCTACGGGTGGAGTTTCTGGAGATGCCGTTTGTGGCTGCTGTTCTTGTTGGGTTGTCAACGGTTCTCCCTGGACTTGAGGGACTGACTCGGTCTGTTGTGAGGGCTGAGATTCCTCTGGTTTCTTAAGTCCGCATGTGGTACAATATATAGCATCGTCTGGGTTTTCCGTTCCACATCCACTACATTTCCATGGCATAGACTATTACTCTATAGAAAAACCTATTAAGTATTTCCGCAGAACTTCTCCCCTCAGAACTTATGGAAGTTTGGCTCCTATCTCCCGCTTTAATACTTGGACTGACGGGCCAAAGGGATACGTGTTTACCCGTGGCGTAACTTTTCCTTACTTTTAATTACTTCTAATTCCGCCACGGGCACCCCTCTTAAGGGATCATACAGGGTCACCCTTAACTCATTGGGGCTAGTCGAGGGAAACACCGCTACCCTCCCATCCACACTTTTATCACTCCCCAAACCTCGTGAGCAGTGCCCGTCATCAGTTAGGGAGATCATCAATAAAAACTACTTCGGTGATACTATATAAACACAACTTGTCAAAACGATATTTAGAAGTGATTAAAAATAACGAGTAGTTACGTAGAAGCGTTACAGTCTCAATCCTTATTGATTACGCAACGAGAATGTCGCATGTGTTGAAGGATAGTTAGGGAGTATCTGAGCTCCTTCCCGCCCTGACAGTAGACCCAAAATCATTCTTCTAAAAATATTTGATCTGAGATTTAAATTGTGAGTAGAGGGGAGAGTTAAGGCGAGGGAGTCGCATATTGCTCATGAGCAAAATGAAGGGTGCAATACGATCGATACCCCACCGAGAACTTCGGCGAACTGCAGGCAAGATAGAGTCTTACCTGAACTTTCGGGGAAGGAAGGCGAGGGAGGTGGCTAAGGCTCTGGTCTTGTCCCAGACCGTGAGGAACTACGCGGGGAAGGTTATGGTCCAAGAGATGCTGAGGAAGGCGAGGGAGGTTGAGGTCGTGAATTAGCTCGTGGAACAGGTCCTCTCCCTGGGGGTCAAGCTCTGGTCCTCGACGCCGGATTCCACGACGTCGAGGTACTTCGCCACGTCTTAGTTAACTACGTCCTCGCAGTCCCGGTAGGGAACGTGAAGGTCTACCGTGAGACGGGGAGGAGGTCAGTGTAGCTCTCACGATTTCAAAGAATTTTCGCTATTTTTCTGAAGAAATCTAGATCAGCCGGTGCAGATAATAGGACAGATCTAACTCCTATTACATCTAAGTCCTGGATTAATAGGGGCACTTCTCGCTCTTCAAAGGAGGGTTGTGAGATCCCCTTAATCAATTCTGTGTTCTTGTCAGTTTTAACTATGATGTAGGGGATTATCCTTTCCTTCTCTAGGCCTTCTAGTGAACTCAAACTATTGAAATGTAGGGCTAGGAAGAAATCAGCCTGCGTATCGAGTCTCCTGAATATTTCTTCCTTCGTTTTCCTTAGACTCACCATAGCTCCGGACCTAACTCCGTACCCCTTTGCGATTTCAACGGCCTTCTCCGACGTCAGATGAGTCACCTCTTTCCCGAACCTGGGCTTATCACCCTTAGTGAAGGCTACGTCAAAGCTGAACAGTTTAGCCGTTATGGCCAAAGACCTCACAAACAATTCGTTAACATCCGCGAGCCTCTGGTTCACTATTATCCTCTTGCTCTCTCCCAACCTCTCCCTTATTTTGACTCCCAAGGCAGAGGGTAACACGGAAGGCTCTCCTAAGGCCGCGTCTGGTATATCGTACCCGTCAAAGGGGCTTATGATCTCTATCATCTTCTCTACCTTTTCCATCTTCTGCTTTGGATGGACCTCAACCAGAACTTCCATTCTAGGCACCTTTTTATATTTCAGATATATATTTTTCTAAGTGCAGTGTACCAAGTGTGGCAACAAGGCTATAATAAGGATATCATATGCAAACCTCCTTCTATGTTCAATACACTTTTGGGAGTGGTTCGAACAGAGGGTGGAGCGTACCGTAAAGAAGTACAGGATGCTTGAGGGTTCCAGAGTGGTAGCTGTAGCTGTTTCCGGAGGTAAGGATAGCACTACGCTGCTCCACGTCCTTCATAAGCTCTCTTCAACCCACGGCTTCGAAGTTATAGGAATAAACATCGACCTAGGAATAGACGTCGGTACTAGATACTCTTCTTTAAGCACGGAGTTCGCAATCAAGAACTTTGAAGCTTTGGGCGTCAAGTATAGGGTGGTCAAGCTTCAAGAGGAATACGGCTTCACAATAGACGAGGCCAAGGTGAAGGTGAGGAGACCAGTCTGTAGTACGTGTGGATTGGTCAAGAGGTACGTTATGGAAAGGGCAGGCAAGGAGGTGGGAGCGGATACACTCGCAACTGGGCACAATCTCAACGATGTGGCTCAGTTCGTCATGAGCGGTTACCATTCAGGAGACGTCTCTAACTTGGCTAGATTGAGGGCAGTATCCCCTGCTGAAAACGGCTATCTGAAGAAGATTAAGCCTTTATTCCTCTCTTATGAGAGGGAAATAACTACTTATGCCCTCACTAAGGGAATCCCGTTCATCATGGACTCCTGCCCCCATAACCTGAGGGTAGGAGGACCAACCGGGGATAAGTTGAGAAGGATACTTGAGGAGACAGAGGATCAGATACCGGGCTTCATGTTCAGGCTTGTGGAGAACTTTGAGGACAGGGTGAGACCCTTCTTCGAGGACCTACCTAAGTTCAACCTAGGGAAGTGTAAAGTCTGTGGCATGCCCACCAACATGGATAGGGAGATCTGTTCCTTCTGTGCGGTGAGAAGTAGGCTGCTTGAGGGGAAGAGAGGTGCCGTCGCAAAATAAGAAATTCGAGATCACTCTCCATTATCCAGACGAGACACCAGCAGGCAAGGTTGAATACATCGATGGGATCTCCAGAGTATTTAATGAAAAAGGGGAGTTTCTCTTTGAGGTAGAAGGGATCTTCCCTCCTAGGCCCAGAACTTCCTCCATGGAGTGGATAGACAAGGTCCTGGAGAAGGGGCTTAAGGATGGGAGGAAGAGGTTCATACTTTACGTAGCTTCAAGGTATTTGCTCAACGTGAAGGGACTCACAGAGGAGGAAACTGTGGAGAGACTCAAGGAATTTTACTATAAAGGGGGAGGAAGGGTGTACGACACTTGGCTGAGGTCCGTAGTGAGGGGAGTAAAGACCAAGGGCTTGAGACCACCCTCACTGAGGACTCTAGAGCTTAAGGACAAGGAGTTGTACTTAGAGATAAAGAAAGTTTTGGAAGAAAATAGTTAACAAACTTTTTAAACGTCTAAGTCACTAAATCTTTCATGCAGGATAGGTGGGACAGATTCATATGGCTTATTGTGATGTTGCCCCTCCTGGTCTTCTTCCTCATGACAGTGTTGATCTCCCTTTACCTCGAGCAGTTTACCCCTTGGAGAGGTGTAGTTCCAGTGATATTGGGTTTCGGGGTGTTCTTCCTAGTCCTTGGATATTTCCTGAGGTCTAGGTTTGGGAGGATGGCACTCTAGTCTTCCAGCCTGTCCAAGAGTGAGTCCACGAGGGTCTTTTCCCCATATATTATTAAGTCGTCAGTCTCCTTCTGGTAGTAACGGTTTACGGTCCTCACTATGTGATCTAAAGTTCCGGGAAACACATCCAGAACCTCCCCTCCTTGCAGCTTGTCGTCCTCGTAGACGGCCACAGCCATGTTTCTATAGACGTTTATTCTAAAGGCAGATACCACCTTACCGTCCTCGACTTTCTTATAAACATAGATCATCAGTATGGGTTCCGTCATGGAATGCCTCACGTATTCGGCGTATTTTATCATGGGTATATTTTAAGGAGGGTCTGAAAATAAAAAACCCGTGACCCAGCTTCAGGATTTAATGGAGTTCGTGAAGATCGACACTACTTCAGCGCATGGCCGAGGAGAGGAGGGGGCCAAGTTCATAAAGGATTACATGGAGGCTCACGGTATTCAGGCTCAGCTGATCAAGGATGCATCCACGAATCCCTATGTCTACGGTGAAATAGATGTGAGGGCTAAACGTACGCTCCTGGTCTACAACCATTATGATGTGCAACCGGCCGAGCCCTTAGAGAAGTGGAACACCGATCCTTTTAACCCGGTGGAAAGGGACGGTAGGATTTTCGGTCGTGGCGTCGGTGACGATAAGGGATCCCTCATGGCTAGACTTCAGGCAGTCGTGGAGATGGGAAAGCCGCCACTGAATGTGAAGTTCATCTATGAGGGGGAGGAAGAGATCGGAAGTCCAAATATGGACGCTTTTCTCCAGAGACACAAGGACTTGCTCAAGGCCGACTATGTTCTCTGGGAAGGTGCTGGGAGAGGATCGTCTGGCGCTCCAGAGATTGTGCTCGGAGTGAAGGGACTCCTATACGTGGAACTCTTGCTGAAGACTGAGAAGGATCTACACTCCATGTACGCTCCAGTAGCTAGGAATCCAGCGTGGGAGTTGGTCAGGACACTCAACTCACTCAAAAGTGAGGATGGGAAGATAAGGATACCTGGCTTCTACGATGATGTACGATGGTTAAGCGAAGAAGATGTCAAATACCTCAAGGGCGATCTAAAATCCATGGAGAGGGCCCTTGGGCAGAACCTAACACCTGACTTTCAGAGGAGGTTGGTTGAGGAGCCAACGTGCAACATCGCTGGTCTCTACTCAGGCTATATAGGTGAAGGGTCTAAGACGATAATCCCATCGATAGCCTTCGCGAAACTGGACTTCAGGTTAGTGCCGGACCAGGATCCAGAGAGGGTGCTGAGTTCCTTGCAGAGGTTCCTTGAAGGAAAGGGGGTCGAAATCAAGGTTTGGGGAAAGGTAAGACCTTACAGGACATCCATCAAAAGTGAAGTGGCCCAGGGCCTCATCGCCTCTGCCAGGGAGGTATACGGCATGGATCCTGAGGTACTTCCAAACAGTTACGGGACGGGGCCTATGGAATCCTTCGCCAGAATTCTTGGGAATAACCAGATCGCCGACGGAGTGGGGGTGGAGCACCCTGGCTCTAACATACATTCCTTCAACGAAAACATCTTCGTGCAGGACTACCTTAAGGCTAAGGAGTGGATGAAGGCCTTCTTAAAGCATCTAGCTTCACGATCAGCCTAATCTTCTCTTCATCGTTCATGACTCGGCAAAATCATCATCTTGAAGTTCTCTTTACGAGTAGTTATTTCACGGGGATATAATATTAACACTCTAAATTATTATCTCTTGGTAGCCGGACATCAAGTGTCCTTCAGCTAACTTAAGACCCAGTTTCGCAGAAGTCCTGTGTGAGACCTGTACTAAAGATAGAGGGAGAGGTGTGGGAGGAGAGAGTAGCTGGAAGACCCAATAGGTTCGTGGTGTTGACCGAGGGGGGTAGGCCTTGTCACCTCCACGATCCCGGACGGTTGAAGGAATTGATCTATCCAGGCAACAGGATCCTTGTCAGGGAATCCGTGGGGAAGAAGACTGATTGCTCAGTTTTGGCCGCTTGGAACGGATTATGGGTGGTTGTGGACAGTAGATTTCATAACCCAATCGCCAGGACTTTTCTACCTGACAACGTAGAGGCAGAGGTCAGGATAGGTAAGAGTAGAATAGACTTCAGGGTTAAGGATATCTACGTGGAGGTCAAGGGCTGTTCCCTAGTCAGAGATGGAGTAGCCCTCTTCCCTGACGCACCGACTACCAGAGGGGAGAAACATCTCAGGGAATTGATAGAGGTGATGAGGGAAGGGTTTAGGGCACTACTCATGGTTTTAGTCATGCGACCTGACGCGAAATGTTTCTTACCCAACGAGGTAACAGATCCCAAGTTCTCTAGGACATTCTGGAAGGCCCTAGACGCTGGTATGAAACTTAGGGTAATGACCTTCAGCTTGATTGGAAAAGAGATCTTTTACGTCCAGGACATAGGTTTATGCCAAGAGGTGAGATAGAGCCTCAACTAGTCCCATTTGAAAGAGGTGACCAGCGTGATCAGGATAGTCAGATGATCCGAATTTGCTTAAAGCCCTCTCTGTAGGTAGCTTTCCCACGAGTTCTTGCTCAGTTAAGGGAAGCACTAGGGCAGAGACTGGAGTGCATAATTCTTTCAAGTGGTCGACATGCCACCTCTTCCTTTTAACCTGTGGTGCAAGGTGTCTACTCAATCTACCTGTACAAGACTTCTCACAGGAGCCCACGTAAAGGTAGGAACCCTCCTCTATTTTCCACTCTCTCTTCCCTGCTCTGACTATTCCGCTCTCGCACTCGTATTCCACGACGTATCCTTTCCTGAGAGTATTCATTGATTTCATCTAATCTATAGGAAAGATTTTTAGTATAGTTTATTCTCAATATCGAGTTAAGTGATAACATGGTAGTCGAGTCGAATTGTGAGATACCCGAGAACCTTCTCTACTATATAGAGGGCAAAAACACGGTGTGGGCTAAACAGGAGGGTCCTGACACCATAGTTGTTGGTATAACGGATCTGGCCCAGACCATGGCTGGCAAGGTAGTGAAGGTTAGGATAAAGAAGAAGGGGACGAAGGTAGAGAAGGGGAAGCCTGTGGCGACCATGGAGAGCGGCAAGTGGGCCGGTCCGGTGCCGGCACCAGCTTCGGGGGAGATAATAGACGTCAACGGAGAAGTGGAGAAGAGTCCCGTCTTGGTGAACAGGGATCCATACGGTAACGGTTGGCTAGTGAGGATGAAAGTTTCCAATCCTGAGGAGTTGAAACAGCTTCATACTGGAGCTCAGGCAGTACAGAAGCTAAAGGAGCTAATTGCGGCTGAGAAGATCTCCTGCAAGAGGCTCTGAGATGTCCTGGAGGTTCGTCTCTCTTCCGCCTCAAGACGGCTATCATATGGTCACATCTTTTGTCAGTGTGGCCGATTATGTCTCAAGGGGCGGAAGGAATACACTACTGGTTTTTTCTGTTAAGGAACCATTTGTGAACGTGGGAGTCCATCAGGAGGTCTGGCTAGAAGTAGATTTAGACTATACTTCAAAGGCAGGAATCCCTGTGGTGAGGAGGGACCTGGGTGGAGGAACGGTAGTTATCACACGGGGAGAACACGATTACTTCGTTGTGGTCAATCAAGATGAAGCGCCCTCAGACCCCAAGGCACTTTACGCAAAGTACCTCAGTCCAGTAGTTGAGGTACTGAGAGATTACGGTCTCAACGCTCAGTTGAAGGATCAGGACATAGTGGTGAACGGGAAGAAAATAAGCGGCAACGGGGCCATGACCCACGGGAAGGCTGTAGTGTTAGCAGGAAACATCCTGATGAAGCTGGATGTAGATCTCATGAGTAAGTGTATCAGGGTTCCCACCGAGAAGTTCAGGGATAAGATGGCTAAGGACATGTCCGAGTGGCTCACGTCTCTAGAGCGAGAGTTAGGATACGTACCCCCCAGGGAGGAGTTAGATAAGAAACTCAAGGCTAGTTTTGAACGAAACCTGGGAATCAAATTTGAGGACTCGTCCCTAACCTCTGAGGAGATAGAGGAGTGGGAGCGTCTAGCAAGGGAGAAGATGGAGGAAGAATGGATTTACTACAAGGACAGGAGACATCCTGAACTAAGGACGGAAAGATGCGTCAAGATATCCTCATCTGTGGCCATATGTCACGTGGACTATAAGGCCAGAAAGCTCCTGAGGATAACAGCGAAATTCCTGGGAGGAAAGCTGGCCGAGGTCTCGATTTCTGGGGACTTCTTCGTGATGTCCCCTAAAGGTTTCATAGAGCTGTTGGAGGAGAGACTGACCAACCTGAGTCCAGAGGATATACCCAAGGAGATCGATAGGGTCTTTGAGGAGAAGAAACCGACAATCTTCGGGTTCACTGCGGACGATCTGAAAAAAGCTTTCTTGGAGATCGTGAATAAGCCAGAAGTACGAGAAGTGATCTAGTCAGGGCTTCGTTATCTTAACGGTCTTGCACTGAGATATGCATTCACTGATATCTGTGTACCTCCACTCCGACTTAGGCTTGAAGCACTCCTCCAGACAAGGATCTTCCACTACTGCCTGCATTTTTTCACCGTTTACTATTTTTAGGTAATAGGAAAAAACCTTTACGGGGGCATTAATCAAATAAGTGTGTGGTAAGTTGATAGAGAAGGTAGGCAATTTAGAACTTGAAGTAGAAGCCATCGTGGAATTGGAGGGGGACGATTACAAGGTAGTTAACGTCCCTACACCGGATGAATTCACGGGATTTCCTCCATCGTGGGAATTCGTGAAGTCAAATATGCTCACCTGGAGGCCTTACTTCAAGGCTAAGATGGTGGACTTCAACGGTCAACTCATTCCTGCAGTTGGACAATATCTCCTAAACATGGACGAGGAGATGTACAAGTTCCTCATGGACATATACACGATCTTCAAGGTAAATAGACCTTCAATTGAGACCAACATAAGCGTGGTCATCACCAAGCAGATAGACGACCTCGAGAGGGAGAGGGGTTTTCCATTCACTGGGGAGGAGAGGACTAGACTTCACATAAGGTATGCCATTGAGGCTGCCATCTTAAGAGACGTAGGAGTCATAAACTGAAGGTGAGCCCATGATAACTTTCACTGTTGAGGGGAGGTTGAATCAAGACGAGGTAGTCACTGAAGTTAAGGGGATGGAGTACAGAATAGGTCTCTTGGGTTCGGACCTTCCTACCCCTGAGGAGATGTTGCTAGCATCAGCGCTCTCCTGTATGATCCTGACAATCTATTACATCTCGAAGGAGATGAAGATAGACCTCAAGGGAGTCGAGGGTTACATAGAAGGAACTCTGGATCCAAAGGGATTTCAAGGGGATCCCAACATACCCCCCGGAATACTTGAGGTAAGGTATGATTTGACCGTATTCTCTAACGACGAGAGGATACATGATGTAATGCAGCTCTCCATGAGGAGGTGCCCATTGAAGGACACCCTCACTAGGAACGTTAAAGTTGACGTGACCTGGAATGTAAGAAAGGCTTAAAAACTATTAATTAAAGTTTTTTTGAGATATAATGAGCGAACATCTGATGAAACCCGCAGAGAGGGAGTTGGAAGAGGCGAGAGGCTATCTCTTCGACTTATTAGATCAGCTCAACGAGCTCATGGTTAGAGAGGAGGCTCTTCTGTCATCTAAGGGAATTCTCCCTAGACTCTCTTTAATAGTCTCTTTAGTGACAATGCACAGGTACCAGATGGATCTGGTAGCCAAGAATTACTGGCCTCAGTTGGATGTGTTGATATCACAGCTGTCTCAAATTCCAGAACTAAAGGACAAGCTTAGAGAGATACTTGCAGACGCAGAGGCCATAAGAGCTCTCATAGGAGTCTCCAAGCGAGTCAGTTGATTTTTTCTATATTAAGTAACGATTAATTTAAAAAGGTTTGAAGGGAAAGAGGTGAGAAGTTCCTTGATTCAGATAACTTTCTTTCACGACGTGCTATGCCCTTTTTGCTATGTGACCAACAAGAGACTTAGGAAGGTTCTCCAAGGCAGAGACGACGTTAGGGTGAAACACAAGGCGTTCATGATAATCTCCTCCTTAGATGATCTCTTGGCAGCAGCTCCTACAGAGGAGGATGCCAGGGAACTCTTCAGGAGCGAATTTTCTATACTCACAAGGTACTTCCCAGACTACAATCCAGACAAGGTGCTATCGAAGGGAAAGATCGGTCACGTGTGGTCCATGCCCCCTCTCATGGCCTGCAAAGCGGCGGAATTTCAAAGGGGGGATGAAGGACATTGGGATTACTTCACGTTAGCTCAGGAAAAGTTCTTTATGGAGGGGGAGAACATCAACGACGATAAAGTGCTGATATCTATTGCAGAGGAAGTGGGACTAGACGTCGAGAGGTTCAAAAAAGACTTCAAATCTAAGGAGGCTAAGCTGGGAGTCATACAGGACGAAGAGGAGGCAAAGGCCATGGGGATAAGAGGGGTTCCTGCTCTTCTCATCAATGACAAATGGTTAATACGCGGAGTGCAGAGCGAGGAGTTCTTGAAACAGGCCATAGAGGAGGTAGCTAAATACGGCGAGCCCAGGAAGGTAGAACTGAAGGCCTACTGGGAACACACTAGCTAACTCCTTTTAAAATACACGTGCTTTATCTTCTCAAGTACCCTTGGAATGTTTATCTTCATGGGGCACACCTCCTTGCACCCACCTGAATGAGTACATAACGTTGCAGGCTTAGGATCCTTATGAGTCACGTAAGACCACATGGCCCCCATGGGGCCCGTGAAGGGTGGAATTCCCCATCTACCGCCCATGACCCTATAAACTGGACAATGGAGGTGACATCTCCCACACCTTATGCAGAGTAAGGCTTCCATTAAGTCTGGGTTCTTAGAGGCGTCTAACCTACCGTTATCCAATAGAATTAGGTGAAACTCCTTGGGTCCATGAGCTGGACTTACCCTCTTCATCTCAATGTCCCCCGTGGAGCTAGGACCTGAGGTGAGGTTGATGTAGGTGGGTGGGTAAAGTCCAGCGTAGGCTGCTTGAACTAAGGCCTCTATCATCGCATGATAGAGTGTGGGCACTATCTTCTCGAAACCTGCCACTGCTATGTGAATTGGAGGAGATACTGTTGTGAACCTTATGTTTCCCTCGTTCTCTACGAGGATTATCGAACCAGTGTCCGCTGCTACTGCGTTTGCTCCAGTTATCCCTATGTCGGCTTTGAGGAACTTCTCCCTGAGGAACTCCCTGACCTTGTTGACTATCTCCTCATGGGTTGCACCTTTTCTCAGGTCACCCAGCTTGTCCCTCACCAGGTGTTCCGCTCTCTCCTTTGACATGTGAACAGCAGGTGCTATAATGTGAGACGGTGGTTCGTTGGCAAGCTGGATTAGGAACTCGCCTAAGTCAGTCTCCCACACCTCGTTGTTCCTCTCCTTCAGAAAGTCTCTCAGGCCCATCTCATATGCGACCATGGATTTACCGAAGATCACGGTCTTCCCCGTTCCCACGATCTTTCCTACCACATCTCTGGCCTCATCGACGGTGTTGACCACGTGAGGTATTCCCCCTATCCTCTTGACTGATTCCACAGTCATCTCAACGTACTTTTCCATGTTTCTGATTACCTCCATCTTAGCTTCCCTGAGTTGTCTGGCCAAGTCCAGAACGTAGGGGAAGTTTTCTAAGTTCTTGTATACCCTAGGCAGGTTGTTCTGGACTGCTCTACTTATGGCAACGTCCCAGCTCATAATATCACCTCAGCCACGTCCTTAACTTCACCCTTGAAGTGAGGCGAGAGGGTTACATAACAGATGGGACATACTACAAGAAGTTTGTCAGAGAGCCTGTTAAGCTCTGAAGCTCTCCTCTTAGCTATCTCTTCGCTAAGCTTTGGATCCACTCCTCCGATAGGTCCACCGCAACAGGTTGACGTCTCCCTCCCAGTTACGAAGAAGTCTTCTTTCAGGCTTATCCCGGAGTTCAGAATTAGAGACCTATACTTTTCCCTCAGGTTCAAGAACCTGGAGTAAAGGCATGAGTCGTGGATGGTGAACCCTCCCTCAACTTTCTTTGACGGATCTATTACCTCTAAATAACTCACCACCTCTACGTCAAATTTCACGAACTCTTCATACCTCTTCAGTGCGTTATGTGTGTGGGGATCCACTGTGATTACCCTCGTTATCCCTCTCTCCTTTAGCATCTCTGATACCTTCCGCGCATGTTCAGCGAATTCGTCCAGCATACCCATCTCCAGCAGCACCGCACCGCTATACGGCTCCTCCTCGTAGAGATAGGCCAGGTCTACTCCCTTCCTCTTTATGGCTTTTACAATATTGTTCAATATCCTGTATGCCCTCTCAAGTTCCTCCTTGGGGGGCTTGACCATCTTCGCAAGTGAGGCCACACCCCTCAGGATTCCAGTGTAGGGACCGAACTTGGAGAGGATTGGGACCACAGGTTCGATCTGGTACATGCACGAAGTGAATATGATGGTACTTCCATTCCTGGGGAGTTCGTTGGTCCAGGAAGAGCAAACTTTCTTGTCAACAGGAAAGGGCATCCCGTACCGGCTCAGACTTTCAAGGAGAAGACTCCTCAGGCCCTCCATGCGTAATAGAGGACAAGGACAATAATAAACTATGATATGAGTAGTAGAAGAACAGCTTTCCTGGCCAGTTTAACGCTGTTAGGCTCGATCTTCTTCAACACATTTCTTTCTGGGGCTTACTTAAAGATCGCTCATCTGAAAAACTTTCCACAGTTCAAAACCAGCGAATCTCTTTTTACCTCTACGTGTGAAGTTTAAGCATGAAAATCGAGAAATCTAGGATCGGAGACGCATATTATTATCCCCTTTCTAAGCTCTCGGAATTAGGTTTCAACATAGACGAACTCCCTTACTCTATCAAGGTCTTGGTCGAGAACACACTGAGAAATATGGATGGGGACAAAATAACGGAGGATGACCTGGAGGCGATAGCTGGTTGGAAGACAGGGAAGGATTTTGCATTCATGCCGACTAGGGTCGTGATGCAAGATTACACTGGAGTCCCCCTATTAGTCGACCTAGCTGCAATGAGATCTGAGCTTCAACGCTTAGGGTTAGATCCGACGAGGGTTAATCCCAGGATTCCATCAGACCTAGTCATAGATCACTCAATCCAGGTGGATTACTTCGGTACTGGGTACTCCCTGGCAATGAACATGAGGACTGAGTTCGAAAGGAACCAGGAGAGGTATAAATTTCTCAAGTGGGCACAAGGTGCCTTCACTAATCTCAGAATAGTTCCACCAGGAAACGGTATAATACATCAGGTCAATTTGGAGTTCTTGAGTAAGGTAATAGATGTCAGGGAGCACGGCGGCGTCCTCACGGCCTTTCCCGAGGTTGTCATAGGCACTGACTCCCACACTACGATGGTAGACGGTTTAGGGGTCCTAGCTTGGGGAGTGGGAGGCTTAGAAGCGGAGTCTGTGATGCTAGGTGAACCGTATTACATGAGCGTCCCTGAGGTAGTGGGGGTCAAGCTTAAGGGAGAGGTTCGAGATGGCGTTACTCCAACAGATGTAGTGCTCTATTTAACCGAACTTCTGAGGAAAAAGGGAGTAGTTGGAAAGTTTGTTGAGTTCTTCGGTCCCTCTCTCTCACTACTCTCAGTTCCGGACAGAGCTACAATCGCCAATATGGCTCCAGAGTACGGAGCCACTGTGGGTTACTTCCCCATTGACGAGGTAACCCTCTCTTATTTGAGGGCCACAGATAGGGACGCTGAATTCGTGAGGGAATACTCTAAGGCGCAAGGCCTGATGTACGGAAGAGAGCCCAGATATTCTGAGGTAGTGGAGGTGGACTTGGGCCACGTGGAACCTGCCCTTGCTGGACCTAGGAACCCAGACGAAAGGGTTCCCCTGAGGAAAATGGCCGAATTGAAAGTAGGAAACAAGGTGGGGAAGAAGGTCAAGGACGGAAGCGTTGTAATAGCATCCATCACTAGCTGTACTAATACCTCCAATCCCACAGTCATGCTCGGAGCAGGAATACTGGCCAGAAAGGCTGTGAGTCTGGGACTTAGGGTGCCAGACTTCGTCAAGACTAGCACGGCTCCAGGTTCACCCATAGTCGTGAAGTACCTCGAGGAGGCTGGTCTCCTTCCATACCTTGAGGCGTTGAGGTTCCATATTGTGGGCTTCGGCTGTACCACCTGTATAGGTAATTCTGGTCCTCTCCCCAAGGAAGTGGAAGACGACCTCAGGCAAGGGATAGAGGCCTATGCAGTGATCAGCGGAAACAGGAACTTCGAAGGAAGGATATACCCTCTCCTCAAGGGAACCTACTTGGCCTCTCCCATCCTTGTTGTTGCCTACGCTTTGGCTGGAAGGATCAACATTAACTTTGAGACTGAACCCATAGGGATAGATCCTAACGGCAGGCCGGTATTCCTTAAGGATGTATGGCCCTCCCTCAAGGAGATATCGAAGTATATGGAGATTGCCCTCAATCCCCAGTTCTTCAGGGAACAGAAGAGCAAAATATTCGAGGGAGACGAGAATTGGAAAAAACTCCCTGTATCTCAGGGAGTGACATTCTCTTGGGATCCCTCCTCCACGTACATAGTGGAGCCTCCGTGGTTTAGGGGGGAATCAAAACCCTTCCAGGAGATCAGGGATGCGAGGATCCTAATGATCTTAGGCGATAAGATAACTACGGATCATATATCTCCAGCGGGCCCCATAGCCCCAGACTCTGACGCAGGGAGGTACCTTAAGGAAAGGGGAGCAAAGGAGCTCAACACTTTCGGGGCCAGGAGAGGTAATCATGAGGTCATGCTCAGGGGAGGCTTCTCCAACCCCAAGGTGAAGAACCTCATGGTACAGAGGGAGGGAGGATTTACGATCCACTATCCTGACGGGAAGATTGACACCATATTTAACGTAGCCGCTATGTATAAGAAAGAGGGCGTGCCCTTGGTGATATTTGCAGGAAAGCAATACGGTACTGGGAGCTCAAGGGACTGGGCAGCCAAGGTTACATCTCTCTTGGGGATAAGGGTAGTTGTAGCCGAGAGCTTCGAAAGGATACACAGGAGTAACTTAGTTGCCATGGGTGTTCTCCCTGTGGAGGCGAACTGGAGCGGGGCGAACTTAAGGGGTGATGAGCTGGTAGACGTTATCTTGAGCGACTTAAAGCCTAGAGCCGAGGTTACTGTGAGGATTAAAGGAGGAAAGGGAGAACGAGAGATAAGGGGAATAGCAAGGGTAGAGACTAAGGCAGAAGTGGAATATTTAAGACACGGTGGCATTCTGAATTACGTCTTCACAAAGATTAAGAGCAACTCCTTTGTATAATTTTTTTTAAAGATAGTTCATTTTTGAAAGTGTCGCAAGAGTAGGACAAGTTCACGTGTTTACCCGTGGCGTAACTTTTCCTTACTTTTAATTACTTCTAATTCCACCACGGGCACCCCTCTTAAGGGATCATACACGGTCACCCTTAACTCATTGGGGCTAGTCGAGGGAAACACCGCTACCCTCCCATCCACACTTTTATCACTCCCCAAACCTCGTGAGCAGTGCCCGTCATCAGTTAGGGGGATCATCAATAAAAACTACTTCGGTGATACTATATAAACACAACTTGTCAAGACGATATTTAGATGATTAAAAATAACTAGTAGTTACGTAGAAGCGTTACAGTCTTAAGCCAGGAATAATCTAGGGAATCAAGCCCCATTAGTCCAAATGAAGCCTGCTTCGAATAGGAAATCTTTGAAAAAGGGGAAAAATCACTGTTTCATAGGTAAAATCTTCACTGCGTTCTCGTTTTCGTCGTAAATTACCCTCACTAGATCCCCTTCTTTGATCTGGAACTTCTGCCTTATCCTGGCAGGTATGGTCACCTGATAGTTCCTACTTACCTTTACTATATCTTCAACAGCCATTTTTATCCATAACCATTACTTACTATATACTTTTAATATTTTCCATATACTTTGAGGCGGAAGGGATGAGCTAGAGTGCTAACCTTTAATAGAACGTTTCCCTTCATTCAGGTTGAGGGGGGTAAAGGATAGAATTAACATTGGCGAAGGAGCTCGCAAAGGCCCTATTAGATATGGATGTGGACACCATATACGCCAAGGGAATAGAGAGACCTTTCCTTCAAAGGATAGCCCTAAAGTTCCTCCTATATGGCTGGGGGTTAGAGAGGGGAGTGTACAGGGGCTCGACTCTTGGCGAAGAGCTCGGAGTCAAGATAATTTCGGGTAGAGGCCAAGAATTGGCTACACATAGGTTGAGTCCAGGAGGAAGTAAGGTCATCTTCAGCTATCCGGAGTACCCTCTCTTCATCGTAGATCTAACCATGTGGGACAGGCACTCAGATAAGGAAAAAAGAAAACTCGTCAATCAGTTGGGCAGTGTCATATCCCTCCTGAGGGACCACCTTTGGGATTACAATCTTTCACTCAATCACGCTAATGATGAGTTTAGGAGGACGTTCAGCACTATTTTCTTCAATAAGGTTAGGTTCGACGTGGAGCCCTCCAAGAACTCGATTGTGTTGGATCCTTACGGTGACGTGGAGGCCAATGAGGAAATGCTACGGAGCGTGGACTGTTTCATCATAGGAGGAATAGTTGATGACTCTGGATGGAGGTACGCCACAAAGGAGTTGTCCGAGAGGGTCGGCTACTCCTTCAAGAGAGTCAGGATAACGCTCAGAGGTTCAAGGGTCGGTGTACCCGACAGACTGAACAAGGTGATCTCAATAATTCTTCGCGTAAGGGAGGGCCAGAGCCTTGAGGAGGCCATATTAGCTGAACAGTCCAATGCCGACAAATTCCTGAGGCTCCTGAGAGATACCACGTTAAATGGTGACCTTGAAGGCAACGCTAACTGGCTCAGGGCAAGTGAGAAAGTTAAGGAGAGAGTGAAGAAAATAGTCAGTCGAACTCGGCCTGGATCTTCTTCCTCCCCTCAATGAGATGCCTTGGGAAAGGAGGTCTCTGTACTTCCTCTATGAGTATTCCCTTCTTTTTGAGTTCACTTACGGCCCTTGTCAAGTCTTCAACATGGGTAGCGTATTTAACCGCGTCCCTTATTGCCGTTAAGGAGGGATCACTCGTCTTCAACCTCTCAGCACTCACCGATTCCCATCTATTATTGTTGTTGTAGATGAAAACGACGTCTTGGAAGTAACTTGGAACCACATGTTCCACCCCAGCTATGTAGTAATCCCTGTATTTGTACACGTATGCCATAAGCGTATTTAATTCCCCAGAGTTAAGAATCTTTCACATGAGAGTCGATTACGTTGTAAGGGCCATAGCTGAACTACTGAATGATGGAGAGCTTGTTTACGTGGGGCTGAACTCAGGCCCTGCCATACTTGGGGCCTTCATGGCCAGGGATTTAATGAAGAAGGACATTGATATAGTGGGGGTAGCGGAAGCCTTCAACCCTAAATCTATAACCCTTTCGCCTTCAACTGGAGATCCGTTCTTTTTGGAGGGATCACCGGTCATGATAACGGTGGACTCATTCGATTTGGCCCAGAAGGGTGAACTTGATGTGATGTTTTTAGGCCCAGCTCAAATAGACGAGGAGACAAACGTTAACTTGACCGCCATAGGAGATTACGAGAGACCCAAGGTCAAGTTACCTGGAGGTGCAGCGACGGCGTACTTGATGCCCTTAGTTAAGAAGATGATCTTATGGAACCTCAAACACTCCAAGAGGAGTTTTGTAAAGAGAGTGGACTTCGTGACTGGATCCGCCAGGCTGTCTCGAAACTCAGTTTACGTCGTCTCGGATATGGCAGTCATGAGATACGACAGGAGCGAAAGGAGGTGGAAAGTGATAGGACTCTATCCGTGGTCCACCCTTGATGAAGTTAAGGAGAGGACCGAATTCGGAGTCGAGGAGGAAAACCCTAGAGTAATCTCCATAACTGAGGAGGAAAAGAGATTTATAGAGAAATTAGATCCCTATGAGTTAAGGTCTGCACTCGAGCTCCCTTGAGTCAATTCAGAGTCTTTAGTCCGCTCCCAGTGAGGACAACTACTGGCATCTCACTGCCCCTTTTCTTCAAACCTGCTAGTGCTACCGCAGAACTGTACTCGGCCAAAATTCCCTTGGAAGCCAAATACTTCCAAGACTTCATAATCTCCTCTTCGGTTACAGTGACACAATCTCCGTGCCTTCTCAAAACGTCCACCATCTCCTTGAGTAGGAAGGGATTTGTGGAGACTAAAGCGTCAGCCAAAGAGTTCACTGCCCTAGGGGGAACGTACTTCGTCCCCTTGAGGGATGAGCATACTGGGTTAACCTGCTCTGTTTGCACAGCAACTAGAGTTGGCATCTCCTGGATCACTCCATCCTTCAACATGTGCTGAAATCCCTCGAAGACTCCGAGAAGTAACGTTCCTGCGGAGGTGGGCAGGAACACCTCCTTGGGTGTCTTCCACGAGAGGTCCCTCACGATCTCGTAGGCGAGACTTCTTATCCCGTCTCTGAACTCGGGCTGGAGTACGTGGGAGGCGTAATATAGTCCAGAGTTTTCCGCGGCTCTAGACACGTCGTCCCTGGTTCCCTCTATTTTCACTACCTCTGCACCGTATGCCTCTATTTGTTTTACCTTAGTACCTCTGGCGGTAGAGGGTACAAATATCCTCACCTTCATCCCAGCCGCAGCACCATAAGCTGAAATTGAGGCCCCTGCGTTCCCTGACGAATCTTCCGAGATCCCCTTTACTTCCATCTCTCTCAGCCACGATATCAAGGCAAAGGATCCCCTATCCTTATAGGATCCAGTGGGATTGAGGAAGTCCAACTTATACCTGATCCCCTCCAATTCTATCATTGGCGTATTTCCTTCTCCGAGGCTTATGGGCTTAGTTAAATACGGGAAGTTTTCCTTCAATTCCCTGCGAAACGGAAAGTCTACCTGTACCTTGTAAGGCCCCCCGCACCTACTACACCGGGCTTCAATTCCCTCCCTCTCCTTTCCACACCTCATGCACCTAACGGTATGTAAACCCATATATTCTAGGGAATCTTCTAAGGTATATGAGTTTAGAACCACTGTTTAAACCGAGATCTATAGCAATAGTTGGAGCTTCGAGAAATAGAGAAAAGGTCGGGAACGTAATCTTCAGGAACGTCACCTCCTCCTTCAGAGGAAAGGTATATCCCGTGAACGACAAGGCGGAAACAATTGAGGGGGTAAAGGCCTATAGGTCTCTCAGGGAAATCCAAGATCAGCCCGATCTAGCCATAATAGCAGTCCCGAGAGACTTCGTCCTAAACGTCCTCGAGGATGCTGGGGCATCAGGTGTAAAGGGAGCGATAGTCATAACCTCCGGATTCAGAGAAGTGGGAGGAGAGGGAGTAAGGCTTGAAGCTCAGTTGGTGTCTAAGGCTAAATCCCTAGGGATCAGGTTCCTGGGACCCAACACCATGGGACTCCTAACGCCAGACTACAACGGGACATTTGCGTTCGCTGACGTGAGGAGGGGAGACATAGCGTTAGTCGTACAGAGCGGAGGAATAGGGGCGTATATGCTCAACTGGGCCCAGAGGTCCAGGATTGGGATCAGCTATCTTGTCAGTCTAGGGAATCAGGCCGACGTAAAGGAGTATGAGATCATAGAGTATCTCTCGAGAGATCCAGAAACGAGGGCAATCTTCGTATATATAGAGGGAGTATCGGACGGTAAGAGTTTCCTGGAGGTTCTTCCAGAGGCCACATCTAGGAAACCAGTGGTCTTCATAAAGGGAGGGGCTACGTCCCAGAGTGCGGAGGCGGTCATGACACACACTGGTAGTCTGGCAGGGTCATACGACGTGTTTAAGACAGCCATCAGGACTGTGGGAGGCATGTTCGTCGAGAACCTCAAGGATTTTCTTAACCTCTCCAAGCTGATATCCTCGTCTGAACCAATTAGGGAAGAGGTCCTAATAATTACTAACTCTGGGGGTCACGGAGTTCTTACACTAGATGCCATAGTGAGGGCTGGTCTCTCCCAAATACAGATACCTGAGAGATTGAAAGTCCAGCTCTCCAAAATCTTACCTCCAACTAGTCTCCCCAAGAACCCCCTAGATCTATCTGGTGATGCTGGAAGGGAGAGATATCTTAACGCGCTCAAGGTAGTGGGGGACCTGGACTGCACTAAGCTAGTCGTAGTCGAGTCATTGCCTTTCCTAAGTTGTACAGAGGTAGCAAAGGCAATGTTGAGCTTCAAAGGGAAGGGAATAGTTGGAGTGCTCATGGGGTACGATGAGGATTCAGCGTCGAGAATATTGGAATCCGCTTCAATCCCAGCCTTCAACTTCCCAGAGGAGGCAGTTAGTGCCATCAAACACTTAGTGAGCAGACCAACGCCTAGGAGGAAGATAAGGGTCTCTCAACCTATCTCATCTGCCATGGAGATCGTGAAGGGAAAGAAGGTACTCAGCGACATAGATTCCCTCAAACTCATGGAACTCTATGGGATCAGAACCCCTAGGTGGGGAGTGGCACAAGATCAGGAGGATGCTCAGAGGATAGCGGATTCAATAGGTTATCCCGTAGTGATGAAGATCTCCACAGATGAGCCTGTACATAAGACCGAGTTAAAGGGAGTCTTCATGAACGTGGAGGCAAATCAAGTCAGAGAGGTTTACTCTCAGTTATCTAAGTTGAGCGGGAGGGTGATGATTCAGGAACAACTCTCGGGTCTCGAAGTGTTCGTAGGAGGGATTTTGGATCCCCTATTTGGACACACCGTACTCACGGGGCCAGGAGGTATATACGTCGAGGTGTTAAGAAACGTGAGTTATGGACTCTCTCCAGTGTACGAAGACGAAGCCTTTCAGATGTTGAAGGAGAGCAAACTTCATGACATGTTAACGGTCAGGAAGAGGGGCTACGATGAGGGTTCTCTTGTTAGAACCATCTCTACAGTATCGAGGCTGATAGTCGATCTCAACGTGGCTCAGTTGGATATAAACCCCCTCATAGTCAACGAGAGAGGTTCCTTCGCAGTGGATGTGCGCGTGGTCTTAAATAGATAATTTTTTAAACTTTAGGGTAACCCTAATTCCTATGAACTTCATTGATTATCTGTTAAACCCACCGTCTAATCTAACCCTAGCCGAGATACTTTTGGTGTCCTTCCTACTCGGTGTCATGCACGGAGCTACTCCAGACGAACACACGTGGCCCATCACTTTCAGCTACGCTGTGGGAAAGTACAGTACAAGGGGCGGAATGAAGGCCGGTTTTCTGTTCTCTCTGGGGTTCACCGCTCAAAGAGCTCTGTTAACCACCCTAGGATTCTTGGGATTAGCAGCAATATATAGCAAGTATAACCTTGATGGCCCAGTGTATATAGTGGTGGGAATAGTGATGGCCATAGCAGGTTCTTACATACTCAAGGGTAAGTACATACATCTACCCATAGATAAACTCCTGGGAAGCGAACATCATGACCCCTTAGCTGAGAGGAGGGAGCTCAGAGATCCCCCCATCAGGATGACGGTGATTCACGGCTTAATAGCCGGATTCGGCTTCGGTGCCTACGCCTCCATAATAACGTTCGTGTTGGCTCCTAGAGTACCGGGACTGATCTATGCTCCGTTGCCTGGAGCTATGTTCGGCTTAGGGACTATGACCATGCAGGTAATATTCGGGGCTCTGTTCGCCAACCTGATGCGTTTGAAGAAGTTGACAGAAGAAGACATAAGATACCTGGGCAGCAAAACCGCAGGAAGAGTTCTGTACTATGGAGGGATGATCTTCTCCTTAGTTGGTGCCTTTATACTGTTATTCCCAAGCGTAGATAACTGGGCAATATCCACGGGGCTTCAGGTCCCTAACTTAAACGCGGTTGATGTGGGTTTCCTGTTGGTAGTGTCTGTGGTTGGAATCCTGGGAGTAGGGAGCATGGTCATGAGTTACAGGGAGCTCATGGATGTGAAAAAGGAAGAAAGGAAGAGAGCGGCCGTGGAGTAGAAGTTACTCGATAAGTTTATTTCCTTTAACGGCAATTACGTTTTGACTATGAAGAGAGTTAAGGATATAATGAGTTCTCCCGTGCTTCAGGTGGAGGCCAACACAACCCTTCAAGAGACATGTAGACTCATGTTGGAGAAGGGAGTGGGAAGTGTGGTCGTGACTGACAACGGAACTCCTCGAGGAATATTCACTGACAGAGACGCAGTGAAAGCTATAGCTAGCGGAGCTTCTCCAATGGACGAAATAAGGGTAGTAGCAACGATGGGCGAGCTGGAGACCATAAACGAGGAGGCTGATATAAAACTCGCCGCAAAGGTCATGTCGGAGAGGAAGATAAGGCATCTCCCTGTGGTTAACGGAGAGGGGGAAATAGTAGGGATGGTGACAGTCACCGATTTATCCATGGAGATAAAAGATCTTTGATGTAATCTGTTTAAGCGAAAATATTTATGTAAGGATACTTTACTTGCGTAGATGAAGCTAGCCTTTCTCCATGACGATAAGGACGAACTCTCTCCACTCTGGAGAGCCTTATCCCTTCTGGCGGTGGACGGAAAAGAGGAGAGAGTAGGCCTCGAGTACGGCAGAGCTTCTTCCTTACTGGAAGCGGATGCCATAATAGGTAGAGACTTCCTGAGGGGAGAGATCTCAGTCTTGAGCCTCATATACCCCTTCGTAATCGATGGAGAGAAGATTGGTCTTGGAGACGAATTGATAAACGAGTTCTCCCTTCCGCCTCTGAAAGGCAGAATATTGGGGATCGGGCTTTGTATGCCGTGGTTCGCTACATGCATCTCCAGTTATGGAGGAGATAACGTAAGTGCTATTCATCCCCTACCTTTCAGGGACTCCTCGTTCGATGGAGTCGTAATTTATGAGCTTTTTGATCACGATTTCACTAGAGAGGCCCATAGAATCATAAAGAAGGGAGGAAAACTTCTACTAATCTTTAGGGATCAACTCTACGGAGGGGTCTCCCCAGTCATTGCCCTGAAATTTGTGGTTAAATTCTCGGTAACTTCTGTGACCTTTATGGATAAGCATTGGATCATTGAGGCCACTAGGGTAAAGTGAGGAAAAGTTTATGAGCGCAAAGTTACACTAAAAGAGTTAAGTTGCGAGAGAAATTAATGCCATTGGAGGAGGCATTAACTCTAGTACACGATGAAGATCTCATAACTGTGAGTGGGATCTCCATCCACAGGAATCCAATGTCTTTCGTGAAGGCTCTCCCCAAGTCTGGGGTGAAGAACTTGAGCTTTATCGACAGGGAACCGGGGATAGCACTGGAATATCTCCTTAGGGAAAATTTGGTAAAGAGCGTGAGGGTAGCTATGGCCACTCTGGAGTGGTTCGGAATGCTCCCTGCTTTCAGGAGCAAGGTTGAGAACGGGGAAGTGGAATTCCTTGAAGATGTCTGTGGGGCCTTCATAGCTGGGATAAGGGCTGGAGCGGCTGGGGTTCCCTTCATGCCAGTTAGGGGAATTTTAGGCAGCGACCTCGTAAGACTACATGAGAGGAAAGGTACGTGGAAAATAGGGAGGGATCCTTTCTCAGGAGAGGAAATATTGTTCGTCAAGGCTATAGTACCCGACGTTGCAATACTACACGTAAACAGGGCCGACAGGTACGGTAATTCCGAGATCGTGGGCCCCCTTTACGAGGACGAGTTCAAAGGAAAGGCGGCTAAGATGGTTATAGTCACGACGGAGGAGATAGTAGACCCTGAATATTTCTTTGGCAGGAGACCTACCCTTAATGCGGTTTATGTGGATGCTGTGGTGAGTGCACCTAGAGGGGCAGAACCAACTAGCATGTTTCCCTTATACGATGCGGACTACGAAGGCATACTTAAGTTAATAGGCCAGGGTTAGTTCTCACGTTCAAGCTTTTTATCCGCCCCTTTACCCTTCTAGTCATGAAGTTTCCCATATTAATCATCAATTTCAAGGCATATGAGAACTCGTACGGTGAGAAGGCCCTTCAACTATCAAAAAGCATCGACAAGGTGGCAAGGGAAAGCGGTATTGAAATCGTTGTGGCTGTTCCCTCGACCATGATCCACAGGATATCCAAAGAGGTGAGCATTCCAGTTTTCGCTCAACACGTTGATGCTGTTCCAGAGGGGGCTCACACTGGAGCAGTGACCCCGGAGATGATTAAGGAGGCAGGGGCTGCAGGTACTTTGGTGAATCACAGCGAGAGAAGGGTAAGGGCTGACGAGATAGATGACGTCATAAAGAGGTCCAGAAGACTTGGGTTGGAAACCATAGTTTGCGTAGACAGGTATGAACTAGTAGTACCTATTGGTCTGCTCGGACCTGATGCGATACTGGTGGAACCCCCAGAGTTGATAGGTACTGGTGTGTCAGTATCTAGGGCAAGACCAGAGGTGATAACCAATGCCGTGGAGATGGTACAGAAGGTTAAGGGTCTAAAGTTAATAGTAGGAGCAGGGATCTCGACGGGGGACGACGTTTATACGTCCATAAAGCTGGGAGCTCACGGTATAGGTGTGGCCAGTGCAGTCATGAAGTCCAAAGATCCTTCTAAAGTAGTGAGGGAGTTCGTAGAAGGGGCCAAGAGAGCCGTGTCTGAGAGGATCACTGGGACTTGAGTTCCTCCTCAAGCAGTCTAGAATATTTATCTAGAATCCTTCTGACCTCCTCTTGTGCCTGCTCGTAGAGTCTCACTATCTTAAGTAGTTTGGGATCTATCTCCGTTCCTCCAGCGTTTTTCCCACCCTTCCTCATCTCTATTCCCCCCAATTCCAAACTTATCCTCCTCACGTATTGCCAGGCGAACTTGTAGGAAACGTTCATCTGTTCAGACGCCTTAGCTATGGAACCAGAGTCTAATATGGCCCTCACCAGTTGTACTCCTCCCTTCCCTAGTACTGGCTTCCCTTCCTTGTCCTCGATCCATATCTTAAAGTTGAACTTCATAGGTCCAAACCATTGGGATAAGTTAGTTTCATGACATTTTCAATTTTTGCTCTAACGTCCTCCAGATCCTTACCCACCACGTTGACGTGCCCTACCTTTCTTCTTCTCCTAACCTCCTTTCCGTACCAGTACACCGACCCATACCTCAGTACATCCATCGGTGGGTAATGCACTCCAAGGAGGTTCACCATCCCTGAAGGGCTGAGAAGCCTTGTCTCCCCTAACTCCATTCCTGTTATGGCCCTCAAGTGGTGTTCAAACTGGGAGATCTCTGCACCATCTAAAGTGTAGTGACCAGTATTATGAACTCGAGGAGCGTACTCGTTAATCATCACTTTGCCTCTTCTGATGAAGAACTCGATTCCCATCACTCCCACGTAGTTCAGCTTCTCTGTCAGCTTCTCGGCCAGTCGTATCATCTCAGGGTTACCGTAAGGTCCGTAGTTGTAGACCAAAATTCCCTTCTCGTTGTAATTGAAGGTAGGTGGATATGCACGGAACTCGTTTCCGCTCCTGACTGCTATTATAGACGCTTCGAAGTCGTAGTTCACCAGTTCTTCAACCACGAATAGACCCCTCTCTTCCCTGAGGAATTGGTACCTATCAGGGTCTCCCCTTATGAAGTACTGGCCCCTTCCGTCGTACCCCCCCTCAGACTTCTTGACGACTCCTACATTATTGAACTCGTCCCTTAACACCCGAAGCGCCTCGTCTCCTCCTTCCACAGTGACGAACCTGGGGACAGGAAAGCCCTCCCTCTTGAGGAACTCCTTTTCTAAGTGCCTGGCCCTCTTGAGAACCACCGAGTTGAGTCTAGGGAGGAGTTTTCCTAGGTCTTCAGCAAGTTGAAGGGGTGCCTCGTCCACATGTTCGAACTCGAACGTTACTATGTCGCATTCCTCAATTACCTTTTCGTAGCTTTCCTTAAAGCATAAATCTGCAATCCTGCACGCTGGCTCTCCCTTTTCGGCATACACTAGGAAGGTTATGGGAAACTTCCTACCCTCCAGTATCATCATCCAGCCAAGTTGTCCTCCACCTAGGATGCATACCTTATAACCTGAGTTCGGTTGAAAGTACCTCACTCCTGACCTCCTCCATGAAGTTCCTCAACTTTTCCCTCAACTCTGGATGTTTTAGCGAGAGTATTCTCAGTGCAAGTAGAGCGGCATTCTTAGCTCCTCCTATTGCCACCGTGGCGACTGGCACGCCATAGGGCATTTGCACAATTGAAAGGAGCGAGTCCAACCCGTTCAGGTTTTTAGAAGGAATAGGTACTCCAATAACAGGAAGTGTGGTCAATGAGGCCACCATACCAGGCAAATGAGCAGCTCCCCCAGCCCCAGCTATTATAACCTCTATTCCTCTCCCCTCAGCCTCCTTGGCATATTTCACCATGAACTCTGGTGTTCTGTGTGCGGAGACGACCTTAGCCTCGAACTCCACCCCAAACCGTTGAAGAGTCTCTGCAGCTTCCTTCATGACCTCCCAGTCGTTCTTACTACCCATTATGATTGCCACAAGGACCATGGATCTACTTTAAAGAAGGGGTTAAAGGGGTTTATCTTCGTGGATGCTTTGTGTAACACCTCAATTTTTACCAGGGACAATGCGAAACATACTTTTAAACTGACATTAGATTTTGAATCTAAGAGAACTCACTGGGCTTAACCTGGGCTCAACGCCTAAGAAAATTGAACGGTCCCCACAAAGCACTTCGTGGGCTATGAAGGGTGAAATATCATTTTGTTGGGGGTTGGGCTTCAAAGGATTTCATCTTTTGACACCTGAGACCCCGTCCGTGAGGACGGGAAGTTAAGTATAAATGTGAATCAAAGTAAAAAAAAAAAGATTGGGACGTTCCCTGAAAGCAGAAGTTAAAGTAGCAGTACAGGGGAAGATTCTGAACCCTAACAAAGAGAAGAGACACAAACTGAACGTCGTTCTGGAGAAGTATCTAAAAGCTGTGAAGTTCTTCGCTTCCTTTAAGATCAAGGATAAGAATCTTCTCCAACAGAAAGCGTACGAGGAGGCGAGAAGAAGGTTCGGTCTGTCTTCCACTCTCACACAGACTGCCAGGGACAAGGCAGTAGAACTGGTTAAGGCTAATGAGGGAAGAGAATTTCACGTGCATAAAGTGTCCATACGAGTGAACTACCGTGCTTTCAAGCTCGTGAGGAGGGACACTAAACTAACCCCTTATTGGTTATACCTCAAGCTGGACGGTGATGGTGTGTGGTGTCCAGTACAGTTCGGAGAAAGACGAAGACAGATGATAGATGACGCCCTCTCTGACGACGGCGAGTGGTCTTTGCAACAAGTTGAACTCGTAAAGAGAGACGGAGAGTGGTACGCCCACTTCACTCTCGAAAAACCATTCAAGGATTTTGAACCACAAACACCTATAGGGATAGACCTGGGTGAAAGGAACTTAGCCACAGTAGTGGCACTAGTTGACGACAAACCGACAAAGGGCACCTTCTTCAAGGGATCTAGAATCAAGGAAGTCAGGCACAGGCACTTCAACATTAGGAGGAAACTACAGGAAAAGAGAAGGTTGGACGTGTTCAAGAGGCTGAGAGGTAGAGAGAGAAGGATCGTGAACCACGAGCTTCACGTTATCTCCAAGGAGATTGTGGAATACGCTAAACAGTTCCCTTCTCCTGTGATAGTGATGGAGAAGCTCACGGGTATTAGAGAGAACTTCAGGAGGGGTAAGAAACTCAACAGGAGGTTTCACTCCTTACCCTTCAGGAAGCTACAGAAGATGGTGGAGTACAAGGCTAAGATACAAGGAATCAAGGTGGTATACATAGACCCTAAGAATACGTCCAAGACTTGCCACAGGTGTGGGTACGTTACCCACGTTGAAGGAAGGGAATATCGCTGTCCTAAGTGCGGTCTCAAGTACAACCGTGACCTGAACGCGGCTATTAACGTAGCCCGTGCCTTAACGAGAGGTACGGGTCGGGGGTACGTAAACACCCCGAAGGGGACATGAAGGTGCGTCGTGAAGGCCACTGGAAACCCCAAAGCCCCGTCCGTGACGGTAGACCCAAAATCGTATTATGAAAAATAATTCTGGCAGTATAATATCGACTCATAGCGAATAACAGGATTTATAAGGGTATTAAGAATTCAGTTGAAGAAAGGTTTAAGGTGAGGGAGATGTGGTATTACCACGTGAGAGAGCGAGATGATAATACACCATCTCCCTCACCAAAACAACGTTCAACAAATAGGATATAAATTACTTTCCATGCTGAACTTCAAGGGAAAGAGAGGGGAAGAGGTGGCGAGAACCCTCATCTCAGCGTGTTTATGGAACGATTCAGTAGAGAACAAGTCGAGGGCGTACGGCGTGTCCCCACAGACCGTGAGGAATTACGTGGAGGAGCAGGGGGTGGAAGTTATTGAGAAACTCTTGGAACAAGTGAGGAAAATATCCTTGGAGGTACTGAAGGGAGTCAAGGAGATAGACCTCTCAATAGACTGGACAACCAAGACCTGGTACGGGAAAACGGTGGGAGGGCTCGGGAGTTCGGAGGAGGGAAACTCTTGGAACTACGCAACTGCGACGACTAAGTTTGACGGGAAAGTGCTCCTACTAGCTTTCATTACTCAAGTGAACGGGATGACTAAGGATGAGGTCGTGAAGGCCCTCGTGGAGCAAGTCGTCGCCATGGGGTTCAAGGTGAGGTTGATGACTCTCGACGCGGGCTTCTACACTGTAGACGTGCTCAACTTCGTTTCGCAGTTCAAGTACATAATTGCCGTCCCTGTTGGGGACGTGAAGGTCTACCAGGAGTTCGACGGCGAGTACGAGACGAACAGTAAGAGGCACAGGAGGGACGAGCAGGTCAAGTTCAGGCTCCTCGTGTACAGCAAGGAGAAGGTCAGGAGAAAGAAGAGGACTCTAGTTTACTTCGCTAGGGCTACGAACCTCGACCTACCGAAGGGGGAGGTGTTGGACTTGTACAACAAGGTGAGGGGTCCCATAGAGACCTCTTACCGGAACATCAAGGCTTTTCTCCCCTTCACCAGTTCCACCAAGTTCGTCTTCCGCACGTTGATCTTCGTGCTGGCCGTGGTCCTCTACTCCCTGTACACCGTGTTCAAGGGGGAGGTGAGGAGGGAGCAGTTCAGGTTACTCCTAATACTCTTGTTTTCTGATGATTTATTCTATCTAAAAGATTTTCTACTTAAATCAATAGAACCGCTTATTAATAATATAGATTTATTTTCAAGGAGGTGATTTTGGGTCTACCGGTGAGGGCGGGGTAGTTTACAAGATATCAATCCTCACCCCTTGTGCCTCACCGGAGTCACTGGGAAACCCGTTACTCCTCCGCCCCTTTAGCCGGGTAACTCACCATTCTGCCACAGTTTCAGACAAGTGGGGAAACCGTAAATCTTCAGCTCACCGCCCCACCCTTCGGGAAAGATCGTCCACAACGGGCGTGGCTTCATATTATTTCCCAAATATTTTTTGAAAAACTTTGCTACCTTTCGGAAACTGTTAACCACGGCTAGGAGTATTCATCTTGCCAGATCTTTGATCGGTTATTCATGATTAACCACTGCTGAGGGGACTTCAAAGAGAAGTCGCAGTAAAGGTGAGGGGGTCTGCAAGATAGACAGCACAGTTCATAGTTAGCGGGAAAGAGCAAAGCTGTTAATGTACTCACGTAGGGACAATCCGTATAGCCATTAGAGTCCTATCCGTCACCACTGCTTAAGGTAAGGTTGAGAGGATGGAATTAGCAGTAACTGGAAGGAAGTCCCATCCCATAGTGAGCTTCTTCCTTTACGTGTACTTGAACCTGTGTACCTTTAATTACTTAAGTTACAAAATGGTCTAGATGGGAACTAGGCCAAAGCTCACAGCCACCGAAGTGTTCTTCTTGTCCTTCGGGGGACAGTCTCCCTTCATATCCTTGGTGGCATTCGGCACCATAATGATTTCCTATGTTGGCCGAATGGCAGGTTTCGCCATGTTATTAACTACAATTCTAGTCATGGTCAATGCTCTGGTGGTTTATTCACTCTCGAGGAGGTTCAAGAAGGGCGGAGGGTACTACACCTACGCCCTACATACACTTACAGATAACTTGGGCATAACGACTGGCTGGATCTACATCTTGTATTCCATAACTTACGGGGCCACCCTGATGGAGGGAGCGGTTTACGTTCTCAATCTCCTCACTGGGATAGACTCCCTATATCTCACCTTGATAGTCACATTAGTGACTTCGTCAGTAGTTCTGTTGGGCGTGAAGATCTCCGCTAGGTATGCCGTAGTGGTCGGGGCCTTGGAGATAGTGGCCTTGATCGGTCTATCTACGTTTTTTCTTTACAGGGCAGATTTCAGGGTTTACAATCCAGTAAGTTTCTCTCCTCAATTTCCTGAGGCCATCCTCTTCGGAATAGGAATTCCATCAGGCTACTCATCGGTGGTGAGTTACCCAGAGGAGATAAAGAACGCTGTAAAGACAGTAAGTAGAGTATCTCTTCTCGTACCACTCCTCGGTGGTGGATTGGCTACCTTCTTCTTCTATTCTCTGGCCGATATGGGGGTGACCAACAACCTAGTGGGACTCCTACTTTCCAGTTTCGGTTTACCCGGTGCTGTAGCCATTTCCATGATAGCCCTAAGCGATGGAGTTTTAGGTGGAATAGCCTACGTAGTGGCTAGCTCTAGGACCCTATTTGCCATGTCTAAGAACGGTCACCTCCTGGATATCTTCACGATAACCAGGAGGGGAGAGCCGAAGGTCGCTGAGGGAGTTATCTCCGCCTTAGTTGTGCTCTCCCTCGCTCTTCTCACCCTCAAATTAGGTCCTCTATTAGCCCTAACCCTCCTAGGTGGTATCTCAGGTATGAGTAACCTCTACATCCACATGGCTGCCGCAGTGTCCTTAGCTAGGATAGGGAGGAGGAAGCCATTAAAGCATATCCATGAAATACTCTTCTCCATAGGCTCATTGATACTCTCTGGTTTCATCCTCACAGAGTCCATAAGCCAACTGGACAAGTACGTGGTATATTTCTTCCTGGCTTGGATAATCCTTGGATTTCTCTTTGCAGAAAGTCTGGAGCTAGTGAGGCAGGAGGAAGAAAAGAGGACACAGGACGCTTAATGACGAAAAATTTACAAGTTCCGTCCTCAGGGTGAAGGGGAGGTCAGATGGAGTGCGGTATAGATTTAGCAGTCAAAAGACCCACAGCGGTGGCCGTGCTTGAACACGATAAGATAGAGGTGACCTTCGTGAAGGAGGACGAGGAGATAATATTCCTCTGCAAAAACGCTAGGCTCGTGGCCATAGACGCCCCGTTAAGTTGGGGAAAAGGGTATAGAGAGGTGGATAAACTACTGATCAGGAGCGGCTTCAGGGTTTTTCCACCCTCCTTTATATCTACCCTCACAGAGAGGGCACTCCGCCTGGCTCCCAAGTTGAGGGCCATAGAGACACATCCTAGTTCTTCACTAAGATTGTTGGGGTGGGATTGGAGAAGGATATCCAAAATAAAGGATGAGGCAGACGCCGTCATATGCTCAATGACTGCGCACTTTCATCTAAGGGGTCAAACCAGGTCATTTAGGGCGGACGACGGCGAGATCGTTCTCCTTGAACCACCGGTTCCTTTCCCTAAGAGGGTGAACAACTCGTACGTGTTGACTCCCTGATTACTTCACTTTTTACTTGACGAGAGAGGTTCAGTGATTGAACTCAAGATAGGTGTTTAATATCTAATATCCTAACTCTGACAGGTGGAGGATCCCATAAGGCTATTGAAGGAGAGCGAGGCCCTGGCATATAGGCTCTACGCGAGGGAGATCAGGCGAAGTATTGGTATATTCTACCTTTTGGTAGCGAGTTACGTCCCTATAGTCTTCCTCATGGAGAAGTTTTTTGATAAGTTGCCGGTGGCTCACAACGACGTATTGGAGATATTGGCGGTAGGTTACTTTTGGTATATAATGGTTGTCACTATCGGTTTCCTCATCTTCAGGACAGCGAGGATAGAAGTGGCCGTAACTAGGTTAGCGTACCTGAAATCATTCAGGAGACCCAGGAGAAGAGGGAAGTTATTTCTCCTCATGGTCTCTATTCCCTCATTTTTAGGGGTCCTCGCTATAATTACCGGAATAGGCCTTTTGAACGTGTTGGCTAACCTGCTGATCCTTCTTTTCATTCTCAAGTGGCTGAGGAGAATGCAGAGAATCATGAAGGTGGAGGGAAGACCGATTGATGAGTACGTGGCAGCAGTTTCAGCGGTGCTCGGGATCATAGGAGGTACCTTCATAGGTTCCCTAGCACTCGCCCTCACAGCGGGTTTTGCTTTCGCAGGTCTACATTCCCTCTGGAGGAGTTGGAGGTGGGAACCTTGAGGAATATACAGGAATTCATCAGGTCACCCATATTCTCGAGCTCAGCCAGGGTTGGAATCCTCCTCTACCTGATGGGTGTGGAGAAGACCTCCTTCACGGACCTGTTAAAGGGTATCGGGCTGCCAAAGTCATCCCTTTACCTACACCTCAAGGTGCTTGAGGAGAACGGTGCCATAAGTATGAGGGAGACCCTCTTCAGGGGGAGACCCAGAACTGTGATACAGATAACTGAGGAGGGAAAGAGAATGGTAAACGAGTACTTGAACCTCTTGGAGGACTACGTGAAAAGAGGGGATCATGAATCATTTCTGTAGGCCAGGTTTTACCAACTTCCTCAGGTCGAGGATCTCATCTATCTTGGAATTGTCAATGCCTAGCTCCTTGAGAGCCTCTCTTATGGACATCCCCTTGATCAACATCTTTCCTATCTGGGAAGCCTTATCGTAGCCCACCAAGGGGGAGATGGCAGTTACGAGGGCCGGGCTACTCTCGGCGTATCTCCGCATCCTATCAACGTTGGGTACAACTCCCTTGATTACAAGTTGATTGAACTTGTTCAATCCCTCGCTTAGGAGATCCACTTGGGTCACTACGTTTTGTCCTATCAGGGGAACGCCCATGGCCAGTTCGAACTCTCCCAGGGATGATGCGAATTGGTTTGCGTGGTCTAGTCCAATAACCTGAGCCGAGATCAGCATGGAGGCCTCTACAGTGACTGGATTAGTTTTGCCCGGCATGATACTACTCCCAGCTATTTCCTCCTGTGTGGGTAGGTCTATCTCACCTATAGCTGTGAAAGGTCCTGAGAACATGAGCCTGAAGTCCTGAGCCACCCTGAACAGTTCCACGGCTACCGTCCTCATGACCCCACTCAGCGTCAGGAGGTCGGTAAGGAATCTCATACCTCTGAAGGTATGTCCAGGTTTGAAGGAGAGTCCAGTTACCTCATTGATCATCTGGATTGCTAATTCCCTGAACTTAGGGTGGGAGTTGGCCCCGGTTCCTGTGGCTGTACCTCCAAGGGGGAGTTCCTTTACGTATTCGAGAGTGGACGATAGGAGACTTATATCGTGATCGAAAGCGTCTGCATAGGCGTGGAGTTCCTGACCGAAGGTTACCGGCATGGCATCTCTAAGGTGAGTCCTTCCAGCCTTAACAACAGAGGCATACTCGTCTCCCTTGGATCTCAGCGACGTGACTATCTCTGTCAAAGCAGGACGGAGTTTTTCTACTACCTGTTTGGTTGCAGCTATCCTTATGGCTGTGGGTACGGTGTCATTGGACGACTGACCCATGTTCACGTGATCGTTTGGATGTACCCTGAGTCCCGTGAGTTGAGATGCCCTCTCGGCTATTACCTCATTCACGTTCATATTCAGTCCCGTTCCTGATCCGGTCTGGAAGACGTCTAACGTGATTAAATTGTCCAGGTTCCCTTCCATGATCTCCCTCGCTGCCTTCTCTATCCCCTCGGCCACTCTGCTATCTAAAAGCCCGAGGGATGCGTTAGCTCTTGCAGCGGCTAGCTTCACTACTCCCATAGCCCAGATTATGGACCTATGAAACTTCGTTCCAGTGTTCATAAACAGCTTCGGAGCGGTCTCGGTGTATTTCATGGTTGAGTTAATAGTTTGGGGAGTTAATTACTTTTTAACACTGGAACACTTCGTTCCACCTGATTCACCACTAAACTGGCTGAATTTCTTTTCACGTTAATAGAAATCTTTTTCTAACTGTTTATAACAAATTTTCCAATAGAGGATAAACCTCTCACACACGGATGTGGGCTATGCCCAAAAGGGTGGGAGGGATTACGGAGATGTTAGCCCCGTGCTGTTAGGCTCGAAGGAATCCCATGACCCAACTACTGTAATTTGTAGGCGGTTGAGGGTTAAGTTCCTGCACTTGATCACGATTGAAGATAAAATGAGTGAAATGAAAGTGTAGGGACAAATGGGAGTTGAACTTGAATGCATGTAGAGAACCACGGGTTACCTATCAAGGTCCATTCGCCCTCATCAATTTCTCACACTATTCTGAACTTGTGACGCCCCTTAGGGATGCGTGGAGGGACTCGTAGTGGTTGACAGGCGAGGTGAACGCGTGGTTTCTCAGGGAAAAGTACAGGCTGTGGTCTTCCCTCACCTACCTTTGGTGGTGATCTCACCTCCTGAAGGTTCTCTCGTCCCTATCTCCTAGGGAGTACTTACTACAGTCCTCCAGTACCCTATCTGCCCAAGGGTTCAGACTTGGTCACGTGATGACCACGAGGAGGGATAGGCGAGGTCTTCCCTGGTTAGTATTTTACGGGAATTTCTATGGTTCATTGGTTTTTCATAGGGATCATAATTAATATTAAAAATATCAAATTTTAGCCAGTTTATACTTTCTTATTTGCTTAAAAAATAAATTTTCAGACACGATTCATAAGAATTATACAGTGCAAAACATGATTTTCCGATAAATACTACCTGATGACTGGTCTCCTATCCATAGATACTACTTGATATACAAAAATCTTTGTGGCAACGTTATGAAGCTATTTTAGCATTTTAAGTATTTTTCCTAAAATGTCCTCTATGGGAGAAAATGGAGAATTGGAGAGACCCTCATAACACCACGTAATTGAATTATGTTTCAGTGTTCCATCTCGAGTAATAATTGTATTTATATCTATAATTCGGCCTAAAGGAACGGATATCCTCGGACTCACTTATATAGAGGAATGACAATTCCGACTCAGATAATCATGAAGAAAAAGGTAGTCCTACTGGTCCTCTCCATACTAATCCTGTCCTGGTTACCAGCTACGCTGAGTGCAACGACCACGGGAAACCTCACGATAACTTACCAACGGTTTGAGAGTCTATACTATGTGGGTGGCTTGATGGGTGAGGGAGGTGACTCTCCTACATCATTACTCATGAACAGTTCAATATACTATTATGTATCTAACGCCACATACACTTCACAATACACAGGTGAGGATGTACAAATTCAAGGATCGTCTACGCTCTACAAACTTACTGTAGGTTCTATGAGAGAGTTTCAGGGAAACGTCACTGTGTCCTTAACTCCAGACGGAAGGCTAACTGTAATGACTCAAATACCTCAGCTGATTAGACTGATAGTTAACACGTCAGGCATGACTGAACTAGTGTGGGCAGGGCTTTTGTCTGGGAACGGTACCATACAGACTTCAGCGTATGTCAATGGGACAGGAACTCTCACTTTAGTGTTCTCCAACGGCACGTCCCTGGCCAATATAAGCTTGCCACTGAAAACAGGAAGCTTCAGCTACCACGAGACTCTGACCCTGAACACGGTTTCGGCCAGGGTGATAGCCACTTTCACTAGAGATGTTGAAGTGCAACAGAATTTCCCGAGGAGGTATGAAAACGAAGATGAGCAGGTCACTTTCGGTAATACGACCTTAGCTAAGCAGGCAGGTTATAATACTACAATGGCGTACTTTAACGGTTCCCTTGTTCCTGCCCTGGTGTGGAAGGGGGAGGGAAGAGGGTTAATGCAACTCGGCATCAGGATGCTAGAGGTCACTGGAGAGAGTTACTTCCAGTTTGAGACCATTGAGTTCTTCGGAGTAAATGGATCTGCAATAGGTTACGTTCACTCAGCCTATCTAAGCAAGGAGAATAGCAGGAACGGGTTATTTTCCAGCTCTCTATCTAGTCTCGCTGCCGGAGAACTGAAGATTGTGACAGGTAGCTTCACACCGCCCAAACCTGAGGTAGAGACAGAAGTTGAAATTAAAGGAACTCCTGTGATGATAATAATAACGAACAATGCCTCTGCAGAGTCTACAGCTAACGTGAACCTATCTCATCCGGTGTTCGTACAAGAGCACGGAAAGGGTCACGGAGCTTATCTAGTGGAGGTATCAGTTAACGGCACTGCGCAATTCTTCGTGGTGACCCCAAGCGGACATGTAATCAACGTCACCGTAGTGAAACCTGAAAACGTAAGCGAGACTACGGTTAACATGAGCGGAAATCAATACCCCGCTCAGAAGATAGTTGTTAACGCCAATGGTAGTATCCTCTTCAACGTAACTCTGCTCAGGAACGAGAACGTGATGGTGTTCAAGGTGGTCAACGGAACCATGGTTCCCTTAAACTCCACGAACTATTTCGTAGTCAACGGGAGACTGGTGGTCTACGATGACCCCAGTAATGTATACTACGCAGTGTACGGGGTATCGAGCTCCTCTACAAGTTCCTCTACCACCTCGAGCACTACACCCCCATCCAGTGGTGCCTCATCTACTTCCACGAGCTCTGTCGTCTATATAGGCATTGGCATAGTGATAGTGGTGATAGTGGCGTTGGCTATATTCTTGTTAAGAAAGAGGTAAATTTTTTCTAAATTATTTTCACTCCTTCTAAGTGGGACTTTGGTTACGAACACGTCCGGGACTGGGAGCCACGGAATGACCTTGGATTTCCTTGAGATCGAGAGCGAATTTCTCAGGGACAATCCCTGGGGTGACCCCTATACTAGGAAAGTGATAGTGATCAGACCTCCGAGGGCCGAAGGAATCCCCGTCGTACTATACCTTAGTGGATACTTTTCCACCCCACTTGCACAGCTGAACGTAGACCCGCTCTCAGAGAACTTGATGGAGAGGATGGATAGACTACTAATGGAGGGAAAGGTAAAGGGCCTGGCCATAGCACTCCCAGACACGTTCACAAAGGTAGGTGGCAATCAGTACTTGGACTCAGAGGCTGTGGGATTTTACGAGAGTTTTCTCGTCAAGGAAGTGGTGCCTATACTTATGGAGAAGTATTCCACCACCGTGATGGGGGTCATGGGAAAATCCTCTGGTGGTTATGGGGCCCTTAGTCTGGGCACTAAGTACGATTTCTCAGCAATTGCCTCACACTCAGCAGACGCCTACTTTGAGTACGCCTACCTGCCCATCTTTCCTAAGGTCATTCCGTATTTAAGGAGAGTCAGCTCCGCTAAGGAGTGGGTTAGCTACTTTTGGTCTCAAAAGGATAAGAAGAGGAGGGAGCTCATGGAGGCTTTGATGATAGTTGGAATGGCCGCGTTCTACTCACCTGGCACTAAGGGTGATATCGAACTTCCCTTCGATTTAGCGACTGGTGAGATCAGGGATGAAGTATGGGCCAAGTGGCTTGAGAAGGATCCGGTCAGGTTTCTTGCCAAAAGGAGAGATAATATGTTCAAAAAGGGAATATATATCGACGTTGGTAACAACGATGAGTTTAGCCTACAGTACGGGAATAGGATCATTCACATGTTACTCAACAAAATGGGCGTAAAACACGTATTTGAGGAGTTCCAGGGAAGGCATATCAATACCTCATTCAGGTATGATCTCTCAATAGTTTTCCTGGACTCCTTCCTTCACTCCCTCAACGCATAAAACTACTGGACAAGTCCTAGCGTATCCTATTTCAACTTTATTAGAAAACGAGTAATATTCTATATATATTAATTCGGGTTTTAGTGTAGAAGAAACCTTAATAATCTTCTATCACAATATAACTATAATGGATACGCTACTCGTGACTAAAGTCATCCTCACCATAATTGGGGTAGTAACATCCGTATACGGAGCTGGGTACGTGATAATAGGTAGGATGGGGATTCCATTTCTTCCAAAGAGAGATTCCATAATAGTGGGCTCGACTCTCTTGGGCATAGCATTAGCCCTTTTTATAGTATCAACACTAGTACCATAGTATGGTGTTGGTGGAGGTCCAAGGTCAACTTTTTGATCTTTCCTCTGATGGAAGTATTAGTGAGGGGAGAGGAGTCCCATCGATCATCGTACTTAAGGATGTAAGCAAGGAAGCTCTTCAGGAGTACTCCAGGATGGGAATCAAGGTATTCCTTTGCGAAGGTGAAGTCCAGGAGTGCCTGACTAAATTGCTTAGGATTGTTTATCCAGAATGTAAAACATGCAAATTTCAGTAATTGGATTCTTCTATCTTTAATTCAACATTTCCTTTTCATGACTAGTCCAAAGTGGTAGGGCCCAGGTTCAAACTCCTTTACTATTTCGAAGTCCTTGAATATAGTCGAGTAATCCTGTCTGCTCATCCTGACTTCTAGGGGAGGACCCATCGGTGTGGGCTCCTTTTTCCAATCCACTATTATTACTTTCCCACAAGGCTTGAGAAGCCTGATAGTCTCCTTGTACGTGCTCTCTCTGTCCATGTCATGAAACGAATTTGAAAAGACGACTACGTCTACTACTCCTGATGGTATGGAGGTATTTGTTGCCGGCTCATTAAGGAACACTGTACTATCCTTAGTTGCCCTACCTTTAGCTAGAGAAAGGGCTTTCTCGTCTATGTCCACGCAATAAAGCTTGGAGGAGTACTTCTCAAGTACAGGGCAGTAATAGCCCGGTCCGCATCCCATATCCACAACAACCTCGTTCCCCGATAACAGTTCAGGGATAAACTTCTCAGGGTCTTCAATGGACTTCCGTTTAGGATCTAGGAGTCTTGCGTGGAACTCGTCCCTGAAATCGTGTTTATGCATATGTATGCTTTGCCCTCGAGGTAAAAAACCTGAATAAACGTTAATGACAAGAGAATTGCAAGCTTCTCTTCTTCCAGGGGCAAGGTGAAGTTTTTAAATTCTAAATGTTTCAAAGCATTGTGAAATAGAACGCGTGTCCGTGAGGGGATGCCAGGTAAGGGCTCCAAACCTCCCCGAGTCCCTACGAACCACGAATGGAGGGTTCTCCGTGGTGAGGGATAGGGTAACGGGCTTAAGGCCCAACCCGGATCTACCGCTGAACGAAGGGAGTGAGCTGAATCCTTTTCCATGTTAACAGAAATGTTTTTATATCCATTTATTACAATTTTTACTGATAAAGGATGATCTCTCACGCCGATGTGGGCTCTGCCCAAAAGGGTGGGAGTGATCTGGGATGTGAGCCCCGTGCCGTTGGGCTCAAAGGAGTCCCATGACCCACCTACCGTTAAGCTTAGTAGGTGGTTTAGGGCTAAGTCCCTACACTCGATCATGATTGAACATAAAATGAGTGAAATGAGAGCGTAGGGACAAACGGTAGGGCGATTCAGGACTCCATTGCGATTTCTATTTGTTTCTATAGAACGAAAGTGACTTAATTGATCCTACATCAGTAACACTAAAAGGGGACGAGCGCTAGGTCATACCATGAGATGTTTATCCAATCACGTGGTGACCGCGCTCGTCCTTGAGGTAGTTGGGGAGGACGCGCCATTAAATGAATGAGATCGAGAGGAGGGCCCTGGAGGAGGAGAGGAGGACCTCCCCCAGGTACGCCAGGTACAGGTTCCTGAGAGGGTTCAGGGTATCCCTCTGGGGAGTCGTGTACGGGCTGGAGTGGGTCACGGTGAGTTTGCCCGTGCCGTACAGGGGAGAGGGTGAGGACTGGAGTGGAGGAGTTGCTCATGGAGGAGAGGCTGGTGCTCAGGGCCCTCCTCTACTCCATGTTGGGAGGGAAGTTGAACGCCAAGCTCTGGACCCAGGAGCTGGAGGTGGGGGGACTTCAAGTACGTGATCGTGGACGGGAAGTACGTGAAGTTGAGGGGAGGGAGGAGGGGGGTCCTCTTAATCGCGTTGGGACTCACTGACCACGGTGTGAGGGCCGTGCTTGACGTGGTCCTGACCAGGGAGGAGGACGTCGTGAGCTACTGGGACCTCCTGGTGAGGCTGTGGAGGAGGTACAACCTCACCCTCGTCGTAGCTGACGGGGTGAAGGCCCTGGACGAGGCCATCTCCCGCTCCGGGATCCAGGTCGCGAGGCAGACCTGCCTGGTCCACCTCAAACGAAGCAGGAGGGTGAGGGACGCACTTGACTCCTCTCCCTGCCCCACCCGGGGCTCTCCCCTCCTCTCCTACCTCCTCGCCCCCAGGGAGCTCTGGCCCCTCCTCAGGTCCAACAACCTGGCCGAGTCCTTCAACTCCCTCCCGGAGAGTTCGGCAAGTGCCACTCCCCCTGGAGGATACTCCAGATCGCCCGGGCCATAGCCCTCAACTACAACCTCTCCACCTGTTATCTCATTCTTGTAATATTACAGGATCCCTTATTTCTTCGTGAAATGATCAAATACATTCAGTAATTCCTCAATTGAATAAGTCCAAATCAACAGAGATATTACAATTCGCAAAGGAGCCCTGAATCGCCCAAATACAAAGTGAATTGTTCCGGGTTTACCAAACTTTGGTAAACCTAATATTTTTTGTATCTACTAGTAAGTCGCTTTAAGGAGAAAGAAATGAAAACCAGAACGCCTAAAGGAAGACGATATATTGAAACTAAATACCTTCTAGTAATACTGTTAATGGTTGGGCTATTTATATATTATAGTAACTCGACGCAACAAACTTTAAGCCATGCAAATAGTAGTGTTTATAGCAATCGAGAATGGATAGTTTATGTTGGTGGCGGTACCCCCGATATGTCTGTCATGAGTATGGGATTCTTCCCTGAAATAATAACAATCGATGCTGGAGATAACATTACTTTTATAAACAATTCTAGTGAAGTTCACACGGTAACGTTTCTTAGTGGAAATCCACCAATTAATCCATTTTCTCCAGAGGCTAATATGAGAATAGGTGGAAATATATACAATGGATCTGGTATAGTTTCATCTGGCATGTTACTACCTGGTGAAAATTATACTCTAACCTTTACTACACCTGGTGTATATATTTATAGATGTATTTATCATGCAGGAATGATGGGAGTAGTAATAGTAAATCCAAAAGGAACTCCATATCCTATGACACAAGCTCAGTATAATGTAATAGGACAACTTGAAGAATCACAATCAATAGCACAAGGGGAATCATTATTTCAACAAGTAAATTTACCTGCAACTTCAGGTCCTAACGGAACTACAATATGGCATATAGACGCAGGAGTAATGACACCTGCAACCACGTTAGCAAATCTAAATTCAGTTTCAAGTGATAACGTTAGTGGGTTCGCTCAATTATCAATAATATCGCCTGGATTAATGAAAGTTGAAGTGAATTTAATAGGACTTAAACAAGGCGTTAAATATAATGTGCAAATATTTACCGGTGCTGCGGAAGCTGGAGGCAAAATGACTTATACTCTAAATCCAATAATTGGTAACTCTAACGGTACTGGATCCTCGATAACTATGTTAAAGATAGATCCCTTAGATCCTTACATCCCTACTAGCTATGATATACCCGCTGCAGGCTGGTACATAAACATAAGTAACGATAAGGGTACATTAGCTTTAGGTGATATAATAGCGCCTTCTGCAAGTTTAATGAGATTCCTTCCAACTACTTTAACAATTCATGTTGGTGATACTGTAGTGTGGACAGTAGATGCACCAGACGAAGTTCACACTATAACCTTTGTGCCTCAAGGCATGGAAATACCAGAGTTCGGAAGTCCTTTAAGTCTCATTCCAATTGGTGGAAATATATTTAATGGTTCAGGATACTATAATTCTGGTCCTCTAATACCTGGACAGTCATATAATTTAACGTTTATAACTCCAGGGATATATACTTATGTCTGCCTAATACACGATAATATGGGGATGGCAGGAACAATAATTGTTCTGCCTAAAACCTTTACAAACAATCAAAGTATATCAGTTATACTAAATCGAATGACAAATATGTCTAATCAAATTTTCCAATTAAATTCAAAAATTAATTATATGGATAATAAAATTACTCAGTTTAATTCTACTATTAATGGCTTAGAAAATTCCAATAATCTTACTATGTTAGTTCAACAAGGAATAAATAATAAGATTTCTACATTAAATACAGCAATATTGATTCTTGTAGTATTAGTTATAATATTGATATTAACAAATATTGCTCTGATATTTAGAAAAAGATTATAAAACATTTTAGGTAAATTATTTTTTATTAAGTAAATTTTTTATTAAATAGTATCTTAGTCATTTTACATTGGGTTAGTATTTAGCGGAAAATCACTTAACACTATAATTTCTCATAAATATTATTTAAAAAATTTACTCTATTTTTCAACTAAAAATTAAATATAAATAAACTAAAATTAGATATTTTTGAGGGTATTAGGTTGGGTTATTTAGAAGACTAGTTATGTTATAAGAGTAAGTAAGCAAAATAGCTGCTTAGAAGGATAGTAGGAGCAGAAAAGAAGAGAATAGCAAAGCAGTAAGAGAGTAGAGCTGCTAAGCAGAGAGTAAGCAAAGATAGAGTTTAGGAGCAGAGAAGAGAGTAAGTAGTAAGCAGTGCAGATTAAGCAAAAAGTAGAGTAAGCGGAAGAATAAGAAAAGCTAGTTAGAAAGAAGCGAAGCAAAGATAATAGTAAAGCAAAAGAAGTGTTTGTTAGGTAGACAGAAAGCAAGGCTGCTAGAGTATAAGTTAGTAAAAGCTGCTTAGTAAGAAAGGAAGCAAATTAGTAGAAAAGAAGAGAGTTTGAAGTTAAAGCAGCAGAAAAGAAGAGTATGGCAAAGTGAAAGTTAGAGAGTTTAGAAAAAGAGTTAGAGTAAGCAAAGCTGCAAAGAATAAGCAAAAGCAGAAAGCAAATTAGGGCGGGCCCTGGCCCGGGGGTATAGAAATTTGTTTAAGATTATAAGCAAAAAAAGAGGGGGTATAGAAATGAAATACGTGCAATGCCCTGGCAAATATATATATACAATAACGTAGAAATAATATACAGTAACGTAGCCTTAGTATCATTCTAGCTAGCAATAATATATTTGATTAAGCTATTCCAAACCTTGAGAGGGTTTTTAAATATTTGCTATTATTAGAGTGAGTAGAGTTGAGTGAACAAAACTCTCCTAATCAATTAAATAATAATTTAGGAGGAGAAAGAAGAGAAGAAAGTAAAGCAGAGGAAAAGAAAACCGAGAAAAAGAGAATAGTCTCTATAAAGAGTAAGGAAAAAGAAGATTTTTATGTTTTAATAATGCCAGAAAGAGTTAGATCATTAAGTGCTAAAATTGCTAATAGGATAGTTGAAATTCTGAGAGAAGAACCTATGATAAGCGAAAAAGAGATAATATTGAACAGCAGTTATGGGAATCTTAGGGAGGTAATACCAAGAAATCGGTATTAGCGAGAGGTTTTTATTTTTCGACGTCTTCCTGCTGAAAAGGTGCGGAAAGGGACAGGTCGAGTTCGCTAGGGAGAGGCTGGTCAGGGAGATCAACAGGCTGGGCGTGGTGAGGAGGAACAGGAGGAGCAGGGAGGTTAACTGGCACTAGTCCTCATGGTCATGACGGAGGGCCAGCGTGAGGACCAGGGCCGAGACGTTCGGGTTGGACTACTCAAACCTGCTGGGGGCGTTGGGAGAACTCGACGACGCGTGGAGGGGCTGGAGGTCCTGTCAGGGCTGGTGAAGGGCCAGATCGTCATCGTGGACGACACCGTGGACCACGACGCTCTGGGAGGACGTGAGCCCCTGAGAACTACTGGATCTACTGTCACGCCCACGGGAGGTTCGAGAGGGTCAAGCTCCTCACGGTCGTGATAGTGGACCTCTCCACGGGCAGGACGTTCATGGTGAGAGCTTTCCCCTACGCCGTGAGGAAGATGTTGGATTTGTGAGGGTCACCGAGTTCAAGACCAAGATCGAGATGGCCAGGGAGATGTTGGACGTGCTCAAGGAGCACTTCCGCGTGTCCAGGGTCGTCTTCGACCCCAGTACTGGTCCGAGAAGCTCGTGACGGACAACGTGGTGTCTGAGCTCAAGTCCAACCGAGCTCAGGGTCGTCCCGGGGGACCCTCGAGGAGGGACACCTCCGAGTGGGATACCCCCGGAGTCTACTACGCCGACCTGACCCTGGGAGGCCGAGCGATTACGGTGAAGTTGCTAGTCCGGGAACATAAACGTGACTCCTCCGGGACACGCGCCAGGTACCTCTACACTACCGATCTCTCGCTCAGCGAGGAGATCGAAGAGGCATGGAGGATGAGGTGGGAGATCGAGGAGCTCCACAGGGACGTCAAGGCCCTTGGACTGGAGGACTCGTCCTTCTGGAGGAGGGAGAGGCTTCAGGGCTACCTCACGATCTTCACGTGACCAACGTCGTCAGGGAGCTGGTGGGGGAGCTTAACCTGAGGAGCGTGGAGGCGTTCCTCAGGTTCTTGAACGTCATTTAGGCTGACCACCCAGGCTGATGAAAATCTTTAAGTTACGTTAAAGTCCCATAACTGCTGTACTTAACTCTTATTTTAGATAGGGAACAGCACCTATATAAATTTATTAGCTACATTTATAATTAAATATTACTTGATAAAAGTGAGTTCTAAAAAGACTATTAAAAAAGGGCTTAGACATGATATTAAAGATCGAGAGATCTTGGATATTATATCTGATGAAATAAATCTCACTATAATAACCATGTTAAGAGCTGAACCAACTTATGTCAGAAAAATCGCTCAGCAATTAGGTATGAAAGAATCTCACGTTTCTGATAGGCTTAGGAAAATGGAGAAAGCCGGACTTGTATTAAGCTCTTGGAAGAGAGTTGGCAACAAAAACGTAAAACTCTATTACCCCATGCTAGATCGCTTAGAGATAAATTTTACCCCAATGGGATTCGTTATCAGAGGTAAAGATATAGAATCGGAGATAATTATACCTCATAAACTATTAGAAAATATGATACCTATAGTAACATCTTTTATAGGAAGAAGAGCTGAATTAGAACTTATACGTTCTTGGAAAGGTCCAATAATTATCTGGGGTATGCCTGGTATTGGAAAAACTACATTAGTAGCAAAATTTATATGGGATAGTGGACTAGAAAACAAAACTTTTTGGTATAATTGCAAAGAAATAGATACTTTTCAATATTTCTTAAATAAACTAGCGACATTTCTTTTTTTAAAAGGATATAGGACCTTACCAGATTATATTATAGCTGGAGTAAAGGATTCTTCAATCCTTATCGATATAGCAGTTGGCGAGATTATTAATAATAATATACTTTTGGTTCTAGATAACTTTGATCTATGTAAAGATGACTCAATTAAATTATTGGTTAATCAATTGATTGAAAAAGGAGAAAGCTTATTTGTGATTTCGCGTAAACAGATTAAAAATCTTTATAAATCATATAGTATACATCTTCAAGGAATGAGTGAAGAGGAAGTTAAGGAATTTTTGGCTATAAAATGTAACAAATCTTTTAATAATGCTTCTACATATGTATCAAAATTGGATGGTAATCCATTAGGTCTTTATTTTTTATGCATTTCTAAAGCAACTGAAAATGAGGGATTGCTTGTAAAATCCTTTAATGAATGGTTAATAATGGAGCTTAGAAAAATGCTTACTAGTGAGCATATGAAAATCTTAGAACACTTATCTGTTTTTGACTCCCCTATAAATTTAGATTCTTTAAGGCGTTTAACTCGCATTAAAGGTCTTATAAATTATTTAAGAGAATTAGAAAATATGTCATTAATTGAGAGTTATGGTGAAAATTACTGGCTTTCGAATACTCTTAAAGATATAATCTATGACAATTCATCCTCTCAAGAAGAGCTTCATAAAAAAGCCGCTCATTACTATCTAAAACTATTGGATCCTTTTTCTAGGTTGAAGGCTGTGTATCATTTTATCAAGGCAGGAGAGGAAGAAGAAGCCTTATCTTTAGTAAAATACTTACCTAGATTAGCTAATGCAGGTTTACTGGAGAAAGTAAATGAATTATTTAAAGATGTGATAGAAGAAGAACTTTCTCCTTATGGAAGAATTAAATTTAAGTATTTTAAAGGATTATATTTGCATCTTTCTGGAAAAATTAATGAATCTCTCAGTATATTTGAGGATATGGAAGGTGTAATCAGATCAGCAAAAGATTGGGAAACTTACGCACAATTATTATATTTTCTTTGTTCATCATATATAGTAATAAATAACTATGATAAGGCTAAACAAGTATGTGAACAAGGTATGAAAATTTATGGAAAGAGAAATTCAATATGGTTTAGCAGAATGGCAACCTTAATGGCTGAAGTTTATGAAGAAATGGGACAATTGGATAACTCGTTAGATCTTCTTCAAAGAGCCCTTGATAGTATAGATGAACTAGATATAGAGAATAGAGCACCTATTCTTCATCAAATGGCTATTGTATTATATAGAAAAGGAGATCTAAAAAAGTCTAGGATACTAGCTGAAAATGCGTTAGAAATTTTTAGAAAAATGCACAATTTATTTGGTTTAGGTCATTGTGAATGGGGAATAGCTAGTATGCTTATAGAGGAAGGTGATCCGATTTTAGCAATGGAATATTACAATAAAGCTATTGAAGATTTAGCTAGATGCATGCGATTTGGCCATTTAATGGTATGCTTATCTGAGAGAAGTGTATTAAATCTTAGATTGGGAAATATAGAAAAAGCTAGGGAAGATATGGAGAAAGTTGAATCATTAATGGGAAAAAAAATCCAAGGACCTTTATTACAAGGCGTAGCATTAAGGGGGATGGGTATTTATGTAGCTGAAGTGGAAAAGAATATAGGAAAAGGTATCTCGTATTTAATGAAGAGTCTTGAATTAATAGATGATTTAGTAATAGATGAAAAGGCTCTTACTCTATGGGCTCTTGGATTACTTGAGTTAAAATCTGGTATGAAGGATCAAGGATTAGCACACCTTAAGGAAGCTGAAAAAATATTAAGAGAAGTTGGTTGGGAAACTAGAGCAATAGAGTTAAAAAAGGCTATAAATGCAGCCATAAATGATGATTTGAATAACTTATATCCTAAAACAGCTAGAAGTTATTTGTAGTTTAATGAAAAATACTAGTAGTACAAATAATTGATCTTTTTATGGTTTATAGTCTTTTTCATAATAGGTGCAAAGGGGACTAGGAAGGGTGATTCAGGGCTCCTTTGCAAATTGTAATATATCTCTCGGTTTAGACTTATTCAATGAAGGAATTACTGAATATATTTGATCATATCACGAAGAAATAAGGGTTCTTGTAATATTACAATGATGAGATAACAGGTCGAGAGGTTGTAGTTGAGGGCTATGGCCCGGGCGATCCGGTCCTCCAGGGGGAGTGGCACTTCCCGAACTCTCCAGGAGGGAGTTGAAGGACTCGGCCAGGTTGTTTGACCTGAGGAGGGGCCAGAGCTCCCTGGGGGCGAGGAGGTAGGAGGGGAGAGCCACGGGTGGGGACGGACTCGGCGAGGGAGAGGAGGAGGTCCAGCAAGACCCTCACCCTCCTGCTTCGTTTGAGGTGGACCAGGCAGGTCTGCCTCGCGACCTTGATCCCGGAGCGGGAGATGGCCGTGTCTAGGGCCTTCACCCCGTCGGCTACGACCAGGGTGAGGTTGTACCTCCTCCACAGCCTCACCAGGAGGTCCCAGTAGCTCACGACGTCCTCCTCCCCGGTCAGGACCACGTCAAGCACGGCCCTCACACCGTGGTCAGTGAGTCCCAACGCGATTAAGAGGACCCCCCTCCTCCCTCCCCTCAACTTCACGTACTTCCCGTCCACGACCACGTACTTGAAGTCCCCCCTCACCTCCAGCTCCTGGGTCCAGAGCTTGGCGTTCAACTTCCCTCCCAACACGGGCAGGAGGAGGGACCTGAGCACCACCCCCTCCTCCCTGAGCACCTCCTCCTCCACCCTCGTCCTCACCCTCTCCCCTCCCCTGTACAGCACGGGTAAGCTCACCGTGACCCACTCCAGCCCGTACACGACCCCCCGGAGGGAGACCTTGAACCCCTTCAAGAACCTGTACCTGGCGTAACCCCTCCTCCTCACCTCCTTCCCCCTGGCGTACCTGGGGGAGGTCCTCCTCTCCTCCAGGGCCCTCCTCTCCATCTCAGCCGTTTCATTTAATGGCTCGTCCTTCCCAAGTAACTCGGGGACGAGCGAGGTCACCACGTGATTGAATGAGTGTCTCATGGTATGACCTAGCGCTCGTCCCCTTTTCGTGTACTGATGTAGGATCAATTAAGTCACTTTCATTCTATAGAAACAAATGGAAATCGCAATGGAGCCCTGAATCGCCCTCATCCGGTGTGATCACATGTTTATTTCTCATTGATAATATAAACTTTAGGATTTGTGGGAGACTGCTGACAACGGCGTTAGACCACCTAAATAATCCAGCGTATTAGACCGCTCTCTGACCTACCAAAGATCTCCCAGGTAGCGAATGGGATCTCCAGTCTCCCCAACGTGACGCTCTTAATGATCTCCACCTTAAAGCCACCCTTAGTCCTGCTCAACTTCAGGATCGATCCAGCAGAGTGTGCACCGAAGAGCGATCCTTCCCTCTCCCTATCCATGAAACTAAAGATATATTTCCTGGAGCCGTCAAGCCTGAGGTATTTCACTATGTTTGAGTAGCACTTCCTGTGCTGATAGGGGTCTACAATCACAGCCTCCCCCCTTACTACCTTCAAGACTTGACTCACGTCCTCCACCTTAAAGGCCCTCCTTACGCGTATCTCTCCAGTAACTCCATAGATCCTTTGGAACCTCTCCACCATATTTGGGTCCAGTCCACCCCTTTCCCCAACCAAGACCACCTGAACTGGAGAAGAGACAGCTATGACCCTATGGTAAAAGAGTGTCAGTAACTCCCTATCCAGAGAGTAGAACTCCACTATCTTGTCTTCACTGATCAAGGAGTCGAGGAGTGGGAACCCAGTGGTCAGAGCCAAGGGTATACCACCCTCACAGTTCTACTCAGGTATTGTCTATAATACTCCAAGTCTCTACCTAGAAACCCGTTCCTGGCGTCGTAGAACCCCCTCACTCCCCTGACGTACGGTATCCCCTTGACCCACACGACGTAATCCCTAGGTTCACCTGAGACTACCCTCTCCAGGTAACCTCTCAAGAGTCTCATAACCTCGGCCCTCAGCGTCATCAACTCCTCACAGTCACTGGCAGAACTCATCAGTTTCCTTAAGTCTTCCAGGAAGTCCTTCACCAAATTAGGCATATTATCCCTTATCACTCCCTTCATCTTCACCCCGTCACTAGTCCTCCCGAAATACCTCATGGGATAGGGGTTCCCATCCCTCCTGGAGGTCAGCACTACCCAACTCATGGGCTCGGCCTTGAGTTTGAACCCGGTTCTTTCCTGGACTTCCCTGACGAAGTCGTCCACGTCTCTCCCCTTGACCATAAGTGAGTCCACTATACCGTGTATAACTTCCAGTCCCCTCTCGGAGGCTATCTCCAATGCGTTCCTGAGCGTCTTCCTGGCGAAATGGGTCACGAGTTCATAGGCTTCAATCTTCCCGAACTTGGAGTTCCTATAACCTAAGTACCCGAAAGATGCTACCAATATCCACTTCACGGCCTCGGCCCTCTCTGGGTCCACAGACTTGAGGTATTCCTTCCTGTTCACCAGCCATTCCAGAGCCTCAGGGACTATCCCTTTCTCCTTGTAACACAGGTCATGTCCTATTTCGGTAACTACGTCGTGGCAAGCGTCCACTGTCTCGGCGGATATGTTATACTTAATGATGATGGACGGATAGAGGGAGGAGAAGTCCACCTGCACCACGTCGTTAAAACAGCCCAATTTGGGGAAGAGGACGAGGCCTCCCTTGTCTACGGACCTCAACTGCTCCAGGTTCCTCTCCTTCTCTACTCTCGGAACCACATCAGGTATTATTACTCTCCTCTTGAAGGCCACCCAAGCTTCATTGGTTGTGAGTGCCTTACCTATGGTAGCTCTCATTAACTCCCTAACAGGCGTCCTGCTCACGTAAGACCACTCAATCAATCCTTTAACTGATACTGGAGCCCTCTTCTCCTCCATGTTGAGCTTGACCGATGCCCTGATCTTATGGCAAGCCCTACCCATGCATTCAGCCACATCTGCCCTCAAGCTGAGATCGTCAAGATCCCCAGTCATTTCTCTCCCGTTCAAGTTTGCCCTGAACTTATGACCTGTGGGAGAAGGGCCGAACCAATCCTCTGTCACGACTGAGGCTATGCTCAGCTCGGAGAGATCCAGCTCGTCCTTCACGATCTCCACTTCCCCCCTCCTGATGCTGACCTTCCTGAAGGGGAGCGCCCCCAACCTGAACAAGGTCTGAGAGAGAACCGTGGGGAGCTCGTTCAGCACCCTATATCGCTTGGATAAGTGGTAGTAAGCTCTTAAGTCCCTCAGCTCAAACCTGTGGAGGGTTACCTCCCTTCCGTCGAGGTACCTCCACTGCTCGCCCTCGTAATAAACTACGTCTGGATGTTGTGCTACCCTATCTGGATCCCGAGTCTCTATGTAAATGGGGAAGGTCGTCTTGACTTCCACAGTTTTAAACCCGTTGAGGATCAGAGTCGCACTTCCGGCCCCAGGCAAAATGTCAACTACGTACCCCTCCATCGCTGCAGAACCCCTCTGCAACTGCAGAGATTAAGGCCAGCATAACCAACTCCTGTGGGCTCATCATCTCGTCGTAGGAGGCGTTCTGAAAGTATCTGACCCTCTTAGACGCCTCAGTCACAGCCTGCCTAAGACACGGGAGACCTACCCTGTTGGCTATTCTACTCAACTTTTCCATCTCTGAGTCCACAGATGCGGTGAAGGAGGGTTGTGTTCTACCCATGAGTGAACCAACGAATGCACCATAAAATTTTTCCAGAGAGTTAACTGAAAGTTTTATTTAACCTAAGGGTAAAAAATTCAGGGTAGTACCAGGATCCGGGTATTATCTCATGCGCCTCGTAGCTCTCTCTTTAATTCCTCCACAGCTCTCTTTATATCCTCCATGGACGCCTCGTCTTCTATGGTGGTCAGATCCCCCAGGTTCGCTCCAGTCATGACGGCCTTTATCACTCTCCTCATTACCTTACCTGACCTAGTCTTCGGTAACTTCTCCACGAAGTGAACCTGGGGAGAAACTATGGGCCCCATCACCTTTCTGACGTGAGCTTGTATTTCCTTCCCCAACTCATGTGAAGGTGAATAGCCCTTCTTGAGCACCACGAAGGCGTGGACCTCCTCTCCCTTGACTGGATCCGGAACTCCTATCACCGCTGCTTCCGCAACTGCAGGGAAGGAAGTTATGGCAGACTCCACTTCCCCAGCTCCTATCCTGTGGGCTGCTATCTTTATGGTCTCGTCTGCCCTACCCAAGACCCAGACGTAACCGTCCTCGTCAACCATGGCGTAGTCTCCTGGGTAGTAAAGCGAACCGAACTTACTGAAGTAGGTTTTCTTGAGCCTTTCACCAGTATCGTTCCACATTCCAATCATCATGTTCGGGGGGAACGGTGGCCTCATGACCAGATAACCTCTCTCCCTGGGCTTGGCTGGGTTTCCGGAGTCGTCTAAGACCTCCACGAAGTTCCCAGGTAACGGGAATCCAGAGGCAGGACCAGACTTCATGGGCAAGTATACCACTCCTGGAATGTAACCCAAGTTAGGTGCCCCTGTCTCCGTCTGCCACCACTGATGAGACATGTAGACCTTCCCACCGCCCAATACCTCGAGCCCCCACTTCCACGGGGAGTAGTTGAGTACCTCGCCGTTAGTCACTATTATCCTCAGGGAGGAGAGATCGTGGGTCTTAACGTATTCGTCGCCATACTTCATGAAGTACCTCAGAGCTGTGGCAGAAGTACCGAAGGTCGTGGCCCTATACCTCTCTATGATTTCAGCCCACTTGTCTGGGTAAGGATAGTCTGGGGCACTCTCGTATATCACGACGGTCCGCCCCATGACCAAAGGGGAATAGGTTATGTATGAGTGTCCCACTATCCAACCTATGTCGGAGGTATTGAAGAGCACGTCATTCTCCTGGCTGAGGCCGTAACTCCAGAGGAGCATCAAGGAGGTACCTGTGAGGAAACCACCGGTGGAGTGCACTATACCCTTAGGTTTCCCAGTCGTCCCTGAGGTGTAAAGTATGAAGAGAGGATCGTTGGAGTCCATCCTCTCCGGCTCTACGTACCTGTACTTTCCCACTTCGTCGAAGTACACGTCTCTTCCCTCCTTCATATCCACCTCAGTCTTCATTCTCCTATACACAAGGACTTTCTTCACTGGGCTCCTCTCACCCAGACTCTTGAGGGCCTCGTCTACGGTCTTCTTGAGCTCCACGACCCTTCCCCTCCTCGGATAAGCGTCAGCAGTCACGATAACCTTGGCCTGAGCGTCTTCGACCCTATCTGCTATAGCCTGTGAGCCGAACCCGGCAAAGACTACGCTGTGTATAGCCCCTATCCTTGCACAGGCCAACATGGCGGCAACACCTTCTGGAATGAGGGGCATATATATGGTCACTCTATCTCCCCTCCTGACTCCGAGCTCTAGCAGGGCGTTGGCCCATCTGTTAACCTCGTAGAACATGTCCTGGTAAGTTACTATTTTCCTTTCGCCAAGCTCGCTCTCCCAAACTACGGCGGCCTTGAACTTTCTGGAGGTATTCAAATGTCTATCCACGGCATTATAAGAGGCGTTTATCTTACCCTCGAGGAACCACTTGGTCATGGGATTCTCCTGTCTCATAGTCTCTTTCCAAGGTTCGTACCAATCTAACAAATCTTGAGCTAGAGAACCCCAGAATTCACTGGGCTTCTCCTTGCTTAGCGTGAAGAGGTGTTTGAAGTACCTCATGTTGTAATCGGCCTTTTCCTCCAGTTCCTGCTGTCCCATCTTCAGAGGTTGTTCCTCGGTCATAATAAACCGCTTAAATTTACTTATACAGTATTAAAAAGGATTACCTTCCCTGACGAAGTTCGTCAAAATTTAAAGGTACGCTGTAACCCCTCAGACAACCAGATGGGATTTTCCCAGTCTGGGGAGATGGTTTGCTCTCCAGACCTGGGGAACCCTCACCCTTAGAGCTGGGAGCAGGTCAGAAACCGCAAATCCCGTGGAGTAGTGCCTTAATCCGACGTAGTTTACGCTTATGATGTCAGCTAGAACCCTCATGAAGCAGATCCATATCCACTTGGTCAATGAGATTGGCATTAAGGTTAAACATAACCTATAGACTATCTCGTATTTTTTAAAAACAACGAACGTAACACCTGCAGTTACTAGAAAGATTTTTAATTATATATCTCGCCATGAAGATTGATATGTCTGGATCTGGAGAGAAACCCCAAAGGGCAGGAGATTTAGGAGCTCAATCAGATAAGCAGTTGAGAAAGGCACTTGGCAAGTTCGAACTTTTGTACCTGTCCCTGGGAGGGATAATAGGATCTGGGTGGTTGTTCGGAGCCCTATACACCGCTGAGGACGCTGGAGGCTCGGCCATCCTCTCCTGGATAATCGCGGGGATTCTAATACTTTTCGTGGGACTGACCTATGCAGAGCTAGGTTCAGCTATTCCCAAGACAGGGGGAATAGTGAGGTATCCCCATTACACTCACGGAGGAGTGGCCGGATACATAATAACCTGGGCCTACTTCCTCTCTGCATCGTCGGTTCCCGCCATAGAGGCCACAGCCACGGTGACTTACCTCTCCACTCTAGTGCCGTCCCTCACAGTGAACGGGATTCTGACGCCCTCCGGGATATTAGTTTCCTACCTCTTCCTAGTATTCTTTTTCCTTCTGAACTACCTTGGAGTTAACATCCTAGGTAAGGTAACTCACGGCGTTGGATGGTGGAAGTTGTTAATACCTGGAGTTACCATTGTCATATTATTAGTGACGTATTTCCATCCGGCTAACCTCACTGCAGGAGGAGGCTTCTTCCCAGCAAAGGACATGGTGGCAGCTGGAGCCTCTGGGATATATGGCTTCTCTGCCGTCCTTTACGCTATTCCCACCACTGGAGTTATCTTTTCTTACTTGGGTTTCAGGCAGGCGGTAGAGTACGGAGGTGAGGGGAGGAGCCCTCAAAAGGATATACCCTTCGCTGTGATAGGATCATTGGTGATCGCCCTGTTCCTTTACACTCTCCTTCAGCTGGCTTTCATAGGAGGGATAAATTGGAGTAACCTCAGCATAAACGTCGGTAATTCCACAATGCCGGTCACGTATGGCAACTGGACTGCGTTGGGTTATACGAAACTTTCCTCAGGACCTTTCTACCAGCTATTTGAGCTTGCTGCACCTCTAGGTATACTCGCCCTCATATTCAGTGGTTGGGCCTACATACTCCTCCTCGACGCAGTGGTGTCCCCCAGCGGAACTGGGTGGATATACTTGGGCACTAGCGGGAGAACCCTGTACGGTTTCGCGTCCAATGGCTATCTACCGGGACCGTTCTTGAAGCTAGGTAAGACTAGGATACCTGTCATCTCCTTCATCGCTGCAACAATAATAGCTGCTATATTCATGTTACCTTTCCCCTCTTGGCAGTCTCTGGCGGGATTCATCAGCTCAGCCACGGTCTTCACGTACATCATGGGAGGGATAGGATTGGAGACCCTAAGGAGGACGGCGCCAGAGCTGAAGAGGACGTATAAGCTTCCTTTAGCCAAAGTGATAGCTCCCATAGCTACGTTAGCTGCAGGCCTCATAGTCTACTGGTCAGGCTTCGCAGTCCTGTTCTATGTGGTCACAGGAATATTCCTGGGCCTTGCCCTCTTCTTCGGATACTATGCGTATAAAATGATGGGGATGGGCAAGAACTTGTCAGTGGTCCTGGGAGTAGTTAACATAGCAGTGGTGCTCGCGGACGCGTTCCTCCTCTACGATTCTACCTCAGGGCTGACTGCGGCAAACAACGTAGGCTTTATGGAATACCTCTTAATCATGGTGGGCTTGGTTGCGCTGGATATAGCCCTGCTGTGGTCCGAATCTAAGACCCAGGATGCCAAGACTGAGATCAAAGCCAGCTACTGGCTACTCGCCTTCATATTCGTGATGTCGATAATATCCTACTTTGGAGGGTTCGGCCTAAACCCCGTAATACCTTTCCCAGAGGATACTATAGTTGCGGCCATAGTTACCTTGGCTGCACACTACGGAGCAGTATACAGCGGGTTCAGGACACAGGCGATAGAGGACATCCTGGAGGAAACTAGGGAGGCTCCACCCACATAATCCTTTTTTAGATTCCTCTACCATTTTCAAGCTCATGTGCACTGGAATACACGCTATACCCTCAGGACCTTGGGAGTTCCCTGAGGCTGTCTACTCCTTCGTAATATGTGATGAGAAGAACGTGATGATAGATGCCGGAGTGGCTAACTCTGTCATGGATGTGGGGTTCTTAGATAGGTTGGACTACGTGGTGGTGACACACCTCCACATAGATCACTTGGGCACTTTGGCCGAGGTCGTCCAGAGGTACAGACCGAAAGTCCTAGTGTATCAGGGCTACTCAAAGTACCTTAGAGACCCCTCAAAGGTGAATCAGGGAGGGAAGAGTGTTCTTGGAGAGGTCGCGGACATCTACGGTGAGGTCGAACCAGTGAATGGGGAGATACTGGAGGTCGGTGGAGGGGAAGTGATAGACCTTGGAGATAGGAAAATGGAGTTACTTTACACTCCTGGACACGCCAAACACCACATTTCAGTGCTCATAGACGGCATCCTCTACGCTGGTGACTCTGCTGGAGGAAGATACAACGGTTTACCTATTCCAACTACTCCACCACCCCTGAACCTCAGGGACTACGTAAATAGCCTCAGGAGGCAAATATCTTTAAGACCGAAGGCTGTGGGACTAGCCCACGGAGGATTAGTAAATCCGTCCCATATGGGGGAACATTTGGAGCAAATACTCAAGGGGAAATATAGGGTAGACGTTAACCTAGGAGGGGAAGCAGAAGTGATCCTTAAGAAACATCTTGAGGTTAACTATAGAGGTATTGAGGAGGCTCTCCTAAAAGAGAAACTAGACTGTAACGCTTCTACGTAACTACTCGTTATTTTTAATCACTTCTAAATATCGTTTTGACAAGTTGTGTTTATATAGTATCACCGAAGTAGTTTTTATTGATGATCCCCCTAACTGATGACGGGCACTGCTCACGAGGTTTGGGGAGTGATAAAAGTGTGGATGGGAGGGTAGTGGTGTTTCCCTCGACTAGCCCCAATGAGTTGAGGGTGACCCTGTGTGATCCCTTAAGAGGGGTGCCCGTGGTGGAATTAGAAGTAATTAAAGAAGGTAAGTTACGCCACGGGTAAACACTAGATGTTGAAGGGGGAGAAGGTGTCCCCATATCTCTGTATGTCCTTGTCTATCCTTCCTATCTGTTCGTCTAAGATCTCCAGTACCTCCCTAGGTGTGTCCTTCACCCTGGAGTAGAGCTCTCTTATTCTAAGATACTTGTTCTTATACTCCTTCAACCTTATGGAAAATTGTAACTCATATTGTTGTTTCATGTATTCCTTGTTCAACACTTCCTTGAATAGCCTCCTCAAATCCTCATATGTGGGAATGAGCCCCACAGCTGTCCTCAGGTGGTCAGCCCTACCCTCTAACCTCTCGGTTATCCACCTCAGCCAGACCCTCTTGTCCTCCTTGGAGTTCAAGTATCTTCCTTCCATGTCCTTAAGGAAGTAATTGGCCCCATATATCCTAGGTTGCAGCCTCAACTTTTTACCGAATTCCAGGTAGTTGCGTAGGTACTCTCCTAGTGACACTGAAATGAAGTCCAGTAATGCCATGGGATTGAACTCCATCTCGTCGAGTTTACCTACTACGGCACTTGTCCTAGCGGACTCCATGGAGGCCCCCATGGTGACAACTCCGTGGGCCCAACTGAAGGCCTCAGCTATTGGGACTACGGTGGTGTAATCCCTTACTCCGAATATCATTGCCTCTATTTCCACACCTCTCGGATCGTCTATCCTGGGATCAGCGTTCCTGAAGGACTTTAGGGGAGCAGTGAACCTGGCGTTTGGATGGGATGGGGGAATCTCTACGCCCTCAGAGTTAGTCTTACCAGGCCACCATTCTCCGGCATAATTAATCCCCTTACGAGGGACAGGTTCTTCGCTCCCCACCCAATATACTTCTCCCGACTCAGTCATGAGAACGTTAGAGAAGATAACTTCTCCAGGAGTGTGAAGCACCTCCCATATTATGGGATCGTCCCTCTTGTTTATTCCCTGAATTATCCCAAAAACTCCTATCTCAGGGTTCACGGCCCTCGCTATACCTTGGGACTCCCTAATGAAGGCTAAATCGTCACTTACCAGCTTCCCCATCATAGAGGTGCTAGTCTTACCCGAGCCTGAAGGGAAGGCAGCGGTAACGTAATGTGTTGTTTCTTTCCCCTCCAGACCCACTATGGCCATGTGCTCCGAGAGCCAACCCTCATTAACTGCCCTCCTCAGTGTCAACCTCAGAGCTAGCTTCTTGAGGCCTACGCTGTTACCAGCATATGTAGTGTTCACACTATAGACCGTCCCGCCGAAGTCTATTACTATCCTCCTCTTCTTCACGTCTCCGGTACCCTTCGAGTGGACAAACCTCAGGAATTCAACGTTACCCCCTACCTTTACAAACTCATCGTAAGCGCTTCTGTATAGGATGTTCTCACTATGGATGACATACGGGGAGTCAGTCACTTGGATCGCCAGGATCTGAAAGGGAGAGGATTTCGGACCCAGGGCATAGAATCCCACGAACATTTCCCTCCCCCTCATGGACCCCCTCAAGAGCTCCATGACCTCATTTAGACCCTCTTGCCTGGGTTTCGTGTTAACGAAGGGAATAGGCTCGGACAAGATGAAGGTATCCTCCCTCGCTCTGGCCTGATCTGAGGGTTTGTCAAAGTGTATAGTATGTCCAGGAACCCTGAGGGGGATCTCCTCTCCTGTCTCCAGAGCCCGTCTTTTAACATACTCCTGGTCCTCACGTGTGCCCTTCAAGACATAAACTGATTCGGGATCACAGTGCCCCACAACCCACGATAGAAAATCCAATACACTCTCGTTCTTTAACTCCATGAGACGTAGGAACATCTCATCGGTCAACTTTCCCTTTAGGAGATTGGGTATCTCCATATACTATAAACCACTACTCAACTATATATTCACCCAATAATTTCCTGGTTCAAACATATTAGTATGTAATCAAAGAATCATTGAAAAGTTAAAGTAAAGAATGGGCAGTATCGTGTCCAAGAGACTAAGCGAGAAGTATGGCCTCCTCACGGAGGGCGTTGTTTCCACAGGTATCAGGCTCCTTATAAATAAGGGAGTTCAGAAAGGGCGAAAAACATCGCCTCCCTGAAACGTGGACGGATGGCCCTCTTGCAAGGTTTTAAGCTTCGGAATCCCTCTTCCTTCATGGCGTTCCCTCCTAGTCAACTTCTCGTGGGTGAGGAGCGGGAGCCGACCTCTCCTGACAGCAGTTATGGGAATCTTAGGGAGGTAATACGAAGAAGTCGGTATTAGCGAGAAGTTTTTAATTTTCGACGTCGTCCCGCTGAAAAGATGTAGATGACGAACAGAAAGGGACAGGTCGAACTGGCTAAGGAGGATCTGATCAAGGCGGTCAACCAGGTCCTGGGCATAGTGAGGAGGAACGGGAGGAGCAGGAAGGTCGGGTTGGCACTCGTCTTGATGGTCCTGCTAGGTGGGAGGTCCAGCGTGAGGAATGCTGCTGAGACGTTCGGGTTGGACTACGCGAACCTGCTGGAGGCGTTGGGAGAACTCGAAGACGCGTGGAGGGACTACCTGGAGGTCCTGTCTGGGCTGGTGAAGGGTGAGGTGGCCGTAATCATAGACGACACCGTGGACCACAAGGAGTACTCCAGGGGGAGGGACGTGAGCCCCCACGGGAACTACTGGATCTACTGCCACGCCCACGGGAGGTTCGAGAGGGGCGTGCAGCTCCTCACGGTCGCCATAGTGGACCTCTCCACGGGCAGGACGTTCATGGTGGGGGCTTTCCCCTACGCCGTGAGGAAGATGTTGGATTTGGGGATGGTCAACGAGTTCAAGACCAAGATCGACTTGGCCAGGGAGATGTTGGACGTGCTCAAGGAGCGCTTCCGTGTGTCCAGGGTAGTCTTCGACTCGTGGTACTGGTCCGAGAAGCTCGTGAAAGAGAACGTGGTGTCTGAGCTCAAGTCCAACCGGAGGCTCCTCAGGGTCGAGTCGGCCCAGGGGACCCTCAAGGAGGTGGAGGGACACCTCCGAGTGGGAGACCTACCCCCCGGACTCTACTACGCCGACCTGACCCTGGGAGCCCAAGCCATTACGGTGAAGTTGCTAGTCCGGAAATATAAACGTGACTCCGGGTCACACGTGAAGTACCTCTACACGACCGACCTCTCGCTCAGCGAGGAGGAGATCGAGGAGGCCTGGAGGATGAGGTGGGAGATCGAGAAGCTCCACAGGGACGTCAAGGCCCTGGGACTGGAGGACTCCTCGTTCTGGAGGAGGGAGAGGCTCCAGGGCTACCTCGCGATCTTCACCATCATGACCAACGTCGTCAGGGAGCTGGTGGGGGAGCTTAACCTGAGGAGCGTGGAGGCGTTCCTCAGGTTCGTTGAACGTCATTTAGGCGGACCGCTGGGGCTGATGAAAATCTTTAAGTTACGTTAAAGTCCCATAACTGCTGTCCTGAGATGCCATGAAATACCATGGGTGTGGGTAGGGTTATCCGCTAAAGGGGCTGAGGGGTATGAATGGGGCAATGCCCCGGGACTCTGGTGAAGCCCAATGGCTGAGAATTGGATATAAAGTCATGAAAATCCAGTGAAGCCCAAACCCCTGGGATATCCGCGTATTTTCCGACGAGTGTCCTCAGGAGCGAACGAGTTTTACCCTCACCCTTTAAACTCCCTTTTCCAATAAGTACTGAGGATGGAACTCATAGACTTGAGTGACTTAAACGTCAACGAAAAAGTTAAGGAGGTGTTGAGAAGTAGGGGGATCGTCACACTTAATCCAGTACAATCAGAGGCGGTGAGGAAGGGACTGCTGGAGGGGAAAAGACTCCTCTTGACCTCTCCCACAGGTTCTGGAAAGACCTTGATTGCGGAACTGGGGATGATATCTCATCTTCTCAAGGGAGGAAGGAGAGCAATATACACCACACCTTTGAGGGCTCTCACCTCGGAGAAATACCACGAGTTCAAGGCGTGGGAGTCTCTCGGAATAAAGGTCGGCATGACCTCAGGAGAATACGACACTGACGACGCTTGGTTAAGGAACTACCAATTGATAGTCACTACCTACGAGAAGTTGGACTCCCTGTGGAGACATGGGCCCTCTTGGTTGTTCGAGACGGACTATTTCGTCCTTGACGAATTCCATTACATCAACGATGGCGAGAGAGGCCCTGTTGTTGAAAGTGTAGCGGTAAAGGCCAAGAGAAGGAACTTGCTGGTTCTCAGTGCCACCATAAGTAATCACTCCGAGATAGCCAAGTGGTTGGAGGCAGAGGCTGTAACAACCAATTGGAGACCGGTACCCCTGAGGGAGGGTGTTCTGGTTCCAGATAGGGGAGGTTTCGTGGTTTCCTTCGCTGACGGGAGTTCGTATAAGCTGAGGGGAAACGACGCTATCCTGGCGTTCACAAGGAAGGTCGTGGATGAAGGGGGACAAGTGCTGTTGTTTAGGAACTCCAGGAGGATGGCCGAGACCACAGCCAGGAAGGTGGCAGAGCTTGACCTGGAGGTGAAGAGGAAGGAGATCGAAGACCTTATAGCCAAACTGGAGGAGGTGGATGACGCGGGGAGCAACGAGAAGGAAGCTCTACGCGAACTCTTGGAGAGAGGTGTAGCGTTTCATCACGCTGGGCTCTCCAGGGGATTGAGGGAGGTGATAGAGGATGGATTTAGGAAAAGGATAATCAAGGTCATCACTGCCACTCCAACCCTAGCTGCTGGGGTAAACTTGCCTGCTAGGGCTGTGATCATAGGAGACATCTACAGGTTCAACAGGAAGATCCTAGGCTTTCAGGAGGAGATATCTATCATGGAGTACAAACAGATGAGCGGGAGGGCAGGAAGACCAGGATACGATAGTGAGGGCGAGGCGGTGATCGTTGTGAGGAATAGGAGGGATGCAGAGAGGGTTTTCAAAAGATATATTCTCTCCCCACCTGAACCCATTCAGTCCCGGTTGGGAAACGAGCCAGCCTTCTATTCATTCCTCCTGGGCTTGATATCTGAGGGGGAGAGCACGGTAGAGCAGATAAGGGAGTTAGCTCGACAGACCCTGCTGAGCAGGGAGTTAGTTGACAGATATCTAGATTCCGGGATCCCTTGGCTTGAGGAGAACGGCTTCATTGAACTTGATGAAAAGTTATTCCTCACCAAGTTGGGAAGAAGAGTGGCTGACCTCTATATAAATCCCTTCACTGCACAGGTAGTTAAGGACGTTCTCAGGAAGAACGAAGCCGTAGAGTGTAACCTGGCCTATCTGCACCTTTTGGCCTGGAGTCCTGATGGTCCATTCGTGGGCGTGAGCAAGGGTGAAGAAGACGAGTTAATAGAGAATGTCTCCTGTCCCCCGTTCCTTGATGAGCCGGAGGACGAGGATGACTTCTACAAATACGTTTCTGCCCTAAAGATAGCTTCCATACTCAACGACTGGATTGAGGAGATCGAAGAAGATGTAATCCTCGGTAGGTACGGTATAGGCTCAGGAGACCTCAGGAGCCTGGTGGAGACCATGGATTGGCTAACCTATTCTGCCTATAACGTGGCTCAAGTCCTGGGCTTAGAGGAACACGCCGATGTCCTCAGGAGACTTAACGCGAGAGTCGAAGACGGAGTAAAGGAGGACCTGTTGGAGATAGTTAGAGTACCTGGAGTTGGGAGGAAGAGGGGTAGAGTCCTATTCCAGAACGGTCTAACTAAACCTGAGGACCTAGTGATGAACCCTGAGAAAGTGAAGGCCCTACTTGGCGATAAGATAGGTGATAAGGTTGTCAAAGAGGCTGCAAGAGTTATTGGAGGAGTTCTTTAGGGCAAAGGACGGAGAGGAGCTCCTATTTCGAGGAGACCCAGAGTCCGTGAGGAAGCTCTCACTGGTCTTAAGGGCACTGGGCCAGAACGTAACCGTGGAGATGGGTGAAAAAGGGGAGGCTACTCTAAGATGCACCAAGAGGAGACCTTAGAGGGGGATGTTCCCGTGCTTTTTCGGGTATCTGAATTCCCGCTTGTTCTTCAACGTATCTAGAGCAGACACTATGACTTTTCTGGTGTCCTTGGGCTCTATTACGTCATCTATGAGTCCCTTCTCCGCTGCCCAGTACGGATTAGCGAAGAGTTTCTTGTACTCCGATATCCTCTCCTTAATGAAGTCATCAGGCGACTTACTGTTCTGGATCTCTCTCCTGTACAGGATCCTCACTGCTCCCTCAGGACCTGTGACCGCTATCTCTGCAGATGGCCAAGCATAAATCAAATCTGCCCCCAGACTCTTTATGCTCATGGCTATATGTGCCCCTCCGTAGGACCTCCTAATCACCACGGTTATCTTTGGCACAGTGGCCTCAGCAAAGGCGTAGAGCATCTTAGCTCCGTGTCTTATTATTCCCTTGTATTCCTGATCCGTTCCCGGCATGTAGCCTGGAGTGTCTACGAGGCTGATTAGCGGGATGTTAAAGGCGTCACAGAACCTTATGAACCTTGACGCCTTGTCTGCAGCGTCGATATCTATGGCGGCCCCCAAGTGGGCCGAGTTGTTGGCAACTATCCCTACTACGTTTCCTGCCATCCTCGCGAAGCCCACCACCATGTTCTGTGCCCAATGCCTCTGCACCTCCATAAACTCGCCGTTATCCACTACCCTGTAAATTACTTCCCTCATATCGAAGGGCTTCACGGTGTCAGTGGGTACTACAGACTCGACGTCTTTAACCTCCCTGTCTGAGGGGTCGCCAGTGTCGAGGAAAGGCGGATCCTCCATGTTATTTGAGGGAAGGTAGGATAACAGCCTTTTGGTGATGTTTATGGCGTCGTTCTCATTCTCAGCAACGAAGTGCACTACGCCAGACTTAGTGGCGTGGATTATGGCACCTCCAAGGTCTTGGAAAGATACATCTTCTCCCAGTACTACCTTAGTTATCTCCGGACCCGTGACGAACATGTAATAGGCGTCTCCCTTTATCATTATGATGAAGTCCGTGAGTGCTGGAGAATACACTGCCCCACCTGCGGCTGGACCAGCCATTATGGTTATTTGTGGTACCACACCTGAGGCCATCACGTTGGCCTTGAAGACGGCACCGTATCCCTCTAAGGCTACCGCCCCTTCCTGTATCCTGGCTCCTCCAGAGTCGTTAATTCCTATCACTGGAGCACCTACCTTGAGGGCCATCTCGTATATCCTAGTTATCTTGCTTGCGTGAGTCTCACCCAGTGTTCCGCCTATTGAAGTGAAGTCTTGGGCAAAGGCAAAGACTGTCCTTCCCTCCACCTTTCCCCATCCTGTTACCACACCGTCCCCGTAGACTCTGTTCTTATCTAGGCCAAACTCCGTGGCCTTTGTTGTGGCGAACGTCATGATTTCGTTGAACGTTCCCTCATCGAAGAGTAGTGCCAACCTCTCTCTGGCTGTGAGCTTTCCCTTACTGTGCTGGAACTTTATCCTGTCTTCTCCTCCACCCTGATAGGCCTTTGCCTTCAGAGATCTAAGCTCTTCAATCAATCTGCCCATGTCGGGCTTCTCGTATGTAGTTGCCATAATTCTTCCCGATACATGTAAAGTCTGGTCTTAAAATTTTTACTATATAAACATTAGACTAATGATAATTATAAATAAGATTTAATGGTTTTAAACTGAGACCTCAGCGTTCGCGTAGGGAGACCTCACAGATCGGTTCCCGGATTCCTCATCACAGGTGAAGAAATGTTCCAGTTCCATAGGCTTAATTTTTTTCTCACCGTGAGAGTTACTGTAACTCACCGGTGTTAGAGGCTTGCTCAGGGCTACGCTCCCTCGTCCTGAAAGATGAGCTGTTGCTAACGGTTTCGATAAGCTGTGAAGTTTATGTATTTTGAAGTTAAGCAAAGTGTAGATTTTCACTGTTTAGCCGTCCGACTCACCATTGAGGAACTCACGCAGCATATATACCCTCTTCCGCCACATATTTCTCTCTTGCTAGGTCCATTAGCTTCCTAGTGAAGAGTACAGAATAAATTACTACAATGATACTGAATATTAGGGAAAGCCACCCCACTACGGCTAGATTCCCCTGAGCATCCGCTAGGGCCAAATACTTCATGAGCCCTGTATGAACTTCAAGCGTCTTACCATCGTATATATCAGGCCAATACTCACCTATTGCTAACCCTCCCCAAGCACTATTTATGGTACTAGTCAACCCCGACACTATGTAAGGGAAGGTAGAGGGAATTACGATCTTACTCATCCTCTGCCAAAAGCTGAGGTTCAGGTTGTCCATCACCTCCCAGTACTCGTGAGGCATATTCTTTACTCCTAACCAGTAGCTGTAGAAGACGTAATAGAACGTAGAGATGAAGCCGAGTAACAAAACGTAAAACTCGTCTGTGAATGAACCGAACGCTCTCTCAACTGCCGGGTATGTGAATGCGAAGAGAAGTGGGAAGTAGGCAGGGGCGGGAAACGCGGCCAACGTTTGTATTATTGGTACGATGGCCCGTTCAGTTTTCACGTGTAAAGACAACCAGTATCCTAGAAATAATGCTATGACCAGGGAAATCACAGCAATAATTCCTACCCTAAGGTAATCTGCCCCCACTAGTATTAGGTCGTACGGCGTCGTGGAGAGGAGGTAACCCCAAGTTTGATCTGGAACCGAGCTGATCACGGTGAAGACCGAATACGATATTCCGATCAGGAAGACGAAGGCTATTATCTGACCCAGCGTCTTCAGGTGGTGACTCTTCTCCCTCTCCTCCTCAATTTCAGCCTCCTGCGCCCTACTCCTGATTGCGTACCTAGCCAGCTTAGTTACTGGAGATACGGCATTACTGAGTCTACTGGAGTACCTTATCCTGAACCTACCTCTCCTGACCGCATTGCTCGAGGCTTCGGTATCTAAGCCGTACCTCTGAACGGAGTACTGTGCAAACTCCCTGAGGAGAAGGGTCAAGACCACGACGACTGCAGCCAAAACCCCAAGCGAGTAAAACGCATAAGTGTATTCCCCAGCCGTGGTGAGATCATATATGAGACTACCTATTCCAAAGACTGAATACGTCGAGTTGCCCACACTGAACACCTCGCTCACAGTTATGTAGAACATGGCGTCGGCGAAGCTGGGGATGAGATTTGCAGCTATCCTCGGTACGGAGAACGGTATGTACAACTTCGTCATCTTCCCCCAGAAACCGAGTCTCAGGTTCTCGGAGACCTCCCTCAAGTTCTCTGGGACGGTCTTAAAGGCCTGATAGATCCCCATCCAAATGTTCCAAACAACGGCGGTGAAGACCAGAAATATTACCGCAAGTTGCGAGCCGATTGTCCCCCCAATATCTGTCACAAAGAAGATAAGTACCACGGGGAAGAAGGTGATTACAGGAACCGACTCTAGGACTTCCGAGAGCGAGATATAGATGTTCTCGAACGTCCTATTTTTCAAGGCGACGTAACCTAGGAGCCAACCGCTCAGAACGGAGAGGAGAATTGTAAAGAAGACTCTCCCAGTGGTAGCTCCCACTGCCTCCAGGGCCAGGAATAAATCAAACGTGAGCTCATCCCTCCTTGACCTTCTTTTTAACTGGAGTAAGTAACTTGTAGAGAAGGTCCAGGTACTCCTGGAACTTCTGATCCCTGGGACTTCTAGGCCTCTCCATCTCTATGGTGACCTCTCCCACCACAGTGGCTGGCCCACCGTTAAGCACGAAGACCCTGTCTGACAACTCCACTACCTCGTTCATGTTGTGGGATACTAACACAGCAGCCTTTAGGGAGGTATCCTGACTGAACAGGGTGGAGTAAATCTCCTGTCTTAACCCCTCAGCGGTCAGTTCATCCAGATGAGCGAAAGGCTCATCCATTAGTAACACATAGGGGTCAGCCGCAAGAGCCCTGGCGATGGCAACCCTCTGTCTCATTCCACCGCTCATCTGCTTGGGGTAGAACTCCTCAAACCCCTGAAGACCAACAAGCTCCAACATCTTCCTCGCTATCGAATCTTCCTCCTCCTTAGTCAAGTTTCTATACTTGAGACCGAGCTTAACATTTTCCAACGCAGTGAGCCAAGGAAAAGTAGCTATGGATTGATGTATCAGTGCAATCTTTGGGGTAGGCCTAGTGACCTTCTTTCCCAATAGGATGACTTCTCCCTCAGTGGGTTTAATGAAACCGCCCAATATCCTCAGCAGGGTAGACTTTCCCACTCCCGAGGGACCCACTATGGCTATTAGCTCGTTGTCCAAAGCCCTCAGATTGACGTGCTCAAATACCCTATACTCTGGGCCATACTGGAAGGCCAGATCCCTGCCCTCTAGGATTGTTCCATCTTACCAGCCCTCTCGAAACTCCATTGCAGTTCTTATAAGCTTTTCACCCTTCTTTCCCGCCCGTTCATCTAGATTACGCAGTGTTAACCCATAGTTTTCCTCTGTCGTCTGCGTATTTCTTAACGACTACTTTACCGTCCACAGCTAGGACTCCAGTTCCATCATGTCTTACCAGTGCGTCAAAGTATTCCCCCACAGCGCTATCTATAGGCCGTTCGGGTTTCCGTCGTGAATTCACTTTATTGAATGAATATCGTAGCAAATAAATGTAGAACTACGTAACTTTATATGAGGGACGAGATGGATTTGTCTTATAAACGGTAGAATAATACGATTCGTAAAGGAGACCCGAATCGCCCCTATCTATTCTCTTCCTTTGAGTTCTGTCCATGACGTCCCCGAAATTCACTATGAGTGATTTAGGAGAGGAAGTAGTTCAGGTCAAGATATACAGTCAACAGATAGAGCCCTATCCACGTCCCCGGAAGGAGATACTGGTAGATCCAATTCCTCTTCACTCCTTTCAGGATGAAAAGCGACCCTAGCCCAGAGACCGTATGAATCACGAAGAAGAGGGCCAATGGAGCTATCAGGGCTAGATGTAACTCAAGGGAGATCCCTCTAGTTAGGAGTCCTAGGGTCAACTCGGTGACGAAGCTTGAAGTTTGGGGACCAGCACCAAAACCCGTTAAGCCTTCCAATATGGCTAAAACTAGTAGTACGACCGAAGTCTTTCTCCTAAACTCAGGTGAATATATGGACGTCCTGGAGGTGGGATTGAAAGCTTTAGGATAACCGGCCATCATTACGCCGATCACCCAGGCCTGAGGGAACAGGGGCAAAAGCGTCACTACAAGTGACGCCAACCATACAAGTAGAGAGGTACTACTTCCTCGCAACATCAGCATACCCCAACGACTCCCAATAGCCTAATACATTCTGGGAAGTAACGTAGAGCCTAGTTACCCACTTGGCGTAGGTGTAACCCCACCACCTGGGCACTGCAAGCCTCACAGGATAACCATGAACCTGAGGCAAGGGCTTCCCGTCGGCCATGTAGGCCAGGACGGTGTCAGGTTCCATAGCCTTCCAGATAGGTAGGTCGGCCGTATACCCGTCCGCTGAGTAGCTCAAGACCTTTATGGCTGAGGGTGAAGGTTTAGCCATCTGGAGTATGTATGAGAGAGGGACGCCAGTCCAAACAACCTCCGCCCTGAGGAAGTAAGGATCAGACACGCATTGTATGGTATCCTTAACTTGTACGGAGGGCATGCTCAGAATTTCCTCATACGTGAGCTGGAGAGGGTTCTCTACCTCTCCGTCCACGGTGAGAACGTAATTACTTAGATTGACGTTAGGTGTACCTCCTATCTGTACCACGTACCACGATGAGAATGGAGTCAGTCCTTTTGGGGCGTGAAGCAGAGGAGCTAGTTGGTCAGCTCCCAATCTGCCCAATGCAAGTAAGGTAGTGGAAGAGACGAGCAGTTTGAGGAAGGTCCTCCTGTCGCTTAGAGGTTTCACATGTTGAACGGCCTATCACAGGCTTTATATACTTTTACCATAATCTCCTTTTATTAGAGAATAAAGAGAAAAATACATGGGAATATCTGTTATATTCGTTTCGAACACTATGTTTTACATATGATCCTGACCTATCAGCAGATAAGGAATTCCCTAGGGTCCATGATACTTAACTTCTCTGAGGAGAGCGTAAGGGAGAACGGGTACGACCTCAGAGTCTGTGGGGACAAATATTGGAGAATTCTTGGTGGGGCCTCCCTCCCAGAGAAGAAAAGCGAGGTGGAGGAGTTTCCTTTTGAGGAGTATGCGGATCTGGAACCAGGCAACACTTACCTCCTGGAGAGTTGTGAGGAAGTCAACATGCCGAACGACGTCATGGGGATAATGACCTTGAGGAGTACCATGGCCAGGAACGGCTTCTTGGCTCCTCCCACAGTGATAGATGCTGGATACAAGGGGAAAATAATAATCGCGTTGAGTACGCTGAGGGGAGGGAGGATAAGAAGGGGGTTCAGAGTCGTGCACCTTATTTTCGCCAAGCTTCAAGAGCCTACGTTAAAGGTTTACGAGGGCTCCTACCAAGGAGGAAAACTCATATGATGGTTAGTCAGACTGTAACTCTTTTACGTGACTACTGGTTGTTTTCAATTTTATAAATAACGTTTTGACATCGGTTATGTTAGTGAAGTATTACCCAGAAATCTCTCTTGGTGATCTCCCAACTGATGAAGGGCACTGCTCACGAGGTTTGGGGGTGATAAAAGCGGATGGGTATTGAAGTTTCCCTCGACTGGCCCAGTGATCTGGGGCGACCGTTATGATCCCTAGGTCTTGCTAAGGGATCTAGTGAAAGGGAGATCCTGGTGAACTCTCCCGCAACCATCACCATACGGTGAAGGTCGTCACTGAAGAGTAGTTTAGCTGAACTCTAAGTGAACAGTTTCATCTCCGAAACATCGCTTATGTAATTAAGTCACATCCCTTTAGTCTGGAGGCGTACAATAGGGCCCCATACTCCGGGCTAACCTCTGTCCTCCTAGTCTCGAGATTGAAACGACTTAGTACCTCTCTAAAGGAGTTTGTGTAGGTTGTGGAGGAGAACATGCCCCCTGATATGATTACCTGGTCAACGTTAACTATCCTCGCCACATAAACCGCGGCCTCGGCTAATAGCTCCGCGCCTCTCCTCAGGAGTTCCTTGGCCTTCATGTCCCCTGCCTCAGATGAGGAGTCTACTACCTTAGCTATACCAGCCACTCTCTCTACCCTGTGTCCCTTATGATAAACCCAGTAGATAATGTCGTCAAGGTCCTTCGCCCTTATGCTTCTCATAATCCTTTCGACCATGGGAGATCCTTCCTCTCTTCCTTGAAGGACTCTGGTGACGTATCGTAAGGCCTCCCTCCCAACCCAGTAGGCTGAACCTGTGTCCGACAAGAACCATCCCGCACCCTCGGCCCTGATCTTGTTGGTACCATCGTACCCCAGAACTACGCTACCCGTGCCGGAGATTGTGACGGCTCCCTTACCGCCCTTCACGTTGCCGTAGAGCACGAAGAACGAATCATTATCCATGACGACCTTACCGCCCAAATCCTTCAACGTCTCACGTAATACTATCTCGTCGTATTTGGAGTCAAGGCCAGCTATACCGAGGACAACAACGTCGGGTTTCCTGTCCCCGGAGACCTCACGGACGGCAGTAGCTATCCTACTGTAGGCCCTCCTGAGACCCACGTTATGGAAGTTAGCTCCCTTAGTCACGTATCTATTCAAGATCTTGCCCTTCCCACTCACACACTCAGCTGAGACGGAGGCTGTCTTAGTGCCTCCTGCATCTACTCCCACGAGGAGCATGTAGTCCATAATTATTCTACGAATTTAAACTTCCCACGTAGTGATTTAGAGGAGGTTGGTTACCTACGGACGTGTTCTCGGAGATCTCCGGGTTCGAGAGGAGGAGTAGAGATTACGTCACCAAACGAAGGATAGATCGCTCGATCCCCTTAAGTGAAGGGAATCCAGAGTTGGCCTGGACTATCATGATGAGTTTCCCGGAGCTCGAGGACTTCTTCCATCACCTGGATACCGCACAGCGATTGATCTCCGAGGCCTTAGGAGAGGTCGGAAGGAGAGATCCCCGTAATTCAGGTAGGTTCTGGATGGCTCTCGAAGAGTTGGGTTCGCTAGAAGAGTTCGGCCTTCATCGTGGCTAATAGTCACTTTTCGTGACTATTAATCACTCGGCCTCATCACCCCTCTTTACTCCCCATGCCGTCTACGGGAGCAGTGGCCACTCCCTTCAAGGACATGGGGAGTTTCATTGGGTGCCTTCCTCCACCTCGCGACTGCTCATCGACTTCATGGTGGCACCCTCTATTCTAATGTTAGCATAAAAGTTTATAAATTTTAATGCTTCTAACACTCTTATGAAGCAAATAGTTTTCAAATCAACTGTCTCAAGTTATGGCACCGATAAGTATGGGAATAAGAGATATGGTATAACTATCCCCTCAAAGCTCAAGGAGAAGGGGAAGGAATTATACGGTAAGGAGGTGATTGTAATTGTTATCCTACCGGATGATGAGGAGTAAGCTAATTGGTTCTAAGGAAGCAATTGAAAACTTCCAATTCGTGACTATAAATGGTAGGGTTGAGTTTGAGGACGTGGGTAAGGTAGCTAGAATTGCTTACTCTCACTCAAAGGCTGTAAAGGCTGGGATCAACTTAGCTTTAAGAGGAGTCTCCCTAAACGATGCTGTTAAGGAGTTATACAAGATCATTCCTTACGCGTTCTATGCCGAAACTGCCTATAAACAAGCCTTAGCCCTTGTCGAGAGTAACGGTAACAAGGTTGAGGTTAGAAAGAAGTGGATCGCTTGTAGGGGTTAACAAAAGCGATGAGGGCAATAGGGGAATAAAATTTCACGTTTTAGAAGACCACGTGTTAATTAAGGTTAAAGACCCTTGGGGAAAGTGGGTTCACGGGAAAGCTTATCTTGGAAAGGAGTACTTACAGCTACTTCTTGAGTTGGAAGAGTTATCTAAAAGAAAGGTGGAAGGTTATGGTGCAGTAATTTCCTTTAAGGAAAAACCAATGATTCACCTTCAAGTGCCACTCTGGTTGTACTTAAAGCACTTCTCTTCGCCAAAACCTAGCGGTTACGGTCTGGTTGCTGGTTTCGATTTAAACAGTGATGGGTTAAACGCTGTTGTAGTTAATAAGGAGGGTAAAATTATTACTTTCAAAACGTGGTGGTATTCAGATGTTACTAGACCAGGTTTTCCTAAGGATAAGGCTAAAGCTTTACGTTTGAATGCTCTTTCAGAGTCTCTCAGTTTCCTATCAAGGATTGGCGTTGATTACGTTGTATTTGAGGACTTATTCCTAGTTAAGAGGAGGAAGTTCACCACGAGTATGAGCGGTAATAGGAAGATAACGCGTTTTGCCAAGAAGCAGTTGTTAATCCACGGCGTTATTAAGGCGTTGAGGTTGGGTTTTAACGTTGTGTTAGTTAATCCTAAGGGTACTACCAATTCAGAGGAACATGATAGGATAATGAGGGAGAAGGGTTTTGACAGGCATACAGCCTCAGCTTACTTAATAGCGTTAAGGGGATTAGAAGTGATTAAAAATAACGAGTAGTTACGTAAAAATGTTACAGACAGTGATCCTGGGGTTCCTCATAACTGGGTGTTCCTCTTCACGTATCCTTTTGGATCTCAAAGCCTCACTCCTCGAAGTAGTGGAGGAAGTTGAGGGGATCTCCTCAATACTTGGAGAGGAGTTCCCAAAGGTTCGCGAGACCGTGAGACGGGTGAGACTCCTGGGAGAGGCCATCAAACTTAGGGCTGAAACTCTCTACAGGACCATTAGCCCTGAGTCCTTGTCCTCGCCTCATTGATCATGCGTTCTAACGCGTTCTCTGTGCCCTGTCTGAAGTGCTCTTGGTTCCTCGACTCCAGGGGCCTCATGTACAAGGGCATCTCCACCTCCCAGGTGGACTCAATCGTCCTTTCCCCCACCCTTACCTCGTTGAACCCCTTAAGTATGCCCCCAAGGAAGTGAAAGAGGAGTTTCCTTTCGTTTTCCCGTATTTCCAACCTCACCTTGGACGTGGAAGGGAAGGCAAACTTTACTTCCCCTTCATAAATCCCAGGTGAAATTTCCTTCACTCTCAGCTCCCTTATCCCCTTCCAGTAGTTCGGAATGGAGGTCACGTCCTTGACTACTTCCCACACTACGTCGGGGTTCTCTATCTCCTTAGATACCTTAAACCTTATCATGTCCTCCTCTTTGAATAGTAAATATTATCTTTTACTTAAATAGTTGAAAGTTACCGTCTAACTTTAGCGTAGCCGTCATCAAAAGTTACCGATAAACCAGAAAGTGTTTACCCGTGGCGTAACTTACCTTCTTTAATTGCTTCTAATTCCGCCACGGGCACCCCTCTTAAGGGATCATACACGGTCACCCTCAACTCATTGGGGCCAGTCGAGGGAAACACCACTACCCTCCCATCCACCTTCCTTGCCAAGTTGAGGGGAGCAATGGAATCCCTCTCCAAAAGAACTTCACCGCTCTCCAAGTACCTAGCGTTCACCTTCAGTACTTTTACACCCCCACCCTCGTGAGCAGAGCCCGTCATCAGGTAGGGGTTAAAAACCCTGATAACTCTCTCAACTACCTGCTTTCTCCTCTTCAACTTCTCACCGTTAAACGGGTTGATGGAGGAAGTGTAGGACTCAGAAACCTCCGCGACGTCTATCGGCTGAGTTTTCAACATCTCCACGAGTTTAACAACACTCCACTGGTGAATCCTATGCCTAAGCTTAGCAGTCTTGTTACTCTCCATCTTCTCCTTAGACCTTGAGGAGAACTTACCAACAATAACCTTAGCCTTTAAATCCCTAGCTAACTCCACGACTCTCTTAACAGTCTTCCTTAACACGTCAGTTTTCCTCTCCCTCTCCCTCAATTTCCTCAACTTCTTCTTCATTAACTCGTCCTTAGTTGAGTGCCCCTTAGTAATCTCTTCCCTCCTCAAGGAGTAATTAACCACAATCCTCCCCAACCCAGTCTCATATCTCCTCAACTCCTTGAGTTTAAAACCCTCAAAAACCGCTACCGTGACGTTATTCTCATTAACGTCAATAGAGATGTGATTGCCCTCCTTGGACTCAACCTCTCAACCTCCTTCTCAAAAGTCAACCAAACTAGGACTTTCCTACCCACTAACCTTAACTTAAGCTCTTGCGAAACCCTCCAACCTTCATGTACGTAGCGGGTAAATTGCTTGGTGAACTTGAGGGGTATCTCAACCCAACCCTTGTGAGTTAGGAGGCTGACAGAAACCTTGTTAAACCTCCAATTAACCATGTTAGGAATAGTGATCACAACCCTCTTATACTCCGGTTTATCCTTCCTCGTTAGCCCTCTCTTCCTCCTCTCTCTGAAGCTCTTAACGATCCTTCCGGCTACGACGTAGGCACCTTCAATAACCCTTGAAGGTAGGAAGGGGTACTTCTCCTTATAGTCACTGTAAAATCTCTCGTGCAACTTCTTCCTAGTAGTTGGTAAAGCCTCGGAGAGTATTACCCCAATCATTTCATTAACAAACTTCCTCTGATGTTCCTCAACCTCTCTAAGAACGCGGTACTTCCACTCGTTCAAGAAGTCACCCTCCAGTTTAACCGTCCTTTTTAAGGTTTTCAACACATTTTACCACCTTCTCACACTCTTGGCCGTAAATTCTAGGCAAATGACTTGACGATCTCTACAAAGTCCTCCATCAACTCCTGCGTGTGATCCTTATCATCTTGGAAAGCTACAATAACGTTTACTCCGTAAGCTTTGAATAACTTCACTTCGAAACCGAAACGCGTTAGCCTGTCCTTATAAGCTACAACTGCGTCAATTTGCCCCCTCTTGGCTAACTCTATTAACTTCTTTAACCCTCCCCTATCCTCTTTCAATCCGGAACCTATATCCTTCTTCTATCACACTCACTTCACCGAGAGTTTTCCTATTCTCTCAATGCGTCCAACTGCCTCTCCAAGTCGTCCTTTCGCGTTGGTGAAACCCTTGCATATCGCTACTTGTTCAACCCTTCCACCGCCGGACAACAATCTTTCAATTTCGCTGTAAGGTATTCTCCACCTACCGTTAACCTCAACAACCCTTATCTTCCCCTCCCTTACTTAATGACACCACTCCTACTCACGCCGAATATTTGAGCAACCTCACTAGGTGTTAGATACCTCTCCACAGTAATTAAAAGTAACTAGAAATATTTAAAAGTCACGTGAAAGTGCTATAGTCTTCCCTCAGGTTGTTAGAAAACTTAAAGCCTGGTCTCTATGTAGTTTTCCATGCCGTGGAGAAGCAGTCTGAGGGCTATCCTCACGTTAGGGTTATCGGTTTTGTTTTTATTCCTTATCACTTTTATAACCAGGACTACCTTTGTGCTCCCACCCCTTCTGGCAACTGCAGCTACTAAGTACAGGGATCCAGAGTGGAGATTCAGTCGTTCCATCTCGGTGATCGTCGCGTACACCGTATCGGGAGCAATAGCGGTCGGGTTAGTGGAGCTAGGAGCGTCGGGAACGGGCCTCGCGTTACTGGGAAGCCTAATGTCGTTCATCATCATATCGGCGTTGGGCGTCGATCACCCTCCCTCAATACTAGCTACCTTTCTAGGGATCCTGGAGAGGGCAGGTCCTCTCTACATCGTTCACCCAGTCCTTACGGGAGCTGTGATCGTAGAGACGATTAATTACGGAATCACTAAAGTTATTCCTGGTACTTGAGTTTCCTGGTTGCCTCACTGAGGGCCTCCTTAGTGTCCTGTGATCTCATGCTCCTGGTCAATTCCTCGGTCGTCTGTATGAGATCTGTCCTGCGGGTCTGTTCAGCTATTTCCCTTAGCCTGTCCAGGTTCTTGGTGGCCTCTACCAAATCCTTTGCCTCTAGACTTTTCACGTATCCTTGCATCGTCTTTAGGTACTCGTACTCCATCAAGATGTCCCTATTGATGGATCTTAGAAAATCCCCCTGATCTGAGGCACTTTCCACCAGGAGCTCCACAACGTTAGACCTCTCCCCAGATTCGTCCTCATAGCTCACCTTTATCGTGAAGAGTTTGCCTGTGTACTGTTTAGGGATGATGAACTCTCCGTAAATTCTCGTTGTTCCCTCTAATGCGTTTATCCTAATGGGAAACCCCTCGTAATTTAGAAGTCTTATAGCAGTTTCAGATACGCTGTCCACGACCAGGTTCTTGGCTGACACCTGAGACTTGGCGAGTTTGGGCATCCTCTCGGGTATCTCAGATGGATCCTTCACGTGATAGAAGTATCCCCTACCCCTGTCTGACAGGGCCTTGAGTATCTCCTCACTGTAATCTTCTCCTATCCCGAAGGATATTATCTCAACGTTCTCAGGAACCTCTAGGGACTGGTAAACTTGTAGACACTTCTCCAGGTTGAACTTCATTCTTATTCCCTGCATGCATCCCATGTCTGAGGGAATTCCGTCAGTAAGGAGGATAACGTAAGAGGGAAGCTGATGATCCTTGGACAGTCGGAAGGCAGTCTCAAGTGCCTTGTACAACGCGGTTCCGCTACCTACTTTAATCTTGTGAAGCTCGTCCAGATCGACACCAGAAGGCTCAGAGAATTCGTTGTGTACCTCTACGTTCTCGTTGAAGGAGACGAGAGTCACCTTAGAATCATTGGGGAGGGATTCGACCAATAGCTCCACTCCCTTTTTGGCCATCTCAAGTTTCTCACCTTTCATCGAGTAACTTCTATCCAGAAGTATAAGGTAATGGAAACGAGATTCACGAAATGTGGATCTGGGTAATAGAGTTAGCCTCATCACGGCCCGAATCTCCTGGATGAAGGATTTAGAGTGGCTAACGTCGAGACTGACGGATAGTCCCATATTAGAAAAGTGACAAACCTATACTTAAAAAGGGTAGACACGAGCCTTGACGTTTGCACGGACGTTTTAGGTCGACTCCTCTAAACCCGGGACAGGAGGACCTCGAGCATCTCCGTATTATTTTGCGATTTGCGCGTTTTATGAACGCGTCGGAGGCCATAGAGGTAGTTCATGAAGCGAGACCACTACTTCAACGTGTTCTACAGGAAACAGGATGCCCGTCTTTGTGACCTCCACACCTTGAGGGCGAGGTTTCCCCAAGTTAATGGTCACACCCCTCTTCGGTGCTACTCGGTTGTGGTCCACCACGGAGGAGAAGGGTTTCTTTGTTGTCGACACGACCAAGTTGGTGGCCTTCCTGAGGACGTTAGGTACCAGTTCAGGTCGGAGTGGAGTCTGTGTCCCTTCCCGGGTTCCCTCTCTTGAAAGCCTTGGCAGGAGACGTACGACGTTCGTCCTCCTGTTGGAGTACTTAACCTCTTGACGCCTTCCTCCGTCATCGCGGGAGAGGTCGGCTCCCGCTCCTCATCCACAGGGAGTCGACCAGAAGAGATCACCGTGGAGAGGAGAGATCCGAAGCTTGAAACCTTACAAAGTGGGCTATTCATCCCCTCAGAAGGGGCGAGGTTTTTACGTCCTCTTTGAACCCCCTTATTTATAATCTCGATCTACTCACTTTTATTGTGATATCATGGACGTTCTGATCTTCTCATCTAGCAGGGAGGCCGAGATGGAGGAACCTGTCTTCTGTGATAGGGATACAGTTAGAGTTGATGAGAGTAAGTGTAAGGGGAAGAGTTTAGGGATAGCCCCCATCGTCTCAAGGATGCTCAAGTCCCTGGGTTACAAGGTCGTTGTGGTAGACCCTTTCGCTGAAGGTGGGGAATATGAAGCTGACCAGGTTATTAGAGGGAGCACGTTTCAGGTTCCGGACGAGGTAGTCAAGGATAAGTACGTCCTAGTGGCGACCAAACACGTGTACGACACTTGGGCTCTCATGAAGGCCATACTGGGGGGAGCGAAGGAGATATCTGCCGTAATGAGCGTCAGGAGAGCCAAGGTGATCCTCAAGAGGCTTCTACAAGCGGGCATACCGAAGGATAAACTGATGAACCTGAGGATTCCTGCAGGTCTCGATCTCAATGCTGAGGATGAAGGGGAAATAGCCCTGAGCATAGTGGCTGAAATTGTGGCTGTCAACAGGGGAGGTTCGGGTATCCCCCTGAGGGACAAGAAGGAGTTGAAGAAAGTAGTGGAAGAACTTTGATCCAGTATAAAGCCATAGGTTTTGTGGAGAGGGAGGGGCCTCCCTCCAGGAATCTACCGTGTAGAGTTGTTATCCTGGAGGAATTCGTTGAGGGTCTCTTGGGGATAGAGGAGTTCTCTCACTTGATCCTCATATATCACCTTCATGAGGTGAAGGAGTGGTCGCTGTTGAAAGAGGTTAGGGGATTTAAGGTGGGAGTATTCGCCACGAGGAGCCCCAGGAGACCTAATCCAGTGGGCATCTCGGTGGTGAGGCTCTTGGGGAGAGAGGGTAACAAACTTGAAGTAGTTGGGCTTAATGCCGTCAATGGTACTCCGGTTATTGACCTCAAGCCCTATGATAGGTGGGACTCGGTACAGGAACCAAAGGTTGCTCCCTGGCATCCAGTTCAGTGAAGGAGTGGTCTCACCTTAAGCCTAATGAAAGGTGCAAGAGCCCCGTGATTCTCGTCCAAATACACCAACCTGGAGTCCCTGGATACGGCGTCAAGCGTGACCATCTCTGGGAGAGGGATGGCTATCTCCCTCACGAAAACCTCACCGGCTCCCGGTACGACTACCTTCCTGGGCCTAATCCTTATACTGTTCCTCAGGACGTGATACTCTGACGCACCTAGCACTAGGATGAAGTCCTTTGACTCCTCCATCATCTCCTGGATTTGCCAATCACCGGTCTTGAGCACTGCGTTATAGTAATCTGGTACCGGGTAGAAACCTCTTCCATTACCTGGGGACCCATACTTGGAGAATAGAGAACCAAGGTAGTCCACCACCTGGCCGTTTCCTATGAGCTCCTTTCTCCTAGTCCTGGTTCCCTCGTCGTCGAACGTGAAGAAAACGTGAGAATACTCAATAGTAGGATCATCATAGATCGTGATGTCTGGGAGTCCCCTCTCGTCTTGTCTCAACAAGGGCTTGTCGCCCTTGAGGAACGCCATCAGACCAGCTAGGATGTAGCCTGTAGCTTCCGGATCGAGGAGTGCAGTCACTCTCTCTGGGATCCAAAGGTTTGTCTTCTTGAATTCCTGATCTTGGGCGAGTAGCTCCAGGACTGACGGAATGTCTCTAGGGTCGCCGGTGAAGGCGAAGGTTCTCCCATTATTCGTGATGAAGTTCACAACTTTCTCCTCCACGCAACTTACGTCATCCCATTGTGCCTCCCGTCTCACCCTCCTAATTTCTATCCTCTGGGCTTTGACCCTCTCCAGTATCGTCTTAGCTTTCTCCCACGACATCACAGAGGGATGCCTGTGGGAAGAACAAATCTCTCTGGATTTGATGTCAACAGGCTTACTGGGCGGAAGGGAGGACCAACCTTGCTCGGTGAGATATCTACTGACTGAAGTGGATGAGGATCTAGTATACATGACCCAACTCTCAGTCCCCTCCTTAACTATCGAGTCCTCCCTGACGGTCAACAGCATTTGCATCTGGATTTATATAGGGTGATCCCAGCCTTATGAAGTGTTCTTCTCTTTGCGCCCGTTCATACGTCCTCATCTCGTACTTTATATTCACTGGTGATGCAGGTAAGACCTCAGCACTTAAGGGGTTTAGGGCTTAACTGCTGTAGGGACTCCTTAAAACTTTAGGTTAGCTTATTACTTTATGGTCTCAGCTTTACGTTTCGCGATGGAGCTCATGAAATACGGAGAGGCAGTGCACGGAGGACCTGTGGAGAGAACACTCCTGGAGATGATTGCCCAGAAGTTCCCCGAGCACAGGAGAGTCCCAGTCAATACAAAGTTCTGGGAGGTGAACTTCTCTGACGTGTTCATCAACGGGGAGAGAGTGGAACATACATTGATGCCCTACACTAAGGGTTGCGTCAAGGGTAAGCTAGGGAGAGAGATAATGAAGGTAAAGATGCCCGAACATCCATTCCTTATAAAGAGGATTGACCCAAAGGGATATGAGGGAGTCCTCTTCTTCGAGGAGGGCAAGCTGAGGAGGATAACTCTGCCTGAGGGCTTTCCGCCATCTGCCTTCGTGAGTAGAGAACCTGAAGATGACGCTTACGTGGAGGTATGCGGAGAGGGCAGACTGATCGACAGTAACTCCTTCAACGTTGAGGTTACAGTGAGGGAGGGAGACTCGTACGTGATAGTGGGAGCTCATGTCGACCACTGGCTAACTGGGTTTCACGATAACCTCCTCTCTGTGGGACTCCTCGTATCACTAGTTGAAGAACTCAACAGGATGGAGTTAAAGAGGGGGGTTAAGTTACTGTTCCTGAGCTCAGAGGAGGGTCCTAGATGTTGCACCGGATCCCAGCAATACGATGAAAGGAACCTCCATGCCTTCATTTCCGTTGATGCCATCTACCCCTCCAGGGAAGTCCTCTCTGCAACTCCTGACTTATGGTTCCTCTCCAGACAGTTTGTGACGAAGAGGGTCGAGATGCCCACGCCGTTCTCGGATCACTTCCCCTTCGTCCTCAAGGGACATCCAGGAATGGCTATTTACAACGATGATATGACCTCAGTCTACCATTCTAATCGCGACCTCCCAGTATCGGACGACGAGGCTTACGTGGAGAGACTCAGGTCATCCCTACTGAACGCAATTCGGGAGCTGAGCGAGAAGTCCAGGGAAGAACTGGACAGATTTTTCATGGAATACGCCAGGGGAGCGGGATACATTGGAGGCGAAAGACGAGGAGCTATAGTTCCTGATTACGATTCTCTATCCTCGAAGTTTAGGAGGGGAGGATAAACATGCAGGGCCTTCAAGGACTCTTTTGCACTGGATACACCTTGAGGAAGAATATGTAAACGATGAGTCATTAAAACTCTTTAACTTCGACAAATCTGAAAAATTGTACTATGAAAAAAGTAAATCTGAAAGAAATTCCTCATAACCGAAATGTGTGAACCCTCGCCCCTTCTAGGGGCAGTACTCTAGGTCTTTACTTGGTCTTTTCAGTGGGTGAGACGGCTTTTAACGAGCAGCAGTTGTGGGATTTTCCTTAGGTAGCGCCCTGTAATCAGCGTAAAATCTGATAACTGCTGTAACGAGGTTAAACGTTATGTGCCACGTGATGGTAGGTGATGATTACAACTTGTACTTCCGGTTAAAGGATCACACGGTCGTCTCACCAGTTAACCCTAACGGGTCATCGCATTCTTCACTTAGGGATAGGCCGGTTAGGTTCAAGAGGGCTACAAGGGCTGTAAACAGGAGTTTGGAGACGGTCAAGTATTCATTAGCCTTAGTCTTGTGAGAGAGAAAAGTAATTCCAGAATTTATCTCACTAATGTACACAATATCCTACTATTTCACAACTGTGCGCTCTGCATACCACCTCTACCATCTCGAAGCCGAACCTCACCAGCCTGTCCGGGTAGGCTACGGCTTTCGACACTTCGTTGTTTACTATCATCCTCAGTTGAGTAACCCCTTCCTCTTCACGTTCAACGAAGGTCCCACGTCCGTGATGACCTGCTCGTGGTCCTTAACGTTCTCCTCGAGGTACTTAACTTGCTTTGCCAACTCGTCCTTTCGCGATGACACTCCACCGTATAATACAACTTTCTCTTCCTAACAATTCTCATCAACTTTTCCACGTCATCCCTGAACCTCCACTTCCCGGTCTCTAGTACAGGTTTAATATAACCTTTCTTAACTAGCTCTGTAACTTACGGTAGGATATTCCCAGTTTTTGGCACACTTCCTTAGGTTTCAGCATCACAATTAAACTTACATATAAAGAGTATAAACTTCACGGTTTGTCTGAGACTGTTGTCAACGGCTAGGCTGTACTCTCAGGGCCAAGTGTGATTTCGCGTACCTTCTTGACGACGGAAAACCCGACTGGCGTTCCATCCCTTCTACTCCTCACTATCTTTAGAAAGAGATCGCACATCTCGCCTCCTATATTGTTACAACACTTCATCACTTCCTCGTCAGATAGCGGAATCTCTCCTCTCTCACAACACCTGTACCGCAAGTAAGATTTAACTGATCTATAGGAGTTCAGAACCGATGATACCTGATCCCCCCTGAGGAATCCCTCTATAGCAATTTTCACGAGGCTCTTGGAATAATACAACAGTCTTAAACATGTCACGTTCGTCTTATTGAACCTGAAACCCTCCAGGGAGCCACACACCAATTTGGAGTCGTAGAGCAGGTAATAGCACAGGGGTTCCCCCGCGTCACACAGAGCCTTAAGCTCCTGGTCTCTGAGCACTAAGGGTGTGACACCCAGGGAAGCTAATTCCAAGAGTAACGACTTGTCTTCTGAGAGAGCGAAAACGTTGATATCTGAGACGCCTTCCACATAGTCTGACCTAGTGTAGGATCCGAAGAAACCTATAGTTTTCGCCCTTGTACACAATCCCTTGATTTCGTTCTCTAGAGTCACTTAAAGAAGATAAGCATAACATCCTTATCTAACTTATGGCTGAACAGAACCATTACAACAGCTGAAGAAGAGACTTTTCTAACGGATTCTTTGTACTGGTTCTCAAATCCCATCCTCTCCCTAGAGAGGACCAAGACGACCTTCTTGGCACCTTTGGGAATAATGAGGGACATGAACTTGTCCGGATCACTTATCATCTTCAGGGGGACCTTCCGTGGATTAGAATCTAACTCGATGACAGAGACTATAGTCCTGACTAAGTCCTCCTCTAAACCCCACTTTTCTCCCCCATCATGAGTAGTATCCATGAGCATTGAAGACACCGGTGTCTTCTCCTCTCCCCTAGCAGGTGTCATTACGTATCGCCACTTATGTACTACTTTCGTATACCCCTCTACTATTTAACTTCTTTATTCTTAGGAATATTAACGTTACGCCCCATAGTCTGGTATTCACCTCTCTCAGACAGCAATCGGTGTGATTTCTCACTATTTTCATTATATATTGGAAATTCATAATTTTTGGCAGTAAAAAGAGATAAATTTATATTAAAGCTCAGTGAAGTTCTACGTGATCTGAGATGTCACAGATGTCTTCAAGGGCGTCCCTTGAGGAGGAGGTGTACCTGAGGGCCCTAACTGGGAGACTAGTTGGTGTCCACGAGTTCGAGGGGCTCAAAAGGATAGCCATAATTAGTTACCCAGATAGAATCTGTGAATCCATTGCCGCTGCGGCCACCGTGGCGTATTTTGAGAGGCACGGATATGGAGAAAACAAGGTGAAGATATTCGACTATTCCCCAAACATACAGGAGACCGCCAAGAAGATCGTCTCCTGGGGAGCTGAGGGAGTTTATTTAGCATTCGGTGGAGAGCAAAAGATGAGCTTGGTGAACGAAGTGTTCCTGAGATCTCTTGATGCCCTAAGAGTAGCTGGCTTTAGGGGAGTACTTCTACTTCACGTGAGGAGTTGGCTAGCCAGTAAGCAACTTTCTACTGCACTACAAGACAAGGAGCTTCTCAAATGGCTGAGGAGTTTGCCTGAGATAAGACTGTTCACAGCAGACGTGAACGCCAGGAAGTTTTACTTCAGTAAGGTTAGAATATCGGAGGACGGAAAGGTTTCGCTGGAGAGATATAGGGAAGAGAACATAACCGAGGAGCACGCGAACCTGCTTAAGATATCCCTCCCTCCACCAGATTAGAGGACGGGACAGGGAGGGAGACCAAATATCTTACGAGAGTTAGAACATAGGAGGCAAAAGCTAGTCTCCTCTACCCTATCACCAGCTACTAGTCTCCCCACGAGACTCTCTAACATATCTGAAACTACAGGATCGGACAATATCTCCTTGACTTTGGTGCTCTTCTGATGTTTTTCGTAAGAGGTAGCTGAGAGTCCCACCAACTTAGTGGCCTTCTTAACCTTAACTCCTCTCTCAACCATCCGCTGTATTAACGCGGCCCGCAAGTATGGGACTACAACAGTGAAACCTTGTTCACAAGGGGTCTCCCACTTCATAACCTTATCTTTTGTTCTAAGAAATTAGGGATTTCGTTGATAACCTATGCCTAGGCCATATTAACCCCGTTAATTTACGACCTTTAACTTTTTCATACAAGGGTTACCTCACTCCCGTACAAATGTAAACATTTTTGCACGAAAGTATATACTTCTACATTTTTCTTAACATTAATATATATACATTTTTTAATCAAGAAAGAACAGTGTAAGATAGGTGGTAAAGAAATGAGCAAAATGAACAGTAAGGTGAGGTTCCCGGATGGCAGGGAAGTGGATATTCAGGAAGTGATAGCTTTCCTATATGGCCTATCCAGGAGTGACGTAGAGGTACTGCACGTGATGATGTGCAAGGGTAGGAAGATGTCAACTGAGGACTTGGCTGAGGAATTGAAGGTAACCAAGGCTTCGATCAGCAAGTCGATAAACAACCTACTTTACAAGGGTTTGATAGGAAGAGAGAAGGTGACTGACGAGGAGAAGAGAAAGGGTAGACCGGCCTACTTATACTGGGTGGACAGGGAATCGCTATACGAAAAGGTAACAGATGACATGGAGAAGCTAACTGAGGCCGTGAAGAACCAGTTTAAAGCTCACGTTCAACTGGCAGTAGTGCCCAGCTGAAGTTTAGGATTTTCCCTGTTCCTGGACTTTACCTTGTTTCTCTTTATCTTCTTTCTTAGGTCTCTGTAGTCTTACTTTAGTAATGCTAACTAGATACTTTGTTCCCTCGTTGGAGCTACATTCAGCCTTAATGACGTTTCCCTCAGCTGTCCACTTACACTCTCCCTTCACTAAACCCCTCACGAAGTCCCTAGCATAGGCCATATGCCTATATTTTCTCTTTATCGTGAGAGCTTTGTCCTTGCCCTCGACCTTCACCTCAACTTCATATTTCACGACTTTCATGGTGGGTCAGTATTAAGAAAGGATTTAAAAGTCTTCTCCTTGAAAATTATGCATGGCAGTACCAGACATAACTAGCGGTTCCATAATATCCCTGATAGTGGCCTTTGTTTTGGGTCTGCTGGTGGGTTTCCTAATCAAGAAGATAGTTCAGGTGGGCATCATACTCCTAGCTATCGTCATAATCTTGCTTGCAATTGGAGTTATCTCTCCTCACACTGTCGAGAGTGCGTTGATGCAACTGGGGCAGACAGCAACTCAAGCTGAGAGTAAGGTGAGTGCTTATTTAAATCTCCTACCTTACAACTCGATTGTATTCATTATAGGGTTGGTAATAGGATTGGTCAAAGGATGATAGTCGTAAAGTAGCAACGTTTAAACTCCGATGAGGATTGCAGAATTATAGCAACTGAATGAAATGACGAAATTCCAAAGGCTTCTTTATAGTATAGTAGTTATTTGATTTTCCCTTAACTGACGTCTTGTTATCAAGGGAAATCTAAATAACTACTATCCTTAAACAATCCACAAGTTACTGGGCCTCAAAACTTTTTATGTAGACCTTAGATCTACCTCAGGTGAATGGAAGGCTTCTGATTTTGGTTTGTTCTCTTTCCTTCTTCCTAGCCTACTTCTCTAGGCTCGCTTGGAGCATCCTAGGTCCCCTATCCACTTTACATCCTAGCGTGGAGGAGGACAGTTACATCTTTTCGCTGTTCTTCGCTGGATATGTAGTTGTTCAGATCCCCGCAGGAGTTTTAGTGGATAGGATGAGCTTCAAGATTGTTCTTCTCCTCTCCCTTGTGGGGATAGCGATAACGTCCCTAGGATCAGGTTTAGCAGACTCTATTCGCACCGAATATCTACTCAGCATCTTCATGGGATTGTCAGCAGGATGGATATATCCCTCAACTGTGAAGGCAATCTCTGAATCCTTTTCAGGGAAGGAGCTAGCACAGGCAATGGGAGTTTACAGCTTAGCGTGGCCCCTCTCTATCATAGCCGCAGGCTATTTACTACCCCCAATAGCCACGGAGTTGAGTTGGAGGTGGGGATATTTCTTTGTGACCGCGCTCTCCGTTATGACCGTATCTCTCCTTCCTACCGTTAAGCCAACGCCCAACTTTAATAGCCCAGGGAGATTGGAAGACATCAGGGACGTCGTCCTCATCTCAGGCGGTGGATTTCTCTTCTTCACCGCCTACTGGGCCGTGGCCCTGTACTTTTACGACTACGCTCTCAGATTGACCGACGATCCTATCGTGTCCGGATTAATATATTCCCTCACGGCCCTACCTGGAATAGTGAGTACAGTGTTGTCGAGTAGACTCATAAACAGGTTAGGTCACGTGAAGTCGCTCGTAGTTACAGTTTCGAGTTATGGGCTTCTCCTCATGTTAATTCCTCTGGCAAGGGGCCCCTTATCTCTGGCTATCCTGGCTACGTTGATGGGTGGAGTAAGGTTCCTGATAACTCCTGCCCACTCTACCGCCATCGCCCGAATCGGTCGAGAGGGAGCAGGTAAGGCAACTGGTATTGCCAATACGTTCTGGCAGTTTAGTGGGGTGACCAGCTCGGTGATGGCAGGGTGGATCGTGACCAGCCTAGGATATCAGTGGTTGTGGATAATGATGGGGTTCATAAGCATAATTTCCACTTTACTTTATTCTAGGATCGGGATCACAGGGAAATGATAGTTCGAGGGAGAAGTTACATCAAGGGGGTTCAGGACTTCATAGGACTTCACTTGATATCAATCCTCAGCCCCAGGGCTTTACCGAAATCAACGGAAGCACGTTCACACCCCCTCCGCACCCTTGGCGGGATAACCCTCACCCACACCTACATACAGTCCTGGAGATCCTTTTAGACAACTTGTCGTTAGCGTCTTGGAACATTGACTGTTTGTTCGATTTCTCAACACCAATCGTAGCCACGGGATAGGGAATTGCAAAATCGTCACGAGTTGCCAGCATTACACAAAGTGAAATTGGGGAAAACCTTATATCGGATTTGAGGTTCGTTCAACGTCATGGTTCAGGTTCTGAAGTCCAAATACGACTTCAATACTACCTTATCCAAGCTCGAGAGTTCCATTCTTTCTCATAATATGAGAATAGTTTCCAGGGTTAACGCTCAAGAAAACTTGGCCAAAGCCGGTTTCAGGATAGGCGGAAATTACATCTTTGAGGTGTTCAGACCTGATTTTGCCTACAGGTTATTCCAGAAGGATTTGAGGATGGGAATAGAGCCGCCTCTTAGGATATATGTTTTTGAGAGCGGAGGAGAGGTTTACGTGGAGTACTTCAAACCCAGTGAGGTATTCTCCAAATGGGGGGAAGAGGAAATATCTAGGGAGCTCGACAAGATATTCGATGATATAGTGGGGGACGCTCTGACGTGACCTGCCCGAGATTGAAACCTATGACGTAAAAATGGAGGTTTTCTACGGGACCTTTTAAGAGACGTTTGATTTTAAGAATTTACGACGAAGAATTCTTTTTATAGGAAGATAGAATAAAACATTTGTATCTTTATCTGAGTACTGTCACATATTGATTAACAGAGTATTATTCTAAGGAGTGAACCCATGTAGAACGTGAAAGATTTTATGAAGTTGACAGCAGTTATGGGATTCTCCCTTAGGTACCGCCCTGTAATCTAGGTGAAATCTAATAACTGCTGTGAAGTTGAAAAGATCCTCAACGACGAGATGAAAGAGTCGAGAATGAGAAAATAGGTTATCGAGAGTAGTTATGGGACTTTCCTCAATTGCCACCTTGTAGTGAAGGGAAATCTAATAACTGCCGTTGTCAACTTCCGATAAACCGCGAGGTTTACGTACTCTATAGGCAAATAAAAATACAGTCACACCGGATGAGGTGGAAATATCCCGATAGGTGTGACGGCAAGTGCGTCAGGGATGTGCGGGTTTCCCAAAGGGCGGTAACACTGCGTTGAATGGGGTCATCCCGCTGGGGGGTAGGGTGAACGGGCCAGCCCTGACTCCGGTGAAGCTCAAGGCCTAGGATTGATACAAATTCATGAAAATTCGAAAAAGCCCAAACTCCGTGTTTGAGACTTCTCAGCAAGGGTAAGTCAGGGTTCATCCTTCATCGCTGGAGAGAGGTATGCGATATACATCCCGAAGAGCGTGAAAGAGAAGGCTGAGAAAATTGCCGGAAAGGAGGTGATAGTAATTGTTATCCTACCAGATGATGAGGAATAGGATTATCGGTTCCAGAGAAGCTCTCGAAAACTTCCAATTCGTTACGATAAATGGTAGAGTCTTATTTAACGAGAAAGAGAGGGTTGTTAGAATTGCTAGGGCTTACTCACAAGTAGTTAAGAGTGCTATAAAACCACTCTTTAATGGGAAGAGTATTGATGAGTTAACCAAGGAGTTTTACAACTTTTTACCGAACTACATTTACCTCGAAACTGCTTTAAAGCAAGCTAAGACAATTGTTGACGGCTTGTTGGATAGAGAGGAAGAGAATAAAATTTTTCACGCTAAGATAAGGAAATTCTGGTTTGGCAGTAGGGGGAATAAAGCTGACAAGGGTAATAGGAATGTGAAGTTCCACGTTTTTCAAGACCACGTTGAAGTTAAGGTTAAAGACCCTTGGGGTAAGTGGGTTTATGGGAAAGCATATTTTGGTAAAGAGTACTTACAGCTACTTCATGAGTTGGAGGAGTTGGTGAGTAATAAGGTGGAGGGTTATGGTGCATTAATTTCCTTTAAGGAAAAACCAATGATCCACCTCCAAATCCCACTCTGGTTATACTTGAAGCACTTCTCTTCACCGAAACCTAATGGCTACGGTTTGTTTGCCGGTTTTGATTTGAATAGTGATAGGTTGAACGTTGTAATCAACAAGGGGGGTGAAATTATTGCCATTAAGACTTTTTTGTATTCAGATGTTACTAGGCCAGGTTTTCCTAAAGGGAAAGCTATGGCTTTACGTTTGAATGCTCTTTCACAAGCCCTCAGTTTCCTATCAAGGATTGGCGTTGATTACGTTGTTTTTGAGGATTTGTTTCTAGTTAAGAGGAGGAAGTTCACCACGAGTAAGAGCGGTAATAGGAAGATAACGCGTTTCGCTAAGAAACAGTTGTTAATCCACGGCGTTATTAAGGCGTTGAGGTTGGGTTTTAACGTTGTGTTAGTTAACCCTAAGGGTACTACAAATTCAGAAGACCACGAGAAGGTGATGAGGGAGAAGGGTTTTGACAGGCATACAGCCTCAGCTTACTTAATAGCGTTAAAAGGACTAGGAATGTTAAATGATATCAAATGACATAAACTTCACAGTTTATCTGAAACTGTTGACTACGGCAATGGTCATTCACTAGACTAGGACGTTCCAGTGATCCAAGACGGTCTTAATTCTCAGAACGATCTTTCTGGCCTCGGAGGAGGGATAGTGATCCCACCTGTTTAGTTCCTCCTCGTCGGACGTGTACACTTTGCTCCAACCCACTCCATGTATATAATACGCATAGACAGGGTTCACTGATTTGACGACCTCGAGGAATTCGGTGATACCCGTTGTCCTGACCATGAAGCTTCCCCTGTCGTTCTCCTCCACCACTGGGACTCCCTCGTAGGACTCCATTCCCTCCACGGTGGGAGATGTGAAGGAGGCGTGTATCCTCAGTTTACCGTCGTATTCCAAGAGCAATGCGATGGGAGACCTATTCAGCAGCTTATCGAACACTGAGGGGGCCTCCTCGAACTCCACCTGAGAGGTATACGTGACCACTGAGTTTGGTCTCGGGAGGAGTCTCATTGAGGCCTCTGTGAACCCTCCCAGAAGGCCCTTTGAACCTAGGAAACCCTTCCACCTGAAAATTCCCACAGGAGTCACTATTCTTGCCCACTCAGTAAATTTCTCGGGTGTTCCGTAGGCTGTAGATATCGTGGAAGGTTCATTAGTGGCGAGTAAACCGCCAACGGTCCCATCGTAGAGGGTAGGGAAGAGGAGGCCCTGAGACGAGGCCTCTTCCCTGATCTTTGCCACCGGTACGCCGGCCTGAGCCCTCAGGGTGTCTCCCCTTATCTCGAAATCGGACATCCTTAGCGTAGTCACTATGATATCGGCACTCTTTCTCGCATGAGTTCCAGTACCTATTATGGCGACCTTCTTACCCTGTTCCTTAGCGTCTCTCAGGACTCTGTAAAGGTCCAGCTCACGCTCTATCTCCATAAAGGAGAGATTCCTTGTGTACACCTTATAACCCTTAGGGGCTATGGACTTTAATTGTATTACCTAACAACATGTGTGATTTTGACGCCCAGGTCGATCGACGCCACTTTTTCCCCCTTTGGGGACTCGAATTGGATCTTCTTTCTCTCGCCCTGGACCACGTATCTCGACCTTTTGCCCTTCCTCGTCTTTTCCACGCCAACCTCGACTGGGATAGAGGCGTACCAAGCTTCTCAACCTCGTCGTAGTATATCTCGAGCTGTCCTGTTTCCCGTATCGCCTCAACCTCCTCACGAACTCGATCTCGAGGCCGAAGTACTTCGGGACCAGCTAGTCCTGCTCTCCACGACGTACCTGTCCTGCCTCACTGCGACTAGTAACTTGCTCTCCTTAGTGTCCTTGTCCTTCCGGTATCTAGGTGCGCTCACGTGCCTGATGCATCGTATTCCTCCTTCAACTTCAGCAGTGAGAAGCACTACCAGGCCTCATTGTTCTTCTGCATCATGGCCTGCCCGTTGGCACTACCGAGTGCCTCCCTGTACTTCTCGTAGTAATTGCCCCACGTAGCTTCGAAGTCCACACGTCGTTGCTGGAAGAACTACTGTCTCCTCTCGTAGTTCAACTCTTCGAAGGGCCTAGAACAGTGGTTTGCTAAACTCTTTACAGCAGTTATCAGATTTTACCCTGATTACAGGGCGCTACCTAAGGAAAAATCCCACAACTGCTGCTCTTTAGTTTCATTCCCTGAAAACTTGGTAGAAGACGTACGACATTCGTCCTCTTGTTCTCACGTTCAACCTCATACACGCCCTCCTCCGGCATCACGTGAGAGGTCAGCTCCCTCTCCTCATTCACAGGAACAGCAGTTATGTGATTTCTCATTAGGTGTAGCCTTGAAGTCAAGGCAAAATCTAATAACTGCTGACAGGAAGTTGTCCAGAGGAGGACATCTCGAGCGGAGGAGAGATTTAAGTTTAAAACCCTACAAAGGGGCTATCCATCTCCGCCTCAGGGAGGCAAGGTTTTACTCCTCCTTTGAACCCCTTCTATAAAGAAATAAATATAATAAAATCCACTTGTTATGAATGAAGGTTTAGCTCATAGAGCCCAAACTCAGGTGTTGGGTTTGAGAAGAGAAATACAACTCCCTATGGTCCTATCCGTGTCTCTAGCTATCGTATGGTTTTTCGTCCCTGCGATATCGTACAAGTCGTCAGTCTACTCTTTGGATATCATGGGGTTTGGATTCTCGGTTAGCTTCCTAAACCTAAGGAACGTGATTTACTCTGCCCTTCCGCTTGCATCTCTCGGTTACGCGTTGGTTGGGGGAGCTCTACCAATAGTGTGGAGGACTAAGTACTCTCTTTACCTATCTTCCCTTTCCTTCGCCCTGTCTGGCTCTATGATGCTGACCTCTCTCATATACGTCGAAAGGTATATGCATTACGCTGGGTATTCCCTGTTGCCGAGCCCAACGGGTTACTTTTTCATCTACTCGCCAGTGGAGATCAACGTGGGACCTCCCACCTTCTTGGTGTTCACACTCTTGGGTATATCATTAATGAACTTATGGAAGGGGGCCTCATGGATGGGCAGGAGACTAACCTTATTTGAGAGGACTATCAGGGGCTTAGAGAGAGGGGATTTAAAAGGACTACTGAGGTTCCTCAAGGAGATCAACGCTCCCTTCACCATCAGGGAATGGGGAATAGAAACGGAAGGAATGGAAATAAGACCAGAGGGTAGTACAGACAAAATCAACCTTTTATTCCCGCGTGGAAAGACCCGTATAGTCATTGGGAAGAGAATGGTTATAATTAATCATGGTCACGACATTAAGGTGATAGATCATAAGCAGCTCATCAAGTACCTGTTCAACGAACTTGGTGGAAAGGAAACCAAAGTTCTCGTGGAAGAGTACGCCGAGTGAGTAAGAGTATAGAACATGTATGGATAATGTTCTATATAATCTGGATAAATTTTATATAAGATGTTGCTATAATAACAACCAGAGATATCTGTGAACTGTGAAAAGGAGTCCCAAATTCGGTAGAAAATTACTGATACCCCTTCTACTACTCATGGCTATAGTGCCCGTGGGGCTAGCAGAGGTAGTCTACTTATTCCAGGGGAGTATCACGGTGAATACCACCTCCCAGCCGTTACAATTCGTTTATGGTAAAGATGCTCCAAATGGTGCGGCCGGAAGTTACGCTCAAGTCACCTTAATTGGAGGTAATAACAAAAGCAACTACGCCTACGGCTTTAGTGCCACTGTAGACATCACTAACAGTAGCTACGACCTATTTTACCAAATAATAGGTCTAGATGTACTCGCCACACCAGCTAACATATACGTCACTAACGTCTCTTACACCGGAAGTATAGTCAATAATGCTTGGATAATAATCCAAGAAAATACCAATAGTTACGCCAGTGCTCAAGTAATACAGATAATACAGAATGGTAAAGCAGTTACGGGAACATCGACCGCGGTCACCTTATCTTCAGGTACCTACCAGGTAAGCCTGCTGATCCAACCTAACTCTGGCCCTGGGCTCACCTCTTCCTCCACTGCTTCCATAACTGTCTACTTTGGAGATAACGTGATCTCTTCAACTAGAGTGCCACTACCCCCTGGAGTGTAAAGGAGTGAAAAATGACATCGGAAAAGATAAGAATATTTTTCATTCTCCTCTTGGCACTTATCTTCTCCTCTCTTCTCCTTGTCTTGTACTCCCGAACCGTACCTCCGTCCTCGAACATATCCCCGCCCTACGTCTCTGTAATAGGGGCTAGCTTGGAGAATGGTAATATAACCATAGAGTTGGAGGCAGTTAACACTCTATCCTTCCCCATTAACGTAACCGGCGGTTACATCACCGTACTTAACACAGGACAGAACTTCACAGTACCTCACCTTTATATTGTGAACTCGACCAGATTTAATGTGTCAGCTCCTGCCTCCCCCATGGACTTTAACTTCTCCCTGGTTACTGTCCAGGGAGTTTTAAGGGGGTATCTCCAGGGTTCCCTCGTGTATATAGCTTTCTCCCAACCAACACCCTTAAATTACGTCCTCTCAATTAAGATCTTGAACATATCATATTTCTCCGGAGAGGCTAACGTTACCCTCCAGGTTTTCTCACCAGTCTCGGTCACCGTAGTTAAGGTAGTGAATCCCAGCCTCATTAGTGCGTCCCAATCCTTCTTCATTGCCTCCAATTTAGGTAATCAGACGTTCAACCTGACGATACCTCCAGGAACACATGTGATCATACTGCACTTTGATCTGCCGGACTACTCCTTCAAGGAGATACCAAAAGGTAGTTATTACCTAATAGCCGAGACTCAGTTGATCTTCCACTTCACTCCAGCGAGAGAGGAACTGGTTAGGCTGTACTACTACGGAGGGGTTCAGGCTTCATAGGATTTCATAATATTTAATATCCAGCAGTTATGGGAATCTTAGGGAGGTAATACAGGAAAGTCGGTATTGTGAGAAGTTTTTCGACGTCGTCCCGCTGAAAAGGTGCGGAAAGGGACAGATCGAGTTCGCTAGGGAGAGGCTGGTCAGGGCGGTAAACAGGCTGGGCGTGGTCAGGGGGAAGGGGAGGAGCAGGAAGGTCAACTGGCACTGATCCTCATGGTCCTGGTAGGTGGGAGGGCCAGCGTGAGGAACAGGGCCGAGACGTTCGGGTTGGACTACGCAAACCTGCTGGAGGCGTTGGGAGAACTCGACGACGCGTGGAGGGACTGGAGGTCCTGTCGGGGCTGGTGAAGGGTCAGGTCGTCATCATGGACGACACCGTGACAGCAAGGCTCCAAGGGGGACGTGAGCCCCCACGGGAACTACTGGATCTACTGCCACGCCCACGGGAGGTTCGAGAGGGCCAAGCTCCTCACGGTCGTGATAGTGGACCTCTCCACGGGCAGGACGTTCATGGTGGGAGCTTTCCCCTACGCCGTGAGGAAGATGTTGGATTTGTGAGGGTCACCGAGTTCAAGACCGAGATCGACGTGGCCAGGGAGATGTTGGACGTGCTCAAGGAGCGCTTCCGCGTGTCCAGGGTCGTCTTCGACTCGTGGTACTGGTCCGAGAAGCTCGTGACGGACAACGTGGTGTCTGAGCTCAAGTCCAACCGAGCTCAGGGTCGAGTCGGCCCAGGGGACCCTCGAGGAGGTGGAGGGACACCTCCGAGTGGGATACCCCCCGGAGTCTACTTCGCCGACCTGACCCTGGGAGGCCGAGCCATTACGGTGAAGTTGTTAGTCCGGGAACATAAACGTGACTCTGGGACACAGGCCAGGTACCTCTACACGACCGACCTCTCGCTCAGCGAGAAAGTCGAGGAGGCCTGTCGGGTGGGAGATCGAGGACATCCAAGGGACGTCAAGGCCCTGGAACTGGAGGACTCCTCGTTCTGGAGGAGGGAGAGGCTTCAGGGCTACCTCTCGATCTTCACCATCAACAACGTCGTCAGGGAGCTGGTGGGGGAGCCGAACCTGAGGAGCGTGGAGGCGTTCCTCATGTTCTTGAACGTCATTTAGGCGGACCACCTGGGCTGATGAAAATCTTTAAGTTACGTTAAAGTCCCATAACTGCTGTAAACAAAAATGAAACATCCCTATTACCATGAAAAAGGATTCAGCCCTGGTCTAACGAAGTCTTAGTAGGATGGTGGAAACCCTTGGCACTGTTGGGTCGAGAGATGGGGAATGAGGGATTTCAACCAAATTTAGTCTCATGTTATGGTATGCGGAAGAAAATTCTAAACAAAGGCTAGGGACTTTCCCCTTGAATATAGTCCATTAATCAAGGTGAAATTTAATAGATGCTACGTTCAAAAGCCTCGACATTAATCCGTTTATGCGAAGACGGTTCGGCCCAGAAAGATGAGGAGTTCCAGCTGTGCGACTGACTTCCCTAATCACCTTACAAGACGCATCGTAACTTTGGAGAGTCAGTTAACAACTGAACTGGAGACATAGAGTGTCCTCCAGGTTCTGAAGGAACCTCTTTAAAACCTGGTAGTTCTCCAGGAGTACCTCAGTACCCCTTTGCGTTATGGCTAGGATTAGATCTCCCCCCAGGACAGCCTTCTCCTCAACCAATCCGTCCTTAAGGAGCTCCTTGAGCTCCCTCTTCAGTTCCCTTTCGTCGAGTCCAGTATATTCACCTATTTCTGATACGCTCAACTCTCCCTCCAGTAGTAGGCCTAGGATCATCAGTTGTGATATCTTCATTGGTTTACTTTAAGGAGAGGTTGGATAAAAACGCAAACTAAAGGTTCAGGGGCGATTCAGGTCTCCATTGCGATTTCTATTTGTTTCTATAGAATGAAAGTGACTTAATTGATCCTACATCAGTAACACTAAAAAGGGGACGAGCGCTAGGTCATACCATGAGACACCCATTTTATCACGTGGTGACCTCGCTCGTCCCCGAGTTACTTGGGAAGGACGCGCTATTAAATGAAACGGTGGCTGAGATCGAGAGGAGGGCCCTGGAGGAGGCGGAGAGGACCTCCCCCAGGTACGCCAGGGGGAAGGAGGTGAGGAGGAGGGGTTACGCCAGGTACAGGTTCTTGAAGGGGTTCAAGGTCTCCCTCCTGGGGAGGAGGGTAGTGTACGGGGTGGAGTGGGTCACGGTGAGGTTGCCCGTGCTGTACAGGGGAGGGGAGAGGGTGAGGACGAGGGTGGAGGAGGAGCTGCTCAGGGAGGAGGGGGTGGTGCTCGAGGGCCCTCCTCCTGCTCTACTCCGTGTTGGGAGGGAAGTTGAACGCCAAGCTCTGGACCCAGGAGCTGGAGGTGAGGGGGGACTTCAAGTACGTGGTCGTGGACGGGAAGTACGTGAAGTTGAGGGGAGGGAGGAGGGGGGTCCTCTTAATCGCGTTGGGACTCACTGACCACGGTGTGAGGGCCGTGCTTGACGTGGTCCTGACCGGGGAGGAGGACGTCGTGAGCTACTGGGACCTCCTGGTGAGGCTGTGGAGGAGGTACAACCTCACCCTGGTCGTAGCCGACGGGGTGAAGGCCCTGGACGAGGCCATCTCCCGCTCCGGGATCAAGGTCGCGAGGCAGACCTGCCTGGTCCACCTCAAACGGAGGGTGGACAGGAGGGTGAGGGTCTTGCTGGACCTCCTCCTCTCCCTCGCCGAGTCCGTCCCCACCCGTGGCTCCCCCCTCCTCTCCTACCTCCTCGCCCCCAGGGAGCTCTGGCCCCTCCTCAGGTCAAACAACCTGGCCGAGTCCTTCAACTCCCTCCTGGAGAGGAGGAGGTTCGGGAAGTGCCACTCCCCCTGGAGGATACTCCAGATCGCCCGGGCCATAGCCGTCAACTACAACCTCTCGACCTGTTATCTCATCATTGTAATAATATTACAAGAACCCTTATTTCTTCGTGATATGATCAAATATATTCAGTAATTCCTTCATTGAATAAGTCTAAACCGAGAGATATATTACAATTTGCAAAGGAGCCCTGAATCACCCAGGTTCAGAGTAGGCCTCCTCCCTCTTCTCCTGAACCATAAGTAGACAGCTACTATTAGGATCACCACTGGTACCAGGAGGTATTCATTGACTACGTTCCTGGATCCAGACGCACTCATCGGAGGATGAACGTTAGTGGTATTGGTGACGCCCACGGAGGTGTTCTCCTTCGAAGTCCCCGAGCTGGTGTTTGTGGACTTGGTGGGACCGGAGGTGTTTGTGGTGTTACTCACCTGAGGCGTGGTATTGGTGACCAAATTTGGATGCACCACGGGGAGCTTTGGACTAAAACTGTTGGTGAGGAAGGCAGGATCTTCGTTGCCCACCGTTGCTAGAACAAAATTGCCTGTGTAAATCACGTTGACGTTGGTCGATGCCTCTGCGGTGTCTCCGCCGAAGGAATAGACGCTGGGAAACGGCCTCAGGGAGCCGTTGTAATAGAAGAGGGCCAGGTATGCGTTGAGCTGTTTGAACGTGGCTATAGCACCGTTTCCACCCCCTCCGAAGACCAGTTCTGCGTCGTAATAGTTTATGGACACTGGAGTTTGATATCCTGAAACGTACAGAAACGCCTTCTTGGCGGGCACCTTGACGAGTACGGAATCGAAGGTTAAGCCCTTCATCGGGTACTGTGAACCGTTCTGAATTACCATGACCCAGAACTTGAGCTGAACCCCTAACCCCTGCAGGACGCTCACGTTCACGGAGAGCTCGAGGGATAGGGGTAAGTGATACGTGTAGTTCCTAGTGATGTACGTGTAGTAGAATCCGTTCTGGAATGGTGGGTAGACAGCACCCCTTCCGGTTATCGAGTTGTTGGTAAGAGTAGCATTGACGGAGGTCACGTTAAGGACGCTGGACTGGTAGCACAGGACTGAGTCGTTCGTAAGGAATTCGGCCACGTTCTGTACCCAGTAGGTCTGATTGCCCTGACCGGTGTAGACCACGAGGGGGACGTTAAGTTGGAGGGAAGCAGAGTAAGGGGAAACGTTGAGGATTCTGGCTGAACTGTCATGAGCTAGAATGGAAGATACGTTGACCCAACCTAGTACCACAGGTGCCCTCACAGTGTAAGGAACAGGTGTGCCAGACCTGTTATAGATACCGTACGACGCGATACCCATGGGGAAGTACTCCCTGGACTGGGAGAACGGGTTCGGGTAAACTGATGAGTAGGTTACGAACCCATAGACCGGAACCGTGTAGTTAAGCAAATTTGACACCTTGACGTTATACTCCCCTGCTGGTAAGGTCAGGGTCGCATTCACGAAGTTTCCAGAACTCAGGTGGGTTCCCTTGGATAGGAAGACCGTCTGGTTTTGTAAGTTCGAGATCATTACCTCCAGGGTTGAGTTGGAGACGAAGAACACGTGGAGGTTAAAAGGGTAAGTGAGGTTCAAGGTGTAGATCTCGGAGTAAAAGGGGAATAGGGTGAAGGTAACGTTTGCAGGTTCCACGCTGTAGTTGAGGCTCACATTGACGTCCTGAAGGTAGGCGTAAGCGACCACGTAATAGGTGCCCTGAGTAGCAAGGTAAAGGAGGGTTCCCGACCTAGCCAGAGAGATTGCACCCTGATATGGGTTACTCCCGTTCAGGAACTGAGTGAACTGCCCCTGATCCATAACCATAACTGACACGTTCCCGGTGGAGTTCCAGGAGACCTCAACTATGGAGGGTTGCTTTATCGGAAGTTGTTCAAAGACGTAATGGCCAAGCGGTAGGGTGTAAGTTCCCAGAGCAACCGAGTGAAAGGTCAAAATCCAGAACACCGAGAGGGTCAGGGTCATTAGTTGGAACAGCCTTAACATCAACATAAGTTTCGGATTCTAAATATAAATTTTATATATTAGAGTGGGAGTTCAAAGGGAGCGGAAAACCTCGCCTGGATGATTCACGGATCCATTGCGAATAGCAGTTTTATGTTATCACGTAATGCAAATTCTACTTTATCACCGCTAAGTTCTCCCGAATTCACGACTAATTACTCTAAAAGGATTCAAATAAAGTGGATTTGCAATGGAAACCTGAATGGCTAACCTCGCCTCTTACGGTAGACCCAAAATCACCTCCTCGAAAATAAGTCAGAATTAAATCGAAACAATTCTAATAATTCAACAGAGGAATACACAGATAATATGTTATCTTCTCAATTAAGAGCAAGATCAGGAGGAACCTGAGTAGTAATTACTAGAGTTCCCTTGATAACAGGACGTCAGTTAAGGGAAAGTCGAATAACTACTACCTGAGTCTCACCACGCCCTTGAAGGTCACGAGGACGGAGTATAAGGGTAGGCCGGCGTGAAGGTGAGGAGCCTGAGCTCCACCAAGTGAAGTTCGTGAAGGGCAGGAAGGTCTTGATCCTCGGGAGGCCTTAGGGGGTCCTGACCACGTTGTAGAGCCTGAGGACCTCCCGGGAGAGGTAGGTGGTCCTGACCGCGTGGATCGTCTCCTTCACGGTACAGCCGTGAACTAGGGGCCTGAAGCTCACCTGATCCTCCGCCTCATATCTCTCACCTTTGATCATGAATTCCCCGTCTCACGGTAGACCTTCACGTCCCCAACAGAGACTGCGAGGACGTAGATAACTAAGAGGTGGTGAAGTACCTCGACGCCAGGTTCTACGGCGTCGAGGACCACGAGCTTGACTCCCCGGGGAGAGGACCTGTTCCACGAGCGAACTCACGACCTCAACCTCCCTCGCCCTCCTCACGTGTCTCACCACACTCATCAGGTTCCTCCCCTCACCCTGGTCATGGCCGTGGCGTAGTTCCAGGAGAGTCCCCTCTCTCAGCCCCCGAGACCCTTCACGTACTTATCCTGAACTTCACGCTCGACCAGTCCAGTGACACTCGGACCTCCTCTACTCCCCGCAGTCTCACTCTCACCTCCCTCGCCCTCCTCAGCGTCTCTTCGGCCACGACCTCCCCGCGTAGTTCCTCACGGTCTGGGACGAGATCTGGCCCGAGTGAACCTCTCAACCGAAGCGTTCAACAGTCAGGACGAGACCGGGGCCTCGGCCACCTCCCTCGCCTTCCCAGAAAGTTCAGGTAGGACTCTATCTTACCTGCAGTTCGCCGAAGTTCTCGGCGTGAGATCGATCGTATTCCCCACGTTCTGTTCATGAGTAATATGACTACTCCCTTGCATTGACCCTTTCTTACTCACAATTGAAATTGAAGATCAAATATTTTTAGAAAAGTGATCTTAAGTCTACCGTAGAGAGGCGAGGTGTTTACCCGTGGCGTAACTTACCTTCTTTAACCACTTTTAATTCCGCCACTGGCACCCCTCCTAAGGGATCATAACGGTCACCCCCAGATCATTGGGGCTGGTCGAGGGAAACTTCAATACCCATCCGACTTCTCTCTCCCATCCTCGTGAGCAATGCCCGTCATCAGTTGGGAGATCGTCAAGAGAGAATTCTTGGGTAATACTACATGAACATAACCGATGTCAAAACGATATTTATAAAATTGAAAATAACGAATTGAAAATAACGAGTAGTTACGTGAAAGAGTTACAGTCTTCCGTCCCTTTGAAGCCCCTCTTCTATAGTGTCGTGGGCAAGGTACGAGTTCATTCCACGGAATGTTAGTCCATGAAGAATATTCCATTAAATTCGTCTAAAGATAACAAAAAAGTGGAAGGTTTTTAATACCTCGTTACATTCACCTCACCCTGAATGGCTAAATCGCTGGAGAAAGTGAGGAAAGAGGAACCTAAGCGGGAGATCGGCATCCTGGACCTTGTCTTCATAAGCCTAGGTGGGCAATCTCCCTTCCTTAGCGTATTGACCTACGGTGTGGCAGTTTACCTCTATGTAGGCCAGGCAGCCTCCCTAGCCATAGTCCTAGGCACTTTACTGGTGCTCCTAAACGGGCTAGTAGTCTACAGGTTGTCGAGAAAGTTCACAAAGACTGGGGGGTATTATACTTACGCCTACTATTCTCTGTCAAAGAGGCTGGGATTTGAGACAGGGTGGCTTTACCTCCTCTACTCCACCATGTATGGTTCTGCTTACGTCCTAGGAGCTTCGTATATCCTCTCCACCATATTGGAGATACCTTCTCTGTTAATAGCACTGCCCATTCTAGGCATATCCAGCCTGTTTGCGGTTCTTGGCATAAGGCCAACAGCCAAGTACGCAATAGTTGCTAGTGTCATGGAGATCGGGATGATGTCTGCTCTGGCAGTTCTGTTCATGGGATCTACCCATTTCTACCTCTACAACCCAGTACCTTCTAACTTGAACCTCTCTTCATTGGCTTTGGGTATTCTCTTTGGTTCCAGTATTCCCACAGGCTACGGTTCCATAACCCCACTATCAGGAGAGGTAAAGAATCCAGAGAAGAGCGTACCTAAGGCCATAGTGACTGTCATACTAATGGGAGGCCTGTTGGCGGCTTTCGATATATACGGCATAACAGATCACTTGATATACTTCCATATGTCGGCTAACAATTTAGATCTGCTTCACCTCATAGAAGATAGGTTCGGGTTACTTACGTTAGCGTTTGTACTGTTCGCGGCTGCCAACGACGGGATATTGGCGACTCTGAGTTATTTGATGTCAACCTCGAGGACTATATTTGCAATGGCCAGGGGAGGATTCCTCCCTGAGTCCTTGGGAAAGCTAAACCCTGGTAGAGGGCCCGTTAACGCAGTTTTGGTATCGATCGTTGCGTTCTTTGTGATAGTCTTGGGCGGAGAACTGCTGTCTAACTTCAACGCCTTCCTCGCCTTTACGGTGGCTGGTCTGGTGTCACTTCTCTCCAACTTGTTCGTTCACCTCGCGTCAGACTTCTCACTTTTCAAGATCTCCTTGAGCAAGATGTCGAAGAGAGTGGGTTGGCTTACCCTCTCCATTGGGGCCATCCTCTTTTCATGTTTTGAACTATTTCTGTCTATATCTAAATCCTCTCCAGTAATAGTTTATTTCTTCATGGGATCCATAATTTTGGGTTTCTTGGCAGCTGAAGTCATGGAAATGAGCAAAGCTGAGGATAAGGCGGAAGATAGGGGAGGAGAGTCGACGCACAGTCAAGCTGAAGTTTAGTCTTTAAAACCTGTTTACTTTTCTCTCGTGATGATGACCGTGGGTCGGCTCCTTAATCTCAGGTAACTCCCCCTTCATGAACCTCTCAAGTGCTAGCTCCACCGGATAACCTTTTCCAAGGTAAATCTTAGCTTTGGACTCGAGGTACCTCAATCCTGGAGGACCGATTTCTGCCACTATGAAGGCCTCCGCTCCCCTCTCCAACGCAGATTTCAGCATGTGAACGCCTCTGGCGGCCATGGCGTACTTAGCTGGGTTCTCATACTCCTCAATGAGCTTGACGTCGTTCCCCACCTCATATATCCTTACGACCTCTCCTTCACCTGGACCGTCAACGACTCCGCCAGTGACTGGAACTGCTACCCTCATTTTACGACCCCACTTTCAGTAACTTCTCACCCAGAGATCGTATTCTTTCCTTCAGTCCCTCCAATTTCACCGGCTCGGTAACCTTTAGGTCCTGGAAGTACTCCACGTAGATTTCCATCTCCCTCAGCATCTCCTCAGGGGTTGAAGGTCTAGACTCCGCCACGATTCCCAGGTGTCCCCTGCCTTCCTCGGTCAGCTCATACTTTCCGTCCTCTCTCTTCCTGATGAGTCCTTCCTCGACCATTGTGGCGAGTAAGGGGTAAATGGAGCCAGGAGATGGTCTCCAAAATCCCATGCTCATGTCCTCCAGGCTTCTTATAATTTCTACCCCGTTCTTAGGTGATTCCCTTAAGGAGGCGAGGACCAGGTACCTAAGTCCTCTCCTATGTCTCCAGTGTCCAGATCCAGGATGGATCATAAAAAGAACTCTCAGAAGTAATATAAATAGCTATCGGAAAATCGAGTCGATTTTTCGTTTCGATTGTCCATGTCTAAATAAGTATTTTGCAAACGTTTATATTCGAGGGGAGGTCAATCACATTCATGAAATCGGCTACAGTAGTAGGCATAGTTGCCGTGGTCTTGATACTCTCCTCTGTGGTATATTTCATGGAAATCTCCACGGTTCATAATTCATCCCAAACTAATACCGTAAAGCCAATTGTAATCACGACACCTTCCTCCACACTGCTTCCCACAGTGGCACAGGCCGGTAGCGCTACTGGCCAGAACGGGTACGTTGTAGGAGCGTGGCTTGAGGTAAGTAATTTATCTGGGCTACTTCCCACGAACACCACTCCAGGTATGCTCGTCCAGAATTTGAGCAAGAACTTTGGAACGACCTATTTAGAAGTTCTCAGTAACAAGAACTCCACGGCGGTCTCTCTTCTCTCAACAGTAACTTCTCCCAACGCCACAGCTTACTTCAGAAAGCTTGCGTTGATCCTTGTGGCAGGTTACGACTTCAATGTGAACAAGTCTGGCGAGTTAGAGTACGTCTATGGTAATATATCGTCAACAGGATTGGCTTTGGGTTACGACGGAAAGTATCTGGTTGCAGACCTCGTCAAGGGTACTTCGAATCCAGCTCAGTCCGCTTTAAACCTCTTAATGATACAATATCAGGATGTACTGAATTCAAGGCCCCCAACTCCGTCCCCGACCTCTATCTTTCCTCAAGAACAGGGCATGAGAATGGTTAGCTGGGCCTATGTGAATTATACCGCACTCAGGGGGGTGAACTTGACCCAGTCCTTATATAACAACTTAGGGAAGCATGCTAATGATCTCAGGCACTATGCATCAGCTATGCATCAGCCCGCCATCAATTTGACCTTGGCTTATGTCGCTGTATACGCAAACTCCACCTCTCTCCTCTCAGTACAAGTCGCCGAATTCAACTCCAGTCAACAGGCTCAATCACAATATCAGAGCGCCTTAAACTTCTTCCAGTCATACGTTAACTACACAGGTCATAGTGCAATAGTCTCCACAGGCCAACTAGATGGCTCCACTTACTTCGTAGCCAACCCGAATCCGCTGAACAACAACACCTTGATACTCTACGCGGTGAGCGGAAACTATCTCGTCACTGAGTTGAATTTTGCCAAGGCGGCCAGCCAATCTCTACTGCTAAGTTACCTGGGCTCACTTCTACAATACTTATAAAAGGAGAGTTTCAATTCCACATTTTCTTTCCTTATATCTTTGGACAAGGTTAATATAAGGGACATGCAACCTTATTGTGATGAAAGTATCTCTTATCGTGATAGGTTTAGTAATAATGAGTTCAATCCCAGTCATTCAGTCGACAGCCTACGCTCAGTATTACGGTCCTCAGTTTCAGGGCATCAGTCAGGGATCACTACCTGAGAGTGCTGGGGTATGTATATCAGTGTTCATACCTCCCAAGGACATGAACTACCTTCTCCTCCTGGCCCAGGAGGTGGGCAATCATCAAATAAAACCACTGAACAGGACTCAATTGATATCCCTTTTTGGAAACGTGGAGGAGGAGGCTAACTTAGTTCATTACTTTAAGTCCAAGGGATTTCACGTAGTCTACCAGAGTCCTTTCTCACTGATGGTATTGGCTAACGCGTCTCTGGTGGAACAGGTATTCCAGACTAAACTAGGTCTATTCAACGATCAGGGGGAGATTTACTATAGGCCCCTGACTCCCCCAGTCGTTCCTCTCCAACTGGAGGGGGTGCTCATAGCCGGTCTCACTAACTTCACTCAAATCATGCCAGAAGACATAGTCCTGGGCCGTCTAGGGACTCAAGGACTAATTCCATCAACTTCTCCCACCAACTATTACGGGTTTCAGTTCTCTGCACTCTACTACACTCCCCAGGAATTACAGGGGGCCTACAACGTAACTCCCGCAGGTAAGAACGTCACGGTGGCGGTGATAGACGCCTACGGGGATCCAGAACTTGTTCAGGATCTCAAATCCTTCGATATACAGTTCCATCTTCCTCCCATCAACCTCACCATACTCCCTGTAGGAGCTTATCACCCCATCTTCGGAATCTTCTCTGGCTGGGATGCAGAGACCGCCCTCGACGTGGAGGCAGTCCACACCATGGCTCCCTACGCTCACGTGATAGCCGTTATAGCATCTAACCCAGGGGCAGCGTTGTTCAATGCGGTAGACCTCGTGGTATCAGAGGACTTAGCCCAGGTAGTGTCCATGAGTTGGGGGTTGCCCGAGAACGTAATAGGGGCCTCAGGATTTTATGCATACTTCCAAGGTATGAGTACACCGAATTACCCCTTCTTGGACTATTACTTTGCTCTAGGTGCAGCCGAAGGGATAACCTTCTTCGCCTCCTCTGGAGATACAGGTGCATATGACGGTACTACTACGACATACGGTGGAGTTAACTTTCCTGCTTCATCTCCCTTCGTAACTGCAGTTGGGGGAACGTCACTATACTTGAACGTCACAAAGGGCTCGTTAGAGAACAAGAACGCCAGTGCGAATTACGGGTTTGAAACTGCTTGGAGCGTTCTACCGCAGTACTTCTACCCCTCGGTATCCAGTGTCTCTTCTGGTGGGGGCATGAGTACGCTTTTCCCAGCACCATGGTATCAGATTAAGTACCTCCATGCGAACATGAGGGAACTACCTGACGTGGCCGCTGACGCAAACCCTTACACTGGGATGATAGTGTACGTTGAGGGGGTTCAGGAGGTCATAGGAGGTACATCCCTGGCCTCTCCCCTTTGGGCCGGAATGATAGCCGATGCTGAATCTGTCTTGGGGCATCCGTTAGGGTTGCTCAATCCCGCCCTATACTGGATCATGAACTCCTCACTTTACGATAAGGCCTTCCACCCCATATATCAGGGATTCAATGGACTATACAGTTCGAGGAATGGTTACAATATGGTCACAGGTCTCGGGTCACCGAACTACGGTTACCTCCTCGCCGCTTTCAAGGAATACGAGTCTCTAAACCAGCTGGAGGTATCGGTCTCCACATTTTCGTCAAACTCCACTTACCCTTGGTACCCATATAACGCCACAGTGAAAGTCGTAGCATACATTTCGTTAGAGAATGGTACTATAGTGGATCAAGGCAACTTCTCCGCATATATCTATACCACCTCAGGATTCTTGCGAACTGTCCCGCTGATCTTCAACGGGACTTATTGGAACGGAGAGTTCACGGTATCACCTGGCGATCCTGCCAACATTTGGAGCGTCATAGTCAATGGTACGTCCTCTGGCCTGGGTGGTGTGGGGCAGACTGACATAGATATAGGTGACTCCCTAGTCATAGTTCAACCTGTTCCCTTCCCCTTCTCCTTCCCTCTTCCTCTCAACGAACCGATTCCCATCCAGGTCCAACTGACCTCCGTAAACGGCACTCCCTTAAGTAACATGACCGTTAACGCTTACCTGATTAGGGACGGAAAGACGGTATTGAACCTGACTCTCTTACAGGTACCCCAGCAACCTGGTATCTATGAGAATCAGTTCTCACTCTTACCTGGAATGCCTCAGGGAACGTACCTACTTGTAGTGAACTCCTCTCTAGGTTCAGCGTACACATACCTCTACTTCGGCCCAGCGGTCTACGGAACCGTATACACTCCAGTGATTGACGGAATGCCTGGAGTTGCACCCGGACAGAACGTAACGTTCTTCTCAGCGACCATCAGTAGCTTCGGCCTGGGTCTCTTCTCATCAAATGTCACTGCCCTCGTGTATCATAACGGTACCTTAGTGGCGCAGGTTCCCCTAGTCCCTGCACCGGAGTCGATCCAGTATGGGGTGTTTTACCTCTTCGGACTAAAGGAGGCGAACTTCACCATCCCCAGCAATTTCACACAAGGTTTATATCAAGTGATCTATGAGGCCAGTGTAAACACATCAGTAGGCATAGAGGAAGGAAACTTCACCACCTGGTTCTACGTTCTCCCCTCTCAGCTACTCGTGTCCCTCAACGTGACTCCAGTGGTCTATGAAGGTCAACAGGTCAATGTGATGGCTAACATAAGGTATCCAAACGGTAGTGAGGTAACTCAGGGTAGTTTCACTCTCACCCTGATACCTTCAGGAACCGGATACGAGTCCCTCCTGGAGGAATTTAGTTTCGGCGTTCCTCTGCAGTACAACTCCTCCCTGAGGGAGTGGGTGGGCCACTTCCAGGTACCCTCGTACATCAACGGTAGTATGTTCAGGGGCAGTCAACCAGGGGTTATCTCTGGCCCATGGAAAGCCATAGTGGAGGGCACGTCTGCTCTGGGTTATCCAGCCTTCTATGTCACTGACCTCCAGGTCATGCCTCTGACTTTCCTGGGTAACGTGGTGTTAGAACAAGGAGACTCCGTCTATTCATCCCTGTACAACGGCTCTAGTTACTCCTTATACCAGGTTTACTCTCCGTTGATGACTGTAAAGGGGACGAACGTGAACCTATATGATTCCTCAGCTGGAACGCTCATATTAATAGACGCAAAGGCCTACGTCGTGGACTCCACACTCTCCAAGGTTATACTGGAGAACTCCACGTTGATCGTGGAGAGTTCCACGATCTCAGGAGAGGGTCCGGTCATAAATTCAGTCGGGTCTAACGTTACTCTCATCTCTACCGTAGTCAAGTCTAACAACTATGCCTTCAACGTCTCTGGTGGTGACGTCTTGCTCCAGGGAGCTACTATCACTGCCCCCAAGATAGCTATCTCGGTACCACAAATTCTCAACGTAACTTCTGTGGTAAAGCATAAGTTCGAAATCGTCAACGTAACAGTTACCCCAGGTTATACTCCAGTGGAGCTACTCCTGAACGGGATCCCACAGAACTTCACGTACTCAGAGGAGGCAGGTGTGTTGGAACTACACATCCCCTTCAATTCCAGTTCCCTCCCTTCGGGAATATACACGTATCAACTGACTCTCAAGAACGGTTTGACGTATAACCTGACCTTCCGGGTAGACAATTTATACGAGCAATTGAGCCTTCAGTCCCAAATCTTCAACCTAGAGGTTATCCTCATCTCGGTTGCATCAATCTTGGGAGCTCTCCTGGTTTACCTATTCTTCAGGGTGATGAGGAGATGACCAGGTTAACGTTAGCCTTGTTTATACTGTTCGTGTTATGTGCCTCTTCATTACCTTCACTGTCCCTTGCCTCCCCAATGTATCACCCTCGGTACTTCACCTTCAACGTCACCTCTGGCAACTTGGGAGTTGACCCGAGCTATTACTCCTTCGAGGCCTTCGGCTACCTTCCTCCCAACGAGACGCCGGTCGTGGTGAAGGTCGTACAGAACTTAGTCTTCAACGACACAGCATGGAAACCTTACTACATACACGTGACCATTCCCAAGGGTAATTATAGTTTCGTCCTGATGAACGTGAGTGTCAGGGAAGTCAACGGGACCCAGTTTGACAGACCTCTCTACATATTCGTGAACGGAGTACCTGTGTTTTGGGGATCCACCCAGGAGATATTAAATTCCACGGCCTCGGTAGACTTGACGCCTTTTGAGAACCTATTACAGGGTAACGTAACCTTCGAACCCGTGCTGGTCAACTTCTACGACGCGAAGGTGAACATAACTGGGCTCTACCTCTTGAACGTGACGTTGTTCATGTACCCAGGTCAGAAACCCTATGGGCTCCCCAACGGCTTTGTTCCATTGTTCGTCAATGGAACATTTCACTACAACTACTCCTACGTAATACTGAACCCGTCCAAGAGTTCTTACACGTCTCAGGTCTCGTTACCCAACGGAACCTTCAGGGTCTCCGCCCTACTCTATGAGGAGGGGGGAGGCTTGGATGAGTTCTGGTATTCCAACGAGCCTGCTACCAGGGACATCCTACTCTCCTATGACGGGCTGATAGCGGGCGTGGTTCCCCCATACGAGACCGTGTATACAGGTGGGATAGACTTGTTCTGGTGGAAACCCATGCCCAGCATAAATACGTTAGCCTTCCATACTCCCTATCAAGTGGACCTGACACCCTTCCTGGCCTTAGGAGACAAGGCCAATATCACCGTGTCTGTCACAAACCTCCAGACCGCTGAGCAGGTCAATCACTCTCCGGCGTTCTCCTGGGAAATCTCCGGAGTACTCCTGCTCTGGATAAATGAGTCCAATCCGCTCTTGGGAGGCCACCTCACCGTGGCCTACTCCAGGTTCCTGGACTCCTCCCCCATATTCAACGGAGGATTTTCGGGACTGCACTATCAGGAGAGCGGAAACTACCTGCTGAGGTACTCCTCCACCCTGATGTTCACCCACGGTGCCGAGACGGTCTACGTGGTTCAGCAGGGGAAGTTCTACGCATCGCAATCCTTCAATCCTATCTACCAGTTTGCCTATCTGGATGAGCAGTTCTCTGAGGTGGCTACTGAAACAGGGATGTACAACTCATCCCTAAAAATCACTGGGAATTACCCGGTCACTCTCCAAATATCGGCGTTCGCTACCCCAATAACTCCGACGAACGTCATCCCATTCAACCTGTCCTATGCACAAAACGGCTCCATAGAGCTAGGGGCCACGTACAGTTACACGTTTTCTATCAACGGCCACACCACTCAACAGTACCTGAACGAGAAAGTTAACGCCACTGGAGGGTTCTCTGGAGTCATAGAGGTCATCAACACCTACGGCGGAGCGGTATTGGTAAAGCTCCTCAGTAACAACGCCATAACCAGCAAGACCTTACAGGCTCAGTACCTGATAGACGGAGTAGGGTATAGGGAGGTTTTCCTTGCCGTAGCCAAACAGAACAGGACGGTCAACTCCACAGGTTACTATCTTAAGATCGAGAGAGCCTTTAGCCCCATGGACTTCAAAGTTGATCATCAGGAGGCATATCCTCAAAGTACTCAGGAGGTATCTCTTCCTTCTCCTCGTCTCTACTATCTCTGGCCTTTCTGGACTCGAAGTTTTTCCTATTCTTCTCTTCGATTTGAATATATTCTTTTGCTGTCTCGTTGAGAACGTAGCTCAGCCTCTGGTAGAGTAGCGCCGCTTCAGCGGTGGTGAGTTGGAATCCAATCCTATTTTTTCCATCGTCTATGACTAGGAGCAGCCTGGCCTCTTGAGGAAAACCTTTCTCGTTTAGATTAGGAGAATCCATGAGCAACTCTAAGGTCTTCGGTTTCCCCTCCTTATTGAAACGTGGAATCCTTAGGACCCTCTTCATGATCATCTATTAACTATGTCAATGAGTTTTATAAACACAGGGGGTTTTTAGTGACCCTTTCCGATTTCACATGGTCTCTTGCCTGTCGGTTCCACTCGAATAACCGATCCCTTAGACTGGGGCTGAATCCTTTTTCCCGTTAATAGAAATCTTTTTATATCTGTTTATAACGAATTTTCGTTGATAAATAATGATCTCTCACACCGATGTGGGCTATGCCCAAAAGGGTGGGAGGGATTGCAGAGATGTGAGCCCCGTGCCGTTGGGCTCAAAGGAGTCCCATGACCCACCTACCGTAAGTAGGTGGTTGAGGGCTAAGTCCCTGCACTCGATCATGAATGAACATAAAATGATTGAAATGAAAGTGTAGGGACAAACGGTCACGAGGTGATCTCGTGAAGATTGAGCGTTTTGTCCCGTCCTTTGAGGTCAAAGGCGACTTACGACCTCGTTTCTAATAGATTAACTCACCTCTAAGGTGTTAAACTCGGTCTCGTGGAGCATTATCTCCTTAAACTCAAAGCATTTAACTTGTACTTTCAGAGGGTACACAAGTTGCGTTTGATCAGGCCCGGTTTAACTTGATGACAACTTGCCCGGCTGAGGCGTGATGAGGAGGGTAATATGCTGAACTTTCAGCTTACCCGTTGAGAGGCCAGTTCATCACAGGTCATCGGAGAACTACCGCAGACATTCAGGTCACATGAAAGTCATAGACGGGGTAAACGTCACCGAGACTCACGGGCAGCAGTTATGGGAATCTTAGGGAGGTAATACCAAGAAGTTGGTATTAACGAGAAGTTTTTAATTTTTCGACGTCTTCCTGCTGAAAAGATGCTGAACGGAAAAGGACAAATCGAGTTGGCTAGGGAGAGGCTGGTCAAGGCGGTCAACCAGGTTCTGGGCGTGGTCAGGAGGAAGGGGAGGAGCAGGAAGGTCGGGTTGGCGCTAGTCCTCATGGTCCTGGTGGGTGGGAGGGCCAGCGTGAGGAACGGGGCCGAGACGTTCGGGTTGGACTACGCAAACCTGCTGGAGGCGTTGGGAGAACTCCACGACGCGTGGAGGGACTACCTGGAGGTCCTGTCGGGGCTGGTGAAGGGTCAGGTGGCCGTCATCATAGACGACACCGTGGACCACAAGGAGTACTCCAGGGGGAAGGACGTGAGCCCCCACGGGAACTACTGGATCTACTGTCACGCCCACGGGAGGTTCGAGAGGGGCGTGCAGCTCCTCACGGTCGCCATAGTGGACCTCTCCACGGGCAGGACGTTCATGGTGGGGGCCTTCCCCTACGCCGTGAGGAAGATGTTGGACTTGGGGATGGTCAACGAGTTCAAGACCAAGATCGACTTGGCCAGGGAGATGTTGGACGTGCTCAAGGAGCGCTTCCGCGTGTCCAGGGTCGTCTTCGACTCGTGGTACTGGTCCGAGAAGCTCGTGACGGACAACGTGGTGTCTGAGCTCAAGTCCAACCGAGCCCAGGGTCGAGTCGGTCCAGGGGACCCTCGAGGAGGTGGAGGGACACCTCCGAGTGGGAGACCTACCCCCCGGAGTCTACTACGCCGACCTGACCCTGGGAGGCCGAGCGATTACGGTAAAGTTGCTAGTCCGGAAATATAAACGTGACTCCGGGACACAGGCCAGGTACCTCTACACGACCGACCTCTCGCTCAGCGAGGAGGAGATCGAGGAGGCCTGGAGGATGAGGTGGGAGATCGAGGAGCTCCACAGGGACGTCAAGGCCTTGGGACTGGAGGAGTCCTCGTTCTGGAGGAGGGAGAGGCTCCAGGGCTACCTCACGATCTTCACCATCATGACCAACGTCGTCAGGGAGCTGGTGGGGGCTCTTAACCTGAGGAGCGTGGAGGCGTTCCTCAGGTTCGTTGAACGTCATTTAGGCGGACCGCCGGCTGATGAAAATCTTTAAGTTACGTTAAAGTCCCATAACTGCTGTCACGGGTTAAAGTGAGGGTAGGTGAAGTGATCCTCTGTCCCATCGATTGCTCTCTGGGAGATGTAGACCCAGTTCCCTTGATCGGACGCGAGCCTTCAGGGATCTAGTGTTGCAGTTATTAGATTTCCCTTGAAAACAGTGCAATATTTAAGGGAAAGTCCCATAACTGCTGAAAAATTTTCGCGATATAAGGGCTAGAAATGTTGAATCACACCAAATGAAGTAAACTCCACGGGGTTTGGGCTTCATAGGATTTCATAATATTTAATATCAATCCTCAGCCCCTGGGCTTCACCGGAGTCACGGGGAAACCCGTTCACACCCCTCCGCCCCTTGGAGAAGGGTCACTGTTAAATATCTATTAGAGCAGTTGAACTTGTGAGAGTGGGTCTGCTATATTACGGCGGTCAGTACAACCACCTGATACTAAAAAACGTCAAGTACCTAGGGGCAGAGATAGAGGTCGTCAGTCCGTCCAGGACGGTAGATGAGGTGAAGGGCTATGATTGTCTCATTTTCAGCGGAGGCCCTCAGTCTGTAGTGGAGGAGTTACACAAGATGGGCAACTCTCCCCAGTTCGTCAGGGAAGTACAGGTACCCAAGTTGGGGATCTGTCTCGGGCACCAACTAATAGCTCACGTGTTGGGAGGGGTGGTAGGGAGGGCCAAGACCCCAGAGTTCGGACTCGTAACCGTTGAAGTGGAGGACAACGACACGATACTTCAAGGCCTCCCCAAGAAGTTCAGGGCCTGGGAGAGCCATAACGACGAGGTTTTGACCCCACCTCCCGGTTTCAGGGTCATCGCCAGTAGTGAGACCACGAGGATTCAATCCATGGTGAACGAAGGATCTTCAATCTATACAGTTCAATTTCATCCAGAGGTTAAGCACACCGAGGACGGGATTAAAGTATTAAGCAACTTCCTCCAAATCTGTAGGAAGTGAAGAACAGCGGATCAGCTGATCTCGATGTACTGGGTGAGGAAAGATAGGATAGGCGGATCCCAGATCCCCTCAAACCTCGAAGACGTGAGGGACTGGAAGAGGAGAGGGGTGAAAAAGGTTCTAGTACTGGCAGAGGAGTGGGAGATAGAGGAAGTGTGGGGTAGCGTTGACTACTACTTCCAATTACTTAGGGAGGAAGGATTTAGGGTCTTACACCTCCCTACCCCTGATGGTTATCCTCCAACTCTAGAGGATTTCGGTAGAGCTTTACGTTGGTTGGACGAGGGTTCTAACGTAGTTCATTGTGTGGCAGGTAAGGGGAGGACTGGTACAGTGATCGCTGGGTACTTGTTGGTGAAGGAAGGTCTTAACCCAGAGGAGGCGGTTGAGGAGGTTAGAAGATATAGGCCCAACGCCGTAGACAGCGTGCAACAACTTCTCTTCCTCTACAAGTTGAGGGAACTAAACCTTGGAAAGTGATTTCCTCATCCCGTTCCTCAAGAGGATTCAAGTTTTGATTTCAGAGCAAGTTAGGTTGTCTCACCTGGGGTTGGAAAACGTGAGAACCACCTGTGGGGCAGACGTTGCTTATAGAGGGGACGTCGGTGTCGCCGTGGTAGTTTGTAAGGGGGACGAGGAAAGGGTTAGTACCGTGAAGGGTAAGGTAGGGTTCCCCTACATACCTGGATACCTGTTCATGAGGGAGGCCCCAATCATAATGAAGGCATTGGAGGGTGTAAGGTTTGACCTTCTTTTAGTTGACGGACATGGCTTAGCTCACCCCAGGAGGAGCGGAATAGCGACAGTCATGGGGGTTCTCCTCAAGGTGCCCACCATAGGGATAGCTAAGTCAAGGCTAGCTGGGGAGGTGGTGAAGGAGGGAGATAGAGAATATCTGTTACTCCAGGGTGAGAGAGTAGGTGTGAAGGTTGGGAGATATTACTATAGCCCCGGTAACTTGGTGGATCTGGACGACGTCTTGGAATTATCAGGGAAGGGCTATCCCGAAGTTTTGCGTGAGGCAGATAGGTTATCGAAGAAGTTAGCCAAGGAGTCCGATGAATAAGCCACGACACTAGCTTCTCCTCAAGGGAGGTTAAGTTAGTGAAGTAGTGGCTTATTAATTAGACCCATAATTGGGACAGCGGGGAAGCAATATTACTGAAGAGGTGTAGATACGGGCTATGCGGGCTGTTGTCATAGGCTCCGGTCACAACGGACTTTTGGCGAGTTACTACTTGAGAAAGTTGGGTCTCGAGGTAATACTCCTTGAGGCATCCCACAGAGTCGGGGGGATGACTGAGAGTTACACTGTGGGTAGGGCATTGGTTAGTAGAGCGTCGTACGTTCTGGGCCTAATGCCCCGACAGTTCATTGAGGAGTTCGATATACCTGTCATCCAGAACGACCCTTATCAAGTCATAGAGTACGAAGGGAAGCTCATTCCATTCCATAGAGATAAGGAGAGGAGGTTAAACGTGTTGGGGAAATACTTCCCTGATTTTGAGGAGTTCGAGAGAAGGGTTTGCCTAATGAAGGAGATCATGTCACTCTTCCATTTCGATGTAAATCCTCCCTCCAGGGAGAAGGTGTTAGAAGTCGCCGAGAGATACGGAGTCCCTGAGATCGTTAGGGATACGTCCAGGAGCTTCCTCTCTAAATACCTGCCTCAAGAAGTTCACAGATACTTCATCTATCCAGCCATGGAGGAATCGCCAGCCTACATGGTAGCATATTTCTACTCTCAGTGGTCGCACGTTAGGGGAGGAATGGGGAGGGTGAGTGAAGCTATAGCCTCCAAGGCCAGGTCAGCTGGAGTTCTACTCTTCACCGGCACCAAGGTGGAGGAGATAATTACGTCCAACGGGAGAGTGAAGGGAGTGAGATACCAGGACAAGGTGGTGAAGGCAGACATCGTGGTGTCGGCCATAAGTCCTGTGGCTACGTTCTCCATGACGCCAGAGCTGGCCGACGTCAAGCTGGACGTAGGCAAGTCCAGTTGGGCAAAGCACAACGTGATATTCAAGGATATGCCTAGGGTTCCTGAGGCATTGAGGCCTCACTTAGGTGGTATTATTGACTTACAGTCTGGAGAAGTGGTCATGCCTTCCGCTGTGGATCCCACTAGAGGTGCCCACGTCCTGGAGTTCATGGGAGATCCTGAGGAGATACTACAGATCTTCAAGGGGGAAGTGATATTCCATGAGGAGCTCACTCCAAGTTTTGCTGAGAGATACTATCATCTACCTGGGGGAAATCTCAACCATTTGCCCATGAGAATGCCTTACCTCTTCGACGGTAGGCCAGTGAAGGGTTGGGGTTACAGGACACCTCTTAAGGGTCTCTACATCACTGGTGCGGGAACTTTTCCTGGCGGTCAGGTGACAGGGATACCTGGATTCAATGTAGTTACTGCCGTAAAGGAGGATTTACAACGAGGAGGGTTTTTTACCTAGTGAGGATAGACTTCCCCATGGAGGAAAAGGTAAGAGAAATATTTACAAACCTTAAGATGTCCGTTTCGGTCCCGCCGCAGGCTAGGGAGTTCTTTCACATCACAGTCACTCCACCTCAGGGGGGTCCAATCCTTGACGTGATAAGGCCTACAAACCAGACTCCATTCTACATTCTGGGTATGGGTATAGGGATACATCAATATCATCAAGACAGTTTGAGGAGGATGGACACTGCCTCAAGGAAGGAGTTCGTGGATTCCATAAAGTATTATCTACTAGAGATGGGAGTTGACGTGGCCTTCCTTCCACCGAACCAGGATATACCTCAACTCATACACGTGAGTAAGCTGGTATTCATGGACGGTCTCACTCCTAACGTCCTCTTAGACGTATACTATACGGTGAGGAATGCAGGGACGTACGTGATCATGAGATTCGTTGACGAGTTTGGAGCAACTCTTGGAAGGGTAGCTGACACCAAGTACATCTGAGGGATCATCGTGGATACAGTGTCCATATTCAAAGCACTGGGCTTGAACGTGACAGAAGCGAAAAGTAGCGAATATTTGCACTTAACGGTCTCTCCTCCTCAAGGCGGTCCAACCCTTGATGTGGTTAAACCTGAGAGAGACTCCAAGTTTTACGTACTCGGAATGGCAATTTCAGTTCACCAGTTTCATCAACAACAATTGAGATTTCTCAAGGAAGAGGACAGGAGGAGATTCCTCTCCAAGCTCCGGTATGCTCTCCTGAAGATGGGAGTTGACATGGCCTTCACTCCTCCCAACGAGGAGATACCTCAGGTTATATTCGTCTCCAGGGTAGTCTATGAGGAGGAGTCAACGCCTAACGATTTACTTCACGCCATGTATAAGGTAAGGAATGCGGGGACGATAGCGATCTTCATGTTCGCGGACAGGTTCGGAACACCCCAGTTGGGTAGCACTTTCATGTGACAAAAAGGATGACAAGCCTCGCCCCTGGAAGGGGCGAGATAAAGTTTTTGAAAGCGGAAACCCATTCCACCTTGAGATGCCTTCCTCTGGTAAACTCCCTGGAGATGAGGGGCGGGGGCCGATTCCCCCGCGATGCCAGAGGATGGCGTCTACGACGTCGAGTGTAAGAACACGAGGACGAACGTCGTAAGTCTCCTCCCCAACGGCGTCGAGGTCGAGAGACGGCCGAGGGATGTAGTTCACTGTCCATTAGGACATAAGCTTCATTCAGACCTGAACGGTGCCCTGAACATACTCAGGAAGGCCGCAAACTTAGTGGTTTCAACGGTGAGGAAACCTCTCTCCTTCCTGGTGGAACACAACCGAGTAGCACCGTAAAGTGGTGTAACCCTTAACTCGGAGAAACCTCGCCCTCAGGGCGGGAGGAGGTCAGTCCACTACGTAAGCTTCCCTGTACGCCCCCTTATGAAGAACAGGGAGAGAGTAGTGCAGGTTGTGAGGATAACCGATATCAGCCCAGGGTACACTAAACCTGCGAAGAGATCCTGCAACGCCAAGAGGACGACGAGACTGGAGTAAAATAGTATTGCACTCACATTTACTGTTAATCTCCCTGTCCCTTTCCAGGATAAGAAGATCAGTAAAGACACTATGTACCATCCAACGAAGTTGGAGAGAGGTACCCCGAAGTACTGTCCTGGTGTGATCCAGTGCCAATCGAACCTGGAGAACAGAGGATCCACCGTGATGTCGATTAGTACCATGAGCCATGACGAGATGAAGGCTTGCTCGACCGCGATAAAGGAGAAGTAACATAAGGTAGCCCAAAGGAGAGGGATGAGAACAGGGACTCCCAATACTTGAGGCCCGGCATTGGGTGTATAATAGTACCTCCCGAAGGGGAAGCCTGTGTGTACTCCCAGGAATTCAAACAGGAAGCCTAACCCACCTCCCGAGGCCAGAAACTTCAGGGCCTTAACCCCGAACGATAAGGTCGAGTGAAAGAGATAAACCATGATGAGAACCAACACCGGTATCCCGTCACTGAATGGAGGCAAAGGGTTTAATTGAGGAATCGTAGCTAAAAATAGGTAGACGAGATATAGGTACGCCGTTATCCATTTTAGTTCGAGACCCCTCAATTCCCTCATTGAATTTCCTGAATCCATGATTAAAATAGATTTGTTTTGGTTATCTGTATTGATGGGTTGAAGGTCAAAGTAGCGAAAACTTCATCATTTATAAGGAATGGAGATTGAACGATGGAAAGTACCGGTCATTGTAGAGCTCAGAAGTTTTACTAAACTATCGTTAAAATTGTATAGAAAGTATTATTTACTCTTTCCATACTCAACATACTGTGGCCAGAGAAATCAGGATTGCCTTCATCACTGACCTTCATGGAATTAAAACCGTATTTAAGAAGGCAATCCAGAAGGTGAGATCCATTGAACCGGATTTCTTGATAATAGGGGGAGACCTCCTGGGGAGACCCTTACTTCTCGACAAGGTAGGGGACTCCTATTACTTTAAGGGCGAGGAAGTGGATCCCACAGAACTACTGGGTCTCTCGAGTGAAATGGGCTTTTACATAGGCGTTAAGGGGAGGGACGATGAATTGGAATTGCTGAGAAGGGAGGGAGAAAAGCAGTTGAACGAGTGGTTGGAGGAGAGTAAGGGGCTCAATTGCTACTGGTCTGTGGGCCACTCCGACCCTCCCTTCGTGGAGGACTTCTTCACTCAAAGGGGTATGACCCCGCAGGGGAACGTGATCATGACTTCTAATTACGTAAGTGGGATGACCTTGGTTAGCTTAGGCCTGACCAATAACTTCACCCCCGAGGATGGTAAGAACTACAGGGAAGCACCTGACTACCTGATATACAATAAGGGGAAGGAGCTGTTGGAGAAAGCTGAACCCCCCGTTGTGATAAACTTTCATGTTCCGCCACTTGACACTAACCTAGATAAGTTCAACAAGAGGCACGTGGGTTCCAAGGCGGTTAGAGATCTCCTGAGGGAGTTCAAACCCGTGCTATCACTACACGGGCACGTCCATGGCTCCGCTGCAGTTGATGTAGTAGGGGGAGTGACAGCCGTGAATGCAAGCCCGTCAGAGGACATGAAGTTCAAGTTAGCCCTCATAACCATATCAAGGGAAGTCAAGGGTATAGTCCCAATCTTCAAGGTAAACGATGTTAAGTTCCTGAAGATATGACCGGACCTGAAGTTTGCGGTCGTCTCAGCTCTCCCGAGCTTTTAGCCATATGATCGTATCAGCGCAATGTCTGGATGTGACCGTAACCCTGAAGGGCGTCGGTGTTCCCTAGCTGAAGGACATCCTCGCTCGAAGCTATCAGGAGGAGAACACGTAACAGGTAACCACTTCATTTGGGTACTGAAACCGATTCGAGAAAGCCTTATTTATCGATCATTCGTAACTTCACCTCATGACCGAAAAGGGCTTAAGAGAACATTATGACGTTATAACGGGAAGGTCCAAGTACATAGACGACCTGGAACTTCCAGGCACTGTCTACTTAGGAGTGGTCAGGTCTCAATACGCCAAGGCTAGAATAACCTCCTTGACTGAGCCAAGTAGGGCCCTCCTCTTCCTCACTTGGAAGGACGTAGGAATCTACATGCCGGTCAGACCGGATCCAAGGAGTAAGAACGTTGTTAAGATGCCAGTGGTCAGTGATGGGAAGGTCAACTTCGTGGGACAGCCTGTGGCCGCAGTAGTCGTGGAGGACAGGTACGAACTTGAGGACGTACTGGAGGAGGTCTCAGTGGACTATCAGCAGGAGAGACCTGTGAGTTCCATAGAGGAGTCGCTGAGGGGGAAAGATAAGGTGCACGAGGGAGGCAACGTGGCCATAGAGTTGAACCTCTCTGGGGGAGACCTGGACCAAGTGAGAAACGCTGAGGTGGTAGTAGAGAGGGAGTTACTCCAGGAGAGGATAGTACAGCACCCTATGGAACCCAAGGGTGTAATGGCCTATTATAAGGATGGTGTCTTGAACATGGTCGGATCCTTCCAGTCCTCCTTTAGGATAAGGGCAGATCTCCAGGAAGCCTTAGGTCTCTCACCCGAGAGGATAGTCGTGAGATCTGCTCCAAATGTGGGAGGAGGTTTCGGAAACAAGGTTCCGGCATATCCAGAGTACATCTTGGCTGCGCTAGCTTCCATGAAGCTTGGTAGACCTGTGAAGTGGATTGAGACCAGGAGGGAACACCTCGTTAACGCAACCCAGGGGAGGGGCGTCTACTCCAGGTTGAAGTTGTACGGAAGAAAGGACGGGACCCTGCTAGGGATAGAGGGAGATGTGGTTGTAGACTTAGGGGCATATGCCTTCACCATAAACACCACCACGCCTGCGTTCATAGCTTCTCTCCTTAACGGTCCCTACAAGTTGAGGTTCTCCAGGCTAAGGGCCTTGGGAGTCTACACCAATAGGCCACCCACTGGACCCTACAGGGGAGCTGGAAGACCGGAGGCTGCGCTCATGCTGGAGACCTTAGTGGAGGATTTCTCTGACCAAATAGGGATGGACCCCGTTGAGGTCAGGAAGAGGAACTTTCTTGATGGTGACTTCAAGACCCCCCTGGGTATATACATAGATAGGGCAGGGTACAGGGAGATGTTCGAGAGGGCAGAAAAAATGTACAGGGAGATGAAGTCGAGACATAAGGGTAAGGCCGTATCGTTCGTCGCCTTCACTGAGGTGGTCAGGAGTTCTCCTGGGGAGGGAGCAAAGGTCAGGATAGGTAGGGGTGAGGTTTATGTAGCAGTGGGGAGTGGACCCCACGGTCAGGCCCACCGCTCAACGTTCGCCCTCCTAGCTTCAGAGATTTTAGGTGTACCTCCGGAGAAGGTTAGAGTCGAGGTCAACGACACTTCCTTAATAAAGGAGGGAATAGGGAGCTTCGGGAGCAGGTCAGCTGCAGCTGGCGGAAGTGCAGTAATCGAAGCAGCTAAGGCAGTGCTTGAGAAAATCAGAACCAGAGGACTCACGGTAGAGCAGGCCTTAAGTTCTGGGGAGATCTTCGAGGCAGAGGTCTTCTCTAAGACTCCAGATCTCTACACTCCTGGAATACACTTGGCTGTCCTGGACCTAGATAAGGATACAGGTATCTCCAGGGTGGTGGAGTACTGGGCCATAGACGATGTTGGCAGGGCCATAATACCCTCTGAGGTAGAGGGGCAGATCATAGGAGGGAGCTTGCAGGGCATCTCACAGGTAATCTTTGAGGTCGCTCCATACGATAGTGAGGCTAACCCTCTATTCAGTTCCATATCTGACAATGGAGTTCCGACTGCAGTCGAAGCGGTCAGGAAGGTGAGTACAGAATACGTCGAGACGCCATCGCCTGTCATGAGTGGGGCAAGGGGGGTAGGAGAGGCGGGAACTACCGGTGCCTTGCCTGCGACCTTCATAGCTCTGGAGAAGGCAATAGGAAGGAAACTCAGAGGAACCCCGGTACTCCATTACGAGTTATCTAGTTGAGGGCTGAATCCTTTTCATGTTAACATAAATGTTTTTATATTAGTTTATTATGTCTTTATTGATAAAAGATGAACTCTCACTCGATGTGGGCTCTCCCAAAAGGGTGGGAGTGATAGCAGAGATGTGAGCCCCGTGCCGTTGGGCTCTAAGGAGTCCCGTGACCCACCTACCTTGAAGTGGGGTAGGTGGCTGAGGGCTGAGCCCCTGCACTCGATCATGGTGGCTTTTCGTCCCCGCCTCAGGGAGGCGAGTCCCCCCTCGAACCCCCATTTCTAAAATGTTACCGTCAGCAGCAGTTGTGGGATTTTTCCTTAGGTAGCGCCCTGTAATCAAGGTAAAATCCGATAACTGCTGCGTCAGAAAAAGATTCCTCCCTAAAGCTTCCTCTTTATTCTCTCCATTCTTACCTCTTCCTCCAGACTTTTGCCGAAGTTTTCGAACCACCTTTGCATGAAGAATATGCCAGAAACTCTCTCCATCCAGCCTTCGTACTCAAACCTTAGGGCCACCTTCCCCGGCAGGAGTCTTATTGTAAGTCTGCCTTCACCTTCCCCACCCCCTGCACCTAGGTGAAACGCATAAATTATTTCAGTTCCCTTAAGAACATTACCGTGCATGTTAAACTTCATCCCCATGAATCTCCCTCTAGCATCGAATGACGTCCCACTTTTGGTCACTTGTTTAATCGGTGGGAACAACCTAGGAAGGACAAAGTCGGGATCAGACAGAATGGTAGACAAGGAGTTTGAGTCATGCGACGTGTCGAACTCTACTGATTTGATCATTATAGACCCCTAAAAGTATAATTATTAACATACCCTTATATTTCTTTCATGTGAGATACCTTTGACTCTTCCATTATGATGAGTTGTTATAAACTTCGCGACGCGAATATCTTTAATTTATAAGTCAAGATTGCAAGTAGCTCGGAGCCCTGAATGGCCCTAGACCGCTAACCACGACCATATATTTAACTCATCATTTTAACTTTACTCGAGAATCACTCTCATGCCACCTACATTCACTTCGGAAGATATACTGAAGGAAGTAAGAAAGGATGTACTTAAGGTGTTCGGCAGAACTGTAGAGGCCAGGGTAAAGGTCGCTCCTCTAAATCCCTCAATACTGGGCTTCGTGAGGGCAGGGGAAGACTTAATTTATGTGAACTCAGTTCCCCTCAGTCAAGTGGAACAAGAATATTTGAGTCAGTACCTATATGTGGTCATACTACACGAATATCTCCATATGTTGGGCATAGCAGATGAGAGAGAGGTCAGGAGGATGACCTTAGACTTAGTTAATGAAAAGTTTGGAGAGAGGAGCTTTGCATACAAAATGGCATCAGAATTGGCAGATCGGCGTGACATATACCTCAGGGAATCTTGGAGGAGAGGTAGGCCTCAAACCTATATGTGACCGCCTCGAACGCAAATCTACATGATATATTGACATGAGCCGAGTTCTAACTCAGAAAACCCCTAGTTACTAAGTCAAAGCTCTTTAATTGTCAGCACTCATTGGGCTTTGCCCTTGACTTTAAGGTTACACTCAACGCAGAAACTCATAACCGCACATATACCCTTAACCAGCAGTTGTGGGATTTTTCCTTAGGTGTAACCTTGAAGTCAAGGCGAAATCTAATAACTGCTGCCCTTAACTTTAACGTTGTGGGGGCGGAAGACCTAGCCTCTTCGCGGCGCTGATAGATAGCCCCCATACTTAGATGCTCACTTGGAATTCAATTTCCCATCGACAGTTGCAGACGGAGTTGAGTGTCGCCTGGAGGCCTGAGCCGGAGTCGATGACGTATGCCTCTGCCGACCGGACTGCCTCTACTCGGCCAACTTCCTGAGACGAGGAACTGGAGCCGATCTCTCCCGCGACGCTTGAGGAGGGTGTCTACGAGGTCGAGTTTTGGTTCACTGCCCCCAGACTCAGACCACGCTCCTTCCTGAACGGAAGTCTAAACATGCTCAGGAAGCCCATCAACGTGGCAGTTTCAACGATGAGTAGACCGCTCTCCTTCCTGGTGGAACACAACCGAGTAGCACCGTAAAGTGGTGTAACCCTTAACTCGGGGAAACCTCGCCCTCAAGGTATGAGGAGGTCAGCTATAATCCTGCCTAGATCAAGGAGTGTTAATGAGTAAACTACCCCGCCCTCACGGACGGGGCTTTGGGGTTTCCAGTGGCCTTCACGACGCACCTTCATCTCCCCTTCGGGGTGTTTACGTACCCCCGACCCGTACCTCTCGTTAAGGCACGGGCTACGTTAATAGATGCGTTCAGGTCACGGTTGTACTTGAGACCGCACTTAGGACAGCGATATTCCCTTCCTTCAACGTGGGTAACGTACCCACACCTGTGGCAAGTCTTGGACGTATTCTTAGGGTCTATGTATACCACCTTGATTCCTTGTATCTTAGCCTTGTACTCCACCATCTTCTGCAGTTTCCTGAAGGGTAAGGAGTGAAACCTCCTGTTGAGTTCCTTACCCCTCCTGAAGTTCTCCCTGATACCCGTGAGCTTCTCCATCACTATCACAGGAGAGGGGAACTGTTTAGCGTATTCCACAATCTTCTTGGCGATAACGTGAAGCTCGTGGTTTACGATCCTTCTCTCTCTACCTCTCAGCCTCTTGAACACGTCCAACCTTCTCTTTTCTTGCAATTTCCTCCTGATGTTGAAGTGCCTGTGCCTGACTTCCTTGAGTCTAGATCCCTTGAAGAAGGTGCCCTTTGTCGGTTTGTCGTCAACTAGTGCTATTACTGTGGCTAAGTTCCTTTCACCCAGGTCTATCCCTATAGGTGTTTGTGGTTCAAAATCCTTGAATGGTTTTTCAAGAGTGAAGTAGGCGTACCACTCTCCGTCTCTCTTTACGAGTTCAACCTGTTGCAAGGACCACTCGCCGTCGTCAGAGAGGGCGTCAACTATCATCTGTCTTTGCCTTTCCCCCAACTGTACTGGATACCACACACCATCACCGTCCAGCTTGAGGTACAACCAATAAGGTGTTAACTTAGTGTCCCTCCTCACGAGCTTGAAAGCACGGTAGTTCACTCGCATTGATACTTCATGCACGTGAAACTCTCTTCCCTCATTAGCCTTAACCAGTTCTACTGCTTTGTCCCTAGCAGTCTGTGTGAGAGTGGAAGATAGACCGAACCTTCTTCTCGCCTCCTCGTACGCTTTCTGTTGGAGAAGTTCCTTATCCTTGATCTTAAAGGAAGCGAAGAACTTCACAGCTTTTAGGTACTTCTCCAGAACGACGTTCAGTTTATGCCTCTTCTCTTTGTTAGGGTTCAGAATCTTACCCTGTACTGCTACTTTAACTTCTGCTTTCAGGGAACGTCCCAATCTTTTTTTACCTTGATTCACATTTATACTTAGCTCCCCGTCCTTACGGACGGGGTCTCTAGTGCGAAAAGATGAAAGTTTAGTCTCGGTTTTGCCGAAAACGGGCGATTCAGGACTCCTTTGCGAATTGTAATATCTCTGTTGATTTGGACTTATTCAATGGAGGTATTACTGAATATATTTGATCATTTCATGAAGAAATAAGGGTTCCTATATTATTACAAGAATGAGATAACAGGGCGAGAGGTTGTAGTTGAGGGCTATGGCCCGGGCGATCCTCCAGGGGGAGTGGCACTTCCCGAACTCTCCAGGAGGGAGTTGAAGGGCTGGTCGGGTTGTTCGAGGAGGAGGGGCCTCCCTGGGGGCAAAGAGGTAGGAGACCCCCGGGTGGGGACGGCAAGGGAGAGGAGGAGGTCCAGCGCGTCCCTCACCCTCCTGCTTCGTTTGAGGTGGACCAGGCAGGTCTGCCTCGCGACCTGGATCCCGGAGCGGGAGATGGCCTCCTCCACGGCCTTCACCCCGTCAGCTACAACGAGGGTGAGGTTGTACCTCCTCCATAGCCTCACCAGGAGGTCCCAGTAGCTCACGACGTCCTCTTCCCCGGTCAGGACCACGTCCAGCACGGCCCTCACACCGTCCTCCGTGAGTCCCAACGCGATCGGGAGCACCCCCTTCCTTCCCCCCCTCAACTTCACGTACTTCCCGTCCACGATCACGTACTTGAAGTCCCCCCTCACCTCCAGCTCCTGGGTTTAGAGCTCGGCGTTCCCAACATGGAGTAGAGGAGGGCCCTGAGCACCAGCCTCTCCTCCCTGAGCAACTCCTCCACTCCAGTCCTCACCCTCGCCCCTCCCCTGTACGGCACGGGCAACCTCACCGTGATCCACTCCAGCCCTTACACGACCCCCCGGAGGGATACCCTGAACCCCCTCAGGAACCTGTACCTGGCGTAACTCCTCCTCTCCTCCTCCAGGGCCCTCCTCTCTATCTCATTCATTTAATGGCGCGACCTCCCCAACTACCTCAAGGAGGAGCGCGGTCACCACGTGATTGGAAACCTCACGGTATGACCTAGCGCTCGTCCCCTTTTCATGTACTGATGTAGGATCAATTAAGTCACTTTCATTCTATAGAAACAAATAGAAATCGCAATGGAGCCCTGAATCGCCCCCGAAAACTCCCAACCGCCGTAGAGCTTAAACGGATGCCACGATTCTCAATAATTATTACATCCTGCAACTTAAACACTTAATAATCCACGAGACTTCAAAACTATAGAGGAAACCCAGATGGTAAAGATTAAGTGTCCTAAATGTGGCGAAATAAATCCAGATATATTAACAAACTGTAGGAAATGCGGAGCTACCCTACCTTCTAGATTCGGAGCATTTCAGGTAAAGATCTGTCCAAAGTGTTCCAGGACAAATCCCGCAGGAAGAACTACTTGCGTCTACTGTGGTTCTCAGCTCATATAATGCGTTGAAATAAAGGCTATGTAACAAAGATTTTCTCTCCAATCTTTACCTGATATAGGTTGAAGGACGAAAACTCTCTGGCGGGAATGGACGACCTCTTTTGAGCCTCTATAAAGAGAGGCTCAGGTATACATTTCATACACTCTGAAAGAGGTGCTAATTGGATTTCTATCAATCCGACCTATAATATGGTATTGCTCAAGGATGTTGAATGTGAAAGGAGTGGAGTAATCTATTTAGAGCTACGGATGACGAAAGTTAACTGTTTTAATATTACATAGGTAATTCAATAAAGTTCCCTAAGAAAGGCTTATAGGAAACTAGAATAGTTTTTATACGTATGCCGTTAAAGAAGGAGTTAAGTTATCTCAATCTGATTATCCTGGGAATAGCAGGAGCGGTAGGTACGGGAGCCCTGTTCAGTACAGCCGGTATGGCCTCATCTGCTGGACCAGGAGCGGTCATAGCTTGGGTACTAGGCGGGATATTTTATCTCTTCATAGGTCTCACCTACAGCGAGATGAGCATGAATATTCCTGAAGCTGGAGGTCCCTCGAGGTATAGCGTTTACTCCCATGGAAGGGCAACCAACCTCCTCAATGCCATGGCCGACCTCGTGTGGTATCTTTTCATACCCCCGATAGAGGCCTTGGCGGTGGTCGAGGGCCTGAGTTACTTCTACCCCTCCCTTCTAACCCCCAGTGGAACTCCTACTATCCAAGGGGCTATCCTTGGGGTAATCCTCCTGTTACTCTTCGTCCCCTTCAACTACTTTGGCGTGGGATTTTTCGGTAAGTCAACCACCTCCATAGGGATCGGGAAGCTCGCCCTCTATGTGGCCCTAGCTCTAGGGGTCATGGCCCTCTACTTCTCAGCGAGGAACTTTTCGGCCTACGGAGGAATCGCTCCTTTCGGCTTCGCAGGGATATTTTCAGCCATCCCTCTCGCCATGTTTGCCTTCGGAGGTATAAGAGTCATACCAGATTACGCTGAGGAAACGAAGGTCAGACATAAGTTAGCTGCGGCCATCATTGTAACCGTAATAGGCCAAACTCTAATATACGTACTCTTCTCTATAGCTTTCGTCGGAGGTATAAACTGGTCGGCGGTCTCATTGTCTCCAGGTAACTGGACTGCAGTGACCAACGCTTTACCAGGTAATCCCTTCGTCGACCTGTCTCAAAGTAACAGGGCATTACTAATCTTGGCGCTAATAGTCGCAATTATTGGTCCATTCGTTACAGGTTACATCTATTTGGGTGCAGGAACTAGAGTACTCTTCGCCATGGGAAGGACTGGCTTAGTGAGTAAGTTGATGAAGGAACTACACTCTACCTACTCCATACCTGTTTGGGCGTTAGTGGTCTTCGGCGTCGTGGGGGCTATCCTGACCTTCCTGACGGCACCTATACCCACGATATACAGCCTCATCAGTGACGCTGTAGTGGCAGGTTACCTCGGGTTCGCTGTCAATCCAGTCGTCATGATATCCATGAGAAAACAGTTCAAGTATAGGCTACCGGGCGGCCCTATCATAGCGGTGTTAGCCTTCGTCTTCTCCTCTTTGATAGCCTTCTGGAGTGGATGGCCGTCCGTGCCTTACTCTGTAGTAGTTATAGCATTAGGTTCAGCGGTATTTGGTGTACTGTATAGAGTTAAGCAGAACTTGTTTAACTCGTTGTGGTATATGGTCTACATGTTGTTCATTACTCTCATGACTTACATAGGGTCTGATGGAGCGCTCTCACTCTTGAATTTCTACCTCGCCACAGCATTGGTTGCCATCGTTTCTGCTGCTGTGTTCTTCCCGTGGGGCGTCAAATCTTCCCTCAAGAACATCGTGGTTCCCTCTGAGGAGGAAATAGAGAGGTCTTAAAGAGGTCATGAGTATATAATTAGAATAAGGCAAGTTATACATAGTTATTATTTAATAGCTTTATCTTAACGGGGGTTAAGTGAGGGGTTAGGGGGCGGAAGACCCCCACCGTGGGGATGGATAGGCCCCCTAATAAGGGTTAACGAGGAACTATGTTGAAGCCCACCGTAGGGTTACGTTTCGGGGCATACATAGATCAACAAACGTTTAGAGCGTTAGAGGCCCGGTTGGAGTTAGCCTCAAGTTCACAACACCCTGCGTTGGGCAGATATGTATTTCTACCAAAGGGATGGGAAGGGTTTAACTCTCACGGAACTTAGGCAACTAGCACTGGACCTGAGGAAGCAGGACGTCCAATGTCAGTCAATGTACTCCCAGGTAGTCCACTGTCTTTACAAGTGGGTCTTCACGTGCTTCGTCTACACGTCCCCGGCCTCTACCTCCTCTTCTCCGTGACGGGGCGAGGGGACCTTCAACGAGCTCAGGAAGTACCTCCAGAAGGGAGGTGAGCGACGACTACAACCCGCACTTCTCCTTGAGGTACTACATCTTCACCTCACCCGTCAACCCTGACGAGTCCCTAAGTAGGTCTGTCATGTTCAAGGGGGACCGCCAAGAACGTCAACTTTAGCACGGAGATGTTGAAGTACTTCATAGCCCTAGTCCTATGGGAGAGAGGACCAGTTCAGGAATTTGTAACTAAATAGCTACACTATGATTCTTCATTAGAATTTTTCCAACATGAATTTTTAAACGTCAGAAGCCATCAGACCTCAGATGAACGATGGTCTACAGCCAGGAAGTTAGTCTGGACGTCTCCAAATCCAAGATCCTCTATGTACTAGGTGATCCTTTCTCCTTTACGGGCATAGTGGGCCATATAAACATTCTTCAAGTCTTTGATAAAGAACAGGCAAGATATGTTACCCCAGAGTCGCTCAGGGAACCCATGAATGATTTCTTAGTCCTCTACGTTTTCGGGACGCCAGATACCAAGCTAAGCATTATGAAAGGATATATGGATGGCCCTAAACCTATCCCCGGTGGAATCAGTTACTCTGGAAGAACGGAAGACGACAAGATGGAATGGAAAATGGAGTTTTACATTACAGAGGGAGACGATACCTCTAGACTTAGAACCTCAATTGAGTTCACGTATAAGAGTGGTGCTCTAGATAAACTATTGGGAAGGAGTCCGTTCCAGCTGGCAGAACACATATTGACTGGCCATGTCCTACCTTATTTTAAGTTCTACCAGAGGGGAAGTTCAGTGAAAATGCCTGATACTTTATCTTGGGAGGAAAAGGAAAGAATAGAAGATGAATTACCAGTGCTTGCTACCAAGATAAGGGACTCGATTTCCAAAATAGATAACGGAGCCGTGATCATAGTCGGGAAAAACTTGAGGGCAATAATCTCAGTAAGAGACAAGAAACCATTAAACATGAAGATGATAAAGGGAAATCAAGTGATTAGCGGGAACGAGGTTCTGGCCAGGCTGATACTTGAGCAGGGGAGAGGTATATTATTGGCTTACAACGTGGACACTGATGAGTTATTGAATATAGTGGCTGAAAAGGCCTTGAGAGAGGTCTCTACTACAATTGCCCAGAAGCTCTAAACCTCGACTGTTAGTTTTTGTAGATCTTTTAACTATCAAAGACACAGTTATAGGTGGCTCCGCCTTAATCGAGAAAATGTAAGTAACGTGACTTAAATAACTCTCATGGAGTGTTCACATGCAGTCACGATATTCGATAACGCGTACTGATATTATATAATCGACTCTTGAATGGCTTTTACCTCCAGGTAGGCCAGGTTTAGAGACATGACCTCCTTGGAGAGGCGTGGTGCTTCATGACCGGGACCAGATCCGTGTTGTACTCCAGCGTGGCCGAGCTCCAGGTAACGACCCCGTTCAGCCGACCGGGCGAGGTTCGACCTCAGCACGAGTTGAAGCTTCCGTTTGTCCCTACACTTTCATTTCATTTTGTCTTCAATCACGATCGAGTGTAGGGACTTAGCCCTCAACCACCTACTTACGGTAGGTGGGTCATGGGACTCCTTCGAGCCCAACGGCACGGGGCTCACATCTCCAGCCCTTTTCCTCAAGTTATAGAGGGCAACTACGTCCCTATGCCACCTCTCTTTCCCACCCTCACAAACACCAACCCTCGGGGCATCGCCCCCATCGGGTCGGTAAATGATCTTCGTCCCGTGGACTGGACAAGTTGAAGAAGTGTGAGACGGGTTAACCAAGATCACGGGGACACCGAACTCCCCAGCCTTCTCCAAGATGGCACTCTTCATCGAGGAAAACGCTGAACGACAAATCCTCAACCTGAGCTGTTTATCCCTCACATCCTTAACCATGTGTTCCGGAGTATTTCTGGGTAAATCCTCCAGGACAACGGCACTCCTACTCTTAAAAGCTTCAACAACAACGAGCTTAGCTAGCTTCCTCCTAACATCAGCCTTCTTGTCTTTTTCCCTCAACCTCTTTAACTTCCTCTTAACTTCTCTGTCCTTAGTAGACTTACCAGTACTTATCCCCTTCTTTCTATACTCATAGCCCAGTGTAATCCTCTCAGTGTTAGTCTCTAAAAGGATCGGTTTTCCATCAACCAATACAGAGACCGAGTTCTCGTTGAGGTCAACTGGGATGAAACCCTTAGGTTCGTAAGGTTTAACGTCCCTCTTAAAAAGAAGAGCTCTACCACGTTACCTTTCGTCAGTCTAAACCTAGCCCCACTGGCAATGGACCAACCCTTGTTATAATACCTCCAGAGGATCTTAGGGAAGGTTGGGGAAATGAGAACCCTCCCCCTCTTCGTGGAAATTGAGATTTTATCAAGGTTGAACCTCCACAAGTGATCGTCTAGGTGGACAGTAACTCTCCTCACAGACGGTTTGTCGGTGTAAGCCCTACCTCTCTTCTTCAACTTTTGAAAGCTGTCCAACCTCTCGCTAGCGTCCTCACAAGCGGTGTAAACGTAGTGTGAGGGTAACTTGTGCTTCTCCCTCTCAGCCTTGTAAATCCCAGCCTTGACCCTGGTGAAGGAGGTGGTCTTATTTACGAGTCCATAATTTATTGCCTCCTCCAGGACCTCTCTGTACTCCTCCTCGACCTCCTTGAGCGCTGAATACGTGTTGTGATCAACCTCAACCCTTAACTTCACTGTCCTCTCCACTCAACTCACCCATGAGCTCTTTTACACCCTGAACTAGGACTGTCTTCTTGTGACTCCTCATTCCGTAAATTTCCCCAGCGAATGACTTAATGATTGAGATTAGGTCCTCAACTAGTTCTTTCGTATCCTCAGGTTCTTCTCCCAAAACGACCTCAATCCTAACTCCCGTTGTCGAGAAGAACTCCTCAAGGTATTCAAACCCGAATCGTGTAAGTCTGTCCTTGTAGGTTATTAATACGACGTCAACACTCCTTCCCTCAACCAGTTTGAATAGCCTTAACAGCCCTTTCCTTTGTGTGTTCAACCCGCTTGCAATATCTTTTATCACTTCTACCACTTTGTAACCCTTTGCCGTTGCGTAGTTCGTTAGGTAGTTCACTTGCCTCTCCAAATCTTCTCTCTGATCAGCCGAGGATACCCTAGCGTAAATTACTGCCCTCGTCTCTTCCCTCCCCTGCAAGTACTTTTTAATCTCACTATAAGGTATCCTATACTTCCCACCCTCAGTTCTCACCACCCTTATCTTCCCCTCCCTGATCCACCTTAACAAGGTTGAGTATGAAATGCTGAGCAGTTGGCAAGCCTCCTTAGGTCTCAGTAGTCTCTCCAC
>NZ_JH597770.1:7150-19758 GCF_000243315.1 Metallosphaera yellowstonensis MK1 | reverse complement strand
TCCCACCCTCAGTTCTCACCACCCTTATCTTCCCCTCCCTGATCCACCTTAACAAGGTTGAGTATGAAATGCTGAGCAGTTGGCAAGCCTCCTTAGGTCTCAGTAGTCTCTCCACAAAATCAGTTGACAATAAATGAATATAAAAAGATTTCTATCAACACGAAAAAGGATTCAATCCACGGATCGTAATTACTGCTCATCTACTTTTCGAATAACGTGACTGCATGAGAATACTCCCACTCTCATTGTTCTATTGGATTACAAAAATTATATAGAAATAAAGCGAACTATTATTTGATCCATGAGTTACTCCATGAGCCTCGGTTAACAGTTTAGCAATCTTCTTCGTTGTAAGTCCCGCAACTTTCGTTAACCAAAAAGTATATGGTTCCAACGTTCTGAATGAGGCACTGATCCTACCTAAAAATTTTCCTTAATTTTATCTATTTAATACTAATGCCATTCCTTTTTTAAGAAATAACCCCGTTAAAGAGAAAGTATGATATTTTAAGGGCATGGAATTGGAAACTATTATCTATCCTTTTTATTGTAATTAAAAAATCATTATCATAAAACTTATAAATATTAGAACTATAATATTTAGTAGATAAATATGTCAGAGGCCCAGAAACTCGATCGACTCATGAAACTTAAGGGAGCGATTGCAGCGGGCAAGTACACCATGGACGGAAAACTGGTGGACTATAGGGGAAATCTAACCAAGGATATGGCAGAGATGGTAGCCATGATGTGTGCAGCCAACACGTCCATGGGGAGGATGCAGGCCGAAGGGTTCACCAAATGGTCTGGGATGAAGTGGACGCCGTTTCACGGATGGGCAGTGGCTGCAGGTGATTACGCTGTCTGTGTCATGGGTCAGTACGGAGTCTTTGTAAAGTTAGCCGAGGCAGACTTCAACGAAATATTCAAGATATTGATGGAAGTAGCAAAGTGAACAAGGAAACTTATTTTTTTATGTCTCCTTATGGAAGAGGTATGAGACTTCTAACCTACAGTAGAGGTGGAGTTAGAAGGGTAGGCATCCTCAAGGACGAAATACTTGACGCTCCGGAGGCCTACAAGCTCGTCTACGGAGTAGATGAGGCCCCTGACTTCACATATGATCCGAGGAAACTCATAGCCCTGGGAGAACCTGCCATGAACGTAATAAAAGAGTTAGAGAGAATGTGGCCAAAGGAGGCCCTAGTCCAGGTAAACGAGTTTGAGCCACCCATCCCTGATCCAGAGAAGATATTGTGTCCTGCTGTCAACTATAGGGCACACGGGCAGGAAGCTGGAACTGCTCCACCGAGTAAGCCCTACTTTTTCACGAAGTTCCCCAGCTCCCTGGTGGGTCATCAGCAACCTGTGGTGAGGCCCAAGGTTACGGAGAAGTTGGACTGGGAGGTGGAGATGGGTATAGTCATAGGAAAGCCAGGAAAGTACATAGATGTGGAGAAAGCCTTAGATCACGTCTTCGGTTATACGGTCTTCAACGACGTCTCCGTTAGAGACTGGCAGTTCCCAGAGGGCTGGCCCAGATCCCTCAACGCTTACGGACAAAATTGGGTTTGGGGTAAGGCCATGGACAAGACGACACCTGTTGGGCCCGTAATTGTCACTAAGGATGAGATAGGAAACCCCAATAACCTCTCCCTGACCCTCAAGGTCAACGGAGTATTGGAGCAACAGGGAACAACCAGGGATCTGGTCTTTAACGTCCAGGAATTGATAAGTTGGGCCTCTAAAGGTATAACCTTGAGGCCCGGAGACATAATTTCCACTGGAACTCCTCCTGGTGTCGGCTTCCCTAGGAACAAGTTCTTAAAACCTGGGGACGTAATGGAGGCCTATGTGGAGGGCGTTGGTACTCTCAGGAACCAAGTAGTCCAGGAGTGACCTAACTGATGAACTCTTTTTCTTGGTTACTCGCCTCTAGAGTGACAAGGAGCATAGGGATAATGTTCGTGACGTTGTCCAGTTCCCTTTATCTCTCGGCCCTAGGGCTTGTTCCAGTTCAGGTGGGTCTGGTTTTCCTGGGGGTCACAGCTTACATAGCGGGGTTCTCCATGGGAATGGGAATGTTGGGGGATAGGATAGGGTACAGAACTGTCCTTGTGATAGCTGACGTGATGCCTGCCGCGGCAATCCTGGCGTTAGCGCTCTCTAGATCCGTAGACGTCGTGATACCTGCAGTAATAATAGCGGGCCTCGGAGGTACGGCTGGAGGAGCCAGGGGGGCGTTTTCCCCTGGGTTAACTGCACTCATAGCCAGGAACTGGAGGGATGAGAGGGAGAGGGTGGAGAAGATGGGCAAGGTGACCTCTGCTTCCTCCCTCGCAGGAGTTGGTGGGGGAGTCCTCTTGTCCCTGCATGATTACATGCCCTTCGGTAACATTAACGATTACAGGGTTCTATTCGCTCTAGCCTCAGTCCTCCTAATCGCGTCCGCCTCCTTTCTGCTCAGGGTGGAGGAGAGGAAAGGTGAGAGGAAGACCACCAGGTTCATGAGGAGGGCAAGTCTAAATTACATCTCCAGAGTCGTCCTCTCTAACACACTCTCAGGTGCAGGGCTAGGGCTCGCCATCCCTCTCCTCCCTCTGTGGTTTAAGTTGAGGTTCGGGGCCACTCCCACAGAGATAGGAATCATCTTCTCGCTCTCCGGACTATTCACTGCCTTAGGTTCCTTGTCTGCAACGAGGATCAGATTCGATCCGCTAAAGGTCGCCTCATTCACCAGGTTAATGAACGGGCTACTCCTGGTGACAATGGCATTCTCTCCACTTCTACCGTTAGCAGGCGGGTTATACGTGATGAGGGGATTAAATGCAGGGATGGGAATGCCCAATAGGACTGCAGTTAACGTGAGGGGGGTCTCAGAGGAAGACTTCGGCACCGCTTCCAGCCTTCAGGGGGTAGCAACTAGGCTCTCACAGACCACCTCAGGGTTGAGCGGTTACCTGATGGAGGAGGGAGTATATCTCCCCCTAGAGATAGGGGGTCTTCTTCAAATGTTGGGAGGAGTCGTCTACTATCTGGCCCTGGAATCTAGAGCGCGGGGAGTAGACGGGAGAGGGAGGGAAGGGAGGACAGTGGAACCTGGTCAGAAGTAGCTCAGTTCCAGGAACTGGAGAGAGGGTATTCCCTCAATCCGTCACTTACCGCAGGCCTCGTTCATCGTTCCTGCAACTTTCTTATCCTCGAGTCTCTCAACTCTATCATGAGTCCCTTAAGTTCGTTCCAAGAGTATCCCATGGGTTCGATGTAGCTCATCCCGTCCATTATGATGGCCTCAGCTCTGGGGTAAAACTCCTGGATCATGTCGATAGCCCTCGTCTTGTCCCTTATGAGCTGAAAACCGAAGTTGACGTGTCTCGCCTCGTCCTCTATTATCTTCCTTATCCCTGAATTGAACTCAGGTAGGTCCGAGCTCTCCTTTCTCAGTATGGAAAGTCCCACAGTAGCTAATACCCCTTCCGTGAGCATGTGAAATCTGACCGCAATCTCCTCCACGTCCCCCCTCCTGAGGCTCTCCAGGATATCATCGAACCAGGTTATGTAGGACTCAGGGAGGTCAAAGTTCAGGGGATCCTTCTCGAAATACTTCCTAAAGAACTCAAAGTGATCAATCTCCTCCATTACTTGGGTTAGAGAGTAGAGCCGTACTAGCTGGGCCAGTCTCAAGGAGAGACCCCTCATCTCTTTCCATCTAGTCATATACTTGGCAGGATAGAAGTTTTCGGAGATGTATTTTATCCCATTTCTCCTTAACAAGGGTAGGTTAAACCAGTTTTGGTCCATAAAGCCTATAACCGTTATAATAAATAAATTTATTTATTATAATACTTAATAGCAGTTATAATTTAGTAGCTTAAACGGCATCATCACTTTTCCTTATCCATAGATGGGTATTCCTTGATCCTTTTCGAATTTACTTATTCCTATATCTTGACTATAATTTGAAGATCCTATGCATTTCTAAGCCTTATGACAATTTCGATTTTCTGAGATCGTGGTTAACCTCTCTAAATCTTAAAAATCATTATATATAAGGATGAACCTGAATTTCGGCGTTCAACAGCAGTAGAGACTACCCGTTTAGCAGTCCACCTTCGAGCGTGAGCAATAAGGCTTTAAATTTGCTGGTACCACCAATTTTCTGGTACCACCAAAATGTGGTTCATTTACGGGCCTCCAACTTCAAATCCCTTCGGAAGGGACGAAGAAATACGTACCTTGATTGGTCTAGTGAAGAACGGACAACCGGTCAGTTTAATTGGGCCTAGAAGGATAGGTAAGACGTCCATAATACTAGCCTCGTTGAGTAGATCTTCCTTGCCTTACGTGTTGTTTTCAGCGGAGGAATTCATTAAAAATGAAAGAGGATTCAACTTTCAAGAGTTCTTGTCAGCCTATGTGAGTAAGGTAACCAACTTAGCCCTATCCCTCGCCGGTCTTAAGTTTCAATTTACGGAGAAAACCAGGAGCTATTTGAAACAACTGAGGGAGTTAATAGGTGGGGTAAAGATATATTTAAATATGCCGGAAATTAGTGCATTAATAGATATTATTCTAGATAAGGCCGAAAGAGGAAAGGAGTTGGATGAGGAGTTCAACAGGGTGCTGGATTTACCTCAGATTTTTGCAGAAAGGTTGGGTATTGAGAGGCTAATAATAGCGATTGACGAATTTCAGTATCTAAAATACGCTAAGCAATCATTGCCTGAGATATTTCACTTAATGAGGAGTAAATGGCAGTTTCAGCGAAATGTTAGTTATCTAATTTCAGGCTCAGCAGTGGGGATGCTCAAGGAGATAGTAAGCGGTAAGGAGCAACCTTTCTATCAGTTCTTTTATTCAATGAAAGTTAATCCGTTTAATAGGGAAACTTCTAGAAATTTTTTGAAAAAAGGCTTCGAAACGGAAGGGATTAACGTTAGCGACCACGAGATCGAGGCCGCGGTTGATTACGTTGACGGATTCCCCGCTTGGTTAAACCTTGTGGGAATAAAGGCCGTAATAGAGAGGAGGTCAATTAGACAGATTTTAGAGGACTTACCCAGGGACGAAAATGTGATTAACGCTATCGAGGGAGACATAAGGAAACTATCTCCTTCGGCCAAATCTGTTCTAAGGAAATTAGCGACCTTAGGGGGTAAGGGGAGGCTGAAAGATTTGGGAGATGACGTTTGGACAGTTAACAGGGGCATATCACAATTAACGAGGTATGGTTACGTGGAGAAGGAAGAGCGGGGAATTTACAGAATAGTTGACCCAATGGTAGTTCACTACCTGAATCAGGGTTATAAAGATGGGGGTTCAAAGGGGGCGGAAAACCTCGCTGGCAGGGATGGATAGCCCTTTTGTATAAAAGTTTTAAATCTTCAATCCTACAGCTCACTCATCCAATCTTTAATAACTTGTGAAACTTTATATTCCCATGTTATTCCTTGTATGGTTCAGAATAAAGCAGCCCGAGACCATAACCCAAAGGCACCTCATGCAGATTTGGCAGAGGGAGGCCGAGGCCGCCTTACCGGCAGTCAAGGCTGGGACGGTCAAGGGTCTCTGGAAGGTGACCGGGAAGAGGGAGGTAGTGGCAGTGATAGATGCCTCGACTAATGAAGAGTTGGACGAGATATTGGAGACCCTCCCCATTATAAAGGAGCTGGGATTCGCCGTGGAGTTGGAGGTCCACGCGATCCATCCCTACGAGAACTTCTACGAGCTGATAAAGAAGCTCGCCAGCTGACGTCCTATAACTAGATTATAAAATGATTTATATCCCGCCACTCTAGTGGGATGTATGGGAATCCTTGAGGAGATAAGGAAGGAGTTACACCCTCTGAACGTGAGGATCCTGAATAGCCCGTTTCTAAGCAAGGCAAGGGAAGGGAAGTTAGATCTAGAACTGGTCAGGAAATTCGTGATCAACCAGTGGTACATAGTGAACCACGACCTGAGGTCCCTCTCCATAGGTCTGGCGAGGAGCGAAAAGTTGGAGGAGCTAGTTCTGTTCAAGAACTTGGTGGATGGGGACTATGAAGCTCTCAAGGAATTGGTGAAACTCATGGGAGAGTTGAAATTGCCCGTTAAGGACCCTCTTACCTATGAGGTGTCTCCGAAGGCAGTCGAGTATACCCACTTCCTGTCGTGGCTTGCCAATTACGCTAGACCCAGCGAGTTCCTCCTGATCATATCCCTGAATCTCCCTGTGTGGGGAGAGGCGGTGGGAGGCCTAGGGAAGTCGTTGAAGGAGAAATACGGTGTGAAGGAGACAGGTTTCTTCGAGCTGTTCTCATCACCTAACAGCGACCTCGAGAACGAAGTGGAAAGGCTAATTGGCGTTGTTACAGAAAGGCTACGCAACATGGCCTTCATGATTCAGAGATACGAGTTGGACTTCTGGGAGTCCCTAACTGAGGTGTGATCGTGCACTCTAGGTCTGCTAAGGATGAGAATCCTATTCACAGGAAGGAGAGGCTGTGGGCGAGCGTTCAGGATGTGGTCAGGGCCATAGAGACCCACCCCTTCATAACGGGCCTAGTTGACGGAAGTCTCCCCATGGACAGTTTCAAGATCTACATAGTTCAGGACTCCCTTTACTTGAGGGAGTTCGCCAGGGCAGTCCTCATGGCATCCGCTAAGTCTAGAAACGCCGTCGAACGAGACACCTTCTTGAAACACGTGTTGGACGCATCAAAGGTGGAGGAAGCCCTCCATGCCTTTTTCCTAAGGAGATGGGGGATAAGGCTTGAGGATCAGGAGATGAGTCCAGTGAACAGGGCCTACACCTCGTTCCTGTTATCAATCGCATACTCGGGGAGCTACCCAGAGGTTATCGCGTCGATCCTCCCGTGTTATTGGGTTTACATGCACGTAGGGAAACTATTGATCAGGAAAGGTTCCCCAGTGGAGGAGTACTCCAAGTGGATCTCGACGTACGGAGGGGAAGAGTACGAGCGTGGGGTGAAGTGGCTCATTCAGCTGGTAGATGAGCTTGAGGTGTCTCAGGAGGAGGAGAGAAGGATGATGGATCACTTCAGACTCGCCACGATCTACGAGTACCTCTTCTGGGACTCAGCGTTGAGGAGAGAGACGTTTCCCTTCAAGGTGAACATTTAATGACGTGACCACATGACCTTACACTAAGACGTCCTTTCCGTTAGTCCCCACACTCTCATTTCAATCACTTTATCTTCAATCACGATCAAGTGTGGTGACTTAGCCCTCAACCACCCAATAAGCTTTACGTTAGGTGGGTCGTGGGACTCCTTCGACATGAAGGGTACGCGGGTCACATCTCCAGGTCACTCCCTTTTGAGCAGAGCTTACATGGTGTGAGAGATCATGTTTTATAGTAGTCCAGGAGTATAAGATGGATTATATGTTCAATCTCAGGGTAGATTTATAAATTATTCTTAAATAAAATAATCAAGAACTGAAAACTGATTTTCGGGTAGCACTTCAGAGATTTCTCCTCCTCTTGAATGGTTGTTTGATGTTACCAACCTCCTGCGAACACCTTTCACCGGCCTAGAAAGCCTCTCGGCGCCCAGGTTCAATCCCGTGAAAACCTGAAGACTGGAGGACGGGAGCGAGAGGGCCTTCAGGTTGAATCTCCTCGATCCTAAACCAGGTCAGGAACGAGCTCCCCTCGAGTCCAGGCTTTGGTTCCTGGATCACCTCCACGTCCCAGCGGTGCTCTCAGGTGGTCAGGATTTCCTGGGCTGGGGTACCCCAAAACATTGTGTACAAAAATGGAAAAGGCGGTAAAAAATGAAGGGTAATATTAAAGGAGAGATGAGGATGATACCGTGAGGGAGGAGCTGGTCCGGGAGTCCTCAAGGAGTTTCAGGGGAGTGAAGGACGTGTTGAAGGGGTTGATTGAGGACACGTTGCAGGAAGTCATGAGGGTAGAGGGGACCAATTCCTCAGGTCGGGGAGGGAGAGGGGAGTGAGGAACTAAACGGGCACTCTGCAGGGAGTTGAAGTGTTGGGGTGAACCTGGACCTACGCGTCCCCAGGGACGGGGAGGGCGAGTTAAGGTCCTCCTACCCGGGGCGTGGAGGAGGTCAGGGGAGTACGATTAGTGGTCAAGCTGTTGGCGGAGGGCTACTCCGGGGAGGAAGTGAATGGTGTGCTGAAGCTGGAGTGACTGGACAGGCGGTGGACGGGATCTCGAGGACGGCGTAGTTCATGAAGGACTACAGGACCAGGGAGTTACGGGAGGAGACGTTGGTCGTGTTCGTGACGTGCCACGCCAAGGTCAGGAACGGGGCAAGGTAGTGACCTACTCGGTCTACCTGGTCCTCTGGGTGGACTTGGAGGGTAGGAAGGTGGTGCTGACCCTGATGGTGAGGGAGGGAGCGGAGGACCTAAAGGGATGGAACGTTACAGGACCTCGTGGAGAGGGGGCTCTCACTGGTCCCTCTCCGTCACGGACGACTTCCGGGGCCTTCACGGGTCCATCTCCAAGTACTTACCGTCATCACGGCACCGGCTCCGCTCCACCTGGAGAGGGACCCGTACAGGGACTTCAAGGATGGCCCAACGGCCATCAAGGAGCACATGAAGGACCTCAAGTCCTGCAGGGACGTGGAGTAGGTCGTTGGGAGATATCCGAACGGTGTCCAGGAGGTCAAGCTACGGGAAGTACATCGCGGAGAGACTGAGAACTGCGTCTCCTCAACTACCCCAGGGAGGTGAGGAACTCGATCTAAACGACAGCCGCGAGTCCTCCCTCTCCTACGCTGCCAGGAAGGAGGGAGGTGAACCACTTCTCATCCCTGGAGTCCCTGGACGTCACGCTCTTCGTCGTAGCGTCGAACCTGGAGGAGCACTGGGAGGAGCACGTGAACTCAGCCGTGAAGTCCCGTAGCTACAGGCTCGCCAGATCTTCAAGGTGCAGTTCAATAGAGGTGAATGAGTTGAAGCCTTATAAGTTATTGTACACATTTTTCTGGTACTCTCTGGGCTTGTCGTTGAGGTCGGTGTTGAAGAAGTGCCTCCCATCGAAGCTTTTCCTCGACCACCAGTGGTTTCACGGGAGTCCCAGCTACTCCGCGGAGCACTCCCCCTCTGGGAACTCGGCGACGAGCACGAGGTATCCAGTCCTAGAGGACCCACGCGTCGCACTCAAGTTCCCCGACGGTCCAGGGCAACAGGGTCTTGAAGTTCACGTATCACGAGTCGAAGACCACTCCCACGACGTTGATCTCCCTGACCATGGAATCAGGTCCCTGACGATCTCCATCTTGGTCTTGAACTCGACCTCCTCTCCCTGAGCGAGTTTCAACTTCCTAAGCACATGAGGTTCCACTGCACGTAGACCTAGTTCGAGAGCAGGTCCCTGACGACGACTGGGAGCTGGATCGAGGGCAAGAGCCCCCAATCCTGCAGTGGAACACTTGTGCCCCGTTCCTCCCCACCGCTCTAGGTAGTACCTGTGGTCATGCGAGTCGTCCGTGGTGACCGGTACTGGGTGATCCTAAACTACCCCTTCACCACGTCCATCTAGTTCGTCCCGGCCAGGTCGTCCAACCTCCTCAACGCCGTCCCGTAGTCCATTCCCGCCTCCACGATCTCGGTGACCCATCCCTTGCTCACCACCGGGCCCAGGACCATCTTAAACTACGTGTCAGACCTCGTGACCATCTTCGCTTCTACCCTCAAGGCCTTAACGAGTGCCTCCCTTGGTCAAACCCAATTTCTAATCCAGCAGTTATGGGACTTTAACGTAACTTAAAGATTTTCATCAGCCCCGGCGGTCCACCTAAATAACGTTCAACGAACCTGAGGAACACCTCCACGCCCCCAGGTTCAGCTCCCCCACCAGCTCCCTGACGACGTTGTTGATGGTGAAGATCGTGAGGTAGCCCTGAAGCCTCTCCCTCCTCCAGAACGGTAGACCCAAAATCATATTATGAAAAATAATTCTGACAGAATAATATCGATTCATGATAGATAACAGGATTTATAAGGGTATTAAGAATTCAGTTGAAGAAAGGTTTAAGGTGAGGGAGATGTGGTATTACCATGTGGGAGATCAAGGTGATAATACACTATCTCCCTCACCAAAATAACGTACAACAAATAGGATATAAATTACTTTCCATGTTCTCCTTCAAGGGAAAGAGAGGGGAAGAGGTGGCGAGAACCCTCATCTCAGCGTGTTTATGGAACGATTCGGTGGAAAGTAAGTCGAGGGCGTATGGCGTGTCCCCACAGACCGTGAGGAATTACGTGGAGGAGCAAGGGGTGGAAGTGGTGGAAAAGCTGTTGGAACAAGTGAGGAAAATGTCCTTGAAGGTACTGAAGGGAGTCAAGGAGATAGGCCTCTCAATAGACTGGACAACCAAGACCTGGTACGGGAGACCGGTGGGGGGGCTCGGGAGTTCGGAGGAGGGAAACTCTTGGAACTACGCAACTGCGACGACAAAGTTTGACGGGAAAGTGCTCCTACTGGCCTTCGTCACTCAAGTCAAGGGGATGACCGAGGATGAGGTCGTGAAGGCCCTCGTGGAGCGAGTAGTCGCCATGGGGTTCAAGGTAAGGTTGATGACTCTCGACGCTGGCTTCTACACGGTTGACGTGCTCAACTTCGTTTCGCAGTTCAAGTACATAATTGCCGTCCCTGTTGGTGATGTTAAGGTCTACCAGGAGTTCGACGGCGAGTACGAGACGAACAGTAAGAGGCACAGGAGGGACGAGCAGGTCGAGTTCAGGCTCCTCGTGTACAGCAAGGAGAAGGCTAAGAGAAAGAGGAAGACTCTCGTTTACTTCGCCAGGGCGACTAATCTAAACCTACCGAAGGGGGAGGTGTTGGACTTGTACAACAAGGTGAGGGGTCCCATAGAGACCTCTCACCGGAACGTCAAGGCTTTTCTCCCCTTCACCAGTTCCACCAAGTTCGTCTTCCGCACGTTGATCTTCGTGCTGGCCGTGGCCTTCTACTCCCTGTACACCGTGTTCAAGGGGGAGGTGAGGAGGGAGCAGTTCAGGATACTCCTAATACTCTTGTTTTCTGATGATTTATTCTATCTAAAAGATTTTCTACTTAAATCAATAGAACCGCTTATTAATAATATAGATTTATTTTCAAGGAGGTGATTTTGGGTCTACCGAGAAGGAGGAGTCCCAGGGTCTTGACGTCCCTTGGAGGTCCTCGATCTCCCACCCGGCAGGCCTCCTCCCCGCTGAGCGAGAGGTCGGTCGTGTAGAGGTACCTGGCCTGTGTCCCGGAGTCACGTTTATGTTCCCGGACTAACAACTTCACCGTAATGGCTCGGCCTCCCAGGGTCAGGTCGGCGTAGTAGACTCCGGGGGGTATCCCACTCGGAGGTGTCCCTCCACCTCCTCGAGGGTCCCCCGGGCCGACCCTGAGCTCGGTTGGGCTTGAGCTCAGACACCACGTTGTCCCTCACGAGCTTCTCGGACCGGTACTGGGGTCGAAGACGACCCTGGCTACCGGAAGCGCTCCTTGAGCACGTCCAACATCTGGCCACGTCGATCTTGGTCTTGAACTCGGTGACCCTCACAAATTCAACATCTTCCTCACGGCGTAGGGGAAAGCCCCCACCATGAACGTCCTGCCCGAGGTCCACTATGGCGACCGTGAGGAGCTTAGGCCTCTCGAACCTCCCTTGGGTGTGGCAGTAGGTCCAGTAGTTCTCAGGGGCTCACGTCTACCCGGAGCGTCGTGGTCCACGGTGTCGTCCATGATGACGACCTGACCCTTCACCAGCCTGACAGGACCTCCAGGTAGTCCCTCCACGCATCTCCAAGTTCTCCCAACGCCTCCAGCAGGTTTGCGTAGTCCAACCCGAACGTCTCGGCCCTGTTCCTCACGCTGGCCCTCCCACCTACCAGGACCATGAGGAGAAGTGCCAGTTAACCTTCCTGCTCCTCCCGTTCCTCCTGACCACTCCCAGCCTGTTGACCTCCCTGACCAGCCTCTCCCTAGCGAACTCGATCTGTCCCTTTCCGCACCTTTTCAGCAGGACGACGTCGAAAAATAAAAACAGCAGTTATGGGACTTTCCCTTAAATATCGACCTGTAATCGAGGCGAAATCTAATAAATGCTTTAAAAACTTCTCGCTAATACCGACTTCTTGGTATTACCTCCCTAAGATTCCCATAACTGCTGTCTAATCGTAAAATTCTAAAAAGTTTTTAATGGTCACCTCAGACCCAAGGGATTTTCCTGTAATCGCTATCCGAAGTCCGTGTTCCTGGGTGAACTCCCCCTCGAACCTCCCTTACCTTGCACTTCACGTGGCAGTGGAGGAGACCCGTCCCTAGAGTTTCCCCTGCCTCAGGCTGACCTATAACTTCTCCCTCAACGTCTCCCTGCTCCCCTTCCCGAAGGTAGCTAGGAACGAGTCGACCGCCCAGAGCTTCCCGACCCTTCCTTGAAGGGAACTTCCGGGTAGATAACTCCCGAGTCCCCCGTCCAGTTCCTCGGCGTATCAGAAGACCTCCCCATCTCTTCCCTCAACCTCCTCGCCCTGTGCCAGGACTTGAACTTTCGCTCCTTGGGGGACAACCTCATCACCTCGTCGTGCTCGCAATACCCCAACACGTCCAGGAGCACCGCCACACCACA
>NZ_JH597770.1:1542-7050 GCF_000243315.1 Metallosphaera yellowstonensis MK1 | reverse complement strand
ATGCGAATTGATTGCTTTCAAGTTCATCAGATCTTTATTCAATTATTTGCGAGCGGGACACTCTCTCGACGCCGCCCGAGGTCACGGGCGTCCTCATCGTACAGGTAGTTAGGATTTGGAACACGGTAAGACCTCCCGCTTGTCCCCCATTAATGTTACCAACAACATTGAGGATCATTCATTAGAGTATCATGTTGCGGAAACAAAATAAAATCACAAAGGAAACCTGAACGGTCCCTCAAAGACCGAGGGAAATTTTTTATTTACTTAAGAATTTCATTCATTATATGCAGATAATCAAAAGTTTAAATTACGTAGAATCTTTTATATTTCAGACTGAGGATAGATTAAATATTTTCACGATTAAATCGAGAAGATATAAATAGAGTCTATTTTATATAGGATTTATCATTATTAGTTTCCATCACAATGGAAACAACTCAGACAGTTCATCTGGTATCGATACATCTCCGGCTTCCTCATCCTTACAGATGACTAGGGCATTAACGATGGAGCCATAGAACTAGTGTGATATCTGACTGACAGCAGTTATGGGATTTTTCGTTAGGTATAGCCTTGAAGTCAAGGCGAAATCTAATAACTGCTGTGACTGATTTGCATATAAGACTGGCATCCTGTCAAGTTAACTCTGTTAACGCGAAACAATCTTTTTATACCCATCTCGTTTAATTTGTTGTATGGGGTCAGATAAAAAACGGGGAAAAATGGACATTTACTGTGACATACTCAGGGTATGTGAATCTGGATCCAATAAGACTAGGATAATGTATAAGGCCAACCTCAGCTATGAGCTGCTCAAAAGATATATGTGGGAACTGGAATCCAGTGGATTAATAATTGTATCAGGAAAAACTGTTAGACTTACCGAGAAGGGTAAGAGGGTACTTCTTTTGATTGCTAGAGCTAAATCGATAAGGAAGGAATTAGAAGAGGTGGAGCATACTATAAGTGAGTATGTGGGCAAAGATGTCGAGAAAATCAAGGCTACCAGTAATTATGGTTAGTCTAGAACTAGACTAGTACAGTAATATAATTTTTAGTTGTTGATTTGAGATAATTTGGTTAGGTTCCTGACATTAAGACAAATGACTTAATCCTTATTTTCTTTAATTTTATGTGAAATAAAGATTATTATTAAGCTGGATTAGAGTTGTGGAAGTTTGCTATCGAGAACTTATCGTGCGAGGACTACGAGAGTGTTAGGGTGAAGGAGTGAACCTCGTAGTCATCGCATAAGTGATATGTGTTGTACTGAGGAATTTGGGGGTTAGGCCCAGGGAGCATGCGTTGTTTAAGTTGTCCTTCGTCCTGGCTTAGTAGGCCCTGGGCGTGAGGGTGGAGTTGGGGGTCCCTCCAGGTGTACTACGTGAGGAGGGTCGGGTAGAGGGAGGGGAACGAGGACAGGCCCCACGTCCCTCGTGCTGTTCGGAGAGGGTCGTGAAGAACGGGTCCTCCAGGGGAAGGAAGTTCAAATGCAGGACGTGTGGAGGGTTCTACGACGCTGAGGGTCACAGGTTGGGGTGAGAGAGGATCCTGAAGTACGTGAGCAGGGTGAGCTTGAGGGCGATCTCGTGGATCTAGTTCCCCTGACCGCGGTCTACCTGGTTGAGGGGCAGGGGTCAGGGCCTACTGATGTTTGGTGGACTTAGCCGGAGCGCTCAAGGGGTCAAGGGGAAGGCCAGGATCTTCGACGAGCTCTGGACGTTCCTCAAGGTCAGGAGAGGTCAGGGGAGGAACGTGTGGGCCTCCCTCGTGGACTGGGTCCCCTTCTTCACGGTCGGGGACAGGGACTACGAGCTCTACCGGCTCCCGGTCACCCCCTGGTGACGTGAACTACTCCGACCAATACCAGGTCCACCAGCCTGGACAAGCACGTCACGGGCAAGGAGCACACCGCGGAGAGCTTCAACTCCCACCTCAGGTCGACTAGCCAGGCTCGCCAGGGACACCAAGGCCGTGACCAGGAGCTTAGCCCGCTCCAGTACAGCCTGGCCTTGACGATAGTCGGGAAGCCCCACGTCTTCGAGGACTTGAGCCCCCTGAACCGAACCTTCCTGGAAGGGGTTAAGATGATCCTGAAATCTATTATATAATATTACTAACTCATTTCGAGTAATAGCAGTTATGGGACTTTCCCATAAATATCGCCCTGTAATCGAGGCGAAATCTAACAACTGCTATCGAGTAAGATGACTGCATGAGAACACTACCTCTCTTCTAGATCCTCCCATTATTATCACTCAATGACAGACGTATTTCTATGTTAGCCTTTTCATCCTCAGATAAGGAATATAGCTTACCGACCACTGATAATATTATAGAAGCAGATTTGTTGATATCGGTTATAATACCTAACCATAATAGAAAGGAATTTCTTGTATCGGCTGTAGAGTCTGTGCTGGGCCAGAACTTCCCCAAAGCAGAATATGAGCTAATAGTCTCCACTAATAACGTAGAGCTTGACTCTTTTCTATCCACTAAGGGAATAAAGGTAATCCATGAACAAAGTGAGGCCATAGGCGCTAAAGTAGCCAAGGCGATCGAAGTTAGCGATGGGGAAATAATATGTTTCTTGGACGACGATGACCTATTTATGCCTCATAAATTAAAGGAGATCTATGAATTATTTAGCAAGAACGAGATCGACTATCATCATAACGACTCTATGATTATAAATAAAGCAGGTGATGTAATAGAGGAACGTTCTCCTTGGATGGCTCCTCTTCTTACTAGGCTAAGTACGGTCAATAAGGTCACCATCTTAAACAAAAAGGACTTCGTTAGATCTGCTGGTGCCCTCTACTCTCTTGTGGCATATAACAGTAGTTCAACTTCCTTAAGACGAGAGCTAATCATTCCATTATTAAATAAACTGTCGCAGATAAGGCTAGGCATAGACCTGTTTTACTTCTTTTCATCTCTATCGACCAAAAGAAAAATAGCTGTTGATGGAAGGATCTTAACAAAGTACAGAGTTCACGGAAAGAACTCGGCATCACCTGACCTTCTGAACTTTGACTCGTATATAGAGACTAAGTTGGAGTGGCTCATGAAAGTAATACAATCGAGAAGTTCTATGTTGGACATCATACCGCCTGATTTCATGGAAGTAAAAGATGATCAAAAAATGGAGATAATCACGGAGAAGCTCTTGGCCAAATCCATGCCAAGTTCTACAAATCTCAAAATATCTTTTAATGAATATCTTTATTATATAAAGAAATTTTTACAGATAAATATGAGAGGGAAGAGGCTCCCCATAAGGACTCTCATACCCTTCGCTCCTACCGTGCTGAAGAAGGCGATTTGGTACTCCACCTATAAATCGGACGTTAGGAGATATTATGGGGTGAAAAGAAAAGCCGGTGTTACCGTTAAATCATGACATTCGATTGGTATTCCTTAACACTACCACTTGTAAGTCTTAAGTCATTTTACTGTACAGACAAACCAAGAGTTCAATAGAGTGTCCCAATTGGAAATAATTGAATAAAGATGTGCTCAAGTAGACGACATGTTTATATGAAGTAAAATAGTTAAGTTATTCTGAATTTCCTCTCGGGAGAGGGAGGACGGTGATAATTAAAGGGGAGGGAGAGTCGTAATACATGATGACATGTGCAACCTCGGCACCACGACCTCCCGTTCCCCGCCCAACAGTTCTTCTGCATAAAATTCTTTTGAAGGCGGCGTACTCAACACCTTCGAGACTTTCGTCGTGGTGGACCAGCTCGTGTCGAGGGTGCTGATCGTCATGTCGTGTGGCAGTGCTCCCACAGGGACGTGCGGGGATATTACGACCACGACGAAGTGCTTCCTCGGTCAACCCAGTTCCAAGACGGAGGTACGGGAGGGCTTTGAGGCTGAGGGGCGAGGTGGGGGTCACTTCAGCAAGTACGTCAAGGAACTCGAGGGGAAGTTGAGTCGACTGGGGCCTTACCTCCCGAACATCTCGCTCCACGGCAGGGTCGGGAAATTTTGGGCTATGGACTCGTCGTGGAGGTCCCTTTCGGGGAGGGGAGCAGGGAGACGTTGAGGAAGGAGGCCCGGGTCAGCCTGAGGCAGGGGAGGAAGTTGGAGACCCTGTACTACTCGCCCCGCCTAATGAGGTGACGAGGAAGTCCCGGGGAGAGTTCACCAAGAAGAGGAGCTACTTCAAGTTCAAGGTGTTCGTAGTCACGTTGCCGACCCTGATACACAGAGTTCAGGTCGAGCTGGCCAACTTCCCTGACAACTGGGTCGACCTCACGTTGCCCGGCCACAAGGTCGTGGACAGAGGGTTCAGGGGGATGTCCTCCACCCGGCTCATCGAGTTCCCCTTCACGAGGCACGTGGAGTTCTTCAGTTTCCTGAGGAGGTACTGGAGGTCCTACGCCGTGAACAGGGACACGGTGGAGCTCTTCGTCCGCATCATGGCGCTGGTCCACAACTCCCTGATCTACACGTCCGTGCTGTCCAGAGTCCTGGAGGGGAGTTCAACTGACCTTGTCGTCCGAGGTAGTGCGGGCTCTGTTGGAAACTCCTTTTCCCCAGCCCTTTGTTATTTTATTTGACAATAATCTTTGATTCTATCGCTGGATTGAAAATATAATTCATCTCATATCTTTGGTTAACTATAATTACTGTTTCAGTCGAATTTGTTTATTCAATTATTCTCGTTTGTGACACTCTCCCGAGGAAGTGGAGGGGTACCTCCCAGTGGTATACCCCCTGGAGTCTCTCCCTCCTTCACGGTAGACCCAAAATCATATTATGAAAAATAATTCTGACAGAATAATATCGATTCATGGCAGATAACAGGATTTATAAGGGTATTAAGAATTCGGTTGAAGAAAGGTTTAAGGTGAGGGAGATGTGGTATTACCGTGTGGGAGATCGAGATGGTAACACCGGTACTCCCTCACCAAAACAACGTACAACAAATAGGATATAAATTACTTTCCATGCTGAACTTCAAGGGAAAGAGAGGGGAAGAGGTGGCGAGAACCCTCATCTCAGCGTGTTTATGGAACGATTCGGTGGAAAGTAAGTCGAGGGCGTATGGCGTGTCCCCACAGACCGTGAGGAATTACGTGGAGGAGCAAGGGGTGGAAGTGGTGGAAAAGCTGTTGGAAAGCGCCAGGAAGATATCCTTGAAGGTACTGAAGGGAGTCAAGGAGATAGACCTCTCAATAGACTGGACCACCAAGACGTGGTACGGGAGACAGGTGGAGGGGCTCGGGAGTTCGGAGGAAGGAAACTCTTGGAACTACGCAACTGCGACGACAAAGTTTGACGGGAAAGTGCTCCTACTGGCCTTCGTCACTCAAGTGAACGGGATGACCAAGGAAGAGATCGTGAAGGCCCTCGTGGAGCAAGTCGTCGCCATGGGGTTCAAGATAAGGTTGATAACTCTCGACGCGGGCTTCTACACTGTAGACGTGCTCAACTTCGTTTCGCAGTTCAAGTACGTAATTGCCGTCCCTGTTGGGGACGTGAAGGTCTACC
>NZ_JH597770.1:0-1442 GCF_000243315.1 Metallosphaera yellowstonensis MK1 | reverse complement strand
CGATACGGTGAAGGCTGACGGCGTACCTATGGCCTGATTCCCGTTGGCGAAGATCAGGGAGGAGGTGGAGTCGAAGAAGACGTAGGGATCCTGGGAGAAGCTCCACCTCTTGGAGAGGACATCGTTAACTACCCCAACGTCCTGATACCAGAGGGGTTGGATGGTTGGAGAGAGGAATTCCCTGATGGAGAGGAAAAAGTCGAATCCAGATGGATTAAGATACACCTTCGCTATTCCACCTATTTCTGGAAAAATACTCAAGTTCGATAAATCAGGCGAATTCATGATATTTATGTCGCCCAACAGCATTATCATTCCATAATTTCCGTTAACCTCAATATATTTCAGAGCCTCATAGAGTCCACATGTACCTGAACCCTCAGTGGCATTTCCATTAAATATTTCCGTCTGCCCAACCCTCACAGTACAATGTCCGTTTATCCCTATTATTTCTATTATATTTATGCCTTCTATAGAGTCGGCACTTTTTTTGATGGATAAGGAACCTAACTCCACCACTGCACCTCCCAAAGCGCCTGCGGAAATCAACCTGACAAAGTCTCTTCTGTTCATTATGTAGAATTTCATACCGACGTGTATTTAATCTTTGAGCTCCTAATACTTCGCAATTCTACTGGGAGTATTCTCATGCAGTCAGTTGTGTTTTACCAATTTTACTAGATGAGAGGCAATACTAGAGAAGGTATAAATTGCGTATGAATTGGTGGAAAAATAATGTATTTCATCATAGTTAGGGTAATATTTATGTTTTCGTGAAGGGGAAGTGAGGAAAGAGGCGTTTTGACTCGGAGGCAATACTAAGTTTGGTATTATGGGGGAGATAAAGGCTTAAGGCGAGGGGCTTCGTTGTCCCAATCATGAAGTTCAAGATCAATCCAGCGAGGTCGGAGCCCCCGCCGAGGAAGTTGTGGAGACGTTTAAATATGTTGCCCACATGGTACCGTGGAGGGACGTGATGAGAGCTGAGTCGCTCGCCACCTGGAACAGGAGCAGGGACTACCTCTATCTGGTGAGGTATTGTTCTCATGCATTCATCTTACTCGAAATGAGTTAGTAATATTATATAATAGATTTCAGGATCATCTTAACCCCTTCCAGGAAGGTTCGGTTCAGGGGGCTCAAGTCCTCGAAGACGTGGGGCTTCGTGACGATCGTCAGGGCCAGGCTGTACTGGAGCGGGCTAAGCTCCTGGTCACGGCCTTGGTGTCCCTGGCGAGCCTGGCTAGTCGACCTGAGGTGGGAGTTGAAGCTCTACGCGGTGTGCTCCTTGCCCGTGACGTGCTTGTCCAGGCTGGTGGACCTGGTATTGGTCGGAGTAGTTCACGTCACCAGGGGGTGACCGGGAGCCGGTAGAGCTCGTAGTCCCTGTCCCCGACCGTGAAGAAGGGGACCCAGTCCACGAGGGAGGCCCACACGTTCCT
>NZ_JH597769.1 GCF_000243315.1 Metallosphaera yellowstonensis MK1 | reverse complement strand
GCTACAGTGAGGAGCTGCACGCCCCTCTCGAACCTCCCGTGGGCGTGGCAGTAGATCCAGTAGTTCCCGTGGGGGCTCACGTCCCTCCCCCTGGAGTACTCCTTGTGGTCCACGGTGTCGTCTATGATGACGGCCACCTGACCCTTCACCAGCCCCGACAGGACCTCCAGGTAGTCCCTCCACGTGCCGTCGAGTTCTCCCAACGCCTCCAGCAGGTTTGCGTAGTCCAACCCGAACGTCTCGGCCGCGTTCCTCACGCTGGCCCTCCCACCCACCAGGACCGTGAGGACTAGCGCCAACCCGACCTTCCTGCTCCTCCCGTTCCTCCTGACCACGCCCAGAACCTGGTTGACCGCCTTGACCAGCCTCTCCCTAGCCAACTCGATTTGTCCTTTTCCGTTCAGCATCTTTTCAGCAGGAAGACGTCTAAAATTAAAAACTTCTCGCTAATACCGACTTCTTGGTATTACCTCCCTAAGATTCCCATAACTGCTGCGAATTATCAAAGTCCTCATACGTTTACAGTTATTGAACCCAAGCGTAACCTATATTGACGACGCATATAATGTGATTTGAAGATAGTTTGCCCTCATCTGGCACGATACTAAATTAAACCGTTCAACTCAGCTGTTAACAAAGAGTAGAAAGTATATATTTTAAACTATAAAATAAGCTCTATAACAATTAAAACTTATACATTTACTACAGTAAATCAATAACAGTAAACCAGAAATTAATACAATTTTATTATACTATTTTATAACTCAATTTATTTCTTTTAACGCCTTCTCAAAATTCTTTACTGTTTTTGCCCATGTAAATTTTTTGGTAGTCTCTAGTCCATTCTCTATCATTCTCTCCCTCAGTTTATCATCTTGAATCACTTTCAGTAAATTATCTGACAAGGATTTAACGTCGCCAGGTTGCGATATTAACGCATTAAAACCGTTTACTGCGTAATCCCTCGAGCCTTTATTATCACTCATAACTACTGGAGTTCCGCAAGCCATAGCCTCTAATGGAGGTAAACCGAAACTTTCAGCATAAGATGTATGGAGAAAAACATCTGATGACGAATAAAGTTCAGCAAGGACTTCGTCTGATACGTTAGAAAATACTGAGTATTCGAAGTCTAATCCTATAGTCTTTGAATAATGCCTAACAAGACTTTTACCTCCAACAAAAACTACATGAATAGGAACCTTTTTATTAACGTTCTTTAAGACTTCCAGTGCTACTTCGTCACCTTTAACCCTAGACCCCCTTAATATTACCATAACTCTCTTCTCTTGATTTTGACTGTTTGTTCTTCTTGGTCTAAAAATGTTCAAATCAATTCCAGGATGTGCTATGGTAACTTTCGCTGTAGGATTATTTCCACAATTAGTTGTTTAGCGTAAGAAGAGACTGTTATAAAAGAGAATGGTAACTTTAGCGAGTGATAAAACATGTTTAAGCCTAACTTTCCTTCATTTCCTTCTACCAGTTCTGGAAAGTCTTGCATCAAATAAAATGGGTTTTTATTTTGTGAAAACCAAACTGAGAACGCTGTCAAGTAATAAGTCGCAACAGTAACGTCTGAGTCAAAGCTTCTGATTAACTCAGCTAATTCAATAATAATGTCCGGTCTTACACCGAGTTTAGACGAAATTAAAAGAAAAGTATCATAAGGGTTTCTCTTAGCACTTCGTAGAGTAACGTATCTATAAAACTTGTAAAAAGCGTACACTATCGAACTAAACATGTTCAAGTTTAATGGCTTATAAATAACTTCTGCCCTTAAATTCTTGAACTAACTATGATCTCCGGCTAAAGCTACTATTTTCACATCATGACCTTTATCCTTTAACCCGTTAGCTACTTCAAAGATGTATCTAACTCCGCCGGCTAGTCCCGTGCTAATTAATGCGAACAAAATTTTCATAAATTAATCTATTGATAGTGCAATAAAAATTTATTAACCGCTTATGTATTATACTCCTAAATGTTAATTAGCGTAATTATATCAGCTTATAATAGAAAAGAGTTCCTTAAAAACGCAATAAGGAGCGTTTATACTCAGTTATTAGATAAAGGATTATATGAAGTGGTTATAGTTAAGAACTTTGAAGATAAAGACATAGACGATTATATTGCAAAATTAGGCTATAAAAATATTATATATGATACTCCTAGCTATGGGGAGCAAGTTAGCGTAG
>NZ_JH597768.1:561135-562910 GCF_000243315.1 Metallosphaera yellowstonensis MK1 | reverse complement strand
GCTACTGGTGAAGCTTACACTCGGCTTACTGCCTATTTGTAACACCGTAGGCAGGGTGAAGACGCCACTACCAGGGTAGGATTCAGGTAGCGTTACAGTAGTGTTTAAGTACTTGCTACCTGTGGGCCCCTGAAGGGAGACGTATACAGTTATGCTCTCGTCCACACTGTAGTTGATTATGTAGTCGAAGGCACTGACAGTCATGTTCTGTCCCTTCTGTACCGAGAGAGAGATGGGGCTGAGGTACGGTCTCCCTTATGGTCCCAGTCACGGAAGCCGAGGCATTGAAGTTCAACCAGTCGTCTACGTAGATCGTAATAGGAGTGTTGGTGGTGAATAGTCGGTCACTCACTAGATTTGCGTATTGAGAGCCAGTAACGTTGGCTGGCGAGTACTTGCCGTTCTCAAGGGTATCATAATTCTTGTTGGTGCTGGTTATTACCGACGTAGTGTAAATACTGAAGTTACCGTTGTATACATTTCCGTAACCGAACATAGCCTGTGCGTTGGAGATGGGGTTATTCTCAAAGACGCTAGTGTTCACATAGACGCCATTCATTATGGCTAAGTAGGACACGTTCTGAATTACCGGATTCTCCATCTTTCCATTGACCGTTATCGAGAATCCACCATTTCCTCCAACTAGGGGGTTTGCCTGCATTACATTATCCACGAAGAAGTCCTCCCAGGTGGAGTTAAGGGGTACGGTGCTCTCAGTGTTTATCAAAGTGGGGGCATAGCTGTTGGTGTTCGCTATGAAGTTGTTTACGGTCACGCTTGCCCCAGTGCTGTATGAGATGGTTATGGTGGAAGCGGAGCTGAAGTAATAGAGGTCGGTGACATTTACCGTTCCTCCTCCTGTTACAACTTGGCCGTAAGTACTTACAAGATTATTGGGGAAGGTACTGGGTAACATCATCTGAAACACTCCAGATGCACCATTGGTTTTTCCTACAACACCATTGAAGGTAAGATAAGGATTAGTCAGGTTGACATTGTCTAACGTGCTATTGATGGTCAAACCAGCGGTGAGACTGACATGGTTACTACTTGTAAGACTCGCACTTAATGTCTCTCCGTTTTGAAGGGTTATTGTGGTTGGAGTGGTAGACAAGGGGGCAGGAGTCAAGGTGATGAAGAACCAGAAGTAGTGCCCTCCGTTTTGCAAGTAATACACTGTCGAGGCGTTAGTTATGTAGTTACTGTTCAAAGGTAACGTGACACCGTTAGCTGTGACTGTGAGGTTCCCCTCCACATACTTTGCACCATATTGGTTCTGAGGCACGTTGGGGTTATACACTGTCACCAGAACTACTTGCGCAGGACCTACCCATTGGCTACTTATAGAGATGGTTACTCCTCCAGCTGATCCACTGGTCTGTGCTTGTGGTATTACACCAAATAGGAATGAACCTCCCATCAAGAAAACTAGGAGGATCGAGAGATATCTCATTGCCTTGTCATGCATACATTATTCACTGATCTGAGCATAACTCGTTAAAATATAAAAAATGGATGACTACTGGTGTATACACCAGATGGGTCAGGATCTTTAGGGGAGAGGACGGGAGGTTGAATATAAACTCGTGAAACTCCATGAAAGTGTTTACCCGTGGCGTAACTTACCTTCTTTAATACTTCTAAATACGCCACAGGTACCCCTCCTAAGGGCTCATACACGGTCACCCCCAGATCATTGGGGTTAGTGGAGGGAAACTTCAATACCCTCCCATCCAATCACTCCCATCCTCGTGAGCAGTGCCCGTCATCGGTTG
>NZ_JH597768.1:558004-561035 GCF_000243315.1 Metallosphaera yellowstonensis MK1 | reverse complement strand
TCTTCAGGAGGGGAGATTTCAAGACCTCCCTGGAGAAGGCGAAGGAGACTTATGCCAGGTTTTACTCCTCCCTGAACTTGCCCGGCGTAGATCCAGGGTTGGTCAAGGTAATAAGGGAACTGGTGAACCAAGACCCAGAGAGGAGACCGGCAGCCCATCAAGTGATAACCGAGTTGGAGGTAATACTGAGGAAGTTGGAGCCCAGGTACACGGTGTAGGAGATCCTGAGCTCCGTTTGTCCCTACACTTTCATTTCGCTCATTTTATGTTCAATCATGATTCAGTGTAGGGACTTAGCCCTCAACCACCTACAAGTTTAACGATAGGTGGGTCACGGGACTCCTTTGAGCCCAACGGCACGGGGCACTCATCCCAGATCTCTCCCACCCTTTTGGGCATAGCCCACATCGAGTGAGAGTTCATCTTTTATCAACAAAAAAGTTATAAACAATATAAAAAAAATTTCTGTTTGATCCCTCATCAGGGTTACCGTGGTGCAATTAGAAATGAAAGGAGAAGTTACGCCACGGGTAAACACCCGCGATCCACATACAGCAAAGCGTGGCAGGTGGTTTGGGGTCAAGTCCTTACACCAGATGACGATCTATTTCAAGGTCAGCAGTCATTAGATTTTGTCTTGACTTCGAGGCTTAGGTTTACAACGAGAAGTGAACTCGAGACCCTTCATCAAACTCTCTCCATAACATACTGGAAGATGTTGAAGGCTGACCGACCTTGAGCCTGAACTAGAACTACGTTATTCCCCTTTAGTCCTACGTTATAGTAGATTGACGAGAAGGTACTGTTCACGGTGAGGTTGAAGTAACGATAACCAGATAGAGTCCCGTTGATTGCCAGGTGCCCGGTCGTGCCGTATAGGTAGTTGTAAAGTTGGGTCGCGTCCTGACCTGTTAGGACAGCGACGTTTACTGAGCTGGTGTTCCCCAGGAGGTATTCCGAGTATTGTGTGAAGTTACCCTCAGGGGAAGTGACGTTGAGCACGTAGTACTGGACTAGGTTCAGACCCTTACTGCTGGGATACATGTAGGGGGGAATCTTGACCTGTGTTCCGTTCCTTCCCATCATGACCTGAACCTCCAGATTCAGGAACTTCGCCAAGTCCACGGGGGAGGAATTTCCGGTCACGTTGACCAGGATCAGATAGTGGTTGATGAGGTAGTGGGGGAGGGAGAGGTTGGAGACCTTAGGGGATCCGGGGTAATGTACCACTGTTATGGCTACCGCGGTCTGGTTAGAGGTGGGAGACAGGATATACTCCTGATAATAGGAGTCGGCCCCTGGGAAGGTCTGTTGAACCACGAAGGTGTCGTTGACCTCCCCCAGGGAGATCAACTTCCAGCCCGGTGAAGCCTGGGACAACTGGTCCTGTGTGGGGAGATAGACCCCCTGTGTTGTCGCTACAACGTTCATGTTCCTTGCCACGAAGTATATTGCCACAACTGCAAGGACGACCACGACAATTATCAGAGCAATATTTTTTGAGTCCATGTGGAGAAGGAGGGTTATGGTTAAAAAACTCTTGCCAGCAGTTATCAGATTTTACCTTGATTACAGGGCGGTACCTAAGGGAAAATCCCATAACTGCTGTCTTGCAAAGGTTTGAGAGCCTTCGTTCTCCCGGGAACGATCAGCCCATCACTAACGCTTGCATGTTCATCCTTTTGTCCGTTTGTCCCTACACTTTCATTTCACTGACAGCAATTATTGGGATTAGTGTTTACCCGTGGCGTAACTTACCTTCTTTAATTAGTTCTAATTCCGCCACGGGCACCCCTCTTAAGGGATCATACAGGGTCACCCTTAACTCATTGGGGCTAGTCGAGGGAAACTTCAATACCCTCCCATCCACACTTTTATCACTCCCCAAACCTCGTGAGCAGTGCCCGTCATCAGTTAGGGGGATCATCAATAAAAACTACTTCGGTGATACTATATAAACACAACTTGTCAAAACGATATTTAGATGATTAAAAATAACGAGTAGTTACGTAGAAGCGTTACAGTCTAGATTACAGGGCGGTACTCAAGGGAAAATCCCATGATGACTGTCAGTAGTTTTATGTAATCATGATTCAGTGTAGGGACTTAGCCCTCAACCACCTACGAGCTTTGCGGTATGTAAATCGTGGGGGTCCTTCGACCCGAACTGCACTGAGGAGTCTCATACACGGTATTTGAGACACATTAACATTTGTTCAAAAACGAGACTGTAACTCTTTTACGTAACTATTCGTCATTCTTAAATTTATAAATATTGTTTTGATTTGAGTTATGTTTATATGATATTGTTATTGAGTACTTTATTGATGATCTCCCAACCGATGACGGGCACTGCTCACGGGAGTGGGAGTGATTGGAATGGGTATTGAAGTTTCCCTCGACCAGCCCCAATGATCTGGGGGTGACTGTGTATGATCCCTCATCAAGGTTCCCGTGGTGCAATTAGAAATGAAAGGATAAGTTACGCCACGGGTAAACACCTGTTTGAAACCCTTCTCTATGGGAAACGATCTCAAACATTCCTACCATTGAACATACTGGATGACAGCAGTTATCAGATTTCGCCTTGACTTCAAGGCTACACCTAACGAGAAATCCCATAACTGCTGCTGGATGAGATTCACTGAGGACTCACTGCTCCAGGTTGAACGAACTGATAGACTACAACCATTATGTAGACCTGGTATTGATTGTTGTCATAGAGGGGATACATGGATATCTGCACGGGCTGGAAGTACTCCATCCTGACTGGCGGGAGTGTCTGGCCCAAGGTGATCCCAGTGGTACTGAGGGTCTCGGTGAACGGGGCTACCACTGGGTAGCTCTGTACCTGGAGGCCCTCCACGAACATGTTCACGATGAGGGAGTTATAGGCTCTACTTGTCCAGGCGAAGGGGAACGACTGTGCTACAAGGTTGACCAGCTGTTGTGCCAACGGGGGAGAGGAGGAGAACTGGGAGGCTATCTGACTCTCCGTCTGGTTCAGGAGGGTCTCGTTTATGTAGTCCTG
>NZ_JH597768.1:546368-557904 GCF_000243315.1 Metallosphaera yellowstonensis MK1 | reverse complement strand
CTAAGTCCTCGTAGTCCTAGTCGGGGATGTGAAGGTCTACCGCGAGACTGTAACTCTTTTACGTAACTATTCGTCATTTTAAATTTATAAATATTGTTTTGATTTGAGTTATGTTTATATGGTATTGCCATTGAGTACTTTATTGATGATCTCCCTAACTGATGACGGGCACTGCTCACGAGGGTAGGAGTGATTGGAATGGGTATTGAAGTTTCCCTCGACCAGCCCCAATGATCTGGGGGTGACTGTGTATGATCCCTCAGCAGGGTGCCCGTGGTGCAATTAGAAATGAAAGGAGAAGTTACGCCACGGGTAAACACCTGTTTGAAACCTTTCTCTATGGGAAACGATCTCAAAAATCCCTACCATTAAACATACTGGGATGACAGCAGTTATTAGATTTCGCTTTGACTTCAAGGCTACACCTAACGAGAAATCCCATAACTGCTTCTGGATGAGATTCACTGAGGACTCACTGCTCCAGGTTGAACGAACTGATAGACTATAACCATTATGTAGACCTGGTATTGATTGTTGTCATAGAGGGGATACATGGATATCTGCACGGGCTGGAAGTACTCCATCCTGACTGGCGGGAGTGTCTGGCCCAAGGTGATCCCAGTGGTACTGAGGGTCTCGGTGAACGGGGCTACCACCGGGTAGTTCTGTACCTGGAGGCCCTCCACGAACATGTTCACGATGAGGGAGTTATAGGCTCTACTTGTCCAGGCGAAGGGGAACGACTGTGCTACAAGGTTGACCAGCTGTTGTGCCAACGGGGGAGAGGAGGAGAACTGGGAGGCTATCTGACTCTCCGTCTGGTTCAGGAGGGTCTCGTTTATGTAGTCCTGTATTGGATAGCCAGCTATGACAGTCATTGCACCCATGGCCTTCCCTATATCGCCCAGGCTTGAGGTGTAGCCCAGGAATTGGCCACCTAGGTCAGTGGGGTAGCCCAGGAACGCCTCTCCCCTGTAAATCGTGACCGCGTCGTAAGCGACGATGTAAGTTGGGATCGTGTAGTTGGGACTACCGTAGGGGTAGACGTGGAAGTCGTCCTCTAAGACCTTGGCTGCAAATGTCTCGTTGTTCAGGAAAATCTCGGCCATCAACTTGATCTGAGTATCGTTGAGCGTGTTGTTCTCGTCTATTACGGTCTTGTTCCCAACGACCTCTATCCAATACCCGTAGTCCCACCAGCTCAGCACGAAGGCGTGGGAGGGAGTTTGCGTCCTCAACCAGTCCAGAGTCGTCACCCAGGCGTAGTTGGGAACAGGATAGGGGGAGGCTGACGTGACTATAGCGTTGGGGGTATTACTGGCCATCACCGCTGAACCTGCGTCTGCCACCAGGGATATGCCCACGACCAGGAGTAAGAGGAGGGGAGCTACCCTGTTCCTCTGCTCCCTGAGCCTTGAGACGAGGAAGTAAACCCCTATCCCCGCCAGGGGAGCAACCATGTAGGCGGTGTAGTTGAAAAGGTAAGGCTGTTCCGAGGTCCCGTATACACTGGCCACTCCCAGGATGAGGAGCCAGAGACCGGCCAGGTTCCCCTTCCTGAGCATGTAGTACATTCCTGCAACGGAGAGGAAGATCGCGACTCCGAAGTCAGTAAGCATGGAGGTGAGGGGTTGCGGGATGTACTCCGCCACAGTCCTGTCTATGGGTACGGTGAACTGATAGAAGGGGTCGATTATGGCGTAATATCTCCCCGGTATGGGCGTGGTGCCCAGGGCGGAGAGGCCCGCAACTCCCAGGACGAACAAGAGGAGAAGAAAGGCCGTTATGAGCAGTGACCTGGACTGTTGTAGCTCCCTCGGTAACACCCTCCTGAGGTGGAGGTCTAGGAATAGTAGGAGGGAGACAAGGATGAGGCTGAAGCCGTGCGCTAAACCCGACATGAACCCTATGTTGTTGGGGGCGAAGGAGGTAAGGAAGGCCGTGAATAGGGCCATGAGTGTGAAGGACTTGGCGGTGACCTCGTCGTTCCTGTTGACTAGGATCAGGACGAAGGCCGCCCCCAGCAAAGACACGTCTATGTAGGTGTAGCCTCCCCAGGATATCTCGGCGAGGAAGAGTGGGATAGAGGCGAGTGCACCGTACCAAGGCTTCTTCCTCTCAATGGCCAAGTTCAGGAGGTAGATGGTGAAGAGCACGAAGACGCCTCCCCAGGATGTCTTGGGGAGACCGCCAATCAGGTTCTTGTAGGTGAGGGCAGGAGAGACCGCAATTATTAAGGCCGAGATGAGCCCACCAACCCTGCTCTTGGTTATGGACTCCACGGAGAGGTAGGCCGCAACGACGCCCAGGCCCGCTAAGGCCATGTCCAAGAAGAGGACCACTGTGTACACTGAATCTGGACCGTAGCTGGCGTAGAAGGGTAAGGAGAGGAGGGCTGAGATGAGGGGGAGGCCTATGGTGTCCCCGAGTTCTATGAAGTAACCGAAGGGATACCAGGCGTGGACGTCTGGAGGGACTGCGTACCAGTTCCCGTGTGCCTGGGCTATGAGGAGGGCGTTGTAGAAGAGGTACCAAGAGTCGAAGCCGTTTATGGAGAGAGGGTAAGTGGCACTGACTCCCCTGATGGCAATGGACAGTATCGAGACTCCCAGGACTAGGACGGTGTCGAGGACTGTGTTCCTCAAGACCTTGGAGACGGCCCTGAACGACTGCATAGGTGACATGGGAGGAGGGGTTAATTAAACTTAATCGAAATTGAGGGCTGAATCCTTTTTCACGTTGATAGAAATCTTTTTGTATTGTTTATAATAAATTTTTGTTGATAAGGGATGAACTCTCACTCGATGTGGGCTCTGCCCAAAAGGGTGGGAGAGATCTGGGATGAGTGCCCCGTGCCGTTGGGCTCAAGGGAGTCCCATGACCCACCTACCGTAAGTAGGTGGTTGAGGGCTAAGTCCCTACACTGAATCATGATTGAACATAAAATGAGTGAAATGAGAGCGTAGGAACAAACGGTAGGGTGCAGTACAGTTCTCCTTCGACCTGTGGGAGATCTACGATTCTGGATCAACTTTCTCACTCCTAGTTACGGAGATTCCAGGTCTGAAGGTCGAAGTATTCAGGTTGTCCTTGAAATGCTCTGGTCCTCAAGGCGCCTAAATTAATTTTAGCTCTAGGTTGATATATTGTTGACGTCGTCAAGAATTACATGATACCACGAATTGACGATTGAGTAGCGCGAAAAAGTTGAACCTTTGAAGTAGCGTCTTCTCGCTATCCATGATGGGCCCGGAGGGATTTGAACCCTCGACCTCCCGGTGTCTGTTGGGATATCAGCCGGGCGCTCTAGCCATGCTAAGCTACGGGCCCCTGAAATACTTGAGGATATACGTTTTAAGTTTTACTAGGTTCGGTGCTTCGTTGACTATTCAATTTTCTCAGGGATCTTCACATTACATCAGTTATTAGTTTTTGCCTTGATTACAGGACGATATTTAAGGGTCAGCAATTATCAGATTTTACCTTGATTACAGGGCGCTACCTAAGGGAAAGTCCCATTACTGCTTTAAGGGTAAGTCCCATTACTGCTACACATTACATTTCTCAAAAATTCTATAGCTTATTGAAAGGAAGCCTACCATCAGTTTTTACAAAAATCGATGAAGTCTGAGTACAAGAAAAGGTAATCATTACAACTCCCAAGGTGATAAAATGGAAGTCAACAGAGTGTCGGTATAAGTGAATTAACCCCACGGGATCGGATAAAGACCTGAACACTAAAGTCGTAATTGGTGAGTTTTCCTTAAACTCTCCCGTGACGAGTTCGTGAAGGCGATCTGAAATGAGAACTTCCTGTACGAGATACTGCTCAAGCTTGACTCGTAGACGTGACCTTGTTCCCGCGAAATGGTGACAAGAGGACTAGCCAAGGAGGTTCTGTAACTTACAACCCGAGACTATTTGAAGAAAACGAATATGATCCTTACCGATCTAAAGTAATAAAAAATGATGAATACTGCTTTTGAGATAATAGAACTTTATTTTATTTTTGTGTATTTGTGGAATTCAGAATTCCTTGTAGGGTGAATGTTGGCGATAAAGATCCTTGCGTAAACACCATGTTGATCTGTACAGAGCCGCCTACGTTATTTGGTGATGTTAAGGAAGATGGAAGCGCTGTTGTGTTTTCAAAGGTTACGTTAACTTCTCCCGCATATCCCGCAGGTATCCCGCCGGTAGCTTGCTTAGAGCCTAAGTATACTAATGGAGTACTATTTAGGTAACCAGCTACCTGGATGGACTGGAGAGATGCCGGTGTAGCTCCTCCGTTCTTAACGTTAAAGATCACGGTAACACTATAAACAGGATTGTTACCAATTGTGGTGGAAGTTTTTACCACGTTCACTAGAGGTGTTGAGGTTATCTGTAGTTGACCACTGTTGCCGAAGCTACCGAACAGGCCGAAGGCGAAGACCGCCACGGCCAAGGCTAAGGCTACGCTGACTATGACAAGTATTAGAGCCGTTACTGCACCTGAGATTGCCCTCCTTGACTTGAGGATTCTCATTTTAGGTCTGCATCACTCTTGGAGCTATATCTATAAAAAGTTTTCTAGGAAATCTTACGGATATCAGCTAAAAAGTAAACATGTGACTTCGTAGACCTCACAAGTTAACTGAACTGAGACTTACCTCAGCACTTCTTCCCCCTAGCTAAGAGCCTGTACTTCACCATCCTGTCCTCTGGGGAGAACCTGGGGGGGTGAGCTGACACGGTCTCCCCACCACACTTGGGACACTTATCCCTCAGCGTGTAGGTCCAGTCCCTCTCACATCTCCTGAGCAACCTCATTTCGCCAGCTCAGCCTCCACCCCCTCCTCTTTTGCCCTCTCCATCAACTTCCCCACCACCTCCTCCAGTCTCTGGGCCACAACCCTGGGGTCAACCCCGACTACCTCAACCCTGTACCTCGGTGCACCGATGGTGAACACCCTGACCTCCTCTTCCCCTTCCTCAAGTTCCTCAGCCAGCTTCCTTATCTTCTCGACTCCCTCTGGGTCGAAGCTCTTGAGTATTACGACTTTGCTCTCCTTAACCTTCCTCTCCTCGCTGTGCTTTGAGGCCTCCTCCACGAGGGGTTTGACCCAAATCTCGGGCACTCCAGCGTCGATCAAGACCTTCTCCCCCTCCTTCACGGCCCTCTGCAACGCCTCAAAAACGTCACCGTACCTCTCCTCCAGTCTCCAGGCCACCTGTTCCCAGGCCTCCCTCTCGCTCTTCCTGAGCTTCTGTGCCACCAGCTCAAGGATCTTGTCGGTCTTCTGTATCCTCTTCCATTGGACGTTCTTCTTCTTCCTGTCATCATCGTTAACCTTCTTCAGGGAGACGTCCACGGTACCCTTCTTCCTGTCCACACGTATGACCTTGACGATGACCTTCCTACCCTCCTTCACCACGTCCCTTATGTTCTTGACCCACCTGGTGCTTATCTCGCTCCAGGGCAGGAAGGCCTGTATCCCCCCGTACTCGTCCAGGGTAACGTAACTCCCGTAGTCGAAGACCTGTTTCACCGTAGCCACTAGGATCTCTCCTTCCTTAGGTAGTTGGTACCTGTTATATATCATGGGATTAAGGTGGGGAGGACGACTTTTATCTTTATCCTCTCCAGGGTTGAGTACTAGGAAATAGGGGAGACCGGTTTTCCCCGAATTCACGGCTCACCCCTCGACCTCTGCCCCTGGGGCCCTCCCCACGACCAGGTTGACCAGGCACATCCAGGAGTAGGCCCAGAACTTGAACACGGCCTCGAGCGCCTGACCCCCGAAGCTCGTTGCCCTGACTGCCTCTCTGGACCTCCTCTTCGCCGCTGAGAGGATTGACTTGGTCAACCACCTCCGACCGTAGTCCTTCTCGTCCCTCCAACGTTCGTAGTCCAACCTCAGCAGTTATCAGATTTCGCCTTGACTTCAAGGCTACACCTAACGAGAAATCCCATAACTGCTGTTTTACCTTGATTACAGGGCGCTAACTAAGGAAAAATCCCATAGCTGCTGTGATTGAAATGAAAGTGTAGGGGCAAACAGTGTGTTGGTTGGTACTCCCATCTACCCTCCACCCGTCTTTACCCACCTCTCAATCACCTTGATCAAGAGGAGTAGGGATAACCCCACTGCTATCATCACCGCTGACGCTGAGATGGCCACTTGCGGGCCGTAATATCCATACATGTTGTATATCTGCACCGAGGCGGGGGAGACCCCATTGAAGGGGTACCCCAGGACGTAGTAGGCTATGATGGCTATGGAACCGAACTCGCTGAGGGCCCTGCTCATGCTGGTCAAACTCGACGACACCACTCCCTTCAGGGAAAGGGGTAACACGACCTCCAGGAACGTCCTCAGGGGTCCGGCCCCCAGGGTCCTGGCGTAGTTCTCGTAGGACCTGGGCAGGGCGTCGAAGTAGGACTTCATTCCCCTCACGTATATGGGGGCTGAGACTATGACCAGTGCCACTACCAGCCCCTGATACGTGTCGAAGAAGTTGATCCCCAAGGACTGGAGGAACCTGCCCACGGGGGAGTAGTCCCCGTCCAAGAAGACCAGTGCCACCCCCACTATGGGATGAGGGATCGACGCAGGTACATCGGCTAGCGTGTCTGTGATCGGGTCCATCGTCCTGGAGAGGTAGTAAGCTAAGGGGGTGAAGAGCAACACGTTGATCAGGGAGGCGGTGACTGAGGAGGCGACAGAGAGGACTACCCCGTCGAGGAAGTATGGGGAGAAAGCTTGGGGTGACCTCGACGCAAGTCCCTCCACCAGGATGAATATGACCGGGGAGGAGAGCAACATCACGGAAAAAATTGATATTACCTTGACCCAGTTCAAAGGGGACCTCCTTCAACCAGTTTACCCTGGGAGAGTAATGAGGCTATCTGGGGAGGTACAGCAGTGGAGTTGAAGAGGATTGCAGGGGACAGGGGCATCAGCCCGAACTTATCTAGGAGGTCGGAGTGCTCCACGACGTAAATCACGAACTGAAGGGACTCATTCAGGTCGTTGGTGTTCTTGGGCACGGTGATGAAGAGGTATATTGGTGAGCCTCTGACCGGCCCAGTGCTGAGGTTGTAGGAGAACTTGGAGTACAGCGAGGAGTAGCTGGGATCCCCTTGGTTCACCTGGGGGGGCAACTGAACGTACTGTAAGCCCTTAGCTATGGCTGCTGACTTATATATGAACAAGAAGTTGATTTGGCCCGCCTCCAGGGGTGATACGAGCTGAGCTGCGTTACTCGCCGTGACGTTCCCACCGTTCTTCAACATGTCGTCGTAGAACAGGTAAGTGTTGTTCGCATACTCGTAACCAGCTAGCTCCAGGGTTATCCAGGCCCTGAACCCGGCGGGGTCAGTGTTGGGGTTTGATATGCCCACCTTGACCTTCCCACTGCTCAACACGGAGAAGAAGTAGTACCACACTGTGTTGTTCCCGGCCTCCCCCTCCTGAGCGAACTTCAGGGCCTGCTCTGCGTAGGGGTTATTCACGCTGGCGTTTGTATAGGCTATGGTTAACTGGTCGGCCACGAAGGCTATGGCCCAACCGGAACTATAGTTCCCCAGGTATGATGGAGACGCAGCTGATAAGGCGACGGGCATGAAGACGCTGACCTGGGCATTACTTCCCTCAGAGGCGATCTCCCTAGCCAACCCGAAGGAGCCTCCTCCCTTGGGCGCGGGTACCTGTATTCCCGTAGAGTTCTGGAAAGAGGAGCCGAGGAGTTGGGCCTCCACGGTGTAGGCGTCTGCAACCCATATGTACAGGGGCTGAGTCGAGGGGGGAGAGGTGGTCACGCTGTGCTTCCCTGAATTGAGCTCCACGTACACCAACGCTCCTATTATTATGAGTACAATTATTGCAACTATTACAATCCTATTCATATTCCCCAGTGACTCTAATTATGGGGGAATAAAAATATTTCCCTTTGTTAATATTATCTTCTCCAGATCTGCCTAAGGGTTAGGGCTTTCCCGCAGGGATCTCATTCACCGTTGGGCTGAATCCTTTTTCCCGTTAATAGAAATCTTTTTATGACTGTTTATAACGAATTTTCGTTGATAAATAATGACCTCCCACACCGATGTGGGCTATGCCCAAAAGGGTGGGAGTGATTGCAGAGATGTGAGCCCCGTGCCGTTGGGCTCGAAGGAGTCCCATGACCCACCTACCTTAAGTGGGTGGTTGAAGGCTAAGTCCCTGCACTCGATCATGAATGAACATAAAATGATTGAAATGAAAGTGTAGGGATAAACGGTCATAGTCCCTCCTTCGGAGGGTTCATAACTCGCTATAAAGTTAAAACGTTCAGTCCCTTACATCCTGTATGATACCCCCCAAGTTTAGGGAGTACGCTAGGGCGTTTTACGAGGTGGCCAAGAGAGATGGGGAGAGGGCGAGGAGGGCCATGGAGCTCAGGGATTTCCCGCAGTGCTTCTTTTACGCTCAACAGTCCGTTGAGAAGAGTGCCAAGGCGATGTTGGAACTTAAGTTAGTTTACAAGAAGGAGCACGATATTATCGCCGACGTAGCGTCCAATTTACAGGATTTGGGAAGAGATTTAGATGAAGTCCTAAACGCACTAGATTACCTTTCTGGGGCTTGGAGTGTTTCCAGGTATCCCTTCTTTAACGGGAACGCTGTGACCACTCCTGAGGAGTTCGTGACCGAGGAGATGTGTAGAAGAGGGATAGAGTATTCGGAGAGCGTGATTAAAATTGCAGAAAATTACCTCAGAAAATATGGAATTATTTAGAAAAGCTACGGAATTATTAAGAAAAAAAAGCGTCAGGGCGATAGTCTTCTTCGGTAGTAGGGTGATAGGAAAGTATAGGAACGACTCCGATCTGGACGTTCTGATAGTAGCGGAAGGCCGTATTGATTTGGGCCCAGAGAGGTTAAGGTTCGTCAAAGAGAACGGGATCTACCTGGACACCACGGTCATGACCGAGAGGGAGTTTGAGGAAAACCTGACCCTGGGTACGGTTCTGATGGGGGTCTCGTTAGCCTTTTGCGTGACCTACGACGAGATAGGGATATATGACAAGTTGGTTAACTGGTGCAAGGAAGTAGAGAAATACGGGGCGGTGCTAATACTACCGTACGGAAGGTTCGTAGTCGGGAGGACTCTGAGGAAGTGCCTCCTGGTTAACGAGAAAATCTGACCTCCTTATATAAAAAGCTCCACGCCACGAAGGCGAGGGTTCCACGAGTTGGTTGAATCCTTTTTCCATGTCAACAGAAATGTTTTTATATCAATTTATTATGATCTTTTTGATAAAAGATGAACTCTCACTCGATGTGGGCTCTGCCCAAAAGCGTGGGAGAGATTGCAGAGATGTGAGTCCCTTGCTGTTGGGCTCGAAGGAGTCCCGTGACCCACCTACCTTGAAGTCTGGTAGGTGGTTGAGGGCTAAGTTCCTACACTCCATCATGATTGAAGATAAAATGAGTGACAGCAGTTATGGGATTTCTCGTTAGGTGTAGCCTTGAAGTCAAGGCGAAATCTGATAACTGCTGTGAGTGAAATGAAAGTGTAGGGACAAACGGTTACACCCCCTTAGGGTGCCACTCTGTTGGGGTCCATGACGAAAGAGAGAGGTTTCTTAGTTCAACAGTTATGGGAATCTTAGGGAGGTAATACGAAGAAGTCGGTATTAGCGAGAAGTTTTCATTTTTCGACGTCGTCCTGCTGAAAAGGTGCGGAAAGGGACCGATCGAGTTGGCTAGGGAGAGGCTGGTCAAGGCGGTCAACAGGCTGGGCGTGGTGAGGAGGAAGGGGAGGAGCAGGAAGGTCGGGTTGGCGCTAGTCCTCATGGTCCTGGTAGGTGGGAGGGCCAGCGTGAGGAACGCGGCCGAGACGTTCGGGTTGGACTACTCAAACCTGCTGGAGACGTTGGGAGAACTCGACGACGCGTGGGGGCTGGAGGTCCTGTCGGGGCTGGTGAAGGGTCAGGTGGCCGTCATCGTGGACGACACCGTGGACCACAACGCTCCAGGGGGAAGGACGTGAGCCCCTGAGAACTACTGGATCTGCTGCCACACCCACGGGAGGTTCGAGAGGGCCAAGCTCCTCACAGTCGCCATAGTGGACCTCTCCACGGGCAGGACGTTCATGGTGGGGGCTTTCTCCTACGTCGTGAGGAAGATGTTGGATTTGGGGATGGTTACCGAGTTCAAGACCAAGATCGACTTGGCCAGATGTTGGACGTGCTCAAGGAGCGCTTCCGGTAGCCAGGGTCTTCTTCGACTCGTGGTACTGGTCCGAGAAGCTCGTGAGGGACAACGTGGTGTCTGAGCTCAAGCCCAACCGAACTCAGGGTCGAGTCGGTCCAGGGGACCCTCGAGGAGGTGGAGGGACACCTCCGAGTGGGAGACCCTCGGAGTCTACTACGCCGACCTGACCCTGGGAGGCCAAGCGATTACGGTGAAGTTGCTAGTCCGGGAATATAAACGTGACTCTGGGACACAGGCCAGGTACCTCTACACCACCGACCTCTCGCTCAGCGAGGAAGTCGAGGAGGCCTGGAGGATGGAGGTGGGAGATCGAGGACCTCCAAGGGACGTCAAGGCCCTTGGACTCCTCCTTCTGGAGGAGGGACAGGCTTAAGGGCTACCTCACGATCTTCACCATCAACAACGTCGTCAGGGAGCTGGTGGGGGAGCTGAACCTGGGGAGCGTTGACGCGTTCCTCAGGTTCTCGAGCGCCGTTTAGGCTGACTACCTGGGCTGATGAAAATCCTTAAGTTACGTTAAAGTCCCATAACTGCTGTCTTTACTTAGATCAGTGTATAGTACTCCAACGTTGAATTACGTCCTCATGGTTAGCTCAGACTGGTGGAGGAACTACACTGTAAATGTCTTTTCATCGAAAGATTTTCAAGTAATTTTGAAGTTATGAGGAAGATCAACCATCTACGTCGAGTAGAGACTTAACTCTTTCACGTAACTACTCGTTATTTTCAATTTTCTAAATATCGTTTTGACGTCGGTCATGTTCATGTAGTATTACCCAAGAATTCTCTCTTGACGATCTCCCAACTGATGACGGGCACTGCTCACGAGGACGGGAGAAGTTGGATGGGTATTGAAGTTTCCCTCGACTAGCCCCAATTACTTAAGGGTGACCGTGTATGATCCCTTAGGAGGGGTGCCCGTGGCATATTTAGAAGTGGTTAAAGAAGGTAAGTTACGCCACGGGTAAACACTGCATCATATCCTGACATAGGGAAGAATCAAGCGAGGCGTCGACCTTCCCTTCCTAGTCAGGCTCATTTAATCTCGTCCGGCCACCTCGGTTTCCCGCTCGTACCGTGGGACACGTATACGAACTGCGGATTGAGTGAGGCTATTCGCCTCACGCTCTCCAGTAATTGATCCTTATCCTCATATATTACAGGTAGCCTCAGCCCAGAGCCGGTACCCTGAAGGATGTCCCCCACTATCACTACGTTCTCGTGGGGTAGGTGGAGGGTGACCGAGTCCGACGTGTGTCCAGGTGTATAAATTACGTTCACTCCCTCAATGA
>NZ_JH597768.1:365321-546268 GCF_000243315.1 Metallosphaera yellowstonensis MK1 | reverse complement strand
TGTCGTTCTTATCTATTATACAGATGCAGTCTCATTGGGGAGAATCAAAGCGAATATGCTCACGTTGTAACCCCCCACCTGTACCAATATAGTCTTGTTCCATACGTAACTAGGAAGAGTATAGTTGTGAATTAACGGGGATGGAATGGGCGGGGTTATCACGTTAGATATGTTATCCCAGATTCCGTGGTTATCGTAGAACAATGCATCCAAGGTATAATTTTGATTGCCTCCCCTTAGAACTATGAGGGTTGACTTTGAGGGAGTAGAGTTAAAGAAAAGCAGTATTGAACCTCCATTTACCTGCCTAGTGAGTACAGTTGTGAAGTCTGGTTGTCTGGCAGAGGGTTCAGAGAACGTGAGCACCAAGAACGCGATAGGGATGAGGATAACGACAACGAGGATAATCACGACAAGAAAGGCTATGAAGTCTGATTGGGCCTTCAATTTAGACACCTTACAGTTTATTGTAGCCCTCCGTCCAGGTGTACACTACAGTGATGTTTAGGGGAGAGTTAATGTCGATATAATCACTGGAAATAGGTGTTCCGTTTACATAATATTCATAGGGACCCCACGTGAGACCAGCTTTGAAAGTCGCATTTTGATTATTTGTAAAGTAAACATAAAAGTTTGGAGACGTCTGACCGAAATAGGTGCCTATTGCTGAATAATTATAGTTCCCACTTTTTATATAATATGGTGTTGAATTCGAGTAATTATAGAGATTATTCCCTACAGCAGTTATGGGATTTCTCGTTAGGTGTAGCCTTGAAGTCAAGGCAAAATCTAATAACTGCTGTTCCCTAGCTGAAAATATAAGCCGTATTCTTGGGGATTATTCGGGTTAAAATAGTAATAATAGTTATAAGGATCAGGCTCTATGGACGATTCAGGGCTCCATTGCGATTTCTATTTGTTTCTATAGAATGAAAGTGACTTAATTGATCCTACATCAGTAACACTAAAAAGGGGATGAGCGCTAGGTCATATCATGAGACACTCATTCAATCACGTGGTGACCTCGCTCGTCCCCGAGTTACTTGGGAAGGACGCGCTATCAAATGAAACGGCTGAGATCGAGAGGAGGGCCCTGGAGGAGAGGAGGACCTCCCCCAGGTCGGTAGACCCAAAATCATATTATGAAAAATAACTCCAGCAGGATAATATCGATTCACGATAGATAACAGGATTTATAAGGGTATTAAGAATTCAGTTGAAGAAAGGTTTAAGGTGAGGGAGATGTGGTATTACCACGTGTGAGAGCGAGATGATAATACACCATCTCCCTCACCAAAACAACGTTCAACAAATAGGTTATAAATTACTTTCCATGCTGAACTTCAAGGGAAAGAGAGGGGAAGAGGTGGCGAGAACCCTCATCTCAGCGTGTTTATGGAACGATTCAGTAGAGAACAAGTCGAGGGCGTATGGCGTGTCCCCACAGACCGTGAGGAATTACGTGGAGGAGCAAGGGGTGGAAGTTATTGAGAAACTCTTGGAACAAGTGAGGAAAATGTCCTTGGAGGTACTGAAGGGAGTCAAGGAGATAGACCTCTCAATAGACTGGACGACCAAGACCTGGTACGGGAGACCGGTGGAGGGGCTCGGGAGTTCGGAGGAGGGAAACTCTTGGAACTACGCAACTGCGACGACTAAGTTTGACGGGAAAGTGCTCCTACTGGCCTTCATCACTCAAGTGAAGGGGATGACCAAGGATGAGGTCGTGAAGGCCCTCGTGGAGCAAGTCGTCGCCATGGGGTTCAAGGTGAGGTTGATGACTCTCGACGCTGGTTTCTACACGGTTGACGTGCTCAACTTCGTTTCGCAGTTCAAGTACATAATTGCCGTCCCTGTTGGGGACGTGAAGGTCTACCAGGAGTTCGACGGCTACTACAAGACGAACAGTAAGAGGCACAGGAAGGACGAGCAGGTCAAGTTCATGCTCCTCGTCTACAGCAAGGAGAAGGTGAAGAGAAAGAAGACTACTCTCGTTTACTTCGCTAGGGCGACTAATCTAAACCTACCGAAGGGGGAGGTGTTGAAGTTGTACAACAAGGTGAGGGGTCACATAGAGACCTCTTACCGGAACATCAAGGCCTTTCTCCCATTCACCAGTTCCACCAAGTTCGTCTTCCGCACGTTGATCTTCGTGCTGGCCGTGGCCTTCTACTCCCTGTACACCGTGTTCAAGGGGGAGGTGAGGAGGGAGGAGTTCAGGTTACTCCTAATACTCTTGTTTTCTGATGATTTATTCTATCTAAGAGATTTTCTACTTAAATCAATAGAACCGCTTATTAATAATATAGATTTATTTTCAAGGAGGTGATTTTGGGTCTACCGTGGAGGAGGGAGAGGCTCCAGGGCTACCTCACGATCTTCACCATCATGACCAACGTCGTCAGGGAGCTGGTGGGGGAGCCGAACCTGAGGAGCGTGGAGGCGTTCCTCAGGTTCGTTGAACGTCATTTAGGCGGACCGCCGGGGCTGATGAAAATCTTTAAGATACGTTAAAGTCCCATAACTGCTGTAAACAAAATTCGATTGAAACAGTAATTATGGTTAACCGAAGATATGAGATGGATTACATTTTTCAATTTATCGATAGAATCAAAGATCATTGTTAAATAAAATAACCAAGAGCTGGAGAAAGGAGTCTGGTACTCGCACAGAATATTACCCGTTCATAAAGTGTCCAACGGATGAGTTTATTTCTTTTAGGTAATTCAACCATACAAATTGAATTTAAGTGAGCCGATCTCCGACTTAAATTATATAATATAAACCTATTAACCGCGATAACCTTAAAAGGGTTTATCGAGATTTTTTATCGATAGCTATGTATAAAGGTAAAAGTAATAGACATTCTAAAGCACTATCTAAGACTATTGGAATTATAATCGCAGTTGTCATAATCATTGCGGCGATCGCCGGGATCTATCTCCTCACCTCCTCGCACAAGGCCGTCACGGCTCAGGCAATCTCCCTAGCTCCCACAACACCCATAATACAGCAGGGTCTTCCCATAACGTTCACGGTCTACGACGTAGTTCCCAACTCTCAGGTTGTGCTCTACCTGGGGAACGGACAGACCCTCAACGAGACCGCTGCGACGAGTGCCGTCTCGTTCACCTACACCTACAATCAACCTGGACAGTACCTGGTTTACGCGGTAGAATACCTTAACGGGAAGCCCGTTCAGAACACCTCAACCTCCCTGTTGACCATCCAGGTCAATGCAGTCCTAAACGAAACCGAGAGCCAGCTACTTTCAATCCCCGTGATAGCCTTCGATACAGCCAAGAACCCCAACGCTCCCATATTCACTGCAGGTAGTCCAGTGTACTTCTACGGAGGTTTCCTCCAGCCTCCCTCAGGACAGAACATGACCATAGAGAAGTATATGTGGAACTTCGGTAACGGTCAGACCATGACGGTTCCGGCCAACTCCTCCACCCTGTCCCCAGAGGTGAACCCGGTCAACACCACCTATTCCTCCCCAGGCATTTACGTGGTGAGCTTAACCCTTGTGACGGAGAACGTGTCCTCCAACTCCACCTATCAGATAACCACCTATCAGACGGTAGCCGTTACCGGTCCAGGGATGCCCTTCGCCCTCAAGTTGTTCAACGGAACCGTCCCCAACCCTGGAGTGATAACCGTGGCCGAGAACGTGCCTGGAGGGCCTTTCTCGTTCGATCCCCAAGTAGACTACGAGAGCGTGGGATTCGAGGTGGTCTCTAACATATTCATGACCCTGCTCGTGTACAACGGATCCAGTACGACTTCCTTCATCCCGTTCGCCGCGACCGAGATACCCACTGTACAGAACGGAGGTATCCAGGACAACTACACAGTGTACGTCTTCCACATCAGGAGTGGGCTCCATTTCTCTAACGGGGACAACCTGACTGCGTACGACGTTTGGTACTCCGTGGTTAGGGCGTTACTCTTCGTGGGAGGTTCTCCAGGCACGCCCGACTGGATCCTAGCCCAGTACCTGATCCCCGGTGCCACCATAGGTGTGCCCATAGTTAACTCGACCAACATGAACCAGACCTTCCATGAGATAATGAACGCCGTGACCTACAACAACCAAACCAACACGGTCACCTTCCACCTGGTCAAACCCACTCCTCCGCAGTTGTTCTTCACCGCAGTAGCAGATCCCCTAGGGGCTGGAATTGTTGACGCCAAGTGGCTGGAACAGGTAGGTGCAGGGATAACTTTCACCCCACAGGGCTTCCTACAGTACGAGCAGTACGCCAACGAAGGTAGCTACAACACCCAGGTACAGAACGACCCTGTGGCCTCAGGTCCTTACATGATAAAGACCTACGTACCCGGACAGTACGTGGTCCTGGTGCCCAATCCCTACTTCACCGGAGTCCCAGGAATACCTGCACCGAACGACACCGTGGTCATAAACTGGGTGAAGGATCCCCAGACCGCCTACGAACTGTTCGCCTCCGGAAAGGCCGACATAGTGACACTCCTCCCGACGAACTACTTCCCGTCCCTGAAGCAGTTGGAGGCCCAAGGCCAGGCAGAGATATACCAGTTCCCCACACTATCTGAGTTCTTCTTCGTGTTTAACATAAACGTGAGCCAGTCGGGACTCAAGACCCTGGGCTCCCAATACCACATACCCTCAGACTACTTCGCGAACCTCTACGTCAGGGAGGCCTTCGCTTACGCCTTCAACTACACCAACTACATAAACAACATAGTAGGGAATGAGAAGTACGGGTTCGACTTCGCCTCCCCCTACGCTGGAGTGATCATCCCTGGGCTACCCTACTACGTTCCTCCCAGTGAACTACAGAACGTGCCGACCTTCAACCTGACCTACGCCAAGGAGCTCATGATCAAGTCCGGCATGTACAACGTCTCCATAAACATCCCCATCATAGTGCCCTCTGGAGACACTGTGGACTACGCTGCAGCACAGATGTGGGCTCAGGCACTCAACGAGATGGATCCCAACATACAGGCCCAACCTATGTACCTCCCGTTCTCCACCATCATCGGATTGGAGGTTCCAGGTCAGAATCCCATGCCCATATACTACCTGGGTTGGATAGCCGACTACCCCTACCCGTCAGACTTCGTCAACGCCATGTATGAGCAGGGAGGGACGTATCCTGCCCCAGACGGGTGGTCAGTTCAGTATCTACAGTCACTGGGCCACACCAACCAAGCCCAGATGTACCAGGAGCTCAACACGTTGATCCAGGAGGCCGATACTACCACGAACTCCACCTTAGCTGCAATGTACTACAAGCAGGCTGAGCAGATAGCCATAGACCTCTACATGTACGTATATGCACAGCAGCCCAACGCCTTCTGGGTCGTGAAGCCCTACATGACAGGATATCACGGCCAGATATCCTATGAGGAGAACCCCATGATAGGAGGGGCTGGGGACAGCCTCTACTATTGGTGGGTCAAAGGTTAAGTTTTTTATGTTCTTTATATAAAATATTCTAAATTTAGAGTGGGGTGATTAGCATTAAGTTATGGGTCTACGTCCTTAGAAGGATATTGATACTCATTCCTACTCTCATAGGTTTGACCCTCCTAGTGTTCGTCCTCGTTCATATCCAAGGGAATAACCTCATTCTCGCCGAGTACATAAATCCGAGACTCACCGGTCAGGCCAGGGAATTGGAGATTCAGAGGTTGACACAGGAGTTCCACCTGGATCAACCCGTGTACGTCCAGTACTTCTACTGGTTGGGCCAGGTATTGACCGGAAACCTAGGGTACACTAACACCCCCATCTACAGTGGGCCTGTGACGACTGCCATAACGCTGTTCCTTCCCAACACTGTCGTCCTGTCCCTGTTTGCAGCCCTGCTGATCTGGCTCATAGGGATCCCGTTGGGGGTGTTCTCTGCCGTAAACAGGGACTCTCCGGCGGACCAGGGAATAAGGGTTTTCTCCTTCACTCTCTACTCCATGCCCATCTACCTGATAGCCATAGCCTTAATCCTGCTCCTCGGGGTGTACCTCAACGTGCTCCCCTTCAGTGGGGAGGTCAGCCCACAGATGGTAGCTGGGTTGAGCTGGTTCAGGGACGGAATCTCTTACCCTACCCACGTACTCCTCATTGACGCCATACTGCACGGGGACTACGCTGTAGCCTGGAACGCCTTCCTCCACCTCATAATGCCTTCCCTGACCCTCGCCCTGGCTGTGATGGCCGGGATAATAAGGATATTGAGGGCGAGCATGCTCGAGGTGTTGGAGCAGGACTACATAAGGCTGGCCAGGGCTAAGGGTGTACCGGAGAGGGTGGTAAATAACCTCCACGCTAGAAGAAACGCCATGCTTCCAGTGGTCACTTCGTTCGGTTACACGGTAGCTGGTCTGTTGGGAGGAGTCGTAGTGGTGGAGTCAGTCTTTGACTTTCCAGGGATAGGCTACTGGACGACCCAGGCGTTACTGAACAACGACATAGGTGGGATCATGGCCTCCACCCTCCTGTTCGGAATAGTCCTTGTCCTGACGACTTTGATCCTAGACCTGGTATACGCGGTCGTGGATCCCAGGATAAGGTATTGAGGTGAAGAGAATGGAAGAGAGAACCGAGGAAGGAAAGTACTCGAACCTCATCCTCTCACTGAAGGTCTTCTTTTCCAACAGGACCGCTGTGGCAGGTATGGTAATATTCCTGGCATACGTCGTGGATGCACTCATAATGCAGTTTGATCCCAGGTTGTTGGGAGTGACTAATCCGAACCAATTCACCTATAACTTCGTGAATCCAGTACCCCAACCTCCGTCATCCCAATACCCTCTGGGGACGACCTACCCTGGTATCAACCTCCTTCAGGCCATCCTCGAGGCCATCAGGGTGGACTTGGGGTACTCCATGCTGATCGTGGTGGGGGGTGCAGTGATAGGGGCGGTGGTGGGCATACTGGCAGCTTACGTCGGAGGATACCTCGACGAGTTGTTGATGAGGTTCACCGACATCTTCTTCAGCGTCCCTTACCTAGTCCTCGCCATAGCCGTGGGTTTCGCCTTAGGGAGGAGTTTCACCAGCATGGTTATAGCCCTGATCATAGTGTGGTGGCCCATATACGCCAGGTACACCAGGAGCCTGACTCTTAGCATTAAGGAGAGCGTTTTCGTTGAGGCGGCAAAAGCGGCCGGGGCCAGCATGGTGAGGATCATGTTCAAACACATACTGCCCAATACCCTACCTCCAGTGGTGGTTCAGATATCCCTGGACCTGGGTTCCGTCGTCGGGGTCTTCGCCACGTTGGCCTTCATTGGCTTCATTCCCAACGCCAACACACCTGAGCTGGGATACCTGGCGAGCCTGGGACTGAACTACGTCCAGTCAGCCCCTTGGACCGTGATCTTTCCTGGATTGGCTATAACCTTATTTGCACTGTCCGTGAACCTCATGGGAGACGGACTGAGGGACGTGATAGATCCGAGGAGGAGAAGCTAATGGAGAGAGTGAAGGAGAGAGCTAAGGTACTCGAGATCAAGGACCTCAGGGTCAGTTTTCACACCAGGAGGGGGGTCTTCAAGGCCCTTCGGGGGGTGGACCTGGAGCTTTACAAGGGAGAAGTTCTGGGGCTCGCTGGAGAGAGCGGGTCGGGGAAGTCCACCTTAGGGTTGGCGATAATGGGGCTCTTACCAAGGAACGCCAGAGTGGAGAGTGGAGAGGTCCTGTTGGACGGGAGCAAAGACGTTTTGAAGATGTTGAGAGATTACGGATCTAGGGACGTTAAGTTCGATCCCAGGAAGAACGAGAAGTTGATCAAGAGACTCAACAAGGAACTCAGGGAGGTGAGGGGGAGGGCCCTAGCCATGGTCTTCCAAGAACCTCTGACCTCCCTCAACCCGGTCCTCCAGGTAGGCTACCAGATAGCTGAGGCCGTGTATTATCACGATCCCATGAGGTTGGTGAGGAGGGCCATAAGCAGGAACAGGTGCACTCAAGCTGACCTGAGAGACCTGATGACGACGCTGAAGACTAAGGGAGAGGAGGCATTAATTGAGGAGGTGGAGAAGAGGAACCTCAGGGGATTAGAGGAGCAGATCCTGTCCATCTGGAGGAGACAGGACATACATGAGGCTAAGAAGGAGAAGCTCATCCTCTCCCTGGATAAGCACAAGCTCGACTCCAAGGACAGGTTGGGCATCTCCATCTACCTCAGGGGTCTGCAGAGGGTACCCGTCCTAGGTAGACTTGCCAAGGATGCACTGATAAAGGAGGGCTACAGGCTGGCAGTTGAGATCCTCACCTACCTGGGTATCCCTCATCCCGAAAAGGTAGTCAGGATGTATCCGCACGAGCTCTCGGGGGGTATGAGACAGAGGGTCGTGATAGGGATAGCCATAGTCAATAACCCAGAGATAGTGATAATGGACGAGCCCACCAGTGCCCTAGACGTAACGATTCAGGCTCAGATATTGGAGTTGGTGAGTTCCCTGAAGGCCAGCTCCAACAGGTCCTTCATCTTCATCTCCCACGACCTCTCAGTCCTGGCTGAGGTCTCAGACAGGATAGCGATAATGTACGCTGGGAAGATAGCCGAAGTGGGCCCTGTGAAGGTGATATTCGAGGAACCGCAACATCCGTACACCAAGATGCTCATGGACGCCATACCGACTATGGACAAGACTGAACTCAAGGCCATCCCAGGTTCCGTACCTGACATGAGGAGTCCTCCCAAGGGTTGCAGTTTCTCCAACAGGTGCCCCTTCGTAATGCCCAAGTGTAAGGAGATGGAACCCCCCATGGTAGAGGTAAGCGAAGGTCATAAGGTGGCCTGCTTCCTAGTGGGTGAGAGGAAGTGATAGGTGCATTCAACCTCAAGAAGTATTTCCCAGTGAGGGGCGGAGTGGTGGGCACTCAGTACCTCAAGGCGGTGGACAACGTTACCCTCACCGTGAGGAGGGGAGAGGTCGTCGGAGTGGTGGGAGAGAGCGGGTCGGGGAAGTCCACCTTGGGTAGGATGCTCATAAGGTTGCTTGAACCTACAGGTGGGGAGATCCTCTTCGATGCCCCGGAGGAGGAGATGGTGAAGTACCGAGAGGCTTTAGAGTCAGGAGATAAGGAGAGTGCTGAGATGATAAGCAGGAAGTACAGCCTCCTCAGGAAGAAGGGGTCTGAACTGAGGAAGTTGAGGACCAGGATGAGTATGGTATTCCAAGACCCTTACTCCTCCCTCGATCCGAGGTTCAGGATATTGGACGTCATCATGGAGCCCATGATATCCACCGGTTACCTTAGAGGAGAGGAGGCGAGGAAGAAGGCCCTGGATTTACTGGAGGAAGTTGGGCTCCCTAGGGCGTTCGGTAATAGATACCCGCACGAGCTTTCTGGAGGACAGAGACAGAGGGTAGCAATAGCTAGAGCCCTGAGCACCGACCCAGAGTTGGTCATACTGGACGAACCTACCAGCGCCCTGGACGTATCTGTCCAGGCCCAGATCCTGAACCTCCTAAAGGAGTTCAGGAGAAGGAAGAACATCACCATGGTGCTGATAACCCACAACATAGCGGTGGTGAGTTACATGGCCGATAGAGTGGCAGTCATGTATTCCGGTAGGCTCATGGAGATAGGGGACAAGGACGACGTGTTGACCCGACCCAAACATCCCTATACCATGGCCCTCATCTCCTCCGTCCCTAGACCGAGACCTGGGGAGGCCCGGAAGAGGATAGTGTTGAAGGGCGACCCACCGAACTTACTATCTCCTCCCAGAGGATGCGTGTTCCACCCTAGATGTCCCATGGCTTTTCACGAGTGCGGATGGACAGCTGAGGAGGTGGCAGAGGACATCAACTACCTAGTACAGGGAAAGTACTACAACGTGTTCGGGGATAACGTTAAGGTCATACCCCTTCAGGACAAAGTAAAGGTGGAAGGGGCTAACCCGGAGAGCATAAAGAAGGTGTTGGAGGTGGAGAGGGAGAACATAAGGTCACTCACAGCCGTGAAGGAAGTGACCGAGGACTCGTTGCTGATTATACACGCCTTCCAGGAACCGAAGCTTTACAAGGAAAGTGAGAGGAGGTCAGTGTCCTGCCTACTTTACAGGTAACTGTAGGTTTCCACGTTCCTGACACTTGGGTTTTTGTTCCGTTTGTCCCTACACTTTCATTTCGCTCATTTTATCTTCAATCATGATCAAGTGTGGGACTTAAACCCTCAACCACCTTCAAATTACGGCAGGCGGGTCACTCCTTGGAGCCCAACGGCACGGGGCTCACGTCCCTACCATCACTTCCTTTTGGGCAGAGCTTACATGGTGTGAGAGGTCATCCTTTACCAATGAAGTTTTTATAAAAAATAAAATAAAAATTTCTATTAACATGAAAAAGGATTCAACTCTCAAACCAGGGGATTTTCCCGTAAGTGCCACTAGAACTTCGTTTGCAAATTTTCAGTGCTTTTAGAATGCATACTAGTACCGTTCATTATTCTAACTCCGTTCAACTGCTCTAAGGAGTTGCCCATTAAAAAGGTAGCCGGGCCCGGATTCGAACCGGGGTCCCAGGGGCCAGAGCCCTGGATCCTTGGCCGCTAGACTACCCGGCTAAGTTAGTTATCCTCACAGCCTATTTTAAAGGTTAATCTGTCCTCCTCGCCGAACCCCTGAAGGCCAAGATTGACACTAGGAAGAAAAGCAACGCTATCACGGTGAACGCCAAACCTATGAGCATGAACGGTAGTAGTGTCCCAGTATAACCTCTTCCAAATACTATGGGCACTGGGCCTATCAGTACTACTCCTCCGACCGTAGAGTTTGTAGGGACGCTGACGGTGCTCGCGAAGAGTAGACCAAAGCCCACGAATATGAGCACCAAACCTACGATGGTTAATCTCATATTTTACTCTGAGGAGTTTGGGCTAATAACGGTGTCTCAGGTGTACTACGGAAGTATCGTTAGCGTTATCTCTTCAAATAAGGGTAGCGTCAGGTCTCTGGCTGAAAGGTTAGGGAAACTCCACGAAGACGCTAAGGTTAAGATATTCTACAGGAGGAACGGGGACTACATTAGGTCTGTCCTAGTACCGTCGGAGTATCCAGAGAAGGTCTTAGAGGCCGTCGAGGCTGCAAGCCTCTCCTCTGACTTGGTGATCCATGTGGGCGAGAGTCCTACGTGGACTGAGGGGGAATTGGCCCTCCTAGCTACCTCGCTCAACGTCCCTGTAAAGGTAGTCTCAACCTTACCCGAGGACAGGATTCGGAAGTTATTCAAGGGAACAGTGTTGGAGAGGGCCGAAGTCCTGCAACAGTTGGAGGAGTGGGAGGGAAGGACGGAAGATCGTGGGGTAGTTTACGTAGACAGGAGTTTCGTGGTTAAAGGTGTTGGAGTCGTGGTAACCGGATTCTCACTGACCCAGGTCAAAGTCCACGACAAACTGACCCTACTTCCCTCCATGAAGGAGGTGGAGGTCAAGAGTATCCAGGTATTGGACGAGGATCAGGAAGCTGTGGGACCTGGTGTCAGGGTCGGGCTGGCCCTCAGGAACGTAAAGGAAGATGAGGTCAAGGACTCCTACCTGCTCACTAAATCAGGCTTGAGGGTGCAGAAGGAATTCGAGGGAAGAGCTACCCTATTTCCGTGGGCCCAGGTAGGCGAGGGACAACTCCACTTCGTAGCTTACGGGGTCTCGATCACGGGGACGTTGAAGTTGGACGGGGACAGAGCCAAGATAGCCCTCGGCTCCCCTCTACCTCTCGCACCCCGACTGACTGTACTGAACGTGAACAGTAAGCTTGGCAAGCCCAGGGTTGCGGGATTTGTGGAACTCTAAAGGTGGGAGTTCAAAGGTTGGGGAGCGTAAACTTTTTAGAATCTCACGATAGGGCCTTCGGTGTGACCAGGGGAGGAATGGTGGGCACTCGTCGAGGCCTTGAGGTAAAGGCGGAGATGATTACGAGGGGTTTGGGCTTCATAGGATTTCATAATATTTAATATCAATCCTCAGCCGTTGGGCTTCACCGGGGTCACGGGGCATTACCCCACTCATACCCCTCCGCCCCCTTAACGGAGTAACCCCAACCCACCTACTCCCGGTGGGAGTGAGAAAGAGGTGGGGGAACCCGCACATCTTGAGGAAGATGTTGAGGGATGCGTTCAATTGCCTATCTAGGGTGAACCCACAACCTCTCACACCTGAAAGTCCTGCCGACCTTTCGGGAAACCCATCCACATCTGGGGCAGGACTTGGATGTGAGGTGAGGGTTCACCTCCTTCACGAAGGAACCATAAATGGGAGCCTTATATTTTAGAACGCGATGAACAGTCCTCCACACAGTCCTTGAAATCTTCTTAGACAGCTTGTCATCAGCATCCTCAAACATCTCTTGCTTATTCAACTTTTCAACAGCAAAGACATTATCGAAAGATTTATAAACTCTAAGAGCAAAAGATTTAATTGTTCTTATATATCTGCCCTTTTAAATCTTGGTGGTCATGATGGAAAAGGAAACTTCTCACGAGAATACACAATGTCCCCCAGATAAAATTATCTTCGATGCAGATAGGGGGGAATACATCTGTTCTGAGACTGGAGAGGTCATAGAGGAGAGAATAGTAGATCAGGGACCCGAGTGGAGGGCCTTCACGCCAGAGGAGAAGGAGAAGAGGAGTAGAGTTGGCGGTCCCCTTAACCAGACCATTCACGACAGGGGTCTGTCCACCCTGATCGACTGGAAGGACAAGGATGCCATAGGGAGGAACTTGGATCCGAAGAGGAGGTTGGAGGTCCTAAGGTGGAGGAAGTGGCAGATCAGGGCAAGAATTCAGAGCTCAATAGATAGGAACTTGGCCCAGGCCATGAATGAGTTGGAGAGGATAGGAAACCTCTTAGGTCTTCCCAAGTCCGTGAAGGACGAGGGAGCGCTCATCTATAGGAAGGCGGTGGAGAAGGGACTAGTCAGGGGTAGGTCAATAGAGAGTGTGGTAGCTGCAGCGATTTACGCCTCCTGTAGGAGGATGAAGATCGCCAGGACTTTGGATGAAATAGCTCAATACACGAAGGCCAACAGGAAGGAGGTAGCCAGGTGTTACAGGCTTTTATTGAGGGAACTCAACGTCGACGTTCCAGTGAGCGATCCAAAGGACTACGTGACCAGGATAGGCTCTCTCCTGGGTCTGAGCGGTGCCTCCATGAAGTTGGCTGCTGAGATATTGGAGAAGGCCAAGAACGTCGGATTGACCGCAGGTAAGGACCCCGCAGGTCTCGCCGCAGCTGCAATATACATTGCTGCCCTCCTGAACGAGGAGAGGAGAACACAGAAGGAGATAGCCCAGGTTGCCGGAGTCACCGAAGTCACTGTGAGGAACAGGTATAAGGAACTTATACAAGAATTAAAGATAGAAATACAAAACCAGTAAAAGTTTTTCTTGTTTTTATTCTATCACCATTATGTTAGACTCTGGGAAGCCTAGCTTCACCAAGAGGTCTCTAGCCTTGTCCCTGTGATCTCCCTGGATCTCAATTCTGCCGTTCTTCACAGTTCCTCCCGCAGCTAACTTGGACTTCAGCTCAGATGCTATCTTCTTGAGCTCTAGCTCATCAGTACTCACTCCCTCTATAACGGTAACCTCCTTGCCGTACCTTCTCTTCTCGAGTTTTATCTTAATGAATTGTTCTTCCTTATTTAATTGCTCACATATTTCAGGTGGAAGTCCTCCACACAAATTGTCTGCCATTTTGTAACATCATACTGTGATTAGACCTTTTTGAGCTTTTCTATCCCAGTTAGCTTTAAAACCTCATAGTTTAAGGCAGTGGAGTACACTATGCCAGACATATATAGGTGCGGAAAATGTTGGAGAACTTTCGACGATGAGAAGCTCAGAGTGCTACCTGGAGTCAGGTGCCCATACTGTGGTTATAACATAATTTACATGGTGAGGAAGCCCACAATTAAGGTCGTTAAGGCTATCTGACTTCACCTTTCCCTTTTTTCAATGATGAGCTCACGATGGAAGTCGTCTCCATTATGAGTTTGGCTCCTAGTACTGACGTTATGTCCGAGGGGTCGTAGGGTGGGGAGATCTCAACTACGTCGAAACCCACTACCCTGGAGTCGGCTATGAGGTTGATAACATCGAGTACCACAGTGGGAGTTAAACCCTCTGGCTCCGGTGTGGCCACACCTGGAGCGTAGGCTGGATCCACGGAGTCCACATCAAAGGTGATATATATCCTGTTGCAGGGCCTGAGGAAGTTTTTCACCTTCATGGCCACCTCTCTAGTTCCGATCAAGTTCACCTCGTGGGACGTGATGAACGGTACCCCGAACTCCTTAGCGTACTCCACTTCCTCCCTGCTCACGGCCCTATTACCGACCTCCATTATCCTGACACCCCTTTCGGCCAGTCTGTGCATGACGCAGGCGTGATCGAACTTGTATCCCATGTACTCGTCCCTTAAGTCAAGGTGTGCATCAAAACTGACCACGCAATCAGCCTTAGTGCCCAGGACTGTTCCGACGGTGATGGTGTGCTCACCTCCCATTGACACCACTATCTTCCCCTTCTCAGAGGCGTAACTCACCACGTCCCTTATTCTCTCCACGTTCTGTTCAACGTCTGAAGGGTGGAGCACAACGTCTCCCAGATCCTCGAAACCCACCTCCCCCACATCTACGCCCGTCCTGAGGGAATAGAACTCGATGAACTGGGACACTTCCCTGATCTTCCTAGGGGCAAACCTGCTCCCGGGCCTGAAGCTGCTCGTGATGTCCATGGGAATTCCCAGGACAGCGAAGGGAGAGTTCCTCTTTTCAAATCCGCCGAACTTTAGTGACGACTCGTTGAGGTAAAGAAGCCTAGGATCGGCCATACCTAAGGCACGCTGAGGAAGTTTATAAGTTTGGTTTTGTCAAAGGGTCTCATGCCAGAGACCGAGAAGGTGATTGAGCTAGCCAAGAGGAGAGGCATATTCTGGCCATCCTACGAGATATACGGTGGTGTAGCGGGACTGTACGACATAGGTCCCGTAGGTGCCAGGATAAAGAACAAGATAGTCCAGCTGTGGAGGAAGATATTCGTGGAGGAGAACAGTGACTTCGTTGTGGAGATAGAGACGCCCATGATAACTCCCTCTAAGGTGCTGGAGGCCAGCGGACACGTGGAGAACTTCACCGACCCCATAGTGGAGTGCCAGAAGTGTCACAAAATATACAGGGCCGATCACCTCATTGAGGAGACGTTGAGGCTATCTGTGGAGGGTCTAAAACCCTCTGAACTCACCAATATCATCTTGCAGAAGGGACTCAAGTGCCCGTCCTGTGGGGGAGAACTGGGGGAGGTGAGGAACTTTAACCTCCTGTTCTCGACTACCATAGGACCATACGCGGGCTATGTGGGGTACCTCAGGCCTGAGACCGCCCAAGGGATGTTCACAGCGTTCCGCAGGGTATTCGAGAGCACTAGGGAGAGGTTACCGTTGGGAATAGCCCAGGTCGGAAGGGTAGGGAGGAACGAGATCTCACCGAGACAAGGGTTGGTCAGGATGAGGGAGTTCACCATAATGGAGGTGGAATTCTTCATCGACCCAGAGGACAAGGATGTTCCACAGCTGGAGAGATACTGGGAGGAAGGCTTCCACGTTCTGTTCAAGGACGCCAAGGAGAAGGGAGGGGATCCTGTGAGAGTCAAGGTGAAGGATCTGGTCAGCGAGAAACTGGTGGTGAATCCGTGGATGGCCTTCTGGATGGCCACTGCCTCCAGGTTCGTGAAGTCCTTGGGAATTTCAGAGGGTTCCTTTTACTTTGAGGAGAAACTTCCTCACGAGAGAGCCCACTACTCGTCACAGACTTTCGATCAAATAGTTAAAGTGATGGGGGAGAAAGTTGAGATATCCGGCCACGCCTACAGGGGAGATTACGATCTCAGTAGGCACTCCAGGTTCAGCGGGGAAGACCTGAGCGTGTTCAAGAAGTTCGATAAAGCCAGGGTGATCAAGAAGAGGAGCGTGATACTGAACAGGGACAGGCTGAGGCAAGAGGACAAGGACTTTCAGAGGGAGCTAATGAAGCTCATTTCAGATAAGAAGCCAGAGGAGGTAGAGATCATGATCAAGGCGGGAGGTGAGCTCATGGGAAGGAAGCTCTCTGACTTCCTGAGCGTAATAGAGAGGGAGGAGAAGGAGCATGGGATCAGGTTCATCCCCCACGTCGTCGAGCCCTCCTTTGGAGTGGAGAGGTGTCTCTACCTATCTGTACTCAACGCGTATAGGGAGAAGAAGGATAGAGTCGTGCTATCCTTACCTAAGGAGATAGTACCATATCATGTGGCCGTATTTCCACTTCTGGAGAAGGACGAGTTAAAGGAGAGATCTCGTAAAATAGCTGGAGAGCTCAAGCAGAAATTCGAAGTACTATACGACGAAAGCGGGAGCATAGGCAAAAGATACGCCAGAGTGGACGAGATCGGGGTACCGTACGCCATCACTGTGGATCCCCAAACGCTCAACGACGGAACCGTGACGATTAGGGATAGAGACTCATGGGAGCAGATAAGAGTTAATGAGGGTGAGGTCCTACAGGTCCTAGAGAAGTTATTTAGCGGTGCTGACTTTAATATGATATTGGGAGAGGCGAAAAGATGAGTTCGGAAGAGACGAAGGGGGAAAAAAAGGCTGATATAAAGTCCCTCGTGAATATAATACCTCCCGCTTCTTCCCTCAGAGGGAGTGGAAAGGAAGCTCCCAAGGAGAAGAGGGTGAAGGTTAGACGGAGAGCCGAAGTTAAGGAGGGGACTGTCTTAGTATCGCTGAAGTTGGCCAAGTCTATGGGCGTGAACCAGGATGTGGAGATCTCCGTCAAGGGAAAGAGAATGAGGTTTAAGGCCATTCCCCAGGAGAGCCTTCCAGAGATAGAGGTTTGGGCTAACCCTCAGGACATGATAAAGCTAGGCTTAGAGGATAATAGCACGGTAACGTTGAGGTCGGTCTGATGAGTGAGGCTAGAGTCAAGGAGACGCTGACGAAATTCGAGGAAGTTATTGATAATCATTCGGCGAATCTGGGTCAATTGGAGAACATGTTAGCTATCAATGTAATAGACCTGGATAGGTGTCACAGGTTACTGAAGAGGATCAGGAGGACAAGAAGAGAGATATATGAGGGTATGAAGACCATAGTGGAGAACATAGGGGGAGTTGTGGACAGACAAACCAGGGAGGAAAGTATAGGAATAATCAGTTATCTAGGTATGGTTGGACTTAAGGATGAACTGGAGCTCCTGAAAGGCCTGCAGGACGTCATGAAGAAGAACGGTGAAAGTATAGATATCAATGATGATGTGAAGCAAATAATGGAGCTCATGGACATGGCGTCAAAGCTTAGTTTTTAAACCTTAATTACACTAACATCCCAATGAGTATAGCACACATAAGCCTTGAGGAGAGGCTTCAACAGATCTCGCTGAAGCTCATTGACCAAGTTAGGGTTCTGTACGAGATAGTTAAGAACGGTACTCCGGCCAACCCGATGCAGGCCTACTCTAAAATAAACGGGATAAAGAACAGTGTTGAATTGGATAAATTCATGGTGGGTGAGTACATTATAAAGGTAAGGGAGGGATTGTTGGACAGGGACCTTTACATAGACATATTGAACAACTTGGAGAAGATCTCCCAAAACTTGGATGCTGCGTCGTATAGATTGAGCGTGCTATTATCTAGGGGAACCCAGCTTGATGAGCTCTTGTCCAAGCTTATTGTAGTGATCTCTGAGAAACTCCTAGCTTCCCTGACTCACTTGGTGGAATCCTTGAGGCTCCTCTCAGTGAACGCACAGAAGGCAGTTGACGCAGCAAGGAACATTATGAGACTGGAGGAGGAGGTGGATGACTTGTATAGGAGCCTAGAACTCAAACTGTTTGAGAGGAAGTACGACGACCTAATCTATGTCATGCTCCTTAAGGATATCGCTGATAGATTGGAGGACAGCGAGGACATGGTCAGGGACTCTGCAACGTCAATCACTTACATAGCCTTCGGGAGGTTGTGATGCAGGCTAGAGGAGAGCTCTTTGGTGACAGAATAGTCATCCTTGACTACAGGGAAGGAAGGAGGATCTACGAGGAGGGATTTTACGGGAAACCCTTGGGAGTATCTAAGCCCAAGTCCACAGAGGAGATCAAGACTCCATTAGAGCTCTCCTTGATTGAGGGGTTGTATCTACTACGTAAGGGCAAAATAGCGGTGAGATATAAGGGAAATGACGTGGACGAGAGAGAACTAGAGGACTACGCCGTGAAGCGAATCCCTCGCTTCAGGGATCTATACAGGGTGTACGAGGACTTGAAGAGGAGAGGCTTTGTGGTCAGGTCTGGAATAAAGTTCGGTGCAGACTTCGCGGTGTATACCTTGGGCCCCGGGGTAGAACACGCCCCTTTCGTCGTTTCAGTGGTGAACGCTGATGAGGAGATGAACGCTACTGAATTGATGAGTTATGGGAGGGTCTCCCACAGTACTAGGAAAAAACTTATTCTTGCTATTATAAACTCGTCAAGTAATGAGATCAAGTACATAATGTTTAAATGGGTGAAGATGTGAAATTAAATATGTAATCCAAGGATCGGAGGTTTGCTGACTTTGAGGGAAGACTTCGGTCAAAGGAGAGGATTCGGCAGAGAAAGGGAAGAGAGGGCGCATGTGGGGGATGGGGAACCTAAGCCCCTTCCGCTTGGGAATAAATGTAACTACCTCTGTCCGTACTTCAGGTGCAACAAGAGGGCGTTAATGATACAGACGAAATACATGAAGGGAAATCCACAGAAGGTTGGGTTCTGCAGATGGGTAGGTGACACGTGTATAACTGGAGAGTGTCAATACGCCTATTGTGAGAAGAGAGCCCTACTCCCAGGTAACAAGTGCGCTTTCGCCATAAACAGGAATAACGGTTCTGAAGACGTTGAGAAGGAGCTCAGACAAGAGGATCTATATGAGGATGATAAGGTAAAGGAGATCATCTCCAAGAAGTTCGGAAAGAGGGATCTAGACCTCATTTAGTCCATCTAGGATACAGGTCATGTTGTATTTCCAAGGCATCTAATGTTTTTCCTACCACGAAACTTATAATGTCGTCGATGGTCTTCGGTTTGGTATAGAAACCTGGGGACGCTGGAAGAATTATGGCTCCGGCAGTGGCAACTTTCAATGCGTTTCTTAGTTCAATCACACCCAATGGAGTCTCACGTATGACCAGGACGACCCTTTTCCTCAATCTGAGGTGATTTATCACGGCCCTGGTAACCAAGTTAGACGCTATACCTGACGCCACTTCAGCCAAAGTCCTTATACTGCACGGAACCACTGCAATTCCTAAGCTTCCCGCCAGAGTGCTCGAGCTGGATGCAGGGGCGTCTATCTCATCTTCCATGTAAACTCTTTCTACCAATCCTTCCAAGAGTTTACGGAGATCCTCCCCCAATTCCTCTGCTGACACCTTGATTGCTGCTTCTGTGAGTATGACTTCAGGATGATATCCCAGATCTAATAGTGCCTTCACCGTCCTCAGACCGTATACGGTCCCGCTAGCTCCGGTTATCCCTACAACGACTTTGCCTTTCCTTTGGTCTGCTCCTGTTTCTTTAGCCACTCTCTCATCCATGTGGAGTAGCACCTATTACTACAGAAGGTCCACGGCCTATTATTACAACAGGTCTTGATTACGATTGGCTTGGTCCTTATGATGGTTCCACATACATCACATCTCAGGGCCTTGCTTCCCGTCTGAAGTTCTAAGGGCATTGATACCCTGTGGTCTTGGAGCAAATTAACTATTTCCCATGGTTGGATTATATAATCTAGTTTATAAGCCACTAATATTACGATGTAACTATGGAGATCAGACAGGTAGATGAAGTAAAAATCACGAAGTATATCCTGAAGGCGACATTTGAAGATTGGATGGACATAGCAGAAAACGACGTGGTGATTGTGGGAGCCGGTCCCTCAGGGCTGAGCGCTGCGTATTACCTTGCTAAGAAGGGGCTAAAGACTACAGTCTTTGAGAGGAGGTTAAGTTTCGGCGGAGGCATAGGAGGAGGGGCCATGCTCTTCCATAAAATAGTGATAGAGAGTCCCGCAGACCAAGTACTCAGGGAGATGAACATAAGGCTACAGCGAGTAGAGGAGGGAGTTTACATTGTGGACAGCTCAGAATTCATGGCTAAACTAGCGTCGTCCGCCATAGACGCGGGCGCAAAAATAGTCCACGGTGTAACTGTAGACGACGTCATCTTCCGTGAGAACCCACTGAGGGTGACCGGGGTGGCAGTAGAGTGGACAGCTACACAGATGGCCAGCCTTCACGTAGATCCCCTCTTCATCCACGCCAAGGCGGTAGTGGACGCTACTGGGCACGACGCTGAAGTAATCTCCGTGGCAGCCAGGAAGATACCGGAACTAGGAATAGCGATACCCGGGGAGAAATCTGCCTATAGCGAGGTAGCCGAGAAGCTCACTGTTGACAATACGGGAGAGGTGGCCCCTGGACTCTACGCCGCCGGGATGGCCGTAACTGAGGTGAAGGGGTTACCGAGGATGGGGCCCATATTTGGGGCCATGGTTCTGTCAGGCAAGAAGGTGGCTGAGGACATAGCCTCGACCCTCCTGATGAAAGCCCGTAACACTTAAAACTACTGCGTGGTAGTTACTGGAGATGTCTCAGACTCACCAGATAAAGGTCTCAGATAAAGCTCAGGCGATAATTGAGAGACAGATTGATAATAACGTGACTGGCAGGAAAGAGATAACTTTGAAGATATTTCACATAGGTAGCCCTACTCCCTCTAGGGAGGAACTCAAGAAGGCTCTGGCATCCTATTTAGGTCAGAAGGAGGATCTCCTGGTCATCAGGAAAATAACTACCGGGTACGGGGCTGGAATAAGTCAGGCTAGAATTCACGTCTATACTGACCCTAAAAACTTGGAGAAATATGAACCTAAGCATCTCCTCGTGAGAGGAACGAAGCAGAACAAGGGAGGTGAATCCAATGGCTAAAGGGGAAGAAAAGGCATCTGCTAGGTTATATTACGAGATTGTGGATGGAAAGGTGAGGCTGAAAAATAAGAAGTGTCCAAGGTGCGGTAGTGTCATGGCCCATCACATGAAACCTAAAGAGAGGTGGACGTGTGGTAAGTGTAATTACACAGAGTTCGTTGTAGGTAAATCGAGGTCATGATTGTTTTAGGCATAGAATCTACAGCCCACACCTTTGGTGTGGGAGTGGTAAGAGATACTCCCCCATTTGTTCTGTCCAACGTTAGGGACACTTATGTTCCCGCCTCAGGGGGCATGAAGCCGGGGGACGCGGCCAGACACCATGCCACGGTAGCTCCCAAGATCGTCAGGGAGGCCTTGGAGAAAGCCGACGTGGGCATGAGAGACGTGGACGCAGTTGCAGTGGCATTAGGTCCAGGTATGGGACCGGCGTTGAGGGTGGGTGCAGTGATCTCTAGAGCGTTGGCAATCAAGTATAACAAGAGATTGGTTCCAGTGAATCACGGTGTGGGACATATAGAGATAGGTTACCTAACCACGGGAGCGACGGATCCTCTCATCCTTTACCTCTCTGGGGGGAACACCATCATAACTACGGCATACAGGGGTAGGTTCAGGATCTTCGGTGAGACCTTGGATATTGCACTAGGGAACCTCATGGACACGTTCGTGAGGGAAGCCGGTTTAGCTCCTCCATACGTCGTCAAGGGAAGACACGCCATAGACATCTGTGCTGAAAAATCAGAGAACTTAGTGGAACTGCCGTATGTAGTTAAGGGCGAGGATATGTCCTATTCAGGTCTGTTGACCGCAGCTCTGAGGGCCCTTCGCAGGTATCCCTTGGAGGATGTATGTTATAGCCTGAGAGAGATTGCCTTCGACATGCTTCTGGAGGCCTCAGAGAGGGCCCTGGCCTTGACTGAGAAGAAGGAGTTGATGGTGGTAGGTGGAGTCGCCGCCAGCGTCAGTTTAAGGGAAAAATTAGAGAGGCTGTCAAGGGACTGGAACGTCAGTCTCCTTATCGTTCCACAGGAATACTCTGGGGACAACGGGGCCATGATAGCGTACGCTGGAATGCTGGCGGCGAAACACGGAAAGTACATCGATGTTGAGGCGTCCAAGGTTAGACCCAGATGGCGCATAGATGAGGTGGAACTGCCCTGGAGAAGCTAGTCCTTCTTAAACGTGGGGCGGAATCGTTAATTTACCTGGGGGAGTTCCTGGGTATCAAGTCCGTCTTCAAGGTTAGGGTAAGCAAGGGTTATAGAAACCCCAAGCTGGATGCCCAAATCAACGCGTCCAGAACAATAAGTGAAGCCAAATTAATGTATTCGGCCCTCAAGGCCGGTGTAAATACGCCAGCCCTACTCATGGTATCTCCTGAGACTTTCACGATCGTGATGGAGTATATAGAAGGAACAATGCTGAAAGATGCAAGCCATAGAACTACCCTCTTTAGGGACGCTGGGGTGATTGCAGGGAGGCTTCACCTCAACGGCATCATTCACGGTGACTTAACTACCAATAATATCATAGTGAAAGATGGCGAGCTGTTCCTCATAGATTTCGGACTGGCTAAGAGGTCGGTGGACGTTGAGGATATGGCCACAGACGTCCACGTGTTCCTCAGGTCTATAGAGAGTGTACATCCAGACGTCAAGGATAAAGCGTTCTCTGAATTCATGGAGGGTTACGACTCTGTCACCCGTAGAGGGCAAGATATACTAAAGAAGGTAAATGAGATAAGGATGAGAGGTAGATATGTCGAGGAGAGGAGAACTAAAGGTAGTCACGGGTAACTCTCATAAGTTTCAGGAGTTCCAGGTCATTGCTGGAGATAAATTAAAGCTCAGCATGATCAACTATCCTAAACTCGAGATTCAGGCAGACTCTTTGGAGGAGATAGTGAGATTCTCAGCGGTCTCCCTCTACTCCGTCTTCAGGGAACCGATGATATTGGAGGACAGCGGGCTCTTCATAGAAGCTCTCCACGATTTTCCTGGTCCTTACACCAATTACGTTAAGAGAACACTGGACTGCGAGGGGGTGCTAAAGCTCATGGAAGGAGTGAAGGACAGGAAAGCCACCTTTAGATCGGTAATAGCTTACGTGGACGATGGAGAGATGAGGCTCTTTAAGGGAGAAGTTGAGGGATCGATCTCCTTGAGCAGGAGGGGTAACGCGGGGTTCGGCTTCGACCCAATATTCATCCCCGCGGGAAGTTCCAGAACTTTCGCTGAGATGAGCGTGGAGGAGAAGAGCCGGATTTCCCACAGGGCCATGGCCATGAAGAGGTTTTTAGACTTCTACCTGACCTCCCTCCAGCCCTGAGGGGACCCCTGAGTTCTCGAGGGCATACAGCCCTTATGCTACTAGACCGCGTTCGACGATGAGCGTTAGGTTTACTCACCGCTGAGGGACGCGTTCATGGTCTCCTTAAGGATACTTAGAGCCCGTTTAAACGTCTGGTCACTTATAGGCCTTAGTCTCCTCTATGCTCTCCAGGTTGAGTCCCCTGTATCTTCTCTCGTAATAGTCCTCTAGATAACTCAAGACCTCCTTTGAGAGTGAGAGTTCTGAGGCTCTGACGAAGTTCAGGAGCTCGCTCTTGGACGTTATGTTTGGTGTGACAGTTGAGACGTTATTGAAACTGAGAACGTAGGCAATGGCCAGTTGGTTCAATTTAATTCCGAGGGAATCTGCGTACTTCTTCAGATCTAACGTTGCCTCATAGGCCCTTTTGATCCACCCGAAATCCTTGAAGTGACGATGTAGTCTGGGATCCTCCACAAGAGGCCATTTATCTTCGTTAAGGACGTCAGAAGCGTGGGGAACCCTTATCACGTGTCCCAAGTCTCTCTGAATGAGTTTCTTTCCAGGGTACTCTTCTATCAAGTTGAAGATGTGCTCCAGTACTTCATAACCCATTTGGATGGCCCTCATTCCCTCTTCCTCCCAACCTAGGGTAGGACCTAAGGCAACGCCGACGGATCTGGCAATACCATCAGATTTCAGGGACTTCATGAACTCCAGTAAGCCCTCGTTAGAGATGTCCTTCATCTTCGGGTTGTGGATCATGAGCACGTCAACGTAGTCTGTGTTGAGTCTCTTTAACGACTGGTTAACTGCAAACCTGAGGTAGTCTAGATCGAACCTATGTTTAGGTCTCTTGGAGTCTGTGTAGAAATCGTATCCGACCTTAGTGAGGATGACTACGTCCCCTCTCTTGGGGGTGACGACTCTTCCGAGAATCTCTTCAGACCTTCCGTTTCCGTACATGTCTGCCGTATCGAAGAAGTTGACGCCCACATCCAACGCGGTCCTTATTATCTCTTCAGCCCTCTCTGGATTTCCCCACCAGTCCGTAACGATGCTCCACGTCCCTACCCCGATTTCTGAAACCCTTATGCCGGTATGACCTAAGTCCCTTAATCTCATGTCATACTACCAGTTATATAATAATTATTTATCATTTATAAGGGGAGGTTTTACTCGATGTTAATCCGGATGACGGAGAGGCAGTTCGACCAGATACTCACTAGGCTAAAATCATTCGTTTATGAATATAATTCAAGGATCACTAGATACGACGTTTATCTGAAACCCTTTCACATAGTTTACAAGAAAGGGAAGAAATATATTTATATTGGTAAATATTGGTACAAACTGGAGAAAATGAATGGTAAGCTCAAGTGGATATATCTTGGGAAGGAGAAACCCATTCCGGAACTCCCTGATCCGCCGAGAGTGCCCGAAATAACGATAATAAAGGAGGATTCAGAATACGTCTTCGACGATTCTTTACTAAAGCAGCTCAAATGAAAGGGACTGCTTTAGTCTGTCCAGCGGAACTCTTAGCTTCAGCCCGTTAATCATTCTTATCACGTCCTCGGTGTCCAATTTGATTAGCTCCGCTGCTCCCATCGCCACTACGGGATTGAACGGGGATCCCATAAAGATGCTGACCGCACCTGTCCTGGCCCTATTGATGGCTAGCCTATAGAGTGATGTTAAAGCTGTGTACATGTTGGTGAAGTCGATGCTCTTGGAGTAGACAGTTCGCCTCAACACGTTAATCACGTCCTCCTGGCTTCTACTGTTCGCCATATCCCTTATGTCGTCCTCACTTACGTTACACCTCACGTCCATTGAGATCTTCTGTCTGGCGGCGAGACTTAAGGAATAATAGTCTTTGTAGCCACATAGGATGTTGTTGGCAGCAGCCTTCCAATCCCCCTTTAACCCCTCAACGATGTTCGAGAGGAAATGAATATAATAATACTCAAGGAGCGAATTCAACTGCGATAGGTCCTTTGGGGATTTAGATGAGGCGAACGATAATGCATCTCCGTAAATGGTTCCCTTGAGCATAGATTGAAGTTCCTCCATGGACGCTGGCATCTGGTCTATGTGACTACGTAAAGTTGTCAGAAGGTTCACATCTCCCTGTAGTTTGTTCCACACGATAGACGTGAGATATGTTAGCTCGTCTAAGGTTACCCTATAGACGTATGCAGACACGATGTCCTTAGCCAACTTCACGGATACTGAGAGGTCGCGCAATTGTTCCAGGAGGCTTAAGGCCCTCTTCTTCAACATGAGCTCCGCAACGGTTATGCTATCTGGTACCTCACTGACGAACCCCCTCTCCTTCAATACGCTCATAAATTCCTTCCAATCCTTTGAAGATAGAAGCTCATTAACTAGTCCCCTGGATAACGTCTTGGCTTTAAAGAGCCTAGATACCGAGGAGATATAGGCAGCGGCAGAGCTCACTTATAAGCACCTTCAAGGGCCCTAAGGACCTCAGCTGCCGCTAAATCCAGATTGCTCTCAGCCTTCCTTCTTATTTGCGAGATTTCATTCTCTCTCTCCTCATTGAATTTCTTTCTAATGGAGTCTATGAGGGCCTGCTTCTCGCTGTTAATTGTCTTCTCCGACTCCGCAATCACTGATTCGGCAACGAGCTTTAACTGTTCTGAGATGGCCTGGGCTCTGAGGATGAGCCTCTTGGCGTCGTCGGAGGTAGCATGCTTAGCTTTCTTTACGTTGTCCTCGAACTCTACAATCAACCGAGAGACCACACTTAGCTGTGCTTCGCTCATTATAATTCGATCAATAGTGTGACTAACTCCCTTTTATTGATTTCCTACCGCTAACTATATACCCTGTGTGTGTGACCCCAATAGTTCTGGGTCTAGTCGCGTTTTCCTTAACTTGAAACTCCCTCATTATGATTTCAACTGCCTTGACATCCACAAAATTATTTTGGATCATTGTTAGAAATACCCTTTCCAGTTGGTTAGTGGTAGGGATGAAGACCTCCAGGGTACCTGATGGTCTCAGCGAACTCCAAGCGTGTTGGACTACTAACCAAGGGTCTGGCATATCGAGAAATACAGCGTCAACGTCCTTTTCCTCTATTCCCTGCCTCACGTCTCCCAGCTTAAAGGTGACCCTATCCTCCAGACCCAGGAGCCTAGCGTTCTTCCTTGCCCTGTTTTGCATGTCCTCCCTCACGTCATAAGTCACCACTCTTCCTTCATTACCAACGAAGTTAGCCAAGGATATGGTGAGGAACCCAGAACCAGTTCCAGCTTCAACCACAGTGCTACCTGGTTTTATACCGGACACGTATATCATGTAACCTATGTCTTTAGGGTAGAGGACCTGAGAGGGCCTGTGAAGACCTTCATAAATGTAATCCAACGTAGGGTAAAGGAGGTGGGCCTTTCCCCTCTGTATCGCTAGAGATTCCCCATATTCCTTACCAATAATATCTTCATGTAATAGCGATCCCTTATCAGTGTCCAGTCTCTTCCCTCTCTCCAACTTGACCAGGTACACTCTCCTGGGATCTATCCACACCACAACTAAGTCTCCTTCCGCCAAGGGCACGGTTCATGATGATATAGTCCCATAAAAAATCTTGTCTTATCAGTATTGGTGTCTCAATTCATCAATCCTTAATACCAGCCCTCATCACTACTCTTTTATCCAGAGCTCCTTCCTGATAAAGTCTCCTATGGCAGCTCTTATGACTTCACTCCTGGTTTCATACCTCCCCGTATTCACAAGTTCATCCATGGCTTCTAGATATTGCTCTGGAAGTTTCACGGTTATTATCTTCATGTTAACCTCGAAAGAGATACTACTCTGACCTAAACTTTTAAGGATTTGTGCTAAGGTTTGCTAGCTTGTTCCCATAAATGATCGAAGTACACCACCGCTATATCCACAAGGTACCTGTGGTTGGATATTATCCCCGTCAACCTATCGTTGGACTTTATGATCAACAGAACAGAAGAAGAGGTCACTATTCCACTACCGAACATATTGTCCAAATGCCTCTGCTCTATTCCTCCCTCCTCGACTCGTATATCTCTCTGAGCTATCAGCTTCACTTCAGCTACGTAGGATTTAGCTTTTATTAGTTGAATTAATTCTTGATCCATCAGTTCCTTAAACGAGATTGCCACCAGGTACTTTTTACTGGGCTCGCCTAGGAGATTGACGATGGTTCTCTTGAGGTCGTGCTGGGGGATCATCATCACGGTGTAAGCTGCTGTTGAGCCCATGAGCGAGGATAGAGGCTCTATGAATTCCTTTTCAAACTGATCTACCTTGAACTCCAACATCTTCTTTATGTTGGACCACAAGTCCCTGAGAGATACGGCCTCGTAGACAACTGGCTTCTTCCCTAACTTTCTTATCCAACCTCTCTCCTCCAGCTTATTGAGTATGGAGTATATCTTCGTATATGAAATGTTGAGCTCGTCTGACAACTTTCTGGCGTTGCTCTGGCCGTTCAACAACAGTGCCGAATAAACCTTGAGTTCTGCCCTCGATATACCTAAGACTGAGGCAAACTTGCTGACCCTCGCTAACAACTCGTCTAGGATGTCCTGACTCATTAAATATTATTAATCTCTTCACCTCATTAAAGCGTAGATGGTGATCAAATGGGAGGAGCCTCCAAGAAACCCATAAGTAATGTAGAGAAAAGGATGAAGAAGGAAGCGGAAGCTCAGCAGAAGAAAGAGAAGAAGAAGGTCAGTAAGACTGGGAACGAAGTCATCTCTAAGAACATCGTCATCAGTGACGAGATGGTGAAGAGAGTTCAGGAAGAGATTAAAAAGGAGAAGATCATCACCCCTTACAACCTAGCCACTAAGGCCAGCATAACCCTGAGCGTAGCGAAAAGGATACTTAAGGACCTCAACCAACAGGGAGTAATAAAGGAAGTCTATAGGAATAGAAGGACTGCTATTTACGTTGCGTCGTGACCTCTTACCACCTGACCGTTACTACCCCTCACTTTTTTGACGCTCTTACAGAGTCCCGTAATTATTGACTCTAAACCGTTGGCCTTTGCCATGAGGTTATCGTGAGGAGATGCGATCATCGAACTCTCCACGAGGACTATGGTGTCCTCTTCCTCTGCCTCCTTATAGACCATTGAATCCGGAGTCGTGATGAAAGTAGGAGAGTAGCCCACTATTTCGCCCTCTTCGTTCTCAATCACCTCTCCGTTAACCAGGTAGGACATTTCGTTCTCTATCGTTCTCGCTACCGCTATGTGCTTTATCGCCTCCTGTCTTTTATTCAGGGCCTTCATGGTTCCTATCACCGCCTGAGATCCTCCAAAGTAAAGTAACCTACTGATCTCTGGGGACATTAAGTCGTCCTCAGCTATGAGCCCATATTTTCTGTCCAGCACCACGTGGATAGGTTCCTTGCCGTTGGATATACCCAGCCTTACATCTTTCTCAGAGGACGTAATCTTCCTGTACTTGCCTATTATCTCGCCGTCAGGAGATATCACCAATGTTGTCAGGAATATTTTAGGCCCTGCCTGTTCCAAGAGTGGGCCAACTATGAGATGGACTTCTCCCTCCATGGCTAACTTTATGGCTATCTCGGTTGTGTTACCGGGGATCTTCTCGGCCAGATTCTTCACTACGCTTCTCATCTTCTTTTCATTGTTGTAGATCTCGAAGCCGTTTCCTACAGGGAAGAGAGACGGCAACACCACGAGTTTAGCTCCTCGATCCTTGGCTGTCTTAATGAGCTTTTTCGCTTTCTCGACGTTGTGCTTCCTGGCCATCTCCTTTAGTTTCAGATGCGTGAGCGAAATCAACATTATAATTTCACCTTATGTATTGTATTTCGTCGTACAATTGCTTTAATACTTGTCTATAATCTTCTTTATTCTCTTCAATAAGATCCATTCGTTCCAATAGGTATCTTGTCCTCTGTTCAGATACGAAGTTAGAGTACTTGCTGTTCAGAAATTCGTACACATGAGTCCCGAGCTTAGAGGGTATGAGTCTTTTAACTCGGCTTGTTTCGAACACGTATCCCCTCTTTAATATCGTAGATATAATGAAAGCGTAAGTGCTAGGTCTGCCTATACGCTTATTCTTCATTTCAGAGATTAGATCGCCTTCCGTGTAGAGAGTGACGTCGCTCTTCATAAAAGAGCCTATAACTGTGGCTTCAACCTCAATGGGGAGAGCGTCACGTGAATTCTTAGAAATGGAATCCATGGTTCCTCTGAATGGAATGTAGAGCTTCTCCATGGGGACGTCTACGGGTTCAGAGAGTCTGACCTTTATCACGTTCTCCAGTTGTGGGGTCTCCAGCGTGAGCTCCTTGTCACCCCTCTTAGCCTTGAGTGATAGTACTTCGACCTCGACGATGAGCGGAACAACCTGGCTCGATATGAACCTCCTGAAGATCATGTCGTAAAGTCTGTAATGATTAAACGTCAATTTCCTGGGTAGCTCCAGCTCGCCCTCCTCTATCATGGCTCTCAATTGCTCCACATCCAGAGGCTTGGTCGGCCTTATGGCCTCGTGGGCTCCACCCTCTCCCCAGCTCCTGGGTTTAAATATAGTCTTATACTTCTCGCCCAGGAGGTTCCTTAGATAGGATTCGGCCACACCAATACCTGTGGAGGATATCCTTATACTATCAGTCCTGTGATAAGTTATGAGACCCATCTCGAACAGATCTTGGGCTATCCTCATGGCCTCAGGAGCGGACACCGAGAAGAACGAGGAGGCATCGGACAGGAACGTGTCTGTAGTATACGCAGGGAATGGACCCAACGTATCTTCCTTCTTTTGGATCGAGGTGATAACCACATTGATCTTTACGTTCTTCCTAACTCCCTCCTGCTTGGGTAGGAGTACGGTGAACTTATCCAGGAGTCTGGCCACGTAAACTGTTCTTTTAGTTCTTAGGTAATCCTGGTACCTCGAAATTATCCACCCTAGGACCGGTGTCTGTACCCTCCCTGCACTGAGGTTTCTGTTCTCTCCACAACTGTTCTCCTTAAGCACGTTCTGACAATACTCTTTCCAAAACTCGCTTTGCAATTTCTTAGAGAGCTTGAAACCTATCCACCTGTCCTCTATCCTCCTCACGATCTGTGACTGCAACATACTAACCGAAAACCTCCTTGGAGAATTGAGGGACTCCATTATGGCCTTTCTGGTAACCTCGTGGAACTCGGCTCGGTATATATTGGAATTGAATGGACGTAGACTGAAGAACAGGTCCCAAGCTATCTTTTCTCCTTCAACGTCTGGATCAGTACCTATGAGCACTTCGTCTGCCTCCATGACCAGTCTCCTCAGAGCGTCTATGGTGGTAACCTTATCCCTGATCTTAGGGGAGGAACAGATGGGGCATGTATTTCCCTCCCCGTATTCCGTGAACTGGTGACCCTTGTCGCATCTCTTAATGGTGTTATAGAAGGGAATTGCCTCAACTCCCCCGTCAGTCCTCACCTCGACTCCAAATATTCCTATATCCTTTGTGGTGAGATCGTAGATATGCCCTCCACTAGCCGTTACCATGAGTATCTTATCTCCAATCACCGTCTCGTAGACCCTGAGACCGTCGAAGTCCCTCGTGCTGGGTCTTGAGAAGAAACTGGAGATAGTCTTGGCCTTGTTTGGCGACTCCACTATGAATAGAGTGGTTTTGATTTTACCTAGTGGGGGAGAAACGATCGATCTCTTCCTTTCAGTTATTTCTTCCCTCTCCTCGTTTATCTTCCTCATGAGATCATCGACCCTGGTTTCACCTATCCTCCACTGAACTAAATCCAATGGATGCCATCTTATTTCGTCCAAGACCAAACTCAGTTTCTTCTTTAACTGCTCAAAGAGGGTCTCGTCGTCAACAATAACTATTGAGAGACCTGTAGTCAGTCGACTCCCATATAGCCTGGAAGTCCTCCCGCTGGCCTGAACGTAAGTCAGATAATCGGGTATAGATATAGTGCCATCGGAAATTGATAGATCCCCAAGTTGGGCTATCTTATTTAGAATGCTTATATCCTGAAGGTATTTGTTTACTATCTCATAGGCCTTAATGAAATATTGGTCACTGATCGTGCCTTCCCTGATGGATTTAGCTAACATCACTAACGCTGCTGGACTCGTCCTCCTCAACCTGGCTCTCACTATCCTCAAAACCCTGGATACCTCCTGATCCTTAAGTACCAGTGAGAGGAGGGTGAGGACTCTCAACATGGCCAGGGGATGCATCACCTCCCCGAGCCTGAACCTAAATTTTGGAATTCCAGCGAAGATGGCGTATCTCACTCTCCAAGGTATATCTATCCCCCTCACGAGGAGTCCGTAGTGAGTAGCCACACCTACCAAGACGTCTATTTGACCCGACTCGAACTCCTCCAGTTTCCTACTATTGCTAGACGTTATCGCAGAGGCCTTCATCCACTTGTTGAGCTCCGAAGCCAATTCCTGAGCGTATTGTGTCCCTTTGTCCACAGGCACAAAGACTAGTCCTCCTGGGCCTAACCTTTTCACTAGTTCAACGGATGGAGTGAAGGTATCCTTAGAAATTAGGTAGGAATCAACTACGTTTCTGAGATAAATCAGAGTGCTACCTGGCCTGAAACCCATGAGGGATGTGAAGACCGGATTACTCCTGGTTATTGTGGCAGAAGAAAATATGGCAACTCTGTCCTTCAACGAGTTCTCCCTGATTTTTTTGATCTCATCGAAAACCGAGGTATCTCCTTCCCTCGCGCTCTTAAGTAACTCCTTCGTCCTATCGATGTCTTGAGGAGAAAACCCCATGAGTTTAAGAATGGTGACGGAGCTTTTACCAGACTTGAGGACGGCGTCTACGTCGTCTACGAACAGGTAGTTGTATTCCAGCCTAGATAATTCGTCGATGTGGTCTATGACATATCTCGACGTAGAAACAAATATGTCAAAGTCTCCGGATGAGAGAGTCTTGTCCATCTCGTCCCTTTTGGACTGGTTCATCCCACTGAGGTAGTAGGACAGCAAAGGCGGTCTCTCCATATTCTTACTCATTTCTTGAATCTTCTGGACAACCTGACCCACAAGTGTTTTCGTCGGAAAGATCATGAGCGATTTCTTGGAGATTGACGAGAAATACAGCGACATTATTATTCCGAATGTGGTCTTTCCTAGGCCCGGTGGGGCTATGATGGCGAAGCTCTCTCCCCTGAGGGCTCTGACTATCCAAGACCTTTGAGGCCCCATGGGCTCAGAACCCACGGCCGTCCTAAAGATATCACTCACGGCCTTGAATTCGGCCAAGAGTCTTTCAACACTCGAGAGATGTTTCAGTGTCCCCCTCTCTTTGAGACTTCGAACCAGCTCCTCTAATCCATTAACCCTTACGTCTTCAGGGAGGCATCTCTCGCACGCGAGACCTGACATTAACCTCAATGATGAAATGTTAGAACCACAATTCGGACATAAGCTCATGTAAATTACTGGAGGTACTCCTTCATTACCCATTATTTCCCTCTTGTCAAAAAGGCTTATTTAAAAGGATAGGTAAGATTCAATCATGTCGTCAAGCGTGAAACTCAGAGTACTAGAGGCCAAACAGAAGGACGTTGGCAGAAAGATAGCTAGAATGACCGAACATACCATGAGGAGGTTGGGCATAGAGACTGGGGATTACATAGAGGTCACAGGTCCTAACGGAAATGCACTGCTTCAGGCCATGCCAGCTTACGATATGAGTGACGGTGAGATCAGAGTTGACGGCTACGTAAGAAAATCCATAGGGGTCTCAATAGGAGATGAGGTGGCTGTAAAGAAGGCTAAGGTAGATCCAGCCGTAAAGGTAACCTTAGCACCGACTCAGCCTATTAGATTTGATCAGACGTTTGTGGACTACGTCAAGGAATATCTAATGTACAAACCCCTCAACAAAGGCGAGACCATTCCCATCCCTATCTATACAGGTACCATAGATCTAGTAGTCTCGAACACTCAACCGTCGAGTTACGTCTTCGTCACTGGAAACACTGAGATCACAATCAAGGAGGAGCCCATCAGGGAGTCTCAGGTCTTTCCGAGAGTTACCTGGGAGGACATAGGAGATCTGGACGAAGTGAAAGAAAAGCTCAGAGAGATGATAGAGTTGCCCATGAAGCACCCAGAGCTCTTCCAGCACTTAGGTATTGAACCACCTAAAGGGGTTCTGCTCTATGGACCTCCTGGAGTGGGCAAGACACTACTAGCTAGGGCACTCGCCAACGAAATCGGTGCGTACTTCGTTACGATCAACGGACCTGAAATCATGAGTAAGTTCTACGGCGAGAGTGAGCAGAGGCTGAGGGAGATATTCGATGATGCAGACAAAAACGCTCCCTCCATCATATTCATTGACGAGATAGATGCGATCGCTCCCAAAAGGGAGGAAGTAACTGGAGAAGTGGAGAAGAGGGTGGTCTCGCAACTCCTCACTCTAATGGACGGCATAAAGGGTAGAGGAAGAATAGTGGTAATAGGAGCAACCAACAGACCCGATGCGGTAGATCCAGCACTGAGAAGACCTGGGAGATTCGATAGGGAGATAGAGATAAGGCCTCCCGACACTAAGGCCAGGAAGGAGATTCTCCAAGTCCACACCAGAAACATGCCAGTAGCTGAAGACGTTAACCTTGATGTCATTGCTGAGATGACCAACGGATATACTGGTGCCGACATAGCCGCGTTGGCCAAGGAAGCTGCGATGCACGCCCTAAGGAGGTTCATTAACACCGGTGACAGAAAGAAGTTACTGGAGCAGGAGAAACTTTCTCCAGAGGTCCTTAAGGAACTTAAGGTGACCATGGAGGATTTCATGAACGCAATGAAGTTCGTTCAGCCCACGTTACTGAGGGAGGTTTACGTTGAGGTTCCCAGAGTCAGGTGGAGTGAGATAGGTGGGCTCGACAACGTTAAGCAGCAGCTCAGGGAGGCTGTAGAGTGGCCCATGAGGTTCCCAGAACTCTTCGCCAAATCTGGAATAAGGCCACCGAAGGGAGTTCTACTCTTCGGTCCCCCAGGCACTGGCAAGACCATGCTGGCTAAGGCAGTGGCGACAGAGAGCGGGGCAAACTTCATAGCTGTCAGGGGACCTGAGGTTCTCTCTAAGTGGGTCGGAGAGAGTGAGAAGGCCATAAGGGAGATATTCAAGAGGGCGAGGCAGACTGCCCCCACAGTGATCTTCTTTGATGAGATAGACTCCATAGCCCCCATGAGGGGGATGGCCCACGACAGCGGAGTGACTGAGAGGATGGTAAATCAGCTTCTCTCAGAGATGGATGGTATAGTTCCACTGAGCAAAGTGGTTGTTATAGCTGCTACCAACAGGCCTGACATACTGGATCCTGCGCTGTTGAGACCAGGGAGATTTGATAGACTCATTTACGTACCGCCTCCAGATAAGAAGGCCAGATTAGAGATTCTTAAAGTGCATACGGCATCTGTTCCTCTATCTTCAGACGTTAATTTGGAAGTGCTTGCAGAGAAGACGGAGGGTTATACCGGTGCTGACTTAGAGGCTCTGGTCAGGGAGGCCACAATGATAGCCCTAAGGGACGTTTATGCAAAGTGTGGCACTGAGGCCAACAACAAGTGTTCTGGCCTGAAGGTCGACGCACAGACTGAATGCTATAACAGAACTGTGAGGGAATGCGTTGAAGGAAACATGCCTAAGGTGACAATGAGTTACTTCGAGGAGGCCATGAAGGTCGTCACGCCCAGTCTCACCAAGGTTCAAATAGATAGGTACGAGAGGATGGCCAAGGAACTGAAAAGGAGTGCCCTAGGATGAAGAGGTACAAGATACTTCTATTGGTAGCAGATGGATTGGGAGACCGACCTATACGATTCCTGAACGGAAGGACACCCCTAGAGGCTGCAGACAAGCCCAACCTCAATTCAATTCTTCGTTCGTCTTTAGCCGGATTAATGGATCCCATAGAACCCGGTATAGTACCAGGTAGCGACACGTCTCATTTGGCAATTTTTGGCCTGAATCCTAGGGTGTACTATAAGGGGAGGGGCAGCTTCGAGGCACTGGGTGCCGGTGCTGAGTTGAGAGAAGGAGACATAGCATTTAGAGGAAACTTTGCCACAATAGATGAGAACTTTGTGGTCATAGACAGGAGAGCTGGGAGGAGGCTCGACGAGGCCGAGCAATTAGTGGCCCTATTAAATAGAGAGATCCAGGAAGTTGATGGAGTGAGGGTGAGGTTCTACAGAGGGACGGAACACAGAGTCTCTGTTGTATTGTCTGGTGAGAAACTCAGCGACAAGGTCAGCGATACTGACCCCCACGAAGTTCACAAGAAGATATTGAGGGCAGAGGCTAGGGAGTATACAGAGGAGGCCAAGAGGACAGCAGAAGTAGTCAATAAGCTGACTGACCGAATAATAAGCGTACTCTCAGCTTCACATATTAACAAGGAGCGGATTGAGAGGGGCTTGCCTCCAGCCAACATAGTTCTCCTGAGAGGGGCATCTACACATACTGAACTTCCCAAGCTTAAGGACTACACCAGTTTACGTGGAGCTGCAGTGTCGGCTACGGCCTTGATAAAGGGAGTCTGTAGGTCACTGGGTATGCATGTGGTAACTCCTCCTAGGGCTACGGGGGGAGTGGACACTGACTACCTCTCCAAGGCCGCTCACACAGTCAAGCTCCTTAAAGAGGATTATGATTTGGTGTTTCTTCACATAAAGGCCACCGATGCTGCATCCCATGACGGAAACGCTCCAGAGAAGGTTAAGGCGATAGAGATGATAGACAAGGTCGTTGGGAGAATATTAGATGGAGTTGGCTCCGAGATAGTAATTCTCTTCACTGGAGACCACGCGACTCCTGTTGAGGTAAAGGAACACACTGGAGATCCTGTTCCAGTGATGTTATACACGCCTGATAGTATAGTGCCCGACTATCTCTCAGACTTTAATGAAAGAGAAGCCAGGAAGGGTAGCCTAAAGATAGTAGGTTTAAATATAATGCATCTTCTATTAAACTATTCTAACAGGGCATCTAAGTACGGTGCCTAGAGCTGATGAGGCTCGAAAGGTCTGAATGGTGAAGAGCTCGCGCAGGTCTGACACAACGAGAGTGGCTCTACCTCAGGGTGGGAAGGAGGTCAGCAAAGCTTTACGAGAAACTTGGACAAGATGTCTTGCACTCTCCACCTGCTTCCCTCCCAGTTCTCTAGTCCCACGGCTCCAGCTTTCGGTTGTCCGTATACTACTAAATCATCATTGTGCCCAAAGAGTATGGCTGGAATGACGAACATGTCGTCCTCACCTTCAACGAAAACGGAAACTGGAGACCTTCCTTGCAGTACATCTCTTATGACCATCATTGAACTGAGCCTTAGGAGCCCTGGTTCATTCCTTACCTTAAGGTTATACCTACTCTCATTCATGACTACGCTTCTTCTTGTTTTACCATCAATGACGGAAAGGAATGGAACCACTCCCCCCTCTAACAGGGAACGAGTTACCACGTCGCCCACCGTAATAACCCTAGAGAAACCCCTAGCGTAGTCAATAAGTTTATGTACATCCTTAAACAGTATCCCGTAAGGTCTAGAGAGTTCTTTCCTAACGTTCTCGCTAGGGACAAAACATATGTCTACTTTATGTTTATTGCGTACCTCCAAGGTTTCTTTGCACCCATGGCTTCATAGAGCTCTGATGTTTCATTGAGTAGGATTACCATCCCCTCCCATTCGTCAGTGAAGGAATTCCCGCCACAGACTGGGCAGGTCACTTGTTCTCTGTTAACTAGAGCCTTACAGTTCTTACAAGCCTTAAATATTTTAGCCGAAATGGCCTATCACCCTCTCTTCTCTATCTTACCTAGACCTGGTTGTTTCATCGTAAGGCCTATTCGGGGCAATCTGTTCGAGGCCGCTGTGGATATGGTCATTATCCTAGCCCTAACGAAGTCTCCCTTCTGAAAGACCTTCTTTGATCTCTCGCCCACTAAAGTCCCCCTTATCTGATCGAACCTATAGTTGTCATCCCCTATCTGTGACACGTGCACTAGACCGTCCATGGGACCCATATTAACGTAAACGCCGTAATTATCCACCTGTGTTATGTCCCCCTCTATGACCTCTTGAATGATTGGGGAGAACGTCAAAAGCTCAAACTCGACCTCGTGGTAAGTCGCACCGTCCCCGAAGACTATCATTCCTTCCTCACTCACCTTAGCCTTAGTGACCGTGAGAACCAAGCCCAGATCCTTGAATAATCTCTCCTGATACTCATTCTTCAGTATATCTAACGCGATGACGTCCAAGGGCCCTCCAAATTGATCTGGGGGAATCCTGACCACCCCCCTAGCTCTGACGAGCTTAAACATGATGAGTCGAACCTAAATAGTATATACTGATTTTATAATTTTACCCCATCTACTCATGAAAATTATTCCTATGCTGTTTTTTAATGCGAGTTTCTTCAGAGCTATGTCATTGGTAAATATGACGAGCCCGAGTTCCACCGCCGTCCGCAGGAGGGCCTCGTCGGGAGGGAGTTCCTGGAAGAGGTCCACAGTCTCCCACCATCCTCCGTAGGTTCGTAGGTATTCCCTAGCTAATCTGATCCTTGAGAGCATCTTGGTGGACCTGGCGTATTTTCCTTCCAGTGTAGATAATTCATTTAGCACCACTGTGTGAATGTAAAACCTTGGCTTAAAATCCAGGAACTCCAGCACCTTACTAAAGGGATCAACCCCGTCATAAACGTAGAGGAGGATATTGGTGTCCACCAACACTCCTAGACGTCTATTTGACCCCATCCCACTAATCTCCATCTACCACCTATCTGTCTACTGATGACCAGCCTAGCTTTCTTGTCCCATACTGCCAGGGGTCTCTTTAACTCCATTTCTATCTCGTCGGACTTAGCCCTAGTCACAACTCCTAGGCTGGTCGCAGAACCTAGAGTGATAAGCAGAGTCTCCTTAGGCCTGATTGGATCAACCTTTATCATCTCCTTGCTTCCCACAACCCTTTCCAATAAATTATAGGTACTGGTTATTTTCCACAATACTGGAACCTCGACCTTCGCGTCAGTTACTACATTTCCTATCAAGTTATCGGCCTTGGTCAGGGAGGGATCTAAATAGGTGCCCATAGCTACAAGACCACCAGGTTTAGCCTCATTGAACTCAGTTTGGCCGAACCGCAATGAAGAGATCCTGGTATATAGAGGTTGATAAGAGACCTTTCCCTTCTCCTCTACACGCATGCCCGGAAGGATTTTGATCTCCTGACCTACCTTAAAAACTCCCTGAACTATACTGCCTCCAACTACCCCTCCCCTAAGTTCTGAAAGAGGAGTTCCTGGTTTATTCACATCAAAACTTCTTATTACCAACATAAAAGGATCGAGATTAGGATCCCTCTTGGGAGTTGGTATGTGGTGTTCCAATGACTCTATCAGTGCGTCGATATTTATCTTATGAAGGGCACTAACTGGGACTACATCTGCACCTTCGGCCCAAGTCCCTTTCAAGAAGGCCTCTATCTGAGAATATTGAGACATTGCTTCCTCCCTAGTTACGACGTCAACCTTGTTTTGAACAACAACGACGTTCTTTATCCCTGCTATGCCCAAAGCCACAAAGTGCTCCCTCGTCTGGGGTTGAGGGAAAGGTTCATTTGCTGCTACAACCAATATGGCGCCGTCCAGGATGGCTGTACCAGATAACATGGTCGCCATCAATACCTCGTGGCCAGGTGCATCTAGGAATGACACTCTCCTCAAAAACTCTGGCTCCTCGTCGCTCCCGCAAGAGTTACACGAGGGCTCGTTAACGTAAGCCTCGGGTTTCCTGCACGATTTACATAACCCAAAGTTAGCCTCGGCGTATCCCAGCCGTATTGTCATGCCCCTCTTGAGCTCTTCTGAGTGTCTCGACGTCCACACTCCAGTGAGGGCCTGAACCAGAGTCGTCTTCCCGTGATCTACGTGTCCGACTACACCTATATTGACCTCTGGTTGAGTTACTGGCCAGGGCAAAAAATCACCTTACCACGATACAATTTATTTGGACCAACTCCGTACTAACTACGTTTCCCCTCACTATTTTCCTTCTCTTTTCACCGTCCTCCCTTGGAACGAACCCTGGAGGGGAGGAGAGGAGTAATTTACGTTTAGCTGCACCTTGAACGTCAGGCCTCATTGAAAACCCAGTGTTATCGGAGCCACCAGTTATTTTGAGTTTCAGAGGGACATTCCTCACGACCAGATCGAATGTGTCACCGATCTTGTAGCCCATGATGTTGAGTTTACCTTGATCCACTGCTATTTGGAAGGCCTTGGTCCTATACGCTAAGGCCTCCACTTCTTCGCCTCCCAATTTCTCCGCGACGTGCTTACCCACGTGTACTTCCCCCTCAGGTACATCCTGAGATTCCTCGATCACACAATGAATTTTAACCTTGACTCGCTTGTCTCCCTCCTGTTTTGTGATTTCGATAGTGAGGAACTTGTCGGCCCCCAATCTCTCCTTGGTCTTCTGGTTGATGCGACACAAGGGGAGGACTCTATTATCCTTCTCCTCAGTATCCTGTTGAATGCTGTCTACAGCCTTAACCTTTACCTTCAAAGGTTCTGCGTTCTTGGTACCTGGGTCTGATATGACTAATTTATAGTCTGGCAAGTACCTATCCCCTTTCACAATCGTATAATGACACGAGTATATAAACTCAGGGTTGTGGTATAGAATATGAAAACAGGTGTTCTTCTCGTTCTACATGGTAGTAGGGTTAATGAATGGAAGGACGTGGCGATAAAGTATAAGGACCTCTTGAAGCGACATTTTGAGCTAGTGGAATACGGTTTCATAGAGTTCAATCAACCTAGCCTGAAGGAGGCGACAGACCTACTTATCACCCAAGGAGCTGAGGAAATAGTAGCAGTGCCGTTACTATTTGCTGCTGGGGCACATTTCTATAGGGACATACCCAGATTGATAGGGATAGATGAGAGAGGTGAGATAGTAATGAACGGGAAAAAAGTGAAGGTCAGGATAGCGAAACCAATAGGGGTAGACGAAAGGGTCGCTGAGATTCTCAAAGAAAGGGTGTTTGAAGAGATGGATGGTCCTGAACCCCTAGAGGACAACAGGGAAGAGGCAAAAATCAAGCATGATAGTTAATTAAAATAATAACAACAATAAATATACTTATAGAAGACTAAGTGCTGGCACTGACGAGGAGCTCAGCCTTAGCCGGGTCATAGACCCAATCCTTAGGTAACCTGTTCACCTTCCTATAATAGCTAGCTACTCTCCTTATTTTAGATTCTATTTCCTCTAACCCTTTCTTCGCCGTCTTATCGCCTGGATACTCCGTTAAGTGCCTCCTCACATTAACTGCCCTCCTTATCAAGTTGAACAGATCTTCTGGAATGGGCGACGCCAGTCCTCTCTCCTGTAGAAACTTTGAGACCTTCTTCCCTATGATCTGTTTAGCCAGAGGAACTCCGTATTGATCCCTGAGCACTATGCCTATCATGGAGGGCGTGTAACCCTTCTTAGCAAGTTCCTCTATAAGCATCTCTACCTCTTCCTTAGTGAACCTAACCCATTTGGGCGAACCAGCCCTAGCTGGCCTGGTTGAATGGGAACTACCCTTAGCTCTCCTCTTGTTCACTTCAGCTCACTCTTTACTAGCTCTTATTTCCTGTTCTCTCCTTTTTTAAGTTCTTCCCTAGCAAGCCTGGTTCCGTTAACCATGGAGACCATTTTTTCGAAGGCTATTTTCCTAGGTTGAAGTTTAAGACCACAATCCGGATTGACCCATACCTTCTCTGGAGGGAAGTACCTTAGGATGGTCATCAGGTCCTTCTGAACTTCCTCTGGAGACTCTACCCTCTTGTTATGCACGTCTATAACACCGGCTCCAAGCTCCTTCTCGAATCCCACTTCCTTCAGAAGCTTCAATGGCTTGTAATCATATATCTTCAAAGCGAAGTTTATCTGATCTACCTTGAGGTCGTTGAGATAAGGCGCGACGAGCTTGTAGTCTCCGTAACATATGTGTACCATCAGCTTAGCGTTAATCCCCTTAATTGACTCATTGACGGCCTCAATAGCCCATGGAACTTCGTCCTTAGTTGAGTGAATCGCTGGCTCATCTACCTGGATTATCTTAGCTCCAGCATCCACCAGACTCCGTATTTCTGAGTTTATGGCCTTAGCCAGGTCAAAGACCATATCCCTTCTGCTCTTGTAGTACTCGTTGTAAGACCAATAACCCATAGTGTAAGGTCCTGTAATGGTGACTTTGAAGTTGGGTGTATAGGAAATGCTTTTGGTGAACTCGACCTCATCTAGGAGCATAGGTCTAACGTATTCTATCTTGTCAACCACTGACGGTTTCCTGTAGTATGCTGTTCCCCAAACCCTCACAGGCCCGTAGAACTTGAACCCCTTGAGTCTCTCTGCAAAGAATTCAACCATCTCGTCTCTCTTCACCTCTCCATCCGTGGGAACATCTATTCCAGCTATCAAGTGATCCCTCATAACAGTTACCGCAGCGTCGTTGAAAGCCTCCTTTAGGTCATCCTCCGAGATCCTTCCAGCCTTCCTTAGTGCTATTACTTCCCTTAGCCACTTAGGTCTCGGATAACTACCTATAACTGTGGTTGGTAACAGCGGTAGTTCCATTAAGCACCACCAATCTTCTTCAATAACTTCAGTTTCTTAATAACTACCGCTTCCGGTATGAAATCCATGGGGGCAGCGTTTCCTATTAAAACTTCTGATGCCCCCTTTTCTCTAGCTTTCTCCACTACCCTCCTTATGGTGCTAACTCTCTCGATCTTGGTGTTCCTAGTGTCGAGGACTCCCAGGAAAACCCTCCTCTCCTTGACTTTCCTATATAATACGCCTAGGATGTTCATATTCTCTATGATATCAAAGCCGTAGACGTCTACAGGTAAAGAGAGGAGTAGATCTATCCTCGATGAGTTTATATAAAAGTAGGTTATCAGGTGCTTCTCCACTTGCACTCCTGAAAGGAGTGTTTGGTAAGCGTCCTTAAGTCTGTCCAATAAGGACGTCTTGACGCCCTTAGCGAAAATGGACGGCTCATGGATCTCGACGGCATTTATTCCTCTAGGTAAATTTTTTAGGACTGAGTTAACTTCTGCACTATAGCTCATTATTAGTTCCTCAACAGTTTCATAGTATTGGTTATCGGATAAGAGGGAGTAAGTTAGGGGCCCAACAATTACAGCCTTGAGAGTTCCTGTATATCCTACCTGCTTTGCCAGCTCAATATCCCCTTGGAGATAACTCAGGTACTCCTCTAATCTAGCCCTTAGCCTATCCTTAATGACAGGCTTCCTGTAATAGAAGTTATTATCGAAGAACCTCATAAGCTCTCCTTTTTCTTGGCCAGACAAATAGGAAAAAGTGACGTCGAGAAGGTCGTCCCACCTTAGCAGACCGTCGGTACTGTAATGTGCACCTATGTCCTTAACTAAACTTAAGAAAGTGCTCTCTCTTCTCATTACCTCCTTTTCAAGGATGTCCTTACTTACCTTTCCAGCCCTGAACCTCGAAAAAACTTTGCCCAGCGATGGAGACCGTGGGTAACTTCCTATTATGCTTATCCTAAATTTTATCACCCCGCCTGAGGAGCCAGCAGATACACTACACTACCCCCGTTATCCATATTAAACTCTAACTGTAACGGCTTCTGCTCCGAGTAAAGGATCTTAGTGAAGCCTGAAAGCTTAGTTAAGACGAGCACGTCGTTCAGATATTCCGCGGAATAGGTAGAGGAGACCGGCTTCTCAATGGATATTTCCTGAAGTCCTCCCATATCCTTAGTGAACTCCACCTCTATCTCAGATTCGCCCGCAGACTTGAGGAGAAGAGAACTTTCAGTTGCATTAAACTGAACCGAGTCACTTACTGTGTATATCTCGTTTATGGCCCTCTTGAATCCGCTTGAGACGACCTTGGCCTTAACGTCGAATTGAAAATTTATCTCGGGTATTTCGGACGCAGAGATCTCTATGTTCCTCACTACGAAATCTCTGACCATGGAACCTATTATCTTGAGGTTGATCTGAGAAGGGTCTTGAGACTCCATCTCCAACTGCTCCTTCTTCTTCGCGCTCCTTAGGACCTTTAACATGTACTGTGTATTGAAGCCTAACCTGAACTCCTCTGTGATATCGTACTCCTTAAAGGCTTCCTTAGGGAACCTGAGCTTGATCAGTGATATGTGTGCTCTATCTATTGCGGTCAATTCCATGGCATCACTGTTGAACGTCAGGGAGGCCTCATCCACCATCTTGGCTAAGGCCTCAATAATCGCCTTAAAGTCCATAGCGTTATCGTAAACGACTCTCATAGTTTATCAATAACTCTAGTTGCTTTAACTCTGTCGCCTGATCCTGTGGTATAACTACTTCCAACTCTCACCCGATGCACTTTCCGTTCTCCCTACTCTTGCTTTCGCAACGTTTAGGCTCAGGGGTTCGGGCTTCATTGAATTTTCATGAATTTGTATCCAATCCTCAGCCCTTGAGCTTCACAGGAGTCGCGGGGAAACCCGTTACTCCCCCGCCCCCTTAACGGGGTAACCCCGACCCACCTACTCCCACTGGGAGTGAGAAAGAGGTGGGAAAACCCGCACATCTTGAGGAAGATGTTGAGAGAGGCGTTGAGTTGCCTGTCCAGGGTGAAACCACACCTCTCACAACGAAAAGTCCTACCTTTCGGGAAACCCGTCCACATCTGGGGCAGGACTTGGAGGTGAGGTGAGGGTTCACCTCCTTAACTAGGGAGCCGTATAGTGGGGCCTTGTACTTCAACACACGGTGGATCGACCTCCATACAGTCCTTGAAATCTTCTTAGACAACTTGTCGTCGGCATCTTGGAACATTGACTGTTTGTTCAGTTTCTCAACAGCAATCGTAGTGAGTGGGTACATCTCCAACAGTTTGTTCACGAACTTGTGAACGTAATCTAGGACGTGGTTCCTTTCACGGTGAGAGTACTTCCTCATCAGCTTCCCCCCTTTCCTACCGTGCTTTGAAGCGAAGGACTGTATTTCACCCCTCTTCAACTCCATGCCGTACGCGTCTAGAGTATAGAGGTTACTGTCGATTGAGAGGAAGTCCAGGGGAGTAAACCAGGGTAATTTATAACGGAATGGTAGGTGAACCTTATCCTCCTTTATCACGGGCTCACCCAGTTCAAGCCCTTTGACTCTCCCTGAGAACCAGGTGCGGGACCAGGAGAAGGTCTTCATCACGCGTTAAGCTCTTTCAGTACCGTTAGAAGAAACTCTATTAGCACATTGTTTTAATAACATCTTTGCAGAGTTTATACATATGAAGACTGGATTGGTTAAGAAGGATGACAAAAGTTACGCTTATATTGAGTTTGAGAACGGGGAGGAGATAGACAAGTTCTTTGATGAGGTTGAAAAGAAAGCTAATCTCTCCCATAAGCCTTCTTATGAGACCCAATCTTCCAAATGAGCGCTATACAGTTTTTTTGAGTCCATACTGTAAAGGATTCTTATATCCTTCGTAACTTCTATAGAGAACATTGATTCCCGAAAATATCCATACCTAATTTTTCTCTAGCATTGGCTAAAGGATCCTTGATGAGAAGTTTCAAGGCTTCCCTAATACTTTTTCTAACCTTAGGGTTAGGAAACTCTTTAGCTATATAATTCTGAAAATCCTCTATACTCATTTCCTTGCTGGAACTTCTCATAATCCTTAACTTCCATTCTCTACAAATCACGATAAAAGATATAGAAAGCTAATTTAAAAATCTTTCTATTCGTTTATTATCTCATTAGGAATTAATCCCAGAGATTATTGTAACTTCAAGGAAGTCGTTCAAGATACAGCAGTTATGGGATTTTAACGTGACTTAAAGATTTTCATCAGCCCCGACGGTCCGCTTAAACGACGCTCGAGAACCTGAGGAACGCCTCCACGCTCCTCAGGTTCAGCTCCCCTACCAGCTCCCTGACGACGTTGCTGATGGTGAAGATCGTGAGGTACCCCTGAAGCCTGTCCCTCCTCCAGAATGAGGAGTCCCAGGGCCTCGACGTCCTTTGGAGCTCCTCGATCTCCGGCCAGGCAGGCCTCCTCCCCGCTGAGTGAGAGGTCGGTCGTGTAGATGTACCTGACGTGTGTCCCGGAGTCGTGTTCCTGCGAGCGACTTCACCGTGACCACTCGGCCTCCCAGGGTCAGGAAGGTGGAGTAGACTCCGGGGGTATCCCACCGGGAGGTGCCCCTCCTCGAGGGTCCCCCGGGCCGACCCTGAGCTCGGTTGGACTTGAGCCTTGACACCACTTTGTTCGTCACGGGCTTCTCGGATAGTACTGGGATCGAAGACGACCCTGGCTACCGGAAGCGCCCCTTGAGCACGTCCAACATCTGGCCACCTCGATCTCGGTCTTGAACTCGTTGACCCTCACAAATCCCACATCTTCCTCACGGTGTAGGGGAAACCGTGAACGTCCTGCCCGAGGTCCACTATGGCGACCGTGAGGAGCTTGGCCCTCTCGAACCTCCCGTGGGTGTGGCAGTAGGTCCAGTAGTTCCCGGGGGCTCACGTCCTCCCGGAGCGTCGTGGTCCACGGTGTCGTCCACGATGACGACCTGACCCTTCACCAGCCTGACAGGACCTCCACGCGTCGTCAAGTTCTCCCAACGCCCCATCAATTCACGTTCCAACCCGAACGTCTCGGCCCTGTTCCTCACGCTGGCCCTCCCACCTACCAGGACCATGAGGACTAGTGCCAGTTAACCTTCCTGCTCCTCCCCTTCCCCCTCACCACGCCCAGCCTGTTGATCTCCCTGACTGCCTCTCCCTAGCCAACTCGATCTGTCCCTTTCCGCACCTTTTCAGCGGGACGACGTCGAAAAACTTCTCACCAACACCGACTTCCTCGTATTACCTCCCTAAGATTCCCATAACTGCTGTACGTAACTACTCGTTATTTTTAATTACTTCTAAATATCGTTTTGACGTTGGTTATGTTTAACTACTGATCTATACCAGAACTTTTTGCCATAAGATTAGGTGAGATGAGGCCTATATTTAAATCCCTAGGCGGGCTCGCTTTGGTCTTCTTCATGGGGAACTTGGGCTCAATCACTCTCTCATGACCAGGTTACTGCGAAGGTTGTAACGCTCCATGAACTTGTAAAAGAATGGCGCCGCAGCCGGGATTTGAACCCGGGTCAAGGGCTCGACAGGCCCTCATCCTGAACCGGGCTAGACTACTGCGGCACTAAGAGAAATCCTACGCATCTAATCTTTAAAACTATCTCTATCCCATGAGAAGCACTGATAGAAAGACGCCGGGGGCGGGATTTGAACCCGCGCAGGGTGATACCCTACTGGCTTTCCCAGCAGGCTCTCAAGGCCAGCCCCTTGGTCCGCTCGGGCACCCCGGCATGACTTATTCTCAAATTGCCCTTTAATCATTTACTACTAAAACTAGTGAGTAGCCTTTAACCTTCTTAACAGTCTCTACTCTAGAGAAATACTTAGTAAATATTTTCAAAGCATTGGTTTCTCCCCTGTATAACACGAGTTGTATCCAACCCTCCTTGTCCAACTTGGAAGCTGCCTGCTCTGCCAGCCTCTCTAGGATTTCGACTCCCTTGGAGAGGGGAGGATTGGAATAAATGGCCCTAACTTTACCCTCTAACTTCTCCAACAGATCACTCTTCATCACCTTAACCCTACCTTGAAGGCCGTACCTCTCTACGTTCATCTGAGAGGCCTTAACGGCCAACGGGTTCACATCCAACATGTAGACGTTGAGCCTAGGATTCCTCACGGCAACGTAAATTCCAACAGGTCCGTAACCGCACCCCACGTCAGCTACAGTCCCTTCCTCAGGAATCACTAGGTTCTCCAAGAGTATCCTAGTTCCCAGGTCTAGTCTCTTCTTAGAGAAGAGACCTGGAAAGCTAACCAAGGATAGTGGGATTCCCTCCACTACGTCCACGACTACCATCATTTCTTCCAAGCCTTCGGGTACACGTCCTTGTCCATAAGTACTCTGTCAGGTTTGGCTACCTCGCCCTTCTTTCCAATCTTGTCGGAGTCCGTTAACGCTTTCCCTATAGCTATCCCCTCCCCCTTCCAGGTGATAAGGGCAACAGTGTCGCCCCTCCTGAACTCCTGGTGTGCTACTATCCCGGGAGCCATGAGCTGCGCCCCATAGGCTATCGAGTTAACTGCTTCATCGTCCACTATAATCTTTGGAATGCCGCAGAATGCCACTTCCATGGGATAAAGTATCTTTCTGAGCTCTGTATCGTCTTTGCATTCCCTGTACAAGTAGAGAGCTTCGGAAAGTCTGTGGAGAGTCACTGAATCTCTCTCCACAAAGACTCCGGATCTAGTCCTCCTAAGTTCCCTCATGTGTGCCCCGCATCCCAGGACAACTCCGATATCGTGACACAACTTCCTCATGTAAGTCCCGGGCTCTGAAGAGATCCTCAACAGAACCCTCCTTCCTTCTATTTCGAGCACCTCAAGCTCGTCTACCTTCCTCTTTCTGACTCTCCTCTTCACGGAGGACCTGACGGGTGGTTTCTGATATATAACGCCCTTGAACTGGCTCACGACATCCTTCAACTCGCTTTCCTTGAAGTCACAGTGGATCTCCATAAGACACACGTACTCCTTCCCTGATTTGGTCACAAGGTTCATTAATCGTGTGGCCTTGCCTAAGCCTATGGGAAGGACTCCAGTCACTTTGGGATTACCCCGCCCCTTAGGGCTCTAGGGTCCCTCCATGACCTACTCTATCCAACTTGAACATGGTCTTTACCCAATACGCCACCTCGTGACTGGTGGGTCCTGGGGGTTTATCTATATTTAGAATGGATGAGTTGATCAGACTCTGAATAGGTCTATTGTCAGCGTAATTCCCGTAATTTCCTGCAGGTTGATACTCCTTCCTGAAGATCCAGCGTTTAGTGTAGCCACAAAATTCATCTATTTTCAACACGAATGGATAAAAATCCATTTAGACCACGGGTATCTTTGGTTTCACCTTCTCCTTCATGAACTCTATCAAGTTCTGCTCCTTCAGTTTAGCCTCTACGTCCTGGTCGGAAGCCCCTTTACTTATTTCGACCTTTTTGTCGGTAGGTTCCAAGTGCATGATATTAGCCCTCCTCCTCTTAACTCCAGACACGTTCTTAGGTCCGGTAACCAAGACGAAGTTATTGTCTATAATATCAACAACTACACATTTACTTCCTGCCTCTCTTCCCGTTAATTTGACACAAATTCTTCCCACCTCTATCAAAGCCATATAACTACACCACTCGAATGTCAAAGCTCACGTTTACATTAAAAACTTACTGCCAGAACTTCCTATATCTCAAGAACTTCTTCTCTTCCTCCATTAATTCCCTATAAAATACATCCTCTCCTTGACTTAAAAACGACAGCAGTCTCCCCAAGTTAGACGGTCCCACACCTCTGACCACAAATGCCACTAGAGCTGTCCTCCCATAGTTAGAGAAGAGAGAGGCAACTCTCTTCAATTCACTCAATCTCTTGGCCTCATTTCTCCTCAACTTCTCCCCAGAGATGTTCTTTCGGATAACCTGTAACGCTTCCTTGTCCTCAGGGTAAGTGGCCGTAAGGAAAATCGAACCGCATTTAGGACACCTCTGAGGCGTATCTTCCACTTTGAGTCTTTGATTCCAACCGCAGATAAGACACGCCAGTAAGATCTCCTTAGACAGCATCCTCCTCTTGAAGACTTCAAGAATTAATGGTTTATCCTCAGAGGTTGAGGAGACCATGAGTTTGTCCAGGAACTCCTGGGCTAAAGGAGAAGGTGAGGGTACCCTAACTACCTCCCAGTCCATTTGTCTCAACGCCTCTAGGACAGAGAGGTCGTGGTGTTTAGACAGAAGTTCCTTTACTGCCTCCTTCCCTACCACAGTGTCTGAGAAGGTCCTAAGTACATGCTGGGTGAGCTTTATGTCTGCTCCCTTCTCCACCGCACCGAAGCGTTGGGCCTCCGTGAACAATGCCCACTTGAATTGAGGTGTCTCCTTTAGGGTTTCGCTTAAGACGGAAGTGGCGTATCTTTCATCCATTTCCCTGAGCGATTTAATGGCGAATTCAATATCTTCCAATGAGAGGGAGGAGACCGAGGCTATGACTACGTGATACGGATCGCTACGGAAGGTGGGTCTAAGCCCTTTTCCCGACCCCAAAACTGCACTAAGGAGAGTTCCCAAGGTATTGTTACCCCTACTTCCAAACGGAGAGTGGACGACCACGAGGTCTGAGCCGACAAGCTCTACAACGATCTTATTAGGACCTAGCTTAGGATAATTCCTTCTAACATGTTCCTTAATTTTCTCCGACACCTCCTGTACCCCTTCCCTCTTTCCATCCATCATCTCAGAAAGATAGCTGTATACCATCATGGATATCTCTTTCTCCACAGGGATGGACTCACCGAACCATGAGGGTAGAATGCCCTTCTTAGGTTCTGCCCTACTCACAAAGACCTTGCCTTCCTCTATAGATATGACCTTCCAGAGCCTGCCTCCTAACACAAATATGCTGTCTTCCTCTAGGCCGGTAACGAATTGGTTGTCTAGGTTCCCCAACTTCATGCCGGTCTCGACTTCAACGACTATGTAACTCCTGTTGGAGTCTGGTATCATGTTTGTGGTGAAATAATACCTCCAGCTTCTCCTACCCAACCTCAGTTTGCCCTCCTTTGCCACTAATATTTTCTCGGCCTCCAACTGTTCCACAACTTCTTTCAAATCTTCAAGAGATAGAGATCTAAAGAAGGGAGACTTCCTAAATATATCCAAGATCTCGTCTAGGGAAGTTATTCCCTCGAGTACCATACCCACGACCTCGTGAGCCACTACGTCAAGGGGGTTCATCTCATAGATAACTGGCTCTATATATCCCCTCTTAGAGGCCTCGTATATGGCCTGACACTCCAGGACATCAAAGAGGCTGTTCCCGGGTAGGATTATTCCCCTAGATGTCTTCTCAATGGAGTGCCCACTCCTTCCTACTCTCTGAAGGAGTCTAAGGACTTGCCTCGGTGACATGTATTGAACCACTAGGTTTATACTTCCAATATCTATCCCCAACTCGAGACTTGAGGTAGCTACCAGGGCGTCTAGCTTAGCTTCTTTGAACTCCCTCTCTATCTTGACCCTCACTTCCCTAGATAGGGAGCCGTGATGGGAGGCCACTTTAAGTCCGTAAAGAGTAGTGAGCTCGCTTGCCAGGAACTCAGCTGTCTCTCTAGTGTTGGTGAATATGAGGACTGGCCTATTCTCCTCAATTATCTCCTTCAATCTCTTCAATCTGGACATCAAACTAGGATCTAGTCTGTGCTTCACCGCTTCGTTCACTAGCTCTTCATTATAACTGGGTATTTCGATGATGATCTGGGAACTCTTTATGCCCTCAATCTTGACTACTTCCACTTCACCTTCAGTACTGAGGAAGGTCTTGGCTAGTTCCACGTCTCCCAATGTCGCAGAGAGCCCTATCATTTGTGGATTCCTCGCTATAAGCCTTAGTCTCTGGAGCATTACCGATAGTTCGTACCCCCTCTTCTCATCAAGCATCTCCTGGACTTCATCTATGACGACCCACCTGACACCGGTCAGGAGTTCCCTCACCCTTTTGTCAACCAACAAGTAAAGTAGTGTCTCTGGAGTGGAGATCAATAGATCTGGTGGATCTTGTAATAGGTCTCTCCTTTCCTTTCTTGTGGAATCCCCATGTCTTGTGGATACCTTAATCTGGAAGGACTGACCTAATTTATCTAATCGGTACTGTATATCTCTATTTAAAGCTCGCAGAGGTGTTAGATAGAGAGCTGAGATTTTTTTAGGTCTCTTCATGTAGATATTATACATGATGGGGATTATCGCTGCCTCAGTTTTACCGTGGCCTGTTGGCGCTATAATGAGCAGGTGAGTCCCAGAGAGGACTTTAGGGATGGCTAACCTCTGTATGGGGGTAAGGTTGACATAACCTGACTCCCTGAGCTTCCTTATGAAGTCTTGAGACGTGGTAGACATGAAGTGTATTTTTAGGTTTGCGTGGTGGGGTTTAAAGTATATTATGTGGGAGCTAAGGTTCGTAGTATTACAATCGCTGATGATCTGCTCCGCACTGGTGCTAAAGTACTCACAGATTATCATCCCGGGCTACTATTCAATTCCTCTTCTAATCTTCTTAGCTTTCGCCTCATCTTATGGGTTATTAACCCTTCTCCTGACCCGTTCTCTTCTCCTCTCAGTTTTGAATATTGCCTCTCTATACTCAGTTTTATTTCTACTAAGTATTCCCATGGATCCTTTAATATTTTCTCTATATGTGGGAGGAACGTTTTTGGGCTCGTCCATCTGGTACGTCGTGCATAGGACGATTCCTGAGAGAATAGACTTCAAGCGGTATATAATCACCAAACCTAGAGTTGGGTTAATACCAATAGGTTTGGCCTTTGCGGTAACAGGGTATATACTCAGTGGCTCTATCTACCTATTCTTAGGATCTGTCTTGGACTCACTAATCGCTGCCTGGATAGGGAGAGTTTACTTAGCCCCCATCTCTTCACTCTCCTGGATAAGTCTACCCTACCTACTCTCCCAAAACCCCATCAGGAAAGGTCGAGGGGTTTGTGTGGGAAATATCCGGAGAGTGCTTAAGAGAAGGAGAACCTCTCTGCCGAACACTTATAGATACGAATGGATTGAGGGAGAGGGCAACCTTTGTATCGACCTAGCCGAGAGAAAGAACTACAACTCTGTTGTTCTAGGATCCAGTGGTACTGGGAAATCAACCTTAGTAAAGAAACTGATGACGTCTCTTGGATTACCATTTATCATCTTCGATCTTCACGGGGAGTACTCAATTCCCTCCGCAAATACCATCAACCTTTCTGAGACTGGTGTTAACCCCCTCTCGCTCTTTGGCTTCTCCCCCAGGGACAGGGCCCTTGAGGTCGCCATTGCTTTAAAGTCGGTATTTAACCTCGGCCACCTTCAGACTATGGACTTCTTCAGCTTACTGTTAGAGGCTTACCAGGATAAGGGGATTTATGAGGAGGATCAGAGGACGTGGAGCTTACCCCCTCCTACCTTTAAGGACGTGATCTCCCTGCTCCAAAAAAAGAAGAAGCTCTCGATTCGTAGCGAGGAAATGTCGAGGTTGGAAGGTTTAGAGACGTACCTCAGGTTCCTGGACTCTAGCGTCTTTATGAGAGGTGAAGTTGACATGGACGTACTCATAAAGGGCTCAGTGATCCTGGACTTCTCGGGCCTGCCCTCCAATGAAATAAAGTATATTATAATGATAACACTCCTAAACGGTATTATGCATAATATGTACAAGCTCGGCGGTTCTGGGCTGAGGAGAATGATAGTAATAGATGAGGCCCCTTTCCTGGTCTCAAGGGAGGCTGGGGAGCGTATCGCTGAAAGGTTCTTTGCGGAAGGTAGGAAGTTCGGTTACGGAGTAGTCTTAGTTTCACAGACCAAAGATGGCATAGAGAAGGCAATAAATAACTCAGATTCGCTCTTCATTTTTAATATGAGGGATCCGAGGGAACTGGAATACGTTTCAAAATTATTGGGGGGTTCTCATCCGGAAGCGTTCAAGGCTATATATGAAATGCTAATGCAACTGAATAGGGGGGAATTAATAACAAGAGATTCCGATACAGATGAATTATTAATGGTCAGCCTAAACTGATAAGTGGTGAGCCATTTGTCTGAGGATTTTGACGAAGGGGAGGACGTTCCCAATAGTGGAGCCGAAGAGATAAGGGGAGAAGATGAGGAAGAAGGAGTCCCAGCTATGTCTTTGCAAGACATAGAGTTACTCTCTAAGAATACGGAGGTGTGGTACAAGTTAATATCTGGCAAGATTGGCATAGAGGAGGCTAAACGACTCTTCGAGGAAAACTCGTCTACTACTCAGACGAAATCTGAGAAGTCTAAAGCGTCAAAGAAGAAAAGCCCTAAAAAGAGTAAGAGCACGAAGAAGAGTAAGGGAGAATAATGTTTAGGCTCATTTATGGGAGTTCTAAGGACTTCTACTATATCATTTCTTCCATGTCTAAGATTACAGAGAAGATTATCCTTAATTTTACAGATGAAGGAATAAACAGTAAACATTTGACAGAAGATAAGGTTATGATGGGTGTGATAAGCGTCCCTAGGGATGCTCTAGATGAGTATTCACTCGATAAGCCTTTGTCAATAGAGCTGGATTTGGGAGAGATAAAGAAGATCTTTGCCAAGGCTAAGTCGAGTAGGTCTAGTATGGAGATATCCGAAACGGAAAGCGGTATAAGGATTACGGTGAGAGATGAGAAGACCGGTACTAGGACTAACCTTTACCTGAAAGGAGCTAAAGCAGAACCACAGGTTCTGAAGGAGCCTAATGTCACTCCCTCGACGATCCTCGTCATGAAAGGAGAGACTCTGAAGATGCTAGTGGATGAGGGCCTTGAAGTTGGGGAGGAGATAACGTTGAGATCAGAAGCCGAGGAAGTGATAGCCGAGGTTGAGGAACTAGGGAAGAGATACGTAGCGCATCTGAGAAACTCGAAACCCCTATCTAAGCTTGAAATTGAAAGTCCTGGAAGTGCAAGGTACAGTTTGCCAGTCCTGGAGAAACTGGCGTCTACCCTTAACTTTTCAGACGAACTGGAAGTTGGGTTCGGTTCGGGTATACCCCTCAGGACTCAGGTGATCCTGGATAGAGGTGCCCTGATAAAGTTCTGGGTTGCCCCTAGATTATGAGAGAAGTAAATTACTAATCTGCTCGTATTTTAGAAATATTCTTTTTTATATTTCTTTAGGAAGAAAGATAGAATTATTGATACGACCATGAGCCCAAAGAGGTATACCAAGTAACCTGTGCCCTGGTTTAATTGCGTTCTATCCTGGCCTAACGTTAAACTGCCCTCCTCAATCCTCTCAACCGATATGATGACTTCAAATTGATCATATTTGGTCTCTATAACTGCGTGGTACGTTGAATTGGGCTTAAACTGAAATAAAGGGAAAAATAGTGAAGTAGAATTTAACACTTCGTATTCCAAACCTGTAGTGACGTTCTTGAGGGTATTCTGAAAATTTATGGCTATTCCATCAGATAAATTATAGACAGATACATTAACTGAAGGCTCAATGGTAACCTTCAGGCAAACATCCTCGTTGAGGGAATTGAGATGGTAATGGAATGTATACGAGGCTCCTCCCAGGAGCATCGTGGTGATCAACAGGAGTGTCACATAGAGATCCCTCATTGTTATATAACTATATAAGGTAGCTCGATATATAGCATTCAGTATGTCATCGACGACTCCCAATCCTTATAATTGGAAATTTGCTGCAATAAGCCAAGGATATCTCATTGTGATTTCCATTATCCTAGGCTTCTACCCCAAGTACTTCTTGGAGGCGTTTATCTCATATTTCATCATAATTATGGCGATAACTTTCTCCATGACTTACAAGTCCAATCCGATGTTGAGGGATAGGAAGTTGATGCTTGAGGTGGCCAACTCTGGCACACTATATGAGGAAAAGAACGCCAATGAGCTCATAACAAAGGATCAAGATTACCAGAGAGAGTACATGCAGTTTGCAAAGAAGAACATGATGATGTTATTCTCATATTTAATATATATTGTCGTTTTGTTTTTCGTCTATAATTACGTTTCCAAACTAGCAACAGCACAAACTGATCCCTACTACAGACTTGGAGTATATTTGGCTTACTTCGAAGTGATATATCTGTTCGGCTTCTTCGTTTACAGGAGACTATTTAGACCCTCAATGATGTCTACTATGGCACCGTTAAGTTATAAGGTGACCGAAAAGGGGATAATAGGCTCTGGCGGAATGTCGGTTTTCCTTCACGCTAAGCATCTCCTTAATTCGAACATGGTATTAAATAGGGAGAAAAAATACGTTGAAATCGACTCTACTTCAGCCAAGTATCCCTACAAGATAAGACTTTACGCTAAAGACGTGGACAAGCTAGTGGAAATGTTGGAGAGGGTGAAGAGGCTTGAGCTCAAAAGACAGTCCTCTTCTTGATGTTTGAGAAGTGAAGATGAGTGTAGAGAGCGATAGCGTTATTTGTGATGGCTCCATCTAAACCGTCCTTGATACCTTTCCCACTACTTGTTTTGAAAGCGAACCTACTCTCATTGACGTATTCGGGAGCGGAGTAATGAAATTCGTGACCCCTTATGCTGTCTCCCTCATCGGCCAACATGTTTGGACTTATGGACTTGAGACTTCTATAGCCTAAGGTGAGCTTCCCAGGCATGAAAATTCCTATGTCGTAAAGTCCTACCATATCACGTTTAGTCTGATCCTGTCCCTTAATATACCTAGAAAGGTACATTAGTCCCCCGCATTCAGCCAGAATGGGTACTCCAGAACTTGCTGAGTCTAATATCCACTTCTTTGTCAAGTGTGCCGAACTCAGCTCAGAGGTGAAGAGCTCTGGGTACCCACCTCCTATGTATATGAAATCAGCGTCCTCTACCCTCTCATTTTCTAGAGGACTAAAGAACCTTAGCTCATACCTCTCCCTTAACCTGTCTAAATTCTCTTCATAGTAAAAACTAAACGCCTGATCGTAGGCTACTGCTGCAACTCCATGAGTCTTCGTTTCAGGGCTCTCATGACTCTCTGGCTCTAGTTCTAATTTGCCTGCCGATTCTGCTACCTCCATCACTGAATCCAAATCAACGTAGCTCTCTACTAGACTGGCTACCTCCTTCACTATCCTCTCTGCGTCCCTAAGAGTTTCTGTAGTGAATAGGCCCAGGTGCCTAGAGGGGATCTTAATATCCTTTACAAAGGGAATATAACCTAGAATCTTTACATCCTTTACTCCGCTTGCACAGTAGTTGAAATGTCCCTCAGAACTTATCCTGTTAAATATCACTCCCTTAACGTCAGCCCCTGCATAGCTCTTCAACCCATAGACTATTGCGCCTACCGTGCTACCCATAGCACTACAATCCACGACTAGGACGATGGGTGTCTTCAACGTTTTAGAAAGTTGGAAGGTACTATAACTCATGCCATGACCGTCGTATAATCCCATGACCCCCTCAATTACAGCCAAATCGAATCCTCTGGAGTACTTTACTAAGCTCCTCCTCACGCCCTCCTCCCCCATCATGAAGAGGTCCAAGTTGATTGAGGGCCTTCCTGTGGCCAGCCTATGGTAACCCCCGTCTATGAAATCGGGTCCGGCCTTGTAACCTCTAACCTTAAGCCTTTTTGCCAACGCCGCCATTATCCCTGAAGAAATGAGTGTCTTCCCTGAACCGCTCCTGTCGGAACTTACTATAAGTCGAGGGAGATGCAAGATATTCGCGGTAAGTTTAGTATCTCTGGGCCTTAAGAACTCTTTTGTTAACACTGTTTCAGGGTTTACTGTAGAGTTCGGATAATATTAGAGAAAGAGGAGAAACCTATAGGAGCGACCCCGACCACACCTGCTGAATTCCACGAGCGTAGGGAAACCAGCATATCTTGAGACTACTACCTACCTTTGGGCTGAATCCTTTTTCACATTAATAGAAATCTTTTTATATTGTTTATAATATTTTTGTTGATAAAGGATGATCTCTCACGCCGATGTGGGCTCTGCCCAAAAGGGTGGGAGTGATCTGGGATGTGAGCCCCGTGCCGTTGGGCTCAAAGGAGTCCCATGACCCACCTACCGTTAAGGCTGGTGGGTGGTTGAGGGCTAAGTCCCTACACTTCATCATGATTGAACATAAGATGAGTGAAATGAAAGTGTAGGGACAAGCGGAAAATCCATCCACATCTAGTATGGTTACAATTGATTTTAGCTTCAAGGGGTTCGGGCTTCATTGAATTTTCATGAATTTGTATCCAATCCTCAGCCCTTGAGCTTCACAGGGGTCGCGGGGAAACCCGTTACTCCTCCGCCCCCTTAACGGGGTAACCTAAACCCACCTACTCCCAGAGGGAGTGAGAAAGAGTTGGGGAAACCCGCACATCTTGAGGAAGATGTTGAGGGATGCGTTCAGTTGCCTGTCCAAGGTGAAACCACACCTCTCACAACGAAAAGTCCTACCTTTCGGGAAACCCGTCCACATCTGGGGCAGGACTTGGAAGTTAAATGCGGGTTCACCTCCTTAACTAGGGAGCCGTATAGTGGGGCCTTGTACTTCAACACACGGTGGATCGACCTCCATACAGTCCTTGAAATCTTCTTAGAAAACCTGTCGTTAGCGTCTTGGAACATCTCTTGTTTGTTCAGTTTCTCTATAGCGAACGTAGTCACGGGATACATCTCCAGCAACTTGTTCACGAACTTGTGAACGTAATCTAGGACGCTGTCCCTTTCACGGTGTGAGTACTTCTCCATCAACACTTTCCCTTTCCTACCGTGCTTTGAAGCGAAGGACTTGATTCTACCCCTCTTCAACTCCATCCCAAACTTAAGGCTGTACAACTCCCTCAAGGAGAAAGTGACGAACTTCTCGCCGTCGTAAGCGTCCAGCGTGTAGAGGTTACTGTCAACTGCCAGGAAGTCTAGGGGAGTAAACCAGGGTAATCTGTAACGGAATGGTAGGTGAACCTTGTCCTCCTTTATCACGGGCTCACCCAGTTCTAACCCTTTGACCCTCCCTGAAAACCAGGTGTGGGATCATGAGAAGGTAATGTACTCATACGGTCTTACAGTAATCCTCACACTCTCACCCTCAACCTTCCTCAGAGTAGACTTAACCCTTACGTAAACTCTCTTCAGTTTAGGTTTCCTCAGTGAAGCTCGCCCCTTCTCGGCCCTCCTCCTCCAGCTCCTCAACACGGAGTAAGCGTCGCTTATTGCCTTATCCACGTAGTGGGAAGCTAGGACGTTGACCTTTTCCAGTTCATCCCTCAACGTCTTGTACACTCCCTTCTTCTCTGGGAGGGTTATCTTGACCTTCGTGAGGACTTTCTTATCCCTCCTGATCTCTCTCCTCTCAACCTTGATCCTCTCCCATAACCAGTCTAAAGCCCTCTGCAGTAGTTTTTTGTAGTTCTCCAGCAGTACCCTGCTCTCTCCCCCTTATCATTCTTCAGGGAGTAAGTTAGGTAGACGTATTCCTCCTCTGGTTGAAACGATTTAGGCCTTAATTTCCTCGATGCACTTCTTCACCTTCTCATACTTGTGACTCCCCATACCATACAACTTTCCGCTAAAGGAGACTAGTATAGAGATTAAGTCTTCGACCAGTTCCTGCTCTGGTGTTTTGTCCTCCCTGTTCAACACCACGAGCTCGCAGTTGTGCGCTTTGCACACTTCCTCAAGTATCTCGAAGCCGAACCTAACAAGTCTGTCTGGGTAGGCTATGATTACTTTTGATACTTCGTTATTCAGTATCATACTTAACAACTTGACGAATCCTCTCCTCTTCATGTTTAATGAAGATCCCACGTCTGTTATCACCTGGTCGTATTCCTTAACGTTCTCTTCTAGGTATTTAACTTGGTTTACTAAATCATCTTTTTGTGTATTTGATGATACCCTAGCGTAAAGTATCACTTTTCTCTTTCTAATAATTCCCATCAATCTTTCGACATCCTCTTCCCTGAACCTCCACTTCCCGCTCTGTAGTACTATTGGTTTTATGTACCCTTTCTTAACGTAGCTCTGCAACGTGCGGTAGGATATTCCCAGTTTTTGGCACACTTCCTTAGGTTTCAGCATTATAATTAAACTCACATACAAAGTATATAAACTTCACGGCTTATCGGAAACTGTTGACTATGGCGCCGGGGGCGGGATTTGAACCCGCGCAGGGTTGGCCCCCACTGGCTGTCCGTGCATAACTCCAGGCCAGCCCCTTGGTCCGCTCGGGCACCCCGGCACTATGTCACACAAAAAACCATTACCTACATGGACTATATAAGCTGAATCTCTATGTATACGTCCTCTGGGACCTTTACCCTCATCAGTTGCCTCATAACTCTCTCGTCAGCAGCTATATCAATGACCCTTTTGTGTAGAGACATTTCCCACTTCTCCCACTTCTTCCTGCCTTCTCCGTGGGGGAGTTTGAGCACTGGAACCTCCATTCTCCTGGTAGGTAATGGGATGGGTCCCTTCATGTTTACACCGGTCTTCTCTACTATCGCCCTTATCTGGTTAACAACGTAATTGAGATCATTAACATTGGTGCTCCAAAGTCTGATTCTGGCCTTATTGGGCATAAAACCAACACCGTATTAAGGGAAAAATCACTTTATCTCTATCTTACTGGGCTTGACGTCGTTTATTACTCCGACGCCCACCGTTTTTCCCATATCCCTCATTGCGAACCTGCCCAAGGCTGGAAACTCACTGAACTTCTCTACACACAGGGGCTTGATAGGTTTGAACTTCACTATAGCAGACTCCCCTTGCTTAATGAACTGTGGGTTCTTCTCTGCCTCCTTGCCTGTCTTTGGATCCAACCTGGACACTATCTCAGAAACCCTGCATGCTATGCTTGCGGTGTGAACGTGGACTACTGGAGTGTATCCCACTGCTAAAGCTGTAGGATGCCAGACCACTATTACCCTCGCAGTGAATTCCTCAGCGACTGTTGGCGGATTAGTTGTATGACCCACTACGTCGCCTCTCTTTATATCCTTCTTGTCGATACCCCTGACGTTGAATCCTATATTATCACCAGGCTCCGCCTTCTCCAACTTGGTGTGATGGGTCTCGATAGATCTTACCTCAGCGGACTTACCTGCTGGCATGAACACGACTTTGTCTCCGACCTTCAAAACTCCGCTCTCAACCCTGCCCACTGGTACCGTACCGACACCGGAGATTGAATAGACCTCCTGAATGGGTAACCTGAGTGGCTTATCCACTGGTTTAGGAGGTATCTCAAGTACGTCCAAGGCCTCCTCTAGAGTTGGTCCGTTATACCATTTCATATTCTCTGATCTCTTAGTGACGTTCTCCCCAGTTATTGCCACTACCGGAATGAATTTAACCTTGCTCATGTCGAATCCGAAGGACTTCATGAACTTCTCCACGGTGTCTTTTATTTCGTTAAACCTCTTCTGATCATAGGGAGGTTCGGTGGCATCCATCTTAGTAACAGCCACGATCACTTGGTTTAGACCCATAGTCTTCGCGAGAATTATGTGTTCCCTGGTCTGGCCCTCAACGCTCATTCCTGATTCAAACTCCCCCTTCCTGGCTGAGACTGCCAATATTGCTGCGTCAGCCTGACTGGCCCCTGTAATCATGTTCTTGACGAAGTCTCTGTGACCAGGTGCATCGATAATTGTGAAGAAGTACTTCTTAGTCTCGAACTTCATGAAGGTTAAGTTAATGGTTACGCCTCTTTCTCTCTCCTCTTTCAGCCTATCCAAGAGGAACGCATACTTCTCCGACTCCTTGCCTAGCTTCTTGGCTGCCTCTTCTGCCTCCTTAATCGTCTTTTCGTCCAAGAAACCCCTTTCCATCAAAAGCCTTCCTACTAAAGTACTCTTACCGTGATCCACGTGGCCTATTACTATCAGATTCAAGTGCGGTTTTTGAGACATGTAGCTTCAACTCCCTACCGCAATCTTCCATCCAGTTAATAAAAGTTTAGCTATTTATCTGGAGCTTAGGGCTATTCTTTCCATCTCTTCCTTCTTCCTTATTGCATAACTCTTTGGGTCTCCCGTAGCAGCCGAAATTATTTCGTCCGCTAAGGCCTCCTCGATGGGTTTGGGATTGTTGAACGACACTTCTCTAGCTCCCTCCACAAGGTGCCTTAACGCTATGTCAACCCTACGTTGAGGGGCAACGTCTACTGCTACATAATAAACTATTCCACCATACATTATCCTTGTAACTTCCTCCCTCGGAGCAGAGTTCTCTATGGCTCTCACTAGAATTTGTATCGGATTTTGTCCTGTCCTAGTACCTATCAACTCGAAAGTCGCCTTCACGATGTTGTACGCTAAGACTTTCTTTCCTTTGTTCTTACCAGGTCTCATTAATTCATTTATCAATCTTTCAGTGATTGAAACCTTAGCTTTTCCAAACCTTCTATGCTCATGCCTGCCTCCTGAATGGGGAAGGTAGACTGGCATTAACGAAATATACTTCTTTAGACTGGGATCCCTTATCTCAACATTGGTGTCCCACTTCCCAAAGACCCTTATGTCCAGCTCAGAGAGTTGGTAACTATCCATTTTCTTCCCTCTTAGTGACGTCCGACAAGTTAAAATAACTATTCATAAAGGGTTTAATAGCCTTCTTGGGTAACATTAGAATTAATGGTTGCACAGGAACAGGAGTACATCAAGGTCAGTAAGGTAGATGCGTTCATATCGCCAATGAATGGGGTACCAGTAATAGTGTGCTATTTGGAGGACGGAAGGGAGTTTAATCTGTTCTACGTACCCGCAGATATAGTTCAGGCTATAAATAAGCTCCTAAGACCAGACCAGGTAGAGACTACCTACACATCAGAACTTGCTAAGCGTGAGACTGTTTATGATATAATTTCATTCATCCCGGAGATAACGGAGCAGTTAAGCAAGAGGGTAACGTATATAGCCATAGATGGAATCCTGGATGATATATACCTGGCTACCTTGGAGCTCAATTTCGGGGGACTGGTTATTCAGAAGAGAATGATACCGAGCCACGCCATATATCTAGCTCTCTTAACTGGTAAGCCCATATTGGTCAAAAAGGAATTGGTCGACAGATCCCAGGAGAGGGGTTTTAGGAAATAGAGATTTACCTGACCGGCTTCTGCTTTTTACCCTTATATAACGAGTCCAGAGAGACACCGTTGACCATTATCACCTTATATCTTACTCCCGGCAGGTCTCCCATAGATCTCCCCAAAGTACCTCCGATACCAGCTATTATGACCTCGTCGTGTTCATCAATGAAGTTAACTCCTCCGTCACCTGGGACGAACGCAGTGACTACTCTACCGTTCTTGACCAGCTGAACCCTAACGCATTTGCGTACAGCAGAATTTGGCTGCCTAGACTCTATACCCACTTTCTCAAGAACTATACCCCTAGCCATCGGAGCTCCTTGAAGTGGATCAAATCTCTTCTTCAATTGAAGGACTCTAGTCTTGAACTTCCTCTGACTCCATCTAAACTTCAATCTCTTGAGCCTCAGTTTCCTTGCCGCGAATATACCCTTAGGAGATTTTCCTACCAAAAGGACACCTCTAGTTTATTATCACGGAGTCTATGTCCATATATCTTTTTAAAATTATTTTGGCCCTCATTACATTTTTCCCTCCCTTCCCTATGGCTATGGCTTTATCCTGGGGATCCACGGTCACATGAACGGTTTTCTTGGAGTTGCTATCGATCAGCTTAACGTTTCTGACTCTAGCAGGAGACATAAGATTCCTTATTATATCTTCCAAGTTTTCACTGTAGGCAACAACTTCTATGTCTTTTCCTATAATTTTTTTGAGCTTCCTGATGTTTGAACCTCCCTTCCCTATGGCCATACCCATGTTCTCTGGGTCTACCAAAAATATTATCCTGTTCCCCTCCTCGTCAATTACGCAGTCCCTAACTGTAACCCTTGTAACGTCCTGAAAAAGTGACATGTAACGCATTTCTTCTGGAGTTAACTTGATATCAGGCAATCCCGTATCACCTTGTCTGCGATAGTTCTAGGATCTTTGACTCCCCAGGATCCTCTACACCTATAGTTGATATAAGGAAAGGCCTACCGGCTAACGTACCTAACTCCCATCCACTTCCCCTATACTCCACCACTGGAATTCCAGCTAAAGCCGCATACCTCTTCACATCCTCTCTTATGTCACTCCTTACTGTGGAAGCTAAGATTATTCCTCTCAGCTTACCAGCCTTCAAGGCCTTGACAGATCTCTTGCTACCGAGGATCACCCTTCCGGTCTTCAAGAGGACCTTTATCTCTGACTCGAAAGTTATAGACTGAGACATAACTTTTCACCTAACCGCCAAGCCTCATTAAAAGCTCTACCATTCCTGTACCCAATTTTATTGGTTGGCCGATTATAATGTTTTCTACTACGCCCTTAAATTCTTCCATGTCTCCTCTGGCCGCGGCGTCGAGGAGATGTTTCACCGTAACTTCGAATGCTGCTCTCGCCAGGACACTGGTCTTCTCACCTGTCACTCCGTGACGTCCTATTTGTCTCACTTCACCTGTCCTCGTCATTATATCGGATACCAACTCTATATGCCTTATATCCACATCCAGGCCTTGTTCGTCCAGAACCCTCTTTATCTCCTTCATTATCAACTCCCTTACAGCCTCTATCCCTAACACGTTCTCCACTTCGTGTAGGTTGTTGGTTTCTATTCTCCTTATATCAATACCTTTAACTCCGAGAACTCCCTCCAGGTTTGAACCATCTGTGATTATGACGTACTCCTCCCCTCTCTTCTGCACTATGGCCCTCTTTATCCCCTTAACTCCTTTGATCTTAGTTGAGAGAATCTTTTCCCTTACTTTAAACAGTGCCGTTATACTGTCCATGGACTCGAATGATATCTGTATGGTACGCTCATCAGGCCTCTCGATCTCATACTTACCTAGCTTCAGTTTCTTTATGGCTTTCTCTACATCCTCTACTGTAAGACCCTTGTCTTCCAGTAACGTGGGATCGAGATGTAGAGATATTGACATAGAGGCCACATCAAGGCTCACTGTCTCAACCACGTTTTCTATCCTCGTATATTCTATTTTTCTCGCTACCTCAAGGGCCTTTTCCCTATCGTTAGCATACTCCTTTTCCAGGTAGATAGTCATCATGGGAGTTGAGGGAACCTTTCGAGCGTCCACTATCTCGATCAGTCTAGGCAGGCCTAAAGTTACGTTGAGTTCCCTTACTCCTGCAAAGTGAAATGTCCTCAAAGTCATCTGCGTACCCGGTTCTCCTATCGATTGTGCAGCAACTACGCCTATTGCCTCACCAGGGTGTACTAGAGAGCCCAGATAATCCTTAACTGCCTCATCGATTATCTTTTTTATTTCGTCCCTTTCTATGGGTATTTGGCTGTTGAGTATTGCCTCCCTTAATTTCGCTACCACATTTTTAGGTAAAGTGTTACTGATCAGCTGAAGCTCTTCTTCCAGGAATTTCATGTCCGACTCCGATATCAACTCTTTCACCTCCTCCATCCAACTACTCTCTCTATTATTCTATCAACATCCACTGTTTTACCATGCGCACTTCTCATGGGATGAACGCCGTCTCCACCATATATGGTTTGGATAACCTCTCCGTATAACGTTCTAACCGTTCCATCATATTCCATCCTTAAGTCAGAAAGAGCATTAATTAGCCTTCTCTGCATGTATCCGCTTTGAGATGTTCTGACTGCCGTGTCCACTAGACCTTCCCTTCCGCCTGCTGCGTGGAAGAACATCTCTACCGGATTAAGACCGCTCCTGAACGAAGAATAGATGAAGCCTCTAGCTTCTGGCGAGATGTCCCCCCTTCTAAAGTGGGGGAGCGTCCTATCACTGTAGCCCCTCTTTATCCTCTCTCCCCTCACCGACTGTTGTCCCAGCATTGCGGCCATCTGAGTTATGTTAAGCACGCTTCCCCTAGCTCCTGTCCTGGCCATTATATAGGCGTTGTTGAAGGGATCCAAATAGGCAGTGGCGATCTCTCCTGCCTCATTTCTAAGCTTGTCTAGGGTATCAAGGATGTAACTCTCCAGAGTCTCTTCCATAGTTCTTCCAGGGATGGGTTCCAGCTTCCCTTGCTTGTACAGTTCGATCAGCTCTAATACCTTCTTCCTGGCATCCTTAGCTCTCTCGGCTATCTTTTCAGATGCCTCAGGGGGTATTGTAACGTCACTCAAAGTCATTGTGAGACCGTGAAGCTCAACGAACCTTAGGAAAACCTTGAACAGGTTATCCATGAGCCAAAGGACATAATCCTCGCTATACTCTCGTACTAACCAATGTAAGACACTCTCAGGTTGCTGATTTCCTAGTGCCTTCTTATCTAGTACACCCATAAGTAACTTACCTTGTTTTATTACCAAGAAGGAGTCGTGGGCACAATCCTCGTCTTTACATGATCTAACCCCGCTAGATATGTTGGCTGGACCGTGGAAGTTAAAGTCTTCAGGTAGGAAATAGCTGAGGATCTGTTTCCCTGTGTAGAGTCTCTTAGGAGCAAGGATCGCAGGTTCTCCTAATGCCTTGGAGATATCGGCAACTCCAAGTATAGTCTGAACCTCGGATTCGGTCAAGAGAGTAGTCTTAACTGTAAGTAGATATGCTCCGCTAATGTAATCCTGGGCGGAACCTATGATGGGGCCCCCGTACCTAGGGGTTAAGATATTCCTGTGAACCGTCATTAACTCCCTCGTCTCTGCTATGGCCTCTTCTGACTGGGGTACGTGGAGGTTCATCTCATCTCCGTCAAAATCAGCATTATATGGAGGACAGACCAATAGGTTTAGTCTAAACGTGCGGCCAGGAAGAACTCTGACTCTGTGGCCCATCATGGATATCCTGTGAAGAGATGGTTGTCTATTGAATATCACTACATCCCCATTTATTAAATGCCTTTCTACCACAAAGTTGGGAGCTAACGTAGATGCGAGTTCCTTCCTATCCTTAACGTATCTTAGGTCTATTCTCCTACCATCGGGCCTCACTACATAATTGGCACCTGGCCACTTTTCAGGACCATTGATCACGTATTCCCTCAGTCTGTCAAGATTCCATTTGGTGACCTTTTCAGGTACTGTGAGTATCTGTGCGATATCGTAAGGTACTCCCACCTCATCTATGCTTATGTTGGGATCTGGAGATATCACTGTTCTAGCTGAGAAGTCCACCCTCTTACCGGAAAGATTGCCTCTAAATCTACCTTCCTTTCCCTTCAGTCTCTGGGCTAAAGTGCGTAAGGGTCTCCCTGACCTATGCTTTGAGGTAGGTAGCCCTGGAATTTCGTTATCGAAATAGGTCGCCACGTGGTATTGGAGGAGATCCCAAAGGTCCTCCACTATAAGTTGAGGGGCTCCAGCATCTATGCTCTCCTTTAGCCTTTCGTTTATCCTGACTATATCCACGAGCTTATGGGTTAGGTCATCTTCCGCTCTAATTCCGCTCTCTATCATTATGGAAGGTCTGATAGTTATTGGAGGTACTGGCAATACCGTAAGTATAATCCATTCTGGTCTGCTACTCTTGGGATCGTAACCTAGCAATTCCACGTCAGAGTCTGGAATCTTCTCTAGCCTCTCCCTAATGTCTAATGGGGTTAGCCTTACCATACCTTCCTTTCTCTCTTCATAGAAATTATATGGTTTCTCTAGCTTAATTTTGAGCTGTTTCTCCCCACAGTGAGGACATGTGGGGGCTTTCATCGAACTCTTCTTCACGTAATCTATTAGTCTCTTAGCAGCAGAGGGCCACCTCCTCTTTATAGCCTCGTGGATCTTCTTGTACTTCTGGATTTCGTCTTCATGTAACTTAACTCGACCGCAACGTCTGCAAGTAGATCTCAGGAGATCATAGACGTGCTTGACAAAGCCAACGTGAATTACGGGCCTTATCAGCTCGATATGCCCAAAGTGTCCAGGGCAGTTACCTATCACGTTACCGCATACTGGGCACTTTTGACCTGGCTCTATGACTCCCAGTCTAGGATCCATCACGCTCCCTTCTATCGGGGTACCGTCTTCATCATAAACCTCAGCAGTGATTATGGCAGTGACGGACATCTTCCTTATCTCATCTGGTGAAAGAATCCCAAACCTTATACCCTTCACTATCTTTTCGTTAAGCTGTATCCTCTCACTCATTGGAATTTCCACCTCCTATTGATACTTTATCGCCAAGAACTAACCTGGGTGCAATTACCATACTCATAAGCTCCTGCAACAATAGCTTAAATGCGTAGGAAATTGTTACTGGAGATAACGTGGTCTTATCTCCATGTATAGGGCAAACATATTTGTTCTTGGCCCTATCGTACCATCCAACGTAGCCGCACTGATCACATACGTACACTACCGCCCTGTCTGAGTTATCCAGAAGTCTATCTTTAATCAACATTGCCGCTCCATATCCTATCAGACAGTCCCTCTCCATCTCTCCAAACCTAAGTCCACCTTCCCTAGCCCTACCCTCTGTGGGCTGCCTGGTCAATATCTGGACTGGACCCCTTCCCCTACCATGCATCTTGTCTGCCACCATATGATGCAACTTCTGATAATACACTATGCCAAACAATATTCTCGATTTTATTTTCTCACCTGTTCTTCCGTCATACACCACTTCTGTTCCGTCGCTAAGATATCCTAGCTCCGAAAGCTTCTTCTGGATTTCTTCGATGGGTAAATTGTAGAACGGCGTGGCATCTATAGGATGACCAGAAGCAGCGACATATTTGCCCGCTATGGCCTCCATGATCTGTCCTACCGTCATCCTAGAGGGAAGAGCGTGGGGATTGAGGATAATGTCAGGCACGAGACCCCTTACCGTATAGGGCATATCTACTTGAGGTATTAGCATTCCTATCACTCCCTTTTGACCGTGTCTAGTGGCAAACTTGTCACCGATCTCCGGTATCCTCAAGTCCCTCACCCTCACTTTAACCAATTTATTACCATCAGATGTCTCTGTGACCAATACTAGGTCTACCGTACCTCTCTCACCGTGCCTGGTTATGATTGATGTATCTCTCTTGGATTGATCTGGTGATAATTCCTTAAACTCTTGGAGGAATCTAGGAGGGCTTACCTTCCCTATTAACACGTCTCCACCCTTGACCTCTACCTCAGGCGAAACGATACCGTTTGACTCCAAGAGTCTATAATACTCTTTTCCCTTATATCCTCTAACTCCAGCCTCTGGAAGGAGTATCTGATCTTCTTGACCTCCGGGATATTTTATCTCTTCAGCAGAGTAAAGTCTGAAGAACGTTGACCTGAACATCCCCCTGTCCACGGAGGACTTGTTCATGATCACCGCATCCTCCATGTTATACCCTGTATAGGACATCAACGCGAAGATTGCGTTATTCCCTGCAGGCCTCTCTGTGTAACCTATCGCTTCTAATGCCCTAGTTTGGACTATGGGTTTCTGAGGATAATGAAGAAGGTGAGCTCTCGTATCAGTACGTATTTGATAGTTGGCAGCATATAGTCCCAAAGCCTGTTTGGCCATAGCTGACTGGTATGTATTCCTAGGTGATTGGTTGTGTTCTGGATAAGGAATTATTGAGGCAGTTATGCCTAGAACGGCAGGGGCCCATATCTCCAAGTGCGTATGATCCTTTGTTACGTCCTTAGGCTCCATGGCAATTAAAGCGTTCTCCTCCTCTTCGGCATCTAGGAATTCGATCTTGCCTTCCCTCACCAAGGTGTCGAAAGTGATCTTGCCCTTCTTCAGATTCTCGATGTCTTCCTTCGCGACCAAAGGCTTGCCATTCCTGACCACTACGAGTGGCCTTCTGACCCTCCCGCCATCACAATTTATGTATACCTCATCGAAGCTCTCCGTGACCATGTGACTTACATTGACTTCATCGCTCAACTCTCCTTCTCTTCTCCTATCCCTGATCTTTTGAGCTAGCTCCTCTCCATCAGGATAATAGCCCACTAACTTACCGTTTAATATTACCCTACTCCAACCCTGATATTCCGAAACGTCCTCCCCAGCCTCCACCTTCCTTATGATCTCGTCCACTGGGGTTACGCCTAGATTGTATAAGGTCTTCTCAACGTTCCTCTCGTTTATACCCACTGAAATCTGAGCTAGTAGGGCTATGTTTTTGACCAGTCCACTGTTGGGACCCTCTGGAGTTTCAAAGGGACACATCCTACCCCATTGCGTACCGTGCAAATCCCTCGCTTCGAAGTTTGGTTGGCCCCTGGCCAAGGACGATACGACCCTCCTTAGGTGGCTGAGCATGGATAGCCAGTTAGTCCTGTCTAAGAGCTGACTTACTCCTGTTCTACCGCCAACCCAATTCCCAGTAGCTAAAGCATGCCTTATCCTCTCTGAGATGATATCGGGCCTCACTAGAGCGTTCAGGGCTAACCTTCTACCTCTCACCTTAGACTTTTCGAGCTGATACACTAGATCCTTCACAAATGCCTTGAACGCGACCCTGAAGAGACTGGCGAAGAGGTCTCCCGCCAGTTTGAGCCTCTTGTTGGCATAGTGATCCTTATCGTCGGGCTCCCTTCTACCTAGATAAAGCTCTATCAGTTTAGATACGGCAAAAGCCAGATAGTACGCCTTAGCCATTCTGTCTGATGGAGACGTACCTAAGTGGGGGAGGAAGTACTTATCTAGGATCTGTTCTGCCTTTTGTATTCTCATCTCTCTCTTCTGGCCTATAGCTACCCTATTTCCTATGAAGTCCAGCGCGTCCTCTTTAGTTGCTATCGAGCTTGCCTGTTCAATGGAGGGAAGTAACTCGTTTTGGATTTCTGGATCCAAAGAGACGGCATAAGTGACGTCTCTATCTGTTGATATCCCCAAGGCCCTCATTAGAATTACAAAAGGTATTCTACCAGGCATTGCGGGAAAAGAAACGTGAATTGTGGAGTCTTTAAGTCTCTCTATAGTTATGGGCACCCTATAGCCTGCCGTGCTCGAAATTATCTTTGCAGTATGAGTTATGTTGGAGCCGGATTTCCCAACGTCCACCAGGACCCTATTTGTGGCTAAGTCCTCCTGGGTGACTATGACGCGTTCACTGCCATTAATGATGAAATAACCGCCTGGGTCCTTTGGGTCCTCTCCTATTTCTACTAATTTTTCAGGGCTGAGCTCTGAGGTGGGATCAGCAGAGGATTTTAACATGATCGGGATGTCACCTATGTGAACTTCTATCGGCTCTCCCTCTATGTTGTTCTCGATGGGAATCATGGTAAGGTAGATTGGGGCAGAGTAGGTTAGGTTCCTCAGCCTAGCTTCCATTGGAGTTATCTCCCTATCTCCCTTGTCTGCCTCCCTCACCCTAGGCTTTCCCACCCTTATTTTGCCCAATTTGATCTTCAGTCCTGGTATTTCCGTTGTTATCTCTCCTTGTTCATCAATTATCTCTTGGAGCTTATTCCTTACGAAATCATTGAAGGAGTCCAGGTGCTGTCTCACCAGCCCCCTTGACTTGAAGTAGGCCTCTACAATTATCCATCTATCGTCTATGGAGAGCATATCTTATCCACTCACCACGTACCTGTATACCACTAACTCCCCTACAACGGGGCTATGTCTGGTTATCTTAACTATATCTCCAGGTTTTGCCCCTATTACCTTCGCTACAGGATCGGACGCTTTAAGCCAAGGTAACTGTTCTGGACCTACACCTAACTCCTTGAGAATCTTATAGGCCTCCTCAACAGGTAACACCTCATGTTTGGGGACGAGAACATGATCTCTAGGATCCACCTTTTTAGAAGTTGAACGCATAACTTACACCTTCAGTGTACTGAGCGAAAGTTCATTCTGTCTGTGCTTATAAAAATTTAAGCTATGCTGGACATATGATTACGCGCATTCTCGATTATTTTCCTCGCGTTCTCATAAAGCTCATCATAACTCAAGGAACGCCTAGCTACTCCCTGTTTTAATGCTTTCATTGCCACAGCAGCAGCTACTCTGGGATATATTTCCCACTCAGTCATCTTGGGTATTATGTAATCGAGTGAAGGTCCTCTCTCCCTAACGTGGCTGGCCAATTCCCTAGATGCCTCAATGACCATCTCGTCGGTGATGGTTCTTGCCCTCACATCTAGAGCTCCTCGGAACACTCCTGGAAATATCAGAGAATTGTTGACCTGATTAGGGAAGTCTCCCCTTCCTGTAGCGACTATTTTAGCCCCCGCCTCCTTTGCCTCTGAAGGCCATATCTCTGGGACTGGATTAGCCAATGCGAACACTATGGGATCATCCGCCATTGATCTTATCCACTCTTTCTTTATCACATTGGGACCTTGTCTCGACGCCGCTATTACGACATCCGCTCCCCTAAACGCTTCCTCCACTGTAGTCACTCCCTCGCCGTTAGTCTCCTTGAGTAACTCATATTTCCACGGATTTTCGGTCTTTAACTTATCCTCGTCTTTCCTGCCCTTGTAAAGGACTCCCGCGGAATCTATAAGGTACATGTTTTTGTACGGTACACCATATTTATTTAGGAGATGTGCGGTAGCTATGTTAGCTGCTCCAGTCCCATAAAGTACTATCTTGACCTCAGAGGACTTCTTTCCACTAAGCTCAAGGGCTATTATTAGCCCCGCCAACGTTGCTCCTGCAGTCCCTTGCTGGTCGTCGTGCCACACTGGTATGTTGAGGAGAGACCTTAATTTTTCTAGAATATAGAAGCACTTCGGGGACTCTATATCCTCGAGATTTATCCCTCCAAATGCAGGTTCTAGAATCTTGACTGTTTCTACTAGCTTGTCTCCATCAGATGTACCTAAGGGAAGGGGTACAGCATCCACGCCCCCTAGGAATTTGAATATCAAGGCCTTCCCTTCCATCACTGGCATCGCTGCCTCTGGACCTATGTTGCCCAGCCCTAAAACCCTGGAACCATCTGTAACTATGGCTACAGCGTTCCACCTGTATGTGTAACGAAAGGAGAGATCTTTGTCCTTCGTTATCTCTTGGGAAACCGCGGCCACTCCAGGCGTGTAAAGAACCGAGAAGTCATCCAGAGACCTCACTGGAGCCTTTGGTGTTATCTGAATCTTTCCCTTATACTTGGCAGATATCTCTAGAGCCAGTTTACCGAAGTCTTCCAACTTCCTTCCCACTCTAGGGAATCCAACTTAGCTTATAAAATATATAAGGATTAACTTCAATGAAATAAACAATCGGTCAATAATTCTGGGTGTTCTGGCTTGGTTCAATCCACATTGAAACTGAGGCAACCAATAGTGGTAGTCTTGGGTCACGTAGATCACGGAAAGACTACTTTATTGGACAAAATTCGAGGAACTGCTATTGTGAAGAAGGAGCCAGGAGAAATGACTCAAGAGGTAGGTGCGAGTTTCGTTCCAAGTTCTGTTATAGAGAAGTTAGCTGAACCGCTTAAAAACGTCATTCCAGTCAAATTAGAGATACCTGGTCTGTTGTTCATAGATACCCCTGGTCACGAACTCTTTTCTAACCTCAGAAAGAGGGGGGGAAGTGTTGCGGATATCGCCATACTCGTAGTGGACATTACTGAGGGTATACAGAAACAAACTATAGAGTCAATACAGATATTGAAAGAAAAGAAGGTTCCGTTCATAGTGGCAGCAAACAAGATAGACAAGATACCTGGGTGGAAACCTTACGAGAACGAGCCTTTCACTTATTCACTTAAGAAACAGGCAGCTGCAACTCAAAAAAGTATTGACAATTACGTTTACAAACTAGTTCTTCAGCTTGCTGAGTTAGGCTTTAATTCAGAAAGATTCGATCGAGTGAGAGACTTCACTAAATACGTTACGATTGTACCAGTGTCTGGAAAAACAGGAGAAGGAATCCCTGAACTCCTGGCACTTTTGGCTGGACTCACCCAACACTACATGAAGACCAGGCTTAGAGTGGCAGAAGGACCTGCCAAAGGAGTAGTTCTTGAGGTAAAAGAAGAACAGGGCTTAGGTCACACTATTGATGTGATCATCTATGATGGTATCTTGAAGAGAAATGATACCATACTCCTGGGGGGAATTAATGGTGTTATTACAACTAAGGTCAGAAACATCTTCGTTCCTGCACCACTACAAGACATGCGTATTGCGAAGAGTGGCTTCAGAAGTATCGATGAAGTTGTTGCTGCAGCAGGAGTGAAGATCTCTGCACCTGGTTTGGAGGAGGCCCTGGCTGGATCTCCACTATATTCTGTGGACTCTTTTGAAAAAATCGAGGAATTTAAAAAGAGCATTGAGGAGGAGATGTCACAAGTTAGATTCTCAAAAAATATTTCAGGAATAGTTGTGAAGGCAGACAGCTTAGGATCTCTTGAGTCGCTTGTGGCAGCATTTGAAAGATTGGGAATCCCTGTGAGGGTGGCGGATATAGGGCCTATAAGTAAAAGGGACGTGATGGAGGCAGAACTTTCAGGAAAGGAGAGCGAGGAGCTTAATTTGATTGCAGCTTTTAGAGTCAAGGTCTTGCCTGGGCTGGACGTTTCTAAAGTTAAAATAATATATAGTGATATTATATATCAATTGATAGACGAAGTTCAACGCTACCTAACCGAAGTTAGAGAGAGGAAGAAGAGGAGAACCTTAGACTCGTTGATCTTACCGGGGAAGATAAAGTTGCTTCCTGGCTATGTATTTAGAAGGAGTGATCCAGTCATAGTAGGGGTTCAGGTCTTAGGTGGAATAATAAGGCCTAAATATCCATTAATGAAGGAAGACGGGAAGAGAATAGGTGAGGTCTTAGGTATCCAGGACAACAAGAAGAACGTAGATAAAGCCACCGCGGGAATGGAAGTAGCGTTGTCTATAAGGGGGAACATTATGGTCGGAAGACATATCCAGGAGGGAGAGGTACTCTACACCGACATACCTGCCGACGACCTAGAGACGTTGTTCACGAACTTCAGGGAAGTCGTAACTGACGATATGCTTCAGGTCGTAAAGGAAATAATAAAGATAAAGAGAACGGAGAATCCGCTCTACGGTGCGACTATCCAGCTATGATCTCGCTATCGGAAAAGAATATCGACATCTCCTTTTTTGCCTTCTCTTCTGAGTCTGAAGCGTGGATTACGTTCTCTCCTTTAGACAAAGCTAGGTCTCCCCTTATGGTTCCTGGAGATGCTTCCTTAGGATCAGTAGCACCGATCATTTTCCTCATCACTGCTACAGCCTCGTCTCCAGCTACAACCATGCAGAGAACCGGTCCTGAAGTGATATAACTCACTAGGTCTTGATAGAACGATTTCCCTTTGTGTTCCTCGTAGAGCTTTTCTGCAGCCTCCTTAGACATCTTCACCAATTTCATGGCAATTATGTCCAAGCCCTTTCTTTCTATTCTGCCTATTATTTCACCCACCAGCTTTCTCTTCACTCCGTCTGGCTTGATCATAACGAACGTCTTTTGCAGAGACATCATCTAACCCTCGAGTAAGCCTCTGTCCACTTGAGCCTTTTAGCGTCCTTTCTTTGAATTAGCATATATTTTCTGCACTTACTTGAACAGAACCATAAAATAGTCCCGTCATTTTTAACGTACATCATACCAGTTCCTGGCGGTATCTCTGTGCCACAAAAGCTGCACCTATGCGACGAAACCATATGAACTCATCTTAACACTCTGAGTGAAGTATATAAGTGAATTGCTATTACCTTATTAGAGGTTAGGAATAATGAGCGAGAAGCAACAGACCTCTTCCATAATAGAGGAGTTCGGATTCCCAGCAGAAGTAATCCAAATCCTGGATAGAACGGGAGTTACTGGAGAGGTTACTCAAGTTAGAGTAAGGGTTCTTGAGGGTAGAGACAAAGGAAGGATACTCACCAGAAACATTAAGGGACCAGTGAGGCTAGGAGATATTGTAATACTCAGAGAAACTGAAAGAGAGGCAAGGAAGCTCACCACAAAGAGGTAACTTCATGCCTCTTGTTCTCCTGGAAGAACCTTTATTTTTACATATACTCACACAACTTAGGGACGAACGGACAGATCAAGTAATGTTCAGGAAGGGTATGGTGAGACTTGGAAGGCTTATGGGCTATAAGATCGCTAACTATCTGGACTTTGATTACGTCACGGTAAGAACCCCACTGGGGGTTACTACCAGGGGTGTCGTAATTAGGGATTTGGATAATATTGTAATTATAAACGTGTTAAGGGCAGCTACTCCATTAGTTGAGGGTCTATTAAAGGCATTCCCTGCAGCTAGACAAGGTATCATTGCTGCGTCTAGAAAAGAAATTGAGGCCCCTGAGCCCCCGAAAGAAATGGAAATAATAATTTCATATGAAAAAATTCCTAGAATAACTGAAAATGATGTGGTGATAGTTGCGGATCCAATGATTGCAACGGCCAGCACTATGCTTAAGGTTATTGAAAAGGTTAGCAAATCTTCGCCAAAGAGGATGATAATAGCTTCAGTTATTGCATCTAAGTACGGAGTCCGGAGAATTTTGGAGAGGCACCCAAACGTGATGCTTTTTACAGTTTCGGTAGATCCTGAACTTAATAGTAAGGGATACATAATTCCTGGACTAGGTGACGCTGGTGACAGATCCTTCGGATGAACAGTTAATTAGGAGTGCAATGGAGACAGCTAAAAATTCCTATTCGCCTTATTCTAGAATAAGAGTAGGGGCTGCGATCCTTACCACTGAGGGCAAGATAATCACTGGAACAAATGTGGAAAACTCATCGTATGGGTTATCAATGTGTGCAGAAAGGGTCGCGGTGTTTGCAGCGATCTCCATGGGCTATAAAAACTTTAAGAAGATTGCAGTAGTGACAGCCGAAGGAAAGGGCATCTCTCCTTGTGGAGCTTGCAGACAAGTCTTACACGAGTTTGACAGTGATATTGAGGTACTTACCCTAGACGAAAGAGGTAAACTTCTCAAGAGTTCCTTGAGAGAACTTTTACCGAGAGCGTTTTCCCTCAGGTGATCTATGATGAGCTCGGAACTTAAAATAAAGGTTGGCCTCGAGGTACATGTTCATATAACCTCGCTTAAGACTAAACTGTTTTGTTCCTGCCCGTCTAACTATGTAAATCTTGACCCAAATTCTGATGTGTGTCCAGTATGCCTGGGTTTGCCTGGGGCGATTCCAGTCCTAAATGAGGAGGCCCTCAGGAAGGCGATTATGGTTGCTTTAGCATTAGGATGTGATATAGCACCTTCATTAATGTTCTCTAGGAAGCATTATTTTTATCCAGATATGGCCAAGAATTATCAAATATCGCAATATGACGGCCCTGGAACTGCAGCTATAGCTAAGAACGGGGCAGTGTGGTTAGGAGAGAAAAAGATTAGGATAAGGAGAATAAATATCGAGGAAGATCCTGCCAAGAGCGTCTATCCTACTGGCTCTATCTTGACTAGTCCCTACACTCTCCTAGACTATAATAGATCTGGGATAGGAATGTTGGAGATCGTAACTGAACCCGACATAGAGGATGCCAAGGAGGCTAAATCTTTCCTTGATAAATTAAAGTCCATCCTGGAACACCTTGATGTCTGTGACTGTAGCATAGAGGGGTCCATGAGGGCTGATGTGAACATCTCAGTCACTGGTGGGGAGAGAGTAGAAGTTAAAAATGTAGGGTCGCCTAGCGATGTGAAGGACGTAATAGAATACGAGTCTGCTAGACAAAGAGCAGCAATACTCCAGGGTCTTAAGGTTCAGAGAGAGACTAGACATTGGGATTCGGACAGGAAAGTTACTGTATCTTCGAGAGTCAAAGAAACGGACGAGGATTATAGATACTTCCCAGATCCAGATCTACCTCCTCTTCCGATAACGAAGGAGTATATTGAAAGAGTGAAGGAAACTCTTCCAGAATTACCTGACTCAAGAATTGAAAGATTGTCAAAACAGTATGGTATTTCCAAATATAATGCCACTGTGCTCGTCATGGATAAGGCATTAGCAGATCTTTTTGAGGCCGCTTCCGCTGAAGTGAAGGATTACGAGAGACTCTCGAACCTTCTCATTAACGACTATCTCAGATGGATAAACGATAGGAACATGAAACTTAGCGACTCCAAGGCTACTCCAAAACATATAGTACAACTGATGCAGTTGTTAGACTCAGGCGTTATTACGATAAAAATAGCAAAGGAAATTCTGCCCACGATTATCCTTGAGGGGAAGATGCCTAGGGAGATAGTAGATGAGTTAGGATTAACCAGAGTATCCGATGAGAAGCTGATAGAGACTATAATTGAGGAAGTTATCACAGAAGAGCCCGAGCTAGTCACGAAAGTTAAGAAAGACCCTAAGGTGGCTAACTACATTGTAGGCAAGGTGATGAGGAAGACTGGCAAGAGGGCCGATCCTAAACTCGTAAATGAATTGATAAGGAGAAAGCTTGGTGTATAGTCAGGGCGTGGGTTTATCATCACTTTCTCAGCACTTAAAATCCCAATCATCCTTTAGCATGTTATGCGGAGGGTGATATATCGTTGATGCAAAATACAAGCAAAGATAGGGAGATGAGAGAAAGGCTGCTAGCGATAGATATACTGAGGGAACTGAAAAGGACTTATACTTACAAAGAGCTTTCAAGAATCTTCGGTCTTCAGGAGAGTCTATTATGTAGGTACGTAAACGGAACAACGGTGCCAAGTGAGCAGCAAGCCAGAGAGCTGCTAAGCTGGACCACGAACAGAGATTTTCTCCAGAAATTCTTCAAGGACAAAATAAAGATATATCCAGACTCTTTCATAGACACCTCTGAGCTTCTCCACTATCCGAGCCTATTGAGGCTCGCCATGGAGCCTATACTTTCCAAGTTCGGCAGAGTGGACAAAGTGTTCAGCATAGCCACAAACGGGGTTCCCTTCGCCACTATGGCATCAATGATCCTGGGCAAGCCTCTCCTCGTTGCCAAGAAACATAAGGACTCCATATATCTGGAGTACTTAGAAGAGAGCATGAAGGAGGCAGATAGTGTAGTAACTAACGTATACGTGAGGAAGAATTTTGTTTCAAAAGACGATAGAATACTAATTGTTGACGACGTGATGAAAACTGGGAAAACCATTAGGTCCTCCATAAGTTTGATATCGAAGGGGGGAGGTACTGTTGCTGGAATCCTCCTTATCGTGGCCCAAGAGTCTTCAATTAGAGATCTGACCAATTACGCTACGGAGGTCATGTTTAAGATTTGAGCGTAGCTAAGCTGGGAAGGAACGTTTATCTTGTAGGCTCTAGGGAGCAAGGAAACGAGTCTAACGCTTATCTTCTTCAGACCGATTCGGCGATTATCCTCATAGATACTGGGGGGATCGAGGATCCCGTAAACGTGATCAGAAACGTTTTGGAGATCTCTCGTGGGGAGAGCAGGGTTGACTACCTCATATTGACCAGCTGTTTAAGGGACGCTGCTGCCGGTACTTCTTTTATTTCAGAAGTTTTGGGAGTAAAAGTTGTAGTGCACGAACTAGATTCAGTTGGGGTCAGACACGGTAACTGCGGGAATACGAAGTATAAACCTTCGCGTATTTCTTTAGTTATAAGAGATAATCAAATGAGGATAGGAGATGTGGAGATCATCAGGAGTGGTTCTCCTACCCCAGGTTCCATTCTCGTTAAGTTTGGCGAAAACCTCTTCGTTGGGGCATCAAAGTTGAGGCCAATATCTCCAAAGATTAAATATGTGTTAGGCCTATACGACTACGTGCGTGTCTAGTATGGTATACGAGGAGTATTGTGGAGTGTGTAATAGACCTAAAGTTCTCAAGTCTTGTAGAATAAAGGGGATCGATATTTGCTACAATTGTTGTGTAGAGTGCGAAATCAGAGATAGGTGTGATTTGAGGGTTTGGTTTTATAGTCTAAGAACCGTCAAATCCCTAGTATGAGGCCATTCGTCATAATCTCCAGCACAATGAGTATTGACGGTAGACTCGCCTCAAGGGACGGGTTCAGTGAATTAAGTTGCCCATACGACAAAATAAGACAACATGTGCTGAGATCAGAGGTCGACGCTGTAATGGTCGGGGCAAACACCGTAAGGGTGGATAATCCATCCCTTAAATTAAAGTACTTCAAAGGAAAGGATCCTGTAAGGGTAATTGTAAGTGAGTCTGGAAACTTAGATCCTTCCTATAGAGTTTTTCAAACGCCTCCCACGACTATTCTTTACACCAAAGCTGATAGTCCTCAACTTAGGGAGTTCATTAGTCGGGGAGTTATCGTGAGGAGATTCGGAACAGTTTGCGATATCATAACGGATCTTGGAGAACACTTTAATGTAAGGAAGGTAATGGTTGAGGGTGGAGGCAAGCTAAATTGGGCTCTACTGAGGGAAGGTTGCGTAGATGAACTCAGGCTCACAATATCACCCACGATATTTGGAGAAGGAGTTAACGTCTTTCAAGGCGAGGGCTTCCCAGGTAAGGATGCACCGAGGCTTGTTCTCGAGAACTCATACTTTTGCCAATGCGGAAAAGAAATAATATTAAAGTACAAAATTAAATAAATTAAAGGTTAAACTTATCGTATCTATTCAAACCCAGCGTAGGTGGTCTTGTATATCTCTCCCTTTTCTAGTGTACTTGCTACTCTTCGGTACTTCATGGCGTCTCCAAGGCTGTTCTCTCCGTGCTTCTTTATCCAGTCATCTAAGGGTATCTGGTACTCCTTTAGAACCTTATCCCTGTATAAATCATTAAGAACGTTATAGGTGCAGAACGGTATCACTCTCCCGTCAGGAACGACGTAGTGGATGTCGCAGCGCATTACTCTGTGGATATCGTAGTTATAGAGATCCATGAAGTGCATAGTTCCCAAGAACAACGTCCTGTAATGCCACTCTCCCAACGCCTCGTAGTTGTGGTTCATGACTACGCTGTATAGCATTTTAAACACATCGAAGTCCTTTGGTCCCTTCTCCTTGTCTATGAACTTCCTTATGTTATAGAGTATCTTCGCGCCGACCCAGTACTTGTTAGCTCCCTCCTTTAGCTCTTCAGACTTCTCCTTGAAGTATTCGAGCAGACCCTCCAGATCAATGAATTTAGATATGGGTATAAAGTGTGGCTGACCTTCTCTCCACTCAACGTAAACGTAGGTTCCGGCACCGCAACTTGGGTGGTTGGCCATCTCGAACTGCTCCTTACCCGTCAGGGCTTCCACAAGTCTTGAGAACACCACTGATGTACCTATAGGATACCAACTGTCCCTCGTTATCTCTCCGTCAGTCTGATCCTCTACGTTCTTTAACACCTCAGGTATCGTAATCCTAAACTTAGCTCTCATGTTTCTCTTCATCATTCCAGTTAAGCTCACGGGCTGGAAGTTTATCGCCCTCACTATGTCCATATTCCGAGCTGCAAATTTGACGATGTTACCTAGATCATGATCATTAACGGTCTTTATCACTGTAGGTACCAATACCACGCTCGTGATCCCGGCTCTCCTAAATACCTCAAACGTATAGGGGACTTCCCAATGATTCTTAGGATTGGTCTTTCTTGTCGTACCGTCGAAGCTCATGTATACCGTGTTTACTCCGGCTTCCCTTAGGGCTATGGCGTACCTTATTGCCTTGTCAGGGTCTGCCATATACATCTTCGCAAACGTTCCCCCCCAACTGTTGAGCTGAATGTGCTTAACTCCCGTCTCTCTAAGTAGCCTTATGATCTCAATGATGTCCTCCCTTAGGGTCGGCTCCCCTCCAGTGACTTGGATAACTAGAGTAGTGTCTTGCCTCTTCAATTGATCTACCATGAATTTTATCTGTTCCAGCGTGGGTTCAAAGACGTATCCAGCCTTCTCTGCATAGAAGAAACAATACCAACACGAAAGGTCACACCTATTGGTGATGACCAAGTTCACTAAAGCGGAATGCTGATGGTGCATCGGGCAAAGTCCGCAGTTATAAGGACATGGAGACTTGAGATCAACGTATGGTACCTTAGGCCCCTTTCCCTCATATTCCCAGTAATCGAACTTATAGTACATTCCTACGTCTCCGTAATATAGATCTTCGAACTCACCATGTTCGGGACAAATTTTCCTGATGTACATTTTTTCGTTCTTTTCGAAAATAGTAGCTGGGAGGAGCCTATAACAGGCTGGACACAACGAGTGAGTTACCCTAATTAGCTTTTCGTCACTGGCGAGTTTGGGGAGAGGCCCACCAATCTTAATGTCCCTATCGCCAAACTTTACAACTCCATCCTCGAATTTTGAAGGTGCAGGCAATAACCTGAACCCTCTGTTAGCCTCAGTTTCAGCTTGAGCCATGATTTCTCTTCTACACTTCTACCGTGAAATGTATATAAGTATATTCACTCTATAAGTGGTTTAGATGGTTAAAACCATCCCTTGAAATTATCCCATCCATGCACTTCTATTTCCTTATTCCCCAATCGAATTAAAGGCGATTCTACGAGCTTACCTATCTTCGTTACTCGTATCCCCCACTTCTTCATGATGTGTGTGAAGAGAGGCTCGCTTTCTTTCTTCACAAGGAAGACTGTTTCGTATTCTTCGCCAGAAACTCTCAATAATTCTTCGAGAGGCAAGCCTTTAGATGACATGAACTCCTCCGCCACGGTAGCGAGCGGTATTTTCCATAACTCCATTCCGAGGTTGGTTAATTTCGTGAGTTTATGTAGCGTAATTAGTAATCCATCGCTCACATCGGATGAAACCGACACTGTTTCGCATAGTTCCTCATTGGCCTTGATTAACGGCCTAGGAATGACGGGATGTCGTATTCTGTCCACAGACTCCTTAGGCAGAACTCCTACATTCTTATAAAGGAGTTCCATGAAGACCATTGTTGTTAATCCTATTTCTCCAGTCATATAGACTAAATCGCCTGGAACTGGCACCGGCCTCTCCTTACATGATAGGACCCCATAGGCCGACACGTCTATCCATCCAGAGCCATTAGCGGAATTGGTATCGCCGCCTCCGAATTTGGCGTTATAGTAGGCGCATGCGTCATTTATTCCCTTTAACATGTTTTCCACTTCCGATATCTCTATCTCTGGATTCACGCCAATAGAAACCAAAACAGTTACTGGTATCGACCCAAATGATATTAGATCGCTAAGGGTAGCCACTACAGCCTTCCACCCTAAATCGTAGGAATCCATGAAAGGAAACGAATACTTCAACGGAAACCCATCTATTTTGAGGGCTATGTTATCCTGAACATATACGTCAGAATAAGGGTTTGAAGATATATATTTCGAGACTATTTTAGAAATAAACTCATGTTCCCCAATATCCTTCATTTTCATCCGAGTTCACCGTGAAGCCGCCGGCGGGATTTGAACCCGCGACCACCGGCTCTCACTCCACGATACGAGGCCGGCGCTCTACCAGCTGAGCTACAGCGGCAACTAAAAATCGGTTTTGAGGCATATTAAACTGTTACTCCGGAACTCTCCTTAACCTTCTCGTAAAACGCAATAGTCCTCTCGATGAGCTGCCTGTACATCCCTAGATACGTTGAGGGATCTAGGATTGTCCTCAACTCATCAGGGGTGAAAGATGATCTGATTGAAGGATCATTTAAGGCCACCTCATAAAGTTCCCTTCCGGACCTCCAAGCCTCTCTAGATAGTTTACTTACTATCTCATGCGCCTTATGTCTTGGAAGGCCCTTGAGGGTCAGCCTAACCATAAGACTCTCTGCCATTATTGTACCTTTAGTTAGTTTGAGGTTCCTCATCATGTTCTCCGGGAACACTCTCAACCCCTTCAAGAGCTCTAAGAAACTTTCCAGCATCTCATCGATGATCAGAAGACCATGGGAGATAGTTATTCTCTCGCTAGAGCTGTTGGTTAAATCCCTCTCGTGCCACAAAGGGATATTTTCCATCTGAGCCACAACCAGTCCCCTAAGGATCCTCGAGAGGCCGCAGATCTTCTCGGACGTAACTGGGTTCTCCTTCTGCGGCATGGTACTACTCCCTACCCTACCTCCTACTCCTTCAGCTAGTTCCATTATTTCTGGCCTCATAAGTTCTCTAACTTCAAGGGCAAACCTCTCTAGCACAGATCCAAGAATCGCCAGGTTAGAAAGCAGCTCCGCGAAGCCGTCCCTTGGAGCTACCTGTGTAGTGATGAAGTGGGGTTCTAGATCCAATTGTTTAAGCGTAGCGCCTTCTATCAGAATCCCTTTATCTCCCCAAGCAGCCATAGTACCCACAGCCCCACTCATCTTTCCCCTTATTACCCTCTTCTCGGTCTCGACTATTCTCTCTAGGGACCGACTCAGCTCATACAGGTAGTTAGCGACCTTAAATCCAAAAGTTATGGGGAGTGCGTGTTGCCCGTGAGTCCTTCCCACCATTATCATGTCTCGGTAGTTTAAAGCCATGTCCTTCAATTCCTCTAATGCGTTAACCAGTTTGCTCTTCAATATGCTCAACGCGTCCTTAAGCATGAGGGCATATGCTGTGTCCACTATGTCGTAGCTGGTTGCTCCGAAGTGAACGAACCTGCCTGCCTCACCAGCCTTGTCGGCAATTGCCACGGCCATCGCCATGATGTCGTGGCCCAACTTGGCCTCTAAGATATCTACTTCTTCTGGGGTTACCTTAGAAGCTACTCTGCTCACAAGCTCGACGTCCGTCTTAGGGAGATAACCTAACTCGGAGAGGGTATTAAGTAGAGCCAACTCTACCCTTATTCTATACTTCAGTACGGACTCCCTTTCAAAGATCTTTCTCATCTCTTCACTACCATACCTCCAATCCAGCGGACACACGTAATCCATGAGATGGAAAGTTTCGGGAAGCTTAAAAATGTCCTCTTTATGTTGATAGTTGTGGAAAATGCTGATCACGACTCTAGCCAGCCACTCCTCTCTGCAGATCCTCCACGGAGCTAAAAAGGAGGGTTTTGAAACTGGAATAATAGCGAATTATTCCAGAGAAAATTTCTATAGACGATTTGCTTTTATCGACAACTTTTACAGTTACAGTAATGAGGATGAGGCCGTACTAGGGATAAACAGCTTCCGCAACTCTGTATTCGTGCCCCATGGAAGTCTGATTGAATATCTCGGTATGGATAGGGTTAGCAAGATAACTGTTCCTATTTTCGGTAATAGGAAACTGTTCCCTTGGGAGGCGAACCAGCATAAAAAAATGAGCCTTCTGGAACGTAGCAAGATTAAGGTTCCTGAGAAGTTCGAGGACGAAGAAGATGTGGACAGGCCTGTCATAGTCAAGCTACCAGGAGCCAAGGGAGGCAAAGGTTACTTCTTAGCGAGGACGAAGGAGGAGGTAAAGAGGGGTATTAATGACCTACTGAAGTCAGGAATGATTAAGGATAAGTCTGACCTGATTATCCAGGAGTATATTGTTGGAATTCCCATGTACTTTCAGTTCTTTTATAGTCCTATCCTAAGTAGAGTGGAGATAACTGGGATAGACATCAGGTATGAAACGAATGTGGATGGGCTAAGAAGGCTACCACCAGATATGAGGATCGATCCAACCTTCGTGGTGGCTGGAAATATTCCAGCCGTGGCTAGAGAGAGCATATTACCTTCGGTCTTCGATTACGCCGAAAGATTCGTCAATACTACCAGGGAACTGGTTTTTCCAGGGATGATAGGTCCGTTTTGCCTAGAGAGCATCGTAACGGATAAGTTGGACGTCGTGGTGTTCGAATTCTCTGGGAGGATAGTTGCTGGCACTAATCTTTACACCTACGGGAGTCCCTACAGCTGGCTTTATTGGGACGAACCCATGAGTGTCGGAAGGAGAATAGCGAGAGAAATAAATCTAGCTATGGAGAGGAACAAGCTAGCAGAGGTGACCACGTAGTGAGGATCTCGGCTCTGGCCAGCCATTCAGCACTGGACGTTTTTGATGGGGCTAAAGATGAAGGTTTTGGGACAATAGCTCTGTGCAAAAAGGGGAGAGAAAGACCTTACTTAGAATTCAGAAGAGTCGTAGATGAGTGTATCGTCTTGAACGACTTTATGGAGATCTCCAGTGAGGTAGTTCAGCGCAGGCTCGTGGAGCTCGATGCAGTCATCGTGCCGAATCGGAGTATGGCAGTCTATCTCGGTTATGATGCCATAGAGACCATGAACGTTAGGTTCTTCGGAAATAGGAGAATTCTTAGATGGGAGGAAAGGATTGGAGAGAAAAACTATTACAGAATACTGGACGAAGCCAAAATTAGAAGACCTAAGACCTTCTCGATAGATAACGTGGAGGGACCTGTGATAGTAAAGATGCCTGAAGCCAAAAGAAGGGTGGAAAGAGGGTTTCTACTAGCCGTAGACAGAGGTGACCTAGAGGACAAAATAAGAACAATGCTTAGGGACGGAATAATAGATAACGAGAGTCTCAAATCTATGGTAATAGAAGAGTTTGTTTTTGGAGCCCATTTTAATGTTAATTACTTTTATTCTCCTTTGTTTGATAGAGTAGAAATTATTAGTATAGATAGAAGAATACAGACAGACTGGGATTCCCTCTATAGGTTGCCGGCCGAAGTTCAACTGAAGTTAGGGAAGTTACCTCGGCTTATCGAGGTAGGCCATGAACCAGTCACCATAAGGGAGAGTCTCCTAGAGAAACTTTTTGAGCTCGGCTATTCCTTCGTTGAAGCCACTAAGAGACTAGAACCCCCTGGCATAATAGGACCTTTCACATTACAACTTGCAGTTACTCCAGAACTTGAGACTGTAGTCTTCGACGTTGCCCCAAGGATAGGTGGGGGAACCAACGCCTACATGGGGATAGGGAGCCAGTACTCTAAACTCTATTTCGGTAAACCGATCAGTTTAGGCCGTAGGATTGCCATAGAAATAAAAGAAGGAATCCTAAAGAAACGGGAGGAGATGATCCTTAGCTAAAGCACTTAACAGGAGTATTGCCACAACGAAAGTTTATGATTATAATTTTCTCGACTCTGGGTGGATCACTCCACTGAACTAATGGATTTTGTAATGACAGATTACGGCAAGTGACGTTTTTATACTTAAGGAAGTCACTATTCAAAACGGTGTCTAATGCTAGATATTTTGGTGGGAGGATTCTATGGAGATGAAGGCAAGGGGAAAGTTGCTTCTTACCTAGGCTTAAAGGGTGGCTATACCCTCGCCGTGAGAACCGGTTCCATAAACGCTGGGCATACAGTCAATTATCAGGGCAGGACTTGGAAGATACGAGTGATTCCCTCAGCGTTCGTCAACCCAAACGTTAAGTTGGCCCTGGGACCTGGGCTCTTAACTTCAATTGAACAGCTTGAGAAGGAACTTGAGGAAACCAACTCCAAGTCAAGAATACTAATTGACCCTCATGTGGGCATCATAACAAAAGCGGAGGTGTTGGAGGAACAAAGAGACGAATTTCTGATGAAGATCATAGGCAGTACCGGACAAGGGGTAGGGACTGCAGAGTCCAAGAGAGTCCTAAGAAAGCTCAGGTTGGCTAAGGACTTTCGGGAGCTGGAAAGCGTGATAGGTGACGTCCCAGAAACCATAATTGAGACCATACGTGAAGGTAACAGTGTAATAGCTGAGGGAACCCAAGGAACCTACCTGAGTTTATTCCATGGGGAGTACCCCTTTGTCACGAGCAGGAACACCACTGCTGGCGGGGTTCTCAGCGAAGTGGGAGTTGGGCCCAAGTACGTGAGAGACGTTATAGTTGTGTTTAAGTCCTTTGTGAGTAGAGTGGGAGAGGGATACTTAGAAGGAGAACTTCCTAGGGAGAAAGCGGAAGAGATGGGACTCGTGGAGAAGGGCACTGTCACCGGAAGACCTAGGAGGGTTGCTCCTTTCAACATTAGCTTAGCCAAGAGGGCAGTAAGACTTAACTCTGCTACCCAAGTCGCTATAACAAAACTGGACGCCATCTTTAAACAGGACAAGCACGTACGCGACTACTCCAAGCTTTCTGCTGGGTCGAGGAATTGGATAGAAAACATCGAGAATGAACTAAAAGTTCCAGTAACACTGATAGGAACTGGAGAAGACTCGTTAGATATGATTGACCTAAGAAAGGAGAAACTGGGTGAGTGAAATGGAGTACGACGTGGTCATAATAGGAGGAGGTCCTGCCGGACTCTTCGCCTCTTACGAGATAGCTAATGCCTTGCCTCAAGACTCGGATTATAAGGTTCTGCTCATAGATAAAGGTGTCAGGGCCTCAAAGAGGAGTTGTCCTCTCCTTTCTCCAAAGGAGAAGTGTACCTTCTGCACCCCTTGTCACATCAATTATGGTTTAGGTGGAGCTGGAACTTTCAGTAGCGGAATAATTAACTTAAGGCCCGACATAGGAGGAGAGCTTCATGAGCTCATGAGAAGTTGGGACAAAGCGCAACAACTCGTTAATTACGTTGACGACGTCTTCGTTAAGTTCGGAGCACCCAAGGATAGATTGTTTAGACCCAATGAGGAGAAAGTCAAGGAAATTCAGAGACGTGCGGCCAAGGCTGGAGCCGAATTCGTTCCTATACTTCAACGGCATATAGGCACAGACAAGAGTCCCGTTGTAATTGAGGAGATGACTAACTATGTTGAGAGAAAGGGAATAAAGATTTCGGAGCTCACTGAAGTCTATACTATAAGTAAGAAGGGTAACATCTTCAATCTGAAGACCAACAAGGGGGAACTGGAAGCCAAGATAGTGTTAGCTGCTCCTGGAAGATCAGGTGCCAAATGGTTCTACGATCAGGCAAAGAAATTAGGTGTAGACATGATCTCTGGGCCCCTTGACATAGGGGTCAGGGTAGAGGTAGAATCATTCATAACGGAAGAGCTGACCTCCGCTGTGTGGGATCCCAAGATAATAATGTATTCGAGGAAGTATGACGACAAGGTCAGGACTTTCTGCGTAAACCCAGGAGGCTTCATAATGAAGGAAGTCTATGATGATGGAACAATCGGCGTCAACGGTGAGACATATGTCGACAAGAAAAGTAGAAATACCAATTTCGCATTTTTAGCAACGATAAAATTGTCAGATCCCCTCGAAGATACCATAGAGTACGGAAAAAGCGTGGCCAGACTGATGACCAGACTGGGAGGTGAGAAGCCCATCCTTCAGAGACTCATCGACTTCGAGAAGGGAAGAAGGAGCACGTGGGAGAGAATAGGTAGGTCTACGGTTAAACCCACGCTTAGGGACGTCACTCCAGGGGATATAAGTATGGGTATGCCCTACAGGGTAGTCTCTGACTTGATAGAAGGTTTAGAGAGGCTTGACAACGTTGCATCAGGGATATATTCGTCCAATACCTTGCTTTACGCACCTGAAATTAAATATTACAGCATGAGAGCGGTAGTCGATAGCAATATGGAGACCGTGGTGGATAACCTTTATGCAGCGGGAGACGGAGCCGGACTATCCAGAGGAATAAACATAGCAGCTGCTACTGGAATATTGGCAGCTAGAGGCATACTTAATAAGCTAGGTATAGATTACCTGCACTAATTCCTCTTGTAACATTTTTCTCATCTAAATTTTCATAGATCTTGATGTAAAGCAACTTGTCGTTGAGTTCAAATTAACCGAGGTCTAGCCCTATTAGTACATCCGTCTGTGGGGGTTTGGGCTTCACCGGGGTCACGGGGAAACCCGTTACTCCTCCGCCCCCTTAGCGGGGGAACCTAAACCCACATACTCCCAGTGAGAGTAAGAAAGAGGTGGGGAAACCCGCACATCTTGAGGTAGATATTCAGGGACGCGTTCAGTTGTCTGTCTAGGGTGAAACCACACCTCTCACACCTGAAAGTCCTGCCGACCTTTCGGGATAAGGTATGGCTTTTGACACCTCATTGTTGAGTATCATCCTCAGTTGAGGAACCCCTTCCTCTTCAAGTTCAACCCTGATCCCACGTCGGTTATCACTTGGTCGTTCTTTAACGTTCTCCTCAAGGTATTTAACTTGGTTTATCAAGTCGTCCTTTCGTGTATTTGATGATACCCTAGCGTATAATACTACTTTCCTCTTCCTAACAATTCTCATCAACTTTTCCACGTCATCCCTGAACCTCCACTTCCCGGTCTCTAGTACAGGTTTAATGTAACCCTTCTTAACGTAGCTCTGCAACGTGCGGTAGGATATTCCCAATTCTTGGTACACTTCCTTAGGTTTCAGCATTACAATTGAACTTACATACAAAGAGTATAAATTTCACAGTCTATCGGAACTACTAACAACGGCTACTCCTAATCACATTATTTTTAACCATCAACCCTTCATATAACCTATGAGCCTTTCGGAGAAGGAAGCTAAATTACTCATGGAATTACAATATGAGTTCCCTCTCCACCCCGAACCATTTAACATCATTTCGGACAAACTGAGAATTCCTGTCAGAGAGACGCTTAACATGATCAACAGACTGATAGATGCTGAGGTAATAAAGAGAATAGGGATGTATGTCAACTTTAGGGCTAAAGGGATGGAAGGGGCACTGATCGCTGCCGATATTCCTCCAGAAAATCTGGACAAATTCAGGAGAGAAGCACTTCACATAAGGGAACTGACTCATAACTTCATTAGAAATCACCCCAGATATAATGTGTGGTACGTCCTTAAGGCTGACTCTAGGGAATCACTTGAAAGAAAGGTCATGAGCCTCATGGAGGATGTAGGAGCTCGGGATTATGTAATCCTGTTCTCCAAAAGAAATTTGAAATTAAGCGTTAAATACGACGTAATCAGAGGGGTCTCCTGGAGTAAGACTGAGAAGACACCAGAGAAAATTCCAACGGCAGAAGAGATGGGACTGAACTTAGAGTTATTGAAGGCTCTGTCTTATCCCCTTCCAATAGCCGAGAGGCCCTTCAGAGGTATCGCGGAAAGATTCGGTTACTCTGAAGAGGAACTGGTTGAGCTCATTGGGGAACTCAGGAAAAAACATGTCATCAAGGATTACGGTGCTACACTCAACGGGGAGAAGGTAGGTATAAAGGAAAACGCTATGTTATTAGTAAACACCGATAATATAGAGAAATCCTGTGAAAAAATAGCGGAAAACCTTAATGAGGCTACTCACGTAGTGCTGAGGGAAAGCAATAAGCCTTGGGATTACCTTTGTTACTGTATGATCCACGGAAAGGATAAACGAATAATTGGAGAGGTATCGAAAAACGCGGTGAAGCTCACAGGAGCCAAGAGTTACATGTTACTGTTCAGTCTCGATAATTTAAAACCTGGCATAGTAATGTGACTAAAGGGTCCTATAGCTTCCCTTTATTTTTAGTTCAAGCGTGGATCCCCTCAGGTCTTGGATGAGGCCTGACCTTTCGGCGCTCCTTATGTCTCCTTCAAACTCCAAGTAGAAATAGTAATTCCACGGAATCACCTTCGTAGGTCTAGAGTATATCATTGTTAAGTTAATATTTTTCTTATAAAATTTCTCCAGTGCCATATAAAGACCTCCTGGCCTGTCTGGGACGGTGAAGAAGATTATGCTCTTATCACCTTGGTCTGTATAATTTTTGGAGATCACAATGAACTTGGTGATATTTACTCCGTCTTGAATGTCTCTCGCGAGTACTTTGAGGCCATATATCCTCGAAGCCAACTCCGAACATACGGCTGCAGACCTAGGCTCGTTGAGAGCCATCCTGGCTGCTTTAGAAGTGCTCTCAACTGGTACTAAGTTGGTTAAACCAGCCTTCAATAACCAGGATCTGGCCTCATGAATAGCATGGTTGTGTGAAAACACTGTCTCTATATCCTCCAATCGTGTCCCCTCTCTGGCCGCTAACACGAGCCTTATTGGTAGATCTATCCTAAAGTTTACGAATATCTCATCCCTATTGTAAAGGTTGTCCAAAGTTTCATTCACTGGACCCTCCAACGTGTTCTCGACTGGAACGACGCCTAGACCTCCTCTCATTACAGCATCAAATATCTCTGTTATAGATGTAACTGGAGTCCGTTGTCCACGTATCCTCAAGGCCGCCTCGTGGGAGAAACTTCCCTCCGGACCTAGATAGTAAATTCCATTTGGATCGACAAGCGTTAAAATGGGAAACTGTCTTAAAAACGTTACTTAACTCCTTCCTTGACGTCTTCTACTCTATCAGCCTGGCCTCTATGTTTTCACTCTGAAGTTTCGTGAGGAAGGTACCCAAAGCCTCCTGCTCAGCGACCTCAAACATAACGTAAATTTTTGTATATCCAGGCCTCACATCGCTACTGATCCTATCGTGAATCACGTCTATCACGTTACCTCTAATTTGGGCTACGTAGCTCAGAACCTTATTCAAGTAACCAGGTTTGTCAGGAACCATGACTTTGACCTTGACTATCCTCTTAGTTTTATAGAGTGTCTTATCGACTATCCTCGCCATAAGAGACATGTCAATATTTCCTCCGCTTAACACCGTTATGACCTTCTTACCCTCAGCTTTCACCTTTCCAGATAGAAGTGCAGCTAGGGACGCTGCGCCTGCGGGCTCTACTACTGTTTTAGACCGCTCTAGTAAGAGAACCAAGGAAGTTGCTATTTCCTCATCGTCCACGAGTACTATGTCATCGACGTATTCCCTCACTACCTCAAAGGTAGTGAGGGAGGGTGACTTGACCAATATTCCGTCAGCTATTGAATAAGAGGGTTCCACTTCAGTAAGTCTGCCTAAGTCTTTAGATATTTTCAAAGATGGAGAGGCATACGATTGAACACCTATTATTCTGGTTGGTTTGTTTAAGGCTTTGAGCGCTAAAGAGATGCCAGAGATCAGGCCCCCTCCCCCTACGGGCACTATAACAATGTCTGGATCTTGCGATGCGATCTCGACTCCCAGGGTTCCCTGCCCTGCTATGACGTAGGGGTCGTCATAGGGATGAATGAGTGTAAGATTCTGTTGATGAATTAGCTCCTCTGCCTTTTTCATGCTCTCGTGGATATATCTTCCGTAAAGTATAACCTCGGCCCCATAGTTCCTCGCAGCGTTATACTTAGATACGGGGGCCGTTTCGGGCATAACGATCACCGATCTTATCCCTAGCATTTTTGAGGCGTATGCTACGCCTTGTGCGTGGTTCCCCGCTGAGACTGCTATGACTCCCCTCCTTCTTTCTTCCTGAGAGATGTTTAACAGTTTACTGAAGGCACCACGTACCTTAAAGGACCCAGTCTTCTGAAGGTTCTCTAATTTCAAATATACCTTTGAACCACTCATTTTAGAGAATGTAGAGGAAAAGTCGACCGGGGTCTCATGAATTGATCCAGCTATCTGTTGTCTGACCTTAAAGATCAGAGATTGTATTTCTTGGATGTTCATCCGAAAAACCCTGCCCTCCTCATCATCTCAGCGATCGAGAGCCTCTTCACCGCAAATTGATCTTCTTTGACTTATCTTCTTATATGTATCCTGTAAAGATTCCGGTAACACTTTCGTCTCAGCGATGACTGGCATGAAGTTGGCATCCCCACTCCACCTAGGAACTATGTGAATATGGACGTGTTGCTCGATTCCTGCTCCAGCCACTCTCCCTATGTTCACTCCTACATTGAACCCATCCGGAGAGTATAACTCCCTGAGAACCCTTAATGTCCTAGATGTAACCGAGAATAGCTCTGCTCCTTCAGACTCTCCCAGGAGCTCTAGAGAGGGGACATGTCTTCGGGGAACTATCATGACGTGCCCTGGATTGTATGGGAACTTATTGAGGATCACAAAGACGTTTTTACCCCTGCAGACGACCAAGTTTCCCTCGTCATCGTTCTCCTCTAGAACCCTGCAAAAGAGGCATGAGTCGGACTTTCCCTTGGATGCTTCCTGGATGTATTTAGAACGCCACGGGGCCCAAAGGTGATCCATATCCTGACTAGTGACTACATTATAATGAATCTTTCACTCTTCAGCGTCCCTTATCCCAACATTGGTTATGCTGAACACAACTTCTCCCTCTGGTAAGTGAGGGGCATCGACCATTCTGGCTATTCTCCTGTTACCTCTGCTCTTCTTGATCTGAACCCTAATACCAGGAACATGGTATAAGGTGTGTCCTCCTACCGCCACTGTTGGGTCTCCGTAGAACATATCCGGTCTAGCCATGACTTGATTAGTGACAACTACCGCTAGATCGTATATCTCGGCCAATCTTACCAACTGATGAAGGTGCCTATTTAATTTCTGTTGCCTTGCAGCCAAGTTCTCCCTTCCAGAATACTCTGCCCTGAAGTGAGATGTAACGGAGTCCACTACGACCAACTTTATCCTGTCGTCCTTGGCAATGAGGTCTTGCAATTCCTCTACAATGGCTATCTGATGATCAGTATTTATAGCCCTTATGCTCATGATATTGGAGAGAGCTTCCTTAGGATCTAGCCCGAGTGCAGACGCCATTGCCCTTATCCTCTCGGTCCTGAAAGTTCCTTCAGTGTCTATGTATAGTGCCTTTCCTGCCAGTCCTCCCTTCTCTGGGGGAAGCTGAACGTTGACTGAGATCTGATGACATATCTGAGTCTTTCCTGACCCGAACTCCCCGAAAAGCTCCGTCATAGTCCTAGTCTCTATTCCTCCGCCTAACAGACCATCTAGTGCTTGGCTACTGGTAGTTATCTTCTTAACACTTGCCCTCTCCTGCTCTATTTCCAACGCCGTCTTAAACCTTATATCCAGGGCATCCCTAGCCTCCTTTATTATCCTCTGTGCAGTCGTTAAGGGGATACCGGCAGCGGTGCTCAAGTCTTGAGGAGAGGCCACTGCTATGGCCTCCAGGCTGGAGTATCCTGCCTCTGTGAGTTTGCTTAGCACAGCCTGCCCGACTCCAGCTAGATCCTTAACAGTCTTGATCCTTCTCTTCTCCTCTACCTGATCAGCCATACCTTATCATCCCTTCCATGTTTAATAGATTAGATCCCCTTTTACCCATAAATACTTAACCATTATCCTCCCTCCCTTAAATACCAACCTATGTCTAAAACGGGTATTATCTCAGTACCTTTTGACACGAGTCTGAGTCTAAGGAACGCTAAGAACTCATTGCTGTTATCCACTAGGAGTGCGTCCTCGAAGGAGTACGTCTCTCTCACCTTTATCTTCTTTCCATAGAGTAATTTCTGGGAGAGCCTATCAGGTAGGTTCAGCTTATTTTGACAGTGATCCACGAGATAGGGGCCTAAAGGTAACAGCGGTAAATACGTATTCCTCTTCAATAAAATGGGTAGACCTATGGAAGCTATTGGAAAGGCTCCTAGCAACACCTTAGAATGGAGCTGTCGCGGGAGTCCGTGAGGAAACATGAACACTTTATCGCGTAAAGAGTACAAACTAGCATCAATCAACTCTTTCATCTCTCCACATCGATATCGTCTTCTCAAGAGTTCCACTATCTTCTCCTTCTCCTCCAGTGTAAGGGGCCTCGCGTTACTTACTCTTTTCTCATGGAACAAACGAAAAACCCCTCGGTCCCATGTTTATGCGGATATAGTCTGATGCATTTCTTAATGTCTTCCGAGAAGCGGACTCCCTTATACTCCACCAATCCGGGATCTGCGGGGATCCCCCTTATTTCCTCAGTCCTGAGTCCAAACTTCTCGACCGCAAAGTTCACTATCACTTCGTTCTCCTCGGGAGCAATGCTACATGTGGAGTAAACCAGCTTACCGCCTTTCCTTAGTGACCTGATACCTGCTATCAAAAGGGACAACTGGACCCTTTGAAACTCCCTGAGATGTTGGGGAAGCGTCTTCGTCCTTCTAGAAGGATCTACTGGAAGTAATCCCTCGCCAGAGCATGGAGAGTCTAGAAGTACAGAGTCGAACTTAATCCCTATGGACGAGACATAGTCTCCAGGGATCGGAACTGTTATCGTGTTGGCTACTCCTAGCCTAGCCAAGTTGGAGTTGAGTCTCCTTAGCCTAGCTGTGTTCTTTTCTAAAGCCACTATTACTCCCCTATTGCCCATCAGTTGGGCCAATTGACTGGTCTTTCCTCCAGGAGAGGCAGCCATATCTAGGACTAGATCGTCCTCGGACGGAGACAAAACCTCTGGGGGAATCATTGAGGCAAGACCCTGAATGTAGTAATACCCTTTCATGTACTCCAGAGTAGACCCCAAAGTGGGTCTAACGGGGGTATTCTCCACAACGTAACCGTACCTAGTCCAACTTACTTTAGACAACTTGAATCCCCTCTCGTTCATTCTATCTTCCAGTTTTTTGCAGTCAGTTCTGAGGGTATTGCACCTTAGGGACCGTTTGAGTTGTGCTGAGCAGGACTTCATGAAGATCTCGGCATCGGAACCGAATATGTTCAGGTACCTTTCAACCATATACTCCAAGAACCCATACTTCCTAGCCAGCTCTCTCACATGGTCATCGATGTCATAGTGGTAGAGGACCTCATCATGTTTTTTTAGATATAAATCCATATCCTCCATATACATGACAGGTATCATAGAACGCGAGATAAAAGTGAAGCTCCTGGAGGATCCAGAGACCTTCATGAGAAATTTGATGGGGATGGGATTTCGATTCAAGGGAAAGGAAGAGCAGGAAGATATATATTTCAACGGGTTGGATAGGGATTTCCGGAAGACGGACGAAGCACTAAGGCTGAGGATCGTCAACGGTGAGGTAGAGCTCACCTATAAGGGCCCTAAGCTTGGAAGGATGACTAAGTCAAGGGAGGAAGTGTCGGTTCGCGTCTGGGATAGGGATGGAATCCTGAGGATAATGGAAAGGTTGGGCTACAAGCCTGCCAGCAAGGTGAGAAAGCGTAGATATATACTGGAGAAGGATAATTTCCTAGTCTGTATTGATACTGTTGAAGGGTTAGGAGACTTTGTGGAAATAGAGGGAGTAAATGTAACGGAGGAGGAGCTGGTGAAGTTCTTTGAGGAACTGAGGGACAAGCTTAAGGTGTTCGGAGAGGTTATAACTAAGTCATACCTTGAACTCAAGGTAGAGAAATATGGTGACAATAGCGATTCTCACTGATTTTGGTGTCTCGGATAACTACAACGGTACTATGGAGGCAGTCATAAGACGATTGAACCCTAACGTAGAGTTTACGTACATAAGCGGTAACGCGAAGAACTTCAACGTGATCTCTGCTGCATATCTCCTTCTCACTTCGTTCAGATATTTCAGGAAGGGGACGATATTCCTCACGGTTGTTGACCCAGGAGTTGGAACTAGCAGGAGGGCCTTGGTAATAAGGACTACGCGTTATACCTTTGTCGGGCCGGATAACGGAGTCCTTTACCCCGCGGTCTCTGAAGACGGAATAGTTGAGATCAGGGAAATCTCCAATCCAAGAGTATATCTGAGCCAAAGGATATCCAATACGTTTCACGGAAGGGACATCTTCTCAGTTGCTGCTGCCTTACTTTCCCTAAGGGTTAGGCCGGAAGTGATGGGGCCTTCCCTCTCTATGGAGGATTTACACAAACTTAACTTTCATGAAAGATATTCCAATAATTCCCTTTGTGCTACAGTAGTTCACATAGACCACTTTGGTAATGTTGCGCTGGCAAAGAGGGTGGAAGACGTGACTCCAAGGAAGAGGGTAAAGATTAAAGTGGGTGAAAGAGAGTTCGAGGGAACTACAGCGAGGACTTTCCAAGACGGAGGATGTAACGATCTACTGGTATACGAGAATGGCTATAGCTTCCTCGAAGTAGGGTTAAATAAGGGTGACGCCTCTGTAGTTCTAGGTGTGAAAGAAGGTGATGAGGTCTGCATAGAGGGCTTTACCCAGGAAGATTTCAGCCATTCCACTTAGGTCACCTCAGCGTGGTTAAGTGGGCCCTTGAGAGGGTAGATGAACTCATCGTGCTCATAGGAAGCGCCCAAGAGAGTCACACCCTTTCCAATCCTTTCACAGCGGGTGAGAGGATCGAGATGATAAAGAGGACCCTCTCAGCGGAGGGGGTAAGCTCGGACAGATATTACCTTATTCCCATACCTGACGTTCTCATGAACAGTGTCTGGGTATATCACGTAAAGATGTATGTTCCTTCATTTAGCTCAGTTATTGCGAGAAATCCCTTAGTACTACGTCTCTTTAAGGAGGCTGGGAATGAAATCCTGATCCCACCATCTTTTCAAAGAGAGAAGTACAATTCGACATTGATAAGGAAATATATGATCACCGGTGAAACGTGGAACGACCTGGTTCCCAAGGAGGTATTTTACTTCATTAAGAATATAGGGGGTGAGGAGAGACTAAAGGAGATAGTTGGAACTGACAAGAGGTGAAGTGAGATGTACAAGACGGAGACCTATTATAGCGTCTTCCCATGGCATACCAACCACTTCGGATCCCTTCACGGAGGGATCTATATGAGCTGGCTGATAGATACTGCAGGAGTTCTGATGTCCAGTTTAAGTCAAGGTAACTACCTCCTAGCTTCCGTGGATTATTTATTCCTCTTTAAACCTGCTAGGTTAGGAGACGTCGTTAGAGTTGTGGCCACTTCCAAGGCTACTTGGAGGACCTCAGTGGAGATAGAAGTGAGGGGCTGTGTAAGGAGAGGCGAGAGTGAAGAATTGGGCGCTATGGGGTTAATGAGCTATGTAGCTGTAGACGAAAACAACAGACCCAGGCCAGTAACCGAGGTGATCGAACCTGATGAAGAGGCCCAACAAAGGAAGAGGAAAAGACTCGAAAGAAAGAGGAGCGTATCTGAGGACACTCAGGAACTCCTTCCTGGAATGACTTTCGGTAGGAGCTACGTTAGAACCATATATCCCGAACACGGCTTCGGAAACGGAATTCTGTACGCTGGCAAGATGTACACTATGTTGGATGAGGCTTTAGCCATAGTGGCTAAACTCTACACTAAGGGTAACACCTTCACCGCGGGAGCAGGATCTGCTGATTTCCTTGTGCCAGTGAAGATAGGCGATATATTGGAGATTCAGGGAGCTGTAGAGTACACTGGGAACTCCTCCTTGGACGTCGGAGCTAAGCTCTATGCCATCAATCACTTTACTGGAGTAAAACGGTTGGTTTCGAGAACTGTCTTTAGCTTCGTGGCAATAGACGATCAAGGTAAACCTAGATCCATACCCAAACTGGAACCGTCTTCCGAATATGAGAGAAAAGTTATGGAGCAACGAGTGAAGGAGAGGGAAGAGAGGTTAAAATTAGCCAAGTCTCTTCAACAGACCACATGCCAATGACCTATTGCCCTTCCTATCACGTGAGCCACTCTTATGGGTTCTGGATATTTTGAGATCGTCTGATATCTCTCGATTAGAACTCTCGCTGTCGAGAGATCCAGGTCTGTATACACGTAGACCGAACCCCACTTGGTTTCTATTCTCCTTAAACTTCCCAGGACGCTTAGAATCACCTCCTTCCTCTCATCAGCGAAATGTCTCTCCAAAGCTTTCCTAACATCTATCGTATTAGGTCTACTACCGTAAAACACAATAAATTTCCTGTCCGGAATTATATAGTTAAAACCTCCGAAGGTTACTCCGTCTAGTACTACTATATCACCTCTCCTCATTCTATTAAACTTTTGAGTAGCATCTTTACCGTCAACCACCACAAAATCTATGTCAAGGTCCACGAGCTTCATTTCACTGTAAGTTGTGACGACCAGTGGAGCCTTACCCCTCATCCCCTTATATGAGGTTGGGAAAAATCCGTCATCTACGCCAGATATCAGCAAGCCTCTCATCGTTCTCCACCAGCGCTTTCAACACTATTCCCTGGTCTGCTGCGAGGCTCACCTCTTTGGTCTTCCCGTACCTCCCTCTGTTTACGACCTTTGCCGAAATTATCCCTACCATATCCAGTTCATTGATTATATCGCTCACCCTCCTCTGTGTCACGAACTCCGCATACAGTGACTTCGCCGTCCTCTTATACGTCTCATATATCTCTCCTGTAGTGAGGCTGGGCTTGTTCTTGAGGCCCTTCAGAATGGAGGTCAAGACTAGCTTGGAGTGTAGTGGGAGGGTCGAGACTATCTCGTAGACCCTGTCCCTCTCGATCTCCCACCTGGCCTTCTCAACATCTTCCTGTGTCACCGTAGTTCTCCTCTCCCTCTCAGCTATTTCCCCAGAGACCCTTAGGAGGTCCAAGGCCCTCCTGGCGTCGCCGTGATCCCTGGCTGCTATTGCTGCACATAATTTGATTATCTGTTGTGATACCGCCCCGTCCTTGAACGCCACTGCGGCCCTCTTGGTCAATATATCCTCTAGTTGTTCAGCATTATAGGGAGGGAAAACAAGTTCTTCCTCACCAAGGCTGCTCCTCACTCTTGGGTCGAGGCCGTCTATGAACTTGACGTCGTTAGTTATCCCTATTATGGAGACTTTCCCCTTCTCTATTTCATAGTTGACTCTCGTGAGCTTGTACAGGATGTCGTCACCATGTCTCTTCACTAACGCATCAACCTCGTCCAGCACTATTATGATCAGCTTCTGGGTCTGCTTTAGGGCCTTGACGAGCCTTCGGTACAACTCTGCCGTAGAGAGGCCCGTAAAGGGTACCTTTGAGCCTAACGTCTCAGAGATGTCGGCTAGGATCCTATATGGGGTATCACTTTGTCTGGAGTTTATATAAACGAAATCGAAGCTCTGCAGTTTCTTCTGAAGGTTCTTCAACACATATTTCGTGACAGCTGTCTTTCCTGTACCCGTGAGTCCATATATGAATGTATTACTCGGCCTCTCTCCCCGATAGAGCTGGACTAGTATACTGGCCAACCTCTTGATCTCGTTTTCCCTATGAGGTAGTTCGTCTGGCACGTAGTCTGGCAACATGTACTCCCTGCTCTTGAAAATGGACGAATTCCTGACAGAAAGCAAGACCTCGTCTATAATGTCACTCATTTACTAAACTCTTATACAGTATGAGATAAAAGGAATTGGATCCCTGAATTAACTGGGGAGTTAATCATAACTACCGGAGCCCATAGTTTCAAACCTTGCAGAGTTCTATTCCCACCCATTACGCTTAGGCAACCCTGTACGTTTTGGGGATCTCAGGAAAGAAGAATAACTCTTTGTCTAATAATCTCAGGGAAGTGAGGTCGCGCTCCCCACTCCCTCCATGGACCGGCCGGGATTTGAACCCGGGACCTTTCGGATGCCAACCGAACACTCTTCCAGGCTGAGCTACCGGCCCAATTAGACTAAATGAGGTTTTGATTATAAATTCAACTTAAGTCATTCCCGTCCTTTCTTGATGTTCTAACCCCCTGACGGGGACCCCTCCGTTTCCACTGGAGACCCTCAGTTTAACATTTGACTGAATTATGATAAGTTGTTGTCGAGTAGAGAATATAAGATATACAAACCGTAGAATTAGACCTTTAACCAAAATTGTACCCCAATTCATTTTCCACTGGAAAAAGAGGGGTGTGGTAGTTTTCTTGACTTCTTCCAGTGGAAACAGAGGGGTTATTTACTCCCCGGTTAATCCCAGGAGCGTAGGAGGCTGAGGGTACCTCCAAGGGGTTGAGTTATCCTCAGAGTGTTTACCCATGGCGTAACTTATCCTTCACTCTTAGTCACTTCTAATTCCGCCACGGGCACCCCTCTTAAGGGATCATACACGGTCACCCCCAGATCATTGGGGCTGGTCGAGGGAAACTTCAATACCCTCCCATCCAACTTCTCCCATCCTCGTGAGTAGTGCCCGTCATCGGTTGGGAGATCATCAAGAGAGAATTCTTGGGTAATACTACATGAACATGACCGACGTCAAAACGATATTTATAAAATTGAAAATAACGAGTAGTTACGTAAAAGAGTTACAGTCTATTACGACGACCTAACCTAGGGGATACCCCGGTTACATTCAAGTTTATCATATGAGATGAGGACAACTCGAAATTCGACGGGAATCATGAGAGAAAGCAACTCTACACGACCGACCTATCCTTCGACCTGGAGAAGATCAAGTAAACCTGAAGGATCAGGTGAGAGATAGAGTAGTTCCACAGGGACTTCAAGACCTTGGACCCGGAGGACTCGTAGTTTAGGTTGAAGGAATAACTCCAAGCCTATCTCCTCTTCTTCGTCATGGTCAACGAGATCAAGGAGTTGGTGATAGATCTAAACCTAGTCAGTGTGGGGGACTTCCTGAAATTAGTTGATGATAAGGTATTTAAGTGGATCGGACCGGAGGAAAATCTTCAAGTTACCTTAAAGTCTCATAACTGCTGTAATATATTTCAGTAGAAGTCTTAAACTAATTATAATTAAGGATTTAGATGGATTTCAGGATAATTGATAAAACGAACGACAAGTCTCGCCTCCTCTAGGGGCGGGGTAGAGGCTTTTTGACCTATTACATGACACATGTTAAACTCGCTTACTCCCCCAGTTTACCCGAATCTTGACTATAACGTTCATTGTTAGCTCTCGTTTTCCCAGAAAATTGGCCTCGTCAAATGCCTATAATATCTCGATTGATATGTTCCAATGGATATACGTCTGTGATATTCTATAGGGATTTTTTCCGAGTTAAACCTGTAGTTACATCTCCTACACCTGAAACCCTTATTTTTCCCCAGGGATTCCGAAGAGTTTCCGCACTTGGGGCATTTGGGATTGAGGTATTTAGTGACACTCGATAGCCGAAGGACTTCAATTCTTTCTGGCTCTATAATCTTGCCGAAACTCACGGAAGGTTTGACGGCTCCATATACCCTTATTACGTCGCCCTCCATAAGCTCTCTAGCCATATCGTTTAACTCCCCAGTTTCTTTGTAAACAATCATGGTTCCGTGGGTAGAAAATATTATACAATCACCCCCAGGCATGATCTTTACATCCTTTACCTCAACTTCGGCTATGATGCTCTGATATGGTTTATCACCTATCCTCAGGAAATGATGATCTGTACCCTGATTAGTCTCAAATATCATAAAACCATCTATCATCTCCGATACCTCTATCATTTTTAATCCCTCTAAAAGTACGGAAGGATTTCTTCCTCTGATCCCGAAAAGTACTGGGTCTCTCCCGTGGGAGAGGATGAGTGGCTTACCATTAATGTAGTCCACGTTTGCGTAAACGTCTGGGAAATACCTTTCTTCAAAGTTTATCAGTGACTGCAGGTCAACTTCTCTTCTCTTTTCCCAGTTTTCTGGCAACCTGTACGTGAGCAACTCCAACGTCTTCCCTTCCCCCCGGAATCCCATGGAAGACACGGATCCAACGACTCCTCTACCTCCCTGAAATAAGACGCCCGTTTTGACGGCAATCTTCTCCACAAGATCCCTAGTTACCACGTCAGTGACTGCCTTTCTGTAGAGCCAGCCTAGTTCATTAGTTTTAACGTCCTTTACTATTGCGACCCCTGGGGACCTCCCGTATTGCGTGCCTTTAGAGATCTCTGAGACATATTGTAAGGATTTGTCCCATATCAGATCCAGGACTTCTGAGGGGTCCCTGTCAGTTTCTACGGTGAAGTTCACTGCAGCGTTTCCCCTGGTCTTCCATGGTATGTTGGGGTTAAGTCTTACCAATCTAGGAAAACCTACGAGTTTAAGTCCCTCTCTTTCCAGTTCTTTGATTAATAGAAATGAAAAATGAGTGGTACATCCTGCTACGGGCGAGTCGTGATCATCCAATCCTATGGTATATCTCTTCGTATTCATTTTTTCTGTGTCTTGCCCTCCATAATTATCATGGTTAATGTGGATCTCACTTTAGGGAGTTTTCTTATATTATTACTAATGAAGTTCCTTAAAGTGTCCATGTCAGGCGCATCCAGCTTCGTCACTATATCATATACTCCGTAAACAATGTAAGTCTCTGAGACCTCGTTCATCTGCTTTAGTTTATTAAATACCTCCTCCTCGCCTCCTGGGTCAGTATTTATAAGGACTATCGCGGTTACCAAGTTACTTCCCATTAGCTTTAATAAATATAAAGTTATAAGAACTTTACGATAGTTATTGCCCATTTTCGTCATGGAGTTTTCAGAAGACGATCCTAAGAAATGTACGGGCCGAAAGATGGTGAGAGCTGGTTTTGCGGTGAGAACAAACCGTCCTATCGGAGTCGTCCTAAACCCTATGGCTCATCTCATTATATCAGTTGAGGACAGGGAAGTAGCCATAAATAAGGGGATAACTATCATCGACTCCTCCTGGAACAAGTCTGATGAAAGGTTCTTTAAGAGGTATCTTAAATACGACAGTAGAAGATTACCGTTACTCCTAGCAGGAAATCCGGTAAACTTTGGGAAACCATTTAAACTCTCCTCTGTTGAGGCAGCCATCGCATCATATTATATTTTGGGAGATTTAGAGATCGCCTTGAGGCTCTCCTCCCTCGTCAAATGGGGAAGGACTTTCGTGGAACTGAATAGGGAACTCCTAGAGGCCTATAGGGGGAAGGATAGGAAAGGGATAGAAGTGGAGGAGAGTGAGATCATAGGCAAGATATTAGGGGAGCCAAGGCAATAACCCAGCTTCTGTATATGAGGGATTCCGCTTAGCGTACTTAGAGGAACTCTCGGCCCCATCACGGTTCCTCTGACTTGCTCAAGGGGAGATCTGCCGTTTCAACCCCGTCAGGCTCTCTCGCCAAGTTCCCCCGTCACCGGAGGAACCATCGGTTCCTATTCATCTGAACCTGACGAGGTCTCGTTTCTGTGCAGTGGTCGGAGGCACTACCCCCGTCCCTCATGGGACTCCCCCTGGCCTAGAGGCTGGAGTTTCCTCAGTTTCCCGTGGCCCTCTGCCTGGCTCCCCTGTCATTTCTTAATGAGGAAGGCTATTAAATCGCTTCTCGTTATTATCCCCAAAGGAAAAAGACCCTCCTCAACTACCAATGTGACCGAGTTCTTAGTGAGGAGTTTCATGACCTGGTTAACTGGGGTATTGGGGCTGACTAAAGGAGGAAGGGGAGCCACAACCTCGATTGCTTTAGAAGGCCTTTGGATTATCGATGCTAATCTCTTCATGAGCACGTAGTCGTATATCATTCCGACCAGTTTTCCGTGAGAGTTAACTATCGGTAACTGCGAGATGTTGAACTTCTCCATCCTCTCGACTACTTCCTGGATTCTCTCATCTGGGTAGGCTACTATCACTGGAGAATGCATTATCGTTGACGCAGTTTCGGAGGTCTCTATCAGAGGAGTTAATTCCTCCATTATGCGCCTTACAAGAGACAGCTTAGGATCTATTCTTCCCTTCTCAATCTTAGCTATGAGAGATTGAGAGACTCCCAATCTTTTAGCTAACTCCGACTGTGTGAGGCCTGCTAGCTCCCTCATTCTTCTTAATTCAGATGGATCTATGAGCAATTTAGCTGACCTACGGTGGTATTATTTTAGTAATAAGGACAACTATTGATACTAACACGATACTACCTATTATTACATAAATGGGATCAATCTTAAACTTTTCGTGCTCTTCCTCATAATACCTTATTAAACCCGCCATGGACATGACTGGGACATTTTCTTTCTTTTTCTTAGTCGCGGGCATTCAGTACCCCACCCTAAGGTTCTGAATAGCTTCTATTATTTTTAATGCCCTTTCAGTGTCGTTCTCTATAACGTTACCTGTAACTATGGCCTTAGCGCCTGCTCTCACTATCTCCACCGCCCTCTCTGGAGACCTGATTCCTCCTCCCACTATCAGGTTAATCCTAGAGACCCTGCTGATGGTACGGATCATTTCAGGTCTAACGGTCTCTGGGGCCCCAGACCCAGCCTCCAGGTAGAGATAATCCATGCCCATAAACTCTGCAGCCAGGGCGTAAGCCGAGGCCAACTCGGCATTATCATATGGAATTACACGCGCCCGACCTATGTGTGCAGCGGTCCCCCCGTGACCTACTATCAGGTATCCGGTGGGTATAGGTTCCAATTTCATCGACTTGACAATGAAGGATGCAGCAACTTGAGCGCCAATAACATAGTACAAATCGTCTGAGTTGAGAAGAGACATGAAGAGTATGGCATCAGCCTTCTCAGATATTAAGTTCACGTTGCTGGGGAAAATTATCTTAGGAATGGGGTAATCGTTGAGTATCTCCAGGATCCCGTCAAGCCTCTCTTTAGATACTCCAAGAGTCCCTCCAACTAGAAACGCTGAAGAACCAGATCTGTAGAGTTTGGTTGCAACATTCTGCAATATTTCCAGGTCTGTTACCTTGTCAGGATCTATAAGCGAAAAATGTATGGGGGACCCTTCGTCAATTAGTCTCTGAAGATAACTCGCTACCTTCCCCTTCAGGTTCATTATGCTCATCTGATGTATCCTCTTTTTCCTCTTTTATTTTCAACTTCCCCTCTAGGTATAGGTCTATGAAGCGTCCGTAAGCGTTTGCCTCATCAAAGACCGAAGGGACCTCAATCTCAGCATTCAGACCACAACTTCCACACTTTATTTCTGCCACTTTTGTTCCATCACTTGCCTCGTCGAATTCCACACTTATCGAAATCCTTCCGCACCTAGGACATTCAAACGCTTTTGGAAGTTTTGGTTTAGGTCTCACTATCTTAGTTCTTTTCTTCCTCTTACCTCCCATGTGTTACACCTCTCTTCCTCCTTTCTCCCCTCACTGACTCCTTCTTAGCTGGTAGAGGCACGAGTACGTCGGTGAAAGTGAGATACACCACACTCCCTATGAGTACCACCACCGATGCTATCATTATGGCCTGGATCGTTGATAGGTCGAACATTAACTTGAGAGTAATTTTCTAAGCTTTAAGGATTTTCCGTAAACGTATATTTCCGTGAGGATTTCTTTCAGCTCCGTCTTGGATAAAACTAATTTAACGTAATTCTCCCCTTCTGTTGCTTTTAGAAATGCTTTTATGTGAACGCAAGGTTCTCCCTCCTTTAACACGTGATTAAACAGGAAACTCTCACAGTCACAATGCTTTCCATTTATCACATGGTCATTATGTCTACCCCTCTCAGAGGCCACATATAGATATATCGAGATAGAACCGTCTGGAGTAGTTAGCTTGACTATCCTGCCTTCCTTTACGTCAGCTTCTGCTCTTTTCCACGATCTCCACATTTCCGGTCGGATCTCCTAAAATGATGACATCGTAAAGCTCTTCACAGAACACCCCCGTCTCTATTACTCCTGGTATACTCTTCAGTCTCTTATCAAGATGACACAAATCCTTCGTTTCCACAACGACATCCATAACCACATTTCCATTATCAGTGAGGACAGGACCTATTTTCCCCGTTCCTTCTCTCACTTCTGCCACTACCTTCATGTTTTCCAGGCCTCTAAGAACGTAGGAAAGGGCAACCGGAACAACCTCTATTGGTACCTTTATTGTACGGCCTTCCCACAATTTACTCTTCTCACCTAGGAACACTCTCCTCCTAGAGGAGTAAGAGAGAACCTTTTCCCTAAGTAATGCCCCTCCACCTCCCTTTACCAGGGTCCAAGAGTTCCCCCCTTTCACTAACTGATCAAAACTATCGAAATATACGTCAGGAATCGAACCTGAAACGAGTGACAAAACAGAGTCTGGAAACGCTTTAGCTATCAGGAGTTCAGTATCTAGGGAGCTCGCCACCACTTTCTTGCCATTAAGTAAACCAGCCTCTTGTAAGACTTCAATTAACTTCCTTACTGTCCTACCTGTGCCCAGACCTACTAACTTGGCGTCTCCAATATACTTAAGCGCGTGTCTAGCTACTATCGCTTTTGGATCCTCCATCGAATCTAAATATTCTACCAAATAATTATTTCTTGTTAGGACCCGTAGCTCAGCCAGGACAGAGCGTAGGCCTTCGGAGCCTATGGTCCCGGGTTCGAATCCCGGCGGGTCCGTCCCGTGGAGTTATGTGACTACTTTTCTTGGATCTATACTTCGTGTCAACTATGCAATTTGGAGGACACGCATAAGTTCCTAAACTGTATTAAGACCCTTGTTATCGGGAACGCGGGGGCAAGATGTTATGAGTAAAGTAGCATTGATTATGATTAGTTTAAAAGTGTCCGAGACAACTAATCTTTAGGTTAGTATTTCCTGGCGACGAAAATTATAAGTACCATTCAAATGAGGATTGTGTGGTGTTGCGTTGATGGAGGAAGACTGGGAGGAGATAGAAGAGGAAGACTGGGAGGAGATAGAAGAGGAAGACTGGGAAGAAGACGAGTGGTAACTTACAGGAAATTTTAACTATTTTTGTATTTATAACAAGGAGGTTTAGAGCAATGAGGGTTGCAGTAATAGCTTATGATTCATGTAAACCTGATAAATGCGGTATCGAGTGCGTCAGGTTCTGTCCAATAAATAGGTCTGGAAGTAAAGCAATAGAGCTCTCTCAAGAGGCATCAGGAAAACCAGTAATCTACGAAGAAACATGCATAGGATGCGGTATATGTGTCAAGAAGTGCCCCTTTGACGCAATCTCCATAGTCAATGTACCAGATAACTTCGAGAAAGAGGTAATACATAGATATGGAATCAATGGCTTCGAGCTATTCGGGTTACCTATATTGAAGCGAGACAACATCATGGGTTTGCTGGGAAAAAACGGTACCGGAAAGACTACCATATTGAAGATCCTAAGTGGAGAGTTGATTCCAAACTTTGGTGACTTGGAGCATGAGCCAACTCCAGAGAAGGTTCTACAAAGGTTCAAGGGAAAAGAGCTCTACTCTTACTTTAGCGACCTTTATAATAAAAAAATTAAAGTAGTACATAAAATTCAATACATAGAGTATGTCTCGAAGCTTCTAAAGGGCGAAGTTGGGGGTCTACTTAAAAAGGTCGACGAAAGGGGAAAGTTGGATGAAGTCAAAAGTCTTCTCTATATGGACAGCTTTTGGAATAAAGATGTATCAACGCTCAGTGGAGGAGAGCTTCAAAAAACCATAGTAGGAGCTGCCCTGCTTCGCAGCGCTGATGTGTACGCATTTGACGAACCGTCCTCTTATCTGGACGTGAGGGAGAGGATAAATTTAGCAAAGGCCATAAGGGAGCTAACCAAAGGGAAATACGTGATAGTTGTAGATCACGATCTCATTGTTTTAGATTATATAGCAGACATGATATCTATATTGTATGGGGAGGGGGGAGTCTATGGAAAGGTCTCCAAGACTTATTCCACAAGAGTAGGAATAAACAGTTTCATAGATGGATACTTACCCGCTGAGAATATGAGAATAATGGATTATAAAATAGAATTTTATTTAAAAGATATAACTGATCTTGATGTGAGAAAGGACGTAAGTGAGAAATTACTTTGGCAAAGAATGACGAAGGCGTTAGATAGCTTCTCCCTTGTAGTGGAAGAGGGTAAAGCAAGGGAAGGAGAGATAATAGGATTACTAGGCCCGAATGGCATAGGCAAGACAACTTTCATAAGGATGATAGTGGGGGAGATCCAGCCAGATACGGGAGTAATATTTCCGCAGGGCTTAACCTTGTCTTATAAGCCACAACGAATAGTTCCCAACTTTGAAGGCACGGTAAGAGAGTACCTAGAGCAGGCGAGCAAGGATATCCTCTCCACGTCTTCGTGGTTTTACGAGGAAGTGACCAGGAGACTGAAGTTGCACAAGCTATTGGACTCATACGTCAAAAACTTAAGCGGAGGAGAGCTGCAGAAGCTGTATGTAGCTGCTGCCTTGGCTAAGGACGCCGACGTTTACCTATTCGACGAACCGTCATCCTATCTAGATGTAGAGGAAAGGTACGTGGTCGCGAAGGCCATAAAACGAATTACCAGAGAGCGGAAGTCTGTAACGTTTCTTGTGGATCACGACTTAGCCATTCACGATTATATCTCAGATCGAATAATGGTATTTTCAGGGATTCCAGGAAAGGAAGGGCACGCCTCATCTCCCTTAACTCTAAGTAAAGGGATGAACATGTTCCTTAAAGGAATAGGCCTAACCTTTAGGAGAGACGCAGATACTGGGCGACCCAGGGCTAACAAGATCGGAAGTTATCTAGACAGACTCCAGAGGGACAGGAACGAATATTACTCCATGGAGACTATAAAGGATTAGAATCTGGGAGAAACTCATCCGTCCTGAAGCAATTTCTCGTTGTTTTGGACATTTCAATTTTCTCAGGGAATATCGTCGATAGGCTCCCTAAAACTCAAAATCAAGCGTACTATTAAAAGAAGGCTCAAGGTCAGTTTCGATAACAATCGAAGTAGCTCGCAATGCAGTTCTCACACAAGATTTTTATGTTCACCGATCTAATCTCGATTCATGAGAACAACAGTTAGTGTTATAAAGGCTGATATAGGTAGCCTTGCAGGACATCACGTAGTTCATCCGGATACCATGGCAGCAGCGAACAGGGTTCTAGCTGAAGCTAAGAGACAATCGATAATCTTGGACTATTACATTACTAACGTAGGAGACGATCTTGAGTTAATAATGACTCACACTCGAGGTGAACTGGATCAGAAGGTTCACGAAGTGGCCTGGAATGCATTCAAAGAAGCAACTAATGTAGCTAAGGAGCTAGGACTTTATGCAGCAGGGCAGGACCTACTCTCCGATACCTTTTCTGGAAACCTTAAGGGTATGGGACCTGGAATGGCAGAACTAGAGTTAGAAGAGAGGCCTTCAGAGCCAATAGCGATTTTCATGGCGGATAAGACTGAACCTGGAGCCTTTAACTTACCTCTTTATAAGATGTTTGCGGATCCGTTCAACACACCAGGATTAGTGATAGATCCAACAATGAACGAGGGTTTCAAGTTTGAGGTGTTGGATGTATACGAAGGAAAGGCAGTAGAACTTAGTTGTCCAGAAGAAATTTATACACTCTTAGCGTTGATAGGAACTCCTGCTAGATACGTGGTCAGAAAGGTTAGGAGGAAAAAAGACAACATGTTAGGATCAGTAACTTCCATAGAGAGATTAAACCTCATTGCAGGTAAATACGTGGGAAAAGACGATCCAGTACTGGTGGTTAGACTGCAACACGGCTTCCCCGCACTGGGAGAGGCACTGGAGGCCTTCTCATTCCCATATTTGGTACCAGGTTGGATGAGGGGAAGTCATTATGGCCCGCTCATGCCGGTATCCCAAAGAGACGCCAGAGCAACTAGGTTTGATGGTCCTCCGCGGCTCATAGGTCTAGGTTTCAACGTGAAGAATGGGAAACTCACAGGGCCGTCAGACTTATTCGATGATCCAGCATTTGATGAAGTCAGGAGAACGGCTTCAGTAATAACTGATTATATGAGAAGACATGGTCCCTTCATGCCTCACAGATTAGAGCCAACGGAGATGGAGTATACAACATTACCTACTATAGTAGAGAAACTTAAGGATAGGTTCAAGAAAGAAGAGGATGTAACTAAGGCCAAGAGGAGCATATACGTTGGAAAGGGGGAAGAAACTGACTAAAAAGAGGCAAAGGGGCGTAAAAACCCCTGAGGCTCGGGGGAGTCCACTCCCTCAGGGAGTGGAGAGGGTCAGTAATTTTTAATTCCGGGTAATCATAGAAATGAGGGAGGTAGTGATGGGAAACATATATACAAGGGACATAAAGAGGATCGGACAGCAGATCTACGAGCTTTACAAGGATCAGATAACTTTGGATTACGCAAAGAACAAGGAACTAGTGAAACAGGTACTCGACGCTTATTCCAAAAAAGTAAGAAATAGAGTAGCAGGGTATGTTACCAGGAGGGCAAAGCAGGCGAAGAGAGCGTCTGAAGTGGTGGTAGAGCAGGAGCCAGTAGATGAATGATATGGTAAAGGTAATACTTAGAGGTCCCCTCTCTAACGTTTTTGGAAAAGAGGAAATAAAGGTAGATGCCGATAATTTATTGACATTGTTATATAAGTTAGACAGAGGATCAGTCATAATATCGAATTCTAAAATTAGGTCTGGTTATATTATCCTCGTCAACGGAGTGGACTTCAGGCTTTTAGGTGACCTGTCGGTAAAGGACACCGACGTCATAGAGATACTACCAGTGAATCACGGTGGTTGATCTTGCTGAGAGTTTTGAAGATAGAGGGCTCGATAAACGAAAAGGACTTAATAGGCTTTGATGGTAATTGTGTCACTCAGATCCTGGGAGAGCTTCCCAGCGAGGCCCTATTAAGGCAGGCCTGTTTCTTCTTTTTCCGCTATCTTGAAAAAAGAAAAATAAGAAACCCTTCACTCTTTTTCTTGACTTTGTTGGCAGCCACGGACCAGATAGATGAGGCATTAAGCAAGTACGGACAGAAGAGGAGATATATCATAAAGTGCTGCAAAGATTCATGGGAGTTCCCTCCAACGCTCATTAAGAATTGGGAGGAGAGGATAGCTCTTTCTACCAACGCAATAATTTCGATAGAGTGAGTGGCATTTCTCAACCATCCGATGTAGATGAATTCCAAAGCATATCCATTATTACTCATCATTCTAGGCACTCTTCTACTCATCTACAATTTTGTAGATTTTTCCATTAATTACATAATGATAATAACACCTGGTATCATTGTTCTTGTTATTTTTATTTTTTCTCAACTTATACGTAAAAATAAAATATTAGGAAATATAATGCTCCAGAACAATACGTATGAAACGAATGTAGATGAGCAAAAAACATTTGGAATAATAGCTAAAATTAGTGGGAAAATAGAACTTGATAAGAATCAGGTTAATTTTCAAAAGGAACTCGAGGCCTTAATGGAGACGTTAAGTAGAAGGGAATCAGGATTTGAATATTACGTTTTAACGTCACTGTCAAAGAAGAGATCGAGTTCCGTCCTCCTCATCCAGGCCACATGTGAATCTTGTAAGGACAAAATAATAGAAGAATTTAGGAACGTGCAAGACATAGCGAGAGCCGTATCCCCTCACATCTCCTTGGAAGTTGTTAGACCCTCCAACAAAATCGTTCCGGTACCCAGGACATGGGGGGATCTATCTTACGCCAAGGTATTTCAAAAAATTATTGATACCCCCTCCAACGAACACGTCATTTATGATTACGATATCGAGATCGGCTCCATGAGGACTGACGCTGGAGAGATAAGAGTGGGAATAAGATTACAGGATCTCACTAGACACATAGGCATATTCGGGACAACAGGTAGTGGAAAGTCCACTACTGCTCTTTCACTTATTAAAAAACTTTTAGAAAAGAATATAAAGATTCTAGTAATAGATTGGCACGGAGAGTATAAAGAGAAGATCAATACTCTTAATGTGTTTAGCGAGGAAAATCCCCTGATCATCAATCCAATAGCTCTAGGCGAAATAGAGGACACTGTAGAGATCCTGGGAGACGTTCTTCACCTGAGCGATCCACAGAGATTTCTGCTTCACACAACTCTCTCTCGTATGAAAAAGATAAATAAGTTTGATAATAAGACGTTTTTCTCGATTTTGAAATCAATAGAAGAGAGTTCAAACTGGATAAGAGAGGTAAAATATGGCTTATTAAGAAAGATATATCTTTTATTTACAAGGCAAGCGAGGATAATCTTTGGTGAAAAAGCGAACTTTCGGATAGAAACAATACTTAATTCTATTATAGATCTTAGTTTTATCAAAAATGTTCGATTAAGAAGAATATATGGCTTATTCGTTATAAAACTTGTTACTGATTATTATATGTCTAATAAACCTAACGATCCTCTACTTGTGATCGTGGAGGAAGCTCATAACTTCTTCTTCAAGGAGAATCTCTTTCTAGATAAACTACTGAGTGAGATCAGGAAATATGGTGTGGCTCTTTGTGTAATATCTCAGTCTCCCTCTTCAATAACAGACGAGGTTCTCAAAAATACTAACATAAAGATCGTCCATAGCATAAAATCAGACTTGGACAAGAGGATAATTGCAGATTCGCTCTCTCTGTCCCACTGGCAATTTGACATACTGGACAAATTAGAAACAGGAGAGGCAATCTTGTCCGCACCTAACATTAAAACTCCTATAGTTGTTAAAATACAAAACTAGATTAATGAAAAAATTATTAGTCTTCTTCTGACGAAGACTTTTCGGATTTAGATTCCTTACCTTTGTCTCCGGTTGACTTCTTCCCAGCCGCGACCAAATCGTCTATTCTAAGTATTAACGTGGTAGCCTCAGTCGCTGCCTTGATGGCATTCATCTTCACAACTGCCGGTTCAATTACACCTTTTTGCCAGTTATCGGTGGGCTGTCCAGTAACTAGATCTACGCCGAACCATTTGTTTGCCTCGTTCTCGTGTAACGACCTAAGCTTCATCAATTGGTCTATGGGATCGAATCCTGCGTTCTCCACGAGGATCATCACTAGACTCTCAAGGGCGTTAGCGTAAGCCTCTATGGCCAGTTGCTCCTTTCCTCCAACTTGGGGAGCCTTCTTCCTTAATCTCTTAGCTATCTCTATCTCGACTGCACCTCCTCCTGCGACTGCTCTTCCATCCCTTATCACGTCAGCTACGGTACCTAGAGCATCTCTCAACGCTCTTTCAGTCTCATCAACTACTCTCTCTAATCCACCCCTTATCAATATGCTGATAGCCTTTGGGTTCTTAGCTCCCTCGACGAACACCATCTTGTCTTCTCCTATCTTTCTCTCCTCAACAAGGGAAGCATGGCCCAAGTCTTGCTCGCTAATCTCCTCTATATTGGAGACTACTCTTCCTCCTGTGGCCCTTGCAAGCTTCTCCAGATCACTCTTTTTGGCTCTCCTCACTGCCAGAATGCCTTTCTTTGCCAGGTATGACTGAGCTACTTCATCTATACCCTTTTGACATATTATTACGTTAGCTCCAGTTTTAGCTATCATGTCCACTTTTTCCTTTATTATGTTCTCCTCCTCTAGAAGGAATTTCTCCATTTGTGTTGGGTCATTTATTCTTATCTCTGCATCCAACTCAGGCTTTTCAACCTCAAGCGGAGCATCTATAAGTGCAATCTTAGCGTTCTCCACTCTCTTAGGCATTCCTGGATGTACCACTTCTTTGTCAACAATTATACCGTAGACAAGTTGTGTGTCATTTATACCACCACCGGCTTTCTTAACTATCTGAACATTGTCAAGATCTACGTACCATTTGTTACCTCTCAGCTCTGCTACCTGGGATACAGCTTTCACTACAATGTCGGAGAGATACTCCCTAGATCCAGCTACAGCCTTACTGCTTAGCGAAGTTATTGCGACTTTCCTTAACAAATCCACATCGTTTATAGTTACAGGCTGCGAAATTTCTTGGATAGTCTGAAGCGCCACCTCTTCCGCCTTCTTGTATCCACTAATGATTATAGTGGGATGGACTTCTTTGTACAAAAGATCCTCAGCCTTCTTAACCAATTCTCCGGAGAGGATGACTGCTGTCTTAGTTCCATCTGCTGTTTCTTCGTCCTGTCCTTTAGCTATCTGCACTAAGAGTTTAGCAGCAGGATGCTGTAGATCCATCTTGTCCAAGAGAGTTGCGCCGTCATTAGTAATCGTTATGTCGCCAAGGCTGTCTACTAACATTTTGTCCATACCGCGAGGCCCGTAAGTGGTTTTCAAAGCCTCCTCTACTGCCTTTACCGCGGCAATATTGGCTCTCAGGGCCTCCTTCCCGAAGGCTCTACTGGAGCCTTCCTTCAATATTATTACAGGTATGCCTTCTGGTGTTGTTGCAACAGTAGCTTGTGAAGCCATTACGATCACCTTTCCGGGATCCTTTAGAAGTGGTTATATAAAAATCTTTCTGATACTCCCCGAGCGCCTGGTTACATATTGTTAGATGGGCGCTAAGGTTATAGATGGGGGTTCAAAGGAGCGGAAAACCTCGCCTCCCTGAGGCGGGGGGTGGATAGCCCCATTAGTATAAAAGGTTTTTGATCTCCGAAATTGGGTTATAATCGTTGGAGGGAGGAGAAGGGTTATGGTGTTACAGCAGTTATTAGATTTTGCCTTGACTTCAAGGCTACACCTAACGAGAAATCCCATAACTGCTGAGTAGACTTAACCCTTACGTAAACTCTCTTCAACCTAGGGAGGCCCACGGGGGACCTCTCCAGGAAGGAGTTCCTGTCCAAGAGAGGTCAAGCTCGCCGAGGCTCACGGGCGCTCGAAGGAGCTGAGGGACGTGAGGTTGGGCAAACACTTCCCCGAGAAGTACGACGTGGTCGTCATGGGGGACGTTCAAGTTAAGGAACTGGTGGGTAGGTCCTCAAGGAGGATGAGGCTCCGCGACGTCGCGTTCCACGAGCTCGAGACCGTCCTGAAGTACCAGGTGGAGAAGTACGGCAAGGAACTGGTCCTCGTCGAACCATCATGTACCTCCAAGGCCTGTGCCAGGTGCGGACACGTGAAGGACTAGACCTTAGCAGATCGCGTGTTCTGGGCGGTTGGGTAACAGACCGTGACTACAACGCTTCCCTGAACGTGCTCAAGAGATCAGGACTGGTGGCCTGTAGTGCCTGTGGTCCTCCGCCCTCCACCCGTGGCCAAACACTACGGGCAAGGTGGGGGAAGGGAGCAGGAAGCCCTCCTTTATGGCGGGGGTAGCTCACATTCGGATGTGATTACCCGTGGCGTAACTTCTCCTCACTCTTAGTCACTTCTAATTCCGCCACGGGCACCCTCCTAAGGGATCATGCACGGTCACCCTCAGATCATTGGGGTTAGTCGAGGGAAACTTCAATACCCTCCCATCCACTTTTATCACTCCCACCCCCGTGAGCAGTGCCCGTCATCAGTTGGGAGATCATCAATAAAAACTATTTGTAGTAGTTACGTAGAAGCGTTACAGTCTCCTCTGGAGGGTCTTCTGCCTCCAAGTCTCCCAGTAAGATAAAACGGTGGCTTAGATCCAGAAAATTAAATTTAAGAAGTAAGAAATTCCTCGCTTATTTTGCCGTTCTTATCAATGATTAGGAGGTCTATTCCGTCACCAGAAGTTACATCTCTCTCTACCGACGCCCTCAGTGACTTAAGGGCTAGCTCCCTGGCCTGAGTTAGATTCATCGAATCTTTATATTCAGCCTCTAAGACCCCTATGGCAACCCTAGCACCAGACCCAACTGCAGCGTATATATCATCCAGGAGTGAACCTAAGGGATCTAAGACGAACAGCTGAGGAGTTCCGTCATCTATACCGGCAAAAAGTACCTCTGAGATAAAGGGCATGTATTTGTACTGATAAAGAATTATTGAGAGTAGTTTAGCAGCAGCTCTAGCTGATATCGGCCTACCATTATAAAGCTCATAATATCTTATGTTGGCATTCATTATCCTAGTTAATGCCTGAAGGTCCCCGAATAGTCCTGCACCTCCTATACCGAACCTAGATATAGTGAAAACTTTCCGGGCCGATTTGCTAAGCACGTAACCGCCGTAACTTAATCTCCTAACCGCACCTAGAATTACGCCATCTTGTACTTTAATACCAATAGCTGTTGAAGGTAATTCCTCCATACATATCCCTGGGTTACAAACAGTTCAAGGGTTATAATATTTGTCTTAAGGGGTTCGGCCTTCATCGAATTTTTCTAAGATTTCTATTTAAGCCTAAACTCTTGGACCTGGCTTTGGCCGTGAGATGATGACCGCTTCAGTGAAGGATCTGACTTACTCCTTGCCCTGGAAGGTCGAGGGTTCCCTGAGGCCTAAAGGGTTATATACCCCTTTGCGGGTGCTGCTCGGTTGTGATCCAGGATGAAGGATAAGGGTCACTTGATCGTGGAGACGACGAGTTCGTAGAAGGGGCAAAGTTCGTCTTGTTCTTTATTATTGGCATCCGTTCCAACTTTCAAGCCTGCTCACTAATTCCTTAACATTTAGTTCTAACTGCTTCTTACATTGAAGCTCTCTCACCGTGACCTTGCCAGATTCTTTTTCCCTACGACCGATGATAATTAAATGTGTGAATCCTTGCTCTGCATGAAGTGGAACAAGCTTAGATAACGGGATTTCTTTAACATTTAAGACGGTAGTTATTCCAGCCTCCCTTAAGATTGAAACTATTCTAAGTCCATAATCCATGGCGGCTTCCTCTAAGAGGACTGCCCCAACTATAACTTTAGGCTTGCTAGGCTTCATCTCACCTATGGCCAACAATGTCCTCTCCACCCCTATAGCAAAACCCACAGACGGAACTTTAGGCCCTCCGTAAATTTCAACTAAAGTATCATATCTCCCTCCACCTGCTATGCTAAAGGGTAATCCAGGCACAGTCACCTCGAAGATTGACCCCGTGTAATACGCTAATCCTCTAACGAAAGACAGGTCGACCTTCGTCCTTAGACCTAAGGATCCTACTAAATTCTGTAGTCTCACCAACCTCTGAATCTCGTCGGTAAGACCCCTTATCCCAATTTTTTCAGCATTATTTATTATTTCATTCAAATTTTCTGATTTATTAGATAATAATGATCGGATAAATTCAATCAGATCATTAGATTTTAAACTATTTTCCAAAATCTTTATCGTTTCGTCAATCTTTCCCTTATCCATTAGATGTAAAATATGCTCTTGAGAGTTGTCGTCTATTGACGATTGTTCAAAAATTCTTCTATATATTCCTATATTATTTATTTTAATAACTATTTTATCTTTCATTCCTAATCTCGAATAGAATCTGCTGAGGATTTCGAATTGTTCAAAGTCCGATAATATAGAATCCGATCCAATCATTTCTACTCCAGCCTGTCTAAACTCCCTATACCTACCCAATTGAGGCTCATCGTATCTGTAGACCCTTCCCACATAGTATAGCCTAACAGGCCTTGGATAGTGCTGTAATGAATTCATGAAAAGCCTAACTATGCTAGGGGTTATTTCTGGTCTTAATGCGAGTTCCCTATCCGCCTTATCCTTGAATACGTACATTGTTTGCCTAAGTTCCTCTCCTCCCTTTATAGAGAACAGATTAAACTCTTCTACTACTGGTGTTATCGCCTCCATATACCCAGCTTTCTCCACTTCGGCCCTGAACGTATTTTCTACAAATCTTATTTGTTGAGCTTTTTCGCCGAAGTAGTCCTCCATTCCCCTGACAGGCTCATAAGAGATCATGGACTCACTTGAGGAGGTTAATCTCTTCAAGACTATAATATGTTACGTCGCCATACTTATCTACTATGGCTAGAACAACGTTAACCCCCAAGGATTTAGACAGGTCAAGCAATTTTATGAGCCTAACTAGGTTGATAGGCCTAGTCTCAGAGGCTATCATGACAAATGTAGTGGGCTTATCGCTCCTGTCAACAACGGATACAACATTAGGTATATTAGAATTAGCTAGTCTCTTACCCCTCATACGTAAATCGAGATACACTACTAATTTGTTCCAGCCGTTTTCTTCGTTCGTAGCTAGTTCCGTTAACCTGTCAGTTATTTCATCTATCCTTCCGTCGATAATCTTGCTGACTATATCGTCGTAATGACCTTCTTTCACTGAGGTAAGGTTGATGAGGTAATGACTTAAATCAGTTTCGATCATCTCTGGGCCTGTACTTGCTGGAGAAAGTAGGAGACTATATGCTGGCGAGATTTCATATTCACTCATGGACTTAAGATGTGATTCATGCGGCTCAACTAACCTAGTATGGGATAACAAGTCGGGCACCGTTATATGTGGAGATTGTGGACTAGTATTAGAGAGAATCTATTTTAATCAGAAACATTATTACGAATCTGATCAAATCCTAGTAAATTATCCCCAAGTTTTGGAGGTTAGTAGTGTAAAGAGGGATTCCGAGAGAAAATTCAACAGTCTTCTTAAAAAATCAAGAAATATAAGAAATATAAAACAATTAAGAATTTATGTTGAACCAAAAGAAGAAGGACTTAGCGTAGGTCACATCATATCTAAGGAGAGTTTAGAGGCATTGGAACTATTACGTCTGGACGGAAAGATGTTAAAGACCTATACCTATATGGAGAAAGAAGGTTGGTTCAGTGGTTTGAGACTCAAAACCAGGGTGGCACTCACGGCATTCTTGGTGTTTCGCTCAAATAGAAGGAAACTCAATATTATACTAAAAATTCTAGGAATAGATGAAAAATATCTAAGAAAATTACTTAAAAGAGTACCTAAGCACGTGAGAACCTCGGCTACAATGTAGCACCTACTGTACTCCTAAGGCCAGAAATTGTATAAAATGTATAAAATATTATTAATACAATCTTTCTAGTAGATGATAAACGAATATAAAACACAGCAGTTATTAGATTTTGCCTCGACTTCAAGGCGACACCTAACGAGAAATCCCATAACTGCTGTAAAACATTTGCCTGTGAAGTATACCTTTGCCCCATCGAAGCCCGAATCCCCTGGTTAACTCTCAAAGATGAGGAGCGGGAGCCAATATCTCCCCCCACAACACCGGGGGGAGGGGGGCGAAACGGATTGGGTATACCTAGAAGGGGTGTAACCGTTTGTCCCTACGCTCTCATTTCACTCATCTTATGTTCAATCATGATGGAGTGTAGGGACTTAGCCCTCAACCACCTACCAAGCTTAACGGTAGGTGGGTCACGGGACTCCTTAGAGCCCAACGGCACGGGGCTCACATCCCAGATCACTCCCACCCCTTTGGGCTTAGCCCACATTGAGTGAGAGGCCATCCTTTATCAACAAAAATTTATTATAAACAAATATAATAAAGATTTCTATCAACGTGAAAAAGGATTCAGCCCTGAGGCCTCCAGCAACGCTCTTTTAGGGCTCAGGGATCACACGTTTGAGGCGCAGAAGTAGACGTGATCCATCACTTTCAATTGGGTTATCTTTGTGAAACTCTCCTGTGACGATATCCTCAACACCGGGCCAAAGAACGAAATCAGCGTGATGAAACTGTCCTTCCTCTTCTCTGTCACCACGTAACCGTGGGCACAGAAGTCATCAGGAGAGTACTCCGGTGGCTGTTGAGATATTATGGTTCTTACCTTACCTCCTTCCTTAAAGATGTTGATGGACGACACGACGTCGAGATTCATGGTTATTTCCCCGCACTTTATCTTGACTACCAAGAGATCTCGAAGTTCTCCCTTCTCTATTCTCTCCACTGTACATTCTTGAGAAAAATTGTAAGTGACGGACATCAAGGGAATCACTCCACTATTTAAATTCCCCTATTTTAACTTTATGTGGGTCAGACATCATGAGCGCGACAAGGCGGATCCAAGCCGACTTAAATGCGCTTTTGGACAAGAGCGTTATAGTCAGGTTGACTAACGGCAAGCAATATATAGGTCAGCTCTCCTCTTTCGAAATCTCTCCTTTCTTAGTATCGCTCTCGAGCGCAAAGGACAATGAGAATAACTCGTTCCATAAAGTGATTCTTAATGGATCTGTGATATCTGAAATAATACTCAAGGCTGCGCCAATCTTTGACGCAAGAGAGTTCGCCGAAATTCTACAAAGGAACCTCAGTTTAAGGCCAGGTGATATAAAGTTGTATGATGACGTTGGGGTTATAACTGTGATGGAGAAAATAAGGGTCACAGAGAGCGGAGTCGAAGGAACAGGGCCTATGGCACAGAGGATATATGATCTCTATAATGATTATATTTCTAAAAGAAAGAAAGGAGACAACAAATGATAGGGGACTTTGAGATAAAAGAAGAGGACCTAGCAGGAAGGATAGGTATCATAGAGACTAGGCACGGTAAGATAGAAACGCCTGTTTTTTTCCCAGTAATAAATCCGTTAAAGACGGAGATAGGCGTTAATGATTTAGTAAATCTTGGTTTTAAAAACTTTATTACTAATTCCTTTATTTTAAAGAAAAATTCTCTGGCTGACGGCGATATCCATCAGAAGTTTGGAGATGATCTAATTATTATGACCGATTCCGGCGCTTATCAAATCCTAGAGTATGGGGATATCAATGAAACGAATAGGGCAATAGTGGAATACCAGGCTAAAATCAGGCCTGACATCGCTGTTTTCTTGGACGTTCCAACCGGGAATAAGGACAGTTGGGACGAGGCTAAGAAAACAGTGGAAATCACCTTAGAACGAGGGAGAGAGATAATTGATATAGTGAGGAACAACCAAGACATTATCTGGGTTCACCCTATACAAGGAGGAACGTTTCTCGACTTGGTTGAGCTTTCAGCTAAAGAGACTGCTAAAGCAAACGATTACGGAATGTATGCCTTGGGGAGCCCAACAGTCCTGATGGAGAAATATAGGTACAGTGAATTGATAGAAATGATTCATGTAGCCAAATCCAATGTGAGTAGAGGGAAACCATTTCACCTGTTCGGTGGTGGAACCCCTCAAGTAATGCCCTTTGCTGTAGCCTTAGGAGTCGACTCCTTCGACTCTGCGTCATACATTATTTTCGCTAGGGACGAGCGATATTTAACTAGAGAGAGAACATATAGACTTGAAGAACTGGATTACTTTCCGTGCTCCTGCCCAGTTTGTTCCAAATATTCACCACAGGAGTTACGGGAGCTCTCCAAGGAAGACAGGGAGAAGCTGCTCGCCTTCCATAACTTATGGAAAATCAGGGAGGAGATAAACGCAACCAAGCAAGCCATAAAGGAAGGTAGGTTATTCGAATATCTTCAGCAGAAGGCGTTCTCTCATCCATCAGTGTACTCTGCCTTCAGGAGCTTGCTAACACTATCAGATTACCTTGAGAAATATGATCCTCGAGTCAAGGGTGAGGTTAAGGGCCTCTTCCTTTTCGACTCGAGTTCTTTGGCTAGACCAGAACTGGTTAGACATGTAAACTATGTGTCTAAGTTGAGTTCGAGGAGAAACGAAGCCATAATAATATGTGGAGATAGGCTAAAGAGCCCTTTCTTTACTGATAGTAAAGTCAAATCCATCTATTCTAAGTACTCTAAAAACGCCGATATCTACGTTGCAATTCCCTTTTACGGTCTCATACCAGTTCTAAGTAGCGAGAGTTTCCCCATGGCTCAGTTCGAGGCTCCAGCCCACATTCACGGAGAGTTGATCGAGGAGACTTTAACTCTAATCAAAAAAATGTTAGACAACAAAAAATACTCGAAAGTAAGTTTTATAGAATGTGAGAGTTCCGTACTATCACATATAGTGTCTATCTACCCCTCCTCTTGACATCTCTTTTTGGATTAATTCCAATTGCCTCTGTAGTTCTTGCTCTATTTTCTTGGCATCTTCATATAGTTCCTCGACACCTATCTTAAATCCAGTTATTGAATTAATAGCCTCGACCGCGGACGCTGCGGCTGCTGGGTCAAGTCTCTCCCTATCTGCATAGGGTAAGATTACCGTGGCAGGAACGTCTTCTATCTCCGCGTACACTGTGAATAGCGCCAAGGGGCCTACCATAATTAGCTGTTTATTGAGTAATGGATAATTTAGTTCTATCCCGCTTTTGCTTGTTTTTAGCCATCTGACGTTTTCTTGAACGTCCTTGTATCTTTTGTCGAGCCCACCAACTAGTATTGCCTCTTCTATCTGGTGTCTCTTCAGCCATCTAATCATGCCATGCGAGAATTGGCTCCACTCCTTCTGGAAGGGTAATAGGTGATTAAGTAGTACTAGAACGTGAAATTCGTCATCATAGAACAGTTCAAATGGAGTAGCAACGCCATAATCGTCCAGAAAAGTTACGTCCCTCAAGAATTTCGTTATGACAAAGCCCACTCTTCTCATTTTCCTTTTCATGATGATATGTCTTACGGCTAAGTAACCGACTTCACCTATTGTTCTGAAACCTGTGATAAATTTAGCGTCCTTTATTTCACTCTCATTGATATCCTTCAATATTACCTTCATGTTTTAGACCTCTCTCTAACAGTTAGGGCTACACCCTTTTTATATTCCGTTACTTCCTCTCCCGACAACCTCATCTTTCCCACAGCTATAAGTTCATCCTTGGTTGTGACCACTATGGCCTCATCCCCAGCTCTTAGGCTCGTATCTGCTTCCATAACATGTTTGGCGAACACATTTCCCTGTTTCTTTAGTATGTCCTTCACTTCTTCTTTTATTATTACTCGAAGTCTTGGGACGGGCACACATTCCCTTATCTTTTCCCCAGCCTTTAAAGTAAGGGAGAAAAGGTTATCCTGAGCTCTAAGGACTAAGAACAGTGAATTGTCTGAGAGTAGAACATTCCTTATCCTCCAAGTGTTTACGGAACGTTGTATCTTGAATGTAAGTCCACTCTTAAATAAACAGGATGCTATCTCACTGCCGAATTGAAATTCTGCTATAGCATGGATGTAATCAATGTAGGGTGTAGCGTCCTCTGGCTGAGTGACGTGTTGCTTGAACCTTATCATGCATACTTCTCCCCTCTATCTATGACTTCCTTACTAATTTTTTTGGCCTTCAGTCTCTCCAGAGCTTCCCTAAAGTGGGTCATCCTTATTGTTCCCTCATTATTCCTGATAGCCACATAGCCAGCCTCAGTACACAGGTTCTTCAAATCCGCTCCGCTGAATCCTTCAGTTATCATAGCCAATTCGTTAATATTGACGTCTTCGCTGGTCTTCATCTTGGAGATGTAGATTTTTAGGATCTGCTTTCTCCCTTCCAAGTTAGGCAGGGGAATCTCAATGAGTCTGTCAAATCTCCCAGGCCTCAGTAAGGCAGGATCCAGGATATCAATCCTGTTGGTTGCAGCTATAATCTTGACGTTGTTCAACGGCTGAAAGCCGTCAATTTCAGCCAAGAGCTGCATCAGGGTCCTCTGAACCTCTCTCTCACCACTCGTCCCTAAATCCACCCTTTTAGCACCAATCGCGTCTATCTCATCGATAAATATTATCGAGGGGGCCTTCTTCCTGGCAAGTTCAAACACGTCTCTTACAACTCTAGCCCCCTCCCCCACAAACTTCTGTGCGAACTCGGACGCCACAACGTGAATAAACGCAGCGTTGCTCTCTGCTGCCACTGCTTTAGCTAGCATAGTCTTACCAGTGCCAGGAGGTCCGTACAGAAGCACGCCCTTTGGCGGTACTATTCCAAGTTCCTTAAAGAGTTCTGGTTTCTTCAGTGGAAACTCGACGACTTCCCTCAATTCTTGAATTTGCTGATCTAACCCACCAATATCCTGATACCTCACGTCAGGGCGTTCTATAACCTCCATGGATCTTACCAAAGGATCGTCCCTGTCTCTCAATACCTCTACTATGGAGGATCCCCTTTGGTTCAGTGCCACATACTTGCCAACTTTAATGGAGTCCATCCTCACATTATCTGAAACATTGACTATCAGATTAGGCCCAGAGGAACTCTTAACTACTACCCTTCCATCCTCAAGTATGTCCAAGACCACCGCCTCTATTAGTGGAGGGCTTAAGAGTTTTTCCATTTCTGATTTATAATAATTCAGTTCCTTCCTCAAAGTCTCGGTTTCTATTTGCATGGCTCTTATCTTCTCCTCGAGGAGCCTTATGATGTGCTCATCATTAACAGAAGTCTCTCTGGGTAAGTCTAATTCATCAGACAAGCTAGATCCAATATAGTGATTGATTAAGATAGACTAAAAATGTTTATCGCTATCTATTATTTATGGTTCCCGTGAAGAGAGAAGAAGAGAGATACTGTGAAATGTGCGGACAGAGGATAGTAGGCCCTTATTACTCAGTAAAGATCGAGGGAAGTCACATGGTACTCTGTAGGTCGTGTTATGAGCGTGTGAAAAGATATGCTGAGTCTGCACCCAGTACGGCCCCAGTTCGTAGATCATCCGTCGCTAAACCCCAACAGACAAAGACCATAAGGACGAGTGAAGAGTGGGAGATAGACGAAAATTATGCCTTAAAGGTTAGAGAGGCCAGGGAGAGACTTAAAATGAGCACAAGGGAGTTGGCTAATAAGATGAGGACTCAGGAAAACGTAATAAAAAGAATAGAACAAGGCAAACTAAAACCCACACTGGATCAAGCAAGGGATCTCGAGAAAATACTCGGCATCAAACTCTTAGTAAAGGTTGAGGCAGATAAGGTCGAATCTTTTAAACCCGAAGACTTTACCCTCACATTAGGAGATATAATCAACATAAGAGAGGGGAGGAAGTGAGAGCGGTCCTCTTCGCGTCAGAAGATTACCTTGACGAGGCAATGTCCCTAGCGGAGAGTGCAGGTTACGACGTGATCGATATTTACAAATTACCACGTAAACCTAATCCGTCTTTCTACATCTCGAAAGACAAAGTGGATAAGTTGATAGAAAGAGATAATGTGGAGGGGGTCATAATATTTGATACCCTCGCGCCCAGACATTTCATAAACCTCAATAAACTACTTTTCAAAAAGAAAATAGTAGATAAAGTATTACTTCTCTTGGAAATATTTGCCCTCCATGCAGGATCTAAGGAGGCAAAACTGCAGATAGAACTAGCAAGGTTGAAGCACGAGCTTCCGATTATTAAGGACGCATATAGTAGAGCTAAGAAGAGCGAACAGCAGGGTCCTCTGGGAGCAGGCGTTTATGGTGTCGAGTCCCAGATAAGGCTCTTCTCTAGAAAGATAAACAGGATCACCAAGGAGCTAGAACACGTGAAGAAATTTAGGGAGGCTCAGGTGGTGAGGACTAGGGAGGAAGGGCTACCATACGTAGCCATCAGTGGTTACACCAACGCAGGGAAAACATCTATTTTCAACGCGCTAACCAATCTAAGGCAAGCGACAGACTCCTCAATGTTCACCACCACTTCCCCCAAGAGGTACTTGATCACGCATAATAAGAAGAGGGTGATGCTAGTGGACACCGTAGGATTCATAAGAGGTATTCCACCTCAGATAATAGAGGCGTTCTTCGTTACATTGTCTGAAATAAAGTATGCCTCAGCCCTTCTAATGGTATTCGACATCTCCCTAGAGGAGTCAATGATAGTGGAGATGATCAGGTCGTCGTTCGCTATTCTGAGGGAGCTGGGTATTTCTGGCAAACCCCTACTAGTCGTAGCCAACAAAGTTGATTTATTGGAGGGAAGTTACGAAGAGAAACTAAAATTAATAAGAGGATTGGCAGAAGAGTATTATAATCCTGTGATCGATTCGATCCTAGTCTCTGCAAAGACTTTATTCAATATAAATACGTTGAGGGATAAAATATTCTCTCTGGTCTAAGGAACATATTCGTACTGAGGCTCGGACACAGACCTCATAGGGATAAGAGGGTAACCACTCACGTGGCCCTGGTAGCTAGAGCCTTTGGAGCGCGAGGTGTATTTATAGACGGATACGATGAATCCCTGGTAAATAAAGTCAGAAAGACTGTGGAGTACTGGGGAGGGAGCTACTTTGAGGTGAGGTTGGTTAGCGATCCAAAGGGACTCGTGAGACAGTGGAGAGAGAACGGTGGAAAGGTCATCCATTTAACCATGTATGGGATCAACCTCCCCGAGGTAGAGAACAGAATAAGAGAAATTGACAACCTTCTCATAGTGGTGGGGTCAGAGAAGGTGGAAGGGTGGTATTATACTAATGCCGATTTCAACGTAGCGGTATCGAATCAGCCTCACTCAGAAGTCGCGGCCCTTGCCATCCTACTAGACAGGCTATATAAGGGAGATGAGCTAAATATAGTATTTAGGGATGCCAAGATCAGGATCATCCCTCAAGAAAGAGGTAAGAAGGTGATCAGAACAGATGAACAATGATGTAGATGGTCTCTTAAAGGAAATAGCGAGGGAACTATTAGGAGAGGACGTGATAGAAGTTTTGTCCTTCCTTCTAGAGAGCAAGACTGAAATGACCGATGAGAGTATGGCTAGCAAGCTAAATATAAAGGTCAATGAGGTTAGGAAGAAACTTTACGCCTTAGCCGAGCACGGTTTAGTTAGCTACAGGAGAACTAGGGATAAAGACACAGGATGGTATGTATATTATTGGAAGGCCAACTCTGATCAAATAAACGATATTCTCCTTGCCAGGAAAAGGGAGATCCTTAACAAGCTAAAGAGTAGGTTAGAGTACGAATCGAACAACGAGTTTTACATTTGTCCAGAGGACAAGAACAAGTATACATTTGAGGAGGCATTCGAGAACGAGTTTAAGTGTCCTAAATGCGGAGTTCAATTAACATATTATGATTCAGGTAAAATTAAGGAACTTTTAGAGAAAAAAATTAAGGAAATAGAGGAAGAAATATCAAGGGAGACAAGGGTTGGGAGCTCCGAAGGTAGTTGATCTGTTCTCTGGTGCTGGGGGCTTTGGGAGAGGATTTGCGGATTCAGGGTTCGACGTTAAGTTAGCGATAGAGTTGGATCACTCAGCTGCGAGGACATATTCTCTGAACTTTCCTAAAACTTTAGTTTTGGAGGAGGACGTCAGGGACGTAACGGGGAAGGAAATCGTTAAGCTCATAGGGAGTGAGCCAGACGTCGTGATAGGTAGCCCACCCTGTGAGCCTTTCACCGCAGCTAATCCCTTAAGACTAAATAACCCTTTGGACAGGTTATATGAAGACGAGAAGGGCTCCTTAACTCTTGAGTTCATAAGGTTAATCGCAGAACTTAGGCCTAAGATCTTCGTTATGGAAAACGTACCCTCAATAGTGGAGACTAGAGAGTTAAGAGAGGCCTTAATCCACGAGTTCAGAAAGGAAGGCTTTGAACCTATATTCAATTTTCTCTTAGCTGAAGAATTTGGAAATCCGTCAAGACGGGCCAGAGTGTTTATCTCGAATATAAGACTTAATTTAAAGCCCTTAGGTACGAAAGTAACTGTTATGGAGGCTATAGAGGATCTCGAGGATAGATATCTTCCTAATCATGAGGTGTGGGAAGTTAATGAAAGGAAGTTGCTGAAATTAGCTAAAGTAGAGATAGGTGATTATTTAACCATGTTCAGGGGTCATGGGAAGGCAATTCCACTTCACGTACGCTTAGATCCCTATGACGTGGCCCCCACAGTATTAGGAAACGCTAGGTTCATACATCCCTTTCATTCTAGGTATCTTACTGTTAGGGAGCAGGCTAGGCTTATGTCATACCCAGACGATCATGTCTTTGTTGGGAGCAAAGACGAGCAGTATAATCAGGTAGGGGAAGCCGTCCCAGTAGTCTTATCAAGAGCTATAGCTTCGTATATAATGGTGCAACTATTTGATGATAGTTGGAATACATAACGTCACTAGTTCCCAAAGACTTATCGATTTCGCCAAGCTGATTTTTGGACTTAACTTTAGTCATCTAGTTGTCACTAAGGTAGGAGGTACAGCTGCTCAGGCGGGAGTTCCGGAGGTTGGGAGGCTCGCGTTAAAGCAGGGAAAGTCGTTGATAGTATTGCCAGACCTGAAGGACGCCATTACTCTACTTTCTCCCAACGCCGTCTATCTGTTCTCTCCCTTTGCCGAGAAGGAGATAGGAGACCCAAGTTTCAGTGATAGGGATCTCCTAGTCTTCCCTGGAGTGGAAAATGGTTTCTCCAAGTTGGAGCAGTCCCTAGGGGAGCACGTGACATATAGGGGACTTAGGAACGATCTGGGTCCTGTAGCGTATGCCAGTGCGGTGTTATATTGTACTTCAGTTATTGGAAGGAAATAGTTTTTTAATGGTCTGAGGACAAAGGGATTAAGGGGCCCGTCGTCTAGCCTGGTTAGGACGTTGGCCTTACAAGCCAAAGGTCCTGGGTTCAAATCCCAGCGGGCCCATCCCTTCTCAAGCTTCTACGAACCTAACGTTAAATACAGGTTAGCAAGCTTTGAGATATGGAGTACCTGGTAAAGGACATTTCGTTAGCAGAGCAGGGAAAGAATCAATTAGAGTGGGCGGAAATGCATATGCCTACTCTAATGAGAATAAGGGCTGAACTAGAGGAGAAGAAACCCCTTAGAGGCATCACCGTGGCAGCCGTCCTTCACGTCACTAAGGAGACCGGCGTTCTAGTCAGGACTCTCAAGAGGGCTGGTGCGGATGTGTTCTTGGCTGCTAGCAATCCTCTCTCAACCCAGGATGATGTGGCTGCTGCGTTAGCTAAGTACGACGAGATAAATGTTTTTGCGTGGAGAGGAGAGACTGAGGCAGAGTATTATTCAAACATGGAAAAAATAATTAAACATTCACCACAAATAGTCATGGATGATGGGGGCGATCTTCACGCTTTACTCCATGATAAGAATCTCACTGACACTGTAATAGGTGGGACTGAGGAAACTACGACAGGAGTGGTCAGGTTAAAAGCCATGGAGGAGCAAGGAGTACTTAAGTATCCTGTAATTGCAGTTAACAATGCTTACACTAAATATCTTTTCGATAATAGGTTCGGAACAGGTCAGAGTGCCATTGACGGAATTTTGAGGGCTACAAATGTACTTTTAGCTGGTAAGATATGTGTAGTGGTTGGGTATGGTTGGGTAGGGAGAGGCATAGCCTCAAGGCTAAGGGGAGCTGGAGCCAGGGTGATAGTAGTAGAGGCCAACGCTCTCAGAGCTCTAGAGGCAGTAATGGAAGGTTATGAAGTATTACCCATGAGGAAGGCTGCAGAGATGGGGGACATTTTCATTACTGCAACAGGTAACATAAATGTGATCTCTAAGGAACACATATTAAAAATGAAGAACGGTGCAATTTTAGCTAACGCAGGGCACTTTAACGTCGAAATAGACGTAGAGGGCCTTAAGCAGGTATCTAGATCAAGGAGAGTTATAAGGCCATACACAGAAGAGTACGAATTGATCAATGGGAAGAAGGTATATCTTCTAGCCGAGGGAAGGCTCGTGAACTTAGCTGCAGCAGAAGGTCATCCTAGTGAGGTTATGGATCTTAGTTTCTCAAATCAGGCTTTATCAGTGGTCTATATAGTTCAAAACAGAGGTCAGATGACTCCTAAGGTCTTTGATGTTCCGAGAGAGATAGATGAGAGAGTTGCAGAGCTTAAGTTAGAGTCCATGGGAATAGAGAAGGAGGAGCTGACTCAACAACAGAGGGAATATATGAGGCAATGGCGTTATGGTACCTAACCGAGTAAGTCTTAAAAGTAAAGACTTTCCATTAAACCCTGAGGGCCCGTAGCTCAGCTAGGTAGAGCGCCCGGCTCATAACCGGGTGGTCGAGGGTTCAAATCCCTCCGGGCCCAAACCCCGTCTGAAGATGGGGATTTCATAAAGGCCTCAAGGGACTCTTGACTTCACCGTTTGAACCTTCAGCCTGCCCTAAGAAGGAGGGAGAGTTTTCGCTCCATTATATTGACACTCGGAGAGATGAAGTGTGCGCTACTGACGAGTAATAAGACTCCACTTTAGATCTCATGGAGAACGCGAGAGGAGATGAAGAGTACCCAACTACGTTAACTCGTTTCTAACTTACTAAATGGAGAAGAAGGTCAGATTGTCAGATGGTCTGGATGAGGTATACTCACTGGTCTCCCGCTTTCGATCCAAATAATTTTAAAACCGTAACTAAGTAAGTCGGTTGGTAATAATGTTCAAGGACAAGGACTTTCTTATCGTGGAATATACAGGTAGAATAAAGGATACAGGTGAGGTAATAGATACGACCTCCGAAGAGGAGGCTAAGAAAGCCAACATATATGATTCGGATAGGAGATACGTCCCGCAGTTAGTCATACTAGGGGAACATAGGCTGATAAAGGGTCTAGAGGAAGTCCTATACTCTTTAGACCCAGATCAGGAGAAAGAGGTCGAGATACCTCCTGAGAACGCCTACGGAACTAGGGACCCATCAAAAGTAAAGATCGTGTCGCTAGGGGAACTGAGGAAACAAGGTATAACGCCTTATCCTAATATGCCTGTTCGATTTTCTGACGGCACTTACGGTACCGTCAAAAGTGTCACTGGAGGAAGAGTCCTAATAGATATGAACCACCCTTTAGCCGGCAGGTCTCTAATATATAAGATCAAGGTAGTTAAGGTCTTAAATGACGAGAAGGAGAAGATAGATGCCCTATTAGATAGGTGGTTCAGTAGGAAATACATGCCTGCTTTTGAGTTAAGTGAGGATAAGAAGAGTCTGAAAGTAACAATTCCAAAGGAGCTCTTCCTATTGGAAGATTTACAGACGAGGAAGTTACTCTTCGCGAAAGACGTGATAACGTACGTCCTACCGGAGGACTGTTCCATTATTTATCAGGAAATCTATAATAAGTCGATTTTCACTCAATAACTCCAGTATCTCTTGCTATTTTTTCCGCGGAAGACCAAGTGAGACCTCTATCTCCTAGGATTGTATACCTCTCTGGTCTTATTGTATGAGAAATAGTTAACGCTTTGATCACTGTTTCAGCTGGGATACCTAGCTCTGAAGCCTTCACTGGGGCCCCTATCCTTTCTAGTGCCTTTCTTATTTCTCTCCAGTTTATTCCATGAATATAAGCCATCAGTATAGTTCCTAAGCCTACGAGCTCTCCATGCATGGCCACGTTGGGTGCAAGGAGATCCACGGCATGTGCAAAGAGATGCTCAGATCCGCTGGCAGGTCTAGTGCTACCTGCCATCCCCATTGCTACTCCGCTACTTATTAGTGCCTCTGTGAGCAGTCTGACGCTATATTTCAGGTCCCTGTTCATGATCTTAGTACAATTGAGTGCGTGTTTTGCTGAGAGAAGAGCAAGGGATGCTGTGTAATCTCCATAGTACTCGCCGGTCAATTTCGCAGCTAACCTCCAGTCTCTCACCGCAACTATTTTGCCTATAGTATCTCCGATGCCAGCGTTTATTAACCTCCTGGGAGCAGACGATAGAACGTTTATATCAGCCACGATAGCGAAGGGCGTCTTGGCCTTCACCGATACTGGCTTTCCTAATCCCTTTATTGAGGCAAAAGGAGACGTTATACCGTCGTGCGAGGGTGCTGTTGGGACACTCAGGAAGTTTATGTTAAGCTTGTATGCTACGTACTTGCTCACATCTATCACTTTTCCTCCTCCTACTCCCAGAATAAATCTAGGCTTAACCCTCTTGGCAATCTCTTCAACTCTGTTCACCTCATCCACACTGGAGTCGCTTATTTCAGTGATTTCAACATCCCCTACCTCCGCCACTCCCTTGATTACATCGTTTATCACGAGCTTCCTTACGTTAGGGCCCGTAACCGTTAGGAGAGGCCCTGTAACGTTCAACTGAAGGAGATATTCCTTAAGCTTCCCTATGATTCCATTACCGACATAGATTCTCTTCGGAAGATCAATGATATGCTCCTGAATCTCCATAGTATGTAAGAAGATTTAAATATAAAAAGAGTTAGCTATCCCTATAGCTTTCTTTGTTTTGGTGAAGTTAAGTGTCCAATTTTAGGCTAGGAATAATATCGTCCATATACAATGGCCTTCCTAAAGAGGCCCAAATAACTAGGATAGAGTTTGAGGGCCCTGAGATAGCAGTGTATGTCAAGAATCCATCGATTCTAAACGATAAAATGGACGTTATCAGGAACATAGCCAAGCAGATCAAGAAGAGGATAGTCATAAAGGCTGATAGTAGCATAAGGAAAGACCAGAAGGAGACAGTTGAAATAATAAAGAGTTCTGTCCCCCAAGAGGCTCAGATCTCAGACGTAAAGTTCGATGAGGAGCTGGGCGAGGTTCTCATCAAGGCCAAAAAGCCAGGGTTAGTCATAGGAAAGAGGGGGCTCATACAACAGAAAATATTTATGGAGACGTATTGGAGACCTATAATCATCAGGGAACCGCCTATTAAGTCTAGAACTGTAGAAGGCGTCCTAACTCATATCTACAATGAGACTGAATACAGAGCTAAGATATTGAAGGTCTTCGGAGAGAGAATACATAGGGAGATCATTTTTAAGGATAGATACGTTAGGATTACTGCACTTGGAGCGTTCCAGGAGGTCGGTAGGTCAGCTGTGCTGGTTGAGACCCCCGAGAGCAGAGTCCTTCTAGACGTAGGAGTAAACCCGAGTGTTAATTCTGGGGAGAGAATGTTTCCTAAGCTCGACATAGACCAACTGAGACTGGAGGACTTAGACGCCGTGGTCCTGACTCATGCCCATCTGGATCATAGCGGAATGATACCTTTTCTCTTCAAATACGGTTATGAGGGCCCTGTTTATGCGACACAACCAACAAGGGACATAATGGCGTTAATGCAACTGGACATGCTGGACATCTCAGAGAAGGAGGGAAGACCTCTACCCTACTCTGCCAAGGAGGTGAGGAAGGAGCTTCTCCACACAATCACGCTAGACTATGAAGAAGTGACCGACATAGCCCCAGACATAAGACTAACCTTCTATAACGCAGGTCACATAATAGGCTCAGCCATGGCCCATCTACATATAGGGGATGGTACTCATAATCTAGTTTATACTGGTGATTTCAAGTATGCTAGAACTAGACTCCTAGACAGGGCAGTGGCAGAGTTTCCTAGGGTTGATACTCTAATCATGGAGACAACCTATGGAGCACAGGGCCAAACAAACAGGGAGGAGTCAGAAAAGCAACTTATAGACGTCATAAATAAGACCATCAACAGGGGAGGAAAAGTTCTGATTCCTGTGCTTGCTGTGGGGAGAGGGCAGGAGATAATGTTGGTCATAAACGACGCCATGAAGAGGAAGTTAATTCCCGAGATTCCAGTTTATGTTACCGGACTGTTTGATGAAGTTACTGCTATACATACTGCATATCCGGAATGGTTGGGTAAAGAGGTGAGGGACTCGATCCTTTTCAGGGACGAAAACCCCTTCACTTCGGATTACTTTAAGAGGATAGAGGGATTTAGGGAAGATATAGCACAAGGTGAACCTAGCATCATTCTGGCAACTTCTGGTATGCTCAACGGAGGACCGGCTGTGGAATTCTTTAAGTATTTGGCGCCAGACCCAAAGAACTCGTTAGTATTCGTGAGCTATCAGGCTGAAGGTACTCTAGGTAGGAAAGTAAGGGACGGTGCAAAGGAAATCCAGGTTGTAGGTAGAGACGGAAGAGTTGAGAGCATTAAGGTAAACTTAGAGCACACTCCAATAGATGGGTTTTCAGGTCATTCCGACAGGAGGCAGCTTCTGAAATTCTTGGAAGATATGGTCCCCAAGCCTAGGAATATAATACTTAATCATGGCGAGTCGTCAGCCATAAGGGCCTTTAGCAAGGTTCTTGAGAATCCCAGGGAGAGGGATAGGCTAGGGATAAGGAGTAGTAACATCTATGCACCTTCCATCTTAGATAGCCTAAGAGTGGCATGAGTTCAGCGTACTCAAACTCTTCGACTACAGCTGCGGTTCATCTTAAATAATAACGCAAAGACAGGAATACGTTTGTAAAAGAAACCTCCATATGTTACGGGATGATGAGCCGTGTTTCAGCTGAACGGATGAGGATGAAATTATTGCTGATCTATATTTTATATCTATTTGAAAGTACGTTGAAGAAATTATTCCTGGATCTCTATCTACGGACCATGAAAATTTCTTAGGCCGGTAGCGAGATTTCACGTTAGACATAACTAGAATATGGGCCCGCTGGGATTTGAACCCAGGACCTCCGCTGTGTCAGAGCGGCATCCTAACCAGGCTAGACGACGGGCCCCCTCATCCTTACATTCCTAATGACTTAAAAAATTTAGGATCGAAGCGTGGTGAAGAACATCATGGCAACAAACATCAAATGTCCATAGATTCCTAAGGCCCATGGCATTCTACACAAAACTTTTATCCGTTCCCTTTCTAACATTTACCACGACCCGCCGTAGCTCAGCCCGGTTTAGAGCGCCCGGCTGTAGATTGGCGCTGGTGGTGACCGGGTGGTCCGGGGTTCAAGTCCCCGCGGCGGGACTTCATAGACACTCTTATACTGCGTTCCTTATCCACTTAATTTATAAACATGTAGGAGACCTAACTCTTGAACAGGTGTATCGCATGGCTGAGACCGCACATAAGTTGCTCGCTGAGTCGTTAGGTAACTTAGTTCTAGTAAAACTTAAAGGGAACAAGGAAGTGAGAGGTCTTCTCAAGAGTTACGATCAACACATGAATTTGGTTCTTTCAGATTCTGAGGAGATACAGAGCGACGGTGGCGGAAAGAAGATGGGTACGATAGTTATAAGAGGAGATAACGTTATTCTAATCTCGCCAATCCAACAATAAAACGTGATGAGAAATGAAGGGAACTCCTTCCTTCGGTAAGATGAATAGGGGTGCCTCTCACATACGATGTAGAAGGTGTGGGAGGAACGCCTATAACCCCAACAAGCATAAATGTGCTGCCTGCGGCTTCGGTAAGTCCAAAAAGCTAAAGAGGTATAGTTGGCAAAACAAGAAGATTAACGGGGTCAGGCTAAGGTAATGTTTGGCTGGAGTTGGCACATAGAGTGGCAGTCCCCCTACGAATTTCACGGTCATCATATAGAACAAGTAGTTCAAGACGTAGTAACTAAATATCAGCGAGTCATGGTTGCCTACCTTTCCAGGTTCGGAAAGTCTCTCATAATAGATGGAAAGGTGCAATCTACAGTTTCTGACGAGTATATCTATCATGAGACGTTGGTTCATCCTCTCCTGATAACCCTTAAAGCTCCGAGGGACGTTCTAATCTTGGGAGGAGGAGAAGGTGCTACCCTCAGAGAAGTACTGAGGCACAACTCCATAAAGAGAGCAGTCATGGTAGATATAGATCAGAAAGTTGTTGATTTCGCTAAACAGTACCTGAAGGAATGGCATCAAGGTGCCTTTGATGATGCTAGGGCTGAAGTGATCATAGATGATGCACGAAACTATGTAGAGAACTCCCAGAATAAGTTCGATGCGGTAATACTCGACCTCACGGATCCAATAAGCGGTAACTCCTCATATAAACTTTACACTAAGGAGTTCTATGAAAGTATTAGAAAAATATTGAGGCCAGGCGGCGGAGTGGTCACGCAGGCGACTTCTCCTTCCTTTAGCCTCGAGACGTTTTCAGGAATCTTCAATACATTTAGGAATGTCTTTCCTCACGTAAGTGCATCTGTGACCTACGTTCCCTCCTTTGATGGTCTTTGGGGCTTCGTATACGGCACGGAAGAGTCTTCACCTAACCTACTTACTCCAGCTCAGGTGGATGATAGACTGAGAGATAGGGTCACAGTTAGCTTGAAGTTCTACGATGGGGAGACACATTCTGCGTTGTTTAACATCCCTAAACATATTAGGGATAGAATCCTCAATGAAACGAGGGTATCAACGGAGCAAACTCCTATTACTGTTCCAGCGTAGTTTTTAAGGCTCTAAGCTCAACTTATTACTGCCGGGGTGCCCGAGCGGACCAAGGGGGTAGGCTCGAGACCTTTCCAGCGAAACGGTGAGCGACCTACTGCCCCTATGGGGCACGCGGGTTCGAATCCCGTCCCCGGCGCGCACTTTAGCTTTTTAAGGTCATAAAGGATGATTACTTGTGCGGGGGTGCCCGAGCATGGTCAAAGGGGGTAGGCTCAGGACCTCAAGTGAGATCCCTACTGGCGTAGGCCTGCGCGGGTTCAAGTCCCGCCCCCCGCATTAATACACTATCTATAAGGCCATGTCTCGATTTAGAGAGAATTGCCACGAGACGATTTCTTTTCCCACTATCGTACTGGTCGAATTAACATCTATCGGGTGAACCACTTTCGCTAAATCCGTTAAAAACTCTTAGTCGTTCTTTATAAAAGAATGGGTTCAAAGGAGCGGAAAACCTCGCCTCCCTGTGGTAGACCCAAAATCACTTCTCTAAAATAAGTCAGAATTAAATCGAAATAATTCTGATAATTCAACCCCATGGATGCCCAGATGATCTGTTATCTTCTTAATGCAGCAGTTATTAGACCGCAGTTGTGGGATTTTTCCTTAGTTAGCGCCCTGTAATCAAGGTAAAATCTGATAACTGCTGTATTAGATTTTGCCTTGACTTCAAGGCTACACCTAACGAGAAATCCCATAACTACTGCTTAATGAAAAGTGAGGTCACGAGGAATTAGAATGCCCACACGCCCTTGAAGGTCACGAGGACAGAGCAGGAGGGCATGCAAGCGTGAAGGTGAGGAACCTGAAGCGCCACTTGGCGAAACTCATGAGGGGCGGGAAGGCCCTGATTCTTAGGAGGTCTGTGGTGGTCCTGACCTCGCCGTGGAGCTTGAGGACCTCCCAAGGGAGGTCGGTGGCCCTGGCCACTCGGGTTTTCCTCTCCACGGGACGGCCGTGGACCAGGAGCCTGGAGCTCACCTGCTCCTCCGCCTCATGCCTCCCGCCCTTGGTCGTGTACTCTCAGTGTTTACCCGTGGCGTAACTTCTCCTTATTTTTAATTACTTAATTACTTTTAATTCCGCCACGGGCACCCCTCTTAAGGGATCATACACGGTCACCCCCAGATCATTGGGGCTAGTCCAGGGAAACTTCAATACCCTCCCATCCGATTTTTCACCCCCCCCAAACCTCGTGAGCAGTGCCCGTCATCAGTTAGGGAGATCATCAATAAAGTACTCAATGGCAATACCATATAAACATAACTCAAATCAAAACGATATTTATAAAATTAAAAATAACGGGTAGTTACGTAAAAGAGTTACAGTCTCGCGGTAGACCTTCACATCCCCGACTAGGACTACGAGGACTTAGTTAACTAAGACGTGGTGAAGTATCTCGATGCTGTAGAACCCGGCGTCTAGGATCACGAGTCTGACCTCCAGGGAGAGGATCGTTCCATGAGTGACCTCACCCTCCCTCGCCTCCCCACGTGTCTCACCACAGCCAGCAGGTCTCTCTCCTCACCTGGTCACGGTCGTGGCGTAGTTCCAGGGACGCAGTTCTCCCAGCCCCTGAGGCTCTCCACGTACTTACCCAGAACTTCACGCCCGTCCAGTCCAGTGACACTTGGACCTCCTTGACCCCACGCAGTCTCACTCTCACCTCCCTAGTCCTCCTCAGCATCTCTTCGGCCACAACCTTCCCCGCGTAGTTCCTCACGGTCTGGGGCGAGATCAGAGCCCAGCCACCTCCCTCGCCTTCCCAGAAAGTTCAGGTAAGACTCTATCTTACCTGCAGTAACACCGAAGTTCTCGGCGGGGGATCGATCATATTACCCCCCCCCCGTTCTGTTCATGAGTAAAACGACACCTCCCCCGTCTTCAACCCCCCGTTTGTTCACAATTGAAATTCCAGATCAAATATTTTTAGGAGAGAGATTTTGGGTCTATCGTCAGGGAGGAGGTCTGTCACCTATGATATTCATTAACTATTGCGAGAGGAGAAAATCGATTAAAAGATTCCGGCGTTATCCATTCCCCCCACGATGCGGGATTTCAACCTCCTTAACCCCCCACGCAAGATAACTGTATAGACAAGATACTATAGTGCTGGAGGTGCGGGGGACGGGATTCGAACCCGCGCAGGTCTACACCAGCGGATCTCCTATCCAGATCTTAAGTCCGCCCCCTTTGACCAGGCTCGGGCACCCCCGCACGTAAATCTTCGAAAGCCACCTTATAGGTTTATCTTAATGGGACTTCAAGACGCGACTATCCATGGAATGGATACTCCCTATATCCTGCATTAAGTGGAGTCTGTGCGGAGCTAGGAAGTAGAAAGCGCAGTCCGTGAGGTCGGGGTAGATCATCCCAACCAAGTTACTCCCTGTCTGAAATAGAGACGGAAAATTTAATTAATGAACAGTTCACAATAGCGTGGATTTGTTATGGTTACACATTCTAAGGGCAATAGGACTAGAGGTAGGAAGATATTAAGGAAATCTCCCAGAGAGAGAGGTGCCGTCCCATCGCTGAGCAAACTCATGAGGGAATACAGAGAAGGAGACAAGGTATCGATAAAAATTAACCCATCTGTTCACAGCGGCATGCCACACAGGAGATATCAAGGAAAGACAGGAGTTATTTTGGGTGTAAGAGGCAAGTCATACGAGGTGAAGGTAAAGCTAGGTGACAAAGAGAAGATACTCGTCATCAGACCAGAACACTTAGCCCCCGTCCTGGCGTAAAGTGATTTTTATGCCTTCCATTCAGGTAATAGAGGAGGAGTTCGTCCCATATTCTGTCGCAAAAAAGATTCTTGGAGAAGTGATATCTTCGGGTATATCTTCCTCAGTGCTTCAGAAGACCTTCGAGTATCTTAATTCCTTGGAGAAGTGCAGTGCAGAGAACGCTATAAAGCTCATGGAGGAGATCTCTTCCATAATTCAGAAGCCTGAAGTGAAGGCAATGATCAGTAGCCTCTGTCCAGAAACGCCAGACGAAGTTAGGGCGATCTCTATTTTGGAGGGAAGGAACCTGACTCAGGAGGAGGTACAAAAAATTATAGAGGCAGTGAAAAGGTACAAGAATAACTAGTTGTTTTTAATAAGTTAAAAACACAATCATCATTGTGGCACTATGAGTAAGAGAGGGCCCAGAGAGAGGTTCGTGTATGTGCTGGACTATCTGAAGGATGGGAATCCTCTGGATAGGCATTCGTGGCATAGAAATAAGCCCCTATTACAGCTCATAGGGGAGGATCACTTCATTTTGATGGAAGCATATCCTTATAGAGAACTCTTTCAATTGGAAGAGAGAGTGGATAGGGACTCCGATCCCACTTCCCTGAAAGTGGACGTTCTCATCAACTACGAGGATCTCACTACAGTAGCTAGAGATACCTTGCTCAGGGTACTTAATAAAATAGTGAGTGAAAAAGAAAAATTCTTTGTGGATTTCTTCAATAAAGCTGACTCTCTCACACTAAAGCTCCATGCCCTCGAGCTTCTCCCAAACATAGGGAAGAAAACCGCGTGGAGCATAATAGAGGAGAGGAAAAAGAAGCCTTTCACGAGTTTCAAGGAAATAGAGGAGAGGGTAGGCCTCAAGGATGTGAAGGAAATTATAGTCCAAAGGATTATCATTGAGATAAAGAGGGAGGACAAGTACTTCCTTTTCGTATATCCCTCTGAAACCGATAAGAAAACTGCGGACCAGAAATATATAGGCTATCTTGATAAGATCAAGCAGAGTACATGAGGTTCTCCCAGAACTTTTTAGTAGATCAAGAAGTAGCCGAGAAGATATCTCTCCTTATAGACAAGAAGATCAGACCCATAATAGAGGTAGGATGCGGTAAAGGCTTTCTGAGCGAGGTGATAAACCCTGATATATGCATTGAGATCGATCCTAGATTACTGGTATACCTAGGAAATTATAACCCAATTCATGGAGATGGAAGGAGGATGCCGGTAGTTAGGGGGCAGGTAGTCTCATCCTTACCTTACTCCATAACTTTCGACTTTTTTGAAGAGATAGTGAAACTTGATGGCGTGAAGAGGTTGGTCTTAGTCCTTCAGGAGGACTTTACGAGGAAGGTTATGGAATACCCCACGTACATCTCTTTTTTGCTTAACTATTATTATTCCATTAGAAGAGAATTCCTGATACCTCCCTCATCATTTAAGCCTCCCCCCAAAGTTCTCTCCTCCCTATTAATCTTGGAGAGGGTTAGACCATTTGACTCTATTATTAACGAAAAACTGAAATGTATATCAAGGTACAGGAACAAGACTGTTAGGAGGGCTGGTGAACTCTGCGGATTGGTCTCCACAGAGACGAGGAGGATCAGAGACTTCAAGCCTCAAATGGTTGGAGAGTTACTGAATTCCTTGGGGTTAAACTCTGTATGAGCGACCAGGTCTATGAACCAGCCGAGGATTCAGAACTGTTAGCTTCCATCCTGAGAGTAGTTCCTGGCGAGAGAGTGATAGATGTTGGATCCGGGACTGGGATTCTCGGAATCTTGGCCGCAAAGATGGGCGGTCAAACCATTTCTGTAGACATTAATCCCTTCGCCTCGGTAGCTACTCTCTGTTCTTCCAACCTAAATAACGTTCACGTCAATGTGATTAACTGTGACCTGTTAAGTTGCATTAGGAAAGTAAGATTTGACGTTGCCATTTTTAATCCCCCATATCTCCCTGTAGACGAAAAGCAGGAATGGATAGGCTACAGTTGGTCTGGGGGTGCGGGTGGTGTAGTGGAAATGGAGAGGTTCTTGAGCCAAATTGAGGCTAAACGAATTTACCTCGTCTATTCCAGTTTCACTGATGAAGATGCTCTTTTAACCACGATCAAGAGTAGGAGATTGGAAGTGACGAACTCAAGGGAATTAGTAAAGGGTTACGAGGTACTGAAGGCGGTGGAGTTAGTTGATAAGAGTAGTTCTCGTGGAACCTGAAGGAGAATATAACGTAGGTTTTATTGCGCGTCTCTGTAGAAACTTTGACGTAAAGGAACTCTACATAGTTAGGCCTAAGTGCGATTTGGAACAGGCAAAGAACTTCTCTGCAAAAGGTCTCGAATATCTGTCTAAGGCCAAGATAGTCAACAACTTAAATGAAGCACTGCAGGGCGTAGACGTCTCCCTCTCTACCTCCAGCATTGCAGACTCCCAAGGCGACATGCTAAGGAAGTCCGTGACCCCGGAAGAGGCGGCCAAGGCCTTTGGGGACAGACATGTCGCTTTGGTCTTTGGGAGGGAGAGCGTGGGGCTCACTAGAGAAGAAATAGAAATGACCGATTTTTTAGTGCACATACCGGCTACCCCAGACTATCCCGTCCTTAATCTTTCTCACGCTGTTGGGATATTACTATATGAATTCTGGAAACTGAGAAGGAAAGAAACTAGACCTAAGGTCTCTCAGGATAGTGTTATGTTGATAGAAAAGTATGTCAGGACCGTATATGAGCACGTTAAGAGATCAGAAGGAGACTTAGACATGTACGTTGCCCTGAGGAGAGTCTTACTCAGGGGTATTCAAGACGAGGAGGAAGCTAGGGCCGTGATTAGATTCCTTAGGAAGACCTATATGAGACTCATTCATGAGGAGGAATGAGTTTTTATACCGACTCGAGAAGATCTCTGCTTGACATGTCGTCTAAATCCAGCGGCAAGCAAAGCTCATCAGCAATTAGAGATAAGTGGAAAATGAAGAAGTGGTTCACCATACTGTCTCCCAAAATCTTTGGCGAAGTGTCCCTAGGATCAACGCCAGCATTTGACGCCTCTCAGGCCATGAATAGAAAAGTGGAGACCACACTTTACGATCTAACTGGAGACTTTAGCACGGTATATGTTCACCTTTACTTTAAGGTCAGTAGGAATGAGGGGGACAAGCTGTTTACAAGGTTTGCTGGACATGAGTTATCGAGGGATTATGTGCGATCGTTAGTTAGGAGGAAGAGTTCGAAGATAAACAAAGTTATAGATGTAACTACGAAGGACGGTTATGTTATAAGGGTCAAGGGTTTGGCCCTCACAGCGTACAGAGTTCACAGGGCTCAAGCCACAGAAATAAGGAGAATAATGGAGGAAATGATGAGAAAGAGTGCTGAAGTCCATACGTTCAACGAGTTCGTCCAAGAGATGATATTTGGCAAGCTGGCTAACGATATTTTTAACGAGGCCAAAAAGATAGCCCCCCTCAGGAAGGCAGAGATAGAGAAATCTAAAGTCCTCTCGATCCCAGAGAAAGAGGCGGAGGAGGTAAAGCAGCCTATTGAGGGTAGTGCTCCTAGCGGCGGGTAAAGGAGAGAGACTAGAACCTATAACCCACACTAGACCGAAGCCCTTCGTCCCCATTTTAGGAAGTTCTTTGATAGAGAGGACAATTAGGATCGTGAAGGATGTAATCAATGATGCAAAGATATCCGTGGTTGTTTCTAAAGGGTCTGATGAAGGCGGGGAAGAGTATGGTAAGTTCTTTTCAAGGCTCGAGGGTCTCGAGATAGTAGAACAGGGAGAGAGAAGGGGAACCGGAGGCGCTCTTTCCTACGTTAAACCCTCTAGCGAAGATGTGTTGGTGATATACGGCGATGTGGTTGTGGAAAGGGAGGCCCTAGAGAAACTAGTTATACATGAGGGCAATGCAATGTTAGGTGTTTGGGTCAAGGATCCCACAAAGTACGGTTCGCTTCTCGTGGACTCAGAAGGTTATCTTCAAGCCATTTTGGAGAAGAGTCCTAATCCCCCATCAAGTTTGATTAACGGAGGTGTGTACAAGCTTTCTTCCTCAATCTTCTCTTATGTAGATGGGCTTCAAGTCTCACCTAGAGGGGAGTACGAATTAACCGACGCTGTGATGAAAATGGCGAAACAGGAGAAAATTAAGGTTATTGAACATCGAGGGGACTGGGTTGATATCGGCAGACCTTGGGATCTCTTGGAGGCAAACGTGAAGGCTCTGAATAAGGAGAAAGGTAAAATAGAGGGCGAAATAGAGGATGGGGTGAGAATAGTCGGAAAAGTAATAGTTGAGGAAGGCGCTAAAGTACTCTCAGGTACCAGGATAGAAGGTCCAGCCTATATAGGGAGGGGGTCTACTGTAGGGCCCAACTCCTACGTCAGACCTTACACTGTATTAGTGGAGAATGTAAAGGTGGGCTCTTTTGTGGAGGTCAAAGAATCAGTGATAATGGAGAATACCAAGATCCCTCACCTCAGCTACATAGGAGATAGCGTGATTTGTGAAGATGTGAATTTCGGGGCCGGAACTCTAGTTGCGAACCTGAGATTCGATGAAAAGGAAGTATACATGATCGTTAAGGGAGTGAGAGAAAATACCGGCAGGAAAAAGATGGGCACCGTGGTTGGAGGACATGTCAGGACTGGGATAAATGTTTCAATTCTTCCAGGAGTAAAGATAGGCGCATATGCGAGAGTATATCCAGGGGCTGTAGTAAACAGGGATGTGGGTAAAGGAGAACTCTTCAAGGCCTAGCGGTGGACGACACTATCTTTATCACGTCGTTATCTTGAAGTAAGTATTCTTCTCCGACTCTCATCCTCCTTTTGGCGTCGATGGCGTAAAGGAAACCTCTACCTAGATCCGTGTGGATAGCTAGGGCAAGATCTTTTGGGGTAGAACCCTTCTCCATGAGGAAGACATCGGGAAGAACATCCCCGTCTCTGTTTGTGAATTTCCTTTCGTCCTCCACTGGATATACTGCTATCATCTCTAGTGCCGAGAAGACAGCCTCATTTAGCGCATCCTGTACTCCTGTTGTGCCATAAACGTCTAATACGTTTGTCTTTATGTAATTCATCGCCTTCGTTTGTCTTTCGTCAAGTCTCTTCAGAATAGTGAAGTTAGCTTCACCTGGTACGTAATCTATAATTCCTGACCTAGAGGCTCTGCGGAGGGCCAACTCCGATTCTGCACTGACTGGGACTACATGTTTAAACTTGGATTGAAGCCTCTTTATGTTGTCCCTGGATACTGGCAAGTCGGACTTGTTCGCCGCTATGACTATCGGTTTAGAGACCACTCTTAGAGTGTGGCTAAACTTCCTAAGACCCTCTTCTCCCCAATGCATCAATTTTACGTTTTCTAGACTGCTGAGTTTTAGCGCTTTAATTATATGCCTTCTATTAACGGAAACTCCAGACATCTTGGATAGAAGCGCTTCAACCATATCTTTACCGCTTAAATCGGTGGTCCTAGCGAACTTCTCCCAGTCTTTCTTTATTATGGACAGGAACCACTCGTCTAGCTCCGTCTCAATAAAAGCCAAATCCTCCTCAGGATTCCTACTTCCTGGAGGTACTGGTTGTCCTTCCTCGTTTGTGGATCCACTAGCGTCAATGACGTGGATAAGTACATCAGCTTTCCTCAAGTCATCGAGAAATTTGTTACCGAGCCCTCTCCCCTCATGTGCTCCAGGTATTAACCCAGCTACATCTATGAGTCTCACGGGAATGAACCTGAAGTCCTTAATACAAAGCGAATTCTTCGGATTACACTTCACCCCCAGCTCCACATGAACACATTTCTTCTTGGCGTAGGCTATTCCTACATTAGGCTCGATGGTAACGAAAGGCCTGTTCGCTATCTCTACGTCCATTAGGGTGGCGGCAGCAAAGAAGGTACTCTTACCGACGTTTGTCTTGCCTATTAGGCCTACACTTATCATTACTTGATCACTGAATAGAGGCACCGTTCAGTTTTTTAAGTAGTCGGCTTCTAGCATTATGGGATGAGTGAACAATGGTCGCTTCTGCCTATCAGCTGATGGCGGAAACCTGGAGGAGTGAGGATTGGAAAAAGGATGTACTGAGAAACAGGCTAATAGAATGGAGGAAACAACATACTGTTACTAGAATAGAGAAACCTACTAGGTTAGATAAAGCTAGATCTTTGGGGTACAAGGCTAAACAAGGATTTATTGTTGTGAGGGTGAAGGTTACTAGGGGAGGGAGGGAGAAACCTAGACCCAACAGTGGAAGAAGACCAAAGAGGATGGGCGTCTACGGGTTCTCTCCAGCTAAGAGTCTTCAACTAATAGCTGAAGAAAAGGCTGCAAGGAAATATCCAAATATGCAAGTTTTAGGTAGTTACTATGTCGCAGAGGACGGACTATACAAGTACTTTGAAGTAATTTTAGTGGATCCCAATCACCCAGTTATAGCGTCAGATCCAGCATACAAGTGGCTCAGAGATCCCGCTAACACTAGGAGAGTATTCAGAGGTCTTACGTCAGCAGGGAAGAGGGCTAGAGGCCTGCTTAAATCCAGAGGGCTTAAGGGAACCCAGCACTACAAGATAGTGAAGAAGAAGAGGGAGAGAATTCAAAAGAAGAGGCACGAGGCCTCAAAGTATTATAGACTGCAGAACTACGATAGAATACCAGGAAAGTAGGTGTCATGAAGGTACAGAGACTGTCCGTGTCGACCTTCTGCTATGCTACGGAAGATGAGGAAAAGATAAGGAAGGCCCTTGCTGACCTTTTAGGGGAAACTTATCAAGGTGTCGAATTTCATAAGGAAGAGCTCTCTGGTCATTACGGCGATCCCATAATTGCTCTAAGGGTGGAGTTAGGAGGAGAGCGTGCAACTAACGCGACAAAGGCAATAATCAAGAGGATGGAAGTAGCAGACCTGATTTTCATGATTTCCACAATGCCCAACAGAGTAGAGGGGAGCAAAATCTATCTCAGGATAGATAAACAGGCACTTTTGTCGAGTAATAGGGTCTTTCTAAAGGACGGTGAAGACGTGGTCAAGCTAATTATAAGCATTAAGGGATCTAAGGAGAGATTTATGGAGGAACTGAAGGAGATTGTTAGTAGAAACATGTCTGCGAAATGAGGCCCTGATCCCCATACTGAAGAAAATAGGCTATTCATCGTTTCTGATCGAGGGAGGGGGAGCTGTTGCAACAATAGGTAGGATCACGTTGACTGCAGAGAAGTATCCACATGGGGAGATAGATAAGGCCTTTAGCAGGGGACATCTGGTCTTCTTCAGACCTAACTCTAGGGATAGTCTCATCAAGGTCATAAACGATGAAAGAGTGTGTTGTATCGTGCTCGATAATACGAATCTCCATCTATACAAGAGACCTCTGGTCAGACTTATGGTCAGGAAGGGAAAATTTGTTGAGGTTTGGCTCCGCTCCTCATCGCACGAAGTGGTTAGGAGGGCAATAGAGTTAGGAAACCGTGGGCTTAAGACCGTTTTCTCGAGCTGTCCTTCTAAAATATCTGAAGTTTGGAGCCCGATCTCCAAGCTTAACTATTTGCTAATCTTAGGAGCATCGTCACCGTTAGCCCTAACGTGGATATACAGTTTCCCTTTGGAGCTGTATAGAAATGCTTCAGCTAATTATTGATATCTTATTAATTGTATGGCTTGTGACGCTAACCTACCTATCATTTCGTAGAAAGAGTGAGGAGCTAAAACCCAAGGTTCCTAGACTAACCCTGAGAAAGAACAAAAAAAGGTACATCGTATTTAAGGTCTTGTCGGATCATGATGACATCAACGTTCAGGACATGGAAAAACAGATAAGAATGGCCCTACAGGAGCTCTTGGGTAAGGTCTGGCTCGATATATCTAACCCTAGGGTCGTGATCTATGATCCGGGAAGGATGAGCGGAATAATCTCCACTAACCGTCTAGGTTATAAGGCAGTCTTAGCAGCTCTTCCTTTCGTCAAGTCCGTTGAGGATAAGGAGATTCTTCTAGTCCCCGTTAGGACCACCGGAAGTTTAAAAAAGGCCAAACACCTCATGAGACAATAGATGATGACGCCGCTCCAGACTGTATTATGATGTTCTCTGCGACGATCTGATTCGTTTATGACACTTTTATTAGCCTGTAGCCATCGTAATAGTCTGAGGAAAAATGGCTTTTGGACCAGCAGCCATGGGATACGATAGGGCTATCACGATCTTTTCCCCAGATGGGTCGCTTTATCAAGTCGACTATGCCTTTGAGGCCGTTAAGAAGGGATGGACCACCCTCGGAGTTAAGACTAAGAGTGCAGTAGTTATTATAGGCGAAAAGAAGAAGGCGTCCCAACTGCTCGATGTGGATAGTATAGAGAAGGTGTATCTTCTTGATGACCATGTCGGCTGTAGCTTCGCAGGTTTGGCGTCTGATGGAAGGATCTTAATAGATTATGCCAGGAATTCCTCACTACAACATAGACTAGTCTACGATGAACCGATAAGCATAGACTACCTCACTAAGTTAATATCGGACGTTAAACAGATGTACACTCAGCACGGAGGAGTTAGACCTTTTGGTGTGGCCCTCATAGTAGGGGGAGTCGACAGAGGAGTGACCAAGCTCTTCATGACTGAACCCAGTGGGCAGTTTATGCCCTATCAGGCTGTAGCGATAGGTCAGGGAGGCTATAGTGCCACTGAGTACTTAGAGAAGAACTATAGAGAGGACCTTAATGTCGAGGAAACAGTCATGTTAGCACTCAATTCACTTAAAGCTACTCTGAAACCTGGAGAGAAGCTGAGTCCGAGCAACGTCGAAGTAGGATATGCCACGAGGGACACAGGACTATTTAGGAAAATGAGTTTAGAGGAGAGGACGAGTTACCTCCAGAAATTAGGGTGATAAAAATATATGGGGCCAAAGGACTACGTGGTGGCCAAGTACGAAAGTCACGGAGAGAGGTTTGAAATTCTTGTTAAACCAAAGGAAGCAATGGCCCTAAGACAGGGAAAGAGTATTTCGATATCGGACATCGTTGTGTCAGACACCATATATAAGGACGTTAAGAAGGGCCTAAAGGCTTCTCCTTCTTCTCTTAAGAAGGTCTTTGGGACCACAGACTTTGAGGCAATATCAAGGGAGATAATACTCAAGGGCGAAATACCAGTGACAGCTGAGCAAAGGAAAGAGATCTTAGAGAATAAGAGAAAGCAGATAATAGATTTCATACATAGGAACGCTGTAGATCCAAAGACTAACTTACCAATACCCCCTTCCAGATTAGAGATGGCGTTAGAGCAAACCAAGGTTCAAATAGACATAAACAAGGATATAGAGTCTCAAGCCCTGCAAATCATTCACGAGCTCACCAAGATAATTCCAATCAAGATCGCCAAGGCATTACTGGAAATCAGGGTTTCACAGAAATATGCTGGGAGAGTTAGACAACAGCTACAGTCTTTGGGGAACGTGAAGAAATCAAATTGGTTAGCCGATGGAACCCTCATAGCCGAAATCGAGATCCCAGCAGGAGCTCAGCAGGATGTTATAGATAAGTTAAACTCTATAACTAAAGGAGAAATAGAGGTCAGAGTAATTCAAGTGAAGTGAAATGTCGGGAAATAATAATAAAATCTATCTCCAGTCTAGATCCATCGTCGCTCCTGGGGATCTCATAGCCGAAGGTAACTTTCAAATACCGTGGTCTCCCTACATCATAAAACAGGGAAACAAGTACTACTCTTCTGTACTTGGACTATTGGAAGTTAGAGAGTCTACCTTTGAGGTCATTCCCCTGGAGGGTTCGTTCTATTACCCTAAGGTCGGAGACACCGTTGTAGGATTAGTGGAGGACGTGGAACTGTACGGCTGGATGACTGACATCAAGGCACCATACTCTGCATATCTGCCTGCATCCTCGCTCTTGGGTAGACCGGCCAATGTAGGAGAGGACCTGAGGAGATACATAGATGTAGGTGATTATATCATAGCGAAGGTAGATAGTTTCGATAGAACTACTGATCCGGTGTTGTCGGTAAAGGGTAAGGGGCTTGGGAGAGTATCTTCAGGGATAGTAATAGATATCATGCCAGTAAAAGTTCCTAGAGTAGTAGGAAAGGGGAAGAGTATGTTGGAGATGCTGATTTCAGAAACTGGTTGCGAGATATTAGTTGCTCAAAATGGAAGAGTTTGGGCTAACTGTCCTTCTAAGGAGAAAGAGAATATACTCATAATGGCTATAAGAACAATTGAGAAGGAGTCCCATACCAAGGGTTTGACTGATAGAATTAAAAAACTGATCCGTGAAGCATTGGGTGATAAGAATGTTGCAAGTCCAGAAGCCTAGATTGATCCTTGAGGACGGCAGAAGACTTGACGGCAGGAGACCAGACGAATTAAGACCAATGAAGATAGAGATAGGGGTTCTCAAGAACGCAGATGGATCTTCTTTGGTAGAGGTAGGAAACACGAAAATAATAGCTGCTGTGTACGGCCCTAGGGAAATGCATCCGAGACATTTGGCCCTCCCCAACAGAGCGGTTCTGAGAGTAAGGTACCACATGACGCCGTTCTCTACCGATGAGAGGAAAAGTCCTGCACCGAGTCGAAGGGAAATAGAGTTATCAAAGGTTATTAGAGAGGCTTTGGAGTCCTCCATATTGGTTGAACAATTTCCTAGGTCCTCCATAGATATCTTCATGGAGGTGATACAAGCGGATGCAGGAACTAGGTTAGCGTCACTCATGGCAGCCTCGTTGGCGGTGGTTGATGCTGGTATACCAGTTAGAGATATAATAGCTGCAGTTGCTGTTGGAAAAGCTGATGGAGTTATAGTCCTTGACCTTAATGAACCAGAGGATATGTGGGGAGAAGCTGATATGCCTGTGGCAATGATGCCCTCATTGGGCCAGATCACGCTCATTCAACTAAATGGTCATATGTCTAGGGAAGAATTCAAGCAAGCACTAGACTTAGCATACAAGGGAATTAACACGATATACAACCTAGAGAAAGACGTACTTAGGAGCAGACTGTCAGAGCTTAAGGAGGAGGGTGTGTAGATGTCTGTTACACCATCAAACGAGAACGTAATTCCGCTCATAAAGAAAGAGAGTATAGTAAGTCTGCTTGAAAAGGGAACTAGAACTGATGGCAGAAAATTCACGGACTACAGACCAATTTCTATTACGTTAGGGTACGCCAAGAAGGCCGACGGCTCTGCACTAGTGAGATTGGGAGACACCACCGTACTCGCTGGGGTAAAGATTGAGGAGGACGAACCGTATCCAGATACTCCAGCCCAAGGAAATCTGGTAGTGAACGCAGAGCTCCTTCCTCTGGCGTATGAGACCTTCGAGCCGGGCCCACCAGATGAAAACGCCATAGAGCTCTCTAGGGTTGTAGATAGGAGCCTAAGAGACTCAAAATCGATAGATCTATCCTCTCTCGTAATAGAGGAGGGGAAAAGGGTGTGGACCGTGTGGGTGGACATTTCAGTCCTAGATTATGGAGGTAATGTGCTTGACGCTTGTACCTTGGCAGCAGTAGCTGCACTTTACGATACCAAATTACCTAAGGTCGTTAAGGAGGATGGATCTGTAAAAATAAACAAGGAGGAGAAAGTAGTCTCATTTCCACTCAAGTATCCGGTCGTTACAGTCACTGTGGCTAAAATAGGTAAGTTCTTAGTAATAGATCCAGACCTGGAAGAAGAAGGTATTATGGACGCCAAGATATCGTTCTCTTACATTAATGATGGTCATATAGTCGGAATACAGAAGAGCGGTGAAGGTAGCTTCTCATCTCAGGAAGTCGAAGCAGCAGAATCCATGGCATCCCTTACGAGCCAGAGGCTATTCGAAGAGCTTAAAAAGTACGTTTCGATCGTTTCAGGTGACAACAGATGACAGGTAATAAGAGGTCGAAGATTGCCGGCAGGTTCGGAGCCAGATATGGCTCCTCTTTGAGGAAGAAGTGGAGCGAAATAATGGAAAAGAGGTATAGCGATCACTTATGTCCAGTGTGTAAGACAAAAGGGAAGGTTTACAGGATAGCCTCAGGCGTATGGCAATGTAGAAAGTGCGGGAGTAAGTGGGCAGGTGCGGCTTACACACCAAGTTGAGGTAATCCTCACTAGTTCAAGAGATCCCTCCACAAGAGTTAGGAGTTTTTTAAATGGTTTAGAATTTATGATACCTAGTTCGCTGAAAATAAATAGAGGGAGGAGAAGCATCTCAGAAGTGATAGAAGCTTCTAATATCTTGGGCGCGAGGCTACTGCTCGTTGTTTCTTCTAGAAAGGGAAATCCCAGCAAGTTGGTCGTCTACGATTTGACTCTCCACTCTCCTCTCTATGAGTTCAAGATAGATGGCGTAACCCTCCTCGCAGACTTCCCCTCTAAATATCAGATGAGGGTTGGCTCCGCGTGCCTGGGCAACTTAGATCCAAACTGTTCTCTCGTAAATAGGATGCTTATAGATCTAGGAGTAGTGAAGAGGAGAAATTGTGTCTACTCTGTCACTACCAGTACTAAGGAAAATGGATGTGAGGTCAGGTTTATAGGCAGGGATGGACAGCTCGTTTTGGGGATGAGATTAGTCAAATGATAAGGATAATTATAAGCATGGATCGTATACCTGAGGAGGTCACTCGTACTCTCTCAAAAGCCCTAATAATAGAGGACATTGACAAGGAGTTCGTCAGAATTTCGGAGGGCCCAACCATAGATATAAAGTGCGAAACCGTAACTCGATGTAGAGCTATAATGAACTCTTATATATTCTGGATATACAGTGTGTTGAGAACGTTAGAAGAGGTAGAACATAATGGCTGAAAGGATTCCTCCCGAGTTACAGACTCAGCTTCTTAAGTTACAACAGCTTCAATCTCAACTAGAAAGACTAGCTTACGAAAAGAGTGTAATAGAAGGAGAGCTGAGAGAGGTTAACGAAGTTCTCAAGGAATTGTCCAATCTTCCACAGGACTCCCCGATTTACAAGATAGTGGGAAATCTCTTAGTGAAACAGGACAGGACCAACGTTCAAAATGAATTAAACGAGAGAAAGGAGTTACTCGAGCTGAAGAGTAGAACCTATCAGAAACAAGAGGGCCTTCTGAGGAAACAGTTTGAGGATTTACAAAAGAAGGTCAACGAGCTGGTGCAGAAGTATTATCCTCAAGGAGGAGCCTCTTCGACTCCACCCAAAGCTTAAAGTTTTTTGACCTAGTTTCTAGTTGTTGATGCTCAGAATTTACGCAGATGTTAGGGAGAAGCAATCTGGAGTACCTGAGATCCTTAAGGAACTTGGAGTCGTCGTGATCTACGAACAACTCACTGTCGGGGATTACGTGATATCTAACGACGTTGTAGTGGAGAGGAAAAACGTGATAGACTTGGTGAACTCGATTTTTGACAAGAGATTTTTCGATCAGCTCGAAAGGCTAACTTCCTCTTATCGGGAAGCTATCTTACTTATCGAGGGAGATCTGCAATGGATAAGACAGCTCACGGCTAAGTGGAAATCGGTAAACTCCTCCCTAGTTTCAGCAGCAGTTGATTTCGACCTCAAGATCCTATACTCCACGGATAAGAGAGAATCTGCAGAGATTCTATCCTCTTTAGCTAGGAAATTTCAAGATGCCCGGAAGGAAAGTCCCATCACCCTTCACGATAAGCCTAAGTTTGAGTCCCTGGCAGATATGCAACTCTATGTGGTTGAGTCCTTCCCCAAGATCGGAGAAAAAACTGCTGTGAAACTCTTATCGGAGTTCAATAGCATAAGGAGGATCTGCAATGCCTCGGTTACTGACCTAGAGAAAGTTATTGGTAGTAGGAAAAAAGCCGAATTGCTCTTTAAATTGTTCAATTCTCCTTTTGCCAAAAAATCTGACAAGTCTTTTGCCTCACTCCTAGATTACTTCGAGGGTGAAGAAAGTTAATATTTTACGTATGGAGCGTGTTAATAATATGACATTTAAGGATAGACCAATCACAAACGAGGGACTCTCATCGACCCGATAAAGGAAGTGGAGAGCCAGCCCTCAACTCATCTATCTTAAATGGGGATATTTGGGAGGCTGAAGATCCACGCCTTGAAGTGAAGGACGAGTAGGCCCTCATACTTTTGAAAATAATTTTCCGACACTTCACTAATACACATCTTACGGTTCCTTTTCAGGGCATACGCAGAAGTTATTAGACTTCGCCTTACTTACAGGGCGATATCTAAGGGAGAGCAATTATTGCACTTTCCCTCGAAAGCCATCTCGCAGTCAAGGGGGAATCTAATAACCGCTGTAAGGGAAAATCCCATAACTGCTGTGACAGTCAGAGGGTTCCCCTTTAAGGGTTGGCCTACATCTATCAGTGGTTATATGACTTCCTCTTAACTACCGCTCTTTTTTCAAGGGAAATCTAACAACTGCTAATCTATTTCTACCTTAGGGATGGTTAGCTGTGAGGGGGTGAAAATCTTTCGGATCTCAGAATCACACTTTAATACCCCTAGGTCGAACTACTAAGTGGTTTACGATCGGTGGTAAGGCTTGCCCAAGTACAAGACATCAGAACAAGTTCTCAGTCTCATGAAGGATAGAACCAGAGTGAGAAACATAGGGATAATAGCGCACGTAGATCACGGGAAGACGACTACAAGCGACCAATTGCTGGCCGCGTCAGGAATTATATCGCCCAAGGTTGCTGGTGAAGCCTTAGCCTTGGACTATCTCTCGGTGGAGCAACAGAGGGGTATCACAGTTAAGGCAGCTAACGTGAGCCTTTATCACGAGGTAGACGGGAAAGGTTACGTCATTAACCTAATCGATACACCAGGACATGTGGATTTCAGCGGAAGGGTAACGAGGAGCCTGAGGGTGCTAGACGGCTCGATCGTAGTAGTAGACTCTGTAGAGGGAGTAATGACGCAGACGGAGACCGTGCTGAGACAGAGCCTTGAGGAAAGAGTAAGGCCTATACTCTTCATAAATAAGGTTGATAGGTTAGTCAAAGAGCTCAAGTTAGGACCCCAGGAGATGATGCAGAAACTTCTAGACATTATCAAGGAGGTCAATAATCTAATCAATATTTACGCAGAACCTGAACTCAAGGAGAAGTGGTCCATAAACCCGTCTCTCGGTAACGTTGTCTTTGGCTCAGCTAAGGACAGGTGGGGTTTCAGTATTCCAATGGCTCAAAAGAAAGGAATAAACATGAAGCATGTCATTGACGCTTATTCGACAACAGACAAGTCGAAGGTTAATGAACTGGCAGCTCAAGTTCCTATAAATGAGGCTCTCCTGGATGCAGTAATTAAATTCGTTCCTAATCCCATAGAGGCGCAAAAGTACAGGATACCTAAAATATGGAAGGGCGACTTAGATAACGAACTGGCGAAATCCATGTTAAACGCTGATCCTAATGGTCCTGTCGTAATGATGATAACCGATATGAAGGTTGATCCGCACGCTGGACTAGTAGCCACAGGAAGGGTATTCTCTGGGACCATAAGGCCTGGGACTGAAGTTTGGCTGGTGAATGCGAAGGCCCCTCAAAAGGTTCTCCAGGTAAGTATTTACATGGGTCAGTTCAGGGAATTGGCTGACGAAATTCCAGCTGGTAACATAGCAGCAGTCTTGGGTTTAGAGAGAGCCAGGTCTGGTGAGACCCTAATAGACGTCAGGTTCAAAGATTTACAGGGTAGCTTCGAGAAGCTTCACTACGTGTCCGAACCGGTAGTGACAATAGCTGTTGAGCCCAAGAATCCAAAGGATCTAACTAAGATGATAGACGCGCTGAGGAAGCTCAGCATCGAGGATCCGAACTTAGTGGTAAAGATAAACGAAGAAACTGGAGAGTATCTGCTATCTGGTATGGGGTTCCTGCACCTTGAGGTGTCACTTCAGTTACTCAAGGATAATTACGGTGTAGACGTCGTAACCACTCCCCCCATCGTGGTCTATAGGGAGAGCGTAAGAAATAAGAGTCAAGTGTTTGAGGGGAAGTCGCCCAATAAGCATAACAAGTTCTACATAAGTGTAGAACCTCTTAATGAGAAGACCATAGAGCTGATCTCCACTGGGACCATAAAGGAGGATATGGATTCGAAAGAGATGGCCAAGATCCTTAGAGATCAAGCAGACTGGGATTACGATGAGGCCAAGAAGATTATAGCGATCGATGAGAACGTGAACGTTTTCGTTGACGCTACCAGCGGTGTTCAGCACCTTAGGGAGATAATGGATACACTGCTCCAAGGTTACAGGCTTGCCATGAGAGAGGGCCCCCTAGCACACGAACCTATAAGGGGAATAAAGGTTGTACTGCACGACGCCGCTATACACGAGGACCCAGCACACAGGGGTCCCGCCCAGATTTATCCAGCAGTGAGGAACGCAATATTCGCAGCCTTCCTCATGTCTAGGCCAACTCTCCTTGAACCTTTGCAGAAACTAGACATCAGAGTACCAATGGAGTTCGTTGGTAACGTTACAGCGGTGTTAAGCAGGAAGAGAGGTAAAGTGCTCAATATGGTCCAGAGTGGGAGCGTAGCAAGGGTATTAGCAGAGATACCTGTTTCTGAATCCTATGAGCTGGCCAGTGACCTTAGGAGTACTACTGGTGGAAGAGCGTTCTGGGGAACGGAGTTCAGCAGATGGGCTCCAGTACCTGATAGCCTATTAAACGATGTCGTTCTCAAGATAAGGGAGAGGAAGGGACTACCCAAGGAACTACCTAAGGTAGAAGACTTTTTAACGTGAATTTTATGGAAGAATTCAATATATTTCAAGGTACTCAGGCAGTACTGTTCGATTTTGACAACACTTTAGTAGATTTTGAAGCTAACTCTAGGAAGGCCTTGGAGTCTGTAGCTCAAGATATTCAGAATTTCCTTCAGGACACAGGAGTGAGCTCCCTCCCTTTGGCTTACTTAAAGGAAAAACTCCTAGTTATATCATCTAAGCTGGACTCTGAAGGGGTGTATGACAGAAACGTGTGGTGGAGCGAGTTGATGAAGGAACTAGGAGTGCAGAGTGTGGACAAGGAACAATTGTATGAATGGACTAGCCTCTATTGGTCTATCGCGGGTCAGAATACCCCCTTTGAGGACGCGTTAGATATCGTTGAATACCTAAAGAAAAAGGGTTACAAGCTAGGTCTCGTCACTAACAGTGATGGCGAAGGTGGTGATAAGAGGTCAAGGATTTCTAAATTCCCTTACTTAGACAAGTTCAACCTGATAATTATAGGAGGCGAGAATAATGTCAAGCCTAAACCTAGTCTTCAACCCTTCATCTTTGCGTGCGAGGAGCTTAAGGTACCTAAGGAGTCCTGCGTGATGGTTGGGGATGATCCTGTCAAGGATTGCCTTGCAGCCAAAAGGGCAGGCCTTAAGTCAATTCTAGTAGATAGAAAGGGGGCTGTAAAGTTTCCAGAGCTCTATGCTGACTTCGTTGTCAATAGTCTAAAGGAGCTAGAAGAGTTCCTTTAGGTCGTTATACATCTCATAAATATACTCCTTGGTTATTTCTCTTTCCAAAGTGGAGAGATATGTTCCCTTATACTCGTTGTTTGCAATGCCAAATACGGTTAGAGAAGGTTTACCTTCAGCGTAGACCTTAGCCTTACTTTTAGCTTTTCTAATTGCCTGAAGCTTATGAAAAGGGTAGTACTCGACGGAATCTCCAGGCAAGCCCACTATCCTCCCCAGTCTCTTCAAAAGGATCTGTACTGCCTTGTTATCTGTAAGTCCTTCCAAATTCGTGAGGTAACTCTTAACTTCCACTGGTAAGGTTAGCAAGATATCAAAGTAATCCCTCACAAAACTACTGACTCTCCATAGACTTCCCTTCAATAAAGATAATTCGTTGATTAAATGACCTAGAGAAGAAGAGCTCTGTTCCACGTTATCTACCGAGGGGATGCCGAAGTAGATGGAGGGTATACCTTCTCTTACGGCCTCAAAGGTGATGGAGAAGGGATCGAGACCTCTGGTTACGTTTTGGATCGAAGGAAACTCCATTCCTGGTGACATGACTATGGATTCTCCCCTTCCAATTTCTATAGCGAATTTGTAGTCGTGATGCTGCCCCAGAAATTCCCTGACACCATGTCCCCAGTAAAGGGATGCGAATCCTGGAGTCCCAGTTTCCACTCCAGAAAACGAGATATACTCGAGTTGTAATTTATTTGACTTTAGCTTCTCGAAGACCTTGTGTGACTCGAGCTTAACGTCGTCTCCACTAAGCCACGTGTCGTGATTTGAACATATGATAATCTTTTCCTCATTTCCATTTTTTATTGCACGTAAAATTAACCCCGTGGAGTCGCTGCTTTTCGTCTCCACGTCTATCTCTATCGGTTCTAAGTTCGGAAAATCCGCCCCGTTCACATAGATCAGAGGAACTGGAGGGGGTGTCGGTAGAAGGTTAAGAAGAGGAGGGGAGACCGAGATTCTCCTCTTGTTATCTCTCACTATCACCGCACCACAACCGTTCTCCCATGCTAGGACGGTCATCTCGTACAAGGACTCCCCTCCTTCAACAAGCAGGACGTCTCCGTCACGACATTCCATGACATTTCTCACAGCCTTGCCGGTCATTCTCACACTAGGAGAATACGGCATTACTACGTGCCCTATCTCCCCCTTTGGATTCCTTAAGCTGGAATATTTTAATTGCCAAAAAAGGATCTGCAACTCTACTACTTTCACTTCGTCTACTCGACCCTCTAGATCTCTCCTTATGCTCTCAACTACTCTCTTCTCATATGGATGACCAGCTAGAAGCCCTGTTATTGTCCCCCGAGCTTTATTTCCCGACTTCAACATTCAAGAGTTTATGGAGAGCGTTAAAGAACTATTCCCCGCCAAGGGCATCTATGAGGTTATAGTAGGGACTAATGGCCTGGAGCCTAACCTATCACCATTGGGGCTACACGTTGACGAGGTCATCTCGGTAAGGACTTTCCGGAACACCTTAACTTACTCAAACCTGTGTGTGTTTCCTTTCTGTGCAGTCATGGTAACAAACGATCCTCATCTCTTTTATGAAACTTTGGTAGGGCGATCAACTAACTTCAAGATAACGTATGGGTTACCAATACTGGACGTACCCTGTATCATGATTGCGAGGTGCAGGTTCTCCTCCATGGGAGAACCAGCCAAGGTAGACCTTGACCTCCTCCATCAACTAGGCCCCTGTACTCACCCTGCATTCTCAAGAGGAGCAGCGCTCTTCATAGATATGCTTGTTCACTTCACGAGAATAGGCCAGGGGATTCTCCCGAGGCAAAGGGAAGAAGAACTGCTCAAGATAATGGAGTATGAGATAGGAGTAATAGAGAGAACCTACCCCGAGCTAAGAGGGGAGGTCGAAACAATAAGGAACACATTGAGGTCCAAAGGTTATAAATTGGGTTGAACTGCTTACACCACGACATGACATTTAGGATAGCAGTCATACCTGGGGATGGTGTGGGACCAGAGATATTTTTTGAATCAAAAAAGATTCTAGGAAGACTAATTGAAAATTATAACTTAGATCTGGAATTAATTGAGGTAGAAGCTGGGGATTCAGCCTTAGCCAAGTATGGTGAGGCCTTGCCCAAGCAGACCCTGAAGACGATAGAGAAATCAGACATGATACTTAAGGGACCGGTTGGCGAGACGGCCATGGACGTTGTAGTCAAGTTGAGGCAAATGTATGAAATGTATGCCAACATAAGGCCTGCAAAATCCTTGCCAGGAGTGCAGACCAAATACGGAGAGGTGGACGTTCTAATCGTGAGGGAGAACACCGAGGATCTATACAAGGGCATGGAGTATCAGCTAACAGAAGATGTGGCAGTAGGTATGAAGGTGATAACATACAAGGCTTCCAGGAGGATAGCAGAGGTCGCGTTGGAGATGGCTCAGAGAAGAAAGAAAAAGGTGACGTGTGTCCATAAGTCCAACGTCATGAGGGTCACCGACGGTCTCTTCGCCAAGGCCTGTAGATCTGTGCTTTTGGGTAAAGTTCAATATAACGAGATGTACGTTGACGCTGCTGCCGCGAACTTAGTGAAAGATCCCAACATGTTTGACGTAATCGTGACTACTAACATGTATGGTGATATCTTAAGTGACGAGGCAGCTCAAATAGCAGGAAGTTTAGGCCTGGCACCGTCGGCTAACATAGGGGATAACAAGTCCCTCTTCGAACCAGTTCACGGAGCAGCATTCGATATAGCTGGAAAGGGAGTAGTTAATCCTACCGCATTCCTACTATCAGTATCAATGATGTTAGATAGGATGTACCAACTCAGTGACCAGGAAAAATATAGGTTGGCCTCAAATGCGCTGACCGAGGCCATTTACAACGTATATAGGGAAGGGAAGTCTCTAACTAAAGACGTTGGGGGAAGCGTGGGGTTGAAGGAGATGATAGACGCTATATACTCTAAGCTAACGTAGTGTTTTTTAGTTTCCCAATTTTATAGCCTCATCGTGGAGAGCTCATCTGTGGTAAAAGCGTTAGAATCCAAGTTTGATCCAAGGGAAGTGGAGAAGGAAGTAATCAGGTTTTGGGACGAGAACAAGATTTACACGAAACTAAAGGAGAACAACTCCAAGATGTCTAAGAAGTTCCTCTTCATAGACGGTCCTCCTTATCCTTCGGCTCCGGTTCCTCATATAGGAACCATATGGAATAAGGTGATAAAGGACTGCATATTGAGGTTTAAGAGACTTGAGGGCTATAAGGTAAACGATCAGCCGGGTTATGATACTCATGGTCTCCCAATAGAGGTAGCAGTGGAAAAGAGGCTCGGGATAACAAGGAAACAGGAGATCTACCAGATAGGTGTCGAGAAGTTCGTGAATGCCTGTAAGGATTTCGCCCTCACTAACCTCTCCTCTATGACCCAGAACTTCAGGAATGTAGGTATCTTTATGGATTGGGAGAATCCTTACCTAACACTTGACTCCAACTACATCAGTAACTCTTGGGCTGTAATAAAGAGGGCTCATGAGAGGGGACTCTTGGAGAAAGGAGTGCAGGTCCTTCACTGGTGTCCCAGATGTGAAACTACCCTCTCAGACTATGAAGTCTCAGAATACAAGGAGCTCGAGGATCCTTCCATTTACGTGAAATTTAAGCTGAGGGGAGAGGACAGAAAATACCTGGTAATATGGACGACTACTCCTTGGACGCTCCCGTCTAACGTGTTTGTCATGATAAACAAAGACTACGAGTATGCTGAGGTAGAGGCCAACGGAGAAGTATATGTGATAGCGAGAGCCAGGGTAGAGGAGGTGATGAAAGAGGCAAGAATACAGAAGTACAGTATAAAGAGGACATTTAAGGGAGATGAGCTCCTTGGAGTCGAATATGAGCATCCGCTCAAAGATTTAGTGGAAGTTCAGAGGGATCTCGACCGATACCATGTTGTTGTAGATGCTGGTCAGAACGTGACTCTTCAGGAGGGAACAGGGCTGGTACATTCAGCCCCAGGTCACGGGGATGTTGATTTTGAGGTCGGGAAGAGTCTCAACTTTCCTTTGGTGATGTTCGTTAATGACAGAGGAGAGTTCACCGAGCAAGCTGGGAAATACAAGGGACTTTATGTTAGGGACGCTTCAGAGAAGATAATCGAAGATCTGAGGGCTCGTAATGCACTTCTAGCTTCTAGCAAGATAGTTCACAGGTATCCAATATGCTGGAGGTGTAAGTCCCCTCTCATTCTTAGAGCTATAGAACAGTGGTTCGTCAAGGTATCAGTGCTGAAGTCGGACCTTCTAAACGAGATAGAGAAGGTGAACTGGGTTCCTTCGTGGGGAAAGACCAGGATAGGTAATATGGTCAGAGAGATAAGGGACTGGGTGATAAGTAGGCAACGCTTTTGGGGGAATCCCTTGCCCATATGGATTTGTGATAGAGGTCACGTAACTGTGGTGGGAAGCGTTAAGGAACTGAAAGAGATCGCACTCACTGAGATACCTAAGGAGCTTCACAAGCCTTGGATTGACTCTGTAACCGTTAAGTGTAGCGTTTGTGGCCTCCCTGCAAGAAGGATACCTGACGTTGCAGACGTGTGGTTCGACAGCGGAGTCGCCTTCTTCGCCAGTCTAGGCGAGGATTGGCAGAAGAAATGGCAGGAGTGGGGGCCTGTGGATCTAGTTTTGGAGGGTCATGACCAACTTAGGGGCTGGTTCTTCAGTTTACTGAGAAGCGGGGTAATCCTTGAGGGTAAGAGCCCGTATTCAGCAGTGTTAGTGCACGGCTTCATGCTAGACGAACAGGGTAGAGAGATGCATAAGAGTCTAGGTAATTACGTTGAGCCTTCAGTAGTCATAGAGAAATTTGGAAGGGATACCTTAAGGCTCATGCTATTGCGGAACACAACATGGGAGGACATGAGGTTCTCCTGGAGGAACCTGGAACTTAATCTCCGGGATCTTCAGATAGCATGGAACGTATTCCTCTTCACATCACTTTACATGAACTTGGACGAATTCAGGCCGTCCTCTCTAACTCTGGAGAAGGCCATAGAGAACGCCAGGGTTGAAGACCTTTGGCTTTTGTCGAGATTTTACAGCATGGAACAAAGAGTGATCGAGGCTATGAAGGACTTTAAGGTACACGAGCTTGCTAACGAGTTAGTAAACTTCATTGTCGATGACGTGAGTAGGTTTTACCTAAGGTTAGCAAGGAAGAGGGCTTGGCAAGAGGGAAGTAGTCTAGATAAGACTGTGCTCTATACAGTACTTTACCATGTGCTAAAGTCTTGGTTGATAATGGCCTCAGCAGTGATACCGCATTTTGCAGAAAAAGTTTATCAGAATTTTGTAGTCGACGGCAAACGTCAGTCTGTTTCCATGGAGGATTTACCGAGGCTTAGGACAGACCTCATAGATCCAGATTTGGAAAAGTTAGTGAGTTTAGCGAAGGAGATAGCAGAGGCTGGCCTCAACGCCAGAGCTAAGGCTAACATAAAGTTGAGGTGGCCCATCTTAACCGCTCACCTCTTCATTGGAAATGGTGAGGTTAGAGAGCGGCTAACCAGAGTGACTGAACTCCTCAAGTCCCTCCTTAACGTCAAGGAGGTAAAGTTTTACGGGATGAGTGAGTTTGAGAAATTCAGCGAACTCAAGGTTCAGCCTAACAGGGGAGCCATAGGAAGGGACTTCAAGAGGCTGTCCCCCAAAGTGTTGAGATACATAGAGGAAAACAAAGACTTAGTAGCCAAGGACGTACTCAAGCATGGTAAACATATGACCTCCATCGATGGCGAAGATATAATACTCACTGGAGATCACGTTAACGTGTCTGAGGAAGTCAAGGGTGAATACGTATCCTCAGCATTCTCTTCTGGGATTCTGGTAATGCTCAGGCAAGTGACTCCAGAGGAGGAAGAGGAAGGCATAATGAGGGATATAATAAGGAGGATTCAGTATATGAGGAAAATCATGAACCTTAACGTAACCGATTACGTCATAGTGAATATACTCCCCCCAGACGATCGTAGGGGAGTTATAGAGAAGTATAAGGAGTACATAATGAGCGAGACTAGAGCTAAGGAGTTGAGTATCGGTGAAGGAGGAGATCTAGTAAACTCCTGGGACATAGAGGGAGAAAATTACGTTATAGGTGTGAGAAAGGCTACCTAATATGTTTCCTTTTCCTAGGAGGAAACCACTAGAAGTCATAGTATTTTCTGAAATATTCAGTATAGTTAAGGGAAGGTTACTCAGAACTAAGGAAATTTCAGACGTGCTGAGGGCCTTAGCCGACTTTAGGGTCACAAAACTTACAGTGATAGAGGAGAGGGGGGATGATCGTGTGAGGAAGGAGCTTAGTTCAATATTCACCTACGCCTTCACCCCCCCTTACCTTAAGAAGTACATTAAAATGATGCCTCTACTGTCTAAGGTTGGCGTATTATCTCCCATTGACGTTAGCCATCACAGGGTACCTGACTTCCCAGTGGAGGGAGACGTTAGGCTAAGTGAGAACGGTGACTTGGGCATAAAGGGTTGTAGGGGAAACCGAGGCTACGTAATGATAGTGGACTCCGCGAATTGTCGTTCCATCAATTATATCCCGCTGTTTTACTCGGGTCCAGAGCTAAATTTCGAAACATTAGATCAGGTGAGGAGAAGGGAAAACCTGATAGTTGCCTCCAGATCTGGAGGTGATCCATATGTCGAGAAGGCAAAGATATTAGATATGTATGAGCGCAAGGGCCTAGCCTTATTAATAGGCCCTCCATCCGAGGGAGTGATTAAGCATTTCCCTGGTGTACCATCCCTTAATTTCCTGCCCAAGCAGGGTACCGCTAACGTGAGGTCTAAGGAAGCTTTGATCTCGGCGTTGGTCGTATTGAACTATATTCTTTCTTAAATATTTTTTACAAAATAATCAATACAATTATGTACTTGTATAAGAGTTATCCTTATATATAAATATCGGGGATTCAAAGGGGCGGAAGACCTCCCCTCTCTGAGGCGGGGACGGATAGTCCTTTGTAGAAATTTAAAATACCAGATCTGAACATTTCCACATAATGGCAGTCACCGACGGGGTAAGCGTCACCGAGGCACCTCGCTTAAAGCGAGGGTCGATGAGGTAAGTCTCTGCCCCACCTACGGTACTTTTGGGTAACGTAGACTTAACCTCTTCAGGGAGGGAGCGGCCCGTAGTGTCTGTGGAGCTCCGCCCTCTATCCTTTGGGCAAGGCGGGGCAAGGAAGCAGGAAGCCTCGACCTTCAGGGTGGGGTAGCTCACCTACAAGCCATTCAGGTGTTTACCCGTGGCGTAACTTACCTTCTTTAATCACTTCTAATTCCGCCACGGGCACCCTGCTGAGGGATCATACACGGTCACCCTCAAGTCATTGGGGCTGGTCGAGGGAAACTTCAATACCCTCCCATCCAACTTCTCCCACCCATCATCGTGAGTAGTGCCCGTCATCAGTTGGGAGATCATCAAGAGAGAATTCTTGGGTAATACTGCATGAACATGACCGACGTCAAAACGATATTTAGAAAATTGAAAATAACGAGTAGTTACGTAAAAGAGTTTACAGTCTTCTTTGTGAATCGTATTATTCTACCACTTGAATTTCTGGACTCTTGATCGCTCGGGAACGAGTAGTCAGATTTATTACTTGTATTCCTTCCAACACATAGGAGAAGGGGAATAGGATGGGTCATCGGAAGTTATCCTCGCCTAGAAGAGGTTCATCTGGATTACGTCCTCGAAAGCGCTCGCGTGAGTTACTCCCGTCCCCTAGATCATTCCCTGTATTAAATCTACAAAATCCTGTACCTTTGGGTTTCGTGGGGTATAAGGTGGGCATGACTCACGTCTTCATGGTCGATGAAAACAAGAGTTCCTCTACGTATGGCAAGGAAATATATGTTCCAGTCACTGTCTTGGAGACACCGCCACTGAACGTTCTGGCCATAAGGGCTTATGGCCTCGATTCTAAGGGTGAACACTCAGTAATAGCAGAAGCCTGGGGCGACCTTGGCTCTCAATTAAACTACATTCAGAGGAGGATAAAGACGTTAAAGCTGAGTAACGAGAAGCTGGCTCCAGCTTTAGAGAAGATCAAGTCGAGCATCGAAAGCGTCTCTTTCTTGAGGCTCCTTATTTCCACCCAGCCGTATCTGATACCCTCGTTGGGCAAGAAGACTCCAGATATAGTTGAAGTTCAAATAGGTGGAGGTGATTTGAAGTCTCAACTACAGTATGCCGAGAAAATCCTTGGGAAAACTTTGAGTGTAACTGACGTGTTTAAGGAAGGACAGTTAGTGGATATAATAGGTGTGACCAAAGGCCACGGATTTCAGGGCGTAATAAAGAGGTATGGGGTACAGGAGTTGCCTCGATGGCATAAACATAGGAAGGGTAGTAGGAAAGTTGGAACCAAGGGACCCTCTTTGGGCACACCAAGTTACGTGCCGCAACCTGGCCAGACGGGCTATCATAGGAGGACAGAGTACAACAAAAGGATTTTCAAGATTTCTAATGATGTTAATTCCATAAATCCTAAAGGCGGATTTGTAAGATATGGGTTGGTGAGGAATAGTTATATGATAATCGAGGGTTCCACTATCGGAGCCATAAAGAGGCCCTTATATCTTAGATATCCCATTAGGCCTTATGCGGCCCAGTTGCCCTCCCCCAGGATAACTTATGTAGATCTGAATAGTAAACAAGGGTGAAGTCATGATGTTGGTCTCTTTAGTTAAAGCTAAGGTTCATGTATTCGATGGGAACGGAAATAAGGAAAGGGAGATCACTCTTCCAGAGCTCTTCAGCTACCCGGTGAGGCCTGACTTAATCAGAAGGGCATTTCATGCCTCATTCACTAGGGGACTTCAGCCCAAGGGAAGGGATCCGATGGCAGGGAAGAGAACAACTGCAGAGAGCTACGGTATAAATTTGGGTCTGGCTAGAGTTCCCCGTGTCAAGGGAAGCGGTGAGGCGGCACTCGCCCCCAACACTGTCGGGGGGAGATTGGCGTTCCCGCCAAGCACTAGGGAGAGAATAGTTGAGAGGATTAACGAGAAGGAGAAGAGGCTTGCTACGATTAGTGCTTTAGCAGCCACCGCAAATGTAAAAGTGGTGACGGCCAGAGGCCACAAATCTCAAGGAGAAGTGCCTATAGTTGTCTCAGACGATGTTGGAAAGCTAAGTAAGGCCAAGGACGTGGAAGCCTATTTGGTGAAGATAGGTTTGAAAGAAGAGCTTGAGAGGGCCTCGAATAAGAGAATTAGGGCTGGGAAGGGAAAGATGAGAGGGAGAAGGTACAAGAAGACTGTGGGTCCCCTAATAGTGGTTCACGACAGGAAACTTCCGATAATCGAGGCCGCATCTAACCTTCCTGGAGTGGATGTAGTCTATGCAGGCGACGTTAGTGTTATTCATTTAGCTCCAGGGGGTCATCCCGGCAGACTCACTATTTTTACTGAGTCATCCTTAGATATTCTTGATAAAAGGTTAGGAGGTGTAGTTAGGAAATGATCAAGCAGGCTATTTCCACAGAGAAGGCAGTAAAGTTGATGGAAAACGTTAACACTATTGTGATAGTTGTGGACAGAGACCTCACCAAGAAGGACATCAAAAGGGAGGTTGAGAAGACCTTCAACGTGAAGGTGGAGAAAGTGAACGTAGTTATAACTCCACACGGTGAGAAGAAAGCTTATGTTAAACTGAAGCCAGAGTATAAGGCTACGGAAGTAGCCCAGAAGTTGGGAATAGCGTAATTGAGGTGACTCGTAATGGGAAAGAAATTACTCCAACAGAGAGCAGGTAGGGGGAACATAAATTTCAGGAGCCCAGGTTGGCTTAGGGTCGCGAGGGCAAGGTATCCTAGGATATCTGGTCATCATATAGGGAAAGTGGTTGATATACTTCACAACCCAGGGATGCTAGAACCCTTAGCCAAGATAAAACTTGACAACGGTGTCCAATTCTACGTCCCAGCTGTCCAGGGTTTAGTGGTGGGACAGAAAATCGAGGTAGGAGAAGGTTCTCCTTCAGCTCCAGGGAATATTCTCCCTGCAAAAGACCTAATCGAGGGCACCATAGTGTGTAATATAGAACTGCACATGGGAGATGGTGGAAGATACGCTAGGGCAGCTGGAACCTACGGCGTGGTAATAGGCAAGAGTGGGGATAAAACATTAGTGAGGTTACCTTCCGGAAAGATAATTGAGATCGACCCTAATGCGCTGGTCACGGTAGGAACAGTGGCCGGGAGCGGAGCTTCGGAGAAACCGTTACTGAAGGCTGGAAATAACTATTGGAAATACAAAGTAAAGGCCAGGAAGTGGCCCAACGTTAGGGGAGTTGCCATGAACGTGGTCTCGCATCCTCACGGAGGCGGTCTTCACCAGAGCGTGAGCAGATCGAGTACTGTAGCTAGAAATACACCTCCAGGGAGAAAAGTAGGTCACATAGCAGCACGTAGAACCGGAAGGAGGGAGAGGAAGTGAATTTAAATAAAGAGAGGGGGATTGAGTTCTAGATGTCGCAGGAGATTCCAGCTGAATGGAGGAAGTTTAAGTACAGGGGGAAGTCTTTGGAGGAGCTCATGAATATGTCAATGGATGAATTCATAAAGTTGTTGCCCTCCAGGCAGAGAAGATCTCTTCAGAGGGGTTTCACTCCGTCTCAGAGGTCCCTAATAGAGAAAATAAGAAGGCTCAGGAGAGAAGGGAAATTAGATAAACCCATAAAGACCCACGTGAGGAGTCTGGTGATACTCCCGGAGATGGTGGGGCTGAGATTCGCAGTATATAACGGTAAGCAGTTCACAGAGTTTCAAGTCGCTCCAGAGATGATAGGACACTACCTCGGAGAGTACTCCATAACTACCCAAAAGGTAGAGCACGGAGAACCAGGCCTGAAGGCCACCAGGTCAAGCCTCTTCATGGCCATGAAAGGGTGATAATATGGGTTCATGGATTTATCCTTCGGTCGGTTTAGATGACTCGAGAACAGGGAAGGCCGTAGTCAGAAACGCTCCAGTATCAATAAAGGACTTATACAATATCAGTAAGGCAATAAGGGGTATGAGGGTAAAAGAGGCTAGGGAGTTCCTACAGCGGGTTTTGGAGCACAAAGAGGCCATGCCTTACTGGAAGTATTCTCACGGTGCCTCTCACAAGTCCAACATTTCGCCCAGGTGGAAGGTGAAGAGTGGAAGATATCCAGAGAAGGCAATAAAATATGTGCTTAAGGCCATTGATAATGCTGAAGCTAACGCACAGGGTAAGGGACTGGACGAGGACAGGCTCACGGTGGTTCACATAGCAGCCCATAAGGGTATAGTGATCAAGAGGTTCATGCCCAGGGCCTTCGGAAGGGCTACTAAGAAGTTTAACAGAACTTCTCATATCGAGGTCATAATAGGTGAGGTGTAAAATTTGGTTGATATAAAGAAGTACTTCCTACAAAAGTCCCTTACTAGGGTCATGGTAGACGAATATTTAGCTAAACAGTATTACAATGCAGAGTACGCTGGTTCAGAGATAATAAAGACGCCCATGGGGACTAGAGTTATAATATACGCTGGGAGGCCTGCTATGATAATAGGTAAGGGAGGGAAGACCATTAAACAGCTCCATCAAATCCTGGAGAGGTACTTCAATCTTGAGAACCCGCAGATAACTGTAGCACAGCCAGAGAAACCTGAGCTCAACGCAAGGGTTATGGCGTTTAGGCTGGCGGTCACTCTGGAGAGGGGATATCACTTCAGGAGGGCTGCCTTCATAACGATAAGGAGGATAATGAATGCTGGGGCTTTAGGGGCTGAGGTTATAGTGAGTGGCAAAATCACCTCTGAGAGGGCTAAGTTCGAGAAGTTAAAGGAAGGGATAGTGTATAAAACTGGAAATAGTTTAGATGTCATGGTGGATAGGGCTATCGCCATAGCAACACTTAAGATGGGAATTTATGGTGTCGAAGTCATAATAACTAAACCTCTGAAGAACATTGATAAGATGTCGCTCAGAGAACTTACGCCGACTTCTCCACAGCCTCAGGAAGCTGAGGTCAGGGTCACTAACGTTAGGATAATAGACGAACAACCAGGAACGACGGAGGGGGCAGGAAGTGGGTAAATCTATGAAAGAACTTAGACAACTCGCAGAGGACGATTTAAGGAAGAGGCTTGAAGAACTTAAGGCAGACCTGCTGAAGAAGAGGGCCGAGGCCAGGCTCGGTACTCTAAAGGACACTTCTTCATTGAGGAACATAAGGAAGGAGATATCTAGAATAAACCTTCTTCTGTGGGAGAAGAAGAGGACAAATGAGAAAAAAGCTCCAAGGCCATCTTGACCTGATAGGAGCTTATGCAAAGGTAATCACTCACACTGACCCCTCTTTAGTTGGTTTATCTGGAGAGGTTTTTTTAGAAACCGAGAAGACTCTAGTTCTACTCACTAAAGGTAGGAAAGTGTCGGTATTGAAAGTCAATGGAACCTTTGAGTTAGATTTTAAAAGAGGTCGGATCACTATATGTGGCGAAGTCTTAGTTGGTAAGCCAATCAAGAGGTTAAAATAGGTGGTCATATGTCCCAACTACAATCCAAGAATGTGGGTATCCCTGGCGTCCAACAGCCCAACAGGGTCTGCGACGACAGGGATTGCCCATACCATGGGAGTTTGAGGGTAAGGGGTCTCCTCATAGAGGGAACCTTGATTAAGTACAGGGCCTCTAAGAGCGGAGTAGTTATGAGAACTTACCTGTATTATGATGGTAAGTATAAGAGATATGAAAGGAGATCAAGCAAGATTCACGTTCACGTTCCTCCATGCCTTGACGTTAAGGAGGGGGACAAGGTGATAATAGGAGAGACGAGGCCAATATCCAAGTCAGTCTCGTTCGTAGTGTTGGGTAAGAGGTGAGGGAAATGCCAGAAAAGATGCAGATGTTGGGTTCGAGAAAGGGTCTCACTCCGGGCATACAGAATTACACCAGTGTGGTCGTTTCTGATAACAGTGGAGGGAAGGAAGCAGTGGTTATAGGAGTCTTCGGCTACAGGGGTGCTTTGAGGAGAGTACCCTTCGCTAACGTAGGGGATTTAGTGATGGTCTCAGTAAGAAAGGGAACACCAGAGATGAGGAAGCAGAAGTTCAAGGCCGTGGTGATAAGGCAAAGGATGCCCTTTAGGAGACCGGACGGGACGTGGATCTCATTTGAGGACAATGCGGTCGTGATAGTTAATCCAGACGGTACTGCAAAGGGAACCGAAATCAGAGGACCAGTTGCGAGAGAGGCAGCGGAGAGGTGGCCAAAGGTGGCTAGCTTAGCTACCTTAATAATTTGAGGTGTGTTACCATGCAATCTCATAAACCTTCTAAGCAGAGGAAGGCTGCTTCGGTCAAACAACTTACCGCTAGGGTGTCTGAGGAAATTCGGAAGGAGTTCGGTATCAAGAGATTAAGGGTCAGGAAGGACGACACAGTGATAGTCATGAGAGGTAAGGATAGGGGATTCGAGGGGAAAGTGGTTCAGGTTTTCCCAGAAGAGGGCAGAATAGCGATAGAAGGTCTGACCAGGAAGAAAGCTGATGGAACTCCCCTATTCGTTAAGATACACGCCTCAAAGGTCATGATCACAAAACTTAACACCGCAGATCCTAGGAGGAAGGAGGCAATAGAGAGGAAGGGTAAAAAGGCTGAGAAAACTCAGGGAGGTGCCTAGAGATGCCTCATATTACTAGACTTAACGCACCTTGGTTCTTAAGGTTAAGCAAGAAGGAATACAAGTGGACGGTCAAACCTATCCCTGGTCCTCATCCTCTATCCAGAAGCATACCCTTGGGTATATTACTAAGGGACTACCTGGGAATCGCCAGCAACCTCAGAGAGTCCAAGAAGATCATCAGTGACGGTTTAGTAATGGTAGACGGGAGGGTAAGGAGAGATTATAAGTACCCAGTGGGCCTCATGGACGTTATTACCATACCTTCCGCATCGTTGTACTACCGTGTAGTACCAGACAGGGTTAGACTTCTTAAGGTGGTCAAGATTTCCTCTGAGGAGGCAGGATACAAGCTAGTCAGGTTAACTGGAAAGACTGTGGTCAAGGGAAGCGCTCTACAGTTAAACTTCGAGGACGGCAGGAACATCTTGTTAAAGGATAAACAGGAAGCCTCTCAGTTTAACATGCCTACTCTCACCACATTTAAGATTGCGATACCGTCTCAACAGATTCTAGGAACTTACCAGTTGAAGGAAGGAGTCTATGTTATGGCTATAGGCGGTAAGAACGCAGGGGTGATTGGAACATTAAAGAGGATACAGTGGGCCAACTACAAGAAGAAGAGACACACAATAGTGGTTATAAGAGGGGAAGATGGTACCGAATACGAGACAAACTTAGAGAACAGCATGGTAGTAGGGGAAGAGAGACCAGAGGTGAGGGTGGTCTAAAGTGAGCGTTCAGCAGGAATTGAAGGTAAACCCTATGAGGAGAGTTAAGCTGGCAAAAGTCACTGTGAACATAGGCTTAGGGGAGTCAGGTGAGAGGCTCCAAAGGGCGTATCAACTCCTCCAGGAGATGACAGGTGCTAAACCCGTATACACCAAGGCTAAGAAGTCCATAAAAGAGTTCGATGTGAGAAAGGGAGCCCCTATCGGGGTGATGGTTACACTTAGGGGAAATATGGCAGTCGAGTTCCTTAAGAGAGCTCTCGTCGCTGTAAACAACAAGATAAAGGCATCAAGCTTTGATGACTACGGTAACGTGAGTTTCGGAATATCAGAGCACGTAGTTATACCAGGAATGAGATACGATCCTGAAATAGGGATCTTCGGTCTCGACGTTGCCATAACCTTAGAGAGGGCAGGATATAGGGTTGCTAGGCGAAAGAGAAAGAAGGCTAGACTGCCCAAATCAGTCAGGATATCCAAGGAGGAGGCCATAATGTTCCTCCAAGATAACTTTGGAGTCACAGTCGTGTAGGTGATGAGGAGTGGGAAAGTATAGACCCCCGGCGGAAAGGAAACATGGTAAAGGCGTACAAGTCTGCAGGAGATGTGGCAGCACCGACTCCGTTATTCAGAAGTATGGCATCTATCTGTGTCGCCAGTGCTTTAGGGAAGTGGCCTATCCGTTAGGCTTTAAGAAGTTAAGGTGAGAAAGATGGTGGTCATTAATACTCTCTCCAATGCGTTAAGTACCATATATAACAACGAGATGAGGAGAAATAAGCAGGCCATTATAATACCCGCATCAAAACTGATAATTAACGTCCTGCGAACTATGCAGAAGGAGGGCTATGTAGGAGAATTCGAGCACATAGACGATGGAAGGTGGGGGAAGATAGTGGTTCAGCTTCTGGGAAGGATAAATAAGTGTGGATCTATAACTCCCAGATATTCCATGACCTACAGGGAAATGATCAGCTTGCCTGATAACATCAGGAGGTATCTTCCATCTAAGGAGATTGGGGTAATAATAGTGTCCACCTCTAAGGGAGTGATGACTCACAAGGAAGCTGCAAGGCAGAGGCTGGGTGGAATAGTATTAGGTTACGTCTATTGAGGTGAGTGTTGTGCAGGCAGTCTCACTAAGAGAAGAGGTTCAGATACCTAATGGGGTTAAGGTGGAGTTGCAGGGCAAGACCCTGAAAGTGAAGGGGAAAAAGGGAGAGTTGATCAGAGATTTCTCTTTTGCGAGGTTCTTGGAGATGAAACTTGAGGACAACAAGATCATCCTGGAGGCAACATTCCTTGGGAGGAGAGAGAAGGCTACAATTTACAGCATAATGAGACATATTAATAACATGTTTATAGGAGTTCAAAAGGGTTACAGATATTATCTAAAAATAATCTTCACACATTTCCCTATAACGGTTAAAGTTGTAGGAAACGAAGTACAGATAACCAATCTAATAGGGGAGAAGAACATCAGGAGAGCCACAATACTTCCAGGAGTCAAGGTCACAGTGAAGGGTGAAGACATAGTGGTAGAGGGAATCGATGTGGAGAAGGTAGCACAGACGGCTGCGAACATTGAGTTGGCCTCAAAGATAACCGATTTTGATAGGAGAATCTTTTCAGATGGTATTTTCATTTATAAGAAGGAGGTAATGGAGTGATGGTTAAGTTGGAGGCGATTAAACTTAGAAGGAAGATTTACAGGTTGAAGCTTAAGCATAAGTCCTTACTCCCTGAGTTCAAAAGATACGACTGGGACAAGTATTACAGGCTGGAGAGGCAAGATAGGTGGAGGAGAACCCGTGGGCAGGATAATAAAACTAGACTCAAGGTTAAGGGCTTCCCAAGGCCTGTAAGTGCAGGATATAGGACACCAAAGGTAGTGAGGGCTCTTCACCCATCTGGGCTCAGAGAGGTTCTAATAAACAATCTTAGAGATTTAGATAAGCTGAAAGGTATGGAGGATAAAATTATAGTAAGGATAAGCTCTAAGGTAGGCCTCAGGTTAAGGGGGGAGATTCTTAAGAGGGCCCAGGAGTTGGGCTTGAAAGTGTGTAATGGTGAGTAGATATGACAGATCTTCAGCTTCAGAGAAGATTGGCCGCAGAAATAAGAGGTGTAGGACAGAGTAGAGTGAGGATTCCACCCGAATATGCTGATGAGGTTAGAGATGCCCTAACTAGGGACGACATTAGAAAGCTCATCAAAGACGGTAAGATAATCGTACTTCAGCCTAAGGGAAACAGCAGGGGGAGAGTAAAGAGAAACAGGAGGAACAGGAAGTGGAAGGGAGAGGGAAGGAGAACTGGTAGTAGGAAAGGTAAAAAGGGAGCTAGGGCTGACAGTAAGGAGTTGTGGATGGCGAGGATAAGGAAGATAAGGAGATATCTGAAGTGGTTGCGGGATAACGGAAAGCTGGATAGCAGGTCTTACAGGATGCTATACTTAAAGGCCAAGGGGGGCACATTTAAGAACCTCTCTGATGTGAAGAGTGTACTGAAACAGATGGGTAAGCTAAAGGAGTGATGAAGAATGGCGACAGGTCCTAGTTACAAAGTAAAGTTCAGGAGAAGGAGAGAGGGTAAGACAAATTACTACAGGAGATATACGTACGTAATAAATAAGGCGACCAGGCTTGTAGTTAGGTTGACTAACAAGTATTTCATCGCCCAGGTGGTCAAGTTCGATCCGAAGGGGGACATAGTGATCGCTTCAGCACACTCGTCAGAACTGGCCAAGTACGGTTGGAAAGGGGATGAAAATAATACCACAGCGTGTTATTTGACTGGATATCTTTTGGGCGTAAGAGCGAGGAAGGCTGGGATAAAGGAGGTCTATGCGGATATAGGACTCTTCACACCCACACCTGGTGCAAGGATCTTCTACGGAATAAAGGGGGCCATCGACGCAGGTCTAACTGTCCCCTTAGGAGACGTCAAGATAGACAAGACCAGGCTCACAGGGGCTCACGTTGCAAAGTACGCCGAGTTATTGGAAAGACAGGATCCCGAGAAGTTCAAAAGGCAGTTCTCAAGGTATATCTCCAGGGGACTCGACCCGAGGGAGCTCCCATCACACTTCCAAGAGGTGCTCAACAAAATCAAGTCTTCTGAAGGGTGATGTAGATGGAGGAAGTTCCCGTTACAAACGTGGAGGAATGGAAGCCGAGAACTAAAGTAGGACAGTTGGTAAAGGAGGGTAAAATAACCTCCGTAAAGGAGCTCTTTGCCAGAAATCTAACGATAGCGGAACCTGAAATCATAGACGTGCTCCTTCCGAATCTTAAGTACGAAGTGGTCGACATAAGGATGGTTCAGAAACAGACTGACGCAGGAGAGCTATCAAGGTATAAGGTTCTAGTAGTCATGGGAAATCAAGACGGTTACGTAGGTATAGGTGTGGGGAAGGCCAAACAACTTAGAGTAGCCATTCAGAAGTCTATAAGGGACGCGAAGATGCATATAATACCCGTGAGGAGAGGCTGCGGCAGTTGGGAGTGCACTTGTGGAGAGTCGCACAGCCTTCCGTTCACGGTGTACGGCAAGGCTGGAAGCTCGGAGATAATCCTGAGACCTGCACCCAAGGGTACAGGTCTGGTGGCAGGGGACGTCGTGAAGACTCTCTTAACTTACGCTGGGTTGAGGGACGTTTGGTCGTTCAGCAGAGGAGAGACTAGGACTACAGACAACTTCATTAAGGCTGCCTACATGGCCCTATATAATACCTATAGATTCGTCACTCCAGTTGATTGGATGAGAAAGAGGTGAGGTATCACGGCTTCAATCCTGGTCATAAGAATAAGGGGGAGGGCCTCCACCCCGTGGGACATTCAGGAGACTCTAGACAGGCTCAGATTATATAATCACTACAATGCTATGATCTACCCAGCTGAGGAACAGATAGTTGGAATGATAAGGAGGGTTCAGTCCTACGTGACGTGGGGAGAACTTAATATGGAAGGGGCCAAGGCCATCATATCTAGGTTGGAGACTTTTAAGGGCAAGCTAGATGAAGGGATAATCAAGGAGAAGATGGGAATCACATTGGAAGAGTTTCTGAGGGATTTAGTAGAGGGTAGGATAAGGCTCAACAAACAGGATTTCGTTAAGTTACCAATAAGGCTTCACCCACCCAAGAAGGGCTTTAAGGGAAAGGTAAATTCCTTCCTAGGTTCAGGAGGAGAGTTAGGCTACAGGGGAGACAAAATTAACGAATTGGTCAGGAGGATGGTGTAACGTGGTAGTCAGAAGGGAAAAGAAGACAAGGAAAATGAGGGGCCATAGAACTATGGGATGGGGAACAAAGGGTCAGCACAGAGATAGAGGAGCTGAGGGTGGAAGGCACATCGGAATGCATAAGGAGAAGTGGTCCTGGATAGTTAAGTACGGAAAGGACTGGTATGGAAAGCACGGTTTCATCAATCCTACCTCGAAGGTAGTTAGAGCTATATCCATTAGGAAGTTGTTGGAACTGGTGGATAAAGGAGCTATCGAGGCTAAGGAAGAGAACGGGAAACTAGTGGTTGACTTGACCAAGATTGGTTACGATAAACTCTTGGGAGGAGGAAAGGTGGATAGACCTTTACTGGTCACAGTGGGAGCTATTACCAATAAAGCCAAGGAGAAGATAGAAAAATCTGGTGGGCAAGTTATTTTAACCCCTCAAAGCTAACTGTTTTGATTAATTTATGTCATTTACCGACGCTCTATCGAAGTTAGGCCAAGTCTTGCCTGCCGTCAAGAAGCCGGAGCAGAAACCCTCGTTAAACCAGAAGTTGCTTTGGTCGATTGTGGGAGTAATAGTTTATCTCGTGATGTCCTCTGTTCCACTGTACGGCATTCAATCCTCTGCATTGAGTAACTTCCTTTTGGAGCAAGTCATATTTGCCTCGACTGCTGGGACTCTGGCTCAATTAGGCATAGGTCCAATAATAACTGCCGGTCTGATAATGCAGATACTCGTAGGTTCGAAGCTCATAAACCTCAACCTCTCCACTGAGGACGATAAGGCTAAATTCACCGAGGCACAAAAGGGGCTAGCGTTCCTGTTCATATTATTGGAGTCCTTCCTGTTCGGTTTCGCTTTAACTAGATCTACAGGTTTCTCTAACCTCACTATCCCACTGGCGGTGGCTGGACAATTGGTAGTAGCGACTTACTTCATACTGTTGCTTGACGAACTCATACAGAAGGGTTGGGGACTAGGCTCTGGGGTAAGTCTCTTCATCCTGGCAGGGACAATGAAGATAATATTCTGGTATATGTTCGGCATCGTCAACGTGCAGTCTCAGAACCTGCCGGTGGGTTTCTTCCCTTCACTTGTTACAACTCTGATAGATCACGGTGACATATTGACCCTCATAGTGAACACCACTAAACCCTTCCAACCAGACCTTGTCGGCTTAGTGACGACCATAGGCCTCATATTCTTGATAATATACCTCACCTCCATCAACGTTCAAATCCCTATAACTTCCCAGAAACTGAGGGGTATAAGGAGAACCGTTCCCCTCAACTTCCTTTATGTCAGCAGCATTCCAGTCATCTTCGTGAGCGTTTTGGGAGCTGACATAGAGCTCTTTTCCTCCCTGACCTCCTACGTATCCCCTTCAGCCTCAACGATCCTTAACGACATTCAGACAGCCTTCATATTCCCTCCTCCAACCACAACCATACCTCATAGTGTATACGCCGTGGTCTTAGATCCTGTGGGGGCCCTCATATACGCGGCGGTGTTCATAGTCTTGGGTGTACTGTTCGGAATAGTGTGGGTAGAGGTCTCCGGACTAGACCCCGCTACCCAAGCTCAGAACCTGGTTGATGCAGGGATAGAGATACCTGGTATGAGGAGTAACCCCAAGATGATAGAGGCTGTCCTAGCTAAGTACATATATCCTCTAGCCTTCTTCAGTTCTATTATAGTGAGCGTGATAGCTGTCGTAGCTACTATGCTTGGGGTGTACGGAACAGGAGTGGGAATACTATTAGCGGTCTCAATAGCCATGCAGTACTATAGCTTATTAGCCTACGAGAGGTCAATAGAGATGTACCCCTTGTTGAAGAGATTGATAGGTGAGTGATCATGAAGTTGGGAATAGTTACAGGAATACCCGGCGTGGGGAAGACAACAGTGCTAAACACGATATCTTCCATACTCTCTGGGAAAGGGTCAAAATTCCTCATAATGAACTACGGAGACTACATGTTGAAGACTGCCCTCGAGTTGAGGTACGTTAGTAGCAGGGACGAAATGAGGAAGTTACCGCTAGAGCTTCAGCGTAACCTACAGCTGGAGGCAGCAAGGAACATACATAAGGATGCCTCATCGTTAGGGGAGGGCGGACTGGCCTTCCTGGACACCCACGCTGTGATAAGGACACCAGGGGGATATCTCCCTGGATTACCTAAGCATATCGTAGAGATACTTCAACCTACAGTTATTTTCCTCATAGAGAGTGAACCAGAGCTTATATTGAAGAGGCAGGCCTCCGATAAGACGAGGGCTAGAACCGACTATGCTGACATAACTGTGATCCAGGAAACCATGAACTTTGCCAGGTATTCTGCTATGGCCTCAGCGGTACTCGTGGGAGCATCGGTCAAGGTTGTCAAAAACGTGGAGGGAGATCCCTCAGTAGCTGCCAACGAGATAATCAAGTCAATGACCTGATATGAGCGTCGAGATCCTGGAAGTTCTTTTTTTGAGCCTGAGTTTAAACGTTCTCCTCTACGCACTTTATAGGACCTTCATTTCCAAGAGACTTTCTAGGAGCCTGCAGGAGCTCGAGAAATTACAGGCAAGAATAAACACCGTGGTTCCCAAGAGGAGAGACAGGGTTTATATGAAGCTCTCCAAGGACATAAAGAGGTACAACAACGCAGTGTACTTCTACTCACTCCTCCAGTCTATGGTTCTCCTAGCCCTTTACATGATTGGTCTGTTCCTTGTGTTCTCGATGAACTTCGTGCTTTACTTCCCCTTCTATGTGCCCCTCCTTACTGTCAGGATTGAGGGGAGAAACGTATTAGTAGAGGGTCCGCTCCTCCTCTATATCCTCTCTTTCTTAGTTTTCACTCCACTTTCACTGAGGAGGCCCAAAGCAAATATAAGCTAACTGTCTAATTATAGCCCATGAAGCCCTTCCAGAGGTCCACATCCCTCAGGAAGTTGTATAGGAGAACTCCTTCTGGCAAGATCTCAGTGATTTTCTACAGGAGGAAGGACTCGGTAGCTAAATGTTCCATATGCAAGAGACCGCTCAGGGGATCCATGGACTCGTCATCGAGACAGTATGGGGGTTATCTCTGTCATAAGTGCCTTTCAATGGGAATCAAATTAGCTGTGAGAGGAATTTCATGATAATAGTCATAAGCGGTCCCTCTGGGAGTGGTAAGACAACTGTGGCGAAGTCGCTCTCGTTGAAGTACGGTCTGAAGTTCGTTTCTGCAGGTCAGATATTCAGGGAAATGGCAAGGTCACACGGGGTAGACATATTATCTCTTAATAGAGAGGCGGAGAATAGCTTCGACATAGATAAGGCCATAGATCAGGAGATAATGAGACAGGCCAACAAGTCCAACGTGGTCATAGAGTCCCACATAGCTGGCTGGCTTTTGGCTGGGAAGTCGGACCTCAGCGTCTATCTCTGGGCTCCCCTGGAGGAGAGGGCTAGGAGGATATCCTTTAGGGATGGAATGTCCTACGAACAGGCGCTCAAGTCCGTGATAGAGAGGGAACAGAGCCATTATTTGAGGTTCTGGAGGTACTACGGTATAGACATCCAGGACCTCTCTGTTTATGACCTGGTCATAAATACCGTGAAGCTCTCCCCAGAGGGCGTGGTGAAAACCATTGAAAGTTTTTTAACTGAAAACATTCGGACACCTCTCACCTAAAATTAGGCTTAACCTCAAACTGATGTCTGGAATAGAGTCCTTCGTGCAACAACTCACGACTCAAGTTACTGAGATAGCCTGGAGTATATTCATACTGGCTTGGGCTGTGGGGTGGGCCCTGAGGGGCTCTCCGATACCCATATTCAAGGTCAAGAGGACTGGTCAGGACTTCATCGAGGACGCTATAATGGCTGCCTTTTGGCTAGCCATAGGGACTACAGTGTTCGCGTTGGTGTCTTACGTGGCTGGGCAGTTCTAGGGGTATCAGAGTTGAACGCGTTCGAGGTACTATCCATATCTCAGGACTTGGCTGCACTGACTTACTTTCTGGGAACACTCTTCATGGCCCTCCCGATTCCCCTCTACGGGGTTAAAAAGTGGGGACCCAAGATGATATCTGACGGGATTTACTCCACGATACTCGTGAACCTCTATGAGACTATCCTCTACCTGGTCTCGGTAATAGGCAATCAACTGGGAACTAATTGGCCGAGTTACATGAACTGGCTTTACGAACTCTTGGCCAACGAGCTATCCATCTTCACTGTGGTGAGGGGAATACTCACAATCATAGGATTTACACCCCTCTCTGTTCCCTTCTCTCTTGTCCTCACCTTCCTCTCTGGGTTCATAACGATCACTGGTACCTTGATAGTTATCTCCCAGTTGATCTACAACAACGTTGGATTGCTCATAGCCCTAGGGGTTCTCATGCTCTCGCTCCCGTTCAGGATCGGGAGAGCGGTTGGTGGTGGTCTCATGGGTTTCGCCATAGTGTTCTACGTGGGTCTCCCGCTTCTCCCTGCATTCCTGAGTACGTTCGGAGTTAACGTCATACAGGACTTCTCCACCAACATTAATTCACTTCAGGCCCTGAACTCCCTACTCAGCAACGCCATACCTGACTACATAGAGGGGACAGTGATAATGCCCACAGCCTACCTGGGTATACTGACGTCACTCTCCCTGGGAGTCGGGTCAGCCATAGCTGGAGGTTACTCAAGGCTGCCCATACAGGTGGACTTCGTGTAGGTGAGAGGATGAAGAGTCGAATCTTGATCAGCTTAGCACTCCTCTACACTTCCCTGGTCAGTTACGCAGAGACAAAAAACCTTGACATAGTTCTGATCTCGCTCTTCCTGGCAGCACTGATCTACTTCCTTCCCTTCTTCACTTCGAGGAGGGCTGGTTAGCTTGCTGTCCCTTCTTCTCTTTCTTAACCTCCTTGTTCATGAATATGGTTGTCTTCTGTCGTCCTCCCATGTTCATCTATAAACGTTAAAGGTTCAGGAGTTAAAAGGTTGATATGAAGTTCGAGTTCTTCGATCACACGGCAGACGTCGGCATCAGGGCTTGGGGGAAGACATTGGAGGAGGCCTTCGAGAACTCTGCCCTAGCGGTGTTCGAGGTCATGACCGACACGAGCAAGGTTGAGAGGAGGGAGAGGAGGGAGGTAACTGTGGAGGGGTACGACTTGAAGAACTTGCTCTACAGGTGGATAGAGTCACTCCTCTTCTACTACGACACCGAACTCCTCCTATTCAGTGCCTTTAAGGTCACGATAGAAGGCCTATCGCTTAGGGGAGAAGCCTTAGGGGAGAAGTTCGACCCTGAAAGGCACGAGAGGAGGACTGTGGTGAAGGCCATGACTTATCACGAGATGGAGATAACCAAGAGGGATGGGGGGTACGAGATTACCTTCGTGGTCGACATATGACTAGGTGAGTTGAGCCAACTCCAAGCAAGGTTTCCTCCCAGAGAGTATTCCTCTGACGACTTCCCTAAGCCCCTCCACTCCCTCGTTGCTCCTCCTGAAAAAGGAGTTGGTGAGGGATATGAGGTAAACCTTTCCTGAGGATATACACTCAGGCAACCTGCCGTTCAAGGTGATACTGGGGTTGAAAAGTACTAGGACGTAGTCGAAGGGGAGGGAATCGAACCTCTTGAGGATCTGGTTCATGAGGGCCCTCCCGTCGAACTTACTCGCGTTCCAATCGTAGCTCTCAACTCCAACGTGTGTTGCCTCCACCATGAGGTAGACCTGAGAATCCCTCTCAAGCCACGACTTGACTTTCTCCAGGTAACTCCTGTCCACCCGGTTCAACGAAGCGACGAGTACGTTCACCAATGTTGGGGCCCCTGGAGACCCTATTTCACAGGCCCCTAATAAGGGCTCTCCCAGGGTGTCGCCGGGCCCCGGGAAGACATTCAGCGGAAAAGCTTTAAGTTTGAGATATCTCAATAACCATGCCGCCGTAGCTCAGCCCGGGAGAGCACCCGGCTGAAGACTAGGCTCAGGTACCGGGTTGTCCGGGGTTCAAATCCCCGCGGCGGCATCCCCTCTCTTAAACGGTAGACCCAAAATCACCTCCTTGAAAATAAATCTATATTATTAATAAGCGGTTCTATTGATTT
>NZ_JH597768.1:363828-365221 GCF_000243315.1 Metallosphaera yellowstonensis MK1 | reverse complement strand
ATTTTTGGAATATGATTTTAAGTCTATTGCTTAGAGACAGGTTCTAGGATATCATCAATAGCAATATTCCAAGAGATGAACTCTACGTTCACACGACGGGTTAGGATCAAACAGGTTGATCAGAACAGCTTAAATCAGTTTTTCCAGCGTAGATCACCTATCACTCGACCCTCTTCTCATCACGGCCTTAGTCGGTTATGATGAGCATAGTGGAGTACAATCATTTAAATTACAGCAGTTATAGGACTTTCCCATAAATGTCGGCCTGCAATCAAAGGCAAATCTAATAACTGCTGTAAATTAAAAAGAGATGCGACCGCCGGGATTTGAACCCGGGATCTCTGGCTTGGGAGGCCAGCGTCCTAATCCAGGCTGGACTACGGCCGCAAAAACAAGTGGGAAGTTGAGGATAAAAATGTAACTGGTGGGCTCCGCAGGAAAGTCCATTTAGTCTATAGTCCACGTGTTAGGACCTGAGGGGTAGAGATACGTCTCAATCAAAGATGGGCTCCCATTACCATTGGACCAGTACCACACTGTGGCACTAACGTAGGGAGGAGGAGAGGATGTAGGGTAGACGAAGTACCAGTAGACAATGGCGTGCAGATATTTAGTTCCATGAATAATCTGATATAGAGGTTCAGTGTTATTATAATAAAATCCATTACGAAGCGCAGTGGATGATGTATTATAGAAAGCTCCGAGTCCATTTTTATTTTGTAATGTCTCAAGAAATGCTTGGGAAATCTCAACAGCCTGATATGGTGAGCCGAACTTTACACTAGTCACGTAGGAGTTTGCCTCTCCAATAACTAGGGTAGTATCATTTATGAGATTTCCTTTGGAATTATATATCGATATACCGTGTTGATTTACCTGAGACCCGAAACTCATGTTAATGAAGTATTCCGCCCCTACATTCGCGTTGGCAAGTGGGATGGGGATATTAGGACTTGCATTTAGGATGGGGTTATTAGAACTTGCATTGGTTTTAACCAATATTTTCTCGCCGTACTGATAAATATATATATAATAAATCTTGTTATTGGTAGCATTAAAAGTAAAATATAATATGTTTGAGGGGACGTAGCGTTGTCTATTACCTTGAACCAAAGACCCAATTCGAACCCCTGGTTATTGCTAAACAAGTGGGGAGGCTGGAAGTTAGTATTTTTGCTGTTACCCAGATATGGAGCAGTAGCCGTGGTAACATATAATCTCAGACCGGCGTCCTCTGGATTAACGAAAAAGTAGCCCAACCTATACCACGATCCGAACTCATAGGTTAGTATCCATACAACTATTATCTGACCTAGAGAGACCTTCGCGTTCACCATCACCGTACCGCTCTGGCCGACTGGGAAGGCTTCAGCATTAACGCTAAGTTGTTGTC
>NZ_JH597768.1:357951-363728 GCF_000243315.1 Metallosphaera yellowstonensis MK1 | reverse complement strand
CTCCTCCACGTAATTCCTCACGGTCTGTGGGGACACGCCGTACGCCCTCGACTTGCTCTCCACCGAATCGTTCCACAGACAGGCTGAGATGAGGGTTCTCGCCACCTCTTCCCCTCTCTTTCCCTTGAAGTTCAGCATGGAAAGTAATTTATATCCTATTTGTTGTACGTTGTTTTGGTGAGGGAGAACCGGTGTTACCATCTCAGTTACTCACGTGGTAATACCACATCTCCCTCACCTTAAACCTTTCTTCAACTGAATTCTTAATACTCTTATAAATCCTGTTATCTTTCGCGAATCGATATTATTCTGTCAGAATTATTTTTCATAATATGATTTTGGGTCTACCGTAAAGGGAGAGGAAAACCCTGCCTTGGGATCATGTTAAGAAACGACTCTTAAGCCAATCATTATTGAGAGTCAGGAATGATGGTCAGGAAAGAGTTTGATGGCAGTTATGTGACTTTCCCTTGACTGACGTCCCGTTATCAAGGGAAATCTAATAACTACTAATGGATATAAATACAAGAACCTATGTCCTTCCCTTAGTCAGGAGGATCGTCATTAAATAGTCCCTCAGTTCCCTTATGGTAAGGAAATTGTTCCTGACGTGTTCCCTTCCCATCTTCCCCATCCTCTCCCTTATGTCCCTATTCCTCAGGAGGTAGATCAAGTAGTGAGTGGCCTCCTCAGGCGTACTTACCAGGAACCCCGTATGCCCGTGGATCACCTGGAGAGGTATACCACCCGTGTTTCCACCTATCACTGGTTTACCTTTCCAGAGCGCCTCACTAACGGTCAATCCGAATCCTTCCTTTATCGACTTCTGCATCACTACGTCTGCCCCACGTTGAAAGGCGTTAACCTCAAGGTCACTATCTGGAGGTAAGAGGAGCAGATGAACGTCCTTTATTCCCTCAGCGGCCTTCAACGTCTCCTTGTAAACCTCCTCACCTTCAGGATCGTCCGTCGCTGGGCTTCCCAAGTACACTAACTGCCCGTCAACGTGTTTCTTCATCCCAGCGAAGGCCCTTATAACCCCCACCGGATCCTTCGCTCTATCGAATCTGCTCACCTGAGTTACTATGGGCCTATCCAGGTCCAGTCCGAACTTCCTAAGTATCCTCTCCACCGTGAAGCGCGATATCTCCTTGTTCTTAACGCTCAAAGGATCTATGGAGGGAGGGATCACGAACTGAGGCACGGAAAGGTCGTCCCTCCCGAACACGGGCGAGGATACTATGACGGAGTCGTACCTCTCCACGTAGCCCCTCAAGAATTCCCACACTGGGGGGAACGGGTTGGATATGTCTATGTGACACCTCCATATCCACTTTCCCTTCTTCCTCTGCGTAACCAGACCGGCAGGCTGAGGATCGTGTATGAAAACTACGTCGTAATCCAAGGGGAGCTCAGAGAGGTTGATTTCCTGCCACTTCTTGTAAGTTTCGAAGGAGTTCCCCTGGAGCTGTCCAGTTCCGTTCTGTAGAGCGTTGTGAAAGCTCTTGGTCACCTTGAAGAACTCCTCGTCGCCCCGTATTACCTTCCACTCAGCGTTGATTCCCACCTCCCTCATGAGGGGAACAAGTTTACTCAGTATCTCAGCCACTCCACCCCCCTTGGGCGTAGAATTGACGTGAAGAACCGAGATCCCCCTGAGCTTCTCGGCTATCTTGAAGACGCTGTCCACAGCGTCTTCTCCCACTATTGGGACGAACTTCTCAATCACGGTATATCTCCTCCTCTATCGCGTCAAGGAGGTCTTCCCTTAGTCTCTCCTCCTCTACGTAGGTCTGTGGATCTATTGATGAAATCCTATCGGCCAGTGAGACGGCGTTGAACTCTTGCAATAACCAGGAGGAGAAGTCGTTTCTGGGAGAGTAACCCATGGCCCTACCGAAAACCAGGTGATAAACTACTGACCTCATGCTTATCTCTGAGAGTATGTCGATGAATTCACCCAGCGTCCAGGCCCTCCTTCCAGTATCGTAAACCACGGGTCTGCATGTGAGGAAGAGGAACGGCTTGCCTCCCTTGAGTTCGGGGCTTCCTCTCCTCAATACCTCCAGGAGGCTCTCCCTAACTTGCTCCACAGTCCTGGGCTCCCTACCCTCCACATCGGAGACCAGGTAAGCTAGGGAGTTGTCGTGAAGCTCGTCCCTGATCCACACTGCAAAGTCGTTGTGGAGATCGTAGGGTACGACGTGACTTGAGAAGACTGGATGGAATACGTGATAAAATATGGAGTAGCCGTCAACCCTCTTGATACCCTCCATCAATTCTCCCAGGGTATGTGCCTTAATTCCGGCGTAGATAGGTGGGTAATATGCGGCTTGGAACTCGAAGGGGTGTTTTGCCCTAGAATCCAAAAGACTCATAACCATAAGTAGGATTGGATATCATCTTTTTTAAACGGAGAGGACTTTTCAATGGGAATCATGATTTGTTTCTGATCATCTTCAAGCTCATAGACGCGGTGAAAAGACGGTTCTAGGTCTCACATAGGTATTTTAAAGCACTCGGATTTTGAGAGTCCGGTCTTCATCGTGGCTAGTTGTCACTTTTAATGGCTAGTAATCACTCGGCCTCATCACTACTATTCTCTCCCCACGCCCAGGTTAGAGAGTATAGACTTAACCCATGAGACGGGGGAGTGTCACTGAGTGCCTTCCTCCACCTCGAGTGGACTCATTGACTTCACAGTAGTACCCTCTCCGTCTAATTTTGTAAGTAAAGCTTATGGGGGGGGGAGTGAGGGGCGTAAAACCTCGCCCTTCACGGTAGACCCAAACAAGCTTCTCTAAAATAAGTTAGAATTAAATCGAAGTGATTCTAATAATTCAACCCATTGGATGCCTAGATAATCTACTACCTTCTTAAGTCAGAGCAAGGTTAAGACGAACATTAAGGTCCTCCCATGCCCTTAAAGGTCACGAGGACGGAGCACAAGGGCGGGTTAGCGGAAGGGCAATGAACCTGAGCTCCGCTCGAGGGAGCTCGTGAAGGACAGGAAGGCCTTGCTCCTCTGAGGTCTTAGGATCCTGACCTCGTTGTAGAGCCTGAGGACCTCCCAGAAAGTTTAGGAAGAACTCTATTTTACGTTCGGTTCGCCAAAGTTCTCGAAGGGGAACGGCTGTATTACCCTCTTGATTCTTTTCATGAGTAAAACGATATCTCCCTTACCTCAAACCCTTCTCTCGGATCACAATTAAAATTATATACCGAATATTTTTGGAATATGATTTTAAGTCTATTGCTTAGAGACAGGTTCTAGGATATCATCAATAGCAATATTCCAAGAGATGAACTTTACGTTCACACGAAGGGTTAGGATCAAACAGGTTGATCAGAACAGCTTAAATCAGTTTTTCCAGCGTAGATCACATATCACTCGACCCTCTTCTCATCACGGCCTTAGTCGGTTATGATGAGCATAGTGGAGTACAATCATTTAAATTACAGCAGTTATAGGACTTTCCCATAAATGTCGGCCTGTAATCAAAGGCAAATCTAATAACTGCTGTAAATTAAAAAGAGATGCGACCGCCGGGATTTGAACCCGGGATCTCTGGCTTGGGAGGCCAGCGTCCTAATCCAGGCTGGACTACGGCCGCAAAAACAAGTGGGAAGTTGAGGATAAAAATGTAACTGGTGGGCTCCGCAGGAAAGTCCATTTAGTCTATAGTCCACGTGTTAGGACCTGAGGGGTAGAGATACGTCTCATTCAAAGATGAATTACCATTGGGCCAGTACCACACTGTGGCACTAACGTAGGGAGGAGGAGAGGATGTAGGGTAGACGAAGTACCAGTAGACAATGGCGTGCAGATTATTTTTAGCTCCATTAATAATCTGATATAGAGGTTCAGTGTTATTATAATAAAATCCATTACGAAGCGCAGTGGATGATGTATTATAGAAAGCTCCGAGTCCATTTTCATTTTGTAATGTCTCAAGAAATGCTTGGGAAATCTCAACAGCCTGATATGGTGAGCCGAACTTTACACTAGCCACGTAGGAGTTTGCCTCTCCAATACCTAGGGTAGTATAATTTATGAGATTTCCACTGGAATTATATATCGATATACCGTCTTGCTTTACCTGAGACCCGAAACTCAGGTTAATGAAGTATTTCGCCCCTACATTCGCGTTGGCAAGTGGGATGGGGTTATTAGGACTTGCATTGGTTTTAACCAATATTTTCTCGCCGTACTGATAAATATATATATAATAAATCTTGTTATTGGTAGCATTAAAAGTAAAATATAATATGTTTGAGGGGGACGTAGCGTTGTCTATTACCTTGAACCAAAGACCCAATTGAACCCCCTGGTTATTGCTAAACAAGTGGGGAGGCTGGAAGTTAGTATTTTTGCTGTTACCCAGATATGGAGCAGTAGCCGTGGTAACATATAATCCCAGACCGGCGTCCTCTGGATTAACGAAAAAGTAGCCCAACCTATACCACGATCCGAACTCATAGGTTAGTATCCATACAACTATTATCTGACCTGGAGAGACCTTCGCGTTCACCATCACCGTACCGCTCTGGCCGACTGGGAAGGCTTCAGCATTAACGCTAAGTTGTTGTCCCTGTGTGGTGAAAACTGTGGAGCTCAGGTGAAATCCCCTAATCACGTTCAATTTACCTGAGGAGTTAGTCATGATCAGAGCGTTCTCCTCCACAGACGGGGTGTAAAGATAGACTCCTATTCCGGGTAACTGGTTTACCACGAAGGGGACTAAGGTTACATTTTTAGTGGGAGAGCTGTACCACAAGAGGAAGGACACGTTAAAGTACTGATAGTTCGGTGTTATTCCTCGGAAGGTTATGGGAGAGACGAAGGTAACCAATTGCTTTGATTGTGCCACCAATGTCTCTCTCTCCTGAAGTGTGATGGATTGCGCTGAAAAGTAAGTCGTGTACAGACTGAAGACCCCCAAGGCCATCATCAGTGTTACTACGATCACTAGAAAAGTTATCACTACGTTAGGCATTACAATACTATTTTGACAAGACTCTCAGTAATAAACCTTTTCCCTCACTCTAAAGATATCAAGCCAACGGGCTATCATAAGAAAATCACAATTAAACTTTCTATCAAATTCGGCAAAGATTTATAACAAGAAGAATAACTTATATTCTCGAGGATAATTGCCTGAGAATGTAGTTCAGGAAATAATACTCCTAGTTGCCGTCGTGACATTGGGATTAGCTGTGATAGCCTTATCCATTACTGTTCTTTACCCCCAATTTATCTTGTCCTCAGAAGAACAGGTGGCCAACAACTTAGCTTCCCAAACCACGATATCGGTTGGTCCCCTTCTTAATAAAGGGAACCAGGCTAGCTTAGTACTGGAGGCATACGACCCTGCGGAGACCAGTAACGTTACGGTGTTAGTGTTCCCAGAGCCCTCCAGTTTCGAGACCTCAGTCGGCCTCGTTACGCCTCAGGGTCAACCTTCGTTCTCCGTCTACCTGGCCAATGGTAAGTTGGCCGAGCCTGTTACCCTCGCTAAAGTGTATGATCTAAACGGCCACCTCCTGATTGGTTCTCCGATTCGGGCCTACACTATACCCTTCAACGACCCCGTGACCGTTATCTTCTCGGGCTTCTCTAAGGGGGACATAGCCGTCGTGTGGGTCATGTACGGTCAGGGGGACGTGTTCAGGATAGGTTACACCTTCACGGGGGTGCCGGGATGAAGGCCTTGTCCCTCCCCATCTTCATGGTCCTCATGTTCATCCTCTTGGTCGCCGTTCTGATCCCTGCTTAC
>NZ_JH597768.1:350700-357851 GCF_000243315.1 Metallosphaera yellowstonensis MK1 | reverse complement strand
CTTCGTGATATGATCAATATATTCAATAATTCCTTCATTGAATAAGTCTAAACCGAGAGATATATTACAATTTGCAAAGGAGCCCTGAATCACCCTTTAAGAGTAAGGTAGGTAGAACAATAACTGATGTGGATAATATCTGGTTTACCCTTCTAACGAATAATAGTAATCAAATACATTTTAATAAGGACTATACTGAGAAATATTTCCCTGGAGAGCCTTTTAAGGGTAGGTTAGTAGTAAACGGATTTTTAACACTAGCCATAGTAGCAGGATTATTAGTAGAGCAAACTAGTCAGAATAGTTTCATGTTAGGCATAGAGAACGTAAAGTTCCTAAACCCAGTATTTGCTGGGGATACGATATACGGAGAGGCTGAGGTAATAGAAGTAAGGGAGTCTAAAAGCAGAGCTGGATTTGGAATAGTTAAGATTAGAACATGGGGATATAATCAGAGAGGAGAAAAAGTTGTAGAATTTGACAGAGTTTTCATGGTAAGGAAAAGAGGAGTTTCATGGACTGGAGAGAAGAAAACCTAAATTAATTTTATAATATGACGTAAGTATTTTTTCCAATCTCTGGTATATAATAAGGAGTAGTATTTCCGCGAACCCAAAGTAGGCCATAAATCTGTGAAGGCGGATTAGAAGATTGATATATAAAGTACCAGTAACCTATGGCGTAAAGACTTTTACTATGGGCGAATATCCATGTATAATTATATGTATTATTGTATAGATAGCCATCTTTAAGCATTACACTCGACACGTTGTAAAAACTAGTTAAGCCATTTTTTAATGTTTCAAAGAACGCTTGAGTTATTACGTCAGTTAATAAAGGGGAACCAAAGGTTACGTTTAAAGTATATCCGTTAATCTCACTAGGTAATGAAAGCGGATTCCTAGTATAATTCAGTATTTTACCAGAGTATGAATAAATTGATATATTTAACTTACCCGCTAAATTAGCTTGTGATCCAGACGTGAAATTTAGGAAATAAAAAGTATTTTGATTGAGCGAATATAAAAGTGTATGAAAAGTTGTAATAGAACCTTGCATTATACTTAAGTATAAATTATATCCAAGCTGATAAATTACTATTGAGAAAGTTTTTTGAGAATTACCTTGAGAACCTGTTGGCCCAAGAGTAGCATTTAGTATAATTGATTGAGTAGTTGCGTTACTAATTGGGGAAAACCAAAGACCTACTTGAAATCCAGTTTGGCTTATTGATATATGAGGTTGGGGAAATCCAGTAAGAGTAGGGCTATTAGTGTCATATAGCCCACTTGAACTTAAGGCATAAACTCCTATTCCACTATTCGTTGGATTTAAGTAGGTATAATCGAGTCTGTACCACTTCCCGCTAAAGTAATATAGTATCCAAATAATAATTACTTGCCCCGGCTTAACCTTAGCTGATATGATGTAAGTCTGATCAGGTGTGATGTTAAATGCATATGAATTAACCTTACCCAACAGCTGACCTTGCTGAGGTAAATAAACGTTATTATTAAATTGAAATCTAGTAACTAAATTGTAACCATTAGTAGTTGAATAAAATAGGGCTGCATTTTGATTACCATTAGGGAGTGCATAAAAAGGATTTAATTGGGGGGAAATTACAAAGGGTATTATAGTAACCTTAGGACTAGGAGATTTAATCCATATAATATAGCTTACATTAAAATAATTATATGATGGAGGAATTCCGTAAAATGATACTTGAGATACAGATGCACCCACTAGCTTAGATAATCCTATAACGTTTTCCTGTTGTAAGAACGTTAATGTATAAGAAGACATGTAGACAGAGTATACTTCAAATATCGCTAACGCTAACACTATTGTGGCAACAATAATCATTAGGTTAACTACGACACTGGGCATATATGCAAAATTTTGATGAAGTTTTATATATATGTTTTTCGGTATTATTAACAGAAATGCCTTCATCAGTAATTGAGGAGTTTATGATAATAATAGCAGTAGTGTTATTAGGACTAGTACTCTTTGGACTTACTATGACTTACTTTTTACCACATGAGTTATTTAGTATAGCCCAACAGCAAGCTAGTTCTTTATCCTCAACGTCAACTCTTTCAGTAGGACCTCTTTTAGTTTCTAAAAACAGCGGAAGTGCGGTAATAGAGTTATATAATCCTTCAGTCTCACTAAACATCTCAATTTTAGTATTTGCGGTTCCTTCTTATTTAGAACAAGATGTAGGAATTATAGGCCCCACAAGTACTCCTTCATTCTCAGTTTACTTACCTAATGGTCAATTAGCTAAGACCATTAATATAAACTCTCCTATATATGACGTAGGGGGTGGAATAATTTACGATACTCCGATTATGACCTATACGATACCCGTAAATGAGCCCGTGACCGTGACAGTAAATAACGTTAATTCTAATTCCATTTTAATAATATGGATCTTATATTATTCAAACGGGTATTGGTTTAGAATAGATTACGGATTTACGGGGGTGCCCAGCTCATGAAGGCATTATCTTCGCCCGTATTTTTAATCCTAATGCTTCTAATATTATTATCAATTTTAATTCCCTCCTTGTTAATATTAAACTCTACACCAATTTACTCAAGTCAGGGTAAAATAGCTTCAACGCTCTATACCCAATTACAACAGCAGCAACAACAGCAAGTATTTAGAGGTAATCCTAATATATATTACAACTCTACTAAGTACCCCTCAATACAATTCATTTTCAGTTCCATTCCAATTCCGATTAATATTACTCAAATATATTACTTTAACGGAAATACATGGGTTCCCGTTCTTAAGAACAGTATCATAGTAAGCAGTACTACTAAATTACCCTTGCCTCCTGCAGCTTTTAACCAGCCAATATTAATGGTAACGTCAGAAGCTAATTTCTACTTCTTGAATCCTAACACTTCAATAACTACAGTTACCATATCTGGACCTGCTGGTAAAATTCCAGTATATGTTACAGCGTTCGTATTAAATGGAAGTAAGGTAATTCCAATAAGCGTTCAAGTCGCATTACAAGGGAATATTATAAACAATACTCCAGTTATATTCTATCTCAATCCTGGATCTTATTCTATAGCTGATAAGAATAGTTCTTCTATATTCTTGCCAGGTTACGGATTAACAGCTACATTCCAGAATTGGACTATTGTAGGTTACGGTAATCTAAACTCTCCCTCAAATTCTCAGGGTGTAACATTTACAGTAAGTGGTCCCTTAGTATTAACTATTGTATATAAGGCTGTGTTGCAAGAGTTTCAGGTTACTATAAAACCAGCTAATATACCTTTAGGGACTAATGGAAAAGGTGAAGGATCTACTACTAAAATCACATTAACTTCTCTGAATACTACAATTCCAGTTATTGTAGATAATAAATTGTACCAGATACCAAGCAGTGGAATTACGTTAACTTTAACTTACGGTTATCATATTATACAGTTTCCCTCTTACTACAATATAACGTTTAATTACACTGGGGGATATTTTAGTAAACCAGTTTTAGGTGGCGAGATAATCTGTTATAAATTTACTGAATTGGCTTCAAGTATTAGTAAAATTAGTATAGTATCAAGTAATGAGGTATTCGTGAATTCAAGCGGTATAATATGTGGGAACTATCAGCTATATCAATCATATTATCTAGTTATAATAAAGAATTACTTCTATTTTCCAAGTGGAGTCTGGGCAGTTAAAAACAGTACGCCAGTTAATATAAGTATAGCTGGCCAGCCACTTCAAGTAAATATACTAGGTACCGATATTGTGATCACATTAGGCAATATTGAGAACTATGTACCGCAGAAAATATATTTTAAACAAGGAACTGAACTTAATATACAACTTGATTATTTACATCATTTACTAAGTCTTCAAGGATCCTTTACTATTTATCAGAGTAATGAGTTTATACAGTATGTCTGCCTTATATCCTATCCTATCAACGTTACTGTATTTAATGTAAGTTCAGTAAACGGTCAAGGTTATGTTTATGAACCTTTACCTTCTCTAGGCAATTATGGTAATATATATATTAATTCTCCTACTATTATAATAAATTATCAAGAATGGGAATATGGAGTAGAACCTAATAATTAACGGAGGTGGTTAAATGAAGGGTTTATCTAACACTATTTCCGTTATAATTCTAATTTTTATAATACTTACCGTAATGATACCCATTATGTTTTATATACAAAATATCTCTCAGTCTAGTAGTGTCTCTCAGTTTATTGTAAATAATTACGAATATCTACATAATTTACAGATTTCACAAGTTAAGACCGGACACCCTTCCATATTTTATAATGGTAGTACGATTTATTTAATTTACGCTAATGGAACCTTTGAGCCTCTTTCAAACTTAACTATTATTGGAATTCTTTATCTAAATCAGAACGGCGTATGGGTTAACATAACCTCAATAAAGTACCCCTTAGTAGTATCAGAAGGGCAAACTATAAATTTGCCAGGCTACGTTAACGATAGGCCAATTATAATAATAACGTCCCTAGGTAACATATTTTTCTTACAACCTGGTTCGTCAATAGGTCCTTTCTCAACGGGCGGAAAGGGGGGATTAGAAATATTGGCCCAAATATCTAATTCCACCATCAGTCCCATATCTGTTTCAACTAATGTGACTACTAATATATATGGGAAATTTGAGAACTTCACAACGCCTGCAGCTTTTCCGAATCAAACTGGGTCTTTTCAAGCTAAAGTACCGCAATACGTCTTTTACGAAAACTCTAAAGGTCAAGTAATATCTGGTGTCTTCCATAATTGGATAATATTAGGTAAGGCTAGTGTTAACTCTACAAATACCGTTGGTATTCAAGTAAGTTTAGAAGGTAGCCCAGTAGTTATGGTTGCAAATTACACTCCAATAACAGCTAAAGTTAATTTACAAATAACAATACTAGGTAATAGTGATAATCAAATAAATTGTCCAATTAATGTGAACATAAACGGTAAAAGTTATACTATTAATAAAGGAAGTGCGATTATTCAAATACCTGCAGGGTTCTTTAATATCACAGTTAATACTTTACAATTTAATAATACATTGCAAAAATATAACGGAGTTATATACCATTATGTATACGATAATATAACATATAACGGCAAGTCATATATCTCGACTTCAGTTATCCTATTCGTCCCGCCTAATCCTTCAGCTACTCCTATAGTTTACATATATTATTTAAATAACTTTAATTATTATAGAATTTATATTTACGATTATAATCCACCAGGTAGTGTTAGCTTAATACTTAATGGTACAGTATATCAATATAATAATATCTACTGGATTATAGGCGGTAAATATTCATTTGATCCTACGGGGATTATTTTTATTTATATTTATTATGGTCAATCATGTCAAGCTCAAGAAGTTTATATAAACAACACAGTTTATTATTATCCGAATATTCCTCAGTATATCATAATAAACGGTCAAACTACTATAAAGGTCTACTATGGTGATGTGGGAACTGCTTGCCCGTTATAGGTGATCATTAAATGAAAGCACAGTCTGAGTATTTAGGGTTTATAATAGCAATAATCGTTATAATCCTAATTCTTATACCCTTATTTTTAATCTTAAGTGACTACTCTGTTCCTTCTGCTAAAAGACTTGATTACGCTACAATAGTAGGAAACCAAATAAATGGAGGGGCAACAATAATTTTCTTTAATTCAACTCCTTCAAAGTCTTTTTTAATGGTTTACAGAGGCAATGCTAACTATACATTGTCTGCAGTATATTACGATCATAAGGGGATATGGTATAATATAACGTCTTTAGTAAACGCTACAATAAAAGTGAATGGTGTTCAGAAGACTGTATCTTTGCCTGCTCCCTTAGTGTACAATTTTACATTACCTTCAAGGGTATGGAACTATACATTAGTTTTACAGTTAGAAGCATATAACGTAACAGTTTTCGCAACTGTATTTCCTAATGAGACAGCGTATACGTCTTAATTTTTGTAATGGATTATAAAAACATAGAGTATAAATAACAATTTTGTTAATGCGGTATAAATTATATAAAGTGTGAATTTAATTTCAATTCATTACAAGATTAATTCGTTAACAGCGGTTATGGGACTTTAACGTAACTTACAGCAGTTATGGGACTTTAACGTAACTTAAGGATTTTCATCAGCCCAGGCGGTCCGCCTAAATAACGTTCAACGAACCTGAGAAACGCCTCCACGCTCCTCAGGTTCAGCTCCCCCACCAGCTCCCTGACGACGTTGGTCATGATGGTGAAGATCGTGAGGTAGCCCTGGAGCCTCTCCCTCCTCCAGAACGAGGAGTCCTCCAGTCCCAAGGCCTTGACGTCCCTGTGGAGCTCCTCGATCTCCCACCTCATCCTCCAGGCCTCCTCGATCTCCTCCTCGCTGAGCGAGAGGTCGGTCGTGTAGAGGTACTTCACGTGTGTCCCGGAGTCACGTTTATATTCCCGGGCTAGCAACTTTACCGTAATCGCTTGGCCTCCCAGGGTCAGGTCGGCGTAGTAGAGTCCGGGGGGGTAGGTCTCCCACTCGGAGGTGTCCCTCCACCTCCTCGAGGGTCCCCTGGACCGACTCGACCCTGAGGAGCCTCCGGTTGGACTTGAGCTCAGACACCACGTTCTCCTTCACGAGCTTCTCTGACCAGTACCACGAGTCGAAGACTACCCTGGACACGCGGAAGTACCCCTTGAGCACGTCCAACATCTCCCTGGCCATCTCGATCTTGGTCTTGAACTCGGTGACCATCCCCAAGTCCAACATCTTCCTCACGGCGTAGGGGAAAGCTCCCACCATGAACGTCCTGCCCGTGGAGAGGTCCACTATGGCGACCGTGAGGAGCTGCACGCCCCTCTCGAACCTCCCGTGGGCGTGGCAGTAGATCCAGTAGTTCCTGTGGGGGCTCACGTCCCTCCCCTGGAGTACTCCTTGTGGTCCACGGTGTCGTCTATGATGACGGCCACCTCACCCTTCACCAGCCCCGACAGGACCTCCAGGTAGTCCCTCCACGCGTCTTCGAGTTCCCCCAACGCCTCCAGCAGGTTCGCGTAGTCCAACCCGAACGTCTCAGCAGCATTCCTCACGCTGGCCCTCCCACCTAGCAGGAC
>NZ_JH597768.1:343422-350600 GCF_000243315.1 Metallosphaera yellowstonensis MK1 | reverse complement strand
CCTCAGGTCGAACAACCTGGCCGAGTCCTTCAACTCCCTCCTGGAGAGGAGGAGGTTCGGCAAGTGCCACTCCCCCTGGAGGATACTCCAGATCGCCCGGGCCATAGCCCTCAACTACAACCTCTCGACCTGTTATCTCATCCTTGTAATAATATTACAGGGTTCCTTATTTCTTCGTGAAACGGTCAAATATATTCAATAATTTCTCCATTGAATAAGTCCAAATCAACAGAGATATTACAATTCGCAAAGGAGCCCTGAATCGCCCTTACGTAGAAGCGTTACAGTCTAGTTTCACTCTCAACTAACCCTAACCACCAAAGCTCCGGGATCAGCCACCACTTCACCCTTGACCCCCGCCGACTCCAGGAGACCCTCCATCATCTCCTTCAGGTTCTCCAGCACGTTCTTGGAAGTCAAAGTCGGAGAGAGAGCCCTCACCTCGTAACCGTTCTCTACGACCTGACCCAAAGGCCATAACAGCGACTTCGTCACTCCGATCACTCCCTCTCTGCAGTCGGGGTTGCTCTGCCTCACTATGACCCCGAGTCTCTTACCCAACTCCCTCCAACCTCCCTTGATCTCCGTGGCGTTGAATGGGGCCACAATCACTGTACCCTTGTAAAATTGGAAGACCTTCCCCATGACCTTAATGAATTCCTTCATCTCCTCCAGGTTCACCCCGCTCTCCTCTATCTCCACTCCTATCTCTAGAAGGTAATTGGTGTAATCGTAAAGGCTCATCCTTTTCCTCTGGGCCATCTCCCCCAACCTCTCGTGGACCTTGGAGTCCATGAAGCAGGACTTCCTGGTGGCCTTGGAGGACTTCCTGGACTTGGCCATGCCAACAGTTAGTATACCTACGTATATAAAGCTCCTGTATACACTCGTAGTCAGTGGCTGCCCGCTCCTGTCACCCGTCCAGTTTAAGAGGTCATCATCAAGTCTCTTAAGCCAGGGAACATTAAAAGTTCTCGTGATATTTGCTGGGATAGATCCAGGGAGTGGTAGTTACGCTGTGGCCTTCACCGACGAGTTGGGGAGGGTCGTGGCGTACAGGGAGTTTCCAACATCACTGGTGGAGAAGGATGCCTTCAGGATAGTGGGGGAGATAGCTAGACGTAAGCCTGCCCTAGTGGCATTACCCTCGGGTCACGGTCTCCCGCTCCTCCGCACCAGGGAACTGGGGGAGAAGGAGGTATTTCTGCTCTCACTGGCGGAGCCGGGGCGAGGCCCCCTCAGAGAGTTCCTGTACGCCTCCAGGGTACTCCAGGGTATAACCTTGCCCTCAGTGAAGGAGTTGGAGAGCGTACCAGAGGAGAGGAAGAGGAACGTAATTGACATGGGGACTGCGGACAAGGTTGCCTCAGCATTCTTCTACAGAACCATGTTCGAGAGTTTCGTCCTAGTTGAGGCCGGTACCAAGTTCGTCTCCCTCATACTGGTATTGAAGGGGAAAGTCGTGGATGGGATCGGAGGTACCTCGTTTCCTGGATCCGCGGGAGATCTAGACGGCGAGATTGCTTACCTACTCTCCAGGTTCTCCAGACTGACCAAGTTGGCCCTCTACTCGGGAGGAAACTATGGGAGGGCACTGGAGGTTGCCGAGATGATATCCCACTATTACTCTGAAAAGTACGGAGTGCCGGTCATAATCTCTGGGAGGAGGAAGTGGGAGGTAAATTTCGGTCTCAAACTCGACTTCAGGTTCAAGGAGGCTTCAGTGGGAGCCTCCCTCATAGCCTCAGCAGTTTCGGGGTGGGCACACAGGGAACTGGTTGACATGCTTAAAAGCTCAGGTACGGCCTTGGATTATGTGGAGGTGGAGGGATGGGAAGAGGTACTTTCTTGGATAAGGACGCGGTTCGGGACCTAAGTGGGGACTACTACTTCCTGATCACGAACGTCGCTCCTCCAGGATACCTCTTCGCCTACAGGAAGTACACCTATACTGGAAGGGGTCTCTGGAGGGGATATGAGAGAGTTCTCCCCAAGTACGGAGTGCACAACTTAGCGTCCTCCCCCCAGGAGTTCAGGTGGGAGCCATGTTACGGGGCGAGTTTCCCAGTCCTCATGAGGTCCAGGGTTAGGGATCACATGAGACCGGAGGATGCCTTCGACAGGTTGTTGAGGAACGAGAGGAAGTCCCACCTCTCTGGGGTCCTCTTCTCCCTCCTGGAGGGATTACCATCTCTGAAGCTCGGGGTCACCGGTTCCATACTCCTCGGTATAGAACACTCGGACTCAGACCTGGACCTGGTGGTTTACGGAAGGAAGGGAGCCGAGGACTTCATGGCTCAGTTTACTGGGAGGGAGCCAGACCCTCAATGGATAGTTGAGACCTCGGAGAACTACAACCTCCCACTTGATGCCGTGAAGTCTATTTACGACAGGAGGGTGAGGGGGGTTCACAGGGGAGTGAGGTACTCGTTCCTGTTCGTGAGGGAGGAAGTCGAGAAGTATTGTGAGCAGGTGTGCGAGAGCAGGGGAGAGGTAAGGACTTCGGGAGAACTCGAGGGTGACGTTGAGGCACTCTTCTACCCATCCAGGGCACTCATGGGGGGATACACGGTGATCAGCTACGAAGGGATCTTCTCCACGGTCATGTATGGCAGGAGGAGAGTTAAGGTTAGGGGAGTACTTATGTCGTGTGACGGAGAGAGGAGAGTGGTGATAGGTGCGAGGGAGGTTAGAGGCTACGTCCTACCTGTGTAGGAGGGTAGGTTTGGCCCTCTCAACTGCCTCAGTACTGGAGGCCTCTGTACCTAAACCGGGAAACGCGAGCCCTTCACAGGACGTTGAGGGTGTCAGATATACCGACGTAGTCTTATCGGCCTTGGTCATGGAGCCCAAGTACAGGGAGGCGTGCCTGAGGGGAGCTAGGAGGTCTCCCACCCTCATGGACTTGCTCCATGAGGGGGTGAAGGGTACAGAAAGGTTCTCTATTCTAGGGACAGCCCTCCTCCTCCTTCCACTGGCTTACTCTTCTCCAGGGTCCGAGGACGTGAGGGATTTAACCATGAGGGCAGGCCAATTGGTGAGGACACTCTCCCAGGAGGACTGGAAGTGGTTCAGGAAGGTTCTCCTGGAGATCTCGCCGAGCTACCTAGGGAGGGAGGATAGGATGGACTATAGGGAGGAGAACCTGAGGATGGGTGAAGTCCTTCAGTGGTCAACCAACGTGGATGAGGTTTCTAGGGAAATGGTGCGAGGTTACCCACTATCCATGGAGGTATACAGGATCCTTAAGAGGGGGGAGTGCGGGTCGTTCGTCAAGGACGTACAGAGTGCCTTTATCTATCTGCTCTCGGTGGAACCGGACGGTCTGATAGTTAGGAAGAGGGGAGGGAGGGTTGCCCTACAGGTATCCAAGATGGCCTCGAAGCTGAGCAAGTGCCCTAAAGACGAGGAACTAGAGGCGTTCAACTCCTACCTCAAGGAGAGGGGGCTCAACCCGGGTTCCACAGCAGACCTTATAGCCTCGGGTATAGCTCTATATGAACTGGAGCCAATCCTTGATACTAATGTCCGGTCTACCTTGCCGGGAAGATGTGATAGGTGAGTTTAACTGGCTAGGGGAGGAGATAGTGGGACTTGGAGACGTCGAGTGTCCCCAGAGGCTGGAGAGGTTTAGAGGTATCCTCGGGGACTTCGACGGGGTTACTGCCATGAAATACCTGGCGTCTAAAGGTCTCTTAGTCAACAGAGTAGGGGACCTCTCCAGCGACTTCTCTACTCCCTATGTTATGGTTCATAGCCCTCCCTGGGGTGTGGGGACCGGGATCATAAATGGTGTGCAGGTCGGATCTCGGGAGGTGAGGGCTAAAATACTCACCTTCAGGCCTAAGGTGGTATTTCATGGCCACTCCGAATTTCAGGGGGTTGGGCAACTTGGGGAGACGAGAGTGGTATCTGTTGGGCTGGCAGAGCTGGGATTCTACGTAAGGTATGAGGGTGAAGGGAAGTTCAGTTTCCAACGTCTCCCTGGATCCTCCAAGGGAAGCAGTTGGATTTGATCCGCCCTTGGAGGTAGACCCATAATAATTCTTCTACAGCACAGCAGTTATGGGACTTTAACGTAGCTTAAAGATTTTCATCAGCCCCGGCGGTCCTCCTAAATGACGTTCAACGAACCTGAGGAACGCCTCCACGCTCCTCAGGTTCAGCTCCCCCACCAGCTCCCTGACGACGTTGGTCACGGTGAAGATCGTGAGGTAGCCCCTAAGCCTCTCCCTCCTCCAGAAGGACGAATCCCAGGGCCTTGACGTCCCTGTGGAGCTCCTCGATCTCCCACACGACAGGCCTCCTCCCCGCTGAGCTAGAGGTAGGTCGTGTAGAGGTACCTCACGTGTGTCATGGAGTCGTGTTCCTGCGAGCAACTTCACCGTAATCGCTGGGCCTCCCAGGGTCAGGTCGGCGTAGTAGACTCCAGGTTATCCCACTGGGAGGTGTCCCTCCACCTCCTCTAGGGTCCCCTGGGCCGACTCGACCCTGAGTTCGGTTGGACTTGAGCCTTGACACTGCGTTATCCGTCACGAGCTTCTCGGACAGTACGGAAGTCGAAGACGACCCTGGCTACTGGAAGCGCTCCTTGAGCACGTCCAACATCTCCCTGGCCACCTCGATCTTGGTCTTGAACTCGTTGACCATCCCCAAGTCCAACATCTTCCTCACGGCGTAGGGGAAGGCCCCCACCATGAACGTCCTGCCCGCGGAGAGGTCCACTACGGCGACCGTGAGGAGCTTGGCCCTCTCGAACCTCCCGTGGGTGTGGCAGTAGATCCAGTAGTTCCCGTGGGGGCTCACGTCCCTCCCCCTGGAGTACTCCTTGTGGTCCACGGTGTCGTCTATGATGACTATCTGACCCTTCACCAGCCCCGACAGGACCTCCAGGTAGTTCCTCCACGCGTCGTCGAGTTCCCCCAACGCCTCCAGCAGGTTCGCGTAGTCCAACCCGAACGTCTCAGCAGCATTCCTCACGCTGGACCTCCCACCTAGCAGGACCATCAAGACGAGTGCCAACCCGACCTTCCTGCTCCTCCCGTTCCTCCTCACTATGCCCAGGACCTGGTTGACCGCCTTGATCAGATCCTCCTTAGCCAGTTCGACCTGTCCCTTCCGGTTTGACATCTTCATCTTTTCAGCGGGACGACGTCGAAAATTAAAAACTTCTCGCTAATACCGAGTTCTTGGTATTACCTCCCTAAGATTCCCATAACTGCTGTGTTATTAATTTAGGCTTAAGAGTCTGTACTTCAGTACTTGACGGCCAGCTTAATTTATCGAATATGGACTGATTTGTATAGATATTGACGAATTGTTTTATATCGAAGGCATACTTGTGCTCATCTATACTCCGGATATTGTTTGATATTATGTATTTTCTCTATGCCTATATCTTTGTAATTTTTCAAAATCTCCTCTCTAGTCTCATCATTTGCAACCTCAAGTATATCTCTAATAACCCTACCATAAATTGCTCTAATATCGTAAAATATTTCGAGTAGGACTTCCTCAGTGTCTAGCACCTCAAACGCCTTTTCCAATATTTTCCTCTTAGTCTCCTCACCTAGTGGTTTATAAATAGTCCCAGTACTCATATCCATTTCCTTCATTACTTCCCTTAAGCTCTTACCCTCTTTTTCAGCAATACGGTGAACTAATTCCTTCATAAGCCCTCCAGAAAGGTACTGTGCATATACTAAGACGTTTTCGTAATTACGTACGTTGTCTAACATATTGTGTCACTACTATATCTTCTTTTATGGAATACATGTATAAGCTTTGCTATCATCGGTGCTTTGTGAATTAGTTGAAATTTCTGATAGTGTCGTCATTGACCTACAAATTCTGGAATTAATTTTCTCTCCCATAAGACTATCGCTAGAGAATACTTAATCATCTCCAAACTTCTACTCAACCTTTGTAGCCCTCTTGAACCTAAGGAGCCTATCCCTCAATGAGGAGTGTAAAGACTCATTAGGGTTAACAAACTTGACTACGGTATGATTCCTCAAGGAGAAGTGTACATTATAATCATCACTCACCCACCTTCCACCCTCTGGAGCATATTGCAAAATTTCCTTGAAGGCCTTCTCATCCCTATCCCCAACTGAGAATAGAACGTAAAGGCCGAGGGAAGTATAAACGAAACAAGTAAAGACCCACTTGTAAAAGGCCTCAATATTCTTGGACAAGTAAGTCCATATCTCATCAACAACCTTAGCAGCAACCTTACCCTCGACTAAATCCTTAGCCTTACCCCACAACTCAACTAACTCCTCATACCTTTGCCTCCATAACGTTTAATCCAAGTGAAGACAGTACCCAAGGGAACATTTAAAACTCTAGAAACAGCCCTCATACTCATACCATTAGCATACATCTTTAAAGCCTCCTCTCTAAGCTTCCTAGAATGATGATAATAACTAGCATCACCCAAAAAGTACTTACCACAATCCCTACACAAATACTTCTGCCTACCAGCAGACTTGCCAGACTTGACAACATGATGACTACCACAAGAGGGACAAGAAATGTCTCGCCTAATTACAGGCTTCCTACCCATAAGTAATACTCATAATACAAGTATAAATAGGTCAATGACGACACTATCTTTGCCGCAATGCATTTCATTCACTACTATGATTACCACTATTATCATTATTACAACTATTATTCCTAATGAAATAATATACGAAAAGAGAAAGATTTTTAAATAAGTTTTCTATATCTTTTAATGTGGTTTGTAAGGAATGGAAATTAAGGATAATGTTCAGTAAGAGGATAAGTAACCTTGATGAGTTAGCTGATTACCTTCTAGATAGTTTTGCAAGTGATAAGTTAGTTATGCTTATCTTAGATAAGGTTTTATTATTGCTAGATAATCCCTTCAAATATTCCAGGGAAAAGTTAGGAAAGGATAAGCATGGCAATTCAATGTTCTCCATAGAAGTAACTGGAGATATAAGGATACTTTATAGCGTCGATCCGGAAAAATTGTATAGTTTTCATTTGGGAGATTAGGTCTCATAAGAAGGTTTACGGACGTTGGTTCTCTCCTTAGCTTTCTTTTCCACAATCTCCTTAAGCTTAATTACTTCATCTTTACTTAACTCCGCATAATAATATTCTCCATCCTTACCAGTCTTCATATGTATAAACTTATCATAGAGGTT
>NZ_JH597768.1:341490-343322 GCF_000243315.1 Metallosphaera yellowstonensis MK1 | reverse complement strand
GATTTTTCGATCTGGAGACCGAGTCCAATCACCTTCTCCTGCGTCCCTTTGGATGTTCTGGGGAAAGCCTTTGACGTAGGTTCAGTGAGTCACGTGCCGACAATAGAACACCATGATGAGGCATTTTCCCATGGACGACCCAACTTAGGAGAGGAGAGATCTAAATCGTGGGGAGGTTGAAACATGGTTGAGACGGTTGAGAAGGATAAACAGTTCACCATAAGGAACGCGAGATTGGACGATATAGACGAGATAGTGAAGATAAACAGGTTCACTCTGCCCGAGAACTACCCCTACTATTTCTTTGTGGAGCACATAAGGGAGTGGGGGGAGGCGTTCTTCGTTGCGTTGGTTGAGGGGTCAGTAGTGGGATACATAATGCCTAGGATTGAGACTGGGTTCAGCAACCTCAAATCCTTCATTCCTCTGGTGAAGAAGGGTCACGTCGTTTCCATAGCTGTTCTTGAGAATTACAGGAGGAGAGGGATAGGGAAGCAGTTGCTCCTTTCCTCAATGCAGAAGATGAGGGAAGCTTACGGTGCAGAGGAGGTATACCTGGAGGTGAGGGTGAGCAATTATCCAGCCATCTCACTCTACGAGAAGCTTGGGTACAGGAAGGTGAAGCTTTTAAAGCATTACTACGCTGACGGTGAGGATGCCTACCTTATGGCCAAGTCACTAGTTGAACAGTCCTGACGAAAACCACTCATCCTTTGAGAGGGGTGCCCGTGCCGGAATCAAAAGCGATTAATGGGATAAGCTACGCCACAGGTAAACACATACAGAACAGCAGTTATCAGATTTTACCTTGATTACGGGGCGCTACCTAACGAGAAATCCCATAACTGCTGTATGGGATGGAGCTGAAGAGGGGTAGGATACAGTCCTTCGCTTCCAAGCACGGTAGGAAAGGGGAGTTGTTGTCGAGGAAGTACTCTCACCGTGAGAGGAATAGAGTTAGGGACTACGTTCACAAGTTCGTCAACAAGTTGCTGGAGATGTATCCCGTGACTACGTTCGCTATAGAGAAACTGAACAAATAAGATATGTTCCAAGACGCTAATGACAAGTTGTCTAAGAAGATTTCCAGGACTGTATGGAGGTCGATCCACTGCGTTCTTAAACACAAGGCCCCACTTTACGGCTCCCTAGTTAAGGAGATGAACCCTTACCACACTTCTAAGTCCTGCCCCAGATGTGGATGGGTTTCCCGAAAGGTCGGCAGGACTTTCAAGTGTGAGAGGTGCGGTTTCACTCTAGATAGACAACTTAACGCATCCTTGAATATCTAACCTCAAGATGTGCGGGTTTCCACACCTCTTTCTCACTCCCACTGGGAGTAGGTGGGTTGGGGTTACCCCGTTAAGGGGCTGAGGGGTGTGAGCGGGTTTCCCCGTGACCCCGGTGAAGCACAAGGGCTGAGGATTGGATATAAATTCATGAAAATTCAATGAAGCCCGAACCCCTTTATCCAATGAAACTGTGCAGTGAGCTCTTTTCCTTACCTTTTGTCCCCACTTCCTTTTTCCCATTACTGTGAGATTCTGGGTCTACCTTTAAGGATGGAGAAGAGATCAGTTGAACCTGAGATACTTGAGCCCTTCATCTTATCTGATCCTTCCGGATGGAGATGACTTCAAAGCGCTCGCATGTAGTTAGAGATTCTTCGAACGCTCCTCAGCCGATTAATTCCTCAAGCTTACACCTTACGTCAGAAGGCCTTAGGAACTTCACGTCACCCTCTGGTTCCGACTCCCTGAAGATGACCCCCTGGAACTTCTTGATCTTGACAGACTTATCCAACCAACAGTCAGGCATGAGCCCTGCCTTAA
>NZ_JH597768.1:203466-341390 GCF_000243315.1 Metallosphaera yellowstonensis MK1 | reverse complement strand
GCCCCTAAGCCTCTCCCTCCTCCAGAAGGACGAGTCCCAGGGCCTTGACGTCCCTGTGGAGCTCCTCGATCTCCCACACGACAGGCCTCCTCCCCGCTGAGCGAGAGGTCGGTCGTGTAGAGGTACCTCACGTGTGTCATGGAGTCGTGTTCCTGCGAGCAACTTCACCGTAATCGCTGGGCCTCCCAGGGTCAGGTCGGCGTAGTAGACTCCAGGTTATCCCACTGGGAGGTGTCCCTCCACCTCCTCGAGGGTCCCCTGGACCGACTCGACCCTGAGTTCGGTTGGACTTGAGCCTTGACACCACGTTATCCGTCACGAGCTTCTCGGACAGTACGGAAGTCGAAGACGACCCTGGCTACTGGAAGCGCTCCTTGAGCACGTCCAACGTCTGACCAAGTCGATCTTGGTCTTGAACTCGGTGACCCTCACAAATCCAACATCTTGCTCACGACGTAGGGGAAAGCTCCCACCATGAACGTCCTGCCCGAGGTCCACTATGGCGACCGTGAGGAGCTTGACCCTCTCGAACCTCCCGTGGGTGTGGCAGTAGATCCAGTGGTTCTCAGGGGCTCACGTCTACCCAGAGCGTCGTGGTCCACGGTGTCGTCCACGATGACGGCCACCTGACCCTTCACCAGCCACGACAGGCCCTCCAGCCCCACGCGTCGTGGAGTTCCCCCAACGCCTCCAGCAGGTTTGCGTAGTCCAACCCGAACGTCTCGGCCGCGTTCCTCACGCTGGCCCTCCCACCTACCAGGACCATGAGGACTAGCGCTAATTAACCTTCCTGCTCCTCCCGTTCCTCCTGACCACGCCCAGAACCTGGTTGACCGCCTTGACCAGCCTCTCCCTAGCCAACTCGATCGGTCCCTTTCCGTTCAGCATCTTTTCAGCAGGACGACGTCGAAAAATGAAAACTTCTCGCTAATACCGACTTCTTCGTATTACCTCCCTAAGATTCCCATAACTGCTGTAGTTGAAATTTCTGATAGTGTCGTCATTGACCTACAAATTCTGGAATTAATTTTCTCTCCCATAAGACTATCGCTAGAGAATACTTAATCATTTCCAAACTTCTACTCAGCCTTTGTAGCTCTCTTGAACCTAAGGAGCCTATCCCTCAATGAGGAGTGTAAAGACTCATTAGGGTTAACAAACTTGACTACGGTATGATTCCTCAAGGAGAAGTGTACATTATAATCATCACTCACCCACCTTCCACCCTCTGGAGCATATTGCAAAATTTCCTTGAAGGCCTTCTCATCCCTATCCCCAACTGAGAATAGAACGTAAAGGCCGAGGGAAGTATAAACGAAACAAGTAAAGACCCACTTGTGAAAGGCCTCAATATTCTTGGACAAGTAAGTCCATATCTCATCAACAACCTTAGCAGCAACCTTACCCTCGACTAAATCCTTAGCCTTACCCCACAACTCAACTAACTCCTCATACCTTTGCCTCCATAACGTTTAATCTAAGTGAAGACAGTACCCAAGGGAACATTTAAAACTCTAGAAACAGCCCTCATACTCATACCATTAGCATACATCTTTAAAGCCTCCTCTCTAAGCTTCCTAGAATGATAATAACTAGCATCACCCAAAAAGTACTTACTACAATCCCTACACAAATACTTCTGCCTACCAGCAGACTTGCCAGACTTGACAACATGATGACTACCACAAGAGGGACAAGAAATGTCTCGCCTAATTACAGGCTTCCTACCCATAAGTAATACTCATAATACAAGTATAAATAGGTCAATGACGACACTATCTTTGCCGCAATGCATTTCATTCGCTACTATGATTACCACTATTATCATTATTACAACTATTATTCCTAATGAAATAATATACGAAAAGAGAAAGATTTTTAAATAAGTTTTCTATATCTATTAATGTGGTTTGTAAGGAATGGAAATTAAGGATAATGTTCAGTAAGAGGATAAGTAACCTTGATGAGTTAGCTGATTACCTTCTAGATAGTTTTGCAAGTGATAAGTTAGTTATGCTTATCTTAGATAAGGTTTTATTATTGCTAGATAATCCCTTCAAATATTCCAGGGAAAAGTTAGGAAAGGATAAGCATGGCAATTCAATGTTCTCCATAGAAGTAACTGGAGATATAAGGATACTTTATAGCGTCGATCCGAAAAATTGTATAGTTTTCATTTGGGAGATTAGGTCTCATAAGAAGGTTTACGGACGTTAGTTCTCTCCTTAGCTTTCTTTTCCACAATCTCCTTAAGCTTAATTACTTCATCTTTACTTAACTCCGCATAATAATATTCTCCATCCTTACCAGTCTTCATATGTATAAACTTATCATAGAGGTTATTAAAATAATGTGCTAATAGAGTTTCTTCTCATTGAATTTTGAAAAATTGTTAAGTAAGCAGTATAAGCGCGTATATGGGATCCCGGCTTTCTATTCTCGTTAGAAAAATTGTATAAACCCACAGTTTATCGAAAAAAATTCAACCACAAGCTCTACGCTCTCCGGCCTAGGGTTGCTTAATATTTTTGCTTATATATTAGCTTAGTATTTAGCTTATATTAAGGTAATATACAAGAAAAGAAAATTTTTTAAATGCGTTTCCTAAATGTTTTTATCATGGTTTGCGAGAAGTGGGAATTGAAGTTCACGATGAAGAAAGTTAAGGAAGCTAGAGATTTGGCTAGATTTGTTGCCAGAGAATTTTCTAATTTGGAATATCTCATGTTAATTGTCGATAAACTTCAATTGTTAAAAGAAAATCCTGTTAAATACTCCAGAGAGAAATTAGGAAAAGATGTATACGGTAATCCAATGTTTTCCATAGAAGTAACTGGAGATATAAGGATACTTTACAGTGTGGACTCAAAAAACTGTATAGTTTTCATTTGGGAGATCGGGTCTCACAAGGACGTTTACGGTCGGGATTAAGCTCATAATAAGCCTCAATCAACATCTTCCTAAACTCTTCTAAGTCCTCCTTACTTTCAATTACTAAGTAACCTTCTCCCTTTTCATCCTTATCTTCAATTCTCATATGTGTATATTTGCTACTAGGCATTAAAAAGGGTGATTCAGGACTCCTTTGCGAATTGTAATATATCTCTCGGTTTAGACTTATTCAATGAAGGAATTACTGAATATATTTGATCATATCACGAAGAAATAAGGGTTCTTGTAATATTATTACAATGATGAGATGATAGGTCGAGAGGTTGTAGTTGAGGGCTATGGCCCGGGCGATCCTCCAGGGGGAGTGGCACTTCCCGAACTCTCCGGGAGGGAGTTGAAGGACTGGTCGGGTTGTTGGACCTGAGGAGGGGCTAGAGCTCCCTGGGGGCAAGGAGGTAGGAGAGGAGGGGAGAGCCCCGGGTGGGGCAGGGAGAGGAGTCAAGTGCGTCCCTCACCCTCCTGCTTCGTTTGAGGTGGACCGGGCAGGTCTGCCTCGCGACCTGGATCCCGGAACGGGAGATGGCCTCCTCCACGGCCTTCACCCGTCAGCTACAACGAGGGTGAGGTTGTACCTCCATAGCCTCACCGGAGGTTTCAGTAGCTCACGACGTCCTCTTCCCCGGTCAGGACCACGTCAAGCACGGCCCTCACACCGTCCTCCGTGAGTCCCAACGCGATTAAGAGGACCCCCTTCCTTCCTCCCCTCAACTTCACGTACCTCTCGTCCACGATCACGTACTTGAAGTCCCCCCTCACCTCCAGCTCCTGGGTCCAGAGCTTGGCGTTCCCTCCCAACACGGGCAGGAGGAGGGCCCTGAGCACCAGCCTCTCCTCCCTGAGCAACTCCTCCACTCCAGTCCTCACCCTCTCCCCTCCCCTGTACAGCACGGGCAACCTCACCGTGACCCACTCCAGCCCGTACACGACCCCCCGGAGGGATACCCTGAACCCCCTCAGGAACCTGTACCTGGCGTACCTGGGGGAGGTCCTCCTCTCCTCCTCCAGGGCCCTCCTCTCCATCTCAGCTATTTCATTTAATGGCGCGTCCTCCCCAACTACCTCAAGGAGGAGCGCGGTCGCCACGTGATTGGACATCTCATGGTATGACCTAGCGCTCGTCCCCTTTTCGTGTACTGATGTAGGATCAATTAAGTCACTTTCGTTCTATAGAAACAAATAGAAATCGCAATGGAGTCCTGAATCGCCCGCTCCTATCTATTCCTATTTTCTTTGCAGTATATGACAGCCCTTCCTTCTCTACCGCTTTTTTCAGTATAGCTAGCTTTTTACTATCATCTAATTTACTTACGTCAATCTTTGACATAAGTTATACACCGTTTGTCCCTACACTATCATTTCATTCATTTTATCTTCATTCATGATCGAGTGTAGGGACTTAGCCCTCAACCACCCGCTTACGGTAGGTGGGTCATGGGACTCCTTTGAGCCCAACGGCACGGGGCTCACATCTCTGCAATCACTCCCACCCTTTTGGGCATAGCCCACATCGGTGTGGGAGGCCATCATTTATCAGCAAAAACTCGTTATAAACAAATATAAAAAGATTTCTATTAACACGAAAAAGGATACACCCCCTCTGTATGTATTACGTAGTTGCAAATTTAACGCAGACTGTTGCATGAAGGTAAAATTTCTCTAAAAGAAGAACGTTAAATAAGGGCTCGGGCCGGGATTTGAACCCGGGACTTCTGGGTCCACAGCCCAGCGCTCTAACCAGGCTGAGCTACCCGAGCCAACTGCTAGGCCCGAACCAATGCTTTATACTACGTGTTTATTTTTAAGCTCTTCCCTGACGATATCCAGGATCTCCCTGGCGATGATATATTTGTAATCCTTGCTCAACTTCCTCGTGTACCTCTCGCCTATAACCACGACTTCATTATACTCCGACGAGAACCCTATGTCTCTCCTGCTTACGTTGTTGGCAATTATCAAGTCGAAGCCGTGTCTCTCCTTCTTTGCTTTTGCCTTCTCAATCAGCTCCTCTTCACTGTCGGCAGTCTCAGCGGAGAAACCGACTAGGAAAGCCTTCCCTCTCAACTGGGAGGATATCTTGGGGGTCCTCTCCAGTTCGACCGTGGGAACTTCCGCGTGACTCTCTACCTTCTTCTCTCTCACGGTCTTGAACTTGTAATCAGCCGGGGCAGCTGCCAATATCACGGCCCTATAACCCTTCTCCACGAGATTCTTCACGGCGCTTAACATCTCCTCAGTAGTCTGTACTTCCACACTGTTCTTAACGAAGCTCTTCACCTTCCCGCTCAGGGGACCGTGTACCAGGAACACGTCTGCTCCCCTGAATTGAGCCTCGTTAGCTATGGAGACCCCCATGGCTCCACTACTGGGATTACTTAAGAACCTCACGGGATCCATGAATTCCCTCGTGGGACCCGCAGTTACCACGAGCTTCAATCCCTGTAGATCTCTCCCTCTCAGCATGAGAGTAACGAATCTGGAGGCTATGAGCTCCACGTCTGGGTAATGGGCTAGATCTCCTATTACATCGGGTTCAATGACCTCCACCGACATATTCCTCAGCTCGATGACGGCCCTCCTCACTTGAGGGGAGTGATACATAGGGAGGTGCATCGCAGGGACTACGGCCACAACCTTGCCACTGCCGAAGAAATTTAGGGCAGTGGCCACTAGGGGAGAGTCGGCTATTCCTTGAGCCAACTTCACCAGGGTATTGGCGGTGGCTGGAGCTATGAGAAAACCGTCGCTTTCCTCCGCCAGCTCCACGTGTTCCAACTCCCCGGTTAACTCGATCACTACCTCCTCTCCGGTGGCCCATCTGAACATCTCTGGGGATATCAACTTAGTTGCCTCCTGGCTCATGATGACCCTAACTTCTCCCCCCCTCCTCATGAGGGTTCGTGCTAGGTCTATGGATTTGTATATGGACACACTCCCTGTAACACCCAGAAGGACTGATTTGCCCAACAACTCCTTGCTGACAGTTCCCAATATCCTCTTGGAAGGATGCATCAGGTAATCAGGCATGTGTATATACTACAACGTTATAAACCTGGGGGCTTCAAGGAAGTAAAAAATCTAGCGATTTTTGGTGGGTAACTCGAACCCCGATTAAACCTTACGGGAGAGGTTCACCAGAACAGGATGAGAGACTGTAACTCTTTTACGTAACTACTCGTTATTTTCAATTTTCTAAATATCGTTTTGACGTCGGTCATGTTCATGTAGTATTACCCAAGAATTCTCTCTTGACGATCTCCCAACTGATGACGGGCACTGCTCACGAGGGTGGGAGAAGTTGGATGAGTGATGAAGTTTCCCTCGACTAGTCCCAACGAATTGAGGGTGACCGTGTGTGATCCCTTAGAAGGGGTGTCGTGGCGGAATTAAAAGTGACTAAGAGTAAGGATAAGTTACGCCACGGGTAAACATAGCCCTTGTGCAAACCTTTTTAACTATGAAGGTCTTCTTGAAATTTGATGGCGTTGACGTACGGGACGCAGGTAGTCGATTTTTCGATCTGGAGACCGAGTCCAATCACCTTCTCCTGCGTCCCTTTGGATGTTCTGGGGAAAGCCTTTGACGTAGGTTCAGTGAGTCACGTGCCGACAATAGAACACCATGATGAGGCATTTTCCCATGGACGACCCAACTTAGGAGAGGAGAGATCTAAATCGTGGGGAGGTTGAAACATGGTTGAGACGGTTGAGAAGGATAAACAGTTCACCATAAGGAACGCGAGATTGGACGATATAGACGAGATAGTGAAGATAAACAGGTTCACTCTGCCCGAGAACTACCCCTACTATTTCTTTGTGGAGCATATAAGGGAGTGGGGGGAGGCGTTCTTCGTTGCGTTGGTTGAGGGGTCAGTAGTGGGATACATAATGCCTAGGATTGAGACTGGGTTCAGCAACCTCAAATCCTTCATTCCTCTGGTGAAGAAGGGTCATGTCGTTTCCATAGCCGTTCTTGAGAATTACAGGAGGAGAGGGATAGGGAAGCAGTTGCTCCTTTCCTCAATGCAGAAGATGAGGGAAGCTTACGGTGCAGAGGAGGTATACCTGGAGGTGAGGGTGAGCAATTATCCAGCCATCTCACTCTACGAGAAGCTTGGGTACAGGAAGGTGAAGCTTTTAAAGCATTACTACGCTGACGGTGAGGATGCCTACCTTATGGCCAAGTCACTAGTTGAACAGTCCTGACGAAAACCACTCATCCTTTGAGAGTGGTGCCTGTGCCGGAATCAAAAGCGATTAATGGGATAAGCTACGCCACAGGTAAACACATACAGAACAGCAGTTATCAGATTTTACCTTGATTACGGGGCGCTACCTAACGAGAAATCCCATAACTGCTGTATGGGATGGAGCTGAAGAGGGGTAGGATACAGTCCTTCGCTTCCAAGCACGGTAGGAAAGGGGAGTTGTTGTCGAGGAAGTACTCCCACCGTGAGAGGAATAGAGTTAGGGACTACGTTCACAAGTTCGTCAACAAGTTGCTGGAGATGTATCCCGTGACTACGTTCGCTATAGAGAAACTGAACAAACAAGATATGTTCCAAGACGCTAATGACAAGTTGTCTAAGAAGATTTCCAGGACTGTATGGAGGTCGATCCACCGCGTTCTTAAACACAAGGCCCCACTTTACGGCTCCCTAGTTAAGGAGATGAACCCTTACCACACTTCCAAGTCCTGCCCCAGATGTGGATGGGTTTCCCGAAAGGTCGGCAGGACTTTCAGGTGTGAGAGGTGCGGTTTCACTCTAGATAGACAACTTAACGCATCCTTGAATATCTAACCTCAAGATGTGCGGGTTTCCACACCTCTTTCTCACTCCCACTGGGAGTAGGTGGGTTGGGGTTACCCCGTTAAGGGGGCTGAGGGGTGTGAGCGGGTTTCCCCGTGACCCCGGTGAAGCACAAGGGCTGAGGATTGGATATAAATTCATGAAAATTCAATGAAGCCCGAACCCCTTTATCCAATGAAACTGTGCAGTGAGCTCTTTTCCTTACCTTTTGTCCCCACTTCCTTTTTCCCATTACTGTGAGATTCTGGGTCTATCTTTAAGGATGGAGAAGAGATCAGTTGAACCTGAGATACTTGAGCCCTTCATCTTAACTGATCCTTCCGGATGGAGATGACTTCAAAGCGCTCGCATGTAGTTAGAGATTCTTCGAACGCTCCTCAGCCGATTAATTCCTCAAGCTTACACCTTACGTCAGAAGGCCTTAGGAACTTCACGTCACCCTCTGGTTCCGACTCCCTGAAGATGACCCCCTGGAACTTCTTGATCTTGACAGACTTATCCAACCAACAGTCAGGCATGAGCCCTGCCTTAATACAGGTCTCCCCTAAGAACGTTTCTGAGTCCCAACAGTACTCGGTAGCCACCTGAGGTAGAAGAAGTCCAGAGTAGGTAATTCCCTTCTCCACTATGAGTCCGTCCTCTCCGACCTTCACCACCTCTGGCAAACTCCTCCTGTCCTCCACTTCTAAGACTTGGGGCTTCGTCAGCACAGTTACTTCCACGATCAATTCGTCCATCTCATCCCTTCTTACGGGAGGGAACCTAGGGTCTGAGAACGCGGCGGCCACAGCAGCCTTCTCTACCACTTCCCCTATGGGGGCTACTGCCTCAACGTAACCTATACATCCCCTGAGTTCATACCTATCCCCCATAGACGTCTCGAGAGTCACGAACGCCATTCCGTACTTTTTCAGTATCGGATCCTCTATCCTCACCTCTTCTACCTTAAGTTTCAGTCTCCTCTTTATGGCGTTCCGAGCTATCCTCACCAGCAATCTTCCCCTTTCCAGATCTAACTCTCGAATTTCCAGCAGTTCCATATGATTCCATCAGTGCTTGGGCCTTTATAAGGACCTCAGTGATGGTGTCCCAATGCCTCCCCTTCCAGTATTCCTTACCGCACCTAGTGCACCTCCAGAGGTTCTTGTCCCTCTTCTCTAAAATCCCGTTACACTCGGTGCACCTGGAGGCTTCAGGGTTCACGTCTAGGTAAAGGCCGTATTTGACTGCCAACTCAGCCAACGTTCTCTCCACTTCTGTATCAGGGACAACGAGGAAACATTCGACCCCTCTTTTCCTAGCCCTATTACAGAGCCCTCGATCTCTCGTCACAACGATCCTCTTGTCCTCCTCTGCCCTCTTCACTATCCTCCAATCTTCAGCGTCCTTGTAGTAGAGCGTGTCGTAACCCAGTATTCTCAACCATCTGGCCAACTTCCCCAGCATTGCATCCACTATGAACTTCTGAGTCATGAGCTTAGGCTACGAGATTGTATAGGACGACGAGTATTAAAAGCCACGCCACAACGAGGGTTAGAGTGCCCTTGAGGTATCTCGTCCTCCTCTTTCCCTCCGGAGCAATGTATCCTGCCAAGGGAATTGTGCTAATGTACCCTATGGCCAACAATAACAGGGCATAGTAAAGAGTAGGGAGGAACGCTGATATGGCCCCAACGACCAATCCCACTATTCCCCTCACCAGTAACAATTTATCTTCTCCGTCCACAAAGTAAGACAGTCCACATGTCTTTAAAGTTGTCAAAAAAGAGTTCCATGAGCTTCGTCGACCTCCTGGCATGGTTGTCTGAGAACAAGGGTAAGATAGTAGGATGCAGGGTGGACAACATATATTCAATACTCAAGGGTAGGGGATACCTCTTTCTCCTTCACTGTAGAGATGGGGATAAAGAGACGATCTTGGAGCCGTCCAGGAGGATTCACTTCACTAGGTATCAGAGGGAGAGGGTGTTGGACAACAAGGCCAAGATGTTACGGGAGTTAGTGAGGGGGGCTGTGATAAGGGAAGTCGATGTAGTTCCTGGGGAGAGGATAGTAGTCTTTTCCCTGTCCAACGATCATAAGATCTACCTGGAGCTCTTACCCAAAGGAGTCTTGGTAGTGACGGATTCACAGGACAGAATAAAGTTCGTGAACGAGGTAAGGGAGTTTAAAGACAGGGAGGTCAGGCCTGGTCAGGTGTACAGGGTTCCTCCCAAGCCTGGAGACCTAAAGCCGGAGGAGACGAAGAAGCTGTTGACTAAGGGAGCCCTCTCCAGGATCCTGGGGGTACCGCAGGAGGTTTTAGACGCCCTGAACTTGAAGGCCTCTACTCAAGAGGAGCTGGAGGAGGTCAAGAAAAAGGTGGGGGAGCTGTTTGAGGCAATAAGGTCGGGTAAGATTGAGCCCTGCATAGGGAAGGGAACTTTCATGCCACTGAAGTTTCAAGACTGCACCCCAGGTGAGACCTTCAACGGGGTGGTCGACGATTACTTCACTGAGATGGAGAGGAGCGAACGAGAACAAAATGAGAGTAGTTCAGCCGAGATAGGGAGGCTTGAGGCTACCATAAGGGAACTGGAAGAGACTGTGAAGAAGAACAGGGAGGAGGCCGAGACCCTGAGGAAGAAGGGTAAGACGATAATGGAGAACTTCTCACAGTTGGAGATATTGAGGGGAAAGGGTGTGAAGGAGGTCACTTTGGGGGAGGTGACAGTGGAGATAGATCCCAACCTTTCCCTCACAAGGGTTGCCTCCTCTTACTTCGAGAGGGCCAAGGAGCTGGAGAGTAAGGCCAGGAGGGCAGAGGAGACCATAGCGGAACTCAAGAAGAAGGTCGAGGAGCTCAAGCTCAAGTTGAGAGAGACTGAGGAGAGTAAGTCCCTCGTCATTAGGAAGAAAGAGTGGTACGAGAAGTATAGGTGGTCCTTCACAAGGAACAACTACTTAGTCATTGCAGGAAGAGATGTGGATCAGAACGAGAGTCTCGTCAAGAAAATGTTGGGTGAGGAAGAGATATTCCTCCACGCAGACATTCAGGGAGCTCCTGCCACGATAATCAAGGACTCTAAGGGCGTTCAGGAGGGCGATATTTACGACGCCGCAGTGGTTGCAGCGTGTTACTCTAAGGCCTGGAAGTTGGGCCTAGGGAGTGTGGACGTGTTCTGGGTTTATGGGAGTCAGGTCTCGAAGTCTCCTCCCTCTGGGGAATACTTACCTAAGGGGTCCTTTATGATATACGGTAAAAAGAACTTCATCAAGAACGTGAGGTTAGAACTTGCCATAGGTCTGAGAGAGGAGGTAAGAATTGAGGCAGGTTCTGAGGAGGCTGTCAAGAGAAGGTGTAACCACTACGTTGTCCTAACGCCAGGAGATAATGATGTGGACAAGGTTGCGGAAAGAGTGGTCAAAATCTTGACCAGGGGGAGCGAGCTCAAGGGCCTCAAGACCCTGAAGGAGGAGATCGCTAAACTCATTCCAGGTAAATCCAAGATCCTTAGGACCAGCCTACAACTAGAAAGTAAAACAGGTAGTGAAAAACAAAATAACCTCTAAACCCTAATATTCTTAATCTTATGCCTTCGCTAACTCTAGCCGAGAGAGTAGCCGTAACGGATCAGCTGGACTACGCCGTGCTGAAGTACCTCCTCAATAATAGGGGGAAATTTGAATATGTTCCAAAGAGTATAATACGGGATAACACGGGTCTAACTAACGGCGAGCTTGAGGTAAGCCTCCTTAAGCTCTTGAAGACCGGTGCACTCCTGAAGACTAAGGTAAGAGGGGAGGACTCCTACTCCATAACGTTCACCGGTCTTGACATACTCGCCACTAAGGGACTCTACGCCAAGAGAGTTCTTAAGAGGCTGGGCATCGTTGTGGGGGAGGGAAAGGAGAGCCAAGTGGTTTACGGTTACGACTTCGATGATAACTTATTGGTGGTCAAGTTTCACAGGGTAGGTAGGAGGAGTTATAAGAGGAACGTCAGGGGAGACACGACTATTAAGGACTGGGTCCTGAAGACGTTGGGGAACGCCAGGAGAGAGTACGAGGCCATGAATTGCGTGAAACAAAACATGGGCAATGTACCTAAACCCTTAGGTCTATCCATAAACGCAGTGGCGTTGGAGTTTGTAGAGGGAGTGCAATTAAATAAGGCTGAGTTGAGAGACCCACAGAAGGCTCTGGACTCTGTGCTGGGCACGCTCAGGGTAGCCTACGTCTATTGTGGTGGTCTCGTGCACGGTGACTTAAGTCCCTACAACGTCATGGTAGACTCCTCAGAGAACGTGTTCGTGATAGATTGGCCTCAGGCAACCAGAGACGATATACTCTTAATCAACGACTTGAAGAACATCCTGGGTCACTTCAAGGAGAAGTACGGCCTGGACTACGACATGGATAGGGTGGAGGAGTACGTAAAGGGGAAAGCATGAGGGTCATGGGAGTAGATATTGAGACCAGGAGTTCCCCCAACTCGTCTGAGCCCTCCAAGTATTCAGCTGTGATCCTCGACGAAGGAGGCAACGTTATTGACAAAGCGGAAGGAGTGACGCTCAGCAGGATAGTGAGACTATCTTGGGAGTACAGTGTGAATAAACTCGCTACAGATAACATATACGAGCTCGGTTCCGACGACAGGGACGTTATAAGAGTCCTAAGTCTCATGCCTGACAACATGGAGGTAGTTCAAGTGACCTTCAAGGACGGTACTTTCGTGGATTTAAGGGAAGTGGCCAAGGAACATGGAATTGAAGTTCAGGGAAAACCCACTCCTTCCAAGACAGCCTACCTCGTCGCCCTGTTGGCCTTGAAGGGTGCAGGCACTAAGATCAGGTTCGTGGAGAACAGGACTAAAATAGTCGTCTCCAAGGGAAGGAGAACAGGTCCAGGAGGAATGAGTTCCAACAGGTACAAGAGACATCTAAGGGGATTGGTTTTAAGGGTCTTCAGGAGGATAAAGGAGGAGCTGGACAAACACAACTTCGACTACGATGTATTGATGAGGCGAACTAAAGCTGGTTTGGAGAGCGCGGTGTTCATAGTATACGCTCCTAGGGAGAGCCTCTACGGCATTGTAAAGAAGATGAGCGGTCATGACGTCAACGTTGAGATAAGGGCAATTTACAGGGACAGGATAGAGTTCATGGACAGAAAGACGTCCTCACAGAGACCTTTGATAGTCGGGATAGACCCGGGTCTTGAAGTCGGTCTATCAGCGCTGGACATGTATGGCAATCCGGTACTCCTGGAGACTAAGAGGGGGATAGACAGGGAAACCGTCATAGAGATACTCCAGGAGAAGGGTATTCCAGCTCTGATAGCTACTGACGTAAACCCAGTTCCTGACAGCGTTAAGAAGTTGGCTGCCGTGCTCAAGGCCAAACTACATGTCCCAGAGAGGGTCTTATCAGTTGACGAGAAGCAGAACTTATTGAATGAGTACTCTGCCAAGTACGGTCTCAACGTGAGTGATCCTCACGTTAGGGATTCCTTAGCTGCTGCCATAGTAGCGTATAGAGACGTGGAGAAGAAACTCAGACAAGCTGAGGGTATGATAGAAAGGTTCGGCATAGAGATGGACAGGAATGTGGTGTTCAGGTGCGTCATAGAGGGTAACACGATTGCTGAGTGCATTGAAAAGGAAATAGATAGAAAAATTTGGAAGCAGAGGACAGAGGTTGTCCAGGAGCCCAAGAGTGCGATACCTCAGAACCAGGAGGTCGAAAAGATAAGGGAGGAGAATCAGGCCCTCAAATACGAGTTATTGAGACTCAGGAGGCTAGTGGGTAGACTCGTGAACGAGAAGGAAGCTCTGGAGAGACGAATACAGGAGATCAAAGTCACCTATAACGCTGAGGTAGACAAGGACAGGAGGATAGAGGGATTGAAGGCAGTCTTAGAGCAGAGGGGGAAGGAAATCCTAAAGCTCAGGGAGGACTTGGCTAAATTGTCGGGAGAAATCTCAAGACTCCAAGGAGTCATACACGCCCTCGTAACGGGAAATCCCTTGGTCATCAACGGGTGTGGAGAGGGTTTCGAGGTGAGGGAGGGGAGGCTTTACTATAGGGATTGGGAGATCAGAGAAGATATGGCACTTTACGTAGGTAAGAACTTTGCTGTTGTAGACAGAGATCTAGAGAAAGATCTGAAGATGTTGTGGAGGGAAGATGAGAATATAAGGGCCAAACAGCTTGACGAAGAGAAAATCAAAAAGATAATAGAAGAATACAGGATCTCGAGAGGAAGAGCTCCCTAAAAGAGCATGACCTTTCCTTCCAAGATCATCTGTGTGAGTTTGTCAAACGAATCCAGGTACTCTTCTGCTATACCTGATATCTCGTTCTTGGTGTCTGGGGAGATGTTACCTGAGTGAGTAGCCACCTCCACGTTAACGATCAATGGATCGTTAATGGGCCTTCCAATCTGTCCTAGAACTTCTATTTGGACACTCTTCACGTCCTTGACTTGATCCGCAGCCTTTTTGGCAATCAGATTGGCCACCACGTTGTAAAGCTTCCCCACATGGTTCACTGGGTTCTTGCCTGCTGTGGCCTCTAAGGACATGGGTCTCATGGGAGTTATGAGCCCTACACTTCTATTACCTCTCCCTGTCATCCCATCGTCGCCGTGTTCAGCTGAAGTCCCTGTGACTGTGAGGTACAGTATTCCCTGATCCTCCCTGTCTCCAGTGTTAACGTTTACCTTTACGTTCAGCTCTGGAGCGATTTTAGAGGCCATGTTCAACACCTTCTCCCTTACCTGTTCCTTAACCGAGACGTAGTGCTCCCTATTCTCTATTAAGGGGCTTATGGCCGCCATGGCTATTGTAAGTGTTACCTCTTTCCCTCTCCTTAACCCCATCACCTTGATATCTTCCCCCACTTCAGGTAGTTCCAGCTTTAGTTGTTTGGAGTTCAATAGCCTCTCGGTCTGAAACACCAGCTCCTCCAACTTGGAATAGGGTGCGAAGCCCACCCCAAAGCTAGTGTCATTAGATAGGGGAATTGTTCTCTTTCCCTTATCAAATATGCCCACCAGATCAGCTGATCCCTTGCCTATCTTGTAATCAACTATTACGTGCTTCTCCGGATCCAAGTATCTGAAATTGTTCTTTATCCATTCCTTCACGCTCTCCACTATAATGGTGCCCACTGGTACGTGTTCCACACCAGACTCCGTCTTCACTTCAGTAGTAGCCCTCCCTGCCACCACTATATAGATCGGGTGTATTACTTCCCCTCCCTTGAATTTCGGTGCTGCCTGCCCTCCTACCAGCAAAGTCTTATCGAGATTATGATGAAGGATGGAGCCGTACGCTTTAAGATAGTATAAAGATAGCTTCCTGCTTGCCTCCTCAGAGGCAGAGTCAGCAACGTAGTCCGGATGCCCTACACCTTTCCTCTCGACGAGCTCTACTGGAAGCGAATCTGGATCTACGACCCTAAATGACTCCACGTTGATATTTTTCATCGTTAACACACTTTCGAGATATTTTAAAAGGTTATTTCTCGTTCATTATGTTCTCGTAGTCCACACTAATGAACAGTATATTGCTACCCCGTATTAGAACTCTACCGTATTTGGCTATGGGATCTACAGTTCCTTCTTTGAGCTCTGTGCAATCCCTCAGAACCAAGTTCATGGTTCCATCAGATTGTTCCAGCCTCCCTATGTATTCCGACCCGTCCTTCAGTTTCACCAACACAACCTTGTTTGTGGCCATCCTCAGGCTTTTCAAAGGATTTTCTACCTTCGCCTGCAAAATTTAACCTCCTCTTCATACATGTCTCTGCAACTCCTATAAAAGAATGACGTGTCTGAATCGAGCAAAACGCTTTTTGAGATTTCGAACCAACTTTGTATCTGTGGAGCTAGTTCTGAGTGATGTGGAGGAGATATTGAGAGTAGCCGAGGCCCTCTCGTCAGTCACCAGGGTCAACATACTTAAGCTGACCTCCAGGGAGGCAAAGAGTGTCACTGAGCTGAGCGAGGAGCTCAGAATGACTAAGGGAAACGTAAGTTCTCAAATATCGCTCTTGGAAGGTGCAGGTCTCCTTGAGGTAACTTACACTGAGGGGGTAAAGGGTTTGAAGAAACTGGTGAAGTCTAAGTACGACAAGATTACAATTTCACTGTAGACCGCTCACAGCCTTTAGGAATCCAAGGAACAGCGGAGCAGGTCTCAGAGGTCTACTCTTGAACTCAGGATGTGCTTGGGTAGCCACAAAGAACGGGTGATCCCGGAGCTCTATTATTTCCACCAACCCGTTGTCGCTCACCCCAGATACTACCATGCCGTTTCTTTCAAGTTCATCGACATAGGAGGGATTGACCTCATATCTATGTCTGTGCCTCTCGAAGACCGTCTCCGCATTGTAGAGCTTGTATGCGAGAGTTCCCTTCTTGATGAGTATCCTCTGTGCCCCCAGTCTCATGGTTCCACCGAACTGAGTTACCTTCTTTTGATCGTCAAGGAGCGTCACGACAGGATAAGGCGTATCAGGGTTTACCTCAGTGGAATTGGCCTCCTTCAGACCAATTACGTTTCGCGAGAATTCAACTATGGCTAGCTGAAGGCCGAAACATATACCCAGATACGGTATTTTGTTGAGTCTCGAGAAGTTTATCGCCTTTATTTTCCCCTCAGCTCCCCTTGAGCCGAACCCAGGTAGCACAACGATCCCTTGCGATTCTCCTAATTCTTTTATAAGATTCTCATCTTTTTCTAGATCTGTTGACTCAATCCACATGAGCTCTGGTACGACTCCCAGGTGGGCAGCTGCGTGATAAATCGCCTCCTTTATGCTCAGATAACTGTCCTTCAGCTTTGTGTACTTGCCTACCAGTGCTATTCTTACCCTCTTTCCGTCCTTGCTCTTAATTGCCTTGACGAAGCTCATCCAGTCGGTCAGCTCAGGGTTCCTGTCCTGCAACTTGAGTCGTTCCAGTATTTTGGCTGCGATTCCTTGATGTTCTAGTATTACCGGAACCTCATAGGAGGTCTCCACATCATAACTGGAGAAGATGTATTCAGGTCTAACGTTGGTGAACATGGCTATCTTTTTGCGAGTCTCATTATCTAGAGGCACTATGGACCTAGCCACAATTATGTCCGGTTGAATTCCTATTCTCCTGAGCTCCTGGACGCTGTGTTGTAAAGGCTTGGTCTTCAGTTCCCCAGTCACGGAGAGGTATTCAACCAATGCAACATGTACGAATAGGACGTTGTGCTCCTCCTCTTCAAGCTTCAATTGCCTCATGGCTTCTAGGAAAGGTAAGCTCTCTATGTCTCCCACCGTACCCCCCACTTCAACTATTATGATCTGTGCACCATCTATGTTTCCGGCCCTCCTTATCATGGACTTTATCTCGTCAGTTACGTGAGGAATTATCTGGACTGTCTGTCCCATGAACTTCCCTTCTCTTTCCTTCCTGATGACCTCAAAGTAGACCCTCCCAGCCGTAATGTTATTGTGTTTTCCAGTGTTGATATCTAGAAACCTCTCGTAATGACCCAGGTCAAGGTCAGTCTCTGCTCCATCATCAGTAACGAAGACCTCCCCGTGCATATAGGGGTTCATGGTTCCAGCGTCAACGTTTATGTAGGGATCTACCTTGACTACACTTACTTTGTATCCTCTATTCTTTAGTAGGAGACCGAGGGAAGCTGATACTGTTCCCTTTCCCACACTGGAGAGTACTCCTCCAGTAACTACAATGTACTTCAGCACTAAGTAATCACAGTAGTGATGTTTCTCATTGTGGGGTTAAAAATGCATTGGAGTTAGCTTAATTATTACCTCATTCCCAATGAGCCTCATGAGAAATGAGATATTAGAGAGGCTGAGGTCTGGAAAACACCTTCAAGTGGCTCTGGATTTCCTGGAAATTCGAGACGCTTTAGGTGTAGCAAGGCAAGTGGCGGATCTCGGTGTAATACTAGAGGCCGGAACTCCTTTAGTAAAGGCAGAGGGAATACAGGGTCTCTTGGCCTTGCGGAGTCTTGGAGACAACATAGTGGTGGCGGACACTAAGACGGCTGATGCGGGAGACGTCGAGGCAGAAATAGCTTGGAGGGGGAAGGCCAACATAATGACAGTGTTAGGGGCTATGGATGATTCCACGGTCGAGAGCGCGGTGAGGAGGGCCAGGGAGCTGGGCATAGTTGTTCAAGTAGATCTGATTGGTGTCAAAGACGTGGTCAGAAGGGCAGAGGAATTGTTAAGTCTAGGTGTAGACATAGTGGGGCTTCACATAGGACTCGACGTTCAAAGGAAGCGAGGAGTTACCGTGGCCGACATGAGGGAAGAGATAAGATACATCGGGAAGAAGACCATCCTATCCGTGGCTGGGGGCTTGAATCCAAAGAGCATAGCAGAACTCATGGATCTCCCAGTTTCCATATTCGTTGTGGGCGGAGCAATAACTAGGAGTCAGGAACCGAGGAAAGTGGCAGAGGAAATAGTTAATATCTTAGGGAGAAGTACTATACTTGCAAGCGGTGATTAAATGTCTCAGTCTAGTCAAGGAGGACAGTCGGGAAAGTCTAAGGAGTTGAAGACTACTTCGAAACAGGTTATCTCTCCTAGTGTTCTTAAGGAGGATAAGAGGAAGCTTCAGCTTCTCTATATAATAAAGACATTGGACGGTGTCACGGAGAGGGCACTGATAACTCTCCTTTACGAGGGAGTCCAAAAGGGACTAGATATGGGTTATCAATTCAATGTGATCGGTAATAACGTGTTTAGCCCAGCGGTCAAAGAAGACTTAACGTCTCTCCTCTACCTGGGCTACTTGGAGAATGATCCAGTAACAAAGAAGTTGAAACTAACTAACGATGGAGAGGAGGCCTTTCAAGCCAACAAGTCCTCTCTTGAGGAGAGTTTCATCAGCTCCGTGAATCAAGCCATATCTGAACTGAAGTCCAAGATAGTCTCAATTGACCAGGAATATTCCATGAAACTGAGGTCAGAGAGGAGGAAAAGAAGATAAATATTTAAATAGTTTCATAATTCAAATAACTTTAAAATATTACATGGTAGTGAACGTGCTTCTCCTACCCTGTGTCTGTTGATCCTCTACTGGGGGTCTGCTCCAGATCAGTGGGTCCAACTTACCTTCTTTACCCAGCTTAGTTATCAGGTCTCTAGCTTGGCTCGTGTGTCTTACGTCAAGCTCCAGTAGTTGCTCCAGTATGGCCCAGCTTGTCCTCTTGACATCCTCCAGCATCTCCTTCGGCATGTGTTTTATTATCATGGGGTCTTGGAGCCATTGATCGAAAGCCTTCAGTGTCCTCATCATGTGTTGGAACGCAACCCTTGACGCCAGGATCAGGTCTAGCCTATCCATGTCCACTTCTTCCTCCTTCTTCTCCATGTCCTTTATAGTCATCAGTAAGTTCTTCTGCATCTTTATCCATTCATCTAGATTACTGATAAATGAGTTCTCCACTTGTTTACACCGAGTAAATGTAAGGTTTGCACATTAATAAGCTCATTTTAAGCACCGATTCCAGGGCAATCTCTAATTTCTTCACTCATGATGAAGAGGGGGTTAGGGCTTCATTGAATTTTCATGAATTTGTAACCAATTCTCAGCCCTTGGGCTTCACAGGAGTCGCGGGGAAACCCTTACTCCTCCGCCCCCTTAGCGGGGTAACCCCAACCCACCTACTCCCAGAGGGAGTGAGAAAGAGGTGGGGAAACCCGCACATCTTGAGGAAGATGTTGAGGGATGCGTTCAACTGCCTATCTAGAGTGAAACCACACCTCTCACACCTGAAAGTCCTACCTTTCGGGAAATCCGTCCACATCTGGGGCAGGACTTGGAAGTTAAATGCGGGTTCACCTCCTTAACTAGGGAGCCGTAAAGTGGGGCCTTGTACTTCAACACACGATGAATACTCCTCCATACAGTCCTTGAAATCTTCTTACACAACTTGTCGTTAGCGTCTTGGAACATCTTTTGTTTGTTCAACTTCTCTATAGCGAACGTAGTGAGTGGGTACATCTCCAGCAACTTGTTGACGAACTTGTGAACGTAATTCAGCACGCGGTCCCTTTCACGGTGTGAGTACTTCCTCATCAACAACTCCCCTTTCCTACCGTGCTTGGAAGCGAAGGACTTGATTCTACCCCTCTTCAACTCCATCCCAAACTTGAGGCTGTACAACTCCTTCAAGGAGAAAGTGATGAACTCTTATGACAATCTAGTTCTCGGAGGAGCTCAGGACTCCTTCACTGAGATCAGAGGAAAGTTAAACCTCATTCTTTAAGGTTGAAAGGGAGACCGGATTCTAGTACCTTCTTGGGGATCCTGTCTTTATACTTCTCTAAGAACCTCAGTTCATCGTTCTTCTTCCTGAGCTTATCTGGAAGCATCCTGGGGATTTCGTCTATAATGGGATACCATCGATTACAGGAGGGACAGAGGAGGACTCCCTCAGTGACCTCCCTCTTGATACAGTCCTTACAAGGTGGTGTTTCCTGGAGTGACTTTATCTCGCTTTTCTTAAATCCACAATACAGCTCACACAGGGGAGGATTTCCTGAAATTTCTCTCCCTGGATACTCTGTCTCGGCGAAGGTAATCAAGTCTAACGGGAAGTGTTTGCACATGGGACAAGCTAGAATGTCAAGTAGTCGATACTTCACCTTTATCTACCCTGAGATCAGCCTTTTAACGTCATCTGCAAGCTTCAGAGCAACCTCCTTGTCCTTAGCCTCTACCATGACCCTTATTATCGGCTCGGTCCCACTCTTTCTCACTAACAACCAGAAATCTCTATCTATGATCTTCACACCATCTATCTTCACTACTTGCCTCTCCTTTCCGAACTCCTCCTCCACCCTAGAGTAGATCCTTGGAATGTCCATCCCTGCTTTCAACTCTACCTTAGTCTTCACGAGGTAATACTTAGGTAATCCGTCGAAGAGTTCAGCGGAGCTGACCCTCTCCTCGGCCATCATCTCCAACATCAAAGCTAAACTCATGGCACCGTCTCTGACCACCTGATGCGGGGGATAGATGAACCCACCGTTCTCCTCGAAACCGGCTAGACCCTTCTCTGAGGACAGCCTCCTGGCTATGTCTACACTTCCCACCTTAGTCCATACTACCTCAATGCCAAATTGAGATAGGAACTCCTGAACTAGAGAGGAGCTGGAGACCGCGGTGTACACTCTTCTGGGTAAGCTTGGGTTCTTCCTCCAAGCCCAATAGCTTAGCAATGTACCGCTCCTATCTCCCCACTGTATCCTTCCCTCAGAGTCCACGAATATAGCCCTATCAGCATCACCGTCGTGGGCTACTCCCAGGTCAACCTTCAGTGAGGACGCAATCGAAGCAGTCTCCTGAAGGGTCTCCAGAGTTGGCTCAGGGTTTCTAGCAGGGAATGTGGGATCCAGGTTGGCGTTGACTGTGAAGATCCTGCAGTTTAGCTCCCTGGCTACCAACGGCGATGATATAGACCCAACGCTGTTGGCACCGTCTATCAGGACTTTGTAGCTCATCTTCCTTATCTTCTCCACATCGACATGCGAGAGTACTCCCTTAACGTAGGTATCAATAACTCTGTCCTCCCTCTTCACATCGTTAACTAACCTGTTCCAGGGAACTGTGTTATACCTTTTTGAAAAGTAGATCTCCTCTATTACGTCCTCCTTCTCCCTAGGCACCTCTACGCCGTCGCTGTCCAAGACCTTTACGCCGTTATGTTCCCTAGGGTTGTGGCTCGCCGTAATTATAACTCCTCCATCGTATCCCAACTGTCTCACGGCATACTGAAGGGCAGGGGTTGGGGCGAATCCTCCCTCGAACACCCTGACTCCAGCACTCAACATCCCGCTCTCCACAGCCCTCATTAACATATCTCCTCCCGCCCTAGCATCTCTTCCTATGAGGATCGTCCTTCCCTCACCGAAGAAAGTCCCTATGGCTCTCCCGAGGTTTAATGCTAATTCAACCGTCAATTCCTGGTTTACTATACCCCTAACTCCATCCGTTCCGAAAAGTTTTCCCATAATCTAAAATTTCTTGATATAATAAAAACCTGCGTCCGTCTTTAGATCCAGTCCGTTACCCGTGGACTACTTTATCACAATGAGAACGTCTCCCTTCTTTACCCCCTGCCCTTGCTTTACCAGGATCTTCTCAACTATTCCGCTGATGGGGGCAGATATTATGGTCTCGGATTTCATAGCCTCCACGGAAAGTAGGGGTTGGCCCTTATTTACCGCATCTCCCTCTTTCACCCTGATCTGGACAACCCTTCCCTGGAGTGGCGATATAACTTCACCCTCCTTTCCTCTTATCATCTCCTCAATGGATTGTCCCTCCTGAGTAGGAAGCTCAGTTATCCTCTCCGCCCTAAAGAGCTCTGCGTTGTCCAGGACTATCCAGCCGTTATCCACGTAAACCCTATGCTCCTCACCGTTTATCTTTACCAGATATTCTCCTTCTCTCCAGCCCTGCCCCAGGTATTCGATCTCGAACTCCGCATTCTCGGTCTTGAGGATATCCTTATTCCCCTTCTGATCGTGGACTATTACAAAGGGATCGCCGGTCTCTGAGTGAACCCTGTAGAGCTTCATCCCCACATCACCCTGGGAGAGGATTGAAGCACTATTCCGTAGTTCTTCCAGTTAGAGGATCTTCCTTGTCTCTCTTGAGGAGTTGAGGGAATCCCCTTCTTTCTCATTAAACCCCTAGCGTGAACGACTGTGGCCAGCGAGGCGAGCATTTCCTCCCTCTTTTTCAAAGCCTCCTTCATGGAATCAAACTTTTGAGAGATATATGCAGTGCTGAATTTCCCTTCCATGAAGTCTGGATCCCTCATGATCAGTTTATACAACGGTATTGTGGTCTTCACTCCTCCTATCTTGTAGTCGTCTAAGGCCCTCATAGCCGTAGTTACGGCGGTTTGTCTGTCCTCTCCGTAGACTATTAGCTTTGAGATCAAGGAGTCGTAAAATGGCGGTACCCAACTACCTGCTTCCACGCCGCTATCTACCCTAACTCCGGGTCCCGTGGGTTCTCGATAGTATGTGATGAAACCGGAACTCCCAGTGAAGTTATTGAGCGGATCCTCAGAATTTATCCTGAACTCTATTGCCGATCCCTTAGCCCTTCTGTTGAGCTCCTCTTGGGTGAAGGGTAGGTGTTCCCCCGCAGCGAGTCTTATCTGCAATTTTACAAGATCCAGCCTGAATATCATTTCGGTCACAGGGTGTTCGACCTGGAGCCTCTTGTTGAGCTCAAGGAAATAGAACTCACGGGATGTATCGGAGAAGACGGTTTCAAAGGTACCCAGGGTGAAGTAGTCTATCAGTTTGCCGAACTTCATTATGGGTTCGAACATCCTGGATCTCTCCTCCATGGTTATGGCTGGGGAGGGCGCCTCTTCTATCAGCTTCTGGTTCCTTCTCTGTATCGTACACTCCCTCTCCCAAGCGACCACATAGCTCCCGTATTTGTCTCCTATGAGCTGGAACTCGATATGCCTAGGGTTGACCGCTGCCTTCTCTATATACAGATCTGACTTTCCGAAAGCTTGAAGGGCCATTCTCTTGTTCCTCTCCCAGACGTCTATCAGTTGATCCGGCGTGTCTACCTTTGTTATTCCCACTCCCCCTCCTCCGCTGGCGGCCTTCACCATTATGGGATAGCCGATTTTCTCGGCTATCTTTAGGGCCTCATCTATGGTTCCTACGGGTCCGTCAGAACCTGGAGCTATGGGAACTCCTGATAGTTGGGCGTACCTCTTGCCGTCTAACTTATCCTTAATTTTCCTCATCACTTCCGCTGAAGGCCCTATATACGTCATTCCGGCCTTCTCAACGGCCTCGGCAAAGTCCGCATTCTCGGATAAAAACCCATAGCCCGGATGTACCGCATCTGCATGGGCCTTCTCTGCAGCGTCTATTATGTGGGAAATGTTAAGATAACTTTCAAGCGCAGGAGAAGCTCCTATATAATAAGCTTCATCGGCGTACCTTACGTGAAGGGCATATTTATCGGCCTCGGAGTAGACTGCAACCGCCTTCATTCCCATCTCCTTTACGGCCTTCATCACCCTAACAGCTATTTCCCCTCTGTTAGCAACTAGTACCTTGCCAAAAGGTGGCATAAAAGATCGAGTATATCTTACTTGTTGGGTTTAAAAAGTTTTTACATTTGAAAATATTCACTTTAGTTTATACTAATAACCTCTATAGTCATGCTGACTGAGATTTTGTAGAGGGGAGTAGTAAGGAGTTCTCAAATTCGATGATAGTTGGTATCTTAACTGTCGTGAAGGTTTCTGGTCTAGAGTATTTCAAAAGTCTCTGATAAACTTTTATTTCCCCTTTAACGAGGTATAAAGAGTGAGACCATGGAAGAAGAGTATGCTGAGTTATTCACGGACGACGTGCGAAATGCACTCGTGGAAGCTCTGAAGGACATGAGGGACCCCGTGGAGGGGTACGTATTCACCGACACTTCTAATCCCAATTGTCAGTACTGCGACGTAACTGTGAAATTCATGAAGTTTGTGAGTGATGCAGCTCCTAAGTCTAATGGACAGAGCCTCTTGAAGGTAAAGGTATTGGATAAAAGTAAAGATATAGCAGAGTTTCAGAGCTTCGAGGTCAGTAGAGTTCCAACGGTTGCATTCTTAAAGGGAAAGATAAGGTGGACTGGTGCACCTCTGGGAGAGGAGATTAGGGCTCTAGTCGAGACCATAGTTAGACTCTCTCAAGGAGAGAGTGGACTGAGTCCTGAGACCATAAACGCAATAAAGGATAAATTAAATGGAAAGGTAAAGGTTGAAGTTATGGTTACCCCGTCCTGTCCATATTGCCCATATGCTGCACTGCTCTCACATATGGTTGCATTCGAGGCCTGTAAAGCGGAGAAATGCAATGTGTTATCGGACGTGGTGGAGTCCTATGAGAATCCGGACATTGCCGAGAAGTATCAGGTCATGTCTGTGCCTACACTGGCCGTAAATGAGTCCGTGGAGTTCATAGGTGTACCCCAGGAGGAGAATTTCGTTAACTCCCTAATTGAAAAGCAGAGTTAAGTGAAGGGAAAATCTCCTTTAGAAAGAGTACCTCGTCATTTTATTGCTAGTGTTGATTTAAATACTTCTTTTCTGTTCCTTCTTACAGCAGTTATTAGATTTCACCTAGATTACAGGGCGGTACCTAAGGGAGAATCCCATAACTGCTGCTTCTTGGTCTAAAGTAACGCTTCCTGGACCTTTTTTTACAGCAGTTTAGCGACTTTCCCTTAATTACCGCCCTGTTTTCAAGGGAAATCTAATAACTGCAAATTTTTATTAGTATAGGGTAGATTTTCCTTTAGTTTAAGAGCAGATCCGCTAGTACCTTGTTAAATATTTCAAAATTCCTGAAGAGATAACCGTTGATCCCCCCACAGAAATCAAAGATTGACGAACGAGTTTTTGATCCATCGCCTTCGTATTTGAGAGAAATATATGCTACCCTATTGCTGGGTGGTAGATGTAATCCCTAACGAAAACTCGAAATTATATGACGTGGAACGACGCTGCGAACTTTCTAGACTGGCAAGGAGATCAGAAACAGGTTTTTATTCACGAAAGGACATTCCATATCTTAAATATGAGGAACATTGTAATCAAGCTTACGGACGAAGAGTACAGGAAAATCGAAGAGGATGCTAGAAGTCAAGGGTTTGTGCTCCTCTCCGACTACATTAAGTTCAGGCTTTTGACCAACTCCTCTCCTCAAAGAAGTCCAGGGGAAGGTCAAAACGTACAGGAACTCATCAACCCTCTAACGGTAGAACTCCTAAATGTTAAAAGGAAATTGGGGGAATTGGCAGAAAAGGTTGAGGCTCTTGAATCGGTCGTCACCACGAAGCCCTCAGGAGCCCTTCAACAAGAGAGGCAAGATATCAGGAGAGATGAGAGGAAAGAGGAGAGGAGAGTAACGCAACAGGAACAAAGAAAAGGCGCAATAGATTACCTCAGGGAACAGGGAGTCATATTCGAGAGTAAGTTGACAAACCTAAAGAATCCTGACGCCTTTTTCGAGAAGTTGGAGTCTCAAGGAGCTAAAATATTCTGGATAGCAGAGGAGAGAATAGCAGTAGATCCCACATTCTTTCAGAACTTTGTTAACAGACTAGCTCAGATACACACCTCCGACGACGCCGAAGCCCAGAAATACCTGAGTAAGCAGGAACACGAACTCTTCGTTAAGCTAAGGAAGTCAGGGAGCATATACTTCGATAACGAGAGTAAGCATTGGAAACTCGTAACAGACTAGCTCAGATACACACCTCCGACGACGCCGAAGCCCAGAAATACCTGAGTAAGCAGGAACACGAACTCTTCGTTAAGCTAAGGAAGTCAGGGAGCATATACTTCGATAACGAGAGTAAGCATTGGAAACTCGAAGTCGTGGGTTGAAGTTTCCCCGAATCTTCACACCCTAAACTTGGGTAATGTGACCCCTCTCTGTCCCTGGTATTTGCCTTGATAGGGCTTCTCAACTGGGCTTAAGGTCTTGGCAAAGATAAGGTGGAGGAACCTCGTGCCCCTCTTTATCTTGACCGGAAAAGCCGAACCCATGACCTCTATGGTCAATTGCCCCTCGAACCCAGCGTCCACTATTGTAGGTGGCACGAACAGGCCCAACCTCGCGAAAGACGACCTCAGGTTGACGAACGCCATTATGTCACTAGGAAGTCGTAGATATTCCTCAGTGACCAGGAGCACATGTTCATTGGGCTTTATCACGAACTCTTCCCCTATCTCCTTCTGGAAGAACTCTGAGAGATCCTTTCCCTCCTCGAATAGCTCTTCTGTTCTCTTGAACCTGGCTATCTCTCCTCCCACCCTCATGTCAACCCCGTTCTCCCTTATGCTGTCCTCCGTGAGTGGGTCTATGACTATCCAACCCTTCTCCAGGTAATACTTAAGATCCCTATCACCTAGGATCATTGTATCTCGTTGGACTCTTATACTGGAGCGTTCAAAAGTCATAGGGCACATGGGAGGTAAAGTAGTAGGGGTTAAGTCGGTCAGATAACTTCTCAGCGTAACTCTGATACGTCACTGCTCGGAATCAACTCTCTCATCATCAAGCCTATTTAGCTCTGAAGTGTAACTAATGTTATGGAGTTTAAACTTATTGCGGAATATTTTGATAGGCTGGAGAAGATATCGTCAAGGCTTCAGCTAACTTCTCTCCTTTCAGACCTCTTTCATAAGACCGACCCCTCCCTCATGGATAAGGTAGTGTACTTAATCCAAGGTAGGCTATGGCCCGACTTCACTGGAATGCCTGAGCTCGGTTTAGGTGAGAAGTTCCTGATCAAGGCCATAAGCATGGCCTCAGGAGTGAAGGAGGAGGAGGTAGAGAAAACCTACAAGAGCGTGGGTGACTTGGGAGAGGTAGCCATGAGACTTAAGTCGAGCAGTAAAACCTCAAGTATACTTACATTTTTAGGCGGCTCACAGACTTTCGGCTCACTGGACGTTCTGGAGGTATATAATGAATTGGTAAAGATAGCTGAGAGCTCTGGGGAGGGAAGTAGAGACATAAAGATTAGGATCTTCGCTGGACTCCTCAAGAAGGCCTCTCCCCTTGAAGCTAAATACTTGGTAAGGTTTGTGGAGGGCAGGTTAAGACTAGGGATTGGAGACGCGACAGTTCTAGACGCCTTGGCGTTAACCTTTGGAGGTTCATCCGATTATAGGCCAATAGTGGAAAGGGCCTACAACCTCAGGGCTGACTTGGGCGAGATAGCCAGGGTAATAGCCAAGGAAGGTATAGAGAAACTCAAGAGTGTGATTCCCACGCCAGGCATCCCCATCAGACCCATGCTGGCCGAGAGATTATCCGATCCAGCAGAGATTCTAGATAAGGTTGGAGGTAAGGCTCTAGTCGACTACAAGTATGATGGGGAGAGGGCCCAGATTCACAGGAACAAAGATAAGGTATTCATTTTCTCAAGGAGGATGGAAAACATAACCGATCAGTACGTGGACGTGGTAGAGTACGTAACTCGTTACCTGAAAGGAGACGATTTCATCGTGGAGGGGGAAATAGTTCCTGTAGATCCAGAGAGCGGTGAGATGAGACCCTTCCAGGAGCTCATGCATAGGAGGAGGAAGAACGACATCCACGAGGCTATAAGGGAATACCCGGTCAATTTGTATCTCTTTGATCTAATATACTACGGCGGTAAGGACTACACTGTGGAACCTCTGCCAGCTAGGAGGCAGAAGCTCGAGGAGATAATTGCTGAGAACGATAAGGTGAAAATAGCGGAACATATGCTCACCGATAGTGTAGACAAATTAACTGAATATTTCCACCAGGCAATCTCCGAGGGAGCCGAGGGAGTCATGGTAAAGTCGGTGGGACCTAATTCTGTATATCAAGCTGGCTCCAGAGGATGGCTATGGATCAAGCTAAAGAAGGACTATCAGAGTGAGATGGCGGATACAGTGGACTTAGTCATAGTTGGTGCATTCTACGGTAAGGGCAAGAGAGGAGGAAAGTTCAGTTCCCTCCTCATGGCAGCTTACAATCCAGACAAGGACGTATTTGAAACCGTATGCAAGGTTGCGTCAGGTTTCAGTGACCAAGAACTGGACGAGATGCAGAGTAAAATAAGTGAGCTAAAGAGGTCGGAGAGGCATCCCAGGGTAGTGTCTGAGATGGTGCCTGATGTGTGGGTTACTCCAGCTTTAGTTGCAGAAATAATAGGTGCGGAGATAACTATATCTCCTCTCCACACGTGTTGCAGGGAGACAGGTAAGGGCGGGCTCTCTATAAGGTTCCCAAGGTTCATAAGATGGAGACCGGATAAGAGCCCGGAGGACGCAACTACCACTAAGGAGATAATGGAAATGTACTCCAAGCAGTACAAGAAGGTTGAGGAAAAACAGATAGATGAAAATATCTAGTGTAGCGACAAACCCTAAATCTAATGGAGGTTCACATCGATAGCAGGGGTGCTATCCTAGTAGGAGAGAACTTCACCATAGACGGTCATTGGAAGAAGAACTTTAGAGTGGTGACCCATTTCCACTCGGATCACACATTACAGCTGGAGAGGAGCGTTGAAGTCTGCTATGGGATAATATCTACGCCGGCCACTCACGATGTTCTGAAGGTTTTAGGTTATAAGGTTCCACTGAGGAAGGAATTTCGATTGAACTATGGAATGAGAGCAGATATAGATAACGAGTTCATTACACTACATCCTTCCGATCACGTGTTTGGCTCGGCGCAGGTTGAGATCCTAACCTCAAAGGGAACTAAGGTTGTGTATACTGGGGACTTCAAGAGCCCAGGGACGGGAACCCCCATACTTGATGCAGATGTATTGATAATTGAGTCAACTTACGGGAGGCCGGACTTTGTGAGACCGTTCAAGGACGATGTTCCTCAACTGTTCGCTGATTACGTAAATGACGCTGTCACGAAAGGGCCCGTCAGGGTCTTTGCCTATCATGGAAAGGTTCAAGAGGCAATGAGGGTTTTAAGGTCATCTGGCGTGATAGCTCCATTCGTAGCTGACGGAAAAGTGAGGCAGATTACCGAGGTGGCGATGAAGCACGGGATGAAGCTCAAAGACGTATTTAGCATTCAGGAGGCCAAGGATCAAGGAATAATCAGGACTGGCTGGTACGTCGAGTTCAAGCATTTCAATGAGTTCTGGAAGAGGGACGGATCGCACTTCAACTTCCTATTATCTGGTTGGGAATTCGTAGAACCTATAAAGAAGGTCGACAAGAATTCCTTCTCTGTGGCCTTCAGTGATCACGCTGATTTTGAGGATCTCATTTACTATATCGATAACTCCAGGGCAGGCTTAATAGTTGCCGAGGGAGGTAGGAGAGGATACTCAAAGGAATTGGCCTCCTACGTCTCTGAAGTATTGAAAAGAAGATCCATAAGCTTACCTTCTAAATGACCATCCTCTCATCTATGAGTTTATTCTCCTCGAACCTTTGCGGACTGAAAATCTTGGTAAATTTGTTCTTGACTCCGTCAGCTATTAGATCAGCCATTATCTTTCCAGAATAGGGAGAGAACATCATTCCGTGTCCACTATATCCGGCATCTACGTAAAGTCCATCAGGCCAAGAGTCGCTAAAGCCCATAATATGTGAGTGATCTGGAGTCATCTCGTAATAACCACTCCACCCTCTCAGGATCCTTATCCCCTCAGCCCCCTTAACCAGGGATCTCAATGTTCTGGTAAATGAGAGAGATCTTTCCACTGAAATGTCTAGTTCACCGAATCCACGAGGAACTTCATCTTCCACTCCACCTATTATTTCACCCTTCAAGGTATGAGAGAAATAGATTCTCTTACTAATGGTGAGGGGCTTGACCCTAAATTTTAAGTCTTCTGTTACAAATATTTCCTTTTTCTCAGGTTCTACTGGAACTTCTATTCCATTTCTCTTCATGAAATGGCCAGTCCAAGCCCCTAAAGTCACGGCTACGACGTCAGCTGGTATTATACTCCCGTTAACCTCAACACCCACGATCTTGCCTCCAGAAACCTTCAGTCTCATGGCCTCGCCAATTATTACCTTTACGTGATCTTTAATCGCCTCATACATCCCAAGGGAGAGGTAGTCGTGATGAAAAGACCCATCTTGAGGGGCCAAATAGCATTCTTCCTCTATTTTCAGGAAGTCGAAGTCATTACAAGGGAGAAACTTTCCGCCTACTCCCTCAGAACTCCACAGGGAGTGGGCTCTCGAGATCACGTCCTTGGATTTCTCGTCATCTAAAATCCACAAGTAGCCAGTCTTCATGCATAATGGGTTGAGGGGAAGGTCCTTACATAACTTCAAGAGGTACGGGATCCCCTCTTTAGCAAACTCTACGTTCTCTTTTGTGTAGAAATGATACCTGTATCTCCCGGCGTTTCTTCCGCTGGACCCATAGTTTATTCTCTTAGCCTCTACCATGCTTATATCATTGATTCCTTTTTTAACTAAGTGATAGGCTAAGCTTAGCCCGTGACCTCCCGCACCTAATATAACCACTCTCAACTTGATCACTTACATTGTGAGTAGAGGAGACCTGAAGGTGATTAGGCTATTGCTTCGAGTCACACTTCCTGCTATGTAAGAGCAGGCTTTTCCTTGACACATTCCTGTAGCCAATCCAGTTGTTCTCTTTATGGCCTCAACGTCTACATAACCTTTCCTCACCACTTCCATTATGTCCTCATAAGTCACGTCTTCACAGAGGCACATGTAACCCCCCTCTCCGTATAGATATGGACTCTTCACCGTAATGAAGTCATTCGTATAGTACTGCCTGAGCGTCGTCTCCTTAAGGCCTTCCTTTAATTGCTGTACGGCTTCAGGATCGAACGGAGTCGTTCCGCTCAAGGCCGAGAGTTCCTCCCACCATATTCCTCTACCGCCTCCCGTAACATAGTGGTTGCACTCCTTCATGTACCCGTCCATGTCGTGTTCTGGCAGATAGATCCCCATATTCGGATAGAACTTGTAGGCACAACCTGAATTGGCAATTGGTTCAACCCTCGGTTGCTTCACAGGACTGAAGACTATGGCATCGAACTTCCCTTGTCCTTTATCCCATGTAGCCTCAAGAGACTCACTCTTAGCCTTCACCCTAAGCCACTTAACTTCCTCTACCTCCACTCCATGTTCCTCTATCAGCTCTAGTCCACGTCTTGAGAATAGCTTAACTCCCTCAGGTGTCAGGACTTTGCCTTTAGCCACAATAGCGGTCCTCACAGCGTCGTCGGATGAACCTAGGACGAGAACCTTGTTGTATCTTTTCCTCCTCCTCAGATAGAGTCTTCTTGAAATGACGTGAGGGAGATCGTTACCTTCGAATATGGGTGGGAGATATCTGCCACCGGTAGCGAAAATGATCTTAGACGGATTTACTAGTATCAGTCTCCTTTCTACCCTTAGTAAGTAGCCCTCAGAGAACTTTCCAAGGAAGTCACCTTTCAGAATCCTTGAGCTTTCAGACTTGAGAGTTTGTTTTACGGTGTTGGCCAGATCTGAAGTCTCAGTCATCGGGTCCAATAGGACATCCGTCTCAAGGTCATTGGCTATGAGCAAACCCTTTGTTCTCCTTAACGCAAAGATGCCTGAGGTTCCCCCACCCACAATGAGGGTGTCTACATTCATCTTGTCTAGAGTGTAGTCCTCCGCAGTGTATGAGGAGGGGATGTTCAACCTCGTGGAAATTTCCTGCAGAAGCCAAGGTGTGTATCTGACTAATTTTAACTTATGAAGAAGGAGACCGCTTATCTTAAGCCCTGTATCCTTTGGTCTGGGCCAATCCTCACCACACATATCGACCCTTATGCCTTTTACGATGGCTTCCGTGTGAGGCATTCCCTTCTCACAGTCAAAGGGAACCCTCACCCTCCCGTGCCTTTTACTCCTTACCTCCAAGGTTGAGGACCTCTGTTAAGATCCTTCCCTCCATTTTCCACCCAGATATTCCTAGAATCTTAAGTACTGTTGGGGCAACGTCTATGATCCTCGCCTTTACCTTCTTTCCCTTAGCTATGGTGGGACCATCCATTAATATTACGCCGTACATATCCTCCTTTCTATAGTAGCCGTGATCTGCAGTGGCAGTCACGTAAGGTTTAACGTCCTCTATTTCAGCGATATGATCCGTACTACTGCTCATGGAGTAGTACTCTCTCACACTGAGCTCAATGTCCCCCTGTCTGTCACCAGCTGGCTCATCCCTCATATGAATCCCCGTGAACACCACCTCTCCCCTCTCGTCCGTTAATCCTTCCAAATGTTTTACTATGTATCTCACTAATTTAGGGTATTCCCTCTTGCTAACTATCCCCGCCTCCTCCCTATCCCTCAAGTTCACCCTGATGATACCTCCACCTCCATAATATGCCTTGGTTCTCCTCCAATCTACCCTATTTTTATCGTCCATCTTTAGCACGTTAATCCTCTCAAGGATTTTGTTGATGTAAACTCTCTTCTTGATCTTAGTTATTCCATGATCAGAACAGACTATCAGAGTTTCGGCTAACCCCTCATGGAGGCTGACGAATTTGTCGGCCAATCTGTAAGCGTAATGGATGTAGTCATAGGACTTTTCGTCATCTATTCCGTAGAGTAGGTGTTGAAAGTTATCCACCAAGGGAAGATAGGTTATTCCTACATCCCAGTCCCCTTTTTTGAGGAGATAAAGGGAGTACTCTGAGAAGAAGTTAAATGAGAGTTCGGCCGTCTTCACGTACTCGTCAAAGGAGATAATGCCCTTATTTAAGGACTTGTAATCGCCATCTAGCATCATTCCAGTCTTCTTGACTACGTTCTCCCATACATCCTTTATTAAACCCTCCCGATTCCCCCACTTATAGTTTAAGAAGCTGGGAGGACTTATGTACACTCCGTCTTCCCTGGCGTGGAGGAAAAATACTGCCTCTGATTTATCCTCTCCACATTCGAGCTCCGAAATCACTGGTCCTGACCACCTTCCCACATCTAGCCATAGACTCTGGCCTTCCAGATCTATCTCGTAACCGCTCTCCCCTTTCTTCACAATCCACTTTTTCCCCCACCCCTCATTTTCTCCTTCCTTTATTACAGTTCCCTCAGAGCACTTCTTGGGCTTCGCTTTGTAGGGATCGAAGAGAATAGTATTATCTAGTTTCCAGATATCTGGGAGGGATTGAGGGGCTGAGGTCACCAAAGTCTTAAACCCCCTCTTTCCCAAGATTGCCCAAAGGGGGTCAGCTAACAATGAGGAACTTGAGAACGCCGAGAGGCTGGACTGTATTTTTCTTCCTTTAACGAACACTTTGGGAGCAACGACTCCGTGAACCTTCGGACTAACTCCGGTGAAGAGAGAGGCCAGCGCTATGGGGGTTATTGACGGGTATGAGCTCTCCAGCGATCCATAAGCGCCTTTTTCAGCTATTTTTTGTAACGTAGGGAGGGTGTAGAGGAATCTTTCAGTCAGATGGTAAGCTAACCCGTCAATAACTATTAACAATAATTTCAATTAATCACCTTTATCGTATAGTTTCTTCTCTAATTCTTCCCTTATTTTATGCGGAGCTATCATATTAACGTGGTCCCTCTTTATGTTACCCTTCTCATCAAAACTAACGGCAAATTCGTACAAACCTATCCCGTTTGCGAATTGTCCAAATACATCGTATCTGTCTTTGAAGTTCTGGACGTACTTTATGGTTACGCTATCTTCTCGGATCGTGGGATCCAGCTTCTTCAAAACCTTGATGAGTGTTTCCCTTATGTCATCCATCTTACTCGCCTCTCCTTAACTTCACGATAACCTTAACCGTTCCCTCGATGTCTGACTCTTCGCTCTCGACGAATTCAAGGTCTGGCCTTAGTGAGGATAGAGAAGCCGAAGTCATCGGGCCTATGGTAATTATTGTGTGACAATCCCTTAAGAAATTAGCTATGGCTCTGGCTATGGACGAGCTCGTGAGAACCACTGCGTCGACCTTACACTCTTTAAGGATCGACCGAGCCTCAATCAGGGACGATTCGTTGAGCTCTAGCGTATAATTATAGATTTCAATATAATTGAAATTTTGTAGTATTTCCCTCATTTTCTCACTTGCTTCAGTACTTCTGAATGAGGCCAGCTTGTGAAGACCGGTCTCTGCCATCAGGTATGCCAGATTGACGGTAGTGTACTTCTTGGGATAGATCGCGCGGATTCCTTGCTTCTCCAGCTCCCTAGCGGTGGTGGGACCTACGGCGAAGACTTTCTTGTCCCTAAGCTCAGGGAAGTGTCTGAAGCAACGTACAGCGTTAATGCTAGTGAACGCTATTCCTTCAGCATCTCTCCAGGAGTCGTCGTATTGTAGACACCGAGGGGAGAAGAGGCTTATGTTGATTACCTCAACTCCTTCCAGTTTAGGTACGTTACTACCCTCAGGTCTAAGGTATAATACCTTCATTTTTCATCTCCTTCAATAACTTTCTGGCAAGTGCCTCGCCCACAACCTCCGGAACCCCAGAGTCCGAGTGTGTCACAGTGACTTTCTTAGAGCCATCTGAGTACGTGGCTATCCCTTCCAACTTCGATCCTTCCTTCTTGAAAAGGACTCCTAGAGGTGAATGACACCCACCCCCCACAAGTTTTACTACAGCTCTTTCAGCCCTAGCTTCTTCCATCGTCTCCTTATGGTTTAACTCCTTCAATATTTCTCTTAATCGAGTATTATCCTTGTGACCAACTATTGCGATTATACCTTGATTGGGTTCTGGAGTGAAGTCCAACGGGCTCAAGGTGAACCTACTCGCGGTTATGCCCAACCTCCTGAGCCCAGCTTCAGCCAGGATCAGTGCGTCATATTGTCCGGAGTTCAGTTTGCTCAGCCTAGTGTCTACGTTTCCTCTTATGTCCACGACGTTGAGGTCTGGCCTCAGGAACTTAAGTAGGTTCTTTCTCCTTATGCTACCAGTACCGACCTTAGAACCTGGTTCCAACCTTTCAAGTTCATACTTGCCCACGAGGGAGTCTAAGGGTACCTCTCTCTTAGGCATCGCGAGGATCTCCAACTCGTTCGCCATCTCTGAGGAGAGGTCCTTCATACTATGCACCGCCAAGTCAGCCCCTCCCCTCAACACTACTTCATTGACCTCCTTTTCAAATACCCCCTTCCCTAGCTTATGTAAGGGGGCGGTGCTGAAGAGGTCAGCCCTGGTCTTCACCTCAACTAACTGAGTCTCTATACCTTGTGAATTGAGGTAATCAGTTACAACCTTAACTTGGGCGAGGCTCAGTTTGCTTCCTCTCGCCGCAACTCTGATCTTCAATTTATATCCACCAGAACTCTCTTGAAGGCTTCAATGGACCGACTGACAACTTCCGAGTCATGTGCCTCAGACGTAAAGAGAGTCTCGAATTGACTTGGAGGTATGAAGACCTTTTCCTTGAGTAATCTCTCGTGAATCTTGACGTATAGCTCTCTCCTTGATTCCCTGGCCTCCTTCGCAGTGCTCACTGATGTAACTCCTAAGAAAAATTGGAAGAAATTATATACCCTGTTTACTACGTGGGGTATCCTAATTGATTCGTCGATCTCCTCCGATAACTCCTTAGCAGCTCTCTCGGATGTGGTATATGCCTTACCCTTCTCTAGTTCTTCAATGGTAGCCAATCCTCCTACCATGGATATTGGGTTTGCGTTGAATGTGCCTGCGTTGAATACCTTGCCAGACGGTGTCAGTTGGTCCATGATCTCCCTCTTTCCGCAGACAGCACCTATGGGGAAACCACCACCTATTATTTTCCCGAGAGTCGTGAGGTCTGGAACCACTCGGTAATGACCTTGAGCTCCGCTCAACCCTAACCTGAATCCAGTTATCACTTCATCGAATATCAGAACGGACCCATAAGTTCTGGTCAGTTCTCTCAGTCCGCTAAGGAATCCATCCTCAGGAGGTATCACCCCCATGTTCCCCATAACAGGTTCAAGGATTACTGCAGCTACGTCTTCCTTAGAGAGGACCTTCTCTGGACATGTGAGATCGTTATAGGAACACACCGAGACTAAATTGGACACTTCCTCAGGTATACCCTTTGAAGTGGCTACCCCAAACTCACTGGCGGCACTCCCTGCGTCCACCAAGAGCCAGTCATGGGCTCCGTGGTAGTTCCCATCAAATTTCAATATCCTTTTCCTCCCAGTAAAGCCTCTGGCCAACCTTATTGCGGTCATCGTAGCTTCAGTCCCGCTATTAACGAATCTCACTTTCTGTGCAGAGGGCACATGCCTTACTATCTTCCTGGCCAGCTCCACTTCTGCCCTACTGGGTGTACCGTATAACCACCCTCTTTCCAACTGCTCTTTAACCCGTCTCACCACGTTCTGGTGGGCATGACCTAGGATCAGGGGACCATATCCTAGGACGTAATCTATGAGTTCCTCAGAGTCTTCGGTTATTAGGTAGGCACCACGTCCTCCCTTGACGTAAAACGGATATGGTCTCACCGCTGCCCTAACTGGGCTGTTCACTCCTCCCGCGAAGTAATTCTGTGCCTCCCTCCACAAATCCTGGCTCAAAACGGATCCTCCTCCCTAAGCCATTCAGCTATTTTTGGTGCAAAATAAGTTAGAATTAAGTTGGCTCCTGCTCTTCTAATAGCATAGGTTATTTCCATTACCGCCATCCTCTCGTTCAGCCATCCTCTTTGTACTGCCGCCTTTATCATTGAGTACTCCCCGCTGACGTGATAGGCAGCTAATGGGTATTCTGGGAAAGTTGTCTTGATTAGCCTTATGACGTCAAGGTAAGTGTGGGCTGGCTTGACCATGAGGATGTCTGCTCCTTCCTGGATGTCCATTCTCGCCTCCTTTATCGCCTCGGACGAGTTTCTGGGATCCATCTGATAGCCTCTCCTATCCCCGAAGGCAGGCGCTGACGACGCCGCTTCCCTAAATGGAGAATAAAAGACCGAAGCGTACTTTACACTATAAGACATGATCAGAGTGTCCTTATATCCATTCTTGTCCAACTCTTCCCTTATGGCTCCAACAACTCCATCCATCATGCTCGAGGGAGCAACGACGTCTGCCCCGGCCTCTGCTTGTGAGAGGGCTATCCTAGCGTGAACCTTTAGGCTCTCGTCGTTATCGACGTAATAACTGCTTCCTGACGTCTTGACGATACCACAATGCCCGTGGCTGGCATACTCATCAGTGCACTCATCAGCCATGACTACTAGTTTTTCTCCGAAGACTTCTTTCAGTAACCTTATTGCCCTCTGGGCGACTCCGTCAGACTGATAGGCGGAACTGGCTATATTGTCCTTAAAACTAGGTATCCCAAACAGTATGACGTTCCTTATTCCCAATTCTACGTTACTTTCGACGAATTTGATTAGTTTGTCACCTATAGGGTATCGGAAGACCTCAGGCATTGAGGATATCTCTTCTGGTTCGGAGATACCTTCCTTCACGAATATAGGCAGGACGAGATTAGTGACCCTCAGCTGAGTCTCCGCCACTGTATCCCTTATGATCTTGTTTCGCCTTAGCCTCCTCGGCCTCGTTCTCGGGAATTCCTCCATGGTTAAATAGTCTGATAGTGAAGTTAATGTAATTTGTCTCGTTCCTCTCGAGGGCCCCCTTCAGGTTTTCAAAGACCGGAGAGAGCATCTTCTTGAGCATAGACCTAGTCATGGCGTCAAGGACTTCCTTCACTTTAGGATCATTCTCCTTCTTGAGGACCTTTAACGCTCTCTCTACCTCTGCTTTTCTGATCTCCTCAAATCTGGACGAGAAGGAGGAAACTAGCTCGTCGTATATAAGGTTAGAGAGGTCTCTCTCGAATTCCGTGATGCCCTCTTCCACAATGCTCCTAGCCTTCGTGATTTCCCTCTGCCTCTCCTCGAGTTGCTGAAGTGATATGGACTCCAGGTCTCTCAGCGAATACACGTTATCTCCCTCAAATACTTGAGGCGATCCTAGATCTATTACGAGGCTTTTCTGCGGGGCTCTAATCTTCTCAGGGTAAAAGATGGCGGAGAATATCACGTCGTAGTGTTCCAACCTCTTAAAGTCCAAGGGAAAGTAGCTGAATCCATATTTTATTGCCAATTTCCTTCCCCTCTCGAAGGTTCTGTTGAATATTGTTACATTACGTATACCTTCGTTGTAGAGGATCAATGCGAGTTTCTCAGCTACCTCTCCTGCCCCAACTATGGCTATCATCTTGTCCTTGAGGTCAGGAACTTTCCCTTTAGCGAACTCTACACCGAGGGAGTAAACACCTACTTTCCCCCTTGAGATGGATGTCTCGATCCTAACTCTCCTTCCGACCTTGAGTGCTCTCTCAAGTAATATCCTCATGTGCCTGGATCCTATCCCTAGCTTTATTGAACTCATCATTGCCTCCTTTATCTGACTCAAAATCTCGTACTCGCCAACGGAGAGGGAGTCTATCCCAGCTGCAACTTCGAATATGTGACGAACTACATCTACCCCCCTCAAGATCGTGGCATCTGTGGAAATGTCCCTTCCGTGCACACTATTGAGGTAATCCAGAAAGGTGTCTAGTTTTGGCCTATCGTCGGAGTAGAGGTAGATTTCAATCCTATTGCATGTCTGGAGAACTGCCATCTCCCCTGAAAAATATTTAGCCAGTTCCAGGATTTCATGTTCGCCCAAGTAGTGGGATGCCAACTTGTCTGTACCAATAGTCTTGTACGTATACACCACTGCTGCGTAGTTGTCCATTAGGTCGCTAACTGACCTCATTCATTATCTCCTCCGCCCTCCTTATTGCACTATCAATCTCGCCGTTATTAATATGCCGTTCAAACTCTTCATCCTCAAAGATCTTATGATAGAGGGTATATCTCAAAGAAGGATCAGAAACCCTAGCCTTGAGTATCTCCTTCACTTTTGCCATGGCCTTGAGTGACAACATTATGCTTTCATTACTCCTCAACATATTCAACGCCTGATCGAGGATCAGTTTTGACACTATGCTAGACTTCCCCATGGTACTCACTGCGATGGCTATGTCCCCATCTTCATAGAAGATGGGCACAATGAAGTTGGAGTCCTTCGGGTTGGTCGGATTATTGCATAATTTCCGCATCTCAATAGCTCTCCTACAAATCATCGAGTTCAGTTCCCTATCGTTAGTGGCAGTTACAATGATGTCGTACTTAGAGATATCATCAACGAGGCTCCTGGCGTCATTTATGATTAGCTCTATCCCAGACCTTTGAAGTTCCTCGGAAACCTGTAGGGTTACTACTGTCACCTTCGCCCCGTAATCCTTGAATCTTAGAGCCCTCTTAGTACCTACCTTACCTCCTCCAATCACTAGAACCCTGAAGTTGCTCAGATCAAGAAAGATGGGGAAGTACCTAGAGGAAAGCGTCACAGTAAAAGTCACGTGACAGTGAATTTAAACACTCCTTATGAATCGTTCAAAACCACTGATCCAACCCTGTTTGCCTACCGAGAGACTTAACCTCCCTGATAGCTTTCTCCAATCTCGCTAGGGCGTTCTTAACTCTCTCCTCATTGAAATCATACTCCCCAACCAACATGTCCGTTACCTTCTCTTTGTCAGGATCTCTGAGCTCCAAACTCTCGCTAGGCTCCACGACCTCAGGCTTAAGGAAGATTTCCCTTATTTTTTTGTAGTCGAAGTAGATTAGTTCTGGATTGAGCTCTCTCCTGTCTATCGCCTCTATCGACTTGTAAGTCCTTATTAGTTTATAGGCAGTCTTAGGTCCTATTCCCTTTATTCCATCTGGGTTGTAGTCAGTCCCTATTAGTATTGCCACGTCAATTAACTGTTCCCTTGTCAGGCCTAGTTTCCGGAGCAATTCGTCTAATTCTATCATTTCAGGCTTGATCTCTACATAAACGTCTTTATTAGGCAGTTTCCTTTTCCCCGTGATAGTCAGGTTCCTGATTAGTCTCTTGGCTCCAAAGAGGAGCGAATCGTAATCTTGGCTCGCTGCTGCGAAGGTAATATTCTTGTAATTAAGGTAAGCTGCCTCAGCTTCGCCCTCCGATGGGGCGTTAACTATGGGAACCCCCATCCTACTCAGGAGCTCTTTGCTCTCCTCAGCCATCCCCTTTGTTAATCTGGACGACATCTGGGAGTACTTTCTCATCTCCTCGAGCTTACCCAGCTCCTTGGCCTTGACTAACTTCCTTTCAGCCTCCTCCTTTAATCTCCTCCTGTTCTCTAATTCCTCCATTTTGAGCTCTGGGGGTTTTCCGTCAAAAACATATACAGGGATCACACCCTCCTCAATCAGGTTCACAGTCCTATAGAAAACTCCATTGAGGTGACTGGTAACTCTTCCCTTTCTGTCCATGAGAGGAGTTCCATCAGGTTGTCTTATGGCAGCAAGGAACTGGTAGAGGGCATTGTATGCGTCAATACTTATCTTCTTTCCTCTTAGTTCAGAGGGATTAACCTCCCTCTTAACCTCCGACGTTAAGTCAGAGAGGTCTACTCCTATTCCTTTTCACCCAGGTACGTTATCATTCTTGTGTTTTCCCTTATTAAAGATACGCTGATGTATCCCCGTATCTCCAGCGACATCAAAGCCCTGAGGAAATCACCATACGGTATTTCGTACTTGGTGCTCTTTCCTATTTCCTTATAGAGATCCTCGTCCCTGATGCTTCCGTTAACTTTACGTAGTTTCTCAAGTATTAAGAAAGAGAGCGGTACATCTCTCCACATCAGCTCTCACGTGAAAGTACTGGGTTTTACGGTCTGTCTTGGTAGTTGTTGTCTTGCCTTGTCAACCCAACTCTGATAGAATTGTATCATGTCCTGAGTAACTGAAGGTTTTACCTTCCTAAGAGCTTCCTCAAAGTGCTTGTTCTCTATCTTAATGGACGCCCCTTTCATACAGTCCCTCATCTTAGAATCTCTACAGTCCTTATCCCCTGGGGGACACATTTCACTGACCTTATTCACACAATCTCTCATGCCCTCCCTGATGGCCCTCATGGCTGCTTCCCTGACCAGTGCTGCCAAGTCGGCCCCTGTATACCCTTCAGTTCTTTCAGCTAGCTCTTCTAGATTCACCTCGTCCGATAGGGCGACCTTCTTGGTGTGTACCCTAAGTATCTCATACCTGGCAATCTTGTCTGGAGGAGGAACATACATTAACTTCTCAAACCTACCTGGTCTCAGTAGTGCCGGATCCAATATGTCAGGCCTGTTAGTGGCGGCCACGATAACCACGTTATCAAGGTTCTCTATTCCGTCCATTTCCGCTAGTAGCTGGTTTACAAGTCTCTCTGTCACACCGGAGTCTGGCGAGAGACCTCTTATTGGGGCTATGGCATCTATCTCATCGAAGAATATCACTGATGGGGCATACATTCTGGCCTTCCTGAATATCTCCCTTATGGCCTTCTCACTCTCCCCGACCCACTTGGAGAGAACCTCAGGTCCTCTAACTGCTATGAAGTTTGCCCCGCTCTCCGTCGCCACCGCCTTAGCCAGCATGGTCTTTCCTGTCCCAGGAGGGCCGAACAAGAGAATTCCTCTAGGAGGTTCTACTCCTGCCATTTCGTAATAGTCTGGGAACTTGAGAGGATATTCGGCCACCTCCCTCAGCTCTTCTTTTATTTCGTTGAGTCCTCCTATGTCATCCCATTTAACCTCAGGTACCTCTATGTATATTTCTCTCATACCGCTGGGAACAATCTCCTTGAATGCGTTCATGAAGTCCTCCATCTTGACCTCCATACGCTCTAGGATCTCTGGTGGTATCTTGTCCTGGCTTATGTCGATCATGGGGAGATATCTCCTCAACGCATTCATTGCGGCTTCTCTAACTAAGGCGGAGAGGTCTGCCCCAGTATACCCGTGGCTTATTTCGGCCAACTTCTCCAGCTCCACGTCCTTAGCCAAGGGCATGTTCCTGGTGTGAATTTGTAAGATTTCCAATCTGCCTTGTTTATCAGGTAGGGGTATTTCTATTTCACGATCAAATCTTCCAGGCCTCCTTAGGGCAGGGTCTACAGCGTTAGGTCTGTTAGTGGCCGCGATGACTATCACGTTTCCCCTGCTCTCAAGTCCATCCATCAAAGTGAGAAGTTGTGCCACAACCCTCCTCTCGACTTCTCCTATAACTTCATCTCTCTTTGGAGCAATTGCGTCAACCTCATCGATGAAGATTATCGCTGGTGCGTGTTTCTTGGCATCTTCAAATATTTCCCTTAACCGCTGTTCGCTTTCGCCGTAGAACTTACTCATTATCTCCGGTCCATTTATGGAAGTGAAGTAAGATTCAGTCTCGTTAGCTACAGCCTTAGCCAAGAGCGTCTTACCGACGCCCGGTGGACCATAAAGTAGGATTCCTTTCGGGGGCTCTATTCCCAATCTCTTGAACAGTTCTGGGTGTCTTAAAGGCAGTTCGACCAATTCCCTTATTTTCTGAATAACGTTTTTCATTCCACCTATGTCTTCATATGTGACCCTAGGGTATCTGGTCTGTTCGATAGGCTTATCTGATATGGATATACTGGTCTCGTCTACAACCATGACTATTCCTGCTGGTCTCACTTGTATTACTGTAAAAGGAATAGCCTGGCCTAGAACAGGTATGAGGACAGTATCTCCCTCTACCAGAGGGAACTCCTTAAGCTTCTTCTTAACGTAAGCTACGAAGCCTGGATCAACGGTAATGGAAAAGTTGGATGGGGCCAGCTTTATTGAGGCTGCTTGTCTTACCGCGGCCTTTCTGACGGCCACCTTGTCCCCTATGGAAACACCGGCGTTTTTCCTTGTTATTCCATCCATTCTTATTATGTCCCTCTCTCCAGTGGTATCGTCTGGCGACAGAGGCCATGCAATGGCAGCGGTCTTCCTAGTTCCTTCTATCTCTACAACATCACCAGGGCTAACATCGATCTGGGCTAACATTTCCACATCTATCCTTACCTTTCCCCTGCCCACGTCCTTTTGTCTCGCCTCCATCACCTTCAATACAAGCTCCTTCCTAGGAGTCCTTTGCTCTGGGCTAGAACCAGCACTCAAACCTTCTCCACATGTAACTTAGGAACCTCTAGATAAAAGAGATTAACTTATACACTCATTTAAAACCCGAGCCTCGTTATGCCTACAACCTCGGCGTGGCTCACTCCCTCTATTGAGGATGCTAACTCTTCTAAAGTGTCAGTACCACCTTCAGTCCTTTCAGGCATTGAGATGTAAAGCACCAACGCATTAAGACCGAAGGCTATGGGCTCCGTTTCCTTTCTCACTAACTTATACCCCTCGGGCAACTTATCTAGGAGCTTCTTTGATACGACGTCTAGATCTGTCTCGTCTCCCTCGGGAAACACTTTAAGTACAACCATCACGTCTGCCATTTTCCCACCTAAGGACCTACGAAACCACACTTGGGGCACACGTACTCAACGCCCTGCAATCTGCAGTACATGTCTCTGTATATGGTAACCTCACCACAGTTGGGACAGTTGAAGATTGCCCCCTTCTCTCTGGGATGCATAATTTTCCCGCAACTAGAGCATAGAGGGGGCTCTACTTCCTCCCTTAAGCTCAGCCTCATGGACATTAATATTCTACCCGATGTAAACGGCGAATTGGGCAATATTAAATCTGATTAGTTACCTCAATGAGTGATTTTCCCTGGAGGAGGCAGGTGTTATCTCAGATGTTCTACACCTTCATGTGGACTCAGTATGATTACATCATGGGATTAAGTCATCAGCCTATGCTCCTAACATGGCAAGGTCTCTTCTGTAAGAGAGTATCGTTCACTTCCCACGGAGGAGATCTAAAGCCCTCCTTGAACCCCAATTAAAATAAATTTAAGACGTGTGAGATGTCTCCGAGACCACTGTGAAGATGGTCATTATTGTGAGGAACGATCTAGAGATGGGGAAGGGTAAGATAGCAGCACAGGTCGCTCACGCTGCCGTATCTCTGGTCCTCGATTCCTTAAATGACGGGAGGACTTGGAGGGAATGGCTAGAACGATGGTTAGAAGTTGGTCAACCTAAAGTTGTGGTCAAGACCAATTCCCTAGATGACCTCCTGGCTAGGATAGAGAAGGCCAGGATTGAGGGACTCCCTACACACGTGATACAGGACGCTGGAAAAACACAGATCGAACCAGGGACGATAACTTGTGGGGGCATAGGTCCCGCTCCTTCCGAACTCATAGATAGGATAACTGGGGATCTGAAGTTACTGTAGGCTGAACAAGTTGTACCGAGCCCAGAACCTTTTGGACGTCGCGTTAGGTATAGAAGTTAGATTTCATAATTGGAGTCCGCTAGATGTGAACGTCCCAAGGCCTCACGGCTTCAGGGTCATTGAGGAAGTTGACGGAAAACCCTGCACAGAGTGGAGAGGAGATACATCAGGAAAGTTAGCTGTTTACTTGCTCCGTAAGATTGGATTAGACTTTTTTTCCATGATCCGCAAACTGACCTCAATACTTGGGGAAAGGCCTTCTCATTTAGGCATAAAGGACGCAAATGCGGTCACTTCACAGTTGATCTACACTAGAAAGAAATCCCTGGATGAGTACCAGGAGGACAACTTCTCCCTGAGGTTCCTGGGCTATACACAGGGTAAACTTAACCATACAGGGAATATGTTCGAGATAGATCTCATTGGAGCTAACCAGGAAGAACTCAGGAAGAGGGTTGAGACAATCGTGAGGGAAGGTGTACTACCAGCGTACATAGGTTACCAACGATTTGGAACTAGGAGACCAACTACTCACGTGGTGGGGAAGATGCTTGTCAAGGGAGAGTGGTGCAATGCGGTATACTTCATTCTGGGCTTTCCCTATATATGGGAAAACGAGAACATAAGACGATTCAGAGCTCACTTCATGGATGAGGGGAACGGACCGTGTCACATTCCCATGCAGGAGAGGCGAGTGCTACTGGAGCTACGGAAGAGCGGTAGTTGTGTACGAGCTCTCAAGGCATCACTTGTACCTCTGAAGTTCTTCGTTGAGTCTTACCAAAGTTACCTCTTCAATAGGTTACTGTCCAAGAAGTTACTGGAAGGTTCCGTAAACTACGGAGACAAATTGACCGTCACCGTAAGGAGGGAGAGGTGCGACAAGGATTGTAGGGAACTCTTCGACGAGGAAGGTGTTGAGACGCTCTCTGTTCCTCAACTTGGCCTAAACCTCAAAGACCTCACTAGAGAGGCATATATGAGAGTTAGAGGACTGAGCTTGAGGGAAAACACCTTAGTCTTTTCGCTAGATAGGGGGATGTATGCCACTATCCTGCTGTCAGAGATCTTGGGGGGAGACGCAAGAAATTATACGTGAGGCGAACTCCAAGTGAGTGATTAGTTCAGAACTAAAAGCAACATGAATAATTTGCTAAAAACGATTTCCTTTAGGGCACGAGTCTCTTCTTATCTCTTGGGAACAGGGACACTTCTTTGACGCTTTGTTGACCTGTTAGCATTAACATGAACCTCTGAAGTCCCATTCCGAACCCAGCGTGAGGAGGCATACCGTAGTCAAACCACTTGAGGAAGAACTCAAAGCTCTTGGGATTAAGACCTCTTGAGGATAGCTCCCGCTCTAGCACATCCCTTGTATTGTTCCTACTACTTCCAGACACCAACTCCAACCACCTGTACACTAAGTCGAAGCTCTCGCTAAGCTCTGGGTTGTCTTCTCTCCTCTTGGTATAGAAGGGCCTAGCTGCGGCGGGCCAGTCGGTTATGAAATACAGATCCTGCTCTAAGACCTTGTTAAGTACCCTGGACTCAGGAGTACCTATATCGTCACCGAATTTGATTTGTATCCCTTGAGATTTAAGTATTTCTATTGCCTCAGAGTAAGTGACTCTCTTAATGGGCCTAATGACCGAGGGTAGCCTGTGGTTCAGGATTTCTAATTCAACTTGGTGATTCTTTGCCACGTAGTCCAGTACGTTGACAACAATTTCCTCCACTATTTTCATGACGTCATTATAGTCAGCAAACGCCATTTCGACATCCATGCTCACGAACTCAGCCAAGTGATATGGCGTGTCTGACTCCTCCGCTCTCCAAGCTGGAGCTACCTCAAATACCCTCTCTACTGCACCTGCCAGGAGTTCCTTGTAAAGCTGTGGGCTCTGGGCTAAGAAAGCCTCTTTTCCAAAATAAAGAACTGGAAAGAGCTGTGCGCCCCCTTCCGTACCTGTAGCTATTATCTTAGGGGTGAATACCTCGAGAAAGTCGTTCTTATAGAGGGTTTCCCTGAACACCTTTACAGCGGAGGACTGGATCTTGATCACTGCTTGCATCTCCTGTCTTCTCAAGTCCAGGAGCCTCTCCTTCAGCCTGACCTCAATGTCTGCCTTCACTTTGTCAGCTACGTCCAGAGGCAGAGGTGCCTTTGCATAACTTAATACCTTTATCTCCTCTGAGGCTACCTCTACCCCTCTAGGGGCCCTCTTGTCTGCCCTCACTCTGCCCTTTACTTGGATTACCGACTCTAGGCTCAGGCTCTTTGTTATTTCGAAGGAGGGCGAGTTCTTGTCCACTACGATTTGGCCTATTCCGCTCTTATCCCTCAAGAGAATGAACTTCTTTCCCCCCAGATCCCTCAGGTTGTGAACCCATCCTGCCAAAGTCACTTCCTTGCCTTCCAATTCTGGGGAGAGTTGTACCACGAAGTGTGTCCTCAGCATCATTCAACCCTTATCTTAACTTTAGTGTCATGAATCTTTGATAGAGCGTTCTCTAACTCATCCGCTCCGGCTGGCAGGAGCCTTTTCTCGTTCTTAGCTACCCTTATCACATATTGAACGGAGCCATCTGGAAGCCACACCGTGTTCACACCAAGGACTCTCGCTGGGGACAGAAGCTGAACTGCACTGTTCTTTATACTACTGCTCTTCTCTACTATCCTCACCTTAACCCTGAGCTTATCCTGCAGGGCCTTAGCTATCTTAATCCACTTGGAAGAATCGATGGACGGAGGACTTTCCACTAGTAAAATTAACAAGTTACCAGACCTAATGGCCTTGTAATAAGTTGCGTCCTTCAGTTCCTTGAACTGACCTTCCTCCAGATCCAAGAGAGCCTCCATGACCTTAATTTCGTATTGCTCCACTTGTCCAGAGTCGACTAGGCCCTGACAACGATCGCAAAGAAGACCGCTCCGAACACAAAGATAATCAAGGGGAATTTTCATATCAAGTCCACACTCCCTTTACCGCAATACTTTTGAATCTAGTCCAATATATAAGTACTGGGTAGATAGATGCCTCTAACAGATCCTGTAAAATTACAAATAGTTCAACAGAGAGTATTCATAAAGAAGGTATGTAGGAACTGTGGGGCTTTGAACCCCATCAGGGCCACAAAGTGCAGGAGATGTCACAGCACTAACCTGAGACCGAAGAAGAAGGAGCTACCGACTAAGAAAGCTTAAAACCTATGGAAGCCAACCTCTCCCTCACGCTCTTGGAGTTTTCTTCAAAGAGTTCTGCATTTCTGTTGAGGGTATCGAGGTCTATTTTCAATTTTCTTTCCCCTACTAGCTGAACTATTCTCTTCAGCTCCTCCTCGTCCTCCTCTCTGAAGGCGTTAGCCTTGAGCAATATGTAGTCCTCAAGCTTCACAACCTTAAACTCCCATTTACCTATCTTCCTTGTTTCTGCCTCTTCTAGTATCTTAGTAGGCACGAAGAAGTCCTGGATGTTCTCATAGAGGTCCACCTGTAGCTGTTCGTCATTCAATGGTATCACCAACCTTGGGGTGTCTATGGGAGTGGATCCCAAGTCCCAGCCCTGTCTCTCCACGAACTGGGTTAGTCTATCGTATTCAGCAATTACGCTGAAACCGAGCGGGAACAAGTCGACGTCACTATCGGTTGACTTTCGATTTAGAGACAGCTCCACTACTGTGTCCCCTATCACCACGAAGTCCGTTAGTTCCTGTATTTGTCTTAATATATCTCCTATCTTTTCAAAAGAGATCAACTAGCTCACAAGTGAACAACTGCAATTACTTTATAATTTTTTATGATGATGATCTTATGCCGGGGTGGCCGAGCGGTCTAAGGCGGCACTATCCCATCGATAGCGCTAGGGGCCGCAGTGGGGTTCCTGCTGGGAACCCGTTATTTCGCGGGTTCGAATCCCGCCCCCGGCTCGTAAGTTTATATAATTCCGAAAGGTTATGATCACGGATGTGTCTTGAGCCAGCCTAAGAGGAAGGAAGAGACTGTGGGCAGGGAGATGAGCGGGGATGAAGCAGTAGCATACGTTCTGAAAGAGTTAGGCGTCAAGAGGATATTCTCCACTCACTCTCTTCCAGATGTATTGCGAGAGAGATTAAAGCAATACGAAGTTCAGGTCGACCTCACGTTAAACGGAAGGGACGCCCTCATTCTAGCAGACTCTTACGCCAGGGACGTTGGGGACGCAGGTGTAGTACTTTTAGTCCCCGGAACTCTGGCTCTGGAGGGGATGAGCGTAGTCGCCCAATCCTACGCTGACTCAGTTCCCCTTCTCATAATCTCTACGGTTAGATCCCATAAGGACGTGGGGAGGGCTAGAGTTGGGGAACTGAGAACACCTGACGATGTATCCCAATCACTTCTTCCCGTCACTAAGTTCAGGGAGAGAGCCGTGAGCATTGAAGAGATTACGGTCACTGTGGAGAAGGGATATAAAGAGGCCCTTAGTAATAGAGCTAGACCCGCACTAGTAGAGATTGCGGAAGACCTCTTCAAGCTAAAGGCGTATCCTCTATCTACGGCTGAACAGAAACCAGAGAGGAAGACTCCAGATAAGAATACAGTTGCCAAAGTGGCTGAGGTTTTGGTTAGCTCCAAGCTTCCAGTGATAGTTGCGGGATATGGCGTGAAGGCAGCCAATGCTCACAAGGATCTATTAGAATTGGCTGAGCTGCTGGATGCGCCAGTGATAACCACGATAAGAGGAAAGGGCGTCTTCCCTGCCTCACATCCCCTCTTCGCTGGAGAGGGACTTGGAGCCTTCGCTACGGACGTCGCCTCGAAATTATTCCTGGAGGCCGACTCCATACTAGTATTAGGTTCAAGACTCCCTCAGTTATCTACGGCTGGCTGGTCCATGAAGTTCAAGGGTTTCGTGATGCAAAACAACGTAGATGGCGAGGATATAGGGAAGGTAGTCATGCCTCAGGTTCCCATAGTGGCAGACACTGGGCTGTTCCTGAAGGAACTCCTTAACGCGTTGAAACAGAAGATAAAAGAGAAACAGGACAGGGGAATAAGGTCTACCGTAAGTGCGTCCAGGAGAGTGTTCACCATGAAACCTCACACAGGTTTATGGCCTTACGATGTGACCAGGTTACTACAACAATTCCAGTTTTCTAAATACTTCGTTGACCTTTCCTCGGCAACCTTCGATATAATTAGGCTACCTATTGAAGCCCCAGTCTGGCACACGAGTGAGAGTATATTAGAGAAGGGATTGGGAGTGGCGGGAATAGCGGTGTCAGGAGACGAGAGGGCCTTGGGGATAACAGATCTGGCAGGGGTACAGAAGAACCTCAGCCTGTTTCTCTCCGGGAGATCATTAAGGGGAACCCTCCTAATCCTTAACGACGGTGGAGCGACCTATCTGGACACGAGCAAGGCTGACATACCTACGTTGGGTAAGTCAGGAAGGTATGTGGAAATAGATAAGCAACTTGAAGACTCCTTAGGGGCTATAACCGTTGAGACTTACGGTCAATTGAAAGACATCATGGCTGAGGAGAACAAGGGGGCAAAGATAGTTAATGTGAAGATAGATCCTGAGTTCGAATCTATCGTACTGATGAAGGCGTAATACTTTCTTAAGTTGACGTTGGTACTCCAGGGGAGTTTAAACTTTCACTCGAACTCTATAGTAGCTGGGGGTTTCGTTGTGACGTCATACACCACTTCCCCTACACCGTCTATGTTCATCAGTAGCTTCGCTACCTCTGTAAGGAGCTTGGGATCCATCTCAGTTATGTCTGCAGTCATGAAGTCCTCAGTCTGTACTGACCTCACTGCGATGGTATACTTTCCCTGACCCTCCGCAACTCTCATCAGGGCTCTCGTGAAGTCCCCGCTCGTGATCTTCTTGGCCATCTCCCTGGCTACTACATAATCCCTTGCAAAACTGAACGATGCCATTCTTCCGTAACTCCTGACGTCACCTTTAACTCCGGTAGCCCTATTCGTGTAGACAAATATTCTATCCCCCAGTGATCTCGAGAGTCCTTCCTCCACGTCCCCTTGTTTCTCGAATACCGCCGCGAAGTATTGGGATGGTCTCAGCGGTCTTAGCATTCTCTCCACGATCTCGTTAGCTCTCCTACACACCAACAGCTTCTCCCTAGATACCCTTCCCACAACCCTGACCAGGAGTCCTGGACCTGGAAATGGTTGCCTCTCTGAGATCTCCTCAGGGAGTCCTAGGTATCGGGCCAACTCCCTCACTTCATTCTTATAGAGGTCAGCTAAGGGTTCCACAACAGTGAATCCCCATAAGCTCTCCGTGTTTATGCCCAGCTGGACTAGGACATTGTGCTGTGTCTTTATTCCGCCCTGCGTCTCCACCCAGTCGGCAGCTATGGTTCCTTGAACTAAGAATTTGGCTCCCTCCCTCTTGAGTATGGAGGAGATGGTAGTGTAGAAGAGATCTCTGAACTTCTTCCTCTTCTCCTCGGCGTCAGAGAGGCCCTCTAAGGAACCTATGAACTCTTCGCTTCTATCCTCTACCCTCAGGGGCATTAAGTCCCTGAGCATTTCTTGAACCCTCGCGGACTCTCTTTCCCTCAGGAACCCAGTATCTATCATTACTGGTACTACTCTGTCTCCCAGCACCTTGTACATCAACGCAGCTGCAGTGGTGCTGTCGACCCCTCCGCTGACAGCTGCTACAACTTTTTCTTGACCCACTATTTGCCTTATTTGGGGTTCCATCTCCCTAATGAAGGCTTCTGGAGAGAACATTATTGTTCTACTCCCTTATCCTGCTTTCTGTATAAATATTCCATATGGTCTCCGTATCAATCTTAGATCTAACTATCTCCGCGATTAGGTTCACTTGTTCCCTCACCTCTTCTTCCAGTGATTTGCCATAAAATTTCAAACCGATTTCCTCCAAAAGTTTCCGGCCTCCCTGGGAGTACAGGGAACCGTGTAGGCTGAGACCAAAGAAGTCTCCGTCCTCGGCTCCATCAGGCACACTGACAAGATTTCCATTCCTTTCTGTGATCGTCAAGAGTGGCCTTCCCTCTGAGTAGATTATCTCCCCTCTCCTGATTTCATAACCCTCAAATGTTCCAAGGTCGGACACCGCCTTGCTGTTCGCTACCACCTTTGTCTTCCTGAATTTGACTTCTATGGGCAGGATCCCTAGACCTTGGTAGTCACTGGGAACTCCCGCCTCTAGTCCGTAAGGATCAATGAGTCTTCTACCCATGATCTGGAAACCACCGCAGATGCCGAGGACCCTCTTATTCTTAAGGATGCCCACAAAACCGGACTCAACTAGCCAGGACAGGGCAGCCTTAGTGTTCCTAGTTCCAGGGAGTATAACTAAGTCTGCCTTACTAAGTTGGGAGGGTCTCCTGACGAACCTAACGTGAGCGTTAGACTTCTGGAAGGCTTGGAACTCATTGAAGTTACTCATGTAAGGTACCGCTATTACGTCCACTTCCATCTCTCCTTCCCCTAGGTCTCTCACGTTCATGGAGTCTTCCGCTATGTTGGAAATCCTATCGTCGTAAGGGATAGTTCCCAAGAATTTCATACCTGTCCTCTGCTCTAACCACCTTACTGCTGGCTCCAAGAACTTCTCATCACCTCTGAACTTGTTTATAATGAAACCCCTGAGCAGAGGTCTTAGGGAGGTTGGAAACATGTTATATATTCCAAACGCGGAGGCGAAAGCTCCTCCCCTATCTATATCAAGGACCATTATGGAGGGGACCCCTAGCTCCATGAGTTTGTACCCTGAAATGTCTCGCTCTAAGAAATTGGGCTCCCCGAGACCCCCTGCAGCCTCTATGACCATGTCCTCGGTTATACGTTCCTTTACCTTAGGCCAGAGACGCTCAACTGTGGAATAGTATTCTCTCGAGTCCATATTGCCCAGGGACTCTCCCATGAAGATAACCTCTATCCCATTACCTGAAGGTTTGAGCAGGACTGGATTCATCCACCTCTCGGGTCTAATCTCGCTCCCCATGGCTTGGAATGCCTGAATGAACGCCATCTCACCTCCATCATGGGAAGGAAAGCTGTTGAGGGACATGTTCTGGGCCTTGAAGGGAACCCCTCCCAACAACTTAACTAGAGCAGCTGTGACGATCGATTTCCCAGAGTCGCTCATGCTAGAAGATATTATTATTGCCATGTCTCTGAAAGTTCATTGTGAGGGCATTAAAAGGGATTCTAGCACAACTCTCATTTTTCACTATAATCCCCACGGTTCAGGCGGACTTGGAGTTGATAGCCGAGTTCTCCTTCTTGGCTCCGGTGGTAGTGGGGATCACTTCCGGTGTTCTCGACTTCGGGTTCTTATTCCTGATCAAGGAGGCACTGGGACGAATTTACCCAATCCTACTCCTCCCCTTCATAGAGGTGTTAAGGGGTTTCAATCACTTAGACGGATTGCTGGATTTGGGGGACGCCCTCATGATCAGGGGGACTCATGAGGACAGACTTAGGGCTCTCAGGGACGTGGCCGTGGGGACTGGTGGTATTGGACTCCTGGTGTGCTACTTAGCGCTCATGTTTGTTGCCCTGAATGGTGTAGGTGGTCTTAACCTTATGACACTGTTCTCCCTGATGAGTGCAGAGGTTCTCTCTAGATCTTTAGGTCTACTGGTGTTAGGACTAATGAGTCCCATGAAGGAAAGCAGGTTGGGCAACATGTTTCATAAGAAGCTTAGGAGAAATTGGCCCTTTCTACTCCTCCAGTCAGTTCCATTCTTTGGCATTCAATCCGTCTTAATCTTTCCCGTGATCCTCGCTCTATTCCTTTACGTGGGCAAGAGATTCCTCGGTGGGTCCTCTGGGGATCTAACGGGAGCTGCGATCACTTTAAGCTTCCCCATACTCTTGATGACTGAGGCCCCATGTTTCTTGTGTTCCTTGCATCTCTAGCGCTTGACTTAGCTATAGGTGAACCTCCAACTTTCATCCACCCAGTAGTCGCTGTAGGGAGACTCTCCTCCATCTTTGTGAGACCCTATGCGGGGAAACTCCATGGGGTTATATTGTGGTTCGTGTCTGTGATCCCCGTTTTCACCCTTTGTCTTCTCCCCCTCCTCGTACCTAACGTCATAGTCAAGTTCCTTCTCCTAACACTGGTTCTCAAGACCACCTTCTCCATTAAAATGCTCTATAAAATAGTGAGGGAATCATTGCCCTTGGACGAGAGATCAAGGAGTTTAGTGCAACAGATAGTGAGGAGAGATCTCAGTAAGAGTGACCAAGGTCATATAGCTTCAGCAGCTATAGAGTCCCTCTTTGAGAGTTTAGTGGACGGAATAACCTCACCCATTTTCTGGTTTTTGTTACTGGGTCTGCCTGGTGCCCTGATCCAGAGGTTCGCCAACACGATGGACAGTATGGTGGGCTACAAGGTTCCTGAACTCAAGGAGGAGGGTTATTTCAGCGCCAAGGTCGACACTTTGCTTAATTATGTTCCAGCGAGGCTCACGGTTCTCTTAATGGGAATTGCAGGGTTCCTACTCTGGGGGAACTTCACAGGTGCTTTCAGGTACGTGAAAGAATCCCCCGTGGAGAGCGTAAACGCTAGATATCCGATAGGGGCAGCAGCGGGAATATTGGGAGTGAGGCTTGAGAAACAAGGTAGCTACTCTGTGGGAGAAGGAAATCTTCCTACTTCCATGGACGTGGAGAGAGCCCTCGTTCTCTTCAAAATGACTTTGGTTCTATACATCGTCTTCATCCTAGTCTGTTATTACTATCTTTATGGCCTTTCCCTCTTTGGCTACCCTTACGGCCTCCTGGAACTGTTCTAAGCCATACACGTGCGATACTAATTCCTTCACCCTTATCCTACCCTCGGAGATTAACCTCAGGGCCTCAGTTGTGTCCTCCTCAACGGCAGCGTTGCTACTTATTAAGGAGATCTCGTTGTTGAGCAACTCGCTAACATCGTATTGGAGAATAGTTCCCTTAAACGGCACGCCGAAAAGCAAAACCTTCCCTCCCCTCCTGACGGAGTAGAGACCGGAAAGTATTGCCTGGGGCGAACCCGAGGCTATGATGGATACGTCCACTCCCCTTCCGTCAGTTAGCCTCTTAACCTCCTCTGTTACGTTGTGTCTAGTTGGGTTTAACGCTGCAGTCACACCTAGCTTTTCCGCAAAGGAGAGCCTATACTCGGAGACGTCAGATATCATCACTTGCCCTACCCCTAAGGACTTAGCGTTAAGTACATGGAGTAAGCCCATGGGCCCTGCACCCACAACGAGAACGGACTCGGCAGCCTTGAGCTGTACTCTCCTCTGAGCCCTCACCACAGTGGCCAGGGGTTCAATGAAGGATCCCTCCTCAAAGGTAACGTGATCCGGTAACTTCAGTATTCCTTCTCTCTTGACGTTCCAGGCTGGGACCCTAAAGTACTCAGCGAAACCTCCTGGATCAAGGTTGGTCTTCCTGTAGTAGGGACACATGGTCGGACTACCGTTCTTACAATAATAACACTCATAGCAGGGGACGTGATGGTGGGCAAAGACCCTATCCCCAGGCCTTATTCCCTCAAACAGTGATTCCTCCACTACACCTGCAGGCTCGTGACCCAAAATGGGTTGCGATGCGGTGTATTGTCCACATATCTTCTCGATATCGGTTCCGCATAGACCACAGGCCTTCATTTTGACTAAGACGTCCCCTTCCGCTAGTCTAGGTATAGGAACCTCTTTCAGCGTAGGTTTACCGTTCTCAAGAACTATCGCCTTCATTTCACCAACATGTTGTCTCAGCACGATTTAAAGTGAAGTGGTAATTTCAAGAAGTTAATATAGTACTACCCGCATAATACAGTTTGTGCAAACCATTATTTTCGCTCTACTGTCCCTGGTTATTATAGCCGTTATGTACTGGGTAATAGTACCCAGATGGGTTAAAAGATATAGAACAGTTCACGTCGAGGGACTCGATTCCATTCTAGAGGGGACAGCCCGAAGGGTTGAAATAAAGATGAAGGAGAGCTCTTCGGTCAACGCGTTCTCCCTGCCTGGCGGGACTATTTTAGTTACCTCAGCTCTCTTAGCCCAGAGCAACGATGAGATTTTAGCTGCCGTGGCTCACGAGTTGGGTCACATATCTAGAAAACATCATCTCAAGGGTTTCATCGTAACTGGAATGCTAATCTCCTCAGCTATATTGGCGTTGGGGTATTTGGGATATTTAGCTGGAGCCTTTCTCATCCTTTTCTCCTTCCTGTTTCAGAGATTTCTTTCGAGGAGATTTGAGTTCGAGGCAGACTCCTATGCCACTACTCTAGTAGGAAGGGAATCCTATTCTAATCTCCTCATGAAGTACGAGAGTTCTGGCGAGGGGAGGTCGATCCTCTCAACCCATCCAACCGTTTGGGAGAGGCTTAAGAAAATTTAAATCTCATTAGGATCGTATAGATAGGTTCATGAAATACATAGGTCAACCCGTGAGGAGAATAGAGGATCCCCGCCTCATAACAGGCAGGGGAACTTACGTCGATGACGTTCAGCTTCCTGGGATGTTGTTCGTGGCTTTCTTGAGGTCTAAGTATCCTCACGCAAGGATAAAGGTCAAGGGGGGTCCTCAAGTTTATACAGGAAAGGACTTTAACCCTGGGAAGGACTTTCCAATACCCTCCACTGAAGTCACGTATGCAGGTCAACCGATAGCGGCTGTAGTAGCCAAGGACAGATACGAGGCCTATGATCTCCTAGAGAGTGTCGAGGTCGAATACGAACCCTTATCTCCAGTGTTTGACCCAGAGGAGGCCCTGAAGGACGAAGTCAAAGTTTACTCTGGATTACAGAGCAACGTTTATTCCAAGAAAGAGTTTCTCTCCGGAGAACCTCATAAGGTTTTAGAGGAGTCCCAGGTTCAATTGGAGGGAACTCTTTACAACCAGAGGGTTGTGGCAGTCCCCATGGAGACTAGGGGGGTAGTCAGCTTCTTTGACGGACAGAAACTCACTGTTTGGTCCTCGACCCAGTCTGCCCATTATCTAAGGAGAAATTTAGTCAAATATCTCGGCCTAACTAACATAAGGGTCATCCAACCAGACGTCGGTGGTGCCTTTGGTAGTAAGATTATTCTCCAACCTGAGGAGTACGCTGTGAGCTTTCTTTCAGTTAAGCTGGGAGTACCTCTAAAGTGGATCCCCACTAGGAGCGAAGAGATGATGAGTGCTGGTCACGGTAGAGACAAGGCACTCAGGTATAAAGTCGGGGTCAAGAGGGACGGGACAATAATGTCGCTCGTTGGCACTATAGTTGGGAATATCGGTGCCCCCTATTCTGAGGCCAACGAAGATGACGGCGGCAACGTAATAAGCGCTGCCAGGATGCTCCCTGGACCATATAGGATTAAGCATGCCCAGGTTGTAGCTTATGCTGTCAACACCAATCTAACTCCCACTACCTCGTACAGGGGAGCTGGGAGACCAGAGGCTACCTTCTTCATAGAGAGGATAATGGATCAGATTTCGCAAGAGTTGGGAATAGACCCACTCGAAGTTAGGTCTAGAAACCTCATAAGACCCGAGGAGATGCCCTATCAGAACGCCTTTGGTATAACCTACGATTCTGGTAATTATATAGGGCTCATTAAGTCGGCAGAGCCCTACTATCAACAGCTGAAAGCTGAGGCTCAGAAGGAAAATCTCTGTTTAGGGCTTTCTATGTACGTGGAGATAACAGGTTTCGGACCTTGGGAAACCGCGAGAGTCTACGTGAAGTATGACGGGAGAGTGGTAATAGTTACGGGAACAGGTCCTCACGGCCAAGGGGATGCTACGGCCTTCGCGCAGATAGCATCGGAGGCATTGGAGGTACCCATGGAGAAGGTTGAAGTGAAGTGGGGTGATACGGACGTAATAGAGGACGGGATAGGTACGTGGGGGAGTAGAACCCTAACTGTAGGCGGATCAGCAGTACTTTTGGCCTCACAAGAGTTGAGGAAGAGGCTAACCGAGGCTGGGGCTAAGGCCCTTGAGGCAGATGTAGAGGAGGTGGAATACCTCGAGGGTAAGGTAGTCCATAAGAAGACGGGTAAGTCTCTATCGTTTGACGAGGTCGTCAAGAATGCGTATAAGTTCGGAATCTCCTTGGACGTGACTTCAGTGTATCCAGTGAGGAAACCTACTACGCCCTACGGTATACACTTCGCCGTGGTTGAGATTGACAGGGAGACCGGAATGATAAAGGTCAGGAAATATTTGGCCGTAGATGACGTGGGCAAAGTGATCAATCCCCTCTTAGCGGAAGGTCAGATACACGGAGGTGTAGTTCAGGCTCTAGGGCAGGCCCTGTATGAGCAGGTGGTGATAGCTGACGGCATAATGCAAAACTCGTCCCTGGGAGACTATGTAGTTCCCACAGCAGTGGAGTCACCCAAGATGGAGTGGAAGAATTTCCAGCTGGGCTTATCACCCCACCCTCTGGGATCCAAAGGTATAGGCGAAGCTGGAGCCGTAGTGGGATCCCCTACAATTCTCAGCGCACTTCAACAATGCACTAAGAAGTTCATAAACAGGATGCCAGTAAGCCCAGAGGATTTGGTGAAGTAAAAGTGCAAAAGCACCTCCTCTCCCAGAAGGAGAGGAAAGAGTTCCTTTCAAGGATTAAGGCCCTATACGGCGTAGATCTGTCCTCAGAGAACGTCGAAATAGGAAAAGAAAAGAAGTTAATTTATTACTATTTAGACGGAAAACTTTCTTTCTTCACTGAAGACTTGATACCCACACTATGTTTCCTACAGGAGCACAGGGTGACCCTTCCCACGGTGAAGGTAGACGAGGGGGCAGTGAAGGCCCTGGCTAGAGGGGCAGATCTCTTCGCCCCTGGAGTAGTAGAGACTTCTGGTGAGATAACTCCAGGTACGCTATTGTTGGTCCTAACCAAAACTGAGATTCCTGTGGCTATTATGAGGGCCTCCCAGGAAGTTCAAGAAGCTTTATCCAATAAAAAAGGGAAGGTATCAACTAGCATACACTGGATAGGGGACGAAATCTGGAAAATGTGTAGTAAGCGGTGAAGATTAGACTTCAACTCTGCATGAGTTTTAAGGGATTGAAAGGTGCCCTGCCCTAAATAGCCCGTGAGAAGGTGTTTTCATCTTCGAGACATCATTTCCGTCGTTAGGTTAAGACGGAGGATGCGAGCATCATGATGGAACGTGATCACTTCAGGATAACTTCTAGCCGTTGTCAACAGTTTCAGATAAACTGTGAAGTTTATATACTTTGTATGTGAGTTTAATTATGATGCTGAAACCTAAGGAAGTGTGCCAAAAACTGGGAATATCCTACCGCACGTTGCAGAGCTACGTTAAGGAGGGTTACATTAAACCAGTGGTGCAGAGCGGGAAGTGGAGGTTCAGGGAGGACGTAGAGAGATTGATGGGTATTGTCAAGAGGAGGAAAGTGGCATTATACGCTAGGGTATCGAACAAGCGAAAGGACGACTTAGTGAACCAAGTTACAGCAGTTATGGGACGTTAACGTAACTTAAAGATTTTCATCAGCCCCGGCGGTCCGCCTAAATGACGTTCAACGAACCTGAGGAACGCCTCCACGCTCCTAAGGTTCAGCTCCCCCACCAGCTCCCTGACGACGTTGCTGATGGTGAAGATCGTGAGGTACCCCTGAAGCCTCTCCCTCCTCCAGAACGAGGAGTCCCAGGGCCTTGACGTCCCTTGGAGGTCCTCGATCTCCCACCTCATCCTCCAGGCCTCCTCGACTTCCTCGCTGAGCGAGAGGTCGGTGGTGTAGAGGCACCTGGCCTGTGTCCCAGAGTCACGTTTATATTCCCGGACTAGCAACTTTACCGTAATGGGTCGGCCTCCCAGGGTCAGGTCGGCGTAGTAGACTCCGAGGGTCTCCCACTCGGAGGTGTCCCTCCACCTCCTCGAGGGTCCCCTGGACCGACTCGACCCTGAGCTCGGTTGGACTTGGCTCAGACACCACGTTGTCCCTCACGAGCTTCTCGGACAGTACTGGGGTCGAAGACGACCCTGGCTACCGGAAGCGCTCCTTGAGCACGTCCAACATCTCGCCACCTCGATCTTGGTCTTGAACTCGGCGACCATCCCCAAATCCAACATCTTCCTCACGGCGTAGGGGAAAGCCCCACCATGAACGTCCTGCCCTAGGTCCACTACGGCGACCGTGAGGAGCTGCACGCCCCTCTCGAACCTCCCGTGGGTGTGGCAGTAGGTCCAGTAGTTCTCAGGGGCTCACGTCCTTCCCCCTGGAGCGTTGTGGTCCACGGTGTCGTCTATGATGACGGCCACCCGACCCTTCACCAGTCTGACAGGACCTCCAGGTAGTCCCTCCACGCGTCGTCGAGTTCTCCCAACGTCTCCAGCAGGTTTGCGTAGTCCAACCCGAACGTCTCGGCCGCGTTCCTCACGCTGGCCCTCCCACCCACCAGGACCATGAGGACTAGCGCCAACCCGACCTTCCTGCTCCTCCCCTTCCTCCTCACCACGCCCAGCCTGTTGACCGCCTTGACCAGCCTCTCCCTAGCCAACTCGATCGGTCCCTTTCCGCACCTTTTCAGCAGGACGACGTCGAAAAATAAAAACTTCTCGCTAATACCGACTTCTTCGTATTACCTCCCTAAGATTCCCATAACTGCTGCCGAAAGGTAGGACTTTCAGGTATGAGAGGTGTGGGTTCACCCTGGACAGGCAACTGAACGCATCCTTGAATATCTTCCTCAAGATGTGCGGGTTTCCCCACCTCTTTCTCACTCCCACTGGGAGTAGGTGGGTTGGGGTTACCCCGTTAAGGGGGCGGAGGGGTAACGGGTTTCCCCGTGACCCCGGTGAAGCTCAAGGGCTGAGAATTGGATACAAATTCATGAAAATTCAATGAAGCCCGAACCCCTCTAACCATCCCTACGGCAAAGATAACGGAGTTTCCTGGAACGAACACTCTCCACCTTACCCTTAAGGACGACAAGTTACGTGAAATTTGTCCTCCAAAGCCTCGGGTTCCCCAGTCCAGAGGAGTAAGCTCCATGTAGTTTCACTCCCATGAAGGAAGACATTGGAACTCAAAACATAGCGAGTTGAAATCTTCGAATCATCTCTCTTTCTGTTTTCTCTTAAGTTTCATCAGTTCCTCCCTGACCTCCTCGAGACTTTTCTTAAGCATGGCGATCTCGCTCTCATGAATCTCCATAAGTTTGGTCAATTTCTGGACAGGATCTTCACTCTTCACCACTAGTCTCACGATTCCGTTTTCGTCCATTTCCATGTACCCCAGCCGTACCAATTCCCTCACGTATCCCTTGGCTGTCTTCGGAGAAACCTTCAGGAACAGGGCGATCTCCCTTAAGTCCATCTCCCCCTTGTTTTTCACCATGTTCAAAATGTCTTGTAACCTGGGAGTAAGCTCCATAAGAGAACTCTTGTGAACATGTGGATTTTTAAGACGTGGGGCTAAATCAAATGAGGGCTCTATTGACTCTCTTTCTGACTGAAGAGAACGTAAATGAGTTGTTGAGCTTCAGAGACGCATATGAAGCTCTAAGGGAAGGCTTCATTCTTGAAGATAACAAGAAGGCTGTGAATACCAAGAGGGTGAGAACTGCCTTCTCGGGAGTTACCCTCACTTATCAGGCTGGAGCCTATGAAGGCTTTATAGGCTTCAAGACTTACGTCAGGGGAAACTTCATCTCGTTGCTCTTCTCTTCCGAGGGGGAGCTCCTCATGCTAACTGAGGCTGACAGGATGTCCTTGCTTAGGACAGGAGCACTCTCAGTTCTGGCTGCAGACCTAATGAAGAGGAACTACTCAGAGGTAGGCATCATAGGTTTAGGGAAACAAGGCATAGCTCAGGCCGAGGCCTTTTGGGCAATGAAGGGAGTGAAACTGTGGGGTTACACGAGAACTAAGGAGAGGGAGACTAAGGCATCAGAAATCCTGAGATCCATGGGGGTTCAGATCAAGATGGCCACATCGGTTAAAGAGCTCGCTTCCATGGCGGACGTCGTAGTTACCATTACCACTTCCACAACTCCTTTCCTTAAGTTGGAGTACTTGAAGCCAGACTCTCACGTCAACGCTATGGGTTCCAATTTGTCTGAGAGGATTGAACTCTTCCCTGATGTCCTGAGGGCATCACAGACCATCTCCGTGGAGGACATACAGCAGGCCAAGGAGGAGGCTGGGGACCTGATCTTGGCTAACAAGATGAACATGCTGGATTGGGATAAGGTCGTGAAGTTCTCCGAGGTGGTTACCGGAAAGAGAAATCCAAGGCCCAGGTCAGGGATCACCGTCTTCAAGTCAGTAGGCATAGGCCTGGAAGACGTTGTTGTCATGGGCAAACTCTATGAATTGGCCCGGAAGAGAGGCCTTGGGAAGGAGATAAAGGTGAGCGGTCGATGGTATCGAGGATAGGAAGGGAGATAGACCTTTCCCCCGTGGAGTTGGGCTCTCGCGTCGGGGGCAAAGTGAGGATAAATATGGCCAGCGGAACTCCAGATCCTAGAGTAATACCAATTGAGGAGATAAAGAACGCGTATGAGGAGGTACTTCAGGAGAAAGGACCCAGGTCCCTGTTCTATCCAGGTGCAGGAGGTCAACCGGAGCTAATAGAAGAGATAAGGAGGTTCGTTCCATCGCTGAACCTCAGTCTCGATAAGGAAGATAAGATAGTTGTAACCAGCGGGGCCCAGCATGCCATAGAGCTCATTTCTAAGTACTTTCTGGACAACGATGTCGTTGCCGTGGAAAACCCTACCTTTGTGGAGACGTTCATGGCAATGAAATTGAGGTCGAACGTAACTCTACCCATAGATCTAGACTCTGAGGGAATGGACGTTAGTTCCCTGGAGAGGATAACGAAGATAGTGAGGCCCAAGCTGGTATATGTGATTCCCAACTGTCACAATCCGGCTGGTGTAAATATGTCATACGAAAGAAGAAAAGCACTCGTGGAGCTGGCCAGTGCGAGGGACTTCTACGTAGTTGAGGACGATCCTTACAGACCGATAGCAGGTTGCGTTCCACCTCCCATAAAATCGTTTGACAGAGAGGGGAGGGTCATATATGTTAGTAGCTTCAGTAAAATAATTGCCCCGGGGCTGAGGGTGGGTTTCATAGTAGCTAAAGGTGAAATCGCAGAGAAGCTCAGCTTATTGGAGCAATTGGACTTCTCCACCTCTACTATAAATCAGTACGTAGTAGCTAACCTCCTCAGGAGAGGTCTAGTTTCAAAAAGGATGACTACTCTCGCGATGCATTATTCAGAGAAGATGAAGATTCTCACCGAGTCCCTGGATGACGCTGGTATCTTCAAGTTCAATCCACCTAAATGCGGCTTCTTTGCACTGGTGGACTTAAGAACCGATGCTGAGAGAGTTTTCGAGGTAGCCACAAAGGACGGGCTGAGCTTTGTGAAAGCTAAGGCCTTCTTCCTACGTGGGGGAGATACCATGGCTCGGCTGAGCGTTACTATCCCTACTGCGGAGGAGATCAAGGAGGGTGTGACAATCTTGAAGAGATCGGTTCTTGACGTCAAACTGTGAAGATCTCCCTGCTCAACTGGGTGAGAATCTCTACCTTGTCCCTCATGACTGCCATTTCCTCGACCCTGATTCCAAACTTTCCAGGAAGGTATATTCCAGGCTCTATGGTGAACGTGCTACCTCTCTTCACCTCAACCAAGTTATCAGGAGCTATGTAGGGATCCTCATGTACGTCTATTCCTATACCGTGACCGGTTCTATGAATGAAATTTTCCCCGAATCCCTTGGAAGATATCACCTTTCGGGCCCTCCAGTCTATGTCCTTGCCCGTTGATCCTAACGTCGAGCTCTCAGCTTCTGCTATGGCCTCAACCACTATGGACCAGATGCGTTTGACATCCTCAGAAGGAGGACCTAAAGTCAACACACGCGTCGTATCTGTGGAATAACCTTTAAATTTTATTCCAAAATCTGCTATTATAACATCCCCCCTCTTTACTTTTCTGGAGGTGCATCTCAGGTGAGGCATTGAGGTGTTGGGTCCGGAAGTCAGGATGGGACTGAACGAAGTCCCCTCAGCACCATTCTCAATGAACAACCATTCCAATTCTCTGGCTAATCTGCACTCGTTCTCTCCCTCCTTGACCTTATCCGTGAACTCCAAGAAGGACTTCTCGGCTATTGACAACCCGCTCCTCAAGGCCCTTATCTCCTCTTCGTCCTTCACCTCTCTCAACTCCTTCATTATTACGGAGGCAGGACTGATGTTGGAGGGTAGAAATCTATTGAGGATCTCGACGAGAAATAGTGACCACAGTTGATCATCTATGGCTATGGACGATCCCTTTTTAAGTCTCATGAGTGAGTAAGGATCTTCCCCATCCCTGTAGGATCGAATCTCCAACCCCACGGTTGAGAGCTGTTCCTCATATATCTTGGGAGCTAAGACAAAGTCCTCTTCACCCACAACCAGTAGGAGTGGTCTCTCCATCTGTTCCTCCCTGAACCCAGTGAGATAGAACATGTTACTAGTGGGCCCCAGGATCACTGCGTCAATACGCCTCTGCGACATCATCTCCTTGAGACGTTTCATCCTCACTTCATAATTCATAGTAAAACTGTTCCCAGACTTCTCATAAAAAACTAAGCTAGCAGGTGTAATAGCATTTCATGGCGAGGTTGTATGCAGCGTTGAAGTCCCTGTCCACCTTATAACCACACGCAGGGCAAACGAAGATTGAGCCTAAAATTTCACCCTTCTTGTAACCGCATCTGGAACATATCCTGGAAGTGTTATGTGGGTCGAGCCTCTTGAACCTTATTCCCCTCTCTATGAACTCCTTTTCCAAGAGGTCTTCAACCAATCTCAATCCTTTCCCTATTCTAGCTTCATAATACCTCAGATCCTCCAGCGCCACCACCTTGGGACTCACCTCCTCCATGAAGTCAGCTAATTCCTTTACAGCTCCTCTCACCTTACTCCTGATCTCGGCGATATAGGATAATCCCTGCCCCTCCCCCATGTATTTCGTGAACGTTTCAATCAGTGATCCATTCCCTATGTATTTGGTCCTGAAGACCTTTCCACCGTCCAGTATGGCAACTACTGTGAAGAGGTGTCTTATTCCCAGGTCAACTCCTACTATTGGATCCTCAGTCACGTAAGCCAAATAGACCTTAATTCCATCGGAGAAGTCCACTATGGCATAGGCCGGTTGTCCTCCTTGATCTGAGGAGACTTTGGCGTCAACTTTCTCCAGTTTAAAGAGGTTCCCCGTGTTCACCACCTTCAACGGTCCTATCCTAAGCTTACTATATAGTAAACTGAGTCCCCTAAGTGAGGGGGGAGGATTGGGCTTCTCCTTGGCTCCAGTTCTCTCTAATGCTTTAGTGTATTGGATGTAATAGACTATGTCACTGTAAATTTCCTTGAGTTTTCCGAAGTCTACTATCTTAGCCTCTATTAGTCGCTCTTTCATATAATATGATTCTCCACTGACCTTATAAAAGAGGAGGTTGAGGTGACTTCCAGGCCATTCAGGGCTCCATTGCGAATTCTAATATCTCTCTTAAATTAGGCTAATTCTATGTAGGATTAGTTGAATGTAACCTGCCACGTCAATGAGGCAGAGAAGAAGTCGCCCCGACCACGTATGATCAATTATTACGCTTAAGCTACTGAAACAAAATGAAATTGCAATGGAGACCTGAATGCCCCTGACTTTCCTTACCAGGAGATTAGCTCAAAGGGAAAAATGAAATTCTATTACAATTCGGTCAGTTCATCGTAAGGTAACTCCCTCCCAATACCTCTTAAGTAATAATTAACTGAGGATGAGAAAATATATCCCCCACTCCTGTAGAGTCTGTAGTACTCCTCCTTCTCCCTCATCTTTTCCTTGTTATAGTAATAGTAAACATATAGGCTGGGGCCCACTCCCTCCCCGTAAAATAGGAGCGAAGAGTTGAGGCTGGTACTCCATTGTCTTAACTCCTTGGTTACCCTGGAGTATGACTCGACTGGATCCATTCCTTCTTGAACTCTCTTGGCCACCTCCATAAGCATGACGAAACTGTCGGTATATGGGAGATTGGGTTCGGTGAATCCAACTCTACTAATGGATCCGTTGTGGGCTAGGAAGAGTTCATAGGGCCCCGCCCTGAGGAAATAGGGGTGGGCGTGGGACGGACCCAACAGGAACTTTTTAGAGCTTCTCCGGGCGTGAATAATTCCTACTAGCTCGTCCCCCCTTATGGAACTCAGGAATTTTACGTTGGGGTCCTTGAAAATAGGTTTCCGAGAAGTATAATAAATTTTAGACCATCCATCGTCCCTAAAATAGATCACGAATCCCCAACCGTCAGGATGGGATCCGAAACTGGAATAGGGATCCTTATCAGAGGCCTTAATCAGGGATTCGAGGACGTTTGGATCCACCTCTCCCTCAGCTCTGAAAGCTACGAACCTACACATCTATGACCAACCCGTCCTTCGCTAGTATACCCCTGTCTCCAGTCAACTCTTCAAATTTCTTAGAAAGCTGTGCAGGTATGTGAGTGATCACGGGTTTATTGAACATTTCCAATACTTCCTTCAAAGACGTGTGACCCCATTGCTTGCAGTTCTCCAGACAGCTAGCTTCGTGTATTACCAAGTCTACCTTTCTAGACTCCCTCAACACATCCTCACACGGTTCTGACGTGTCCCCAGAGTATAGGATCCTCTTTCTCCCATCGGTGATGATGTATGAGACAGCGTAGATTTTGTGACAAGCTCCCACGGAGTAGACCTCCAACTCTCCCTCACCTCCCTGGGGAAGTCCGTCCTCTCTAACCTCTGCCGATATCTGATTTCCAGCTCTCTTGTAGCTTGAGAGTACCTCCAGAAAACCCGGGGGAGAATAAACCCTTATATCTGGAAGACCTTGAATCGCCCTCTGTACTAAATGATCGAAAATCCCAGAGAAGTGATCTACGTGCAGATGAGTGATGAAAACTGCGCGTGGAATCTTGTTCATGTCCTCCAATCGCATACTTACCCCAGAGCCGAAATCCAACAGTACTTTGTCCTCTCCGCTCTCAACCAACACTCCCGATTTGAACCTGCTGCTCCCAACCGTGCTCCCAGCTCCCGTTCCCAGTAGAATGACTCTCAAATGTCTCCCCTTTCCTCAACGTCCTGAAGGTCACAGAGCCCTGGACAGCCCTTCATTTCCTTAGTCCTCCTTGAGGAGGTCCTCAACCTCTTCCCACCTTGGACCGAGGGCTCCATAAGTTTTCACAGATGCAGCAGCTATAATGTTTGCCTTTTCCACCGCCTCTTCTATGTCGTAACCCTTCTCCAGAAAAACGGCCAAGGCGGCGTTAAACACGTCGCCCGCTCCCGTGGTGTCGATCGCATCAACTTTGGGGGCTGGTATCCTTACACTCCTGTGTTTAGTGAAGATCACGGCTCCGTGTTCCCCGAGAGTTACTATGATTGCCTTTTTTACCCTTTTCAGGAGGACTTCAGCTCCGTGGCTCAAATCATCTGAGTTACTTATCTCCTTGAACTCCACTTCGTTGGGGGTAAGGATATCCACGTAGCTGAGAAGGTTTTGGTCGGTTATCACGGCCGGAGCTGGGTTGAGTATTCTAAGCCCAGGGAAGGTAGAGAGGGCCGTCTTCACCACTTCTTCTCTGATCTCCATCTGAGTTAGCAGAATATCTCCGTCCATGCATCCTTCGATGTCGTTAGGGGCCAAGAGATAATTGGCCCCTCTGTTGACCATTATGATGGTCTCCCCATTTCCATCAAGGATTATATATGCTGTCCCCGTTGGGGCATCCTTTCTTTTCACGCATCTAGTATCAACTCCCTCCTCTTTCAGGAATTCCATGGCCCTGTCGCCATGATGGTCTCTCCCCACGGCCCCCACAAACTTGACTTTACTTCTTAATCGCGCAGCTGAGACTGCCTGGTTGGATCCTTTACCTCCATGTCCAGTCATGAACTCGTCCACGAAAACGGTCTCACCAGGAATTGGGAACTTACTCACCTTAAGGGTGAGGTCTACGTTATAACTCCCAACAACGTTAATCAATTTCTATACCCTCCAGCAAGTTAGTAAGTTCCTCAAGGGAATCAGCCACTATTATTCCCCTTCCCTCCATTAGTAACAAGTTACCATAGATCCCACTCTCGGATATCTTCAGCTTTCCCTTCTCGGATGCCCTCAAGAGAGCATCGGTGAGAGAAGCGGATATTCCTATCCTCTTACCTGTGACCCTGAGGCCTCTTATCACTAAGTTCTCATGCATGTTAACCACGATGGGTCCATCCACTTTTATCCAGTCCAGATATCTCATTATCCCACCTGCTAAAGTTGCGGAATCACCGTACTCTGTGACGAAGCCGATGTTCATCTTTTCGTCCTGGTTGAGGAGGGCTTTCACCAAAGATATTCTCTTCTCCAAGAACATTACTAGTTTCTCGAGCTCCTCCCTAGCCTGCTCCATTCTTATTACCTTTTCAGGGAACGCAAAGGGATCTACTGGTCCCTTTCCCTTTCCGAGGGGAAGGGAGAACTTTATTGCCTGAGTAACGAAGTGTTTGGCTTCTATTACTGCTTTCCTCAGACTGAGACCCTTAGATAGGTAGGCAGTTATGGCTGCAGAGAAGACATCTCCGCTACCGTGAAGGTTGTCCGTATTGACACTCTCACCCTCCAGCTCTAAGAGTTGATTGTCGATCACTGCGACGTCGAAGCCACCCAAGGCCCTTCCTCCCTTAACTATTACGTTAGTGGAGGTCAACTTGTTCAGATGCAAAGCGCATCTCTTGAGGTCATCCTTTGAGTTAATTTTCATCCCAGATAACCTCTCGGCTTCCATCCTGTTAGGCGTTATTATGAGGGCCCTCCCTAACAGTCTCGATAGGCCTTTCATAGCATCTTCTCCGATCAGTGGATAACCAGACTTGGAAAACATAACAGGGTCAAGGACAAGCCCTATGTTATACTGCCCAAGCTTCCGTTCCACTACCTCTATAACTTTAGGCGATGGGAGAACCCCCGTTTTGGCAAACTTTACATCGAAGTCCTCCATGACGGCGTCGAACTGAGCCTCTATGATGTCTTGAGGGAGCTCCATCACCTTGGATACCTTAAATGTGTTTTGAGCTGTAATAGCTGTAATCACTGTTGTACCGAAAACTCCCAGACTGGTGAAAGTCTTTAGGTCTGCCTGTAATCCTGCCCCTCCACCGGAGTCGCTTCCAGCTATGGTCATCACAACAGGCCTGATTCTCACGAGGCTTATATACTCAAAAGGAGAATAATACGATTTTCTTGGGAAATCAGCCTCCCTTGCCCAACTCAATAGTGACCTTTCCGCTCCTTTCCGTCTTCACCCAAGTCTTCGGCATTCCTACTAACTCCATAAATATGGACAGGACGTTGAGAAAAATGGTCAAGTTGATGTATCCGGCAGTGAGGATCACGTAAACGGTCTCTATCATGTGTCTCTTAGATATCAGGAGGCTGAGAAAGAACGACAAAATTGATGCCAATGATACCAAGGCCGCGACCACGAGGTGGAGCTGAGAAGGATAGAGGAATACGAGAGAGTAGTTTGCAACACTTAAAGCCATGAATATTGGTGTGGCGATCAGGAGACCAGCATCTATGAGTCTCCAGGAGATCTTCATTCTACCTACGGGGAAGGCCAGCTCTATGTGGCCCCTGTACCATCTCAATCGTTGTTTCACTAAGCCCCAGAAGCTCACAGGTACTTCTCTCCAGCTAATCACTGAGGGTGAGTAGGCAATTAAGTAATCCATAGACGCTATCTTCAGACTCAGGTCCAGATCCTCGGTGAGGCTACGTTCATTCCAACCCCCTAGGGAAAGGATCACGTCTCTCCTGACGAAGCTGCACGTCCCCTCTAGGGGAACGAAGAATCCCAACTTGGCTCTCCCAGAGATCAGGTATTCATTGAATAGTTCTTCCAGCGAGGCAAGCCTAGCTATGATACTCTCACGGACGTTGATGGGAACTAGCCTCCCCTGGACCGCTCCAATCCTTGGGTTAGCGTCAAATTTTCCAGCCACATAGGCCAAAGTGTCCAGACGAGGTACACTGTCGGCATCGAAGACACCTATTATGTCACCCTTGGCCTCAGAAAGGGCGTAATTCAACGCCCTGCTCTTTCCGTTTGGAACAGATGCAGGCTCTAGATGAATGCACTTCACCGTTGTATACATCTTTGAAAAGTTTTGGCACACTTGAAGCGTATCATCGGTAGAGCCGTCCTCAACTACAATGACCTCATACTTAGATCTGTCGTATTCTTGGTTCACTAATCTCTCCAAAAGTCTTCCCAAGACTTTTCCCTCGTTTCGAGCTGGAATTAAGAGACTAAAAGACGGACCTGTGTGGGACTTCCTCTCGGAAGGTCTCCATGACAGACCTATCAATGCGAGAGAGGAATTGTAAACGCTCCATAAGGACACTAGAACGCTTATTACAATGAGGAGCTCATTCAGGTTCATTGTAGAAAGTTCTCCAAATTATTAATATGTTTTGTTCATTCGTTAGTATACCTTCACGTGAAACCCCTCTCTATCATCACCGCTTGGACGCCTCTCCAGAAACTTTTAGAGATCAAAAAGGGGACGCCCATGAAGAGGTCCGCGACCAACAGATACGGTATGACTTGAACTTGGTTTACTCCCAAGAGAGTGGGGGAATAGGCTCCCATTATCATAACTAACATCACAGGGAAAGAGGCTATAGCGGTGAAGTACTGTCTGGAGCTGAAGGGGGCAGGGACGCTCAATTCATCCCTTATTTGAACGGGGTTTATCCTGGCTGTGATTGAGGCCAGATATATGAGGGCGAAGGGTGATACGATGAGGGTTACCAATGAAACCCCCCAAGTCTCTGGATTCAACAGGTTAACCACTGCGAAAGGGAGTAGGATGAGCTCTACCGACGTAGCCTTACCTAGCAGATAGTATCTGGCGAATCTCCACGGTTCCATCACCCCAAAACTCAGCCAGATAGGCTCATGCATGAACATTGCCTGAGACATGAGGACGAGAAGCGAATACTCTGCGGCAATCGAGTAAATTATGATTAGCGAATGGAAGGAAGTCAGATGTAGGGTTTTCACCAATAGGAAGTACACTACAGAGATGGCGGTGGAGAATCCCAAGGCCTGGATTACGTTGACCCTAAGGACTCTGAATCCAACACTCCCAGCAACATTCATCCTCCCTCCTATATCTATGAATGATAATGCTCTCAACATAACCGCTAGGAACGCATCTTTTCCGTTGAAGTTGACGGGTCTCTTAACTACAAGATTCCCGCTCTTACCGTAGAGTAGGTGTACATTAGATAGCGTCCTGTATGCTAGGAAGAGAAACACGAGGGTCAGGAAGGAGAGCGAGACTGTACCTGGCACTAAGAGTCCATGAAATGCACCAAGGGGAGACAAGGGAAACCCCATCAATGAAGAGAGGTTTAGTAAGGCTAAACTGGACGAGAAGGCCCATCTCTTCCAACCAGATAACGACGATGCTATGGCTGCGGTCGAGGCTGCGAGGACCGAGAGGAGACTCAGGTTCAAGACGAAGAATGTGAGGGGGATCAGATTTAATTCCAGAATACCTAGATATAGTAGAAGAAGACCATAAGCCACGAACATAGACAGAAACAACGAAAAGACCATGTAGGATCTCCTTATGGGAAGTACGAAGAGGAAGTCAACATCTGACTTGAGTACTACGAATCCTCCGGTGAGCGTGATGACAAGAAACACTATGGACGCATACCAGATGAAAAGTTGAGGAAGTACCTTGGCTCCTCCGCCTAGGGAATAGACTAAGAGAAGGGAGACCAGGTTTATCAACAGGAGCCTCTTGGTGAACCTGGTGAGGAGGACAAACTTGATTAATTTACCCAGCACCCCTCATCATCCTCGCTACTACGCTCTCTATGGGCTCATTCTCCTTGCCTAACAGCTTCAATTCGGATATGGAACCTCTCCATATGATCCTCCCGTGACTCATTAGAATAACGTTATCCGTGAGTCTGAGGGCAATGGACATGATGTGCGTGGAGATCAAAAACGTAGAGTTCATCTCTTTCAAGAGGGAAATAACTTCCTCCTGGGTGGGGATGTCTAGATAGTTTAGGGGCTCATCCAGGAGGAGAACTTTAGGAGAATGAATTATGGCTAGTGCTATGGCTAACTTTTGGAGATTCCCCCTAGAGAGTTTGCCCGCCTGAACTCTCTCGTACTGTCTCAAGCCTAATCGATCCAGTAAAGTTTCGACCATGTACTCGCCGTCGCTTAGTTCTCTCAGTGACGCTATATATTCTAGGTTCTCCCTGACGCTGAGATTCCTATAGGGAAGAGCGTCCTCAGGGAGGTAACCCAACACCCTCTTGGCTTCTAAGGACTCAGGGTCCCACCCCATGATTTTCACCTCACCTGAGTCAGGTTTGGCTAGACCTGCCAGGATTTTCATGGTCGTAGACTTCCCAGCTCCGTTAGGGCCCAGTAGGGAATATCTCTCTTGACACGGTATATCAAAACTCAGGTTATCTAGTACTACTACTTCTCCATACCTCTTACTCACATGAGCTACCCTAATACACTCCATCTGAGCAGTTTAACGGATTCCGTCATCTAAAAATATTAATTAATCGTCCCAAAGGTTGTTTATAAAGAATAAAGGGCTTGGGGGTATCAGTTTAGGAGTTTTTGAATGTGCAGAGACGTGTGCTCTCCGTCGTAAGACATCTTACTCCTTGCACTTAACCTACCTCACGGTTAGAGCGGAGTTCAATAGGTTCTAGGATATGTTTACTCTTATCCCTAAATACGATGTACACCGGGATTTTCTAAACTAACGGTATTACACGAGTAGCTATCTGTCTTTTTCCTATGCGAGGCCCTCTCCTCAATTCCGATTTGTGTGTCAGATGTAAGTTCTCTATAACTTACACCATGAGTTAAGTTATAGAACAACGGAGTAAGACCTGTGGGGCTCAGGACACTTTAAGCGACGTCAGTTCCCGAACCACATTCCTTAGCTCCATCATGGAAAGAGCTATATCTACCTTAGCTCTCCTCAGACCGTACACGCTTCTGCTCTCCATCAACTTCCCTACGCCATATAAGGTGAGCCCAGTCACGGTGGTGATGTGAAAGGGGTCATCCAGCCCAAAGGCTATGAACTTCCCTACCCCCTGGATAGTCCTCCCTCTAGGTTCATAGTCTCCTAGAATTTCCCTCATGTTAATAGTATAACGTCAGTCACCTTATATTCTAAATGGCCTCAGGATAGCTTTACTCCAACTCCTCTTCCTACCTTGGTCATACTCTCTCCACTTCCTTGCCACCTTTAATGCGAGCTTCCTTCTAACCTTGAAGTTAAGACCTCGCCTATAGAGACCAACGTGGTACAACTTACTTCTGTTGCCCAACTTGTTCACTGACTAAGGACTGGGTTAAAGGTTTTGTGCCAAAGGTTCTCATCTAGTTCGGCCTGGGACGCCCAGAACCCCACGTAGAAATCACGTAGGACTGCTCTTGTTGAGAGAGCTGACCTGGCGTTGTGGTGGTAATCGAGAAACCGTATTTACTCCCAGGACGCTAATCACGCTAAGGTTGGCTCAAGTATGAAGAGATATAGCATGGAGATACAAAGGGGTTCCCTGACTAACTCTCCCCTATCTGAAACTCCTAATAAGGGTAAAGCTTTAGCTAAGTCGTTACTTAAATAATGCTATGAACAGAAGAGAGGTAATTTATGCGGCCGTATTCTCTGTGGCCTCTTTTGGAGTAGCAGCAGCCATGAGTCTATCACTTTCCCTTTATGCCCTGAGTGTTTTCTTGGACCCGATACTCACGTTAACTATCCCGCTGATAATAATATCCGTGGGAATTCAGGCAATAAATCAGAAAAACGGACCTCTCCTAGTTGGGATTATAAGCGCAGTGTTGTATGCAATCTTTTCTCTATTCTTCCTCACCGTATCCTTCCTAATTGCAGGGATTATAGTGGAGATGGTATCTAGGATTCTAGGATATAGAGGCCTGAAGGCCGTGATGGTCAACACTACTCTGGCTGGAGGGCTGGTAGGTGTTCTGAGCGTGGTATTCGGCTTCTTGTTCCTCGGCCTACCCAAGGGAATTACGGACCTGGCTATTCTGACAGCCTTATTTAGTTTAGTTTATTTCACCGAGAGTGCCGTAATGGGAGTAATCTCTCATTATCTAGGCAAGTTCCTCCTAAGATCTGGTGTCATGAAGTGAAGTGGAAGGTTCCCTACATCCTAGTGTACTCAGTCATGGTGATTTACTCCTCATTCATTTCATTTCCACTATGGAGCCTCTTAGTCTCCCTAATTCCTATTATGCAAAGGAGAGGTATAGTGGGGGGAGAGGTCTTAGCTGTGTTTCTGTCCTTCTTTATGCTGAGTAGGACAGAACACCTTTACATCTACCCTTACGTGGTTAGGGCCTTCACATTTCTGAACCTCTTTTTCGCCTCCTCTGAACACTTAGACATAATATCTCTCCTGGATATAGGAGGAGAGAAGGCACTCCCCCTAGTCGTCACCATGGTTTACTTCCCTCTATTCTATCAGATTGCGGCACAGGTCTTCTTTTATAGGAGGGCCAGGAGGAAGCCTTTCAGTCCCTTAAAGTTATCTAGACCGATATTGGTTGAAGTAGTCAAGGTTGCTGAGAACCTTTATAGGGCCTATACTGTGAAATTATACGGAAATCTCAAGAAGGATGCGAAACTCACTCCTTCTCGAGACGATCTAGTGCCCTTGGCTTTGGGGGTAGTCGCGCTTTGCTTGTCATATCTTCTTCCAATCTCCGTGGCAGGATTGAGCTGAACCCAGGGGAGAGGGTTGCACTTTTGGGAAGAAACGGATCTGGAAAGAGCACTCTCATAAACTCCGTGACCTGTGAGGGCCCGTTCGATTTCCATGTGGACGGAAGAGAGTTCTGTGACACGAGGGACTACTCACTGATCTCAGCCGTCTTTCAGGAACCCTCGTCCCAAATTTTGGCAAGGACTTTAGAGGACGAGCTCAAAATAATGGCAAGGTTTCACGAAGTAGACTTCGAGCTAGCTAGAAAGCTGATGGGACCCTACCTTAAGACAGATTTCTTTAGGCTCTCCGACGGCTACAGGAAGAGATATGTTATCACCTCGGTTCTAGCTTCCAAACCGAGGTATGTCCTCTTGGATGAGCCCTTCTCCAACCTTGACGAGAACGCAATAAGGTTAGTTAAGGAGGTCATACCACAAGGTTCTCTCATAGCCGAACACAGGACTAGGGAGGTTAGGGATATGGTGGACAGGGCTTATCTACTCTCCAGAGACGGAATACTGGAGCTGAGCAAGGAAACTCTGTGGGACGAGAGTTTCTTAAGGAATCACGGTCTGAGGGGGTTTAAACTTAAAGTGGAAAGAGTCGAACACGGTAACACACTTCTGGACGTGGGTGTAGGGAGCCTCAGAGTTAAGGTCAGGGAAGGAGAGGTGCTCTGTCTCACGGGGCCTAACGGGTCTGGGAAGACATCATTGTTGAAGAAGCTTTCGGGAAAAGTTTACGTAATCTTCCAAAATCCAGACCTTCAACTATTTGAGGATACTGTCTGGGGTGAAGTCAAAAGAGATGATGTTATGGAACTCTTCAATTTGAAGGAGTTAAGGGACAGAAGTCCCTTTGCTCTCAGCATGGGTGAGAAGATGAGGGTTCTCATAGCGTCGGCCTTCTCCTCAGGCTTTAGGGTAATAGGCCTTGATGAGCCAACAGCGGCCATGGACGGTTACGGCATACAGTCTCTTGCCGAAATGATCTCTATACTTAAGGAAGAGAAGAGAGGAATAATAATGGCAACTCATGACGACGACGTTTTGACACTATGTGACTCTAGGATAGACCTTTAAGAGCGACCCTGACTTCACGGATGGAGCTTCCTGCCGTTTGTCCCTACACTTTCATTTCATTTTGTCTTCAATCACGATCAAGTGTAGGGACTTAACCCTCAACCACCTACTTACGGTAGGTGGGTCATGGGACTCCTTCGACATGAAGGGCACGGGGCTCACATCTCCAACCCTTTTCCTCAAATTATAGAGGGCAACTACGTCCCTATGCCACCTCTCCCCCCTCTCACAAACACCAACCCTTGGGGCATCGCCCCCATCGGGTTGGTAAATGATCTTCGTCCCGTGGACTGGACAGACAGTAGAAGTGTGAGAAGGATCAACCAAGATCACGGGGACACCGAACTCCCTAGCCTTCTCAACGATAGCTCTCCTCATTGAGGAAAATGCAGATCTATAAATCCTCGACCTGAGCTGTTCATCCTTCACGTCCTCAACCACGTGTTCCGGAGCCCTCTTTGACAAGTCCTCCAAAATTATAGCACTCCTACTTTCGTAAGCCTCCAAAACGATCAGCTTAGCCATCTTCCTCCTAACATCAAGCTTCTTGTCCTTTTCCCTCAACTTCCTCCCAACTTCCCTATCCTTAGTAGACCTACCCTCCTCAATCCTCCTGTACTCATAGCCTAGAGTAATCCTCTTGGTGTTTGTTTCAAGCAATACGGGTTTATTCTTGATAAGTGAGGAGACAGAATTCTCGTTGAGATCTACTGGGATAAACGCTTTAGGCTCGTAAGGTTTAGGATCATCCTCCTTAAACACCATGTAGGACTCGACGATTTTACATCTCAACAACTTAAACCTAGCCTCACTCGCAATCCTCCAACCATTGTTATAATACCTCCAGAAGATCTTGGGAAAGGTCGGGGAAACGAAAACCCTAGCCCACAGGCACTACGGGCCTTCCCAGCCCCCAATAAGATAAAATCTAGCTAACTAAGCCTCAAGTTAATGTTCCTGCAGGAAATACTAACGGGACTTAATTACTTGGGCATATTGGCCTTTTCGATCTCTGGGTCACTTAAGGCATTTGAGAAGAAATTAGACCTCCTAGGAGTGTTAGTGCTGGGTTTCTCTACAGCTTTAGCCGGAGGGATAGTGAGGGATGTACTTCTCGGAGTATTCCCACCGACCTCTCTAAGGGAGGTTCAGCCACCTTTGATAGCCATTCTGGGATCTATAATAACCGTTCTCCTTTACAGACAGTTGAGAAAGATCCATATGGCCATATTGATAGCTGATGCCGTGGGCTTAGGTGCTTTCACCGCCACTGGTGCGGAAATAGGTTTAGAGCACGGTCTAAATCTCTTAGGGACAGCCATGATCGCATCTCTCACTGCTGTAGGCGGTGGGGTGTTGAGAGACCTACTCTCAAACGAAATACCCATTGTACTAAAGAGGGACTTCTACGCAACACCTACAATAATTGGTGGAATAGTTTTTTATTTCCTAGCTCAGTGGTTTGGTGGCCAAACCTCCCTTATTCTAACATCGGTTTTAGTTACAGGACTCAGGCTCTTGGCCATGATCAGGAAATGGGAACTGCCAAAGGTAGGTGGGTAAATTTGATCACGTAAATATTCGGGGTCAAATTCTTTATGTGAGCTAGCCCTTTTACTTCGGAGAACCATGGGAATAGATCCTAACTTCAGGACATCCAGAGGTGTCACAGGTGAACACTCTGGTCATAAGGTGTATGCACCTGCTGATCCTCCCCCAGTTCCAAAGGAGAAGGCCCTCGGAATCCACGGGACGATAGTTGGCGTAGACTTCGACCTTTGTATCGCTGACGGATCCTGTATAAATGCCTGTCCAGTAAACGTATTTCAGTGGTATGATACACCTGGGCATCCTGCCAGTGAAAAGAAGGCTGATCCCGTCAACGAGCAGGCTTGTATATTCTGTATGGCATGTGTTAACGTATGCCCAGTCGCGGCCATAGACGTGAAACCTCCCTGACATAGTAAATTTTTTACGATTTACGAGGCTGTTTTCGGTCTTCTCCACGCTGAGTATTACAGATCAATTTCCCACCGAAGCACTTCCTTGGGCAAAAGGATGATCTCTTTCTAAAGATTAGAAAACCCTATCACGAACTGATGTCCCTGTGTGGCGCGAGGGTTCACGTAGTGGGTTGAATCTTTTTTCACATTAATAGAAATCTTTTTACATTGTTTTTTGTTGATAAAAGATGAACTGTCACTCGATGTGGGCTATGCCCAAAAGGGTGGGAGTGATCTGGGATGTGAGTCCCTTGCCGTTGGGCTCTAAGGAGCCCCATGACCCACCTACCGTTAAGGCTGGTGGGTGGTTGAGGGCTAAGTCCCTACACTCCATCATGAATGAAGATAAAATGATTGAAATGAAAGTGTAGGGACAAACGGTTAGAGATGCCTCTCGCCTGGAAGCTGTGCGTTGGGTTCATGTAGGTCCAGTCATTATAAGAAACGTTTAAAACTATCTGGATAGGTTATCCTACCCAGACATGCTTAAAGATCTTCTTTTCCCTCGAGGAGTGGCAGTGATAGCTGGGAGTAAGAAAGGTATCGAGCTAGCTAAGGTTGTGAACAGGTCTCTTAAGCATTCCTACTTTCTAGGGGAATATTCAGAGGAAGTTGTAAGGCAGGCGTTCAAGTGCTTTGATGGCGTAATTTTGATCATGTCATTTTCTGGAGCTGTGAGGGTAGTATGCAAGTACTCCACGAAAAAGGGAGAAGACCCAGCAGTCGTGGCCGTGGACTCGTCGGGAAAGTTCGCAATACCCGTTGTGAACTCCCATTGGGGAGGGAACGAATTGGCCAGCTTAGTCGCTAACTCCGTTGGTGGGAGTGCAATCCTGAACACCCAAGCAGAGGAGGTTGGAATAAGACCGTTAGAGCACTTGGCTAAATTACTATACGCTAAATTCGAGGACGTAGGGAAACTGGCTAAGGTCTACTCTCATGTATTAGATGGCGGAATCCTCTGTGCTGAGAACTTTGATCCTCCCAGTGGGTTTGACTACGTAGTGACTAGGGGAAACTGCAGCTTCACCGTGAAGTTAGGGAGGGGGTGTAAGGAAGACGAACTCTGTTTGATTCCTTATGAGCTCTTCGTGGGGGTTGGGCTCAAGGATGAGGCCCGGGACATAGAGGATAGGGTTCCCGGGATATTAGCCCAATACGGGGTACCGCTATCCAGAGTTAAGGGGATCGCGTCCATAAAGGAAAGAGCGAAGTCTGTGGCAGATAAGCTCAACCTACCCTTCAGGCTATTTTCTGTGGATGAGCTGAACTCTCTGGATCACGATTGTCTGTCACCGCCTTCGGATAAGCTCAGGGAAGAAGGGATAAGAGGCGTGGCGGAGGCCTCAGCGCTAATGATGGCTGGCAAAGGAGCTAGATTGCTGTTAAGGAAAGTTAAGGCACACGATCTCACAGTTGCGGTTGCAGGTGTTGTAGATGTGTAAAGTGTACGTTGTGGGAGTAGGTCCTGGAGATCCGGAGATGTTGACCATTAAGGGAGCTAGGATAATCTCCACCGCGGAAGTAGTGGTAGGGTGGTCAAGTGTAGTGGAGAGGTTCAGAGATATAGTGGGAAGAGAGGCGAAAATACGTATCTTGACGTACCGCAATCAGTTACAAGAACTCGATCGAGCTCTCCACGAAGGAAGTAAGATAGCCGTCCTAGATCACGGAGACCCTTCAGTCTCCGATTTCCAGTTCCTTGAAAGGATAAGGGAGGTGTCGACATCGCACGGCTGTGAAGTTGAGGTAGTTCCGGGGGTGTCCTCTATTAACTACGTCTTGGCCAGAGCTAACCTAGACCTCTCATCGGCCATCTTCGTCACTATGCACGTTAGGGCCGACGAGAGCGAGTTGTTTAAGGAATTAGTACACGTCCTGAGGTGTGGGAGGAGACTAGTAGTCCTTCCTCCACCAGACGAGAGGGGGGTATCCCGAGTGGCCTCGGTGTTGTTGGAACATGTAGGAGATAGAGAAGTAATCATCATGGAAAGGCTCAGCTACCCAGATGAAAAGGTAGTGAGGGGAAAGCTCTCCTCCTTCTTGAATTACGTCAATACGGATCTTGTGGCCATGGTGATATAGATGGACGCCATAATTGTAGTTACCCACGGCTCTAGAAGGCGCGAGTTCTTGGAGGACCTAGAAGCCATGGCTGAGTCACTTAGACGAGACATTAAGGGAGAGGTCATTCTAGCCCACAATGAGTTTTCGCCTCCGGATTGGAGGGACGTCGTCGGGAAGTTATCTGAGAGGGGCTTCACGAGAATAATTTTTGCCCTAGCCTTCTTGGGAAGGGGAAATCACGTCTTCAAGGACATTGCCGGTTCCCTGAACGTGGATGAGTTAGAGAAATGGACCAAAGTGAACATAGGCGGAAAGGAGATCGAGGTGTATTTCACGAGACCCTTGGCGGATTCGGTCCTGGTTCACATCTCCCTCAAATTAAGGGTGATGAGGGCATTGGGGCTGGGTGTTGAAGGTTACCTCAGCGATCCGGAGGAGATTGAGGAGAGGAGTATGGACATAGCGGAGGAACATGCAAGGAAAATTAGACCAGACCTGCACTATCCGCACTTGAGGATAGTGGCTAGAGCAGTCTATGCGACTGGGAATCCAGAGATAGCCATGCAGTACTATTCCAGTGACGAGGCGGTGAACGTAGCAGTCGAGGCATTGAGGGCTGGAATAACTGTGGTGACAGACGTCAGGATGGTAGCGTGTGGGCTTAGGTGGAAAAAAGTGGTCACTGCCGTTGAACAGTCTGGGATAGAAGAAGAGGTTAGACGGAACGGAGGTACGAAGACGGCGGCTGGGATCAGACTATCTTTAAAGGTGGGTGAACCTAGGGCCGTGATAGTGGGAAACGCCCCTACAGCCCTACTTGAAGTTCTGAAGTTGGTCTCACAAGGAAGAGAGATCCCCTTCGTCATTGCCTCCCCTCCAGGCTTCACCAATGCAATGGAGGCCAAAGAGTCGTTGGTGAAATCGGGACTGCCTTCCTTCGTAATAAGAGGTAGTTATGGGGGAAGTAACGTCGCCGCAGCCATCTTTAACGAACTGATCAGGTTGGCGGGTGATTGAATTGAAGGGCAAAATATACGTTCTAGGCCTAGGTCCTGGAGCTAAGGAAGCTAGGACTGAAGAGTTCGTGAGGGCCATCAGGGAGAGTCAGGTCGTAATAACCTACCGTACCTACGCTGAATTGATACGTGACCTCCTTCAGGGCAAAGAGGTCATAGTGGCCAACATGAAGGAGGAGTTACTGAGGGCGAAGCTGGCCATATTGGAGGCACTTGAGGGGAAGACCGTGTCCATAGTGAGCAGTGGGGATCCACAGGTCTTCGGTATGGCATCGCCGACCTTAGAGTTAGCCTGTTTGAGCGGTGCCGACGTGGAAGTGAGAGTAATTCCTGGTGTCACTGCAGCTTTGGCCGCTGCAGCGAGGATAGGGGCTCCTTTATCCCACGACTTCGCTGTGGTGAGTCTCAGCGATCTCTTGACTCCAAGGGAGGAGATAGTTGAGAAGGTGAGGAAGGCTGCGGAAGCAGACTTCGTCATAGCACTGTATAACCCCATAAATCCAATCCTCACGGCACAGGTCTTGGACGAGGTATCAAGGTATAGGAAGCCATCAACACCGCTCGGGATAGTCAGGGGAGTGTACAGGGATAGTGAGTGGAGTGTGGTGACTACCTTAGGTGAGTGGCGAAAGTATCAGGATCAGATCAACATGGTAACTACCCTGATAGTTGGTAATTCTAAATCTTACGTATGTAACGGTCTGATAATAACCCCCAGGGGGTATGATAATAAGTATGAGCTTGATAGACACGCTCAAGAGATTCGGGATCACCACGGGTCTAGCGGCAGCCGCTGCAGCCAAGGCATCGGCCCTAGTGTTGAGGGGTGAGAGAGTGAGTGCAGTAGTCGTACCGACGCCCATAGGCTTAAGGATAGAGATACCCGTGGAGAGGACGTGGCTATCTGAGGGATTCTCCTGCTCCTCCGTTAGGAAATTTTCAGGAGATAATCCTGATGTGCTTGACGGAGCCGAAATAGTGGCATGCGTGAAGGCCTCCCATGAGACTTCTGTAATAGGTGGAAAGGGGGTGGGAAAGGTGGAGGGTTCCTGGGTGAGAGGCACGAACGGTTACGCCATAAGCGAAGGCGCCCACAGGCTGATCTTGATGGCTTTGGAGGAGGTAGGAGGAAATTACACCGTGATAGTCGAGGTCCCAGGAGGAGAGGAGTTAGCTTCTAAGACCATGAATCCTAGCGTGGGAGTCACTGGTGGGATATCGATACTTGGCACCACAGGAGTCGAGTGGCCTGTGAGCGACGAGGAGTACACGGAGCACGTCAAGGCGGAGATATGTCAGGAAATCGCCACCTTCGGAAAAGTGGTGATTGCGCCGGGCAACGTCTCTTACGAATGGGCTAGGAGAACTTACGGTCACGCGGTTAAGGTAGGAGATAGGGTAGGCGATGCACTGGAGATCGCTAGGGAGAGAAACGCATCTTCACTGACCTTGGTCAGCCTACCGGGCAAACTCACCAAGTTGGCTGCAGGCATGCTCAACACCCATTCTAAGTATGGAGACTGTAGAGTTGACGTGTTGACCAGGATAAGCGTCCTCCTGAATATTCCTCTAGAGAAGGTGGCTAAGGTCGCCAGTTCCAGGAGCGTTGCAGAGTCGCTATATCACCTGGATAGAGATGAGGTCAGGTCTGTCATGCTAGAGGTATGCAGGAGGGTCCTCAAGGTCGTAAAGACCGTCTTTCCCGGTAAAGTCAAAGTAGTTGCTCTCAACGAAGCCGGCACCGAAGTGATAGCTGAGGTGGAAGATTGAGCTGGCCCTTCGTCACTTTCGGTATCCCAGACGAAGAGTTCCTAAGGGTAGAAGACGTTCCCATGACCAAGGAGGAAATAAGGGTGCTTGTCATCTCCAAGCTGAGGTTAAGGAGAGGAAACAGGGTAATGGACGTGGGTTGTGGTACAGGTTCTGTGGCTGTGGAGATGGCTCTAGCTGTGGGTCCAGAGGGAAGAGTATACGCTGTGGATAGGGACCCTAAGGCGGTGGAACTCACCACCAGGAACCTGGAGAGATTTGGGGTGACTGACAGGGTTCAGGTGATCTCTGGAGACGCCCTCGAAGTGCTCAAAGGCTTCAACGAGGAACTAGATGGGGCCTTCATAGGAGGGGGCTCCGATGAACTCGAGGAGATAATACGTTCCTTGGACAAGATGCTCAGGAGGGGGGCTAGGATTGTGGGAGACGCCATTCAACTCGAGACCGCCAACAAATTGGTGAAGTCCCTCGAGTCCTTGGGCTATAAAGTGGAAGTGGAATTGATTTCCATCAGCAAGGGAAGAAGAACCAGCACAGGGTACGCCATGATAGCTAGAAATCCTATCTTTATTATAGTTGGTGAGAAGAAATGAAGGTCTACGCTGTCGGAGTGGGACCTGGAGATCCAGAACTCGTGACCGTGAAGGCCGCCAAGTTACTCTCTGAAGCAGGCGTTGTGGTGGTTCCCTTCTCCTCAAACAAGGTAGCGAGTTTGGCGGAGAGGGTGATCTCCCCTTACGTGAGGGGAAAGATCGTCAGGGTTAAGTTGCCCATGAGGAGGGAGGTTGAGGAAGAAGAACTGAACACCATAGCCAACAGCCTCTGTTCGGAGCTGAAGGACTTCAAGGAGGCAGTTTACGTGACCTTAGGAGATCCGACGTTGTATAGTACCGTGTTCAGGCTCATTGATAGGATGCCCTGCGTGGAGGAGAAGGAACTGGTGCCCGGAGTGACCAGTTTTACAGCCTGTGCCAGTAGGGCGAGCATGAGCTTAGCTTTAGGAGGAGACGCCGTGGCAGTGGTTCCCGCTGACAGGAGAGACGTCCTGTCAAAAGCCGTCGGCGTGTTTGAAACCATAGTGATCATGAAGGGTAGTATGGGACTGAGGGAGTCCATGAGGCTTTTGGAGGGATATGACGTGATCTACGCCAGGAGGTGTTTCATGGACGAGGAGACTCTCGGAAAGGAGATAGTAGAGGAGGACTACTTCTCCATGTTAATAGCTAGGGTGAGGAAGGATGCAAAGAGGTAGAGTCGTTTTCGTGGGCGCAGGACCTGGAGATCCAGAACTCATTACAGTGAGAGGGAGGAACTACCTTGAAGACGCTGACGTAGTGATATATGCAGGCTCTCTAGTGAACCCTGATATAGTGAGGAGGTGGGCCAGGAAAGACGCAGAGGTCGTTGACAGCGCAAGTCTGACGTTAGAGGAAATAACGGAGCTCATGATTAGGAGGGCAAAGGAGGGAAAACTGGTCGTGAGACTTAAGTCAGGAGACTTCTCCATATACGGGGCTCTCATGGAGGAGATCTGGGCACTCCAAGACGCCGAGGTGCCGTACGAGTTAGTTCCAGGAATAACTGCTGCCCTTTCAGCAGCGAGTGTTGCGGGAATAGAGTTAACCCTACCCAAGGTATCCCAGACCCTGATCATAACTCGGGGCTCCGCTAGGGTTCAAATGGAAGGCAGTATAAGGGATTACGCGCCCTTCGTGAATAGGGGAGCTAGCTTAGCCATCTACACTGGAGTCCACATCGTGGACAAAGTTGTCAGGGAACTCAAGGAAGGAGGAGTCACTGACGATACTCCAGTGGTTGTGGTGTATAAGGCAGGTTGGCCAGATCAGAAAATAGTAAGAACCACGGTAGATCAGCTGGTCTCTAGAGTTAAAGAGGAAAAGATATTCAAGGACGCAGTGATAATCGTGGGTAAAGTAGCGAATCCCGAGAGATATAGGGACGAAGTTAGGTCCAGCGTTTATGACCCAAGTCATGCCCACTCCTTTAGGCCCAAGAGGAGAGAGGAGTGAGGGCCTAAGCGTCCTGGGCTGAATCCTTTTTCACGTTGATAGAAATCTTTATTATATTTGTTTATAATAAAATAAATTTTTGTTGATAAAGGATGATCTCTCACTCGATGTGGGCTATGCCCAAAAGGGTGGGAGTGATTGCAGAGATGTGAGCCCCGTGCCGTTGGGCTCTAAGGAGTCCCATGACCCACCTACCGTAAGTAGGTGGTTGAGGGCTAAGTCCCTATACTCGATCATGATTGAACATAAAATGAGTGAAATGAGAGCGTAGGGACAAACGGTCAGACCTGCGTAGGTCACTTGGGAACCTCGATAAATCTCCCAACTCTGTAAATATGGTGGAGCTCACTGAATCTCCAGGAGCTGGGACAGCTCCACCACTCCTAACCCTCATTATTGCCTCAACTAGCTTTATCAGCTAACAGCAGTTATGGGATTCTCCCTTAGGTACCGCCCTGTAATCTAGGTGAAATCTAATAACTGCTGTCAGCTAATTGGATTTCGCTTTAACTACAAGGGGTTCAGGCTTCATAGAATTTCATAATATTTAATATCAATTCTCAGCCCTTGAGCTTCACCGGAGTCGCGGGGAAACCCTTACTCCTCCGCCCCCTTAACGGGGTAACCCCAACCCACCTACTCCCAGTGGGAGTGAGAAAGAGGTGGGGAAACCCACACATCTTGAGGAAGATGTTGAGGGATGCGTTCAGTTGCCTGTCCAGGGTGAAACCACACCTCTCACAACGAAAAGTCCTACCTTTCGGGAAACCCGTCCACATCTGGGGCAGGACTTGGAGGTGAGGTGAGGGTTCACCTCCTTAACTAGGGAGCCGTAAAGTGGGGCCTTGTGTTTAAGAACGCGGTGGATCGACCTCCATACAGTCCTGGAAATCTTCTTAGACAACTTGTCATTAGCGTCTTGGAACATCTTTTGTTTGTTCAGTTTCTCAACAGCAATCGTAGTGAGAGGGTACATCTCCAACAGTTTGTTCACAAACTTGTGAACGTAATCCAGGACGCGATTTCTTTCACGGTGGGAGTACTTCCTCATCAACAACTCCCCTTTCCTACCGTGCTTTGAAGCGAAGGACTGTATTCTACCCCTCTTCAATTCCATCCCAAACTTGAGGCTGTACAACTCCCTCATGGAAAACGTGACGAACTTCTCGCCGTCGTAAGCGTCCAGAGTGTAGAGGTTACTGTCGATTGCTAGATAGTCTAGGGGAGTTGACCAGGGTAATCTATGACGGAATGGTAGGTGAACCTTGTCCTCCTTTATCACGGGCTCACTCAGTTCTAACCATTTAACCCGTGGAGAGAACCAGGTGTGGGACCAGGAGAAGGTAATGTACTCGTACGGTCTTACAGTAATCCTAACACTCTCACCCTCAACCTTCCTCAGAGTAGACTTAACCCTTACGTAAACTCTCTTCAGTTTAGGTTTCCTCAACGACGCTTTTCCCTTCTCGGCCCTCCTCTTCCAGCTCCTCAAGATTGAGCGTCGCTTATGGCCTTGTCAGCGTAGTGGGAAGCTAGGACGTTGACCCCCTCCAGTTCATCCCTCAACGTCTTGTACACTCCCTTCTTCTCGGGGAGGGTTATCTTGACCTTCGTGATGACTTTCTTACCCCTCTTCACTTCTCTCCTCTCAACCTTGATCCTCTCCCACAACCAGTCTAACGCTTTTTGTAGTAATGTCTTATAGTTCTCTAGTAATATCCTGCTCTCCTCCCCCTCGTCGTTCTTCAAGGAATACGTTAAGTAGACGTACTCCTCCTCTGGCTGAAACGATTTAAGCCTTAATTTCTTCAAGGCACTTCCTCACCTTCTCGTACTCACGACTCCCCATACCGTACAGTTTCCCGAACGAGACCAAGATGGAAATTAAGTCTATCAACTCTTGTCCTGTTGTGTTGTCCTCCTTGTTCAACACCACGAGCTCACAGTTGTGCGCGCTCTGCATACCTCCTCTACCATCTCGAAGCCGAACCTCACCAGCCTGTCCGGGTAGGCTACGGCTTTCGACACTTCGTTGTTTACTATCATCCTCAGTTGAGGAACCCCCTCCTCTTCACGTTCAATGAAGGTCCCACGTCCGTGATGACCTGCTCGTGGTCCTTAACGTTCTCCTCGAGGTACTTAACTTGCTTTGCCAACTCGTCCTTTCGCGATGACACTCCACCGTATAATACAACTTTCTCTTCCTCACAATTCCCATCAACTTTTCCACGTCCTCCCTGAACCTCCACTTCCCGCTCTGTAGTACTGGTTTTATGTATCCCTTCTTAACATATTCTCTAATTATAGCATAGGATATTCCTAAGCGTTGGCGGACTTCCTTATGTCTCAGCATCATATAAGAGTTTATGATGAAATAATATAAACTTTACGGTCTATCGGAAACTGTTGACTACGGCTCAAGCTGTATACCACCTCTGTATGTACTATAATACTTGCAAATTTAACGCAGCTATACATGAACGTAAAATTTCTTTTAAAGAAGAACGTTAGATGTGGCGGGCCCGCCGGGATTCGAACCCGGGGCCTACGGGTTAAAAGCCCGCCGCTCTACCTAGCTGAGCTACGGGCCCAACCCCTAAGTGTTAGGGTAATGCATTGGTATTAATTTTTTCCCCTTCCGCCACCACAGCACAGAATACCGTTATTTATTTGGGTTTCAGGAATATTCGAAGCATATGGTATCAGTAGTCACTGGAGGAGCAGGCTATATCGGGGGTCACTTGGTAGATAGACTGGTGGAGCTAGGGGAGAACGTGGTCTCCTTAGACGACTTTTCCTCAGGTTCATATGTGAACAAGAAGGCCAAGATCATCAGGATTGATCTCAGAACAGAAATACCTAGTATAGAGGACTGTCAGACAATCTACCACTTAGCTGCTAACCCAGACGTAAGGACATCAATGCAAGACATTGAAGAGCACTTTAGCAGGGACGTTAAGGTAACTCTGAACACCCTGGAGATGGCTAGACGTTCAGACTGTTCCACAGTCTTCTTTTTCTCGTCTTCAACAGTCTATGGAGAGGCATCCAGGGTTCCTACTCCTGAGACCGAGATCATGAAGCCCATCTCCAATTATGGTCTATTTAAGCTCCTGGGGGAGGAGATGACAGAGTATTACTCCAGGACATATGGCATGAGGGCCGTCTCCTTGAGATTAGCCAACATAACGGGAGGTAGGGTATCTCACGGCGTAGTCGTGGACTTCGTGAGGAAGTTGAGGAGAAATCCTTCAGAACTGGAAATCCTCGGAAACGGGAAACAGAGGAAGAGCTATCTTTATGTTCAGGACCTCATAGACGCAGTGCTCCTCCTCAATCAGAAATTCAAGGGTAATTACGACGCGTTCAATGTAGGCAATGACGATTGGGTCACAGTTGAGGAGATAGCGAGGATAGTGGAGGGCGTGATGGGTCTCACGCCCAAACACATTTATGTTGATGATGGAAGTGGTCGAGGGTGGGCAGGAGACGTTAGGTTTATGCTCTTAGACATACAGAAGCTGAAAGGCTATGGATGGAGACCCTCAATGGGCTCGGCACAGGTTATTGAGAGGGCCTGTAAGGACTTGTTGGAGATGTGGGGGAGTGTTAAGATTTAGGTTATTTGGCCTCAGCCTGATGATCCTCTCCGTAACTGCGATAGTTTTGGCCTACTTCTCCTTGTTTCTAGGCTACAGAATTCCCTACCTTAACATCAAGCTTCCCTCACTGGTCCTTCATGTGATTAATTTCCTGGTGGTGGTGATAGTCTTCGGTTTCATCGCCTACGTTGGGTATGTGATATTCTTCACAACAAATAAGGAATAGTGTGGCGGGCCCGCCGGGATTCGAACCCGGGACCTACGGGTACCTCCCGTATTGGTTAAGAGCCCGTCGCTCTACCTGGCTAAGCTACGGGCCCAAGGTAGAGCTACTTATCAATGAGATGACATTTATTTAAAGTAAACTGACTGCTTCCCTCGGGCATCCTCAAGTGCAGATCTTTGAGGGCGTCTCAAGAAATTCTGCAAATTTATTTTAGTGTATAGTAAGCGAGAAATTGTAAATAGTAACACGTTAAAACCTCTACAAGGTCCATTTAATTATAGCAGTTATTAGATTTCGCCTTGATCACAGGACAGTACCAAGGGAAAGTCCCGTAGTTGCTATAATTATAGCGCTTATTAGATTTCCCTTGATAACAGGGCGTTAGTTAAGGGAAAGTCGCATAATTGCTATAATTACTTTGGATTTGCAAAGGAGTAAAAGCCTCTCCTTTTGGGCGGAGAGGAAGCCAGAGAAAGGTGAACGCTAAGGGCATCCTTCATTGAGACAGATTTTCTCAGGGAAATAGAAATATTCACTTCAATACTCGTCGATTTAGGGGGGACAAAAGGTTCTCATCGAGTGAGTTCTGCCCTAAGCGACGAGAACGAAATGCAGTGTGTGTCCTGAGCCCTAACTCCAGGAGACCGTGAACCCACACCTGGTTAAGGTAACGTTATTTAGAGGGTAGTCCCTTCACTTGACCGTCCTAAGGTAAAATCGGGCAATCACGTGGAACCGGCTGAGTCAAGAGCTCACTTGAGGGACCTCAAGGCCTCGTATATCGCCTTGAGAGTCCTGCCCTTTCCTCCAAACCCCTTATCCACTGCAACGGCACCCCTGATTCTACTTCCTGGGTGGATCTTATCCAAGACCTCTGGGTTAAGATTGAGTTCCTTGGTGACCTTCTCCAGTTCAGCTAGACCTACCTTCAGTGACGGAAAAAGCCTACCCTTCCTCCTGGAAGGGGCTGTGAAGTAAGCGAGCCAGACGACTACCTTCTTCCCTTCATAGTCGCGTAGGCTCATTGTTGAATCAACACTGCATTAACTACGCCGTCTTGGCCAGGTCTGGAAGTAACTATGGCCTCTCCGGCCTCAGTCCTTATCCTGGAACCCTTAACTATAATCCCTCTTCTGGCATACTCCCTGTTGGCAGGGGTAGATATCACCTCAAGGATCTTGACCTTCTTTGCAGAGCCGTCAGAAGTGTTTAGCACGTTAGCGAATCCTGCATAGGTTAGCCTTACCTTTTTATTTCCACCCATGACTCTGACTTTCTCCCTCATATCGTTGTCGTGAAGTTTGGTCTCTGTGGGCTGACTACCTATTTCGAACTTCCTTTTTCCCCTAGATCTATTCTTTAGACCACCTGTGACCTTCCTGAGATCTCTACCCTGGTAAACACCCATTCTCTCTCCCCTCGTTTTATCCACAGGAAATAAAAAAGGTTAAGCCCCGAACCTTCTCACTCTTCTCTGATACGCCCTTATAGCTCTCCAAAGGTCTATCTTTCTGAAGTCTGGCCAGTAGGCCTCACAGAAAAAGAGCTCAGAGTAGGCTAGATGCCATAGTAAGAAGTTGCTTATCCTCATCTCTCCTGAAGTCCTTATTACCAGGTCTATATCGCTAAGTTCGTTATCATAGAAGTACTTCCTGAACTCGTCCTCGGTTATGGAACTTATGTCCTTCCTCTCTCTAACCAGTCTGGACACGGCGTCAAGTATCTCCTGTCTCCCCCCATAACATATGGCCAAGGTCAGCTTACGCTCAGAGTACTTGGAGGATCTCTCTGTTACTACCTCCACGGTCTTCCGCAGGTCCTGGCTAACCATCTCCAGCTTCCCAATGGCCCTCACTTTTATTTTAAACTTGTCCACGAACTCCTCAGTGAGGAGTTCCTCCAGCCCTCTCTTAATGTAATTCATTACTAAATCTAGCTCCGACCTGGACCTCCTTGTGCAATTCTCCGTAGACAGTGCAAAAACTGTAACGTTCTTAACTCCCAGTTCCAGCAACCAGATGAGTACGCTCTTCAGTTTCTTGTACCCCATCATATAGGCCTCATTGACTGAGGAGTTGTTCGATCTGGCCCATCTCCTATTGCCGTCTGGTATTATCCCCACGTGATTAGGAATTGGCCCCTCTCTGATCTGTCTCCAGAGCAGCCTTTCGTATACTGGGTAAAGCGGTGTGGTTAGCTTCTCAAGCATAACTCTCCTATTGCGTTGTAGTAAGTCATTGTGGATATATATAGTTCATCTAAACTCACGACTTCTCTGTCGGTATGCTCCAAGGTAGCGTCTCCTGGACCGTAAGTCGCTATACTGCCGGTGATCGTTGCTAAGATGTTCATGTCGCTGGTTCCCCCCTTTCTGACGAGTGAGGGTTTGATACCTTGCTTCAGTAATCCTCGCATTAAGGCCCTCACGATTTGTGTGTTCGGGGAGACTCTTACGGGTTCTATACGTTCTCTGATCTCCACTTCACACTCGCTAAACACTTCTCTAAAAGAAGAAATCAGGATATCCCCGGACGTTCCGTATGGAAATCTCACGTCGAAGAACGCCTCCAGTTCCCTAGGTGTCACGTTCAAGGCCTCACCAGCCCTAACAACCGTGGGCATTACAGAAGGCTCATCAAAGGAACCAGGTAGTTTGGACACTTGTAAGATCTTTGGCATGTACTTGAGAATCACGTTTGAGGACGATGAGGACGAGTGCTCCTGTGCACCTCTGCATTTTACTGAGATCCTCAGGAGTCCTCTGTACTCAATCGCCACGTGGATAGCATTCGTGGGTTCTCCGATTACTATATGTTCGAACCTCTTACTTTGTCTTACCAGCTCCTTCGCTCCACTGCTTAAGTTCTCCTCGTCAGAGAGGCCTGCGACAGTTACCTTACATCCATTCTCATTTAACATCCAGCCTGCCAAAAGCATGGCTGTGAACGGTCCCTTAGCGTCCACCGCACCCCTTCCGCTTATGGACTCCTCCGTCACCTTGGGCTCTAAAAAGCCAGGGACGGTATCTAGGTGGGAAGCTAAGAGGAACTTGCTGTCGGATCCCAACAAAAAGGACTTAGTCTCCGTTACCCTTAGGTCAAGGTTTAGCTCAGATGAGATCTTCTCCATCACAGGAATGAGGGCATCTTCTCTCCCTGACGGGGAGTAAACTCCCACGAGTGAGCTAAGTACCTCCTTTGCTTTCCGTCTCAGAAACTCCTTTTCTGACAGCATTGACTGCCAACTCCATGTCCTGATTGGTGATCATGAACGGGGCTAAGAACCTTATCACAGTTATACCCGCCTTCAGTGCTAATACTCCTTGTTCCTGAAGAACCTTAATGGCCAATCCCGGGTTTAGTCTCAGATCAACTCCTATCATGAGGCCTAATCCCCTTATCTCCCTCAAGGATTTAAAATCGGCAAGGGCATCCCTCAGCATCCTCATGAACAGCTCTCCTTTGACTTTGGCTTGCTCAGGAACCCTCTCCTCTTTGAGGACTCTCGTAGCAGCCGTCACGGCAGCTGCAGCTAGCGGATTTCCTCCATAAGTTGTCCCATGATCACCCTCACCTAGTCTGTTGGCTATATCGTCTGGAAGGAAAACAGCACTCACTGGAAAACCTCCACCTATCGCCTTCCCAGCCGTAAGTATGTCAGGAGTTATGTTGAAATGTTGATAAGCCCATACCTTCCCGGTTCTGCCGAACCCAGCTTGTACTTCGTCCGAGATAAGGAGAACTCCTTTCTTTTGGGTTTCCTCCCTTAGAGCCTTAGCAAAATCATTAGTTGCGGGTATTACACCTCCTTCCCCCTGTACCGGCTCAAATATGACTGCTGCAGTTTCGTTGTCTATCTTCTTAAGATCCTCAATTTTATTGAACTCCAAGAAGTCTACTGGTCCAACCAAAGGCTCAAAGGGGTCCCTATATTTTTTGTTCCACGTTACAGATAAGGAACCCATAGTCCTGCCGTGGAATGAGTTCCTAAAGGCGATAAACTTCTTTCTCCCTGTGGTCTTCCTCGCCACCTTCATCGCCATCTCCACGGCCTCGGTTCCGCCGTTGAGGAGAAACACGTTATCCATTCCGTCCGGTTTGACGTCATCTAGTTCCCTCAGCATCTCCTCCCTAATGGGATTGTCGAACGCCGTAGTCAGTGTCATTATCTCATCCATCTGGCTTTTGATGTACTCTACGACCCTCTTGTTCCTGTGCCCTAGGAACGCCACACCGTGACCAGAGTGAAGGTCGAGGTATTTTTTTCCCTTATCGTCCCACACGTATTGGTTCTCGCCTTTGACTATCCTCAATCCTCTACTTCCGTAGAACGTAATTAGCTTCATTTCCTTAACACCTCTCCCAACTTCCTTAAAAGGAAACCGCTCACGTTAAACTGGTTAACCCTCGCGGTGTTCTTATACTCTGGAACACCGTTTACTTCTCCAACTAGGTATCCCCTCTCTCTATCTTCGAAGACGTCGATCCCGAGGAAGAACCCCCCTATCACCTCCCTTACTTTAAGGGCAAGTTCCCTGAGTTCCTCGTCTATCTTTAGGGGCAAGGCTGTTGCTCCCAACGCTGTGTTAGTCTTCCAGCTCTTCTCGTTGACCCTATAGATTCCCACGGGAGCTTCATCCCCTATAACGAATATCCTAATGTCTCTGTTAGGTTTCTCCACGAACTCTTGTATATAGTAGACGGTCTTGAAGGGTACAGTAGTGAATTCCTGGTACTCCATGAGACTCCTCAAAGAATCCTCATCCTGCGCTCTAGCTACCATTCTACCCCAACTTCCCTCCACAGGCTTTATTACCACAGGGTAACCCAGTTCCTCTGCTATTTCCAGAGCCTTCTCCCTCGAGAAGGCTATGGCGGTCTTAGGGACTGGTATGCCGCTTTTACTCAGTAAGCTGGTAGTGTGTAGCTTATTCTCACATCTGATGAGCGTCATGGAGTCGTTATATACCCTCAAACCGTGGGCTTCGAATATCAGCGAGGAGGACAGAGCCCTGCTGTGACTGGTGTTCCTTTGAAGTATTGCCTCAGCCCCGAGTAGTCCCAGGTCCTCCCCCGTGACGAAGGCCATATCCTTGGTGAAAACAGGAACTATCTTGTGACCCTCTTTTCTGGCTTCATCTATGAGGTTCCTCTCCTCCCACCTGAGGAGGTCGTAGGAGACCCCAAGAATCACTCTCCCCAGTCCTCGCCGATTTGTTCGGCCAACCTGAGAGAGAGTCTACCGTGGTCGTTGTAGACCTCCAATTGGGCCCCACAATCGTGTTCAACTATCTCCCCAGGTAGTGCGTTGTCTTCCACTTCTACGTTTCCTCCACAGACTGGACATTTTAGAGATACCATACGTGATCAATTAACCTTACAAAGGTTCAGTGCTCAAAAGCTTTCATGAAAATGATTAGTTCGAACTTAGAACCATGTCCTAAGGATTATAGTACTATTAGTACCCATAACTCCCTGTATACTCCTAATTTCATCAATGGTCCTATTTATAGAAGAGATGTTTATTCCCCTGACTATGACGATGATGTCATAATCGCCCGTCGTCTCATAGACCGTCTCTACGCCCTGTGTTCTTGCGATCTTCTTAGAAATCTCAGGGGTGGGAATTTGAGGAGTAGACTTAACCATGACTATGGCCTTAACTTCATTCTCAAGTTCATACTCTATAGTAAACCTCTTTATTACTCCTAACCTTATCAGCTTCTCTATCCTCTTCCTCACAGCAGCCTCACTTACTTTGAGGTCCTTGGCAATCATGGTGTAGGGAGTCCTTGCGTTCTTCTTTAGCACTTCAAGGATCTTTATGTCACTGTCGTCTATCTTGTTTCCCATCTTGCTCATGATATCACCGTCCCCCTTCCTTCTAAGGCCGAGTTAATGGCATTAGGCACCAACCCTGAAGCAATTATTACTTTGCTTACGCCAGCTCTCACGCTCTCGCTGGCCATGAGGAGCTTCCTGTTCATTCCAGGTCCAATTTTAGCAGAGAGGTTAGCTGCCTCATCTGGACCTAACCTCCCTACCACCTTGCTGTCTACTAAAACTCCCTCGACGTCTGTGAGGAGCAATAGAGCTTCTGCCCTGACTGCCTTTGCCACGTTGAAGGCCATCTGATCCCCATCAACGTTTAGGGCTACTCCCTCTTCCATATCCACTGCTATAGGGGCTATAACTATCAGCTGAAAGATTTCGTTTAGTCTCATTAAATATTCACTGTTGACTGAATTTATCTTCCCGGTGTATCCTCCGTCAATTATCCTCTTCTTCCCCCTCTCGTCTATTATCATTATCCTCTTCTTCCTGGTAGCCATCACAGTCGGTCCATCCATCCCGGAGATGCCTATAGCCGATTTACCCTTTGATACCAATCGTGTGACAATGTTTTTATTTACTAAATTCATCCCCATGACGTAAACGTCCAGTTCCTCTCTTCCAGTATATCTACTCCTTATTCCTTCCGGTGACGTCACGAAGACTGGCTCGATCCCCATTCTTTTACTAAGATCCGTTACTATGTCTCCACCTCCGTGAACCAGTATGGCCTTACCTCCGTAATTCACTAGACTCTCAATGATGTTATCCAAAGCGTTTTTGATGACTCTTCCTCCAACCTTAACGACGATCATCTTAGGCAGGCCTCAGGGGAGGAGTTCTAAGACCTTCATCTTCCTTAAAGCCCCTGGAGATGTTGAAGCTCTGTACTGCTTGACCTGCAGCGCCCTTCATAAGATTGTCAATTGCCGAGAACATTGTCAACCTGAGGACTCTCTTCTCATTTGCGAATCCTACGTCTGCGAAGTTGCTCCCGACAACATACTTTGGATCCGGATATGGATGTATTCCCCCTCTAATGATCCTGATGAATCTCTTCCCCTTGTAGAATTCCGCTATCTTCTTCCATATGTCCAGATCATCCAACGTCTGGTCAAGCCAGGCGTGAGATGAGGCGAGAGCACCCCTTACACTACTTATGGCGTGGGGCACTATGCTTACTTTCACCTCTCTCTTCCCAAGTCTCGATAGTTCTTGTTCGGCCTCTGCTGCGTGTCTGTGACCCTCAGCCTCGTAAGGTCTGATGGCATTTTGTCTCTCTGGGTGATGGCTCCCTTCGGAGGGTTTAGCTCCACCTTCACTGCTGGACACCTTAACGTCACTAACGAACCTCGGATTAGAGGCCATGTTCCAGTGAACTACTGGAGCCAACGCTAGAATAGTTGCAGTGGCATTACAACCTGGAGACGCTATTAGTTTCGCTCCCTTCAACTCCTCCTCATGAAGCTCCGGTAAACCGTAAACGGCCTTGTCGAGGAGATCTGGATAAGGGTGCTCTATGCCGTACCAAAACTTGTAAAGTTCCGGATTCTTGAGTCTGAAGTCGGCACTTAAGTCCACGACCTGTAAGCCCATCTCAAGTAATTTCGGAACGTAGTTTAGGGAGACTCCGTGTGGAAGTCCTAGAAATACCACATCAGCCTTGTCGCCTATCTTATCCAGGGAAAACTGAGAGAAGTTCATGTTCAGGAAGCCTTTAAGGTTCGGATGAACTAGTGATACTGGCTTACCAGCATATTCCCTTGAAGTCACTGTAGTTATCTCAACCTGGGGATGCACAACGAGTATCCTGAGTAACTCTCCTCCAGTATAACCCGAACCACCCACGACAGCAGCTCGTATCATCCTTTCTCATAACGAATACCCTACTTATAAATAATATTTCTGTCGAACTTTACCCTGTGGAGGCAAACACAGACGAATTAAAGAAGTTTCTAGAGAACAAGATCTCCTCACTGAAAAAGGAACTGGAGTACTATGAATATTTATTGAGCTTAGTTGAGTCAGGCTACGTTCCCAACATGAGGGGGGGAAAGGTGAGCCTGGACTACATCAAGAATAGGAAGGGGGAGATCATAGCGGAGATCTACTTCGGTAAACCTACTATGAGGATCATAGTGAGAAAGTCCCTTAGCATGAGTAAGGCACTATTCAATGCGTTGAGTAAGATCTTGGAGGACTCCAAAACCTCAGATAAGGTAGAATATAACATTGTCATGGATAAGGAAGACCTCAAAGAGATCGTAATTAACGGTGTGAAAGAGGACTTCATTTATGGTAAGTTAAAGGCAGCACTTCAGTCAATCCTGGAGAGGGCCTCCAACTAGGGGTTCAGTCCTCACTAGAAGGGGTCTTGGGTCTCCCAAGAATCTGACCAGCATCTCTCCCCTGCTCAAGAAGGACAGCTTCGTGTCTACGTCCGAATCGAGAAGGGTGGCGTACCTCTTGACAACTTCAGTCCAATACTTCTTGTCCCCGTTGTTCATGAAGCATAAGGTCCCTATGTTCTCCATAAAGACGTCAAACTTCTCCCCTAAATCCTGAAGGTTTTGGGTAGCCATTAGGAGGGCTATCCCGTGACCTCTACCTCTCTTTATGAGGTCCATGACTATGCCCCCCAACTCCTCACCCCTCAATATTGTCCAAGCCTCATCTATCACTATGGCTATCCTTAGCCCTTCATCAACGGTCTTGGAGAATCTAGCGTAAAGCGAAGATATTACTGAGTACATTACGAGTCTCCTCAGGCTCTCCTCCCTGATCTGACTGAGATCTATCACGTTTATTCCCTTCTCTATGTTATCCAATAGAGGAGGCCCGTCGTGGTCCAACTCAGATACCACGTTTATCACCCTCTCCAGGACGCTCCTCAGTCCGCTCTCCTGACTCCTCAGGTTAGCTAGGACTGAGCCCCAGGTCAATTTATCTCCGTTATTTCCCCTTACGGTTTCTGAAATAGATTTGAATAGCGTAGCCATCTCCACCTTCGTGAGACCAAACGACAAACCGACGATCTTCTCTATGGTCAAAGGTTTCAGTTGATTGGGCAAATCTGGCAAGTTCAAGAGGTTTATACTATAAAACAAAGGATTCAGAACTTTGGACCTCAACCCGTACTTGAAGAGCCTAGCTCTTATGTCTCCCTTACTGTCAAAGAAAACTGTGGGGACCTGATAAATCAGTGACAGCAAAGCGCCCTCCTTAATCAAGAACTCGGTCTTTCCAGACCCGGTGGGTCCTATCACAATGATATGGGGATTCTCCAGTCGTTCAACGTTCCAGAACACAGGAAAACCCCTCTCTATTTCCCTCCCCATGTAAATTCCACCTTCCCATAAGGTGACCTTAGGAGCCTTAGTGATGGCGAATGGAGTCATGAATGGCATCTGAGAAGGGAGGGCTACATTCCCCCTTGACCACGGCTTCAGGACAAGAAGGTCATATATCTCATCCCTGGTAGCTAATCTCGCCTTCATATTGAGGCTTTCCATGCCCTTGATGATCACCTGAGAGAGCCCTGTGACTTCCTTGGTGTCCTTTCCGTGTATCAAGAGGAAGAACTTAAACGAGAAGGGGACCTCTCCAGAGTTGATCCTATCTAAAACGGACTGAAGTATCTCCAGTTCCCTCTTAGCCTTAGCGTTAGAGGGATCGTTCTCTATTACTATCCTCAAGTTCTGTATTTTATTGAGAACGTCCTTTAGAAATGATCTCTGATCCACGTAGGTTCTTTTAAGGACCACATCTACCTGTGTACCCAGGTTCAACACCTTATGAAAGGAGTTTATCGCGGATCTCAGGGAAGAATCACTCAAATCCCTGTAGTCGAAGGGAACGTCTTCTATTGAAACCACTCCGATTACTCTATCCTTGGAGATCACTAGGCCATCCGTCACCTGGATGTCTGGCAATTGCTCTCCCCTTCTCCGCATATTGGAGAGAAAACTGGGCCACGTTACGAACCCCTTATATATCAATAAGGCGATGATGAGCACAGTAAGTCCCAAGAACACGGGAGACCTGTATATTATGGCGATAGCTATTGTAAGGAATAAGATGAGTAAGGGCGTGTAGCGATTTACGTTAATCATGTGTCTCCATACTAGTTTAAAGAGATCCCGGACTCCACCGACTCTAATACTGAAGGGGACTCAAAATACCAAGGATTCTGAACTAAAGTTCTATGTTTGCGTGAACTAGCCTTAGATCTTCTTCAGTCTTCTTGAGCCTCATCATAAGCTCCGCCACTATGCCGTCCAGGAATATCTGTGCGGTGTCCTCGAACAGTGTACCTAATGGAGCTAAAGGTTCAGTTATCCCCAGTATCTGTCTAGCAAAGTAGTCCTCATTCATGGAATATTTCGTCCTTCCAGGGATCTCAACCACTACATCCGCTATCTTCCCCAGAGGGCTATCATAGTAACTCGTTAGAGCTATGAGGGAAGCCTTAGCTTCCTTTGCAGCCTCTGCAGCCGTGAGGATAAGCTTGGTTCTCCCAGAACCGGAAATTGCTATAGCTATGTCTCTCTGGCCAATAGCAGGCACTATAGTCTCGCCCAGTACATATGCGTTATAGCCAAGATGTAGGAGCCTCATAGCGAAGGCTCTTCCTACCAGCCCACTCCTACCAGCCCCCATCACCAAGACCTTACCGCTCTTATTGGTGTTGTAGAAATCCACAAGTAGCTCGACCATTTTCTCCACTTGCTGAGGGTTTATCATTTCCACAGACCTTATCACGAACTCGGCGATATCGTACATGGTCTTCATACTTAAGGGGAGATTTAGAACTTGAGATGAATGCACCCTACACTCATCCATCGTAATCACAGTTTGAGTTTTAAAGTTTTCTTACACTTTAATGCCAAGAATTATAATGAATAACAAAGACCGAAATACATTATCCACATGGTGGTGGGAAGGGTTGTGTTTACCCGTGGCGTAACTTACCTTCTTTAACCACTTCTAAATATGCCACGGGCACCCATCCTAGGGATCATACACGGTCACCCTTAAGTCCTTGGGGCTAGTCGAGGGAAACTTCAATACCCATCCAACTTCTCCCACCCTCGTGAGCAGTGCCCGTCATCAGTTGGGAGATCATTAAGAGAGAATTCTTGGGTAATACTACATGAACATGACCGACGTCAAAACGATATTTATAAAATTGAAAATAACGAGTAGTTACGTGAAAGAGTTACAGTCTCGACCCATTTGAACACCTTAAAGAATCAATTCACCCTTCTGGGTAAGTTCGTTGAAATCGTCTCACTCACGTCGTTCAGCTGACCTTAAGTTCAGTATATTTGCTATGTACTGTCTGTCAAGACAACCTTTTATCGAGTATGGAGACCCAGCTCTCCCTAGATTCGACATTTAACGTTTATTAGATAGGCTGGCATAATTCCAATAAAAAATGATGAGAGCTACAAAATATAAGCCAAAGGATAAAAGACTCGTCCGAGACAACACTTAGATGACAAGTAGATGGATTCCAAGGTGGGAAGTGAGGAAGATCAAGCTTAATCAGAGAGAGGAGGAGGTATGTTTTGATCTGGAGACCAAGATGTTTGCATGTCCCAGGTGTAGTCCCATATGTTTGAAGGGTGGCATTCCTGATTCTGGCTCGTACTTCTTCAACGAGAAGGATCTAACGGAACACCTCCTAGCCCACAAGTACTCTCTCTGGACCAAAAGGAGAGTCCAGGAAAGAGAGCAGGAGGAGGAAGAGGAGGAGACTGAGGGAAATGAAGACTAGGGTGGCGATAATCGGTGCGTTCACTATCGACGAGATAGTAAACGGACAGGGACTTGTGGAGAGACCTGGGGGGGCTCCCGTCTATGCAGGGATGGGCGTAGTGAGCTCTGAGGGAGAAGCTGGGGCATATACGGCTTGGGGAGAGGACTTCCATTTCTCTCGGCCAAGTTACCTGACCATAATAAGGCAGTTTCTCTTTAACAAGACTATAAGGTTCAGAATAGGCTTCGAAGGAGACAAGCGAGTCCTGGTGCTCAGGGCGATCCATGATAGGATGCCCGTAGATATTGGAATCCTAAGAGGATGGGAAGGATTGATACTGAATCCCGTGTGCAACGAGCTCTCATGGGGAGACCTGGAGATCGATAAGCCCGTAGGGGTAGACATTCAAGGATTCATCAGAGTATGTGAGGTGGACAAGCCAATAACCTACACGCATTTAAGAAGGGTAAAGGTGTCCAGCCCTCTGACAGTTTTCCACGCAAATGCAGAGGAGTTGAGCTTAGCCGACCTTTCAGTCGAGGATATCCATGAGATGGGATTCAAGGAGGTACTAGTATCTGATGGTCAGAATGGCTTTGTCCTTCACGTAAAGGAAGGACCAAAGGAAAAATTCGCTCCTCAGAGAGTGGGCAATTATGAGATAGGCAATGGAGACTACCTTCTGTCTACTTACTTTACCCACAGGGTCAAAGGATTGGACGAATTAGCTTCAGCACGAATAGCCTCAATTTTGACCCAGGAGTTTAGCATCTCAGGGCCGACTCTACCGCTTCCTCAAGGCTGAGGTTATCCCAGAGGCCCAGCCTGCCGCACTCCCTGAGGAAATTAGGCCTGTTCTTCTCCTTCTCACCGGCAAGGATACACTCGCGGATGTATCTTACCCTCATGGTGACAACGTCCTCTTTAGTGAGCACAGAGGCTCGCTTGAGGTCACCCAATATCCTGTCAGCATCTAAATGCTTGCCACCCCTCGTGAAGGCGTAAACGTGGTATACATCGTGTTTTTCGTCAATCTCCCTCCTGAACACGTGACTGAAGGATATCCCCGCACTACCATGGAGTAGTACGTCCCACTTATTAATTCCCCCTCTGCTGACTATGACTGCAAGGAGACAACCTATCTTCTTGAGGTCTTCTTCTACTCCTATGAGCCGATTAAGTTCCTCTCTGGATCCAGTGTTTATGATCTCTGAGAACTCTAGGATTCCCCTATTGGTAAACAACTTTCCTTCTCGTACCCTAAGAGGGTACCCCCTCACTATCTTCACTTTGCTCCCCAATTCCAGGAGAGCCTCTGGGAGATTGTGAACTAGGTACCCCTCTTTCACATCTAACCATGTAGGGAGTTCGTCACAGAAGGGACAAACCTTCATCTTAAGGTGTTCCTCCTTAGTTTTCTTGATTATTGGTCTCCATTCTTCCAACTTCAGGTCAGGAAGGATCTCTGCTAATCTCTTTATAGAAGAGACTACGGGAGGGATAATAGTCAGAGTGAGCCCACCTACCTCCTCTATGGAGTAGAGTCCGCCAACGCTCGACTGTTGTTCCAAAACCACAGTGTCCTCCAACTGTGAGGCTACCGTTAACCCGGTGATGCCTCCCCCTATTACTATCCTCACAAGTGTTTGATTTGGCCAGGAGGTTAAAGCATCAGCTGTATTGGCTCCAAATCACGGAAGGGTGGTCACAGTCGTTTGGACTGGAATCGACCTTAGTACAGAACTTCCCTGGTCACAAAGGCTAATCTTGAGGATCAGACAGAGCTAGGGTCATCTTCTCTTTCTGTCCTCTGATTCAGAGATGAGCTGACCCTAATCTGGAGAGCTTTCCGCTCACATAGGAGGCCCAGAGAACATGACTAGTTCAACTAAACTTTGTGCAATGAGTCGAGGACAGGCTAGAGGACTTCGAACAATTATGACGCCCAAACTCCGTCTGAAAGTATTCCATCCTTACTATGCATACGAAGTTTTGGCGTTCCTTGCATCACGTTCTCGCCCCTCAGCAATCTCCTCAATTGCTCTTTGGCCTCGTTCTCGTCGTAATATTCGAGGACGATCTTTCTCCCGTCAATTTCCAAGGTTGGAGAGCTGAGGTCGTAGAGGAGGTCAGTCTCCACTTCTATGTCGTAATTCTTGTTGCCGATCCCCCTCACAACCTCGTACAGCAGATTCAGGAGGCCCTCGTCGCCTTGGAGTCCAAATACCACCCTGACGGTGTGCATCTTGAAGTATCTCTTAACCTTAAGTAGAAATATAAACGATGAGATCTGATATTACTCAGAGCCCATTGAGGTCTGTATTCGGACCTACCATACTGGCAGCCTCTGGAGTTTTCTACGTGGGAAGGAGCAGGGATGAGGCTGAAAGAGAGCTCAGGAGAGCTAAAACGATCTACCCAGATTTCAAGGTGGTCCTTGCCGATCTGTCTATCAAGGAAGATAAGATCCTCGCTGTTGATGTAGACCCTGACCTAGGGGACTTGGATGAAGGATACGCAGTTCTGGTCCAGGCGTGACTACCTAACCATGTAGCCATCCTCGGCACTAAATAATTTTTTATGGGTCTCCATATCTAATTAAGGAGAGGACCCGTCGTCTAGCCTGGTTAGGACGCAGCCCTCACACGGCTGAGGTCGAGGGTTCAAATCCCTCCGGGTCCATACCTTACCATGGCGTTGAAACGAAGTACCTATTATAAAGAGGTCAATGTAAGTCTCATGTAGTCGGGTGCTAAAACCCCATAAACATTCAAACCCATCGTCCCTGCTTTGAAGAGTAATTCGCAAGCACTCGATCAGTGACGTAAGCGAAGGATTGGAAAGAGGTTGCCCCCAAGAACAAAGTTTCACTGACGCGTCTCTAGCCCTTCAGGGATTCAGCCACTTGCTTTGGGTCCTGATTCTCATGAACTACTTTGGAGATCGCTAAAGCCAACTTTTCAGGATCTGAGGATTGCCACAAGTTTCTTCCCACCGTCACTCCTGAGGCCCCTGCGTCCACTGCATCCCTAAGCATAGATAGGAATTCCAGTTCGTTTGTGGTCTTGGGACCTCCTCTGATCAGTATTGGGCTGAACGACGTCTCTACAACCTGAGAGAAACCTACTTTATCCCCGCTGTAATCCACCTTTAGGACATCTGGTCCTATCTCCGACGCCAGCCTAGCCACGTACTTCACTATGCTCGTCTCCTTGACGGAATCAGACACCTCTCTCCTGACGAACAGCGGTTCTACCACGAACGGAATGCCGTAATCGTGTGCCTCATTTCTTAACCTCGCAATCTGCTCCAGGTTGTATCCCTCAACTCTATCGTCGCCGTAACCGACTACCAAGTAAGTGACCACGGCGTCTGCCCCAGCCTCTATTGCGTCCCTCACAGTATACACGGGGGAATAATATCCCTGCTCGTACTTCCTGGCATCCCTCCATACGTTAGCCGTGTCCAATCTTGCTATCAACATGGGGGAACCCCTGCTGTAGAAGTTCTCTTCCACCACCTTCAGCATGGCAGGCGTCATCTGCAGTGCGTCTGGGACGTTTTTCAGTTTCCCGACTATCTCGAGGGGTCTTTCTATTCCCCTCATGGGCCCCATAACCAGCCCGTGATCGAGGGCGACCACGAACGCCTTTCCTTTATGAAAGAGTCTCTTGAGCCTTATCTGAAGTCCCGACATCTCAGTGAAGACTTCAAAATCCCTACTATAAACTTAGTGACTGGAATGCCTTCTTGATGAGAAGTCTAGCGTATGGGTTCAGGGAAAGGTTTAGTACGATGAAGGGGACCACACCCGCCAATACCCTATAACTTAAAACTTCAACGTCATTGATGAATCCCCTTGGATTGATTGAAACGAAGTTGGAAAATCCTAAAACAATGCCTATCACTAGGGCAGAGACTATAGGAACTATTATTTCCCTTACAGGGATCTTGAGGGAATACACTTCCTTCGCTGACCTCATGGATGTGTAGAGAATAAACATGGAATTTAACGCCACTCCTAGGGACATGGACGCTGAAAGTAGGGCTATCTCCATGTTCGGTAGGAAAAGCGGAGGGAAACGGTTGGAGATTTCATTAAGAAATAACATAGTTAACACCGACGATGTCACTCCCACCAGTGAGAACAGGGAATTCGTGCTGGCTAGTCGGGCCACTCTACCCCTGAGTTCTCCTCTACTCGTGACCCCAAGTGATTCATCGCTCATGAAGACTCCGGTGTAAAATACTTGAAAGAAGCCCCTCATGAGGTTAGACACGGAGAGAATTATTACGGACAAATAGGCTGCAACGTATTCCGGTCTTAATATGCTAAGCAGAGGCAAGCCGTCTACTAGACTCACCAGGAGGAATAAGGAACCTGCCAGGGAGAACAACTTGAGGCTAGTCTCAAGTAGAGAAGGATCCTTGGACTCACCTAATTTGTTCACTAGACCTCCAATGGAAGCAGTTGACCATGCAACGAGGTTAGAGACTATGACTGCCGACTCGAAATACGATGCAGGTACTGTATCCCTGACAAGGAATATCGCAACCCAAACGAGAGTCGCTTCGAGGATGTATTGAATGTAAGGTATGATGAATACTATAGATTTCTTCACAGCAGTAGTAGCTACCTTGAAGTCGACGGAAAAATTGGCCTTCACGAAGAGTAGGTTGATCAGGATCTGAGCCAAGTAACCTAAAGAGTAAGCTAAGATCACTGCCTCTATGGATAGCCTGAGGAGGTACATGGCATAAATCCCCGCAGAGAGCCTCACAAGCTGGAATGCAAGTGCGGATATTGCGTTGACTCGAGGGCCTCTCCCAGTGGAGATGCTGGAACTAGCCTTGTAAAGGTAAATCATGAAGATCATGAGAACACCTATATAGAAGAAGAACGGTTCCCTATAGTTCGAGATTGAAACAAAGTAGGGAACTAATGCCAGGTATGTAAAGGAGGAAATACTGGCGGAAATGAGGTTGAAGAGGAGTATGCCCCCCACAGGTTTACCTTCGGCAGTATACCTTGACGTTATATTACTGAATAAATCTCCAGGTATAGTGAAGTAACCTGTGACCAAAACGAAGATAAATTGCCAGGCACCGAAGGTTGTTATAGAGATGGCAGAAAGGTACCTGGCGACGAGGACTGAGAAGATGAACGATATGGGCGAGCCTAACAGTCTTAGTCCAACACTGAATATTCCTATCCTAGCTATACCTGGCCTTCTGTCTGGCAACCCTCATGCAGTAGAGTTTTTGTTGAAGTCTATTAAAAAACTGCTCACCTTCTCCGTTTGTCCCTACGCTTTGATTTCACTCATCTTATGTTCAATAATGATGGAGTGTAGGGACTTAGCCCTCAACAACCTACCAAGCTTAACGGTAGGTGGGTCATGGGACTCCTTCGAGCCCAACGGCACGGGGCTCACATCCCAGATCACTCCCACCCCTTGGGCAGAGCCCACATCGAGTGAGAGTTCATCTTTTATTAATAAAGTTGTAATAAACGAATATAAAACATTTCTGTCATCATGAAAAAGGATTCAGCATACCCTGAGGGCTAAGGTTCCCCGAGTTAAGGGTTACATCCCTTTACGGCTGTCACTAGATTGTGGTAGACCAGCAAGGAGAGTGTTCTCTATTGTTTAAACCACCACGTCGGTGGCCTTCTTGAGGACGTGCAGCGCTCCATTCAGGTTGGAGTGCAGTCTGTGTCCTATAGGACAGTGAACCACACACCTCTAGTTCATCTCTCGATTTCGACGTTATCATGAGCACAGTCCTTGGAGGTGTTGTACTCCACGACCTCGGACACCTTCATGTGGGGACCTGGGCCTCCAATTCGATCGTATGCATCGGTTTAGGGTAATACCACTCCTCTGGCGGGCGGGAGAGATCTGCTCAGCTCCCCAGGAAGTTGACCAGAGGAATGCATCTTGAGAGGGATTAGAGCCTTAAAACCTTAATACGAGGGGCTTCCATCCCCGCTCGGAGAGGCTTGATCTCTCCCCTTTTGAACCCCTTCTATAACTCTTTTCCGAACGAACAGCTACTTATCACAACCGACCGCTTGCATCTCTTCGTGGACCAAGACTAAATTAAGATTAAATCTAGCCACGAGACGAGCCGGGAAGTTTCCGCTCTATGGCGTGTTATGGATTTGTCGACGAGAAGTTCAAGTCAGAGTGGGGAACACCTTAAACTTAAATAATGAAAGTCGTAGACACAGACATGGTAGAGCTTATAAAAGACTATATGAAGACCTCTGTCATCACGGTGACGCGGGATCTCCCACTAAAGGACGTGGCTGTCGTAATGACAGAAAAGAATGTAGGTTCTGTGATAGTTACTGAAAATGGAAAGCCCGTTGGAATAATAACTGAGAGAGACATAGTTAGAGCTATCGGATCAGGGAAAAGTCTAGAGATCCCGGCTGACAAGATTATGACAGCGTCGCTGATAACCATAAGGGAAGATTCGCCCATCACAGGGGCGTTGAGCTTGATGAGATCTTATAACATAAGGCATCTTCCCGTCGTAGATGGGGAAGGTAAGTTGGTTGGAATAGTATCAATAAGAGACATAGCTAGGGCGCTGGATGACCTCTTTGAGGGAGATATGGAGTGAGAGCTCTGATTAAGTCGCTGTGCTCAAATTGAGCTATTTACAACTTTCAAGTCTTTTTGTTTACCTCAGGGTTTAATAGCGATTTACGTAAATTTAATGGCCAGTGATGACTATATAAGGCAGAACCTCAACCATGATGTTACGGAATAAAGATTTATTCTACGCTCATGAAAGTTGATTACCTTGGTTAAGAAAAGTGTGATCACGGCTGCAGGTAAGGGCAGTAGAATGAAGTATATTACCTCTGTTTTGCCCAAGGCATTGCTTCCTCTCTTCACGAGAGAGGATGGAAAGTTCGTGATGAGGCCTATAGTGGACTTGATCATTGACTCTCTCACCTCGGTAGGTGTTGAAAGACACTGTATTGTCGTTGGGAATCACGGCAGGCTTCTCGTGGACTACCTCTCTGAAAGGGGAGTAACGTTTGTTACTCAACATATACCTAAGGGCTTTGGCGATGCCGTGCTTAGGGCTGAGGACTTTGTTGGAAGGGATCCCTTTTTCGTTCATGCGGACGATGGAGTACTCACAGGCGGTTACTCTGAAAGTTCAGCTCTTTTTGATGAGATTAATCCAGACGCCGTCCTCCTAGTTAGGAGGGTGACCAACCCGCACAGGTACGGTATAGTCCAAGTTATTGATAAAGGAAATTATAAGACTCACAGGCTTTTCCAGGTAAAGGACGCCGAGGAGAAGCCTAAAGACCCCAAGTCCGACTTGGCCATATCCGCTGTCTATGTATTTTCATGGAAAATCATGAGTGCCTTGAAAAAGGTTGAAGTCAAAGACGGCGAACTAGAGTTGACGTATGGAATAAAGGAACTCATAGATGACGGAGGGGAAGTTTATGCCTTGCTTTTGGAGAAGGAAAGATGGCTCAACGTGGGGGATCCGGATAATTACTTCAAGGCCCTTGAGTACACATACAAGGGGTCAGAGCTTCGTTAACTTTCGTGGTTCCTTTCTCTTCTCAAAACTAATGGCGAAAACGCAAGTATAAACGAATTTCAACCTTTCCTAAGAGGGCCCAGTTACTTCACTTTAAACTTCCTAGCAAATTATTTCCAATGCGTTTTCGGCATAATCGCTTCCTTAAATCTCTCCAATCTATTCTTATATGGCAGAAGATCCTTGAGCATAACCTTCGTCTCTTCCTTTATGTTCTTTTTAGGTCTGAAACCTAGAGACGGAAGGACCTTTATCTCCGGGTTATAATAATGTTCCTCTGCCTCAACCCTTGGGTTCCTCACGTGAGTTATATCCACTCTCATTCCCAACTGTTCCGCGGCTTCCTTAACAATGTGTGCCAACTGTGTGACGTTGTAAATCTCTGCAAACTGATTAACCACCCTGTACTCTCCTTGTTTCGGCGGGTTCTCGAGTAAGATCCTCAGCGCTTCCACACTGTCCTCCAACGAGATGAAACCTCTGGTTTGTTTACCCTTACCGTAAGGAGTTAGGGGCAAACCCAGCACTGCTTCAACACAGTACCTATTAATCACAGTGCCCCACGTCTCGTCAAAGTCGAACCTTGTCCTCAGTGACTCATCCGTTATCTCCTCAGTCCTAGTGCCGTAAACGGGTCCCTGCATAATGTCAGTTATGGTGAGGTTAGAGAGTCTCCCCTTGTACAGGAGTAAGTAGGTGTCGAATATCTTACTCCAATGATAGAATGATCCTCCCCATTTCGGGGTAGGTATCACGTCCTTCTTTCCGTTCACTACAGCCTCAACGAAAGCGGATTCAGGTATGTCGAAATTGGGAGTTCCGTACTCTCCCATAGTTCCCATCTTGAGTATATGGATCGAGGGGTCTATTTCGGCAACAGAGTACAGAAGGTTCAACGTAGTTATAATATTATTTTCAAGTGTGTACCTAGCGTGCTCGTAATCTTTCATGGAGTATGGAGCAGATCTCTGTTCTGCGAAGTGAACTACGACGTCCGGTTTAAACCCCCTTATGGTTTCGTCCAGGAGGTTCTTGTCCCTGACGTCCCCAACAACGAACTTGAAGCTTCCGCCCAAGTGCTTCTTCACAGCCCTCTCCCTCTCTTCGGGAGAAGGTAAGGGGAAAGCCGAGTCAGCACCGACCTCATTGGAAAATCTCCTGGTCGACAGATTATCTATTCCCAGGACCTCATGACCTCTGGCCACTAACCTAAGGGCTAGGGCCCACCCTAGATATCCATCCACTCCCAAGATAACGGCCCTCATCTTTATCAACAGCCTTATGGTCTTGTCTACTTTAAAGTTTTTCATAATGTCTACTAAAAAGAAACTTTTACTTTATTTGAAAAAATTTGATCAATTTTGTTTAACTATAGACTTGCTTGAGCCTCTCCAGCATCTGAATTCTCTTGGCCGGATGGGGATGATCGCTGAATAAGTCTGCGTACCAAGGAACCTTAATTGACTTCCAATACCCTATAAGTTCGTCAACGTCTTGGGAGGGAACTTCCACAGGGCTGGAGAAGAAGAGCATGTTCATCACCTTGTTTCTGTACTTCTTGACAGCGTTAGGATCCATCATGAGGGTTATCTTGGCCAAGGCCCTCTGCAGGTTCTCGGCTCCTCCTGGTACAGTTAGAGCCGAGTTCAAGTCAGCGTAAGCTTCCCTTAGTCTGTTCACCGCTATCACAAACAACTGGAAAATGAAACTCACCACAAGAAGCCCTAAGCCTATAGCCCAGGCATATAGGGAGTTATTCCTCTGTCCACCTAAGAACCCACTCCACATGAGGGAATACCCTATCCAGTATATCAGCGTGGGGATGAGCCCTATGGCCATGAGTACCTCTACATCTCTATGTCTCAAGTGTCCTAACTCGTGACCTAACACCGCTTTTAACTCCTCTCTCGACAGGGATCTGAGTAAGGGGAGTGTTACGGCCACTCTCTTGCCTGCAATGGGACTACCATATGCGAAAGCGTTTGGGAAAGGTACGTCAGCCACATAAACCTTAGGCCTCGATATCCTGTTGTATAACGCCACCTCATCTACCAAAGGAACTAGCCATCCGTAGAGAGGGTCATCGGGATTTACTTCTCTGGCTCTATACATCGCATTAATAAGGTACGGCCCAGCGAGCCACTGAATTATATTAAGAAATCCGACGAAAATTAGAGCTCCTAAAACTATGTATGGAGTGAAGGATCCGTAAAGGTAGCCAAGGACACCGTAGACCAGCGCGAAGCCAGCTAATACCACAGCTAGGCCTAAGAACAACATGCCCATCTTTAGCTTCAGTGAAACCAGGTTCATTCGAATCAATGTAAAAGTATCTTGAGGGGGGTTATAAACATTCTCAAGAGATCACCTAACATCCAGGAGAGAGGGGATTAGGTGCGTAATGAGACTACACGTTCTCATGGGAGAGACAAACTCCGGCGGAGTACGAGTCGAGTGGAACAGGGTGAGATATGAAGATTGAAAATAAATAGTAGAAAAGAATTTTGAAAAAGGACCAGTTAGATAAGTTTGATCTAAACCCATGGCACAGAACATAGGTAGTTCAGAGTGACCCATGTCCTTTCCATGGAGGTGAGTAAGTCATACTGCGGGTATAGCGGTACCTTCACTTCTGGGATCTGCCACAGCTATGTATCTATCCTTCCTCCTCTTCAAGGCCTGAACTATTCCCACTTCCGGTGAGAAAGCCTCAAGCCTAGTTGAGGGAACTCCGAGCCGACTTTCGGCTATCACTTTATTCCCAGTGAACATGAACCTGGGAGCATTAACTGCTTCGTCAATCTCCATCATGTAGTCTATGTAATACTCTATGACCTCCGAATGAATTTGAGGTCTGAGATCACCACCTGCACAACCCACGATCACGTCTTCAGAGTCTTTCTCGAGGAGCGCTATGGAGAGTGTGTGCATCGGTCTCTTCCTCCCTTCAGGCTTGTTCTTACCTTCAGTGAAGTTGAACCCCCTATTGTTGAATACCACCTCTTCTACCACCAGCCCCGACCCAAAGGGATAGAAGAGACTTTGAATCATCCCTATCTCGTTTTCCCCATCTGCGACCACGAAGAACGTGGTGTCTCCGGACTCGTTAACTTTAGCCTCTATTCCAGCCTCCAACATCCTCTTACTAAGGTACTCTTTATCTAGCAAGAAGTCTGGAGCAGGGTGAAACCTCGGATCAGCAATGAAGTTGTTCCTATCCTCATAAGCCAGCCCTGCTATCCTGACGTGTTCATTTATTCTCCTTACGTCGTTATAGGGGTAATTGTTTATCCCAGCCATATCCACCATTTTGAGGATTTGAAGGGTGGTGATCCCTTGGGAGTTCGGTGGGAATTCCATCACTTTGTAGTCCTTATATTGGGTCTCCACTAACTTTACCTTCTCTGCTCTGAACTCGGAGAAGTCCTCTGCGTCAACCGGAACTCCCAGGGACTTGAGACCTGTGACCAACAACTCAGCGACTCTACCCTCATAGAATGATCTAGGCTCCTTGGCGATCTCCTTTAGTATCCTGCCTAGCTTTCGAAGTTGGAGGAAGTCGCCAAACCTCTTGTCTCCAAACACTCCTTGCCACTCTCTACTCAGCCTCTGAGAATTGATTATTGCGTGGTGGAGCCCCCTTCCTACGTAAAATCCATCAGAGGCCAACCTTATTGCAGGTGCCAAGAGGTCCCTCAGGTCCATGGTCGTGTAGTCCAACATTTGGTTCCAAAGCTCCACGAGCCCCGGAACCACTACAGTGAGTGGGCCCCTGTCGTTCTCTATTCTCTCCACATTCAGGTTCTTTGGGGCCCAGCCGGTCGAGTTGTAAGCTATAACCCCTCCTGGAGTCTTAGCTAATAGCATCCCATCTCCGCCAAGCCCGCTAGTGTGGGGAATCACTACGGATAATACAGCACTTACCGCGATAGCGGCGTCGAACGCGTTCCCCCCGTTCTCCAAGACTTTGGCCCCTACGTGAGAGGCTACATAATTTTGTGAGGCTACGATTTTCTTACCAACCGCTGCTGGCATACTTACTTAATAACTGCGGGGAAAATAAAATGTGAATTGAAGTTTCCCTCTGATCTCTTGTCAGAGCTCCAGGAAGGGATGTGCACAGTCTGCTGCGAGAGTAAGGTCGTCTGCTTGACTACCGACATTCCAAAGGTGGACAACCCTGAGGTTGAGCTGGAAATTGACAGGCAGGGAGAAGAGTTGTTAATCAGGAATATAGTGCTTGACGAACCTGAGAACCCACTTTACCTTGAATATTATGCTGACGCAACCTTTGTAGAGGGCATATCCCAGGAGGCGAAGATAGTGATATACTTTGTGGACCGAAATGGAGAGGTATTGAGAACCTTAAATGTACAGTTAAGTAGAGAGGTATTGAGACTCTTAAGGAGGGAGGTAGGACTTGGAGGTTAAGGAGGTTCAGCAGAGACTTAGGGAGAAATTTTTTGAGAAGGACAGTGAAAGGGGCCTGTTCGCAACGTATACATGGTTCGTTGAGGAAGTAGGTGAGTTGGCTGAGGCTCTCCTATCCGGTGACAAGTCCTCCATAGAGGAGGAGTTAGCGGACGTGTTGGCTTGGGCCATATCCATAGCTAACCTTGCCGGCATTGACGTAGAAGAAGCTTTAAGAAAGAAGTATGAGTTGGTTGATCGTGGAGAGTAGAGAGGATTTTCTGAGTAAGCTTAGGGAGGCCATGGTGGACGCAAGGAGGAGATTCTACAGGAACTTGGTGTTTATCGAGAAGGAGAACTTCATGGACGATTTGAGTGACGTAATATCGGCTTTCTTCGAGGGTGCAAAAGAGGCTAGAGTAGCTTATGCTTTCCACCCTTGGGCAGATGGAGCGAAGGAAAGGTTTGAACTCATCAGGGGTCAACTCAGGGGAAAGGTGGATGACATCGATTACTCCAGTTCTGAGTATTATTTAGGGAAGACCTACGATCTAGTTGTCCTCGACTTGGTGGATAACTTCCAGCCCAACTACCTAGGGAGGCTCACAGACTTAGCCAGTGGAGGAGGGCTGGTGATAATGTATACCAATGATCTGACTAAGGATAAGCTCTTCAGGAACTCCATTGCGAAGAGAGGTGTAATTTACGAATATTATGAGGAGAGGTTCAGGAGAAAATTAAGGGAACATGAGGGAGTCTTCCTGGCAGGTAGTGAGTACCTAGGGAAACCCTTCACCGGCGAAGTGAAGGTATCTCAAGCTAAATCTCTACCCAAGAGGATTTGGTTCCCAAAGGAACTGCACGAACTTTGTGCCTCTGAGGATCAGAACAAGGTTTTAGAAGAGTTCAGAACCCTGAATAGAGGTGGCTCCAGGGTACTCGTTCTAGTGGCCCCCAGAGGTAGAGGAAAGAGTGCTGTCGCCGGACTCGCATTGGCCGGCCTGACGTGGGAGAGAATGAATTCAGAGAGGAGGTTCAGGGCTGTGATTACGGCACCCTCGCTCTCTTCTGCTTCTCAGGTCATGGAATTCGCTAGGTTAGGTTTGAAATCGTTGGGAGACGAACCTGATGTCACTTTATCGGACGTAGGTCTGATAAGATCCCTAAAGGGAGACAACTATTCAATAGTCTATGTTAATCCAGAGACAGCTGTGAATGAGGAAGGTGAAGTCCTAGTAGTTGACGAGGCTGCAGCAATAGGTGTTAACTTACTCGCTCAATACGTAAACAACTGGAAGAAAGTGGCCTTCATCTCCACGATATATGGCTATGAGGGTTCTGGGAAAGCGTTTCTCAGATACCTCAGGAACCTAATGGCGGAGAAGAAAGTCTGGACACGTTGGCTAACAATGAACAGGCCTTTAAGGTATGCAGAGGGAGATCCTATAGAGAAGTGGCTTTACGATGCCCTAGTTCTCAATGCTGAGCCGATCTCTCCCAAGGATCTGGAACTCCTGGAGTACGAAACCTTAGACAAGGGTGAACTGTTTCGTGACGATTCTTCCCTGTCTCAGGTCTATGGGATATTGGTCTCGGCCCACTACCGGAACAACCCGGACGACTTGATGATAATGGGGGACGGACCTCATCACGTCATAAAAGCCATGAGGTCAAGAGACGGATACGTCGCAGTGTCCCAAATATCCGAGGAGGGGGGATTACAGGATACAATGATAGACCTCTCCCTGAGAGGTGGTACTTTCGACGGTGACCTGATTCCTGACAGGTTACTGAAGCACTCCAGGATAAGGGACATAGGCAACATGAGAGGTTGGAGGATAGTTAGGATAGCAGTAGTCCAGGAATCCCAGGGGATGGGAATAGGGAGTGCAATGCTTAACTTCATAGTCTCTGATGCTGAAAGACAGGGGTTGGATTGGGTAGGTTCATCTTTTATGGGCGATCCAAAGGTTCTTAGGTTCTGGGTCAAGAACGGCTTTTACCCAGTCCACGTCTCACCTAAGAGAAACGAGAAATTCGGGGACTTCCCAGTTGTGGTTATAAAGCCCCTCACTGACAGGGCCAGAAAGGCCGTTGGAGTCGCCACAGCGATATTCAAGGAGAAGTTGCTCAACACTATCCACGACGTTTACTTCAACATGACCCCCGACATGGCCGTCATTCTCCTGAGAGGTGCTAAAACACATAGGGAAATAGCGGTAAGTAGAGTGTATTTAGCCAAAATAGCAGCGTTCCTACAGGGAAGCAGTCCCTATGAGTCCTCAGCTGACGGAATTCACCTCTTGGTTCAAAAGTACTTCTGGGATTCCAAAAGGGATTGGGAACTAACTGAGGATCACGAGAGGGTACTGGTAGCTAAGGTACTCCAGGGAAGACCCTGGTCTTATCTGATCTCCACTATAGGGATGAGCAGATCTAGGGCTACTGAACTGTTGTATGAAGCCGTGAGTATATTAGCGAAAAAATATTATAACGTCACTGAAGAGTCTCAATTGGGCATATCGCTTGAAGACCTAGGTGATGAATTCACAACACTATGAGCTGTGATTTGATGCACCTCGCCTGAACGTTAGGCTACAATGGATAACGAGTTGAGTATTATGGCCACTACAGTCAGGAGCGAGAACAGTTGGTGAAATCCTACTGACGCTCCAGGCTTCTCTGGATTCCTGTTTATACTCCTGTAGACCCATAGTCCAGCTCCTATCTCCAGAATCGTGAAGACCAGGGTTAGCCAGTAGTGGAGATAAATCACGGCTAAGACGAAGATTATAGCTAAAACCCCGTGAATGGCCCAAGCCCACTGTATCCTTCCCTGCGGTTTCCTGACCTGACCTATAGGCCGAGACATCCTCCTGAGGCCCGTAACGACACCCCCCATGAAGATGACGAAGTATAGGAAATGAGGAGGAACTATTGCTTCGATGAGGAAATTGAGAACGTTCACCTTATATCCTAAGCCCTCAAGGAACATGAGTAGATAAGTGACGAAAGTGGTATAGGCAGCTATGTCATGAAGACCTTGAAAGACCGAAGGGAGCTTTCCCGCTAAGACGTAGAGGGTAGCCATCCCCAACAGGGCGGTAAATACCACGGAGACGAATCCAATGACAGTTATCACTGAAGGACTGAGAACTAACAGGGCGAGGGAAATCAACCCCACTACTGTAGCACTTATCCTATGCATTGCCTCTGGGTCTCCCTTAAGAGCGACCTGATGAATGTCCCTAGTATAAGGCCACTTAGTTCCCAAGGAGAGCCCGTACCCATAGCCCTCAACTATACCACCTAGCACTACGGTTAGACCAGCCAGAGCCGAGGCGATTACACCCAGTTGGTATAACATGTCATAAGGTGTAAAACCAGGACTCTAAAATACTTTCGTGAAAACAGCTTTAACGTCAAGCTAAATCTTCCTCTCTTTATGAAAACTTGGACGATATCTCAGTTATGTCCTCAACTATTCCTTTGAGAAAAGTCGAGAGATCGCTCGTGTCAATCAAAGGAACAGTGATCTTAAACAGGAATTCCCCTAATAGCTCTACAGGTATCCTATATCCCTCCGGAACCATATTGACTATGAGTGCATACTTGTTAGGGAAATTCATGGAGTAGTCGAGGGTGCTCCTTATGTTGGGGACGTCTGTGACGAAGACCGTAAGGGCATAGGCGTCTACCTTGACGAGATGGTTTTCCTGAGTAGCACAGGAGAAGTTGTCTATAACCACGAAGTCCCATCCGTTTCTATATACGTTTTCCAAATTCTCTAAGGCCTCCTTCAGATCGTTCTCTCCTATCCTGAAAGGTCTTTTGAACAACTTGAGCACGCAGAGTTTATCTTCGCACCAGAAGTCGTCTTGTCTACCTAACTTCCTCCACAGACCGCAGGATGGTGTCTTATCGACCAGAAGGGTCGTCCCCTTTGAGGACAGTCCTCTGGCTAGGCTCAAGGCCACGGTGGACTTTCCTACACCTTCCTTCACTCCTAAGACGTTAATCTTTATCAATGTCCGTTTACTTTTCGACAAAGGTGACTAAAAAGCATCAAACATCTTTGCACTGGCAGCAGTTATTAGATTTTGCCTTGACTTCAAGGCTACACCTAACGAGAAATCCCATAACTGCTGCACTGACTTGACTCCCTCAGCATCCTAAGCAAGAGGGTTTCCTGAAGCATCCGAGGGCTGTATAACCCTCTAACGAGAAATTTCGTCAGGGTATCAAGGGGCGCAGTTATGGTACCTCTAAACCGTTGAAGAGATATAAGCGGAAGTGAGTTGCTTAAAGTAGCTCTGTAGTAAGTTCACCGCATCATTGGCTCTCTTACGTCAAATGGAAGGCTGAGTGAAACGGTCTAGGTGGATGGACTAAAGCAGTGAACTACCCTGCCCTAACGGACGGGGCTTCCTGCTTCTTTGCCACACCTTGCCCAAAGGGTAGAGGGCGGAGCTCCACAGGCACTACGGGCCTCACCAGCCCCGAGCATTGAGTGAACCTGCGGTGTCCCCATATGGGACTGTTGATTGGGGCAGAGGCGTACCTCACCGACCCTCGCTTTGACCAAGGCGTCTCGGTGACGCTTACCCCCTCAGTGAGTGTCATTGATAGAATGTTTGAAAAAGAAGTATACAAGTGTTAACTACGAAGGGGGTTATCCATCCTCACGGTGAGGATCCTCCGCCCCCTTTGAACCCCCCCGTTATATAAAGGGGTATTGACGAACCAGGAGACACGTATTATAAGACCGTGGAGGTTGAAAGATGCATCAAGTGTTTCACATCTCATCAAAAAGGCTACTGTGTGAGGGTTTTTGGTCCATAAAAGCACTTTAAAGCCCGATCTGTGATGTTACCTTATGGCGGACATTGTCAGTAAGCTGTGGACCCTAATCGACCTTCAAATTCCCTTAGTTACTACGGATATGGAGACTTACTTGCTCAAGGAAGGTATATTTACTCAAGATGATCTAAACAAATTCAAAGAAATAAGCAAGTCCATTAAGAGAGCTTATTACGCCTTGCAAAGAGATCCAGAAGACGCAATTAAGACATTAAAGAAGGCTTTGGAGGAACTTAAAACTATTCAGCCTAAGAAACCGATGCCTCCAGAAATGAAGATACGATTTGAGGCCATCATGAGAGCATTAGTGGAGGCCACTTCATCTACCGAACCGAAATAATATACCTTTCTATTCGAATTGATAAGAAACAATGTACTTTAGAACTAGCTTTGTCCCCTAATTCGTTCATTCACCATTTAAGCTCATTGTAAACTTTTTCAGGGGATCACCCTTTAAGCTTATATGAAGAAGCCCTTTTGAGTCAGGGAAACTTTTTAACTATTTAGGATCGAAAAGCTTAAAGGGAGATTATGAGGCTAAGCCGAGGTTCAATCTCGCTCAAGGAAACTTACGGTCAAGCGATGGCAGTTACTGCCCCTCTAGGTAGTGTAGTCTCAACTTCGACGGCTGCAATCCTCTATGCAGGCCACTCCGTGGTCTTCACCACTTTGCTGGCTCTCATGGGTAGTGCCCTATGGATCTACACTCTTACGTCCTATACCAGGAGGATAGCCTCAGCGGGAGGGTACTACACTTTCGGTTATAGCGCCTGGAGAAACAAGTTTTTGTCATTCTTCGAGGCACTCACTGAGGTCTTTGCCTACTCTTTCCTTAATGCGGTCAACGTGATCACTCTTTATCTACTGATTAATATAGGTTTAGGCATACTCGGATTTACTCTTCCTTGGTGGAGTGAAGGGGTTATCCTAGCCTTTGGGATCTTATATCCGACCTTGTTGTCTCTCACACAGATAAAGAAAGTTCTTGGATATGTAGTTTCAGTGAGTGCCACAGCTGAAGTCGTTCTCCTTGTTGCGCTCTTCCTGGTTTCTCTTAGGGAACCCTTTCACTTAGAATATCTAACTCCTGACGGAGCGAGTCCAAATAATATTGCCCAAGCGTTTGTTCTCTCCATGGTCAGTATATCTGGTGCAGGTGCTGCTACTTATCTAGGAGAGGAGGCAAAGAAGCCTATGAAGACTATCACTCAAGGCATGTGGCTATCCCTGTTAATAGGTGGGCTCTCCATGTTTCTGGGAACCTATGCATTAGTAACCCTTTGGGGGGGTTCCTTGAGCGACCTGGCTAACTCTCCTCAACCCCTACTTTTCGAGATGTATAGATACGGATCTATACCCATGTTTATAGCATTAGTAATGTCTGCAAACAGTCTCTTAGCATCTAATATTGGGACTACGCTAGGCTCTGCCAGGATATTGTTTAATTTGGGAAGAGAAGGAGCTGCTCCGAGGTTCTTAACCAATGTCACTAAGAGTGGCGAGCCCCTGGTGTCAACGCTCCTAGTAGCTCTTTTATCAGCTTTGGTAGTAGCACTGTTCACCTCAGTTCTTGGCTTGTCCGACGCCTTCGCCATAGTGGGAGTTATTACAGGGATATTTTGGTTGATGGGAAGGGTTATAGATGGTTTTGGAGTCCCCGTGTTTTATGCCAGAATATCTCAGCTCTCCGTCTATACCCTACTAATACCCATAATTGCCACCAGCCTCAATGTTTGGGGCATAATTCAATCTATTCAGCCTAACTCCATATCCCTGTTCACCCTTGTAGCCCTTTTGTCGGTGATCGTTGTATGGTATAGTGCCAAGGGGAGAAGAGGAAGACCTGGGTCCCTAGTGGTTGATGAAGAGAATAGAGTGATTACAATCGAGGAGTACATGGATAGGTTAAAGAAGAAAGCTCCGGTAACTTAGCTCACGTTGGTTTAAAGAAGAGTTGGAAGTTTCAAGGTGCAATTTCACTCGGCATACAGGAACTTGTTAGTGAGCACGCTCCCCAAACTTAACATAACCAGTGCGAATACTGCCAAGTAAAGGAGGTAATTCCATGAGGGATCGTTGTAGAGCAACATTCCCCTGTTGAGCTCCGCCGCATAGGTCAGAGGATTGACATCGCTGATCAGCTTAAGCCAAGAGGGGAAGAACGCTTTCGGGAATAGAGCAGTGCTCGAGAACATGAGGGGAAGATTAATCAAGTTTGATATGACTCCTGGAGCCTGCCAATCTGCAGTCTTGAGTGTAAAAATGGAGTAAAGTGATGAGAACCCAATCCCCACGAAGGCCAAGGATAGAAATAATACCCCAATGGACAGCGGAGTCAGGTTCATCCTGACACCTAACACTACACTGACTGCTAGCAGTATCGGAGCCTGTATAAGTCCTCGCGTCATACCTCCTAGGACTTTGGCCAAGAACACGTCGTACTTGGGAGTGGGCGTTATGAGAACCCTCTTGAGATAACCAAATCTCTTATCCTGAATAAGACTCATGGAGCTGAACATCCCTACGAAGAGCATTGATATTGCTAACTCCCCCGGCAGGATGAAGGCAATATAATTATCAGTGTGAAAGAAACTTATCAGCACTTGTTTTGGCACCCCTGAAAAACTACTGCCGAAGAAGATCAGCCACATTACGGGCTGTGAAATCAACATGATCCACATGTAGACGCTCCTGAAAATCCTCTTAGCCTCCCTCATATAAAGGGCGTAAAGTCTATCCATCATCTTCTCGCCCTCCTTATCATGGCATAAAACCTCCTTGCGTCAAACTCCTGTTCCTCCATCGTTCCACCAGTCAGGTTAATGAAGACCACGTCCAGGCTGGACTTGTTCACCCTTATCCCCTTTATGTTATCTCCGCCTACAGCTCTTATCACGTCCATGAGGGCAGACTCTGCGTTGTTCACCCTTATCCTCACTCTACTGTCTGTGACTTGAGTGTTCTCCAGGCTCACGTTGAGTTTAGCGCCTGGCTTAAGCTCTATCTCTATTACATCTCCACCGTATTTATTCTTCAATTCTTCCGGAGTGTCCATGGCAATTATCCTACCTTTGTTGATTATTCCTAACCTATTACACAGCGAGTCTGCCTCCTCCATGTAGTGAGTAGTTAAGAGGACTGTAACCTCGTAGTCCTTGTTTATCTGTCTAATGAGATTCCACATGGTAGCCCTGGTGTTGACGTCCAAGCCTATGGTAGGTTCATCCATGAAAATAACCTCAGGGGAGTTCAGGAGTGCCATGGCTATCTCCAGCTTCTTTCTCATCCCAGTGGAGAACTTTCCCGCCTTCCTGTCCTTAAACTCAAGTATTCCAAAATATTTCAGGAGCTCTGTGGCTCTCTCCTTCCAATTCTTTACTCCAGTTAAACGGGCTTGTATCTCTAGGTTCTCCCATCCGGTGAGATCGTCATCGAGGATGACCTCTGACGAAATCCAACCTATCCTGGACTTTACCTCTATGGGATTCCTCACTATACTGAATCCAGCTACAAGAGCGTCCCCCTCGGTTGGTGGAGTCAGCCCTGTAAGCATCTTTATGGTTGTGGTCTTCCCTGCACCGTTAGGTCCCAGGAGACCGAATATCTCTCCTCTCTTTACAGTAAAGCTTATGTGGTCTACGGCAACGAAGTCACCGTACTTCTTTGTGAGATCTCTGGTTTCAATGGAGTACATAGACTAGTCTAGTGTGCAATAGTAAATAAAGATATATCGTTACTTTACAATTAGAACAGGTACATCTGACTTGTTGACCAATGCGCTAGATACGCTTCCCAATATTGCCTTCTTTACACCGGTTAAGCCCCTAGTACCTGTAACTATCATGTTACACTCTATTTTCTTGCAGTATTCCACTAGCGCTGAGGCTACGTCACTACCTTCGAGGATCTTAGTCTTTACACTGTAACCCTCAATTTCCCTCTTGATCTCCTCTAGCATTTTTTCCGCCTTAGTCTCACTTTCCACGATAACCTGCTCTGGACTTCTAGGGACCTCCTTCACCACGGTGACGACGTGAATTTCGTCCTTTTCTTTCATGAGCTTAAGTGCATAGAGTAAGGCCTTCTTCGAGTAATCAGAACCGTCGTACGCTAAAACTATTTTCATATATACATTTTAATCTAAATAATAATATAAGTCTTTCCGTAGCCCAGCTGAAAAGCGTTCATTTGGTTACGGGTAATTTACTTTGAGACGTAAGCTCTAAGGAAACTCTTTTCACATCGTATCCCTTGAGGTACCACCATATCGTAGCTCCGGCTCCCAAAGCCCATAATACGGTATTGTAAAGTACATAGGAGAACGGCGAGCTCAAGTAACTACTGTAATACACGGATAAGGAACTAAGGGTTATTGGAAACAACCTTACCATGCCTATCAAGAACGCCCTATTTGAGTTGGGGAGCAGTAGAGGTTCATATATGGTTCTAACTGCCCATCCAAACTCACTGAAGACCATATTGGCGAAGAGAAGGGAGTAGAAGAGAGCCGGGGAGACTCTCACAGTATTCAGGGAGAAGAGTATTGCCACGATCGTCAAAAATCCTCCAGTGAAAGAGAATAAGCTGAACGAGCTAGTTCTCTCCCTATCTATGATTAACGTAGCTAGGAATCCCGCCACACTCGCCCCCAGGTTCGCGATGAATACTATCATGTTCTCTTGGCTTGGGAAGTAGAAATCTCCGATGTAGAAGGCCATGAGACCGTAAGTCAGGTATTGGGACACTCCTATGACTACCAGAAATAGGAACCTAGAAGTTAGACTAACCCTTCTCACTTCCGACCTCTCCTTAAAGTCCTCGACCTTTGGGGAGATCTTCTTAATCTCAGAGCTCACAGCCTCCTTATTTCCCTTAATGTAAAGCCATCTAACTGACTCAGGCAGCTTCATTCTGACAACAATGAGGAAGGCCACTCCTATTACTGCCACTAAGGAGAGAGCTAGGAGCTGAACCGAACTGGACAAAGCACTCGATAGCAAGGCTAACCCAGAGGCGACCATTGCCCCGACGTTATCGAAGTTTGGAGCCAATATCAGTATCTTCTCCCTGTATTTCAGCGGCATCATCTCAGCTGCATAGGATAACATGACAGGCACCTCTCCTTCGACACCCAACACACCCAACACTATGCCCAAAGTAAGTAGGTAGAGTAAAGGTGGTTTAGAAGGACTCAAAGACGTAAGACTAGGCAAGATCGACGAGGCGACTATTATGATGGTACCTGCTCCATACATGGACATCGTCATGAGGAACGTCCTTTTTCTCCCGTATAATCTGTCAGACAGAAGAGGGAAGATCAGATCTCCCACTATTGTGGCTATTATTGGAGCAAGGATGAAATAGACGTTGTTGACAGATGGGTAGTAAAGTGGAGCTATGCTACTTATTGTCCCCCACATGAAAAACCCTAAACCTAAGGATGTGAACAGAAGAGTATGGACGTTATTCCACCTGGCCTTGTCGACTATTTCCAGAGGCTCCATGATCAGATTTATGATAAGTCGGTTATAAACTTACTTATTTAGACATAACATATTGCGAGGTGACATGTGCCTCTGTTAATAACTGGGCTGAAATCCCTTTCTTGCTAACGCTGACCCCTTCACTCTGCTCATGAGTATTACAGCGACTCCCTCGCCTTAGACCTTTACCTCTTCCCATAATTGAAATATTAGATCAAATATTTTTAGAAGAATGATTTTGGGTCTACCGAGATGTGGACGGGTTTCCCGAAAGGTAGGACTTTCAGGTATGAGAGGTGTGGTTTCACCCTGGACAGGCAACTCAACGCGTCCCTCAACATCTTCCTCAAGATGTGCGGGTTTCCACACCTCTCTCACTCCCACTGGGAGTAGGTGGGTTGGGGTTACCCCGCTAAGGGGGCGGAGGAGTAACGGGTTTCCCCGTGACCCCGGTGAAGCTCAAGGGCTGAGAATTGGATATAAATTCATGAAAATTCAATGAAGCCCGAACCCCCTCCAAACCCCTTCTATAACCGAACAATTTAGATAGGTCCTTTTAGACTACTACATTTTTATGATGTTCGATAATTAGTCGTGTATGTTGTAAGTTTCATTAGCTTGAAGTGGGTAACTTTAGGACGATGAAAGTTTTAGTCACGAGGAGGCTACCTGGAGGATGGATTGAAAGGTTGGCTGAGGAGGTAGATGTAGAGATGTGGCAAGGGGAAATTCCGCCCCCAAAATCATGGATCTTGGAGAGAATTCACGATAAGGACGGGATACTCGTGACGCTCACTGAAAAGGTAGATAAGGAGGTGATAGACGCAGGTAAGAAACTCAGGGTCATAAGCACTTACAGCGTTGGTTTTGATCACATAGACGTAGCTTACGCCAAAAGCAAGGGCATAATAGTTACTAACACTCCTGAGGTTCTAACTGATGCCACTGCTGATCTGATATTTGGACTCCTCATCTCAGTGGCTAGGAGGATAGTTGAAGGAGACAAGTTGATAAGATCTGGGCTCTGGGACAAACCTTGGCATCCGGAATTCATGTTGGGAAAGGAGGTTCATCATAGTACTTTAGGGATATTAGGAATGGGAAGAATAGGAAGAGCCATACTGAAGAGGGCGAAGGGTTTCGACATGAAGGTAATTTATTACAGCAGGTCCAAACACGATGTTGATGCAACTTTTGTCGACCTGGATACTCTACTGAAGGAGTCGGACTTTTTGGTAGTAACGGTAGATCTAAACAGGGAGACCTATCACATGCTCAACTACGAAAGGCTCAGGCTCATGAAGAGGACAGCCTTCCTGATAAACGCGTCCAGAGGTCCGGTAGTGAATGAAGTGGATCTGATCAGGATCCTCGAGGAAGGTAAGATAGCTGGAGCTGCTCTCGACGTATTTGAGAGAGAGCCCTTAGAAAGGGACAACCCCCTCACAAAGTTTCCAAACGTGGTTTTGACCCCGCATTTGGGGAGTGCTACAAGGGAAACCAGGGAAAGGATGGCAGAAGTTGCAGTGAAGAACTTGCTCTTGGCTCTTAAAGGGGAAAGGCCGATCTATGAAGTCAAGTGACGAAGTGAGGTCAGCCCTCGAAAAGGGTTTGAAGGGTTTCTTCAGAAACTTGGTCTTTATAGAAGGTAACCAGTTTCAAAGGGCGGTAGCTGATGTGGTGAAACTTTATCTCGACTTGAACCCTAGGGCCGAGGCAGCATATTACTTTCATCCCTGGGCACCTGGAAGTAAAGGAAGGTTGAGGAACTTAACCTCAGTCATGAATTCAGTAATAGATATTGATTACTCCTCCTCAGAGAGGTTCCTAGGACAGTCCTTTGACCTCGTGTTAATAGACGCATTAGATGATTTCAGGCCCTCCTACATCATGAGGGCTGCCGAAACTGCCCGCGGAGGTGGAGTAGTGATCATATTCACGGATAACCTTCAGACCATGAAGCTATACAAGTCAACCTTGGTGAGAGAAGGAAGGGTAGGAGACCTCTTTGAGAGGAGGTTCATTGAAAAACTAAAGGTTCACAGGGGAATTATAATAGTTAAGGACGATCAGGTCACGGTGAGGTCGTATTCTCCCTCTGAGACGTCTAGGCCCAGGAGGACTAGGATGGGAAAGCACCCAAAGATATCGGAGAAGTGTTTGACCGACGATCAGGTTAAGGTTGTGGACGAAGCTGACCTAGTACTGGAGGAGGGGAGAAAGCTGTTGGCAGTCACTGCCTCCAGGGGTAGGGGAAAGAGTGCCTCAGTGGGTTTGGCCCTCTCTGCCCTAATAGGGGAGACTAAGTATCCTATTTCCGTAGTCGTTACGTCTCCTTCATACTGGTCTGGAAGAGAGGTAATGAGATTCTCGGAGGTGGGGTTGAGGGCCCTTGGAAGGAGATACAAAAAGGTGGAATCTAAGGAAGGCAAGCTAATGGCGCTCGAGGTGGGGGAAAGCAGGATCAGGTGGCTCCCGCCAGATCTATCGAGAGATGCTGACGGAGACTTCATAGTGGTAGACGAGGCGGCAGCCCTGGGAATAGAAACCCTTGATTACTTGTTGAGGAAATGGAAAAAGGGCATCCTAGTCACCACGGTACACGGATACGAAGGATCGAGTAAGGCCTTCTTGAAGTATCTTAGTTCCCTTGAGGAGAGGTTCGACGTTCAGAGGATCAGGTTAGATCAACCCGTGAGGTACTCTAAGGGAGACCCATTGGAGTCTTTCTTATATGACGTCATGCTTCTTGATGCCGAACCGGACATCAACGAGCCTCCAAGAAGTTACGGAGAGGTCACTCCCAACGAGTTGTTCGAGGACGAAAAGAGGTTGAGGAGAATTTACGGCATCCTGGTATCTGCACATTACAGGAACACCCCAGACGACCTGATGATGCTGGGAGACGCAAGCTTTCAAAGGATATTCATAGGCCAGCCGGAGACCGCCGTGGCACAGGTTGTAGAGGAGGGGGGACTGGACGAGACCAGGTTGGAGGGAATATCGGAGGGAGGTGAGAACCTGGGTCATCTCATCCCACACAGGGTAGTAAAGTTCTGGAGATTAAAGGACTTCGGAAAGCTCAAGGGGTGGAGGGTGATGAGAATTGCGGTGGCTCCAGAGCTACAGGGGAAGGGAGTTGGTACTAAGCTGATATCGTATGTGGCCCGGAGGGCCGTGGAGGAGGGGATGGATTGGGTAGGTTCCTCCTTTCTTTCTGATATCAGAGTCTTAAGGTTCTGGCTCAAGAACGGTTTCATCCCCATCCACTTAGCTACCAAGAAAAACGAGAGCCTAGGAGGTTACTCTCTAATAGTACTGAGGCCTATAACTCCTGAAGCTTCAAAGTACTCGTTCCTTCTCTCCTCTTACCTTAAAGACAAGATTCTGAGAACGGCTCACCAGGTATATTTCAATGTTAACCCTGAGCTATTAGCTGAAATACTCTATAACACTCCTAGTACGCCAACAGACGAAATCCCCCAAGTGTATCTCGATAAGGTGAGAGCTTACCTCAGTGGAAATATACCCTATAATTCTGCTGCAGAGGCAGTTCATGCTTTAGCTGAGAGACACTTCAGGGAGGCTAAATTCAGGTTGGAGGGACCTGAGGCTGGCGCCATAATAGCCAGGACTTTCCAAGGTAAGAGTTGGTATCACGCAGGTTTATCGCTAGGGAAGACGAGCAAGGGAGTAGAGGAAGCGTTAAGGGAAGGGATGAAAAAGATACTTTCAGGTTACATTGGCTGAAGCTTATACAGACATAAAAAAAATTTAATCTTATACAAAGTTTTTTATATCTCATACAGGAGGGATGATGGGTTGAAGAGAGTCTCAAGTTCCTTGATGTATGTCGCGGTTATAATATCCTTGATGACTATCGCGACCAGAGCCACAAATAACATGGTAACTACTACTGTGGGCCCGCTGGCCAAGTATCAGTTCGGGTTCTCTAATGTGCAGGTAGGTATTCTCACCGCAGTGATGTATGCAACTACACTCTTCTCTACATCATATCTCAATCCAGTCCTAGTTTCAACCATGAGGAGGAAGTTGTTCATTGCGTCTAACGGCGCAATAGCGATACTTTTGTTGGCGTTCTTCGTGTCGTCCCCTATTCTCGTATGGCCCATCTCAGCTCTAGCTGGACTAGCTTTCGGTCTCGTGATGCCTAACCTTATAACTTCAGCGTCTTTAGTCAACGACAAAAGGTGGGCAGAGAGACTACTCTCCTTGTACTCAGCTAGTCTAAGCATCAGCTTAATCTTAGGGCCAGCCTACGAATCCTTCCTATTAACAAGATTCACGTACAAGTACGTGTTCCTAGCATTCATCCCTCTAGCTGTTCTAGCATTTATCCTATCGTGGAGAGTTAGCTTCCCTAATCTCTCTAGGGAGGTCCACGGCCTCTCGGCCCTCAGAAACAAGGGACTACTAGCGTCAGTTCTAGCTATCACCACGTATAACGTACCTTTCGCAGCAATAACTACCTTCCTCACAATACTTAGCATAGATAGATTCCGCGTACCCAGCGACTTGGCCTACTTCACGTTTTTCCCTTTCTTCCTAACCTCCTTCTTAACTAGGTTCTACATGACCGTCAGACCTTTCAAGTCCCTGAGGACACCGATGTTAGTCTCCGTGATCCTCACGGCTCTAGGTGTCGGCAGTGTTTTGGTTGCCCCCTCGTATTTCGTATTCTTGGCCTTGATGGCAGTTCTAGGAATACCACACGGCTCGGTGTTCCCTATGGCTACCATCATGATACAGAGGGCGACATCTAAGGAGGAACGTAATGCCGTGAACTCCTATTTCCTGGCTTACAACAACATCCTCTTCATAGTTGTCCCGGTCGCAGTAGGTTACCTCTCTCAGCTGATGGGCCTGAGCTTAGCTTTCTCCATTTTAGCTGTACCAGTGATTGCGTCCTCCGTAGCGTTCTTCTCACTCTTCTGGAGGGATCAGATAATGGGTGGGTCTAGTCCCTAGGTAATCGTCTGGCATGTCCTTATCAGCCTTGAGTAGGGACGCGGGATCGGATTAATTCCAAGCATACCGAGTTCAGACTAGAAGAACTCCAGGGACGGTGTCAATCTTATACTCTCTCATAAATCAATATATATTCCTATTTGAAATAAAATGGGACTGCTTAGTACATGATCGTAGGGAAAAAGTATATAAATTAACCTCCCTCAAGAACGGGTGATGTTAAGGCCATTAATAGCCATAGACCTCAATAGCGGACTGAAGTACTCCTCTCTGAGGAACTTCATTCTAAGGATCCTCAGGGCTTTCGGCATAGCCGACGTTGTGTTCATAATTGACGACAAGAACATAATGGAGTTTGCCAGTCATCAGGTATTTCCAATTTCTGACAGTGCGTCCATAGTGGAGCTTGTGAAGGACCTTAGGAAGATCTCTGAGAAGAGGGACGAGCTGGACATAGAACCCGTGATCTCCCTAAAGAGAGAGATGGGCAGGAGTATCCTCATCGTCATTTCAGATAGAAAAATAAAGCACACCCAAGAGTTGGTTTTCAAGTATAACGGGAAAAGGTTAGCTAGGGTATAAACTCACTCGTAGTCCTCCACTTCAGCTCTTGTCTTCACGAAAGTTCCCTCCTGAAGTTCCCTGAATGCCTCTCTTATCTCATACTCGTAGTTCATGACTATGGGGCCGTACCACGCCACCGGTTCCTCCAGAGGTCTACCGGACAGTAACAGGATCTTCAATCCTTCTTCTCCTGCCCTTATTGAGACAGCTCTCCCGTCCCTGTTGTAGACAGCTAACTCTCCCTCACGAAGTTTTTTACTCCCTGAGGGATCTGGATAGCCTTCCCCAGAGAAGGCGAATGCTAGCGCAGTATAGCCATCCTTTAAGTCGTGGATAAAGGTGGTCTCAGGGGGTATTTCCACCTCCAGGTACTGCGCATCCACGAGCGTATCCTTTATGGGTCCTACTACATCTCCTGCCTTTCCTACTACTACCTTCACCTTAACTCCATTGTCCAAGGTGATCTGAGGAATACTATTTGACCTCAAGTTCCTATACTTAGGCGTTATCATCTTCTTCTCTTGAGGGAGATTCAGCCAAAGCTGGAATCCCCTCATCTCACCGTCGGCGTTGACCTCAGGCATCTCCTGATGAAATATTCCACCACCTGCAGTCATCCACTGTATATCGCCAGTCTCTATGACACCGCTCATTCCTGTACTGTCCTCATGCTTAACCCTCCCCTTTAACATATAGGTTACCGTCTCTATACCCCTATGGGGATGCCAAGGGAATCCGGCAATGTAATCCTTTGGGTCGCTGGAGCCGAAGAAGTCGAGTAGCAGAAACGGGTCCGTAAGGTCCACAGTAGAAGGTCCACCGAAAACTCTGTACAGTTTGACTCCTGCTCCGTCCATCGTGTGGTGTCCCTTCAAGATTTGAATTGCTTTTCTCATGCTTTCCTGGCCGTACATAGTGTCAGATTTACTTCGGCAATTAAATATCTTTTGTAAAGTATGGTCTCAAGGGCCTCCGGGAAAACCTTTAAGGAGAGCTGGTCTCATATTTACGTTGAGGTACACCTACGCTAAGGACGTAAAGGAACTGGCTCTCTTTCTCAATTCCAGGTTAAGTCTAGGTCTGGACCTAGGTAAGGTAATATTTATAAGGAGTCAGGGATCCAGGTCTAGGGCACTGGCCAGGACCTTAGGGCTGCCAAGCCAATGGAGATTCATCCTAGGGGACTCGAGGCTTTACATCGTCGAAGTGATATCCGAAAAATACGATAGGCTCTCCTGTGAGGAGAAGGTTTACGTAATCTTGCACGAACTTATGCATATTCCAACGTCCATGAGCGGAGGATTAAGGCATCACGGATACAGAGGGTTCGGGAGCCTGAGGAGGTTGATGAGGATGTTGGACGAAAAGGAGATCGAGGCCTATTGTAAGTGACAATTAATTACTGTGTCTTTTAAAATGTAATAAATGTAAAAACCAAATGTTTAAAGACTTTCCAATGAGATTAGAGATATGGAATCCCTGATTGTCAAGCTCGCTAAAGACTTCGCCGACTCAGAGGTAGCACCTCTCGCGGAAAAGATAGACAGAGAAGATTGGTATCCCAGAGAGCTAATTGGGAGAATGGGAGAGATAGGACTCTTAGATCCTCTGCACCACGGCGTACCTCTAGCCGAGGCCATGTTCTCTCTTTTACAGATAGCCAGACGAAGTGGATCCGTAGCCCTCCTCCAAGACGTTCAAGGCGAGCTGGTGAACGCTCCTCTCAGATTGTTCCTAGGAGACAGGTACAGTGATTTATTGGAGGACATGGCATCAGGGAAAAAGATAGGGTCCTTCGCCCTCAGTGAAACGTGTTGTGGTTCGGACGCTTCCTCCATTCGGACGAGGGCGTTTAGGGATGGAGGGGTGTGGAGAATTTCAGGAGAGAAGATGTGGATAACTCAGGGGCTCTATGCTGACTTCTTCCTCGTTGTAGCCAGGACGGGAGATTTGAAAGAAAGGAGCAAAAACATCTCCATATTTTTAGTTCCCAGGTCAAGCTGTGTGAAGGCAGAAAAGGTAGAGGTACAAGGTAATCGGGGTACGGGAACTGCGAGGATAACTTTCGAGGACTGTGAGGTCGAAGCGTCTCATGTGATAGAGAAAGGCTGGGAGGCTGTGAAGTACGCCCTAGCTATAGGGAGGATCGCCATATCCTCCATAGCTTTAGGGCTGGCCCTAGGGGCAATGGAGGAAGCGTTGGTTTGGGCAAAGGAAAGAGAGGCCTTCGGGAAGAAGTTGATAGAGTATCAAGGACTTCAGTGGTGGTTTTCAGAGTCCTACGCAGATCTTCTGGCTCTGAAGTCCATGCTCCAGGTCACTTGTGACGAATTTCAGAGGAGTTGGAAGGAGGCGGAACCCTTCGTTTCCGCCCTGAAATTGAAGGCTTCCAACTCAGCCCATCGGATCATAGATAGAATGCTCCAGGTCATGGGTGGAATGGGATATGCAAAAGGTAGCAGGGTGGAGAGGGCATATAGGGACGTTAGATTGACGAGGATAGGTGAGGGGACAGATGAAATACAACGCATGATACTCTTCCGCTACGTCGAGAACAAACACCTTCTATGAATATCTAGTAGAAACCTCAGAGTCCGCGAGACGTTGTCTAGTTTGAGCGGAATTGGAAAACTATTATTACATTTCAGTCTCACGAGGGGTCGGACTTTCATAGGCAGCAGTTATGGGACTTTAACGTAACTTAAAGATTTTCATCAGCCCCGGCGGTCAGGCTAAACGGCGCTCGAGGATCTGAGGAACGCCTCCACGCTCCTCAGGTTAAGCTCCACTACCAGCTCCCTGACGACGTTGTTGATGGTGAAGATCGTGAGGTAGCCCTGAAGCCTCTCCCTCCTCCAGAACGAGGAGTCCTCCAGTCCCAAGGCCTTGACGTCCCTGTGGAGCTCCTCGATCTCCCACCTCATCCTCCAGGCCTCCTCGATCTCCTCCTCGCTGAGCGAGAGGTCGGTCGTGTAGAGGTACCTGGCCTGTGTCCCGGAGTCACGTTTATATTCCCGGACTAGCAACTTTACCGTAATAGCTCGGTCTCCCAGGGTCAGGTCGGCGTAGTAGAGTCCGGGGGTAAGTCTCCCACTGGGAGGTGTCCCTCCACCTCCTCGAGGGTCCCCTGGACCGACTCGACCCTGAGGAGCCTCCGGTTGGACTTGAGCTCAGACACCACGTTGTCCGTCACGAGCTTCTCTGACTAGTACCACGAGTCGAAGACGACCCTGGACACGCGGAAGTACCCCTTGAGCACGTCCAACATCTCCCTGGCCATCTCGATCTTGGTCTTGAACTCGGTGACCATCCCCAAGTCCAACATCTTCCTCACGGCGTAGGGGAAAGCTCCCACCATGAACGTCCTGCCCGTGGAGAGGTCCACTACGGCGACAGTGAGGAGCTGCACGCCCCTCTCGAACCTCCCGTGGGTGTGGCAGTAGATTCAGTAGTTCCCGTGGGGGCTCACGTCCCTCCCCCTGGAGTACTCCTTGTGGTCCACGGTGTCGTCTATGATGACGGCCACCTGACCCTTCACCGGCCCCGACAGGACCTCCAGGTAGTCCCTCCACGCGTCGTCGAGTTCTCCCAACGCCTCCAGCAGGTTTGCGTAGTCCAACCCGAACGTCTCGGCCGCGTTCCTCACGCTGGCCCTCCCACCTACCAGGACCATGAGGACTAGCGCCAACCCGACCTTCCTGCTCCTCCCGTTCCTCCTGACCACGCCCAGAACCTGGTTGACCGCCTTGACCAGCCTCTCCCTAGCCAACTCGATCGGTCCCTTTCCGTTCAGCATCTTTTCAGCGGGACGACGTCGAAAAATAAAAACTTCTCGCTAATACCGACTTTCCCGTATTACCTCCCTAAGATTCCCATAACTGCTGTTTAAGACAAAATATACTTTAGAAAATGGTCAGAGAATATGAGAATTAAAGCCGATATATTAATTATTAAAATACAAATTTTTCCTAACTTTTACTTTTAAATAATTTTTAAAAATATTTCCAAGAATATTGTAATAAAACCTATTATAAGCGATATATAATGGTATAAAGTAGATAGTGCTTGTAACTCTTCTTTTCCCCATACATTAGAAATGTAATTACCAGTCATGGTTCCTCCAATTATTAATATTAGCAAGTTAATTTGGAGAAATGATGGACCTATTTTTATTAATGTTATTATTACGTTAATTAACGCTGCACTTAGCGTTGCTAAGGCTAATTTTTCAAGTTTGTATCTTTCTAAATGACAATAGGGAAATCCATATGAAGAAGTTGAAAGTACTATTAAAGAGAAATATTTAGCTATCATAATTCCTAAGGGATTATATTCTTTTGGCCCTGTATTACCTAGATTTTTAATGCGTAATCTTAGCATATATAACAATGTAAATGATGTCGAAGCAAAAGAGTATAATACAAACCCTTCCTTACATCCATAAAATAATAACAATAAGGATCCGATACTTACAGGTAAAAGAATCTCAACTAATTCTGTAAAGTTAAGAGAAGATAAACGATTAATTTTTTGTTTGATGAATTTCCTTAATGCAATGCAATCGTTAATTTGAACGTTAGTAATTGCCAATAGTCCTAAAGGACTTGGTGGAAATAAAGGAGGCACAGTTAAAATAAGGAGTATACATAATAGTGGTGCATATTTATATCTTGTTTTATTTCTAAATAAAGATGTAAGCGCTGAAATAGGGAATACATACCAGTAATCTAACAAAAAATTCAACTATTATGACCTCTTCATATTTAAATGAAATTCACAGAAAAATTCTTAAATATCTTACTAAATATTATACTAAATATTAAGATAACTAATGCTCCTGCTACTGCCCTTAATCCATTACTATGTCCTAAACTTATCAGTATTAATCCTACAATTAATACTATAGTATTACTTATGAAAAGTGAGGAATTCATAATCTCATCCATTATCTAATGAAGAGATAACGTATCTTTTGATTATGAAGAGGGCCTCCTTTACACTTATGGGAATAACTAAATGTCTAATCTCTTCTGGGAGAGTGTTTCTCCAGCTTTCGAATTCCTCTAAATTAGTGAAAAATCTTGAATAAGGGCAAATAGTTGATGGTGTATTATATGAAGGTGGAAGTTTTTCTGCATCATGTGGATTTATAAATGATAATATAAGTTCACTGTTAGCATCTAATTTAAACCTGGTATTTTCACCCGATAATGTAGTTTCTACTATAATATCATTACAAGTAAGTGCAGCATATAGAAGTACATCCAATGCGCAATAGACATATATTTCCTTACTATCTTGCTCAATTATCTTAAAGTTAGTTGGTCTATGTGAAGTTATCTTATTGAGAATCTCTTCGCTCATGTAGTCTCATCTCTTATGTAAGTACAGGCTATTAGGGCGCATTTAGTTTCATCTTCACATTCAAAAATTCCGTAACCAGAATTGCAAATAAACGTTCTTCTTATCGTATAATATTTACTTCTTTTTATTGTCATAAGACTCACTCCACGCAGCAGCTCATCTTAGATGGATCTCTGATAAAGGATTGTGCAGCTAACTTTATGCTTTCTGATATTGTAGGAAATACATGAGTAGTTTCTACTAATTCTTCTAATTTAACTTTATTTTTTACAAGCATTACGCCTTCCATTATTATTTCAGAGGCTAGGGGAGAAAGGATATGAACACCAACTACTGTACCATCTTTAGGATTAACAACTAGTTTAACGAAACCCCTAGTATCTCCGATTAACCTAGCTTTAGCAACATAATCTAATTTTAAGATTCTACAAGAGCATACTTTTTCCCTCTTCATAAGTTCATCTTCCGTTAAACCAACAGAAGCAACTTGAGGATCTGTAAATACTACTATTGGCGTGGTAGAATAATCTATGGTTTCTATATTCCCTTTTATAGCGTTAGTAGCTGCTAATACACCTTCCTTGGCTGCAAGAGTTTCAAGCATTAAACTTTTAGCTATGCAATCGCCAGCAGCATATACTATAGGGTTAGATGTTTGTAAGAATTTATCTACTAAAATATAGCCTTTTTGATCTGTTGTTATTCCAGCTTTTTCAAGCTCTAAATTCTCTGTATTAGGTCTACGCCCTGTAGCTACTAATATCTCATCCACTTCTAGTCTTTGTTTTCCACGCTTAGTACTAATCTCTACTACTTTCGTGTCTCCTTCTTTACTAACCATAGTCACTGTAGATTTAGTGTAAATATTTAGTCCTTCATCTTCTAAATAATCAGTTAATGCATAGCTAATTTCTGGTTCAAAATAAGGACTAGGCAGTATTCTATCCATAACCTCTACTACTGTAACCTCAGATCCTAATCTAGCTAAAGCTTGCCCTATTTCAAGTCCTATAGCTCCACCTCCTATCACTAATAGAGAATGTGGAAGTTCTTTTAAATCCCAAACCGTATCACTTGTTATATAACCTACATTTTGAAGTCCTTGTATAGGGGGTATCGCTGGTCTAGAACCTACCCCTATTATAATTTTAGAACCACTTAATTCTTGTTCTCCTTTTTCTGTATTAACTCTTATTTTATTAGGTTCAATGAAAGTTACATCTCCTTTTATTAAATCCACATTGGAATAATAATTAAGAACTTTCTCATACTTCTCTTCTCTTAATTCCTTAACAACCTTTTTTAATCCACCCATAATATCAGTGAAATTTATTTTTGCAGATAATTCTAATCCAATAAATTTTTTTCTGGATAAGTAATATTTATTTGTAATTTCTATTAAATATTTACTTGGGACACAACCTACATTAACGCATGTTCCACCCAATAATCCCTTGCAGACTATCCCTATTTTAATCTTACCCTCCGTAAGTTCTGAAGCTTTTATTGCAGTAGCAAATCCGCTTGCCCCACAACCTATAATTAAAAGATCATATTTCTTCAATATTTTCACCTATGAACATATATTCATATATACAGTTATTTAAGCTTTTTCATTTACCACCATGGTGGTAAACTTTATATTTTTTAAAGATATGTTAATCTAGGTGAAATATGAATGGCAAAAGAGGAATACAAATGTGAGGCATGTGGAATGACATTCAAATCAAAAGAAGAAGCAGAGAAACACATGAGAGAACATCATTCCCATGAACATCATGGCCATTCTCACTAACATTGTTGTTAACGATAATAAGACATAAGTAGTTTTTTTATTAAATTATCTAATTAGATGAAAGAAAAGGTTCTTTATGAATCATTCAATTTTTCTCAGAGAGAACGATAACTAACTTTTAATCTGGATTAGTTTAGAATTTATTGCAATTCATCTAGCTTAAGAACTAAGAAAGTTCAACTAACCCACAAATCAAAGAAAGGGAATAAAATTTAATATTAATATCATTGGGAGTAATGTGTGGAAAGGAAAAGTAAATTCATTAATACTAAGATAGAGGTTATTTGCAATAAATGTAAAATGCCAGGCAGGCTTGCAATTAGATTAAGACAAAATATTGGCATAGAGTGTTATATATATCATGGAAAATGGCCTTTAGTATCTAAACATAGTGTTTCATGTAATGATTATAAAGATGTAGTTGATAAATTTATAAAACGATAAACATTTTTATACGATGTAAACATTTTATATAATAATCATTATTATAAATAATTTTTATTTTTAATTTTATAATCAATAGGTATCAAAGCTAATGACACATAATACATAGGGAATACACAAAATATAAACTAAGCATAAAAATTAGAGTTCGGCCTTCATCGTGACTATTAATCACTCGGCCTCATCACTCTTCTTCCCTCCCCATGCCGTCTACGGGACTAACTCCCTTCAAGGACATGGGGAGTTTCATTGGGTGCCTTACTCCGCCTCACATTGCTCATAGACTTCATAGTGGCACCCTTCAATAAAATGTTAATGTGAAGGTTTATAAACTTTGATAGTCACACTACACCAGCTTACTTAATAGCATTAAAAGATTTAGGAATTTTAAATGATGGTAAATAATCTAAATTTCACGGCTTATCGGAAACTATTGTCACGGCATACATCCTCAGCTTATTTGATAGTAATTAAAGGATTAGAAGTGGTTAAAGATAACGAATAATTGCGTAAAAATGTTATAGACTTTAATTGCAAGAAGAGAAGATAAGATAGTAGAAAAAATTAAGAAAATAACATAAGGAAGATTATATAATTATCCTTATTTTTTACAATCCTTAACTCCTTAGGACCCTAGCTTTCCTTAAAGCATTTGTAATATGATAAATTGCAAAAACAGAAATAGTGGGTAAAATGTAAAAAATTAGTGCATAGCCTATCGGATTTCCGAAAAATCTAAGAATTGTTAAAAGTAATGATGTATCAGATGAAAATATTGCTAATGTAATTATTGTTGGAACTGATGCACAACAAGTTGATGCCGAAGCTAGGCTAATTCCACCCACAACACCTAAAACTTTTTTCTGTCCCCTAACAGTTGAAAAACCATATCCTAGAAGACTTCCAATGATTATGCCGTAATATAGTATTATAGGTATAATATCTACTTCAATATCGCCTATGAAAAAGAATATAGCTGGACTAAAGGAAATATAATTTACAAAACTCCATAAGTCCCTGCTCGTATACACACTATAACCTATACCTGCGTAAAATCCATTGACAAATCCTGAGAGTGCCACAAAATAAATTCCGAAGATGAATAAATGAAAAATTAAATAAACTCCTAAAGTTATATAGAATATCTTATTTTTAACAAATATATTACCAATCAAGGTATAAGTTAAAATGAAAAGCCCTTCCCAAAATAATAAACTAGTTAAAAAAGATGTGATTAAAGATGGCTGAGCAAGCCAGAAAACTAGAGATGAAAAAGCCAGGGTGATTCAGGGCTCCTTTGCAAATTGTAATATATCTCTCGGTTTAGACTTATTCAATGAAGGAATTACTGAATATATTTGATCATATCACGAAGAAATAAGGGTTCTTGTAATATTATTACAATGATGAGATAACAGGTCGAGAGGTTGTAGTTGAGGGCTATGGCCCGGGCGATCTGGAGTATCCTCCAGGGGGAGTGGCACTTCCCGAACCTCCTCCTCTCCAGGAGGGAGTTGAAGGACTCGGCCAGGTTGTTCGACCTGAGGAGGGGCCAGAGCTCCCTGGGGGCGAGGAGGTAGGAGAGGAGGGGAGAGCCACGGGTGGGGACGGACTCGGCGAGGGAGAGGAGGAGGTCCAGCAAGACCCTCACCCTCCTGTCCACCCTCCGTTTGAGGTGGACCAGGCAGGTCTGCCTCGCGACCTTGATCCCGGAGCGGGAGATGGCCTCGTCCAGGGCCTTCACCCCGTCGGCTACGACCAGGGTGAGGTTGTACCTCCTCCACAGCCTCACCAGGAGGTCCCAGTAGCTCACGACGTCCTCCTCCCCGGTCAGGACCACGTCAAGCACGGCCCTCACACCGTGGTCAGTGAGTCCCAACGCGATTAAGAGGACCCCCCTCCTCCCTCCCCTCAACTTCACGTACTTCCCGTCCACGACCACGTACTTGAAGTCCCCCCTCACCTCCAGCTCCTGGGTCCAGAGCTTGGCGTTCAACTTCCCTCCCAACACGGAGTAGAGCAGGAGGAGGGCCCTGAGCACCACCCCCTCCTCCCTGAGCAGCTCCTCCTCCACCCTCGTCCTCACCCTCTCCCCTCCCCTGTACAGCACGGGCAACCTCACCGTGACCCACTCCAGCCCGTACACTACCCTCCTCCCCAGGAGGGAGACCCTGAACCCCTTCAAGAACCTGTACCTGGCGTAACCCCTCCTCCTCACCTCCTTCCCCCTAGCGTACCTGGGGGAGGTCCTCTCCGCCTCCTCCAGGGCCCTCCTCTCGATCTCAGCCACCGTTTCATTTAATAGCGCGTCCTTCCCAAGTAACTCGGGGACGAGCGAGGTCACCACGTGATTGGATAGAGATCTCATGGTATGACCTAGCGCTCGTCCCCTTTTTAGTGTTACTAATGTAGGATCAATTAAGTCACTTTCATTCTATAGAAACAAATAGAAATCGCAATGGAGCCCTGAATCGCCCAAAATCATCCCTTAGTCTTCTATTACCAATTAACATTGCTAAAGAGAGATTTGTTTGAGTATTGGGTTGATCACAATATGTGGGAGTGTTCTCATACGGTCATCCTATTCGATAAGTAGTGGAGCAATTATTAGAGATGGAAGTTCATCGTTGGCGAAAACTTGTTGTGAGAGGGCTACGAGAGTGTTTGGGTGAGCGAGAAAGAACCTCGTAATCCTCGCACAG
>NZ_JH597768.1:160268-203366 GCF_000243315.1 Metallosphaera yellowstonensis MK1 | reverse complement strand
TAGGATCAATTAAGTCACTTTCATTCTATAGAAACAAATAGAAATCGCAATGGAGACCTGAATCGCCCAAAGCCATCATAAGAATCGAAAGCACAATTCTTTTTCTCATAATTATATCACTATTAACGCTAACTAATAATGCTTTGTGGGCTACTTCAGAATTATACAAAAATTTATAAATAATTATACCGAGTATTACCCATGGGAAAGAGTAAGTACAAGAGGGATTGGCACAAGTACGACGAGAACGTTATAACGAGATATACCCTAATGTTCCCCTTCTACGTCTTCGAACACTGGTTTACTAGCAGAGGAGAATAGGCATGCCAAGAAAACCTACAAGGCACCAAAGGAGTTCAACGAATTCCTAGCATTCCTCCACATCTTCCTACCTTATAGGGCCATAGAAGGAGTATTGAGAGCACTAGAGAGACTGAAAATCATCAAGCCTAGACTACTCAACAATATGGGAAAGAGTAAGAAACATGAACATAAAATTCCCAGAGGCAAATGACCAACTTGAAGTAATAGCAGACGCAACGGGAATAAGCACAAACAAGGGAGGACAATACATTATCGCCAAGTGGGGTAAAACCAAGGACTCAAAATTCCTCAAAATCGAAATAGTAATTGATAAGGACCAATTCAACGTAATAAACGCTGAAGTAACCAGCAACGAGGTTGAGACTGCAGTTAAGACAGTTAAGGATTTACAAGATAAGGGAAAGAAGGTCAAGAAGTTTTATGGAGATAAAGCTTATGATGCTAATGAGGTTTACAAGACTGGGGTTGAGGTTGTTGTCCCACCTAGGAAGAACGCTTCTACTAGGCGTGGCCATCCTGCTAGGAGAAAGGCTGTAAGGGAGTTCAAGAGGTTGGGTTATAATCGTTGGAGGGAGGAGAAGGGTTATGGTGTTAGGTGGAGGATTGAGTCCTTATTCTCTGCTGTGAAGCGTACTTTTGGGGAATCTGTTAGGGCTACAAGTTTTTTAGGACAAGTGGTTGAGGCTAAGCTCAAGTTCTGGGCTTATGCATGGATGGTCCACTTGGCTAATTCTTTAGTTGGTAGAGCTCCGGGTATTAGGGTGTGAGCTTGCGAATAACGTTGAAATAAATATTAATTACTGAAAAATTCTCAGTGTATCATATCATGCTTATGAAATAAATTGAAGAGATCAACAAAGCATAACTAATAAAATTTAAAAATAAAGATTTTAGAACATTTTAAGTAATTTTACGCATATATCATAGATAGTCTAGCATTAGCAAATACTGAAATTAAACTTAATATCATTATTAACATTGCTAAGGGTCCACTTAATATACCTAAAATAGCTAACGGTATTCCTATTGCATTATAAGATAATGCTATTATAACATTTAATGCCGGAGCTTTGGCTAGTCTATTCCTCTTTATAAGCATTAAAAGTAGCGAGCTAAAATTATTACCTACTAATATAATGTCCGCTACATTTTTAGATATATCTACAGCATTACCCATGGCAACTGATATATCAGAGAATGCTAAGGCTCCACCATCATTAATCCCATCTCCAATCATCATGATATTTCCGTTTAATTTCTCTCTAATAGCCTTAACAATTTTTACTTTATCCTCTGGTGATAAATTTCCATAAAACTCCTTTATGCCAATACTCTCTGCAATTATTTTAACTATGTTCTCCTTATCTCCACTAAGCATTATTGGATTTATTCCGAGCTTTCTAATTTCTTTTACAAATTCTTCAGCATCACTTCTAAGAACGTCTTTAATTATAAATCCCCCTACCAGTCTTCCGTTAACGCAAATTACTATATTTATATCTTCATTATTTACATCACAATTCGCAGCTTCTCTCCTTCCTATAAATACCTTATTCCCTTCTATCTCTCCCATAACTCCTTTTCCGATTATTTCCCTGAAATTTTTAACTTCTAAAAATCTAATACCTTTTTTCTCAGAATATTGTATTATTGCTTTTGCGATGGGATGTGAAGAAAATCTCTCAATAGAAGCTGCATAAGTTAAAGCTTTAATATCACCATAAAACTCCTTTACTATTGGTAAACCATAAGTTAAAGTTCCGGTCTTATCTAAAATTATAGCCTTTATGTTACTAAATTTTTCTAAAATATTAATATTTTTTATGAGAATTCCTAAATTTATATATTTTTCATATAATGAAAGGTCTACTGAAGGATAAGAGAAGCCTATTGCACAAGGATAGCCTATTACCATAACTAATAATGCGTTTATAATTCCATATACCCAATGGCCTACAATTAGCCAACCAAGAAATGTTAAGAAAGAAATCGTTAAAACAAATGGAACCCATATTCTATCTACAACCTTATCGAAAAATGTCATCATTCTGGATTTTCCTTGTTTAGCTTCATTTACTAATCCAAGGATTCTTGTTAAATAACTAGTTGAATAGTCATTAGTTATCCTAATTGTTAAATACCCATTGCCGTTAGTAGAGCCTCCTATTACAGTATCTCCAACTTTCTTAATTACTGGCTCAGACTCTCCAGTTATTATAGCCTCAGATACTTCACTCTCTCCATCTATTACCACTCCGTCTAACGGTATTTTCTCGCCAGGCTTAACGATAACCACATCTCCTTTTTTTAATTGAGTTATAGGAACGTCTCTACCATCAATTAAATGTGCAATTGGAGGTCTAAGTTCTACAATTTTTGATAAAGCTTTTTCTGCTTTATATCGTAATATAGCGCCCATCCACCCTGAAGTTAGATGTAAAGAAGTAAGCAAAGCAGAAATGAAAAGGAATGTCCTAAGATTAGGATTTAGAATGCCAATGAGACCTAAAATATACGCGGAAATTCCCGCTACTCCATATAAAACATGCTCGTTTAAGATTCCCTTTTTTAATGCATTTAAAGCTCCTTCATGAATAGGTAACGCAATGTAAAACAAACTAAACGTTACAATTAGTATGTTAACATAAAATATGTAATAGGGTAATGTGTATACATTTATCATCATAGGCAAAGTTAATAGAAATGAAATTATTGTTAAGAGCCAGCTTATTAGAGCTCTTCTCTTAGAATCTTTCAATACTGCTGATGAATCAAGAGTTTTATCAAAAACATAATAACCTAATCTCTCTATTTCTTTTTTTAATAGTTCTAGACTAACTAAGGATTTATCATATTTAATTATAACCTCTCCTGATTCTAGAAAAACTCTTGCAGATTCCACACCGTTAACTTTACTTAATCCTTTCTCTATTGTTGAAGCACAAAAACTACAAGCCATGCCCCCTACATAAAACCTTTCTATTCTTAACTCTTTATTCTGAGTTGTCATATGTGTTAAGATAGTTACAAAAATATATAAACTATAAAGTTTATAGTTAGTAATATGGTAAAGTCTAATAAAGCTACTAAGCAAATATGTCCACTAGTCGATACTATAAACGTTATTTCAAGAAAATGGTTTCTTCTAACACTAAATATAATAGGAGTTGAAGAAAAGATTGGCTTTAACGGTATATTAAATAGAATTGACGGGATTAGTCCTAAGGCTTTATCTGATGTATTGAAACAAATGGAAAGTATGGGATTAGTTAAAAAAGTCATAATTAATTCGTCTCCACCTAGAGTTGAATATTCTTTAACAACTGAAGGCAAAAGATTAAGAAAGGCAGTAATTCCCTTACTTAAATGGGCAGCAGATTATACTGGTCACTACGATTGTCCTATACTTAACTCCAATAAAGTAAGTAAAGGATAATCAAGCTAAATATTTATATAAATAATGGAGAATAGTAATAGTATGAGAAAATTAGTAGTTCAAATTAAAGGTATGGAATGTGAAGGATGTGTAATAAACGTAACTAATAGGTTAAAGAAGATTAAGGGTATATTAAATATAAACATTAATCTTAATGAGGGCTTAGCATATTTAGATGTAAATGATAAATCTGATTTAAGTAAAATAGAAAAGGAAATAAGAGAAAAAATCAATAGTGCAGGTTATCTAGTCGGAGAAATAAGAGAACTATGATAGCTTCATTATAATTTAATAATAAAAAAGATAAGAAATTAGATTTTAACTTTTTTCCATATTCCTCCTTCTTCTACCCAGTTATACCTTGGTACACCTTGTTCCTTATGTATAGAAATTTCAGTAACTTTCAACTGATCGTGCATACTCTCTACGAAGAAATCCAAATCATATAATTTACCTTCTGATGATATAAAATCTGCACATGCAAAATATTTGTTTTCAGAAACTTTTGATAATCTATCTTTATGTACTCTTTGTAATTTAAGAGCCAATGGCTTATTAGTTGCCGTATCATAAATTAGAAAATATCCGCCTTTTAGCTCAGAATCCATTTTTACAAAGTCCTCTATTGTTTTTGCTAAATCATCTAAACTGATCTCTTTACCTGGATGTTCTTTTGTCGGATGTTCTTTACCAGGATGTTCCCTACCTGGATGTTCAGGATGTTCTGGCATATTAAAGACTATGTTTTTATGCATCTATAAACATTTTTCACTATCTATAGTTAATGATTCTTTAGTAAGCGTAAGAAAAAGTCCTAAATAAGGTTGGATTCCTAGAATAATTCCTCACTGCCAAAAAGTAGAACAAGCTACGCAAGTACTTATTACCCCTCTTGGAAATCCCCCTACTTATTACAGCTCTTCCACTCCTCTCAACTACGGGATCTAAACCACAATAAGCCACAAAGGACTCTGGTTTAGGAAAACGCCTAATATCACCAACAATACCAATAATAATACCAGCTGCAAGCCTCCCAACACCCGGTATCGTCAATAGGACATGATCTTGAGGAACTTGCCCCTCAATCATCCTCCTAACCTCCTTCAACCTCTCTTGAATCTCAAGAAGGTTTTTAGCCAAGATTTTGATCTCCTCAAGCACTAAGGGGGTATATTCAAGTTGGTAGAGCTCTTCTCGTGTAAAATCTCCTTTCGCAAGTTTTTCTAACCTATCCTTGTTTACCTTATCGTTATCACTTACTAGGAATAGTGTCCTCTTTAACCTATTCTTGTACTTTACCTCTATGTCCTTTAGGAAGAGGTAGAGTGTTACCAGTTCCCTCAAGGAGTTAAACTCGTACTCCTTGGCCTTATCAACCATGTTTTCTAATTTTTCCGCGTCGTAAAAATCTGTTTTCTTTCCTCTAAACTCCTTTTCCCTTGATAACGCGTTTGGACTAACTTTTATCCCTTTCTCCTTGAAGTATTGTGAAGGCCTTATTGCGTATACTCCGGTAGGCTCTAGGACTATTGTGCAAGGTTTCATTTTAAGTATCTCTTCATAACCCTCCTTTTTGTTCTCGTATTTTCTCACCCTCCCCCTAATGATCTTTTGATATATCTATTCCTATTACCCCTACCTCTTTATCACACCTATATGCGTGAATTTTGTCACAATGTTCAGTCCGACGGTAGGGGTTTGTCACGCCCTCTTCCGAAGACTTTACTTCAGTTTCTAAGTCGACCATGTTTCCCCAGCCGAGGAGAGTATTACTCTCCTCGACTAATAAAACCTATATAGGTTCCCCGTGGCGGAATTAAAAGTAATTAAAAGTAAGGATAAGTTACGCCACGGGTAAACACAAATTAGCTCCAGCAGTCCAGTTATACCAGTTATATATGATATTCATTATTTAATCCAATGCTAGTAAATCTGATAAGCTTCTAACTTTCTGATTATATAGTCTTTTTTCATAATGGCTATTATAATAATAAAATAATAATTAGAAAATTGGATAAATCTAGTGTAAACTAGTAATGAGAGCTATTGAGCTAAGCATGCCGAGTGTAGTTAATTAATAAGAAGCCTAGAAGATTAAACGAGACAAAGGCTAGGTTTATTTCGAATAATACAAGCTTTTCTCAATATTTTTCTATATTTTGCATTTAGAGAAGTTATAAACTCGTTACAGCTATTATGAAAATTAGATATTTAAAAAGTCAGTTTCTATAGAAATACAATTATATTAATTATTTTCCATTAGTCACTAATTATAACATAATTATTACCTACAAATTTTAGAAAATCGTCCTCATCTTCTTCTGCAATTATGGTTAAATCTATTATTTCTGAAATTTCGTCTGGTAAGGCTGAATGGATTTTAATTAATAGTTTGCTTATCTCGCTCTTATTTAGTCCCCTAATAATTAGGGCGAGATCTAAGTCACTTGCACCCATGGTTTTGCCCTTAATAACTGAGCCGAAAACTATTACCTCTTTTACATTAGCTATTTCCCTAGATTTATGTAGAACTGTCTCAGCAATTTTTCTCCAATTTTTCTCCAAAAATTCTATTCTTTCTAATCCGAACACCACTTATTCCCCCATATCTTTTTCATTAAATTAATAATCTCCTTAGCAATATTTAAACAAACTTCTGCATCTTCCCTATCTAAACCGTAAGATAAATACTGTCCTCTTGTTCTAGCGTTCTCTAAAAGTATTAATTCTCCCCTTCTAGACTTAACAAAGTTTTGTATTTCATCTCTTAAAGTTAAAGAAGATAAGATACTAAGTAGTTTCCTAATTTCATGTGTTTCTGGAAATGAATATCCTAAAAATTGTATTGTAGCCTTAATTGAAAGTTCCGCAGATATTTGGGTCAATACACCACTAACGTCATATAAACCTTTATTTAAAGAATCTTCAGATGCTTTTAAGTATTCTAAAGCTCTCTTACAGAACACGTAATGTAATTCATGCATAACAAACCTTACTAATAAAAACATAAAGTTTTTTATTCATTAGCAGTTTCCCTTGACCTATTTCCCCAATAAAACCTTGATGAGATTCACTACTCTTACTCTACTAAACCGGCTTAAGTTACAGCTTGTTTTCAAACTTATTAACATCCCTAAACCCAGCGTAAGTTATCAGGATTAAGCAGTATCTTAGTTACAGCAGTTATGGGACTTTAACGTAACTTAAAGATTTTCATCAGCCCCGGCGGTCAGGCTAAACGGCGCTTGAGGACCTGAGGAACGCCTCCACGCTCCTCAGGTTCAGCTCCCCCACCAGCTCCCTGACGACGTTGTTGATGGTGAAGATCGTGAGGTAGCCCTTAATCTTCTCCCTCCTCCAGAACGAGGAGTCCCAGGGTCTTGACGTCCCTTGGAGGTCCTCGATCTCCCACCTCATCCTCCAGACCTCCTCCCCGCTGAGCGAGAGGTCGGTCGTGTAGAGGTACCTGGCCTGTGTCCCGGAGTCGTGTTCCCGGACGAGCAACTTCACCGTGACCACTCGGCCTCCCAGGGTCAGGGAGACGAAGTAGACTCCAGGGGGTATCCCACTGGGAGGTGCCCCTCCCAGAGGGTCCCCCGGGCAGACCCTGGGCTCGGTTGGACTTGAGCTCAGACACCACGTTGTCCGTCACGAGCTTCTCGGACAGTACTGGGGTCGAAGACGACCCTGGCTACCGGAAGGGCTCCTTGAGCACGTCCAACATCTGGCCACGTCGATCTTGGTCTTGAACTCGGTGACCCTCACAAATTCAACGTCTTCCTCACGGCGTAGGGGAAACCGTGAACGTCCTGCCCGAGGTCCACTACGGCGATCGTGAGGAGCTCGGCCCTCTCGAACCTCCCGTGGGTGTGGCAGTAGATCCAGTAGTTCTCGGGGGCTCACGTCCCCCTGAGCATTGTGGTCCACGATGTCGTCCACGATGACAGGTCCCTTCACCAGCCTGACAGGACCTCCACGCGTCCCCAAGTTCTCCCAACGCCCCATCGATTCACGTTCCAACCCGAACGTCTCGGCCCTATTCCTCACGCTGACCCTCCGTCTGGACCACGAGGATCAGGCCAGTTAACCTTCCTGCTCCTCCCCTTCCCCTATCCACTCCCAGCCTGTTGACCTCCCCGACAGACTCTCCCTAGCGAACTCGATCAGTCCCTTTCCGTACCCTTTCAGCAGGTCGACGTCGAAAAACTTCTCACAATACCGACTTCCCTATATTACCTCCCTAAGATTCCCATAATTACTGTAATCTTAGTTAATCCTAAGGGTACTACAAACTCGGAAGAACATGAGAAAGTGATGAGAGAAGGGTTTTGACAGGCATAGTGCCCCAGCTTACTTGATAGCGTTAAAGAGTTTAGGAATCTTAAATAATATTAAATAATGTAAATTTTACGATTTAGCTGAAACTATTGACAAAGGCGATTCAGGCTCTCTTCGCTAAACCATATCTCTTAAACGAGGGTAATCCGCTGAGACGAGGGGACCCCCCAGCTTGACTTAGGGGCTGAGTTGAGTACTACTTCAGGATTTCGAACGCGACATGAACCTCCTGCTCATCTCCAAGATATTACGTCGTCCATGTATGCTCAATTACCATTGTCTCAAGCCACGGGAACGAAATGATCGCAATGGAGGCTTGAATCACCATTTAGGCGATGGATAATATAATCTTAGGAAACTTTTAATACTTTTAAAATCCTAACAATTATTGTGAGAACTTGGAGAAAGTGGCAGTCGTGGGGGTGGGTTGGTATGGTTTCTCACCGCACGTCCACGACCTTTCTTTCAGGGAGATGATGTTCGAGGCTGCGTCTAGGGCCTATTATGATGCAGGAGGCATGGATCCTAGGAAGGATGTGGACACCTTCATCTCGTGTCAGGAAGACTTCTGGGAAGGGATTTCAATCTCCGATGAGTTTGCTCCGGATCCCATAGGGGGTGCCATGAGGCCCACAATGACTGTGGCTGGGGACGGGCTTCAAGGGGTGGCACACGGAGTCATGCAAATAACCTCAGGGTTAGCGGACGTCGTGGTCGTGGAATCTCACGCCAAACCCAGCGACATTATCACTTTTAGCGACGTTGTTAAGCTCTCCGAGGATCCCATATACGTGAGGAGTGCCAAAGTTCCCAACATTCATTTCGTGGCTGCACTTGATGCAACCAAGTTCCTGAGCCGCGGTAAGGCTACTAGGGCAGATCTAGCGGAGGTTGTGAGTAAGAACAAGAGCGCAGGGCTCTCTAGTAGTAAAGCTCCCTATGCAGCGAGGATCGATAAGGATTACGTACTCTCTCAAGATTACGTCCTCACCCCGTTCACTAGGCTCGACATAGCTCAACCCGTAGACGCCGCCATCGTGGTAGTTCTAGCCTCTGAGACTGTGGCTAGGCGATTCAGTGATACTCCCATATGGATACACGGAATAGGGTTCGCCACCGACAGTTCCAATCTCGAGCTGGCCACGTTAGGGGAGGCGAGGTATATGAGACTGGCTGCGGAGAGAGCGTACCTCATGGCTGGAGTGGAGTCTCCCCTTAAATTCAGGGGAATATTCGTGGACGATAGGTACAGTCACAAGGAACTAGAACATCTGGAGGCCCTGGGCATCACGGATGTGGTCGAGAAGTTGAGGGAGGGTTATTTCCATCCCGGAAGTTATCTGCCCGTGAACCCTAAGGGAGGTCTTCTGGCTAAGGGTTATCCCCTCGAGGCATCTGGCTTATCCCTGCTCCTCGACGCTGTGGAGTACATGAGGGAAGGCGAAGAATCTGCCATAGTCGGCAGTTGGAGGGGATTCTTCACTTTCACGGGTTCAGTAGCGGTGATGTCGAGATGAGGACTAACCTGAGGTTCAGGCCCGTCGCAGTTATAGGTGCTGGGATGACCCCGTTCAGGAGGAGGATGCTGGATACCCCACAGGAATTGGCGTGGGAGGCAAGTCGGAGGGCTTTGGACGAGGCCGGACTTGAGCTCAGGGACGTGGACTGTGTCGTAATAGGAAGTGCGCCCGATGCCTTCGACGGGGTTCACATGAAAGGGGAATACTTGGCCCATGGGGCTGGTGGGGTGAGAAAGCCTGTCAGCAGAGTGTACGTGGGAGGTGCAACTGGGGTGATGACTGCCATATCAGCATGGTATCACGTAGCTAGCGGATTATGCCAGAAGGTTCTTGCCGTGGCCGAAGAGAAGATGAGCCCTGGGAGACCTCATCCCCAGTCGGTATTCAGATACATTTGGGATCCCATCACCGAGAAACCGTTGAACCCGAATCTAATATGGATCTTCGCCATGGAGATGCACAGGTACATGAACGTGAACAGGGTCTCCAAGGAGGACATAGCTTTGGTCTCTGTGAAGAACAAGAGAAATGCCAAGAAGAACCAATACTCTCAGTTGGGAGGAGATATAACTGTTGACGACGTGCTAAAGAGTGAGGTTCTGGTGTGGCCAGTTCAACTCCTCGATGTCAGTCCCGTGAGTGATGGAGCGGCAGCCATGGTACTCGTCAGCGGAGATATAGCAAGGAGATATACCGACACACCGATATGGGTAGAAGGAGTGGGTTGGACGTTGGACAACACCTCCTGGCCAGGTAGGGAGTTAGCTTATCCTAGATACCTGGAGAACGCGGCCAGGATGGCCTACAAGATGGCCGGTATAGAGAGGCCACAGAAGGAGATAGACGTCGTAGAGCCTTATGATCCCTTCGACTACAAGGAACTCCATCACTTGGAAGGGCTCCTCTTGGCCAAGAAGGGAGAAGCCCCCACACTCATGAGGGAGGGATTTTTCGATGTGGACGGTGAAATACCAAGTAGCCCGTCAGGGGGACTTTTAGGAGTTGGCAACCCAATAGCAGCTGCTGGACTCATGAAGACGATAAGTATTTACTGGCAACTCAAGGGTACCGCAGGTGGGATGCAGGTGAAGAAGTCAGTTCACACTGGGGTAGCTCAGGCGTGGGGTGATCTCATGCAGGCCTCCACAGTGATAGTCATGAGGAACTGAGGTGATTAGCGTGACGGTACATCCATTAAAGGAAGAGGACTTGAAGCGTCATCCAGTAGTGGAGGACAAGCCGAAGGCTAGATACTCCTACACTGCGGGACAGGCTCTGAGTGTGTTTCTCAACGGACTCAAGGAAGGTAAGATATTGGGAAGGAAGTGTACCAAGTGCGGAAGAATCTACGTACCTCCCAGAATGTACTGTGAGGACTGCTTCGTCCCCACGAGCCTGTGGGTGGAGGTGAAGGACGAGGGAGTTGTGATGACTGCTGTGGCTAGTTTCATATCCTGGACCAGGGAGAGGCTAGACCATCCAGAGATCGTGGGAACGATAAGGCTCTTCCCCTCTACCGCAAGGGATTACGTTTACCCAGGACTGTTTCACAGGATATGCTGTTCCTATGAAGATGTGAGGAACATGACTATTTTTGGCAAGATCGTGAAGGCCAGGTGGAAGCCCAGAGAAGAGAGGACCGGGAGTATAAACGACATAGAGTGTTTCGAGGTGGTATGATGTCTTGGGACAAGATAAGTAAGGAAACGTCACTTCTGAGCTGGAAGGATGTAATGGAAGTGGAGAGCTACGTTTACACGCTGGGTGTAGACGGAGAGGTGTTTCTCAACGGACTCAAGGAAGGTAAGATATTGGGAAGGAAGTGTACCAAGTGCGGAAGAATCTACGTACCTCCCAGAATGTACTGTGAGGACTGCTTCGTAGAGAACGGAGAATACGTGGAGGCTAAGGGACCGTATCTAGATACGTTTACAATAATCTATGAGGACGATGAAGGAAGAAGGTTGGAGAAGCCCTTGGTTATAGGGTTGATTAGATTTAGGGGATGCAGTGGAGGACTCTTGGGAAGTGTGCAGGGGGAGCTAAAGGCGGGTAGCGAAGTTGAAATAATGGAATACGGAATTCCTCTCAGGGTAAAGACGAAATGACCTGGATACCTGGCAGAGAGTGGTTAGAGGAGAGCAACGTAGCCAAGTGGCTCGCGGAAAGAGGGATGGACCTATCCCAATTTATTGAGTGGACGTGGAGAGCTCCAGAGACTTTCTGGCCTGTCTTCCTCAAGGTCTTAGGATTGAAGTTCAGGAGAGAACCGGAGAGGATCCTAGACATTTCTAAGGGAAAGCCATGGGCGAAGTGGTTCTTAGGATCTAGGCTCAATGTAACCGACATGTTAGAGTTGGAGGGAACCTCTGTCATCTCCTTCAATGAGAGGGGAGACGTTAAGGTGATTTACCCCGATGAACTTCTCAGCAAGACTAAGTCCGTCTCCAGCTGGCTGAAAAAGGCTGGGCTGAAGAAGGGAGACAGGGTAGCAGTTTACATGCCTATGACTGCAGAGATAGTGCCCGTGATGTTGGGGATAGTCAGAGCAGGCATGATAGCTGTTCCCCTCTTCTCGGGGTTTGGAGAGGAGCCTGTGAGGGTCAGGATTGAGGACAGTGAGAGTAAAGTGATATTCACCGTAACCTCCTACGAGAGGAAAGGCAGAGAGATAGATCTCTCAAAAAACTTGGAGAAGCTGAGGGTCACCAAAGTCGCCCTTAACGAAGGAAGGAAGGAGATTAAGGACTATCACGATCTTAAGGACGTCTTTAAGACTGGCGGGGACGGATATGAGGAGAGTGAAGCTGAAGATCCCATGATGATAGTATACACCTCAGGTACAACTGGGAGACCTAAAGGATGTGTTCACGTTCATGGCGGGTTCCCCATTAAGGCCTCCGCAGATATGTATTTTCACTTCGACGTACGTAAGGGAGAGACTGTTTCGTGGATCACCGATATGGGGTGGATGATGGGACCTTGGCTAGTCTTCGGATCTCTACTCCTGAGATCTAATGTGGCCTTATTTGATGGTGTTCCTTCTGCTGTCACACTATCTCAGTTTATTGAAAGTACTAGTCTTTCAATTCTGGGAATGTCTGCAACTCTCATAAGGACGCTCAGGAGTCAGTCTCCTGACCTTAGGCTAGAAGTGCGAGTGGTGGGTAATACAGGAGAGCCGATAGATCCAGAAAATTGGACGTGGATACAGAAGGTTACTTCGGCTCCAGTTATAAACTACTCCGGCGGGACAGAAATCTCCGGTGGGATCTTGGGAAACTACGTAGTAAAGGAGATGAAGCCTTCTGGTTTTAACGGTTCCTCTCCTGGAATAAGGGCTGAGGTACTCCTGGAATCGGGACAACCAGCTCCGCCCAACGTGGAGGGTGAACTCGTGGTCATGAGCATCTGGCCTGGGATGACCAGAGGGTTCTGGAGGGATGAGGAGAGATATCTAAAGACCTATTGGTCCAAGTGGGAGGGAGTATGGGTTCACGGAGATCTGGCCATGCGTGATGAGGAGGGTCACTTTTACATAGTGGGGAGGAGTGATGACACCATAAAGGTGGCGGGGAAGAGGGTAGGTCCCGGAGAGATCGAGGCCGTTATAAACTCCCATCCTAAGGTAGTGGAGTCTGCCTGTGTGGGAATACCGGATCCTATGAAGGGGGAGAAGATAGTCTGTCTAGTCGTGCCCAAGGAGGAGTCGAGGGAGTTGACAGAGGAAATTCTAGCGTATGCTGTGGAGAGAATAGGAAAGGCTCTGTCTCCCTCAGAGGTTAAAGTGGTACCTGAGCTTCCAAAAACTAGGAATGCCAAGATAATGAGGAGGCTGATCAGGAACGTGATACTTGGAAGGGAACTGGGGGACGTCTCTTCCCTAGAGAACCCGTGGGCTTTAGATCACATAAAAAAGATTTTTTCTTTATAAATAGAGCGGTGTTAGTCTAGTTCTGGACTCGCCTTCATATACGTAGATCTCATTGGGATTTTCATCTTGAGTCTTTTTGTGGGAACCGTCGCAGAACGGCTTGTTCTTGGAGAGACCGCAGGCACATATCCATAAGACCTCTCCAGAGTTCGTCTTGACCTGGTACGGAAAGTTTCTATCGTGCCTTACTAACCTGGGCATTTTATTTCCTAAAGCTGATTTAGAAGATAAATTATATAAGACTGAGCTTACCTTTAAGGAACTAAATGGAGTCTAGATCACCTGGTGAAGAGGTCAAGAGCATATGTCCTATTGTGGAGACCATAAAGATTATAGGCACAGAGTCCAGGTTGATCGTACTCAGGTATCTCTTTGACGGTCCTAAAGGTTTCAATCAGCTCCTCAGGTTGACCGGTTTGAGCTCTAAGACCCTCTCCTCCACATTGAAGTTCATGGAGGAATCAGGAATAGTTGAAAGGAAGGTCGTGGCTACCAGACCGTTTAAAGTTGAGTACACTTTGACGCAGAAAGGAAAGGATTTGGAATCGCTCTTCAAACAGATGGGGCAGTGGGGAGAGAAGTGGGTCCTTAATCGTGGTTCCTGATATCCTCAGCCCTCACTCTTCTTCCCCTAATTAGATACCAAGTTCCCAAAGCCTTGGCTCCCAAAGAGCCTTGTGAGTCCCTTAGCTCTATCTCAACCACTACGGCAGTGAAGCCCTTCCTTATCACCTTTGCGGTGCATTGAAAAGGCCCCCTGTACATGGGTTCCAGGAAATTGACCTTCAGCTCTTGAGTCACTTGGTCGTCTCCATCATTGATTGTAGCCACAGCTACACCCCCTGCGAAATCCATTATCGTCATTATCATCCCTCCGTTAAGTACGCCACCTCTCCTTGTTATCTCCTCCTTATACGGTACTTCAATTACCGCCTCCCCAGGCTTGATAGACCTTATTTTAGCCTGCAACATCCTGAAGACTGGATCTCCCTCTTCCAAATACAACTGGAGATCTTCGAGGGTGTTGAACCTCATGGGTAAGGATATGGACAGACAATTAAAACTCTAATTACTTCATTACTTTCCTGTTCTTCCTCATCTCAAGCCTGGAGGGGATGTATAAAACTGCAGATGCCAGTGCGGCCCAATACATGATAGTTGGGTAGCTCATCACTTCCGCTCTTATCTGGTTACCCATATACGATGACGTGAAGGTCTCTTCTCCCCAGATCAGGAGAGGGTAGTTGGCAGGAAACCCCAGAAGTTTGGGCAGAAAGAGGAAGACGACGTATATTATCACAGGGTCTAGGACGTAAAGTACGGGGAACCAGAACATCGTGGAGTAGATCTTTGGATTTCCCCTCATGGTCTCTAACAGATATCCTATGGCAACGAATATCACGTATATCCTGAACCCAGTCAGCAGGAAGGTTATGACATCTGAAAGGAGGAGTCTGTCCCCCATGAAATAGACCAGTACTTGAAAGGGAGAATCGGATACGGAGACTATTCCTCCCACGCTGTAGAACCACCAGGGCAGAGGAACAGCTGAAATCAATATTACCGAAAGGTAGTATAGGGAAGTCAAGGGATATCTCATAGGTTAACCTCCACCGTAAAGTTGAATTGGGCTAGTCCTATGAGGAGTGTGATGTTCTCCTCCCTAGATTTGGCGAGGGATTCGAAGGCCGAAAAGTTAGTTATCTTGAGGGTAAAAGTCCCGTTTTGGAGAGGAGGTATAACACTAGGCCTCTCCAGGGAGACGTAGGGCCCGGTCACACTGTAAACATAGATAGTCAAGTTGTACGGATTTTGGAGCGAGAACGTTATGTTACTCGCTGTTTCAGAGACCGTTTTAAGCGACGGATTCTTCAATGATTGTCTCAGGCTCAAAATCTGTTGGACGCTCTCCCCAAGAGATTCCCTCAAGTTTAATTCTACCGCTGCGGCTATCAAGAAGGCCACGGCCAGTAAGGACGCCGCGAGTTTCACTGAATCCATTTGCTCTTTAAATTTACCTGAGGACTTAAAAAACTAGAGAAGCGTTCATAAGCGCCACTCTCCCTTAGCTATTGAAAGGTCATGAGTTTCCGAGATGTCCTAGGAGTTGTCACGGATGAGGAGAGAGACGGTTACGTAAGGATGTCGCTGAAGACCAATGAATCTCACGGTAACATTCACGGTACGGTTCACGGAGCTGTGATATTTGCCCTAGTGGACACCGCCTTTGAGGAGGTCAGCAACCAGAAAAGGAGGGCTGTGGCCCTCAACGTCAACATTACCTTCAGGAGACCAGTAACCATCGGTGATACTTTGACAGTCGAGGCCATAGAGGAATCTCCTGGAAAGATCACGTCACTTTATCACATTGTAGTCAGGGACTCGAAGGGACTGATAGTTGCGGTGGCCTCGGCCTTATCCTATTCCCGTGAGGGATGAACGGTCTGACCTCCTGGAGTCACCTCTACGACGATTCTTCGGTATAGTCCTCAGGCGAAGCTCCTCACAGACGTTGCCAGGATCTCGTCAACTATGGAGGGGGCATTAGCTCTTTGGATTGTATCGACCTCTTGACCGACGAAGTTTGACCTTTACATTACTCTAGGAGTCTCTTAGAGATAATGAGTCTCATGACGTTCATAGCTCCCTCAGCCCCAACTAGGTAAGAGACCACTCCCCTGAAGCCCATCTCAATAAGTGCGTCCCTAGTGTATCCGTAAGCGCCCATCCACATCATCACCGCCTTGACTACCTCAAACGCCGTCTGAGGAGCTACAAGCTTACTCATGGCCGCAAACATGGGCGCTTCCTCAGAACCTGGGTTAGTGTCCATCATCCATGCAGCCTTGTATGTGAGGAGCCTAGCCATCTCCAGCTTAGTCCTGAGCTCAGCCGCCTCAAAGGCTATGCTCTGAAAGTCCTTCAGTTTCTTGGAGAAAACCTCCCTGGACTTAATGTACTCTAACCCGATATCCAAGATGGCTTCAGCTGCTCCCACACATGCAGCCGCAACCAGAACCCTAGCGTGATTGAAGCCGTCCATGGCGTAATAGAACCCCCTGTTCTCTTCCCCAACTACATATCTTTCAGGAACCCTGGCGTCATTATACCTTATTATTCCAGAGGATATACCGGATCTTCCCATGTTCTCTATCTTGGTAACCTCGACACCCTCCATAGATATAGGCACGTAAAACATGGTTATTCCCTTGTGTCCAACCTCCTGTTTCGTCTTGGCTAGAGTCAAGTGGCCTCCTCCCCATTCTTTAGCCTCTAACACTCCACTTATGTAGATCTTCTGGCCGTTCATAACATATTCTTTCCCCCTCTTTACCGCCCCCGTCTTTATGGACGAGACGTCGCTCCCTCCTGTTGGTTCTGTGGAAGCTATGCCCAGGAACCAGTCCCCTGAGGTCACCCTTGGGAGCACCTCCTCCCTGAGCTCCTTGGAGCCATACTTGTCGAGGACGTATCCCCATCCGCTCTCAAGCAGGAACAACACCGCAGTGGCCATGCTGAAATCGGCCCTAGCTATCTCCTCAGCCGCGATGGAGCTCAACACGAAGGAGGCCCTCTGACCCCCCACGTCCTGGGACACAGGCATAGCCCATATCCCCAGCGACGCAGCCTTCTTAACGAACTCGTGCGGAATTCCCTCACTGTCGATCCTTCGCATCATGGGCCTCAGTTCCTTGCTGAGGAATTCCCTCAGGTTTTCTTGGAATATTCTCTCTTCCTCCGAGAAAGAGAAGTCCATATTATCTAATTTATCTAGAAAGTTATAAAATTACCGAGAAAGGTTTAAAGATGTTTAATGGGGACTCATTGAAACGATTAGTCATGTTCGATATTTATATCTCTAATCTTTATATATATTTATGGTCTCCGTTTCTGAAGTCGTGGAGGAGGATTCAAAGTACCTCATGCAGTCCTTCAGTAGATGGTATCCCCTGGTAATAGACCACGCTGAGGGCTCCCTGGTGTATGACATTGAGGGGAGGGTATACATAGACATGAATGCGGGCATAGGCGTTATGGCCCTAGGCCACAGGAACAGGAAGGTCTTAAACGCTATTCAGACACAGATGGAGAAATTTTTGCACTACAGTCTGACCGATTTCTATTATGAGCTGGCCGTCAGGGTAGCCAAGAGATTGACAGGTTTCTTCCCTTGGTCTACGAAGGTGTTTTACACAAATAGCGGTACTGAGAGCGTTGAGGCCAGTCTAAAGATAGCTAGGGCTAGCACTGGAAGACAATATATCCTGGGATTCATCAACTCGTTCCATGGTAGGACCTTCGGTTCCATGTCTTTCACCTCCAGTAAGTACGTTCAAAGATCCATGTTTTCACCGCTTCTGCCATCCACTCTACTACTTCCTTATCCAGACAAGCACAATCCTCTGTGCAGGGATGACTGTTCAGCAGAAGTTATTTCCTATCTGGAGGACTGGGTTCTAAATAAGGTGGTGGACCCTAACGACGTTGCGGCAGTACTGTTGGAACCCATACAGGGAGAGGGAGGAGTCGTGGTTCCACCCAAGGACTTCCTTCAGCAGTTGAGGTCTCTCACAAGGAGACATGGAATACTCTTGATTCTTGACGAGGTTCAAACTGGAATAGGAAGGACGGGGAAGATGTTCGCGTTTGAGCACTTCTCTGTCGACCCAGACCTAGTGTGTTTAGCGAAGGCATTAGGTGGGGGACTCCCCCTAGGAGCAGTGGTTGGAAGGGAGGAGCTGATGGATCTACCCAGAGGTTCTCACGCTAACACCTTCGGAGGAAACCCATTAGCCTTAGCCGCAGCAGAGGTGGTTCTTGAGGAGGTTCCCAGGCTTTTGGATCACGTGAGTGAGGTGGGTAAGGCTATTGCAGATAAACTCAATGACATCAAATCTCCTTACGTGGAGGAGGTGAGAGGATTGGGCCTGATGCTCGGGGTAGATCTGAGGAAGGGTGGAAGGCCGTATCCAGAGGGCCTGAGCAAGGTCTTGCTCAATTCCTTCAGAAGGGGGGTCTTAGCCATAGGTGCAGGAGAGTCGGTGGTGAGGCTTCTGCCACCTTTGGTCATAGAGGAGGAGTTGGCAATGAAAGCAACTAAAGTGATAAAGGAGGAAATAGAACAGATTTAGGCGAGATCCATGGTTTACCCTTTCAAGGAAGTGGAGGACTTTAAGGTGGAGTTAACTCAGGATCACGAGCTTCTCAGGTCTACAATAAGGGAGTTCATGGAAAGGGAAGTGGCCAATAGAGTGGAGGAGGGTGAGAGGAACGGTGACTTAGGAGTAGTTAGGGAAAAAATAAGGGAGTTAGGTCTCAACGGTCTCGACGTGCCTGCGGAATACGGAGGTTCAGGGGCCGATTACCTCTCCCTGATTGTGGCTACGGAGGAGATAAGCAGGATTTGGCCCTCAGTCTCTACATTCCTCCTGATAAACTGGATGTTCACCAACGCCATCCTGAAGTTCGGGAGTGAGGAGTTAAAGAAGAAGTACGTTCCACCTGTGGCCAAGGGAGAGAGAATAGCAGCGTTTGCCAACACCGAGCCTGGTGCTGGGACCGACGTGGCAGGCATAACTTCGGTGGCCAAGAAAGTGGGAGAGAATTATATACTAACGGGAAGGAAGATCTTCATAACCAATGGGGACTTAGCGGACTATATCATAGTCACTGCAAGGACGTCTCAGCCACAGACTCCGAGATGGAAGGGACTAACTATGTTCGTTGTAGAGAAGGACTTTCCAGGGTTCAAAGTCGAAGGAAGGATAGAGACCACCGGTCTGAAGGCATCGCACACTACAGAGATCAGCTTCAACGAGGTAAAGGTCCCCGAGGAGAACGTTGTGGGACAAGTGGACATGGGATTCAAATACGCCGTATCTTCCTTCGATTATGCGAGGACTATCGTGGCCTCTCAGGCTCTTGGAATAGGCCAGGCTGCCTTGGAGAAGATGGTGCAATATTCGGTAGACAGAAAGTCGTTTGGACAGAGCCTCGCTTCCTTTCAGATGGTTCAGCAAAAGCTCTCAGAATCCATGGCAGAGCTATTTCAGGCTAGGTTGCTGACCTACTGGGCGGGGAACCTCCTGGTCAAGGGAAAGGAGGAAGAGTACGTTATGGTAGCTTCCCTAGCCAAGTTCTCTGCCACAGAGGCTGCGGAGAGGATAATTTTGAGGGCTATGACAGTTCACGGAGGATACGGAGTCACTACGTCCACTGGCCTGGAGAGAATGTTGAGGGACGTTCAGATCTTGAAGACATATGAGGGCACTAACGACATCCAGAGGATTTCCGCGGCGAGGCACTTCTACCGCAAGTTTCTGGGGATCCCCGCATGATAGGTAAACCCCTGAGGAGGGTAGAGGACCCCAGGTTCCTGACCGGCAGGGGTAGGTTCATAGACGATCTGTCCCTCCCTGGAATGCTTCACATGGCAGTAGTCAGGTCAATTTACCCCAGGGCTAGGTTCAGAGTCCTTCCTAGGGAAGGGGTGGAGGTGATAACGCAGGACAGTTTGAAGACTAATCCTCTCCCTAACTTCTTCTTCGATAAGGCTCCCAAGGAATACCCTCTAGCAACGGGAGAGGTAAGATACGTGGGAGAACCCATAGCAATAGTGCTGGGGAGAGACAGGTACGAGGCTGAGGACCTCAAGGAAAGGGTCGAGGTTGAATACGAACCTTTGGATCCCATTTCTACTCCTGAAGACGCCCTGATGGACAAGGAGCTAGTTCACGAGGATTTGGGTACAAACTTGGTATACCAGGACCTCTTCGAGTACGGTGAACATCCGAGGGAATATCAGGTGGTGGAGAAAAGTTTCAGGGTCCACAGGGTGTCCCCAATGCCCATTGAGACAAACGGGGTCATAGCGGATTATAATCCTGTAGATCAGGCCCTGACCGTTTACTCCAACACCCAGGTTCCTCAGGTCTTTAGGACTGCCTTGAGTATAGTGTTTCAGATCCCGAGAAGTAAGATTAGGATAATAGTCCCAGACTCCGGAGGAGGATTTGGAGGGAAGATCTTCCTTAAACCTCTAGTCATGACAGCAATGGCTTCCATATTATCGGGAAGGCCCGTCAAGTTCGTGGAGACCAGAACGGAACACGTGACAGCTGCGGTCCACGGTCCAGATAGGAAATACAGGGCCAAGTTGTTGTTTAGGGGAGGGGAGCTATTGGGAATGGATGTGGAGTTGTTAGAAAACTTCGGGGCTTATATGCACACTTATCAGCCTCTCCCTATCCTGAGACAAATCTACCACCTGACCGGGGCCTATAGGATTAAATATTTACGCTTTAAGATAAATGGAATACTTACAAATCTACCACCAACTGGACCCTACAGGGGACTCGGTATCCCCCCAGCTGTGCTCGTCTTGGAGAATATGGTGAGTTCCTTATCAAGGGATCTAAACTTAGACCAATGGGAGATAAGGAAGCAGAACTTCATCACCGAGCTTCCTTACACTACCATAACTGGTGCCGTGTACGACAGCGGTGATTACGTTAGAACCCTGGAGGTGTTAAGGCAGGCCTTAGGCCAAAAGTCGTCCAGGTGGGAGGGAATCGGGGTCGCATTGGCTCTGGAGCCAGGTTCATCTTTAGCGTTTCAAACCTTAGTGGTGGGAAAACCTAGAACCCCTTACTACGAGGGGGTTTACATAAAGATGGAGAGTGGGGGGGATGTAACTGTAGTCATGAGCACGAACTCCATGGGAACGGGACACGAGACCACTATCGCCCAGGTGGTGTCTCATGTCCTAGGAATAGGGATGGATAAGGTCAAAGTGATCCTGGGCGACACGTCGGGTCCACCAGGTACTGGATTTTACGGAAGTAGGTTCTCCGTTGTGGGAGTGAGCGCTGTGTACAAGGCCTCGCTCAAACTCCTGGACAAGATGAGAGATTTATTGGCGAAGATCTTCAATGTGGAGGTCGACAAGATCGAGATAAAAGAGGGTTTAGTGAGGGTTGGCGGGAGGACGTTTCCTCTGGAGGAGGCTGCTAACATCATTTACAATAAATATCATGTCCCTCTGGAAGATATGGGACTCGAGGCGACCGAAGTTTTCAACTCTCCTAACGTGAACGTAGCTGATGAGAAGAGGAGGGTCAACTTTTCTTCCACCTACGGTGTTAACGCCCACGGTGCCCTGATCGAGGTTGATCCAGAGACCGGTTTTATCAAGATCAAGAAGTACGTAGTGGTGAGCGATAGTGGAAACCTGATAAATCCTCTCATTGTAGACGGACAGCTCATGGGCGGGACTGCCATGGGAATAGGGGCAGCCCTCTATGAGCTGATTTCGTACTCATCTGGAGTACCACTGCAGTCCAACCTGTCAGAGTACTGGGTTCCCACGGCGATGGAGGTACCTGATATAGAGATACACCACTTGGTCTCACCATCTCCGTTCACCCCCCTTGGAACTAAGGGAGTAGCAGAAGGTGGTGCCACCGTTCCTTATGCAGTTATAGCGAACGCCTTGGAAGACGCTCTAGGCGTCAACTTAAGTGAGATAGAGGTTCCCATAACTCCAGAGTTCGTGTTAAGGTTTTTGAATAGAAAAGTACAAAAGGTGGAGAGTTTTTAGATTTAAAACTAGCGAATGAAGTTCTGACATTCAACTTATTTTTTAAATCTTTGTATCACCATTATAAACTATGGAACTTGCCGAGCAAATAGCTCAACACGCGGTCTCAATTTCACCCTCTGATCTCCCCGAGAGGGTGGTACACGAGGTAAAGAGGAGGTTCATAGACTCCCTAGCGGTAGCTTATGCCTCCAGGAACTCGCCCCCCGCCAAGGTAGTCAGGGAAGTTTTGCCAGACTTCCAAGGGAGAGGAGCTCTTCTGGGTGGAGGAACAGCGTCGTACGACATGGCCGCTTTTTATAACACTCTCCTCATTAGGTACCTGGACTTCAACGACACTTACCTTTCCCTGGAGCCGCTTCATCCCAGTGACATGATAGGAGGTGCAATAGCCCTAGGAGGCAGAGGTGAGGAGGTTATAACGGCTGTAGCCTTAGGGTATGAGGTTTCCACAAGGCTCTGCGACTCCACCTCCCTGAGGAAGAAAGGTTTCGATCACGTCAATTTCCTCCAAGTGGGAGCGGCAGTTATGGCTGGAAAACTGTTACGACTGAACGCTGAGCAGATGGTAAACGCCATTTCGTTATCGTTAATTCCACACGTAGCTCTCAGGGAGACTAGGTCTGGGAGTCTGAGTATGTGGAAGGCAGGAGCAGCGGCGGAGGCTGTCAGGAACGCTTTGTTCTCAGCCGTATTGGCCAAGTCAGGTTTCACGGGTCCCTCAAGGCCCTTCTCTGGAAAGATGGGATTCAAGAACGTGGTAGCGCCAGATCTGAACGAGGAAGCACTGAAAAAGATGGGTGTCTCTAAGATATTGGAGACCTATATCAAGAAGTATCCTGTGGAGTATCACGCCCAGGCCGCTGTCGAGGCAGCACTACAACTGGAGTACACAGGGAACATAAAGAGAATCGTGGTGGAGACCTACGAGGCTGGTAAAACAATATTAGCCGATGAGGGGAAGTGGGATCCTAAGAACAAGGAGACTGCAGACCACAGCCTCCCCTACATAGTCTCCGTCTCTCTCCTGACCAAGAGGATGTGGTTGGACTCTTACGATCTAATAGGCGATAAGATGGTGACGGAGCTCATGAAGAAGGTTAACGTCGTAGAAAGGGAGGACTACACCAAGGTTTACCCGAAGGAGTTACCTACCAGGTTGATAGTGGAGACGGACAGGGGAACCTTCGAGAAGGAGGTGAGAATCCCGAGGGGACACTATAAGAACCCCATGAGCGATCAAGAGGTCGAAGAAAAGGCCCTTCAACTGGGATTACCTAAGGGTGTAATAGAGAAAGTATGGGACCTGGAGAGAATGGAGGAGGTGAGTTCCATTGCCTCTTGGTAAGGAATTCACCATAGTGCCTGGAGTATTCAATCCCTTCACTGCTCTCTTGGCTGAGAGGGTAGGGTTCAAGGCGGTTTACTTGTCAGGCGGAGCCCTAACCTCCTCCATGGGTTTGCCCGACATAGGGATCATAGACATGTACGAGCTGGCAGATATGGTGAGGAGGATAAGGGAGGTTACGGAGATCCCCATGATAGTCGACGCAGATACGGGTTTCGGAGAGGCCCTCAACGTCTACAGGACAGTAAGGGTTTTAGAGAGAGCAGGGGCGGACGCAATTCAGATAGAGGATCAGAGACTGCCGAAGAAATGTGGTCACCTGGACGGAAAGGAGGTAATACCTCATAACGAGATGGTGTCCAAGATAAAGGCCGCTGTGAGAGCCAGGAGGGAGGCTAAAATTATCGCCAGAGTGGACTCTAGGGCGATCCTCGGTCTAAGGGATGCCATAGAGAGAGCTAAGGCCTACTTGGAAGCGGGTGCCGATATAATATTCCCAGAGGCTCTTCAATCTAAGGAGGAGTTTAGGGAGTTCTCAAGGGAAGTCAATGCACCTCTCCTGGCCAACATGACGGAGTTCGGGAAGACACCACTAATAACTGCCCAAGAATTCAGGGAGATGGGTTATACTTATGTGATATTCCCAGTAACTATATTCAGAGTCGCCGCGAAGGCCATGGAGGACGCACTTAAGGTTCTCTTGGCAGAAGGAACTCAGAAGAACCTGATGGACAAAATGATGACAAGAAAGCAACAATACGAGGTAATCCGTTATGACTATTACGAAAAGTTAGATAAGGAGTTGGCATAACTTTTATAATTATCGAAAAGTACTATATCTCTTATGGTGAGTATAGTAAAACACCTGATAAGTAAAAATCCGGTGACATTGGAGAAAGGAACTCCTGCCATTAACGCGGTAAAACTGATGGCCTCAAACAACATGGGTTCGGTAATTATAACGGAGGGGGGGAAGTTGGCTGGAATCATAACTGAGAGAGACATAATCAGAGGCTTAGCCAGGGGGATTAGTTTAGATCAACCGGTTGAGGAGCTCGGTACGACTAAAAACCTCGTAACTGTCAAGGAGGATGATACAATATACACCGCAGTAAAGAAGATGGCTGAGAGGAATCTGAGACATCTAATCGTGGTGGACTCTAAGGGTAACCTAGTAGGAGTTATCTCAGTACGGGACATAATAAGGGAATCACATGTATTAAAGGCCATATCTGACGTCGAGAGAGAGGAGTTCGTGGGGAGTGACTAAGATGAGCCAGATAAGCAGAGGTCTAGAGAACGTTTACATTAAGACGACTTCGCTCACATATATTGATGGAGAGAACGGCATCCTCAGGTACGGGGGGTACGACATTGATGACTTGGTGGATCACACAACCTTCGAAGAAGTAGTGTACCTTATGCTTTACGGTGATCTCCCCAACAAGATTCAGTTGCAGAGAATAAGGGTTCTCCTGAATGAGGGTTATGAGATTCCCCAGCAGGTTATTGATATGATCTACGGTCTTCCAAGGGACTCAGACGCAGTTGGGATGATGGAGACCGCTTTCTCCGCTCTTTCTTCCATATATGGATCTCCTTGGAACAAGGTCACCAACAGGGAGACTGCAATAAAGGTGATAGCCAGGGCCTCCACGGTCGTCACTAACGTGTTGAGGGCAAAGGAAGGAAAGAAGCCGAGGATACCTGAACCTTCTGACAGTTTCGCTAGGAGCTTCCTGGAGGCCTCTTTTAATAGGACACCCTCCACAGAGGAGGTGAAAGCCATGGATGCTTCCCTAATACTTTACGCCGATCACGAGGTTCCAGCGTCTACCACTGCAGCTTTAGTAACTTCCTCTACGCTCTCCGATATGTACTCCTGTGTAGTCGCCGCGTTAGCTGCCCTGAAGGGACCTCTCCACGGGGGTGCAGCAGAGGAGGCGTTCAAACAGTTCTTAGAAATAGGTTCTCCAGAGAATACAGATCAGTGGTTCCAGAAGAAGATAGTGGAAGGGAAGGCAAGGCTCATGGGATTCGGCCACAGGGTTTACAAGACATATGATCCCAGGGCAAAATTATTCAAAAGATTTGCGAAACAGCTATCGGAGAGGAATCAGGAGGCCAAGAAATACTTCGAGATAGCACAGAAGGTGGAAGAACTAGGGATCCAGATGTTTTCTCAGAAACACATCTTTCCCAACACAGACTTCTACTCTGGCGTAGTGTTCTACGCCCTAGGCTTTCCGGTATACATGTTCACGTCTCTCTTCGCCCTTTCAAGAACACTAGGGTGGACAGCACACGTAATAGAGTATGTGGAGGAACAACATAGGCTAATAAGGCCCAGAGCATTATACGTAGGTCCAATAAGGAGGGAAGTAATACCCATAGAGCTGAGAGGTTAGTTTCTTTTTCCTTTTTAAGAGTAGATAGACTCTTTTCTAATCATGCCAAAAAAACCTAAGCTAAACTTAAGGACATACGAGGGACTTAAAAGGGGTCTGCTCTCTCTGGTACTTTATTCCACATTCCTTGCCGTAGCTTACGAGGCCGGTACTGATTTACTATTATCTGGGATTCCCCTCCTTTTGGCGTTCCTCTTCCTCATGATGTTCGGATTACTGAATAGGAGATCCTTCTCAAATATGGGGCAAGAATATAGCCTAGCTGTTAACCTTTTCTATGTTTTGGTGGTAGGAGACATACTTAACACATTATTCTCTGTGACTGCGAGGTTGGGTTTTCAGGTAGAAATATCGTCAATCCTTGCGTTAATAGGCCTGCTTTTAGTTCTAAGTTATATATTCGAATACTCGTTTGAAATACTTCGAATTTCGAATCAGTTCAACCTTAAAGGGTTGAAAATAGCCTCAGGAATACTCCTTGTCTCAACTGTCCTCTACATAATCCTAGGAGTTATACCTTTCTCATTGGCAGTAACTGCAGCAGGTATGTTCTCCTATGCCGAGCTGTCTAAGCTGATAAATTATTTCAAGGCAGATACACGTAACCAATAGAGCTGGCCTCTCTCCGACCTAGAGGACTGAGTGTACCTCTTCAGGCGGTTCACTGTTATCACCATCAATTCAGGGCTATAGGGAAAGGTGAGGCCATAAAGATCTTTGCTTTAAGTAAGGCGTATCACTGAAGTTCTATCCTGATACTTTATCCCTAATGTTGAAGGGCTTTCAATCCCTAAGAAGACCATACTAATAAGTAGATTAGAGTAAAAAATCTCATAGCCTATAGGAAAACTTGGTCTTTGACGAAGGTATCATGATTAAGCCTACGATCAGGAGGATGGTTGGAAGATACAACCTTGGAAGATTAGCGAAGTAATCCAGATAAGATGTGAAGAAGGCCATATAGTAGAGTATCATTGATAGTATAACGAGCGTTATCCCTAGGGCCAACCAGCCTTTCATATATACATAGTGGACGAAGAGTTCCTGCCAATCCGCCTTCTCAGTCTCAACCATAATAGCCTCATTTTTCATAAAGGTGAGACTTTTAACTGATCCCATCATGGCAAACCCGTTAAGTTTGGAGAATCCTAGCTCTCTAGCCTCCTGATTACCCTTCTCAACGTTAAACTTCAGTATCTCTACCAATTGGTCAGGAACGTTAACCTTTTCCACAACCCTCCAATTATCGTCTACTCTAACGTGTCCTATGTAACCCCTGATCTTCATTTAACCAACACCTCCTTGAAGGCATCTAAGACAGTGTTCCAATTAGTCTTCACCGCATCAACGAACATTACGTAACCCCCCATGTAGGCTACCCCCAGATTATCCAGGATCATTGCGAACCCTAAGAGAGTGCCCATGTCTAGTTTCCTCGCTTCCTCCTCTCCTATCTTAGCGTTCTCCTTGAGGAAGGAGACCAGCTTCTTAGTGTCTAGGTTAATCTCTTCGCCATAAACCTTCACTAAGTCATCTCCCTTCACCGAGTACACCGCCTTCAGTCCTGGAACTTTATTAAATTCCATGTTCTCTTGTCATCTTCTGCAGAAAATCTTTTAAAATTTTCTTTCTTTATTTATCAGAGTTAAACTACGCTTCTTACATCAATTCCAAAAAATAGTTGATATAATTTAACTAGTAAAATATGCATGATACTGCAGTTACGTATGCCCCCACGAAAGCCAGCGCCATAACGTACGAATATACGTAGTCAAGAGTACTATAGAAGAGAAGACCTCCAGCAGCTGCTATCCCTATGAAAATGGCGTTAGCCATACCCAACAGGGCGAGACCCCTCCTTCTCTCCCTAGATGTTGCCGTATAAAGAGCCACTCCGAAGAAAGCTGTGAGCATGGCGAAGCTTATGTGAAGCGATAGGATGAAGGACTGCCAACTCTGCTGGAGAGGGAACTTATCGTAGAGCAGTGTTGCCAGTCCTGCTATGAACGCACCTGTTAAAAACACAGTCTCGGCCATAGCAAGTGATGTTGTAACCTTAGACTTAGGTCCTACGCTAATTATAGACATGACTAACCCATAACATTATCAAAAATGGTTTTAAAAAATTTTATGCATAATTTCAATGCGAGATACTATAGAATAGCAAGGCCGAATTGCTAAAGAGAGCACCGATGAACCCTATTCCCATGCCTAAAGCGTAAGACGGATCAACGAAGCCGCCGAAGTAGAAGAGGCCTTCAAACGCTGCCATCAATACGAACAGGAAGTTGAAGAGGGCTAAGACCCTGAGCCTTAGGTCACTAGTCCTCCACGATGCGGCAAGGATCAGGAGACTCAGGACTGCCACAGTTATGGCTCCGTAGATGTGAGCAGTTATTGCTGATCCCTGTAAACCCAGGTTAAAAATAGGTATGGCCATCCCAGCAGAATAGAGCGCAGTTAGGGTTAGAAGCTGTAGAATTGAGAGTCCAGTGACATAGTTGTTTTTTGCCACCAGATCCATGAATCTGTAGACTGTTTCCTCCAGCTTCATCTTGACCAGTAATGTCTAAATTGATACTATATAAAAAACTTTTTATTTATCGGTTTATAAGCTCTTTATCCCCTGAACTTTCTGAACACTATTACGAACACGGCCGAGGTAAGGATGATGTATAGGGCCACAGCTAGTTCAGTGGCATTGCCCACGCCCAGTTGCAGCCCAGAGAATATGTTCAGCGGGATTGAAAGTACTAAGAAGAATATAGCACCCACTGCAGTTATTAGGACTATTGCTCTGTCGTTCACTTCCACTCACCTTATTGGTGACGAGTTCCATAACATATTCACCGCAATGAAAATGGCTATCCCTGCAGTCCCTCCGAATATGAGGGAAAGAATCATTATTCCTAATTTAGTCATCTGTGACACCTCATGAATTGAAGGTATCTCCCTCATTATTAAGCCTTGAGTAGCATTGTGTTGGAGTCTGACCTTTGCTCAACAACATCTTGGGACAACCGGTCTGCGGATTGAAGGACGAGAGATAAGCAAAGCTGGCAAGATCTGACGGCTGACCCATGATCACAGGGGCCTTGAGGTTCATGCCCACAGCATATAGATAATCAGTATTGGAATCCCAATAGAGTTCAACGTAAGGTAAGGGCCTTAGGGTAGGACCTGTAAGCACGGCGGCTCCCTTAGTGGGATCGTAGGTCGAACCGTGACAATCGCAGTGTATGACTGAGCTAGCCCCAGCACTCACAGCAGCCTGATAGGCAACTGTTGGAAGGAAGTTGGGTACTTGTCCACCTGGAGCCAAGTATTTAGGTGGATAGAAGTGGATTTCCGGAGGTTGACAGCCTAAGTGCTGACATATGGCGCTATAAGCCACAATGGACTTATTTGGGCCTACGCCTCCAGGGAAAGTGTAGGTGCTCCCGTCCTCAGGGATTACTACTTGAGTTGGTGGGATGGCTATTGGGCTATCGTTCGAGTCGCCCAGATTTAGAAGGAAGGTTATGTCACCTTCCATTGGGTATTGAAATAGTAAAATTGATGGATCATTTACAGGAAGTTTTGAAGCTTCCACAGGATTTCCATCAGAATCAACTATAATTATCCAAGGAAAGTTCTTGAGATACACCGGGGGCTGGTTAAGATAAGAGACCACGGGGACTGCACTGGCGACGGCAAGAGCACCTATTCCTATGAGAACCCCCTTCAGAAACATTCTCCTCCCAGGATTCAAGGGGCCGGCGTTCTGTTCTGCGTAATTGTAAAGGTAGTCTCTACCCTTCTCGGCGAACTTCCTTTCATTGAACTTGGTCTTGGGGTCCCTCATCTTTCCTAGAAGGCGAAAAGCGAAGATTAAGTCATCTCTCTTGAGGGCGAAGTGCCTTCCCATAATCCCACGTATACTACTAAGACGCCAAAGAAGGTTTAAATATTTTGTTATAATAGATCTTATCAGATATAACAGTGTTCTTCAGAAGTTTAAATTTTAAATAAAAAAAGTTAATAAGCTCAACTATATCTTGATCCATGTTTAATATATTTACGTTTTAGTTAAACTTATTTTTATAAGCAAAAAAGGTGAACAAGTTAAACTTAAATTAAGTTAAAATAGAAAAGTTAAAAAGGGGGTCCCTCCTACATTTTAGAATGATAAAAGGGTGTTAAAGGTTGGGAGACCTCAAGGAAAAGTTTCTCCATAACGCGGAGTTAGCCTGGTTCGTAATAATGCTAATAATGGTTGCGGTGTTCTTCTCTTGGTCTGTCGTCGAGGTGACTAACGGTTCCAGTACCAGTATAAGGTACGGACTTCCCTTGTTCTCAGGCCTTCCTCCATTCGCTCAACAGGCAGTGATTAACTTTCAAAGACATCCCCCTGCCAACGGGACTTCTGAGGTAATAAACGGTGTTCTCGTTGTCAACATGACCGCTTACCAAAACAGCACCTTCTCAGATGTCTTCCAACCCAATTTGATAGTGGTACAACCTAACCAACCAGTCGTAATCATTTTGAATTCACCACAGGTCATAACCGGATTCTTCATGAGATTGCCCGACGGTGTGGTCAACGTGAACGCAATACCAGGAGAACCCAGTTATGTATACTTCGTCACTCCCAGCCAACCTGGTAACTATACGTGGAGGGAACCTGAATATGCCGGTTACGGTTTCTCGTATATGACCGGGACCTTGGAGGTGGTTTGAGATGAGCGTAAACGTTAGGACTGTTTTGAGCAAAGTAACAAGTTACTTGTCATTTTTCTCCTGGAAGAACGTTAAGGCAATACTTTCTCCATCCAATACTACTGGAGTTATCTGGCAATACTTTGCGGGATCTTTAGCTTGGCTTGCTGTAGTTGGGATGGCTGCGATGAATCTGAGAACCTACCTTACCTATCCCGCAAACAGCCCTCAGGTTGGTGTAACCTATTACTCGTTCTTAACCCTCCACGGTTGGTCTGCCATGTTGGGCCTAGTACCGAATGCTGCCATAGCGGTAATAGCGTACTCCATGTATAAGGATGGCCTCTCCATTAGAAGGACAAGACTGATGTCTGCCCTGTTTTGGATCAGTAACCTGGGGCTCTTATTCGCCCTCCTGGGCGGGCCAGACATGGGGTGGTACATGTACCCTCCCCTTGCAATAGAGGACAACTCGAATTTCCACGCCTTCCTGCTGTATAGAGGAGCAATGATAGGCATAGCTTACCTCGCATTAGCCTTAAGTTCCATGGCCCAAACTATCGCTACCATAGTGCTTGTCGGTGACGCATACGCCACGAAACCCAGAGGTCAGAAGTTGGGTATATTCGCTGCGTACGGTGTGGCTTTTGCTGTGATAATAGCCTTGACTCTTCCGGCCCTCACTGCAGCAGAGCTTTGGTACTCCTTATACTTCTTGGCTTCGGTTCCTGTCAATACGCTCCTTTGGCTGGTTCTCTTTTGGTTCTACGGTCACCCAGTGGTGTACTATGTACCTTTCCCGCTCTTTGGGGCGCTCTACTACTATGTTCCTAAGTTTGCAGGTAGGGAACTGTTCAGTGAGAAGTGGGCCAGGTGGAACATATACCTCCTCGCCATAGGCTCTATGTTGATATGGGTACATCACCTTCAAACCTTTCCAATACCAGTTCTAGTAAGGCTCTGGATAAATCTGTCAACGTTGATTCTAGCTTCGGGTTCAGGTCTAACAGTTCTCAACTTGGGACTCACGGTTCTTCTGAGCAAGGGGTATAACTTCCGGGATCCTGTAGGGATGGCCACACTCATGGCCCTTGTGGGTTTCATTTTAGGTGGAGTTCAGGCGGTTCCTCTACCCATGTTACCCATTAATCCCATAGTGCACAATACCTACTACGTGGTGGGCCACTTCCACCTGGTCATTTGGACCTTGATATTAATGGGATTCACTGCAGTGTTCTTGGATCTCTTGAGAACTGTGAGGCCAGGTTTCGACTATAGTAAGCAGACTTCGATGATGATAAACGCCGGTATCCTACTATGGACCATACCTTTCGCTACAGTTGGGTATCTCATGAGCGTGGAAGGTTACATGGGCATGCTAAGGAGAGTCATAGCTTACCCTACGGTGTTCTATCCTTACAATTTAGCAATATCCCTGCTTGCAGAAGTAGGAATAGCAGGTATTGTGATGGCCATAGGTTCTGCCCTAGTGGAGTTCTTAACGTACTCCACCTCCAGAACTGTAGGAGTTTCAGTGTCAGGCCCCAGTATTGGAGTAATGTTGGGTGAAGGTGGTCAGGAAGTAAAAGGAGTCGAACCTAAATTTAATGCCACGTTAAATGCTTCTCCTTCTAAAGGTGTGAAAACAGGAGGTGAACTAAATGACTGAGACAGCACAGGAGAAGAGGGACGAAGGAAGGAGGAATGGGCTCATAGACCAAATTCTGGACAGAGTGGGAGTGACGGAGGCTCCATTCTTCAAGACGCCAGACTATATGTACAACATTTCTTATTGGTTAGGTGCGATGGTAACAGGAGCCTTCATTTACACTGTAATCACGGGACTCTTCTTGCTTCTCTATTACATGCCTGCCAATCCATACGCCCAGACCCAAACAATCATTAATTCTGTTCCTTACGGGTCCGTGATACTCTTCAGTCACCTTTATGGTGCCTACATAATGATAATCCTTGCATACATACATATGTTCAGGAACTTCTACAAAGGTGCTTACAAGAAACCCAGGGAGCTTCAATGGGTGACTGGAGTCCTTCTGCTTGCATTAACTATGGGTGCCTCATTCTTCGGGTACAGCCTAGTAAGTGATGTCCTGGGAATTAACGCAATTAATATAGGGGAGAGCCTCTTGGTGGGTACCGGATTCCCTGGGGCCACTACGATAGCCAATTGGCTCTTCGGTCCTGGTGGAGACGCCGCGACCTCCAGCAATCCGCTGGTTAGATCCGAGCTTTTCGACAGACTCCTCGGATGGCACATCATCATGGTGTTCCTGATAGGTGCACTATTTGGGGTTCACTTCCTCATGTCGGAGAGGTACGGGATGACACCCTCGAGTAAGGAGAAGCCGAAAGTTCCCGCCTTCTATACTAAGGAAGAGTGGTCCAAATTCAACGAATGGTGGCCCAGGAACGTAGTGTATATGACCTCAATAGTCCTAATGACCTGGGGCATAATACTTTTTGTGCCAGATCTCTTGGCCAACATCAACGGACTACCCATAGTGATAAATCCTTACCCAGCACCAGAGCCTGGGACAGCAGCCGCACTGTCCACTCAGCCTTATCCCCCGTGGTTCTTCCTGTTCCTGTACAAGTTCGTGGACTTCGAGTTGCCTAACGGCCAGGCCATGAGTCCGGCCCAAGCACTTTCCATCCTAACTATTGTACTACTAGTCGTGATCCTCATGCCCTTCTTTGAGAACAGCGAATACATGTTCCTCAAGAACAGGAAGTTCTGGACCTGGGTCATGACTGTAGCTTGGATCTCGCTCATTGAACTTAGTGTGTGGGGCTATTTAGCTCCAGGAGTTCCTGCCCCCACTTCTCAGCAGATCGAGGTGCTAGGCGTACCTGCCGTTATTGTTGGTTTAATAATATTAATGACTGGTAGATCAAAAGATACAAAGTCATTACCGTCTCTTAATAGCAAAGAGACCGTTCCAAAAATTGGGCCGACCTCTATTTTGGGAACAGCAGTAGTTTCTCTGCTATTTGCCGGCAGCTTCGGAGAGTTACTTATGCATCCAGTTATGATCAACCTGATGTTCACCGTTCCTCTGGGTGTCCTGGCAGGTTTCATGGTGTTCAGGATGGCCAGGGCGTTCATTAAGGGTAAACCCACCATGGCCTCAGGCACGATTTCGGCTTCGGAGTTGAGGTTCAGAAAGACGATAGCCCTATTCGCCCTCCCAGTAATCCTCGTAGTTACCGCGATCCAAACCGCCATCATGTGGAGGTTGCCAAGCGTAGGCCCGCAGGCAACCTATGCAGGGATGGATTTAGGAATACTACTCTTCCTGTGGGGGATTGCAGTACAACTCTACCACTACATAGTTTATGTAAGGTGAAACGTTTTGCTGGAGAGTAAGACAAGGTTTTTTTCATACACGATTTCCATTTTTCTTGCCTCGGGTGTGGTCAACCCTATTACCCTCTCACTCCTTTCTAAAGATCCCCTCATACTCATGCTCTCCCACTACTCGCTATTTACCTCTGGGGCAATCCTAGGTTACTTCGGTTTCAGAGGAAATGTGTGGAGACCTATAGCTTACACGGGTTTGATCCCTCCAGTTCTCTTTCATCTTCCTGTCCTCTTCGTCTACTCCGCCTTATACCCAACCTGGACTCTCGCAGATTACACCTCAATGCTTCTGGGGGGTTTCCTCTTAGGGGCAGGACTGAAGAGAATGAGGATCTTAGAAAAGATTACTATCTTCGTACTTTATATGATAGGAGACACGTTATTAGCCGTTTTGCTTGTCTTAGGTTATCCAGTTTATTCTCCTCCTTTAGTACAGTTCTCTCCATTCACTACTGGTCAGTTTTATGGAGTGGCATATGTTATGTTTCTAATAATGAATAGTGTATTATTTGGAGTTATAGGGTACGTATTTAAGAAACTTTTGTCTTAACTCTTTTCGAGGAGAGAATCAGAAGCGAGGCCAAGCTCGCATCCATTATATCGGAGAGGCCATCGAAGCCCATCATTGAGGGAAACATGGAGTACATGAGTCCTCCAAGTCCCGCAGTGTTCACTGCGACTCCTGAATTTCTGGAGTCAACTCCGTATCTCAGGGCTATTTTAGGGGCCAGGGAGTTCAAACCTAGACCGAAGAAGGTAAAGGGCATTAGCATGAAAAATAATTTCTGGAAGAATAGTGTCCCACTCATTACTGCAACCAAGACGGTGAGCATAAGGGTTCTGTGGAACCCAATCTTGTCAGCAAGAACTGGCAAGAGATAATATGAAGGTATGGCCATTGCGTAAGACGGGATGATCCACACCCACGGAAGTCCATTTATCTCTAGGAAATACGGTGCAACGGAGAGCGTGAACGACGGTACGAATGAGAGCAAAAAGACCAAGATCCCTTTACTACTAACACTGGTAACCTGTATTACTTCCAACTCCCTGTTCTCGCCACGGAACAGCGGAAGTGAAAGGATAACGAGTCCTCCGATCAACATAGTTGCACTCCAAGAGCCTGCCAGTAAGTACGTGGTCCCGGCCAAGCTCCATCCCAAGGCCCACCCGCTGAACATCACCCCTCCCTTCTGAGATCTCCCTTCCATGGCCTCATAGACTGCCAAGGAGGTCATTATCCCGAAGAGAACTCCCACTAAGAGTCTAATGGCCAGTTGCTCTCCAAATTGGGTGAAACTCGAGGAGATCATTGACGAACCTGCCAGTCCTGCTAGAGATACCCTGTAAGTCCAGACGGTTCCCAGCTTCGATACCAACCTCCTGGTTTCAAGTGAGCCAAATAGTCTGCCCACAAAGGGTAGGGAGGTAAGGAAGAACACCTCCCACTCGGCATACTCCAACTCCTTAAACGCGAAGGCCGGAAGTACGAAGGAGTACGTAGCCAGTGCGTACGCCAACGTCGCCCTGTGTTGTCTCATAGGCTTAAACTTTAGGATTTACTTATAAACTTCAAGTAGTTGGATTTAAAGAAATCTAGAAAAACAAGAGATATCTCATGATAATTTGGGACACTCCTGGTACGCTTCCTGTATGAGCTTTTGTGCCAGCTCCGAGGGGATCTTCGCGGTGAATCTGTAATTTTCGTGGAGTACAATGACCTCCATGTTCGTGTCCCTGTTTCCTTCAAGGTCAAAGGTCAGATACTGAACGGTGCTGAAGGCCTCACCCTGTTCCCTTCCGGCCTCAGGCTCTCCGTGCACTAGCTTGTTTCCTACCTTTAGGTATATACTGTCGTATATCTTTGGGAGCGTCTTGAAGACGTTCTTTAAATCCTCCTCGTTTTCAGCGTAAATGTATAGAGACGCCTTTACCTTTCCTCCACACGGAAGCAAGGAACTGTATATCTGTATTTCCCTTCTTATTTCCTCAGGCTTACTCAGCTTGTCCAGGTATACCATCTCTTGAACCTGTTGAAGTACAGTTTCCCTATTTTCGAACAGGATGGACATACGGTCTCCCAGTTCGATCCTCCTGGTCTTCTTCAGTTGGGCCGATCTCCTAATCCTATCCTGTCTGACCTTTTCGTATTCCTGCCAAGGAAGGACATCATCCACTCTTATCACTCTTTATCGCCTCCTTTAGCAACGTAATGGGATGCACTGCCCTCTTACCTGAGGCCTTCTCTATTTGAAGTCCAGCCAGAGGGCACTCGGTAGCGAAGATCTCCGCCTCGCTGTGAGCGAAAGCATCCATCATCTTTGCCCCAACGACCTTAGCTTTATTGTAGTTCCTCAGTCCCCACCCGCCGTCTATTCCAGAACAACCCTTATCCGCCATCTCCACTCTCATCTTCAGGCTTCTCATGGCCTGAACGCCTGGGATACCAACCTTGAGGAATTTCAGGTGACAAGGAGAATGATAGAGCACAGACTTGGGCAACTCACCTTTCCAGTCCACTTTTCCTTCCTTCTTTAGTTTCATCAAGTACTCCATGGCGTCATAGACCTTGATAGGTTGGGTGTCGAGAACGTATTGGTACTCCTTAGTCAACATCAGGGTACAAGTGGGTATGGGAGAGACCACGTCGTATCCTCTCTTAACGTAGTCTGATATCGACCTGTAGTTCCTCTCAGCGTTCTTCTTAAGTCTCTCAGCGTCGCCTACGTCCAACATGGGGGCACCGCAACAACTGAAGTTCTCTGTAACTACCTCTATACCCAGCGAGTTATACACATCAACGAGGTCCTCACCTATCTCAGGGTAAAAGTTCTCTACCAAGCAGGTGTGGAAGAGAACCACCTTTGCTACGGGTTTCTCAACCCTCTTAGGTTTAACTCTGGAGATGAATCCCTTGTCTGCAAGCCTTAGGGATGGTGCTTCAGGGCTTATACCCATGAATTCCTTCCCACCCTCCAAGAACTTCTTAGCCAGAGGCCTGACCAAGTTGGCTGTATCCAACATCTCGAAGAGCCTGTCTTTCAGGGAAAGTCCAGTTTTGGTCTTATAGTATAACCAGGCCCAGCTCATGAGGTGTGGAAAGTCCATGTTGAACTCATGTGGGGGAGTATAGGGGCAGTTCACAAAGCACATGTTACAATGGAAACAGTCAGTTGCAACGTCAAAGAGATCTTCTAAGGTTAGATTGGACGGTCCCTTCTTATCTGTGTACTGAAACATTTTGGGAAAGGCTGGACAGTAATTGAAACAAAGCCTACATCCGTGACACACAGTGGCTTGCCTTACGAATTCTGACTGTAATTTCTTGGTATCAAAAAAAGATGGGTTATCTTTGTTGAGGGTGTACAACTTTATTTTTCCCCTTTAAGCATCTTTAGGGCTTGAGTGAACTTCTCGGCATGGCTTTTCTCTGCCCTCGCTAGGGTTTCAAACCACTCAGCGGCCTCATCGAAGCCCTCTTCCCTGGCCGTCTTGGCGAAGCCTGGGTACATTTGAGTCCACTCGTAGGTCTCTCCAGCTATGGCAGACTCCAACATCTCCTCAATGGTCTTTATGGGTTTATCCGTAGCAGGATCCACCGAGCCTCCCTGTCTGATGAAATCCAGATGACCGAAGGCGTGCGCGGTCTCTCCCTCAGCTATACTTCTCAACAACCCAGCAAGCTCTGGATAGCCTTCTTCGTCGGCTCTCTTTGCAAAGTATAGGTACCTCCTGTTGGCCATGGATTCCCCTTGGAATCCGTGTTTGAAGTTTTGTTCGGTTTTGGTTCCTTTAAGGTTCTTCATGGTCCCTATAGGTATAGGAGAGTCACAATATAAAAAAGTTTCGAGTCGATTCTTCATACCATTTAAGAGCTATTCTAATTTAAACTGGGTTTAAGGCCAAGGTTCTTGAGACTCATCGGGAGATTTCATGGAGAAGCCAATGATCGAGGCTAGAGTTAGGAGAAGTACGCCCAGGTAGAATGGGACATCTGGAGAATATTTGAAGTAGCTTAGCTCCCCTGTTATTCCCAAAAGCATCACTAGAACCCCCATGAACGAGAGAAACCCACAAGAACAGACCTTTAAGATTTTCATGGTATCACAAGATAACTAAGCAGGTTTAATCTTATAAATTTTGCTATCTTCGATGTAAAGTACTTAAATAGCAATACATTCATACACTTTTAGGTACCTTTATATGTAACTGACTATATAGACGCAGGAAGACGGGCTGCTCACGAATTTGAGCATTAACCGTTTCCCGCTACTACAAGAGATATGCACAGTTATAGCGAACATAATACGTACCGCCTTGATCGACCCCGAATTAAGACTTAGGGAATCCTCCCACCGTATGACCGTCCTCTGAATAGAGTTCAACAAAAACCTAAAGTTCAATGTTTGACTCGATAGTTATAGTGCCTTGAAAGAGGAGGAAATTGAAAAAGAAAACAGCAGTTATTAGATTTTGCCTTGACTTCAAGACTACACCTAACTAGAAATCCCATAACTGCTGAAGAAAAGAGAAAAAGACTAATGTGGTATTATTTCATCTTCTTCAATATCTCCTCAGGAATGACTGGTGTGAAGTCGAACTTTCCACCAGTTGCGTCCTCTAACGCCCTAACTATCACTGCCGGACCTACAATGAGTGCAGCCTCTCCAACGCCCTTAGTCTTAGTGAGATAGGGGGACGGATGATACTTCTCTGCGAAGTAACTCTTGAACTTGGGAGACTCGACAGCTGTGGGGACGTAATAGTCAGCGTAAGTAACAGCTAGCTGTCCGTTCTCGTTTATCACAGCGAGCTCGTATAGGGCCTGACCAACAGCCTGAGTACCTCCTCCGTGAATCTGACCCTCAGCTAGCGCTGGATTAATAACTCTCCCAATATCGTCGTATGCCCTGTATTCCTTGACCCTAGCCATCCCGTACTCATCCACCTCTACTATAGCCATGTGTATGCCATACGGGAACGTAACGTCACCCTCCAGTGTGACGCTAGCTGAAAGTCCCGGTTCCTTACCGCTATAACCCAGCCTGGAGACTTCTTCCCACCTCATCTTTTTACCCTCTCTCTTGTGGACGAACTCTCCGTTCTTGTACTCTATCTCCTCCACGTCTGCCTTCATCGCCCTAGCTGCAACTCTCCTCATCTTCTCCAGAACCTGTCTGCTCGCTGTGACGGCCGCACTACCTGCTATGGACACAGTCCTGGAACCATAAGTCCCAGTTCCCGCAGGTATAGCATCACTGTCTCCCCAGATCACCTTCACTCTCTCTATTGGCACTTGAAGCTCGTCTGCTACAAGTTGAGCGATTGCAGTCTCGGTTCCCTGCCCGTGAGGAGTACCACCTATGGCTACTATCACACCTCCATCCTCCGTGACTCTGGTCTCTGCGTACTCCCAGGGCCCGAAGCCACATATTTCAAGGTAGTACGCTAGTCCCACTCCAACTCTTTTCCCCTTCTCTCTCTCCTTCCTAGCCCACTCCTTCATGGAGTTGTACTCTAGGATCTTCACTCCTTCCCTCAGAAGCGTAAGGTAATCCCCAGTATCGTATTTCAGTCCGAAGGGATTAGTATAGGGCATCTGATCCTCTCTGACAAGATTCCTCTCTCTGACAGTGACGTCATCCAGCTTCAACTCGTCGGCTACAGTGCTCATGAGTCTCTCGATAATAAAGGTAGCCTCTGGCCTGCTAGCTCCCCTATACATGGTAATGGGAATAGTATTGGTGTAGATGGCCCTGCTCTCTATCTTCAGATCTCTGACCCTATAGGGACCTGGGATCATCAGCGGAATGATCGTTGGTTGTATCCCTTCAGTGTATGTGAGATAGGCCCCCAACTCTACCTCTAGAGTGCCGTTTATGGCCACAAGTGTACCGTCGTTGTTGAATCCTATCTCACCCCTGAAGACGTTGTGCCTAGAGTTCGTGGCCATCATCTCCTCTGTCCTGGTGGCTGTCCACCTTACGGGTTTACCTAACATCATTGAGGAAGCTATAACGGCAAGTTCCTCCGGTATAATGTGTGCCTTGCTCCCGAACCCTCCTCCCACGTCAGGCATTACAACCCTTATTCTGCTCTGTGGTATCCCGAAGATTCTGCTGAATTCAGCCCTCGCGAAGTGAGGTATCTGTGTAGAGTACCACACGGAAAGGTTAGACCCATCATAGCTAGCCACTATCCCTCTTGGTTCCATGGGGGATGGAATGAGTCTCCTGTTCCCAATTTCTACCTTCTTCCTGTGGTCCGCACTCTCCAAAGCCTTCTCTGGATTTCCTGCCACGAAGTCGTTCTTATAGCCGTAGTTTGTGCCCAGTTCCTTATGGACCAGCACTTTGTCCTTCTTCGCTTCCTCCATGGAAACTACAGCATCCACAGGTTCATAGTCTACCGTGATAGCCTCTGCCGCGTCCCTCGCCCTATACTTGTCAGTGGCTAAAACAACGGCAACCGGTTCTCCTGCATACTTAACCTCTCCCTGTGCGAACCTCCACTTGGGTATCTTCCAGGGTCTAGGGTCGATGTAGGTAGTCCACGGCCCTATTCCTTCCTTTATCACCCTGTTTAACTCCTCGCCCGTGTATACTGTCACTACGCCGCTCATCTTCAGTGCGTCTTCCTTGTGAACTCTCTTTATCACTGCGTGGGCGTAGTTGCTCCTCACGAAAGCAGCGTAAAGGGCGTTTATCTTTAGGTCGTCTACGTATGTACTTCTCCCTGTCACGAACTTGTCGTCGTATAGTCTCTTTACTGACTTACCCGAGTAACTCATGCTTTCATCCTCCTAGAAGCATCCATTATGGCGTTAACTATGTTTTGGTAACCTGTACATCTACAGATGTTACCGTGGATCGAGTCTCTAATTTCTTCCTCAGTCATATCCTTCTTCTGGGAGAGAAGGAACGTGGCCTGAACTATCATTCCTGCGGTGCAGAACCCACACTGCAGAGCGAAATTATCCTTGAACGCCTCTTGCACCGGGGAGAGTTTTGAGTCTGACGAGAGTCCTTCTATGGTAGTGATCTCCCTACCGTGGGCCTGCACAGCCAATAACGTGCAGGACTTTACTGATCTCCCGTCGAGTAATATCGTACAAGCACCACAAGTTGTAGTGTCGCAGCCGACTTTAGTTCCCGTCAGACCCAAGTCGTCTCTAAGGAAGTCAACCAGAAGTTTCCTGGGTTCCACTTCGGCCTCGTGCAATACTCCGTTTACCTTCACGTTTATCCTTACCTTCTGATCTGGTTCAACTTTCATTTGCCATCACCTCCAAGGAGGTCTGGAGTAATCTTTTCATTACCTCTAATCTATACCAGGAAGAGCCCCTGGAGTCAGATGGAGGATTAGCTCCAGACGTGGACGCTTCGGATGCCCTCTTTATCACGTCCTTCGTGAGCTTACTGTCCCTCAATACCTTCTCGGCCTCTTTAGCTCTGTGTGGTCCCTGAGATACTCCAGTGAAAGCTATCCTAACGTCCTTTACCACCCCGGAGTCCAGTTTTATGGCCAGTGCCAGCCCCGCTAAGGCAAAATCTCCCGCCCTCCTTACTACCTTCCTGTAAGTTTGACGATAGCCTTCTAGCCTTGGGATCCTTATCTCCTCGAGCACTTCACCTGGATTCAGGTCCACAGAGAAGGGTCCCTTGAAGAAGTCATGGGCCTTGACTTCCCTGGTCCCCTTCTTGGATCTAACCTTCATGGTTGCGTCCAACGCCGTAAGCACGGCGGGGTAGTCGGCTGCTGGATCAGCGTTACATACACTCCCTCCTATTGTACCTACGTTCCTGACCTGAACGTCACCTACCTTTGAAGCGGCCTCCTGTAAAATCTCCAATCCTCTAATCCTACGCGACGCAAGTTCAAAGTGTCTCGTTGTGGCGCCTATACTGATCGTGTCTCCCTCCTTGATGTAAGAGAGTTCCTTAAGGCCTCCTATATCTACGAGATATTTAGGACGTAGAACTCTCAACTTTAACATTGGTATAAGGCTCTGCCCACCAGCTAGTACCTTTGCTTCCTCCCTCTCTAAAAATTCCAACGCTTCTCCTAAACTCTCGGGCCTGAAATAGCCCACCTGCGGTGGATACATCTTGATTATTAAGAATAATCGCTTAAAAGGGATTCTCACCATTAATTCTTTACTTTATTTATAAGCTAAATCATGACCGATGTAAATGATAAAGGAAAACCTTCTCTATCTAATGAAGGAAAAGGTTTAAAGGAAATATGAAAGAATAAACATATCTAATTTTTCATCTTTTGACACCTGAGACCCCGTCCGTAACGGTAGACCCAAAATCACCTCCTTGAAAATAAATCTATATTATTAATAAGCGGTTCTATTGATTTAAATAGAAAATCTTTTAGATTGAATAAATCATCAGAAAACAAGAGTATTAGGAGTACCCTGAACTCCTCCCTCCTCACCTCCCCCTTGAACACGGTGTACAGGGAGTAGAGGACCACGGCCAGCACGAAGATCAACGTGCGGAAGACGAACTTGGTGGAACTGGTGAAGGGGAGAAAGGCCTTAACGTTCCGGTGAGAGGTCTCTATGGGACCCCTCACCTTGTTGTACAAGTCCAACACCTCCCCCTTCGGTAGGTCGAGGTTCGTAGCCCTAGCGAAGTAAACGAGAGTCTTCCTCTTTCTCTTAACCTTCTCCTCGCTGTACACGAGGAGCCTGAACTCGACCTGCTCGTCCCTCCTGTGCCTCTTACTGTTCGTCTCGTACTCGCCGTCAAACTCCTGGTAGACCTTAACATCACCAACAGGAACTCCGATTACGTACTTGAACTGCGAAACGAAGTTGAGCACGTCAATCGTGTAGAAACCAGCGTCGAGAGTCATCAAACTTACCTTGAACCCCACGGCGACGACTTGCTCCACGAGGGCCTTCACGACCTCTTCCTTAGTCATCCCCTTGACTTGAGTGATGAAAGCTAGTAGGAGCACTTTCCCATCTTTAGTCGTCGCAGTTGCGTAGTTCCAAGAGTTTCCCTCCTCCGAACTCCCGAGCCCCCCACCGGTCTCCCGTACCAGGTCTTGGTCGTCCAGTCTATTGAGACGTCTATCTCCTTGACTCCCTTCAGC
>NZ_JH597768.1:148026-160168 GCF_000243315.1 Metallosphaera yellowstonensis MK1 | reverse complement strand
TTAGGTAGGTCGAGGTTCGTAGCCCTAGCGAAGTAAACTAGAGTCCTCTTCTTTCTCTTAACCTTCTCCTTGCTGTACACGAGGAGCCTGAACTCGACCTGCTCGTCCCTCCTGTGCCTCTTACTGTTCGTCTCGTACTCGCCGTCGAACTCCTGGTAGACCTTCACGTCCCCAACAGGAACTCCGATTATGTACTTGAACTGCGAAACGAAGTTGAGCACGTCTACAGTGTAGAAGCCCGCGTCGAGAGTTATCAACCTCACCTTGAACCCCATGGCGACGACTTGCTCCACGAGGGCCTTCACGACCTCATCCTTAGTCATCCCGTTCACTTGAGTGACGAAGGCCAGTAGGAGCACTTTCCCATCTTTAGTCGTCGCAGTTGCGTAGTTCCAAGAGTTTCCCTCCTCCGAACTCCCGAGCCCTCCCACCGGTCTCCCGTACCAGGTCTTGGTCGTCCAGTCTATTGAGACGTCTATCTCCTTGACTCCCTTCAGCGTCTCCAAGGATATCTTCCTGGCGCTTTCCAAGAGTTTCTCAATAACTTCCACCCCTTGCTCCTCCACGTAATTCCTCACGGTCTGTGGGGACACGCCGTACGCCCTCGACTTGCTCTCCACCGAATCGTTCCATAAACACGCTGAGATGAGGGTTCTCGCCACCTCTTCCCCTCTCTTTCCCTTGAAGTTCAGCATGGAAAGTAATTTATATCCTATTTGTTGAACGTTGTTTTGGTGAGGGAGTACCGGTGTTACCATCTCGCTCACTCACGTGGTAATACCACATCTCCCTCACCTTAAACCTTTCTTCAACTGAATTCTTAATACTCTTATAAATCCTGTTATCTATCATGAATCGATATTATTCTGTCAGAATTATTTTTCATAATATGATTTTGGGTCTACCGGTGAGGGCGGGGTAGTTTACTAGACATAGTATTTAATCCTGCCCATCACTCTCGTATACAATTGGATACCAGAACTGCGAGCTCCTGTATTGAGGTGTCGTCCATTTTAGCCGCGAAATACCTCCAGCTTTCGTCGTTTAGCCAGGGCATGACTCTCACTGCCTCGATTATGTGTCTGCACTGTTCAGGTATTTCGCTCTCGTCAGAGATCATATCCTCTACATATTGTTTGATGAGGTTGAGGGCATAGAAGGGCTTCCCAGCCCTGAGCATACCTTCCACGTCAGATAGTAGGGTCATCTCCCTCTCACCAAGAAGAGGATTATTAAGAGTGAACCCAAGGCTGTCAGTGACCCAAAGGCATACGCGTAAACGTAACTCACGGAGTAGAGGAACCCCATTGCCGTGTTGCCTATGAAGTATCCTATCCCTCTGCCTAGGGAGAGTAGTCCCATTCCTCTGCCTACATCTTTACCCCCAACCTTTGATATGACTGTCGGCTCATAGGTCTCCGCGAAGGCGCTACTCAAACCCAGCAGGATAACCAGAGGATAAAGTGCCACTTCACCGTATTTAAAGAGGGGTATGAAGCCTGCACTCGCTATTGCAGTGGAGAGGTAGGCTAGGGTCAATCCAGTCCCCCAGTTTAACTTCAACCTAGAGAGTAAAAAACCAAAACCAGAAGACGAACCGAGGTAAAAAGCGTACGTCAAAGTGCCCAAGTAAAGTCGTGAAGTCGACTGTACCACCGTAATTATCGGGAACCCAGGACTGAACGAACTTATCCCGAAGAGCATGGACGCGAACACAACTCCCCAAAAAACCCTGGAGGATTTATCATCCGATTTTTGTCTGCTCTTAGGCTTAACAATGACGAGCAGGAGTGAGCTCAGGAGGATGGGAATTGCCGTCAAGGGAAGTATAAAGGAGAAGGTAAGATGATAAAGGAGTCCCAACGAGAGATACACTACAGCTAACACTCCGCCAAAGAAGTCTAAGGCATGCAACATGGCGAAAGCCTTGGACCTCTCGTCCTCCGAGGTCACTTCAACGAGCATGGCCCTCCTAGCAGGATTCCTGAAGTTCCTCATAAACCATCCTGACAGGAACAACCCTATGGCTTCAATTCCGCTTTGAGCTAGACCTGTGAAAGATAAGAGAGTGACCAGTAGATTACCCGCTATGGCTATCCTACGGCTCCCATAAATGTCAGATAATGAACCACCTAGGAACGAGAAGAGGAATCCCACACCATAAGATATACTCTCAACGATTCCGTAAACGTAAATAGGAAGGTGAAACTGGAACACTAGGATCACAGGGAATGAAGCTACCACAGCTTGATAACCCAAATCTGCGAAGAAGGCAGAGAAGGAAATCTTATAGACGTCTGAGTTCATGAGGGAGAGTGACATATACTTGTATTTTTAATTAACCCTCCACACTTTCAGTTCTAATCTTAGAATTTCAACCCAAAACGGGGCCTCATAAGGAGTAGTCCACTATCCCCTTAGACACAGATTCCACTCCGACTTGGATGGGGCACTGAACGTCCTCAGGAAATCCAACAACGTGGAAGTTTCAGTGACGAGGAGACCGCTCTCCTTCCTGGTGGAACACAACCAAGCAGCACCGAAAAGGGGCGTACCCTCAACTCGGGGAACCCTCGCCCTCATGTTGTGAGGAGGTCAGAAGACATTGCCTTACAGCAGTTATGGGATTTCTCGTTAGGCGTCGCCTTGAAGTCAAGGCAAATTCTAATAACTGCTTTCCCTAGTCGTCACGTATTCCCTCTGAGGGATCCCTCAAAGAGATCGCTAGTCAATAAGTGGATGGAGCCTGTTTACGACGGACTCTGGAGGGATCCCAGGTCAGAGTTTTAGGTCCTCATTAGCTTCAGTATTCTGTCCCAAGTATAGTCTACGTAGGACTCCAGCTCCTTGTAGTCCTGATCATTCAACCTCTTATATCTACCCTGTACAGAGAGGAAGTCCCTCAACGGTCTCCTAGTCTCCTTCCTCAGACAGTGAAGAGATTCGTTGCTGACCTGGACTCTACCATTCACTACTTCCAACAGGGGCCAATAGCAAGTTTGTACGGCGAGTTTTCCGACCTCTGCAGTCCTAGACGGGTCGAATAGCCAGCCGTAGGGATCTGGAGTGAGGACCTGCAGGTATCTGAACCCCTCGATCGTCTTTGCTCTCCTGAGTTTATCCATAAGGTCGTGAGGATAGCCTACTGATGCCGTCGCTGCATAGGGAACATGATGATCCAGCATGAGGAAGAGAAGTTCCTTCTTATTTTCCTTCTTACCTTCAGGGGTGGTCGGTGTGACAGCCCCGTGGGGAGTGGAACCACTTCTCTGACCCCCAGAGTTCATGTAAGCCTCGTTGTCCACACACACATATATGAAGTTCTCATTTCTCTCAGCAGCTCCACTTAGCGATGCGAAACCTATATCAGCTGTCCCTCCATCTCCAGCCCAAACAACCACGGTGACGTCCTTGTTTCTCTGCTTGAATGCCCTCCACATGCCTGAAGCGGCTGCAGGTCCAGCTGCGAAGGCTATGTTAAGAGCAGGATAACCGTAGGAGTTTTTAGGACCCATCCCTTGGATCACTGAGGAGCATCCGGCCACCACGATTAACGCCACGTTGTTCCCTAGGGCCATCCCCATCATCCTCATGGTCATGTTCTCTGGACATCCAGGACACGCTGACGTTCCTGGAAGTAGGGAGGGGTTAGTGTGCAGTCCTCGGAGTCCCAAGCTCAACCTCTTTCACCTCTCCAGGATAATACCACTCTACCCCTCCAACTTCTGAGTATCTGGCCTCCTCTACGAACCTTGAAATAAGGGAGTAGAAGTCCCTCTTTCCTACAGAGACTCCCCCTAGGCCGGTAACGACTCCCTTAATGGGAATGTTTAACGTTGACTTAAGTTCAAGATAAAGTGGACCTCCTCTGCCCAGGCTTGTAGCCCTGTCAACCACTAATATTGCTCTCTTGTCTCCTAGGTTCTCTCTTATCTCCTTTTCACTCCAAGGTCTTATGTACCTCACCCTGTATAACCCCACATTCAGTCCGTTTTCCCTCAACTTGTCCACTGCCTCCATAGCGTCCAGCGACCACGCCCCCATCGTAACCACAGCGTAATCTGCGTCATCTAACTTGTAGCTCACGTTAAGTGTTCCATAGTCTCCTAGAGGACTTATCTTGTTGTATTCTCTTCCCACTTCTTTGATAACCTCCTCAGAGTTGGTTATGGCCTCATGAATGGACTGTCTGAGCTTCATGTAATATATGGGAGGGAATATGTTACCCATGCTCTCCTTAGTCTCTGGGTCTATTACGTAAGGTTGCCTCCTCGGGGGGATGAAGTTATCGACATCCTCTTGGGACGGAATAAACACGTTAGTTTTCGTGTGGGATAGGATGAATCCATCCATCCCTACCATCACTGGAAGGAAGACTCTGGGATCTTCAGATATTCTGAAAGCCTGAAGGGTTAAGTCCAGAGCTTCCTGAGGGGTTGACGCGAAGGCCATTATCCATCCACTGTCTCTCTCACTCATGAAGTCCGTGTTCTCATTCCAGATGTTCCATGGGGCACCAACTGCCCTAGTAGCAACGACCATCACCAGCGGGGCCCTGCTCCCCGAAGTCCACCAAACCATTTCATGCATATAGAGAAGTCCTTGAGAGGAGGTGGCTGTGAAAGATCTCACCCCTGACACGGCAGCCCCTAAGGTCACTGCCATGGCAGAGTGTTCACTCTCAACTCTGACTATGTCAGCGCTGAGCTCACCCCTAGCTCTCATCTCAGCCAGTTCTTCTATGATAGTGGTTTGCGGTGTTATGGGATAAATTCCTACTACTCCGACCCTCGCCAACTTGACTGCCAGGGCCACTGCCTCATTCCCAGACATCACTTTCATCATTGCTCCATCACCATCTCTATTGCCTTAACTGGACAAACGTTAGCACAGACTCCACATCCTTTACAATATTCATAGTAGACCTTCGCCTTCCTTCCAACTACACCGATCGTCCCTTCAGGACACCAAAGGAAACAGGCGTTACATCCTATGCACCTATCAGTGACCACTGGTCTCACAGTCCTCCAGTTACCTGTCTTTCCCCCCGCTCCCTCTGCAGGAGTAGATACAGGGAATACTTGGTATTCAAGCGACAATCTGCTCCACCTCAAATGTCCTCTCGAAGGATAACTCCACTGCTCTCTTGTTTAACTCACCTAAGTTTCCTGAGAACTCCTGGCCTATGGCCATCTTCAAAGATTCCAAACTAGGTACACCTGTTGCCTTAACCAAGGCACCCAACATCACTATGTTAACCAGAGGCCACCCTGACTTTACGAGTTTGAGCTCAAGAGCGATGCCTGTGGCGTCCACCGTGTAAGTCTTGAATCCCACGGATGGAGAGGCTCCCTTCCAATTTATGACTACCTTTCCATCCTTCCTAAGCCCTCTTAGGGGGTTCGATATTTTTAGGAGTGTAGGATCCAGGATTACCACAACGTCCGGCTCCTCAATTGGAGAGGTTTCCCTTATTTGCGTCCTCGAAATCCTGCAGTAAGACTCTATTTCTGCACCTCTCCTTTCCGCCCCGTAGATTGGGAAGGCTGAAGAGAACATGTTCTCTAGGCTTGCTGCCTCAGCAAGAACGTTGGCGGCAGTGACAACCCCTTGACCTCCTCGTCCGTGAAATCGTATCTCAAGCGATGATTCCACCCAATGAGTATATATTTTTCAAGCATAAAAAACGTTTTCTCTAAAAAGGTTTAATATTTGGGAACGCCGTAATACTTTACTTTTTTAAAGAAATGCGTTCTATGATATATTTCTGATAGAAGGGCTATGGTGGTGGGCACCACGCACGTGAATGGAGTGATCAAGGGTAGCATTAGGGAGACCAGATAAATGAGGTTCAGTACGCCCCTGATCCTTACGTCCCTCTTGTATAGGTACCAACTTATGATCTCCACTAGGGACCAAGCACCTCCCAATGCCAAGAGGGAAAGTTGATGACTGAGGAAGAACGCGATGGGAGATATTGTCGTGAAGGCAGTGCCTAGGAATGAGATGGGAGTATCAGGACTGTACCAAGAGGGTCTCGACTTCAACATGTAAACCATGAATGATGAGATCACGGAGAGCCCCAGGAAGATGAGGGCAGGATAGTATAACACGTAGAAGAACTCCTCCAGGAGGAAGAGGAGAGACGCGAGACCTCCAAAGAGTACCTCCCTGCTGAGCCATGATGTCTTGAGGTTGAACATAACTCTAATGGATCGAGAACTCACTTTGGCGTGACCCACAGATAAGAGGAGAGTCGAGGCCAGAAGTAGGAACGATAGTAAAGGATAATACGGTAACTTGAAGAGAGCGTAACCCAGAGAGATCTCGCTCCCCACAGTGAAGGCAATCAATCCCTTAACGTTGCTCTCGCTCTTTTCCTTGAGCGGAGAGGCTACTATCTTCATGTCTCTAGGAGGGATTATCTTGAACCTAGGCTTAGTGATAGAGGGAGGAGCCAAGTAGTTCACTTGAGCGTCACTTTCTCCCAACCAGCCGAAACTTAGTGCACCAGTAGGACAGCTCTCCACGCAATAAGGCATTCCTTTCCCTAGTCTATCCATACAGAGGTGACACTTACTCATAGTCCCGTCTTTGGTGAAGTGAAGGGCTTCGTAGGGACAGGCCCATTGACAGTATCCACATCCTATACACTCCTGTTGGTTGACGTAAACGATCCCATTTCTTTCCTTCTTTATGGCATTGGCAGGGCACGCCTTAAGGCAGACTGGGTTGTCACAATGATTACAAGAGATAGAGAGAGCAGTCGTGGCCCCCTCAAACTGAAAAACGGGCAGGACTCTCCAGTTCCCTCCGTAAGCCTTATTGCAAGCGTCTACGCAGGCGTTACATATTATGCACTTGTTGTGGTCGAAAACGAAGCCCAACCTGAGCTCACGCTGTGTTTGCTGAACTTCTGCCATACTCTCAACTCTCGTAAAACGATATTAAGGCTTATTACGTAACATTTTAAATATTTTTCATGTCATCGGACTTCTACAGGAGGGCTTTGATAAGGAACTTCTTTGCCTTCTTATTTAGAGAAGGAGAGGACTACTTGGCCATGGTTAAAGAGGAGGAAGCAAATAGGGTATGTAGTGCTGATGATAAGGAGCTCTTGGAATTAGCAAGTACCACTGCGGAGTTTGTGGTCGGAATCACCATGAGTGACAGTGAAATTAGTCGGAAGGTGGCTAAGGTGAGGGAGTGGTGCAATTCACTTCAGTCAAGCTCTGATCACGGAGAAAAATAGGACTAATCCTAGGATCATAAAGATGGAACTTAACGGTCTCAAAGTTCCGTTTCTTAAAGAAAGATAAGTTATGGCTCCGGTTAAAATGGAGAAACCTACAAGAGGAACTAGGGGACTGAGCTCTATTCCTGAAGTCCCTGAGGCTAACCCTATGACGGACAGCAATAAAGTGGAGCTCAGGATACTTTCATTTATAACTCCCGTCAACATGTTTCTAAAGGCGTTCTCCCCCCTAGTCCTTAAGGCCATATAGATCTCTTGGAGATTGGAAGCTATAGGAATAATTAGGACAGCCATGTAATATGGGGGCACATGAAGCGCCGAAGAGGCAGAGAATACGTCCTGGAGCACTCCATTTGATGAGAACCAAATTAACACGACCCCCATCACGAGGGGTATAATACTCTCTCTGTCTACCCTCCATGATCTAGAGACCCTAAATATGGAGTAGAATAGGAAGAGGATTATGAATGCAACTCCCCAGAACAAGTTCAATCTTCCTGTTATTCCCATTAGTGTGAGCATTACAGAGGATACTATCACAAAGTTGTAATCGTTTATTCTCCCTACCACCATATCCTTCTTCCATCTTAGAAAGTAAATAGTCCCGAACATCACTACCCCGATAACGTAAAGTGACGCTATACTACTTAGTACTCCAGATAAAGCCACATAATAGTTAGATCGCAGTGAGGCTTGAAGTGTTAGAATCAGCTCTGGGAAGACCGACGCTAATGCTATGAGATAGGGACTGGAGAACTTGGCTCCACGATACAACATCTCCACTCCCAAGAGGAACACAGGTATGGAGATGAGTCCTGTGATAAACACAGTTATATGTACTCATTTGTTCCCTTTAAGCTTTCAAAACTCCTAGCTGAAAAGAGTGTAGAAAATACATAACATGTTCTAACCATAATAATAAAAAGTATTTTCTAAGACAAGTAAAGAATGTAAACGTTTTTGATCATATTGATACTATTCTCATCCATCAAGCTTAAAAGATATACGTGGCTTCAGATGATTCTGTAGGCTATCGGAAACAAAATCCCCAGGCTAGCTATGATCTCTATATAGTGTTAGTCGTCCTTGATGAAAGCCGGCCTTCCTTTAACATATCCCATAATAAGTTGGAAAGGTCTACATTGTAAATTATCTTAACCTGACCTGAATCCACAAGTATAGAGAATTTCTTTCCTATCATCAGTCTCCTGGCTCTAGGGAAGATCTTGTTACCTTTACACTTCTCTTCTTCACATATCTCCAGGTCATGGACATATATAATGCCGTCAACCTCCTTGTACTGTATTCCATTTTCTTTTAAAGTACTCAATATTTTCTCAATCCCGCTCATCTCTCTGGGATAAACTTCATCATCAGTTATCTTTATGGGCAAGAGTCGCTCTAGTTCTCTACTCGTGATGATCTCTTCATTCTTGAGTTCTTCCAGCTTCTTAATTAATCTGAGGACTGTGTATCCCTTAGGAGTCAGGTAAATCCTGTTGTCTTTTAGCTCAATTAACTTCCATGAAGCTAACATATCCGTATACTTTCTTAAGAGCTCAAAGCTTATATTAGAGGCCCTCATTAGTGTGGTCTTCCTTATGCCCTTCACTGCAAGAGATAGTATATCCCCAACAATTTCCAAAGTGTGTCTCTTCTTTGTCATCAATATCACCTATTCGCACTATAGCACGTTTCGTATAATATTTACTTCGTCTAATATATTTTTGAGCTTAATAAGCTTTGAGGCACATATTGATTTGCAGGATACTTCAATTTTTATCAGAGACAACGTGAAACCTACCCTTAATCTGACATTAGATTTTGAATTAGGAAAACTAGCTAGGCTCAACGTCTAAAAATTGAACTGTCCCATAAGGCAGGCAGATCTTATTCTCCCTTCACTTCCCACGACCTCTGTGGGACCAACTCCCTAAGAGAACCGATGGGTTTCATGGGATACCTTCCTTAACCTCACAACTTCTCATGGACTTCGTTATGGCGTTGTCTATGAAAATGCTAGTCTCGAGGCTTATAATTTCTAACGTATTTATGATTGCATTAAGTGATTAGAAGTTTAGAAGTGATTAGTAAGCAACATTGACACAAAAACACAAATTATCCAAACGTATCATTGAACGTCTACCTCAAGATGCACGTTACCTCACTTACATGGGTATGGAAGTTACCTCGTTAAGGTGGGGAGGCAGACAAGAGTAAAGGAGCAGAGCTCATTAAGTTTTGTTAAGTCAAAGATCTGAGGGTATTAAGATATCTCATGAGAGTCCTAGCCTAAAACCACCCATTTCTTCAAAAACTAAAGCGGGAGTCCCCCATGAGAGACGACGTTTATCGTCTCTTCATTACGCTTCTCTTCCTCTCAGCTGATAGAGCTTCCTCAGTGCGTATCCCCTTATTCTCCCATCCTCGTCTTCATTATTCACGATCCGTTCCAGTATAGGTACGGCCCTTTGGCTCCTAGTTTCACCTAATCCCTCTACAGCCGCCTGTCTCACTGAGGGAAACTGGTCTTTGGCTAAAGTTCCTAATGCGTCAACCGCTGATTCGCCAAACTTACCTAGACTTTTCGTTGCTGATTCCCTCACTGGCACACTCTCACCGTGGAAGGCCTTATCTAGGATGAATTTGAAGTTCCCTTCCCCTCCTAAGGAAGAGAGGGCTTCTATCACTGCTCCTCTGATCACGTCAACGTGGCTCTCCTCCTTATACTGTTTCATGATGACGTCAAGATACTTTTGGATTCCAACTTTACCTAAACTCTTTATGGCCTCTGCCCTCACGTATTGACTAACCTCTCTTTCAAGGATATCTGCTAAGGCCTCACCAGATTCCTCACTGAACTTAAACTCTCCCAATGCATTGGCTACCCCCTTCCTGGCTCTCGGGTCTGGATGCGAGTAACTCACGAGCTCTTTCAACGCCTCCTTGGTACCTACCTTTCCGAGGGCGAGTGCAGCCTCATACGATACTCCCCAGAAGGGATCTCTGAGAAGCGATGAGAGAGCTGCTATGGATCTTGAGCTATTAAACTTGACAAGTCCCCAGGCTGCCCTTATTCTACACATGATTTCCTCGTCCTTAGATTCGGCTATCAGGGACTCCTCAGATTGCTCGTCCTTTATCACTGCAAACGTTTTGAAGCCTGGATCAACGCAGAGGTAACCACCCTTGGGTAGCGATAATTCCACTCTCTTTTTCAGATCTACTTGGAGCTTCTTAAACTCCCCTCCCGTTACTAGCTTTACTTCCACTTTCAAGGGATATATGATCCCCTCCTGGTTTTGATCCAGGATCACAGTTGTGCCATCACTCCTCATTAGGACCTCTGGGTGACCTGCAGAGTAAACGTATTTGTCAAAGAACTCTGTCAGGTCCATCCCACTCACCTCCTCCATTATCTTCCTAAAGTCTTCCGTATCGACTGCCTTTCCAGCGAACTTCTCAAGGTATCTCCTTATACCTTCCCTGAATGTCTCCTCTCCCACAAGGTTCATGAGGGTGTGTAATACCAGAGCACCCTTTTGATAGGTATGTCTGTCGAAGAGTTCATCCGGCCACCTGTAAAACCTGGTCACAATGGGCCTGGAGTACTTGGAGTACTCCTCTAAGTAGGTCCTGAGTTTGCTGTAAAGATCATAGACGAATTCGTTCTCCCCCCTCTTGTATCTGGTGAATAAGGCCTGAAAGTAGGTCGCAAAGGCCTCGTTCAGCCATATGTTGCTCCAATCCTTGGTTGTGACCATATCCCCGAACCACTGGTGAGCCAACTCATGACTCACTAGGGAATCGCTAGTGTAGTCAGGCTCCACTGACTTCTCGTGGAGTACCTTCCACGTGAGGTGAGTGGACGTTATATACTCCATCCCCCCTCCCATACTGAATAGGACAACTTGAGTGTATTGAGAGAACGGATACTTGACGCCAGTGTAGCTGGAGAAAAATTTCATTGCATCCATCGTAGGGGATAGGTTCCAGGAGTACTCCTCCTTTCCCTTAGGGAGGAAATACCTGAGAGTTATATCGTCCACTCGTTCCTCCACTACTGAGAACTCCCCCACAGCCACACTAGTGAGGTAGAAGGAGTGAGGGAAATCTATCCTGTAGTGATATTCCCTCCATTCTCCATCCTCTCTCATGCTCACGAGGTCACCGTTTGACACCGCTTGGAGAGGTTTCTTGACCTTTATGTGCAGTTCACTCCTAACCTTCACTCCGGGAACAGAGAGGGACGGTATCCAGTACATGGGATTTTCGGTCTCTCCCGTGGAGGCTATCTCAGAGTGACCCATGTTGATCTTTCTGAAGGCACCCGTAAAGTTTGCCCTATACCTAATCCCCACGCGGTTTTCACCGTCAACCACCTTGAAAAATATCCTAGAGCCGTCGTAAACGTAGTCTTTATCTCCGTTAACAGTGAACTCCAGGATCTGGAAGTGCCTTCCTTCAAGGTGCATATTGCCTTCCTTACATTCCATGTCTATTTCCGCTTCCCCCTCGATCCAGTCCTCAAGGAAAGCGAGGGAATATCTGGCCAGAGTAGGCTTACAGGGGATGTTCTCAGGGTAATTCTTAACGTGTTCCTTTAACACGTAATTCTTTCCAAGTCTTACCTGAGGGCTATCCTCTAAGGGAACGTAGCTCATGATGGGAGGATATGTTTACTAAATTTTATCTTCTGGGGGGGGGGTTAAGGGCTAATTACTCTAGATAAGGAGTTAAGTGAACTATCCCGCCCTGACGGACGGGGCTTCTTGCTTCCTTGCCCAGCCTTGCCCGTAGTGTTTGGCCACGGGTGGAGGGCGGAGCTCCACAGGCACTACAGGCCACCAGTCCTGATCTCTTGAGCACGTTCAGGGAAGCGTTGTA
>NZ_JH597768.1:109497-147926 GCF_000243315.1 Metallosphaera yellowstonensis MK1 | reverse complement strand
TCATCCTCCTTGAGGACTTACCCACCAGTTCCTTAACTTGAACGTCCTCCGTGACGACCACGTCGTACTTCTCGGGGAAGTGTTTGCCCAACCTCACGTCCCTCAGCTCCTTCGAGCGCCCTCGAGCCTCGGCGACCTTGACCTCTCTTGGACCAGTTCTTGGACAGGAACTCCTCCCTGGAGAGGTCCCCGTGCAGCTTCCTCAGCTCCCGAGTGCCTTCCCCATGTCTCAGGTTGGGCACCACCGAGGCCACGAGCGACTTCTCTATCCCGACGTCCGGGGCAACCACCCCGTTCGTCCTGGGGAACTTTGGGAACTCGTGGTAGACCACGAACGAGACGTACACCCTCTCCTACCTGCTCATGCTCACACTACCCTCTTCACCTTCAAGGGGAAGTCCCTGTGCACGACGAGCTTGAAGACGCCCAGGTGTGACAACCTCAGCACAACGAGCTCCTTCCTCTTGCTCCCCCCATCTCCCCCAACCTTCAGGACGTTCCACCCGCCTTGCGTGTAAACCATGGAGAAGTACCTGTGGGCCCCCCTCTCTTTTGGAAATCTCGCCAGCCCTTCGAAAAAGCGTTGTCTGGCCTCGTAGTGCGACCTGTTGGACTACCTGGGAGTACATTGACCGACATTGGACGTCCTGCTTCCTCAGGTCCAGTGCCGGTTGCCTCAACTCCGTCCGTGTTGACCACTTCCCGTCTAGTTCACGGAAGTACACGTCTGCCCAACGCAGGGTGTTGTGAACTTGAGGCTAACTCCAACCGGGCCTCTAACGCCCTAAACGTTTGTTGATCTATGTGTGCCCCGAAACGGAACCCTACGGTGGGCTTCAACATAGTTCCTCGTTAGCCCTTATTGGGGGGACTATCCATCCCCACGGTGGGTCTTCCGCCCCTTAACCTCCATTAAGATAAAGTGAGTTTACAATAAGGTCCCGAACGACCCGGTGGACTTAGTTATCACAGAGAAATATATCACGTCTTAACAAGAAAAGTTGGAGAAGGTAGATCTAAAGGTCGTAAGAACCTCACCTAACTCATCTCTGAGTTTTTCATGAAAAGGGAATTTCTAACCTATCCCTATCAGTATCGATATATCTAAACCAAACGTTATAACCTTCCCCGTTAACATCTTATCATGGACAAGAAGGGTAGGGAGGTTCTCCTCCTCCTCGTGTGGGGAGACCTCCTCGTCAACTACGTGGAAACTATGGTCGTCCCTGCTATTCCAACTATTCAGAACTACTTCTCAGTCTCATCAACCTTGGCATCCTGGATAACCTCGGCCTTCATTATTGTTGGGGCCGTAGTCTCGCCCATATTCGGTAAGTTGGCCGACATGTACGGCAGGAAGAAGGTATACATAGTTTCTTTGACTTCCTATCTTGTAGCCGTAGGACTAGCCGGATTTTCTCCATCCATATATTTCCTCATAGGGGCGAGGGCTGTGCAGGGAATCGGTTACGGTATCTTCCCGGTGGGGTTAGCCATAATAACAGACGTCCTCCCGCCAGCGGAGGTTGCAACGGCCCAGGGGCTCCTCTCCGGCTCGGTCGGAATCGGGACCGCTCTGGGCCTCATAGTGGGGTCTTATATCGACCAGGACTTTGGGTGGCAGTACGCGTTTCATACCGCCTTCATCCTCTCCCTCTTATTTCTCCTGGCCATAGTCCTGTGGCTTAAGGAAACTGGGATCAGGAAGAGGGAATCCATAGACTACCTTGGAATAACAGTGTTAAGTCTGGGTACCCTCCTAGTTCTGGTCTACATAACTGAGGGACCATCCCTAGGTTGGCTCTCTCCTCAAAATCTAGCCTTCCTAGTTCCTGGAATACTTCTTCTCCTCTTCTTTGCCCCCTTGGAGTCCAGAATAAGGGAGCCCGTAGTCGACACGAGGTTGATGAGAATAAGGAACGTCATGGTGGCCAACCTGGTGGGGGTAGTGAGCAGCATAGCACTCATGATCATGTATTTCGGTATAATCTACTACGCCCAGTTACCTCCTCCCTTCGGCCTTGGGTTAGATATACTCTCAGCTGGACTCACGCTAGCTCCCGCGACAGTCGTCATGTTGGTCATAGGCCCCATTGTAGGTAAGCTGACAGGTGACTTAGGGCCGAAACCGGTTCTAATCTCAGGATCCGCCATAGCTATCCTAGGGTTCTACCTCCTTCAGGTCAATAGAGCCACGACGCAGGCGTTAGTTGAAGACGTCATAGTTACAGGCACTGGGATGATATCCATCATCATCCCTCTCATCAATATGGTCGCCGTCTCCCTCCCAGAGACTGATAGGGGAATAGGACTGGGAGTGAACACGTTACTCAGGAACCTGGGAGCGTCCATCGGGCCAGTACTGGCGACCTCCATCATGAACAGCTATAAGGACCCCTACATACTCATGGTCAATAATCAGATCCTGGGCATATCCTTCTTTCCGGGGAAGACTGCCTTCGACGTGATGTTTCAAGTCTCAATACTAATAATCGTGGTCAACCTAATAATCTCCCTTTGGACGGCCAACTACAGGCTTAAGGGTAGGAGCGTGGCCACAATTTAACCTCTCAATGAATTGAAATTCACAATTTATAAAATTAATTTATAAAACCTGGATATAGATCTAACCAAGATGAAGAGTTTAGTCTCTGTCTTACTTATGCTAATGATGGCTTTTTCTTCCGGCCTATCCCTAGTCGCCATCGGTCAATCGCAACAACTCTACTACGTGAACACCTCGTCCCCGCAATATTCAATACTTCCAGGTTCCGTGTTCGTGGAACCTCTGAATTCTAGTATTAGCCTACCCTTTGCTATCCTGCTGAACTTCACCAACTATTCCTCGCTTCAGACTGAGCTCTCCTACGTTCTATCCCACCCTAGCGATTATTTGTCGCCCTCACAGTTTAGAGAGTATTACTATCCGTCAATGAGCTATGTTCAGTCCCTAGTCAATTACCTACAATCGTTCGACATTAAACTCACAGGAAATTATGGGCTCATTCTTACCTTTAATGGAACAGTGGGACAAATAGAAGAGGCCTTTAATACACATATAAATGTCTATTACTATCCTTTTAAGGACATCTATTGGTTCGGGAAGGTTGGGATCGAGGACGTGGGTCCGTTCTATTACTTCTCTAATAACGTGACACCTTCACTACCTTACTCGGTTGGTAAGTATGTTCTTGGGATCGTCGGAATTGACAGCATCGATCCACATGTTTACCAGGCCTTAAGACAAGCTTGGACCTCACCAATGATGGTAGGGAGAGGTCCCTCAGGTAGAGGACTCATCTCAACTGCAATAATAACCCCAACGACTATACAGCAGTACTTCAACTTCAGCGAAGCCTACTCTAGGGGAGAAACAGGTCAAGGGTCTTCCATAGCCATTGAGGGGGTTCCCGAGAGCTACATCAATACTTCCGACGCGTATTACTTTTGGAGGTTATTCAGTATAGATAGGACGGGCACTCTTCAAGTTGTGAGCCTGGGAAACGACACGAGTGGAGGACAGTCGGGCGAAAACGAGTTGGACGTGGAATACTCGGGAGCCTTCGCTCCAGGTGCCAACATCTTCCTGGTCTTCAGTAACGGTTACGTGGGTGGCGAAGCGCTAGTGGGTAACCTCCTAAACTACTATTACGAGTACTACTATATGGCCAACTACATAAATCCCGACGAGGTTTCCATATCAGTAAGTGTCTCCGAGAGCTTCCTGGCGGCATACTATCCAGCCATGCTTTACATGATACATAACGTAATGATCCAGTTTAGTGTGCAGGGTACTTCGGTCTTGGCAGCCTCTGGAGATTGGGGATATGAATCGGATCATCCTCCACCAAACTTCCACATAGGGATCTATAACACGATATGGTATCCAGAGTCAGATCCCCTAGTTACCTCTGTGGGAGGGATATTCCTGAACGCTACCTCTAATGGGGCAATCGCGTCATTCTCGGGTTGGGACTATAGCACAGGAGGTAACAGTGTGGTATTTCCCGTCCAACCTTATGAATTAACTTCCCTAATACCTTTCACCCCATCCAACGTAAGAACCTATCCCGATATAGCGTTCGTGTCAGCGGGAGGTTATAATATTCCAGAATTTGGCTTCGGACTCCCCCTGATTTTCCAAGGGCAATTGTTCGTTTGGTACGGGACTAGCGGAGCAGCTCCCATGACCGCTGCCATGGTGTCCTTAACAGGGGAGAGACTCGGGGCTTTAAATTACGCGTTATACCATATTTCTTACAACGGAGTAGTTCTCTCCCCACATGGGGTGAAACAGGGATTGGTAGCATGGATTCCCATAACCAGCGGAGCCAACCCAACTCCGGCCCACTACGGTTGGAACTACGTTACAGGACCTGGCACCTTCAACGCCTATGCCATGGTTTACGATCTTATGCTCTATATAGGTAAGAATTAACCTTAACTCAAGTTCGAACCTTAAAGTTAAGCTTTATTTTTATGTCTTTCATTTAAACATCACATTAATTACTTCGTAATTTTTAGTCCTTTCTAAAAGGTATTCTTGTTTTTTGTCCGTTTATCTACAGCTTTGAGTTTTTCTTAAGTACTGATTATTCCCTGACACGTACTCCGAACTAGCGTCTTTAATGGTTTCGAATAAGAGCCATAGTGAAGCTAGCGTGAGAAAAGGTAGACCGAAGTAAATTGCGTCTATGGGTCCTATTACAGCTAATCCTCCCACGGCCAAGGCGGATAATCCGTACTCAGCCACGATGCCACTTATGGATACGCAACAGGTTCCCCCGGCAAGAACTCCAGTGAGGGGTAGAGCTACTATCCATGAGTCCCTCTTTATACTGGACTTCAACTTCAGCAACTTGATCAGGGTACCAACTACTACAATTCCTATCATAAGCCCCATTACCAGGGAGAAGAAGCTTAGGTCTAAGAGGAATCCTCCGTTTCCGATTGCAACGGAAGGGGAATACAATAGCACGAGGTAGTTACTTAAACTCACGGATTGAACTGGAGAGTAGGTTATCCCAAAGAGGTTCACTCCTCCCATCCCAAGGATCCTCTCTAAGAGAAGACCATAGGCCACGTAGTGGACCAGAAGGTAAGAGGAAAGAAGCAGTAAACCCTTAGACTTCCAAGACATCACTAATTGAAGGGCCCTCCTGAGAGGAAAGGCTAGGGCAAGGTAAACCACACCGTACCAGAAAACCAAAGCACTCAGGATCTGCACGGCTTCCTGGTTGGGAAAAAGAGGAGAGATCAGGAAGTAAGTTAGACCGATTGCGATCAGGATAAAATAGAAAAACGGCTTCAAGCTCCTCACTCGTAATACTGCTTATAGACTACAAAGATGAATGCAGCGAAGAGGAGGATCATCAGTGAGGCTAGTATTCCAAAGTCGAACTGAAACTCCATGAGGTTAGATGTGTACTGGAACATGGCGTACGCTAGGCTGACACCGCTCACCAGAAGTATTGGAATCACGATCTTGGAGTAGTCAGTCCTAGTCGCCTGCCTCTGAGCAGTTTCCTCAACGTATCTGAACCTCAGCGACAAGAATATGAGAGATCCCATAAACACCCCGAACACCCCAGAGGCGCTTACGTAGGTTATCCTCCACAAGTTCTCTACGTATTGTGAAACGGGAGATTGAGCTAGGTAAGGGAGTAATCCGAAATCGCCAACCCATAGGAATAATACCCACATTACGGCAATGGTCACGACCCAGGCCACGTAATCTATTAGTCTGAGTTTCATGGAATCACCCAGTTGCGTTGACTACTATGAGCTCCCCCTTCATCGTGTAGTGCCCTGGACCGCAAAATTCGGCACACCAAATGTTATATACCCCAGGTTGGTTCACGAGGACATATAGATCGTAGGTATAACCAGGAATGGCTTGCATCTTGAGTCCCAGTTGAACTATGTAGAAAGCATGTATGACGTCAGCGGAGGTCAATTCAAACACGTAAGGCTTCCCCGCCTGTATGACTACCTTATCGTAGGATACAGTCCCGTTAGGGTATATGAACTCCCACACGTACTGTTTCGCAATGACCTTAATGGGGATAGGTTTCTCGTTGGAAGAGATATAGTAGCCGTGAGTTATGTATCCCAGGTACTGGAACGAAAGGGCCCCTAAGAAGACCAAAATTGCAATGGCGAACACAATGGTTGATATCTCAGCAGCTCTCTCGGCTTTCATTGCTCTGCACCCCTCAACGTGTAAATTAGTACTAGGTAGGCAAATAGGATCATATTGATACCAGCCAAAAAGCCCAACTCAAACTGGTCTAGGAGGAGGTTGGTAAGTGTTAGCATTTTCATGGAGATGTATACCATCAAGCCACCAGTTAGGATCACACTCAAGTCCAAACCCAGTGTGAGAGGTTTAGGGAGAGTTAAGGTTTGTTGGGATACACTATACGCTAGGCCCAGTCTCTTCCCTAAGTCAAAAGAGTCAGTCTTCCCCTCGCTCCTCCTTTGGAGCCATCTCAACGTGGGGAATAGTGCTACAAAGGACATCACAAAGATTACTGCGTCCACTTCAACACCTATGGGTCCTATATCTCTACCTGGGGTGAGGTATGCCCAAACGCTGTTGACTATGAACGAGATGATGAACCCCGTACCTAGAGCTATGGCTGCAGGCCTCATGACTGGATGAGACGACCTATGTCTGAAGATGTACTGGTCTATGAATGGGAACAAAAGGGTTACAGCTCCCCAGGCTAAGAATATCAATGACGCATTAGATGGCGACACTGACTTGTAGAAGAAGTAGATGAAGAGGAAGTACCAATCCGGAATCGGTGGGGTCTGTGCTGCCAGAGCGGGATTATACTCAGGCATCAGGTACTTGATCTGTCCCCCGTCCATAGCTATCTGGAACGGGAACGCCGAAGCTATAAGAAATATGGCACCGAACGTCATAAGGAAGGTCACTAGGATTATCCCGAAAGTTCTGGTTAGGGGCTGCAACTTCCAATTTGGATCTCGCTCTAGCCTATCCTTGTGGTCATCAATGAGCTCTGAGACATCCCTCTCCTTGCTCAATGGGGGAGTTATGCCGTGCTTTTCAAAAATGTAAAGGTGTAGCCCAAGGACTGCTCCTATGAGGGCCCCTACTATCCAGTGAAAAATGAAGAATCTGTCCACTAATGGATCCACTCCACTAGCTATTCCAGGTAACTGCGGGAGCAAGGTGAAGGCAGCTATGAGGTTGCTCAACCCCAGGGGCATGTAGGTGAACAGGTTCAGCCCAGTGGTTGTTGCAGTCCACGAAATGAGGTTGTAAGGTAGGGAATAGCCTAGGTATGCCTCACTAAGCGTGAGGGCAGCCAGTAGAGTTCCCACCATCCACATTACTTCCCTGGGTTTTCTGTAGGCCCCAACCACGAAGTTCCTCGTCATATGAATCAAGAGGAGAAAAATCATGGCATAGGCACCCCAGCTGTGCAGGCTGAACAGTAGGGCCCCTAAGGGAACCTGGGATATGAGGAACGTTGTTGAGGCGTAAGGATCTGCCGGTATATAGTACAATGCTACCAGCATGCCGGTAACCACCTCAAATGCGAACGCCGCCAGCACAAAGGAACCGAGCCAGAAATCTAGCCTGTAGGCGTATCTTGGAGCAGGTCTCAGCGTGTGACCGTAAATTCCAGTTCTTTCGTCGAGCCATAATAGCACCTTATCTAACCAGCTCTCCTCCCTCTCCTCCATTAGCTCACCCTCACGCAAGCTGGATTACTAGGGACGGAGTAGCTATACCTCGGATCATAGATGAGGTTGTCCACTGGTCTCCTCCTTGGAACTGCCTCTGAGAAATAAGGTGCGTTAGTACCTACAGCGTATATGTCCCCAGTGGTTTCATCATATTCCAAGAGCACCATAGGGAGCGGCCGGGGAGCTGGCCCCCCTACTACGACTCCCCCTTGATCTAGCTGATACATGGAGCCGTGACAGGGACAGTGAAGCACGGAGGTCGAGGGGTTCAGTCCAGGATCATTAGGGCTCGGGACTAGAGCTTGTGCAGGAAGTTGACATCCAAGGTGAACACAAACTGCCGAAAAGGCACAAATGGAGTTCTTGGGTCCTACCCCAACTATGTCCTTAAAGTTAGTGTTTATCCGGAATTGATTGGCGTAGGGGTTCTTGAACTCCACGTTGTTCATTCCATTTAGCTTGCTGAAGTCGACGAGGAAGCACGGCTCGTCAACTAAGGGGTAGGCAAAGAAGTACACCGGACAACTGCTGGACTGCAGTTGTTTTATATTAGCGACCCTATATTTGGGAAACCCTTCCAGGCCCTGCGTGTTGTTAGCTACGAGGTACTTGGGCGAGATAGCCTTCAGTTCTCCGTAATAGTATCCCATGTAATCCAAGAGGGGGGTGACCAACGGTGAAACTGCTACGGCCCCACCTAAGACTAAGGTGAGCCTGAGGAAGTCTCTCCTGTGCAACTTGACGCTCACTGAGTGACATAAGCGTTTAACGGTATTTATACGTTCTATTCAAAAACTAGGAACAAAATGTTTTTAATAAAATAAAGTTTATCATTATAAACTAGCCCACGACGTATGGAGTTGTCACGTTATTAGAGACCACTAAGTCTACCCACATTCCAGACTCAGCGTGCCCAGAGATACCGCACGCTAGCCAGTAGGTTCCGACTTGAAGGGGTCCGTAGACTTCAGTGGCTGACTGACCTGAGGAGAGACCCTGGATGGTATACGCCGAAGATGAAGTACCGACGAACATCAATAACTTACCATCAGAAGCCAGATCTGCAGCGTTGGGAGTAGGCGTATCGTTCATTACAAGCACTAGGTTGTGTTGTAGGGATTCCTGATTAATGAAGGTCACCTCTATGCTGTAGCCTGCAGGTATGTAGATGACCATCTGGCCGAAAGAGGTGCCGTTTATGTTAAAGGTAGATGCAGAAGAGAGAGCTACCAGTGTTATCTGCACCGTCTTATTTGACGCTATCACGGGCAATGTGACCTTAGACGGACCTGAGCCCGTAGTTTGGGTAGTGTTAGTGGGGGCAGAGAGGGAGTGAAATTGCATGATGGAGATAATTGAGGCTGAGAGTACCACGACCGCAACTATAAAGGCTATCACATAAGTGAAGGTGGACGAGACTCCTTTCTTCATTATAATCATGTTAAATGCCGTTAAAGCGTTTATAAACATTTTTGGGATACTCGCATGGGATTGGTAGAACGGAAGTAATAGGAGAATTCCTCAGGGCTGAATCCTTTCTCACATTAATAGAAATCTTTTTATATTTGTTTATTATCAACCAATTTTGTGGAGAGACTACTGAGACCCAAGGAGGCCTGCCAACTGCTCAGCATTTCATACTCAACACTCCTACGGTGGATTAGAGAAGGGAAAATAAGGGCAGTAACGACTGAAGGAGGGAAGTATAGGATACCTTACAGCGAGATTAAGAAGTACTTAGAGAGGAGGGAAGAGACGAGGGCTGTAATTTATGCAAGGGTGTCCTCTACCGATCAAAAAGAGGACTTGGAGAGACAAATGAACTACCTAACAAATTACGCAACGGCAAAGGGTTACAAGGTGGTTGAAACTGAAAGATGTAGCTAGCGGGTTGAACACAGGAAGGAAAGGATTGCTCAAGTTATTCAAACTTGTTGAGGGAAGGAGTGTAGACGTCGTATTAATAACCTACAAAGATAGGTTAACAAGGTTCGGTTTCGAGTACATTGAGGAGTTCTTCTCAACCGTGGGAGTTAAGATTGAAGTAGTTTTCGGTGAGGAGCCCAAAGATGACGCACAGGAACTTGTGGAGGACTTAATTTCCATCATTACCTCATTCGCTGGTAAAATTTACGGAATGAGGAGTCATAAGAAAACACTCCTAGTTCAAGGTGTAAAAAAGTTGATAGGTGAGTTGAGTGGAGAGGACAGTGAAGTTAAGGGTTAGGGTTGACCATAAAACTTACTCAGCACTTAAGGAAGTTGAGGGGGAGTACAGAGAGGTTCTAGAGGACGCAATAAATTATGGGCTGTCAAACGAGACTACCTCCTTCACCAGGATTAAAGCTGGGATTTACAAGACTGAGAGGGAGAAGTACAAGGACTTACCATCCCATTTCATTTACACAGCCTGTGAGGACGCAAGCGAGAGGTTGGACAGTTTTGAGAAGTTGAAGAGGAGGGGTAGGGCCTACACTGAGAAACCGTCTGTGAGGAAGGTCACTGTGCATCTAGATGATCATCTGTGGAAGTTCAGTCTCGACACGATTTCAATTTCCACAAAGAGGAGTAGGATTCTCATTTCACCAACCTTCCCTAAGATCTTCTGGAGATATTATAACAAGGGCTGGTCGATTGCCAGTGAGGCCAGGTTTAGGCTGATGAAGGGGAACGTTGTAGAGTTCTACGTCATTTTTAAGAGGGATGTTAAACCTTATGAGCCTAAGGGTTTCATCCCCGTCGACCTAAATGAGAATTCGGTCTCGGTGCTCATCAACAGTAAACCCTTATTGCTTGAGACTAACACTAAGATTACTCTGGGCTATGAGTATAGGAGGAAGTTGACAACTACTGGTAAGCCAACTAAGGATAGGGAAGTGAGGAGGAAGTTAAAGAGGCTGAGGGAGAGGGATAAGAAAGTAGACGTTAGGAGGAAATTAGCCAAGCTGATCGTCAAAGAGGCTTTTGAAAGTAGGAGTGCCATAGTTTTGGAGGACTTGCCGGGGAGAACTCCGGAGCATATGATGAAGGACGTGAAGGATAAACAGCTTAGGTTGAGGATTTATAGATCTGCATTTTCCTCAATGAAGAACGCCATCATAGAGAAGGCTAGGGAGTTCGGTGTCCCCGTACTCTTAGTTAATCCGTCTCACACTTCCACTGTTTGCCCAGTCCACGGGACGAAGATCGTTTACCGACCCGATGGGGGCGATGCCCCAAGGGTTGGTGTTTGTGGGAAGGGGAAGGAGAGGTGGCATAGGGACGTGGTTGCACTGTACAACTTAGCGAGGAGGGCTGGAGATGTGAGCCCCGTGCCGTTGGGCTCGAAGGAGTCCCATGACCCACCTACCTTAAGTGGGTGGTTGAGGGCTAAGTCCCTACACTCGATCATGAATGAACATAAAATGATTGAAATGAAAGTGTAGGGACAAACGGTATCTGGAACTCACACTAAGTACTGACGAAAGGTGGATGAGACTGTTTATGGATAGGTTAGTTCAGACTGCGTGACAAGAACTGCCACCTCACTTGCGACTCACCCTAAGCGGTCTCTGACCCTCCTTAGTTACTCTCAAAATGAATTTTTCCCAATAGATGGAGGCCAAAATAAGCATTAACTAAACAGGGAGTTAAGGAGGGAAATTTCGCAATACAATTCTCTATATCAGTTTCTCAACATCTCCCAGCTTCTATGGGGGATCAAGTAATTTGATTTGTGATTCATTTGATGCAGAAGACAACTTCCCTAAGAGATTTCCAGCCCACAGGTTACAAGTCACCCTCTGTTAAGCGGTGACGGTTAGATTTCGTTGTTTCTAAATTAACTCTTAGGCTCAGATTTAATTCCCCTCATTTAATTCCCTAATATACATCATAAGGACGGTCAATTGAGGCGGTGTGAATCTGTTCTCGCCATATTTATTAGATAAAAAATGATTAGCATCTTAAATAGATTGAATTAAGTAATGATAGAAATAATTTAAAATATATAAAGTTTTTCTTCTTCACATCTGAGTATAAAGAAAAATCTATAGTTGTTTTAATGATTAAAACTTCTAATAATTGAAAGATATATAAAAAAGGCTTAATTCCTGTTTAAGTCAATCTATCATGATGTATTAATGAGCTGGAGAAAAATTAAGGAGATACTTAAGATTGCCTTCACTACTACCAGTGCACACGACATAGGAATAATGTATATCGTACTAGGACTAGTGGGCTTTTTGGTAGGATCTGGTTACGCAGGGATGATAAGATCCCAGCTGACCTTCAACGACATAGGGGCAGTGGGCTACTATAATGCGGTAAGCCTTCACGGAATATTCATGATATTCTTTATGGTAATGCCCATCTCCACAGGATTTGCCAACTATCTGGTCCCTAGGATGATAGGGGCCAACGATTTGTACTGGCCTAAGATCAACGCGTTGTCTTTCTGGATCCTCGTGCCAGCAGTAGCCATGAGCATAGCTGCACCTTTCTTCGGTCCCATAAACACTGGCTGGTACATGTACGCACCGTTAAGTACTGACCTGCAGGTGAACGGGGGGTTCGGAGTGACGCTGGTAGAAATAGCCCTGATGATAGCTGGTGTCTCATCCACACTCACAGGGATAAACTTCCTTATGACTATCCTGAGGCTGAGGAAAGTACCGTTCTTTAAGATGTCGCTCTTCACTTGGTCCTTCTTCGCCACGTCTATCCTCCTCATAGTGGCTCTTCCACCACTCACTGCCGCACTTGCCATGGCTTACCTCGAGAGGATGTGGAACCTGCCCTTCTTCAACGCCGCCCTTGGGGGAAATCCCCTCCTTTGGCAGAACGTGTTCTGGTTCTTCGGTCATCCTGAGGTCTACATCCTGATCCTGCCAGCCATGGGACTCGTGGGAGAGATACTTCCCAGGGCTGTGGGTAGGCAAATATACGGATACAAGGCGTTGGCTCTCTCATCCATGGCCATAGCATTTCTTTCAACCTTAGGCGTGTGGATGCATCACATGTTCACTGCCATAGATAGCGACGTGGCCAGAGAGATAGCTGCTGCTACCACTATGGCGATTGCGATCCCCTCAGGCGTCAAGGTTGTGAACTGGACCATAACGTTCTACGGTGGGAAAGTTAGGTTCTCAGCTCTCACCATAGGCATGATAGGTTTCATCTCCCTCTTCCTAGTTGGAGGGATAACAGGCGTATTTTTCCCACTGATACCCGTTGACCTAGCGTTTAATGGAACCTATTTGGTCGTAGGTCACTTCCACTACATGGTCTTCGCTATACTAGTCGGCCTCCTTTGCGGGCTCGTATACTACTTCCCCTACTTTACAGGGAAATGGTTCGACCAGGAACTAGCCAGGAGTTCCATGATGATGATCGTAGTTGGTGCCTTCGTGGTCGCCACCGGGATGAGTATTGACGGTGTTCTGGGGATGCCGAGGAGATACGCAGAGGTCCCGTCTCCTATTTACCAGCCTTTCCAGAATTTGGTGACGATTGGAGGGGCTGTAGAGGGGATAGGCTTACTGTTACTAGTAAGCACACTCCTCTACGCTTGGCTGAGAGGTCCTCCAGTTAGGACTATGGATCCTTGGAACTCGGAACAGCTTATAGGTATACCGGACTTCACCATAAAGCCCATAGCTCTCCCCTTAACATTCGGCAGGGAGATGGACGGCTCTATACCAGAACATAGGCACGGCACGTACTACCCTGCGTTACTTGGGTTACTGATGTCTTTCCCTCCCCTGGGCTTCATGTTTATCTTGGCTGGAATAACGATACCTGGTGCTCTCATGGTGCTGGTCTTCATAGGCGTGGGAGTCGTATGGCTATATAATGACTATTTCAAGACAGTACCGCACCTCGGGGGAGGCCTCGGAGGTCTGGGTTCTGCGAAATTTGTCCAGGCGTCCAGCTCCACTGGTGCGACAGGAGCTACTGGTGCAGTGGGAGAACCAGTAATCCAAGAAGGTGGGGTAGAAATATCTAGTAAGGCTAAGACTCCAGTGCTCTTCTTCATTATCGCTGAGATCTTCCTGTTCGGTAGTTTCATAGGGGGTTACATATACGATATTAACGAGACTCCTACTGTAGCATCTCTACCTAAATTAAGTGTTGACTGGTACCCTCTGCCCTTGATAATGACCGTGATATTGTTGTCCAGCTCTTTGCCTGCCCATCTGGCCTACCACAGTTTCCTCAAGGGGAAGATGAGACTGTTCAAGGCTCTTGGGGCCCTAACTGCTCTCATGGGGTTCTCCTTCCTAATGGGTCAAGTGTATGAGTTCACCCACATAGTGAAGTTTTCCCCTCAGGAGGACATATTTACGGCCTTCTTCTTCACTATAGTATCGTTGCACGCGTTCCACGTCATCATGGGGTTAGTATTATGGTCAATAACACTGCTGAGAACCAGGATCACCACACCATACCAACTCTCCACCGCAGCCTCCTATTATTGGCACTTCGTGGATGCGGTGTGGGTAGTAGTCTTCACCATGCTATATCTACAGTTGCCCATATATCACCCGTGATCCCATGAAGAAATATCTCTTTTTTATCCTCCCCTTCCTCTTAATTGTTAACCCATTAACTGAACAGATGTACCAGGAGAATCTCCTGGCATTGATGGCCTCTCACTATGCTCTCTTCTTCTTAGGGTTCCTGCTCGGGGTAAAGACTTCTCCAAGGAGACTCTGGTTCTTGGGCTTAATCGCTCCTGTTTTAGTCCACGTCCCGCCACTCTTTCAGGTTTTTACCACGAATGAGGCGTTGAGGGTTTTGTCTGAAGTTTCGTTGGTCCTCTCAGGGACTTTGTTGGGTTCTGGTCTTCCTCTGATGAGCACTAAGGTGAGACTATTCCTTTTCGGCTCCTGGATGTTAGGTGACACGATACTCTCCGTGGACTTCCTAGTGGGAGGGGAGAACTTTGCCTCTCCCTTTACGCCCTACAGTATCTATCAGGTCAGGGACACTGGAGTCTTCATGTTCCTGATCATGAACCTAGTGGCCTTCTTTATAATAATGAAGATCTTGCTCAATGTCTTTGAGAGATCCTAGTCCGTCAATCCCCTCAGTATATCCTTGAAAGCTAGATAGATCACCACTGCTAGAACAACGTTCATCACAACCACCATGGCAATGCCGGTGGTGGGCAACGTTGAGGGAGAATAAGGGGAGAAGGGGTAGAATAAGTTGGTGTATGATGGACTCTCAAGGATGAAGAGTATGCTCAGTACCGTGTCCCCCAACATGTACAGGACGAAGAGTGTGACTTTTCCCCACTTCGGTGTCACGCCCAGTGAGGAACCTATCAGTATTCCTCCCAGAAAAATGGAGAGCTCTAGGACTATCCTCCACCCCAGGCTAGAGGCCCCGAGGGCAAAGTAGTAGGGAAGGTGCCAGAGCACTACGGGAAGGATCCCCAATAGTAAGTTATATTTGTTACCTTTAAGATATGAATATCCTAGTAGAACACCTGAGGAAACTAAGGCATAATGGGATAACATGTAGGGCAGTGGAGAGTAAAACTCCGCCTCCTCGGTTAGCGGGTTTACGGACAGGACGAGGAGAAATATCGATATAAGAATGTCCCTTTTCATACCCGACTTACAACTCTCATAAGTTTTAACTTTTCGGGGATGGGGGAACCCTCCTGTGACGGATGGGACGAACCTCAACTAAATCCATTTTTAGAAAGAAATATTGATATCCTCATGGATAAGCGTTGCTGAGAGTACTTCGCTAGGGAGAGGATTATGTGAGGCATCTCTTCTACCTTCGACGGCCTAGATAGGCTCTATGATCAGACCGCCTCATAGCAGCAGTTATTAGATTTTGCCTTGACTTCAAGGCTACACCTAACGAGAAATCCCATAACTGCTGCTTATAGGGTAAAATGGTCCGTAGAGCCTGGGAATTTCAACCCTCACTCCTAGCCTACAGCTTGGCACTAGATGGGCATGGAAGCAGATCTGAGGAAAACGTCGGTAACGTAGTGGTAAAGATGTCCAAGGGAATACACGTTCCCTATGACGGCTCACTGGTAATCCTTATGGTCATCTATTAGAAGTATAAGTATCTTTTTAAGATAATATCTCGTTATACCAACAAGATTAAATATAAATGTCTAGGAAATAAGGATGTAGCACTAAATAACTATAAACATCCCGCTAGTCTCACTGAGCTTATGGATATCCCTGGAGAGTTAGCGAACCATGAGACGTAACTAGTCCGCCCTAGGGAGCTGAAGGGAGAACAGTTCACGCCCTCACCTTTAAGATTTAGGTGTAACGCTCTTCCATTTATTACCGTGAAGTCCACGCGAGTTTCAGTTTGTCCTCACACCTGCATTTCAATCATTTTGTCTTCGATCACGATCGAGTGTAGGGACTTAGCCCTCAACTATCCACCAAGCTTTACGGTAGATGGGTTATGGGACTCCCTCGAGCCAAAAGGCGTAGGGCTCACATCTCTGCGATCACTCCCTTTTGGGCAGAGCCCACATCGGTGTGAGAGATCATGTTTTATTAGTAAAAATTGTAATAAACAACGATAAAAACTTTTTAACGTAAAAAATATTTAGCCCACTATTTCGTGGTGTTTTTCCCTGGACAGCAGCTACTGGATTTCACCTAGATTACAGGGCGGTACCTAAGGGAGAATCCCATAACTGCTGCTGAGTACTTAAACGTGAAGGCTGCCCCTGCTACCTGAGGAAACGAAGCGCCCACTATACCATTACACGCAAAGTTCTTGGTCCTGTGGAAGAGGTGCATATGTCCTCCCTTTCCTTTACACAGTCCAGTGGACTTCCCGAAGATCTCAGAGGCCAACCCCTTGAGGCCAACTCCCTTGGCTATGGCGTGATTGTGAGGCCTATGCGTGCTAACCACGACGTCACTGTCTCTGGACAGATAGAGAGTACCAACAGTAGTAGCTTCCTTGCCAACTGACAGGCGCATCTCTCCTCTTATGACCCCTGAGGCCATGTTGAATGGGTTTTCCCGTGGTAAATCTTCCTTATGGACTCCTCGAAATACCTAATGAGGGTCATCCTTTTGTATATCTTGAGCAGATCCTCACTCTTCAACCCAGTACTTTCCAACTGAAGCTGTAGATCCTTTAGCGAGGGTTCAGGTTTGATTAACATGCAATAATAGTCAACAAGGTGTAAAGAACTTTCAGCAGACGAGGACCACCCAGGTCAGAAGAGAGTTCTAAATGCCACAAGCTCACACTTCACATAAGCAAGGCTAGGTTGGATAGATCTGCCAAGGCAAACAAACCGATGAGAAGTAACGCCGGGAAGATCATGGATCTTCTCAATAGAAGGTAACTCAACGCCACAGCAATAGTCTTTAGTACGGCCATCACCGTGATCATCAGGATCGGGTTGCCCGACAGGGCGTGGAGAAATAGATTCTCCTCAACATATCCCTGCGAGACTCCATAAAAGGTAGTTAGGACGTCGATGACCCCCAACCCGATTAAGGCACCAGTAATAGCTCTCTGCATCATGCCTCTTCTTCTCCACTTATACTTAAAAGTTGCATACGTTTTAAAGAAGTCAAACATATTAAAAATAACTCAGATGAACACTTTCACATACATTTATCTACACTTAAACACAAAGCTTATTAGTGAAATCTACATAAATTACATTTAATAGTGATGCAAAGATGAAATGGGGTGTTAGAATAGGAGAGGTTGTAGCTATCGTGTTGATAGCAGGGGCACTTTCGCTGGGTTTCCTAGGCGGGAATCCTAACGCACAAGTTCCCTCTTACCCCGCCTTAACGTTGGTGAACCACTATACAGGTTTATCATGGACTGTGTATAGCTCCTACAGGGGGGTAGCTGATGGGTCTCCGTTCATATTCCTACAAGGGTTCGGTTCCAATCCTATATCATACGTCAATATGACGGATCAAGGCGGTGACATGTTGTCGATACTTCAGGTCAAATTCCCCTCTCAGCAGAGTGCACTGAACTACTTGGAGAGTACTTCCTCTTCCAGCCCCTCGCTGGTTAATGGGGTTTGGGTCTCTACATACTCCTTGGGTCAGGTAGAAATAGTATACTTAGTAAGCGGAGATAATTATGTCCAGATATCCTATGTGGGCAGCTCTGGGGCATTGCCCAGTTTAAGCTCCATGGTTACATTAGCCACTCAGCTAGTTCAGTGATTTCAAGGGACTCAATTTCTTTATCTTCATAAAAGGTTTTTCCCTTCTCCAGTAAGATGGGGCCAGTTCGGGGACATTCGTTGATGATTGGATCGTTTCACTTTAGGGTAGCACCTGAGGGACAATCTGGTCAGGTTCAAGAGGTCCACCAAGACAGTTAATGGAAGCATGGAGATGGTAAAGCACTCAATAGCCTTAGTCCTGTGGGAGAGAGGATTACTATCATAATTTGTAACTAAGTGACTACACTTAACCCTCTTTACCCTATCAAGTGCTAAGGGAAAGATTAGCTAGAGGTTGTTTAGAATTATGGGTTTTTAAACTATAACGGCAATTTTGGCTCTCTGAATTAGTGAAGTCCCTCTGAAGTAACCTCCTATGAAAGGAGGAGTTCACTATTTTAGGAACCTATTTCCAAAATAACTTAAGTCATGAGGCTTACCTCAAACAAATTCTTCGTTATCTATGCTATTTTCTCTATATACATGGTGGGATTTTACCTTATCTCCCAGGATCCATCCTCTCTCACCAACCAAAGAACCCTTCTTGGAACTTTTCTTCCTATCTTGACGGGTTTTATGATCGCCCCACTCCTCAGCCACCCTAGGGGGAACCTATTGGCTATACCTGCTACAGTTATTTCGTTATTGGTTGTTCCCCTGTTCTTCCTTATCCTTCACACAAATAATATATGGATCCTAGCCTTGACCCTCGCTCTCACCCTCTCGTCCCTCACCCTACCCTTATGGATTAGGAGGAACCCGATGCTCTCCTTAGTAACCTTCGTTTTTCTTTCTTTGTCATATTTAGCTTCTTATATTACATTGGTTAGGGAAATGGATTTTCCTTGGGAAATCCTAGCCTCTGTTCCTCTACTCTCTGCTGTTCCTGTAATTCAGGACGTCAATCGGCGGATATCGCCCTTGATTTGCTCAGTTCTAGCTTTTCTGGGCTCCTCTCTTCTTTCTAACCAAGCCATCCTGTACCTCATTACCCACATCTGGCCCCCCGGTCTGTACCAGATTACCCTTTATGTTCTGATCGCAACCTTAACACTCACCCTCTTTGGCTTCAAAACTTTCAGTACCTTTCCCTTCATTGTGTTGTCTGCCTTGGCCTACCTCCTCTTTTCGCCGTCTATTACCATCATACCCCTGGTGACAGGTTCCTCTCTGACCATCTCTCCAGAATCCATAGGAATTCGTATTGAGGTGACGGAAAACAGGATCATAATAAGAGCTCAAGTCCCAAAAAGTAAGAGGATCAGCTTAAGGTTGGATGGTACCCCATTAAACTACAGGATAGTTGGAGATAACTTAGAAGCAATAGTTTCTGACATCACTCCTGGTGATCACTTAGTAGAAACCTGCGTGGAGTCATTATGTGTAAAGAGAACTTTCAAAGTTCAATCTAAACAGGGAACCCTCCCGCAGATCCGCATAGATCACCAAATAGACGGTAAAACTCTCAGGCTCACCGTTAGACTTACCAGCGTACTTGACGCTAAGGTTACAGTGAAGGTTAACGGCGAGGATGTCTCCCTCACCTCAAAGGAGAGGGGTAAGTACGTAGGCGAATATGAGTTAAGGCAACCTGGCAATTACGTGGTTGAAGCAATAGCCAATCTGAAGGACACCACGTTGGCTGCCTCCAAGGAAATAGAGGTGAGAGGTCCTTTAGATCTAGATGTAGACGTTCAAGATAGATGGCCAGAGTTATTCGTTAGAGTGAGTCCCTCACTGGGTGGGAGAAAGGTTTCTGTGGACAAATTGTGGGTTAGGGTTAATGGGGAGGAGATGTCTTTCAGCAACCCAGACGTAGGGGTCTATGAGGCCATATTTGGTCCCACGGAAGCTAAGACCTATACAGTTGAGGTTGAGGGGATCAGGGACGGCATGAGAGCGGAGAAAAAGATAATGGTCCAGGTGAGGCCACCATCCCTCAGAAATTGGGACCCTGGTGTTTGGATCGGGAAGACGATCTACGGTTACGAGATCTCCTCGGTGTTAGGTGTAGGAGGTACTTCCTATGTCCTACTAGGTGTAAGGGAAGGGAAGAAGTATGCCATAAAGATCCCAACGGTGTCTCCATCTTCATCCTCATCATTGACCAGGGTAGGATTGGGTACTTTCTCAGATTTAAGTAAGGAATCCTCAAAGCTCCAGGAGATATCTGAGAGGTCTGGTGACATCGTAAAATTGTATGGAGTTTATGCTGACGTGAATAGCATTAGGGACATCCTTGGAGGTAAACCCTATCTATACCTGACCAACCCTCCGGCCATAGTTATGGAACTGATGAAGGGTGGGACAGCGGAGGACCTCCTGAAGATCACGCAAGTATCCCGCTCTAAGGAGTGGAAGTTGATTGTGATGGAAATACTCAGGAGAATGGCCTCCGCTCTTCAGGTAGTTCACTCAGAGGGATACGTTCATCTGGACGTGAAGCCTAGAAACATATTTTTCTCCTCTCCACCTGGTGGATCTGGAGAGGAGGTCCTAAACAACTTAAGGAGCGGTTCTGTGCAGGTAAAGCTAGGCGACTTGGGCTCAGCTAGGAGGATAGGCGAAAAGATTACCGAGTACACTGGGGAATATTGCCCTGTGGATCAGGTGGAGTCTATGCTCTTAGGGACTGGAGCTAAGCCTGAGATGGACGTCTACGCGTTGGGGGCTACTATTTACAAATTATTGACTCGCAACCCCCTGAACCCTCCAGAAATGGTTAAGGAGATGGATAGTTCAGTGGACGCGTTTCTGGACCGTAGGGATTACAGGTCGCACCTCGATAGAGCTAGGAAGGTGTATAGTGAACATTACCAGAAGATAAGGGTTGTCGATCAAGACTGCCTTATGAGGCTGATCCTAAAGATGGTCAGTCCCGACCCGTCAGCTAGACCTCCCATGAGGGAAACGCTCGATCAGCTGAGGCTGATCAAAGATTAGGAACAAACATCCCACAATGGGTTTTGGACTTCACGAGATTTCGCAATGTATGATATCAATCCTCAGCTCCTGGACTTCACGGAGTCAAGGCTTGATCCGTTCATCCTCCGTCCCTTTAGCGGGATAACTCCAAACCCAACGGAGTGTCTCTATCCGTTGAGGAAGCCAGCACACCTTCAGCCGACCGTCACACCTCGTCGGGATACCTTTACCCTATCTGGCGTGACTATATTTATCTCTTCTAACAAGTAATATAGACTTTCTCGCTTATCGGAAACTGTTGACACAGAACAGTTAGACTCACCCCCTTCCAGGGGTGAGTTATGGTTTCTGCATCCCAATACTCAAAATTTCCCGAGTAAAACATCCCCCTGAGGGTCTACTCGGTGACTACTCCCCACCTCCCCGAGTCCCTAACATCACGGATAGAGGTCTCTCAGCGGTGAGAGATATGGGTTGGGTAACGACCTGAAGACTGGTCCGAGATCTACCGCCGGACGAACGGAACTGGCCAGCTGAGGGACACCATCCACGAAGTAGTGAGAATGAAGGCTGTGAACCACAGACCAGATTCTCCCAGGAACCCCCATCCTCAGGGCAGGTAGGAGGTCAGAGGAAAGGTTAAGTTTCTAACTCCGTGGCTCTCTCACCTCGATCTTCTCAGAGTTCCAGGTCTCAAGAATGTGAGGAACACCCCAAGCAAGGTGATGGAAGACCCCAATCCTTCCAGCAGGGTAGGGGCAGTCCTCAGTAAAAGAGCAGAGAAGAGATAGGAGGAAACCGGTACTAATAGTACAGCAGAGCTAGCCTTCACCGGACCCAACATATTTACAGATTTGAACCAGAGCAGGAACCCAGTCGCCTGGGCAGTGACCGCGAGGAGGAGAGTGGAACCCCACCCCACAGGATCTAAGGAGAACTTACTGTCCACAAAGGACAAGGGCAGAATGAGGAGGGCAGAGAACAAGGACATGAAGGTGTTGAGTCCAACAACGTCTCTGTCGCTTAAGTACAATCTGTGATAGATCGTACCTACGGCCCAGGTCAGTCCACCCAAGATCGCTATGATTGAACCGATGGAGAAGTCGGTACTGCCCACTGAGATGAGGACCCCTGAGAAAGCCAGTACCACTCCCAGTATCTGTAGTGGTATCAATCTCTCCCTGAGCACGAATCTGGAGAGGACAGTCACGAAGACGGGTTGCGTGTATATCATCGTGGAGGTCAGTCCAGGGTTGGAGGAGTACTCCACTCCTAGGTTCAACAGGATCATGAAGAGGCCCACGTTGAGGACTGCGGAGATCGCCTCCTTCTTACCATATATCAACTTCCTAGATACGAGGAGGAGGAGTGTGCCCCCCACCGTCACTCTCACGAGGGCTATGAGGAAGGGCGACAAGTAGTCTAGGGCAATCTTAATGACGGGAAATGCAGAGCCCCAAACCATCACAAGAACAATCAAGTAGAGGTAACTTCTGTTCAACGTTACCAAATGAGTGAAACATGAACGTTTTTAAAGCATTCGGAGCTACAAGAGGTTCTTTCTGCACTTCCGGCCGATCATCCTGGGCTGACTCTTTAGGTTTACCGAGCATGAAAGACGGCCCTTGATCCCAGGGGCCGAGAGACTGCTTAAGACTCAATGCGTCAGCACAGGTACCTTTTGATAAAGGGTTTGATGTGACCTATGTCCCCGGTCCCCGAGGTACAACGACCGAGACAAAGTCTTCAAAATTGGTTTTACAGGTTAGAGACAATTCTATTTCAGGCGCTTACCAGAACCACGGATCGAAGAGTGCATCAAGGTTTATACGTTGGGTAAGCTCAAGATAGCTATGACCCTCTCGCTGAGGATCAGGGCTAGTCAGAGTAGGAGCTGGAATTCTCCCATGAGACTTTACTTCTCCGTTGTTGTGGTTCCTGAGATAACGGCTAAGGTTGGGCAGGACCTAGTGATCGTCCTGGACACCAGTGGGTCAATGAACCTGGTGGACATAGACGTCAATCAAGTGGATCCTTCGCTCATTGAAGGATACGGTGTGGTCGACGGTAAGGAGGTAGTCTACTTGAAGGACCGAGTAGGAGCCAGGAGGATAGATACCGCACTTGAGGCCCTGAGAAAGGTGCTGGAAGAGCTCGATCCTTCCTCTAGAATAACATTAATAACCTTTTCAGACTCCGTGAGAGTGATCTGCAGGGGGGTGAGTCCCTCCACGTCCCTAGAGTACCTGGACCACATCGGGCCGGAAGGCAACACTTCGCTCTACCAAGCTATCTCCACTGCCCTGGAACTGACCACGAAAAATACGTCAAAGGTCATAATAATAACGGACGGTTACCCGACCGACGTGGAGGATCCGAGGCGGTACAGGAGCCTTAAGTTTCCGCCTTTCGTCCAGATAGTGCCCATAGGAGTGGGAGAGTACAACGCCTCTATCCTCTCTGCGTTGGCTGACATTACCAACGGCAGGTATTATCACGCTGAGAGTATGAGCGAAGTGTTGGAGGTACTGAAGACCGAGACCACTGGCCCTGTCGCAGCAAAGGAAACTGTCTTAAAATGCGAGAGCGATCTCAAGGTCAACCTGGTGAACTTCCAGGGGTTCCCAGTATTCCTGGGATCAGTTGAAGGGGTGATTAAAGTCTTTGGTTACGTTGAGGTTCCCCCCAACTACTCGGGTAAGGTCCTTAACCTAAGGGTGGAGTACGTAGATCCGGTGGACGGTGAAAGAAAGGTTGAACAGGGTGAGATAACCCTATCACCGGCGAGGTCACAGGAGGACTTCAGGTCTGGACTCAACTCCTCCGTTGTGACGGAGGTAAACTACTATCAGAAACTCAGGGAGGTGCTGGAAACGTTGAACTCTGGGGATCCAGTGGAGGTAACGAGGAGAGTCGCGGAACTGAGCCAGCTCGCCGAGAAGACGAAGAGGACAGACCTGATTGAGGAAACCAAGAGACTCACGAGACTTAACGACTTAAGGAGTCTCTCCAGTGAGGTCACAAAGAGGTTGAGGTCTTGACCAAGGTACTGTACCACGAGGAGGAAGGAGTGTCTTGGATAACCCTCAATAGACCGGAGAAACTTAACGCTCTGGACGGGGAGGCCTGGAGACTTTTAGGAGACGCCTTAAGGAGGGGAAACGAAGCAGACACGATAGCGTTGGTGGTGAGCGGGAGCGGGAGGGCGTTCTCCTCCGGGGACGACATCGAAGCCATGTTGCAGGCGGACACTCCTGAGAAGGCCGAGGACTTCTTTAACAACCTCTGGTACGCAGTGGATTCCCTGTTCCACGTGAAGAAGCCCGTGATAGGCGCTGTGAACGGCTTGGCCTACGGTGGGGGTTGTGAGCTCCTATTCCTCATGGACGTGGTGGTAGCGGTCGAGGGTGCCAAATTCTCCATCCCGGAGGGTAAGCTGGGTCTAATCCCGCCCATGGCTCTCACCATAGGCTATAGGGCTATGGGGAGACCCGTAGCTTGGTTGATGCTCACCTCGGAGGTCATCGACTCACTGAGGGCTAAGGAACTGGGTCTGGTAGACTACGTCGTGAAGGAAGGGGAGCTGAGGGAGGCGGTGAGAGGCATAGTGAAGAAAATAGCTGGATTAGATCAGATGTCTATCAGGGTCATGAAGACTTGGTTGAGTAGAGAGAGACAGGGAATTAGGGAGGCGGTTAGGGAACTGACTCTCATGAACTTATCTAAAGAGGCTAGAGATAGGATGAGAGATTTCCTAGAGAGACGCCTGAGGGAATCTAGCTAAGGATTCAAGAGCTCACAAGGGAGGGTGGGTTCGTAGTTTCAGCGAGGGATGAGTGAGAGGTATCGGATCGAGGTGATCTCCTCTCACTTTCAAAACGTCGTCACGGCTTCTGAAACCGTCCTGAGGGTGGTCAGGTTGGACGGATGTAATTCCACTGAACTTCCTCGATCAGACTTAGCATTCACGGGGAGGGTCTGCCGATATGTCAGATACACGGAGAAGGTCTCTACGACTCCCTCCCGCAATTGAAGGGTTTAAGGATCATCACGCGAATCAAATGGACTTAATTACAGCAGTTATGGGATTTCTCGTTAGGTGTAGCCTTGAAGTAGAGGCGAAATCTAATAACTGCTGTTAATTATTTTTGTATTGAATATTGATTAAGCTTATTTATTATGTTTTTTTTTAAAACATGAGCCCTCACATCGTGTAAGCTCTATCCAGAGGGAAGCAACGAAGGATACTGGAGCCTTACACCGTTAGGTTCAGGGAGTCCCTTAACTCATTTATCGTAAGTGTTTACCCGTGGCGTAACTTACCTTCTTTAATTACTTCTAATTCCACCACGGGCACCCCTCTTGAGGGATCATACACGGTCACCCTTAACTCATTGGGGCTGGTCGAGGGAAACACCAATACCCTCCCATCCACACTCTTATCACTCCCCAAACCTCGTGAGCAGTGCCCGTCATCAGTTAGGGGGATCATCAATAAGAACTACTTCGGTGATACTATATAAACACAACTTGTCAAAACGATATTTAGAAGTGATTAAAAATGACCAGTAGTTACGTAGAAGCGTTACAGTCTTGGTAGGTGGCTGAGGACTAAGTCCCTAAACTCGGTCACGGTCAAACATAAAAGAGTCGAATAGGGGTGTAGAGATAAAAGGAGACCGGTTGTACCCGCGTAATCTAGGGTGCAAAGAGGATGACACACTAGTGAACACTCAGTCGTCTCCCCCACCCCCGTCGTCTCCCCCTCCTCTGCTAGGAGGAGGCGATGAGTTAGATCCCAGCTGGATGTAAACGTTTCCTGTATTCTGATCCACCACTATGGGGTACTCAGTCAGGGGAGCCGGTGCAGGACCCGCGATCACCGATCCGTCCTGAGGTGAAAACTCAGCACCGTGACAAGGACAGTAGATGATCTGTTGTTCAGGTATGTAGCCTACGGTACAGCCTTGATGCGTGCAAACCGCGCTAAACGCCTTGAGCTGCGTGTTGGGTAGCTCTACCACTATCCCAGGTGCGCCGTTGGGAAACGAGAACATCTTCGCAGTGTTGGGTTTCAACTGACTCACGTTAGCTATCGGACCTATCTCGCCCTGAGCTTGTAACTGGGAACTACTGGGACTCCCTCCGTTACGTTGACTGATTGACCCAGCTAATATCCCAGCCATCAGGGCTAGGACAGACGCCAGAACAGTAGACTCCAGAAAAATTCTCCGGCTCAGGTTAGTCGTGATCTTACGCGTCCCAACGGGCCTCAAATTTAAACTCGCCGTCTCATAGTGAGCTTTCAAATACTCCTCATCTATCAGTCCTACCGTTACGGCCATAAGGAGAGGCTTATTGGAGGGTAGGAAAGCCATGTAAATGTGGCCTATCCCCAACCCAACCATCATTAAGGCTGACAATACGTGAAGGTCCAGCACGTAGGTGAACGCGACGGGTCCGAGCCCAGTAGGGAAAAGAAACATGGGGACCCCTGTGAGCGCCAAGCCCAAAAAGGAAAGCGAAAAACCCAGATGGAGCATCTTCTTCAAGGGATGATACTTTCCTCCAATCTTACCTTTAACGCCGTGAGGACGAATCAACTCCATGAGCTCCCTCACTCTAATGGTCATCTCAGCTCTCCCGCTACGCCTCATGAAGTCGAAGATCACGTGTCCGACGAACGGGATAGAAAGTAAAAGTCCTAGTAAATTGTGGAAGTTCAGTGTCGAGTAGTTCCCGGTGAGCAACATGGTGAACCCTGTGAGAGCGAGGATCGACATGAGGAGGAAGGTAATCCAGTGGAAGAGTCTCTGCCATCTCGTGTAAAAAACAAAGTGTCTTCCACCGACCTTTGGCTCGGGGTAATGACGTCCTCTGGTCAAGTAATGAACGAATACAGCCGCTGTCGTGAGGAAGAGCACGTCTAGGGAGATCTGTTGAAGGTTCATGTCCAGCTCTTGGGGAGGGATTCTATATAAGAAACCTGTGAAACGTTGAGTATTTCTTTTATTAAAATACTTTTTACGTATATTTTTTAATATCTGAAGTATAATTTCAATTTTCACTCGTTTCATTCAGGGTGAAACATTCCTCAAAACAGCGTAAATTAAGTATACCGTGACGTCAATTGTGGGATTTTCCCTTGAGTACCGCCCTGCAATCTAGACCGATTCCAATAATTGTTGACCGTGATTTCACAGTTGAACGGGAAGTCCTCATCACCCGTGAGTGCGTTCCTTCAATTATTTCAAAGCGGTTGTTAGATTCCCTATTTCAAGGTGAAAATTGAGGAAAGTCTGGCGATTCCTGAATTTCATTACTCGATTGAAACGCCCCCCTGTAGACCGGAATTGTGAACTTGTGTGTGCCTAATAAGACACAAGAGGCTAGAGGAGATCAGGGTGAAAAAATGAATAAGATGGCCCTAATACTCCTGGCGGCCGTAGTGGCCACTGGAGCTGCAGCCGGTGCAGCCAATTTTTCGACCTTGGCTACTATAACCTATACGATAAGTCAAGTGACAAGTCAGAGCTCTGCACAACCCCAAGTGATATTGAACACCGCGAATCTGAATCTAGGTAATTTGACTCCTGGTCAGTTGGGAACAGCCTCGGCCAACACTACTATGACAGTCAATACGTCAGGTAACTACACCTTCGAATTAAATGAGAATCCCATAGAATCGGTGTTCTCTTCCTTCAACGTAACTATAATAGTGGGTAATAAAACCCTCTACTTAACCGAAGGACAGAACGATGTTCACACTTACTTGAGCAATGGAACTTATCAGGTTCAGATAAAGGTGTCTTACCAAGTATCTCAAAATCCTGAAGGAAACGGTGTCCAAGACAAACCGCTCATTATAGTCAAGCCGTATCAGGGGGACAACAGCCCTGACATGAACTCCAACACCAGAAGCGGAGTAACTTCTGCGTCTGACAACAGCCCTGATCATTCTACCAACTCAAGTCAGGGAGATAACAATTCTGGATCTTCTGACTCTGGATACGGCTCAGACAACTAAGTCTTAAGTTAATTGTTTTTTACAGCAGTTATTAGATTTTGCCTCGATTACAGGGCGATATTTAAGGGAAAGTCCCATAACTGCTGTTTTTTAAAAACTTCTACTCTAAAGCTGGAGTGCCGGGTTACGAGTAAGCAAATGCGGTACTCCCGGTCGATCTGATCCTGACCTCCAAGACCTTAGGCACGTGAGTTCACCTGAATTAAGAGTTGATTTCTCGATTGCCTCTCACATTGGAGTTATAGTCTTTTTCATTATAACTTCAACAGGCTTTTAACTTTCCATCAATACATAAAATGGAAAAACACCGAGAGAAGCTTGTATTATTGTGAGATAAAACTTGTTAATAGATAACAAATCAAATAAGAGAGAAATTTTCCCACACTTATACCTTCCTCAAGATCCCTAAGCACGTCGTGAAACTTATTAATCCAATACCTAATATAATTATCCTTAGAAATCAAATAATAGAACTCATCCTCAATTCTAGAGCGTAATCAAGCCATAATAAGTATTAACCCAACGCTTCAAACTAACTTATTCAAAACTGGAGAATAGGGAAGCAAAGAGAGCAAAGCTTGGAAGCGGTAACGATAACGTAAGAAGACTTGTGAAAACCAGCATTATTAACACGATAGAATCGGAATTCTTAACCCCTAAGCAAGTAGAGAAAAGTGATGAAAACCCTAGAATCTTAGAAGAGGGGCTCATGGCGTATGGCTTATCATTAAACAGGAGAATACAAGCGAGAGTATTGACCTTCTATGTACAAACACTTCTAGCTTACTAAAGAGTCCAGTACATCATCTAGGCTAAGGAGAAACTTATATGCAGGGAGAACTTTAATTCCTTCTATCTCTCTTTCCTGCTCAAACGTAATCACAATCGAACTATCATAACTGGCGTATTTCTTAAACTTCTTTAAGCTTTTCAACTCTCTCTCCTCATTCTCATTATTCAGTTCATAAGTTATCTGTATGGGAAGGATCTTTTTCCCGCTCTTTATAATAACGTCGATTTCGGAGTTCTCAGAAGACCAATAGTACAGTTCATAAAATCTCTTCAAAGCATATCTATATAGATGCTGAACTACCAAGGTCTCAAAAGCCCTTCCAAGAGATGCGGTAGAAAAGTACTTTAGAAAGCCGTTATCTATCACGTAAACTTTCCTCGGAGAATTCTCTATGGCCTTAGGAGATATTGAATAGTTCTTTAGGAAAAAGACTAGGAATGACTTTTCAAGATATTCGGAATACCTCTCGACGGTCTTCACTGGGATTTTAAGGAACTTAGATACGCTATTGTAAGTTATTTTAGAAGCAGAGGAGGAGATGTAGAACTTTGCGAGAGTCCTTATCTTCTCCTCCCTTCTAAGTTTATACCTATTAACAACGTCTTTTACAATAATAGTGTTGAAGTAGGAGTGAATAAGCTCAGCCCTAACTTCTGGATTAAGTGCAACGCCAGGAAATCCGCCATAGTTAATCATCTCTATCAGTTCTCTCTTTATCCTATCCAAGTTTTCAGCGAATTCGAGCACATCTTTTATTTTCATCCCTTTAAATTCCAGTACCTCACGGAAGGAGAGAGGAGTGACTCTAACTTCAACGTGCCTTCCAGAGAGGAGACTTGTAAACTCTGAGCTCAACAGCTTTGCTGAAGATCCCGTAACAATCATCTTCGCCTCGCATCTTTCTTCTAATCCTCTAACGAACCTCTCCCAACCTTCAACCTCTTGTGCCTCATCTAACACAGCATAAGTAGACTTACTCTTATCCTTCTTTACGTAAGTTAGATAGAGGTTATACATCTTCAGAAGTAGCTCATAGTTAAGGTTTATCAGCCTCTCGTCGTCGAGTCTGATAATTAAAGTATCTTCAACGTTTACTCCATTTTCTATTAATTTGTTCAGGACTTGCCTTGCAATGAAGGACTTCCCAGCCCTTCTAACCCCAGAAATTGCTATGACTTTTACGCTGCTTAACAATTTTATTATTCTCTCTATATAACATTTCCTCTCTGTTCCTAAGTTAGGTCTTTCCTTTCCCCAGAAGTTCCATTCTGACATTATCTTAAGTAGTTCCTCATCGTTCACAATATGGTATAACACTTCTGCTAATATAAATTTGTCATACACGACAAATCATTACGTGAGAAATTTGTCACATGTGACAAACAATCAGAGATTACAAAAAAGTAGTTTAAAGGGGTAAAAGTCGGGCGATTCAGGACTCCATTGCGATTTCTATTTGTTTCTATAGAATGAAAGTGATTTAATTGATCCTACAGCATTCATGGGAATCTCAGGGAGGTAATACCGAGAACTCGGTATTAGCGAGAAGTTTTTTCATCCATACCTATAACTTATTCCGCCTTCAGGAAACTGGAACTCGATTGCGTTGAAGGGACAGGCTACCAGGGCAGCGCCGCACTCCAGACACCTCTCATAGTGTACCTCTATGACGTCTCCCGACCTCTCGTAAGTACCGGCCGGACATACTTTGATACAAGGTTTCTCTTTACAAGTCCTGCATATCTCCAGGTTTACCTTTATGTGGGACTTCTTATCTACGTTGTACTTGTTCAATCCGAGCCTCTTCAGGAGATCCACTCACATCACCTTGACTAGGTCTCTCACCAACTTGGTAAGTGTCAGTCCTCTCTTGGACGCCTCCTCCTGGACTACCTCAAGCAACCTCTTCCGTTCGCCTTCCACTTTGAACATCCTGGCCAACACATCGCACAATAACTCTGGGTAACGCCTGAACAGTCTCTCCTCGTTCATTAGCGTGAACGCTCTCCTGGCGGTGTACATGTCCTTAAGTACGAATGATTCCCTCAACATCCTCTCATACACTGAGGTGTCCTGAGGCTTACCCTCTGACAGGATCCTCTTGGCAGCCTTACCTGCTATCATTCCAGATCCTATGGCCAGATCCATACCTCTTATCACAAACCCGTCATTTATGAGTAGACCTGCAGCATCCCCAGTTACCAAGAGGTTGGGTGCGTGAAGGGGAGGGAGCTTATCATATCCGTAATACGGAATGAGGTGGGCTGAGTACTCCAACACCTCCCCGGTCACGCCCAGTGACTCCCTGATTTCCTCCACAAGGTCTCTCGCCATTTTGTTGCCCTCCTGTAACGAGTTTATCTTCACTGTAGCACCCAACGACAGTGTATCCTCGTTGGTGTACATGAACGCACCTCCCAACAGCTCGCCCACGAACCCCACGAGTACCCTAGCCTCCCCCTCCTCGGGAGGCCCCTCCAGTTTCACCACCTCCTTGACTCCCAACATTAGGGAGTGAGGTTCCAGTTTCCTGAGTCCCAGGCTCCTTGAGATCCCGGCAGTGACCCCGTCAGCCTCTATCACCAGGGGGGCTCTGAGGTCCCCCCTGTTGGTCCTCACGGTCATGCCTCCATCCTCTCTCTCAGCCCCTAGAACCAGGGTGTTATAGGATATTATCACCCCTTCCTCCTCAGCCTTCTTGGCCAACCATGGGTCGAACTTGGCCCTGAGAACGGAGTAACTGTTTCTACTCTCAGGATCACTGAAGGAGAATGATATAGCCCTGTTACTGCACTTGATCAGGTAGGTCTCCTTGGTTATGGGTCTCTCCAGAGGGGCCTCTGAGATGTCCACTAGCTGTCTCAGGGCATGAACGTACATCCTCCCTCCGCTCACGTTCTTGGCCCCGGAGAACTCACCTCTCTCGAGGACCAGTACGGAGAGTCCCTCCCTCACAGCAGTGAGGGAAGCCGAGAGCCCTGCTAGCCCTCCACCAACCACTATGACATCTGCGTCAAAGCTCATTTGGTCAGCCTCCTCACCATCATCTTACAGAACTCCACTGCGTCAGCTATCACCGTGTAGTCGGCGTTCTCGACTATGGGGGCGTTCTTGTCCTTATTTACCGCTACTATCAAGCGAGAATCCCTGATCCCAGCTAGGTGCTGTGGTTGTCCGGATATCCCCAGGGCTATGTAGAGTTGAGGTCTGACCTTGTTCCCGGAGAGGCCTATCTGTCTGTCCTCAGGTAACCAACCCAGTTCAGCGGTGACCGGCCTACTTCCGCCCAGGGCAGCGTTCAAAGCCCTGGCTAGTTCCTCGGCATATTTAATGTTTTCCTTGGAGCCTATGCCTCTCCCCACAGACACGATCGTCTTAGCCTTGTCCAAGGCCACAGTCTGGGACACCTCTCTCCTCTCCACCAGGGTAACCTTAGAAGGATCCAATTGGAGTTTCCTGACCTCTCCCTTCCTCCTAGCCGGCTCCATCGTGTTCTTCTGAACCGTGATGACCGCCGGTAGGCTCAGGTCTAGGGTAGCCACTCCAGCTCCACTATACACTACCCTCTTGACCCTCAGTTTCCCTTCCTTTAACACCGCCTCTGTCACGTCTCCTGCAACTGAAGCCCTCAACTTCCCGGCCATGGAGTACGCGACCGTCTTGTCTCTCCTAGTGCTCCCCGCCACGACTACATCGGGCGAGATGCTCTTAACCACGTTGGCTATGGACTCCTCCCAGTACCCATCAGGTCTGACTAGGTAAAGTACGTCAACGTAGTTGACCTCGCTGAAGTGTATACCCTCAATTTGGTCTGCAGGTAACTGTTGGGACACCCAGGACGCTGACCTGAAGAATTCGGGGTCCTCCGACACTACTAGTACCTTCATAGTATACCCTCACCCTTGAGGTAATTGATTAGTTGGTCCACGGCCTCTTCCAGGGGCTTCTCTATTACGACTCTCTTCCTGTTCACTGTGAACGGCACAACTTCCTTCAGCTCCGCCATCAGAGGAGCGGAGAAGTTAACCTGCTTCACCGGCTTCTTAGCTGACTCCATTATCTGTTTCACAGATGGGGTTCTGGGTGTATTTATCTCTCCAGTGACCGAGATTACAGCAGGAAGAGGAGCCCTAACGACTTCCACCGTACCTACGCTCCTCTCGGCTACCACGACTTCTCCTTCTATCCTCATGGATCTGACATAGGTGACCAGGTTGAAACCCATGAGTTCAGCCAGGTAAGGAGGGAGAGCCGAAGTACTGCTGTCCGTGGTGGTTTCAGCCAAAACCACTAGACTGGGAGAGATTGCCTTGAGGTTCTCAGCCATGGCCTGAGCAGTGCCAGGAACGTCCAGGTAACCCGAGCTCACGGCAATCACCTCGTCCAGTCCCATGGACAACGCTTCCCTCACGCTCTTCCTGTCAGTGTTCCCCACTGTTATCCCCACTGCCCTCCAACCCAGTTTCTCCTTGATCTTCACCACCTCCTCTATGGCGTTCTTGTCGTAAGTGCTTATCTTGGGGGGAACGTTAAGTTCCAGTTTCCCGTTGACTGCCCTTATCAACGTATCGTCTGGGACTATCTTGAACCCAGCTACAGCTATCATGACTGTAGATCGTCGAGGAGGGATAAATGAGTATCTTTGAAGCCCTAATCCACCAGGCCACGATTATAGGCCCTCGGGACGACAGGGAGATGAGCCTCTCCCCTTCCAGAATGGTTCACTCACTCTTCTGAAAAACAAGAGGGCTTCACTTCAGCTCCTGGCCGCACCTTCTAGAGCTAGAGAAAATAGAAAGGATGTCATCTCCATGTCATCTTACCTCTTCCCCGCCATGACGGTAGATTCAAAATATTCTTCCAAAAATATTTGATCTAATATCAGCAGTTATGGGAATCTTAGGGAGGTAATACGAAAAAGCCGGTATTGGCGAGAAGTTTTTATTTTTCGACGTCTTCCTGCTGAAAAGGTGCGGAAAGGGACAGATCGAGTTCGCTAGGGAGAGGCTGTCAGGGAGATCAACAGGCTGGGCGTGGTCGGGAGGAACGGGAGGAGCAGGAAGGTTAACTGGCACTTCTCCTCATGGTCCTGGTAGGTGGGAGGGCCAGCGTGAGGAACAGGGCCGAGACGTTCGGGTTGGAACGTGAATTGATGGGGCGTTGGGAGAACTCGGAGATGCGTGGAGGGACTACCTGGAGGTCCTGTCAGGCTGGTGAAGGGTCAGGTCGTCATCGTGGACGACACAGTGGACCACGACGCTCCGGGAGGACGTGAGCCCCTGAGAACTACTGGACCTACTGCCACACCCACGGGAGGTTCGAGAGGGCCAAGCTCCTCACGGTCGCCGTAGTGGACCTCTCCACGGGCAGGACGTTCATGGTGGGGGCTTTCCCCTACGCCGTGAGGAAGATGTTGAATTTGTGAGGGTCACCGAGTTCAAGACCAAGATCGAGGTGGCGAGATGTTGGACGTGCTCAAGGAGCGCTTCCGGTAGCCAGGGTCGTCTTCGACCCCAGTACTGTCCGAGAAGCTCGTGACGGACAACGCGGTGTCTGAGCTCAAGTCCAACCGAACTCAGGGTCGAGTCGGTCCAGGGGACCCTCGAGGAGGTGGAGGGACACCTCCGAGTGGGATACCCCCCGGAGTCTACTACGCCGACCTGACCCTGGGAGGCCGACCCATTACGGTAAAGTTGCTAGTCCGGGAATGTAAACGTGACTCTGGGACACACGCCAGGTACCTCTACACGACCGACCTCTCGCTCAGCGAGGAAGTCGAGGAGGCCTGGAAGATAAGGTGGGAGATCGAGGACCTCCAAGGGACGTCAAGGCCCTGGGACTCCTCATTCTGGAGGAGGGAGAGGCTTCAGGGCTACCTCACGATCTTCACCATCAACAACGTCGTCAGGGAGTTGATAGGGAGCTGAACCTGAGGAGCGTGGAGGTGTTCCTCAGGCTCTCGAACGTCATTTAGGCGGACCGCCGGGGCTGATGAAAATCTTTAAGTTACGTTAAAGTCCCATAACTGCTGTCATGACTTATTTTCAAGGAGGTCATTTTGGGTATACCGGGCATCGCGGGAGAGGTCGGCTCCCGCTCCTCATCCCCAGGAAGTTGACCAGAAGAAGGCATCTTAGAATAGCAGTTATTAGATTTTCCTTGAAAAGGGGCGGTAATAAAGGGGAAGTCACTAAACTGTTGTTAGAAGTAGTAGTTTTGGGCTTAATGACCTTTACCCCGCCCCTAGAAGAGGCGAGGTTTGTCATTCATTTTATCAGGAAAACATATAATCGAATTAGAATTAAGTACAACTTTTGTGGGCTCAAAGTCCTGGAATAACGTTCCAGTCGAGTCGATGTTAGCCGTTGTCCAGGAGGTTGCGCCATGCGATGTGGGTTACTGAAGCAATGCTTTGCTGTTAAGGACCTATTGGGAAAACGTTAATTATCACGCGAAGTATAGCCTTACGATAATGAGGCTGAAAGGGTTACTGCTGGCTATTCTTCTTTCACTTTCTCTCTTACCCCTTTTAAGCTCCCTGGTGTTTCATGCGCAGTCCGAGTATCAAATTAGTGGAATTCCCCTAGATACGCTCAAATGTACCTTTTATTGGCCTTCTACCCATTCTCTCATATTGGTGGGGTATTCCAAGGCCGATTTGGTTATTTATGATCTAGGAACAGCTCAGTGTATCAATCTAGGTTCCGGAGAAGTCTCATTCGTATCACAGGGGGAGAATTCGTTGCTGATAGGGTTATCATACGTAGTTAATGGAACCTCAAGAACCTCAATCGCGGTTATTGGGTCAGACTTCTCCTTAAAGTCCGAGATAAATGTTCTTGGTTCCCCGATATATGCTTTCGATCAAGGTAATTATGTTGCAGTAGTACTTAACAGGTCCGGTCTCATTTACCTGACATATTATCAGGGCAAGTCCAGCACCCAGACCTTATCAATTGAGTTGACTACGGGCTGGTCGTCCTCTGCGGGAGCGTTGTCCTTCAACTCCTCAACGCAGTCAACCGACCTACTCCTATGGTATTATCAGGGGAGGAACCTTTATCTTCAGCTTTATCAGTTAGTGACTTTCAACGGCGTGGTAATAGCTCCCTCCCTGATAGCTTCCTATGGTCCTTTTAACGGAGGGTATATCTCTATCATCCGACAGCAAGGCTATAACGTGCTTCTAGGAATCAACTCGGACCAGGGTCCATATGCTCTCCTCCTGGGGAATATCACGAGGATATTGCCCTTGTCACAATATTTCTCCTATATAAAGGACGTTCAGTTTTACGATGGTAATATTTACGCCCTAGGTACACAACCCAGCAGTTTCGTAATATATTCTCGAAATTCGACTTTCGTGCTAAATCTCTCTTTTCAGGGCACCCTTCTGTTACCAGCACCCTATTCCTCAATCTGGATCTTGGGCCCTTCCAAGGAAGCGGTAATCTCCAGTAACTTAACCTACCTCGACTCCAACTTTACTCCCTCCCTGGTCTTAAACTACACCGATGGTGTAGGATACCTTTTCTCAAACTTAACCGGCGAGATGTATGAACTCAACCTCTATACTGGAAAGGTAATAGGAAGCTATACTGTCCAAGGCCAGTTGGAAGGTTCTAGCTGGAGTGATCATGGGATTTACGTAGTGACAGGAAGCGAGAAGGGGGTTGAGGTCTACCAATTCCCTTATGTTTCTTCGTTCATAACAACCTTAACCCTGACTGGGATTTCGGGAAACTGGACTTTGAGGCTTGGTGAACTATGGATTAGGGAAACTTCTCCCGAGGTCACCCTCCAATTACCCTTGTCGGAGTATCAGTTTGAGGTAATTTCGCCACCTGGGTACTCCAATTACTCTGGAACCATACTTCCCAATCAGTCCACGGTGTCGATCGGCATTTTCCCGCTTTCATTCAGGGTACTCGTGATAAGTGAAGGGTTACCCAGGGGAGTAAGTTGGGGAGCTGACGTTGGAAAATTCAATTACACTTCAAATTCTTCCATACTGAATCTCAGTTTACCTTTAGGTAATTATAGTTTAAGGATCTATCCTCCGTTGTATTATAACTACACCGTGAAGGAGATTTTTCCCTTCGCTAAACTCAATCCGTCCACACTGGAAGTACTGCCGAGCTATACGTCTTACGACCTTAACGGAATATCAGAGAACGCTTCGGTGGTGTTAATAGTGCTTTTCACCGAACAACAGTTCCCTCTGGTCATCTACTCCTCAGGGTATAACAGTACTTGGACTATGTTTCTTAACGGCAGTGCAATTAACATCACGTCCAACCCTATGGTGATACGCCTTTATCCAGGGGTTTACGACGTCTCTATCCCCATGTCGGGGCTAAACGTTAGCTACCCCAGGTTAGTATCCATACCCAAAGATTCTAAGCTCAACGTGACCTTCAAGAGGGAACTTAACCTTAATGGTAATTCAACCGAGAGGACTGGGACTAATTCCTCCAGCCCTAACATTAGTAATACAACCTCAGGGGAGGTATACGCGGACACGCTGATAGGTCCTATGACTCAAGAGGATTTGTTCTTATACAAAGTGATTTCTTTCGTTATAGTGGTGTCCATCAGTGTACTGGTTGCCATCAAGGTCAAGTAAGTTATCGTGTGAAATTTCAGGAACTAAACAAGGTTGAGGGTTTCCAAAAGCAGAAAATTATAAAACTTTTTTTAAAAAAAATTACATTATATTGAAGCCAGTCTGGGCCATTATAACCAGGTCCGTCACTACGTAGGCCACAGCGGCCATTATGGCGTATAGGGTCAACTTGGCTTCACTTATCTCTTTTCTCTCTTGAGCCATGTTCTCACCAAGTTAACTTGGTGGTTTCCCCCTTATTAGGAACCTCACGGCACATTTCCTCGCCCGAAGGGCTTGAAACTGACTGAAATGGCGGGAAAAGGAACGGAACGTCTCAAAACTTCTGTTTCAACGTTCCTTGGAGATTCCTTTTGAGAAACCAACGAGGTTAGTCACTTAGGTGAGAAGGTTTGTCCCAGGAGAAAAAGATAACCGCTCTGTTCCTGATAGCGGTATTGGCGTACGTGATAGTGGACATGGTGGTGATCTCCCTCAACCACTACACATTAGTATGATCCTCACTTTTTTCGCCGTGAGGAGTTCCGACCTCGTACCATATCTTACCTTTTTCTCTCCTCTCCACAAGATAACCGAGCCTCACGAGCTTCTTTATCCTCCTGTACACGGTGGACTTGGGGAGTCGATAGTGGACATGGTGGTGATCTCCCTCAACCACTACACATTAGTATGATCCTCACTTTTTTCGCCGTGAGGAGTTCCGACCTCGTACCATATCTTACCTTTTTCTCTCCTCTCCACAAGATAACCGAGCCTCACGAGCTTCTTTATCCTCCTGTACACGGTGGACTTGGGGAGTCCCGTAGCCTTAACCGCATCTGAGAGCGTCTTAGCCCCCTGCTTAAACGCCTCAAGTACAAGTATGTCTCTGTCGTTTAGCGTCTCCTGGGTTAGTTCCGTTTCCTCCTCTTCAGCCTCCTGGCTTACGTTGGAAACCCGGGGTTCACTCTGAGGTTGTTCAACCCTCTTAACCCTGCCTCTCCTATATAAGTAAATGACTAGACCTGCTAAGACGGAGTCGCTGACTACAAGGGCTATCAGGATCAAGAGATCCTCCTCTCCAATGGGAGAGCTAGGCTTAGAGACCGGGGCATAAACTATGTTGAATGAGTCTCCCACTAACGTTAGGTTATAGAGGTTTCCGCTCACT
>NZ_JH597768.1:83428-109397 GCF_000243315.1 Metallosphaera yellowstonensis MK1 | reverse complement strand
TAAACAAGGTTGAGGGTTTCCAAAAGCAGAAAATTATAAAACTTTTTTTAAAAAAAATTACATTATATTGAAGCCAGTCTGGGCCATTATAACCAGGTCCGTCACTACGTAGGCCACAGCGGCCATTATGGCGTATAGGGTCAACTTGGCTTCACTTATCTCTTTTCTCTCTTGAGCCATGTTCTCACCAAGTTAACTTGGTGGTTTCCCCCTTATTAGGAACCTCACGGCACATTTCCTCGCCCGAAGGGCTTGAAACTGACTGAAATGGCGGGAAAAGGAACGGAACGTCTCAAAACTTCTGTTTCAACGTTCCTTGGAGATTCCTTTTGAGAAACCAACGAGGTTAGTCACTTAGGTGAGAAGGTTTGTCCCAGGAGAAAAAGATAACCGCTCTGTTCCTGATAGCGGTATTGGCGTACGTGATAGTGGACATGGTGGTGATCTCCCTCAACCACTACACATTAGTGTGATCCTCACTTTTTTCGCCGTGAGGAGTTCCGACCTCGTACCATATCTTACCTTTTTCTCTCCTCTCCACAAGATAACCGAGCCTCACGAGCTTCTTTATCCTCCTGTACACGGTGGACTTGGGGAGTCCCGTAGCCTTAACCGCATCTGAGAGCGTCTTAGCCCCCTGCTTAAACGCCTCAAGTACAAGTATGTCTCTGTCGTTTAGCGTCTCCTGGGTTAGTTCCGTTTCCTCCTCTTCAGCCTCCTGGCTTACGTTGGAAACCCGGGGTTCACTCTGAGGTTGTTCAACCCTCTTAACCCTGCCTCTCCTATATAAGTAAATGACTAGACCTGCTAAGACGGAGTCGCTGACTACAAGGGCTATCAGGATCAAGAGATCCTCCTCTCCAATGGGAGAGCTAGGCTTAGAGACCGGGGCATAAACTATGTTGAATGAGTCTCCCACTAACGTTAGGTTATAGAGGTTTCCGCTCACTTTCAGAGACTGAGGAGAGGGAGACACGTACACTAAAGTGAAAGTTGGGGGAAAAAGAAAGTTGAAGGTAGCATTAAAGGGCTCACTTCCCTTGACTACTCCCTGCTGAAACGACGTTTGATACGTCACTGTTATGGAGGAATTAGGGTTGTAAAATTGTAGGACGTCGCCGGTGAGGTTAAACTTACTTCCTTGAACCCTGAGCTCTGAGACGTTGTTTCCTATGATGGTGAAACTGGTGATTCCCTGAAAGTGGGCAACCACAGTTCCGTTGTAGTATATCGATATACTAGCCACGCCACTGTGGGCTATAGGAATCATGGAGGCCAGCAATAACCCAATTGCCAGTAGTAATCTCATGATCAAGACAGAATTACTTCGACGCTTATATAATCTTTCCATCACGTACTAAAAAACCGTGAGACGGAGAGAATCAATTATCTTGTGACCCAGACCCACTTGAGGAATCAGACCCAGAACCAGAGTCCCCGGAGTCGCCTTGACCGCTCGAGCTCGACCCTGACCCGGAGCTACTGGAGCCAGACCCTGAGCTCGACCCTGACCCGGAGCTACTGGAGCCAGACCCTGAACTATCGCTGGAGTTGGAATCTCCGCTAGAGCTTTCATGGGCATTTTGGCTCGAATTGGAGGAGCTGTTGCTGTTCTGTGAGCTGTCGCTGCCTTGACTAGTGCCCTGACCAGTGTCGTTCTCGTTGTGGGGCTGTAGGGTCACATTGTCATCGTGGGGCTGGCTCGTGGAGTTCTGATTAGTAATATTATCCTGATTTATGGTAGTATTACTATTAATAGTGGAGTTAGTGGCACTGGAGTTGAGGTCGTTATCCGAAACCGAACCATGATCGAAATCATGTGTGACGTTTTGAATCTCCTGTTGGCCGCCTTCAGAAGAGGAATTGACCACCTGGAGAGGCCTCAGAAACTGAAAAAATAGTCCAACATCCTGGAGAACCAGTTGAGGACTGGGCGCACTCCCTGAGTACAGTCCACTGATTATGATAGTGGCATGGATCACGTTATCGTTCACGATCACCTTTCCCTGGGTGACGTTCTGGTTGAGGAGAACCGATTGACCGTCCTCCAGCTGAACTAAAATGGCCTCTCCAGGAAAGACGGTTCCGTTAATCCCTACGAGGTACTCCCCCTTTTGCGGGAATTTGAGTAGGACCCCGTACTTGTAGTAGAAGGGATGAAGGGTGAGATTGCCCTCCGCAGTCGTGTTCTGCCCAGGGTAGACCGTCACGTTCTCAAATACTACCGGAGCCACAGCGTGGGCTGAAGAAGCGTGATTGAGTGAGTAGAGCTCATAGCCTAGGGTGACGTTCACGGCTAGGGTGAGCACCAATAAACCTACGAGGAGGTTCTGCTTCATGGTATTTCATGATACATCTTGACATCTCTTTCTTAAAAAGGAACAAGTAGGGATATCGGCCCTTTTGGGAGAACTTTTGAGCGACTGTTCCACTGTTCCACTGAAACAGTAGAAGAACGGGTGATCTTTTTCTATAGTGGTTTCACTTGAGTACGTGGATTTACTAAGACAGCAGCGTTTCGCGAGTTCTTTTTAAATTACTTTATTCAGATTGTGGCGTAGATCTTAAATGTTAGGAAAAAATAGATCCAAAAAGGAAAGGAGAGGCCTGTCAAACATAGTAGGGTCTCTCCTAATGATAGTATTAACAATTGTGGCCGCTCTTTTGTTAGGTCACTTCGCCTTCGGTCTGTTCTCCTCCAACAGCCACAGCGCCCAAATATCTCTCAGTGATATTAGCGTACTGAACCCTGGAGGAACCGCGACGACTGCATCAGTCACTGTGACGGTCACCGATACTGGGAATGACCCTGTAAATATAACCCTTGTAACTGTTGCTGGACAAACTCTATATCAATTCAATCCGACTACTAAGAATTATATAACTCTTCAGCCTGGGCAGAGCTACACGTTTATAAGCCCTGGCTCTATCACTAACCCTATAAATATTAATCCCACCCTAAATGTGGGTTCCACTATAGTCGTTCAGGTTACGGCAACAGATACTGTAACCCATCAAACTCTTGCCACCCAGGCTACGACCGTGGTACAAGACTAAACAAGGTGTAACCTATGTTCAAGGCAAGGCGGGGCCTGTCCTCCGTGATGGGCTCCCTTTTTTTGATAGTTGTTGTATTTGTTGCTTGGGCCGCACTGTTTAGGTACGGTCTATCTTACGTTCAATCCACTCAAGGGTTACCTGAGGTATCCCTTTCCTCTAAGGTAGTGTCCTTGAATGGAGGAGGGGTTTATATGGTGGAAATCGACGTGAGGTCCGGAGGCTATTACCCCTTCGTGATACAAAAGGTAAATGTAGTGGTTGGGGGAAATACCTATTCCTCACCTCAAACCCTTTACACGTCCTTCAACCAGAACCCTACCACCGTCAACCTTCCTTTAAGCTTGAGACCTGGTCAGACCTACACCCTTTACTTCTTTACAAGTAACCTCAACATACCTCAGGGTACGGTTCCGATAGTTCAGGTGATAGGCACCTACGGTCCTGGAGGGAACCTTGTGGAGTATCAATCTTCAGCTGAGGTGTTGTACGGATGAGGAGAGGTCTATCAGAGGTTGTAGCTTCCCTACTTTCCTTGGTAGTTACACTAGGACTCCTAGGCGCCTTCCTGGCATTCAACTACAATTACCTGGTCCCCACAGCCAGCTACGTTGAGACTCCCCAGGTACAGTTGATGTCGGTAATGTGGACGTACAAGAACTGTGTATACGTGGAGGTCTACGGCACCTCCCCAATAACCATAGCTTACGCCGTGGTCGGGGCGTCAACAACGCCCTCACCTGTTACCGTTTGTCAGTTGGTTCCTTACGGGAACAGTTATCAGTCGAAAGATCCAACAAATACATTGCTTCCCGATAACCTTTACAAGATACAGATCCAGCAGATCCCTCCTGGAGGACAAGGGACTCAGGTAACCCTCTTCACAACTCAAGGCACGTTTTACCAGGTGGTTTTATGAGGAAATCCAAAGGTTTAGGCACGGTAATAGGTACGGTAATTTTTCTTTTGATAGCTCTGGCCGTCATAGGCACACTGTTGTTGATCAGTTTTAGGGAACAGGCGTTCAGTCTCCAGCTGTCGCAGGCTCAAACTCTAATGTCTGAGAAGAACGCTGAGAGCTTGAGCGTGCAAGTAAAACAAATAAATTTGAACCCCGGAGGTCAGAACCCACAGGGTCAGGCTAACGGGCAAGCCATAATACAGGGTCAAATATGCATTACGAATCAGGGGACGGTGTCGTCTTATGTAGAGTACGTCGTGATAGTTCCGGTTAATAACAATAATCAGATAAGCGGTCCTCCCATCCAAGTAATTGGGGCGAATTCAATCATCCCAAATCCTATACCGCCTGGTCAAACAGCTCTAGTGACTCTAAATCTAGCTAACAACCTCAATCTCAACAACATAGGAGTTCTAGTCGTCACAGCCTACGGTAACGTGTTTCAAGGAGGACAACTCGGAGGTGGATGAGATGATCGAGCCTAAGGATATCAAGGTAACACGCCCCAAGTACAGCGGGGATGTACTTATGTCATACGTGCTGAAGGGAATATATGAACAGTATGACGTAGCTTTCCCCAAGGCTACCCTAGTTAGAAACGAAGACGGAGTTTTCTATAACATAGAGGAGCCCGATCTAACCAGGAGTCAAAGGGAACTCCTCATGAAGGCCTATAAGACGCTATACTATACCCTTAAGCCCAAGGACTTGGATAAGCTGGTGACCACCTTCCTGGACTACGTCAACAGGGACAGGGTCATAGGCTATTACGTGGTCAGGGACATCCTGCGTTACGATGTCCTAACTCCGCTCCTAGACGACAGGGAGGTCGAGGACATATCCTTCTCATCAGTTACAGGTGCCGATCCAGTCTTCGTGTTTCACAGGGAGTTTGGACTGTGGATCCCGACCAACTTGATCCTCAACGTGGATGAAAGCAATGCCCTAGTGCAGAAGATAGCCTTCAAATCGGGGAAATCCATAACTCTAGCTAAACCTATCCTGGACGCCATGACGCCTGAGGGTTATCGTGTCGCACTCACCTACGGCAGGGAGGTCTCCCCCACCGGATCCACGATATCCGTGAGGAAGCCCCACGAGGAGGTCTGGACTCTCCCCAGGATGGTGGTGGAGAAAAAGGTCATGACCGCTTTGATGGCTGCCGCACTCTGGTTCGTCATACAGAACAGGGGGGTCATCCTGGTCGTCGGTAGGTCGGGGACGGGTAAGACAACCCTAATAAACGCCATGTTGACCCTGGTCCCACCTTCCTGGAAGATAGTGACGGTGGAGGAGATCCCGGAGCTTAGAGTGATATTCCCCAACTGGGTTAGACTCGTCTCGAGGAAGCCGACCCTAATGACAGAGTACAACGAGAGTGCTGAGATCCCTCTGGACAGGCTAATTTCGCATACCTTCAGGATAAGGCCAGATCTGGTCTCAGTGGGCGAGGTGAGATCCAAGGAGGAGATGAAGGAGTTCATACACTCCGTGGCAGCAGGTCACGGTGGTATCACGTCCCTTCACGCAGAGGACTTCTCCTCGCTTAAGGCAAGGTTCAACTACGCCGGAATAGACGACTCGTTCTTCTCGGTAGTGTCCATGGTAGTTTTCGTGAACTCCTATACCGTGAACGGGAGGCTGGTCAGGAGGGTTCAGGAGATAGGAGAGGTTGTGCTCAAGGAAGGACAGGCACACTACGTACCTCTGGCGACTTATTCTCCAGTTACGGATTCCTTCTTTGTGGACGTCCTGCACAGCTCCAGACTCAAGACCATGGCGGCGACGAAGGGAATGACTGAGGGAGACCTGAAGAAGGACTTGGAGGGGAAGGTCAGGTTCATCCTGAATTCCTCCATGCTCAACCAGGAGGCCTACGTCAAGGCCATCAAGGAATATTACGACTCTCAAGGGGTGGTCTAAGTGAGCAAGACTCAACAACGAAAGGTGAACCTGAAGGCCAAGCCCAAGCAGAAGAAGGACCTCAACTCCAGGGACCTCAATTATATCTTACTTCTGTCAGTGGCCTCCATCTCCACAGTTCTCCTGGTACTCTCCTTCCTGGTGCAGAGTCAGTACCGCGAACTCCTACTGAGCGTGTTCCTTCCCCTCACGGTTTACTCCTGGCCTCCGGCGATCCACAGACTGAGCAAGAGGACCTGGACTTTTGAGGAATTGATGGAAAGATTAGTGGTCTCGTCCAAGGTTCTGGAGTCACCAGCCTCGTGGTCCAGGGAGACAGCGAACAACACCCTTTACGGATATACGGCGGCGGCCGTGATTGGACTGGCGCTCTACTACCTCATGGGGAGTTACCTCTACTCCCCCTTGGGAGGCTTGTTGGTCCTCTTCACCTATTTCCTTCCTTGGCTGAGGACCTTCGACAATAGGACTTCCCTGCAGAGGAGGGTGGAGATGGAGTTACCCATAATCTCCCTCATGATGTGGGGTCTCTCTGAGATAGGCTACGACGTCATGAGGATGGTGGAGACCCTGAAGGAGGAGACTGAGGCCCTGAAGGCAATCCCGAGGGAGTTGGCCAAGATCTACAGGGACTTCACTGTCTTCAACCTCCCCCCAGATCAGGCTGTCCTGAAGGAGACGGAAGATCATCCGTCTAAGCTCTTCGAGAGGTTGCTCGGAGGGGCAGTGATAATATCCTCCATTGGAGGCGAGATCTCAGTTCACCTTTCCAGGGTGACCACCGAGGTGTTGCAGTGGCTCAAGGAGTCCTGGGACAGATACGGGAGATCCGTCTCCAACCTCGGAGAACTCTCCCTCCTATTTTTACTCATGATCCCGCTTTTGGCCATTTGGTTCGCCATAGTGCAGGGTAACGTCCAATACGGTACTGACATGATAGTTTACTTCCTCGTTCCGCTGATAGGGGTCTCCCTATACATATACGTGGCTTTCCAGGCACCATTGGACACGGTTCCGGTGAAGGGAAATCCGAAGCTCGGAGGTGTTGGGTTGGCAGTGGGAATCATCGTAGACGTGATTTATTACCTTATCACCAGGTCTCTCCCGATGTGGCTCGCAGTCTTGATCCCCACTGCAGCTTTCTCGCTACTCTACGGCTACAGGGTACAGAGGGCACTCGTGAGGAAATCTGAGGTCGAGTCCAAGATGGCCCTACTGGTTAGGGCAGTTGGAGAACACGTTAGGACTACAGGAGACAACTTGTACACAGCCCTGTCCAAACTGAAGGGTAATAAGAACTTCGGAGGGGAGTTGAACAGGATCATAGAGAGGTACTTATTACTCTCGGCGGTGTCCGACACTCCGGTACCCGAGATGGACTCTTGGGTGGGCAAGTCCATCTTTGAGATCATGGTCAAGACAGACAAGGAGGGAGTCTTGAGGTATGAGATACTCAGAAAGCTATCCGAGTTCGCAGACAGTTATTATGACGCCGTCTCCACGAAGAGGAGGAGTCTCTACATGTTTTTAGGATCTTCGATCGCGGCTCCTGTGATTCTGGTGGCCATGATAGCCTTAACCTTCCTGATCATGAATAGCATCGCAGGACTAGCTAACGTCCCTCCACTTCAGCAGACTCCTGGAGTCCAATTCCCTCCACAATTGCAAGGATTTCTACAGTTCTTCTCGGTATTCCAGAACATAGGTCAGACCATTCAAGGAACTATACCGGCCATGGAGCTGGCCATCGTCGAGATAGGAATAATATACGGCTTGCTCTTGGCTAAGGGTTACGACGGGACTAACCAGAACACCTTCAGGATATTTCAGCAATTGATGGTCTCAGGAGTCTCAGTGTTCCTCTTGCACTTCGTGATAACACACATCTCCTTGAGCGTGTAGGTGACTCTAATGAGGAAGAAGATCAGAGGCAAAGGAACTACAATGAAACTCAATAAGGATTTAGACAGGGAAATGTTAAACGTGTTGAAGAGGATCCTGAGTAACGTGGACGTACTGCTTTTTTAAGTATCTTTAAGGAAATATTACTCATTTTCTTAACTGCGAGGGTTGGGATCTGTGGGAAAGTTCCGTGACCGTTAAGATGTTGCAACGATTCGCAGGCCTGTGTTTACCCGTGGCGCAACTTTTCCTTACTTTTAATTACTTCTAATTCCGCCACGGGCACCCCTCTTAAGGGATCATACACGGTCACCCTTAAATCATTGGGGCTAGTCGAGGGAAACACCACTACCCTCCCATCCACCTTCCTTGCCAAGTTAAGAGGAGCAATAGAATCCCTCTCCAAAAGAACTTCACCGCCTTCCAAGTACCTAGCGTTCACCTTCAGTACTTTTACACCCCCACCCTCGTGAGCAGAGCCCGTCATCAGATGGGGGTTAAAAACTTTGATAACTTTCTCAACTACCTGCTTTCTCTTCTTCAACTTCTCCTCACGTTTAGTCGCTACTAATCATGAGCCGTAATCGTTAGGAAGCAAGGTCACACGTTCTATTTCCTAAAATAAGCTGTTTAGATATTTTAGAAGTTTAAGTTAGTTACTTTGAAGCTCTCGCATTCCTTACTACAGACTTGGCTAATTAACTATTAGTCCTGGTGTTCTCACGATTTCAAGAACTCTCCACGATCTCGTCCAACTTCTTCATCAGTTGGTTCTCCACGTGGGAAGTCCATAACATCTCGGGAACGTCAACGAAGAGGAATAACTCAGAAACCAGAAGGATCTCTATTGTAGCTATCGCAAGGTTCTGGACCCACTTTCCCACTCCGACGGTCACCTTCATACCTTCAGGTACCTTCTCAAAGAGGAAATTCAGTGCCCTATCAGCTACAATGAGATCCCTCAATATCCCGCCCTTTTGTGCCTGCACTAGAACCTTACTGCCCTCGTCCTTGGTTTGTACCTTCCATCCGTCCTGCGTTAGGAACTGGGAGAACTTGCTTCCTATCAGAGACGGATCGACTTGCTTGGGATACACCTTTTCTTTTTTAAATAGACCCATAGTATCCTTACTTTAGGGTAGTAATAAATCCTATTCATACACACGCGAAAAGTGTGTGAGAGGGAGTGATTCACTCCTAGACGGGTCTAACTTCCTTAACCTAATCTCGATCTATGAATTTGTGGCTGAGGTACTGTATCAACCTCTCTGGATTGTATGCCTCTCCTAGGGTCTTATTGAGGAGTAACTTGGGTGGGTATAGGGCCCCGTACTTACAAACTCTCTCCCTAAGGAAATTCTTGATTTCCTCCACCCTCCACTCCTCAACTTTTTGAGAGAATCCGTCCAACTTGCTCCACAGGGTTGCGGAAATCACGTTCCCCAGGGTATAGGTTGGAAAGTAACCGAAGCTACCCTGAGACCAATGGATGTCCTGCAGCACTCCCTCGGCGTGGTTCTTGGGCCTCACTCCTAGGTACTTGTCCATGAAGTCCTCCCAGACTGTGGGTAACTCGCTTACCTCCAACTTCCCTCCTATCAAACCCTTTTCTACCTCGTACCTTAGTGCTATGTGGAAGTTGTAGGTCAACTCGTCCGAGTCCACCCTGATCAGAGAGGGCCTCACCACGTTGAAGTACTTGTACACAGATTCCTCTGAGTAATCCCTAAGGAAGGGGAGCCTCTCCTTCAGGATCGGGTACACGACCCTCACGAACTCCCTGCTCCTCCCCACCACGTTCTCCCAGAACCTCGACTGCGACTCGTGGACTCCAGTAGAGACTCCAGATCCCACTGGGGTCATCTCGTAGACAGGATCTATCATGAGCTCGTACAGGGCATGACCGCTCTCGTGTATTACGGAGAACATGGTAGCTCTGAAGTCTCTCCCCTCATATCTCGTGGTTATCCTCACGTCCTTGGAAGAGATCCTCACGGTGAATGGATGTGCAGACACGTCCATCCTGAAGGAGCCCTGAGGTATGTCCAGCAACTTCAACAGCTCGCCGTTCACCTTCTCCATGTAGCTTCTCTCATACTCCTGCTCCTCCAGGGGATGAGTCGGAGGGAAGTACTCGTCCTCTATAACCCTGTCCAGTAACTTCTTGAGACCTGGAACTAGCACGTTGAACAGGGAGTCCAGCTCGCTGACCGTCATGCCCTCTTCGTAAAGGTCTACAAGGGCATCGTAGGGGTGTCCTTCATATCCCAGCCTGTCGGCGACCTCTTTCTCCAGCTCCACAATCCTCCTCAGGTAAGGCTCGAAGGACTTAAAGTCGGATCTCCTTCTCGCTTCTCTCCACACCACTGCAGACTGTGAGGCCAACCTGTCCAACTCCTCTGTGATCTCCCTGGGGACTGCCCTGTAGAACCTGACGCTTCTCCTCAGCACCCTAACTATACCCCTCCCGAAATCGTCCAGATCCTCGTCCCTGACTTTGTCCAACTTGTCTGCGAGGGAGAGTGTTAGTTCCCTCACGACGGTGGAGATGTTAGCTATGGCCTCCCCACGCAGTTGAGAGTCGTCCTCGGGCATGTAAGTCTCCAGGTCCCAGCCCAGTAAGCTTGACGCATAGTTTAGTGCCCATATCCTCCTGTACTCTTCCAGGATCTTGTCTAGCATGTTTGGATTTTCCCTCACAGAGTAATATTTTTTTTGCTAACCCGTTTGACCGTATAACGTCATCAAACGTTGAACAGCACCAGGCTGAATCTTTTTTCCACTTGTAGAAATATTTTTGCATTCATTTGATAACATTATTTATAGATAAGGACGCTCTCACTCGATGTGGGCTCTGCCCAAAAGGGCGAGAGCGATGGCCGAGATACGAGCTCTGTGCCGTTGGGCTCTAAGGAGTCCCATGACCCACACGCGACCAGAATAAGCATGTGGTTGAGGGCTAAGTCCCTCACTCGATTATGATTCAAGATAAAATGATTGAAATGAAAGTGTAGGGACAAACGGAACTCCAGAAGACTTTTGAAATACCTAAGAGTTCCCTTTATGTGCATTTGCAAATCCTTAAGGACAACGGATTAATAGACATTAAGAAGGTTATAACACTATCTGGACCTAGAACAGTAATTGAGATAACTGATAAGGGTACGGAAGTTATAAAGAAATATCTAGATGTAATTAAAAAATTTTAATACTTTTTAATATTAAATTTAAAAACCAGATATATAATAATTTTCAATTTATCATGATAGTTCAAAATATGAACCTATATATGAGCTTTTAAGTATAAAATTAGTAAATAACCTGATGATTATTTTAGGAAATCTTATAAACGAATTAATCTTTTATGGAATACTTTACTGTTGGTTTATCCTAGAGTTTATTAACGCTTATTTAATTCCCTTTCTAAGAAATAGAAGAAGGAAAATTAAAAATAAGGAATGGAAATCCTTTGGAATATTTCTCATAACAATGTATTTTAGCTTTTTTATCTCATATTTCTTTGCATTTTTCTCTTTTTATACTAGAATAGGAGAATTACCTTTAATTGTATTTTACTTAGGTATAGTTATAATGATCTTCGGAATATTTTTTAGATATTGGGCTGTATATACATTGGGGAAATATTTCTCGCCCGTAGTTACAATTTACTCTGATCATAAGATAGTTAAAAGTGGTCCATACAGATTTGTAAGACACCCAGCATATGGAGGTGCGTTAATAGCCATATTAGGCATGGGAATTAGTCTAAGGAGTTTACTCTCGGTAATTATACCCTTTATTATAATGTTAGTAGTTGTTAACTATAGGGCCAATTTAGAGGAACGCTTACTTACAGCTGAAATAGGAAATGAGTACCTAGAGTATAAAAGGACTGTTAAAAGGAAATTCATACCTTTTATTATATAATAAACTATATTAATATTTTTCTAATTAAATTAATTTTAATAATTGTTAATTATTACTACTTATTGGCCTAGCTAAGATTTCTCCAAATCCTATAGCCCTACTTTTACCTACGCCGAAAAAGTTAGCGTAATTCAATAGCTTTTGAATATTATCTCTAATTTTAGTATTTCTCTTAGCAGTTATTTCGAATATTATCCACCCCTGAAAACCCCTCACTGGTTTGCCGTCATAATATGTAGTAATCGGTTTTAGCCCATAACTTACTTCCCTAAAATAATACAAAGCCTTTGATCCAGAAATTCCCACTATTTTATGATCCATATATTTATTCCAATGCCTAGCTATTGAGAGTAATAGTAAAGGAGAGTAAGGAAATAATACAAACCTATTCCTTTTTCTCTTAAACGGTGGCCTTGGAGGTTGAAGAAGTGTAGGTGTTATAAACTTAATATAATAGAATCTTGAGTCGTAATATTCTATTTCTTCAACAACCTTAACGTCTTCTATTTGAGCTGAAAAATTAACGTTCCAGAACAACCAGCTGCGAGCAACTGAGACACGTGTAGGGGCAACCCTCGGGAAGTTCGTCGTCTGTCGACGATACCCTAAGTGCTTGGAATGCTAAGGCATAAATGTGGTATCTAAATTATAATATTCGTGGTACCACTTTTTGTCGACAGAAAGAGGGAGTTGGAGTTCCTGGAGCAACGTTACAAAGAGGACGGGGCTCAGCTCATAGTGATCTACGGGAGGAGGAGGATAGGGAAGACCGAGCTGATAAAACAATTCATAAGGGGAAAGAGAGCCCTATACCACCTCTCCACCACCGAGGGGTTGGTAGGCAACCTCAGGAAGCTGAAGGAGGCCATGGCTAACTTCACTGGAAAGAGTTACTTCAGGTCACTAAACGTCAACCTGGACGATCTACTGATCTACTTTGGTGACGAGATCGGAGGGAGGGCAGTCCTGGTCATAGACGAGTTCCAATACCTGATAGAGGCAGATAGGAGCGTCGTCTCCCTAGTTCAAAGGGCCTGGGATGAGAGGCTCAAGTCGACTGAAATCTTCCTCATCATCACCGGTTCCAGCGTAGGTATGATGGAGAACGAGGTCTTGTCCAACAGGTCCCCACTATACGGCAGAAGGACAGGTAGTTGGAAAGTCACTCAGCTCTCCTTTCCCTACCTCATCGAGTTCTTTCCAGGTAAGACCATGGAGGAGCTGGTGAAGATCTGGAGCGTACTGGGGGGTGTTCCCTTCTACCTCTCACAGTTCGACCGAGATAGGACCGTGGAGGAGAACGTGAGGAACAAGGTGATGAGGAAAGGTAACGTGCTTTACGACGAACCACTCTACTTGCTCAGGGAAGAGTTTAGGGAGCAGAGAGTCTACACGAGCATCTTGAGGGCCTTGTCCCAGGGCTATAACACAGTCTCCAAGATCTCGGAGGTAACCGGGATAGACAGGACTAACCTGTCCTCCTACCTCGACAGGTTAGAGGAGAACGAGATAGTGGAGAGAGTGATACCATACGGAATGAAGAGGGGTTGGTACGAGATCAAGGATAACTTCTTCGAATTCTGGTTCAGGTTCGTCTACAGTAACATAAGCGACCTCGAGATAGATAGGGTGGACGAGGTCATGGAGAGGGTGGACTTGAACCAATATTTCTCTTTCAAGTTCGAGAAGTTGATAAGGGAACTGATCAGAGAGGGACTCTTGAATTTACCCTTCCACTATCACTACGTGGGTAAGTACTTGCACCGGGGTGAGGAGGTAGACGTGGTAGTGGAGGGTAAAGATGCCATATTCTTAGGGGAGGTAAAGTGGTCTGATGACGTGGACGCGAGACAGCTGGTGATGAAGATGAAAAGGGTCATGCAGAGGATAAATGAAGGAAAGAAGGAGTATTACGGAGTTTTCGCCAGGACTCTCAGGAATTGTGAGGAGGTTATCTGTTATGACCTCAAGGAACTGGAGAGGACTTTAATAAAAGGACAATAAACCTTGCCCATCCCAGGGCAGAGTGTCTTGGACAAAAGCTTACGTTAAGATTGTATATAGCCCTCATGAATGAGGAGTCAACCCCTTGGGACTTCTCTGACTACGGGGAGAGAATAGGCGACCTGATCGAGACGTACAAGGAGGAGAGGGCCGAGCGGGAGGATGTCAGCTATAGAAAGAGATTTGGGCTTCATAGGATTTCATATTTGTACCAATCTTCAGCCCTTGGTGTTCACGGAGTGAGGGCTGACCCGTTCACATCCTCAGCGGGCTGACTCCACTCAGCGGAGTGTTCTACCAGCTAGGAAAAACCCGCACACCTTCAGTCACGCCCCGTCGGGACACCTTCACTCTCCGGTGTGACTATATTTAAGTTTTCTAACAAATAACGGGGCTTTACGGTTTATCTTAAACTGTTGACAACAGCGGAGAATCTTGGTAAAAAGTTTTAAACCTTATCCTTAAATCGGAGTCGTTGAGGAAGGAGGACATACTCACAATAGCCTTCGCTCTGGATACGGGGGCACCGCTTACTCTGGAGACCCTGCACCTGAGTACGGAGTCGGCCCTGTTGGGCATAATCTTCACTTCCCCAATGGTCATATCGTTATACCTCGTTCTGAGGACCTCGTGGCCCGACAGAGGCCTCTATACCTACATTAGAGGAGGTTTCGTGGGGAGGTTTCAGTTGTACTCGTGGGTGGGGAGTTACTTCCTATATCTCTCCTATACCTTGGACTATGCCTTCCTTTACGGTGGATTGAAGGAGTACCTCCCCTTCTTGATCTCTGCAGTAGCTACGTCCCTAGTCCTGGCCGTAGATTGGGGATCTTACCTGATACTTCCGGTCACTCTCCTTCAGTTGTCGTTATCGGTTCCTCTAGGCTGGAGATTCTCTCCCCTCCTCACTGGAACCTCTGGGTTGAGCTTTACCGAATTGCTCAACTCATCTCTCCTGCTAGTCTGCCTGACCTTGATACCTTATTGGCGGGGTAGGAGTGACGTCGCGTGGGTTGTTCCAGTCTCTTTGCTATTCTCGGGTTCCTTGGCTGTCGTGGGTTCCTTTTTCGTCACTTCCACAGCCGAGACCCTACAGGCTCTGTCAATGGTTGGCCTAGTCTTGGCCGAGGGAATAGCTCTGAGGAACGTACTGGGGACCTGGAGATTAAGGGCTCCTCTCCTGCCCCTGGCCTTCCTGGGGTCAATCCTCCTCAGCTTCATTAACCCCAGTGAGTATTACGATTTAACCATACCTCCCTCAGTGGCGTTACTCTACATATCCCTAGCCTTGGCATTCCTCTACCTACCTGTCAAGGGGTGGGGTAGACTAGCTCAGCTGTGGAGTGTGGTGCTTATGATCTACGGCCTTTACCAGTCGTTGGTGATAGCCCAAGGGCTTCAATTGACTACCATCGTCGTGGCTGTTCTCTCCTGTCTATTGGGCTCATGGTTAAATGTGCTCTTGAGAAGAAAAGGCGGAACTGGTAGAGGGAAAGCGAGTGACCCTCAAGGGAGAGACCTAGGTAAATCCGTTTGTCCCTACACTATCATTTCATTCATTTTATCTTCATTCATGATCGAGTGTAGGGACTTAGCCCTCAACCACCCACTTGCTGTAGGTGGGTCATGGGACTCCTTTGAGCCCAACGGCACGGGGCTCACATCTCTGCAATCACTCCCACCCTTTTGGACATAGTCCACATCGGTGTGGGAGGTCATCATTTATCAGCAAAAATTCGTTATAAACAGATATAAAAAGATTTCTATTAACACGAAAAAGGATACAGCCCAGAACGTTGACGAGAATATTTCGTGGACAACATATGACGTTTTTACGTTTTAAAAATTCTTTATTGCTTTTAATTCTCGCTATGATGTAAGTCACGTTTTTATATATAATGTTATCAAAATTTTCCTTCGAGACCTCACAACCAATGACGGGGATCGCCCACGAGGGTAGTAGCAAGCGAAAGGTGAATGGGTGGGTATTGGTGCCCCTCTCGACTATCCCCGATGGTCTAAGGATGGCCGTGTTATCCCTAGAGAGAACCCACGGCGGGATTAGAATTAATTAAAAAGCAGGGGTTATGGGACTTTAACGTAACTTAAAGATTTTCATCAACCTGGGCGGTCAGCCTAAACGGCGCTCGAGGACCTGAGGAACGCCTCCACGCTCCTCAGGTTCAGCTCCACCACCAGCTCCCTGACGACTCTGGCCCTCCCGTTGATCAGGACCACGAGGATCAGGCCAATTAACCTTCCTGCTCCTCCCGTTCCCCCTCACCACTCCCAGCCTGTTTACCGTCTTGACCAGCCTCTCCCTAGCGAACTCGATCTGTCCCTTTCCGCACCTTTTCAGCGGGACGACGTTGAAAACTAAAACTTCTCGCTAATACCGACTTTTTCGTATTACCTCCCTAAGATTCCAATAATTGCTGTAAAAAGGATAAGTTGTGCCACGGATAAACACGAACCTCAACCGGTCTCCAGCCTCTTGATCGGCGTTGGAAGAAATCCTCCCATCCTTACGAACTGGCTCACTTCAACTTCCTTCACGTCAGCAACCACAACCTTACCTAAGAGCCCTCCCAGGTCAACCTCCTCTCCAGGCCCGGCCTCTAGGGGGATCAGTCTCACACCAAGGATCTTATTCAGGACAATTCCCATGGTCAGTACGTCCAGGATCAGCGCAGTTATTCTCTCATGTCCTACCCTCTTGCTAACCCCGACCATGTCTATTCCGCTGTTACACACCGCAGACATGGCCAGGAGGTCTGAGAGCTCCAGATATCCCTCCCTCACTCGGTTGGCCATGATTGGGTCCTCGCTGACGGGAATGAAGGCACTGCTGAGACCTCCCACGAGGTTTGTGGCCATGGAACCACCCTTCTTGACGGCATCCATCAGTAGGGCTAAGGCGGCCACGGATCCTGGACCTCCTACCCTAGATATGCCCATGGTCTCAAGGATCTCTGCAACACTGTCTCCCACAGTTGGCGAGGGAGCCAAGGATAAGTCCACAGCTCCCATGTTCACTCCCAGCTCCTCAGAGACGGCTCTCCCCACTAGCTCCCCTAACCTGGTCACCTTGAACGCGGCCCTCTTCACGACTTCGTAAAGTTCCTGGAAGGTGAAAGGTTTACTCCTTCGTATCGCCTCCGCTATGACTCCTGGTCCACTCACCGCTATATTGACGCTTGCGTTCGGCATCCCAGGGCCGTGATGTGCGGATGGGATGAAGGGTGAGTCCTGTGGCGAGTTCACTATCACTGCGGTCCTAGAGGAGGCCTTAGGACTCATTTGGAAGAGTTGTGACACGAACTGCTTCACGGCATCCACGTTGAGTCCAGATTGGGTAGAACCTGCGTTGAGAGCACCTGATATCCTTTCAGTGGAGTTCAGTACCTCAGCCAAGGAGTTCAGCAAGACTTGAGCTCCTCTGCTAGTACCCCTCTCCGCGTATGCCGAAAACCCTCCTACGTAATCTACACCAGTACCCTTGGCCATTTCGTCCAATAGTTTACCTACCTCCACCACTAACTCCTCTCGCGGGTTAGGCTCTAGAAGATATTGTACAGGAGAGATGGCTATCCTCTTGGTCACTATCCTAACCCCCAACTTCTCCTGTACAAGGTACACAGCCTCAACGAACCTACTCATTATCCTCTCCAGTGTACTCAACCTATCCAGGACAACCCTCCCGTCGTGTGATGATGCGAAGAGAGTATTGATGCTGAGGGTCACTGACCTTATGTCCAAGTCCTCTCTCGTGAGCATATTCACTACTTCAAGGATCTCCTCTGGAGAGTACCTCATCCCTCACACCCTCTCCATGTACTTAAATACTTCCCCGTGGTAGAGGAGCACCTCGACTCCCAACTCCTTCCCGACCTGTTGGAGCTCCCTCCTCAGCTCTCCTATGCTCACCTGACTTTTCTCCACGTCTACCACCATGATCATGGCGAATATCCCCCTCAATACAGTTTGGGAAATATCAACGATGTTCACGTTCCTCTTGGCTAACGCTGAGGATATACCGGCTACTATTCCAGGTTTATCCACTCCTATGACCACAATCACCGCAGTTTCCATGGTCACACCGGGATGTGTCTAGCGACATTAAAAAGATGCGGGTAGGAATTGGAAGGGGTTCTGACCCCTATACGTCTGTTGAGGCGAGACTGTAACGCTTCTACGTAACTACTGGTTATTTTTAATCATCTAAATATCGTTTTGACAAGTTGTGTTTATATAGTATCACCGAAGTAGTTTTTATTGATGATCCCCCTAACTGATGACGGGCACTGCTCACGAGGTTTGGGGAGTGATAAAGGTGTGGATGGGAGGGTATTGGTGTTTCCCTCGACCAGCCCCAATGAGTTGAGGGTGACCGTGTATGATCCCTTAAGAGGGGTGCCCGTGGTGGAATTAGAAGTAATTAAAGAAGGTAAGTTACGCCACGGGTAAACACTACCTAACCTTTCTACCCTATTCATAGTAAGTTCTTCGGCACCTACCTTCTTTAACGGTAGATCCCCTCATCAAGGGCGTAGCTGTGGTACCTTCAACGGGAATTCTTGTTCAACCTTCATGGGGCACTCTTCAAAGCTCAGGCCTCTGATCTAAGACCGCTGGGGAACTGAAAATTGGACACCTCGTTACCAGGTAGATTAACTCCTGTAGAGCAACAAAAACTCCTCAATATTTTTCAGGGTCTATTTAGTCATTCTCCCTTCATTCGTTTCCTTGGTCTCCCTGGAAGAGGGCGGCCAGCATGCTCACTCCTCCCCAGGGAATATCGTATCCTAACACGCTACACGTCTTTGGGGAAGAGAACCCGAGGGCAACGTACAGGGGATTGAGTAGGCCCTCAGGTTGGGCCTCAATCCACTCCTTCCTCTTAGGTAACTCCATGATTTCTCTCACTTTGCACTCCTCTATGAGGCTTATTAGGAGCCTATCGAAGGCGGACTGTCTAGGCTTCAACTTGAGGTACATCCCCTCCAGTCTGTGAGTTGGAGAACCTGTCCCCAATAATACTACCCTCTTTCCCCTAGATGCCTTGGCTATAGCTTGTCCTAACTTGAAGTGAACATCAGGCCCTTGATCCGTTATGGATACTGTGACCGTCCTGATCCCAGGGAACATGAAACTCAGTGGTATCCAGGCCCCATGATCCAATCCCCAGGACTGGTCGGCCTCTACGTCCAGACCCATCTCCTTGCCCACCCTAATTATGTTCATAGCTAACTCCGTGTCATTTTTCGCGGAGTAACAGAACTTGTAGAGTTCATCAGGAAACCCGTAGTAGTCCTGGATACACTCTAACTTCTCCTGGATCTCAACCAAGTGTGTTCCGCTCCAGGAGATGAAGTGAGGGCTGATCACGACCACTGACTCCGGTCTCCACTCCTTCATTATCCTTTGGCCCAGGTCTCTCATCATCCCTTTCCAAGGGATGTCCTCAACAAGAATGGTGGGTGAGCCGTGAGACACGAAGGCAGACAACATGGAATTTACTAACTAAACTAACTTCACGAAATAATAACTCTTTCTAGAGCCCCTGATCTCAGAAAATTAATTAAACCACGAACCCCGTTTATGTCCTATGAAGGTAGTCTTCCTAGTTATGTCAGGAGACGATAAGTTAGGTCTAGCCATAAGGATGGCCTACAACTCCGTTAAGAACAAGAGGTATGAAGACTTGAAGGTCCTCTTCTTCGGGCCGAGTCAGAAGGCGATAACTACGCTCCAGGGAGATATGAGGAACATGTTACAGGAATTAATTCAGAACCACGTAGTGGACTCGGCGTGTGTAGGGGTTGCCGAGAACATGGGTATTAAGGACACGTTGCTGAACATGGGAGTGAGACTGACTCCCATGGGAGAGACCTTGTCCAAGTATGTCAATGAAGGGTATGAGGTAATAACGTTTTAATATCATTTTTTATAAAATAAGGTATTATATTCTAGTTTCTTGTCAGGTTTTGGCGATTCATACAGAGGAAAGCGTTGCGGAGATGACCACTGAAAGCTTTTTCCGCTCGTAAAGAAGGATTTTGAAAACTGAAGACCTCGCCTCGGAGGAGAAGATTAGTAGCTCTCAGTATTTAAATATCAAAGCGGAAAATCATTCCCCAACGATAATCGCCGACGTGGTGAGCGCGATCGAGACTGTAACTCTTTTACGTAACCACCCGTTATTTTTAATTACTTCTAAATATCGTTTTTTTTTGATTACGATATGTTTATGTAGTATTACCGAAGATGTTTGGTTGATGATCTCCCTAACTGATGACGGGCACTGCCCACGAGGTTTGGGGGGGGTGAAAAATCGGATGGGAGGGTATTGAAGTTTCCCTCGACTAGGCCCCAATGACTTAAGGGTGACTGTATATGATCCCTCAGGAGGGGTGTGCCCGTGGCGGAATTAAAAGTAATTAAAAATAAGGAGAAGTTACGCCACGGGTAAACACGACCCGGTTGAAGCGAGTGTCGGTGAGGCACGCTTCTACAACGTCGACGGCCCGTGCGGGCTATGTCTACCCAGTTTCATGTCCAGGGCTTGAGTCACCCTCTGCCTCTGTGGTACTCCGCCCTCCACCCTTAAGCAGGAGAGACAATCGAGCGAAGAGTTTCAGGGCCGGGTAGCTTACATGTGGAATAATAACCCGACGTTAGAGGATGGCTAGAAATCCGAAGAGGATAACGAAGATCAAGCTGGCCCAATAGGCCACGAGCTCCAATCTCTTGCTTCTCCTCTCTCCCATCACCTTCTCATTAGAGATCAAGAGGCCGAGGATCACTCCAGGTCCTATGAGGGTGAACACTAGGAGTACTAGGAGATTAAGGATTGATCCCACCAGGGAGGACGTAGGGACTAGGGATATAACAAGGGCCGCCGGTACACTTTCCACCATGTATATCATGTAGGCTCTCTCTCGCTCAACCCCCAAGGCCTCAACTACGCCCCAAGCGCTACCTAAGGATATCACCACCAGGGCCAAGAAGGCCGCAGATATCAATCCTACGGAGAAGAGAGAGGGAGCCAATGGACTCGCGGAGGCCAGAGCGGTGTACAGTGATCTGGGAGAGAGGAAGTCCGTTGAAGGATCGAGGCCAGCGGTAGACATCTCAACGAACACCATCAAGATCTCCGTGGCGATGGCTCCCACAAACGTCTCCACTCTCACCCTCTTCATTGCCTCTCCTGTACCGACTCCCTCCTTTCTCGTGGACCACTTTATCGCAGTAGCCGAGGCCTGAAAGAACAACATGAAGGGCATTATCACTGCCCCCACGTTAGCTGCCAGGAGGAAGAGGAACGATGGTGAGGATGAGACTACCAGGAAGGGATACGGTTTGAGACCTCTTTGCCAGAGAACTAGTCCAAAGGAAAGGAAAAGGAGTGGGGACAGTGCCAACAGTGCTCTCTCAGCCTGGCTATACTTGTTGCCCACGACGAGGAAGACGTGGGCCAGGAAGACTATGGGTACTGATATCAGAGGAGGCACTCCGAACACGGCAAAACCCACAGCAGCACCAGCGTACTCTACGGCGTAGGTGAGAACGTCTGTCAGGGCCATGGGAAACGCCATCAACACGGCTGTCCTCCTTGAGTAATTCTCCCTCACAAGTTCACCGAGACCCTTGCCGGTGACCAATCCTATCCTCCCAGAGGCCTCCTGGATGAAGTAAAGGGGTATGACCAAGAGGAGGAGGAACCATATGAGGGAGTACTTGAGGACCACCCCAGTCTCTGCCGCACCTATCGTACTTGATGCATCCATGTCGGCCATCATCACGAGCCACGCTGGGCCAAACATGATGAAGAGATTTTTAAGGTTACGACGTGGCGTATTCCATTTACGAAGCATCGTAAACAACTTTACGGTTCTGGTTATAAGGTTTTTCCCTTACCTTTTAGTTGCCGTTATCAACAAACTAGTTTCAGCGTTGACACGAATCGTATTGATCCGTTGAGCAAGTTTACAGGGGTGAGTTACTTCCCGTTTGTCCCTACACTTTCATTTCAATCATTTTATGTTCATTCATGATCGAGTGTAGGGACTTAGCCCTCAACCACCCACTTAAGGTAGGTGGGTCATGGGACTCCTTCGAGCCCAACGGCACGGGGCTCACATCTCCAGCTCTCCTCGCTAAGTTGTACAGTGCAACTACATCCCTATGCCACTTTTCCTTCCCCTTCCCACAAACACCAACCCTTGGGGCATCGCCCCCATCGGGTCGGTAAACGATCTTCGCTCCGTGGATTGGACAAGTTGAAGAAGTATAAGATGGGTTAACCAAAATTACTGGAACACCGAACTCCCTAGCCTTCTCAATAATAGCGTTCTTCATTGAGGAAAATGCTGCTCTATAAATCCTCAACCTAAGTTGTTTATCCTTCACGTCCTTCATATGCTCCGGAGTTCTCCCTGGCAAGTCCTCCAAGACAATTGCACTCATACTTTCAAAAGCTTCAATAACGATCAGCTTGGCTAATTTCCTCCTAACGTCTACTTTCTTATCCCTCTCCCTCAGCCTCTTTAACTTCCCCCTCACTTCCCTATCCTTAGTTGGCTTACCAGTAGTTATTGCCTCCCTCCTATACTCATAGCCCAGAGTAATCCTCTTAGTGTTAGTCTCTAAAAGCATCGGTTTTCCATCAACTAATACGGAGACCGAATCCTCGTTAAGGTCGACGGGAATAAACGCTTCAGGCTCATAAGGTTTGACATCCCTCTTAAAAATGACGTAGAACTCTACAACGTTCCCCTTCATCAGCCTAAACCTGGCCTCACTGGCAATTGACCAGCCCTTGTTATAATATCTCCAGAAGATCTTAGGGAAGGTTGGTGAAATGAGAACCCTACTCCTCTTTGTGGAAATTGAAATCGTGTCGAGGCTGAACCTCCACAGATGATCATCCAGGTGAATAGTGACTCTCCTCACAGACGGTTTCTCAGTGTAAGCCCTACCTCTCTTCTTCAACTTCTCAAAGCTGTCCAACCTCTCGCTTGCGTCCTCACAAGCTGTGTAAATGAAATGGGATGGTAAGTCCTTGTACTTCTCCCTCTCAGTCTTGTAAATCCCAGCTTTAATCCTGATGAAGGAGGTAGTCTTGTTTGACAACCCATAATTTATTGCCTCCTCTAGAACCTCTCTGTACTCCCCCTCAAGTTCCTTAAGTGCTGAGTAAGTTTCATGGTCAACCTTAACCCTTAACTTCACTGTCCTCTCCACTCAACTCACCTATCAACTTTTTTACACCTTGAACCAGGACTGTCTTCTTGTGACTCCTCATTCCGTAAATTTTCCCTGCGAATGAGGTTATGATTGAGATTAAGTCCTCAACTAGCTCTTGTGCGTCATCTTTGGGCTCCTCACCGAAAACCACTTCAATCTTAACTCCCATGGTCGAGAAGAACTCCTCAAGGTATTCAAATCCAAATCTTGTTAACCTATCTTTGTATGTTATTAATACGACGTCGACACTCCTTCCCTCAACAAGTTTGAATAGCCTTAACAGTCCTTTCCTTCCTGTGTTCAACCCGCTAGCTACATCTTTCAGTACTTCAACTACCTTGTAACCCTTCGCCGTTGCGTAATTTGTTAGGTAGTTCACTTGCCTCTCCAAGTCCTCTCTCCGGTCAGCCGAGGACACCCTCGCATAAATTACAGCCCTCGTCTCTTCCCTCCTCTCTAAGTACTTCTTTACCTCGCTGTAAGGTATCCTATACTTCCCTCCTTCAGTCGTTACCACCCTTATCTTCCCTTCTCTGATCCACCGTAGGAGTGTTGAGTATGAAATGCTGAGCAGTTGGCAAGCCTCCTTGGGTCTCAGTAGTCTCTCCACAAAATTGGTTGATAATAAATAAATATAAAAAGATTTCTATTAACGTGAGAAAGGATTCAGCCCGGGGACGACAGTTCCCCGGTTTCGTCTCGTCAAAGGGAGTCATGACGACCTTCCTTCTCTCCATCTCTATATTGTAAAGTAAACAGGAGACGAAAATATTTATATTTCTCCAAAACTAGCCTACATGTCCCACATGAATCACGTGGAAGCGTACTATCTTCTGTTTACGTCCCTTACCCTGCTATTATCCTTAGTCTACTTCGGGGCCAATGCGTACCTCTCCCTCAACCTTAAGCTCCCCCCAAGGAGAAGGGAGGTGGAGCTCGATCAAGTTACGGCAGTGATACCGGTCTATAATGAAGATCCCGAGACGTTCTCAAAGGTATTACGCTCTTTAAGGAAGCAAGGTGTAAGATTCATTGTTGTGGGGGACGGATGTGACGAACCTTATCGAAGAATGACCACGGAAATGGGAGGAGAATTCGTACATCTGGAGAGAAGGTCCGGTAAGAGGGAGGCTTTAGCCCATGGAGTGAAGAATGTGAGGACCAAGTTCACATTACTCCTAGACAGCGACACACTATTACCGGAGGACGGTGTGAGAAACCTCCTGTCCCTCATGTCGGAGGACGTTGGGGGAGTCGGTGCTAACGTGAAGATTCTGAAGGGAACAACGATATCTTACTTCTCGGAATTGATAGAGAGGTTGAAGGAAGCCACAATGAGGTCGGTCAGTGGTTCGGGTTATGCGGTACTCCTCAACGGTAAATGTTCCCTGTATAGAACTGAGCTAATAAGGCCGTTCATTCAGAGCAGGGAATTCAGGAATCCTACGTTCATGGGGAGATCAGCACTGGTGGGAGACGATAAGCAGTTGACCAACTTCGTGATCTCCAAAGGGTATAGGGCATTGGTTGACTTCGATACAGTAGTAGTTACCACTCCTCCTGAGACTCTGAGGAAGTTCGCCTTACAACTCCTCAGGTGGGCTAGGGCAAACTACTATTTCTTCCTAAGAGAACTCAGGGATGGGACCATGTTTAAGAGGGGGCCCCTATACGTTTATAATTTCATCTATACATCACTTCTCCCCTTCATTCTCATCGCGTTTTCCTTTGTGGACACATACATTCTAGGATCAGTCATAGTGGACACTAACCTCTCTGACTATGATGTTGCATTGCTCAACGGCGGACATTTCCTACTACACTTTCCCTTTATTTTAGCCAAGAGGCTCGTCTTCGCCTTCTTGATTGGTTCTCCCCTCATTAATGTCCATTCAATGATCCATCTGGCTACAGGGATACATCACGTGTTCTCCATTCCCTTGAGGTTCAGATACTCCGTGATCCTCCTCCACGTGTCCAGTTACCTGACTTCAGTTCCCTTCATCTATTCCTTATGGAGAATATTGAGGGACGAGAAGGTGAAGACGCTGGTACTAGGTTCGTTCGGTTTGTTCATTCAAATGTTCGTCGTGATTTATGCCCTACTCACCGTATGGAAGCTGGACAAGTGGCTAACTAGGTAATTTTATTCATTATAATATCAATAATTGCGAGCTATAATACATTCAAAACCTTTTGTTAGATTTGCTTAAAACGCTCAACGGCATAGTGGAGATCATGCCAGAAATAGGAGAGAAAGCTCCCGACGTGGAGCTAGTGGACACAGAGTTAAACAAGGTTAAGATATCCGATTTTAAGGGTAAAGTCACCGTCATAGCCTTCTATCCAGCTGCCTTCACGTCAGTCTGTACTAAGGAAATGTGCACGTTCCGTGACTCCCTTTCTAAGTTCAACAAGTTTAACGCGGTTGTCCTGGGAATCAGTGTCGATCCTCCCTTCAGTAACAAGGCGTTCAAAGAGTCCAACAAGTTGAACTTTCCAGTGCTGAGTGACTACAAGAGGGAGGCCGTGAAAGCCTATAGGGTGGACTTAGAGTTTCCGAAACTACCCGGTTATGTATTAGCCAAGAGAGCTGTGTTCGTCCTTGACAAGGATGGCATCATAAGGTATAAGTGGATCTCAGAGGACTTAGGTAAGGAACCAAATTACGAAGAGATAGAGAAGGTGATTCAGAGGCTGAGCTGATTTATAGTCCTTGTATAGGGACGCTTTGTTATTTGTTAGAAAACTTCTTAATAAATATAGTCACATCGGAGAGTGAAGGTGTCCCGATGGGGCGTGACGGTAACTGAAGGTGTGCGGGTTTTTCCGTTTATCCCTACACTATCATTTCATTCATTTTATCTTCATTCATGATCGAGTGTAGGGACTTAGCCCTCAACCACCTACTTACTGTAGGTGGGTCATGGGACTCCTTCGAGCCAA
>NZ_JH597768.1:79012-83328 GCF_000243315.1 Metallosphaera yellowstonensis MK1 | reverse complement strand
GGGGCAACCACCCCGTTCGTCCTGGGGAACTTTGGGAACTCGTGGTAGACCACGAACGAGACGTACACCCAATTTCTCAGTGACAGCAGTTATTAGATTTTGCCTTGACTTCAAGGCCAAACCTAACGAGAAATCCCATAACTGCTCCTCATTATAAGGATTGGCTCAACTTCGAGAAAGGACATTTAAACCGCTAAGACGTTCTTATTGGGTGTACGGCCGGGACGTTTTATTACTACTCGTCTCCAGGATCTCCAGGAGTGCCGCAGCGGGGGTCCTAGCTGTGGTGGTAGGTCTCTATTACCTCAACGACCTTCACCTCAGCCTCCTGGCCATAGGGATACTGTTCGGTGCTGGAGCCTTCGTGACTCCCGTCCTTAGCCTGGTACTGGGAGTTTTCTCCGATAGGATAGGGAGGAAGAAGGTCCTCCTCTTGACCCTCTTCTTTCTCCCAGCTGCCATCCTGATACTCCTGCTTACCACCTCATTCCCCCTCCTACTACTCTCCTCAGCGTTGGGCGGGTTCGGAATTGCCGGAGGACTCATAGGAGGCGGGGTTGGGGCCACAGCGGCACCAATGCAGACTGCCCTCCTGTCGGAGAAGGTGAAGCCCGAAGAGAGAACAAAAGTCTTCTCCATCTTCACGATGCTCTCCAGCTACGCTGGAGCAGGAGGAGCTCTCCTGTCTCACATATCCAACTACAGGGAGTTGTTCATGATCTCGTTGGCCATCTCCTCCCTCTCTGCCCTCGTGGTGATCCCAGTGAAGGAGGATTTCAAGCCCAGGGAGAGAGTTGAGGTTAGTAAGGGAGGAGATGAGGAGGTAATAAGGAAGTTCACAGTAACCGGTGTACTCAACGGAGTATCCCAGGGGCTCATAGTTCCCTTCATACCCATCATCTTTGCTAAGGAATACGGACTGACACAGAGCACCATAGGAGAGGTCATATCCCTGGGAGGCGTCATGTCAGCTACTCTCATGTTAGCTACACCTTGGTTAGCGTCTAGGATGGGTTTCGTAAAGCTCATAATAGTCACGAGATCCGCCTCTGCCGTGATGGTTCTACTGTTCCCCTTCCTGGGGAACACACTACTGGCCTCCCTGGATTACCTCCTGTTCACTCCATTAAGGGTCGTCTCTCTCCCAGCCCAACAGGCCCTCATGATGAACCTGGTGGGAGAGGGAAGAAGGGCAACAGCCACAGGTGCCAATCAAGCGGGGAGACTCCTACCCTCAGCGGCGTCTACAACTCTCTCAGGTTTCCTCTTGAACGCCCTGTCTGTGGCTTTACCCTTCGAGATATCCTGTGTCGCCACACTAGCTAACTCGGTGCTCTACTACAAATTCTTCAGGAACATCGATAGGATGGCTTCAGGTAACGTCACTATCGTGGAATAGTTCGAGAGGGTGTTTACCCGTGGTGCAACTTACCTTCTTTAATACTTCTAAATACGCCACGGGCACCCCTCCTAAGGGATCATACACAGTCACCCCCAGATCATTGGGGCTACTCGAGGGAAACTTCAATACCCTTCCATCCAACTTCTCTCCCATCCTCGTGAGCAGTGCCCGTCATCGGTTGGGAGATCATCAGAAGGAAATTCCTTGGTAACACCACATGAAAATAACTCATGTCGTATTGGATTTAAAAGTAATTAAAAATGTTTAAAAGTTACGCAGGAATGTTATAGTCTCGAGGATAGATGGAAGTACGACTCGCCCCTTAGGGTTACCATGTGAAACTCATGATCAGATTCCGAGGTGACCCACTCAGCAAGTTAGAAAGCATTTTAAGTTCCCTTAACCTACATGATATATGGTAATGGATCCAGTATGCGGTATGGAGGTCTCTGAGACCTCTAAGTTTAAGACCATGTACAAGGGGAAAGTATACTACTTCTGTGGTCCGGGTTGCAAAAGAGAATTCGAGAAGGACCCAGAGGGTTACCTAAAGAGCGGACCAAAGGGAATGCCCGACATGTGAGGTATCCTTCAAGAAGCCTCAACGGAAGGAAATCTTATTACGTTATTTAAAGTATTTATTGTTATGACAAATGTAGCAGTGGTGGGAACTGGGCACTCCAAGTTCGGTTCCAGGACAGACGTGACGCTTCAGGAACTTGCCTGGGAAGCTGTGAAACAAGCCCTCGAGGAAGCTAACGTGGAACAAAAGAACGTCAAATACTTCTCTGTGGGAAATGTGGGGACGTGGAGTGCAGAGCCTCTGCCTGCAATAGTAGTGGGGGAGTACTGCAACTTGAACCCCAGTGGAACCATGAGAGTTGAGGCAGCTTGTGCCTCAGGGAGCGCTGCTCTCAGGGACGCTTACCTGGCGGTAAAGTCAGGAGAAGTGGACATAGCTATGGCTGTAGGTGTGGAGCAGATGCATCAGTCCCCCAACCTCACGGTGGTGGAAATGATAGGAAGGGCCGGGAACTACTTCTGGGAGTTCGAGAACTTCGGTCTGACCTTCCCTGGTTATTACGCACTTTACGCAACTGCATACATGTCCAAGTACGGAATGAAGGAGGAGGACTTGGGAAAAGTAGCCATTAAGGCACACCACTACGGGGCTCTTAATCCCTACGCACACTTTCAGAAGGAGATAACCATGGAGGAATACCTGAAGTCCAGACCCGTGGCCTGGCCCCTAAAGCTCTTGGATTCCTCCCCTATAACGGACGGGGCTGCGGCGGTCGTTCTTGCCTCTGAGGAAATGGCGAGAAAGCTCACCGACTCCCCCGTCTGGATAGAGGCTCAGGGTGTAGCCTCAGGGACGGCGAACCTCTCCAGGAGAACCGACTTCACTTCCATAGAGGCCGCCAGGATTGCTGCAGAACAGGTCTATAGAAGGGCCGGGATCAACATGGACTCACCCTGGAAGCAAATAGACGTGGCAGACGTTCACGACTGTTTCACCATAGCCGAGATAGTCGCGTACGAAGACCTGAGGTTCGCCAAGAGGGGTGAGGGCATGCTCCTGGCTAGGGAAGAGCAAACATATGTTGGAGGGAGAATACCGGTAAACGTGGATGGTGGGCTGAAGGCTAAGGGACACCCCATTGGTGCTACAGGTGTTAGTATGGCTGTCTCTTTAACGAGACAACTACTTTACAGAGCCCCGCACAAGTCCATGCAGGCTGACATCAAGAACGGGAGAGCACTAGCCCACAACGTAGGTGGGACGGGACACTACGCTTACGTGACCCTATTCTCAACCAGGAGGCCGGGAACATGATCTCTGAGGTAAGGGAGACCAAGCAGAAGGAGATACAGATCCTTCTTAAACAACTGGACGGTTTAGTACAGATCAAGGGATTGCCAATCTTTCCGGAACCCAAGACCGGAAATCCGCTGTGGGCTGACGTAAGGGAGTTGGACTTAAGGTACCAGATCCCTGTGAAGAAAGTGACCAGGTTCTTCGATGAGCTGGGTAAGGGAAAGATCATGGCCACAAAGTGTGTGAAGTGTAACACTATCTACTTCCCTCCCCAGGACGACTGCCCGAAGTGCAGGGTCTCTGGACTGGAGTGGGTGGAGCTACCTGTTGAAGGGGAGTTGATAACGTACACCATCATTTCAGTGAAACCTCCTTCGTTCTCCCACTACCCAGACTACGTTGTTGGGATAGCCGACCTCGGGGAAGTCAATGTGACCGCCTGGGTTCAAGGCCCTAAGGAAAAACTGAAGGTAGGAGCAAAGGTCAGGTTAGAGGTTGTAAAGAGGGAGCCAGAGGGGTATCTAACGTACTCCCTAAGGTTGCTCTAGTTTCTTTTTTTCCTCTCCCCGTTGCCAATAGTTTCAGCTGAACCGTTGAGGTTTATATTATTTGTTTGTTGGATAGAGATTAATATATAGTAATTATTAGATTTCCCTTGATAACAGGACGTCGGTTAAGGGAAAGTCAAAAATAACTGCTATACAGCAGTTATCAGATTTCGCCTTGACTTCAAGGCTACACCTAACGAAAAATCCCACGATTGCTGTGCTATAATATACAGCAGTTATGGGAATCTTAGGGAGGTAATACGGGAAAGTCGGTATTAGCGAGAAGTTTTTAATTTTCGACGCCGTCCCACTGAAAAGATGACGAACAGAAAGGGAGAGGTCGAACTGGCTAAGGAGGATCTGATCAAGGCGGTCAACCAGGTCCTGGGCATAGTGAGGAGGAACGGGAGGAGCAGGAAGGTCGGGTTGGCACTCGTCTTGATGGTCCTGCTAGGTGGGAGGTCCAGCGTGAGGAATGCTGCTGAGACGTTCGGGTTGGACTACACAAACCTGCTGGAGGCGTTGGGGGAACTCGAAGACGCGTGGA
>NZ_JH597768.1:66058-78912 GCF_000243315.1 Metallosphaera yellowstonensis MK1 | reverse complement strand
ACCTCCGAGTGGGGGACCTACCCCCCGGAGTCTACTTCGCCGACCTGACCCTGGGAGACCGAGCTATTACGGTAAAGTTGCTAGTCCGGGAATATAAACGTGACTCCGGGACACACGTGAAGTGCCTCTACACGACCGACCTCTCGCTCAGCGAGGAGGAGATCGAGGAGGCCTGGAGGATGAGGTGGGAGATCGAGGAGCTCCACAGGGACGTCAAGGCCCTTGGACTGGAGGACTCCTCGTTCTGGAGGAGGGAGAGGCTCCAGGGCTACCTCGCGATCTTTACCATCATGACCAACGTCGTCAGGGAGCTGATAGGGGCTCTTAACCTGAGGAGCGTGGAGGCGTTCCTCAGGTTCGTTGAACGTCATTTAGGCGGACCGCCGGGGCTGATGAAAATCTTTAAGTTACGTTAAAGTCCCATAACTGCTGTAATATAGTCACACCCGATGGAGCAAAGGTATCCCGACGAGGATTGACGGTAACCGAAGGTGTGCTAGTTTCCCATGGAGTGCCCGTTGGGTGGGGTCAACCCGCTAAGGGGGCGGAGAGGGAACGGGTCGGCCCTGACTCCGTTGAAGTTCTATGGTTGAGAATTGGATACAAATTCATAAAAATTTGAAAAAGCCATACTCTTCCTATTCTACTCCATGACTAACACCGCTCTCCCTAACACGGAGCCTCTGGACAGCTCGTTTAACGCCTCGTTCACTTGGTCTAAGCGGTACCTCTTGAATACAGGCTTAATTCTCCCTTCATGTATGAGCTTTACAGCCTCCATGGTCTCTGCCTTGGTATACGCAGCGGATCCCACGATCCTCTGTTCCCTCATTATGGTGAGGGCAGGTCTCTTCAACGAGATCTCACTCCCGGTCACGTTCCCCACTAAAACCAACGTTCCCTCCCTTTTTAGAGCCCTGAGGCTCTCATTCACGGTCTCAGAGCCGACCAGCTCCATCACGTGGTCCACTTCCCCTACGTACCTGGAAAATTCCCTCTCGGTTATGACTTCGTCGGAGTAATGAGAGACGTACCTAGCCTTCTCAGGGGAGGTCACGGATACGACGTTCGCTCCCAAGAGCCTGAGGTACTGTATCATGTGAATTCCCACCCCTCCTCCCGCCCCGGTTACCAGTACTCTGTCACCAGCCCTAACGCCTGCCAACTTACTCGAGTGTATCGCTGTAGCCAGCGGACACACCCCTGCAGCGTACTTCTCGTACTGAGTGTCCGGCAGAGGAAAGAGGTTCCTCTCCTCTACCGCGACGAACTTGGCATAGCCTCCAGGTCTCTTCTCACCGAAGAACCTTGTATCCTCGCAGAGGTTTTCCTTGCCTGAGAGACAGAATCTGCACCTACCGCAGCTCTCCATCCCGTAGATCCCGTAGGGTCTAGCGTCCAATTCGCCGTATATCTCGTGGCCCATCACCAGGGGAGGTCTCAGGTTTCTGAAGCCTCCCCTCCATATCACTAGATCCCTACCGCAAATCCCAGAGGCAATTACCTTGAGGAGTATACCCTCCCCTATTTCAGCCTCCTTAATGACGAGGGGTCTCCCATATTCCTCCAAAACTGCGGCTAGGGCCTTCAGTTCACACACCCTTGAACTCTGGTCTCCTCCTCTCCAGAAACGCCCTGACTCCCTCCTTGAAATCTGAGGTACTGAATAGCAGACCGAAGAGGCTCGCCTCGTAGGCGGAGCTCACCCAGGAGTTCGTCTCCCTTCCGGTGTTGACGGCCATCTTCCCTAACGCCACGGCCAAGGGAGGTCTAGATGAGACAGTCTCGGCAAACTTCGTCACTTCGTCCTCCAGTGACTCATGTTCTACTACCTTGTCTACAAGTCCCAGCTCCAGTGCCTCTTGGGCCTTCAACCTCTCCCCAGTGATAACTAACTCCAGCCCCCTCCTCTTGGCTAACCTCGGCAACCTGAAGGTACCCCCGCCACCTGGGATCAGCCCTAAGTTTACCTCAGGTTGACCCATCTCCGCGATCTTGGAAGCTATCCTCACGTCGCACGCCATGGCCAGCTCGAATCCGCCTCCTAGGGCCACCCCGTTTATGGCTGCCACAACTGGCTTGGTCAGGAACTGGATCTTGAAGAATACTTCGTGAAACTTCCTGGAAACCATCATGGCCTTAACTGGAGTGAGAGACAGGAACTCCTGTACGTCTGCCCCAGCACAGAAGGCCTTACCCTCCCCCTTCACGGCAATCACCCTAATCTCAGGGTCTTCCTCCAACTCGTCTAAGGCCTCGCTGAGCTCCTTGACCATGTCCCAGTTCAACGCGTTGTACCTTGAGGGCCTGTTCAGAACTATCCAGGCAACAGGGGGTTCCCTCTTCACGTAAATGGTGGTGAACGTTCTCTCCCTGGCCTCGTATTTATAAAACCCCTCCCCGGTCTTCCTTCCCAGTTTGCCCTGAGATATGAGCGTGATGAGCGACGGATCTGGGGAGAAGTGCCCCATTCCTGTCAACCTTTTCATCTCCTCCAGTGCAGACATCACCTTGTCCAGGCCTATTTCATCAGCGTACCGTAACATGCCCTTGGGGAGTCCCAACCCCAGCTGACAACCCTTCTCCGAGTCCTCCACGCTCACTATTCCCTGCCTTATGAGGCTTGCCACCTCGTTGACGGCAGGGGCCAAAATGAAGTGGGATATCCCAGGCTTAGCTGATGGCAATTGGGGTCTCGTGAATTTCCCCGGCTGAGGATAGGAGTAGAATCCCCTCCCGCTCTTGACGCCCAAGTGCCCTTGGGACACCAACTCCTGGACCTTCCTGCAAGGATAAGCCTCGAATCCCCTCTTGATCACGGCGTTCCAGACGCTGGCTCCAACGTCTAGGCCCGTATAGTCTGCCAATAAGAAGACGCCCATGGGGAAACCCAACTCCTCCATGGAAGTCGAATCCACCTCCTCCACGCTGGCGAATCCCTTGTCCACCAGGAAGCACCCGGCCTCCATTATCCTCAACAGAATCCTGTTCACGAAGAAGCCCGGCACGTCCCTAACTACGATGAACTCCTTACCTAACTGCTTGGACAGATCAGCCACTTTCCTCACAGTGTCCTCAGAGGTCTCCTCGCCCCTCACGATCTCAACCAGTGGCATCAGCACCGGAGGATTGAAGAAATGCATCCCTGCGACCCTCTCTGGGTGAGATAGACCCTGTGAGATCTCCGTTATGGGAAGCGAACTGGTGTTACTCACCAGCGTAGCTCCCTCACTCGCCAACCTCTCAGCCCTCTTGAAGATCTCCCTCTTCAACTCCAAGTCCTCCTTGACGACCTCCACAACGAACTCTGCTCCCCTGAGCGTCTTTTCCTGATCCACAGAGCTGCGTATCCTGGACATGACCGAGTCTACGTTCTCCTTGAGGGAGCCTCTCTCTGCCAACTTCTCGAGGCTCCACCTTATCCTCTGGAGTGCTGACTTCAAGATCTCCTCGGAGACGTCGTTTATCCACACCTCGTGGCCTGCCATGGCGAAGAGCTCAGCTATGCCGTGACCCATCACTCCTGAGCCTATCACTGCCACCTTCATTCAAACCAACTCCACGGTTCTACCCACAACTTTCCTAACTAGGTCCCTGATGACCATGAGCCTCTGGATATCGTTAGCTCCCTCATATATGGTAGTTATCATCGCGTCCCTGAGATATCTCTCCACTCCTGTCCTCACCTCCACTCCAGCTCCCCCGTGTATCTTTATGGCCAGGGAGGAGACCTCTTCCGCAACTTCCGTGGCTATCAACTTCGCCAGCGACGCTGCCATCACGGCCTGAGGGCTGTTCTTCTCCGCCAAGTTTGAGGCCCAGTAGGTGAGAAGTCTCGCCGACTCCAGGTGGGCCAACATGTCTGCCAACTTGAAGGCCACGCCCTCGAAGGAGATCAGGGGTCTCTCGAAGGCCTGCCTCTGAAGGGAATAGTTGAAGGCCCGCTCAAAGGCCCCTTGGGCTATCCCAACGGCCTGGGCAGCTACGCCCACTCTCCCCCGATCGTAAGTGGTAACTGCTACCTTGAACCCCTCATCCACCTTCCCTAAAACGTTCTCCTCAGGGACCTTCACGTCCTCTAGGATCACCTCGTTGGGCTGTTCCCCCCTGAGGCCCATCACATTGATCTTGCCCCCAATCTTTACGCCGGGCCACTCCCTCTCCACTATGAAGAAGGTTATCCCTTTCCACCTCTCAGCCCTGTTGGGGGGAGGGCTTGTCCTAGCCGATACGACCAGGTAGGAGGCCTTGTCAGAGCCTGTGATGAAGTACTTTCTACCGTTTAATACCCAGTGTGATCCGTCCTTCTTGGCCACTGTCTTTATCCCCGCAACGTCACTTCCCGCTCCGGGCTCAGTGTTGGCGTGGGCTGCGAATACCTCGCCTCTGGCCACAGGAGGAACGTACTTCCTCTTCTGTTCCTCTGTGCCGAAGAGGAGCACGGGGGTGGTGAAGAGGTGGTTTGCCCCTATTCTTACCATAAACGCTGGGGAAATCCTCGATAGCTCCTCGTTGGCTATGGTGGTCATCATCACGTCCCCTCCCTGACCTCCGTAGGCCTCAGGTATTCCCACACCCATGAGGCCCATCTTCTTGGCTTCCTCGTAAATCTCCTGGGGAATCTCGTTATCCCTCTCGATTCTCATGACGTTAGGTGCGAGGACTCTCTCAGCGAACTCCCTAACTGACCTCCTGAAGAGCTCGTGATCCTCGGTTAGCTTGATTTCGAAATCCTGTAGACCTTCAAATGGAAACAAGGTAGACCAGTTTGAGATATATCTTGAAAAATATAAAACTAGTTAGATGTTCCAAAGCGCTGATAAGGGTGTTCGTAACTTGACTAGCACGTTTCGGCTGGATGGATAACCTGCAATCTGAACTTAGTATTAGACGAGAGATCCCAGTGGAAGGACAGGTTCATCCCAATTGGGAATGGTTGAGAGATCACGCTCAGAGTTGAGGATCGTCAGAACGAGCTTGGCAGGGGACTTGAATGCGGTATTCCTCAAGTTTCGCTCCTCGAGTAGATAGGAGAAGCCCAATCTCCTGCACGCTCTTGATTTCTCTTTCATAAAATTACGTAATTAAACTTAAATTTCACTGCATGATCGTATATTCATGGGGTTCTATAACTACCAGTTGACCTTGGACAAAATCCTTGAGTACGGATGCACAGTCTATCCCACGAGGGAGATAGTGTATAGGGACAGGAGGAGGTATTCCTTCGCCTCTTTCGGAGAGAAGGTGAAATCCCTGGCAGCCTCCCTTCAGAAGATCGGTGTCTCCAAGGGCGATAAGATAGCAGTCGTAGATTGGGACACCGACGTCTACATGATGTCGTATTACGCAATTCCAATGATCGGCGCAGTTCTTCACACAGTGAACATCAGGTACCCCCCAGAGATCATGTTGAAAACTATGCTCCACGCAGAGGACAAATGGATAATAATCAGAGACGAGTTTTTGCCTCTCCTGGAGAAGGCCAGAAACTTTCTCCAGGGAATAAGGGGGGTAATAACTTACAGCGATACAGGCGAGAAGGTCAGGACGTCCTTCAAGACCTACGACTTGTGGGAGCTCCTCTCCGGTGAGGGGTTACAACAACCCGAGCTACAGGAAGACACCCCAGCAACAATATTCTATACCTCAGGTACCACCGGCGACCCAAAGGGTGTGTGGTTCACCCATAGAGATTTAGTGCTTCACTCCATGAGTGTAGCTCTAGTCACAGGGAGACCACCTCTACTAGCCGGTCAGAAGGACGTTTACATGATACTGGTCCCAATGTTCCACGTCCATCAGTGGGGTTTCCCCTACGTCACCATGCTCATGGGAACTAAATATGTTCTTCCAGGAAGATATGACCCATATTTTGAGATAACGTTGATGAAACGGGAAGGTGTAACGTTCTCTGCTATGGTTCCCACGATACTCCACATGATACTTACCCACCCAGAGGCAGAGAGAAATCCAGAGGTGTTCAAGGGTTGGAAGGTAATGATAGGCGGATCCGCACTTCCCTCAGGCCTGGCTTACTTAGCTAGGAAAATGGGAGTAAACATCTCCGTAGGGTACGGTCTGTCCGAGACGGCTCCTGTGCTCACTGTCGCCTATTATAACTCTGTGGTTGAGGGTTTGCCCGAAGATGATAGGTTCGCACAGCAGATAAAGACAGGTATACCCATCCCCCTGGTGAAACTAAGGGTAATAGATGAGAAGGGTAACGAAATCCCAAGGGACGGAAAGACGGTAGGGGAGATAGTGGTAAGGACGCCCTGGCTCACAAGGGAATACTATAAAGACCCAGAGAGGACCGAGAAGCTTTGGAAGGATGGTTGGTTGCACACTGGGGACTTGGCTGTGATTGACGAGTACGGTTATCTCAAAATAGTGGACAGAGATAAGGACGCCATAAAGAGCGGAGGTGAGTTCATTCCCTCCTTGATCCTGGAGGACTTGATCTCCACCCATCCTAAGGTGAGTGAGGTAGCAGTTGTGGGCATGAAGCATGAGAAGTGGGGGGAGAGACCTGTCGCCTTTGTGGTCCCCAGAGGAGAGTTGAGGGAGGAGGAGTTATTGGACTTCCTAGCCAAAAAGGTCGAGGAAGGGAAGATACAGAAGTGGTGGATACCAGACAAGTTCGTGTTCGTAAAGGAGTTTCCTAAGACGTCCACAAACAAGATCGATAAGAAAGCCCTGAGGAAGGCATTAGAGGAAGGGCAGAGGTGAATTTTCCCATCAAGCCTTGCTCAAGTGAACGTTTTTGATCAACGTATAGGGGTAGACCCCAGGTAAGGGGGCATCCCACCAGGCTATGGAATACCTCTCCTTGCTCAACTCCTCGACGTTGGAGATGATATTATTCAACTTATCAGCTATCCTCACCCTTGACGTAGTTCCTACTGGTTTACCTCCCTTGAAGACTATCACGGCATCCCTTGCCACAGTGGAGAACTGTCCGTCTGCCCTGTTCTGGAACCTGGTGTACCAGTTATTAGTGAGTAACACCACGTTACCTGAGAGGAGTCCCTCCTCCGACACCTCTCCCTCCTTCACCTCGAGAGTCCAGGGTCTCGGATAGATCCACCCCGCGTTACCGGTGCTTTCCTTGCCCATGATCTCCGCTATTTCCAGGTTGAGGAGGGGAGTCTCATAAACCCCGTTGCTAATGATCGCCTTGTCCCTCGTTGGGAATCCCTCATCGTCGAAGTCCCAAGAGTTCAGTTCCTCGCCTCTCGGTCTGTCCATTAACGTGAACTTCTCACTTCCAACCATATCCCCAGGTTTCCTGTTTGCGAAAATGGAGTTCCCCGTGAATATTGAGTAGCCTGACGCCATGTAACTTACGCTCATCATTAGGTTGGCCATAACCATGGGAGATAAGACCACATCATAATAGCCGTCACCTAGGTCAATCCTTTCGGTATATGAGGCGTACTCTTCAGCTTTGTTCAAAGTTATCTTGACCTTCTCTGGGTCGTATTTGGGGGAGGAGAACGCCCACTGACCGCTGTACTGTCCGTTCCTAACCCTCATGTAACCCTGGAACCACGTCCTGCTCTCGTTCCCGTGAAAACCTGCTGAGGTGACCAGTTCTCTCTTGAACCTGGAGGCACTCAAAACTCCGTGAACTTGATACCTGGAGTTCAGAAAATCCTCTACGGAAGAGGTGTCACTCATGAACCTTAATATTCCATCGTCTTCCTTTACACTTCTGCGTTCCCCGGAAAGCTCGTGAACCTTGGGCACTATTCTGGACTCGGGTAGCTTGTCCATTATCCCTAATCCTTCCCTTAACTGCTCCGGCGTGTACACCTTACTGACTAGAAATCTCCTCCCCTTCCTGATCATGACGTTGTAGGAGGTCTCCTTTATCCTCTGAACTGCCTCGACTTTGCTGTCCACTATCTTCACAACTGTGGAGACCACCTCATTCTTGAGCACTGCATACGATTCCACCCTCTCCTTGAGAAACTTGATGAACTCCTCCATTCATATCACCTTGACCGGAACGTTCCTCAACCTCATGTCTGGCCCGCCAAGCCACACCGGAATTCCTTGATCTGGATCACCCTTTCCACAGGTACCTGGGAAGAACTGAAGGGAATCGTCCACGGCGTCCACAGAACTCAACAGCTCGTTTGTTGTGCCTTCAAGGATGGGAAATAGCACAGGTTCCCCTATCTCCCCAGACTTCACGTGATAGGCCTCCAGTCCGGTGTATCTCTGCCCAAGCCTCATGTCGTCAATATTCCACTCCATGTAGGACTTGAAGAATATCCCCTCCTTTACGTCCTCCAGGAGTTCCTGAAAGCTCATCTCCCCAGGGAGGAAGAAGGTGTTAGACATCCTCACCAGTGGTTCCCTATCGAAGCCTGACGCCCTCGCGGAACCGTTACTCACGTAGTTGAACCTTGGGGCGGTGAACCTGTCGTGCAGGAATTCGTTGGGTTCACCGTTTTTGATTAGTAATTTCCTCCTGGCTCTCACACCCTCGTCGTCTATGAGAAAGAACCCTGTGCTCTTGGGCACTGTCGGGTCATCTGCCACGTTGACCATCTCGCTCCCTATCCTCTTCAGCCCGAGCTCAGCCATGTAACTGGTACCGGCCTGGGCGAATTCTCTTCCCAACACCCTGTCTGCCTCGAAGGGATGCCCCACAGACTCATGTGCCATGATCCCCGAGAGGACCGAGCTGAGAATCACGTCCTTCCTACCAGGGGACACGCTCCTACCAGACTGGAGCAGGTGATCCAGTGATTTGACCTTCTCTATGAGATGCTCTCTCACCCTCAATTCATTGAGTGACTCTAGGCCTCCGCTCTGACCGAGCTCAAACCATGCTGTGATCGTCCTCCCGTTTCCCGTCATGACAAGATTAAATGATATTAAGACCCTAGGAACCCTCCCAGAGATCAAGGAAGAACCGTTTATGACCAACTCCTTCTCCTCAACGCTCTCGGAATAGGTAAGGATTAAGTTGTTTATCTTGGACCTTATATCCTGCGATAATACCTCCCTTGAGATATCCCTCAAGGAGGAGATCTTCTCCTCAAGGTTCTGTGAGTCAAGCTTCTGCTTCTCCTCCACCGAGTAGCTACCAGAAACTGGTTCCCCATCCCAAAGTCCAGGCTCCCATCCCTCGTGTTTCTCCGTAGTAGGTCTGAGGTCATCCGGATCCCTGGAGGCTACGAAGTAGAGGGGTCCGTTGAGGTATCTGACCGAATATCCTGCCTCCTCGTCCCTATAAACCCCGAGCAACTCTCCGTTAAGTAAGGATATGACCCTCGAGGATATCTTGTGATATCTGGTCTCCACGTAACTATAGGGAAATCTGCGGGTTAACCTCAAGAGATCGTCTTCGTGAGCTAACATACTTTCTTTGAGGAGAGCCCAGATAAATATCTACCCTACGGCCGAGAAGATTATCTTGGTCTATAGAAGTTTCCACCAACGGGGCGTCCTTGAGTGAGCTCATCCAGTGAAGGGAAAATCTCGCGGTTGTTCCGGCTGAGGCCTAGGGGTTGAGGATCGATATCGCATGAAGTCCCGCAAGGCGAAAACCCCTTGAACGTCGCGAAACCCGAGGAAAGTACAGCAATCGTTTTCCTTGAACTGTAGGGCGGAATCTGAGCAGTCCGCTTAATCCCGTGAAGGGCATGACAACGGCGATGGGCGATATCGGCAGTTCACTGTGTGAAGAAGTACTCATGCTCTCCCTTTTCGCCCCTCCTTCTCCTTTCCTCCTCAAGTCTCCTGAGCTCTACCCTCCTGATCTTTCCGCTTATGGTCTTGGGCAACTCGCTCACGAACTCTATTATCCTGGGCACCTTATAGTAGGACAGTAAGGACTTCACCTTCTCCCTTATCTCCTTGGCCAATTGCTCTGAAGGTACGTAACCAGGCTTCAGTACCACGAAGGCCTTGACCAGCTGGTATCTCACTGGATCAGGAGACGCGACTACAGCAGCCTCGGCCACTGCAGGATGCTCCAGAAGGGCACTCTCTACCTCGAAGGGGCCTACCCTATAGTCCGAAGTCTTAATCACATCATCCCCCCTACTTACAAAGTAGAAGTACCCGTCTTCATCCATGTAGGCCTTGTCTCCGGTGAAGTAGTACCCGTACCTGAAGGCCTCTTCGTTCTTCTTCTGGTCGGAGTAACCCATGAAGAGTCCCAATGGCCTTGGAACCAACCTCACTGCGATGTGGCCTATCTCGTTGGGCCTGGTTATCTCCCTGCCCCCGTCATCCACCAAGGTGACGTTATATAAGGGGTGGGGTTTACCCATGGATCCTGGTTTAACGGCCATGAACGGGAAGTTACCCACCATGGCGGTGGTCTCGGTCTGGCCGTAAAAGTCTCTTATCACGAGTCCTGTTCCCTCCCTCCAGGCCTTCATCACCTCCGGATTGAGGGGTTCTCCGGCACTGACCACTGACCTCAACTTGTCCATCCTGAACTCCTTGAGGTTGAGTGTTACGAATTGCCTCCATGCTGTAGGTGGAGCACAAAAGCTGGTCACGCCTAGAGCCTCCACTTCGCTGAGGTATTTCCGTGAGTCCAGCCTCCCCTCGTAGTTCAATCCAACTATTGTGGACCCAACTAGGAGAGGAGAGAAGAAGGAACTCCAGGCGAACTTGGCCCAACCTGTGGCACTCAGGTTAAGGTGTCTGTCTGACTCCTTCACCCCTATTATGGACGCAGTGGAGAGGGAACCCAACGGGTAGCTCACTGCAGTATGAATCACCCTCTTGGGCATCCCAGTGGTTCCAGAAGTGAAGTAATTGATCACTACGTCGTTTCCCATGGTGTCCTCAGCCTCAGCGTTAGTCACCTCACCGTCCTCAAGGGAGTTCCAACCTTGCTTCTTTCCGTCAATGAGGAACTTCTCCACCTTCATCTCGCCTAACGCTTCTTCCACGGTTCTGGCCCTCAATGTGTCTGACACTATAGCCTTAGGTCTCAAGTCGGAGAACCTATACTTCAATTCGTTCACGGTAAGGTTAGTGGCACTGGGTACCAAAACGAATCCTCCTTTCAATGAGGCCATGAATGTGGCCCAATGTAACGGGTGCACCCTGCTCATCAGGTATAACGGGTCTCCCTTCCTCATTCCGGCCTTCCTGAGGTGATTCAGGACCTTGTTGGCCATGAGGGACAACTGGTGATACGTGAGAGTCTCCTCCTCTCCAGTGGACATGTCCCTCCAGTGCAACGCGGTCTTACTGGCTCTATCCTTAAGGTGAACCTGCTCAACTACGTCTCTAACCCAGTTAAATTTAGTGAGATCTACTTTAATAAGATTCTGGAAGAACTCCTTGATCTTATCCTCCGTGAAACCTCTCTCCTGGAGGGAGATGAACTCCCTAATGAGGCTCTGGAGTTCCATATGTAAATTTACCGAAGAATTACAAAAACTTTCCTGCTCCCCACTCGAGATCGAGTTATCGTTTGTCCCTACACCTCGATTTCATTCCACGCCCAAATCCTCATTATGTATAGGGACCTAGTGCTCGACCGCCTACCTAACTTTATGACGAGTCGCTGCGGAACTCCATGAGCCCAACCGCGAGGGCTCATGTCCCAGATCATCCCCTTTCGGGTGGAAGGTACGTCAATGTAAGATTTCATGATTTATGTAAAATTGTAATGAACGAGCATGAAAGTCTTTTAACGTAAGTGGGAGCCAGCCAATTCTTGAGCCGAAACGACCTTGACTTACCCGCTACCTTCTGACTAATTGATAAAGGAACAGCAAACCTTAGCCCTTCTAGGGTGGACAAGGTTTAAAGTGAGAAGCCTATCAAGTCAGTGTTTACCCGTGGCGTAACTTTTCCTTACTTTTAATTACTTCTAATTCCGCCACGGGCACCCCTCTTAAGGGATCATACACGGTCACCCTTAACTCATTGGGGCTAGTCGAGGGAAACACCACTACCCTCCCATCCACCTTCCTTACCAAGTTAAGGGGAGCAATAGAATCCCTCTCCAAAAGAACTTCACCGCTCTCCAAGTACCTAGCGTTCACCTTCAGTACTTTTACACCCCCACCCTCGTGAGCAGAGCCCGTCATCAGGTAAGGGTTAAAAACTTTGATAACTCTCTCAACTGTCTGTTTCCTCTTCTTCAACTTCTCACCGTTAAATGGGTTGATGGAGGAAGTGTAGGACTCAGAAACCTCCGCAACGTCTATAGGTTGAGTTTTCAACATCTCCACGAGTTTAACAACACTCCACTGGTGAATCCTATGCCTAAGCTTAGCAGTCTTGTTACCCTCCATCTTATCCTTAGACCTTGAGGAGAACTTACCAACAATAACCTTAGCCTTTAAATCCCTAGCTAACTCCACGACTCTCTTAACAGTCTTCCTTAACACGTCAATTTTCCTCTCCTTTTCCCTTAATTTCCTCAACTTCTTCTTTATTAACTCGTCCTTAGTTGAGTGCCCCTTAGTAATCTCTTCCCTCCTCAAGGAGTAGTTCATGACAATCCTCCCTAACCCAGTTTCATATCTCCTCAACTCCTTGAGTTTAAAACCCTCGAAGACTGCTACCGTGACGTTATTCTCATTAACGTCAATAGAGATATGATTACCCTCCTTGGACTCAACCTCAACCTCCCTCTCAAAAGTCAACCAAACTAGGACTTTCCTACCAACTAATCTTAACTTAAGCTCTTGCGAAACCCTCCAACTCTCATGTACGTAGCGGGTAAATTGCTTGGTGAACTTGAGGGGTATCTCAACCCAACCCTTGTGAGTTAGGAGGCTGACAGAAACCTTGTTAAACTTCCAATTAACCATGTTAGGAATAGTGATCATAACCCTCTTGTACTCCGGTTTATCCTTCCT
>NZ_JH597768.1:43061-65958 GCF_000243315.1 Metallosphaera yellowstonensis MK1 | reverse complement strand
ACCTCTATCGGCTGAGTTTTCAACATCTCCAGAAATTTAACAACACTCCACTGGTGAATCCTATGCCTAAGCTTATCATTTTATTGCTCTCCATCTTCTCCTTAGACCTTGAGGAGAACTTACCTACTACGACTTTGGCACTTAAGCTCCTAGCAAGCTCTGTTATCCTCTTTACAGTCTTCCTCAACACGTCAGTTTTCCTCTCCCTCTCCCTCAATTTCCTCCACTTCCTCTTTATTCACACGTCCTTAGTTGAATGCCCCTTAGTAATCTCTTCCCTCCTCAAGGAGTAATTAACCACAATCCTCCCTAACCCAGTCTCATATCTCCTCAACTCCTTGAGTTTAAAACCCTCGAAGACTGCTACCGTGACGTTATTCTCATTAACGTCAATAGAGATATGATTACCCTCCTTGGACTCAACCTCAACCTCCCTCTCAAAAGTCAACCAAACTAGGACTTTCCTACCAACTAATCTTAACTTAAGCTCTTGCGAAACCCTCCAACTCTCATGTACGTAGCGGGTAAATTGCTTGGTGAACTTGAGGGGTATCTCAACCCAACCCTTGTGAGTTAGGAGGCTGACAGAAACCTTGTTAAACTTCCAATTAACCATGTTAGGAATAGTGATCATAACCCTCTTGTACTCCGGTTTATCCTTCCTCGTTAACCCTCTCTTCCTCCTCTCCCTGAAACTCTTAACAATCCTTCCAGCTACGACGTAGGCACCTTCAATAACCCTTGAAGGCAGGAAGGGGTACTTCTCCTTATAGTCACTGTAAAACCTCTCGTGCAACTTCTTCCTAGTGGTCTGTAAGCCCTCTGATAGGATCACCCCAATCATTTCATTAACGAACTTCCTCTGATGTTCCTCAACCTCCCTAAGAACGCGGTACTTCCACTCGTTCAAGAAGTCGCCCTCTAGTTTAACCGTCCTTTTCAAGGTTTTCAACACATTTTACCACCTTCTCATATCTGTGAGATCTGTGGCCGTAAATTCTAGGCAAATGACTTGACGATTTCTACAAAGTCCTCCATCAACTCCTGCGTGTAATCCTTATCATCTAACTTCTTTAACCCTCCCCTGTCCTCTTTCAATCCGGAACCTATATCCTTTCTATCACACCCACTCCTCCGAAAGTTTTCCTAACCCACTCTCTCAATGCGTCCAACTGCCTCTCCAAGTCGTCCTTTTGCGTTGGTGAAACCCTTGCATATCGCTACTCGTTTAACCCTTCCACCGCCGGACAACAATCAATTTCGCTGTAAGGTATTCTCCACCTACCGTTAACCTCAACAACCTTTATCTTCCCCTCCCTTACTTAATGACACCACTCCTACTCACGCCGAATATTTCAGCAACCTCACTAGGTGTTAGATACCTCTCCACAATAATTAAAGGTAACTAGAAATATTTAAAAGTTACGTGAAATTGCTACAGTCTTAGCCAGCCTCCAAACCTTTTGAAAGCGCCCTCTCCGTTGCAACTAATGGCTAGTCAATCTCCTGCAAAACTCTCCCTCCCCTAGCCCATACCTTATACCTAGGTCCCTACCCATCCTCTCAAACTTCTTCTTGCCCTCGTAATACACTACCCTGTAGAAGACAGGCAGGGAGAGCCAGTAGCTCTCTCCCCTCTCACCCATGATGGATTCCTCAACCCATGTGGCGAACCCTTCCGTGAATTGGAGGAACCTGAGCAACTTACCTCTCCTTAAGCCTAGGATTAGGGGGATTCCCTCCACAAGTGCGTGGAGCACGGGGAACCGCGGTCTACAGTATATATTTTGAGCTAAGTGAGCCAACTCATGAATCAATATCCTTTCATCTACTTCCTCGTCTCCTGTGGGACCGTATAATATCACGCCCTCCAAGTACATCCCGTATCCCTGGTCTGAGATTCTGTGAACCTCGGGATGGGGTAGCTTCACTCCAAGGAATTCCTCAACTTTCCTCGTAGAAATTTCGATTGTCTTGTGTTCGGCGTCAGATAGCAAACTGCTCCCCGTGTTTAAAATACGTAGACTGAGTTTAAATTCTCTATGTAGACCTTTATATCCAAAAGACCACATATTCCTGGAAAGCGTGAGATCTTCTGATAGCACTTGTGGGAAAATCGTCTTGGTTTGAGTGGCTTAAACTTTTTAGAATTTTACGAATGATCGTTCTGTATGACCGAGGAAGCGATACAGGGAGACGCTCGTCGAGGCCTTGAGGGTAAAGGCGAAGATGATCACAAGGTTTACTACGTCCTTTAAGGTGGTCCTGAGCTCAACTGCGAGCAGGACAGAGGTCGCCGAGATCGTGAAGGATATCCTGGGACTCTGTGTCCTCAGTGCAAAACTGTACCGTACAGCAGTCACGGGAGTTTCGTTAGGTATGGCCTCGAAGTCAAGGCTAAATCTAATAACTAAATCGTGGAAGCTAAGGAAGGACTTCGAGCTTTAAAATTCTCTTGTAATTTTTAAATCAATTTAAATGACATGTTTTTTAACAGTAGTAAGCATTAGGAATCTATGAGAATTATCATTTCCTGCATGGACAGGCGTTTGAACAGATATCTAGATCAATGGAATGATGGAAACACCGTTTTCGTGAGGAACGCCGGCTCCAACGTGGGATCCCTCAGAGATACCCTAAAGCTACTCAAGGGTGCTGACGAAATAGTGGTGTTACCACATACGGATTGCGGGGCGATGGGCGTTGTTCACAAGGCTCTATCTGGAGAGAAGATGCCAGATGTCCTCAATCCCCTAATCACCCCTTTCCTGAACCTGAGAGGTAAGGGGAGAGAAGAACTGGAAAGAGAGAACCTGGAGGTGCAACTGAGGAGCTTGAGGTCGTTGGTGAACGCAAAAGTGAGAGGGGAAATCATTCATACAGAGAAGCTAGGAGTGCCTCCGTCCGCTGAAAACGTAGCCTTGGTTACCGCCCCCTCTAAGAGAAAATACTCGGAGTTCCTCCATGACGTGGACAGGACCTTCGTGATACAAGTTGAGGGTGGTGACAGCGAGATTGACGTATACATAGCTAAGGAATTCCTCAAGGTCAAGGAGGTCAAGTACCTGAAGTGAGTTAGTCATTGAGAAGTGGTAAGGAAACGATTACGTGTCCATTTCTAGTGATCTCTTAGTAAGTAACTATAAAACGGGTTAAGTGATGGGGGATTATCGGAATTCTGACCTCTTTCACGCCATGGAGGCGAGGATTCCCGTTTGCCCCTACACTTTCATTTCAATCATTTTATCTTTATTCATGATCGAGTGTAGGTACCTAGCCCTCAACTACACGCTCATTCTAGTCACGCGTGGGTCACGGAACTCCTTTGAGCCCAACGGCACGGGGCTCACATCTCTGCTATCACTCCCACCCCTTTGGGCTTAGCCCGCATCGGCGTGAGAGGTCATCATTTATCGAAAGGATGTTGTAAACAAATATAAAAAAGATTTCTATCAATGTGAAAAAGGATTCAGCCCGAGTTGAGGGTTATACTCCTTTAAGGCTGCTACTCGGTTGTGGTTGACCAGGAAGGAGAGTATCCCATCATCACTGAGACTACCGCCTTGTTTAAGGTTATCCTTACCTGTTTGGCATCGAACATTGATGATTCCCTTATGCCCGTTTACTCTGTGTATGCTCTGAAGACCAAAGGGTTGTTGGCTTTCCCCTATAACTGCGATGGAAAACCTGGTTATATAATACTCACTGAGGAGGGTGAGTTGGTCTTTGAGGACATCGAGGGGAGTACGCGTGTGGTAGGAAGTCTCAACGATCTGAAGTCAGATGGACAGAGGTCCGGCTGAAGTTTACCTAAAGTTGTTACGACCCCTTGTGATTGGGGGCTTAACTGAAAAGGAAGTGTTCTTAATTCCGGAGAACAATAAGTGAAATATGAGGTTCAAATCACTCTCCGTAGACAAGAGAAGCATTGAGTTCTGCTATAACGGAGTCTCAGTGAAGGTCATGTTATTTGATGGTGAGCTAGTGGTTGCTGAGGAAATAACATACGAGGTGGCCACAGGAAGCGTCTTGGGCAACATGAGGATTCTCCTCAAGAGCGGTAAAGTTTACTTGATCTCTCCGTTCGGTCAGAACGAGGTGAAGGATCCAGAGAATATTTTGCAAGGTCTAAGGGAACTCTCTGAACTAGTGAAGGGGAAGAGCACACAGCTCTACCAGGAGCTGTCTAAGGTACTTCAGTCCTACGGTTCGAGGGACTCTAACTGAGGGGATCGTGACTTTAGGGCTTTGTTCCTTTGCGTTTGATAACGCTAAGCCTCCGATGTCACGACTAGATCTCGCACCAAACCCCTAATTCAGTTCATGAAGGATGAGCAGCCCGTAATTTTATTTCCCATGGTTCTAAAGGCAATTCATGAAAATCCTAGAGCCTCTCCAGATAGGAGACATAACCATAAGGAATAGGGTCGTCATGGCACCAATGATATCCAACCTGGCCAATCCCCAGGGTTACCCTTCAGAGGAACATATAGCCTACTTGAGCAGAAGGGCCTCGACCGCTGGTCTCATCATCACGGAGTACTGTTACGTGAACAGGACTGACTCCAGGGGTTCTCCAAACCAGCTAGGACTATATGACGACGAGCTTCTCCCCAAGTTCTCCAGGCTAACTGACGCTGTACACTCCAGGAGTTCTAAGATATTTGTCCAGCTGGTTCACGTAGGTAGGAAGACTAGGTCGGGCCTGATATGGGGTAGAACCCCCATAGCTCCCTCTCCCATCCCCATCCTGGATCAAGTCAGGGAGATGACTGAGGAGGACATCAAGAGGGTGATAAAGGACTTCGGAGACGCAGCCGAGAGGGCTGAGAAGGCCAACTTCGACGGCATAGAGATCCACGGGGCCCACGGCTACCTAGTAGCCCAATTCCTCTCTCCGGCCACGAACAAGAGGAACGACAGGTACTCGGATGGGACGGTCTTCCTCCTGGAACTTCTGGAGGAGGTGAGGAGAAGGACGTCGCTCCCTGTAGGACTGAGGATAAGTGTCACGGAGTTCGACGATAATGGACTCACACCTGATAGGGTCTCAAAGATCTTGGAGAAAGTGTCCCATAAGTTGGATTACATTCACCTCTCGGCGGGGAGGGACGGTCCCCTCGGGGCCTCAATGCCCTTCTATTGGAAGAGGCCCGCCTTCCTGGAGTTTGCCAAACAGGTCAGGAAACCCTCAGTTCCCCTATTCCTGGTGGGGTCCGTGATTACCCTGAGGGAAGCGGAGGCGGTATTGGAGGTTGCCGACGCAGTGGTGTTAGGTAGGCAACTCTTGGCTGACCCTGACTGGCTTATCAAGGGCCTTAGGGGAGAGCCCGTGAGGCCTTGCATAAGGTGTAATCAGTGGTGCAGAGGTTTCTCAACTAGGGAGGTGAGGTGTGACGTTAATCCGGAGTTGGGATGGGAACTCCTGCCCCTCAGGCCCGGTTCCGGAAGGGTGACAGTGGTGGGAGGTGGTCTCATGGGACTCGAGGCCTCCAGGGTCCTTGCCCTCAGAGGTTTTAAGGTGACACTGCTGGAGAAGGGCGTTAAGCTCGGGGGACAACTCAACTGGATAATGGATCCGTGGAAGAGGGAGTTCCTCTCTCTCCTGGAGTACTATGAGAGGGAGTTAACTAGGCTAGGAGTGGAGATCCAGTTGGGTGTGGAGGGGAAAAGGGAGGACGGTTTATGGATGGTACCTGACGAGTCACAACCCAGCTACGAAGACCACAGAGGGAAGAGGATACTGATAGACTCGAACCTCTACGCTTATCAGGACTACGCGTTTTCCTGGGCCCAGCATAACGAGGTTTTCATCACCGAGAGGAGCCTACACGGCCTGGACAGAACGAGGAGATACCTCTTGGAGAAAGCCTACTCGGAGAGGGGTATCAAGGTGGTTAAGGAGAGGGTTGAGGTAGATGTGGTTTACGATAAGTACGTTAGAAATCAACCCACGATAGGACAAGCCGTCTCCCGCGGGTATTGGGCCGCCATGGAGTTTCGAGGCTAATCGGCTATCTCCCTTGTTACCTATGGGTTTAACTGTCTTTGATACATTTCAAGTAAAGTTTAAATCATATAAGTATCTCATTCCACCATGAACTGGAAGCTGGTAATATTGGCCGTGGGGATGTCCCTGACCTTCTGGGACATATTTAACGTTCCTTACATAGTGAATTATTCCTCCTCTGCCTTTCACGTGTCACAGGAACTGGCTAGTTTTCCCCTGTCTGCGGAGATGGTGGGTTACGCCTTGGGAGGAGCAATGAATGGCCTTCTAGCCTCACTGAGGGGGAGGAGACTGGGGCTTTTAACGTCGATGGGGCTAGTGTCCATGGGATCCCTCCTGGGACTTCTGGCTGTCTCCTTTTACTGGCTAATACCGGCTGAGCTCCTGATAGGGCTGGGAATAGAGGGGGAGCTGAGCATTGTTCCCGCTTACTTATCTGAGACCTCTCCCCCTGATAGGAGGGGCAGGAACGTCGGCTTGGTCACAGCCTCGGGCTTCCTGACCACTCTCATCGTAGGGCCTATTGCCGTGCTCGCGGGAACCGGAGGGTGGAGGCTATTGTTCCTGGCCGGCCTCCTGGTCTCTATCGTAGCCTTGGTTCTGAGACTCAGGTTACCCGAGTCACCCATGTGGGCTTCCTCAAAGTCTAGGTTGACGTGGGACTGGGGTGCCTTGATAATGCTCGCGGTATGGTTCTTGAGCTACTTCGCCGGCTACTCCCTCTTCTCGGAACCGATCTTCAGTCTCCTTCAGGAGAAGGGATTCTCGAACTCTGCCCTTTACTTTACCTACATACTCTACGGTGATCCCTTGGGCGTCCTGTTGGGAACTTTCCTGAACGACTGGATTGAGAGGAAAGTGAGTAGCACAATGGTCAACGTAATAGCTGGAGCCGTCCTGATCCTCTGGCCCCTCCTGAAAGGAACATCCTTCTTGATAGCCGGTTTCTTGGAGATGTACCTGCAGGGATTCAAGTTCCCGGTGATGTATACTTATACAGCTGAGGTTTTCGGCACCAGGGTCAGAACGCTGGCTTACGGCATTGCAGACGGTCTGGGGCACTTGGGCGGTGCTGTAGGGCCTTTACTCTTCTCCTTAGTATACTACGGAGACCCTCTTGGGGGAATGGCGCTCATAGGGTTCGCCTCAATCCTGGCGGGAGTGTTTATAGCAGTGTGGGGAGTGAGAACTACAGGGAGGTCCTTGGATCAGATAAGGGGGTAGCCACTGTTCTCTCCTTCACACCTGTAGAAGGAGTGTACTCCTGGTTTCACTTACCTTCAATCTCTAATTCAGCCAATAACCTAAGGGTTGCACAATCGTTATTCATCGGCTGTTGAAGCACAGAGCCTAGGGGCTTGAGGATTGCACATAAATCCGAAAATTCGGTGGAGTTTACTACACGACTTCCCCTTGACTACCGCCCTGTTACCAAGGGAAGTCTAATAACTGCTACACGACCTTCAGGACTGTTGAACTGTAACCGAAATACACGAGCGCGATCCTCTAAGACAAGTTCTCCTGGGAGGTACGTTTTAAGAGCTCCAGCATGGTGATGCCGTTCTCCAACATCCAAAGGTCGTTGTTGAAGAACACGAACACTGAGTTAGGGCGACTCCTCATCACCGATTCCGCTATCTCCGTCAATTCCTCTCTGGAGTACTGGTAAAAGTACCACCTCTTCCTACCGTGCATCCTTAGGTAGATCACTTCTCCAGGAACTATGAAGGTTCCCAGGGGAGAGTCCACTGAAGATATGATGGAACTCAGTTTAGGAGGTTCCTTGTACCACTCCCTGTCCCTGAACTCGAAAACTGCCCTCTCCCCAAGTAGTTGGGAGAACTCCTCCACCCTTCTCAGGTTTTCAGAGGTACGCTTAAAGGACGGCGGAAGTTGAAACAGGTAGAAGGCGGGATTCAGTGTCTCCACAGTCTTCTTGAATTCCTCCCAAGCGTCCACGCTGGAGAGCCTGGAGACGTGGGTTATCCTCCTGTTGACCTTTATAGCCCACTTTAAGTCGTATTTCTTCCACGCCTCCACCTGTTCTCTCTTTGGATACCTGTAGAAGGAGGAGTTTAGTTCAACAGCCCTGAAGGGCGTGTTCCTAACGTACCAATCGAGGGATCTGCCCTTGTTCCAGCTATAGTACCACCCTGAGGTTCCTACGTAAATATCCACAAGAGAGTTATTAAAAACATTAAATTTAAACCCTCTTGGGTATTAGCGGTGTCAGGACTGTCGAGACTAGGGCCAGTGCGAACAGTAAGTAGAAGGCTTCAAGGATGGTGAAGTGTAGCCCTAATAGGGCCGTCACCAGGGCCGTCCCTGCTGCTCCTCCTATGGTGTTCCCTACTCCCCATATATAGGAGTTGGCCACAGTGAAGAAGCTCTTGGGGAAGACCTGACTCACGTAGCCAAGTAGTACTGGGAAACCGGTGTAAGCTGCGAAGGTGAATAGAGTGTACGCCGTGGCAGATAGGTATAGATTCCTCACTGACGAAAGGAAGAGTGCGAAGAAAAGAACTGACATGACACTGCTGAGCGCGAAGGACGTTCTCCCTCCGAGTCTCTCCGTCAGCCATCCGAACACTGGCTGTCCAACTATGGATCCAGCGAAGCCAACTGTCAGAAAGATCCCCGCTAGGGTCTTGGAGAGATAGATCTGGTACTCGAACTCTCCTAGAAATGTGGCAGTGCCTGTTATGAACATGCTTCTAAGAAAGACCAGTGCCCCTAGTATCAACAGGAACTTGTAGAACCCTCTTTCCAACTTCTCCGTAGTCTTTCTCACCTGCTGTTGCCCTCCTCTCCTGAGATCCTTGACACCAAAGTAGATTAAGACTGAGACTACGGCCATGTAGGCGAAGAAAGTGGTCAATCCCAGTACATCTCCTAAATACAGGAGAAGCAGCGAGATGACCGAAGGCATGACTGACCTCCCCACACTACCCATGGCTCCGTTTAGACCAAGGGCTCTCCCGGCGCCTCTCCCAAAGGTTCTGGAGAGCATGGCCCCGCCTAATGGATGATAGAACGCCTGTCCGGACCCCAATAGTACGACCCCGACGGTTATCAGAGGGGCTGCCAAGGTCCTATCTAAGAAAGCGAGGGAGAAGAACACTATGGCCAGGGCCTCGAGTCCAATACCTCCAGCCAACAACTCAGGATCCTTGTCGCTCTTGTCAGCGAAGTCCCCTATGAAGGGAGACAGGATTCCGGAGAGTACGGTGTAAATGATGGCTAAGGAGCCTAGGAACACCAGACTTATCTTCTCTTCTACTGAATAATAGACTATCAGAAGTGGATAAATGAGAAAGACTCCGTCATTGGCGAAGTGAGCCAGGGAAGTGTATGCAAGAACTCTAGCGTTCTTGGACATCATAAGATAACAGATTTACAGATAGCGTTTAAGTTTTTCTAACAATCTTACAAGAAAGGGTCTTTCGCTGAGGGACTGTGTAGTGTAAAGGTCTGAGAGTCCTCCGACGAGTCTGTTACCCGCTGAACTTTAAGAACTACCCTTACTACAAGGCCTGTTGAGAGAAAATACTAAACTTCTGGTATTATCACAAAAGATTTATGTTATTTAATAATACATAAGTTTTATAACCAGTAGATGATTATACATATTACAATAGAAATTTCAAGGTGTACCTTCCATGGAAACTACTCAGGGCGGTAGGGATGTGGTGTTGGATGTCAGGGGGGAGGCTTGTCCAATTCCAGAGATGAGGGCCGCTAAGGAACTCCAAAAGATGGGATACGGAAGACTGGTCGTCTTAACTGATCACGAACCGGCCATAGACGTCACACTCCCTTCTCTGTGCAAGAGCCTCGGTTTGAAATATGAGGTTCAGAGGGAGACCGACTACGTGAAGTTCATCATCTTTAAGGAAACTCCGTCTGTGAAGATAGAGGAAACAGAAGGCGTTTCAGAGACTGAGAGTATTACCATAAGAGCTACAGGTATCCTGAAGGAAAAGCTGTCCGATCCAACAATTCTGATGTCCTTCGTACCTCAAGTGAAGGCGGTTGACCGGATAGCGCCAAATAACTACGTTTTACACATGAAGTGGTTCATAAATTGGGAAACTCCACTAGTCATTTCATCCAATATCTTGCCCAGGGGTGAGATAGTGTATTACACGGCTTATCAGAAATTGCCCATGTTTAGAATAAGATTTGGCTGGAGGTTCGTGATGAATAAGAGGGGGGAGGAGATAAATATAGATATCACAGAATGGTATAACGGTCCCTTCAAAGGTACGGCGTTGAAGGCCATAAAGAAACACTTACAGAAAGCCAAGGAAGTACTACCCAAGATACTGCTTTGACCAATAACAAGTTGGTCAGGCCGTCTGCGCAACGAAGTCAGCCCTTCCTTTTGGATGGAATGTCAGGACCTCTAAGGGATCATGAATCTGCTTCTGAGAGGTCTTCGTCATTTCACGTTACAGTTATCGGGCGATATCATATGTCGGCAGTTATGGACTTTCCCTTGGATATCACCTTGTAATCAAGGCAAAATCTAATAACCGCTGATCTGTGTTGTACGGAACGAGGAAGGGCATGAACTTCTTGGATGGTTGAACATGTGCTTAAACAGCTTCAATGTGTTTCTAAGCGTTGAAAACCCGATTCGCTGGAAGGAACTGGACTATTAAGAGTAGTGAAGTTCCGTTTATCCGTTTGTCCCTACACTTTCATTTCAATCATTTTGTGTTCAATCATGATCGAGTGTAGGGACGTAGCCCTCAGCCACACGCTCATTTTGACCGTGTGTGGGTCACGGGACTCCTTTGAGTCCAACGGCACGGGGCTCACATTTCTGCAATCTCTCCCACCCTTTTGGGCTTAGCCCACATCGGTGTGAGAGATCATTTTTATTAATAAAAATGTAATAAACGAATATAAAAGCGCTTTTGCTAAGTTGAAAAGGATCCGGCCCAGAAGGAAGGGGTCATGTCATTGTGTTGAGTGGATAACTTTTTCCCTTCACGTTCATGTTAAGGTATCATGAGTCTGAGGTCAGTTGTAACCCCCAAGGAGTCGGTACTAATTGTGTGGGACGTTCAAAAGGGTTTAGTCAGGAGTATCTTCAATAGGGAGGAGTTCCTCAGGGGCCTGAACAACGTGCTCGAGGTGGCAAGACGGACTGGGATTCCAACAGTGTTCACTAAGATAACTCCATTCCCTAAAGGTTTCGAGCCCTTCGCTATGAGGGCCACCGGCAGGAGGTTCCAATTCACGGCTGAGGATCTCGAATTAGAGATATCTCCTAAGGAAGGGGACATTGTCATGTTAAAGAACACGTGGAGCGCATTCGTGGGGACTAATCTAGAGCTTCTCCTCAGGAACTCTGGCCGGAACGTGATCCTCCTCACAGGTATAGCCACTGAGATAGGTGTGGAGACTACGGCGAGGCACGCATTTGCCCTCGGCTTCCTTCCTGTGATAGTGAGCGATGCGGTTTCCTCGTATAATAAAGAAGGGCATGAGAGGTCCTTAACCAATATGAGGCAGTTCTTCCCTGTGGTCAGCTCGATGGAACTAAGGGATCTTTTGGGGTGAAGGGCTTCCTAGGTCAGGTCAATTGAGTTTAGAAGCATTTTTAAAATTCCTCTCCTCACGTTCTTCATGATCGACTTTCATTTTCACGCACCAGTGCACGATTTCCTTGAATATTTGGGTGAATTTAAGGACTCCACGATCAGGTACTTCAACTCGAAGATCAAGGAGGAGACACTGAGGGATTCCTTGGACAGGGTAGAATCCGTGGGGATCAAGAGAGTGGTCCTGCTCCCCATAGACTCAACCACCTTTCTGGGAAGGAGGATAAGCAACGACTATGCTAGGGTAGACGACAGAATAGTTCCTTTCATATCGGTAGACCCGTTGAAGCCTAACGCCTTGGAGGAATTCAAGGAAGCGGTGAAGAAGTATGAACCAGTGGGCATCAAGTTCCACCCCCAACTTCAAGGTTTTGATCCCAGGGACAGGAGGTTCCTCAGACTCATGAGCCTAGTGGACGACAGGGGGATTATAGCAGTGTTTCACACTGGCACTTCGGGAGTCGGGGCTGGAGAGAGGAATAGGATCGACCTGGATTTCGGGAGACCCATATACCTGGATGTCGTAGCTAAGGACTTTCCTAACGTCAAAATAGTGATGGCTCACTTCGGCTGGCCCTGGACCGAAGAGGCGTTAGCCATAGCCATGTTTAGACCTAACGTTTACCTGGATCTCTCTGGTTGGTCCCCCAAGTATATTCCAGAGGTAATATGGAAGAACCTCCCTAGGCTTAGCAACAAAGTCCTGTTTGGTTCTGACTTCCCGTTGATAACTCCAGAGAGGTGGCTACTTGAGCTCCAGAACGTAAAGCTTGAGCCCGGAGTGAAGGAGTTAGTGTTGAGGATCAACGCTGAGAGGCTGATAGACTCAGTTAAGTGATGTTACTGGGCCTCCTAAGTTCGCTTCAATAATTGTCATGGAGTTAAACCTCAAGTAAAGTGAAGTTGTTACTACATTTCGCCTTAAAGCCGAAATAAGCTAGTCTTTCGATAAGTCTCACGGCCCACTTCCATGATCTTGGTTTTCACCAATGAATAGGAAAGGGGTGAGTGTATATTAGAAACTAGCTGTTAATCTTAAATTTTCACATCCCCACGGATTTCCCCGACGTGGAATGTCCTGCCCCAAATACTAGTTCTCTTCTATGGCTACGGTTCCATAGTGGACCTAGCTAAGGAAATAGGTGAAGGCGTTAAGGAGGCCGGAGGAGAGGTCAAATTGGCTAGGGTTAAGGAGCTCTTCCCTCCCGAGGTGGTCAAAAACTTCAATGTAGACCTCAGTAGGGTGGAGGGCATACCAGAGGCACAACTCTCGGACCTGGAGTGGGCTGATGGAATTGCCATGGGTTCCCCTACCAGGTACGGTAATATGGCTGGGCCCTTGAAATTCTTCCTAGACCAGACGAGGGAACTTTGGTTAAGGGGGTTCTGTATGGTAAACCCGTGGGCTCCTTCACCGAGGCTAGCACTATCCACGGGGGTCATAAGAGTACCATCCTAGCCATGAGCACTTTCGCCTATCACCACGGCATGGTGATAGTTCCCCTGGGCTACGCCATAAAGGAAATAGGTGTAACCAGAACTGGAGTTCCCCATACGGTCCCTCTCACCTGGGCTCTTCGCCCCAGCTAGACGAAAATGAGAAGGCCATAGCCAGGTTCATGGGAAGAGACTGTAACGCTTCTACGTAATTACTCGTTATTTTTAATCACTTCTAAATATCGTTTTGACAAGTTGTGTTTATATAGTATCACCGAAGTAGTTTTTATTGATGATCCCCCTAACTGATGACGGGCACTGCTCACGAGGTTTGGGGAGTGATAAAGGTGTGGATGGGAGGGTATTGAAGTTTCCCTCGACCAGCCCCAATGAGTTAAGGGTGACCCTGTATGATCCCTCAAGAGGGGTGCCCGTGGTGGAATTAGAAGTAATTAAAGAAGGTAAGTTACGCCACGGGTAAACACTGGTGGAAGTAGCCAGAAAACTCAGATGTGCTTGAACCTTAAGATCCTTTTTGGAACAACGGTATCTCTAATTCCTTACCCTTGGTCTCTGGTATAACCAGTAGCGTGATCAGGCTAGACACCAACGCTATCATGGCGTAGAAACCTACTAACGCCGCCAGACCGTAGTGGCTGAGCAGGAGCGGGAAGGCGGTTATGTTGAGGGCTGTCGCCAGCCTGTCAACACTCACGGTAATGGCCTGACCGGTAGCCCTCACCTTGGTCGGGGTGAGCTCTGGAGCTATCATGGCCGAGCCTATTATGGACGCCGGACCTATGGCGGAGAAGAGGTAGTTCAAGAGGTAGAATGTGAACCCCAGTAGTGCTGCCTCTCCAACCAAAGAGGACGAGGACAACGATGTAGCGCTAAGACCGAACACCCTAGGATCTACCAGCAATAAGGAATAGGCCATGAGCCAAACAGCTACCCCAGCGTACCCTAAGATTATGAGGGGCTTCCTTCCTATCCTATCGATCAGGGAGATACATATTAATTGTCCGGGTATTCCTGCTAGAAACTGGGCAACGTAGGTGAACATTATGGGGGAGATTCCCAGGTTCGATGCTATGGTTATAGGCCCGTAGATTGCGAAGGTAGAGGAGTACATGTCGTAAAGAAGCCAGAGTATTGATGCTGCTACGATGAAGAGTGCTGATGACGTCAATCTCTTTAAGAAGGAAACCTCGTCTCTCTTTTTGGGAATAGGTCTACCTAGCTCTCTCTCTATCTTTTCCACGTCCCTATGTTCAGGCCTCACCCGAGAGATGAAAAGTAAAGTCTCGTATATCCTCCTCCTCAGGTAGAACACTGAAAGTGCTGGGAGGGCTCCCGCGCTCAGCACTATCCTCCACACTAGGGAGTTGGGTAATCCCAAGGCTAGCGTTACCTGTTCCACGAAGGCTGCTATCACTGCACCCAAACCCCACATGACCGCGAAAGTTATCACCATCATCTTCCCCCTGTTCTTTCCCTCGGCGTTCTCAGCCACTATGACTGGAGAGAGAACGTAATCTGCCCCTATTCCCACGCCCAATATCAGTCTAGCAAGGAACAGTTCCAGGTAAGATTGTGATAACCCTTGGAGTCCCGCCCCAACTGCCATTATGGCTACGTCGAGGCCATACAGGGATTTCCTACCTAGCCTATCGGCGAAGAGACCGAACACTAGTGCTGCCAATGCTGCACCGTAATAGGATCCTGCGACCAGGAGGCCCAACTCAACCTTGCTGAAGCTGAAGGACGACGAAATGAAAAAAGAGGTGAGCGCTATGGAGTAAAGATTGTAACCGTCAGTCAGAACGCCCATTCCGGATACGATAACGTTCCTCCAAGACAGTGAGGGCATAGGCTTAGTAAATACTCACTGCTTAAAAAGCTTTGGTAACTACTCAGTAAAATAATCTTTTATCTTAAGCTTTGAGAAATTTTTCCACAGAAGATAGTATTCCTCTCCTCTCCAGGTCAACAGTGAGCAGGGAGGTCCACGCACCGAGTAACCAACCTGCGATAACGTCGATAGGCCAGTGAACGCCTACGTACACCCTAGAGTAAGAGACCAAGATGGCCTCCATTAACATGACTACCCACAGCCATGTGGGAGCCTGTTTCATGAGAACTAGTGCACCGTCGCTCACTATCAGGGCGTGGCCTGATGGGAAGCTGTAGTCGTGAGGAGGTGGAACCAAAAGAAAGTCCGGATGTACGTACAGGAAGGGTCTCTCCTGGGCAAAGGCGTACTTAGAGATCTCTCCCACCAGTATGGCCAGGATGAAGGAGGCGGCCAGGGTTACGGCTATCCTCCTAGTCTTCCTGAAGATCAGGAGGAGTGCAGTGAGAGGTATCCAAACGTACTCCCTTCCGTATTTGCTGAGGAACACCATCACCGGGTTCAACGCATTTACCTGGTGGTAGTTGACGAGCTGGAAGAGCTGTACATTGCCCGGAAAGTTCAGCTCCGTGAGCACCTTGACAGCAACCCCTACACCCAGGAAACCAAGTAGAAAGGCCCAGTAGTACCTCATCGGAGAAAAAGGTAATGATCTGCATATAAGTTTTGTCCTCAGATTAACTAAACCTTGTGTAAAGTATTATGTTTAATCAACGTTTTACTGTCAAGAGGGATGAATGTTGGATTCAAAGTCCTAACGGGATCTCGCGACCCAACCTCTTGATGAATCGCGAGACTGTAACGCTTCTACGTAACTACTGGTTATTTTTAATCATCTAAATATCGTTTTGACAAGTTGTGTTTATGTAGTATCACCGAAGTACTTCTTGTTGATCCCCCTAACTGATAACGGGCACTGCTCACGAGGTTTGGGGAGTGATAAAAGTGTGGATGGGAGGGTATTGAAGTTTCCCTCGACCAGCCCCAATGAGTTAAGGGTGACCGTGTATGATCCCTAGGAGGGGTGCCCGTGGTGGAATTAGAAGTAATTAAAGAAGGTAAGTTACGCCACGGGTAAACACTTAATCTCCTTAAGCTAAGTGGACACCTCACTTTATCTTAACGTGAATGGTTTTCTTGCCCTCCACCCTCACCAAATCACCCCTGGAGATTTTCACAGGTCCAATGAATGCCCCACATGCCACATAACCGCTCTGATCTGGTTTAACCACGTTGGAGGGATTGTAGGTGGGGGCTCCTTCCCCTACCAGCTCGTCATTGATGAACAACTTGAAGGAGCCGAACGGAGGTTCTATCTCCCTTCCCACGTAGAGTCTACCGGCGAAGGCGTCGTCGGCTATCATGTAGTGCTTGGGAAGATCCCACGTCTTAAACCTCGTGGCCGGTATCTCCAACCCTATAAACGTCTTTACTACCTTCCCGTTCTTGGCTAAGGCAATAATCTCTACCTCAAGTTTGTGAGTCTTGAACCAGAGCTCGACGTCGGAAAAGGTTATCATATCCTTGGTCAGGACTCCCCACAGGCCGGACTTGGTTATCTTGTATCCGCCCAGGCCCTCCCTCTCCACGAGGAGGTTGACAAACTTCTGCCCCACCTCCTTAGCTTCCTCCTCTGTTAACTCAAAGGGTTCTATCTCTTCCCTGTTTAGGTAGGCCCTGAAGAGAAGGTTCGCCTTTTCACTCATGTTTAATCCTTCCCAATTTGAACTTAAAAGCCATGACGCAGAGTAAAGGTGCAGCCAGGGAGAGAATCATCAACCGTCCAGTTTGTAAAAGGGAGACCGATGATTTACTACTTATCTCCATGAGTTAGTTCCAAGGGAGCCTTGATCCAGGTACCTAACATTGAGCCCTCCGGAAATCGCCTTAATAATCCATTTTAGTTACAGCAGTTATGGGATTTCTCGTTAGGTGTAGCCTTGAAGTCAAGGCAAAATCTAATAACTGCTGTTAGTTAAATTAGATCATGGTTATAGCCTGCACCAGGGATTGCTACGACACCTGTATTTTCGACGAGACTTACACTCCCCTAAAGATCTTCCCCACTCTGGGTTTCACCTGTTCAAGGGGACTCACGGACTTGAGGAGGAACGAGATCAACAGGGTGACGAGGGCCTACGTGGAGGGGAAAGAGAAGAGCATAGCTGAGGCGATAAAGTACGTTGCCGAGAGATTAAGGGGTACGGATCGGAGGAGAGTAGTACACGTGGAGTACGACGGAAACCAGGGACTCCTTACTTGGTATTATCCAGCCAGGCTGTGGAACGCCATGGGTGCAGTCAGCACCGATTACTCCATCTGTAGTCTGGAAGGCCACGAGGCCATAAAGGCCCACTACGGCTCCAGTATGGGTGCGCTGCCTGAGGAGATGGAGAAGTACAGGGCCGTAGTGTTCTGGGGGAGTGAGGCGGTATACAGCTTCATTCACGGTTGGAGGATCCTAAAGGATAAGTATAAGATAACCGTGGACGTGAGGGTGAGTGAAACTGCCAAGAGAAGCGAGAGGGCCTACATAGTAAGGCCAGGCAGTGACGCCCACCTGGCACTGGCCCTGATGAAGGTCCTCCTGGAGGAGGGAAGAGCTAAGGGGGAGCTAGTGGACTTGAGGGTACTTAAGGAGAAACTGGAGGCCTTTGACATGAGCTGGCTAATTCGGTCCACGGGTCTGACTGAAGATGAAGTGAGGGAACTGGCACAGCTCTACACCTACTACGAACCTCTCACAGTCATAGGCTTTGCTATAGGCAGGACGTACAACGGAGGATATGCAGCCGGTTTGATCTCCATGTTACCTGCCCTCCTGGGAATGAGGAGGGGATTTTACTACTCCAACAGCCAAGGTTGGGGAATAGACTTCTCCTATCTGCGTGGGACGCATGTGGCTAAACCCAGCAAGGTCGTGGGGATGGGAGAGTTGGGCCACTCGGTGGGGGACTTTGACTTCATGTTTGTTTGGAACTCCAACCCGGTCGTGACACTCCCTGGAGGAGACAGGATAGAGGAGGCAGTGAGTGAGGGAAAGCTTTTCCTGGTAGTGCACGACCCCTTCTGGACTGAGACGGCCAAGGTGGCCAACGTAGTCATTCCAGCTCCTACTTTCTTGGAAAAGGAGGACGTTGTCTACAGTTACTGGCACCCATACCTAGTCTACAACACTCCGGTGAGGCCCAAGAGGGGTATTACAGAAGTCGAGCTCATGTTCGAGTTAGCGAAGGAGTTAGGCTTCTCCAGTCCTCTTTTGGATGAGGATCCCTGGTCTGCCCTGGACGTGGCACTCAGGAGAACCGGGGTTACAGTAAACGAGTTGAGGAGAAAGGGGTTGGTCAAGGTTGTACCTACTGGGGGGAGGGAGGAGGTATCTGTTGAACCCTTCCCCACTCCTCAGGAGCTCACCCTCCCCCAGGGGAGAGTTCTCGTGTACTCCGCACACCCAAACTACACCAACTCCCAGTTCTCAGAGGTGTATGGACGGAGGAGAGCTGTAGTTTATTCCAAAGACCTTGAGGGCGATGGTTATCTGGAGGGACCTGGAGGGAAGGTGAGGGTGAAGTTCGTAAAGGGGGACGTGGGCGAAAACGTCCTATTCATGTACAAGAGCGATCTCGTGGACGTAGGTGGAAAAAGCATCAACTCCATCCTAGTTCCTGTGAGGGGAAAGTTCGGAGGTCCTAGACTGAACGACGTTGTTTATGTCAGATTGAAAGGATGAGGTAACGTCTCCAGTTCTGTTGAGAAACTACTGCTCTACAGTTCTTTAATTCGAGTGATCTCTCTAGGTTGATTTAGGCAACAACCGAACTATCCCCTCAGCTGAGTCACGAGTGAAAAACGTCAAGCTTAGGAGGAACATGGTTAAAGTAGTTACAGCAGTTATGGGGATCTTAGGGAGGTAATACGAAAAATCCGGTATTGGCGAGAAGTTTTTGACGTCGCCCCGCTGAAAAGGTGCGGAAAGGGACAAATCGAGTTGGCTAGGGAGAGGCTGGTCAGGGAGGTCAACAGGTTGGGCGTGGTGAGGGGGAAGGGGAGGAGCAGGAAGGTCGACTGGCACTGATCCTCATGGTCCTGACGGAGGGCCAGCGTGAGGAACGCGGCCGAGACGTTCGGGTTGGAACGTGAATTGATGGGGCGTTGGGAGAACTCGACGACGCATGGAGGTCCTGTCAGGCTGGTGAAGGGTCAGGTCGTCATCGTGGACGACACCGTGGACCACGACGCTCTAGGTAGACGTGAGCCCCCGAGAACCACTGGACCTACTGCCACACCCACGGGAGGTTCGAGAGGGCCAAGCTCCTCACGGTCGCCGTAGTGGACCTCGGGCAGGACGTTCACGGTTTCCCCTACACCGTGAGGAAGATGTGGGATTTGTGAGGGTCACCGAGTTCAAGACCAAGATCGACGTGGCTAGACGTTGGACGTGCTCAAGGAGCCCTTCCGGTAGCCGGGGTCGTCTTCGATCCCAGTACTGTCCGAGAAGCTCGTGACGGACAACGCGGTGTCTGAGCTCAAGTCCAACCGAGCCCAGGGTCGGCCCAGGGGACCCTCGAGGAAGACCTCCCAGTGGGATACCCCCTGGAGTCTACTTCGCCGACCTGACCCTGGGAGGCCGAGTTGTCATGGTGAAGTCGCTCGCAGGAACACGACTCCGGGACACACGTCAGGTACCTCTACACCACCGACCCCTCGCTCAGCGGGGAGGAGGCCTGCCGGGTGGGAGATCGAGTACCTCCAAGGGACGTCAAGGCCCTGGGACTCCTCATACTGGAGGAGGCTCCAGGGCTACCTCACCATCTTCACCATCAACAACGTCGTCGGGGAGCTGGTAGGGGAGCTGAACCCGAGGAGCGTGGAGGTGTTCCTCAGGTTCTCGAGCGCCCTTTAGGCTGACCGCCCAGGTTGATGAAAATCCTTAAGTTACGTTAAAGTCCCATAACTGCTGTCAGTTAATTTTGTCGATCTTCTAAGCAATTTAGGTTGAATTTCTTGCATAAATTTAAATCGTCTCTTAAAACTAAACCTACTTTCTTCACCTCCCATATTATAGGATTGTTCTTAGCCAGTGCCCTCCCAAACTCTTCCTCGTTCAAAGGGACGACCTCAAAGCCTGGAGGAAAATCGATTTTTTCAAGCCTCTTTACGGGGCTCTCCTCATATTCACCTATCAGCAGGACGTCTACGTCGCTCCATGCATTAAAGTCTCCTCTAGCGTAGGAACCTATAAGGAACGCAGAGAAGTTACCCTTCAAGGAACTCACGAAGTTCTTAGCTCTCCTTATCGCTTCATCTCTCTCCCTTATTCTCCTTTTGATGACGTCTTCCTCCATTCTTCTTCCAAGAATTTTATAATATCCTCGGCATATTTAATTGCGTCTTCTGCCTCCTTCCTGGTATAATAAAAACTGGGGGAACCTGAAGACCAGGCATCTGGATACCTCGTGGGAATGTAGAGCTTGTCGAGGTACTTTCCCTTCTCTATAATCTCTTGAGGAGCTTCAATGAGAGAAAGAAGGTAAGCTATGGAGTGCCCAGCCTTAGGTTGGCCTATGCCGTAAAGGTAAGCCTTAACCGCTAACTCCGCTGACTGTTGAGATTTAAAACAAGCCCAATTATAAAACCCTGAGTTAAGGTCTACCTTGGCACTATCTAGCGTTTGCTTGGCAGAGTCCATCCATCTCTGGTATTCCTCTTCGTCAAGCACTTAACTCACCTAGTACTTCTTCGTAGTCCTAGTCAAGAATGGGAAAATTATAAGAGCAGTTATGGGGCTTTCCATCAAGTTCACCCTGCAGTCAAGGGGGAATCTATCAACCGCCGTTCATAATTTGTTACCTCTCCAGCGGGCCTACTCATTCTCTCAGCACGAATCTTATCAGGTGTAACAGTTACTAGGTTTGCTTGTATTACTAGGAGTTAGTTAAGGGAAAGTCAGACAACTGCTGCACGTGTTACGCGATACGTTGTGGTTTACACAGTCATTACGGTCCCTTAAGTCAACCCTCCTCTAGATACTTGAAGATGAGTGCCGAGACGTACAGAAGTAAACCTGCAACCACGAAATCCACTGTGTACCCAGCAACCTTAGAAATGTATGCTGAGACCAAGGATCCGGTGAATAGGGCTATCCCCACCAGTGTGCTGTAGACGCCCAGACTGGTGCCTTGTCTCCTGCCCCCCACAGCCTTGAATATCAAAGTATTCGACGCCGCGTAGTATAAGGAGAAAGCCAATCCTGCAGACAGGGGATAAAACACTAGACCCAGGAGTAGTGAGGTCATTGAGTTGAGTAAGGAAAGTCCCATGGCGATGTAACCTGATCCCCTCAACAGTAGTGCCCTAAAGGAGACCTCCCTCTCGTCCCTTCCCTCGATGTAGTGCCCCACGAAGTAGAAAGTCAGTATTTGAGCCACCATACCTAGGGTTATTATCCCCAAAACTTCGCTCTTCTGTAGCCCTGTCTGATATAGGCTCGCTGGATACAGGGTATTGAAGAGTCCGCTGGAGACGTAGAAGATCGTTATGGCAATGTAGAGTAACGGTAGATAATTGATGGGCTTCCTAGTTAATCTGTTCAGACGGAACATCTTGAAGGAGTGAAGGTTTGGGATGTGAAGGAAGATTAGGGGGAGCATCTTGAGTCTAACTGCGAAGGATTCCAAACTATGGAGCATTGAAGTCCTCTCCACCCCTACGAGCGACTTCGGAGTGTAGCTCCAGGCCAACACGGTCGCGGAGGTGGAAAACATACTCAGGATCAGGTAGATCTGTGAGATCCTGAGGAATCCTACGGCCAAGGTAGAAATTATTAGTCCCAGTAGGTTACCCACCGAACTCATCATTGAGAGTCTGGAGAAGCTTGAAGCCCACCTCCCCTTATCCGTCGTCTCCATTATTAGGAGATTCATAGGGGTGTTGTAAGACGTGCTGAAGAACGTGAAGGCAGCGTAACCCAAATCCAATACGGGAATGCTCCTAACTATCCATAAAACTAAGAGGGAGAGGGTAGAGAAGGTGAAGCCGACTATTATGAGGTTCTTCCTATCATACCTGTCAGCCATGAAACCCCAAAACATGGAGGCCGGAATGAGGACGACGTTGGAGAGGCTTATCGCATAAGCTACCTGGACAGGTCCCCCTCCGATCTCCAGTATCTGGAGGGTTATCAGTGTAGAGAGAGGTCCGCTCGCGGTCCCGAAGAGGAGAGCCGACCACATCCACTTGAGAGTCCTTGCTTGCAACGGTGTTTAAAGAGACGTTCAGTTATTAAAGTGAACTCATGAAAGTTAACATGACTGCAGCAGTTATGGGACTTTAACGTAACTTAAGGATTTTCATCAACCTGGGCGGTCAGCCTAAAGGGCGCTTGAGAACCTGAGGAACACCTCCACGCTCCTCGGGTTCAGCTCCCCCACCAGCTCCCTGACGACGTTGGTCATGATGGTGAAGATGGTGAGGTAGCCCTGGAGCCTCTCCCTCCTCCAGTATGAGGAGTCCCAGGGCCTTGACGTCCCTTGGAGGTACTCGATCTCCCACCCGACAGGCCTCCTCCCCGCTCGGTAGACCCAAAATCACCTCCTTGAAAATAAATCTATATTAATAAGCGGTTCTACTGATTTAAGTAGAAAATCTTTTAGATAGAATAAATCATCAGAAAACAAGAGTATTAGGAGTATCCTGAACTGCTCCCTCCTCACCTCCCCCTTGAACACGGTGTACAGGGAGTAGAAGGCCACGGCCAGCACGAAGATCAACGTGAGGAAGACGAACTTGGTGGAACTGGTGAATGGGAGGAACGCCTTAACGTTCCGGTGAGAGGTCTCTATGGGACCCCTCACCTCGTTGTACAAGTCCAACACCTCCCCCTTCGGTAGGTCGAGGTTCGTAGCCCTAGCGAAGTAAACAACCTTC
>NZ_JH597768.1:39326-42961 GCF_000243315.1 Metallosphaera yellowstonensis MK1 | reverse complement strand
GATTCCTCACGGTCTGTGGGGACACGCCATACGCCCTCGACTTGCTTTCCACCGAATCGTTCCATAAACACGCTGAGATGAGGGTTCTCGCCACCTCTTCCCCTCTCTTTCCCTTGAAGTTCAGCATGGAAAGTAATTTATATCCTATTTGTTGAACGTTGTTTTGGTGAGGGAGTACCGGTGTTACCATCTCGCTTACTCACGTGGTAATACTACATCTCCCTCACCTTAAACCTTTCTTCAACTGAATTCTTAATACCCTTATAAATCCTGTTATCTGCCATGAATCGATATTATCCTGCTGGAGTTATTTTTCATAATATGATTTTGGGTCTACCGTGGAGAGGAGGAGGTTCGGGAAGTGCCACTCCCCCTGGAGGATACTCCAGATCGCCCGGGCCATAGCCGTCAACTACAACCTCTCGACCTGTTATCTCGCTCTTGTAATAATATTACAAGAACCCTTATTTCTTCGTGATATGATCAAATATATTCAGTAATTCCTTCATTGAATAAGTCCAAATCAACAGAGATATTACAATTTGCAAAGGAGCCCTGAATCACCCCTTCGAGAAATGATAGGGAATGTTTCTCCTATTATGTACAAAATTTAAATGTTTTTTCTCTCTCCTAATATTTTTATATACTTGATATGGTTGTAAGATGTATCATAGAAATAAAATCCATAAGGAGAGAATAGTTGCCACTAGAACTATAGGCGTAGTTATCAGACCTAAGTAAACATAAATCCTTAGAGGTATCTTTACGCCGTGTTTTCTTTCTAAGTAATATATCCAGAGTAGAGTAGCCAAGGATCCTATAGGAGTGAACTTAGGTCCTATGTCATTGCTTATTACGTTTACTAAAGCCAAAAGGAAATGGTTAGTAGAATGGGTAGAGTTTATAGCCAGAGAATTTATCATAACTGAAGGAAGATTGTTCATAAAGGCTGCGGTAAAGGCAAAAAGTAATCCTTCCATTATCACGTTAAATGGGGACGGAAGGCTAAACAAGGTAGAGTCAGTACTAGCTAGGAAATTAGTAACACCTTGCTTCCCCATGCCGAAAACTACTATGTACATGCCCAAAGAGAAAAGCACAATCTGCCAAGGTGCCTCTCTTACAACCTTATATATATCTATTTTTTTCCTACGCTTGGCTATAATACCTAACAGGGTAGCCGCAGGAATGGCAACCATTGCAACTGGGATCTTGGCAAATGAAGTAAGAAAGTAAGCTAGAACTAATATTGCTATGAAAGGAAAGCCTAGCTTAACCAAAAGTTGATCATTGATTGTAGGTTGAAAACTAGGCAATTCTTGATTCTTATCGGTCTTTCTAACTAGAAGAAAATAATAAAGTATTACTGAGATTATTACAGATATTATAAAAGGAAATATCATATATTCTGCATAAAGGAGAAATGAAATATTAAAATATGTAGCGTCTATTATATTTACTAAGTTACTTATTATGAACGGGAGGCTTGCAGTATCTGCGACGAAACCGATTCCCATCATAAACACAATCTTAGAATGCTCATCAATACTGCTCCTAGATATTATTGAAGTGGCTATTGGAGTCATGACTAACGCTGCTCCATCGTTTGCAAAGAGCGCGGAAACTACAGCGTCAAGCAAAAGCAAAAGAACGAAGGCTTTGCCTAACCTATTTCCTAATCCCAATATTTTGTACGCTATATAGTCGAAGAAACCTGCTTCATCCAATATTAAAGTCATAATTATTATAGCAACGAAAGTAAACGTAGCGTCCCACACTATATCGAAAACTAACACAACGTCGTGAATATTAGAAATACCCAGAATTAGAGTGAGGGCTCCACCAATTAGTGCTGAATACCCTATTGGAATTCTCTTGGGTTTAAAATTAACTAACAAAAGCGTAGCTACGAATATTAGAATTGCAATCAGTAACTTTAGCATCCATTTTCAACCTCCTGATATAAACTTTTTAACAATATTAAAGCTCTTTCTTTAGGATCCCAAGACGAAGATATATTTACATCTAAGATTGAAATTCCACTAAAGTGTTGTAAGACGGATTTTATTGATTTTTTCTATTTATCTGAGAAAGTATATCAGAAAATATTGTATAAAGAGCTCTATAAGAAGAAAGTGAAATTCTTGCGTCAATTAGAGCATAAGGTAAATTTATGTTATTTAAGAAAACTTTCAGAATAGAGGTTTTACCTATTCTTCTTATTCCAGTAGGGCGATTCAGGGCTCCTTTGCAAATTGTAATATCTCTGTTGATTTGGACTTATTCAATGGAGGAATTATTGAATATATTTGATCATATCACGAAGAAATAAGGGTTCTTGTAATATTATTACAAGAGCGAGATAACAGGTCGAGAGGTTGTAGTTGAGGGCTATGGCCTGGGCGATCTGGAGTATCCTCCAGGGAGAGTGGCACTTCCCGAACCTCCTCCTCTCCAGGAGGGAGTTGAAGGACTCGGCCAGGTTGTTTGACCTGAGGAGGGGCCAGAGCTCCCTGGGGGCGAGGAGGTAGGAGAGGAGGGGAGAGCCACGGGTGGGGACGGACTCGGCGAGGGAGAGGAGGAGGTCCAGCAAGACCCTCACCCTCCTGTCCACCCTCCGTTTGAGGTGGACCAGGCAGGTCTGCCTCGCGACCTTGATCCCGGAGCGGGAGATTGCCGTGTCTAGGGCCTTCACCCCGTCGGCTACGACCAGGGTGAGGTTGTACCTCCTCCACAGCCTCACCAGGAGGTCCCAGTAGCTCACGACGTCCTCCTCCCCGGTCAGGACCACGTCAAGCACGGCCCTCACACCGTGGTCAGTGAGTCCCAACGCGATTAAGAGGACCCCCCTCCTCCCTCCCCTCAACTTCACGTACTTCCCGTCCACGACCACGTACTTGAAGTCCCCCCTCACCTCCAGCTCCTGGGTCCAGAGCTTGGCGTTCAACTTCCCTCCCAACACGGAGTAGAGCAGGAGGAGGGCCCTGACCACCACCCCCTCCTCCCTGAGCACCTCCTCCTCCACCCTCGTCCTCACCCTCTCCCCTCCCCTGTACACCACGGGCAACCCTCACCGTGACCCACTCCAGCCCGTACACTACCCTCCTCCCCAGGAGGGAGACCTTGAACCCCTTCAAGAACCTGTACCTGGCGTAACCCCTCCTCCTCACCTCCTTCCCCCTGACGTACCTGGGGGAGGTCCTCTCCGCCTCCTCCAGGGCCCTCCTCTCGATCTCAGCCACCGTTTCATTTAATAGCGCGTCCTTCCCAAGTAACTCGGGGACGAGCGAGGTCACCACGTGATAAAATGGGTGTCTCATGGTATGACCTAGCGCTCGTCCCCTTTTTAGTGTTACTGATGTAGGATCAATTAAGTCACTTTCATTCTATAGAAACAAATAGAAATCGCAATGGAGACCTGAATCGCCCAAAGCCATCATAAGAATCGAAAGCACAATTCTTTTTCTCATAATTATATCACTATTAACGCTAACTAATAATGCTTTGTGGGCTACTTCAGAATTATACAAAAATTTATAAATAATTATACCGAGTATTACCCATGGGAAAGAGTAAGTACAAGAGGGATTGGCACAAGTACGACGAGAACGTTATAACGAGATATACCCTAATGT
>NZ_JH597768.1:33539-39226 GCF_000243315.1 Metallosphaera yellowstonensis MK1 | reverse complement strand
GATCAATTAAGTCACTTTCATTCTATAGAAACAAATAGAAATCGCAATGGAGCCCTGAATCGCCCGTGTAGTTATGAGCTATTCGTATTTCTTCTTTTTTAAAGATTTTGCAGAACCTGCTTTGTGGATTAGTTGAAATTTCTTAGGTCTTAGACTAGAAGAAGTAAAATAAATTCTAAATCTTGCGTTGAGTTAAAAGTTAGTTATACGTTCCTAAATTGAAGAACTCCACAAAGCATTCACTAAGTACAATGATTAGCATATTGAATAAAATATATAGTTTAATAGTGACACTATCGTAAAATACTAGAAATTAATCACTTAAGTATTATAATGACACTATAATTAGTAAAATCAATTATTATAATTTCTGATATCTTTTTTAGAAAACTATTAGAGATTAAAGGATACGCACCATAATGGATAACATAAGTAACTCCATATTTATTAGTACCTAAACATAAGTAGGCATCATTACCAGTAGCAAGTGGAATATTACCACTAGGAGTAGAGAAATTGGCATATCCTGAGGGATTTAGCTTGAGCTTTTGTGCAATATTACTGGGGATTGCAACATCGTACCCTGTAAAACCAGTGTCTATTTTTAACGTAACTTTTTCCTTTAAGTTTTCTTTAACTATATATCCGTCAATTATTATTTCGTCACTTTGAGTTATATTTCCCATTAATCTCAATACATAGGCACCTAATCCTCTCCCTTATCAAGCCTTGAGAGGGCATAAGCTATAATTCCAATTGCACTTAAAGCTCCTACAACTACTGCTATTGGCTGCCATGCTGTTAAGGATTTAGGCGGTTCTAACGTTACTAAATATTGTGTCCTCACTTCTTTAATCCACTTCTTAGCAACGTTGTCAAATATGTGCAGTTTGTTATAAGCAGTTCTGTAAAAATCAAATACCTCATAAATTGAGGGAATAGTGTAATACTGTAAATGTTCTAAGTAGTCTCTACTAACTTCAAAGTGTCCGTCAATAAAGCCTTCATCGTATATCCTAACGTGGAGCTCCCAAATGTTATAAATCCTCATTGATAATGAGTATTTTTCACCCTTGTAAAATTCCAGTTTTTCCTCTCTAAATCTTGAGCCTTTTAGGGCGTCGACTACGTCCTCTATTTTATTTTTGGGAACGAACAACCTTAAATTACCTTCCTTTAGCACATAGTCTTGAGGCAAAGTAGCTGAATTTCCGTCAAAGTAAACTACATCTCTGGGTAAGTATGTTGAGATAGGGTATTCGACAGTCTGCATATTTCATCTTCTCAGCGTTAACTATTAAAAATTTTGTTTCCTTCTGCTTTCTTCGGTATAGTTAACTTTCAGCTTAAGAGAGCTTGGAGGAAATAGTTATTTTTAATTACTTCTAAATATCGTTTTGACAAGTTATGTTTATACAGTATTACAAATAGTTTTTATTGATGATCTCCCTAACTGATGACGGGCACTGCTCACGAGGGTGGGAGTGATAAAAGTGTGGATGGGAGGGTAGTGGTGTTTCCCTCGACCAGCCCCAATGAGTGACTGTGTATGATCCCTTCAAGGGGTGCCCGCGGCGGAATTAAAAGTAAGGATAAGTTACGCCACGGGTAAAAACTTTGAAGCTGTTAGGTAAGTGAACTTCAAATTCTAGGTTATCCTAGAACTATCTCGTTTAAATTAAGAAATAGCTTTTTATTATTGTAGTAGATAGTACATTGTTGATAGCTGATTATGATGAGCACTTTACTAAATAATTTAAGTTTTAGGAACTCAGTTAGAGGTTATGTGAAAGTCAGTGATGGTAGTATAATTATTTTGCGTGCAGCAATTGTGGACGTTATACCTTCGCAAGTACCTTCGCCTTTTGGTGCGGAATTTAATGTTAATTATATCGTTGGAATATCTGTGCATCCTTCTGAAGGGGCCCTAAATGAGGTCAAGGATAAACCTATCCTAGAGCCAGGTAAACAAGTTAATGAAGGCTGGATAGAATTGGAAATAGACGATAAAGTCTCAGCTTATGAAGAAGTAATTTATAAAGATGCGAAAATTGGTGAATATTTAATTAGACTTGAGATAGAACCAATAATGGCGTCTAAAAATACTCAATTTAAGATGCAACAAGGGCCTCTATATGCGTTAAGATGGGCCCCAAAGATAAGCTGGCACAAAATAGGTGAGAAAACATGACGGAGAATTTCATTATATACTCTAACTTGGAGCCAACACAAATCAGTATTTCCTCTAAGTATATTCCAGATAATATAACCACTACTACTGAGACCTATAGTAATTCTATCCGTAGTATTTTTAATATGATTGATGAGAAAGAAGCTCTTGAAATATTGAAAACTTATATTGATAAGGATTGCGTGAACAGGATCAGTAATTTTATAGATCTTAGGAGTTTAGCATCAATAGTCTTATGGCTGATTAATACATTTCCAATTAATATTTCTAGCATTAGTATTACAGAAGACGTAGAATCCTCGCAACCATTATTCATAGAAATTCGTATAAACAATTGTGATTGGGAAGAATGGAAGTACCTAGCAAAGTATACTAAAGATACTTTAAATAGAGAAGGTCTAGGTGACATTGCAGGTAAAGTGGTATTAGTATGCAACCAAGCAATGCAAATAAGTTAAAGCCCCATAAACTGTTAAATTATTTTGAGAGTCTTTTGAGCAATAGTTTAGATGAGGTATTTATAAGGAGAATAATTAGCGCAGTGTATTTCTCTCTATTTAACTATTGGTCTATAAAAAATATTTGTAAAGGGAATAAGGCTAAGGGTAACAACAATGATAGTTTTCCTCACACTCAATTTATTCAAGACTTAGCCAGTAGCGGACTCGATCCGCAAATATACTTCTTATATGTTTATCGTGTAGCAGTAGACCATTATACTTTAAACCCGACCAAAGTAACATTAACTAGCCATCCCTATAAAGGTCGCACTCAGAATGTTAAAATAGATGAAAACATACTAAGAAAAATTTTAGAATCAGCAAAAGATGTACTTAGCTTTCTTGATAATTATTAGTTACAAAAGTTTCTATAATCTTTAATCTTTTCATAACAAAAGCTAATGAGAAGTAAATAAATTATATATAAAAACTTTAGTATAGTTATTTTGATCACTTCTAAATGTTGTTTTTATTTAATTATATTATTATGAGATTATCCAAAAATTTTCCTTTAATAATATTTCAAATGATAACTCTGCTTACGAGTAAGTGATGTTTCCCTCTACTAGGGTGACTGTGTATGATCCCTTAAGAGGGCTACTAAGGCTGTCAACAGGAGTTTAGAGATGATTAAGTATTCCATAGCCTTAGTCTTTTGGGAGAGAAGGTTAGTTCCAGGTTAATTGTTTAGGTCAAATATGAGTTAGGGGTTTGGGCTTCATAGGATTTCATAGTATTTAATATCAATCCTCAACCCTTGGGCTTCACCAGGGTCACGGGGAAACCCGTTACCCCTCCGCCCATTTAGCGGGATAACCCCAACCCACCTACTCCCACTGGGAGTAAGAAAGAGGTGGGGAAACCCGCACATCTTGAGGTATATGTTGAGAGATGCGTTCAATTGCCTATCCAGAGTGAACCCATACCTTACGCAATGAAAAGTCCTGCCGACCTTTCGGGAAAGCAATGTCTGGTGTGACTTTACTCATATTAACCATTAAAGTAATATAAACTTCACGGTTTATCGAAAACTGTTGACTACGGCGAGGGGGCGATTCAGGGCCCCTTTGCGAATTGTAATATCTCTGTTGATTTGGACTTATTCAATGGAGGAATTATGAATGTATTTGATCATTTCACGAAGAAATAAGGAACCCTGTAATATTATTACAAGAATGAGATAACAGGTCGAGAGGTTGTAGTTGATGGCTATGGCCCGGGCGATCCTGTCCTCCAGGGGGAGTGGCACTTCCCGAACTCTCCGGGAGGGAGTTGAAGGACTCGGCCAGGTTGTTCGACCTGAGGAGGGGCCAGAGCTCCCTGGGGGCGAGGAGGTAGGAGAGGAGGGGAGAGCCACGGGTGGGGACGGCGAGGGAGAGGAGGAGGTCCAGCAAGACCCTCACCCTCCTGTCCACCCTCCGTTTGAGGTGGACCGGGCAGGTCTGCCTCGCGACCTTGATCCCGGAGCGGGAGATTGCCGTGTCTAGGGCCTTCGCCCCGTCGGCTACGACCAGGGTGAGGTTGTACCTCCTCCACAGCCTCACCAGGAGGTCCCAGTACCTCACGACGTCCTCCTCCCTGGTCAGGACCACATCAAGCACGGCCCTCACACCGTGGTCAGTGAGTCCCAACGCGATTAAGAGGACCCCCCTCCTCCCTCCCCTCAACTTCACGTACTTCCCGTCCACGACCACGTACTTGAAGTCCCCCCTCACCTCCAGCTCCTGGGTCCAGAGCTTGGCGTTCAACTTCCCTCCCAACACGGGCAGGAGGAGGGACCTGAGCACCAGCCCCTCCTCCCTGAGCAACTCCTCCTCCACCCTCGTCCTCACCCTCTCCCCTGTACATCACGGGTAAGCTCACCGTGACCTACTCCAGCCCGTACACTACCCCCGGAGGGAGACCTTGAACCCCTTCAAGAACCTGTACCTGGCGTAACCCCTCCTCCTCACCTCCTTCCCCCTGGCGTACCTCGGTAGACTCAAAATCATATTATGAAAAATAATTCTGACAGAATAATATCGATTCACGATAGATAACAGGATTTATAAGGGTATTAAGAATTCAGTTGAAGAAAGGTTTAAGGTGAGGGAGATGTGGTATTACCATGTGGGAGATCAAGATGGTAACACCGGTACTCCCTCACCAAAACAACGTTCAACAAATAGGATATAAATTACTTTCCATGCTGAACTTCAAGGGAAAGAGAGGGGAAGAGGTGGCGAGAACCCTCATCTCAGCGTGTTTATGGAACGATTCGGTGGAAAGCAAGTCGAGGGCGTATGGCGTGTCCCCACAGACCGTGAGGAATCACGTGGAGGAGCAAGGGGTGGAAGTTATTGAGAAACTCTTGGAAAGCGCCAGGAAGATGTCCTTGAAGGTACTGAAGGGAGTCAAGGAGATAGACGTCTCAACAGACTGGACGACCAAGACGTGGTACGGGAGACCGGTGGAGGGGCTCGGGAGTTCGGAGGAGGGAAACTCTTGGAACTACGCAACTACGACGACTAAAGATGGGAAAGTGCTCCTACTAGCTTTCATCACTCAAGTGAACGGGATGACCAAGGAAGAGGTCGTGAAGGCCCTCGTGGAGCAAGTCGTCGCCATGGGGTTCAAGATAAGGTTGATCACTCTCGACGATGGTTTCTGCACTGTAGATGTGCTCAACTTCGTTTCGCAGTTCAAGTACATAATCGGAGTTCCTGTTGGGGACGTGAAGGTCTACCAGGAGTTTGACGGCGAGTACGAGACGAACAGTAAGAGGCACAGGAGGGACGAGCAGGTCAAGTTCAGGCTCCTCGTGTACAGCAAGGAGAAGGTCAGGAGAAAGAAGAGGACTCTCGTTTACTTCGCTAGGGCTACGAACCTCGACCTACCGAAGGGGGAGGTGTTGAAGTTGTACAACAAGGTGAGGGGTCCCATAGAGACCTCTTACCGGAACGTTAAGGCTTTTCTCCCATTCACCAGTTCCACCAAGTTCGTCTTCCGCACGTTGA
>NZ_JH597768.1:25924-33439 GCF_000243315.1 Metallosphaera yellowstonensis MK1 | reverse complement strand
TAGGATCAATTAAGTCACTTTCATTCTATAGAAACAAATAGAAATCGCAATGGAGCCCTGAATCGCCCGTAAAAGCTGATGAATTAGATGAATTTATGGCAGAAGTTGAGAGTGAAGCAAGAAAGGAACTACGAAAAGACACGGAAAAAGAGAAATCGAATAATTCTTAGGAAATTTTTTATGAAGACAGCAGTTATGGGATTTCTCGTTAGGTGAAGCCTTGAAATCAAGGCAAAATCTAATAACCGCTGATGAAGAGAAAGAGAGGCTTTTACACATTTTAAGAATAAAAGCACTCTGGGCTTGACTTTTCACTTTAACCACTTTTCAGGGGCGTTCAGGTCTCCATTGCAATTTCATTTTGTTTCAGTAGCTTAAGCGTAATAATTGATCATACGTGGTCGGGGCGACTTCTTCTCTGCCTCATTGACGTGGCAGGTTACATTCAACTAATCCTACATAGAATTAGCCTAATTTAAGAGAGATATTAGAATTCGCAATGGAGCCCTGAATGGCCTACTTTTCATTTTCGAGGAGTCTTTTACCTTAAGCCGGTAACGAATTTCGAGAACCGGAACGCCGTAATGTATACCGTTACTGAACCAAACCTCGGTAACACCTCCTTCTCTTTTTACCTTCCTTACTTTAACATATTTCTTTTCAATTACAGCAGTTATGGGAACCTTAGGGAGGTAATAGAGGAAAGTCGGTATTAGCGAGAAGTTTTTCGACGTGGTCCCGCTGAAAAGGTGCGGAAGGACAGATCGAGTTCGCTAGGGAGAGTCTGTCAGGGAGATCAACAGGCTGGGAGTGGTGAGGGGGAACGGGAGGAGCAGGAAGGTCAACTGGCCTGATCCTCATGGTCCTGATCAACGGGAGGGCCAGAGTCGCCAGGTATCTGTAGAGAGCTGAACCTGAGGAGCGTGGGGGCGTTCCTCAGGTCCTCGAGCGCCGTTTGGGCTAACCACCCAGGCTGATGAAAATCTTTAAGTTACGTTAAAGTCCCATAACCGCTGTTTTATTGATGATCTCCCTGGCTGATGACGGGCACTGCTCACGAGGTCTTGGGAGTGATAGAAGTGGATGGAGGGTATTGAAGTTTCCCTCGACTAGCCCCAAGGACTTAAGGGTGACTACGTACGATCCCTTAGGAGAGGTGCCCGTGGCGGAATTAGATTAAAGGTAAGGAAAAGTTACGCCACGGGTAAACACAAAACCTTTATACTCATAATTATTAATTATTAATTATGGACAAGAAGGTGACGACGATCTCCATTTCCGAAGAGGTCAAGGAAAAGTTGGAGAGGGAAAAGGGGGACTTAAGTTGGGAGGAGTTCTTACTTCTTTTAGTTTCTGAGTACCGTAAGAGAAAGGCTGAAGAAAACTTAACAAGGTTGAAAGATATCTTAAACGAAGACGATATTAAAAGGATAGAGGAGAGCCATAAGAAAATGCATGAGGAGTTTAAGTTATGACGTTAATTGATACTTCGATTTTAATAGACTTTTTAAAAGGGAGGATAAAATACTTAGGAGATTCGATCTCTATTATCTCTTTGATGGAAGTTGGGAGGGTTATAGAAAATAAGAGAAGACTTGAGGTACTTAAAACGCTAGAAGACATGTTTACAGTATATCCTATAGACGAAAAAGTAGCAGTAGAATATGCTGAACTTTATTACCAGCTAAGGGAGAAAGGTAGGCTGATAGCCGATCTGGATTTAATAATAGCATCCACTGCAAAGGCTCATGACGAAAAGCTCCTAACCAGAGATAAGGACTTTTTAGCAGTGAAAGAGTATGTGAATGTTGAGATAATTTAAGTGGAAAGCTTTAGGAATGACGTCTCGCCGCTCTGGAAGGGACGAGGGTTCCCCCATCATCGTTCCCACCATCGATTCGGGTTTACATCTGAGGGGCAGTGGGCTGAATCCTTTTTCACGTTGATAGAAATCTTTTTGTATTGTTTATAATAAATTTTTATTGATAAAGGATGATCTCTCACTTGATGTGGGCTATGCCCAAAAGGGTGGGAGTGATCTGGGATGTGAGCCCCGTGCCGTTGGGCTCGAAGGAGTCCCGTGACCCACCTACCGTAAGTAGGTGGTTGAGGGCTAAGTCCCTACACTCGATCATGATTGAACATAAAATGAGTGAAATGAGAGCGTAGGGACAAACGGGCGCCAGAACTCCCCCATTCAAGGGGGACTTTCATCCATAACGTCTGGTCCTTTGAAGGAAGGAGATGATGGTTGGTCCTCCATCAGTCCCATCAAGCCCTCAGTCGAGCTGAGTAGGAGCGTCGTTAGCACCACTAAAAATTATCTTTACAGCAGTTATGGGACTTTCCCTTAAATATCGTCCTGTAATCAAGGCAAAAACTCATGACTACTGATCTTTACAAAGAATTATTTAAACACGGTGTTATTCATCCCCTTAGTGAGGCGTTCAGCCCCCTTTAACCCCCTAATTTTTGTAAATTGGCTTAGAATACGGATAACTTAAGTTTAAGGTCAGTTACCTGAGCCTCCCGACTGCCCCTCAGATGAAAGATGAAACCAATGAGAGGAACCCTCGCCCTTTAGGGAGGAAGTCAGGAGTAACTAACGTTTTCTAACTGCTGTTGGCTATACGTCACTTAGTGACGACACCATGGACGTACTCATTCACAGCAGTTATGGGATTTCTCGTTAGGTGTAGCCTCGAAGTCAAGGCAGAATCTAATAACTGATCTCTTAAATTAGGCTAATTCTATTAGGATTGGTTGAGTGTGACCTGCCACGTCAATGAGGCAGAAGTCGCCTCAACCAGCATGATCAATTATTACGCTTAAGCTACTGAAACAAAATGAAATCGCAATGGAGACCCTAACGGCCCTTCCCTTTAGCTTCTCAACCTTCATTTCCATAAAGATAAAAACGTAAATAACACCTAAATGAGCAATTTGAAGTACGATTCTCTTTGATGCTTTGGCACAAGATCTTCTAGTTCTTAGCCTAGTGCTTATAAATTATAAACGCCAAATTTATCTTATGGAGGAGTTGATAAAAAAGGCAAAAGAGAAGGGGATCGACGTCGAAGACCTAATAATATCGGCACTATCAAAGGAGGACCCTCAAGAAAGCGTAAAGTTGAGGATGGAATTAGCAGAGAAGTATATGACTGAAGCACTAGAACACTTGAAGAAAGGTGACGCGATTCAGGCTTCCGAAAAGGCTTACAAAGTAGCTGAAGAGGTGATTAAAGCCTTTGCAGAGAAGTTTAATTTACCGGAATACCAACAAGCGCTTAAGGAAGGCAGATGGTACACTTACTTATTGGGAAAAGCTTCCAATGCCTTAGCAAATAAATTAGGTAATTGGGTATTGGATGGCTGGAGCAATGCGTATTTCCTTCACGTATGGGGTTTTCATGAGGCAAAGCTAACAACTGCAGATATAACTTCTTATATAAATAGGGTTAAGGAAATGTTGAATGAGGCTAAGAAAAATAAAGTATTAATTGAATAAAGTTTACTACATTTCCAATTAACAGCAGTTGTGGGAATCTTAGGGAGCATCGGAAAGTCGGTATTGTGACAGCAGTAATCAGATTTTACCTTGACTTCAAGGCGATACCTAACGAGAAATCCCATAACTGCTGTTATGAGGAGTTTTAGTTTTCAGGGCTTTCCGGCTGAAAAGGTGCAGGACGAGGTTAATCAGGGAAGTCAAGGTGAGGCTGGTCAGGGAGGTGAACAGGCTGGGAGTGGTCAGGGGGAGGGGAGGAGCAGGAAGGTTAACTGGTTTATCCTCATGGCCCTGACGGAGGGTCAGCGTGAGGAACGCGGACGAGACGTTCGGGTTGGAACGTGAACTGATGGGGCGTTGGGAGAACTTGGAGATGCGTGGAGGTCCCTTCAGACTGGTGAAGGGGCCTGTCATCGTGGACGACACAGTGACAGCGAGGCTCCGGGAGGACGTGAGCCCCAGAACTACTGGACAGCAGTTATTAGATTTTGCCTTGATTACAGGGCGATATTTAAGGGAAAGTCCCATGACTGCTGTAGTGGACCTACTGCCACACCCACGGGAGGTTCGAGAGGGGCGTGCAGCGCACACAAGTGACCCTCCTCGAGGGTCCCTGGGCAGACCCTGAGCTCGGTTGGACTTGAGCCTTGACACCACGTTGTCCGTCACGAGCTTCTCGGACAGTACGGGGGTCGAAGAAGACCCTGGCTGTTGGAAGGGCTCCTTGAGCACGTGAAACGTCTGGCCACGTCGATCTTGCCTTGAACTCGGTGACCCTCACAAATCCCACATCTTCCTCACGGCGTAGGGGAAACCGTGAACGTCCTGCTTGAGGTCCGCTATCACGACCGTCAGGAGATCCCCTGGAGTCTACTTCGCTGACCTGACCCTGGGAGGCCGAGTGGTCACGGTGAAGTCGCTCGTCCGGGAACATAAACCAGCAGTTATCAGATTTTACCTTGATTACAGGGCGGTACCTAAGGGAAATCCCATGACTGCTGATAAACGTGACTCCAGGACACACGCCAGGTACCTCTACACGACCGACCCCTCGCTCAGCGAGGAAGTCGAGGAGGCCTGTCTGGCCGGAGATCGAGGAGCTCCACAGGGACGTCAAGGCCCTGGGACTGCTCATCCTAGAGGAGGGAGAGGCTTCAGGGCTACCTCACGATCTTCACCATCAACAACGTAGCCAGGGAGCTGGTTGGGGAGCTGAACCTGAGGAGCGTGGAGGCGTTCCTAAGATCCTCGAGCGCCGTTTAGGCTGACCACCTGGGCTGATGAAAATCTTTAAGTTACGTTAAACTCCCATAACTGCTGTCGATCTGTCCCTTTCCGTTCAGCATCTTTTCAGCAGGACGACGTCGATAAATAAAAACTTCTCGCTAATACCGAGTTCTTCGTATTACCTCCCTAAGATTCCCATAACTGCTGTTAGTTAAATGAGACTTTAACACATTTTAATATGTTCAGAACTCTGTGTAGTGTAGCCGTTTCGCACATAATTCAACTGATCATTTTCATTAATAAAGCTACAAATTTTAACTTAGAAGGTAAGAAAGACTCTATTAATTTCACATCTTCGCTAGTAATTGTTTTAAATATCTTGAAAAGGAGAAGAACAGAGATAAGCAAAAGAAAGTCTAGGTAAGGAGGGTCAATGAAAACTTCATATAGGGCGATCAAGGGCATTACGAACAGTAATACGCTCTCTTTTCTACCCAAAACGAAAGTTGAAGTCCTCAAGGCGTACACAAGTATAAAGGAAGAGGAAATTGCCGACACGATAACTTGGGAAATTGCTCCACCCATAATTCCTATTCTAGGAATTAAAAGGAACGAAGTCAACAAAACTAGGCTACCGTTAAGTAATGAAAGGATAAAGAAAGGCCTCAACGACTTATTAGCTGCTATTATGAAATTCGTTAGAGAGCTTATAGGGAAGGGTAAAGTCATGGCTAAAAGTAGGAGAATCAGAACTTTTATACCTTGAATGTAGTCCGGGAAAAATCTTTCAACGACGAGGATTGCAATAGGTATAGAAACAATGACGGCAAGAAACGAAATCAAAGCCAGTACGCGGAAGGAGATTGAGGACATCTTCTTTTCGTCACTTCCTAAAGCCTTGTAAAAGGAAGCAGTAGGTAATAGAACTCCTCCTAATGCGCCTAAAACCATTGAAGGCACTCCAGCTACTAAAGCAGAAAATTGGTATAAGCCCAGATAGTAGGAACCTAGTAAGTAGGCAGTTGTAACTCTGTCACCTTGTGAAGAGAGGAAAGTTGCTGAAGAAGATAGATAAAGAGGCAAACCTTCCCTGAAGTGCTTAAAGAGAAAAGCAAAGTCAAAGGAAGGTAATACCAACCCCACTTTCCTACTGAGAAAGGCGTAGTTCATGGAGACTGAGATAATACCTCCCAAAGTCCATATTTCAATGAAAAGGTAAATGTTGTGAGAGAGGACGGCAATTATTGAGATTCCCCATCTAATTATTAAGAAGAGGTTTCCGGTTATTGCTGTCTCAGTGAACATGTCCATTCCCACCATTATAGAACTCATAACACTGTTAAGCAAGTAAAGGAAGAGGTAAGGTATTGCTAACTTAACGTAATTAGTGAAAAGGAGGAGAATAAGAAAAAGCGGTAAGACGAGGAAAGGGAATGAAAGAAACTTACCTATTACGCTCTTGTTTATCTCTTTTCTCGCGTAAAGGTAAGAAATTTCTCTCGTTATTATTTGTCCGGGAATAAAGTAAAAGAAGGCAGAAGTTACTACTTCGAGGAGTTGAATTATTGCGACTTTTCCGAAGAATTCTGGGTTAGTGATTTTAGCTGTAATGATGAAGAAGATTAAAGCAACTATGACGTTGGTAGTAGTTACACTAAGGCTCTTTAAAGCGTTCTTTATAGGGTTCATTCAGTTTAGAGGTAGTAGGATAGACATTAAAACTTTCTTCCATTGTCGTATCTCGTTAATTAATTATTTCCCAAAATATCTGTAATTTTATATTCTAGTAATAGGTCTTGATTACCTAAAGATTAAAGAGAGTGATATCGAAGATTGAAATAATTTTACGAGTCTGGTAAAGGCTAGATATACTATTACTGTTTGTATAGTTTCTAAAAGCTATTAGATTTGACTTAGTTTTATATTTTTAAATTTATTATATTTTTATAAATTATAAAAATTTTAATTATTTGTTTAATCTTTTTAAATTTAACTATATCTACTTAATATAAAATAAAATTTAGAATAGAAACTCACATTTTTTATAGCTGGCTCGTATGTCCTAAGTCCTATCAAGAAAGCAAGTCTATATATACTATATGGTATGTTCTTTATAACCTTAGAAATTCCAAAATTTAAATCAAGCCCCTTAATGTTAATATATAATGCCTCTGCAATATCGTTTAATGCTGGATGAATAGTCTTAACATATTTAAGGCCTCCTTTCTGTATGAACCCTATAAAGTCTTTTTCATTAGAACCTTCAGAGTTTTCAACTAATATAATATTAGCCCCGTTATTAAGGAACTTATGAATAGATTCGTAAAACCTCTTATGTAATTCCCAGCCAGCATCATACGACTTTAACATTTCAATATTACTGCACTTAAGGCAATATTTACTTATTGTAGATTCGTGGGCGATTCAGGGCTCCATTGCGATTTCTATTTGTTTCTATAGAATGAAAGTGACTTAATTGATCCTACATCAGTAACACTAAAAAGGGGACGAGCGCTAGGTCATACCATGAGATCTCTATCCAATCACGTGGTGACCTCGCTCGTCCCCGAGTTACTTGGGAAGGACGCGCTATTAAATGAAACGGTGGCTGAGATCGAGAGGAGGGCCCTGGAGGAGGCGGAGAGGACCTCCCCCAGGTACGCCAGGGGGAAGGAGGTGAGGAGGAGGGGTTACGCCAGGTACAGGTTCTTGAAGGGGTTCAAGGTCTCCCTCCGGGGGAGGAGGGTAGTGTACGGGCTGGAGTGGGTCACGGTGAGGTT
>NZ_JH597768.1:20866-25824 GCF_000243315.1 Metallosphaera yellowstonensis MK1 | reverse complement strand
TCCCCCCTCCTCTCCTACCTCCTCGCCCCCAGGGAGCTCTGGCCCCTCCTCAGGTCAAACAACCTGGCCGAGTCCTTCAACTCCCTCCTGGAGAGGAGGAGGTTCGGGAAGTGCCACTCCCCCTGGAGGATACTCCAGATCGCCCGGGCCATAGCCCTCAACTACAACCTCTCGACCTGTTATCTCATTCTTGTAATAATATTACAGGGTTCCTTATTTCTTCGTGAAACGGTCAAATATATTCAATAATTCCTCCATTGAATAAGTCCAAATCAACAGAGATATTACAATTTGCAAAGGAGCCCTGAATCGCCCTCTGGGAAAACTACTATTACTAGTTTGTCTAGCTATGAGATTTTCTTAGCAAATCAAAAAAAGATAATATGTACAATGAATCGTCATTTAGATGATTATAGAACCTTATTCAATATTATTAATGGGAGAGAACTTAAAAAGATTATTGAGAATATGATTTCAGAACGTGCGTTTTGGGTCTACGTCTTAAATAGATATTTCGAATGTGAGTATAAGACTAAATTGCCTTCATGGAACTCGCTATTAATCAAACAAATAAAGCTAGCTATAGAAGGTAATACATCGTGGTCTTCCCTAATAGGAAGAATATTTGCTATATTATTAGCTTTAACAATGGGAAAGAAAGGTAGCGAAATATTTCTCAAAAAACTTTACAGTATTAAAACCTAATAATATAATATCAATTTATGAATAAAATAGGTAAAACTTTATATAATCTTCATAAAGTGTATAATCTTATTAAACTTAAAAATAGTAAAATTAAACCTTATGACTCATTATTAATATTTAACTCGCTTCTAGGAATAAAGTCTGACTTAGTTACAGAATTGGCTGAATTCATTCAGAATTTCGATTCTGACATCACAATAGCGACCTATTATTTAACAGCATTCTCAGTTTGGTTTTCACAAAGTAAAAGGCCTCTTTATTTAATGCAAGACTTCCCAGAGTTAGTTGAGAATAATGAAGGGAAAATAGGACTAAACATGTTTAAGCTCTCTCTAAAACTTCCTTTCTCCTTCGTTACAGTTTCCTCTTACACTAAACGGTTAATACTTGATAACAACCCTACCGCTAGAGTTACCATAGCTAACCCTGGTGTTAACTTAGAAGTTTTCAGACTGAAAAGAGAGCTGCAAAATGATAACAAGAGGAGAGTTATGCTAATACTAAGGGGTCAGAAACAAAAAGGAGACGACATAGGCTTAGAAGTTTTAAAAATAGTTAATAAAAAGATACCTATTCATGCAATAATAGTTGGTAGTAAAGATTTAATAAAGGCATATTCTAAAAATATTGGCATGGATTTTTCTTATACCGTTTTCTAAAATATCGATGACGAAAAGCTGTCTAGGCTTTATTCATCAGCTGATGCATTCATTTTCACATCTTACGCTGAGAGTTTTGGTTTGCCGCCCTTAGAGGCTATGGCTTGTGGAACACCAGTAGTTATGAGTGATAACAAAGGTTCTAGGGATTATGCTGTAAATGGCTACAACGCATTGGTAAGTCAACCTGGCGATGTTAAGTCTTTATCTGACAATTTAATTAAGGTTCTGCAAGATGATAAATTGAGACAGCAGTTATGGGAATCTTAGGGAGGTAATACCAAGAAGTCGGTATTAGCGAGAAGTTTTTATTTTTCGACGTCTTCCTGCTGAAAAGATGCCGAACGGAAAAGGACAAATCGAGTTGGCTAGGGAGAGGCTGGTCAAGGCGGTCAACAGGCTGGGCGTGGTCAGGAGGAACGGGAGGAGCAGGAAGGTCGGGTTGGCACTAGTCCTCACGGTCCTGGTAGGTGGGAGGGCCAGCGTGAGGAACGCGGCCGAGACGTTCGGGTTGGACTACGCAAACCTGCTGGAGGCGTTGGGAGAACTCGACGGCGCGTGGGGGCTGGAGGTCCTGTCGGGGCTGGTGAAGGGTCAGGTGGCCGTCATCATAGACGACACCGTGGACCACAAGGAGTACTCCAGGGGGAAGGACGTGAGCCCCCACGGGAACTACTGGATCTACTGTCACGCCCACGGGAGGTTCGAGAGGGCCAAGCTCCTCACGGTCGCCATAGTGGACCTCTCCACGGGCAGGACGTTCATGGTGGGAGCTTTCCCCTACGCCGTGAGGAAGATGTGGGATTTGGGGATGGTTACCGAGTTCAAGACCAAGATCGACTTGGCCAGGGAGATGTTGGACGTGCTCAAGGAGCACTTCCGCGTGTCCAGGGTCGTCTTCGACTCGTGGTACTGTCCGAGAAGCTCGTGAGGGACAACGTGGTGTCTGAGCTCAAGTCCAACCGAACTCAGGGTCGAGTCGGTCCAGGGGACCCTCGAGGAGGTGGAGGGACACCTCCGAGTGGGAGACCTACCCCCCGGAGTCTACTACGCCGACCTGACCCTGGGAGACCGAGTGGTTACGGTAAAATTGCTAGTCCGGGAATATAAACGTGACTCTGGGACACACGTCAGGTACCTCTACACCACCGACCTCTCGCTCAGCGGGGAGGAGGCCTGTCGTGTGGGAGATCGAGGAGCTCCAAGGGACGTCAAGGCCCTGGGACTCATCCTTCTGGAGGAGGGAGAGGCTTCAGGGCCACCTCACGATCTTCACCATCAACAACGTCGTCAGGGAGCTGGTGGGGGAGCTTAACCTGAGGAGCGTGGAGGCGTTCCTCAGGCTCTCGAACGTCATTTAGGCGGACCGCCGGGGCTGATGAAAATCTTTAAGTTACGTTAAAGTCCCATAACTACTGTACTTAACAAGAAATTCCATAATTGTTATGTAACGTTTCAAATTATATAGAAATGTCATTATCAGCTACTCCTCAATTATTTCGCGATTAAATAAAGAACCTTAGTTATCCTCTTTAAACTATAGGGAGTAAAGCCTTCAATTACCTTAACTTCTTCATTACTTATTGTTCCTAACAATTTGAAACCCAAAAGAACTACTATTAATAATACTTCCCAATTTATGAAAGCTAAAAAAGATAAACCTATCAACGCAAGGCCTGCAATTTCCCTCCTTTCCAGTTTGAATACACCTTGAGAATAGGAGAAAAACAAATAGAGGAGTGAAGTAATAATCACGTTAAAAGCTTGAGCAATCGCCGCTCCGTAGATACTTATCCTAGGAATAAGATAATAAGACACTCCTACGACCTCTGCTGCGCTAATTATGCCTATAATTATGAAAGGCCTATAATCCTTTTTTGCGGCAATCATAAAAGTGGATAAGAGTTGTAACGGCATCGTTGAAGTTAAGGACAAAATTAACAACTGCATTGAGGGAATTCCTAAAACGTATTGAGGGAAGAACTTAGAAATGAAAAGAGGGGAAATAGCGTAACCTAAAATAGCTAAAGGTAGAGAAATTAGGGTGACAATTCTAAAACTCACGGAAGAAATCTCTTTCATGTCCTTTCCCTTTGTGTAATAGTACGTCGAGGAAGGGAGAAGAGAAGAAGAGAAAGACGAGATAAGCGTTGATGGAACAATCGCAGCTAAGGCTACTAACTGGTATATACCCAAGTAATAGGAGCCTAAAAGGAAAGCAGTAACTACCCTGTCCCCTTGACCAGAAATGAAATAAACGACGCCGGTTAAGTATATAGGAAAGCCTACCTTTGCAATTTCCTTAAACGTAGTCTTGTCAAGAGAGAACTTGAATGGTAGGTGAATTTGATAGTACACAGCTTTCATTACAGCCCCCAGAGTCCAAATCAATATTAAGAGCTCTACACTATGGTAGAAAATTGCTATTATTGAAAAACCCCACCTGGAAATAGTGAAAACTGCATTACCTACATTAACTTCAGTAAACTTACCTAAACCTGTTAACAATTGGCCTTGATAGTTTGTGAAAAGATAGATCACGAAATAGGGGATAGACATCCATAAATATGACGGAAAGAACAAGAGGAAAAGGAGGAGGGGAGATACTAGGAGAGAATAAGAAAGGGATGTGTAGACGAGCTTATCATAACCTTGAGAGGAAGCGTAAGAATGCGAAACTTCTCTGGTAACTAACTGGTATGGAAGGATAGAGAAGAATGCTCCAGTAATGGTCTCCATAAGTTGAATTATTGCCACTTTTCCTACAAAGGATGGAGTAGCGAAGTGCCCTGCTACAAGGAAGAATACTAGTGCAAGAACTGAGTTAAATAACGTTGTGGAAAGGAATTTCAGTGCCCCACTTAATGGATTCACATAGTGTAAATACAGTGGATATTTTTAAAGGTTTAGGTATAAAAAGTAGTTAAGTTTTGTGTTAAAGATAGATTTTATATGGTTATTTACTCAATTAAAAACTATATTGAAGTATTAAATAAAATAATTTTAACTATTTATAATTATACACATTTTACCATTAGTACCAAAAATTAACTAAATTAAATAATAAGTTTATCATTTTTGTATGCCTTTAAAATCCCTATAGGTTTATCCTCATAGTCTACATTGAACCCAGCTTTTCTCAAAATGTCTGGAAGATCCTTAGGGTAATCATGAAACTCTAAGATTATATTTTCTATCCTATTTAATATGTCTGCGGGAAGATCTCTGGGCGATTCAGGTCTCCATTGCGATTTCTATTTGTTTCTATAGAATGAAAGTGACTTAATTGATCCTACATCAGTAACACTAAAAAGGGGACGAGCGCTAGGTCATACCATGAGATCTCTATCCAATCACGTGATGACCACGCTCGTCCCCGAGGTAGTTGGGGAGGACGCGTTATTAAATGAAACGGTGGCTGAGATCGAGAGGAGGGCCCTGGAGGAGGCGGAGAGGACCTCCCCCAGGTCGGTAGACCCAAAATCGTATTATGAAAAATAATTCTGATAGAATAATATCGATTCATGGCAGATAACAGGATTTATAAGGGTATTAAGAATTCAGTTGAAGAAAGGTTTAAGGTGAGGGAGATGT
>NZ_JH597768.1:14390-20766 GCF_000243315.1 Metallosphaera yellowstonensis MK1 | reverse complement strand
CCCGGTGAGGCTATGGAGGTACAACCTCACCCTCGTTGTAGCTGACGGTGTGAAGGCCGTGGAGGAGGCCATCTCCCGTTCCGGGATCCAGGTCGCGAGGCAGACCTGCCCGGTCCACCTCAAACGAAGCAGGAGGGTGAGGGACGCGCTGGACCTCCTCCTCTCCCTCGCCGTCCCCACCCGGGGCTCTCCCCTCCTCTCCTACCTCTTTGCCCCCAGGGAGGCCCCTCCTCCTCGAACAACCCGACCAGTCCTTCAACTCCCTCCTGGAGAGTTCGGCAAGTGCCACTCCCCCTGGAGGACAGGATCGCCCGGGCCATAGCAATCAACTACAACCTCTCGACCTGTTATCTCATTCTTGTAATAATATTACAAGAACCCTTATTTCTTCGTGAAATGATCAAATATATTCAGTAATTCCTCAATTGAATAAGTTCAAATCAACAGAGATATTACAATTCGCAAAGGAGCCCTGAATCGCCCAAGTTTAGTTTGTCGTCTGATTCATTTTTATCTTATACAGCAGTTATGGGACTTTCCCTTAAATATCGCCCTGTAATCAAGGCAAAATCTACTAACTGCTGTCTTATAACTTTAAATCTCACTTTTTCTTATTTCATACTATGAGTTTATTCCGTTACGGAGGTTTAAGGATAGAGATACCTAAAGGATGTGAGTACGTTTATTACTCAACGTTCATAGTAGGCGAGTACGATTTCCTAAGGTTCAAGAAGGAAGACACTGTACTAGATGCCGGAGCTTTTATAGGTGATTTTACAGTGAAAATTGCTAGGAAAGTTAAGGAAGTAGTAGCTGTAGAGCCGTTACCTTGGGCTTTCGAAATTCTGAAGAGGAACGTTGAGGTTAACGAGTTAAAAAACGTCACTCTGGTCAATAAGGCGCTATACAATGTAGATGGGGTAGAAATTAGGATATCCGATGAGGGGACGGGGAGTAAGGTGTCAAATGAGGGGATAGAGGTTACTACGACTACCATAGAGTCGCTAGGTAAGTTTTCTGTGGTTAAGATGGATATTGAAGGTACAGAAGGTAGGTTAATTAAAGGTAATTGGTTGAATTCTGTCAGGGAAATTGCCATGGAATTACACGGTAATGAAAACGTTATTAGTATACCGGCAATGTTAAGGGATAAAGGGTTTAATGTAAGGTTTATGAAATGGAGTGATGTAGTAAAAAATTCAGTAAAGAATATCTCTTTGCACTTTCTGGACTTCCTTAAAGCAGAAATGAAAACATGGATTATGAGCAACGCAATTAAGGGGTTTCTCACAAGGAATAATATTTACACGAAACCTTCTTCAACTTACGAAGAATTCAAAATACTCTACGGTAGAAGATATAGCTAAACCTTGATGTTAAAAGTTTAAACCTCAAAACGCAGAAGCATTAAGGAAAAGTATATAGCAAGATTTTTAATAGGAGTTCATGAACACAATAAAAACTTTGTTGATAATATGATACGTAATCATGGAATAGTTAAAATAAAAAGGAGGGTTAACTTATCCCAAGAGACGAATTTACTACGTTAAGTATTCTCGTAAAGCTAAAAAATTGTCCCTCTAAGCCAGTAAGGATGAAAATAAGTGTTGTAATCCCGACGCTTAACAGCGAGAGGACAATTAAACTTGCAGCCAATTCCTCTCTCAAGGTGGCTGACGAAGTAATAGTAGTTGACTTTTTTCCACGGATAAAACCGCAGAGATTGCAGAAAAAGAAGGTACAAGAGTTCTTCAAGTGAGGGGCAGTAGACTAATTGCTAGAATTGAAGGAGCAAAAATTGCAAGCGGAGATTACGTAGTCAACCTTGATTCAGACATGCACTTCTCTGAAAACTTTAAGGGATTTGAGGAGAAAGTTATTGCATTAGGGAAAATAACTGTTGGCAAAGGCATAGTCCACAAGTTAATGAGCGTGGACAGGGAAATAACTCATAAAAAGTGGGCTGAGAATCTGTCAGTTAGTAAGGGCGGTATAATCCCAAGAATGTATGATAGGCAACTTCTATTGAAGGCTTATGAAATGATCCCTGAAAGTCTGAGAGACAAGCTTAACGCCTTTGAGGACAGCGTGATCTATTATAACGTTATGAAGCTGTATAAAGGCAAGGTACAGTTTATTCCTAATGCAGTTTATCACGTGGAGGCTGATAGCTCCTGGCAATTTATGAGGAAGTGATATAAGTATGGAAAAACGCTAAGCTGTTGAGGGGGACAGAGTATTTTTTGTTTGGGATATTGTGGTTGAAATTAGTAGCTCACTTCTTATGGCTTTTTGCTCTAATCATGAGATTAATGCTGTAGAAATAGAAATATAGCAAAATATTAAATACAGTATTTCATCTTATTAACTTAATTTAGTTTTATCTAATCAAGAATACATAGAACTATTCTATTCTTTTTTAATTAAATAAACGAATAAAGTATTATACAGTTTAACAGTAGGCTATATACAGCTGACCGTGACAGAAGACATCAACGACCCGTAGTTTTTACCCCGTTAATGCGATAAAGTAGCGTATCTTGTGTAGAGATTGCGTCGTTTACTGGACCGCCACATGACTTATCGCTGAAAAACACTATGTTATACTTGTATCACTAATTATCTTGGCCCTCAGGCACTATTTTAGGTCATCTCTGGCGTTGATCAATCTAAAGGGATTGTTATTGTTTCTACTTCTTTAGTCTTTTCTATGTCTCCGTCAGTGGTGATAACTCTCCCTTTAACCTCCTTTGCAGTAGCTATTAGAAACGCATCAGCCAGTGATAAATAAGAGTGCTTACTCTTCAGTAGTGTGGCGTTTTCAGTAATCCTCTCATTGGGAGATATTATTTGGATCGGAGAGTTTCTTATGTACCTATGCCTAGCCATTGCGGTGTCTTTTCCCATCTTTAAAATGTAGAGGTATAGAAATTCGGCTAGATTCACCTCACTCATGTAAATAGTAATTTCTCCTCTATACATCTCTTCGAAATATTTCTTAGCAGCAGTTATGGGAATCTTAGGGAGGTAATACGGGGAAGTCGGTATTAGCGAGAAGTTTTTATTTTTCGACGTCGTCCTGCTGAAAAGGTGCGGAAAGGGACAGATCGAGTTCGCTAGGGAGAGGCTGTCAGGGAGATCAACAGGCTGGGCGTGGTGAGGGGGAACGGGAGGAGCAGGAAGGTTAACTGGTCTGATCCTCGTGGTCCTGGTAGGTGGGAGGGCCAGCGTGAGGAACGGGGCCGAGACGTTCGGGCTGGAACGTGAATTGATGGGGCGTTGGGAGAACTTGACGACGCGTGGAGGTCCTGTCAGACTGGTGAAGGGTCAGGTGGCCGTCATCGTGGACGACACCGTGGACCACAACGCTCCAGGGGGACGTGAGCCCCCACGGGAACTACTGGATCTACTGCCACACCCACGGGAGGTTCGAGAGGGCCAAGCTCCTCACGGTCGTGATAGTGGACCTCAAGCAGGACGTTCATGGTGGGGGCTTTCCCCTACGCCGTGAGGAAGATGTTGGATTTGGGGATGGTCACCGAGTTCAAGACCAAGATCGACGTGGCCAGGGAGATGTTGGACGTGCTCAAGGAGCGCTTCCGCGTGTCCAGGGTCGTCTTCGACTCGTGGTACTGGTCCGAGAAGCTCGTGACGGACAACGTGGTGTCAAGGCTTAAGTCCAACCGAGTTCAGGGTCGGCGCAGGGGACCCTCGAGGAGGGGCACCTCCCAGTGGGATACCCCCGGAGTCTACTTCACCTCCCTGACCCTGGGAGGCCGAGTGGTCATGGTGAAGTTGCTCGTCCGGGAATATAAACGTCAGCAGTTATGGGATTTCTCGTTAGGTTTGGCCTTGAAGTCAAGGCGAAATTTAATAACCGTTGTCGTTTAGAACAATGTCGTGTATATACTTGCCTATGCTCTTGCGATGGAATACGATCAGAGGAAAAAAGGTATGAGTGGAGGTGACAGGATTCTCATCGAGATATCGAAGGAATTAATGAGGAGGGGACACTCGTCCCTCATAGTCACTAGCGAGACTGGTGCCGTGATGTTAAGAGAATACGGAATTCATCAATTTTTATCTATTAGAGGAACTTCTGGTCCGTTCAGGATTTTGAAGAAGATAATAAGAGGATCGGTGACAAGTCTTAGATTTGACTTAAGTAACGTTGAGATTGTTTATTCATCGTCTATATTTTTGGAAGATATTATTCCTGGTCTGATGGCAAAGATAAGAGCTCATGACGCCAAATGGGTAGTAGGCTACTGGTTATTCCCACCTAATCCCTTCAGCAAAGAAAATCCGTATAGGGGGAAGATGTGGTTAAGGGGACTAGCCTTTTATCTTGCTGGGAAGCTCTCGCAATTTTTAGTTAGAAGGTGGTCGGATGGAGTTTTGGTCACTAATAACTTGGACAAGGAAAAATTTGAACGGATGGGGATTTCTCCAACAAGGATATTGGTGCTAAAAGGAGGGGTCGATGGAAAGGCCTGTTTACCATCCACGGAATCTATCTATGATGCCGTCTTTATTGGAAGGTTGCACCCCCAGAAAGGCGTTATTCAACTTATAGACGTCTGGGAAAAAGTATCGAAAAGGTTACCCGACTCTAAGCTCCTCATTATAGGAAATGGACCTCTAGAAGATGAAGTGAAAGCGAGGATACGTATGAAGGGTCTGAACAGAAACGTTGAGATGGTAGGATTTAAAGACGGAGTCGAGAAAATGCTTTTGTTCTCAAGGAGCAAGATAGTCCTTCATCCGGTTCTCTATGACAGTGGAGGAATGGCTCCCTGTGAAGCCATGATCTGCGGACTCCCATGTATAGCTTACGATATACCAGAACTAAGAGAATATTACCCAAAGGGTTGCTTAAAGGTCAAACCTTATGATATCGAAGAGTTTGCGGAGAAAATAATAAACCTTCTAACCGACGAGGGTCTCTTCGCGTCTATCTCTACTGAAGCGAAAAAATATTGCGCGGATTGGGATTGGGAGAAGAAAGCCAGGGAACTTGAAGGCTTCCTGTTATCATTGAAGGGGTAGTTACTCGTGAAGAGGGTCTCAATCGTTATTCCTTCCTATGGGGAAGCAAAAACCCTTAAAGACGTAGTAAATGCTGTTTTTGCGTCTAGCTACAAGGAAAAAGAGTTAATTGTGGTTAATAATGGAATTTCTAATGAGCAATTGGATAAACTAATTGGCGTAAAGGTAGTTGGTGACGGCAAAAACTTAGGTGTCGCTGCTGGGAGGAACCTTGGAGCCAAGGCATCCAGAGGAGATTACATCCTCTTCTTAGATCACGACGTTATTCTTGATACTCATACCATAACGAGGATGGTGGATGTGATGGAGAAAGATCATAGGATCGGCGTAGTCGGTCCACAAATATTCTATAGGTCTTCTCCTGATACTGTGTGGTGGTCTGGAGGGACGGTTAAGCTCCCTTCAGGAAGGGTTTTTATGGATAATAGGAGGTGGTCTGGAATAAGAGAAACCGATGTCGTTCCTGCAGCGATTATGGTTAGGAGGGAAGTCTTTGAAAGGGTAGGAGGTTTCTATGAAAAGTATTTCTTAGGATTTGAAGATAGTGATTTTTGTCTCCGTGTGAAAAAAAATGGTTACAGAGTTGTATGCGCGTGCGAGGCGTCTGCCTATCATGACATAGATCAAATGGATTTACAGAGAATATTTCGAAGGATATTTTTTATATTTAGAAATAGAACTCTCTTTATAAGAAGAAATGCTTCTAAACCAGACCTAGTAATTTATCTATTATTTTATAATATACTATTCATGACATACTATTCTTTATTAGTACTCAGATATGGAAAAGTTAGATTACTCCTTGACATTATTAGGGGCACAATGGCTGGAATGAAAGAGAAAATATTTTAGTTGTAGTGTATTACACTCGGAGTGTTCTCATACAGTCATTTGTGTTTCACCAAAGAATTTCGGGTTACTAAGATTTTATTAATAGTTTCAAAATGGGGAGGGGCAATTCAGGGTTCTATTGCGAATTATAATATCTCTCTTACAGCAGTTATGGGACTTTAACGTAACTTAAAGATTCTCATCAGCCCCGGCGGTCCGCTTAAACGGCGCTCGAGAACCTGAGTAGCACTTTACGGATTTCTCCTCCTCTTGAGCAGTTGTTTGATGCTGCCGGCCTCCTGGTAAATACCTTTCACCAACCTGGACAGCCTCTCGGCTCCCAGGTTCAAGCCCGTGGAGTACTTGAAGACTGGAGGACGGGAGCGAGAGGGCCTTCAGGGTGATGAACCCCTCGTTCCTCAACCAGGTGAGGAAAGAGCTCCGCTCGAGTCAGACTTGAGCTCCCTGATCACCTCCACGTCCCAGCGGTGCCTCC
>NZ_JH597768.1:1511-14290 GCF_000243315.1 Metallosphaera yellowstonensis MK1 | reverse complement strand
CGGTTCTGAACTCCTCCTCGCCCCTCTCCCTGAGCACGTCCAAGGCCTTCCTGGGCACGTAGGGTTCCATGTGACCACGTAGACCTCGTTCCTGACCAGATCCCTTACAGCGATTACGAGGAGCTGGTTCGAGGGCTCGAACCTCCTAGTCCCGCAGTGGAACACCTGAGTCCCGTTCCTCCCCACGGGCATCGTCCTGGAGTAGAGCTTGTGGTCGTGGGAGTCGTCTACGATGACCAGGACAGGGTCTTCCTTTACCAACCCCTTGACTACTTCCATCAAGTTCGTCCGGGCCAGGTCGTCTAACCTCCTCAGGGCGTTCCCATAGTCCACCCCCACGGCCTCCACGACCTCCGTGACTCCTCCCCTGCTCACCACGGAGCCCAGGAGAGTCTTCAAGGACGTGTCCGACCTCGTGACCGTCTTGGCAGCTACCACCCTAAAGGCCTCGACCAGTGCCTCCCTGTACTCCTCCCTGTCGGTCATACCGTAATTCGGCCCGTTAAATCCTAAAAAGTTTTCATACCCCCCAAACCCGAGGGATTTTTCCTATAAGTTCTATACGTAGTCCCTCACTCCCCTCCCCCTCCCCGACCTGAGGGACTGATCCCCCTCTACCCTCATGACTTCCTGCAACGTCTCCTCAATCAACCCCTTCAGCACGTCCTTCACTCCCCTGAAACTCCTTGAGAACTTCCAGGACCAACTCCTCCCTCACGGTATCACCCTCCTCTCTCTTACCTTTAATATTACCCTTCATTTTTTACCGCCTTTTCCATTTATGTACACCATGTTTTGGGGTACACACCCCCATAAACGAGTTGATTTACCTTGCTGAGAACGGCCTCCAGGTCGAGGACCCGTGGGTAGTGCTCTTCTACCTCCAGGCCCCAGAGCAGGTCAGGAAGTGGCTCAAGACCAACAACCTGGTCAAGTCGTTCAATTCCCCAGTCGAGCGCAGGAGGTTCGGGAAGTTCTACTTGGCCTGGAGGATCGAGCAGATCGCCCTGGCCATAGCCAACGACTACAACGTGTCAACCTGTCATCTCATCTTAGTAATAATATTATAGTATTCCTCGTTCTTATCAGAACCAGGAGTTATACCCAACTAATCTTACACGGAATTAGCCTAATTTAAGACAGCAGTAATGGGAATCTTAGGGAGGTAATACCAAGAAGTCGGTATTAGTGAGAAGTTTTTATTTTTCGACGTCTTCCTGCTGAAAAGGTGCGGAAAGGGACAGATCGAGTTGGCTAGGGAGAGGCTGGTCAGGGAGATCAACCAGGTTCTGGGCGTGGTCAGGAGGAACGGGAGGAGCAGGAAGGTCGGGTTGGCACTTATCCTCATGGTCCTAACGGAGGGCCAGCGTGAGGAACGCGGCCGAGACGTTCGGGTTGGACTACGCAAACCTGCTGGAGGCGTTGGGAGAACTCGACGGCGCGTGGAGGTCCTGTCGGGGCTGGTGAAGGGACCTGTCATCGTGGACGACACCGTGGACCACAACGCTCCAGGGGGACGTGAGCCCCTGAGAACCACTGGATCTACTGCCACACCCACGGGAGGTTCGAGAGGGCCAAGCTCCTCACGGTCGTGATAGTGGACCTCAAGCAGGACGTTCACGGTTTCCCCTACGTCGTGAGGAAGATGTGGGATTTGTGAGGGTCACTGAGTTCAAGGCCAAGATCGAGGTGGCGAGATGTTGGACGTGCTCAAGGAGCACTTCCGCGTGTCCAGGGTCGTCTTCGACTCCCGTACCGTCCGAGAAGCTCGTGACGGACAACGTGGTGTCAAGGCTCAAGTCCAACCGAGCCCAGGTTCTGCCCAGGACACCCTCGAGGAGGGGCACCTCCCAGTGGGATACCCCCGGAGTCTACTACGCCGACCTGACCCTGGGAGGCCGAGTGGTCATGGTGAAGTTGCTCGTCCGGGAACACGACTCCGGGATACACGTCAGGTACCTCTACACGACCGACCTCTCGCTTAGCGAGGAGGAGGCCTGGAGGATGAGGTGGGAGATCGAGGACCTCCAAGGGACGTCAAGGCCCTGGGACTGGAGTACTCGTCCTTCTGGAGGAGGGAGAGGCTTCAGGGCTACCTCACGATCTTCACCGTGACCAACGTCGTCAGGGAGCTGATAGGGGAGCTGAACCTGGGGAGCGTGGAGGTGTTCCTCAGGTTCGTTGAACGTAATTTAGGCGGACCGCCGGGGCTGATGAAAATCTTTAAGTTACGTTAACGTCCCATAACTGCTGCTATAATTACTGTTTCAATTGAATTTTGTTTATACAATTATTCTCGTTTGTGACACTCTCCCGGCGTCTTAGAGACAGAGAAATGGTGTCACCTCTCACGAGCAAGAATATTAATAACATAACCGAGAACAGAGAAATCAACTCACCCAGAATCCCAAAATCGTTTTGGATGTTATATATGGTGTAGATTCCGTTAGCTCCACTGCTTATAAGCCAGCCGTTCATGTAGCCATCTACCTCTACATGCTCATATTCGTTCTTGTCTAAAAGCTGCTGAAAGACATTCAAGTCTCCTCTGGCTAGTCTCCAAGAACTGTCATAATTTTGGTTCAATACTAGAAGGAACGGCCCTTTGGCACCGCTAACCTTCACTATATAGTACCCCATAGGTGTGAAAGTATAAGTGATCTCAGGTGTATTTCCAGTTATTGAAATGCCGCTAACATTTACCAGTGCTAGGGTATGGGGGTTGAACGAGCCGTCTTCCAATAACCTGATCACGTCTGACACATTCTTTCCAGCCGAGATGTTTCCTACCGCGAAAACCATGGGCAATGGATCTGCAACAGTGTAAATTTTGAGCTGACTGAACATGCCACGAATTGGGGTAATAGGAAGAGTAAAGTTCGAATAATTGCTCAATATATTATTTGTCAATACACTGTTTCCCTCTGGTATAGTGGGTACCACCACGATATATTTGACGCCAAGCATTTGTAGCAGTGTTGCGAATGAGCCTGGATTATTGACTAACAGTTCTGGTACAAGTCTCGATAACGAGTCAACTGGCTCCCCCAGATCAGATCCATATATTGAGATCGTGGAGGGAAACAATGCCCATCTACTACCTCCTGCATAAGGTGTCCCCGATAGGTTATACGCTATTCCGTTGCCATAATTTACAAATGGTAACACTAGAATTCTGTAGTTTTCCTCGGTATTAGATGATAGATATTCATTGGCTTGTTGATAATATTGCGGAATCTGAGCTCTGGCGTCTGGGTATAATTTGAAAGGGCTATGAGTTGGACCATTTATGTCAGTAAACACTGCGCCTGTCCACATGGGAATCGGTAGCAATACTAGGTCTAAAATGACCAAGGAACCCAAGAACACTGCAGCTACCTGAGTGCCGTACTTTCTGAACCTCCCACGGATGTGCTCTGACAGTGAGGCGGCGCCTATCCCAAGGAGTACTGCAAAGGGCAGTGCAGCGATATACCCCGCGTCCTCCATTACACTATTCCCCCAGAGCTTCAATAGCCATACATGACTTACAAGAAAAATGTAAAGGCTACCGGTAGGGGGACTCGTACCGAATATTAGGAATAGCCCAATTATCGCTATTACGGCCATCAAGGATACCCCTCTTCTCCTCTGAAATACTACGGAGGAGAAGGCCACTACTGGAATTAAGAATGTAGAAATGGTTATCGGCATGGAGGAGTAGTAACTTCCCCAGAGATAAACGAGGTTATATCCGACTATTTCAGGGCTCGTCGGGTAAATTAGCCTTATTCCGAAAAATGGAGGTATGCCCTGCATGAGCTGGTTATATAGATATTGTGCAGAAGCCAACCCAATCGCAGTCTTATAGCTACCGATATAAGGCAATATCCAGTAAGCCCCAGTCAGTATGAATAAGACAAATGACAACGCGAACATTTTTAGTGTGCTTGACATATCATATCCTAAAATAAGAGAGAACAGAGTCATGAGGAAAAGGAAGACCCATAGAGTGAGAACAAGAGGCGGCTGCCCGAATGAAAAACCAAACAAGAAAGTAGCTATGGCTATTAAGGACGAATATCTTAAAGTCATTCCTGATGTTAACCCTCTGTAGAAAAGGTAGGCCACAATGGGAAGGAGCGCGGAGAACAATATCTCGGATATCAAGAACCTCTTCCATGGATATATCATTATGTACGGGCTCAGGATATACGCTAAGGCCGCAATTATTGGAGCTAGGTTTTTTCCCCCGACGATTTCCTTGGTCAGAAGGTATGTGAAAGTACCCTGCAAATACATAACAAGGAAGAAAGTCAAGGCTTCCTCAACTACGGGGTTACCTAGAGCTAGCATCGAGAGGCCAGCTTGCTCCCAACTCCATACGAACGAGGTAGGAGCGAAAGGTACTAGTGAGCCTGCGCCCCTTACTGAAACCCAAGAGACCGGATAGAAACTAGGGGACCTAAAGCCCCAGATGGCGAATCCCAAACCGTCTTCGGCGTAATCTATGGGGGTGCCTGTTCTAAACCAAGAGATAATGAGTATTGCTTCAATTATCGCTAGGAGAACCAGAAAATATGAGGTTCTCTTGGAGAGCAACCTGATTCTCATAACATTTTATACTAATGACAGCAGTTATTAGATTTCGCCTTGACTTCAAGGCTACACCTAACGAGAAATCCCATATCTGCTGCTAATGAGTGTGTCGATAGTGTCGTCATTAAGCTATAAATTCTGGTATTAGCCTTCTCTCCCATAAGACTAGGGCTATGGAGTACATCATAATCCTATCCTATTTACTGCCTTAGTAGCCCTCTTGAACCTAATCGGCCTATCCCTGAGTGAAGAGTGCAGTGACTCGTTAGGGTTAACCGGTGAGACAACTGTGTGATCCTTTAACCAAAAGTACAAGTTGTAATCATCACTCACTCATCCCTCATCTGACACTTTTTAACCTCGCGGAAAGTAGTCTCATCCCTATCGCCCACAGAGTAGACCAGATAAACTCCCAACCCAACTTCGTGTAAACGTAGCAGGTGAAAATCCACTTGTAAAAAGCCCTAACATTCTTAAACAAATAAGTCCACATCTCATCAACCACCTTAGTAACAACATTACCCTTAACCAGCTCCTTAGCCTTCCCCCACAACTCCACTAGTTTCTCATACTTCCGCCCACCATAACGCTTAATCCAAGTGAACAACCTAGAGGTATATTAAGCACCCTAGAAATAGCCCTCATACCCACACCATTAGAATACATTTTTAAAGCGTCCTCCCTCAACTTCCTAGAATGGTGATGGTAAGTAGTATCACCCAAGAAGTACCTACCACTCTCTACACAAATACCTCTGCCTACCCAAAGGCCTACCACACTTAACATCATGAGAACCACAGGAGGGGCAAGAAACGTCTTGCCTAACTACAGCCTTCCTACCCATAAGTAATACTCGTTATACAAATATTAAATAACTTAATGATGGCACTATCGACACACTCATACTAATTATGCCAACCTTTTAATTGCTTTGTATACTTGTGGAGTTCCCCTGACCACGGTCTATCCAGTCAGGAGGGCAGGGTTCAGGGTCTACTCGGGTCTGATGGACCTCACCGGAGCGCTCAAGGGGTTTAGGGCCGAGGCCGGGGTGTTCAACGAGCTGTGGGCGTTCCTCAAGGTCAGGAGAGGTCCGGGGAGGACGAACCTCTGGGTGTGGGTTTTCCTCGTGGACTTGGTCCCCTTCTTCACGGTTGGGGACAGGGACTACGGCACACTCTACGGCTCCTGGTCAACCGCCCCCATGGTGACGTGAACCACTCCGACCAATACCAGGTCTACCGACCTGGACAAGCACGTTCCGGGTGAGTAACACACCCAGGCCGTGGAGAGCTTCAACTCCCACCTCAGGTCGAGCCTAGCTAGGCTCGCCAGGGACACCCAGGCCGTGACCAGGAGCTTAGCTCGGTCGACTACAGCCTGGTCTTGACGATAGTCGAGAAGCCCCACGCCTTCGAGGGGTCACTCCCCTAAACCGGACCTGCCTGGAAGGGATTAAGCTAATTCAAGAGTCTCATATAATATCACTAATTTATATCGAATAACAGTGATTATGGGACTTTCCCTCAAATATCGCCCTATGAACAAAGGCGAAATCTAATAACCACTGTCGAATAAGATGACTGTATGAGAACACTCCCCACGAAGAAAAAGGTAATCGTTCAGGTGGCCTTGACATATTTGCCCGACATCGGTGGTGGAGAAACCCACTTGAGGGATCTCGTTTCCTACATATCGAAGTACCACGATACCGTAGTTATAACGATGAAACCATATCAATCGAGAAAAGAAAAGGTTCCGCTTGTTGAGAAAACGGGAAACGTTTCAGTAGTGAGAATTCCCAGACCCATGAGGTCTCTAATTTACAGCAATGGTAAATGGAGGCCTTTTGCTACCTTAATATACCTTCCTTATTTTTATATATATGTGGCTTTCTGGTCATTAAGATATAAGAATGCGATAATAGCGTTTCACCTTCACGGCCTGTTATTGGCACCGTTGTGCGTGTTTCTTAAGCGAATAACAGGAAGGAAATGCATCATTTCCGTTCATTTTACTTTCAAGAGAGGCGGTAAGATATTAGAGGAGGTAGTCTTATGGGGCCTGAGGAGAGCTGATCATGTTTTGGCTCTATCAGAATTAGAGAAGGAGAACTTGATTAAATTGGGAATTCCCAGGGAGAAGGTTCTGAAGTTTACATATTGGGTCGATTTGGAGTCCTTTAAACCTATAGAGAGGGCGATAGCAAGAGAAAAACTAGGAATCGACAAGTCTATCTTTATGGTTCTATTTGTAGGCAGGCTGATAGAGGAGAAAGGAATCGATATTGTTTTAGAAGTGGCGAAGAACATGGAAAAAATTGAGTTCTACATCATAGGAGATGGCCCCTTAAGGGAAAAAGTCCTGAAGTCTTCTTCGGAAATTAAGAACCTGCATTACGTTGGACCGGTAGATAACTTCTCTCTACCGTCTTGGTATAGTGCCTCTAATGTATTAGTTGTGCCCTCTACTAGCGAGGAGGGGTTCGGACGGGTAATAATTGAAGCTTTCGCCTGCGGTATCCCAGTAATTGGGAGCAATCTAGGGGGGATCCCAGAAGCTATTCAGCCTCACGTAGGAAAAATCGTATCTCCAAATCCACAGGAGTTCATCAAGGCTATTAGTGAGGTGAGCAAATCGAGCTATTCACGTTGGGAGATAAGGAAGTACGCTGAAGAGAGGTTTGGTTTGAAAAATGCCGAAACTATTCTAAGATGCCTGATAGACTATTAACTCTCATGTTAACTAAAATGGTTTCAGGTAGTCAGCTGTGGCAAGAATAACAGTAATAGGGGCAGGGGGGCTCTACAATGCAGAGTATTTCTTCGTGAAGGCGTTTAGGTCTCTGGGAAACGAAGCGATCTTTGTAGATCAGTATGAGGGAGTAACAAGGAAATTCCTGGTGCGTTTTGTCACGACTAGGTTCTCACTTTCCAGGTTAGCTCTATCTAGGCTACCGGTCAACAGGCGAGAGTTCTCACGGTCGGACCTAATTCTGGTGTTCAAGGGCGAATTACTAACTGAGAATACCCTCTCTAGACTCTCTGAAATGAACACTTATCTTTTCTATCCGGATACCTACAGGTTCCCCATTCTGCTCAGGAATAGGATCCATTACTTCCGTGGGATCATTACCACCACGGAGAGGATCGAGCCATACGTTAAAATGGGAGCGCGTCGCGTTATGACGTTAAGATGGGCATGCGATCCAGAGCTTCACAGACCTTTGCAGATCTCCAAGGCCTATGACGTAACATTCGTGGGAACGTTTTATCCCAACAGGTGGAGAGTACTGAGAAAATTGAGAGTCCGACCTCACGTGTTCGGAAGCTTATGGTACCTGAAGATTGGCATTCACCATCCTGCCGTCCATGGGGAAGAGTACGTAAGAGTCATAAACGAGAGTAAGGTTAACCTTAACATTCACCATCCAGTAGATTTAGAAGCTGAAGCCCCAAACATGCGGACCTTTGAAATTGCTGGGAGTGGCGGGTTCCTCCTTACGGAAAGGATGGGTTGTCTCACAAAGCTCTTTCGGAGAGTCGAGACTTTTTCGAGTGTGAATGAACTGAACGAGAAGATAGAGTACTATCTGGAGGACGAGAAGGAGAGGGAAGAAGTAGCCCTCGGATTAAAGGAGGACTGTCTAGAGAGACATACTTATTTACATAGAGCACAGGAGTTAATGAAGTTAGTTTGAGATAGAGGTAATCTTCATTATAAAATACCTTAAAAGCAGTTTACCGGCTTTGGCATAGCCTACATACAGCAGTTATGGGACTTTAACGTAACTTAAAGATTTTCATCAGCCCTGGTGGTCCGCCTAAATGACGTTCGAGAACATGAGGAACGCCTCCACGCTCCTCAGGTTAAGCTCCCCTATCAGCTCCCTGACGACGTTGGTCACGGTGAAGATCGCGAGGTAGCCCTGAAGCCTCTCCCTCCTCCAGAACGAGGAGTCCAAGGGCCTTGACGTCCCTGTGGAGCTCCTCGATCTCCCACCTCATCCTCCAGGCCTCCTCCTCGCTGAGCGAGAGGTCGGTGGTGTAGAGGTACCTGGCCTGTGTCCCGGAGTCACGTTTATGTTCCCGGACTAGCAATTTTACCGTAGTGGCTCGGTCTCCCAGGGTCAGGTCGGCGTAGTAGACTCCGGGGGGTCTTCCACTCGGAGGTGTCCCTCCACCCCCTCGAGGGTCCCCTGGACCGACCCTGGGCTCGGTTGGACTTGAGCCTTGACACCACGTTGTCCGTCACGAGCTTCTCGGACAGTACGGGGGTCGAAGACGACCGTAGCTACCGGAAGCGCTCCTTGAGCACGTCCAACAGCTCGCCACCTCGATCTCGGTCTTGAACTCAGCGACCATCATGTGGAGCGTCTTCCTCACAGCATGGGGAAACCGTGAACGTCCTGCCCGAGGTCGACCATGGCGACCGTGAGGAGCTTGGCCCTCTCGAACCTCCCGTGGGTGTGGCAGTAGATTCAGTGGTTCTCAGGGACTCACGTCCCCCTGGAGCGTTGTGGTCCACGGTGTCGTCCACGATGACGACCTGACCCTTCACCAGCCCCGACAGGACCTCTACGCGTCGTCGAGTTCTCGCAACGCCTCCAGCAGGTTTGCGTAGTCCAACCCGAAAGTCTCGGCCGCGTTCCTCACGCTGGCCCTCCCACCTACCAGGACCATGAGGACTAGTGCCAGTTAACCTTCCTGCTCCTCCCGTTCCTCCCGACCACGCCCAGCCTGTTGATCTCCCTGACCAGCCTCTCCCTAGCCAACTCGATCTGTCCCTTTCCGCACCTTTTCAGCAGGACGACGTCGAAAAATAAAAACTTCTCGCTAATACCGACTTCCCCGTATTACCTCCCTAAGATTCCCATAACTGCTGTGAGATATGATTAGCCTGATCTCCCCTCATGACGGCCTAAACCCTTAAAGCCTCCGATCCCCTCATCATCGCGTGAGGGTATTAATCTCAGCGTACGATAGGGGAAGCTCCGGGATCTCCTCCTACACACTCGAACTGGCCAAGTTGTTGTCCAAGGACGTTAAAATCTCCCTCATCTCCTTCCAGGACATAGACCTTCCAGGTGTGGATGTCATCCCCATACGCCGCATCCAAGAATCCAGGGCTCTCCCGCTCCTGACCTTCCTGAGGAACGAGAAGAGGATCAGGGAAGTGACGAAGGACTTTGACCTAGTCCACGAGACCCTACCTCCCTGGGGTAGCACGACCCAACCCATGATCACGACCAGGTGGGGTTACCTGTCCTACATCGAACTAGCCTGGGTCAGGCTTACTGGCCTCTCCTTCCCAGAGAAGCTCGGGGCGTTCCCTGTGACCCTCCAGCATTACCTCATGGACAGGAGGTCAAGGATGAGGGCTAGGTACGTAATAGACGTGAGCAGGGAGACCCCTAACTTCATACCTCCACCTGTGGAACCTAGACCCCAAAAGAGCTATCAGTGCTCTATTCTGAGGTTACTGTTCGTGTCGCGGGATCTGGGGATGCCCAGGAAGAACCTCGGCGTAGTAATGAGGGCCCTTAGTATGGTCAAGATCCCTGTGGAGCTTCACCTTGTCGGTGCAGGGAGACCTCCAGGCCCCAAGCCCCCATATCCTGTTATCAATCACGGCCAGCTCCTCAGGGAGGAGGTGATCTCCCTCATGAGAGAGGTAGACCTCTTAGTCCTACCCTCCACTTATGAGGAACTGGGGTTCGTAGGACTTGAGGCCTACTCTGTGGGATTACCTGTGGTCACGAGTGATATACCGTCATTTAGGGCAGTGTTTAAGGCGAGCCTCAGGTTTCACCCTAAGGACCCGGTAGGCCTGGCCGACATAATTAACTCGATCTCCTGCAATAAACTGGAGAAGATGGGGAAAGAGAGCAGAGAGTACGTTATCAAGTCCAATGAACTAGGAAGGAGGAAAATCCTGGACATATATAGGCTGGTGATTCAGCGATAGTGAAGGGGTACGACTCAAACTTTCACAATCACGCACTTAACTACTATTACGGCAGTTATGGGAATCTCAGGGAGGTGGTACGGAAAGTCAGTATTGGCGAGGAGTTTTAGTTTTCAGCGCCTTCCTGCTGAAAAGATACGGAACGAGGAGAGGTTAATCAGGGAAGCCAAGGTGAGGCTGGTCAGGGAGATCAACAGGCTGGGCGTGGTCAGGGGAAGGGGAGGAGCAGGAAGGTTAACTGGCCTGATCCTGATGGTCCTGGTAGGTGGGAGGGCCAGCATCGTCAGCTGATCAGGGAACCTGAGGAGCGTGGAGGTGTTCCTCAGGCTCTCGAACGTCATTTAGGCGGACCGCCGGGGCTGATGAAAATCTTTAAGTTACGTTAACGTCCCATAACTGCTGCACTATGTTATACTTGTATCACTAATTATCTTGGCCCTCAGGCATTATTTTAGTCATCTCTGGCGTTGATCAATCTAAAGGGATTGTTATTGTTTCTACTTCTTTAGTCTTTTCTATGTCTCCGTCAGTGGTGATAACTCTCCCTTTAACCTCCTTTGCAGTAGCTATTAGAAACGCATCAGCCAGTGATAAATAAGAGTACTTACTCTTCAGTAGTGCGGCGTTTTCAGTAATCCTCTCATTGGGAGATATTATTTGGATCGGAGAGTTTCTTATGTACCTATGCCTAGCCATTGCGGTGTCTTTTCCCATCTTTAAAATGTAGAGGTATAGAAATTCGGCTAGATTCACCTCACTCATGTAAATAGTAATTTCTCCTCTATACATCTCTTCGAAATATTTCTTAGTTTCCTGCTTTCCAGCGAACAATAAGGACAAAGGCCCCGCGTCAAGAACGTATCTCCATTTCAACTTCTTTCCTCCTTTCTTTTACTATCTCTTTAGCGACTTCCGTAGCTTTATCTCCGTCTATACCGAATAGATCTAAGAGAGTCACGGGTTTATTTAAGGTTATTTTATCAATGTCTACAACTAGCTCTATTACATCACCTTCTTTTATCCCGAGTTTCTCCCTGACTTCTTTAGGGATTACAATTATGCCTTTCTTATAAACCTTAGCTCTGTACCTTTCCATGAATGGATATTACGTCTTGCTATATAAATGTTTAACCTAACGTTAGTTAGTAGTTTAACCAAACGATACGAAGACTATAGCACTTTCACCTAACTTTTAAATACTTCTAGTTACTTTTAATTACTGTGGAGAGGTATCTAACACCTAGTGAGGTTGCTGAAATATTCGGCATGAGTAGGAGTGGTGTCATTAAGTAAGGGAGGGGAAGATAAAGGCTGTTGAGGTTAACGGTAGGTGGAGAATACCTTACAGCGAAATTGATTGTTGTCCGGCGGTGGAAGGGTTAAACGAGTAGCGATTTACGCACGAGTTTCGTGAACGCGAAAGGAGGAATTGGAGAGGCAGTTGGGCGCGTTGAGAGAGTGGGTTAGGAAAACTCTCGGTGAAGTGGGTGTGATAGAAGAAGGATATAGGTTCCGGATTGAAAGAGGATAGGGGAGGGTTAAAGAAACTCTTGGAACTGGCTAAGAGGAGGCAAATTGACGCAGTTGTAGTAGCTTATAAGGACAGGCTAACACGTTTCGGTTTCGAATACCTCGTAGAGTTCAAAGCTTACGGAGTAAACGTTGTTGTGACTTTCCAAGATGATAAGGATCACACGCAGGAGCTAGTGGAGGACTTTGTAGAGATCGTCAAGTCGTTCGCCTCTAGAATTTACGGTCACAGATCTCACAGATATGAGAAGGTGGTAAAATGTGTTGAAAACCTTAAAAAGGACGGTTAAACTAGAGGGTGACTTCTTGAACGAGTGGAAGTACCGCGTTCTTAGGGAGGTTGAGGAACATCAGAGGAAGATCGTTAACGAAATGATTGGGGTAATCCTATCAGAGGGCTTACAGACCACTAGGAAGAAGTTGCACGAGAGATTTTACAGTGACTATAAGGAGAAGTACCCCTTCCTACCTTCAAGGGTTATTGAAGGTGCCTACGTCGTAGCCGGAAGGATTGTTAAGAGTTTCAGGGAGAGGAGGAAGAGAGGGTTAACGAGGAAGGATAAACCGGAGTATAAGAGGGTTATGATCACTATTCCTAACATGGTTAATTGGAGGTTTAACAAGGTTTCTGTCAGCGTTTTAACCCACAAGGGTTGGGTCGAGATACCCCTCAAGTTCACCAAGCAATTTACCCGCTACGTACA
>NZ_JH597768.1:0-1411 GCF_000243315.1 Metallosphaera yellowstonensis MK1 | reverse complement strand
GATGGACATTTTGATAGGCAAGTAATTAAAGATGCTCTTGAGAAAAACAAAGATAAATATTGCCAAATCTCATTGTTCATTCCGGAAAGCGGTAGAAAAGGTAAGGGAAGGACTATCAACACTGGAATTGACGGAGTATTAAAGTTCATTAAGGAGGACGTTACAAGGTTTTCCTTAGGTTATATCGTATTTATTGATAAAGAACACTGCTCTTCTGATTGCGAGAACGACGTTAACAAATTCGCAAACAAATATGGAATTTCCATTTCTGTTACGCAAAAAATTGTAGAAAGCCTCGACGTATATAAGCTGACTTGTAGTATAGGAAATAAGAAATTTTTCATGTATTTTATCTTTCTTGGCTTTTACTGCTGTATGGAAGATTTTATCCTGATAAAAATCTGTAAGTAATACAAGTGAGTTTACAGGGGAAGGGTGTTGTAAAAAATATAAGGAAATATTTAAGCGCGTACAAAAAGAAATGAAAGAATCTTGCATTGAAAAGACGGGCAATTCAGGACTCCTTTGCGAATTATAAATAGAGTTCATGAAAATGGATTTAGAAAAGCTTCTGAAAGCGATTGAAAGGTTTCTTACGAGCTATGGACAACCCCAAGAGTGAATCCATTAACTTAAATTTATGACAGAATATAGAGAAATAATTGTCGTAGAGCGGTAATCTTACTCCCTTTTCCTAGTTCGACCTCTCGTTAAGGCGAAGAGGTAAGTCACGCCACGGGTAAACACTTAACACTGAGACCTAAGGGCATCAAGTCCACTGAAGACTGTAACTCTTTTACGTAACTACTCGTTATTTCAATTTTACAGCAGTTATGGGATTTTCCTTAGGTAGCGCCCTGTAATCAAGGTAAGATCTGATAACTGCTGCAGTTCTATAAATATCGTTTTGACGTCGGTCATGTTCATGTAGTATTACCCAAGAATTCTCTCTTGATGATCTCCCGACCGATGACGGGCACTACTCACGAGGGTGGGAGAAGTTGGATGGGTATTGAAGTTTCCCTCGACTAGCCCCAATGATCTGGGGCGACTGTGTATGATCCCTAGGAGGGGTGCCCGTGGTGCAATTAGAAGTGACTAAGAGTGAGGAGAAGTTACGCCACGGGTAAACACCCTTCCTTTCAACAACTCCTCAATCGCGAGGTCGTCCTCAACTTTTTTAAATGCATAATGCAACAAAATGTTTATTATTAGCCCACACACTAAGCTCTCATGGAAGCAGTAGTTCTCCACGGAGGACAAGGGACGAGGCTGAGGCCCTTGACCCACACCGGGCCCAAGCAGTTGCTGAAAGTGGCAGGAAAGCCAGTCTCCCATTGGGTCATAGATCACCTGAGGAACAACGGGATCAGGGACGTAGTGGTGATCTTGGGAGATAACACTCCCATGA
>NZ_JH597767.1:4293-5450 GCF_000243315.1 Metallosphaera yellowstonensis MK1 | reverse complement strand
TTTTATGGAAAGAGGAGGTACGGTAATTTGGGTAGGAGATACTCCCCTCTATTACGTAGATAAAAACGGTGTAAAAGAAGAAATCTTTAGTAGAGGAAACCCGTTCCCGTTTGTGCCTAAAAACTTTGAGCATAAGCCGATGTCTAAAAATAGTGAAAACGCTATCGTGGGGGAAATTTTAGAATATAACCCTAAGGAATCTTGGAGACCGGTAGAAGCTAACCCGTCACTGATACCAATAAGTATGATAAAAGGAGAAGGAGGCGGAGAAATACTTTACTCAACGTGGATTTATAAATACGGAAAAGGTAGATTTGTAAGGGTTTACGACTCACCTTATGTTAACGTTGACTACGTGTTATCATTGCCGGAAAATTAAGTAATCTCGGCATAGGTGTTAGAATAAGGAATTATAGAAGGCTTAGCGATTTTAAGATGATTTTACCTGATTTTAAAATCGGCGTAATCATGGGCAAGAATAATGTTGGTAAAACTAGTATATTAGAAGCAATAGCAATACTTGACGCTAATAACGCAAGTAAAATAAGGGCGTTCAGAGGTAGGATATCTAATCAAATTGCTGAAACTGAACTATTTTTGAATAACGTATATTACAAGAGCGTATTTTCTGAAACTTCTTCAACACGAATTGGAGACGCTAGAGTACTTTTAATATATTCTCACAATGCCGTCCCTACAGTTACTCCTGATGCATCTACTTTTCGTAAAGTCACTGAGCTATTAAGTAAGTTCGATCCTAACATTTTCTATGTTTACTTATCCGCGGGTAACGAGATCAGAGTATTATTTAACGATAAGACTGACGTTTCAATTAATGAATTAGGTTATGGGTATAAAAGCTTGCTAAACTTCATATTATCTTATGTTGTTTACCAAACTAGGATTATCCTCATCGACGACTTAGAAGGATTTGCCTTACACCCAGAATTGCTTAAACAATTTTACGGTTTCTTACTGAAATTGGACGTAGATTTGATATTAATAACTACGCAGAGCAGTGACGTTTATGTATACTTAGCAGAAAGGCGCTCTGACAATGTTAGGTTTATATTACTCAATGACGGTAAATACGAAGTCCTGTCTTCGGAAGAAGTCTTGGATAGGACGGATTATGAAGATTTAAGATATACAGCATT
>NZ_JH597767.1:0-4193 GCF_000243315.1 Metallosphaera yellowstonensis MK1 | reverse complement strand
TCCCTCTCGGCCCCTCCTGCCTTCGGATGAAAGGGGTCTCTGTGGTTGACTATGAGGAGCTTCAACGGGGTGAATCTCGACTCACGCCCTGATAACTTTTCCTGTGTTTACCCGTGGCGTAACTTCTCCTCACTCTTAGTCACTTCTAATTGCACCACGGGCACCCCTCCTAGGGATCATACACGGTCCCCCTTTAATCATCGGAGTTAGTCGAGGGAAACTTCAATACCCTCCCATCCAATCACTCCCATCCTCGTGAGCAGTGCCCCTCATCAGTTGGGAGATCATCAGAAGGAAATTCCTTGGTAACACCACATGAAAATAACTCATGTCGTATTGGATTTAAAAGTAATTAAAAGCGTTTAAAAGTTACACAGGAATGTTAAAGTCTTAGCCCACACAATCCCGCCTTAATTAAATGAAAGGGTAAAAGAGAAGGCTAAAAGGTTCGGAGTTTATAGCAAATTATGCGGAATTGCAGAAATGATAGGGCTAACATGCTAACAATATAAACAATTCCATGCCAGAGTATCTCGTATATCCCAACTGAGATCTCACCCTCACTTATCCATATCCATGAAACCGGTGGCAGGGGCCTTGGATATCCCTGGTCCAGCCTCTCCCAATCCCTTAGGCCACGGTAGACCGTACCGAACCTTCAGCTCTAAGTACTTGACGTAAAGTTCGGCGTAGTACTCCAAGGGGGGAGGGGTGACTCCAGCTCTCCCGAACCAGGACAGAGGTTCTAATCCCCAGGTGTCGAACTTCGGGACCACATCCTTAGACATCAGGAATTCTATTCCCTCTGCTGTGGACTTCACAGCGTCCTCCACCCGCCTGAAGCCGTAGGGAAAGTTATCGGAATAGGCCATCTCTATTCCGGCCACGAAGTTCGGGCTAACGTTGCCTACTCCGAAGACCTTGACCGCCTCTAAGGTCCTCCGGATCCACTCGTTCCTCCCTATGAGCCTATCCTTACCCGGAGATATGAGGGAGAAGAGTTTTGGATCCCACACCTCCAGGTTTGGGTGGTAGTAATCGACCCCTGCCTCGTAGAATTTCCCCAAAGTCTCTGGTGGGAGGGCCTGCGTGTTGAGCCTCGCGGGAATCCTCCTGGAGAGTCTCTCCTCAACTGCCTGTATGTACCCCAGGTAAAACTGTGCTTCCTTCTTCCCATCCATTATGGAACCCCCAGTTATAAGGTATCTCTTGACTCCTTGGTCCTCAGAGGCTATACTCACGGCTTCGGCCACTAATCCCTTGGGCACCGCTACCCCCACGCCCTCCCTGAGACCGCCCCAGGCTTTGAAGTTCTCGTTTATGTCGCAGAATTTACACTGCCCACCTATGCCCCAGTACTCACATATCCTAAACGCGGTCACGTCCGCGGTCTCTCCCCAATAGATGGCAGGGGCCACTTCCTCGACCGCCATCCCGTTACTCAACCTGGTCCCATAATACACGGGTCTCCTCGCGAACTCGACTTCGGCGACGGGTATCCCATCCAGTAGGAGAACCTTCTTCCCATCCATAAGGCCCACAGTGTACGGAGAGTTGGAGGAGTGTCTGCTCTGTATTATTGTTGGCCTCAGACCCCAGATCCCTCCACTTATCCTGATCTCTTGAGGAACTATCCTAGCCCTTCTCTTAACGACTTCGGGCTTGTCAGGGTCGAACGTGAAGAGGTAGTACGCCTTCTCCTGGTATTCTCCCTTTAGGGCTTCCTCTGAAAAGTTGAGACCCTTCAGGAGGACGTCCTCCTTAACTAGGACCTCCTTGGGTACGATTCCCCGATACCTGTCGAAGAGGGATTCCAGGCGAGAGATATTCCCTTCGTCTCGGACCCGTTCCATCATGATCCATCACAAGAACTAATCGGAGTTTGATATAAAGCTCCAGATCATTTGGACAATTCTTACCTATGACTCAGGAGTAATACTGCAAGAAATACCACTCTGCATTTATTAGCAGCAGTTATGGGATTTTCCTTAGGTAGCGCCCTGTAATCAAGGTAAAATCTGATAACTGCTGCTGTATGGAATGGGGAGTCACGAGTACGAGAAGGTGAGGAAGTGCGTCGAGGAAGTTGAGGCTTAAATCGTTTCAGCCAGAGGAGGAATACGTCTACCTAACTTACTCCCTGAAGAATGATAAGGAGGAGGAGAGTGAAGTACTACTGGATAACTACAGAGTCCTACTGCAGAGGGCTTTAGACTGGTTGTGGGAGAGGATCAAGGTTGAGAGGAGGGAAGTGAAGAGGGGTAAGAAAGTCCTCACGAAGGTCAAGATAACCCTCCCCGAGAAGAAGGGAGTGTACAAGACGTTGAGGGACTAGCTTGAGGAGGTCAACGTCCTAGCTTCCCACTACGCTGACAAGGCCATAAGCGACGCTTACTCCGTGTTGAAAGGTTGGAGGAGGAGGGCCGAGAAGGGAAAAGCGTCGTTGAGGAAACCTAAACTGAAGAGGGTTTACGTGAGGGTTAAGTCTACTCTGAGGAAGGTTGATGGCGAGAACGTGAGGATTACTGTAAGACCATATGAATACTTGTCTTTCTCATGGCATCAAGCGTGGTTCTCTCCACGGGTCAAGGGGCTTGAACTGGGTGAACCCGTGATAAAGGAGGACAAGGTTCACCTACCATTCCGTCACAGATTACCCTGGTTTACTCCCCTAGACTATCTAGCAATTGATAGCAACCTCTACACGCTGGACGCTTACGACGGCGAGAAGTTCGTCACTTTCTCCTTGAGGGAGTTGTACAGCCTTAAGTTTGGGATGGAGTTGAAGAGGGGTAGAATCAAGTCCTTCGCTTCAAAGCACGGTAGGAAAGGGAAAGTGTTGATGAGGAAGTACTCCCACCGCGAAAGGGACCGCGTCCTAGATTACGTTCACAAGTTCGTGAACAAACTGTTGGAGATGTACCCTCTCACTACGATTGCTGTTGAGAAACTGAACAAACAAGATATGTTCCAAGACGCTGACGACAAGTTGTCTAAGAAGATTTCTAGGACTGTATGGAGGTCGATCCACCGTGTGTTGAAGTACAAGGCCCCTCTTTACGGCTCCCTAGTTAAGGAGGTGAACCCGCATTTAACTTCCAAGTCCTGCCCCAGATGTGGATGGGTTTCCCGAAAGGCAGGACTTTCAGGTGTGAGAGGTGTGGGTTCACCTTGGACAGACAACTGAACGCATCCCTCAACATCTTCCTCAAGATGTGCGGGTTTCCCCACCTCTCTCACTCCCACTGGGAGTAGGTGGGTTGGGTCTACCGAAGAGGGGGTCGGACTTTCATTGAGGTTTCATGATTTTATATTCAACCTCTCGTCCTCATTCCCCTTGTCTGGCTCCCCACGCCTAGGTTAGGGAGTATGGACTCCCAGCCACGACATGGGGAGCCTCATCGAACCCATCCTCCCCCTCACATTGCCCATTGAATTCATTGTAGGGCTCTCTTCTACGTGATAACGGAAAAGGTTATAAACTTTCGTGGGAAGAAAGATAGGAATGTTAAATAATATCAAATGGCATAAAATTCACGGTTTATCGGAAACTGCTGACTACGGCGGAGGGGTGAGAACGGGTTTCCCCCTGACTCCGGTGAAGCCCAAGGGCCGGAGATTGATATTAAATATTATGAAATCCTATGAAGCCTGAACCCCAACAAAGAGGGATCAAACCATCCTGTGATAGTGTATAAACTTCTCGCTAATACTGACTTTCCTATATTACCTCCCTAAGGTTCCCATAACTCCTGCTCTTAAAAGCTTCTGCCCTGCCACTTCATTCGACTTCATGCGAGAAGATTATCTCGGCTCCCTCCTTCTCAAGGGCTTGCTTGACCTCCTTTTCCACGTAATTGGCCACAACGAAAGCCTTCACCGGTTTCTTGTATTTAGCCTCCAACAACTTCTTTCTAATAATTATTTGATCTACTACCGCTTCGTCGGCGAAGTTCTTTACCTCAAAGACATAGACGTAGTCGTTAGTCTCATAAAAGTCTATTTCGAACGACCTACCCTTTTCTATTAAACCGAGTTCATCCACTATACTTCCGTGTTTGATTTTGGTAGTGTCTATGTGGTGCAACTTCAGAGCCTTCTTATAGATATTAAGTATGGTCTTCTCAAGACCCTTTCCTGCCCTCGACGTAAAACTGCCTATCTCCACAGACAGCTTCCTCTGCCCTCCATCA
>NZ_JH597766.1 GCF_000243315.1 Metallosphaera yellowstonensis MK1 | reverse complement strand
CTGTATACCTGGCCCTTCAATAGGCCCAGGTCTATGGCCTGCCTCACGTAGGGCACGACGTTTTCAGGCAACGCGGAGACCTCGAACCACCTGAGCTCCCAGGCCTTCTCAGGCTCCATTAATGTGGGATCTCCTCTCCACTTAGTGGACTTGAAGAAGAAGTCCACCCTCTCCTGGTTCTCGAATCTATGCATCACGTGAACCAGGGAAATGTCCTCTCCCTCCAGCTCTATCCCGGCCTCCTCCCTCGCCTCCCTGATCATGGCACGAGTCGCTGACTCCCTCGCCTCAACGTGTCCCGCTATCACGCTCCACCAACCGTCCCTGTAACCCGTGTTCTTCCTCATCTGCAAAAGTATCTCTCTTCCTTTCAAGAGGAACAGGTGCACGGACAAGATCTGGGGGTATCTAGCCATGGTCTTCCCTTCCCTCCCGCTGGAATTAAACGTTTGGGCCTGTGAACTTGTAGGTATAAGGTTTCTTATAGGAGTTTGGGATCATCAGGATCACGACTAGATGTCGATCCTGATCCCCACCAAAGTCGCAGGAAAGGTGGTACAAAGCTACGTAGTCCCGAAGGGCCCTTGAGAAAACTCCTGAATGTATCCTTGGTTTGTTTTCGACTCATATACGTCGATTATTCTCTCGATCTAGAGAAAACTCCTGAATGCATCCTTGGGCTTCCCCTAGATTCAGGCTAGTACTAGAGGGAAAGTCCATCGAGTTCTGCTAGATATTTAACCTTGGGCGATAAACTAGATCTTATGGCTAGATTGTCCACAGGCATTCCTGAGTTCGACAGGCTCATCGAGGGGGGAATACCCCAAGGTTTCTTCGTGGCGCTCACGGGCGAACCGGGTACCGGGAAGACCATATTCTCCCTGAGCTTCATTCATCAGGGTCTGAAGGATGGAGACCTGGGGATCTACGTGACCACGGAGGAGAGCAGAGAGTCGATCCTGAGACAGGCGAAACAGTTCAACTGGGACCTGGAGGGTTACTTGGACAAGAGGCTCATAGTTATAGACGCCCTAATGAGGGAGAAGGAGGACGAGTGGTCCCTCAACGAGCTCAACGCCGAGGAGTTGGTCCAGAAGGTCATTCAGGCGAAACAGAAGCTGGGCTACGGTAGGGCCAGGCTGGTCATCGACTCCGTCTCTGCACTCTTCCTGGACAAACCGGCCATGGCCAGGAAGATAAGCTACTACCTGAAGAGAGTTCTGAATAAGTGGAAGTTCACGATCCTTGCGACCTCCCAGTACGCCATCACCACCTCTCAGGCCTTCGGCTTCGGGGTAGAGCATGTGGCGGACGGGATAATAAGGTTCAGGAGGTTGGTCAGGGACGGGAAGTTACACAGGTACATCCTGATAGAGAAGATGAGGCAGACCAACCATGACAAGTACGTCTGGGAGATAGACGTTGTCCCCGGGAAGGGGGTAGTGATCCTGGGGAGGATGCAGGAGAGGAAGGAGGACTATGCCCTACCCAAGAGGGTTATGGACAAGATAAGGGAGGCCAACGAAGACGCGTTCAGGTGAGACTCCAGAGCTCTCTACCTCGAGCGACAGTTACGGGGCTCTCCCTTAGGGCTTACCCACAAGCTAGGGGTAGTTCACTGAGTGTTGCAGTTACGTGACTCCTCACACTTAATGGAGAACCTAAAGGCTGTTTTTAACCACTTCAGGGACGAACTCAACAGTAGATCACGGGACTTCCGTGAGGGAAATACACGACGTCCATGTCCCGTACGTGTACTCTCCTCAGAGTATCACGAAGCGTTTGGAGGGCCCTGACGACGAGATGGTGACTCTGAAGACCCTAATTATCAATAATTATCAATGGAGTATATCAGCAGCGTTTCAACTAAAACCTGTTCCCTATTAACCGGAACGCCCCGCTCTCCGGAGCAGTTGTGTGATTTTCGCTTGAACTGACTCCCCGTCATTGAGCGAAATCCAACGACAGCTATTCGACACGTCGGGTTAGGGCGGCACAATTCGATACTCAGTTTCCAGGCGACGCCGTGACTCTCGTGGGACGCTGGGACTATATGAACAACGCTTCTCTCATCCCCTCGAATATGACGTCCCCCGTCACTATGCTGGCGGGATCCTCAATCCTATCCTCCCTACTGAAGGGAGTTATTCTCCCCCTGTCGACCCCGAACGCCTCCCTCAGTCTCCTCCCCCATTTCCTTATCGAGTATACTTTCTACTTTCCACATTAAAGGGTTTCTGCGGAACTCTCATCGGACATTGAAGTAAGTGAGGCAGGGAAGGACTACTTAGACACAGGAGTTTTCTCGTGGGCTCATGTGACGGTAAATGGATTACAACAGTTATTAGATTTCGCCTTGATTTCAGGTCGATATCCAAGGGAAAGTCCCATCACTGCAGTCGTGAGAAAACTCTCCTCGACCGAGCTAAAACTTAACTTGAGTGAGTACCACGGGGTCCTCCGATGACCCAGGTCTCAAAGAGCTTTTANGGCGTAGCAGTTACCAGATTTTACCTGATTACAGGCGCTACCTAAGGAAAATCCCATAACTGCTGTATGGTGGAGGACGAGCTGTCGACCGTCACACGAACAAAACTCTCTATGTCATACTTTTGTCAGAGACCGTGAGGACGTACATATTCAGCCTTATTAGCATCTTGATTCCAAACCTTTATTAGCTGTCCCTCCTTTGTGGTGAAGTACTTTATGATGGACAGTAGTTACGGGAATCTCCCTTAGGTGTTGCCCTGTAACCTAGGTGAAATCTAATTGTTGCTGTAACTTAACCAGCTCGATATCGAAGATAGTGGAACGAAATCCCGTGGAACACGTAGATGCCGAAATTTTATTAAGAGTCCCCGCGATCTCTTAAACATGCAGAAGACTTTTCAGGGAGTGAACGTAAACCTTCAGCTCCTAGCCCAGAACCTGTACCAATGGTTCATCTCCAAGGGATATCAGGCCCAATTCTACGGTGCTGGGAACTACTACAT
>NZ_JH597765.1:5063-7603 GCF_000243315.1 Metallosphaera yellowstonensis MK1 | reverse complement strand
GACCTTAAACGTCCTGGTGAGACGCAATCGCCGTCGTTAACGGTTTCCAATGAGAGCCGTAAAGTTTGTGTCTTTTCATCATTTAGTGTTTTACAAATAAAGCATCAGGATTAAAAGACGCTAGCGCCTACGCTAGGGAGTTCGTCGAATGGTTATCACGTATGCTCAAGATCACCGAGATCAACCAAGACATAGTTACGGAGGCGGAGGAAATCAAGAAGAGACACGGGATAGCCGTTGTCAACAGTTCCAGGTAAACCGTGAAGTTTATATAATTTATATGTGAGTTTTATTATGATGCTGAAACCTAAGGAAGTGTGCCAAAAACTGGGAATGTCCTACCGCACGTTGCAGAGCTACGTTAAGAAGGGATACATTAAACCAGTAGTGCAGAGCGGGAAGTGGAGGTTCAGGGAGGAGGACGTCGAAAAACTGATGGGTATTGTTAGAAAAAGGAAAGTGGCATTATACGCTAGGGTATCGAACACGCGAAAGGACGACTTGGTAAACCAAGTTACAGCAGTTATGGGACTTTAACGTAACTTAAAGATTTTCATCAGCCTGGGTGGTCAGCCTAAATGGCGCTCGAGGACCTGAGGAACACCTCCACGCTCCTCAGGTTCAGCTCCCCTACCAGCTCCCTGACGACGTTGGTCACGATGGTGAAGATCGTGAGGTAACCCTGAAGCCTCTCCCTCCTCCAGAATGAGGAGTCCCAGGGTCTTGACGTCCTTTGGAGCTCCTCGATCTCCCACACGACAGGCCTCCTCCTCGCTGAGCGAGAGGTCGGTGGTGTAGAGGTACCTGGCGTGTGTCCCGGAGTCGTGTTCATGCGAGCAACTTCACCGTAATCGCTCGGCCTCCCAGGGTCAGGGAGGTGAAGTAGACTCCGGGGGGCTAGGCCCCCCACTCGGAGGTGTCCCTCCACCTCCTCGAGGGTCCCCTGGACCGACTCGACCCTGAGCTCGGTTGGACTTGAGCTCAGACACCACGTTGTCCGTCACGAGCTTCTCGTACCAGTACCACGAGTCGAAGACTACCCTGGACACGCGGAAGTACCCCTTGAGCACGTCCAACATCTCCCTGGCCATCTCGATCTTGGTCTTGAACTCGGTGACCATCCCCAAGTCCAACATCTTCCTCACGGCGTAGGGGAAGGCTCCCATCATGAACGTCCTGCCCGTGGAGAGGTCCACTATGGCGACCGTGAGGAGCTGCACGCCCCTCTCGAACCTCCCGTGGGCGTGGCAGTAGATCCAGTAGTTCCCGTGGGGGCTCACGTCCCTCCCCCTGGAGTACTCCTTGTGGTCCACGGTGTCGTCCACGATGACGATCTGACCCTTCACCAGCCCCGACAGGACCTCCAGCCCCTCCACGCGTCGTCGAGTTCTCCCAACGCCCCCAGAAGGTTTGTGTAGTCCAACCCGAACGTCTCAGCAGCATTCCTCACGCTGGACCTCCCACCTAGCAGGACCATCAAGACGAGTGCCAACCCGACCTTCCTGCTCCTCCCGTTCCTCCTCACTATGCCCAGGACCTGGTTGACCGCCTTGATCATATCCTCCTTAGCCAGTTCGACCTGTCCCTTCCGGTTTGGCATCTTTTCAGCAGGAAGACGTCGAAAATTAAAAACTTCTCGCTAATACCGACTTTCCCGTATTACCTCCCTAAGATTCCCATAACTGCTGCACCTAGATTACAGGGCGGTACCTAAGGGAGAATCCCATAACTGCTGCTGAGTACTTAAACGTGAAGGCTGCCCCTGCTACCTGAGGAAACGAAGCGCCCACTATACCATTACACGCAAAGTTCTTGGTCCTGTGGAAGAGGTGCATATGTCCTCCCTTTCCTTTACACAGTCCAGTGGACTTCCCGAAGATCTCAGAGGCCAACCCCTTGAGGCCAACTCCCTTGGCTATGGCGTGATTGTGAGGCCTATGCGTGCTAACCACGACGTCACTGTCTCTGGACAGATAGAGAGTACCAACAGTAGTAGCTTCCTTGCCAACTGACAGGCGCATCTCTCCTCTTATGACCCCTGAGGCCATGTTGAATGGGTTTTCCCGTGGTAAATCTTCCTTATGGACTCCTCGAAATACCTAATGAGGGTCATCCTTTTGTATATCTTGAGCAGATCCTCACTCTTCAACCCAGTACTTTCCAACTGAAGCTGTAGATCCTCTAGCGAGGGTTCAGGTTTGATTAACATGCAATAATAGTCAACAAGGTGTAAAGAACTTTCAGCAGACGAGGACCACCCAGGTCAGAAGAGAGTTCTAAATGCCACAAGCTCACACTTCACATAAGCAAGGCTAGGTTGGATAGATCTGCCAAGGCAAACAAACCGATGAGAAGTAACGCCGGGAAGATCATGGATCTTCTCAATAGAAGGTAACTCAACGCCACAGCAATAGTCTTTAGTACGGCCATCACCGTGATCATCAGGATCGGGTTGCCCGACAGGGCGTGGAGAAATAGATTCTCCTCAACATATCCCTGCGAGACTCCATAAAAGGTAGTTAGGACGTCGATGACCCCCA
>NZ_JH597765.1:0-4963 GCF_000243315.1 Metallosphaera yellowstonensis MK1 | reverse complement strand
TTTCTAGAGATTGAGAATAAGGAAGATTTTAGGAAATTTAAGGAGGATTTATTAAAGAGGGCTAAGGAAAAGGCTAATGCCCGTAAACCTTCTTATGAGACCCAATCTCCCAAATGAAAACTATACAATTTTTCGGATCAACGCTATAAAGTATTCTTATATCCCCCGTAACTTCTATGGAAAACATAGTATTTCCGTATATATCTTTTCCCAACTTCTCCCTGGAGTATTTGAAATGGTTCTCTTGCAACAACTCCAATTTCTCTAAAATCAGCATGAGCAATTTATCATTGAATTCATCAGCAGCGAATTCTGTAAACTACCCCGCCCTCACCGGTAGACCCAAAATCGTATTATGAAAAATAATTCTGGCAGTATAATATCGACTCATAGCGAATAACAGGATTTATAAGAGTATTAAGAATTCAGTTGAAGAAAGGTTTAAGGTGAGGGAGATGTGGTATTACCACGTGTGATAGTGAGATGATAACACACCATCTCCCTCACCAAAACAACGTTCAACAAATAGGATATAAATTACTTTCCATGCTGAACTTCAAGGGAAAGAGAGGGGAAGAGGTGGCGAGAACCCTCATCTCAGCGTGTTTATGGAACGATTCAGTAGAGAACAAGTCGAGGGCGTATGGCGTGTCCCCACAGACCGTGAGGAATTACGTGGAGGAGCAAGGGGTGGAAGTTATTGAGAAACTCTTGGAACAAGTGAGGAAAATGTCCTTGAAGGTACTGAAGGGAGTCAAGGAGATAGACCTCTCAATAGACTGGACCACCAAGACTTGGTACGGGAGACCGGTGGGAGGGCTCGGGAGTTCGGAGGAGGGAAACTCTTGGAACTACGCAACTGCGACGACTAAGTTTGACGGGAAAGTGCTCCTACTAGCTTTCATCACTCAAGTGAAGGGGATGACCAAGGATGAGGTCGTGAAGGCCCTCGTGGAGCAAGTCGTCGCCATGGGGTTCAAGGTGAGGTTGATGACTCTCGACGCGGGCTTCTACACTGTAGACGTGCTCAACTTCGTTTCGCAGTTCAAGTACATAATTGCCGTCCCTGTTGGGGACGTGAAGGTCTACCAGGAGTTCGACGGCGAGTACGAGACTAACAGTAAGAGGCACAGGAGGGACGAGCAGGTCAAGTTCAGGCTCCTCGTGTACAGCAAGGAGAAGGTCAGGAGAAAGAAGAGGACTCTAGTTTACTTCGCTAGGGCTACGAACCTCGACCTACCGAAGGGGGAGGTGTTGAAGTTGTACAACAAGGTGAGGGGTCCCATAGAGACCTCTTACCGGAACATCAAGGCTTTTCTCCCCTTCACCAGTTCCACCAAGTTCGTCTTCCGCACGTTGATCTTCGTGCTGGCCGTGGTCCTCTACTCCCTGTACACAGTGTTCAAGGGGGAGGTGGGGAGGGAGGAGTTCAGGTTACTCCTAATACTCTTGTTTTCTGATGATTTATTCAATCTAAAAGATTTTCTACTTAAATCAATAGAACCGCTTATTAATAATATAGATTTATTTTCAAGGAGGTGATTTTGGGTCTACCGTGAGGGGCGACACTACCTCCACTAATCCCTCTACCCAGTTCACCCTCCTTATCACATCCTTCCTCACGAAGTCGTAGGTCACCAAGTCACTTCCACCTCCTTGCCCTCGGTTAGGTTCGGGGCCTTGTAGAGTTTAACCTTCACCCCAGTCAACTTCACTAGACCCAGACCCGTGCTTTTCCTCGACCCGATGAACGCCCCCTCTGTGGTCAAGAGCCTGATGATGTACTTCATTACCTCCACTGACCTGATCTTCCACTCCTCTCTCTCGCCGTTCACCAGATCCAAGTTGTAGACAATCATCTCGAACCTGAATTTAGCTCCGGGCTCCACCATGTCCAAGGTGTACAGCCTCTTGGGGGTCTGGCCCCCGAAGACCCTACTCAGTGTGACCATGGTCCTTTGGGAGATCCTGAACTCGTTCTCCAGGGCCACAGAGTCCATGACGAAGACTCTGGACGAGATGTCCTTGAACCCGAAGAGCACACAGGGAATGCAGAAGGCGTCAGAGGTACAACTTTCACAGGAGTTGTCGTCTAGGTCACAGACCTTGCTGTACTTCGGGTCATTCAACGTCTTCACGTAGGACTCGGCCAGGGACCTCATGAGTCCTTTCAAGCTGGACCCAGGAATCACGGGCCTCCCGTCCTGGGTCAGGAGAGGGTTATCGGAGGGGTCAACGAAGCTCTGCTCCTTACCCTTGCCTATCCTGAGGGGAGTCTCGTTCATTAGAGTACCGCTTACCTTCACTATAGTGCGAATCTGATCCAGGTCGGCACAGATGGGGGTCTCCTCGTCCATGATGCTCGCCCTTTAACTCGCTAAGACGTCAACGAGGCCCTTGAAAGTCTTTACGTTCTTCAGCTTCCCCCTGTCCACCCTCAATTCCCCGGTGAGCCCCTCGTATATCCACTTGAAGTAGCCCAGGAACGTCAGGGCGTCCTTCAACTCCAGTCCCTTCACGTACTTCAGCAGTAGCTTTGCCGTTTGTTCGTCTATTTCTTCCCTGGAACCTTGCCTGATGATGTAGGCCATGAGGTCATCAACGCTTCTCCTGCTCTGGAGGAACACGAGTAAGTTGTTCACGGTGGCCTTATCGACTATTGGGTCCCCATTCCTGTCGGGTCTGCTGGCCGATATGGCGGCCTCAGTCGCCCAATCCAGAAGTTGACCCTGCGGCCTCTGAGTTGAGACGGAGGACATGCACTTATACTTCTTATTTTAATATATAAGCCTTTCTGAGCTCGAATTGAAACTTAAGATGATTACGTAACGAAAATTTCAGAGTGACCTGAGGATAGATTGGGGACAGCAGTTATGGGATTTCTCGTTAGGTGTGGCCTTGAAGTCAAGACAAAATCTAATAACTGCTGTTGGGGGAAAAAATCATGTCAGGATATAGAATATACAAAATATACACTTGCATTATCCTTTCAGTTCATGGCTGGAGGACCTGTGTTGATTATTCATTGCACTCGCAGCTCTAATATCTCCATGACCGCCCTCTCCCTAGCAAACTCGATCAGTCCTCAGCACCTTTTCTGCCGGAAGGCACTGAAAAACGAAACTTCTCGTCAACACCGACTTTCCGGTCCTCTATGAGATTCCCATACGCCCGGAGCGAAGCCCCTTTGAGCTCATCGCAACACTTTTAACTGTACCCACACCAGTGACTGTAGTGGGTACAGTTGTTGTTCGACCTTCACCCCAAGGAGACCGTTGGGGAGTTATTTGGGAGGGACAAGGAGATAGACTTCTCCATATCTCAGTTGCTATCAAAGAACTGGCTGATAATAGGCGGACAGAGGGAGATAGGGAAGACGAGCCTGATGAAGGTCGTAATCAACGAGATGAAGAGGAGATACGGATTCAAGGGAGTTTACGTTAACCTGAGGGGAGTCAGGAACTTGAATTCTCTACTCAAGGCCCTCCTGGCGGAAATTAACAGTGACGTACCCAGTCTCAAGGTCTCCCTCAAGGTTAACTTCGTTTTGGGGTCAGCGGGGATAGAGCTGAGGAGGGGTGCCAAAGTGGTCAATAGCCTGATTGAACTGCTCAACTCAATTGAGGAAGACGCGGTCATAGGCCTCGACGAGGTTCAGGAGATCTCACAGGCGAGCAGGCAATTCCTTGAGGTCCTGGGCAACGTTTTCGCCTCCAACCCCAGGGTTAGGTTAGTGTTCTCCGGTTCCTACATCGGGGTGGCCAGGGCATTGTCCAACCCCTCCTCGTCTTCCCCGCTTCACGGCAGACCCCCCGTTACCTTGAACCTGAGACCCTTTGATGAAGGTACCTCAAGGGATTTCCTGAGGAGAGGGATGGAGGAGCTCGACGTTCACTTCGACAGGGAGGACGAGGTGATCAAGAAGTTGGATGGAGTCGTGGGTTGGTTGACCCTGTTCGGTAACTTTTACGCGGTGAGGAAGATGAGCTTTGACTCCGCACTCTCCTCCACGATCGAGGAGGGTAAGAAGATAATGGTGAGTGAATTTAAACACTTTCTTCAGAACAAAAGTAACAAGGGGATTTACACCACAATAATGAACTCGTTGAAGGTGGTGAACACTTGGAAGGACGTTAAAAGGGGGGTCGAGATAAAGTTGGGCCAGGTAGACGATAAGGAATTCAGTTTGGCCCTGGAATCACTGGTCAATAACAACTTCGTGGAGAAGAGGAGAGGAGGAGTATACGAAATAGCGGACCCCATCTTGAGGGAGATAGATTACGATAAAATTTGAAAGGGAGGTGTCCTGGGGAGCGTGGAGGCGTTCCTCAGGTTCTAGAACGTCATCTAGGTGGACCGCCGGGGCTGATGAAAATCTTTAAGCTACGTTAAAGTCCCATACCTGCTGTATATAATTATTCTAACGAGAGTTGAAAGCCCGGTTCCCAGTATAAGCGCTAACCCTCCTTTCATTCTAATTTTTCAAAATTCAATAGGAATAATAGTTGTAATACTGATAATAATGATAACTATGTAATTGTGTTGCAGCAAACAGCATTATAACTCCTAAAAGGATCGCTAAACCATTAGCCAGGGAACTACTGGGCGATTCAGGTCTCCATTGCGATTTCTATTTGTTTCTATAGAATGAAAGTGACTTAATTGATCCTACATCAGTAACACTAAAAAGGGGACGAGCGCTAGGTCATACCATGAGACACCCATTTTATCACGTGGTGACCTCGCTCGTCCCCGAGTTACTTGGGAAGGACGCGCTATTAAATGAAACGGTGGCTGAGATCGAGAGGAGGGCCCTGGAGGAGGCGGAGAGGACCTCCCCCAGGTACGCCAGGGGGAAGGAGGTGAGGAGGAGGGGTTACGCCAGGTACAGGTTCTTGAAGGGGTTCAGGGTCTCCCTCCTGGGGAGGAGGGTAGTGTACGGGCTGGAGTGGGTCACGGTGAG
>NZ_JH597764.1 GCF_000243315.1 Metallosphaera yellowstonensis MK1 | reverse complement strand
ACAGACCTCTCCCCCTGACACTTGGTGATCTCAAACGTTGTCGTGGGCGAGACGCCCTTACAGTGCTCCTGCTCCACTCTCACGTTAGTTCCCGTTGCACCGGTTGACGTAGCTCCGCTGAAGTGGATGAATTGCTTCCCCTCCTTAGTAGACATCCTGGCCAGAGCCGTCGGCACCTCCACGTTTGCCCTCCTCAACGTTTCCTCGCTCCCGGAGATCTCCCCAACTAGGTTCACCACGGTGTCTGAGTCTCTCACCAGTTTCCTGAACTGCTCATCCATGGGGTCTGCCTTGACGACGTCTACCCTCCCCTTCAACAGCTTCACGTACTCCTCCTTCACTGGGTTAAGGGACCTATAGGTGACAGTGACACTTGAAGTGTCCTTGTACTGTGAGAGTCTCAGGGCGATGTGAGTAGCTATGAAGCCCAGTCCTACAATAAGGTATCTCATACTTCAAGCACACAGACGTAGATAAAATTCCTTGGGTAAGCAAAGGTTAACACGCAGCAGTGGTTGTGGGACTTTGCCTTAAGGTCTCGTGGTAAAGGCTAAGTTTAATTCAGCAGTTATTGGATTTCACCTAGATTGCAGAGCGCTACCTAAGGGAAAATCCCATAACTGCTGTTTAATTATTGCCCTGTACATGAGACGTCATCAAGTCACGTCCGGGCCTGTCTAAGGGGGTAGAACGGGTTTCTGAAGGTCGAGTGAGTGGTCAAACAGAGACGAACTGCTCAGAGACTGTAACGCTTCTACGTAACTACTCGTTATTTTTAATCGTCTAAATATCGTTTTGACAAGTTGTGTTTATGTAGTATCACCGAAGTAGTTTTTATTGATGATCCCCCTAACTGATGACGGGCACTGCCCACGAGGTTTGGGGAGTGATAAAAGTGTGGATGGGAGGGTAGCGGTGTTTCCCTCGACTAGCCCCAATGAGTTGAGGGTGACCCTGTGTGATCCCTTAAGAGGGGTGCCCGTGGTGGAATTAGAAGTAATTAAAGAAGATATGTTACGCCACGGGTAAACACCTCCAAGTCTGCAGAAGCTCTGTACCCTAGAGGTCCTCCCACGTAGTCCTGACTCCCCTAACTTCCAATATGTATAGCTTGTTGGAGCTCAGGGCCCACTCCAAGTTGACGTGTCTCCCGAACAGCTCCTCTATACGTATAGCCAGGTTGGCCAGTTCCACTGCCTTCACGTTATCGAGGCTGGGTTCCATGGCCTTACCTCCTAGGGGAACCTCAACTACGGATTTGCTTTTCGGGTCGTATTTTAACATAAGGTGTTTATGACCTATTATCTTCTCCTTGACTACCCTGTCCCTCTTGGGAAGGACGAAAGTATCAGGAGTCACCAGACCTTTGGTAACCGCCTGCCCTAATCCCCAGGAGGACTCTATGACCACAACGTTCGGGTCCTTAGTGACGGGATGAATTGTAAACGCGGTGCCCGCAGAATCAGGTTCCACCATCTCCTGGACAAGTACGGCTATCTCAGCTACGTTGCCGGAGGCAAGTCTGTAAGCCAAGGCTCTAGGGTTAAAATAGCTGGCCCAAGCCATTTTGATATAATGTTCTATTTCCCCCTTCTCCACGAACAGGTACGTATCCAGTTCTCCAGCGAAGCTGGGTCCTGACATGGGTGACGTAATGGTAGGTCTGACCGCGACGAAGTTCGAAGTTATGGTTCTCAAACCCTGCTCCAACTCCAGGTGGATGTCTAGGGGCATTTCCTTAGAGGCAATAAGGTCCTTAACCGTCTCGTACCTCCTCCTCACATCGGTGGGATCGTCTAGGTTCACCCCCCTCAAGATCTCGTTTATCTCTCCTCTCACGAGCTCCATGAATCTCCTGAACGCGGCCCTTGTAACTACGAAGCCCCACGGGACTCTTATCCCTGACCTAGCCAGTTCACCAAGGTAAGCACTCTTCCTCCCCACGGACCTGACCATGTTTGAGGACGTGTGCTCAATGCTGAAAACATACATGAATGTCTATAGCGAAGAGGAAATTTAAACAATATGTTCTATCTCCTCTCCTCCCGCAGGATCTCATAGATCACCAGCCCCACCAACAGAGTCACGGCCCCTATAGCGAGTGACGTTCCCCCCAGAGAGATGAGGAAGATTGCTGAGAGAACCGTTGAGGCTACCTGTAGCCAGGGATATGCAGGAGACCTGAACTTTCCCCTCAGGCCCCTCCTCCTCACTCTCATTACCTCAACTCCCGTCAACATGTATGAGAACACTATGCCGAAGTTGCTGGCTAAAGCTATGGCCTCCACGTTTCCGAGGAACAGGGAGAGGAGCATCACTGACCCCACCAGCATGAGCGGGTGTCCCGAAAAAGGTAACCTAAAATCCCCTGACAGCTGTCTGAGCGTCCTCTCACCTGCTATTATGGTAGAGAGCGTCACACTGATAGTAGCAGACAATGCAGTGAGGGTGACGAAGTCAACCAAGTATTTTGGGGAATGAAGAGAGCCAAGTACTAGGTCCAGGGGAGCCGAGTTCTCGCCGAAGGAGGTCCACATCACCGCATTTACCATGGCTGTGACCACGGCCATGTAAAGCAGAGCACTGAGGATCAGGGAAGCCACGATGGCCTTAGGTATCACTTTCTCCCCATTTTCGGTGGAGGGCGTAAGAGTAGCCACGGTGTTGAATCCCGAATAAGCGAAGAAGGCTATGTTGGATGCGGTCAACAAACCGTATACTCCGTGAGGAAGGAGCGGGATGAAGTTATTTGGCCTGATTCCCGCTAGGACGAAACTGGAGACTATGAAGACTGTGAGTCCCATCACACTTAGGACAACCAGACCACTTTCAACCTCCGCTGCTAGTCTCAGACCAAGATAGTCTATGGTGAGGAGCGTCAATATCAAAAGGGCAGCGACAGGGTAGTAGAGGGGAGGCGGAATCAATCCTACCTGAACTAGGTATCCGGAGAATCCCAGCGCGGTAGCCCCTCCTCCTATGGAGTAGGCTATCACTCTGAACCACCCAACTAGGAATCCCGAAGTCTCCCCGAGGGATTTCAGCGTGAAGCTGTAAACTCCTCCCTCCACATCAGTGAATATTGAGGAGAGCTCAGCACTATTTAGCCCCACACTCACCGCGTAAAGAGCGGTGATGAGGAAGGCTAGGATCGCTCCGGGGCCTGCCGCAGATATGCTCGATCCAGCCATGACGAAGATGCCCGCTCCAATTATGTTTCCAAGGCCTATAGCCAACGCTTGATAGAAATTTAGTTTCCTCATCATGACCCTCTTCAATGCCAGTGGGGATGTTTTTATTAATTATACATTGGCCGGAACTCTTAAGGACGGGAGTTTTCCCGTTCAACCCCACGCTTTTGTTTCAATAGCTTTATCTTTAACCACGATGGAGCTAGGGAGTTAGCCCCGAGCTACCTACTTAAGGCGAGTCGTTGGAACTCCTTCGAGCAGATGGGCACGCAGGTCGCATCTCCGGGTCACTCCCTTTTGGGCAGAGCTTACACGGTGAGGGATCATGTTCTTTCGGCAGAAATCGAGAATAAAGTATTTAGTATCACTCACTTAATATAATTAGTAATCCTTCCTTACCCTCAGGTGTCGCCTTATAACCTACCCCTATCAGGTGGTTTCCCGTGAACAGGAGGGAATTAATACTCTCGTTCTCGCCAACATAAACGGTGACTAAAGAGGAGGGAGAACGGCCTGTCAAGATGATCCCCTCCTCGCTTACTACCCCAGTGAGATTATTGACTGTCGGTATCCTCAACGCTACGGCGTAAACTCCAGTATAATACGAAACTGCAGTTATTACTCCTACTTGATATTTCAACTTATATTCGTCAACATGTGAACCTTGAATGACACCGAGTAACGTCAGCGTGATCTCTGTGTCATTAAGGGAGTAATTAAACCCTCCAAAGATCCATCCTCCAGGTATAGGGGCGGAGGTGAGAACGGACCCCAAAGAAGGTGTAATATTGAGGAACTTGGAGCCGTTGTAAATGGCCATTGTGAAGTTAAACAGATGGGACCCCCCTACTAGCGTGTAGCTCCCGTTCGATGAAAGGGTGTAAATACCGGTACCCACGGAAATGGGAGAGAGAAAATAGGAGGGTAAATATGGGGTCAGATCGGTCAAATTATTTTTTACCTTTAGGAGAAAAGGCACTTGGTAGGTTCTACCATCCATTACTGTTAACGCAGTACCTCCAACTAACCAATAGCCGTCAGCCCATGAGGTAGCTAGGATCTGTCCAGGTATGTAAAAGTTAGGTATGTCGCGAGACAAGTTCACCACCCTTCCGTTGTCGTACAGTACAAGAGTGGGGATGAGGACCGATGTGTTGTCCACTACGCCGTATCTGGTTCCACCCAGGAGATAGGCTGACCCATTATAAGAAATGGAGTATATGGCTCCGTGGAGAAAGTAATCACTCACATTGAAGAGAGTGTAAGAACCGTTGGATAAGAAGATGAGACCTGCTACTCCCCTGGTCAGGTTTCCATTCCCCTGAGTCCCAGCGAAGGCTATCACGTTGTTACCAACGGGCACAGCCTGGTTGATCTCCGTTATCCCATTGAACTCCAAGGTCTGGGAATATGATCTAGACTGATACGCTACTATCCCAAAGGCGAGTATTACAAGGATAATGCCTATAGCCAGGAAGTACTTCCTGTCGCTTTTCTTCGAACTTCCTTTAGGTCGCATCTATTTCTGAATCTATGCTTCAGGACTTCGTTATTAAGTGTTTCCCAAGTATCGTTTATTATAAGATAAAATGCAAATATATAAGACTAATTGTGATTTTCCATAAAAGGTAGTAGAATAGGGTAAGAGTTTAATTTTATGTCACGAAGGGGTGATGTGCGTATACCTGGATGAGTATCTCTCAGGTCTGGGTCGATCTTATATACGATAAGGATTAGAGCACCTTTAGGTCGTACGTAGGGACATCCTACTGCGCTACAACGCCAATTTACCTTTCCAAACTCGACATCTGACACTCCTCATATTCTGACCTCCTCCCTGAGGGTGGACACGAAATCTCCTACCCAAAGGTTATGGGACTTTAACGTATCTTGAAGATTTTCATTAACCCAGGGTGGAAAGAGAACGTAGCTGGTCAGAGTGATTCTAACTCTTAAATTTTGCTTAAGCCAGGTCCACTTGATTGGAAATAAATAATATAGAGATTTTTATTCTAATAGGTCCTTTTCTTTTATTAAGTTTAAACTTTATAAACTAAAAATTTATATAATGGAATGATGTCACGACATGATGTGAGATCATGTCTAAGGAGAAAATCAACGAGGGGAACTCGACGAGAATGGAGTATCTCTTACCTCTCAGGTTCGCTGTGGGATGGATGTTCCTGGACGGAGGATTAAGAAAAGCTGTGTTGAAGCCAAGCAAGTTAGACCCCAATTCTTCTTCTTTCGTTGGTGGGAAACTTGTGAACTTTTTACCCCATGCAGGCCCGTTCAAACCTTTCCTTATAATGACACTGGAGAACAGAGCTTTGGACGTAGCGTTCCTTACAATCTTTAGCTATGTGGAAATAATAGCGGGACTATTCATAATAATAGGCCTCCTTACTAGACTGTAACGCTTCTACGTAACTACTCGTTATTTTTAATTACTCCTAAATATCGTTTTGACAAGTTGTGTTTATATAGTATCACCGAAGTAGTTTTTATTGATGATCCCCCTAACTGATGACGGGCACTGCTCACGAGGTTTGGGGAGTGATAAAAGTGTGGATGGGAGGGTAGTGGTGTTTCCCTCGACTAGCCCCAATGAGTTAAGGGTGACCCTGTATGATCCCTTAAGAGGGGTGCCCGTGGTGGAATTAGAAGTAATTAAAGAAGGTAAGTTACGCCACGGGTAAACACTGACTTGATAGGCTTCTCACTTTAAACCTTGTCCACCCTAGAAGGGCTAAGGTTTGCTGTTCCTTTATCAATTAGTCAGAAGGTAGCGGGTAAGTCAAGGACGTTTCGGCTCAAGAATTGGCTGGCTCCCACTTACGTTAAAAGACTTTCATGCTCGTTCATTACAATTTTACATAAATCATGAAATCTTACATTGACGTACCTTCCACCCGAAAGGGGGTGATCTGGGACATGAGCCCTCGCGGTCGGGCTCATGGAGTTCCGCAGCGATTCGTCATAAAGTTAGGTAGGCGGTCGAGCACTAGGTCCCTATACATAATTGAGGATTTGGACGTGGAATGAAATCGAGGTGTAGGGACGAACGATAACTCGATCTCGAGTGGGGAGCAAGAAAGTTTTTGTAATTCTTCGGTAAATTTACATATGGAACTCCAGAGCCTCATTAGGGAGTTCATCTCCCTCCAGGAGAGAGGTTTCACGGAGGATAAGATCAAGGAGTTCTTCCAGAATCTTGTTAAAGTAGATCTCACTAAATTTAACTGGGTTAGAGACTTAGTTGAGCAGATTCACCTTAAGGATAGAGCCAGTAAGACCGCGTTGCACTGGAGGGACATGTCCACTGGAGAGGAGGAGACTCTCACGTATCACCAGTTGTCCCTCATGGCCAACAAGGTCCTGAATCACCTTAGGAAGGCCGGAATGAGGAAGGGAGACCCGTTATACCTGATGAGCAGGGTGCACCCGTTACATTGGGCTACATTCATGGCCTCATTGAAAGGAGGATTCGTTTTGGTACCCAGTGCCACTAACCTTACCGTGAACGAATTGAAGTATAGGTTCTCCGACTTGAGACCTAAGGCTATAGTGTCAGACACATTGAGGGCCAGAACCGTGGAAGAAGCGTTAGGCGAGATGAAGGTGGAGAAGTTCCTCATTGACGGAAAGAAGCAAGGGTGGAACTCCCTTGAGGACGGTGAGGTGACTAACGCTGAGGCTGAGGACACCATGGGAAACGACGTAGTGATCAATTACTTCACTTCTGGAACCACTGGGATGCCCAAGAGGGTGATTCATACTGCAGTGA
>NZ_JH597763.1 GCF_000243315.1 Metallosphaera yellowstonensis MK1 | reverse complement strand
ACACCGCTTGTGAGGACGCAAGCGAGAGATTAGACAGTTTTGAGAAGTTGAAGAGGAGAGGTAGGGCCTACACTGAGAAACCGTCTGTGAGGAGAGTCACTATTCACCTGGATGATCATCTGTGGAAGTTCAGTCTCGACACGATTTCAATTTCCGCAAAGAGGAGTAGGGTTTTCATTTCCCCAATCTTCCCTAAGATCTTCTGGAGATATTACAACAAGGGCTGGTCAATTGCCAGTGAGGCCAGGTTTAGGCTGTTGAAGGGGAACGTTGTAGAGTTCTACGTCATTTTTAAGAGGGATGTTAAACCTTATGAACCTAAACGTTTATTCCCGTCGACCTTAACGAGGATTCGGTCTCTGTATTAGTTGATGGAAAACCGATGCTTTTAGAGACTAACACTAAGAGGATCACTCTGGGCTATGAGTATAGGAGGAAGGCAATAATTACTGGTAGGTCAACTAAGGATAGGGAAGTGAGGGGGAAGTTAAAGAGGCTGAGGGAGAGGGATAAGAAAGTAGACGTTAGGAGGAAATTAGCCAAGCTGATCGTCAAAGAGGCTTTTGAAAGTAGGAGTGCAATTGTCTTAGAGGACTTGCCGGGGAGAACTCCGGAGCATATGATAAAGGACGTGAAGGATAAACAGCTTAGGTTGAGGATTTATAGATCTGCATTTTCCTCAATGAAGAACGCTATTATTGAGAAGGCTGGGGAGTTCGGTGTCCCCGTACTCTTAGTTAATCCCTCCTATACTTCCACTGTTTGCCCAGTCCACGGGACGAAGATCGTTTACCGACCCGATGGGGGCGATGCCCCAAGGGTTGGTGTTTGTGGGAAGGGGAAGGAGAGGTGGCATAGGGACGTGGTTGCGCTGTACAACTTAGCGAAGAGGGCTGGAGATGTGAGCCCCGTGCCGTTGGGCTCGAAGGAGTCCCATGACCCACCTACCTTAAGTGGGTGGTTGAGGGCTAAGTCCCTACACTCGATCATGAATGAACATAAAATGATTGAAATGAAAGTGTAGGGATAAACGGGAAGTAACTCACCCCTGTAAACTTGCTCAACGGATCAATACGATTCGTGTCAACGCTGAAACTAGTTTGTTGATAACGGCAACTAAAAGGTAAGGGAAAAACCTTATAACCAGAACCGTAAAGTTGTTTACGATGCTTCGTAAATGGAATACGCCACGTCGTAACCTTAAAAATCTCTTCATCATGTTTGGCCCAGCGTGGCTCGTGATGATGGCCGACATGGATGCATCAAGTACGATAGGTGCGGCAGAGACTGGGGTGGTCCTCAAGTACTCCCTCATATGGTTTCTCCTCCTCTTGGTCATACCCCTTTACTTCATCCAGGAGGCCTCTGGGAGGATAGGATTGGTCACCGGCAAGGGTCTCGGTGAACTTGTGAGGGAGAATTACTCAAGGAGGACAGCCGTGTTGATGGCGTTTCCCATGGCCCTGACAGACGTTCTCACCTACGCCGTAGAGTACGCTGGCGCTGCTGTGGGTTTTGCCGTGTTCGGAGTGCCTCCTCTGATATCAGTACCCATAGTCTTCCTGGCCCACGTCTTCCTCGTCGTGGGCAACAAGTATAGCCAGGCTGAGAGAGCACTGTTGGCACTGTCCCCACTCCTTTTCCTTTCCTTTGGACTAGTTCTCTGGCAAAGAGGTCTCAAACCGCATCCCATCCTGGTAGTCTCATCCTCACCATCGTTCCTCTTCCTCCTGGCAGCTAACGTGGGGGCAGTGATAATGCCCTTCATGTTGTTCTTTCAGGCCTCGGCTACTGCGATAAAGTGGTCCACGAGAAAGGAGGGAGTCGGTACAGGAGAGGCAATGAAGAGGGTGAGAGTGGAGACGTTTGTGGGAGCCATCGCCACGGAGATCTTGATGGTGTTCGTTGAGATGTCTACCGCTGGCCTCGATCCTTCAACGGACTTCCTCTCTCCCAGATCACTGTACACCGCTCTGGCCTCTGCGAGTCCATTGGCTCCCTCTCTCTTCTCCGTAGGATTGATATCTGCGGCCTTCTTGGCCCTGGTGGTGATATCCTTAGGTAGCGCTTGGGGCGTAGTTGAGGCCTTGGGGGTTGAGCGAGAGAGAGCCTACATGATATACATGGTGGAAAGTGTACCGGCGGCCCTTGTTATATCCCTAGTCCCTACGTC
>NZ_JH597762.1 GCF_000243315.1 Metallosphaera yellowstonensis MK1 | reverse complement strand
CCACGCCGAATATTTCAGCAACCTCACTGGGTGTTAGATACCTCTCCACAGTAATTAAAAGTAACTAGAAGTATTTAAAAGTTACGTGAAAGTGCTATAGTCTCTGGTGCTAATTTGCCTTATTTAATGAACGTCTGAAAGAATAAATGTAAAGCCTAGTCAGTTTAAGGTGAGGGATAAGGTGATTTGGCCCGATCAAGCGTAGACAACGTAATTCGAGAAGGAAACCCGAATCGCCCGAAATACTCTCGTGAGGAGCGTTAAGTTAACATTGATCAATGATATAGATTATGAAATATCAGTGAAGGTTCCGATGTCGGCTTCCTGGAAAATACTGTCATGATGAACCGAAAGTTTTTTAGAAAAAACTAAGTGTACAAAAAAGAAGAAGATATGTTCAGAATATCTATCCATGGTGCCAAAGGGGGAGTTGGGAAGTCTACCATCGCTTTGGGCTTGGCGAGAGAGTTGGCACTGAACGGGAGGGAGGTTCTGTTTATAGACAGGGACCTCCTGGGCTTCGCCTCTTTCCTAGCAGGTATTAGGGAGTATGGTCTACTAGCGAAGGCAGTAGAGGGGCGAGGCCCTTTACCTTTGAGAGAGATCAGGATGGGCAGAGGTACCTTGACCGTGTTGAAGCTCTTCGGAGACGGCATGAGGTTCAAGAGCGATATGGCAGTAATCCAGGCCGACCCCGCTCTTAGGGCTGAGTTAGAGGTCACCTACAGGGAGATCTTGGGAAAGAGGAGTTACCATTTCGCCGTTGTGGATAACCTACCTTTAGTGACTCCATCAGATGATGTTGTGAGACATGAGCTGGAAGTTTTCAGGGCAGTCTATCCAAGCTCCCAAATCACTAGGATATTCGTCTCCGATTCGTCCAGGTTTTGCATAAATGACACCATGAACTACGTTAGGGTGGTCGAGAGTTCTCCAGACAAGGTCGGGTTTCCAGGTTTCTTCGTGATCAACATGATCCCTCCGTTTAGGGATCAGGAGGAGTACTTGAGAGTACTCAGGGAGGCTAAGGAAAGTTTAGGGACCAAGGGAGGAGTTCTTATCCCGTTCCTGGAACAATTGTTCCAGATCAAGGGTGGACTGGAGTCCTTCCCTACAGTCCCTCAGATCCGAAGGATGGCCTTAAACCTGGAGAATGGCACCTTCGAGGAGTTTATTAATTAGAATTAGGATAGAAATTGAGTTAAATGAGGGGCCTTTCAAGTGTTTACCCGTGGTGCAACTTACCTTCTTTAATACTTCTAAATACGCCACAGGTACCCCTCCTAAGGGCTCATACACGGTCACCCCCAGATCATTGGGGTTAGTGGAGGGAAACTTCAATACCCATCCAACTTCTCCCGTCCTCGTGAGCGCTGCCCCTCATCACTTGGGAGATCATCAAAAGGAAATTCCTTGGTAACACCATATGAGCATAACCCACGTCGTGTTGGATTTAAAAGTAATTAAAAATGTTTAAAACTCACGCGGGAATGTTATAGTCTCAGTGCTTATTCGCTTCATTATGACAGAACAAATGGATGTAAAGCCCCATCAGTTTACGGTGAGGGGACGAGGTGGGTTCGACTCATCAAGGATAGAACAATACAATTCGAGAAGGAAACCCTAATGACCCCCTCTATAAATCAGGCGTTAATTTAAGTGTTTTAATTTAACGTATTATACACCAGACTTGTGTTCCATTTCCTATTGTACTTCGCTTACAATGATAGGGGTTAAGGCACTACCGTTTCGTCCCTGAAGGACTATGGGAACAGCTAGTCCAGTGCACCCCTGACGTCAACTTCCAAGAACTTGAAGTCCCTCCTCCTGGGCTCCCTGAAGCTCCTCCATCGGGAAATTGAGCGAGAAGTCCTGGACACGTGGAGATATTATGAGGATAAGGTTATAAGCGGATGGAGAAACGCCTTCTTAGGTGCAAAGCCCCGTGGACTTCGGACTCCTCCGGTAGCCCGATGAGATCCTTAGGGCATGTCGGTAACAATCTCCAGCTCAGGGATCTTTTCCGCTCGTCAGGTCTCGTCCCGAGGACCCGGCTAGTCTTTTGCGAAGGGCTCTAGGCCCACCCTTCGAGGGCTCGAAGCCCACGGGCCATTTCTGCAAAATGCATTCTCCACGTGAAATATAACCTTCACTCTC
>NZ_JH597761.1:1253869-1258398 GCF_000243315.1 Metallosphaera yellowstonensis MK1 | reverse complement strand
AGAACGAGGAGTCCTCCAGTCCCAGGGCCTTGACGTCCCTGTGGAGCTCCTCGATCTCCCACCTCATCCTCCAGGCCTCCTCGATCTCCTCCTCGCTGAGCGAGAGGTCGGTCGTGTAGAGGTACTTCACGTGTGTCCCGGAGTCACGTTTATATTCCCGGACTAGCAACTTTACCGTAATCACTCGGCCTCCCAGGGTCAGGTCGGCGTAGTAGACTCCGGGGGGTAGGTCCCCCACTCGGAGGTGTCCCTCCACCTCCTCGAGGGTCCCCTGGACCGACTCGACCCTGAGGAGCCTCCGGTTGGACTTGAGCTCAAACACCACGTTCTCCTTCACGAGCTTCTCTGACCAGTACCACGAGTCGAAGACGACCCTGGACACGCGGAAGTACCCCTTGAGCACGTCCAACATCTCCCTGGCCATCTCGATCTTGGTCTTGAACTCGTTGACCATCCCCAAGTCCAACATCTTCCTCACGGCGTAGGGGAAGGCTCCCACCATGAACGTCCTGCCCGTGGAGAGGTCCACTATGGCGACCGTGAGGAGCTGCACGCCCCTCTCGAACCTCCCGTGGGCGTGGCAGTAGATCCAGTAGTTCCCGTGGGGGCTCACGTCCCTCCCCCTGGAGTACTCCTTGTGGTCCACGGTGTCGTCTATGATTACGGCCACCTCACCCTTCACCAGCCCCGACAGGACCTCCAGGTAGTCCCTCCACGCGTCGTCCAGTTCTCCCAACGCCTCCAGCAGGTTCGCGTAGTCCAACCCGAACGTCTCAGCAGCGTTCCTCACGCTGGACCTCCCACCTAGCAGGACCATCAAGACGAGTGCCAACCCGACCTTCCTGCTCCTCCCGTTCCTCCTCACTATGCCCAGGACCTGGTTGACCGCCTTGATCAGATCCTCCTTAGCCAGTTCGACCTGTCCCTTTCTGTTCGTCATCTTTTCAGCGGGACGACGTCGAAAATTAAAAACTTCTCGCTAATACCGAGTTCTTGGTATTACCTCCCTAAGATTCCCATAACTGCTGTAATAGAAAGATTTAAATAATTGACTGACTAGTCAATTTATTGTGACTTAAAATGGAACAGAAAAGAATCCACGAAATACCTGAATGTGCATTCGAGTTCCACGGGCATAGATGTCCTGCAATGCCATTAGGTTATTTAGCAGGCAAATATGCTCTGAAACTACTAGGAATAGAAAAGGAAAAAGATACTAATACTTACGTTTTTTCGGAAACTGGTGATGAGCATCATCAAGGATGTTTTGACGACGGAGTTCAGGCAGCAACTGGATGTACTTATGGTAAAGGAAATTACAAAAGACTTCAATACGGCAAGATGGCTATAATTGTTTATAAACCAGGTAAAGGAGCAGTTAGAATAAGACCAAAGCCAGAAATACTTGATGGATGTAGCAAATTTGAATTTTTCAAATATAGAAAATCTGGAATACCTGCATCTCAAGTTCCTAGAGAAGTTTCGGACGAGGTTATAAATTACGTACTTTCAAAAGATTTCGAAGAATTATTCTATTATGAATTTCTCAAAGACTTTACATACAGTTCTCCAAAGAAGACAATGGCAAGAATAGTATGCGACGACTGCGGAGAGCCTACATATGAGAACCACATAAAAATCTTCAACGGTAAAAGGTTATGTCCACGTTGTTATGAAATTGAAAGAAATAAAAGGTGATAGTCTATGAATTCAATTATTTTATCTATCATATTCATTTTAACCTGGATACTTTCCGCGTTGTTTGCAGTAGCGGGTGTAGGTGCAGCTAACACATTAATTCCTATATATTACTCCTTGGGTATACCATTTTCAATAGCAGCAGCCGCTGGGCTTTTATTAAACGTATTTTCATTGTCGTCTGCCACGGTAAACAATGGAAAAAGGGGTAGAGTATTATGGAAATTAGGAACGATCTTCATTATACCTGCAGTTATAATGGCTCCAATAGGGGCATTCATAGGAATTCACACTCCAAGGAAAATATTGCTCTGGATATTCGTGGCATTCTTAGGCTACACATTGTATAATTTGATAAGAGGAAGAGCAAAAGAGGAGACAAACAAATTTTCTGGAAATATTAAAGGGTACATACTTGGTATAACAGTAGGAGCTATTGCTGGATTTCTTGGCGGTTTATTAGGCGTAGGAGGCGGAATGATAATTTTACCTGTTTTAGCTCTAATAGAAAAAGATTATAAGAAAGTTTCAGCTACTGCAGGCTATGTAGCTTTATTTAGTTCTGCAAGTGGTTTTACTAGCTATCTGTTCTTATTACGAGGAATAAGTTATGATCTATGGTTAGTAATATTAATAGGCGGAATTTTAGGAGGATTCAGTGGATCATATTTAATGAACAAGATGAAGACTCTTTACGTAAAATATACTATAGTATCCATAATAACGTTCGTGCTAATAAAAATACTTATAGGAATAATTTAAACATTTAAACTATGAGAGGCATAATTAAATTATGAGACGGAGAAATGAAGAAGTAACGAAGGAAAAGATATTGCAAGCTGCTGCCGAAGTTTTTGCTGAGGAAGACTTTTTTAAAGCTTCAGTAGACCAAGTGTGTAAAAAAGCAGGAGTTTCTAAGGGAATAATATTTTGGCACTTTAAGACTAAAGATCAGTTAATCTTAGAGGTAGCTAAGAAAAGTCTACCTTTAGATATTGTAGAGAGCTGTTTAAAAGAAAAAGAAAATACTCTTGAATGTATTGGGAATAAATATCTAGAAAAATATGATGATCCTATTATGAGGAAACTTTTCTTGCATACTATATCTGCAATGAATATATATAAGGAACTGGGAGATAACATTAGAGAATTATGTGATTCTCTAGTGAAAAAAATAAGTAAATGTGCTTTAAATAGCGAAAGTAATGAGGATATTATAAGAATAAGGTCGTTCATGGGAGGACTTCTTTGTTACGTAGTAAATCCTCCGAATATAGACAAGAAAACATACGTTAATACTCTTATTAAGATAGCTTTAGCGAAAGAAACTTAATAACAATATTAAAATAGATTCACCTAATTTATAAATATTTGATTTTTTGCCAATATATAATTTTTTCTAAATAAATTCGTAAATAATTTTTAAATACCTATATCCTTCATTATATTTATGGAAACTAAGAAAGTCTTAATTTTAGGAATAGACGGCTATCTAGGTTGGGCCCTAGCGTTAAGACTAGGAAAGAAAGGACATGAAGTATACGGTATAGATAATCTAATAACCAGAACACAAGCTATGGAAGTAGGTGGGGATTCAGCATTTCCACTACCGTCAGTCGAGGAAAGAAGAAATATATTTAAGAGATATATTGGACCAATAGATTTCGTAATTAATGATATCACTAAACCTAATGTTTTAAGAGATTACATTAATAAAGTAAAACCCGATGTAATAGTGCATTTCGCCGAGCAAAGATCGGCGCCTTATTCCATGATAGACGAGGATCATGCTATATACACAATGCACAATAATATAGAAGGAACAATAAGGCGGGCGATTCAGGGCTCCTTTGCAAATTGTAATATCTCTGTTGATTTGGACTTATTCAATGAAGGAATTACTGAATATATTTGACCATTTCACGAAGAAATAAGGAATCCTGTAATATTATTACAATGATGAGATAACAGGTCGAGAGGTTGTAGTTGAGGGCTATGGCCCGGGCGATCCGGTCCTCCAGGGGGAGTGGCACTTCCCGAACTCTCCAGGAGGGAGTTGAAGGACTCGGCCAGGTTGTTGGACCTGAGGAGGGGCCAGAGCTCCCTGGGGGCGAGGAGGTAGGAGAGGAGGGGAGAGCCACGGGTGGGGACGGACTCGGCGAGGGAGAGGAGGAGGTCCAGCAAGACCCTCACCCTCCTGTCCACCCTCCGTTTGAGGTGGACCAGGCAGGTCTGCCTCGCGACCTGAATCCAGGAGCGGGAGATTGCCGTGTCTAGGGCCTTCACCCCGTCGGCTACGACCAGGGTGAGGTTGTACCTCCTCCACAGCCTCACCAGGAGGTCCCAGTAGCTCACGACGTCCTCCTCCCTGGTCAGGACCACGTCCAGCACGGCCCTCACACCGTGGTCAGTGAGTCCCAACGCGATTAAGAGGACCCCCCTCCTCCCTCCCCTCAACTTCACGTACTTCCCGTCCACGACCACGTACTTGAAGTCCCCCCTCACCTCCCGCTCCTGGGGTCCAGAGCTTGGCGTTCAACTTCCCTCCCAACACGGGCAGGAGGAGGGACCTGAGCACCAGCCCCTCCTCCCTGAGCAACTCCTCCTCCTCCCTCGTCCTCACCCTCTCCCCTCCCCTGTACAGCACGGGTAAGCTCACCGTGACCCACTCCAGCCCGTACACGACCCCCGGAGGGAGACCTTGAACCCCTTCAAGAACCTGTACCTGGCGTAACCCCTCCTCCTCACCTCCTTCCCCCTGACGTACCTCGGGATGTCCTCCTCTCCTCCAGGACCCTCCTCTCGATCTCAGCCACCGTTTCATTTAATGG
>NZ_JH597761.1:1224751-1253769 GCF_000243315.1 Metallosphaera yellowstonensis MK1 | reverse complement strand
AAAATATTAGGAGAGAGAAAAACATTTAAATTTTGTACATAATAGGAGAAACATTCCCTATCATTTCTCGAAGGGGTGATTCAGGGCTCCTTTGCAAATTGTAATATCTCTGTTGATTTGGACTTATTCAATGAAGGAATTACTGAATATATTTGATCATTTCACGAAGAAATAAGGGTTCTTGTAATATTATTACAATGATGAGATAACAGGTCGAGAGGTTGTAGTTGAGGGCTATGGCCCGGGCGATCTGGAGTATCCTCCAGGGGGAGTGGCACTTCCCGAACCTCCTCCTCTCCACGGTAGACCCAAAATCATATTATGAAAAATAACTCCAGCAGGATAATATCGATTCATGATAGATAACAGGATTTATAAGGGTATTAAGAATTCAGTTGAAGAAAGGTTTAAGGTGAGGGAGATGTGGTATTACCATGTGGGAGATCAAGATGGTAACACCGGTACTCCCTCACCAAAACAACGTTCAACAAATAGGATATAAATTACTTTCCATGCTGAACTTCAAGGGAAAGAGAGGGGAAGAGGTGGCGAGAACCCTCATCTCAGCGTGTTTATGGAACGATTCGGTGGAGAACAAGTCGAGGGTGTATGACGTGTCCCCACAGACCGTGAGGAATTACGTGGAGGAGCAAGGGGTGGAAGTTATTGAGAAACTCTTGGAACAAGTGAGGAAAATGTCCTTGGAGGTACTGAAGGGAGTCAAGGAGATAGACGTCTCAATAGACTGGACAACCAAGACCTGGTACGGGAAAACGGTGGAGGGGCTCGGGAGTTCGGAGGAGGGAAACTCTTGGAACTACGCAACTGCGACGACAAAGTTTGACGGGAAAGTGCTCCTACTGGCCTTCGTCACACTAGTCAAGGGGATGACCAAGGATGAGGTCGTGAAGGCCCTCGTGGAGCAAGTCGTCGCCATGGGGTTCAAGGTAAGGTTGATGACTCTCGACGCTGGTTTCTACACGGTTGACGTGCTCAACTTCGTTTCGCAGTTCAAGTACGTAATTGCCGTTCCTGTTGGGGACGTGAAGGTCTACCAGGAGTTTGACGGCGAGTACGAGACGAACAGTAAGAGGCACAGGAAGGACGAGCAGGTCGAGTTCAGGCTCCTCGTGTACAGCGAGGAGAAGGCTAAGAGAAAGAAGAGGACTCTAGTTTACTTCGCTAGGGCGACTAATCTAAACCTACCGAAGGGGGAGGTGTTGGACTTGTACAACAAGGTGAGGGGTCCCATAGAGACCTCTCACCGGAACATCAAGGCTTTTCTCCCATTCACCAGTTCCACCAAGTTCGTCTTCCGCACGTTGATCTTCGTGCTGGCAATCGTACTCTACTCCCTGTACACCGTGTTCAAGGGGGAGGTGAGGAGGGAGCAGTTCAGGATACTCCTAATACTCTTGTTTTCTGATGATTTATTCTATCTAAAAGATTTTCTATTTAAATCAATAGAATCGCTTATTAATATAGATTTATTTTCAAGGAGGTGATTTTGGGTCTACCGCGCTGAGCGAGGGGTCGGTCGTGTAGAGGTACCTGACGTGTGTCCCGGAGTCGTGTTCCTGCGAGCGACTTCACCATGACAACTCAGCCTCCCAGGGTCAGGTCGGCGTAGTGGACTCCAGGGGGTATCCCACTGGGAGGTCTTCCTCGAGGGTGTCCTGGCCGACCCTGAGTTCGGTTGGACTTGAGCCTTGACACCACTTTGTTCGTCACGGGCTTCTCGGACCGGTACTGGGGTCGAAGACGACCCTGGCTACCGGAAGGGCTCCTTGAGCACGTCCAACGTCTAGCCACGTCGATCTTGGTCTTGAACTCGGTGACCCTCACAAATCCAACATCTTCCTCACGGCGTAAGGGAAACCGTGAACGTCCTGCCCGAGGTCCACTATGGCGACCGTGAGGAGCTTGGCCCTCTCGAACCTCCCGTGGGTGTGGCAGTAGATCCAGTGGTTCTCGGGGGCTCACGTCCCCCTGGAGCGTTGTGGTCCACGGCGTCGTCCACGATGACGACCTGACCCTTCACCAGCCTGACAGGACCTCCATGCGTCGTCGAGTTCTCCCAACGCCCCATCAATTCACGTTCCAACCCGAACGTCTCGGCCCTGTTCCTCACGCTGGCCCTCCCACCTACCAGGACCATGAGGATCAGTGCCAGTTAACCTTCCTGCTCCTCCCCTTCCCCCTCACCACGCCCAACCTGTTGATCTCCCTGACAGCCTCTCTCTAGCGAACTCGATCAGTCCCTTTCCGCACCTTTTCAGCGGGACGACGTCGAAAACTTCTCGCCAATACCGACTTCCCCGTATTACCTCCCTAAGATCCCCATAACTGCTGTATAAAAAGATTTCTATCAATGTGAAAAAGGATTCAGCACTTCAAGAGGGAACCGCGTAAAAGAGCTTTATGACGCAAACCCAAACCGTGTTCGCATAACGTTTTTATGGTCGTAGACTCCCTACATCACATGAGGAAACTGGCAGTTCTGGGCTTAGCCATCCTTGTCATAGGAGCTGTATTGGTCTTCGGAGTCTACCCTTACATAGTAAACCAGGCGACAGAGGAGATCTTGACTGGCCTTAAAGCCAACATGACCTCCGCCAGCCTGATGCCGGGTGAGAATATATCTTTTCACTATGTATCTCTAGGCAAAAATGTTTATATCTTCTACTATAATTCCTCCCAGTTTCCCCTCCTCGTGGAGGGCGTGCCGGTAAACGCCTCGACTCAGGGACACTCAGCCTACTATGTGATTTCCAGCGGGCAGGGGACCTTCCAGGTGGTGAACAATTATTCACAGCCGGTGACCGTGTACTACTCCCAGTACTCCTATTATCCAGGAGATGGTACTCTCATAGGGGCGTTGATAATAGCTGGCATCCCCATGATGGTGGTAGGAGTCGTCCTAGCAGTGCTGGGGTTCTTGAATAAAAGAGGTAGTTAGTGCTCTCGTCCCGTTGTATTCCTCCCTATTCCTGAAACTTTACCACGTGTTCCCAGACCTACGGGCTATTCACGGGTTCAACGCGAATAGCGATTCTATGCTATCGTGTGATACATGTTCTACTCTACTGTTGTCAACTTCAGCTCAATTCGCGACCAATTACTCTAAAAGGAGTTAAATAAAGTGATTTTCAAGGGATACCTGTATGCCACTGACCTCCGGTGATTCCGATAAATTCTAAACAAATTGAGAGAAAAGTTTATATTTCAAATATACATTGCCCATGGGAGATGGAAGAAAAAAAGAACCTCTTCCTGAGGGAGTCCTCCGGTCTCGTGAGGGAGGTGAGTCCTTGGTCTTCGATGTCAGCTACTTTTGGTCTCGTGACCGGTGGGGTCCCCATCCTAATACTTTCCTGGCTTTTTACTTCCCCAGGTGCCAACTGGGTTCTCTCGTTTCTCATGATGATGTTCCCAACTCTTGGTATGGCTTATCTCTTCTACTTAGCAGGTGTGGCCATGCCTAGGGCCGGAGGAGACTATGTGTTAAATAGTAGGGCAATCCATCCGGCTGTAGGTTTCGTGAACTACTTCGGTCTATTTGTGGGGTTTGGGCTCTCTCTAGGTTACTACAGTTACCTAGGTGCACAGTGGTTTGGGTACCTGTTCTCGGGTCTCGGTTTAGCTTACAACAATCAGACCTTCATAAACTGGGGTTCGTGGTTCTCCAGCACACAGGGGAGTATAGTGGTGGGGCTAGTGATAGTCGTTATATCCGCGTTCTTAGCAATGACACCCAGACTGCAGTGGAAGTTCGTGTTGGGAGCAGGGTTGATTACCCTAATTTCAACACTGATAATGTTCTGGGCTCTGGCACGGATCACTCCAGCTCAATTCGCTCAGGACCTCTCCCTGAGCACCGGGATACCCAACGCCTATCAGGAAGTGATAAACGACGCCTTGAGTAACGGCCTCACCCTCAGACCGTCACTCTACGCAACCATACTGGCCGCCCCTGTGATCTGGTATTATTACACTTGGTACAACCTCCCCCTCTCTTGGTCAGGGGAGATGAAACAGGTGAAGAGGAACGTTTTGTACGCCACGGTAATCTCCATAGTCATAATAGGGATATACTACATGGTCTTCGTTTACCTCAACCTCAGGGCCTTCGGCTCCAGCTTCATGACTTCGTGGAGTTACATCAGTAACCAAGGACTGAACGACACTGTCTACAATTCTCTCCAGGGCGTTGGTGACTTCACGCCGTACTTCGCCTTCATGGTGGATCGTAGCTTGCCCCTGTTTCTGATCATGTTCCTGGCCCTTTGGCTCCCCAACTTTTACAGCAACCCACCCCTGGTTACCGCCCTGGTTAGATACCTCTTCTCTTGGTCCTTCGATAGGATAATGCCCCCCTGGATGGCGGACGTTAACGAGAGGTTGAGGGCTCCGGTAAAAGCCACAGTCCTAGTCAGCCTTATCGGAGCGGCAGGGATTTTCCTCTACGCTCTCAACACCCCTGTGGCCTTGGTAGACATAACGGTAGTTTTCGAGTTAGGTTACGCCATTTTTGCCCTGTCCATGGCACTGATGCCCTTTGTCAAGAGAAACCTCTACGAGAATGTCTTCCCTATGAAGAGAACATTATTGGGTATACCCTTGGTGACCTGGATTGGGGGATCAGTGTCGGCCTTCTTGGTTTTCATCATAGCGTATACCTGGGGCAATCCAGTTTTACTTCCCATAAACCTGGAGACCTTGGTGTCCCTGTTAGTCATCTACGGGGCTGGACTCGTGATATACGCCACGGCAAGGGCGTTGGCCAAGAGGAAGGGGATAGAGATAGATTTACTCTTCAAGGAGATCCCCCCGGAGTAGTTCAAACTTTTTAAGCAATGCTTCTTAACGTTTCATGATGGTTCCCAGAAAGGTACCTGACTATCCTGGTGTAGATCAATCTGGTTCGTGGTACTCCGTGCTTACCCCCCTCACGTTTCTCGAGAGATCTGGAAGGTACTTTAAGGATAAGGTTGCCGTAGTATACAGGGGAGAGAGGAAGAGTTACGGGGAGTTCAGGGACGAGGTCTTTAGACAGGCCAACGCCCTTAAGAACTCGGCGTTGAGTAAGGAGGGGAAAGTCTCCTTCATCTCCAGGAACAGGCCGGAGTTCCTCGCCTCCTTCTTTGGCGTCCCTTGGGCAGGAGGAGTCCTCGTCCCCATAAACTTCAGGCTCTCCCCCAAGGAGATCAGTTACATCATTAATCACTCAGAGAGCGAATTCGTTGTGGTAGATGAGCCCTTTCTGGATCAGCTGAGACCTGTTAAGGATGAAGTGAAGGCCAAGATAGTACTCCTGGAAGACGAGAGCTCTCCCTCCAAGGAGGAGATCAGGAAGGAACTGGTGTGGAAAACCTACGCGGAGTTCCTCAAGGAGGGCTCCCCCACTCCTCTGCCCATACCCGTGGAGGACGAATATTCCATGATAACACTCTACTACACCTCAGGAACGACTGGACTTCCCAAGGGAGTCATGCATCATCACAGGGGAGCCTTCCTGAACGCCATGGGCGAGGCCCTGGAACATCAGATGGACCTGAACTCCGTCTACCTTTGGACGCTCCCCATGTTTCACGCTGCTGGGTGGGGATTCCCTTGGGCTACCGTAGCCGTGGGGGCGACTAACGTGTGTCTAGATAAGGTGGACCCCACAGTTGTCCATAAACTCATAGAGGAAGAGGGGGTGACGCACATGAGCGGTGCTCCCACAGTTTACGTTAATCTGGTGGACTACATGAAGAGAAACAATTTGAAGTTCAGCAGGAGAGTCCACATGTTGATAGCCGGTGCCGCTCCAGCCCCAGCTACGTTGAGGGCGGTTCAGGAGTTGGGAGGCTACATGTGCCACGTCTACGGTCTGACAGAAACTTACGGTCCTCACTCCATATGTGAGTGGAGGAAGGAGTGGGACCTGCTCAGCCTAGAGGAACAGGCTAAGTTGAAAGCTAGACAAGGAGTTCCTTACGTGGGATTCGAGATGGACGTCTTTGACTCAGAGGACAGGCCAGTTCCTTGGGATGGTAAGACCATAGGGGAAGTGGTAATGAGGGGACACAACGTGGCCTTGGGCTACTACAAGAACCCAGAGAAGACCGCAGAGTCCTTCAGGAACGGATGGTTCCGCTCGGGAGACGCAGCAGTAGTACATCCCGACGGTTACGTAGAGGTCGTGGACAGGTTCAAGGACCTCATAAACACCGGAGGAGAGAAGGTGTCCAGCATCATGGTCGAGAAGACCCTCATGGAGCTCCCAGGAGTGAAGGCGGTGGCGGTGTACGGAACGCCAGATGAGAAGTGGGGTGAAGTGGTCACTGCAAGGATAGAGTTGATGGAGGGCGCCGAGCTTACAGCCGAGGAAGTGATAAAGTTCTGCAAGGAGAAACTAGCCCACTTCGAGTGCCCCAAGATCGTGGAGTTCGGTCCCATACCCACTACTGCCACAGGAAAGATGCAGAAGTACATACTGAGGAACGAGGCCTGGAGGAAGTTCAGGGAGTCGGTAGGAAAGGGAGTTAACTCGTGAGGTGTCGTCTGAACCACTCCAGCTTCACTGAGAGTCTGTGAACCATGTTTTCGGGTTTCCCCTTCCTCGCGTGTTCGTGACCGTCACCTTGGTACCTCACCAGTCTCGTCTCGATACCCCTCATCTTCAGGGCTGTGAAGAACTGTTCCGCTTGCTCCATGGGACACCTGTAGTCCTCCTCTCCGTGGATCAACATGGTGGGAGTCTTGGCCCTCTCCACGTAGTAGATCGGTGACATCCTCATTAGCTTCTCCATGTTCTCTATCTTCCACGGGTCCTCAATACCCGACTCGACGGCGTTGAACCAGAAGCCTATGTCACTGGTACCACACATGCTCACTAAGTTGGATATTCCCCTCTCGCTCACTGCCGCTGAGAACACGTCGCTGTGGGTTATTATCCAGTTGGTCATGAACCCACCGTAAGACCCACCGGTCACGCCCAGCTTACCCTCGAGTCCCAACTGTTCCTTAGCATCCTTAACGAAGGTCAGGATGTCCTCCATGTCCCCTCCTCCCCAGTCCCCAACGCAGGCCTTTGCGAACTCTTCCCCGTAACCCTGGCTACCCCTGGGGTTGGAGTACAGGACGTTGAACCCATTCTTAACGAAGAATTGAAACTCAATGTAGTAGGAGTAACCGTAGGCCATGTGGGGCCCTCCGTGGACGAAAAGGATGGTCGGGGCACTCCGATCAGTCAGGATGGCCCAACCCTCGATCCTGGAGTCGACCTTCAGGGGCCTAACGCCCGTTACCTGAGGGTTCGGATCGTAGGTTAGATCACCGCTAACTAGTAGGGAGGGCCTCTCGGGAGTGGTTTTGACGTAGGCCAGCCTCCTCCCGTCGTAATCGAAAAGTCTAATCACGTGCTCACCGTGGGTTATCTTAGTCACCTTTCCATCCTCAATCCTATAGAGGTTGGTCTCTCCTCCCTCCTGGCCTAGGCTGATCACGGAGTCTCCCACATAGACTAACCTCTCCTTGGCACCATCGAACAAGTCGGAGATGACCGAACTACCGCAAGTCTTACCGCAGAGGAAACTCCTTCCCTCCTCCAGGATGTGAACCTCCTTCACAGCCCACGGACTCTTACCCTTCCCGTGACCCAGGAAGGCAACGCCTCCCTTGTCATTAACAGCGACTGAAGTGATGACGTAGTCTCCCGAGATCAGATCTCTCCTCTCTCCAGTCTCAACATCCACTTCCTGAAGAGAGGATAGTCCCACTTCGTCATCCCTTTGTGAGGTGACTACTATCACTCTACTCCCGTTTGTAGCGAAGTCCATTACGTCAAAGTCTCCCTTAACCACGGTCCTCAACTTACCCTCCTGGAGGAGGAAGAGCGAAGTTCTAGATCGCAGGAGCCCTCTTCCATCAAACTTGTGTTTTATCCTATTCGTCTCAAGGGGAGAGGACTTGTCGCTGACCTCCTCTCCTAAGACGAGGATACCCTTCTCATGAACGTCGTACTTGAGTATCTTTCCGAGCTCCAGCAGAGTCTTAGGTTCTCCGAACTCCTGTTGGGCTACCAACTGGTGTTTCTCCCCAGTCCTTACGAAGTAGAGGGTGTCGTTGATGACGTTAGGCAGGATCTCCTTTCCTCCCCAGGTCACCCTCCTCCCGTTAAGGAAGACAGAGTTTCTGTATTCCTTACTCTCGATCCACGTCTCACCGTGGATCAGACCCCTAGTCGAGAGCTTTACGTCGGAGATTACCTTGATGGAGTAGGCCTCCTCTGGAGTCATGGTACACTTTAAGAGAACTAGTTAAAAAATACTAAGACAGTACTCCCAGTTCCCTGGCTAACTTGAATATGCCCTTCTTCATGCCCAAACCCAACTCCACTCCTCTCTCGAGCTCTTCTTCTTCGACCACACCCTCCCTCACCAGCCAGAGGGCCTCCTTCACAGCTGGTTCCAGTAGTATTGACGGATCAGGTCCGCCCTCAGCCCGTATGTCGGGTCTCCCTCTAGACCAGTTGTAGAAACCTTCCCCGGACTTAGCCCCTAGCTTACCCTGTTTTACCCTCTCCTCTAGGGGAGGACACTGGAATTCGAATCCCCTCCTAGAGGCCTCCTTGGCGATGTTATAGTTCACGTCCAGGCCGGTGTAGTCTAGTAACATTATGAGCCCCATGGGCATCCCTAACCTGTTCATGGCCACATAATCTATCTGCTCTGGAGTGTACAGGGCCAGTAGTGAACAACCTGCTGTGAACAGCCTAAATAGGACCCTATTGACCACGAACCCGAAGACGTCCTTCCTGACCGGCAGTGGATACTTACCTAGGGAGCTGACGACCCTCAGGCCGAACTGGAAAGTCTCATCTGAGGTCTTCTCTCCCCTTATGACCTCCACGAGCTTCATGAGCACTGGTGGGTTAAAGAAGTGCATGCCCAGGAACCTCTCGGGCCTCTTCACGAATGTGGACAACTCAGTTATGGGGAGAGAGCTGGTGTTGGTAGCTATTACCCCCTTAGTCTTAGCCGAGACTTCCCTTAAGACCTCTCCCTTAACCTTGAGATCCTCAAAGACTGCCTCAATCACTAAGTCTGAACCACCGCACTCCAGGGAGTTTGAGAAAGATATTCTCCCCAACGTCTCCTCAGGATCCTTCACTACTCCTTTCTCCCTTAACTTGTTTAAGGACCAAGCAATTCCTTCCCTGGCCTTCCTCAGTGCGTCTTCCCTCACGTCATATAGGGTCACCTGGTTCCCTGCCATGGCGAAAACTTGACCTATCCCGCTTCCCATAACTCCCGCTCCAACTACGAACACCTTCACTTGAGGACCACCCTCTTGGCCTTACCCTCAAATCTCGGTAGGGTTCCCAGCTCCACGAAGTTCACCTCTGGAGTCAGGAAGGTTACGTTCTTCACCTCGCTCACAATCTTTCTTCTCAGCTCCTCTGATGGGTTCCTGGCCTCGATTAATAGGAGGAACTTCTGCGGTTCCCTGGTGATGACGATCTGATATTCCACAACCTCTTGATACTTCATGAGGATCTCGTTGACCGCTGTCGGATAGAGCTTGACCCCCTTGTAGAATATTACGTCGTCTGTCCTCCCCTTCATCATGGCTACCTTCGGGAAGGGTATATCATCGTCGCTCTCCAATAACCTTGTTATGTCCCTCGTCCTATATCTTATTAGCGGCATCCCCTCCCTCGTCAAGTGAGTGAAGACCAACTCTCCCTCATCTCCCTCGCCCACAGGTTCCCCTGTGTCAGGGTCTACTATCTCCACCAAGAAATGATCACTCCAAATGTGCATGAACTGGTGTTGGTCGTGGGGGCACTCCTGGGCAACTCCAGGCCCTATGGCCTCAGTGAGACCGTATATCTCCCTCGCTCCTCCGCCCCTACTCGTCAGGGCGAGCTCCCTCTCTATCCTTTGGAGCATCTCCGGGGTCATGGACTCTGCACCGGGGATAGCTAACCTGAGATCCAAGTCCTTCTCAGGGTCAAGACCTATCTCCCTGACTTTCTCGGCTATGACTAACTCGTACGACGGGGTCCCTGTGACAACGGTAGCCTTGAAGTCCTTCAGAGCCCTAGCTAAGGCCTCGGTCCTCCCCGTACTCCACGGTATGACCTTGGCTCCAATACGCTGGGCTCCGAGGTGGAGTCCCATTCCCCCAGTGAACAGGCCATAGCCGTAGACGTTGGCTACCACGTCCTTCCTGGTGACCCCGGCTGTCCTTAGGGATCTAGCCACTAGGTTAGCCCAGAGTTCCACATCCCTTTGTGTGTACGCCCCCACAGTGGGAACTCCGGTAGTTCCGCTGGTCATATGCCACCCAACTAATTCCTCAAACTCTACTGTTAGGAACTCTCCCCCGTAGGGATATGCGTTCTCCCTCAGGTGACTCTTGGTCGTGAACGGGAGTTTCCTCAAGTCCTCCTTCTCCTTTATATCCTCAGGGGTGAGGTTCCTCTCCCTAAAGATCCTCCTGTAGAAGGGACTTCTCTCGTATACTCTCCTGATCATCCTCCTAAGTCGGAGCCTCTGTACGTCCTCTATCTCCCTCTTGGTCAGAGCCCTGGGGTCCGTCTCATCGTATTCTATCACGCTGTCTCACCTACCACTCTATCTCCGTCAGTTCCCAACCTCACCTTAGACCCGACCCTGGGAACTCCCTTGATCCAGCACATCAGGTCCACTCCGTCCTCCGTCCTAACTATCCCTATAGTATAGTCCTCCCTATCCTCGTACCCCTGGGGTTTCGCCTTAACAACGGTGTAGGTCATGAGTTCTCCTCTGTCTGAGAGCCTGTACCACTCCAGTTCTGACGTCATGCAAACTGGGCAGTCCCTCTGAGGAGGATAATACAAGCTTCCACACCTCTTGCACTTGGTAGCCCAGATCTCCCCCTTCTTCAATCCTTCCCAAAACTTCTCGTAGCCCCTCTCGGGAATGACGTATCTAAGCTCAAGGGGTATCGCCTGCATATTATCACCTCGAGAGTACCGTGACGTAAGCGTAGTGCCCTGTCCCTCCCACGTTGTGGGTCAGGGCAACATAATTCTTGAACTGGTGTTGCACGGGTCCCGCCTCTTCCCTGAGCTGTTTCGTTACTTCATACAACATGGCCAACCCTGTTGCACCGAGGGGGTGTCCCTTGGCCTTAAGTCCGCCCAGCAGGTTCACCGCTACTCTTCCTCCCCTCTCTGTCTGTCCTTCCCTGAGTAGCGTCGCCCCCTTACCTCTCTCAGCGAAGCCCAAGTCCTCGTATGCCATTATCTCAGCAATGGTGAAACAGTCGTGCACTGTAGCGTACTCAACGTCTGAGGGGGTCCTCCCGCTCAGGGAATAGGCTGAGGCCGCCGCCTCCCTCGCCGCCCTGAGACTCGTCCACTCCCCCCTCCTGGCTATGCTTGAGGTATCGCTCCCGAAACCTATGCCCTCTATCCAGACTGGGGTGTCCACCTTCAGCTCCCTTATCTTCTCCTCTGAGGCAAATATCACCGCTGCCGAGCCGTCGCTGATGGGTGAGGAGTCCAGAAGTTTTATGGGCCACGATATTAATCTGGACTTCAACACGTCCTCAACCGTCACCCTGTTCCTCAGATGGGCCTTCTCGTTCATGGAGGCGTACTTGTGGGCCTTCACTGACGCCAAAGCCATATCCTCCTCAGTGGTACCGTAAACTGCCATGTGTCTAGTGGCGTAAAGTGCGTAATATGAAGGAAAGGTAGTTCCGTACATGTGGAACTCCCATTGGTAGTTCCCTCCTCTTCCTCCGATTGCCAAGGATGTGGGTGTGTCGACTTCAGTCATCTTATCGAAACCCACAGCTAACACCACTTCTGCGGAGCCTGACGCCACCGAGTTCACGGCAGTGAAGGCTGCAGCAGAACCTGTAGCACATGCGGCCTCGACCCTAAGGGGGGTCTTTCCCAGAAGCGATGAGTACTCCGAGACCGGAGGGGCGGGGTACAGTTCAACGCCCCTGTAGGCAGTACTGCCAGCCACAACTAGGTCTATATCCTTCTGAGTTAGGCCTGCGTCCTCAAGGGCCTCCCTTATGGACTCCCACGCCAATTCCCTGACGGTAACGTCGTCCCTTCTCCCGAACTTGGACACGCCAACCCCTATTATTCCAACTCTCCTCTTCATGACATGAAGATTTGATATTGGAACTATATATGTTTTCATGGCTATTTATATAATTTTTTTGACATGTGGATATGAAGGAGAAAAACGCATTAAGGAATTGAGCCCAAGACGTCGTTCAGTTTCTCCATCACCTTCGCGGTCGATTCCCCACTTAAACCCAGATCCCTGGCCAACTCCTCGGCCAGGTGGTGGTACTTAAGGAGGGTGTGTCTTAGGTTCAGGTTAGTCCCAGAGATCACGTTCTCTAACCAGGTCAATTGTAGGCGTTCCTGCTTCTCTATCAAGGGGAGATTCAGCTGGGAGCTCAAAGGTTCCAACGTAGCTCTTACCTGCTCCAGGTGGGCCAGACTTACAATCCTGGTAATGAAGGCGTGAACCAGGGCCTCCTCCTTAGATTCCGGTCTGACGTCGAGTACTCTAGAGAACCTACTCCTCTTGTTAAAGCCGTCCTCCGCTATCCTCCTTCCCTCCACACCCAGGGAGGTCAAGACCAAGTATAGCCTGTAGGAGTGCTCTACCTCCCCTGCAACTAACTTCATAAGGGAGAGCCTGTAACCAGGGTCCGTAAAGGACAGGAGGAACGGGAGATAGAGCTCTGAGCCCGACGCTTCAAGATCCAACCTCTTCCTGAGAATCTCCACGACCACGTTGGTGTCCTGAACCTGTGCCAAGCCTCTCATCCCTATAATACCTTCCTCCCGACGTTAGGATCCGGCATTTCCAGACCCAATTCGTTGATTAGTTCTTCAACCTCCCTAAGATACATCTGCCTCGCCTCTTCGTTCTTCCATCTCTTTATTCCGTATCTTACTGCCATCTCAGAACTCTTAGATCCTGTCTTGCCGAACATGTCCAAAGCCATTGGGAACCACTTGTTCAACGCCTTCTGGGCCCTCTCCCTGTTCTTTACCCCCTGATATGAGTCCTTGAGCATCCTCTTAAGCCCATCAAAGCCGAAGTTCACGTGAAGCTGTTCCTCCATGAGCATCGTAGGGATGGCCCGAGCCAAGGGCCCGTAACTTGATCCCTCGAAGGCTCTCAACTGGTATATTCCCACCCTATCCACCAGGAAAGTGAAGACCAGAACGTCCTCCCAACTGGAGAAAGGGGTATTAAACGCCTGGAGCCTATGGTTTCCCAACCTCACTGCGAGGACCCACTCCTTGGCTTTCCTTCCTTCTGGTCCAAACTGATCCAGAAGTTGAGTTATTTGCCATCCATGCCTCATTTCGTCGACCATGATCCTGGCCACCTTGACCCTATCAGAGGGAGTTGGAGCTGTAAAGATGGTGTCTGAGTGCTGTTCGATTGAGGCGAACTCTGTATCGGCCTGAACAGTGAGCATTTTCAGGAGCAAGTCTCTCATTTCCTTGGGCATCTCTGATGGTTCCTCAAACTTCCCAATTCCCGTGTACTCTCCCCACTGGATTATCCTCTTGGGCGGTTCATACTCCACTTTCAGGCCCAGGAACTGCTGTGCTCTTCTCCTGAGGTCCCTCACAGATCTCTCCATTTCTTCCTCCACCTTCCTCTCTTCAACCAAACTGACTCCCCTGTAACGTTAACTTTTCCACATATATAACGTTTTCTCAACGTGGATAGTTAAAAGCGTTCAACAGATAAAAAAGCATTAATAGGAAATACTTATTTTCCCTTGAACTGAGGGGTTCTCCTCTCCAGGAATGCCTTAGCACCCTCCCTTGCATCCTCTGATGCTAGAGCCTGATTCTGAAGTTCCCTCTCAAAGCTGAACGCTACGGGAAGCGGGAGATCCAGGGCCTCGTTTAGTGACAGTTTGTTGAAACCTATGGCCCTCAACGGCCCCTTAGATACTTGAGACGCGAAGGACAGGGTCTCCTCCAGTAACTTTTCAGGTTCTACCAGAAAATCGACTATTCCGAGCTCGTGGGCCTCCTTGGGACTGAGGCTCTTTCCAGTGACCATGAGGTACAAAGCCTTAGACTTCCCCACGATTCTCCCCAACATTTGGGTTCCTCCCTCTCCAGGGATGAGACCCAGGTTAATTTCAGGCATACCGATCTTTATGGACGGATCTGAAGAGGAGTATCTGAGATCACAGGCCATGGCTATCTCCAGTCCCCCTCCCATGCAGTGGCCGTTTATAGCAGCGATAAAGAGTTTCCTAGTAGTCATCATCCTCCAGAGGACTTCCTTGCTGTATTGACTAGATAACCCTACGTATTCTGGACTCCTGTCCCTTATCTCAGCTATGTCGAACCCAGCGGAGAAGAACTTAGGTATTGCACTCGTTAGAATCACGGCGTCAACCTCATCATCGAACCTAACCTCAGTCACTATGTTATCCAGTTCCCTCAACATCTCCAGGTTATGAGCGTTAGCAGGAGGTCTGTTCAACCTAATTATACCTGTTTTATTATTAAGTTCTAATTTAAAGAATTTTGGATTCAAATTTAATAAACCCATGGGGATCACCCTTTGTTTATGACTTTAATATAAAAATTTTTCTTATAAACGCGAGAAGGCTTTAACGCGAATAAAACGTTATAAATGTAGAACGTGTTAGGGAAAGTCGGTTGATGAGGTTGAGCGTTGGAGCCTCTAACCATAGTTCGGGAGGTGTAACCGTTGACTGAAGTTTTCAACGTCGCCCATATGGCTCTCTCCCCTTGGGATAACGACGTGGATAGGGAAAGGCCAGCCGTGTATTTTAACGAAGAGGTGTGGACTTACGGGAACGTCCTGGATGAAGTGAAAAGGGTCAGCAATGCCCTTAGGGAACTGAAGTTAGAGAAGGAGAACAGACTCCTCATGTTGGTATATGACTCGCCTCAGTTCGTCTCCCTCTTCTTCGGGGCTATATGGAGTGGAGTAATTCCAGTACCCATAAACACGTACCTCAAGCCCGAAGAGATACTATATTACCTAGAGGACTCTGGAGCCAAAGGAGTGGCTTTGGAGGAAGAGATATGGAGGGACTTGGAGCCAACGTTGAGGAGAGGGAAACCTAAGAGGCTGAGGGAGGTGATCGTTGTGAGGGGAAGGGCTGAGTCTCAGCCTTCATTGGACGTACATAGCTACGATGAGCTAGTTAAGGGTCAAGGAACACTCTCGGAGCCGGAGCCGGCCTCCAGGGACGAAATGGCCTTCTGGTTATATACCTCAGGGACTACTGGTTTCCCTAGGGCAGCAGTTCATCTTCACAAGGACATGCTGGTGACCACAGAGAGTTACGCCAAGGGGATACTGGGGATGGGGAGGCATGATAGGGTCTATAGTGCCTCAAAGCTGTTCTTCGCCTATGGTCTCGGAAATGGTGGATACTTTCCACTCCTCACTGGTGGATCCACGATCCTCTATCCTGGGAAGGTATCTGGGGAGAAAGCTCTGGAAGTGATACATAAATATAAACCATCAATTTTCTTTGGAGTGCCCACCCTTTATTTGGCCATGCTTAACGTGAAGGACTGGGAGAAATATGATTTGGGATCCCTGAAATTCTGCGTCTCGGCTGGGGAGCCTCTACCTTCTACCATTTATAGAATGTGGAAGGAGAGATATAATTTAGAGATATTGGATGGGATAGGCTCCACTGAGGCCTTACACATATACGTCACCAACAGGCCTGGCAACTCGAAGCCAGGAGTAACAGGCCAGGCAGTCCCAGGATATCAAGTGAAACTGATAGACGAGGAGGGAAGGGAGGTTAACAGAGGTATGGGAGAACTATACGTGAAGGGAGATTCCTTCTCCCCCTTTTACTGGAACAGGTATAAGGCTACGAGAGAGCACATGATAGGGGAATGGTTCAGGACCGGGGATATGTTCATGAGAAATGAGGAAGGTGATCTTGTTTACTTGGGAAGAACAGACGATATGTTTAAGAGTAGTGGTATGTGGGTGTCTCCCAAGGAGGTGGAGGACATACTTCTCAAAAATCCTAGAGTTTTAGAGGTGGCGGTTGTCGGTGTACCTGATGAGGTAGGTCTAACCAGGGTAGTAGCTTTCGTGGTACCCAAGAACGATCCAAAGGGATTGGTAGAGGAGATAGTGGAGATGTGCAGGAAGACTACTCACTCATATAAATGTCCCAAAGAGGTGAGGATAGTTAATGAACTTCCAAAGACAGCTACGGGGAAGATCAGGAGGTATCTTCTGAGGAAGGAGCTCATGGTCAAGATGGAGGAGGCGAATCGGCTACGGTGAGCTTAGGTTCATGCTACCCATCATAATTGGTAAGGAACTATCTGATTGTGTAGTTTGAAGTGTGCTAATAGTATCCATGGACATTGCTTCCCACCATGTGGTCCCACATCATCTTAAGACTGAGGCTCCACAGGTACTACCCATATTTCCGATCTCAGTAACATGACTGACCTCCTCCCAGCCATGAAGGCGAGGTTCCCCGAGGTCTCAAGGATTACACCCCTTTACGGGTGTTACTCTGTTGTGGTCCATGACGAAAGAGAGAAGTCTCTTAGTTGTTTATACGAGTGAGTTGGTGGCCCTCCTGAGGATGTTCAGTGCAACGTTAAGGACGCTATGCAGTCTGTGCCTGGGGGGGGTAGTTAACTACTCCTCTAGGCGACACTTAACGAGAGATCCCACAACTCCTGAGCAACGGTTGGAGTTTCCGTCAAGTGTCGTCTCATTATCGGGAGAAATTTCACGTGAGCTACTCTGCCCTGAAGGGCGGAGTTTACTGCTTCATTACTCCACCCTATCCAAAGTGTAGAGCTTTAGGGAGCCCAAGAGGAGTTACCTCAAGTTCCCGGACGGGGACGTCAGGATGCGCTGGACCCTCTGTTCCCACAGTCCGTCAGGGACGAACCGTTGGTGCCTCTACCGTTAGTCAAGGTGGGGCAGTAAACTACCCCGCCCTCACGGACTGGGCTTTGGGGTTTCCAGTGGCCTTCACGACGCACCTTCATCTCCCCTTCGGGGTGTTTACGTACCCCCGACCCGTACCTCTCGTTAAGGCACGGGCTACGTTAATAGATGCGTTCAGGTCACGGTTGTACTTGAGACCGCACTTAGGACAGCGATATTCCCTTCCTTCAACGTGGGTAACGTACCCACACCTGTGGCAAGTCTTGGACGTATTCTTAGGGTTAACATATCTGACCTTAATACCCTCCAACTTAGCCTTGTACTCCACCATCTTCTGCAGTTTCCTGAAGGGTAAGGAGTGAAACCTCCTGTTGAGTTTCTTACCCCTCCTGAAGTTCTCTCTAATACCCGTGAGCTTCTCCATCACTAACACAGGAGAAGGGAACTGTTTAGCGTATTCCACAATCTCCTTGGAGATAACGTGAAGCTCGTGGTTTACGATCCTTCTCTCTCTACCTCTCAGCCTCTTGAACACGTCCAACCTTCTCTTTTCCTGTAGTTTCTTCCTGATATTGAAGTGCCTGTGCCTGACTTCCTTGATTCTAGATCCCTTGAAGAAGGTACCCTTTGTCGGTTTACCGTCAACTAGTGCCATTACTGTAGCGAAGTTCCTTTCACCCAGGTCTATCCCTATAGGTGTTTGTGGTTCAAAATCCTTGAATGGTTTTTCAAGGGTGAAGTAGGCGTACCACTCTCCGTCTCTCTTTACGAGTTCAACCTGTTGCAAAGACCACTCGCCGTCGTCAGAGAGGGCGTCAACTATCATCTGTCTTTGTCTTTCCCCGAACTGTACTGGATACCACACACCATCACCGTCCAGCTTGAGGTACAACCAATAAGGTGTTAACTTAGTGTCCCTCCTCACGAGCTTGAAAGCACGGTAGTTCACTCGCATTGATACTTCATGCACGTGAAATTCTCTTCCCTCATTAGCCTTAACCAGTTCTACTGCTTTGTCCCTAGCAGTCTGCGTGAGAGTGGAAGACAGACCGAACCTTCTTCTCGCCTCCTCGTACGCTTTCTGTTGGAGAAGATCCTTATCCTTGATCTTAAAGGAGGCGAAGAACTTCACAGCTTTTAGGTACTTCTCCAGAACGACGTTCAGTTTGTGTCTCTTCTCTTTGTTAGGGTTCAGAATCTTCCCCTGTACTGCTACTTTAACTTCTGCTTTCAGGGAACGTCCCAATCTTTTTTACTTTGATTCACATTTATACTTAACTTCCCGCCCTCACGGACGGGGTCTCTAGTGCGAAAAGATGAAGCAGGAAGACCGTACATCAGGTCGGGGTGAGTTCACAACATTGCTCATTCCTAGCTCCATGAAGGTTAACTTGATTACGCGAAGACTCGTCCAGGACGTAAATGTCATCCAATTCCGAGTTCAACCCAAGGGAGAATTAAGGGATCTTCAAAGTAATTACAGCAGTTATGGGAATCTTAGGGAGGTAATACCAAGAAGTCGGTATTAGCGAGAAGTTTTTATTTTTCGACGTCTTCCTGCTGAAAAGATGCCGAACGGAAAAGGACAAATCGAGTTGGCTAGGGAGAGGCTAGTCAAGGCGGTCAACCAGGTTCTGGGCGTGGTCAGGAGGAACGGGAGGAGCAGGAAGGTCGGGTTGGCGCTAGTCCTCATGGTCCTGGTAGGTGGGAGGGCCAGCGTGAGGAACGCGGCCGAGACTTTCGGGTTGGACTACGCAAACCTGCTGGAGGCGTTGGGAGAACTCGAAGGCGCGTGGAGGGACTACCTGGAGGTCCTGTCGGGGCTGGTGAAGGGTCAGGTGGCCGTCATCATAGACGACACCGTGGACCACAAGGAGTACTCCAGGGGGAAGGACGTGAGCCCCCACGGGAACTACTGGATCTACTGCCACGCCCACGGGAGGTTCGAGAGGACCAAGCTCCTCACGGTCGCCATAGTGGACCTCTCCACGGGCAGGACGTTCATGGTGGGGGCCTTCCCCTACGCCGTGAGGAAGATGTTGGACTTGGGGATGGTCAACGAGTTCAAGACCAAGATCGACTTGGCCAGGGAGATGTTGGACGTGCTCAAGGAGCGCTTCCGCGTGTCCAGGGTCGTCTTCGACTCGTGGTACTGGTCCGAGAAGCTCGTGACGGACAACGTGGTGTCTGAGCTCAAGTCCAACCGGAGGCTCCTCAGGGTCGAGTTGGTCCAGGGGACCCTCGAGGAGGTGGAGGGACACCTCCGAGTGGGAGACCTACCCCCCGGAGTCTACTACGCCGACCTGACCCTGGGAGGCCGACCCATTACGGTGAAGTTGTTAGTCCGGGAATATAAACGTGACTCCGGGACACACGTCAGGTACCTCTACACGACCGACCTCTCGCTCAGCGAGGAGGAGATCGAGGAGGCCTGTCGTGTGGGAGATCGAGGAGCTCCACAGGGACGTCAAGGCCCTTGGACTGGAGGACTCCTCCTTCTGGAGGAGGGAGAGGCTTCAGGGGTACCTCACGATCTTCACCATCAACAACGTCGTCAGGGAGCTGGTGGGGGAGCTGAACCTGAGGAGCGTGGAGGCGTTCCTCAGGTTCGTTGAACGTCATTTAGGCTGACTACCTGGGCTGATGAAAATCCTTAAGTTACGTTAAAGTCCCATAACTGCTGTAATTAGTTGGTACAATATTTATAAACCGCTAATGTATGCCGATAATATGTCTATCGTATTGGTATTGAACAGGTTGACCTCCATGGCTCTAGCCTTTCTCTTGGGCTTATCGTTGAGATTGCTCTCTCTCCACCAGGTGGCGTTCTTATTGATTCCGTTCCTCATAGTAACAGACGCTCCGTCCATCTTTCTGGTAAACATAGCATTGATGCCTTTGGCACTTCTCCTTTTAGTGATCTCCGCCTTAATATATGGAGGGAAAAGGTTCTTTAAACTACTACGAGCTTGACCTTCTCTCCTCACTCCTGTTGATCTCGTAGGCCAGTTCCACGTACTTACCAGGGTTCATTATGGACTCAGGATCAATTAATCTCTTTATTCCGTTCATGATCTCCAAGACCCTCTTACCGCTGTGGGATGTTATCTGTTCCCCCATGACCTTAGCCTTCTGAATTCCAATGCCGTGTTCCCCAGATACTGAGCCCCCCAGTTCCACAGCTAACCTGGCCACTTCATCAAATATTTTGTCTGCATCCTCAGATCTCTCCAACAGTATGTTGGGGTGTAAATTACCATCTCCTATGTGAGCTATCACGGGCATCCTGACGTTATACTTCCTCTCCAAATCCCTGAGCCTCCTGACTGCCTCAACCAGCCTGGATACGGGAACTACGATGTCTTCAACGTACATGGATTCGGCAGAAGCCTTCAGGGCTAAGGCCGATTGACTCCTCAGGGAGTACATTCTCTCCCATTCCTCATCGTTGAGGACTTCTGCCTCCACGCCCCATCTCCTGAGGATCTCCCTCATACGCTCCGAGTCTGGTTCATCCACTCGTAGGAGTAGGATTCCTCCTCCTGACTTCCTCAAACCCGCGTTGAGATGTTCGTTGAGTGCCCTTATGACCTCGTCGTCAACGTACTCGGCTATCTCTGGAAGTATTCCAGACCTCCTCATGTCAATTATTATCCCAGCCACGGAATCCAAGGAGGATACATATCCCACTAGGGCTACGAGTCTCTGCCTGGGGGTCGGGATTATCCTGAGCCAGACTTCGGTTATTATCCCTAGAGTCCCCTCGCTACCTACGAACAGGTGTACTAGATCGTAGCCGGCCCTGTTCTTCCTGAGAGGCTCCCCGACCCTTATCACTTCACCTGAGGACAGTACTACCCGAAGGGCTAGCACCCATTCCCTGAAGGTTCCGTATCTCACTCCTCGCATTCCACCTGAGGAGTTGGCCACTGCTCCTCCGACTGTGCACAAAAAGAAGGAGGCTGGATCTGGAGGAAAGAAGAAACCCCTCTTGCTCAACTCCTCGTTTAGCTTGCCCAGGTTCACCCCGGGTTGAACCCTGGCATACCAATCAACCTCGTTTATCTCAAGGATTGATGACATATACCTCATGTCTACCAGGATACACCCCTTACAGGCCACAGCCCCGGTTAAACTTGTCCCTGCTCCCCAGGGTACTATGGGGATCTTCTTCTCCCTGGCAAAGTTAACCAGCTTGATAACATCCTCCTCACTCCTTGGATATACCACGGCCAGGGGATCAGCCCTGAAGTTGACGAAGTCTTCCCTGACCTCCTTGGTGAACTCTAACCCCAACTCCCTTAATTGCTCTTCCATGACGATTCTGTGAAGTGAGAGGAAATAACTTTGTCCCTCAACTCTTGCCTCCTACTTGGATTGACCCTAACTTAGCTCCACACCCACTGCAGAACTTGGCTGATGGGGGGTTCAAGGTTCCGCATTGAGGACACTTGACCTCCTGAAGGGAGACGCCACATTGGGGGCAGAACTTTGCTCCCTGAACTACTGGGGAGCCACAGCTCCAACACTTGAGCTGCCCTTGTTGGGTTTGCGTTTGACGCTGCTGAGAGGGCTGTTGGACCTGAGGCTGAGGAACTGGCGCTGCCTGCTGATACGGGTTTAGTGGATAGGGCTGATACTGTGGATAACCCTGAGGGTTCGGATACTGTCCAGGGACCGGACCTGCAGGTGGGGCGGACATGACTAGCATGGTTATCATGTTCATGATCTGTTCCTCCTGAGCATAGTCCTTATATATCCCGTACATATCAATCCCTCCCCCAGCTAACCCAAGGAGTTTGCTGTGGAGCACCTCGTCAGTCAACAACTGTGTACCTCCTGCCACCAATAAGTCCTGCATGAGATTAGCTATCCCAGTCTCGACGACCAGAATCCCTGGGCCCTGACACAGTCTTATGGTGTAGGCCTTGTTCTGATCCGTGAGGGTTCCCAGGAGAGAGGAGTGCTGTGCCTGAATAACGGCCATATTCTGAGCGATCATGGGATATGTCTGAAACCCCTGTCCCATGAGGAACATGACCACTTGCTGTGCAACGTATTGTAGGTTTATTGGATACTGTAAAGGTATCACTTGTTGCTTTCCCCCCAAGCCCGTGGGCTGTTCACAGGCAATGAAAGCCATCATGCTGTTCTGATAAGGCCCGTAGGGCTGACCGTAAGGCTGATACGGTGCTCCGTAAGGCTGATAAGGATAACCCATGGGTTCCTGTTTAACAATGGATATATAAATGTTGTGATCTCGCTAAAAAATACAATGACTTACTTAGTGGAAGAAATCATGAAAATAAAAAGAGTTTAAATTAATGTATAATAGTCTATCGCAAGTAGTTCGATCGTGAGGTGTGCATTCGTCTTCAGGAGGGACTTGAGGCTTTACGACAATACCGGTCTAATGCTCGCTGGCGAAGAGTGCAATGAAGTGATACCAATCTTTTTCCTCGATCCTAGACAAGTTGAGGACAACCCGTATCTCTCCCCTAGAGCGCTCGAGTTCATGCTACAGTCCCTAGAGAATCTCGATGAAGAACTACAGGACTTGGGGTCAAGGCTCCACGTGGTCAAGGCAATTCCGGAGGCGTTGATAGGAAAGATTCAGGTCGAGGCCGTATATCTTAACTACGATTACACGCCCTTCTCTAGGGCTAGAGATGAGGGAATGAAGGAGGCGTTGAGGGCTAAGGGAAAGAAGTTGATATCGTCCGAAGACCTCCTTCTGACCGGGAGGGACTTTTTTGAGAGAGAGGGACCTTTCACGGTGTTCACTCACTTTTACAGGAGAGCAAAGGCTCTCAAGGTCAGGGAACCCAGAGACGAGCTACCTAGGAACTTGGGAGTCATGGAGTCTCTCCCAGGAGTTGAAGTTTTGAAGGGATTGAGAAGGCAGGAGATCTTGTTCAAAGGAGGAAGGAAGGAGGCATTGAAGATCTTGGAGAGGGCGAAGTCCATAAATTACGAGCAGAGAGACCACCCCTACCTCGACCAAACAACTCATCTCTCTCCCTATATAAAATTCGGAGTTCTCTCCATAAGGGAGGTGTTCCACAACCTAGATAGGGAAGACCTGAGGAGACAGCTTTACTGGAGGGACTTCTACACCCTGCTGGCTCACTATAACCCTCAGGTCTTTCGAGGACCCTTCAAGAGAGAGTACTACTGTGTCAGGTGGGAGAACGATCCCGTCAAGTTGGAGGCATGGAAGGAGGGAAGGACAGGTTATCCCATAGTGGACGCAGGGATGAGAGAGTTGAAGAGTACAGGTTACATTAACGGCAGGGTAAGGTTATTGGTCTCCTCATTCCTGGTCAAGATCCTTCACGTGGACTGGAGGATAGGTGAGAGGTACTTCGCTACACAGTTGGTGGACTACGATCCCTCTGTAAACAACGGGAATTGGCAGTGGGTAGCCTCCACGGGAGTGGACTACATGTTTCGGGTATTCAACCCCTGGTTACAGCAAAGGAAGTTCGACCCTGAGGCCAAGTACGTAAAGAAATGGGTGGAGGAGCTGAGAGAACAGAGACCAGAGATCATTCACGAGATTTACAATCATGAGGTTAAGGGTTATCCGAGACCCATTGTAGACTACACCGAGGAGGTCGCAAAGTCGAGGGAGGAGTGCAGGAGGGCGAGGGAGGAGTGCAGTAATTTTTAACTTCAGACTTTCTACCTCCCTCATGAACCTAGATTTCCTGAGGACAACTCCAGTCCTCGACTTCGACGTGAAGGACGGTAGGTTAGCCTACATCCTTTGGGAAGAGGCTCCACAGGCGTACATCCACGGGGTCGGAAAAATAGACTTGGAGGAGCCGGAGACCGTACACTGGGTTAACGGTAGACTGGCCATAGTGGCGGACGAGAAGGGTAAGGAAGTGAGGTCCATATACCTTTACGACCAGGGGGTACACCCGGTCCTCTCCGACGGTTACGATAACCTGAATCCCCACTTCCTAAAGGAGGACAGGTTTTACTTCGTGTCCAACAGGGACGGAAAGACCTTGCACCTCTACCTCTACGATGGAGGTGAAATAGTGAAGGTAAGCAAGGGAGAACTACCAGTCTCTCAGGTCTGTGTTTCTCCAATGGGGAGGTGGGTGGCGTACTCTCAAGGAATATACGACGATGATATTTGGATAGTAGATAACAAGACGGGAGAGGAGAGAAAGTTATCCTTTCCCAACTCCGAAGACTTACCGGCCTCCCAACAGTGCTTCTGGGGGGACTACATGCTCTTCTTGAGTAACGTGAACGGTTTCTATGACGTAGGGAAGCTCAACCTAAAGGACTTCACCTGGGATTTCGTGGTGAAGTCAGAGTTAGACAAAACTGAGGCCACAGTCTGGAGAGGAAACCTGGTTTACACTGTGAACAGGAAAGGAGACATATCCCTGATACATGGAGAAAAGGAAATCATTGCGGAGGGAGAGGTGAGGGACCTCAAGGTGGATAACTCCCTCTACTTCATCCATTCGTCCCACGAGAGGGATTGGGATCTCTATAGGTTCGACGGCAAGATGGAGAGAGTGACCGACTCAATGAGGGGGGTTAGAGGCGATTTCGTCAGACCCCAACTCATCAGTTACGACTCGGAGGGCGTGGAGGTCGACGCACTGCTCTACTCCAGGGGGAAAGAGAGGATGGGAGTAGTGTACGTTCATGGGGGGCCAGATTACGAGTGCCTCAATCACTTTTCTCCCACGATCCAACTCCTCCTGGATGAAGGATTCAAGGTGATCTGTCCCAACTACAGGGGATCGACCGGCAGGGGGAGAAGGTTCAATCACCTTAACGACAGGGATCTAGGAGGAGGAGATCTAAGGGACGTGGTCAGGGCAGCGGATTTGCTGAAGGTAGAGAAAGTGGCCATCACCGGTGGAAGTTACGGAGGATACCTCACCATGATGGCCGTTACCAAGTATCCAGAGAAGTGGTGCGCTGCTGCTGCGGTAGTACCCTTCGTGAACTGGTTCACCGAGAAGGAAAAGGAAAGGGAGGTGCTAAGACAGTATGATGAGGTAAAGATAGGAAGCGACGAGAATATCCTGAGGGACAGGTCTCCCATCTTCTTCGTGGACAAGATAAGGGCTCCATTACTACTGCTAGCCGGGGAGAACGATCCGAGGTGTCCTGCCGAGGAGACAATGCAGGTGATAGAAAAGATGAAAGAGTTGGGCAGAAAGGTAGAGTTCAAGATTTATCATGACGAAGGTCACGGTTTCACTAAGAGGGAGAACTACACAGATCACGTTATGAGGGTTGTCAAATTCTTGACAGAACAATGTTAATATATACGCAAAGATTTAATATACAAATTAGCTAAAAAACTCGTTACGTTTTTACCTTCTCCTGATTAGGGCCACAACTACCGCTATTATAACTATAACTACAATTACTCCAGCGATTATGGGCAAAGTGGAACTGGAGGTAGTTGGTGAGGGTGGTGGTGAAGGAGGTGGTGAAGGAGGAGCAGGGACAGCGGTCACGTTAATTGATCCATACCTGTACAGTTCTCTGGCGCCGTTATCCCAGGTCACCTTGCTCACCACCTCGTATATTCCAGGCTTCAGGCCAGTCGTGTTGATGGTCCCCACGTACGTTCCTGGAGAGACCATCTTCATGGGGACAGGCATGGTGGCATTTCCGTAGCTCTCACCGGAGACGTTCAGATACTTCAGCCACATAACTGCCGTTCCGTTAACGGGGTTAGCTACAAGGGAGGAGGTGGAGTTGTCCCACGTGTAGTAATCGAAGGTGGCGGTGAAGTTCACGGACTTGCCCTCAGTTACGTTCTGCAGGAATATTAATGGGTTTATCCTGAAGTAGTATGGGTTGTAAGTTACGGTAACCTCTTTTGCCTCACTATTGAATGAAGAGAACATGTAGGGACCGGATGATATCTCTGGAGCTAGAGTCGAGTGATACAGGGTTACAACGTTGACTGGACCTATGACGTGAGCGGGCATTATGGGGTACTCGGATAAAACCAAGTATTCGTTAACGTAGGACGAAGAGTTGAGATAGAACACGATCTGATAGGGGTTAGTTACATTAGTCCAGACCAAGGACGGTATAGTTCCGAACAGATCGGTGTTTATGAACCCCTCGTTGGCGAGGTAGGTGTAGTTTAAGGTTACACCGTCAAAGGTATTGGTGCCCATCATCCCAGGAAGATCATAATACCAGACGGAGAAGTTTACGTCATAAGCCGTGAGAGGCACCCCATCTATCCAAGTGTCGTTGTGGACGAGATTGACGGTTATTATGGAACCGTTGACCAGTTTATCGCCGTTGGGCAGAGTCATGTTGACAAACTTCTGAACGGTCCAGCTCGATGCGACCCAAGGTATGAGCTGAGATTCGTTGGAGAGCAAGGCAACAGTCAGCGAATCATACATGTCGTTTAGCGTGTTGAACGCGTACAGGGACACGCTGGCGTAGATGTTTATGTGTCTAGGTAAGTCACTGGTTATGGAGGAGAAGATGAAAGTGCCGTTCAGTGCCTGGTTAGTGGGATGGACGTCCATTATATTTATGGCATACACGTTGGTACCGTTAGCCATGTAGATGTAGTTGGCCCAGTTGGGCAAGTAGACTGCCTGTATAGCATTATTCCAGATCACTATAACGTAGGGCAACTGCTGTTGTAACATGTACTCAGCCTCCTGAGTGTACTTTATCTCCTGAGAGAGAGAAGGTGCGTTGAGAGCCATTTGTAGTGTCTGATCTATTGTCGAGTTGGAGAACCCTCCCACGTTTCCAGGAGAGGTATAGATACCGTTCATCCAGGAGTTAGGGAACGGTCCAAGATTTATCCACCCGAACGTAGTTAAGTTAAAATCGTTGTAGGGTGGAGTGGTCGCCTGAGTAATCAGGGTAGCGAAGCTCTCTGAAACTGGAGTTATAGATAGGTTTATGGCCTTAGCGGAATCTGCAAGGAGATTGGCCAACCTCTGAAGTACCGCTGGGGGATAAGTGTAATAAAACGTCAACTTCAACGGTTGCCCGTTATAGTACCATTGACCGTCCTTGTGTGTGACTCCTGGAACTTTCTCCAGGTACTGTACAGCCCTCGTTAAGTTATACGATTCGTACTGTTGATAATACTGAGCTGCTGCAGGGTTGAACCAGGGTTTGTATACCGAAAGTGCAGGAGAGACGAAATACGGGTAATCCGTTCCTAGGACTCCGTTGTCCAACACATAGGAGGTCACGTTGTCGGGATTTATTAACGAGGCTATGGCATACCTGAAGTATAGGTTCGCAGTCAGGTTATTGCCGAAGGCGAAGACTATCTGCCCGAAGCTCTCAACAGGAGCGATTGCCAAGAAGGCAGTCTTGTTATAGGGAGCGGTCTTCAACTCGTTGATTTCAGATACGTGAGTTAGAGTTATGAAATCGACCTTTCCGTCCAGGAGGGCGTTAAACTCATCCGTATGCGTTGAATAGGCATATGTATACACTATTGTACCTACCCACGGCTCGCTATAAATAGCCTGATTAGGTGTCAAGATAGGTGTGTCGAAGTTAGCTATGGCAAAGCTGGACACTTGCACCGGTAAAGCTATTATCATCACAAAAACTAGGAGAAGGCTTATCAAGAGGCTAAATCGAGACATTACTATATCTACCATTTAGAGGATAGAACGTTCAGGGATTTAAACTTTTTCAGATCACCAGTATACCTTTGTGAAGTTCTTTTAATTGAATTAAAAGATAATGTAGCCCTAGGATTGTTAGAAGGTTATCTTAAACATTTCTATGAAAATATGCACTAAATATTGTTCTTTCATAATGTTTTTGGTTCTCAATGTATCCCTTAGGGTATCCCAAGGGAGAAATAGCACGATACCGGATAGGCCTCTATGAAATTTAACGAAGTTTAACCTAGCCCTCTACTCTTTCCGTTAGATTGAGGGCGTTGTACTCGACGACCTTGAACATCTTCATTTGTACTCTTGTGCATCCAACTCGATCGTATTCAACAGTTTGCGGTAAGACCAGACGTTTGACGTGAACTCGTTGCCCTTGTCCTGTACTACTTTTAAGGGGTAGCCCAAGATGATCGTCGAGACGCCTAGTTCGTGGAGGGCCTCGACCAGGTGGGACGCGAAGTCCCTTAGAGGTGAAGTAGCCGAGCCCCTCATGTCCAGCTCCCTGATAGACCTCTCCACGTCTGGCCTCTCTTCAACTGTAAAGTTCTGAAAACTAGAAACATCACGCTAATACCGACTTTTCCGTATTATCTTCCTAAAGATTCCCATAACTGCCGTAGATTATCTGAGTATTCAGGAGCAGCAGTTATGGGACTTTCCCATAAATATCGCCCTGTAATCAAGGCAAAATCTAATAACTGCTGTCAGGAGGTTGAACTATCAGAATTATTTCACTCTAATTCTGACTTATTTTTGAAGAGGTGATTTTGGGCGATTCAGGGCTCCTTTGCAAATTGTAATATATCTCTCGGTTTAGACTTATTCAATGAAGGAATTACTGAATATATTTGATCATATCACGAAGAAATAAGGGTTCTTGTAATATTACAATGATGAGATGATAGGTCGAGAGGTTGTAGTTGAGGGCTATGGCCCGGGCGATCCGGTCCTCCAGGGGGAGTGGCACTTGCCGAACTCTCCGGGAGGGAGTTGAAGGGCTGGTCGGGTTGTTTGACCTGAGGAGGGACCTCCCTGGGGGCGAGGAGGTAGGAGAGGAGGGGAGAGCCACGGGTGGGGACGGACTCGGCGAAGGTTTCGCGTGTAAGCCGACTATCGGGACTACCACGGGAGCCACGGGTGGGGAAGGACTCGGCGAGGGAGAGGAGGAGGTCCAGCAAGACCTTCACCCTCCTGCTTCGTTTGAGGTGGACCAGGCAGGTCTGCCTCGCGACCTTGATCCAGGAGCGGGAGATGGCCGTGTCTAGGACCTTCACCCCGTCGGCTACGACCAGGGTGAGGTTGTACCTCCTCCACAGCCTCACCAGGAGGTCCCAGTAGCTCACGACGTCCTCCTCCCTGGTCAGGACCACGTCAAGCACGG
>NZ_JH597761.1:1219987-1224651 GCF_000243315.1 Metallosphaera yellowstonensis MK1 | reverse complement strand
CACCCCAGTCCTCACCCTCTCCCCTCCCCTGTACAGCACGGGTAAGCTCACCGTGACCCACTCCAGCCCGTACACTACCCCCGGAGGGAGACCTTGAACCCCTTCAAGAACCTGTACCTGGCGTAACCCCTCCTCCTCACCTCCTTCCCCCTGGCGTACCTGGGGGAGGTCCTCCTCTCCTCCAGGGCCCTCCTCTCGATCTCAGCCACCGTTTCATTTAATAGCGCGTCCTTCCCAAGTAACTCGGGGACGAGCGAGGTCACCACGTGATTGAATGAGTGTCTCATGGTATGACCTAGCGCTCGTCCCCTTTTTAGTGTTACTGATGTAGGATCAATTAAGTCACTTTCATTCTATAGAAACAAATAGAAATCGCAATGGAGCCCTGAATCGCCCGTCAACTTATCTTCTGTTTGCTTATCGTTATGGGCATTCAATATGTCCGTTAGATTCTCGTTGACAAGGATTTCCTGTAAAGGTATGTTTAACTCATCAAGAACCATAGGGTATCTAGATATCTTATAATTACCATGAATAATACCTGGCAATTCAACTATCCTTAAAATATAGTGTTTATCTTGGTCGATATCTTTTAATTTAACGTTATAACTCATACCTCCATCATCCCCAGAGTTTCCCCTGTTTCCGCGTCTATCATTGCAATCCTTAATTTGGTCTTCATCTTCCTAATGACACAAATAAACGCTCCCTTGTCAGTCTGTATAACAACTACTCTACTGTTACCTTTGCCGAAAAGTTCTTCAACCTTTAGGATCTTCCCCCTACTCTTGAATCTGACTCTTAAAAAATCTACAATTTTGTGTATCCCTGAGCTTATTTCTACCTCATAATGATCATCATCATCTCCGTCTCCCATCTGAGTCACCGTTAGGGGATCTCTATGGTTACCTCATTACCTTCCCTCTCGACCTTGAAATTCTTCTTCCCCTTTTCTTTCAAAGACTCTATTACTTTATTTACATCCTCCTTTATTGTTGATTTTTCAGTTGTTTCAGGATATAAGAAATACGTTAAAGCGATTAAATTTTCGTTAGACATCTTATGGAGAGTATCCAATACCTTCACAACGTCCTCCCTATTTTTTGCCCTTAGTTGTTCTAATAATTTATAATATAGCTCTTTCCCCTGCTCTGTTAATTTGTACTCATTATCAATTTTTACAAAAAATTGTGTTTTTGATCTAGAATTCAATCGTTCCGCCACTGTCTCCGAGTATCCTCCAAAGTAGTAAGCTTCGGTATCCGTCTGTATGTTTAGTAATTTTGAAAGAACTAGAACTATTTTCTGTATTTTCGTGCTTTTATTACCTTTATCACCTATTGCCAAAATTATTAAATAATCTAGATCGTCAAGCGACCAATCATTTCTGACCTCCTCCCCGCCCTGAAAGGCACTCTCAAGTAAACTACGAATTGCACTATCTTTAGCATAATCTAAGGGAATATGCCCCCCATTGTCGGCAATCCACGGGTCAGCACCACGCTCAAGCAAAACCCTAACAACGTCAACATGACCACGATATGCTGCGTCATGCAATGGCGTCCAGCCGTAATTATTTTTAGCGTTTGGGTCAGCACCACGCTCAAGCAAGATCTTAACAATCTCAACATCACCTTCTTGTGCTGCTATATGCAATGGCGTCCTACCGTTATCATCTTTAGCGTTTGGGTCAGCACCACGCTCAAGCAAGATCTTAACAATCTCAACATCACCTTCTTGTGCTGCTATATGCAATGGCGTCCTACCGTTATCATCTTTAGCGTTTGGGTCAGCACCACGCTCAAGCAAGATCTTAACAACGTTAACATGACCAAGATATGCTGCGAAATGTAGTGGCGTCCAGCCGATATCATCTTTAGCGTTTGGGTCTGCCCCCTTTTCGAGTAATGTTTGTACTTTAATCAAGTCACCATTCTCAGCCGCCTCGAGGAGTTCATCGTCCCAGTTCTTGGTTCTCACCATTTCTTTAACATTTTTACTCAGCGAGTAATAAGGATTACGGAAACAAGACTAGATGTGATTAGTGCTGATAAGAATAGGACTTGTTATTTTTGTTTGCGACAAACATAATCCCTCACACCAAAGTGGTGGGGATATAAATCTGTCCTTTCTATGCATATCTAGCCCTTTTACTTTTTCCACAAAATTTGAAAAGGATTCCCCTTATCCCTTTCCTTACATTTACTTTAAGGTTAACGAAAACTTTACTCCAAGAATAGAAAAGTTAACATAAAGGGTTACTCCCCATATTTTATAAGGGCAGTAATTTCAATGTCGGGAATGTTTATTGCTTACTTATCAATTTTTAGGGGCGATTCAGGGCTCCATTGCGATTTCTATTTGTTTCTATAGAATGAAAGTGACTTAATTGATCCTACATCAGTACACGAAAAGGGGACGAGAGCTAGGTCATACCATGAGACGCCTATTTTATCACGTGGTGACCTCGCTCGTCCCCGAGTTACTTGGGAAGGACGCGCTATTAAATGAAACGGTGGCTGAGATCGAGAGGAGGGCCCTGGAGGAGGAGAGGAGGACCTCCCCCAGGTCGGTAGACCCAAAATCATATTATGAAAAATAACTCCAGCAGGATAATATTGATTCATGGCAGATAACAGGATTTATAAGAGTATTAAGAATTCAGTTGAAGAAAGGTTTAAGGTGAGGGAGACGTGGTATTACCATGTGGGAGATCAAGATGGTAACACCGGTACTCCCTCACCAAAACAACGTACAACAAATAGGATATAAATTACTTTCCATGCTGAACTTCAAGGGAAAGAGAGGGGAAGAGGTGGCGAGAACCCTCATCTCAGCGTGTTTATGGAACGATTCGGTGGAAAGCAAGTCGAGGGCGTATGGCGTGTCCCCACAGACCGTGAGGAATTACGTGGAGGAGCAAGGGGTGGAAGTGGTGGAAAAGCTGTTGGAACAAGTGAGGAACAGCAGTTATGGGACTTTAACGTAACTTAAAGATTTTCATCAGCCCCGGCGGTCCGCCTAAATGACGTTCAACGAACCTGAGGAACGCCTCCACGCTCCTCAGGTTAAGAGCCCCCACCAGCTCCCTGACGACGTTGGTCATGATGGTGAAGATCGCGAGGTAGCCCTGGAGCCTCTCCCTCCTCCAGAAGGACGAGTCCTCCAGTCCAAGGGCCTTGACGTCCCTTTGAGGTCCTCGATCTCCCACCTCATCCTCCAGGCCTCCTCGATCTCCTCCTCGCTGAGCGAGAGGTCGGTGATGTAGAGGTACCTGACATGTGTCCCGGAGTCACGTTTATGTTCCCGGACTAGCAACTTCACCGTAATGGCTCGGCCTCCCAGGGTCAGGTCGGCGTAGTAGACTCCGGGGGATATCCCACTGGGAGGTGTCCCTCCACCTCCTCGAGGGTCCCCTGGGCCGACTCGACCCTGAGCTCGGTTGGACTTGAGCTCAGACACCACGTTGTCCCTCACGAGCTTCTCGGACCAGTACTGGAGTCGAAGACGACCCTGGACACGCGGAAGCGCCCCTTGAGCACGTCCAACATCTCCCTGGCCATCTCGATCTTGGTCTTGAACTCGGTGACCATCCCCAAATCCAACATCTTCCTCACGGCATAGGGGAAAGCCCCACCATGAACGTCCTGCCCGTGGAGAGGTCCACTATGGCGACCGTGAGGAGCTTGGCCCTCTCGAACCTCCCGTGGGTGTGGCAGTAGATCCAGTAGTTCTCGGGGGCTCACGTCCTTCCCCCTGGAGCGTTGTGGTCCACAGTGTCGTCTATGATGACGGCCACCTGACCCTTCACCAGCCCCGGCAGGACCTCCAGTCCCTCCACGCGTCGTCGAGTTCTCCCAACGCCTCCAGCAGGTTTGCGTAGTCCAACCCGAACGTCTCGGTCGCGTTCCTCACGCTGGCCCTCCCACCTACCAGGACCGTGAGGACTAGCGCCAACCCGACCTTCCTGCTCCTCCCGTTCCTCCTGACCACGCCCAGCCTGTTTACCGCCTTGACCAGCCTCTCCCTAGCGAACTCGATCTGTCCCTTTCCGTTCGGCATCTTTTCAGCAGGAAGACGTCGAAAAATAAAAACTTCTCGCTAATACCGACTTTCCCGTATTACCTCCCTAAGATTCCCATAACTGCTGTGAGGAAAATATCCTTGGAGACGCTGAAGGGAGTCAAGGAGATAGACCTCTCAATAGACTGGACGACCAAGACGTGGTATGGGAGACCGGTGGGAGGGCTCGGGAGTTCGGAGGAGGGAAACTCTTGGAACTATGCAACTGCGACGACAAAGTTTAATGGGAAAGTGCTCCTACTGGCCTTCGTCACACTAGTCAAGGGGATGACCAAGGATGAGGTCGTGAAGGCCCTCGTGGAGCAAGTCGTCGCCATGGGGTTCAAGGTAAGGTTGATGACTCTCGACGCTGGTTTCTACGCGATTGACGTGCTCAACTTCGTTTCGCAGTTCAAGTACGTAATTGCCGTCCCTGTTGGGGACGTGAAGGTCTACCAGGAGTTCGACGGCGAGTACGAGACTAACAGTAAGAGGCACAGGAGGGACGAGCAGGTCAAGTTCAGGCTTTTGGTCTACGGTAGGGAGAAGGGGAAGAGGAAGACTCTCGTTTACTTCGCTAGGGCTACGAACCTCGACCTATC
>NZ_JH597761.1:1211670-1219887 GCF_000243315.1 Metallosphaera yellowstonensis MK1 | reverse complement strand
CTTGGGGATGGTCGCCGAGTTCAAGACCAAGATCGAGATGGCCAGGGAGATGTTGGACGTGCTCAAGGGGTACTTCCGCGTGTCCAGGGTAGTCTTCGACTCGTGGTACTGGTCAGAGAAGCTCGTGACGGACAACGTGGTGTCTGAGCTCAAGTCCAACCGGAGGCTCCTCAGGGTCGAGTCGGTCCAGGGGACCCTCGAGGAGGTGGAGGGACACCTCCGAGTGGGAGACCTACCCCCCGGAGTCTACTACGCCGACCTGACCCTGGGAGGCCAAGCGATTACGGTAAAGTTGCTAGTCCGGGAATATAAACGTGACTCCGGGTCACACGTGAAGTGCCTCTACACGACCGACCTCTCGCTCAGCGAGGAGGAGATCGAGGAGGCCTGGAGGATGAGGTGGGAGATCGAGGAGCTCCACAGGGACGTCAAGGCCCTGGGACTGGAGGACTCCTCGTTCTGGAGGAGGGAGAGGCTTCAGGGCTACCTCGCGATCTTCACCATCATGACCAACGTCGTCAGGGAGCTGGTGGGGGCTCTTAACCTGAGGAGCGTGGAGGCGTTCCTCATGTTCTTGAACGTCATTTAGGCGGACCGCCGGGGCTGATGAGAATCTTTAAGTTACGTTAAAGTCCCATAACTGCTGACTGTAGACGTGCTCAACTTCGTTTCGCAGTTTAAGTACATAATTGCCGTCCCTGTTGGGGACGTGAAAGTCTACCAGGAGTTCGACGGCGAGTACGAGACGAACAGTAAGAGGCACAGGAAGGACGAGCAGGTCAAGTTCAGGCTCCTCGTGTACAGCAAGGAGAAGGTCAGGAGAAAGAAGAGGACTCTAGTTTACTTCGCTAGGGCTACGAACCTCGACCTACCGAAGGGGAGGTGTTGGACTTGTACAACAAGGTGAGGGGTCCCATAGAGACCTCTCACCGGAACATCAAGGCTTTTCTCCCCTTCACCAGTTCCACCAAGTTCGTCTTCCGCACGTTGATCTTCGTGCTGGCAATCGTACTCTACTCCCTGTACACCGTGTTCAAGGGGGAGGTGAGGAGGGAGCAGTTCAGGTTACTCCTAATACTCTTGTTTCTGATGATTTATTCTATCTAAGAGATTTTCTACTTAAATCAATAGAACCGCTTATTAATAATATAGATTTATTTTCAAGGAGGTGATTTTGGGTCTACCGAGAAGGGGCGAGGCTTGTCGTTCTTCTCTTAGTGAACCTTGGCTTTTTTATTATTTTAAAAGAAACCAGGTTGGTAACACTTAAGTTTTTTAAAAACGTACCACATATGTTATACTGATATTTATGGGGTTGATCCGTTACCTGATGAGGCGGATCGTTGAAAGGCTTGCCCTTCTCTTTGCCATCCTCGTCTTCAACTTCTTCATTTTCCAAGTACTACCCACCATCTATGGTATAAATCCAGCCCAACTTTACGTTCCTCTGACCTACAAGGGACTTCCTAGGAGCGAATTGGTGCAGGCACTGGATAGACAGTTCGGCCTAAATCTTCCCCTTGATGAGAGGTTCTTCATCTACATCAAATCTCTCCTGACCTTACACTTGGGAATATCCATGAGTTACGAGCAGCCCGTAATCACGTTAATAGCCCAAAGATTGCCCGTCACTGCGTTGTTGGTGATACCTAGCTTAATATTAAGCAGTATATTAGCGATCGTCTTCGGTCTTTATTCGATTTCGAGGCAAGGTAAGATTGGGGATTCCGTGATCAGCTTCACGGCGATAATGACGTATTTCATACCCGCCTTCTGGTTGGGTGAGATCGTTCTTTACTTCTTTGGCTTTTATCTAAGGATTTTCCCGACCAACCTAGGTGAGGCGATAACTACATATAACGGTCACCTGCTAACTGGATTCGCATACTGGGCCAACCTGATGAAGTTCTTGACTCTTCCCATACTCTTTATTACTATAATAAGCTATGGTGTCAGGAACATCCTGTTTAGAAACAACGGTATAGAGTTGATGGGAAGTAATTTCGTTAATTATTTGAGGGCAAGGGGAATTAGCGAGAGGAAGATCCTTTACAAACACGTCACCAGAAATGCGGTAATTCCAGTAGTGACGAGAGTTGGGATAGACCTGGCATTTCTCTTTGCAGGAGTTGTGTTCATAGAGGACATCTTCAACATCCCAGGTCTGGGGAGATTACTGGTCAGGGGGGCCGAGAACCTCGATGTTCCCCTATTGGGAGGAGATTTCTATGTTATCAGCCTTTTCGCTGTCATAATCCTCCTTGCGTTGGATCTGATCTATCCCCTCATCGATCCCAGGGTGAAATATGAATGAATAAACTATTGAGAGATCTGATGTCCAGGAAGACCTTCATTTTCTCCGTAGTAGTCATCGGGTTCTTTGCCGTATTAGCTGTAGCAGCGCCTTTTCTGACTCCTTACAACAATCCGTATAGGGTTGGTCAGCAATTCGTGGCTGCTCCTTATGCAGTACCAGCCTGGGCCACGGTTTTCCCACAATACAAGAACCTCCCTCCTGATGTGAGGATTACCTTAACCCCCTCCCTCGCCTATGAGAGCTCAGGCGAGGTGAGCCAGCTTAACTCCTCCACGTTGAAGGTCACCGTTCCTCCAGGAGATACAGTTAACGTGACTTTTCCCCTAAGGTGGAACTGGAGCTCGCCCTATGATGTAAGGTTGTCCTTCACTTTGGTGACTCCCAATACCCAATATTTTCAGGTAAACCTATTCGTGAGGGACTTCTATTTAATGTCCCTGTCACCTCTTCCAATACCTCCAGAGGTCACTGTAGTCCCCGGAAAGCCTAACCCAGTGATCTTTTCCACTGAGCTGGTGAACCCAGGTAACTCACCCTATGTTGCGTCACTACCTGTTCAAGATCAATCCCTGGCCTCACTGGAATTGCCTAAAATGCTTTTACCTAAGCCTGGGACTTATAACGTGACCCTCAGCTTCGTTAATACAGGGAAAACTACAGAGATGTTCCTGGTAACTCTTCCAGGATACTCGTCGTTAGGCTATGCATACGGAAGATTGGGTACAGATGACAACGGAGCCAGCGTCTTCTCAGAGTTCGTCTATGGAGCAAGGTTCGACTTGTATCTCTCTCTGGTTGCCTCTGCGATAATAATCGGAATAGGTCTAATCATAGGTCTGCTGGCTGGCTATGTGGGAGGCTTCACAGACTTAACACTCAACGCGTTTACGGATTTCTTCCTCCTCATTCCCGGTCTACCTCTCCTCATCGTGCTAATCAGTATATTTGACATTACTGGAACTATCGTAAACGTAAACAAGGCAGTACTGATCCTTCTCATTATTTCCCTCCTCTCTTGGCCTGGGACAGCCAAGATAATAAGGGGGCAGACTCTGACCTTGAGGAATAGGACTTTCGTGGAGGCTGCTAGAGCATTAGGAGAGAGCAGGATGAGGATCCTCTTCAAGCACATAGTCCCCAATTTGATGGGAATCCTTTTCGCTCAGTTAGCCTACGATGTCCCTGGTGTGATATTAGCCGAATCAGGGCTAGATTTTCTCGGGCTAGGGATAACCGAATTCCCAACGTGGGGGAACATGTTGGGGTACGCCACAAATAACGTGTCCTTCGTCAACGGTTTCGCCTGGTGGTGGGTTCTCCCTCCCGGACTTGGGATAGTATTCATAAGCGTCGCGTTCTACTACTTTGGAACCGCAATGCTGGACGTGTTGAGCCCGTACAAACTGAGGGGTGAGTAATTTGATCTTTGAGGAGTCCACTGATAATTTGCTCCAGGTCAATTCCCTGAAGACATACTACAAGACTAAAACCGGTTTCGTTAAGGCCGTCGACGATGTGTCCCTATTTGTGGACAGGGCCAAAGTCCTTGGAGTTGCAGGGGAGTCCGGGTGCGGTAAGTCTACACTTGTAACCACTATCTTTCGTGTGACGCCCAGGAACGCTCAGGTTATGTCAGGGGAGGTGAAGTATAAGGGACAAGATATACTGAATATGGACCTAAAGGTTTTCAGGAGGGATATAGTGTGGAAGGAAATAGCGTACATTCCTCAGGCTTCCATGGACGTGTTGGATCCGGTCTACAAGATCAAGGACCAGATGCTTGAGACCATCCTGGAACATGAGGATTTATCGAAGGCTGACGCCCTTGAGAGGATCTACAAGGCCTTAGAGAACGTTGGGGTACCAGCCGAGAAGGCAGATATGTTCCCTCATGAGCTTTCAGGTGGTCAGAGGCAGAGGGTGGTGATAGCCATGGCGTTACTGCTGAGCCCCTCCATGATAGTCTCAGACGAAGCCACTACGGCGCTCGATGTGATAACCCAGGCCAAGATACTCGAGCTGATGAAGTCCCTTCAAGAGAACAGGAAGTTCAGCATGATGTTTGTGACCCACGATCTCTCCCTCTTGGCAAACATCAGTGATAGTATAGCCATAATGTATGCCGGTAAGCTCGTGGAGTTCGGAGACGTGGAGAAGGTGTTCGGAAATCCACTTCATCCCTACACACAACTGCTGCTTAAAGCTATCCCAGACTTGAGGTACAGGAAACAGAGAAGGTTAGTGGCAATCCCTGGATTTCCTCCAGATCTGGAGAACCCGCCTAAAGGTTGCAGGTTTGCCCCGAGATGTCCCTTAGCTATGCCTATCTGCAGAGAGGTCGAGCCGGAGTTCTCCAGGGTTGAGGGATTCCACTACGTAGCTTGTCACGCGGTGAATAAAAAATGATTGAAGGAAAAGACCTCAGAGTTTACTTCAAGACAAGAGATGTCGAAGTTAGAGCTCTGGATGGAGTTAGCGTCGCCGTGAAGGAGAAGGAGATAGTCGGGGTAGTAGGTGAATCTGGGAGCGGGAAGACTACACTTGGACGAACGTTACTTAACCTTCAAAGACCTGTGGGTGGCGAAGTTCTTTGGAACGGAAAGAACGTCTTTAAATTGAGAGGAAGGGAGGAGAGGGAGTTCAGGAGGAGGAACCAAATAATTTACCAGAACCCTTACGAGGCAATAGACATAAGGTTGAAGGTATATGACGTGATCGCCGAGGGCATAAGGGTACACAGGCTCGCCAGTAATAAGGAAGAGGAGAAGGAAATGGTGATGAATGCATTGAGAGACGTAGGTCTGAATCCTGAGGAGGAATACGCTTACTCACTTCCAAACCAACTATCGGGAGGTCAGTTGCAGAGGGTGGCCATTGCTAGAGCACTAGTGCTCAACCCGACCTTCATCGTAGCAGATGAACCGGTTTCCATGTTGGATATGTCAGTCAGGGCTGGAATCCTAGAGATTTTCCAGAGGCAGAGAGAAGAAAAGGGGACTGAGATACTGATGATCACCCATGATATCTCTACCTTAGGTTACATAGCTGACAGAATATACGTCATGTACCAGGGAAAAGTCATAGAACACGGTTCAGCTGACGCCTTACTGGAGAAGCCGCTCCATCCATATACGCAGGCTCTCATCACTGCTGTACCTATTCCCGATCCTTCAGAGAGAGCAAAGCTGTTTTCAGTAAAAATCAAGGAGAAGGAAGAGGAATATAACGGAAAAGGTTGCAAATATTACCCAAGATGTCCCTTCGCCATGCAATCCTGTAGGGAGAAGGAACCTGAGCTCAAGGGTGTGAGTAGTGACCACTACGTCGCATGCTACCTATACTGAGGAGAGAGACCTAGTAACTAAGAGACAGGTCGTCACATCTTTCATGTTGGTGATCTTAGGAGGAGTGTTTGGTTACCTCACCTACTTCCCCCTATATCTTACTCTAATACCGCTCGCAATTCTCCTCTTTGTCTTCCGAGACTGGAAGATGCTGAGGAATTACGGTAGGCTAGTCAACGAGGGGATAATCAAATTCGAGCCAAAGTTCAGGTCTAACAGGACGGAGGCGTTTTACTCACTCCTGCTAGTCCTGGCCCTGATCTCCATACCTATGATCATCTCACCTTTCCTTGCTCCTTTACCGTGGCTAGGATTGTCCCTCGGGATAATCATGGGATGGCCTGCATCTAATCTTGTGGAGTTCCTCGCCTCAAACATCATAACCTACAGAACCGGTAAAAGGCTAATCAAGTTCTACACTTGGTATCACTTCAGAGAAGACGTAGCCATGAAGGATTACGGATGGCTTCTCAAGTGAGACCGTATTTCTCTCTTTATCTCACCGTAGATTATGAGCTGACCTGCCAACGCAAGGAAAGAAAGTTGAGGCAAAAACAGGAGCAAGATAGCTCCTGCAAGGAACATGAGGGACGCCCAGGATAGTGTCGCATTTCCAAGAAGTGTCCTGAGCCTGTAGGTGCCTAGAGTTATGCCTATAACTCCCGATACAAAGAGGAAAAATCCGACGTCTATGAGCACCACGGCCAAGGGATTTTTGGCTAGGGAAGATATCATCGTCTGCGGTACTTGGCCAGCTACTTCACTCGCCCCAATAGCTAAGAGGACGAAACCCGGTAATAGGAAGGAAGACAGAATGGCTGGATACCTATATCTCTGACTCAGGAACCTGAAACCAACGGAGTAATATGAACTCCCTGCTCCCAGAAATCCTACAGATATGAGGAGCAACAGCCCGCCAATTAAGGAACCTAGATCTAGACTGGCTACGGAGAAGGTCAGGATGGAGACCGCAAGTGACAAGGCCCCTCTCTCTAGTCTCGTCAGGGCTGGAGTGATATCGTCTTTCTGCGGAGGAGGAATGAAGAAGGAGATTCTAAAGGGGTAATGACAGACCTCACAGCTCGATGCACTGGGTGGATTCACGTGACCACATCTGGGACAGGTTAGGTTTGATGGAGAATATGGTAAAGGGTAATGACAGTTCACGCACAGGTGTGCATCGTCCGGATTATCCGCTCCGCATCTGGGACACTTTTTCACGTGTTTAAACATCTCCACCCAACTATTAAACGTGAGTCAAACTACTCTAGGGAACTGGAACGTCAACATCATGGCACCCGGTACGGAGCTCCGTCCACTTTGACGTGTACCTTCTAGGAAAATAGTTTCAATTCTCCTAAAACCCTAAGCCATGAACTCTCCCTTCATCCTCACCTTAACCCTGAATCCCTTACCTTCCCTCAATATCTCATAGATTAGATCGTATCCGTTACACTTTCTCCTAACAACGACCTTGTCTTCAGAGAGGACCTCATAGATCGGTTCTCCACAGTTACCTCCTAGAACCTCTAGCCTCTTCTCGATCTCCTCGTTGGACTTAGCATAGAATTCCATTTCTGCAGAATCTGGACTCAACACTGAGAAGGTAGTCCTGGATGAAACGGCCTGTGATACTAAGACGCTAATGGATATACCTACCACGGAGAAGATGAGCGACAACACGGGCAACAAATTTCCCAGAACGGGAACGGTAAGAACTCTGAACGCGATATAAACGTATAGTGCTGAGGCAGCTATGGAGGAGATCAAGGCAGATGATATGGCTCTGTCCCTCCTCCTTTCGTAGAATCCTGTTACGAATCCCACTATCACTCCGTCGAGGATTGGAATCCACCACGTGGCTAAGGCTACAGGTAAAGAATATTTGAGAGATTTCACAAGATAAAGATATCGGGTAGTCTGGTTAATATGTTTCTGCCCGACCGACTAGAACCTGATGATCGGGGTTTTAAGACTGTAACGTCTCTGCGTACTTTTAAATATTTTCAGATACTTCTAATTATATTTGGAGAGTAGCTGTGGAGAGATACTTAACACCTAGTGAGGGGTGATTCAGGGCTCCTTTGCAAATTGTAATATCTCTGTTGATTTGGACTTATTTAATGGAGGAATTATTGAATATATTTGACCATTTCACGAAGAAATAAGGAACCCTGTAATATTATTACAATGATGAGATGATAGGTCGAGAGGTTGTAGTTGAGGGCTATGGCCCGGGCGATCCGGTCCTCCAGGGGGAGTGGCACTTGCCGAACTCTCCGGGAGGGAGTTGAAGGACTCGGCCAGGTGACCTGAGGAGGGGCCTCCCTGGGGGCGAGGAGGTAGGAGAGGAGGGGAGAGCCACGGGTGGGGACGGACTCGGCGAGGGAGAGGAGGAGGTCCAGCAAGACCCTCACCCTCCTGCTTCGTTTGAGGTGGACCGGGCAGGTCTGCCTCGCGACCTTGATCCAGGAGCGGGAGATGGCCGTGTCTAGGACCTTCACCCCGTCGGCTACGACCAGGGTGAGGTTGTACCTCCTCCACAGCCTCACCAGG
>NZ_JH597761.1:1206178-1211570 GCF_000243315.1 Metallosphaera yellowstonensis MK1 | reverse complement strand
CCCCGTCAGCTACGACGAGAGTGAGGTTGTACCTCCATAGCCTCACCGGGAGGTCCCAGTAGCTCACGACGTCCTCTCCCCAGGTCAGGACCACAGCACTGCCCTCACACCGTCCTCCGTGAGTCCCCAACGCGATCGGGAGCACCCCTTCCTTCCTCCCCTCAACTTCACGTACTTCCCGTCCACGACCACGTACTTGAAGTCCCCCCTCACCTCCAGCTCCTGGGTCCAGAGCTTGGCGTTCAACTTCCCTCCCAACACGGAGTAGAGCAGGAGGAGGGCCCTGAGCGCCAGTCTCTCCTCCCTGAGCAACTCCTCCACTCCAGTCCTCACCCTCTCCCCTGTACAGCACGGGCAACCTCACCGTGACCCACTCCAGCCCGTACACGACCCCCAGGAGGGAGACCCTGAACCCCCTCAGGAACCTGTACCTGGCGTAACCCCTCCTCCTCACCTCCTTCCCCCTGGCGTACCCGGGGGAGGTCCTCCTCTCCTCCAGGGCCCTCCTCTCGACCTCAGCCGTTTCATTTACAGCAGTTATGGGATTCTCCCCTAGGTACCGCCCTGCAATCTAGGTGAAATCTAATAACTGCTGTCATTTAATAGCGCGTCCTTCCCAAGTAGCTCGGGGACGAGCGAGGTCACCACGTGATTGAATGAGTCTCTCATGGTATGACCTAGCGCTCGTCCCCTTTTCGTGTACTGATGTAGGATCAATTAAGTGACTTTCATTCTATAGAAACAAATAGAAATCGCAATGGGGCCCTGAATCACCCGTCGAATATATTCAATAATTTCTCCATTGAATAAGTCCAAATCAACAGAGATATTACAATTTGCAAAGGAGCCCTGAATCGCCCACAGCCTTCCTACCCATAAGTAATACTCGTTATACAAATATAAATAGCTTAACGACGATACTATCAGATAATTTTCCAATTTTGCTCATGTTGGATAACGTCATAATCTTTCAAAACATTTTAAAACTCCTAGAGAAGATATAAAATTATGAATATAAGTGAGGTAGTTGTGGAGGGTTTTAGGGGACTTAAAATTGCTACTAGGCTTAAGAGGGTTAATATTGTCGTTGGGGAGAACGGTAGCGGTAAGACTTCTTTTCTTGAATCAATTTTTATGTCAACTCTTTTCCAATCAGATATAAATGATAATGATATACAGAATTCTGTCATTTATATACTAAACAGTAGGGGAGATATTCTTTCAGCATTTTCCACAGTGTCTGACTCTAAAGTTAGACTTGATGATGTAATAACGCAATTTAAGAAGATTGACCCTTACAGTATTGATGTTGAAATAAATAATGAAAAAGTAGCTGAAATTAGAGTAAAATCTGGAATCTTAATAGCTGAGAATTTATCTGGACCGTTGTTTTTGCCAATTGCAAGGCCTATAAAAAGGGTCAATATTAAATATTCTCCTCTTTACATTTCTACATTCTTTGATTCCTCAGGTAATCCGGAAAGAATTTATAGTATTTCGAAAAGAAAAAATAAAAAAATAGAATCCAATTTTGAAATATTACAGGATGAATATGGTCAGTTTAAGCTATATTATGATGGATTACCCGTCTATGTTATGGGCAGAGGGCTCTTAAAGAGGGAATTAATAAAACTAGCCCTAATGTCATCTGACATCCTCTTAATCGATGAAATTGAAGATTCCCTTCATCCCGATCTTGTAATGGAAGTATTGAATGATATAAAGCGGGAAGAGGGAGTTCAAGTAATTTTCACTACTCACGTAAATGAAGTTGCAAAAATGGCGGGAAAAGTACTTAACGATTCTGAGGCTCAAGTAATTTATCTATCAAAAGCAGGATATAAAACGTACAAGCTTTCAGAAATTTCTGAGTTCGAGAAACCCCTTAGTTGGTTAGGATACGTGTGAAACCTATGGCTATAAGTTGTGATAGAATATTTGTAGAGGGTGCTACCGAAGAGATCATTCTTAGTAAGCTAGGTTTTAATGAAGACAATATAGTAGTAAGATTTGGAAAGGAAGAGGTGATTAAGGAATTTAAAAAGTACTTGTCTTCCTCTATGTCTATCTTGAAAAAGGGAAATGTATGTTTTGTAATAGATGGAGACGAGGAAGGATATAAAGGTGTTTATGATAGACTTAAGAAGGATATAAAAGCACTAGATTATTCTCCACCGTATATAAAAATGTGTAAGGATAACTTATGTTATGTTTTAGTAGTCACAGGCGATAAAAATAATGATTTTAAAGGTTGTATTGAAACAATATTGTTGGAAAAACTAAAGATAGACGAGAAAATTAATGATGTAATACACAGAGTATTAGAATATGAACAACAGAAAGTAGGTCATCTTTCAATGTGTGATAGAGACAAAATACGTTTTTATTTATCGATATTTTTACTTTCTGGAGAACCTACATTGCTTTATCTATCTAAAAGGTTTACAGAAGAATTATTTAGAATAGTTGAAGAGGATGTCATAAGAAATATTATCGCCGATTTCATAGAAATCAAATAGAATTACCAAAAAGCTTTTATCGCTTACGTGAAAAAAGAGAGGTTCACATACCGGGGTTTGGGCTTCATTGAATTTTCATGAATTTGTATCCAATCCTCAGCCCTTGGGCTTCACCAGAGTCACTTCCGTTACCCCTCCGCCCCTTTAGCGGGATAACCCCAACCCACACCCGTGACGGTAGACCCAAAATCACCTCCTTAAAAATAAATCTATAGTGTAAATAAGTGTATCTACTAGATTAAATATAAAATTCTCTGAATTAAATAAATCAGGAAATAAAAGAATTAATAATAATCTAAACTCCTCTCTCCCCACCTCCCCCTTGAATACGGTATATAAGGAGTAGAGTACAAGGGCCAGCACGAAGATCAACGTGCGGAAGACGAACTTGGTGGAACTGGTGAAGGGGAGAAAGGCCTTGATGTTCCGGTGAGAGGTCTCTATGGGACCCCTCACCTTGTTGTACAAGTCCAACACCTCCCCCTTCGGTAGGTTTAGATTAGTCGCCCTAGCGAAGTAAACGAGAGTCCTCTTCTTTCTCTTAACCTTCTCCTTGCTGTACACGAGGAGCCTGAACTTGACCTGCTCGTCCCTCCTGTATTACCTCCCTAAGACTCCCATAACTGCTGTATAAAAATATTTCTAATACTATGAAAAAGATTCAGTCCTTAATCTTACCACACTGCAGTTACATACCTTCACCTAGGTCGCTCATGGGTGTAAAGAATCGTAAAGAGAATCCCAAGACCTCAATATTCTAAGTCAAGGGATCTACGCCGATCCTGTACCGCAATTGCAGAGACCCAGCTCATCTATCTCGGAGTTACAAATAGGACAAGTGAATCCGGTTCCTTTCATTTCGTAGCACATCTTACCAAATTGGGCCAAGTGTGGATTGAATAGGCTCTCAATACCTTCGTGCAAACTTTTAAATCTTATTCTCCAGAGCGGCGAATCGTCCTTAAATAAGGTGAAAGTGATAGATTTTAACCCACCCTTCTCCTCAATATCATCCTGTCTTAACTGAATTTTCTTCATAACATAAATTCTCCAGCACTACTTTAAGAACTTTTTCCCGAGAAAACTAAAAAGTTTTAAAGTTTTAAGTAGTTTAAATCCCAACTGAAGGAACCTCCAACGTACTTAAGTTATTATGGAATAAAAAGTCATATACTGAAAGCAGCCATGGCCTCAGATTTCAAAGATATGCCGGGCGTGTAGAGTACTATGGTATAGTTTCCAGGGGAGAGTTTCAAGGGTAGTAGCAGTTGGAATTGAGCCTCGCTACCTAAGGGGATCACAAAACCGGAGTACCAGTTGACGCTGTCTCTCTTATTCTCATTCCAAGGGGCCTGGACTACCTTCACAGTAAAGTTCGATATCTGGGAAGAGTTGAGATAGATGTGCCACGTGGAGTTATATATTTCCAGGAGGGGAGCGGTAGCTGGATAGGCATCAGGACCATCAATGTCAGTTACATTCATGGCCAATAGAGTTCCGTTCCCGTGTTGACTCGCCTGTATGTAAGTTATCTCAAGTTTGGGAAGTTTCGAGTAGTTCACTAGGGGTCCCACAACGTTCCCGTAAGCCCACTGACCCGTAGCTAAGATCCATCCTGCCACTAGAACCGTGAATATTAAGGCTATCAGGGCGGTTTTGTCCATTTTCCTCACCATAGCTTAATCATGTTTAGGATAGGAACCTTCTTGGACAGAGCCCTATCACCTAACTTCTTGTAGAGTATGCTGTCAAGCCCCATAACTCTACCAGAGGCCGTCAGCATCAGGACCACTGCTCCTGCAGTCAGTAGAGAGCCTATTTGCCATTCGTCTTCACAGGTAGACCCTAACCAGTAGGCTGGAGCGAAGCCCAGGGACATAATCAAGGCAGCTAGAGAGGAAATTCTAGTAAGGAGGCCTATTATTATGAATAGTCCCGCTATTATTTCCACATAGCTAAAGATTGTAAGGAACGCTACGTCCAAAGCTCTGTTCTCCAGTGTCATTATAAGGAAAGGTTTGAACGGGCCTGCATGGGGTAAAAAGTTCACAAGTTTCCCACCAACGAAAGAAGAAGAATTGGGGTCTAACTTGCTTGGCTTCAACACAGCTTTTCTTAATCCTCCGTCCAGGAACATCCATCCTACAGCGAACCTGAGAGGTAAGAGATACTCCATTCTCGTCGAGTTCCCCTCGTTGATTTTCTCCTTAGACATGATCTCACATCATGTCGTGACATCATTCCATTATATAAATTTTTAGTTTATAAAGTTTAAACTTAATAAAAAAAAGAGCTATTAGAATAAAAAATCTCTATATTATTTATTTCCAATCAAGTGGACCTGGCTTAAGCAAAATTTAAGAGTTAGAATCACTCTGACCAGCTACGTTCTCTTTCCACCCTGGGTTAATGAAAATCTTCAAGATACGTTAAAGTCCCATAACCTTTGGGTAGGAGATTTCGTGTCCACCCCTCAGGGAGGAGGTCAGAATATGAGGAGTGTCAGATGTCGAGTTTGGAAAGGTAAATTGGCGTTGTATCGCAGTAGGATGTCCCTACGTACGACCTAAAGGTGCTCTAATCCTTATCGTATATAAGATCGACCCAGACCTGAGAGATACTCATCCAGGTATACGCACATCACCCCTTCGTGACATTAAATTAAACTCTTACCCTATTCTACTACCTTTTATGGAAAATCACAATTAGTCTTATATATTTGCATTTTATCTTATAATAAACGATACTTGGGAAACACTTAATAACGAAGTCCTGAAGCATAGATTCAGAAATAGATGCGACCTAAAGGAAGTTCGAAGAAAAGCGACAGGAAGTACTTCCTGGCTATAGGCATTATCCTTGTAATACTCGCC
>NZ_JH597761.1:1191316-1206078 GCF_000243315.1 Metallosphaera yellowstonensis MK1 | reverse complement strand
CCATGGAACCCAGCCTCGATAACGTGAAGGCAGTGGAACTGGCCAACCTGGCTATACGTATAGAGGAGCTGTTCGGGAGACACGTCAACTTGGAGTGGGCCCTGAGCTCCAACAAGCTATACATATTGGAAGTTAGGGGAGTCAGGACTACGTGGGAGGACCTCTAGGGTACAGAGCTTCTGCAGACTTGGAGGTGTTTACCCGTGGCGTAACTTACCTTCTTTAATTACTTCTAATTCCACCACGGGCACCCCTCTTAAGGGATCATACAGGGTCACCCTTAACTCATTGGGGCTAGTCGAGGGAAACACCACTACCCTCCCATCCACACCTTTATCACTCCCCAAACCTCGTGAGCAGTGCCCGTCATCAGTTAGGGAGATCATCAATAAAAACTACTTCGGTGATACTATATAAACACAACTTGTCAAAACGATATTTAGATGATTAAAAATAACCAGTAGTTACGTAGAAGCGTTACAGTCTCTGTTTGACCACTCACTCGACCTTCAGAAACCCGTTCTACCCCCTTAGACAGGCCCGGACGTGACTTGATGACGTCTCATGTACAGGGCAATAATTAAACAGCAGTTATGGGATTTTCCCTTAGGTAGCGCTCTGCAATCTAGGTGAAATCCAATAACTGCTGAATTAAACATAGCCTTTACCACGAGACCTTAAGGCAAAGTCCCACAACTACTGCTGCGTGTTAACCTTTGCTTACCCAAGGAATTTTATCCACGTCTGTGTGCTTGAAGTATGAGATACCTTATTGTAGGACTGGGCTTCATAGCTACTCACATTGGCCTGAGACTCTCACAGTACAAGGACACTTCAAGTGTCACTGTCACCTACAGGTCCCTTAACCCAGTGAAGGAGGAGTACGTGAAGCTGTTGAAGGGGAGGGTAGACGTCGTCAAGGCAGACCCCATGGATGAGCAGTTCAGGAAACTGGTGAGAGACTCAGACACCGTGGTGAACCTAGTTGGGGAGATCTCCGGGAGCGAGGAAACGTTGAGGAGGGCAAACGTGGAGGTGCCGACGGCTCTGGCCAGGATGTCTGCTAAGGAGGGGAAGCAATTCATCCACTTCAGCGGAGCTACGTCAACCGGTGCAACGGGAACTAACGTGAGAGTGGAGCAGGAGCACTGTAAGGGCGTCTCGCCCACGACAACGTTTGAGATCACCAAGTGTCAGGGGGAGAGGTCTGTTATGAACGAGACTGAAAAGGAAGGTACTCCCTTGGCTATCCTGAGACCGACGTTGGTCTACGGGAGGTACGCTGCCCACGTCCAGTTCGTGAGCATGTACAGACTTGCTAAGGTGGGTTTGTTACCTAAACTGGGACTTCTCATGGCCACGGTAAACGCTGACTGGCTAGGAGACGCCGTGAGATCTCTGAGCCAGAAGAGACCGAGGAGGCTCTACGTTTACGCCAGTGAGTGCGGGACTGTGCCCGTATCTAGGTTCTTCCAACTTATGGCCGAGTCCCTGAAGCGGAGGGGAATTCAACTGCCAGTTCCACTCGGGATAGCTAAGGCCTTCCTGCCCAAGGATATAAGGGCTCTCCTGAGGTACTCCGGAACCTCCTATGATTGTCAGCCCTTCAAGGAGATCTCCGGTCACTCGGAGTTCGATCCTGAGGAGGTAAGTCTCAACGCCCTCTTCCTGAGGGACCTGGAAAAGAAGGGTAAGCTGATCCCCACTTGACTAGGGATAGTTCCTCGCCATCAAGGTTGAGAGGAGGGAAGTGTAGGGTATCGTGAACAGGTTGAGTATGGGGATTGTGGACAGTATGGATCCTATTAGAACTACGACGGCTGAGTTTCCATCCCTTGAGAAGGAGTTTGAGTACCAGTTCAGAGACGCTCCCAATCCCATCGCCCGACCCAGGGCCAGGTGAGAGGTGATCACGTAGGCCAGTATGAGGACTAGTCCCTCAATAACGAAGGCTCCTGGAACTCCTGCTAAGGCCAGTAGACCGTATATCAACCCCACCAGTAGGGCTGTTGGAAGGATGGTTCCCGTGTTCGCGGTGGTTCGTCGCCAAGCACTTCCTACGTCAGGGACCATACCGTTCATGACGTCCACGGACTCATAGGCCTCCAGCTGAATGAGGAAAGTGATGACTATTCCCACTATGAAACCTATCACGAAAGCTATTCCCCTTATGGCTGTAAAACTGATCAAGGGAAGGAGGGCCACTGTGATCAAACCTATGGCGAATCCTAGAACTAGTGTTATAATTAACGCCAGAAGTGCAGGTATGATCATACCTAAGTTCCTGGTGAATAGTTCCAGAGCCTGCTGATAGAGGGGTTTCACGTATCCTGGAGGGGTGTAGCCTCCTTGCGGATTCCAAGTGGGGGGAGGGCTCTGAGGAGGAGAGGTAGGTGGACTCTGACTTGGGGGAGTAGAACTGGAGGAGTACACAGACTGTAGGCTGTACCCGCAGGATGAACAAAACTGGGCGTTATCAGGGTTCTGTGCCCCACATCTAGGACAATACTTCGTCATGAGGGCTAGTCCCATTACCAAATTATAAGTTTTAGGAATTGGAATTCCTAGTCACTTAGTTTCCTAGACATTAGGAAGAAAAGTTATGTAGGCAGAAGGAGCTAGCTAGGTTCCATTTAGGAACTGAATTAAAATGGAAAAGATTAACCAAAGTATCCATGACTAAATATTAAAAGCGGTCAATTAGAGATGAAATAATGGGAAAAAGACCTGTATAAGGAAAATTATAAGTACGTTGAAGCTAGAATGATCGAGAGTTTTTCCCGGACTTGCTAATCCCAATAAACTTTAATGAGTTAAATAAAGCGAATTTGCGATGGAGGTTTGAACGACCGCTTAAGGCTGCGTATTAACACGTTTCGTCTTGAAACGATAGTATTGGTCTCTTCTATCTTAACTTCTTTTGTAATTTTGAACTCTAATATTGTAATCTATCACTTTCGTTTTTCATTCATTCCTGTAGATAGAACGATTTTAATTGTACAGCAGTGATCTGTCAAGAACGGCCCGTACTCTCAAGTTGGGAGAGACGGACAAGGAGAGAAGAGCTCCTTCAGAGAGAGTTTAAACTCCTAGTTCAGAATGAAAGTCGAACGTAGTATCTTATATTAGGCGTGCTTCGAGTCCTTCTTTCGCGGCTATTTCGTATTGCTTTTTATCAGATGTTACTAATTCAAAGTTATTTAATTTGGCTAAGGCAATAAACAGGGAGTCATAAACTGTTATTTTATTCCTATTTGCTATCTTAAAACCTTCTATTAAGTAATCGTCCTGCTTTACGAACAACATGGCCTCACGCTTAATTAAGTCAGAAAGTATGTTGATTGCCACTTCCTCCTTCATCTCCCCACGCAGTACCTTTTTCCACAAAGCACTAGCAACCTCCTTAATTGCTAAGTCTAAAGTCATCACACCTTCAGTTATCACCTCCGCTACTTTTTCCCAGCCCTTCTCCCTTGAGAAAAATTTTACTAGGGAGGAAGAGTCAATGACTCTCACGGTCCTCCCTCACAGAACCTACCGAGAATCCCTCCACACTGGGCTTAACGTCCTTGAGATCTTCAATCCACTTATTTACGTATTCTTTAGCCTTGACCTTAAGGTAAAGTTCTTCCAAAAATTTTCTTACCTCCTGATCAACGTCTATACCTTGTTTTTCTAACTCCTCTTTTATCTCCTTCTTTATCCTCACACTAATGACTGTAGACATATGTGTCTACTAAACGTAGACACAAATAAAGGTTCTCCTCTTTCTACTTGAAGCGGGACCAACGATGACCATCACGATGACCAAATTAAGGTTTTCGCGAGTAGATCCTGGAAGGATGTTTAATTATTTGATAATTACAGATTAAGCTATGACCACTCAGACGGAGGAGGAGAGGAGCGGTGCATCGATCCTGCTCCAGGCACTGAGGAGGGAAGGGGTTGACAAGATATTCATGGTCTCCGGAACCGACTATGCTGCCTTCATTGAGGAGAAAGTGAGAGATCACTCCCTTCCGGACTTCGTGATAGTCCCTCACGAGATCACTGCAGCTTCTGCGGCTCTGGGATACTCCCTGGGAGGAAAGTTGGGAGCGGTAGCTGTCCACACAGTCCCTGGGACTGCGAACTCGTTGGGGATAATAGCTAACGCCTTCACCAGCAGGATACCCCTCATCGTAATAGCCGGTAGGTCACCCTACACCGAGGAGGGAAGTACAGCCAGCAGGAACTTGAGGATTCATTGGACGCAGGAGGCCAGGGATCAAGGAGGTCTCGTCAGGCAATACGTTAAGTGGGACTTCGAGGTTAGGAGAGCGTCGCAAATGGAGGTGGCAGTGATGAGAGCCCTACAGATCGCCAGGAGCGAACCACAAGGACCAGTATATCTCGTAATACCCAGGGAAGTGAGCGTGGAGAGATCCTCCTCAAGGAGAGTTCCCATGGATCCCTACGAACCGGGCCCCTCTCCCTCAGCCCTGAGAAGGATAGAGGAATTGATAAGGGAGTCTGAGAAGCCTGCCATCATCACTTGGAGGGCTGGGAGGAGGGAAAGTTGGTATGCCTCGCTTCAGAGATTCGCCGAGAAACTGGGGGCCCCGGTCCTGCACTACGTGGGGGAAGTGGTGAACTATCCCTCCACGGGAGGGATGGCCTTGGATAGGTTGGATCTCTCTGAGCCAGACCTACTCATCGTAGTGGAGTCTGAGGTTCCCTGGATACCCAAGAAGGTCAGGGTAAACGCAAAGGTGATAAAGGTCGACGTTGATCCCTCGTACTCCTATATACCATATTACGGTTTCAGGTGTGACGTCTGTCTTCAGGCGACTCCTGAGGCGCTTGACATGGTCAGGGTCGACGCCAGGGATAAGTGGAGGGACGAGATCAAGGAGAGGGTGGAGAAGAGGAGAGAGGAGAAGGCGAAGGAATTGGAGCGATTACGGTCTGGAAAGAAGATACACCCCAGGTTACTGTCCCACTTGGTGTCCAAGCTTGGGGGTGTAATATTCAACGAGTACCCCTTCAACCCCAGGTACGCAAACCTCTCTTACGGCCAGTACTTCGGCGATCTGTCTGAGGGGCACCTGGGTTGGAGTCTGGGAGCGGCCTTCGGTTACAGGGTAGCTACGGGACGTGAAGTGATAGCGACTGTGGGAGACGGCTCCTTCATCTTCGGGGTACCGGAGGCCTTCTATCACGCATGTGCCTCTTACGGTTTACCTGTGCTGGTGGTGATTTACGATAACGGCGGTTGGCTAGCCTCTGCTGAGGCTGTGGACGAGGTCTTCCCGGAGGGCTTAGCTAAGGCTAAGTCACTCTATCCCGGAGCTGACTTCAAGAGGTATAATATAGGTGAGACCGTGAAGGCTTTCGGGGGTTACTTCAGGTTAGTGGAGATGGTGGACGAGGTGGAGGAGTCTCTACGCGAGGGTTGGAGGAGCGTTAAGGCAGGGCAAATAGCAGTAGTCCAGGTGATAGTGGAGAGGACCAGGTAACTTCAACCCACTACTAAGTTTAGCCTACAGTTCCAGTGGAGTCAGAGATTTGGCTCGTGCAAGCTGATCCCGGAGGAGGATTGACCTGAGATCGTTCAGGAAAGTGATTTTAGGGCACTGAAGAGAAAGCTATGAGGACGTGAAAATCTGAGTTGGAATTCAAAATTACGTCTTCTAACAACCGGGCCTCAACTTGTCTAAAGTTTAATTTAGGGTCAACTAATGTTACCCGTGGAAGAACTGATAAAAAGGCCGAGGGGCTGGGAATAAACGTGGAGGACTTAATTATAGACGCGATTTCAAGACACGACCCTCCTGAGGCCACAAAGCTTAGGTTGAAACTAGTTGAAGATATATGGCTGAATGTGAGGAGTACCTTAGGAAGGGTGACCCCGTCCAGGCCTCCGAAAAGGCGCATATGGTAGCCGAGGAACTGGTGAAAGCGTTGTCCGAGAAGTTCGGGTTACCGGAACATGACCAGGCGTCGAATGAAAACAGATGGTATACACAATGGTTAGTTTCGGCCTCGAACAAGTTGGCTGAACGATTGGGGAGTTGGGTGATCTGAGGCTGGAGTGCTGGATGCACTCTTCACGTTTGGGGATTTCATGACGCAAAATTATCCGTGAACGATATCACTGAGTACGTGAAAGAGGTGAAGGAGATGCTACAATATTCGGAAAAATACTACTAGTCTAGGAGTTATCTGCCTAGTTAAGGTATGTTGCAGGGAGGTTAACTACGAACAACCTTTATGAACGTCCCAGGTTTGAGATCTGACATGCTCCTTATCATAAGGGCGAAGGTTCCCTAAGTTGAGGGTTAGATTCCTCTAGTAGTGATGGTACGTGTTTATCTTTGGTTTAGACCCTGTATGCCGCTTGGTCCTTCCCCTGGATTACTGGGGAAGGCTCGCTCTCGCTCCTCCACGAGAAGTTGACCAGAGGAGCTGTGTATGAGTGTGGCAGAGGTGCCACTGATAAACTCCAGCTCAGGTGTCTCGGTGACGCTTGTCAGTCCACTAAGTCCTCACACTCGATCACGATTTACCAGCAGTTAGGGATTTTCCCTTGAGTACCGCCCTGTAATCCAGACGAATTCCAAATTATTGCTGGTTTGAAATGAAATGAGTGGAGAAAGCTTAGGGACAGACGGAAAAGCTCAATACCCTCACAGAGTAGTCTTCAATGTGAAGGCCTTACTGTTTGAACGACAGGGTCTCGAAAACCTGGAGCTTAGAGACGTTGACACAAGGGAACTGAGGGAGGGAGAAGTTAGGCTCAGAGTTACGCTGGCTTCAGTCAACCCGGTCGACATATTGAGTGTGGAGAAACTCCGGGTAAGTCCGATGCCTCACATTCCGGGCTCCGAGTTCACAGGCGTAGTGAAGGAAGTGGGGGAGGGTGTTGAGAACGTAAAGGAGGGTCAGAAAGTCGCAGTGTACACCAGACTCTTCGACGGAAAATGCGACATGTGTATGAGGGGCGAGCAGACCTATTGCGTTAGTGGGAAGAGAATGGGGGTTGAGGCTCAAGGTGGGTACGCTGAGGAGGTCATAGTCCCGGCCATCAATGTGTTCCCCTCAGATTTACCTGAAGAGGCGTTGGCCAGTCTACCCATTGCAACGCTGACTCCCTATCACGCTTTGAGGACTGCTCGCGTCTCGCCTGGAGAGACAGTGGTAGTGCTAGGAGCGTCGGGTAATACAGGCTCATTCGCTGTCCAGTTGGCTAAATTCATGGGGGCCACTGTAGTGGCCGTCACCAGGAAGGAGTGGGTCAAGGAGCTCGGGGCGGATTACGTCGTGGATTACTCCCATGCTGATGTCCTGGTCAGGGACATCACGGAGGGCAGGATGGCAGACGTGGTAGTTAACCCGTTGGGTAAGGACTATTGGGATCTGGGACTTAAGCTGGTAGGTAACCTCGGGAGACTGGTCTTCTTCGGTGGAATCACCGGAAACCAGACATCCATAAACTTAGGAGAGATCTACTCTAGGCATATCAGTCTCCTCGGGACGAATAGGGGAAGGGTTTCTGAGTTCGTGGAGTTGTTGAGACTATGTCGAAGGTGTAAGGTAAAGGTCGGAAAGGTATTTCCGTTGGAGAGAGGGGTTGAGGCCATGATGGAGTTCAAGTCTGGTAGTAGAGACGGGAGAATATTCATAAAGGTAAATTAATTTTACCAACTCAGCGTCATCCTGCCGAAAAGGTGCTGAACAGAAAGGGACCGATCGAGTTCGCTAGGGAGAGGCTGTCAGGGAGATCAACAGGTTGGGAGTGGTGAGGGGGAAGGGGAGGAGCAGGAAGGTTAACTGGCACTGATCCTCATGGTCTTGGTGGGTGGGAGGGCCAGCGTGAGGAACAGGGCCGAGACGTTCGGGTTGGAACGTGAATTGATGGGGCGTTGGGAGAACTCGACGACGCATGGAGGTCCTGTCAGGCTGGTGAAGGGTCAGGTCGTCATCGTGGACGACACCGTGGACCACGACGCTCTAGGTAGACGTGAGCCCCTGAGAACCACTGGACCTGCTGCCACGCCCATGGGAGGTTCGAGAGGGCCAAGCTCCTCACGGTCGCCGTAGCAAACCTCGGACAGGACGTTCACGGTTTCCCCTACACCGTGAGGAAGATGTTGAATTTGTGAGGGTCACCGAGTTCAAGACCAAGATCGACGTGGCTAGATGTTGGACGTGCTCAAGGAGCCCTTCCGGTAGCCAGGGTCGTCTTCGACCCCAGTACTGTCCGAGAAGCCCGTGACGAACAAAGTGGTGTCAAGGCTCAAGTCCAACCGAGCTCAGGGTCGGCCCGGGGGACCCTCGAGGAAGACATCCCAGTGGGATAGGTTGTAATTAATAAGGAGAGTAGTATTGTTACTACCAAAACGTGGTGCTGTTCTGAGGTTGTTTCCCACGGTTTTCCTTAAGGGGAAGCTAGGGCTTTACGTTTGAATGCTCTTTCAGAGGTCCTTAATTTCCTATCAAGGATTGGTGTTGATTACGTAGTATTTGAGGACTTATTCCTGGTTAAGAAGAGGAGGTTCACTAGGAGCAAAAGCGGTAATAGGAAGGTTTCACGTTTCGCTGAGAAGCAGTTGTTAGTCCACGGTGTTATTAAAGCGTTAAGGTTGGGTTTCAACGTTGTGTTAGTTAATCCAAAGGGTACTACAAACTCGGAAGAACATGAAAAGGTGATGAGGGAGAAGGGATTTGACAGGCATACAGCCTCAGCTTACTTAATAGCATTAAAAGGATTAGGAATGTTGAATGATAACAAATGACATAAACTTTACGGTTTATCGGAAACTGTTGGCAACGGCGGGGAGGAGGTCAGATCAACACATTATCATAACACGCGAATTTAGAATATTAACGCGAAACTCGGGGTAGGTCTATAAATGAACTCCTCCAGTTCGGTTATCTGATGTGGAATGTCATTTGGAGACACTAACTCGGTGTTATACAACCTCTCAATGAAAGGTATAACGGCAACCACTCCCTGAAATGTAGACGCAAGTGACTCCGCTTCTTCCATGGCAGAGGGAAGGGGGGCCACCATGTTTATCACTGTGCCCATGAGTCCCTTTCTCATCTTCTCCACGTGATCCATGAACGTCCTGAGGTTCATTGCGCTGAGCGTTGTAGGGTCTGTGACGTACAGGTTTCTTGTCACCAGGTCCGGAAAGATCTCTGAAGCCACTGATAATTCCTCCTTTATGACGAGGCTGTTGAAGTCGGCCATGGTTGGCGAATCGGCTATGATCACGTCAGCGGTCCCCCTGTACACTAAGGATAGCGCTCGCTTGAACGCTTTGCTTAACTCCTCAGAGAAGAGCACGCTTTTTAGGTCTTCTTCGTAACGCACTCCCTCGCCGAAGAGTTTGACCGCCAACACAGACCCCCTTGAGTCATTAATCGGTTTAGAGAAACTTAACGTATCTGCGACCACTCTACCCTCCTTAAGGAGGGATGGGATCAAGCCTGGACCTCTATGACCCAGAACGTATGAACTCCAGCCAAGGGGATCCGCGTCCAAAAGGATGACTTTCTTGCCCCTCCTGGCGCTGGCGAGAGATAATAGGGCCGACAATACGGATTTCCCTACACCTCCTTTGGAACTCAATACTTGAATCCTAATCATCAAGAAACTGTTTGTAGGTGGAAATTAAAAATTTGTAAGAAGAATTCACATAGAACTTCTATGAACTTCTAAACCAGGATGAACGCTAGGATTAGAGATAGTACCTAAATTCTTTAAGTTAACGTTTATAAATGAGTGGAAAGAAATAATTTCGTTGGATAGGACTGAGTTGTTAAGGAGACTCTTTTTGGAGAGCAACCTGCTACCCAGGACAGTGGAGACTATTGAGAGGGGGACGAGAATAGTTCTCGCTGACAGTTCGTTTCTCGACATAATGGATTCTGGGGTAGTACTCATCTACGTGTCTAGGAAGATTTCATGCGATCAGGTCATGGAGTACAGGGAGAGGATTAGGGACTCGCTTATGCAACTTGGTGCAATGAAGGCGATGGCGGGCATCGAAATTTTAAGTGATTCGTGTCATCTTGCGATCTTAAGGAAGGTCGACTTCAAGTTGAACCTAGAGGAGGCTGACGAGATTAAGTTAAGGAAACTCTGGAACGAATACGTTAGAACCATCAAGATCATCTCAATCTTAACCCAAAGAACGTCCCTAAAGTCAAGGTTTTAGCAACGTGTCCTGACGGGTAGAGTTCTCCAGCTTCTATACCCTAACGAGCCTCACTTCAGTATCAGGTCGTAGAAGAGGAGGTTCGAATGGGGCGGAAAACCTCGCCTCCCTAAGGGGACGGATAAACCCTTTTGTAAGGTTCAGCAGTTATGGGACTTTCCCTTAAATATCGCCCTGTAATCAAGGCAAAATCTAATAACTGCTGTAAAGTAAAGGAGACTGTAACGCTTCTACGTAACTACTCGTTATTTTTAATCACTTCTAAATATCGTTTTGACAAGTTGTGTTTATATAGTATCACCGAAGTAGTTTTTATTGATGATCCCCCTAACTGATGACGGGCACTGCTCACGAGGTTTGGGGAGTGATAAGAGTGTGGATGGGAGGGTAGTGGTGTTTCCCTCGACCAGCCCCAATGAGTTAAGGGTGACCCTGTATGATCCCTAGGAGGGGTGCCCGTGGTGGAATTAGAAGTAATTAAAAGTAAGGAAAAGTTACGCCACGGGTAAACACTCGCCCATCTACTCCTAGGTTTTAGCGTTTTATCTTAATGGGAATTTGAGATTGTTAGTCCACATAAGAGCTGTAGTTCACAATAGTTTGATGATATATACACCTTACGGTTTAAGGAACTGTAGACAACGACTTTCCCTAGCCTTCTTGTCGCAGCCTGGTCTGACTTACTTTGTCTTTACTCTTCACCATGGAAGTGAAATACTCGTCTGCCTTAGGAGCCAGCTTAGAGTACAAGCTCACAAAGAGCTCGTGGGCTCTGTACCCTATCCAATCCTCAGGCAAGAGCTCTTGAGGCAACATGGGGTCTATGTTCAAGAACTTCCTGTACTCATGAACGAGCGTCAACTTTGTGATGAACGCCCTCTCGTAGTCTAGGTTAGGATCCACGGTACTCCACTTGGATAGGAACTCCCTGTACGCTTGATCTATCTGAGATAAGTTCCAACACCTCCTCACGATCTGTTGAGGATCCCCCCACGAGGTTGCGACGAAGAAGAATAGATGGTCCCTTTCCTTTAGAAGGGAACCGTATCTTGAGATCACTTCCTTCAGGGTATCGTCTACTGGGTTAGGAGAAATCCATGTGGATTGTGCCAGGGAACCGAAACCTAACCATGTCAACTCTCGCCTCAAACTATCCCTTAGCTCTCTCCTCTCCTCGCTAAGGTTGTATACCAGAATTCTCCATTTTCCATCCCAGTGATGTTTGTACTCTCCATATACCCTGCCAACACCTTCCATTGTCCTCTTTAAGCCTTCTGGAGAGAGCTCAATACGTCCATCAATTTCCTTAATTATGCCCTTCTTTTTCATCCTATATAGAGCGGCCCTGATCGCTGGTTCGGTAAAACCAAACACCGTCATCATCTTGACAAGAGACTGGAACGTGAGATTTACCCTGTTCTTCAACACGTAATCCCCATAGATTGTGAAAACGAGAGACTGTGGCTTCACGATGGAAGATATAACGAGGTGATATAAAATTCCTACGTATTTTCAATTAATTTATTTACAGTATGATGTTCTGATAATAGACGAGGGTATCGAGAGGAACGATCTCTTCTGGGGCCTAATCCTTTTTCACGATAATGGAAATGTTTTATATTTGTTTATTCTCGATCTTTATCGATAAAACGTGATCTCCCACATCATGCTGGCTCTATCCAAAAGGATGAAAGTGATCGCGAAGATGTGAGCTCCGTGGCGTTCGAGTCGAAGGAGTCCCATGACCCATCTACCGTAATTTGTGGGTTATTAAGGGCCAAGTCCCTACACTCGATCATGATTGAACATAAAGCCATTGAAATTAGGGACAAACTGCCGAATCCTCCTCCCGTGTTGATATGCAATACTTTTTATGGCGAGTAAATTGTAGAGAGGTTACTCAGACCAGTCGAACATCCCTGTTAATCTGTAACGTGACCTGTCGTTGCTTTCAGGGAAAATTGACGAGTCCACCTTACTCCTGACCCTTTAGGTCCGTTCGTCGGTACGAGAGCCACAATCTAACCCTAAGGTAAACATCTGCAAGGTAGATAAGAACAGTTTAAGGGGTTTGGGCTTCATAGGATTTCATAATATTTAATATCAATCCTCAGCCCTTGGGCTTCACCAGAGTCACGGGGCATTGCCCCGTTCACACCCCTCCGCCCCCTTAGCGGGATAACCCCAACCCACCTACTCCCAGAGGGAGTGAGAAAGAGGTGGGGAAACCCGCACATCTTGAGGAAGATGTTGAGGGACGCGTTGAGTTGCCTGTCCAGGGTGAAACCACACCTCTCACAACGAAAAGTCCTGCCGACCTTTCGGGAAACCCATCCACATCTGGGGCAGGACTTAGATGTAAGGTGTGGGTTCACCTCCTTAACGAAAGAACCGTATAAGGGAGCCTTGTACTTAAGCACACGGTGAATTGTCCTCGATACAGTCCTTGAAATCTTCTTAGACAACTTATCGTTAGCGTCTTGGTACATCGATTGTTTATTCAACTTTTCAACAACAAACGTTGTCATAGGATACATTTCCAGTAACTTGTTCACGAACTTGTGAACGTAGTCTCTAACTCTACTCTTCTCACGGTGGGAGTACTTTCTTATTAACTCCTTCCCCTTCCTACCGTGCTTAGAGGCAAAGGACTGTATTTCACTCCTCTTCAACTCCATGCCGAACTTAAGACTGTACAACTCCTTCAAGGAAAATGTAACAAACTTCTCTCCATCATAAGCGTCCAGTGTGTAAAGGTTACTATCAATTGCTAGGAAATCTAGGGGAGTAAACCAAGGCAACTTATAACGAAATGGTAAATACACTTTGTCCTCCTTCATCACGGGCTCACCTAGTTCAAGCCCCTTAACCCTTCTTGAAAACCAAGTGTGAGACCACGAGAAGGTCAAATACTCATAAGGTCTTACAGTAATCCTAACTTCTTCGCCCTCAACCTTCCTCAGAGTAGACTTAACCCTAACGTAAACCTTCTTCAATCTAGGTTTCCTTAACGACGCTCGTCCCTTCTCAGCCCTCCTCTTCCAGCCCCTCAACACGGAGTAAGCGTCGCTTATGGCCTTATCCACGTAGTGGGAAGCTAGGACGTTGACCTCCTCCAGTTCGTCCCTCAACGTCCTGTAAACCCCCTTCTTCTCGGTAGACCCAAAATCACCTCCTTGAAAATAAATCTATATTAATAAGCGGTTCTATTGATTTAAGTAGAAAATCTCTTAGATAGAATAAATCATCAGAAAACAAGAGTATTAGGAGTATCCTGAACTGCTCCCTCCTCACCTCCCCCTTGAACACGGTGTACAGGGAGTAGAGGACCACGGCCAGCACGAAGATCAAAGTGCGGAAGACGAACTTGGTGGAACTGGTGAAGGGAAGGAACGCCTTGATGTTCCGGTGAGAGGTCTCTATGGGACCCCTCACCTTGTTGTACAAGTCCAACACCTCCCCCTTCGGTAGGTCGAGATTAGTCGCCCTAGCGAAGTAAACGAGAGTCTTCCTCTTTCTCTTAACCTTCTCCTCGCTGTACACGAGGAGCCTGAACTCGACCTGCTCGTCCCTCCTGTGCCTCTTACTGTTCGTCTCGTACTCGCCGTCAAACTCCTGGTAGACCTTAACATCACCAACAGGAACTCCGATTACGTACTTGAACTGCGAAACGAAGTTGAGCACGTCAACCGTGTAGAAACCAGCGTCGAGAGTCATCAACCTTACCTTGAACCCCATGGCGACGACTTGCTCCACGAGGGCCTTCACGACCTCTTCCTTAGTCATCCCCTTGACTTGAGTGACGAAGGCCAGTAGGAGCACTTTCCCATCTTTAGTCGTCGCAGTTGCGTAGTTCCAAGAGTTTCCCTCCTCCGAACTCCCGAGCCCTCCCACCGGTCTCCCGTACCAGGTCTTGGTCGTCCAGTCTATTGAGAGGTCTATCTCCTTGACTCCCTTCAGCGTCTCCAAGGACATTTTCCTCACTTGTTCCAAGAGTTTCTCAATAACTTCCACCCCTTGCTCCTCCACGTAATTCCTCACGGTCTGTGGGGACACGCCATACGCCCTCGACTTGTTCTCTACTGAATCGTTCCATAAACACGCTGAGATGAGGGTTCTCGCCACCTCTTCCCCTCTCTTTCCCTTGAAGGAGAACATGGAAAGTAATTTATATCCTATTTGTTGAACGTTGTTTTGGTGAGGGAGATGGTGTATTATCATCTCGCTATCACACGTGGTAATACCACATCTCCCTCACCTTAAACCTTTCTTCAACTGAATTCTTAATACTCTTATAAATCCTGTTATCTATCGTGAATCGATATTATTCTGTCAGAATTATTTTTCATAATATGATTTTGGGTCTACCGTGACGGACGGGGCTTCCTGCTTCCTTGCCCCACCTTGCCCAGCGGGTAGAGGGCTGAGGACCACAGGCACTACGGGCCACCAGTCCTGATCTCTTGAGCACGTTCAGGGAAGCGTTTTAGTCACGGTCTGTTACCCAACTGCAGAGAACACGGGATCTGCTGAGGTCGAGTCCCTCACGTGTAC
>NZ_JH597761.1:1154912-1191216 GCF_000243315.1 Metallosphaera yellowstonensis MK1 | reverse complement strand
ACCATCTTCCTATCTCACGTGGTAATACTCCATCTCCCTCACCTTAAACCCTTTCTTCAATTGAATTCTTAATATTCTTATAAATTTCTTTATCTTTTATAAATTCGATATTATCCTACCAGAAATATTTTTTCTAATATGATTTTGGGTCTACCGCTGGAGAGGAGGAGGTTCGGGAAGTGCCACTCCCCCTGGAGGACCGGATCGCCAGGGCCATAGCCCTCAACTACAGCCTCTCCACCTGTTATCTCATCCTTGTAATAATATTACAAGAACCCTTATTTCTTCGTGATATGATCAAATATATTCAGTAATTCCTTCATTGAATAAGTCTAAACCGAGAGATATATTACAATTTGCAAAGGAGCCCTGAATCACCCTTCTGCAAAAAGTTTTTAGCATTATTGTCAATACTTTAACTAATGATTAAAACAATTGGCATTTCAAAGACTTTTAAAACAAAGTATAAGGTGATAAAAGCTGTAGATGATGTTTCCTTTGAGATAGAAAGAAATACGGCTGGGGCTTTAGTGGGACCAAATGGGGCAGGAAAAACAACCGTGATTAAAATGCTTTCGACTCTCATAATACCTAGTTCTGGAGATGCGATAGTTAATGGTTACAGTATAACTAGGGAGGAAAAGAAAGTTAGAGAATCAATAGGTTTAGTTACAGTGAGTGAAAGGTTATTCTATTATAGATTGACTGCCTTGGAAAACTTAGTATTCTTCGCTAGTTTGCAAAACCTATCCCTATCCGATGCTAGGAGAAGAGCAAGGGAGGTATTGGAAATTGTAGGATTATCTGAATGGGAAAACATACCATATATGAAGTTTAGTACTGGGATGCAGAGAAAATTGGCATTAGCTAGAGCACTAATAACGGATCCGCCAGTGCTACTATTGGATGAACCTACCTTAGGTTTAGATCCACTTTCAGCTAGAATGTTTAGAGATTTAGTTAGAAGAATTGGTAGAGATAAGACTATTCTCCTTACCTCACATTACATGAAGGATATTGAGGAGTTAGCAGAGAAGATAATACTATTAAAGAAAGGCAAAGTAATAGCTGAAGGAAACAAGGAGAATTTAAAGAATTACTTAGGCAAAGTAATAGAAGTAGAAGTAAACGAGTATCCATTAGCGTTAGGTAAATATGTAGTAGAAACTTCAACAAACTACTACATTTTGAGGATACCAGAGAAGGAACTTGATGAATTAAAGGATTATAGGGTAATTAAGGAGGAAGAGTCATCATTAGAAGATGTGTATATATTTTTAATAGGAGATGTTGAGGATTCGGCAAGGTTAGAAGTGGTAAGGAGAGGAGGGTGGAGAGGAAGATGGGGATAAGCGGAAAACTCTACTCTTTCTTATATTTGAGAGGATTTAAGGTATGGGTATCGTATAGAACCCAAACAATATTAACGGTATTAGGTTGGATTCTCCCAGTCTTCACGTATTACTTCACTGGAACTGCATTAGGAAATAGACTAGTGAGTGAAGTAGGAGTAAGTAATTATACAGCATTTTTCACTATAGGTTTAGCTTTCCAAGGATATGTATCTTCCGTAATTTCAACCATAAGTCAAAGGTTACGTAATGAACAGCTTTATGGAACAATAGAGTATTATGTTATTTCAAGAACTGGAACGTTTGGATTTTTGTTGTATTCAGCACTTTGGGGTCTTACTCTAAATACAATAAATGTGATTATAATTTTGGCCGTAGGATTTGCGTTAAATATACATTATAACGTTAATGCACTCAGTGCAATAGTGATTATAGTACTGTTGATATTATCAACATTAGGTATAGGTATGATAGCTGGGGCTGTAACAATGATAACAAAACAAGGTAATCCCATTTCATTCTTCTTCAACACCTTTACAAATCTTATTGGGGGTACAGTATTTCCAGTCAGAGTGCTTCCACTATTTGTTAGGTATATAAGTTACGGAATTCCTTTAACATGGGCATTAGAGGGATTAAGAGAGGCATTTTTAAATGGAACTCCTATAACTGCTGTTGCCCAATTTATTATAATATTAGCCATATTTGATATAGTTCTATTGCCATTAGGCATATTTTCATATAATTATGCATTCAAAAAAGCTAGAGAAAAGGGTACTCTAGCAGAATACTAATAGACAAATGACTATTGACCACTATGGCAATACCTTAAAAACTATAAGAGGAAAGATTACTCGTGAGTCAAAATGTTATACCGAGAGAGTATAGATTTGGATGAGTTTTTGACCCTAGAGGCTCTAGGTGCTTACTAATCATGTTATTTTTGTTACTATCGATTTCACTATCAACAGTTTTATTAACAACAGTACGAAATCCGACAACTATTCTATCTTTCTGCAATCTATTACTATATAATACAATTATTGAACAATCAGTCCTTATCCTAATTAATTCGTTTTTGATTGTATTGCCTAAATCATCGTTACTAATTGGTAATATAACAAGGACGTCACTTACATCTTTAGGCAGTATGAGGTTAAAGAACTTCGTATAATCAGAAATTATCCTTAAGCTATAACTTTTAAGGTTGAAAATCTCTCTGCTTCTCACTACAGTCATAATGAAGTCTTCGAGGTTTCTAATATCGGCAGAATTAGCTAGCATAACTCCTTACCTTTAATTAAAAATAGTTAACATTTGGCTTTTTAAAGTTTATATGTATATGGCACTTTTTATGCTCTATACAAAAGTTATGGCGTAATACATTATTATTAGGTCCAATTATAGTGGTATTCCTTAAAAGACTTTTAACTTTCTGGGGATTAAGGGGGCGGAAGTCCCCCTCCGTACGGTAGACCGAAAATCACCTCCTTAAAAATAAATCTATAGTGTAAATAAGTGCTTCAATTACATTAAATGTAAAATTCTCTGGATTGAATAAATCAGGAAATAAAAGAATTAATAATAATCTAAACTCCTCTCTCCCCACCTCCCCCTTGAATACGGTATAAAGGAGTAGAGTACAATGGCCAGCACGAAGATCAACGTGCGGAAAACAAACTTAGTAGAACTAGTAAATGGAAGAAAAGCCTTAATGTTCCTATAAGAGGTCTCTGTGGGACCTCTTACCTCATTGTACAAATCCAACACTTCCCTCTTGGGCAGATCTAGATTAGTAGCCCTAGCAAAATAAACAAGACTCTTTCTCCTCACTTTTTCCTTGCTGTACACGAGAAGCCTGAACTCGACCTGCCCATCCCTCCTATGCCTCTTACTATTAGTTGTGTAATCCCCGTCAAACTCCTCATAAACCTTCACGTCCCCAACAGGCACAGCAACTATATACTTAAACTGTGAAATGAAGTTGAGCACATCAACTGTGTAGAAACCAGCGTCAAGAGTTATCAACCTTATCCTGAATCCCGTTGCCATTACTTGCTCCACAAGAACCTTCACTATCTCGTCCTTAGTCATACCGTTCACTTGCGGAATAAAGGCAAGTAAAAGTACTTTCCCCTTATACTTGGTTCTTGCGTAGTTCCACGAGTTTCCTTTTTCAGAGCTCCCTTTCACTGGTTTCCCATACCACGTCTTGGTTGTCCAGTCTATTGAAAGATCTATCTCATTCACTCCCTTTAATATCTCCAAGGATATTTTCCTAGCTCTTTCCAATAGCTTTTCAATCACTTCCATCCCTTGCTTCTCTACGTAATTCCTCACGGTCTGTGGGGATACGTCATACGCTCTGGACTTGTTCTCTACAGAGTTGTTCCACAAACACGCGGAGATGAGAGTTTTCGCTACCTTCTCTACCTTCTCTCCTTGGAAGTTCAACACGGAAAGTAATTTATATCCTATTTGTTGAATGTTTGGTGAGGGAGACCGGGTGTTACCATCTTCCTATCTCACGTGGTAATACTCCATCTCCCTCACCTTAAACCCTTTCTTCAATTGAATTCTTTATACTCTTATAAATCCTGTTATCTATCGTGAATCGATATTATCCTGCTGGAGTTATTTTTTCTAATATGATTTTGGGTCTACCGTTCTCGGGGAGGGTTACCTTGACCTTCGTGAGGACTTTCTTACCCTCTTCACTTCTCTCCTCTCAACCTTGATCCTCTCCCACAAGTAGTCTAAAGCCTTCTGCAGTAAGACTCTGTAGTTCTCTAATAACACTCTGCTCTCCTCCCTCTTATCATTCTTTATGGAGTAAGTTAGGTAGACGTATTCCTCCTCTGGTTGAAACGATTTATGCCTTAATTTCTTCAACGCACTTCCTCACCTTCTCGTACTCACGACTCCCCATCCCTTGCAATTTCTCGCTGAACGATACCAAGATCGAGATCAAGTCCTCTATTAACTCTTGTTCCGGAGTTTCGTCCTCCCTGTTCAACACCACGAGCTCACAGCTGTGTGCTCTGCACACCTCCTCTACTATCTAGAAGCCAAACCTAACCAGTCTGTCGGGATACGCGATGACCACTTTCGACACCTCGTTGTTCAGTATCATCCCGAGTAACTTGAGGAACCCCTTCCTCTTCAAGTTCAACGAGGATCCCACGTCCGTTATCACCTGGTCGTAGTCCTTAACGTTCTCCTCTAGGTATCTAACCTGGTTCACTAAGTCGTCCTTTCGCTTGTTCGATACCCTAGCGTACAATACCACTTTCCTCTTCCTGACGGCACACTTCCTTAGGTTTCAGAATCACAATTAAACTTACATACAAAGTATATAAACTTCACGGTTTATCTGAAACTGTTGACAAAGGCGACTCAAACCGAAATGTCCGTGCGGTATCAGAGTGGCCCAGTCCTCGAGGCCGCTGACTTTCTCTACACACGAAAGAGACAGGATTACCCTCTCCTTCATTGCGTATAGGGCTGGAGGATACACAGGAAGGGTCAAAACTCCACAGGCATCCCAACCATGTTACCCCACTCAGACCAGGACCCGTCGTAAAGTCTCACTCTCTTGAAGCCCAGGACATATTTGAGATAGTACCACACCAAGGAGGCCCTAGCTCCAGTCCTACAGTAAACTACTGTCTCCTCATTCCTTATTCCCTTCTCTTTAAGGTGAGATAGAATTTCCTCGGGGGGACGCAACTCTTCAGTGTCGTCATTGAGAAAAGAATTCCAGGGTACGTTAATAGCTCCCGGGATGTGACCTCTCGTCTGGGCTTCCTCGTGGGGGTGCTCAGGCGGTGTGCTCAATTTCCCCTCGAATTCTTCTCGATACCTAGCGTCGATAAGTTGAGGAAGGTCTCCGGTCCTCAATCGGGTGAGTATTTCCCACACCGTTATCCTGTTGCTCCAATCTGGGGGATCTGGATCGTACCTGGACTCAGGTAATCTGAAGCTCTCAGTCTCCATGGGAAGACCCTTGACCTCCCACGCTACCTTCCCTCCATCTAAAACGTAAACCTCCTTGTGACCGTAGCTAAGGAGGAGCCATAGGGCATAGTACGCGTATCTGTTACCGAAGTCGCTGTAGAGAACTAACCTGTCCTCCCTTGATATGCCCACCTTTCCTAAATTCCTTCCCAGGGTTTCCCTATCGGCAAAATCCCTCACTACTGGATGTCTGAAATTCCACCAATGAAGGAGGACTGCTCTCGGTAGGTGCCATTCCTTATATGAGGAGGGATCATATGCAATCTCCACGATGGTGTAATCCCTTAGGTTTTCCAAGAGGGTCTCTGCAGATATAAGGTGAGGGGCTTTCATTGAGTTAACGCCGAAGATAAAAAATTAAAGTTTACTGCTTTCTATCATTTTTTAACTTATTCTTAATTTAAACGAAATCGCAAAGAAGACCTAAAAGGACCGTAGGAGGTCCTTTCCGTGAATATCGACTCAGCATGATATTATCTCATACCAGTTTCTTGTCAATATCACCATCGAATCTCTATTTTAGGCAAGTTGGACAACATCTCGAGGAACTACTCCTAAAACTTAAATTAGTCTCATGAACACATCTTTCCATGACTTCCTTGAGGGATCTTCGATCTCTTCCATACCTGGAGAAGTGGCTCATAATGGGTGTTATCCTAGGGATTGTGGCAGGTCTTTCCTCCCTAACTTTCTATTTCGCTATAAGAGGTGTAGAATACTTCCTCCTCGAAAGCGTGATAGGGCTTACGGTTCCTAGGCCCCTCGGAGAGGGAGGGTCCCTGATCTTTCAGTTTCATGCCACTAGGTATTACCTGATTCCTTTTGTGGTAGCCGCAGGAGGTGCTATATCTGGACTCCTAGTGTATTCATTAGCGCCTGAGGCTGAGGGTCATGGCACTGACGCTGCTATCTCCGCATACCATTACAGAGAGGGTAAAGTCAGATGGAGGGTAATCCCCATCAAACTGATCGCCTCGGCCTTCACAATAGGTTCAGGAGGGAGTGCGGGTAGGGAAGGTCCCACTGCACAACTGTCTGCAGGTATAGGGTCTATGATAGCGGATCTCATGGGTCTCACCCCTGAAGATCGGCGAAGAGCAGTAGCTGTTGGAATAGGTGCCGGTATAGGAACTATATTTAAGACTCCCATAGGAGGTGCAATACTTGCAGCGGAGATCTTGTACAAGAGGGACCTAGAACCTGACGTCATATTCCCTGCACTTGTGGCGTCCGCTGTGGGTTACTCGATATTCGGCTCAATAGTAGGTTTCACCCCAATTTTTGGGAACTACACGGGGTCCTTCGATCCCATCAGGCTCCCGTTATATGCCATCCTCGGATTGATAGCAGGCCTGATGGGACTGTTCTATATCAAGACATTCTACGGGGTTCATGACACCTTCAAAAGGGTCAGACTATCGCCCTACCTCAAACCTGTGATTGGGGGATTACTCACAGGGACGATAGCTCTCCTCGCCCCAGAGGTTATGGCTACAGGTTATGGGTGGATAAACCTCCTTGAGTACGAGAAGTTCACCGAATTTTACTCACTTTTACCCGTGCTTTACTTACTCGTCCTCCTCCCGTTCATAAAGGTTCTGGCTACGAGTCTAACTATAGGTTCAGGAGGGAGTGGAGGAGTTTTCGCCCCCGGGATGTTCATAGGAGCCTTCGTGGGAGGTGATGTCGGTCTACTTTTCCACTTCCTATTTCCTCAGCTCGTCCCCTCGATAGCTCCCTTCGTGATAATAGGAATGGTATCTATGTTCGGTGGAGCTGCCAAGGCTCCCCTATCTGTACTGATAATGGTCACAGAAATGACCGGTAGCCTTCAGTTACTCCCGGGGGCCATGATCGCTGTGGCCATATCGTACCTGGTCACCGGGAATCAATCTATCTACCGTTCTCAGGTTCCCACCAGGAGGGAATCTCCAGCTCACGCTAGCGAGTACGAACAGGCACTGTTGGCCAAAATTAAGGTAGCTCAATGCAAACTCAGGGACATCAAGGTCTCTGCGATATCCCCTGTGGAGGAGACTATTTCAATCATGATGAGGAACAATTTCTTCTCAATTCCAGTGGTAGACAATGACGATAACTTCCTCGGGGTAGCTTACATGCGGGACATTTTAGGCAAGAGTGGAGATGTAGGCAAGTTCGTAGTTCGCGGAGTCCAGACTGTGATGAGACAGAGCAGTCTAGAAGAGGCCTTGGAAACCATGTCCAGAACCAAGGCTAGATGGGCACCAGTGGTAGAGAAAGGAAAGTTGTTGGGAGTTCTAATTATGGAAGACGCGATGGAGGTTTACAGGGAAGAATTAGTGAAGCTGAAGGTCGGCGAGAGGATGAGCGAGGGATAATTAGCGTGGTGAAGGGAAATCTCAACTTGAGGAAAAAAGTGAATATGAAGATATGACAGCTTCACTGATCACCCTATGGGCAACGAGGCTAGATATCTATAGTCCTCGTCTGTTAGATCCCAATCCAAGGTTCCTGCTATGTCGTCCACGTGAGGCTTGGTGGACGCTTTAGGAATCGGAATGGCCTTCCTGGCGACGTAATTGAGGGCTACCTGGACTGGTGTCCTCCCGTACTTCTTGGCCACCTCCGTGAGGATGGGTAGGCTACTGACTTCTCCTCTTCCCAGGGGAGAGTAGGCCACTATCTTCACACCGTTCCGCTGAGCCAATGTGATGAGATCCTTCTCTATTTTCCTGTTTAATATGCTGTACTCCATCTCGTTGACTTCTATCTTGTACCTGTTAACCGCCGACAATACCTCTTCCAACAGGTTAGTATCGAAGTTACTCACACCTATACACCTGACAACACCATCATCTACCAACTTTTCCATTGCCCTCATGGTCTCCCTCAAGGGGACTGAAGGAGAAGGCCAGTGTATGAGGTAGATGTCGATGTACTTCAATCCCAATCTCCTCAAACTCGCCCTAGCGGCCTTTATGACATCGTCGTACTTCAGGTGATTGTTCCACACTTTGGTAATGACGGTGAACTCGTCTTGGTCCTCTCCCTTGAGGGCCTGTCCCAGCAGTTCCTCTGCGTGTCCGTCTCCGTACATTTCCGCCGTATCGAAGAGGTTAATTCCCTTCTCCACAACATACTTCAAGAGGTCTAACCAATGGGAGTCCCTTGTTCTGTCGGCAGACCAATAGCCTCCTCCTATTTTCCAGGTACCGAAACCGACCTTTGATACCTTCTTCTCGCAAAGCTCCATAAGAGATTATAGTCAAACGAAAATAAACTGTTGCTGTTCAGAGGAGAGGCCTCCTGGGTAGATGTTTTCCTCCCTGTCCCTTGAATCTCTCCTCCTCCCACACGTTACCTCTCTCGTGATAACCTCTCTCCTCCCAGTAGCCGTCAACGTAATCCGGAAGTAGTTCCACGGAGGCGAGCCATTTGGCACTCTTCCATGCGTATAGGTAGGGTATAAAGGGTCTAGCTGGAAAGCCCTGCTCCCTCGTTAAGGGCTTACCGTTCATTTTCAGGACCACAACGGCGTCCTCCGACATGGCGTCCTCTAACGGGACTGCAGTTGTGTAGCCATCAAGGGAGTAAAACATCACCCACTTGGCCTCCTTTTTAGGCACACTTCTCTGTAATAAGTTCCTGAGCGACACTCCCTCCCAGCTAACTCCCAACACACTCCACCCAGTAACGCAGTGGAAATCTCTCACATAGTTTACGTCGATCATCCTCATCAACTCCTGGTAGGAATATTCTTGTGGTTTCTCCACAAGTCCTGAGACGGTCAACCTGTACCTTTCCTCATCGATCTCTGGCACGCCCAACGCGGCGTAGTAAATGAACCTCTTAACTACCTTTTGGCCCCTTGGTAAACTCTTTCCTGTTTCCATATCTTTAACAAAGTTAAGCGAATGATATAAACATGTATTTCAGGTTCTCTAACAATGTTTTGTTCATGATGAACAGAGTGCCCAACCCACAGACAACTGAACGCGTCCCTCAACATCTTCCTCAAGATGTGCGGGTTTCCCCCACCTCTTTCACTCCCACTGGGAGTAGGCGGGTTGGGTCAACCGAGGGGGCGGAGGGGTAACGGGTTTCCCCGTGACCCCGGTGAAGCGCAAGGGCTGAGAATTGGATATAAATTCATGAAAATTTAATGAAGCCCGAACCCCTGGAACTGAACCCTAAATACCGGGAGTACTGAGGGACGAATTCGGTGAGCTCGTTCAGGGAACCCAAATTAGCTTCAAACCTTTAGTTCCTCCTTAGTCTCGACCACAGGAATTAAGGTGTCTGGCTCAAATTTCCTTATTTTCACAGTTTTGAACGCTCCGTCCCTGTAAAATATGGCCTCTCCGGTCCTCAGGGTCTTCACAGTGGCCTCAACCTCTCTACTCTTGATGGGTAAGATCTCCTTGTAGACCTTGATATCGATGGGATGGACCACTTTGTGGAGGAAGTAGATTTCACTCTGAGTCAGGACGTCCTTATTTACCTTCGCAGACCTCTGACTGACAAGTATCATTCCCAAACCCCTCTTTCTTCCCCTCAGTGCGATCCTGGTCAACGCGTCGCTGAGTTCAGTCCTCTCTCCCTGCGGGATGAACTCGTGAGCCTCCTCCAAGAGGATGAAGACGTCCCTGGAGTACACCTTGGATAGCTCCCAAAGGGAGGTCATGAAGTCCAAGAGAAACTTAAAGGCCTCCTGGTTCCACTCGTTCATGTCCAGGACAACGCTCTCTCCCTCACCTAACACTGATGACGCCAAGGAGAGGGGACTCACGGAGAAGTTATTCCGAACCTTTGCCTGAAGGTTAGTGTACTCCCCGTCAGGGTCGACTACGACTACTGGGACTCCCTCCCTAATGAGTTCTTGTGCCGTCACTTTTGCAGTGTTGGACTTACCCGATCCCCTTATCCCCAATATAGCTATGCACTTCCTTGTTACGTCCCTCAACTCCAGTTGCACCGAACCTAAATCCATGTCTTCAAGGTTTAATGAAAATCCCTTTTAAGGGCTGAGTCGTTTCTCTACTTTTTTTAGAAAAAATGAAATCATCCATAGTAAACACTTTTAAATAAAAGTTTATAAGTCACTTGGAGATGTTTATAATGATAAAAATGTCCCTAAAGATATATAAAAAGCTAGATCTTACAGGCCAATCTTGTGCAGGACCCTTGGGAGAACTCTCAGGGGTATTGGAAGAGATAAGTCCAGGAGAGGCAGTTGAGGCTGTCCTTGGAGACGAAGCGACCAAGAAAGACGTTGTGGCTTGGGCAACTAAGAAGGGTTACAAAATAGTCCAAGAAAGGAGAGATGGTAACAATTACGTGGTGGTGCTCACGAAATGAAGAGGGTTATAGTTGTAGGAGGAGGGATTGCAGGAACCATAGTGGCAAACAGGATAGCGAGGACTATACCAGAGGAGTTGGAGAAGGGAGAGGCGGAAGTAGTAGTTTTAGATAAGAGTGACAAGCACGTCTATCAGCCGGGCCAACTACTAGTTCCGTTTAACGTTCAGGACCCAGTGGAGTTAGTGAGGAACGAAAGGGATATCCTGGATCATAGGGTCAGGTTTCTACACGGCCAGAAGGGAGAGGTAACCAAGATCGACCCTGCAAATCATACCGTTGTCACTGCAGACGGTGTGTCCCACACTTACGACTACCTGATCATAGCCACAGGATCCCATCTGAGATGGGAAGAAGTACCAGGTTATAAGGACGCTGTTTACTCCCCTTGGGACTTCGATAGTGCCCTGAAGCTTAGAGAGGCCTTAGATCAATTCTCCGGAGGTACAGTAGTAATAAACGTGGCTAAATTACCTCACAAGTGCCCCGTTGCGCCAATGGAAGCCACGTTGATGCTTGACGACATGTTAAGGAAGAAGGGTCTCAGGGATAAGACGGAGATAGTCTACACGTATCCTATCAACGGAATATTTGGAATAAAGACCACAAACGACGTAATGATAAAGATCTTCCAAGAGAGGGGAATAAAGGTCATTTCTCCCTTCAACGTAACTAACGTCGATCCGAAGAACAAGGTCATGGAATCCCAGGAAGGAGAGAAGGTCAAGTTCGATCTGGCCATAGGGGTTCCTCCTCATGTAGGTGCAAAAGTGATAGGGGACTCAGGCATAGGCGATAAGAGGAATTGGGTCCCGACAGATAAGTTCACCCTGAGGATGAAGGATCACTCCAACGTCTTCGTAATAGGAGACACCACAGATATCCCAATCTCTAAGGCAGGTTCGACTGCGGACTTCGAGTCCTACATCATTGCTAACAACGTGGCCAATGAGATAAGGGGCACAGGCTTGAAGAAGACCTACGACGGTTCAGTCTTCTGTTACATAGCTACTGGCGTAGACTCTGCAACCTACATTAGGTTCAACTACGCTAACCCGCCTGTTCCACCACCCCCGTCCTACGTCCACTGGTGGGGCAAACTAATGTATAACAAGTTGTACTGGACAGTGACAGCTAAGGCTATAGTTTAAAGGGATTTAAATGAAGGTTGGTATAATCCTAGGTTCCAACGAGTTGAGCAGGGTAGCTTATGCTGCCATGCATTCAGCCATAGCCGTCTCCCTAGACAACGAAGTGGTGTTGTTTGCGACCATGGACGGCGTCAAGGCGTTCCTCAAGACTCCGGACCTGAGGGTGACAGACGACACTTCAAAGGTAATTAAGGAGAGCAGGGAGGACGTGTTTCAGCACTTCAGGAGGGCTAAGAAATCTGGAAAACTGAAGATCCTGGCCTGCTCCTATGCCAGCAAAGTACATAAACTGGATAAGGAAAGCTACAGCGAACTGGTAGACGACATTGTGGGGATAACCTCCTTCTCCATGGAGGTCGAAGGGGGTCAACTAGTTTCAGTATGGTGATACTATGGCTACCGAGGTCAACTTGGAGAAGGTCATGGCTAAGCTAGACGAGAAGAAGATGGAGGAATTAGCAAACTTTCTGGATCACGTCTCTACCCTCAACGAAGTGCTAGGCAAGGTAGCACAACTCAAGGATTCCGGTGCACTCGATGTACTCATAAACTTCAGCTATGGAGCAAAGTCCCTGAGGGATGCCCTCAACGACGACGCCATACAGAGCATTGCGGATATGTTATCCAACATGATGGTGATAGCAGGTTCCATGAAGACGAGACAAAAGGAAATTGAGGACATTCTGGCCAACGCTGACGCGTTAAAGGATGCGGTGATGAGGCTAAAGGCCCTCAAGGACAGCGGTACCTTAGATGTCCTAGTGAACATGTCTTACGCACTCAAGTCCCTGAGGGATGCCCTCAACGACGACGCCATAACCAACCTGGGGAACACCATAGGACAATTGATGGATGTCCTGAGCGGGATAAATCCGAGATCAGCAGAGGGTCTAAAGGCGATATTAGCTAAAGCTCCAGAACTTAACGAGGTCATCAAGAGGGTATTGGAGCTCAAGGACAGCGGTACCTTAGATGTCCTAGTGAACATGTCTTACGCACTCAAGTCCCTGAGGGATGCCCTCAACGACGACGCCATAACCAACCTAGGAACTACCCTGTCCCTCATATTCGACTTTCTGCCCAAGGGTTTAGAATTCCTGAACTCCGTCATGAGACCCCCCTTAAGTGAACTGGTAGAGGTCCTGAGCGGGGAGGAGGCCTTGAAGGTCCTATCAAAACCCGAGAATGTAACTCTGGGGAAGTTAATAACCCTAATGAAGGATCCAGACATACAGAGGGGACTAGGCGTGATGATGGGAATGCTCAAGGTGATAGGGAAGAACTTTAGACCCTAATTCTTTGGAAGCTCTTTTTTGTAAACATTTTCCTAGTTCCCGTTTATCCCTCCACTTTCATTTCAATCATTTTATCTTTATTCATGATCGAGTGTAGGTAACTAGCCCTCAATTACACGCTCATTCTAGTCACACGTGGGTCATGAAACTCCTTCGAGCCCGACGGCACGGGGCTCACATCCCAGATCACTCCCACCCCTTTGGACTTAGCCCGCATCGGCGTGAGAGGTCATCATTTATCAACAAAAATTTATTATAAACAAATATAAAAAGACTTCTGTTAATGTGAAAAAGGATCCAGCCCTTAGATCCTATTAGGTTTTTGTAGTGATTTATCGGAATGGAAGAATTACGATCAGCGAATATAACCTGCTATCCTTTTTCATTATTACCTTTAGAAAACGTCGTTAAATAAAGAAAACTCCTTATCATTCATATGAAAGTTTAAATAGGAAAAGATGGGAAGGTTATTGATGAAGGTATACTTCACCATTAAGCAAACTTCAACGTGTCCTACAAATTATGGACTCTACGAATGCAAATTAACTGAGGAGGGTGAGAACTGCAGATTACTGGCATGCGTCGTTAACAGGTTATCAACAAATTTTGAACCTGAACTCTCCTTTGACCTACTACCTGGGCTTTAAGGGAAAACTTTTTGTCCCTTGGGGCTTCTCTTCTCTTTATTCTTCTCTCCACTTGGATATCTTGAGCGAAATTGTAAAGAAGATCAGACACTCTACGATCAATGCTAGGAGCGACAGTGGATCGAATTGGTAAAGTCCTGTGACCCATTGACTCAGGGCAGACGCCGAGGCTGATGGTAATATCAGGACGATCTCCCTCAACTCAGGGCTCAGCACGGCGAAGGGATAATAGACAGGCGGGAATACGGTGAGGATAGTGCTGAGCACCCCAGATACCGCCCAAGAATGCCTAGTGTAAGGCACTAGCGTGCCTATGAAGAAAGCTAGTCCCGATATTACGTAGTTTAAGAACGTTGAAACTAGGACGATCTCAACGGAGGAGGCTGGGGTAAGAACCCCCAGGAGCAAACCCATGATCACGTAAGCTATAACCCCAGGTACAGAGAAGACGTAGTTCGCCGTAGCGAGGCCCAGCATGTAGTCCAGCGGAGTAACTTCACTAGCGACTAGCATGTCCTGAATTTTCATCTCTTTCCTGAGCATGACTACGTCAGATAAGCTCACCACGGCGTTTGTCGCCACAACGGAGATCATCCCCCCCACTACAGCATAGCTCAATAGTTCACCTCTCGACAAGACGTACACTAGGAAGAGGATTGCCAGGGGGTTGATGAGGTAAGTGAAGACGTAGGTGTAACCTCTCCTGAGGAACGAGTAACCGTAAAACCACGCGAAGATTAAAATGAACCTATAGTTCAATTTCCCTCACCATTAAGTATGAATAAATCCTCTAGGCTCACGGGTTTTATTACCGCCTTCCCCACTAGGGATTTAGCCTTCTCGTCTTCTAGATACGAGATGGGAGTCTTCCCAACCACTAACTCTCCCACCCCCTCTACTCTCACTTTCCCTTTGAGAGGAGATAGTAACTCCTCCTTACTACCCTTAGCTATAACCCTTCCCCTCCCCAGCATGAGGATTTCGTGGGAGAGTTCCTCAGCCTCCTCCATGTAGTGGGTAGTTAAGACTATTCTGGAACGTAGGGTCCGGATAATTGACCACACCTCCAGTCTAGATATGGGATCGAGACCCGTGGTAGGTTCATCCAGGAATATGACCTCTGCGTTGGAGCTCATGGCCATGGCTACGAACACTTTCCTCTTCATTCCCCCAGACAAATCGTCACATGGTTTGTCCTTAACCTCCCAAAGACCAATCTCTTTAAGGGCTTTCCTCGCCTCCTCGCGTGCCGAGCTTAAGGAGTGACCTCGTGAGGTGAGGAACATGATCACGTGTTCGAACGGGCTAGCGAATCCTACCGGCTTAGCCTCCTGAGGAATGGAGACCATCAACTTCCTCACTATTTTAGCGTCTTTGATGATATCATAGCCCATTATCCTTGCTATCCCGCCACTGGGCAATAGTTGGGTGGAAAGTATTCTGAGCAAGGTGGTCTTACCTGCCCCGTTCCTTCCAAGGACAGTCAAAATCTTGGCAGAGGACATAAAAGTAACGTCGGACAGGGCCCTTGTCCCATCCTTATAAACCTTGGAGAGTGCGACGGCCTCTATCATAATATAACGAGTAGAGCCCTCTAAGTTAAATTAATTGGCTTCATACAATTTAAGTGTTTACCCGTGGCGTAACATATCTTCTTTAATTACTTCTAATTCCACCACGGGCACCCCTCTTAAGGGATCACACAGGGTCACCCTCAACTCATTGGGGCTAGTCGAGGGAAACACCACTACCCTCCCATCCACACTTTTATCACTCCCCAAACCTCGTGAGCAGTGCCCGTCATCAGTTAGGGGGATCATCAATAAAAACTACTTCGGTGATACTATATAAACACAACTTGTCAAAACGATATTTAGATGATTAAAAATAACGAGTAGTTACGTAGAAGCGTCACAGTCTGGACAAGATGTTTCTCAAGATGAAGGTCAAGCTCGCCGAGGCTCAAGGGCGCTCGAAGGAGCTGAGGGACGTGAGGTTGGGCAAACACTTCCCCGAGAAGTACGACGTGGTCGTCATGGAGGACGTTCAAGTTAAGGAACTGGTGGGTAAGTCCTCAAGGAGGATGAGGCTCCGCGACGTCGCGTTCCACGAGCTCGAGACCGTCCTGAAGTACCAGGTGGAGAAGTACGGCAAGGAACTGGTCCTCGTCGAACCATCATGTACCTCCAAGGCCTGTGCCATGTGCGTACACGTGAAGGACTCGACCTCAGCAGATCGCGTGTTCTCTGCAGTTGGGTAACAGACCGTGACTAAAACGCTTCCCTGAACGTGCTCAAGAGATCAGGACTGGTGGCCTGTAGTGCCTGTGGTCCTCCGCCCTCTACCCGCTGGGCAAGGAAGCAGGAAGCCCCGTCCGTCAGGGCGAGGTGGTTTACCACGTGTGCACAAGCACCTCTGCAAAGGCTTAAAGTTCTCTAGAACGAGCTTTTAGCATGAAAAAGAAAGTGGTACTTGTTGGTCTCGTTATCATCCTATTGGGAGTAGTAATGGCGTTCATAGGCTTCTCAGAGGTTACACCTTACGTGATGGTGTACTCTGGAAACCTACCACCCGGACAATCAGTGGTCAAGGAGTTAAGGCCAGGACTGGATAGTGTTGCCCTTACCTTTAACTCAAGTTATCCATTGCGTGTCGTAGTAGATGGGGGAACGCTCCTTAAACAGGAAAGTCTATCAGGATCAATGTCGTTAGTCCTGAACGGTAGTTCTCCTGTACTTTCCATTGAGAACAACGGAACTTCAGTGGTCAAGTTCACTGTGGCCTCGACGTCAATTACAAGTATGACAGAGTTTGGCGGGGTCTTGTTCATAGTTGGGGCCTTAGTTAGTTTCATAGGTCTAGCAATATTGATCTACGGTTTAATAAGGAGAAGTTGACTAGGGCTACCTCCACAAAGCGGGCTACTCAGATGTCCCTTACGATTCACTTCATTTATGTATAATTTTCGTGATTTAACAATTTCACTGAAATTTTGATGTAAGTTCACTTTCTCTTCCCCGATCAAGATGGGCTTAATCCTTTTTATACAAGCAGTTATGGGACTTTCCCTTAAATATCACCCTGTAATCAGGCGAAATCTAATAAACGCTGTTATACTAGAAAATAGGTTTTCATACATTCAATAATGATGGGATGTAAAATGATTGAAGTGAAGGTGTAGGGTCAAACTGGAGTTTTAGGTACAGAATGGGTGGCGGGAGAAACAAAACAAACATCTTAAAATGGGATAACGTACCCTTCACGAGCGTTCTATGTGGAGAGTTCCTCCAGTTCCACCCTAGACGCCCTAGGCCCCAAAGCTACGACGTCCAAGAACACAATAACGGCGAAGACGAAGACTACTACGTACATATAGAAGGGACCGTAACTCTTAAGGACTAGAGGCAGAAGACTTAACCAAACGAAGTTACCTAACCTGCTCAGGGAGTATTGAACACCGTCAGCGAAAGATCTAATCCTAGTTGGGTAAAGCTCTGCTCCGTACTGATGAAATGAGTTGGAGAATATGTTGGAGAGAAAACCAAAAGTGAAACCAGTCGTGATCACTTCGGTTGCGGAGCTGGCCAAACCGAACAGAAGGCCCACGATTCCCATCAATAACGCGACGCCTCCTACTTGATACTTCCTGTCGAACCTCACGCTATCTATGACAGCTATTGAGACCAGCGAGGAGAGGAAATAGGATGAGTAGATCAACACTGAGTACTCTAATGTATGGACTAGAGTGAAACCCTTCTGGAACAGGACCGTAGGTGCCAAGGAAGCGAAACCGTAATACACTCCGGTCTGTAGGAACTCGAAAATCCACAGCATTATGGTTCTCTTCCTATATGCCTTTGAGAAGAGCTCAGATATGGGGACTCTCGTGATGGTAGGAACTTTGATCTGAAACGGTGGTGGTAGCTCTCCCTTCTCCCTCCTGGCTATCTCTTCCATTTTTGACAAAATTTTTTCCGCATCTTCCAACCTTCCCCTGGTCTCCAACCACCTAGGCGACTCAGGTATAAGGAACCTAAAGGGGATGATCAATATTACTCCCAAACCGCCAATTATGTAGAGCCACTGCCAACCTTGTAGGACTATTGTCCTGGGAATGAGGAAGTAAGCCAAGAGAGCTACGGTTAGAGGGGCGAGCCAAGCAATGGTGTAGGCAGTAGATAGGGCTCTGCCCCTGAGCTTTGAGGGAAAGAACTCTGTGGTCAGTATATCGATAACTATCAGGGCCTCTGGGCCCACTCCAAGACCCGTTATGAACCTGAGTAACGCCAGCACTTCAGGATTTGGGGAGAAAGGTGTGAGCAGTAAACCCAAGCTCATTATGCCCAAGTTTAACAGCAGTGCTGTCCTCCTTCCCATAGAGTCCCCAATGTAGGAGAACAACACACATCCTACGAAGGCCCCAAGGAAGAAGACCGCAATGATATCAAAGATGGTCACCGTGGTGGGGATAGCGAAAAACTTCGAGACGGGTTGAACTGTGAACCCTGCATTGAAGAGGTCGTAAAGCTCAAAAAATTCTCCCAAGGCTAGGAGGACTACTAACCTTGTGTGAAACGAGGTCCAGGGAAGCCTCTCAATTCTTCCTGCTATCGAGCTTGTCATGATGTATAAGCAAATTTATGTCATTTAAGGATTTTCTGTATTGTAATATCGTTGTTTTTCTTATTCATCGTGCCTCCATCCTAAGGTTAATTTAGGGAATATGTATAGTATAATACATGCCTTTCGTAAACGAGAAGACCTATCAGAGATACGTACAGGAAGGGAGAGAAGAGGAGTTTCATAAGTTATTCGAGGAGGGACTGAAGAAGGTCTCGGAGGAACTCGGGAGAGAGTACCCGATACTCCTAGGTGATAGAGAGCTCAAGACACGTGAGAAGATTGAGGTTAGATCCCCTATCGACACGTCCCTGACCTTGGGTATCTTCCAGAAGGCGGATTCATCGCTAGTGAAGCTAGCAGTCTCCAACGCTAAAGACGCATTCAGAGATTGGAGGGATTCGGACTGGAAGGACAGAGTTGAGTTCACAGTGAGGGCTGCAAACGAGCTCAGGAGGATGAAGTATGAACTGGCTGCCACGATAACCTACGAGAACGGTAAGATAAGGACGGAAAGTGTGGCAGAGGTAGACGAGACTATTGACTACTTCAACTATTACGCTCAGGTACTGGAAGAGAACAGAGGTTATGTCAAGGAGATGGAAGGGAGAATATACAAGAACGAGAGGGGAGTGTCGGTTATGCGACCCTACGGACCTTGGTTGATAATCTCACCCTTTAACTTCCCTCTCGCCATCACGGCCACTATGGCCTTGGGAGCCCTAATAACTGGTAACACCGTCGTGATAAAGCCTTCCTCAGACACTCCACTATCAGCGTTCAAGTTAGTACAGGTTCTCAGGAGGGCAGGTTTCCCAGCAGACGCAATCAATTACGTTACGACTCCAGGGGAGGAGGTCTCCCGAGTATTGGAGACCGATCTGAATGTTGCTGGTTTTGCATTCACCGGTTCGAGGGAGGTAGGGCATCGCTTACTGAAGGTCTTCGTCAATCTGAGGCCTAGGCCGGCAGTGTTGGAGCTCGGTGGGAAGAACGCCACGGTGGTGACTGTTAAGGCAGACCTGAAGAAAGCGGTGGAGGGGACTTACAGAGGTGCCTTCGGTTTCGACGGACAGAAGTGCAGTGCCACTTCCAGGGTTTTTGTGGAGGAGGGAGTTTATGAAGAGTTCCTGAGAAGATTGAAGGCTAGGGCTGACACGACTCAGATAGGCGATCCGAGGCAGAGGACGACCTTCATGGGTCCACTTATAAACAAGCAGGCTTTGGAGAAGTTCAGGAAGTTTGTGGATCAAGCCCTGAGCGAAGGTGGCAAGGTTCTAGTGGGCGGAAAGGTGAGGGAAGACACTAAGACTTACCTGGTGGAACCGACTGTGATCACAGACGTCCCCTACACCAGCTCCCTTTGGAAGACTGAGCTATTCGTCCCCATAGTCCTGGTCAAGTCTGTGAGGAACCTGGAGGAAGCAGTGAGGCTTGTGAATGACGTCGACTACGGGCTTACGGCAGGCATATTTTCAGAGGATGAGAGAGAGGTAGAGTACTTCTTCAGGAACGTAGAGGCCGGCGTGGTTTACGCCAATAGGGAGGTCGGTTCCACAACGGGGGCCATGCCCGGAGTTCAGCCCTTCGGTGGATGGAAGGACTCAGGTCTCACGGGTAGGAACGCCGGAGGACCCTATTACCTGCTTTCCTTCCTGAGGGAACAGGCTAGGACCACGTACTAGACGAGCGGTGACTTCGGAGCTGATGCGGGTATAAGTGGACCTCACGACTTTGGGCCAATGTATGTGGTTAAACGTACGTCTTGTCAGTATGGCTAATCAGGACCTCAATATGACCTAAGAACAGCAGTTATTAGATTTCGCCTTGACTTTAAGGCTACACTTAACGAGAAACCCCATAACTGCTGCTAAGAAGATTGCTTTTTGTTTACTATATCAAATAAAATTGTATTAAAGGATCACATCACGATCCGTGACGGACATGAGTAAATGACTAGGAGGGTGTGGGAAAATTGAACATGGTAGCGATACCTTCTTCCTCAATATCCTTCACATCAGGCATATATCATTTCATCACTCGATGACCCGTGAGAAATCAGTGGTCAGAACTGGTTGAACGTTAACCCTTGGAGTTTTGGCAGTCACTAGATTTCATGATTACAGGTCGACATTTAGGAAAGGTTCCACGACTGCTGAAGTATGTTCACTGGTCCCTATCACATCTGGCCCTGTGAATACAGAACTTACATTGCCAATTCATCTCCTGACTCAGTTTGGCCTCAGCCTCAGGGATCTCTCTCTTCTTGACGTAGTTGTGTAGCCTTTCAACTCTCTCCAAGGTCTTCTTGTAAAGGTCTTCGTCGAACTCCACCAATATCTCCTCAATGTCGAAGTTTGATCTGTCCACGTACATGAGGATTCCCTTGGATCTGGGGTAGGCCTTCATGTAGAGGTTGAGCTGTGCTCTGTGATCTAGCCTAGGAAGATAGCCCTTTCTCAGCTTATCCTGCAAATCGTCCACGCTCTTCACCTCTATCAAGTACCTCTCCTTGGTGAACTCCACTACTATGAGGTCATCTGCTCTCCCGGATATCACTATGTCGTGATTGGTGGGGTGGGGTATCCTTATGGGTACTTCGCTTTGGATCCTTATGGAGTCCTCTCTCTTGAGGATCTCCGCTATGAGGTCGTGTAGTACCGTCCCTAGCACGGTGAACCTGGCACTATCGTAGCCGGCGTTCACTGGGTATAACCTATCGTAGTATTGCCTTCTCATACAGTTCCATATCTGAGAAGGCCAATATTCTCCCTCAAAGGGTTCCCTTATCTCGTTTTCCGAGAGGTGTTTGTAGATTATTTCCTTAACCACCAAGGACAGGACACCGCTCCTGAATATTAGTGAGAGGTCATCGTAATAAGGATTGGTTCTTAGCGACGACGAACATTCCACTTGAGAACCTCCAATGAAGTGCAGCAGATATGGGATTTTTCGTTAGGTGTAGCCTTAAAGTCAAGGCGAAATCTAGTAACTGCTGGAAGTGGAAGCTCGCAAAGCTTTCGCGGACTCTTGAAAGGATAACCCGGTTCCTGAACGCGATTCGACACGAGGTAGATGAGGACTCTTCAGGTGCTCTGGATCCAAGGTTCTCGTCAAGCTGTAGGTTTCAAGAGAACAGGAATTATGCGACATTCCCTCAAAGGCTGCCTCACGTAATGGGAAATCTGATAACTGTTGTAAGTAACTTATCTCGGACTCAATTATATGGTTAAAGTAAACATTTAAATAGTTTCTAAAACATAGATAAACGAGGTTTGATGACCGAACTAGATTACGAAAAAGAACCTGTCTACCCCGAGTTCAACGTCTACCCTCCCAGGTGGAACTTCGACAATGAGAGGGCCTGGCAACTCTACAGGAGGGCCAAGAGGGAACAGTGGGACGAGGAGGAGATAGACTGGAACAGGGTCAGGGAGATAGCGTCAGGGTTGGACAGGAAACAGAGGTTGGCCATAGCCTACTGGTGGTCACTTCTGTCTAACTTTGACAACGCGACTCCCGTGTTCGCACACGCGGTGATAAAGGCCTTTGAACATCATTTGGACACCGCGGTGAGAGGGATATTGACAACCATAACCTACGACGAGAACAGACACAATATGGTCTGCGGTCTCGCCATAGACTCCATGATGAGAGGCTTTCCCTTCAATTTCAAGCCTCAGGACGACCTTGAGAGGAAGGCTATGCTAAACGTGATGTGGACTTGGTACAACGGGTCGAGGTACTGGAAGGCCTACCTAGAGGCTTACAGGAAGTACACCCTAGACGTACTCTTCACCTCCTTCATGATGGGGGAAGCTGCAGCCACCACCGTGTTTACAACCATGTCAAGAGGATCTAAAATCGAGGAGTTCTCCAAGGCCTTCAAGAATACCGCAGTTGACGAGACTAGGCATTACGCCTTCACCCACCTAATCATGACACAAAATGCCCCTAGGATGGCTGAGGAACAAAAGAGCCTAGTGACTAAACAGGTCAGGGCAGGCTTCGTGTTCCTCTCCCTAATAACCTATAAGCCTCCCAAGGAGTTCTGGAAGCTACCTCCCTGGTTCGAGTCGGTTAACGAACGTATGGAGGATCTCGCCAGGGACTCTGGGTTCTATATACCTGAAATTAAGGAAAAGGAAGAGGCGTGGAGGAGCGCGATGATAAGGGTCGGGGCTACATTGGCTAGGTTCGGAATTAAGATGCCTGCAGTTCCCGAGATAGGCGTGACCGGTGAGGAAGTACAAGTGACGGAGGAAGACTTCGTCCCTATTTTCTAACGTTTTCGATTCCATTCCTTTTTTTCAATGCGCAATGAGCTACGACGCTTGCTGGACGTGATCTCAGTGCGAGACGATGCTTTGCGGGAAGTCCTATCTAAATAAACCACGTTCGTTTATGGGTTAGCTAAGGCAATTTAACCACTGATGCGAAAGCCGTTTACACGCAACTAACAAACATCAGTTAATACAGCAGTTACGGGATTTTCCCTTGAGTACCCCCCTTAATCTAGGCGAACTCCAATAACTACTGAGTTACAGCTGTTATGGGAATCTTAGGGAGGTAATACGAAGAAGTCGGTATTAGCGAGAAGTTTTTCGACGTCGTCCTACTGAAAAGGTGCGGAAAGGGACCGATCGAGTTCGCTAGGGATAGGCCGTCAAGGCGGTCAACAGGCTGGGCGTGGTGAGGGGAACGGGAGGAGCAGGAAGGTTAACTGGCACTAGTCCTCATGGTCCTGATCGACGGGAGGGCCAGAGTCGTCAGGGAGCTGGTGGGGGAGCTGAACCTGAGGAGCATGGAGGCGTTCCTCAGGTCCTCGAGCGCCGTTTGGGCTAACCACCTGGGCTGATGAAAATCTTTAAGTTACGTTGAAATCCCATAACTGCTGTTAGATTTTGCCTTGATAAAAGGGCAATTTCTAAGGGAAAATCCCATAACTGCTGTAACAAATGCGTAGATCCCTCGTGGTAAGGTCAGCTATAGGGAGATGGCCCCAGCCACTGCTCAATAGAGCTCAGAACTTCCAGTTCGGCTTCCTCTTCTCCAGGAATGCCCTCATGCCCTCTTTACCGTCCTCTGAGGAGATTGAGACGTAGAAGTTCCTCCTCTCTATGTCTAACCCCTGCTGTAGAGTGGTCTCAAGGGCCTTGTTAACAGATTCCTTAGCCAGCTCCACTGCAAACTTGGACTTGGAGGCGACTTCCCTCCCTAGTCTAATCGCCTCGTCGAGTAACGCCTCGTCTGGAACTACCTTGTAAACTAACCCCATTCTATATGCCTCCCAGGCTGAGATCAACCTACCTGTTAAGACTAACTCCATAGCCCTATATTTACCCACCGTTCTGGTGAGCCTCTGGGTGCCTCCCGCTCCTGGTATTATTCCCAAGTTAATCTCTGGTTGTCCTAGTCTCGCACTCTCGCCTGCTATTATTATATCACACGCCATTGCTAACTCCAGGCCACCTCCGGCCGTTACGCCATTGAGAGCAGCTATGATAGGCCTCTTGAAAGATCTCATAGCCTCCCACAGGGGCATGTGTCCCTCCCTCACCACACTTTCTAGGGGCATCTCCACCATCTCCTTAACGTCCGCCCCTGCTGAGAATGCCTTCCCCACGCCCGTGACCACTACCGATGACACTTCCCTCTCTCTAGATAGGGTCCTGAAGGCCTCCACCAAGTCGTAAACCATGGCCATGTTGATGGCGTTGAGTCTATCTGGCCTGTTCAACTTCACTACGGCAACGTTACCTATTCTCTCCGCAATTACGGTGTTCAGTTCACTCACCTCTGAACTCAGGTTTCCTCTTCTCCAGGAAGGCCTTGACCCCCTCCTTGAAATCCCTGGTCTTTCCAAGGAACCCCTGCATTGCCGACTCGTACTCGAGATACTCCTCGATGTCGAAGAAGATGGCCCTATTTATGAGCCTCTTACTGGCGGAGTAGGCCTTGAAGGGCCCCTTGGATATCCCCTCGGAGAGTTTGAGTGCCTCTCCCAAGGGATCGTCAGTCAACCTGACTATCCCTACTTCAGCCATCTCCTGGGCCGTTATCTCTCCTCCCAAGAGGAGTCTCTCAAGGAACCTGGATCCTCCCATCCTAGCTAACATTAAGGTCAATCCTGTGTCTGGTGCCAGACCTATTCCGTGAAAGGCGGTGACGAACTTGGCGTTCTTGGAGGCTAACCTCAAGTCGCATACTAGTGAGAGACTTATCCCAGCTCCCGCGGCAACACCGTTCACTGCCGAAATGAAGATCTTGGGGGAAAACCTTATCTCCCTGTAGATAGGGTAGAACGAAATCCTTAGGTCCTCCGTCAGGTCTTCTGACACTGAGGCTATGTCCGCCCCCACGGAGAAAGCCCTCCCGGCACCGGTGATCACGGCGACCCTCTTCCCCTGATTGGCGTTGAACTCCCTGATGGCTCTTCCCAACTCGCTCCTCAGCTCCAGGTTCATGGCGTTTAACTTTTCAGGTCTATTCAAGGTTATGACAGACACGGGTCCCAAATCTTGAACTTCGACTACGGCCATGGACAACTGTCTCATTACATATATATAAGGATTGAATTAAGTAGAAGAGAGGAAAAACATATGATTCTTTAGGAGGAAATTACGGTTTCAGGAATATCCTACCATCCTTCCCCTTGGCTACCCACTCCAGGGCTTCCCTACCCTGCTCCAACGGCAGAATCCTCCAGACCCTGACCCTACAGTCCTTGCAGAGCTCGGTCAGCTCGAGCAGCTCCTTCCTGGTTCCTCCAGTGGTTCCTATTATCTTCTGATGTTTCCCGTACACCGTGGAGAGGTCCAGGTTCACTTGCGAACCGGTCAGACCGCCGAAGAACACGAGCCTCCCTCCGACTCCCAGAACCTTCAGGCTGGATTCCCAGACTGCGTTACCCACTGAGTTTATCACGACGTCAGCCATCCTACCCATGGTGATCTCTCTCACCTTATCCTGGACCTGGTCGTAACCCACCACGTGATCTGAAAACTCAGCGACCCAAGGCTTGGAGGATACGGCTATAACCCTGGCCCCCATTTTCTTGGCCAGTTGGATGGCAAATGCCCCAGTGTTCCCAGATGCACCAAAGACGACAACGTAATCCAAGGGTTTGACTTCGGCCTCTTTTAGAGCGTGGTACGAGGTCAGAGCTGCAACGGGCAAGGAGGCAGAGAGTTCTGGCGGAAGATCTACCTTTACCAAGTTCTTCTCAGGTACTGCCATATACTCTGCGAAACCGCCGTTGGTGACTACACTCATTATCCCACCGTTTCTGCAAACCATTTCCCTCCCCGAGAGGCAAATATCACAGGAACCGTCGAACAACCTGTTGTAAACTACCACCCTGTCACCCTTCTTCACCCCTTTGACATGTTCTCCCACATCCTCAACCTCTCCGTAGACCTCGGCTCCTGGTATGTGGGGCATAGGCTGTACTGGGATTAACTGAACCACGGCGTAATCGATGGGATTTACCCCAGCTAATTTCACCTTGACAAGAACGTCATGAGGGCCCAATAGAGGCGTTGGTACTTCCCTTACCCTCAGGTTGTCCAATCCGCTCTTATCGAAGACCAGAGCTTTCATAGAATAGATTTATTAAGCATAATTAAAAAATTAACTTTACTCAAAGAAACTTAGATATTTTTAAGGTGATGTGAAACCGGCCAAACTTCAGTTCAGCGTAAACGGACCTCTGGTTTCGACCTGGAGACCGACCTTTTGGGTGAGTTGAGGTTGTTCTGGAAACAAGGCAAGCTCGAGATGTACTACAGTGTCGAGAACGCCTGGCACGCCTCCATTTCCGTAGAGGTAGAAGTAGAAATGACGGGGAACCTCGGGCAATAGTCATTTGACCTAACTTTCAAGATATGATGTTTAAGAAAAGTCCCAAAGTTGTCCTCACGATTGAATTTTGGTCGTTGCCAGTATCGAGGAGATTAGATCTCACTCTCCCTGAACTTCAACTCCTAAGTCCGCGAGTCCTCTAGAGGTCCTCGGATGATAAAGATAAGGGACTCACCAGTCGTCAGGTCCCACAACTCCGTTTAAGAACGGGTTGCTCTTAAGTTCCTCCTTTAGACTGGTAGTATCCCCGTGACCTGGGTAGATCTCGTTGATGTCCATGCCCTTTAGTTTCTCCAACGTCTCCCTGAGAACTTCCCTATCACCTCCCAGGTCATATCTTCCCACCGTTCCTTTGAACAGCGTGTCACCTGTAAACATTTTTCCGACCCAGAGAAGGGACGTACTCCCCATGGTATGGCCAGGCGTTGACACGGCCTGGAGTATTTGCGAGCCGAATCTAAATTCCTGACCGTCCCGCAAATCGTCATGAGGGGCGGGTGGCTTCTCTCTCCAATCATAGAAGAGTGGCATGAGGTCCACGTCCTTAAAATTAAGGTAAAACTTAGCACCGGTGATCCTGACCAACTCCTTTACCCCAAGGACATGATCGAAGTGGCCGTGGGTCGAGATCACATACTTAAGGTTCAGGTTATAGGACTTAATGAAGGATATGAGCTCCCCTGGCTCGCCTCCAGGATCTATTACGACCGCCTCTCCCCTATCCCAGAGGAGGTAAGAATTAGTGTTCAAGGGGCCCAAAACAAATACCTTTAGACTCATCAAAACACCAGGGTTTCCTTGGACTGGGAACTCTTCAGGGCGAACTCTGAGACTCCACCTACCTTTACCTTATAGACGAAGTCCTCCTCCTTGAAGTTCTTCACCCTCATTCCAAACTCACAGGCCGTTATCTCGAGATCATCTCCTGCGAGGTCCATTAGGTTATCTAGATAGTATTTCAAGTTCTTGGTACCGTTCAGGCTAATTTTCTCCGACTCGGCAGTGAGTGCCCTCAGGGCGTCCATTGTGAAAAACATGTACACCTTATTCCCACCAGATGCATATCCTATGGCCGTGATGACTCCCATGAAGAGCTTCTCCTCCTGCCCTGAGATCATCATGAACGAATACATCTCTGTCATTTGGACACCTCCTTAGATTCCACATACCTCACGAGGCCGTACCAGAAGAAGATTAGACCAACGTAAACTACGATGTAACACGTCCACGCGGTGGCCTCCAGGTATCCTTGAAGTTGCTCGGGAGTGACGTATATGGCGAAGTTTGCCTCCCTCAAGGCAATGTTGTCGGCCCCCGTGAGGTAGACCTTACTGAACTGAAACCAGACAATGGCGAATAGGGACAGTATGAGGGGGGCAATGACTTTCCTTACAGGATACGACTTTGCCTTGGTTTTAGCCTTTTCCATCTCCTCCATGGTTCACAACCTCTCCTGAACCTTCACGGCTAGGTAAACCCCTCCTAACATGCCTAGGAGGAATATGTAGCCGTCATAACCCAGTTGTCCAAAGTTCGTCCACATCAATCCAACGTTACAACCAAGAGCCACCCTCACGCCTATTCCCACAAGCATACCTCCCAAGAAGCCTATGACTAACCTCTTCTTGTCCTTCGGTATCCTGATCTTAAAGTCTCCGCTAAGATAGGATGCTGAGAAGGCACCCACACATAGCATCACTACCATCAGTGTGCTGGGATCGACTATGGGGAGGGAGTCGTTGAACCACGGCGTGTTGGTGAACAGGTTTATACCCAAGGGCATGAGGATGTACTCGAAGAACCTCCCTCCGTCAGATGAAGTTATTACCAGGTAATTGAAAGTGTACCCGGCCCCCACTAAGAACACGAATATCATATCCAAGGCTAAGATGACCGTGGATAGATTCGTACCATAGGGCTTCCTCAGCAGTAGCATGTCCTTGACGTCTTGTTTCAGTCTCAATCCAGAGGAGGTCTCGGCGGGTGTTGGGATACCTGGGGATCCCAAGGCCCTTATCCCTGGAAGACCTGGCGTTGAACCTCCCAGCGACTTCCCCCACCTGTTCCTAGTCCTCCATTGGAAGTACACGCCCAACAATATTAGTGGAAGGGCAACAATGAAGGTTGTAACATACACAGCCAGGCTGGAAGTGGAGTGGAACAACAAGTAAGGGAGGTACTCAACATATCCCCCACTAGTAGTTGAGAGTATTCCGGCCTGCATCGTGTAGGATTGGAAGGGCCATATGGCCACCGCAAAAACGTAAGTCCCTATCATCATACCGAAGAGCTCTATCCAATTCTGAACGTATCCGCTGCTGGCCCTGTATAACATGGATAGGTTACAACCCCCTGCCATCGCGGCCCCAAATCCGAAGATGAAGGAACCCACAAGGATGTACCAACCAGCGAAGTAGTTGTAAAAGTATTGGTCGACTGCAGGTATTACACCGAATGCGGTGAGGATCCCGGTGCCCAGGGCGGTCAGTCCGAAGAGGAGGAGTAGGGCACCAAACCTCTCAAGACTTTTAGTGGTAAATATTGAAGTCATAGCGTTTATGAAGCAGTAATTCCCTCTCTGGGCCACCCAACCTAGGATAAATCCGCTCAATCCGAAGAGGCCAAATATGACGGCCCAAGTCTCGGAAAAAACTGGTTGTAAGATCATTGAGGGCGTGGCCAAGACTAGCTCACCTCACCTTAAGTATTCTGAACCTGAATAGGTCACCGTCCTTCAGTATCATGTAAGGGTACCCTAGGTTCTTACAAAGGGAGGGAAGGGTTACGTCCACCGCGGGCTGGTGGTCCGTCAGGACCTCTAGGATCTGACCGATCTTCATCTTCTTTAGCTTCTTACTGGCCATCATCTCAGGGACAGGGCACGACTCCCCCACTACGTCTAATGTGTCGTCTGGCTCCTTAATTTTCAATACGTCTTCCATCGTCTCACCAAAGAATACTTGGGGAACCTGCTTTTAAGTTATCCCCATTTTTAAATAGTTTTTTAAACTGAGTGTAAATCTAGTAAAATAATAAAAAAAGGATCACGGACAGGTATAGGATCGTTCCGATAGAGAACCATAGGAGGGACATGTTCATGATCCTGCTCTTCCTGGAGATCAACCAGTCCAGCGAGAGGGGGCCAGGCCCGTTAATGACTAGGAAAGCGTCGAATATCATGAGTAGTAGATTAATCCCATATTCCTCGGTTCCCGTCCAATAGGCAGAGAGGAAGTAGATCAGGTTCGTGTAGAACGCCACAGTCCCGCTCAACCTGTTAGCTAACCCCAGGAAGGTGAGGATTGCAAAGGAAACCTCACCAACCATGACTAACTCCCCCACAAGTAGGACGTGGGGGAACACGACTGCGTAGAGGAAACCTCTTATGGGCGAGCCCTCGGCCAGATATTGGACGGTTATCCCCACGTAGGAGGTCGAGGCTGGGTTCAGGAACCCAGGGTTGAGTAACTTCTCGAATATTCCCGCGTAGGCCCATATAGTTGCTACTGCCAATCTTACTAGGGTGAGCCAGGCCTTATTGGATAGGTTTACTGTTTTCAATTGAGACGGCCCTCCTAACCAGTAGGGAGGAGATCACGCTGACCTGCCAAACCCCTAATCCCAACATCACCAGACCGAGCAACGAAGGGGAAAACAGGATCAATGCCTGCAGGATACCTCCCGTCCAAGCACCGGCCATGAAAGTTCCGTACTTCCAGGTTATTCCCTTCGTCACTGCCGGATATGCACCCGAGAGTAGGTAGAGCAAGGAGTTCACTGCGGTGGGGGTCAGACAACAGACCCCTGCTATGGTGCCCAAAGATGGTATGGAGGCAGTTAAGAACCCGGCTGCGGTGTTATAGGTGCTCAACCTCAAAGATTTAGGAACCGCCCATTTGAGAGCGTTAGAGGAGACGTAAAGTAGGGAAGTTACGTAGTAGCTGAGTATCAGTGAGAGCGTCAAGACGACGTCGTTGGCCAGGCCTATTAGGTACTGCACCGGAGAGAACACTAGGAGTCCCCCAAACACTGGGAAGCCAACTGCCTGATAAGTTATGGTCGTGAGGTCGTGAAAGTAGGGACTGACGTTGACGTTTGGTATAAGGAGAAGGCCAGAGACCACCAGGTAGCTTAAGAAATAGGAGGGGAAAAACGTCATTACCAGTGCCCTTCCGAACCCATCCCTCAAGGTTGCCCTGACCACTGTTCTCAGCCTCATGGGCCCGTGAACTAGGATGAACCTCCCCTTCTTCATCCTGAACACGAGAAACCCGACCACTCCAGACACCAGAGCATATACCAATACGAAGATAAGGAACGGTATCTCAAACGTGACCTGTCCAGTGTCAGCTAGTGGGGAATACCATAACCCGAGAACCCTAACTCCGTTCACAACTATTGGTAGAAATACGGTTGCATTGAAAAAGGAGAAAACTGTGAAAAAAGGATTTACAGCTTTCAATAAGCCCACCTTAACAGTGGAGTCCTGTAACTGGGGGAGACATCACTTGGCTGAGGAGGTAATTGGCCATCCCCAGGTTGACTGGTATCACGAAGGCCGGAGCGGTGGTGAGAGGTAACTCATAGGCGACGGACAGTGAGGAGAGAGATATCAGCACTATCATCCCTCCAGTGTTGACGTTTCCGTGGATAACCACATATGCGTATTGATCCCCAGGGGCTATCTCTATGTCTGCAAGACCCGGCGAGTTGATTTGAGGCAACTGGATCTCCTTTACGACCTGGAAGTTGGAGGTGGAGATGACCACTACAGTGTCATTGTTGATAGGAGCCTCAAGGTAGTATTGTCCATCAGGAGTGAAGACTCCCCTCTGTGGTACCAACTTTCCTGGCATCTTAACCATGCCCATCAACTGTAGGTTGGGCAAGGAGTAGAATCCAACTGAGTTATTTCCTGCGTACTCAACTGCGACCATAGTTCCCTGGAAGTTTAGAGAAACCATATAGGGCTGTGGTAATACCTGTTCGTTAGGAGAGAGAGTTAGGAGGGACTTAACCACCTGTCCGTTGCTGGCGTTAATGATATCCACGGTCTCATTAAACCTCATCGGCACTATCAGCTCACTTCCGTCCGGAGTCCACCTAACGTCACAGGGATAGGCCGTGGCCCCGTTAGCCCTAAGGAATGTCACCTTCCATACTGTCTGTAAGGTCTGCACGTTGATGACTTCCAGTATTCCAGAGGGTCCGTCAGCCAAAGCTACATATTCACCGTTGGGAGAGAAGGATGCACCTATGAACCCTATCTGACCCTCTGAGGAGCCAACGTAAAGGGTCTCTACTACCTTAAAGCTCTGTGGGTCAAGGACGAACACAGTCCCGTTGTTCACAGGCACGAAGAGGTACTTGGGCATTACTCCTGCAGGAATCTCCTCCCAGTAGTACACCTGTTGAGGGAGATTAGTTGAGATGTTAGTGTACCTAGTGAACCCGAGGAAACTCTGTGATTGACTGAACGGGTTCAGGACCTGTGCCAACCCCTTTTGAGTAAAGGCGATGAAATAGAAATTAGAGGAAGTGGTAGAGGAAGTGGAGTTGCTTGGAGTTGTGGTAGTGGTTGAATTAGGAGTCGTAGTGGTGCTCGAAGGTGATGGGCTTCTCATTATGAGAAGGGCAGCTCCTACTCCTATAAGGAGTATGATAACTACCCCTGCTATAATAAGGAGTTTGTAGTTCATAATCTCTCATTACATTCGTCAAGGTGTGGCTTTTAAAAATAACGCATTTATAACTACTTTCTCTCATTTACTTAACTTTTTTATTAAATTGTTATAATCAAGTCCACCTGGTCGAGGACGGCGCCGTAAAAGTCTGGGAAACAGCCTATCTTACAGGAGGATATCAATTTATCGGCCAGGTTCCTCATGTATACGCATTGGTCACACGCTTGGAGGTAAATCCCCTTCTCCTTGGCCAACCTATCGAGCCTATCCCCCAGAGGGTTGTCCCTCATGGGTATGTAGACATTATCGTGAATGAAGAACATCGCTTTGACCTCAACGCCGTGTCTGCCCTCCTCTATCTGTGGCACTATCATCTGGCCTAAGATATATGACCGTTTGTCCCTATACTTTCATTTCAATCATTTTATGTTCATTCATGATCGAGTGCAGGGACTTAGCCCTCAGCCACCCACTTAAGGTAGGTGGGTCATGGGACTCCTTCGAGCCCAACGGCACGGGGCTCACATCTCCAGCCCTTTTCTTCAGATTGTACAGTGCAACCACGTCCCTATGCCACCTCTCCTTCCCCTTCCCACAAACACCAACCCTCGGGGCATCGCCCCCATCGGGTCGGTAAACGATCTTCGTCCCGTGGATTGGACAAGTTGAAGAAGTATAAGATGGGTTAACCAAAATTACTGGAACACCGAACTCCCTAGCCTTCTCTATGATAGCGTTCTTCATTGAGGAAAATGCTGAACGGTAAATCCTCAACCTAAGTTGTTTATCCTTCACGTCCTTTATCATATGCTCCGGAGTTCTCCCTGGCAAGTCCTCCAAGACAATGGCACTCCTACTTTCAAAAGCTTCAATGACGATCAGCTTGGCTAATTTCCTCCTAACGTCTACTTTCTTATCCCTCTCCCTCAGCCTCTTTAACTTCCCCCTCACTTCCCTATCCTTAGTTGGCTTACCAGTAGTTGTCAACTTCCTCCTATACTCATAGCCCAGAGTAATTTTCTTAGTGTTAGTCTCTAAAAGCGTCGGTTTTCCATGAACTAATACGGAGACCGAGTCCTCGTTGAGGTCGACTGGGATGAAACCCTTAGGCTCATAAGGTTTAACATCCTTCTTAAAAATGACGTAGAACTCCACCACGTTCCCCTTCATCAGCCTAAACCTGGCCTCACTGGCAATCGACCAGCCCTTGTTATAATATCTCCAGAAGATCTTAGGGAAGGTTGGTGAAATGAAAACCCTACCCTTCTTTGTGGAAATTGAAATCGTGTCGAGGCTGAACTTCCACAGATGATCATCCAGGTGAATAGTAACTCTCCTCACAGACGGTTTCTCAGTGTAGGCCCTACCTCTCTTCTTCAACTTCTCAAAGCTGTCCAACCTCTCGCTTGCGTCCTCACAGGCGGTGTAAATGAAATGGGATGGTAAGTCCTTGTACTTCTCCCTCTCAGTCTTGTAAATCCCAGCTTTAATCCTGATGAAGGAGGTAGTCTCGTTTGACAACGCATAATTTATTGCGTCCTCTAGAACCTCTCTGTACTCCTCCTCAACTTCCTTAAGTGCTGAGTAAGTTTTATGGTCAACCCTAACCCTTAACTTCACTGTCCTCTCCACTCAACTCACCTATCAACTTCTTTACACCCTGAACCAGGACTGTCTTCTTGTGACTCCTCATTCCGTAAATTTTCCCTGCGAATGAGGTAATGATTGAGATTAAGTCCTCAACTAGCTCTCGTGCGTCATCTTTGGGCTCCTCACCGAAAACTACTTCAATCTTAACTCCCACGGTTGAGAAGAACTCCTCAATGTACTCGAAACCGAACCTTGTTAACCTATCTTGGTAGGTTATTAATACGACGTCTACACTCCTTCCCTCAACAAGTTTGAATAGCCTTAACAGTCCTTTCCTTTGCGTGTTCAACCCGCTAGCTATATCTTTCAGTACTTCAACCACCTTGTAACCCTTCGCCGTTGCGTAATTTGTTAGGTAGTTCACTTGCCTCTCCAAGTCTTCCCTCCGGTCAGCCGAGGACACCCTTGCATAAATTACAGCCCTCGTCTCTTCCCTCTTCTCTAAGTACTTCTTAATCTCGCTGTAAGGTATCCTATACTTCCCTCCTTCAGTCGTTACTGCCCTTATCTTCCCTTCTCTGATCCACCGTAGGAGTGTTGAGTATGAAATGCTGAGCAGTTGGCAAGCCTCCTTAGGTCTCAGTAGTCTCTCCACAAAATTGGTTGATAATAAATAAATATAAAAAGATTTCTATTAACGTGAGAAAGGATTCAGCTCAAGTTCGACTCAATGATGTACGCCACTCGTTTCAACTGAGATCACCTCGTGGAAGTTCTCAACTACCTTCTCTAGAAGCTCGTTCATCTGAAGTCCCTTGATCGACTTAAGGGAAGCCAACAACTCCTCACGTGTCCTCCTCCCGTCCTCTGAGGCCTCCAACAGGACCTCCAGGGCTATTATGAGGAGTGGACACTCGCTACTCCGGTACCTGAGCTCGGTGCTGTTCGAGTACAGCTCAAACCACCTACCCCCCTCCAACTCTCTCCTTCCCAACTTCTTAAAGCACCTCTCACTGCGAAGTTGGTAAAGTCTGGTCATGAGGAAGTCCGAGGCATATCTCCTCTGGACTGGACATCCACAGTGGTCTAACTTAACTTTCATTGGGTAAAGAGAAATTATTCTCCCTAATATAAAATTGATGGGCGATTCAGGGCTCCATTGCGATTTCTATTTGTTTCTATAGAATGAAAGTGACATAATTGATCCTACATCAGTAACACTAAAAGGGGGACGAGCGCTAGGTCATACCATGAGACATCTATTTTATCACGTGGTGACCTCGCTCGTCCCCGAGTTACTTGGGAAGGACGCGCTATTAAATGAAACGGTGGCTGAGATCGAGAGGAGGGCCCTGGAGGAGGCGGAGAGGACCTCCCCCAGGTACGTCAGGGGGAAGGAGGTGAGGAGGAGGGGTTACGCCAGGTACAGGTTCTTGAGGGGGTTCAAGGTCTCCCTCCGGGGGTCGTGTACGGGCTGGAGTGGGTCACGGTGAGGTTGCCCGTGCTGTACGGTAGACCCAAAATCACCTCCTTGAAAATAAATCTATATTATTAATAAGCGGTTCTACTGATTTAAGTAGAAAATCTCTTAGATAGAATAAATCATCAGAAAACAAGAGTATTAGGAGTAACCTGAACTCCTCCCTCCTCACCTCCCCCTTGAATACGGTGTACAGGGAGTAGAAGGCCACGGCCAGCACGAAGATCAACGTGCGGAAGACGAACTTGGTGGAACTGGTGAAGGGGAGAAAGGCCTTGATGTTCCGGTAAGAGGTCTCTATGGGACCCCTCACCTTGTTGTACAACTTCAACACCTCCCCCTTCGGTAGGTCGAGGTTCGTAGCCCTAGCGAAGTAAACGAGAGTCCTCTTCTTTCTCCTGACCTTCTCCTTGCTGTACACGAGGAGCCTGAACTCGACCTGCTCGTCCCTCCTGTGCCTCTTACTGTTCGTCTCGTACTCGCCGTCGAACTCCCGGTGGACCTTCACGTCCCCAACAGGGACGGCAATTACGTACTTAAACTGCGAAACGAAGTTGAGCACGTCAACCGTGTAGAAACCAGCGTCGAGAGTTATCAACCTCACCTTGAACCCCATGGCGACGACTTGCTCCACGAGGGCCTTCACGACCTCATCCTTGGTCATCCCGTTCACTTGAGTGACGAAAGCTAGTAGGAGCACTTTCCCGTCAAACTTAGTCGTCGCAGTTGCGTAGTTCCAAGAGTTTCCCTCCTCCGAACTCCCGAGCCCCTCCACCGGTCTCCCGTACCAGGTCTTGGTGGTCCAGTCTATTGAGAGGTCTATCTCCTTGACTCCCTTCAGTACCTCCAAGGATATTTTCCTGGCGCTTTCCAAGAGTTTCTCAATAACTTCCACCCCTTGCTCCTCCACGTAATTCCTCACGGTCTGTGGGGACACGCCATACGCCCTCGACTTGTTCTCTACTGAATCGTTCCACAGACAGGCCGAGATGAGGGTTCTCGCCACCTCTTCCCCTCTCTTTCCCTTGAAGTTCAGCATGGAAAGTAATTTATATCCTATTTGTTGAACGTTGTTTTGGTGAGGGAGATGATGTATTATCATCTCGCTATCACACGTGGTAATACCACATCTCCCTCACCTTAAACCTTTCTTCAACTGAATTCTTAATACTCATATAAATCCTGTTATTCGCTATGAGTCGATATTATACTGCCAGAATTATTTTTCATAATATGATTTTGGGTCTACCGTGTAAGGGGAGGGG
>NZ_JH597761.1:1038764-1154812 GCF_000243315.1 Metallosphaera yellowstonensis MK1 | reverse complement strand
AAGGCCCTAGACACGGCAATCTCCCGCTCCGGGATCAAGGTCGCGAGGCAGACCTGCCTGGTCCACCTCAAACGGAGGGTGGACAGGAGGGTTAGGGACGCGCTGGACCTCCTCTCCCTCGCCGAGTCCGTCCCCACCCGTGGCTCCCGTGGTAGTCCCGATAGTCGGCTTACACGCGAAACCTTCGCCGAGTCCGTCCCCACCCGTGGCTCTCCCCTCCTCTCCTACCTCCTTGCCCCCAGGGAGGTCCCTCCTCAGGTCAAACAACCTGGCCGAGTCCTTCAACTCCCTCCTGGAGAGTTCGGCAAGTGCCACTCCCCCCCCGGGATCGCCAGGGCCATAGCCCTCAACTACAACCTCTCGACCTATCATCTCATCATTGTAATAATATTACAAGAACTCTTATTTCTTCGTGATATGATCAAATATATTCAGTAATTCCTTCATTGAATAAGTCTAAACCGAGAGATATATTACAATTTGCAAAGGAGCCCTGAATCACCCTAGATGCATTATTAATGAAAGTATTATCATATGCCGTAATACTTATTAATATAGTATGAGAGAGTTTGTAGAATATTATGAATAATAAGGAGGATTTAATCTCTTGGGCGATTCAGGTCTCCATTGCGATTTCTATTTGTTTCTATAGAATGAAAGTGACTTAATTGATCCTACATCAGTAACACTAAAAAGGGGACGAGCGCTAGGTCATACCATGAGACACCCATTTTATCACGTGGTGACCTCGCTCGTCCCCGAGTTACTTGGGAAGGACGCGCTATTAAATGAAACGGTGGCTGAGATCGAGAGGAGGGCCCTGGAGGAGGCGGAGAGGACCTCCCCCGGGTACGCCAGGGGGAAGGAGGTGAGGAGGAGGGGTTACGCCAGGTACAGGTTCTTGAAGGGGTTCAAGGTCTCCCTCCGGGGGGTCGTGTACGGGCTGGAGCGGGTCACGGTGAGGTTGCCCGTGCTGTACAGGGGAGAGGGTGAGGACTGGAGTGGAGGAGTTGCTCAGGGAGGAGGGGCTGGTGCTCAGGGCCCTCCTCCTGCTCTACTCCGTGTTGGGAGGGAAGTTGAACGCCAAGCTCTGGACCCAGGAGCTGGAGGTGAGGGGGGACTTCAAGTACGTGGTCGTGGACGGGAAGTACGTGAAGTTGAGGGGAGGGAGGAGGGGGGTCCTCTTAATCGCGTTGGGACTCACTGACCACGGTGTGAGGGCCGTGCTTGACGTGGTCCTGACCAGGGAGGAGGACGTCGTGAGCTACTGGGACCTCCTGGTGAGGCTGTGGAGGAGGTACAACCTCACCCTGGTCGTAGCCGACGGGGTGAAGGCCCTGGACGAGGCCATCTCCCGCTCCGGGATCAAGGTCGCGAGGCAGACCTGCCTGGTCCACCTCAAACGGAGGGTGGACAGGAGGGTGAGGGTCTTGCTGGACCTCCTCCTCTCCCTCGCCGAGTCCGTCCCCACCCGTGGCTCTCCCCTCCTCTCCTACCTCCTCGCCCCCAGGGAGCTCTGGCCCCTCCTCAGGTCGAACAACCTGGCCGAGTCCTTCAACTCCCTCCTGGAGAGGAGGAGGTTCGGGAAGTGCCACTCCCCCTGGAGGATACTCCAGATCGCCCGGGCCATAGCCCTCAACTACAACCTCTCGACCTGTTATCTCATCATTGTAATAATATTACAAGAACCCTTATTTCTTCGTGATATGATCAAATATATTCAGTAATTCCTTCATTGAATAAGTCCAAATCAACAGAGATATTACAATTTGCAAAGGAGCCCTGAATCGCCCAAATTGATGCATTTATAACTACTTTCTCTCATTTACTAAGTTTCATTGAGATTCAAAGAAAAGGGACACTTTGTTATCGTATCAAGATCAACCAGTAGAATCTGAAAGTGCGTTTTGTTATGATAGCGTGTGGAGTTTGGGGCTTAATTTTTTTATATTAAAAGTCAGTTTTATATTCATTAAATGTAAGTTTATCGTAAAATAGTTCTCTCACACCATATAAGCTCTACCCAAAGGGGAGTGTTGGTGGTGACGTGAGCCCCGTATCGTTAGATTCTGGGGGTCCGTCTACTTAGTTACCGCAAAGTTGTGTACGTGGGTGAGGGAATTTCGTGCACTTAATCATGATGGGAGGTAAAATGATTAAGAATGGTGTAGGGTTAAATGGACTACCTCTCGACGAGTTGCGACGAAATAGGCTCTGCCAGGAGAAGACTGACCTACTCCCCGCCCTGAGGGCAAGGGTTCCTAACTTGAGAGTCATATCCCCTTACGGTGGTACTCGGTTGTGGTAGGCTAGGAGAGAGCGGTCTCCTCGTCACTGAAACCACCGATTTAATGAATTTCCTGCGAACGTTGAAGGCTCGTCGAGATAGGGGCACAGTCCGTGACCCAGGGAGCAGTTGGCTACCGTTTATCCCTACACTTTCATTTCAATCATTTTATGTTCATTCATGATCGAGTGCAGGGACTTAGCCCTCAACCACCTACTTAAGGTAGGTGGGTCATGGGACTCCTTCGAGCCCAACGGCACGGGGCTCACATCTCTGCAATCACTCCCACCCTTTTGGACATAGCCCACATCGGTGTGGGAGGTCATTATTTATCAACGAAAATTCGTTATAAACAGATATAAAAAGATTTCTATTAACGGGAAAAAGGATTCAGCCCTAAGACCTTCTCTCGACGTCGTGGTGGGCACAGTACAGGGAGTGTTGTATCGACGACCTCGAACGCCTTCGGGGTTTTCTTAATTAAGTATTTTCTACTAGATGGGTTTATTAGGCCTAAAAGTAATTTATCATGTGGAATCTGAAGTAATAAGCCTAGGTGAAGTGAGCTATAAACCTTTACTGGATCTGGAAAAGTATCGTAGGCTCTATATGCTCCACGATCTGAAGAGGCTGAACTGGGGATACACTGGTGTCCTCAGGCTAGCCGGTCTATCTTTCAAGGTTTTCGTTAGGGTCAGCTCCGATAAACTGGAAATCGTGGAAGAGAACGGGAGGTTCTACTCCTCCATAAGTTTTAGGAGAGGTAAAGGAAACCTACAGGTCAGGATTAACGTGGAGTCTCCGAACTCCGTGTTGAAGGAAAGTCTGCTGAATACCTTAACCAGGAACATAAGGGAGTACGGTAGCCTGATATGCTCCAAGGGAAGAGTAGAGAGTTTTCCCTTAAGCCTCATTGCCTCCATGCTGAAACCAGAGGTCAAGAAAGTTGTGGATGTGAGGGGCGAGGTGTGCCCAGTGCCAGAGATGATAGCTAAGAGGGAATTGATGAAGATCAAGCCGGGCGAGATGTTAGAGCTCCTGGTGGATCATCCGGCAGCAGTGGAAGTAACCCTACCGGAGGTTGCTAAACTCTTCAACTCTAAGTACGAGATATTCAACATGGGAGATTATGTCTCCTTCGTGATGCTCAAGCTGGGTGATCCGTCAACTCATTGGCAATTTGCGGAGGCCTTAGAGGAGAGGAGGGGAATAGAAGAGTTGATGGGTGACGGAGCTTTCTTGGCTTACCTGTACACTGTGTTCGACAGGGTGGTGAGGAGAGAAAAGGTTGAGGCCTTAAGTCCGAGCATACTCAGGGGCGAGGGGCTGACTATGATCGCTGCAGCCTCCATAGGTAGGGGGTGGCACCTCACGGCTTTGGTTGAGGACGAGAACGTTTTGGGGGTAACGCTAAACGACCAGGGAGTCAGGTCGGTAAACCGAGAAGCCTTGAATCGGTTGAGCAGTATTAAGGGATTAGGTCACACATTCTACCTGAGGCCGTCCATACCTCTTTGAGTCAATCTAGCTGATTTAAGGCCAAGGAGAGGACCTGGAGCTCCTCTCCTGGTCTCACCTGGGTCCCGTTAATGTAGATCACCACTATCCACTCTTTGTAACCTGCGTATACATACTGTGCCTGTGGAGAGGAAATGTAGAACCCTGGGGTCTCATTGAGAGGTCTCACAGACCAGTTCAGAGTCGTGTATATTTCCCTTATCTTGTATAGCAGGGAATCTGTGTAGTTAGTGTGAAGTTTAAACACAAAGACCGTCAGGATCTGATCCTCTCCTTTATAGGAAGCGAAGTAGGAGTTCTGGGAATCCTCAGCCAGGGCACTTAATATCTTGGACAAGCCGGAGGTATTATCTAGATTACCTTCAGCCACTACCTGCCACTTTCCACCAAGTTGAGAGTCGAGTCCCTGTGATGTCGGGAGGGGATATCTCTGATCGAGGATGTTCAGCACCATAAATAGTGAAGCCAATGACACAACAAGTAAGGCACTCACTAGTAATATCAAAACTCTTCGCATGGGAAGATTCCTAACTGGGAACTATTTATTACTTATCAAAACTGTTCTTCTCGTAATAAAATGGCTAACCTGAATCGCGACTTCCACTTCCAATTCCCGTCACAGAAACCTCCCGCGTTCAGTCCAGAGACCTCAAGCCCATCAGAGGGAACCTCACCTGTAGAGGTTGCAGTGTAACGTGACGTCTTCCACACAGCAAGATCGGGAGTACATACACGTGGTTAAGGACCTCACATAGACGAGAGCACCGTCCCGCTCTTAAGGTAAGAGTGCGTAAATACCTGCACCAGTTATGGGACCTTCCCTTAAATATCGCCCTGTAATCAGGCGAAATCTAATAAATGCTGTACCCTTTTACTGGAATAGATTGAGATGAGGAGGAGATCTCAGCTCTACGTACCCGCCATTAGCGAAAAGATGATCAGGAAGAGCGTGGAAATCCCCTCAGACACAGTGATCTTCGACCTTGAGGACTCGGTCCCCCCAGACCAGAAGGAGAAGGCGAGGGAGAACCTCAGGCTCTTGGTCAAACAGTTGGAGTGGGGTAAGAGAGAGTTAGCAGTTAGGATAAACTCCGTAAACACTAGGGATGGTCTGAGAGATCTTCTACTTCTGGGAGAGCTAGAGTTGCATACCGTGTTGGTGCCTAAGGCAGAGGGAGACCTGAGCTTCGTTCACGAGGTTACGGGAAAGGAGATTGAGCCCATCGTGGAGACCCCAAAGGGTTTGACGACCTTGGAGGAACTCGTGAGGTCTGAAGGTGTGGTGGCAGTGAGTTACGGTGCTGCAGATCTGGCCCTCCACGCTGGAGGGGATCTACGTGGTTATGAGGGAAACATTTACGTCATGACTGCCATAGCGATCACTGCGAAGACGTATGATGTCGATCCGGTGGACAGGGTGTTCTTCGATCTCAAGGACGTTGAGGGATTCAGGAGAGAGGCTCTCCTGGCCAAATCTCTCGGCTTCGTGGGGAAGCAGGTCATCCATCCTTCGCAGGTGGACGTGGCGAACCAGGTCTTCTCCCCCTCTAAGGAGGAGATAGAGTGGCACAGGAAGGTCGTTCAGGCTTTTGAAGAGGCGATGAAGATTGGTAAGGGGGCTATAAGGTTAGACGACAAGCTGGTAGACTACGTCCACTACAAGCTCGCCAAGAGGATCCTCCAGGATTACAGTGACTGAAAAGTCCTACGTTTAGAACGGACAGCCAAATTCCCTAACCACCGATCAGACTGTAAATCATCTGTACCCGTTTAGCTGGGTGGGGGTGGGTTGACAGAAAGTCCGTCAGGAGGGACACCTTCTTTCTCAACCACTCCTGAACCAGGAGATAAGGTTCTGTGTTATCAACCCTCACGGGAGCCGTAGTGACTATGATCCCGGTGAAGGGATCCAGCCTAACTTTCTGCATGTAGATCTGTATCTTTGCCAAGGCAGTGGCTAGGTTCAGTGACCCCTTGCCTAGAAGGGAGACCGAATGATAGTCGGCGTAGGACTCCCTCAGCCTATTGAACCAGAGCACGAATATCTGAAGGAAGAACGTCACTACGAAGAGAAATCCCCCGAGGGCCAGTGAAGCCAAGGCCATGGCCAATTCCACTTCATCACCTGCTAGGAATAGGAGGAAATATCCAGCGTACATCAATAGCGTGCTCACGTAACTCAGTGCTGTAGGTATCAGTCCTAGGGCCATCCCTATTTCCACATCGTTGTGTTTGATGTGCCCTATCTCGTGGGCTACTACCGCCCTCAACTCCTGTGGGGTCAGAATGTTCAAAAGAGGGATCGTTATGGCCACCCTCTTTCCGGTTATGTAATTTCCGTGGGCGAAAGCGTTAGGATAGCCTACATCAGCCACGTACACCTTCGGGGGTTTAACCCTAGACTCCACGGCTACTTCACTGACCAGATGGTACACCCAGCCGAACGTTGGGTCATAGGGAGTGACCTCAAAGGTGTTCCTACCCACTAGATAGGGAGAGACGACCCATTGAACGAACCAAAAGATGGGAAGGACAAATAGGACGATGAGAGGAGATATCCCCAGTAACGCGAGAAGTGTATAAATCGTTAAAGCTTCAGAAACTACCGTAAGAAATCCAGCTGCTATCATTTCCAATCTCAGGTTAAATGTCATGGTTCCCAACACGAACTGAAAATATATAAAGCCTGATTCTCGGGTGCATTGGCCTACATTCTCGTCAAGAATCTGTTGTCTTATCTAAGAGGTTTGGGCTTTCATCGAATTTTCATGGATTTGCATAAATCCTAGGCCTTGAGTTTCACGGAGTCAGGGCCGATCCGTTCGCACTCCTAAGTGGGATGACCCCACCCACCGGCGTGACTCTATCCGTTGAGGAAACCCGCACGTCCCATACATGACTCGTCGTCACACCTATCGTGATGCTTCCATCTCGTTTGGTGTGATTTTTTCCTAATAGACAGCAGTTGTGGGACTTTCCCTTAGATATTGCCCTGTAATCAAGGCAAAATCTAGTAACTGCTGCTATAGAGTGCATAAACTTCGCGGTTTATCGGAACTTGACGACGGCACCTTTACTTAAACCCAGGACTCCTCACCTCAGCTCCAGGGCTAGCTCTCTCGTGAGTTCGTACCTTGTTCACCCTCTCGAAAGTTGCTTTTTTGGGAACTGTTCAATTTTTCAGGAGTTTAGCCCAGTAAGTTTTCTTAAATTCAAAATCTAGTGTTAGATTAAAAAGCAGGTTTCACGTTATCTCTAATAAAAATTGAGATAGCTCACAAAGCACTCGAAAGAAAAGACCTTAAATAGCTCTCCTCTAGGGGACTTACATTTCTATCAGATGTGGTGGAGATCAGAATTTTCAAACGAGCTTACTACCTGACGAAGTTTAGCTCCTTCCTTACTTCCTCTGGGAATATATCCTTGGGCAGATAGGCTGTCACAATCCAGTTGGGTACGTCCACCACTTCGCTGACTTTCATGTCTACCGCAACGCTGGAGAGCATGTAAGCCTCGACAGGTGTCATAAATCTAGACAACAGGGAGATGATGCCCTTGATTGCCTTTTTCCCAGCTTCCCATAGGTTAGGATCGATCCCAGGGAAGGCTAAGTATTCCCTGAACTCCTGCTCCCTGACGGACGAGGTAACGAACACCGGTTGTGTCAATCCCACGTTTTTATGTAACACAACTTTGATGGTAACGTCCATGGGTGCCTCTATGGCAGTTCCACACACCTCTCCATCACCCTGGGCCACGTGGGTATCCCCTAGAGAGAGGAGAGCTCCTTTCACGAAGACTGGTAGGTAAAGCTTAGTTCCCTTGGTGAGATGCTTGATGTCCATGTTCCCTCCGTTCTCCCTCGGGGGAATTGTGCTGAATTTCCCAGGACTGAGGAGGGCCGTCCCTATAACTCCTGTGAATGGTCTGGAGGGCACTTTCACCAAGACTTCCCCAAACTTAGCCTCGGCGGTCTCTCCTACCTTCCATATCTTAAGGGCTGGTCCTGTTAAGTCCACAGGTGTAGTGTATTGATCGCCAGCTAGGAACCCGAAGCCCGGTAAAACTCCAGTCCATCCCCACCCCTTGGTTGTAAAGTCCAGGAACTCCACCTCGATGACGTCCCCTGGCTCGGCTCCCTCCACTTCTATGGGACCTGTCAGGGGATGAATCCTGGAGAAGTCCAGCTTCAGTAGGTCTGAGGGGGCGGAGTTGGGAGTTACTTGGCCATCGGACGCCTCTTTGGACTCCACCGTAATTACGTCCCCTGACCTTATCCTCTCAATCGGGGGAAGTGTGTTGTCCCATTTATTGTGTGACTTCAGGGAGTGAATCGTTAACATGTGTATCTAATGTGCTCCCTGAAATTAAGGGTTTTGGCCACAGTAATTCCTCCAGAAGGGTGGATGACTCCCTGGTCACAGTCGTGTCCTGAGGCGAATTGACCTGGACGTATCGCCATTCCTTGAACGTTTTGAACTTCACGGCGATGTAGGCCCCCCCAGGAATAGGAAACATGGAGAGGAAGCCCAACAACTTCTCGATCTGTAACTTCCTGACCTTAATCTTTGGATCCCACGTACTTTTGACCTCAAAGGCGTAAAGGAAGCCTGAACGAACTGCAAAGACGTCTGGGAGGGGATTTGGGGAGGAGTTTGATGTCGGGATCCTCACTGCCCTGAAACCCTGAGATCTGAGGAGGCTCACCAGCTCCCTCTCTGCGTTCCTACCTACGTCCTTGTTCATGTTAGTCTATGAAAACGGGAAAAATAATAAGGAAGAGGGCCTCTCAACGGTTTAAAAAAGAGAGGCTTTAGACACCGGCCTGTGCTTCATTGACGCTCTCTAGACTGTAACGCTTCTACGTAACTACTCGTTATTTTTAATCACTTCTAAATATCGTTTTAATTAAGTAATGTTTATATAGTATTACCGAAGTAGTTTTTATTGATGATCCCCCTAACTGATGACGGGCACTGCTCACGAGGTTTGGGGAGTGATAAAGGTGTGGATGGGAGGGTATTGATGTTTCCCTCGACTAGCCCCAATGAGTTAAGGGTGACTGTGTATGATCCCTTAAGAGGGGTGCCCGTGGCGGAATTAGAAGTAATTAAAAGTAAGGAAAAGTTACGCCACGGGTAAACACCTACACGACCTGATTCAAAATAACTAAAAAAGTTTCTAACCATATAAACAGGATTTTAATTTAAAATCTTTACGCTAGAAATTTAAATTTACCTCTAGAAGTTTAAAACAGGATTCCCCCGATGTCAAGAGAGACACCGATCATGAGACTGCGAGTACACGACTGTGAAGGGAATTAGATAAACTTGACTCCACTCCCTCTCTCTCCCCGTAGGATCCTGTCCACCGCCATCATGGTGATCACCATAACCGGAAGCGATGCCACTAGAGCTGAAGAGGCCAACAATCCCCAATTTAGAGATTCGTTTCCCAGTGCCTGGAGTGCGAAGATCGTTATGGTTAGGGCTCCCTCAGGTGGGAATCTCATGTTGTAGGGAGTATTGGCAAATATCAGTGGATAAAAGAGGAGGTGCCAATTGAAAACGAACGACAGTAAGAAAACGGAGAAGATGGAGCCCCTAGAGAGAGGCATGATTATCCTGAACAACTTCCTCTTTATACCGAAGACCTGAGCGGCGTCATCGTACCCCCTGGGGAAGTCCATGTAAAAGTTATAGAATATCCACGTGGCGAAAGTTGCGGTAAAGATCGGAGTAGACAGTATGAGGGCCCACCAGGTGTTTATCAACCCAATTCCCGTGAAGAGCAGGTAGAGGGGTATCACGAAAGAAGCGGCCGGGAGGGAGTACAGGTATATGGAGAGGAAAAGTAACCATCCCATCCCCTTCCTCGCCGCCTCGTAGGAGGCTGGGAGGGACATCAAAACGGTGAAGAGTGACGCCGTGAGGCCCACCACCACGCTTGTTATCATGTATGGAACCGACTGCTCCAGGGAAGATATGAAGTACGACGAAGTCAGGTGAGTGGGGAACAGGACCGGTGGATACTTAAAGTCCAGGATAGGTTCCCTAAACGCAACTAAGACCATCCAATAGACCGGAAAGTCCAGGGTGAACAAGAGTAAGCCCATGAGGGCCATCATGATTCCCTTGAACACGCGATCCGACAACTTGAGGTTGAGGGAGGGGAGATACTTCCTCCTCCTGGATCTGAAGAGGAAAATCAAGGCCAGGGAGGGAAGGGTAGCCATGAGCCCTAGGAGAGCCGCAACCAACTCCCCCCCTGAGAAGTTCCCGAAGGTGAACATCTCGTCGAAGACCAGGAGTGGCAAGGTAGTGGAGGAAAATCCTGGACCGCCCTGGGTCAGGACGTAGGGGAGGTCGAAGTTTCCCATGGCTAGTACGAACTGTAGGAGGAAAGATATCCAGAAGGCCTTCCCAACCATGGGTACGGCGACACTGGAGTAATACTGGGAAAGCGAGAGGCCGTCCATCACTGACGCCTCCCTGACTTCCTTTGGTACTGACCTCAGGGAGGAGATCATGATTAGGAAGGAGACGGGCACAGAGGACCAAACGCTCACTCCAGTAACAGCCCATATGGAGGTCTTGGCCAGATAGAGAGGATCGAATGGGAGGTGGAAGAGGTAGGAGAACCATCCGTATTTACCGTACAGACTAATGGTCCATATGAGGGCTGAGGAGGTGAAGGGTATGGTGTACGGTAGCATGACCAAGAGCGAGGCTAACCTCTTCCCCTTAGGCAGGATCTCCACGGCCACTGCGAGGAGGGTACCCAGGACTGAGGACAGGGCAGCTGTAAAGAAGGAGAAGATGAGCGTGTTCTCAACTACTAATCCCACGGGAACGAACTTGAACACGGAGAAGGCTGAGGAAATGTTCACTCCCAGTATCAGGAAGGCCCCAAAGAAAGGTATTATTCCAAAGGCAAAGATGTAAATGAGATAGGGGATAGGGTACCTCATTTTCCGTCATCCCAAGGGCCGGAGTACCTCCTGACGGTGAACCTGACCTGTTCCCCCACCCTCAGCCTCGATCCGTGGAAAGCCCTCATCTCCGAGCCGTTTATCTCCAGATAAACCAGGTATCTGTCCCCCCAGAACTCCACCTCTGACACTCGACCTCTCAGTTCTCCTTCTCCGATGACCACGTCCTCGGGCCTGATACCTATTCGGCCCTTGATTCCCAGGAATTCCCCGCTCAATAGCGACATGGGTGGATTCCCGAAGAACGACGCTACGAAATCGTTGGCTACGTTGTTATATACTTCCTCTGGTGTGCCCACTTGGATGAGCCTTCCTGAGTCCATTATGCCTACACGATCTGCCAACGCCATAGCCTCAACTTGATCATGTGTGACGTAAACGGTGGTTATGGAGTTGTCCCTCTGAATGTCCTTAATGAGTTTCCTGGCCGAAATCCTCTGTATTGCGTCCAGGTTGGACAAGGGCTCGTCCATGAGGAAGAGCTTGGGCCTCTTCATGAGCGCTCTAGCCAAGGCAACCCTTTGCTGTTGACCGCCGGAGAGCTCATTGGGATATCTGTTCAATAGTTCCGCTATGTTGAGCTTCCTGGCTATACTCTCTGCCAACTCCCTAGCCTCCTCCCTACTCATCTCCGATTCCACCGGCATGGTTAGGTTCTCCATGACGGTCTTATGGGGATAGAGGGCATAATTCTGAAAAACCATGGCCACTTCTCTCCTTGATGCAGGAACTCTCGTCACGTCCCTTCCGTCAAGGATTATCTCTCCACGGTCAACCGTCTCCAATCCCGCTAGGACTCTGAGCAGGGTGGTCTTACCTGATCCTGACGGACCCAATATGACAAAAAACTCTCCCTTCTCTATACTCAATTTGATCTCGTCGAGAGCGACGACCTTACCGTACCTCTTGGATACCCCCTTGATCTCCACGCTCAAGTTCAGGCACCATAGTAGCTCTCAACTGCTGTTGCCCATTGCTGTGCTGCGGTCTGGAGGACCTCGGTGGCGTTCATATTCTGCCCAGTCAAGTAGCTGTAGACCTGGTTGTTGAAGTCAGTGATCAACGAGATGTAAGTGGGCGGGATATTGGGTGGGTTCGCCCAAGCGTTCAACGCGGCGTGATAGGTCGCGTTCAACCATTCCCTCTGATATGATGGAATCGAGGAGTTGTTGAGGAGAGCTGGATAGGCCTGAACGTTCACAGGGAATTTGCCGAACTTCAGGAAGGCCTGTTCCTGGACCTGTGGTGATACAAGGAACTGCAGGAACTCCTCAGCTACCAGAGGGTGGGTTGAGAACTTGCTCACTCCCAGGAAGTCGGTTCCGGTCTCGGCGTAACCTCCTGGGAGAGGTGCCAAGTAGGTGTCCTGTGCCACGGAGGAATTGATGTAGGACAACTGGCTGGTGAAGAGGAATCCACCTGGTGCCTGAGGGAACAGCTCTGGGAGGTTATCGTAACTTATCTGGAGCTGAGAGGGGTTCGGCTCGTATGAGACGAGCTGGGCGTAGGTACTAAGTGCCTGAACTCCAGCGGAAGAGTTGAAGGACGGAACCGGTACCTTCATCCCGGAGGGAATGTAGCCGGTGAACATGATGTTGAACCCAGGAATTCCCCCCGTGGTATTGCCTGACAGAGCGGGATCCCTGGAATAATACCAGCCGAAGACCGCTGGAAAAGCGTCGATGATGCCGTGGGACACGTGATCATCTATGAGGAAACCGTACTTCGTCAGGCCGTGACTGGTGAGGAATTGATCTGCATAAATAACGTCAGTCCAATTGTTCCACTCAGCCGGATTGAAGGGAACGTGGTATTGCTGATAGAACTCGTTGGCCAACGTCTGGTTCTGGAATATGGAAACCCTATAGGCCATCAGGTAGACAGCTGTCTCATAGACCACTCCTACAGTCTCGGTCTGCCCCGTAGACACGTTATATATTACTCCCCCGAAGTCCTCCTGTGGAGTTATCAGCTCTGAAGTGTTGAAGCCGGTGAGGGGTAGCAGATAGGGAGCTACTCTCTGTGCTGAGGTGGAGGTGTAGCCTATTATGTCGTACTGTGTGGAGTGGGCAGTGAGCGCGGTCAGCTCTTTCTGTATGTATTCGCTGAAGGGGAACGTGACGACCTGCACGTAGACGTTGGGATGCATCTGGTGGAAGAGGTTACCTGCGTACTGAATGAAGTTGGCTGATTGCCCTGAGAAAGTCACCACGGTTATGGTGACGTTCGTGGCGTTACCCACAACCGGTGGTGTCGTAGTAATATTAGTCGGACTAGTAGTGGTGCTTGTAGTGTGGGGTCTGGACGTTAACTCCACCACTGCTAACGCTGCCACAATCACGATGACAACTACTATTACGGCTACTAACCTACCAGATATACCTTTCATATGCGGGATTTGTTGAAACGAGATTATAAAACTGAAGGGACTAGATTATATTTAGCTATATAGAGCTACAGACGTTTATTGGGGTTCGGGCTTCATTGAATTTTCATGAATTTGTATCCAATCCTAAGCCCTTGGGCTTCACAGGAGTCGCGGGGAAACCCGTTACCCCTCCGCCCCCTTAGCGGGGTAACCTAAACCCACCTACTCCCAGTGGGAGTGAGAAAGAGGTGGGGAAACCCGCACATCTTGAGGAAGATGTTGAGGGATGCGTTCAGTTGCCTGTCCAAGGTGAAACCACACCTCTCACAACGAAAAGTCCTACCTTTCGGGAAACCCATCCACATCTGGGGCAGGACTTGGAAGTTAAATGCGGGTTCACCTCCTTAACTAGGGAGCCGTATAGTGGGGCCTTGTACTTCAACACACGGTGGATCGACCTCCATACAGTCCTAGATATTTCCTTAGACAACTTGTCGTCGGCATCTTGGAACATTGACTGTTTGTCCAACTTCTCAACAGCGAACGTCTTCACGGGATACATCTCCAGCAACTTGTTCACAAACTTGTGAACGTAATCTAGGACGCGGTTCCTTTCACGGTGAGAGTACTTCCCCATCAGCTTCCCCCCTTTCCTACCGTGCTTTGAAGCGAAGGACTTGATTCTACCCCTCTTCAACTCCATCCCAAACTTGAGGCTGTACAACTCCCTCCAGGAGAAAGTGACGAACTTCTCATCGTCGTAAGCGTCCAGCGTGTAGAGGTTACTGTCGATTGCTAGATAGTCCAGGGGAGTTGACCAGGGTAATCTGTAACGGAATGGTAGGTGAACTCTGTCCTCCTTTATCACTGGTTCACCCAGTTCTAACCCTTTGACCCGTGGAGAGAACCAGGTGTGAGACCAGGAGAGGGTCAAGTACTGGTAAGGTTTAACAGTAATCCTCACGTTCTCGCCATCAACCTTCCTCAGAGTAGACTTAACCCTCACGTAAACCCTCTTCAGTTTAGGTTTCCTCAGTGAAGCTCGCCCCTTCTCGGCCCTCCTCTTCCAGCTCCTCAACACGGAGTAAGCGTCGCTTATTGCCTTGTCAGCGTAGTGGGAAGCTAGGACGTTGACCTCCTCCAGTTCATGCCTCAACGTCTTGTACACTCCCTTCTTCTCGGTAGACCCAAAATCATATTATGAAAAATAACTCCAGCAGGATAATATCGATTCATGGCAGATAACAGGATTTATAAGGGTATTAAGAATTCAGTTGAAGAAAGGTTTAAGGTGAGGGAGATGTGGTATTACCACGTGTGAGAGCGAGATGATAATACACCATCTCCCTCACCAAAACAACGTTCAACAAATAGGATATAAATTACTTTCCATGCTGAACTTCAAGGGAAAGAGAGGGGAAGAGGTGGCGAGAACCCTCATCTCAGCGTGTTTATGGAACGATTCGGTGGAAAGTAAGTCGAGGGCGTATGGCGTGTCCCCACAGACCGTGAGGAATTACGTGGAGGAGCAAGGGGTGGAAGTTATTGAGAAACTCTTGGAACAAGTGAGGAAAATATCCTTGAAGGTACTGAAGGGAGTCAAGGAGATAGACCTCTCAATAGACTGGACAACCAAGACCTGGTACGGGAGACCGGTGGAGGGGCTCGGGAGTTCGGAGGAGGGAAACTCTTGGAACTACGCAACTGCGACGACTAAGTTTGACGGGAAAGTGCTCCTACTGGCCTTCGTCACTCAAGTCAAGGGGATGACCAAGGATGAGGTCGTGAAGGCCCTCGTGGAGCGAGTCGTCGCCATGGGGTTCAAGGTAAGGTTGATGACTCTCGACGCTGGCTTCTACGCGATTGACGTGCTCAACTTCGTTTCGCAGTTCAAGTACGTAATTGCCGTCCCTGTTGGGGACGTGAAGGTCTACCAGGAGTTCGACGGCGAGTACGAGACGAACAGTAAGAGGCACAGGAAGGACGAGCAGGTCAAGTTCAGGCTTTTGGTCTACGGTAGGGAGAAGGGGAAGAGGAAGGTTGTTTACTTCGCTAGGGCTACGAACCTCGACCTACCGAAGGGGGAGGTGTTGGACTTGTACAACAAGGTGAGGGGTCCCATAGAGACCTCTTACCGGAACATCAAGGCTTTTCTCCCATTCACCAGTTCCACCAAGTTCGTCTTCCGCACGTTGATCTTCGTGCTGGCAATCGTACTCTACTCCCTGTACACCGTGTTCAAGGGGGAGGTGAGGAGGGAGCAGTTCAGGTTACTCCTAATACTCTTGTTTTCTGATGATTTATTCTATCTAAGAGATTTTCTACTTAAATCAATAGAACCGCTTATTAATAATATAGATTTATTTTCAAGGAGGTGATTTTGGGTCTACCGTTCTCGGGGAGGGTTATCTTGACCTTCGTGATGACATTCTTACCCCTCTTCACTTCCCTCCTCTCAACCTTGATCCTCTCCCACAACCAGTCTAAAGCCCTCTGCAGTAGGACTCTGTAGTTCTCCAGTAGTACCCTGCTCTCCTCCTTCTTGTCGTTCTTCATGGAGTAAATTAGGTAGACGTATTCCTCCTCTGGCTGAAACGATTTAAGCCTCAACTTCCTCGACGCACTTCCTCACCTTCTCGTACTCGTGACTCCCCACTCCTTGCAATTTCTCGCTTAACGATACGTATAGAGATCAAGTCCTCTATCAACTCTTGTTCCGGCGTTTTGTCCTCCCCGTTCAACACCACGAGCTCACGGTCGTGTGCTTTGCACACCTCCTCTACCATCTCGAAGCCGAACCTCACCGGTCTGTCCGGGTAAGCTACGGCTTTCGACACCTCGTTGTTCAATATCGTCCTCAGTTGAGGAACCCCTTCCTCTTCACGTTCAACCAAGACCCCACGTCTGTTATCACCTTCGTATTCCTTAACGTTCTCCTCTAGGTATTTAACCTGGTTCACCAAGTCGTCCTTTCGCTTGTTCGATACCCTAGCGTATAATGCCACTTTCCTCCTCTTGACAATACCCATCAATCTCTCTACGTCCTCCCTGAACCTCCACTTCCCGCTCTGCACTACTGGTTTAATGTAACCCTCCTTAACGTAGCTCTGCAACGTGCGGTAGGATATTCCCAGTTTTTGGCACACTTCCTTAGGTTTCAGCACCATAATAAAACTCACATACAAAATGTATAAACTTCACGGTTTATCTCAAACTGTTGTATACGGCAGTTTCATAGATGTCCCTGGAATTTACCTCCTAAAGTTAATGTACCACGAATAATCACGGAGGGACGTTTATAAAAAAGATCACTTTATCGACAACACCAGCGCTGTCAAAACCACAATCAGTAGAATATCTAGGCCGAAAGTGAATATCACGTAGGAATTTATGGCTGGGAGCGGCTTGCCTAACACGGGGGCTGGATAAACTCTAGATTCTGTTAAGAGCAGATAATTCACCAATGCAAACACTAACGCAGGAGTGTATAACCATCTTATCCCTATGAAGATCATCACGGCCCCTACGATCGCTAACACGGCATCGACGAAGAAAAACTGGCCCACTAGAGGGAGATGGCGTAATAGAGCTGATCCGAGGAAAAAGTGCAACGCTGCCCAAGCCAACAGGAGTACACCGCCGAATATCCTGAGTATCTTTTCCTGAGTTGACACAGTGCTCATATCGAGCTGTCTTAGGATGTATCTTTAAAAATAGTTTTTCCCAAATCTAGACAACTTTCAAATCTTTTTATGATTACATTTTCTAAAGGACTATTTATTTGGACAGTAAAGAATTTAGATCATCTTCCAATTTGGGTAAAAGTTTTTTAAAACGTGGGGTAAAGTTCATTAGATCAACTATGAGAGGCGGAAAAGGACTGAGCGGCGTAAAGCTGGGAATAATTGCTTTGGTAGTGGTAGTATTAATAGTGGGAGGGGTCTTCATGGCTATGGCGTTATCACACGCTCCCACAGCTAAGACGACCTCCACTTCGACCATGACTAGTTCGTCAGGAAGCTCTTCCTCGGGTAGTTCCGGAGGCTCCTCTGGAGGCTCCAGTAGCTCTGGCTCCTCTGGCGGGTCTGGTTACAGCTGGGGTTAGGGAGATCCTTTATCCTTAAGCTTTACAATATTTTTATTTATTTTAAAAATTAGGTTAAAATAGTAAGCTCTGATGCTGTGGACAATTTTAGAGTGTATCGGAAAAATTTATAAAATGCAGAGCTTATCCGTTGCAGAGATCATGAGACAAACTGCAGGAATCCTAATCCTCTTGACCCTATTGAGCCCAGCCCTGTTAATTGTTACCCACACAAGTTCTAACGCCTCTCAAAACATGTTCAACGTGACTTTTCAGGAACAGGGTCTACCCTCAGGTACCCAATGGTCTGTGACCCTCAACGGTACTACCAAGACCTCCACGGGGAGTCAGATAACGTTCCAAGTAAATGGGCCTGCATACCTCCAGTACAGTGTAGCGAAGGCTGGAAACTATATCCCCACGCCCTCCTCAGGGACTCTCTTCATTAATTCTTCCCAGCTCATAAACGTGTCTTTCGCCCCTCCCTTCATTAAGCTAATTATAACTGGGTTCTCAGTGATCAGTTTGAGTAACGGGTCTGCTGTCCCTGAGCTACAACCTGGTAGTAACTATGAGCTACTTGTAGACGTTAAGAACGAAGGTAACGTGCAGACCCTGATTTTTGTTGAAGAGACCGTGACCATGGCTGGAAAAGTCTATGCCAACGTCACGCCTGTGGAGTCGCTAGGGGCAGGGAGCCAGACGCAGGTGGGCTTTGAGTTCACTCCTCCTCAGAGTGGCGTCTATACCTTAGACGTCTTGGTGAAGGCTGGTTCCAACATATCCGTGAGCCAGAGCTTTCCCTTATACGTTGGCGTCTCACCTAAGCTTCAGCTGTTCAACGTGACTTTTCAGGAACAGGGTCTACCCTCAGGTACCCAATGGTCTGTGACCCTCAACGGTACTACCAAGACCTCCACGGGGAGTCAGATAACGTTCCAAGTAAAGGGAGGAAAGTACGAGTACTCCGTGGGTCAAGTGACAGGATTCCAGGCTGAGACTCCCTCAGGTGTAATCTTCGTTAATGGAACCACGAGTGTGAGAGTCGAGTTTCTACCTCTGGTGTTTCTGCCCACCCCGTCAGTGAAGCTCTACTATGCAAACGGTTCACCGATACTCAACTTCCAGGTCCAGGTTAACTCCTCCTTCACGATAAAGGTTACGGTTAACAATCAAGGGAATTACTCTGGGAAAGGTTACCTTCTGGTACTTGTGGAACCTTTAAACTTGACCAGGCAGTTCAACTACACTCTACCAGTGAACGGTTCCGCCACTTTTCAAGTCTCAATAACTCCTCCGCAAGCAGGTAGTTACACCGTCACTGTGAGCACTTACTCTGTGACGCCTCAGGGAGTACAGTTGGAGAAGGAGTCTTCCATCACCTTCACTGCTGTTAAGCCGACTCAAGTGTCCCCACCAACCAAGACCAACACTACGTCGACGACTACACCGAGCAATACCTCTAAGCATACAAATCAGAGCAGTCCACCAGCTCCGCCCACTACCGGAGGAGGGCTCAATACCACACTGATAGTTGGGATAGTGGTTGTTGTAGTGATCGTGTTTGCTGTAGTACTCATCTTGAGGAGAAGATGACAAACCCGTTAAATTAGTTCTCCTAAAAGGCATATACTTAATTTTTTAAATTTCTACTGAATTTTCGCCTTTATGAGGTCCAACTTCATAGGAGCGTATTTATCCTGGGTCATGGACTCCTACGACCTAGGGGCAGTAGTGATCACTGCAACGATACTGGAAAAGGTCTTCTATCCCACCTTCGGTCTACTGGGAGCAGTCTTACCCATCATTTTCACTGTGGTGTCGAGGCCCCTTGGAGGTTTACTGTTCGGAATGCTGGCCGACCTTCAGGGGAGGAAGAAGGCCTTAATAGTTACCGTTTTGGGCTATTCCCTATCTATAGGCCTCACGGGTTTACTACCAGGGTATTATCAAATAGGGATATTGGCACCCGTCATAGTATCTCTACTAAGAGTCGTACAGGGAATGTTCATAGGGGGAGACGTCTCCAGTTCATTTACTCTTGCCATGGAGAGTGTCAGTTCGAGGAGGGGTCTCTACTCGGGGCTAATGCAATCAGGAACTCTACTAGGTTTCGTACTGGTTGACCTCCTCTTCACGAACCTGGCCAGGAGCCCAGGTTTCGCCGTGAACGGTTGGAGGGTGATTTACTTCGTGGGAGTCATACCCGCAATACTCGCCCTCGTCATAAGGGCTAAGGTCTCAGAGCCTAGGATATATCTGGAAGCTCCCAAACAATACCCACTGAAGGGCCTTTCACCCTTGATACAGACCCTCCTGGTGATGGTAGGTTTTTGGGTCATGATATACGCAGGCCCCCAATTTATTCCAGTCTACCTTGGCGAAGTCCTTCACCTCAAGCCTCAGGTTTACGGTCTCCTTGCCTTGGTCATGAACGTTGTAGGGATTCCGTCCATGTTGTTCTCGGGGTTCCTCTCGGATTTCGTGGGGAGGAAGGCCATGGGGATTGCAGGCGTGGCCGTGGGGTTACTCACAGCCATCTGGTTCTACGCATCTGGACATCCATCCCTTCTCTCGATGGTGATCTTCGGTTTCGGAATTAACCTGGCATCAGCCATAACTCCGTCCTATCTGGCAGAGAGGTTCGCCACCTTCAGCAGAGCCACGGGAGTGGGATTCTCGTACAACGGGGCATTCATAGTGGCCGGGTTCACGCAACTCTTCATCTCGCAGTTATCTGGAGCTATGCCAGTCTCCATGTCAGCCACTGTCATACTGGCAGTGGGAGCTCTATTATCAATGATAGGACTGGCTATAGGTCCTGAGACGTTAAAGGTCTCCACTCTTCCCACTTCATGACTTCTCTTGCCATCAACACTCCTGCGATTAATTTCTCTATATTCTTCACCTCCAGGTGAGGATCTAAACTGATGCGAGACTACGAGAGCTGTCATTTTCTTGCACGGTCAGGTCTCGCGTTCTTAGGAATTATTATGGCAATAATGCGGAAAAAGTGAAGATCTCTGGAGAAATTTTTTAATTTACGTGAACTTGTAAGTATCAATGAAGACTTGGATCCTCGGACTCGTGGTCATAGTCCTGGTTGTAGGAGGATATCTTGGGTATATATACGGAACAACTGGTAACGTATCGGTGTACGTTCAGGACGCCCCCTCGGGTCTCTCAATATATCTAACAGTTACTTCCATAATGCTCCACGCAGTCAACGGTAGTTGGGTCACCGTGTCCAACAAAACGATCACTTTCAAGTTGAGCTCGAACCTAACACTCCTGGCCTCAGCCAGGATACCTGCCGGTAAGTATAACGAGGTGTTCCTCTACATATCTAACGCAACGGCCTCGCTATCTGGATTCTCCGTCACGGTGCCCAGTAACGTGTTTAAGATACACTTCGTTGCAGGAAAGGACCTCTTAGTAGGTCCGACGGAGAACGCTCAGGTCATAATAAGCTTCCCCCATATAACCTTGAGCTCAGGCAGCCTCATTATTTCCCCGTCAGTGACGGCTGAGGCCATAAACTGAGGTGGCATAGGGATGTTCTTTGTTCTCACGTTATTTCCTTTTATCCCTCCTAGGACGATTTCTGGCATAAATTATAGATCAATCAACATGCTTAGCTAAAGATCTCCCTGACGTCGACAGAAGATACATGGATTTTCCCTTTAATCTCATCTCCGAGTAAAGGGGGATTCCAACAACTTTTAACGTTAAAACCTCTTCTCATGGAGGCGACTTGAAACGGAAAACCTTGCGCAGTACTCTTCCCTCAGGTTAAAACGAAAACGGGTGGGGTCGTAAAGGTTAGGTTGGCTTCAGGGATTGCTCTAACTGTTTCATGTTCTCCATGTAGGCCTCATAGAAGTCCTTCATGGCAGAGTTGAGGTGCCATCTATCCTTCTCGTCCAGTAGAGTCTCAAGACTAGGCCCTATGCTGGAACTCACTACTATGGGTGAGCTGACGTGTATTATCTGTCCCTCATACTGTCTGGGAGTTGCTATACTCATGACTCTGTTCTCGTTTAGAGACACAGCCTTTATGATGTCAGCTATTATGGTCCCAGGTCCCCAAGTGGTACCTCCCATGACTCTGATTATCTCTCCGGGTATCTTTTTCACGTAGTCCTCTACTTCCTGTTTATTGATGTTGAAGTTATCGATGGGTTTTCCCTTAACCTTCACAGTGCTCCATAGAACTACCGCATCTTCCCCGTGTTCACCGCCGACGAACCCATCCACCTGGGTCACAGGAACTTTAAGTTTCTTGGCTATGTACGACCTCATCCTCATGGTCTCCACTTGGTCACCGGTGCTTATCGTGTACTCTTTCGAGTACTTCATGAAGACCGAGGCCATCATGTCCACGGGGTTCGCGACCATGAGGTAGATGGCCCCTGGGTTCTTAGGGGCAAGCTTACCTGCCAAATCCATCATTATCTTGGCATTATCAACGAATAAGTCCCTCCTGCTCATGCCCGGCTTCCTCGGTTTTCCTGCCGAGATCACTACCATGTCCATCCCTGCCACGTCGTCTAGGTTATTGGTTCCAAGGATTTCGGTCTTTATCCCTTTAGTTGCGAAGGCGTGTCTAAGCTCATGTTCAAATTTTTCGGGAAGTTCGGGAATTATATCATAAATCACCGCCTCATCCACAGCTCCACTCACTATCGACGAGTAGACTATGGTCTGTCCTATCTTGCCTACTCCTATGAATCCTACCTTGGACATGTTTTCACATGTTAGATAAGAGCAGTCATTTAATAAACCTAGGGGTTTCAGGATCCGACGAAAAGTTCGCGTTTAAGATATTTGTCATATAGATGAAAACTATTCTCGAAGGGCGAACAGTTAGCAAGAATTTAATATACACTGTTCCCTACTTAGACTCAGTGGAAAAAGTTTGAAAGTGAAAGACTTAGCCCCTAGAAGGAGGGCTGACGTAGTAGTAAAGGTAGTTAGTCTGGGTGAGAAAAGGAACGTGATAGGGAAGGATGGTTCTTCCCACCAGGTTATGGATGTCCTTGTCGGAGATGAGACTGGGGCAATCCTTATGAGCGTGTGGGACTCAAATATACCTAAGGTGACGCAAGGAAAGGTATTCGCCATAGAGGACGGCTTCGTTTCCGTCCATAGAGGTTCCATGAGATTGACCTTGGGTCGGGAAGGTAAACTAGTTGAGACTCAGGGTTCATTCGAAGTTAACACGCAGAATAACCTTTCCGATAAGGTAGTTGAGGACGAACCCAGGAGAAGGTTCAGATAAACTTCAATCTTTTTGTTTTTCAGTAGAGAGTCCATTAGTTCTCAATAGTGGCCTATTTTTATTTGAGGGACAAAATCTAGCAAACTGGATTTAAATCTAACACCCTTGAACCATTGCCAAGGTTAAAAGGAAGACGAAGTTGAAGTTTTAGTGAGTCCTGCAGCTTTGTGGGCTACTTCAATTCAGCAGTTATGGGAATCTTAGGGAGGTAATACGGGGAAGTCGGTATTGCGAGAAGTTTTTCGACGTCGTCCTGCTGAAAAGGTGCGGAAGGACTGATCGAGTTCGCTAGGGAGAGGCTGGTCAGGGCGGTAAACAGGCTGGGCGTGGTCAGGAGGAACGGGAGGAGCAGGAAGGTTAACTGGCACTGATCCTCATGGTCCTGGTATGTGGGAGGGCCAGCGTGAGGAACGCGGCCGAGACGTTCGGGTTGGAACGTGAATTGATGGGGCGTTGGGAGAACTTGACGACGCGTGGAGGTCCTGTCAGGCTGGTGAAGGGACCTGTCATCATAGACGACACCGTGACAGCAAGGCTCCAGGGGGACGTGAACCCCTGAGAACCACTGGACCTGCTGCCACGCCCACGGGAGGTTCGAGAGGGCCAAGCTCCTCACGGTAGCCATAGTGGACCTCAAGCAGGACGTTCATGGTTTCCCCTACGCCGTGAGGAAGATGTTGGATTTGTGAGGGTCAACGAGTTCAAGACCGAGATCGACGTGGCCAGATGTTGGACGTGTTCAAGGAGTCCTTCCGCGTGTCCAGGGTAGTCTTCGACCCCAGTACTGGTCCGAGAAGCTCGTGACGGACAACGTGGTGTCAAGGCTCAAGTCCAACCGAGCTCAGGGTCGGCCAGGACACCCTCGAGGAAGACCTCCCAGTGGGAGACCCCCGGAGTCTACTACGCCGACCTGACCCTGGGAGGCCGAGTGATAACGGTGAAGTTGCTAGTCCGGGAACGTAAACGTGACTCCGGGACACACGCCAGGTACCTCTACACCACCGACCTCTCGCTCAGCGGGGAGGAGCCCTGTCGTGTGGGAGATCGAGGACCTCCAAGGGACGTCAAGGCCCTGGGACTCGTCCTTCTGGAGGAGGGAGACGCTTCAGGGCTACCTCACGATCTTCACCATCAACAACGTCGTCAGAGAGCTGGTAGGGGAGCTGAACCTGGGGAGCGTGGAGGCGTTCCTCAGGCTCTCGAGCGCCCTTTAGGCGGACCGCCGGGGATGATGAAAATCATTAAGTTACGTTAAAGTCCCATGACTGCTGTGACATGCACTTGTTGCAGTTGTCACGTGCCACGTTTAAGGGGTGACCCAAGTAGATCGTGGACATGCCTAGTTCGTGGAGTGTCTCGACTAGGTGGGACGTGAAGTTCCTGTACAGGTGAAGTGGTCTCCTCGTCATCCTCTCCCCAGGCATCGCGGGAGAGGTCGGCTCCCACTCCCAGAGGTGTCGACCTGAGGAGAAAATCTTGAGATGAAGAGGGATTAGAAGCTTAAAATCGTACGAATGGCACATCCCTGCCCCTGGAAGGGGCTTGGTTTTACACCCCGTCGATCCCCCCTTCCTTTATAAAAATTTATAAATACATAATACCAATAATACCATCATGAAAGTCAACTCATTTAAAGTAGAGAAGAGTAAGGCCGAGATCCTGTGGAAGTTTGTGGAAAGTAAGGGCTACAGTCTTTCTCCCCTTATAAGGAGAAAGGTGGAGCAGATATTGGAGCAGAGGCAGGTTCCAAGGAGGCTGGAAGGAGGGGAGCCGCTGATTGTGGTCACGGTCAAGTTGCCACAGGAACTCCAGGAGAGGATTAATTCCTATATCAAAGAGATGGGAGGAGGGTATCGGAAAAGTGATGTCCTGAGGACCGCCCTATACTTGATAGTCGAAGAGATAACCCAACAAGAAGATATTAAGGGAAACACGATAAGGGCTTAAGTTCTCTGATCTTCTCTAGGCCTTGGAAGGGTGAGGGTATCCTCTCCTCCATCAATCGCGATGTACAATTTTTAACTACGATATAGATCTACCCTATTAATGTTTATAAGAAGTCGTTCTTCCTTATGAATATATTAGCATCAGCGTCATTTTTGGCTTATAAACATGAAAAGCACTCACGATAAATATATCTGTAATTAACATTACATTTTTTCCTACTAACTTTGGGTTAAGTTTAAATTATTTAATAACAAACTTCAAGTTAGTTGACAAATAACAGAAATATTTATATATTCTATCCTCGACTGTAAGTCACCATGTTGTGTGTAAATATGTTTAATCATGTAAAATTTCACACAAATGTGGTGAGACCATGCAGAGGGCAGAATATAAGCTAACTTCAAGGATAAGAAACGCAGAGAGGAAGTTCAACCTCTACACTGCAGTATCCACGGTAGGAACGGGAGCCTTCACAGGAATTTCAATACTTTTACGAAATGTACTCATGATAGAGACTGGAATACTCCTCTTTACCACAGCACTAACAGTGCTCGCAGTGAACTTAGTACTGGATATGTTTGTTAAGTCACATACTAACTCCTGGGTGTTTGTCACACCACCCAGGGAGATATTGAAGAGAGCAGATGAGGTTGGAAAGGAGATTTGTGAACATAGACCCTCCCTTTTGAGGGGTACCAACCCCATAACTAGATTTGTATCTTGGTTATTTAAACAAACCTGGGCACACTTCGCTATAATCCTTCCAAGTTTCGTGATATTCTATGTGGTCATGGTCACTGGACTGATAGGGTATCAGAAGCTGGGCCCCGCTGGGATCTCCTTGGTAAACTTCGCATCAGACATAAGCTGGCTCTTCTGGTTCCCGCTACTCTGGCTCCTAACCTGGCTGGCAAACGGGAGGGCGTGGTGCCAAACTTGTCCCTTCAGTGGCCAGGCGGAGTGGGTGCACAGACTTCATCCGTGGAAGAAGATGAGGAAGAAGCTAGGGTTAGACCTGAGGTGGCCGATAAAGTACTCCACTATCTTCTACTCCGCGGTCGGATTCTCGGTGCTAACCTGGATGGAGGAGTTCTACGGTATAGGAGGCCCTGGTGTCCCGATGCTCACCTCCGTAGTGTTGATATACATAGGGGCGTTGGAACTCTTCATCAGCCTTCTTTTCCAAGACAGGACCTTCTGCAGGACCATTTGTCCCCTCAGTGCACCTCTAGCTATAACCACCACGATCTCCCCGCTGGGAACCTTTAGGGCCAGAGACCCCGAGGTATGCAAGAAGTGTACCACAAAGGATTGCATGAAAGGGAACGATAAGTACCACGGTTGTCCATGGTTTGCCTCCCCTGGAAGCAAGGAGAACTCGCCCATGTGCGGGTTGGCCTCTGACTGTTACAAGGCCTGTCCACACGACAACATAGATTGGCAGGTAAAGAGGTTCCCGTGGCTCAGCGACCTAATGACCGGCAAGAAAAGATTCGACCTGGCACTGTCGGTGACTTTACTGACCGGTGTCGTCCTATTCCAGTTCCTCAACGCACTTCCGTTTTACTCTATGATGGACCAATGGCTGAACCATGTGACTGGGTGGGCTTCGTTCTCCAAGTTGCTGGTACCTGGGCTCTCTAATTACGGTTACTCCAACGACGGTTACCCCAACCCTATAGATTACTTCGCCATAAACTTGGTACCTATCCTCGCTGTGCTAATTGCTGCGAAGTTCGAGGAGAGGAGGGGCGTTCCTCTCAAGTGGGGGTTCACAAGCATCTCCTACGCCTTGATACCAGTGTTCGCCGCCTCGATCCTCGTGAGGAACTTGCCCAAGTTCCTAGGGGGATCACCTCTAATCCTCAACGAGATACTGAATCCCACCGGCTACGGGATGCATAACTCCCAGATATATTCCACGTTCTGGGGCAGTTTCCTTCACTCCCTGGGTCACGATCCCCTGAACGCTGCGGCTGCATGGTGGGTACTACTGGTGATGGAGGCAGTCATGGCCTTCGGCACCTACCTCGGGATAAGGGCTTCTAACATGCTGAGTGTCACGGATGGGGTGAGCAGGTGGACGTACTACGCGGTAGTGTTGGCCTTCGGGATAGCCTTCATGTTGGTGACCTATTGGATGTCATCCCCCGCTTCTCCCTCAATACCATTCTATAATCCGTACCTGGGCAACCTCCTCTATAATCCCACTCAGGCCTCTCCCCCCTTCTGAGGTGATGGAATGGAACCTATAGTCCTGATCGACGCGGACAGATGCGTCGGGTGTTACATGTGCCAGAGGGCTTGTGCCCTAGCCCAATGCCTCGAGATAAACGAGTTGAGTAGGCTTGCGGAGGTGGTCAGACCTGAGGACTGCACGGGGTGTGGAGCCTGTGAAAGGGCCTGTCCCTACGACTGTATAGTGGTCTTGAACGACGGTATCGACGTAGCCAGTAGGGCTAAGGTCACCCTCTCCAGGGTAAGGAGATACATGAATAGGCACCTTGTGACCGTGAGCCCAGAGGTTACAGTGAGGGAAGGAGCCAAAATCATGACTGAGAGAGGAGTGGGTTCCCTCCTGATCCTTGAGGACAGGTTAAAGATACTCACGGAGACTGACGTACTGGAGGCGTGGTCCAACAGGCTGGAGCAAGAGAGTGTAGGGAAACTGGCCAAGGACGCCATAACAGTGGAGGGCAGTGCAACGGTGGAGGAGGCACTAAAGATAATGGTCGACAGGAACATAGGACACCTACCTGTCACGGAGAGGGGTAAAGTGTCAGGGATGTTATCCATAAGGGACGCACTACGATCCCTCTCAACCACGTCTCCTGTTCTAAGAGAAGAGGCAGTTGCGGTTAACCCAAAGGACATCGTCAAGAAGTACGCTACTCCTGTTCCGGTCGTAGGAGAGATAACAAACTCTGAAGCTTACGCCGTAATGAAGAGGGAGGGGACTAAGGCTTTACTGGTGAGAAGAGGCGACTCAATAGGACTCCTCTCGATCAGAGACCTGACGAGAGCCTTAGGGAAGGGCAGAGACCTACGTGATCCCGTGGAACCGAGGTGGGGAGTAACTGTGCTCTCAGGAAACGAAGAGATATCCAAGGCGTTGGCCATGATGATGGAACATAACTTGAGACACATTCCGGTGAAAGATGGGGAATCATGGAAGATCCTGAGTGTAAAGGAGGTCGCTAAACAAGCGGTGTGGGTGAGGGGAGTCACTAGAGTACCTTGAACAGTCCTCGGGTCTTCCCTGGACTCCTAAGACTGGATTAAGCACGCCGGATTTTTAGCAACGGGCGATTCAGGGCTCCTTTGCAAATTGTAATATCTCTGTTGATTTGGACTTATTCAATGGAGGAATTATTGAATATATTTGATCATATCACGAAGAAATAAGGAACCCTGTAATATTATTACAAGAGCGAGATAACAGGTCGAGAGGTTGTAGTTGACGGCTATGGCCTGGGCGATCTGGAGTATCCTCCAGGGGGAGTGGCACTTCCCGAACCTCCTCCTCTCCAGGAGGGAGTTGAAGGACTCGGCCAGGTTGTTCGACCTGAGGAGGGGCCAGAGCTCCCTGGGGGCAAGGAGGTAGGAGAGGAGGGGAGAGACACGGGTGGGGACGGACTCGGCGAGGGAGAGGAGGAGGTCCAGCAAGACCCTCACCCTCCTGTCCACCCTCCGTTTGAGGTGGACCAGGCAGGTCTGCCTCGCGACCTTGATCCCGGAGCGGGAGATTGCCGTGTCTAGGGCCTTCACCCCGTCGGCTACGACCAGGGTGAGGTTGTACCTCCTCCACAGCCTCACCAGGAGGTCCCAGTAGCTCACGACGTCCTCCTCCCCGGTCAGGACCACGTCAAGCACGGCCCTCACACCGTGGTCAGTGAGTCCCAACGCGATTAAGAGGACCCCCCTCCTCCCTCCCCTCAACTTCACGTACTTCCCGTCCACGACCACGTACTTGAAGTCCCCAACCTTAGCTCCTGGGTCCAGAGCTTGGCGTTCAACTTCCCTCCCAACACGGAGTGGAGCAGGAGGAGGGACCTGAGCACCAGCCTCTCCTCCCTGAGCAACTCCTCCTCCACCCTCGTCCTCACCCTCTCCCCTCCCCTGTACAGCACGGGCAACCTCACCGTGACCCACTCCACCCCGTACACTACCCTCCTCCCCCGGAGGGAGACCCTGAACCCCTTCAAGAACCTGTACCTGGCGTAACCCCTCCTCCTCACCTCCTTCCCCCTGGCGTACCTGGGGGAGGTCCTCTCCGCCTCCTCCAGGGCCCTCCTCTCGATCTCAGCCACCGTTTCATTTAATAGCGCGTCCTTCCCAAGTAACTCGGGGACGAGCGAGGTCACCACGTGATAAAATGGGTGTCTCATGGTATGACCTAGCGCTCGTCCCCTTTTTAGTGTTACTGATGTAGGATCAATTAAGTCACTTCCATTCTATAGAAACAAATAGAAATCGCAATGGAGACCTGAATCGCCCTTAGCAACCCTTTGCCTAAGTTTTTCACTATAGTTGGCTTTAAATCCTGAGAAGTGACATGTAAATGAAAACTTTTATGTCGTGAGGCACATGGTATACTGATGAGAGTTGGTCAGTGAGTTCGTCGCCAAGGTCTACTGGAGCAACAGGAAAGTCAAGAACAGAAGCGTCTGCTTAGCTGACCCGGAGTTAATGAGATCCAAGGCAATCAACTACGGGGACGTGATAGTGTTGGTCACTCATAGGATGTTCCCATTACAAGTCCAGGAGGACAAGGAGAGTACTGGAGGTTTAATGATCCACGAGGACGTGGCTAAGTTCCTCGGGATTAGAAACGGGGAGAAGACTGTTGCAAGGAAGGTCGAGCCCCTGATTTTACGGAGGGTCACTCTGGCCCCCTCCTCACCTAAAACCTTCGACATAAAGAGGCTGAACCTGGAATTGAGAGGTTTGCCCGTCTCCAGGGGCATAACTCTCTCAACGAGACAAGGGGAGTTCTCCGTGGTGGCCTTTGAACCTAGAGGAGACGTCGGGATGATAGTAGGAGAGACCGAGATAGAGATAACAGGAGAGGTCATAAGGCAAACTCAGAAGAACATCCCTTTAGTTTCTCTGGACGACATAGGAGGACTCACGGAACAAATAACTTCCCTGAAGGAGATCATAGATATAGCCCTACTGAAACCCGAAGTGCCCAGGTTGTTCGGGTTCAGAGCTCCAAAGGGTGTTTTACTGTACGGTCCTCCAGGGACCGGGAAGACCTTGATCGCCAAGGCCTTGGCCAACTCCGTGATGGCCAACTTCTTCTTCATAAGCGGTCCGGAAATAGGGTCAAAGTATTACGGAGAGAGCGAGAAGAGATTGAGGGAGATATTCGAACAGGCCGAGAAGTCCTCCCCATCCATCATCTTCATAGACGAGATAGACGCCATCGCGCCCAACAGGGACGTAACCAACGCGGAGGCTGATAAGAGAATAGTGGCACAGCTCCTGACTCTCATGGACGGAGTCGCCTCAGGAGGAGGTGTCCTCGTCATAGGTGCGACCAATAGGCCAAACGCCGTAGATCCAGCATTGAGGAGACCGGGTAGGTTCGATAGAGAGGTAGAAATCCCTGTACCTGATAAGAGGGGAAGGCTGGAGATCCTAAGGATCCACACCAGAAGGATACCCATGTCCGAGGACGTAGACCTGGAGAGGATAGCCTCAATGACTAACGGGTTCGTGGGCGCAGACCTAGAGGCCCTGGTGAGGGAGGCCACTATGAGGGCTTTACGACGAACCGAAAACCCAGAGGAAGTAAAGGTTACCATGGCCGACTTCCTTGAGGCGATGAAGGTCGTTGAGCCTTCTGCACTCAGGGAGTTCAGGATTGAGATACCGAACGTATCTTGGGAGGACATAATAGGTCTAGACCAAGTGAAACAGGAGCTGAGGGAGGTAGTCGAGTGGCCCCTAAAGTACTCCTCCCTATACGATGAGATGAGAGCCGACGTACCTTCAGGAGTCATGCTTTACGGTCCTCCAGGGACCGGGAAGACCATGCTGGCAAAGGCCGTGGCACACGAAAGCGGGGCGAACTTCATCGCTGTCAGTGGGCCTGAACTCATGAACATGTGGGTAGGAGAGACGGAGAGAGCGATCAGGGAAGTGTTCAAGAGGGCGAGGCAAGCGTCTCCCACGGTCATCTTCTTTGACGAGATAGACGCTATAGCCACGGTTAGAGGATCCGATCCCAACAGAGTGACCGACAGGGCGTTAAGTCAAATGCTGACTGAGATGGACGGAGTATCCAGTAGAAAGGAGAGGGTGATATTCATGGCTGCTACCAACAGACCAGACATTATAGATCCCGCGTTAATCAGGCCCGGTCGGCTGGAGAAGCTGGTTTACGTTCCTCCCCCTGACTATGAGACTAGGAAGGTTCTGTTCCAAAGGATGATAACCAAACATCCGTTCGATGAAGGGATAGATTTCTCCTACCTCGCCAAGGTCACCGAGAACTTCACCCCAGCAGATATCAAGGGAGTAGTTAATAGAGCCGTGCTGTTGGCCGTAAGGAGGTCAGTAAAGGAAGGTAAAGCCTCAAAGGTGACCATGGAGGACGTTGTAGAGTCGCTGAAGTCCGTGAAACCGACCGTCAGTCAAGCCATGATAAACTACTATTCCTCATTCTCTGAGAGGGTGAAGCTAACTGGTACTTACGCCTGAAATATACTCAGTCGCAGGCCTCCTCGTCTACTCGTTGGGGATGTCGGGAGTCTTCTCCCTCATAGTCCTGGGAATAGGTTGGCAAGAGGTTGTTAGCTGGTTAGACCTGTATTACCTGAGCAGTGTTGAGATAAAACTTATATTCATTATTATATTTTACTTTCTCATCCTTGGGGTTTTGGAGGGGATAGTAGTGTACGCGGGGGCGTTTTTGGTAATGGTGGAAGTTATTCCATATGTAATTATTATCATGGCTAGAAAGATATTCAGGTGATAGGTATGCCCACGGAGGGATTGAGGTCTCTGGTCAACCTGGTCCAGATCGGTTTCGTCTTTGCCATAGTCCTCTTCGCCGACATTATATTCGTCAAGAACAACCTTCTCTTTTACGGTATACTCTTCCTTGACCTGTTGATTTGTGGAATTCTGCTCTTCTACGTGATTAGGAGTGTGCAAAGGTACTTCGATTACTGAGCTTGATACCAAACGTCCGAAGGAATGAGAGATCCTAGACCGGTGCTCTGGGTGGGAGTGCGAAAAGTTCTGAGCGGTTCAGGACTATGACCTAGCTATCCTCTCAGCCTTAAATGAGACCACGTAATAGAGTACCATACCTGCAATAATCGAAGTGTCGAAGAGCCAAGGTGTGTAAACCGTAGTTATTACTCCTAAAATAGTGACTATGTAGAGGAGTCTCAACCTACTCTTAAACGTGAGACCTAACGCTGACATACCCAGCCCCATCACGAGTGCCGTATATCTCCAGATTAGTAGACCTGTGAAGATGGTGGGCGGAAACGCTGTTATTCCTATTAGGGGGAAGAGCTCTAACGGAGCCCTCCTCCTACTCAAGAGAATGAAATATAGGGACAGCATCTCAGCCATCATGGGGTAGAAGAACCAATAGCTGTTCAAGGAATTGTAGAGGGCTAACTCAAGGTCACTGAAAGGGGTCCTTCCGAACTGGGCGAGTCCGAAGGTAAGGCCCATGAGGCCCTCATTGAGCACGACCAGTCCAGCCAAGGAATAGTAGTGAACCTCTCGCATGGTGAACTCCTCCGTTAATCTCTCGGCCACAGCGAAGAAGTAAGCAAGGAGCAATATCATGGAGGCCATGTTCACTCCCACGGCCACTCCCAGGCTCGTCTCGCTGGGAGAATACAAGTAAACAGAGGCGCCAACCAACATGAAGGCCATCATGACGAATGAGAAGTACAGGAAGAAGACACCCAGTTTTGTGATCACTCTATACACGTAATAGAGGAGCACGACTATTACTGCGACCATTAATGATGAGAAACCCAGGAGGGTGGCCCAGAGCTCCAGGCTGTCCATAATATACATCGGGATGAAAACATTAATAAACGAAATTGTTGGGTCACTTCTTGAGGTCACAGGTACCCTTACTTGTCCTGAGGACGTACACCAAGAGCCCAACCAACAGAGACAGAGACAACAAGGTCATGCCTATCTGGGCGTAGGTTGAGGCCAAAAAACTCGCAGCAGTGACCAGTGAGGACATGACATAACCCATTGCGGAGAGTCCACACGAGGGACACGCTGTGATAAGGCTGAAGGCCGTGAGGGAACCCAACCTGTTTCGCCTCGTTTGGAAAACTAGGGCCCAAATGTAACCTGCCAGTAGGGAGGAAGATATTAACGCCAGTAAGGACACTGGGTATATGTAGAAGCCTATTATGTTCGGGATGTAAATCGTCACAGCCGGAGCATACATGGGTTCACCGTAGGTCAACAGGAGGATAGGTGGATAGGGATAGCCGGAAGGAGCTATCACAAGCATCTTCGTTGCTATCATCTCTAGCACCCCGTAGATGACGACGGCTATCAAGAAGTGCTTATTGCTGATTCGAGGAATCCCGTATCTGTCCCTTATGAGCTCGTATACCCCGTAACCTATGAGGACTAACCCAGCCGTTATTAACAACGTCGAAGCTAACGTCATCGCCTCTAGGAACACCATGTCGTAGCCGTTATAGTCCAGGAAGTCCTGAGGGTGGGTCATGAAAAACAGCATCTGTGAAACGACGGCTACTCCTCCCAGGAGGAACCACTGCCAGGGGAACTGTGCCCTCCTTGGTGGCAATCTCAGATCCATCTTGGTAGGGGAATAATTCACCATGGAGTCCCTGATGTATTGAAGGTACTGGATTCCTGCGAGCCACGCTATGGGTGTGCCGAATATCCAGGCTGTTATCCAGAAGAGTATGGCCTGGTCGCCCACAAGGTTAAAGAACGGAATCGGTTGGCCCAATATCAGAGAAATTGGACCGGGCATTATGAGGGTCCATCCTACAACGTGAAGTAGGCCGAGTCTGGCCCACGGCTTCAAGGTGGAGTACCCTAAGTAGCCCACTGCCCCTGCTATAAGGGATAATAGGGCTGAGACGACTGGCACCATGAGAGGAAACCCTACGATCTCCGCGGTTATCAAACCCGCAGAGACCCAGAATAGGAGTGGGTTGCCTCTTAATCTCAACCTCTTACTCGCAGCATAGGCTATTACCCCGCCTGCCATCGTCATGTCGGTGATCCTGACAAGGAAGAAGGTCTGGGACTGTGGTATCAATAAATACGAGGTTAACAATATAATCGCAACGGCGATGGCGTAATTTCCCCTCATCCACGAGAAGGGTCTTGAGCCAGTTATCTCCGAGGCTATCACCAGGGAAGATAGCGTGAGTATTATTCCGGCAACCAGAGTCAACGTTATCCCCAAGGTATCCATGAACCCTATGGAGATCATGAAGGGTATGTTGGATACTGTAGCTCCGATCAGGGCTGTGAAGAGTTCGCAGGAGCAGGAGAGGGAAGTGGCCAACAATCCCAGGGACGCGGCCAGTCTATGAGTCGAACTCATCTGCATTAACCTGAACAGAGCTAGGTAAAGACTTACGTTGAGGGCTACTAGGAAGGAAAGAATGAAGGAGACACCGAGAGACAGCGGAGTTATGGCCCAGTCTAGGTAATTGCTCGTAATCGAAATGAATGGACCCCAGAGGGGATAGGGCATCTGGGATGGAGGTACTGGGGTTGAGGTGTCCACTACTAAGTACACTCCCTTAGGTAAAACTATGTTCTGAAATAAGATTATTCTATCTACTACCTGATAAAACAAGAAATAGAGAGAGAAAGTTATAGAAAAAACAAGCTTAAACCATCTAACCTTAAAAAGGTCAGTTAACCTTTGCACTCAGGTCCCCTTGCTTAAGAGGACTCCTGTTTCACTACTGCTGCAATGTCCACTTGAGGATCCTTGTCTGCCTTCCAGAGAAGTATGAAGTACCATATTGGGTATACCACAGCCATAAGGAAATAGCTCACCTGGTACAACATCACCTGAGATTCTATTAGAGCCATACTACTTCGTAAGTTTTTACGCGTAAAAATATAAAAGGCTTTCGGTTTCCATTATTAAGAAAGAAAATGACTTTAAATTAGTTTTAGAAAATATCTAGGTCCTTTAGTATCTTCACCATGTAATAAGTGGAGGGTACGAAAGCCATTGCGAACAGGAAGTATGAGGTTTCCACCAGTTGAGATACAGGGTAGGGCCTATAGACGTCTACCGCGTAATAACCGCCCATTTCCAGGAATATTTCTGCCATGGTAGCCATCATGCTGAAGACAGCGAAAATCGTTATGCTCTTCCAAACCTTTGGCATGGCCTCCCATCCAATCCCTGAGAGAATACCTGCCACTATGAAAGAGATCACCTGGAAGGCCCTGGCCATGGTGCTGGTGACGCTGGCCTCAAATGGTCCAGGGATGTACCAATATGTGAGGATAGAACCGCCCACTATCCATGAGAGGACAAGACCCTTTGTGGAGTAATTGAAGTCCAAGAACGAGGTCGCTGCCCTTCCTCCTTTCTGATAGAGCCTCTTTGCCAACCATATTCCTACTAGCCCTGCCCCCCAAACCAACATCATATCGAACGAGAACTTAGCGATTTCCTGGACTGTAGAGAGCTGAAGCGAAAGAGGATTCGCACTTGCGATTATCATGGCAACGCCCAAAAATAGATATGCCTCACTTGCCCTTGGCATTCTCACCATCCCTTAGTTCCATAATCCCATTAGGAGTCCTCCAGCCACTAGTACAGCTCCCGACAAAGGCACTATGGCCACTAGTGAATCGTCAGCAAATTGCGAATAGGGAAGAGTTTGAACCAAAAATAGGTCAGAGACCCATGCTGCTACACCTATTGCTGCTATTATGGAACCAAGAACTCTCCTTGAGAACTTAACTCCTGCCATTGTCTCACAATATTTAGTTTATTATTCCACTTTATAAATCTTGATGGCGGCTTTTAGGCTGAGGGTGTTGTGTTACTGACTTCCTCCCCGCCATGAAGGCGAGGTTTCCCCGAGTTAAGGGTTACACCCCTTTACGGGTGTTGCTCTGTTGTGGTCCACCAGGAAGGAGATGGGTTTCTTTGTTGTTGACACGAGCGAGTTGGTGGCCTTCCTCAGGATGTTCAGTGCCCCGTTTAGGTCGCTTTGCACTCTATGTCCCAGGAAGTTGACCAGGAGAGGGCACCTTAGAAGTAAGAGAAGGTCTCAGTCAAGAACTTTACCCCGCCCATAGAAGTGGCGAGGTTTGTCGTTCTTTTTATCACCCATCAACTGGTGAGATGAGGGTTGTATAGGGGTTTTGGACTTCATAATATTTTCATACAATATCGATCGTCAGCCCTTGCACTTCGCTGGAGTCAGGGCTGTCCCGTTCCCCTTCCCAGTGGGATGGCCTTACCCACCGGGGTGTTTTATCCGTTGAGGAAAACCCGTACACCTCTAGTCACTGTCATACCTTGTCTGGATACCTTCACCCATCCAGTGTAACTGTATCCAAGTTTTTATTTTTAAATAAATAATGCTTTGTGAGTTATTCAATTTTTACATGGACAACGTGAAACCTACTTTTAATCTAACACTGGATTTTGAATTTACAGCAGTTATTAGATTTCACCCAGATTACAGGACGGTACCTAAGGGAGAATCCCATAACTGCTGGAATTTAACAAAATTCACTGGGCTCAACCTCTAAGAAAAATGAACGACCAACAAAGCAAATGACAAAACTTTATGGTTAATCTGAAACTTTTGACTACGGGCACTTATTTAACCAACTGATTCCCATCCTGAGTCGCTCTGTTAACGTTCTTATTGGGGGATCTAGAGAACAGTATTGAGAAAACTAGGGCAGACACTGGGAGCATAAGGTAAATCGTAGTGTTAACTGTGTCAAATACGAGCGCACCAAAAAACAACGAAAGAGCGCTCAGGGCCGCTCCCTTGTCTTCTTTGTACTCTAACATCGCTGATCCTAAGGCTAAAACAGCTACGGCGAATATTATTGGTGGCATCCAGTCCCTAACGCCTATTATTCCCAGTATGTAGGGGAACACAACCCCTATCATGATACCGAGGCCAGGTATGGCGTTGAGGTAAACTAGTGACGCGACGACTACTGCCAACGCCGTAAAGGGGATCAAGGCTGTCTTGTTTATTCCGTCTAGGATGGCAAAAACCAGGAAGGATAGCGCAGAAAACATGACGGAGTAGGGCATTATTATCCCAGAGTAATAGGTCACGGCCCCAAACGCGGAGTTACCCGATATCTGAACCAACCAGTCTCCTAGAAGGGTTAGATAAGCGAGTAAGTCAGGTATGACGAGTAGAGGGATTATCCATCTTCTGGAGAATTTGGAGAGGAGTAGAACGGTTATCAATATAATACCCACGTATGTTATGGAGAAGAGTACCGGCGGATTGAAGCTAGTGTTGTCTACTCCGTAGTAGAAGTGTACAGCATCCAGGATCAGGGATAGATAGAGACTAGTCCAAAGGAACGCTTTACCCAGCCTTGGTAAATCACCGTAAATTCCTGCTATCCCTATCATGATAGGCTGGAGGATAAGAACTAGCCCGTAAGCTACTGCCCCAACAATGAACATGGCCGAGAATACTCTCTCCACTACCTGAGTGTTTGCTGCCATACCTATGGGTATCACTCCAGCCAAGAACTCCCTATTAAAGATCAACTCAAAAAGGAGTGCGAAAACGTAGACTAAAGAAAAAATAGTTAAATTAACTCCTGGTATGCGAGACATTACCGATCTGCCTTAGGATCCTTATCACTGGACCGAGCTTAGAAGAAAACCTTACTAGTGAGTTGTTGTTCATGAGCATGAAGGCTATCATTGGTGCCGTGAACGCGTTACCCAATAGGAATAGCGGAAGGAATGTCGAGCCACTGTTAGCTGGCTGTATGTAGAGGTTCCACCAGAAGGATATAGACTTGAAGTCCACAGACTCTCCGGCTCCGCCTTGGAACACGGCGAATGCCACGTGATACGTCTGCCCTGGTTGCAGTTGTATCTGATAATGGGACTCTCCCTGTCCTCCGGATACACCCACGGTGGAGAAGGTCCTCGCGAACTCAGCTATCATGTACTGACCAGTTGGGGTGTTGACGAATTGGAATCCTGTTGCAACGACCGACGGGTCCCAGAGCTGCGAGAGGTTTGCCATGCCGTTGGCTACCTGCCACGGGGTTATGTGCGGGTTATCTATGGAGGGGAAGGAGGCCTGATAGTTCCCTCCTATATAGTAGATGGAGGAACCGTTAACGAAGAGATCAGCGATCAGACCCTGGTTGGGCAAGTAACCTAAGTTCAACGGATCATTGTACTGGGGGTGGTGGACATAAGGTGGAGGAGATGTCCTGCTGAAGAACGTTGGTCCCGGATAACCGGAATCTTGTGTATTGTTCGCTCTAGGATTACTGTTGAGGAACCATATCTCAGCTTGACCAGCTGACAGAGCGCCCGAGGTTCCCGGCATCATGTGGGGAGTGTAGGCAACTTGAGTCCATGTGCTGGGAACGCCTCCCAGGAGCCACATTATGGCAAACCTGTCTGGATAGTAGTAAGTACTGTTATAGAAGAGCGACACGTAGCCTGCAGTATCCTCCGGGTAGAATAGGTTGTAAGTGTCTTGGAACCATGTGGTCCCGTTCAGTCCCATGGATAAGAACTGGGTCAGGGAAGTGACCGGTGTGCCGTTATAGTTCAGATTTATTGAAGTTATGTTTATGGGGTTGCCGTTGTTCAACGGATTGCCTTCTGGGTCTATAGCCCCTACTATCTGTCCGTATATCCTTCCACTCTGGTTGTAGACGTAGATCGTTATTGGGTTAGTGAGTGCCTGACCTGGTGGGTATCCCAACTGTTCGGAATTGGGAAGAGTGTAAACAGAGGCCATGGCCTGATCCTTCTGGGCATATGAGACGTTTACGACCCACCATCCCTGCGGTACTGGTCTCCCGAATGGTTCCCATATTTGACCGGAGGGTGTCCTCTCAGGGCACGCTAACCACGAGGCCTGACCTACCACTGGGGCCTTCATTAGGATGAATATATAAGGAACTCCATCCACGTAGGTCCACGCTGCCTTAACGTAAACCACTGTTGTGTGCCCTGATATACCATCGGGGACTGGGACCGTAGGCTCTAGGGGAATCGAGCTGTAGGGGATGGACTGCCAGAATAGCTCCCCGCCTGGGTTGGCCTCGTTTATTTGGGCGTTTGGGACGTAATATGCAGTAATGGTATTTGAGGCGCTGGAGGCCGCGTTGAGCAAGACGTCAGCACCGTAGGCTACTCCAACTAGAACTAACATAAAAACGAATCCGAGTATAAGAAGACTTTTCACATTATTATTCCCATTCATTTATATACACCTCCAATTCTCAAATATGAAAAATCACTCATGTTTTCCCACTCCTCCTCATCTCCGCATAGGACAGTAGGGAACCAATGCCGAATAGAAATATTGCTAGTCCCACGAAGTTGAAGAAGTAGTTGGGCGTAGTGTTGTTGGCCACGAGGTTCATTCCATTCACCGAGAAGACCTCCCTTGGATACGTCCAAGTAGTTGTGCCCGCAGCCAGGATTATGATTCCTATTATTGCAAGGATCACGCCAAGGTACATGAAGGTCTTGGAATTAACCATCTCTATCACCCTGTTTCATTGACGTAAGGATCCCAAGTTCCCTGAGGCATTACTCCTCCCGTCTGTTGCATCACGTAAGAGGCGTTAGTAGTGGCAACTATGGTGCCTACTAACCAGGAATGCCCAAGCCCAGTAGCAGCTGTGCCACAGTATTCTGCACATGCAACGTGGTAGAGTCCGGGTTGTGGAAATACGAACACCATATAGGAGTAGTAACCTGGTACAGCCTCAGCCCCGTCGTTGAGCGGAATGGTGAAGTTGGACGTCGCAGCTTGGATGAAGAATTCGTGGAATACGTCGACGCTATGTATTACGAAAAGGACGGGCTCTCCTACAGGTACGTAGGTTATATTGGTGTATACCATGTTATGGGGATAGAAATCCCAATGCCACTGCTGTCCAGTAACGTAGATGATTACATAAGGACCCTTATAAGCTCCCAGTGCGTTAGCTAACTGCGCATGAACGACACCTTCCCCAGCAGGAATGTGGTCTGATGCGTAATTTGGGCTAAAACCTATGTAGTCGTAAGAGCTGAACTGTACCTCCAGGGATATTATTGCTACAATTACGAGAACGAAGAACAGAGCTATTACAGTACCACGTTTCACCTTATCACCTTACTCTCTACCCTCAGAACCTGCTTAAAAACCTTTTGTTTCTTTATGTAAGATTCTTTTTTCCTGAATTTCGCGAAGTTATCATTTGTTCTTGAAGATCATATCTCACGGTTATCCATACGGATACCTCAACTACAAGGCGTTGGACTTAAATACCTGCCAGGAAACATCAGTTTATCTAGAAAATACTATCTTCACAGGAGAATCAGTGAAAACAGTCCCAGTGTTGTTTCTGGTATAACCCTTTATACTTAAAAAACTTTCGATTTTTACCTTAGGAGACGTTTATCTAAAATATCTTTAAGCCCCGTTAATGATATTAATAATTATAATTTAGATTGTCCAACAAGGGAGTAGGGAAGTGTACCTCTAGGACGAACGAAGTAGACTCCATGAAATACCTACATAGAGAAATGAGTCTGAAACGTCCAAAGTCAGCCATCACTCGCAGCATGCTCAGTAGTTTCCATGAGACGTGAATTTCATACTTTTTCCATCAGCAGTTATGGGACTTTAACGTAACTTAAAGATTTTCATCAGCCCCGGCGGTCCGCCTAAATGACGTTCAACGAACCTGAGGAACGCCTCCACGCTCCTCAGGTTAAGCTCCCTATCAACTCCCTGACGACGTTATTGATGGTGAAGATCGTGAGGTAGCCCTTAAGCTTCTCCCCCCTCCAGAACGAGGAGTCCCCCAGTCCCAGGGCCTTGACGTCCCTTGGAGGTCCTCGATCTCCCACCCGGCAGGCCTCCTCGATCTCCTCCCAGCTGAGCGAGAGGTCGGTGGTGTAGAGGTACCTGGCCTGTGTCCCAGAGTCACGTTTACGTTCCCGGACTAGCAACTTCACCGTAATGGCTCGGCCTCCCAGGGTCAGGTCGGCGTAGTAGACTCCAGGGGTCTCCCACTCGGAGGTGTCCCTCCACCTCCTCGAGGGTCCCCTGGGCCGACTCGACCCTGGGCTCGGTTGGACTTGAGCTCAGACACCACGTTGTCCGTCACGAGCTTCTCGGACAGTACGGGAGTCGAAGACGACCCTGGACACGCGGAAGCGCTCCTTGAGCACGTCCAACATCTGGCCACGTCGATCTCGGTCTTGAACTCGTTGACCCTCACAAATCCAACATCTTCCTCACGGCGTAGGGGAAACCGTGAACGTCCTGCCCGTGGAGAGGTCCACTACGGCTACCGTGAGGAGCTTGGCCCTCTCGAACCTCCCGTGGGTGTGGCAGTAGGTCCAGTAGTTCTCAGGGGCTCACGTCCCCCTGGAGCGTCGTGGTCCACGGTGTCGTCCATGATGACAACCTGACCCTTCACCAGTCTGACAGGACCTCCACGCGTCGTCGAGTTCTCCCAACGCCTCCAGCAGGTTTGCGTAGTCCAACCCGAACGTCTCGGCCCTGTTCCTCACGCTGGCCCTCCCACCTACCAGGACCATGAGGACTAGCGTCAACCCGACCTTCCTGCTCCTCCCCTTCCCCCTGACCACTCCCAGCCTGTTTACCGCCCTGACCAGCCTCTCCCTAGCGAACTCGATCTGTCCCTTTCCGCACCTTTTCAGCGGGACGACGTCGAAAAACTTCTCGCCAATACCGGCTTTTTCGTATTACCTCCCTAAGATTCCCATAACTGCTGTCCCATTTTAAGTCTGAGGGAACTCTCACCAGACGTGATGCAGACCGAAGGGAATCCCAGCAGTTATGGGAATTCTCGTTAGGTGTAGCCTTGAAGTCAAGGCAAAATCTAATAACTGCTGGAATCCCATGATCACTTGGAATGTATGGGCCTCTTCAGCTTCTTTTCGGAAGTGGGTTAGGTTTCGGTGGAGGGAAGGAGAGGGACATACGGGGAAATGGCCCGCGTCTTTGATGTGACAATGCGTTCAGGCTAGAGACGATAGATTGTGCTTATTGTCTATTAGCCAAGGTAGCACATGTCCAAACGTTCTGTCTCGAAGTGAAGAAGCGAAGTTTTTAACCCTTCTTCAGAACTAACTCTGTCTCAACATCGTTCCTTTTTAACCGCTCCTCTATTTCATTAATGTTCTCGATCCACCTCTCGTGGGGATCAACGGAGGTACTCTTCAGCCTCAACTCGGTCTTAATCAACTTCAAACCGTAGATGCATTCGGTTAATAGCTCACACGATAGACAATTCGGCCTCTCAGATAATCCCATGGAAATCACTATCCTCCCCTTAGAGACGAAAGCGAGCTTGTCAGAGAGAAGCCTGAGACAGTTTCTCTCATATCTATACGCCAACGCCACTTTAAACGCTATCGCGTTATCCTCTATGAGTCTGAGCTCCCTTAGGGTCTTCAACCCTGAGTAGTAATAACTTCTGCTTATCCCTGTTTCTTCCCACCTATCCGAAAGGAGTATTGAGAATAATGGTTCTGAAAGGATCCTATTGAGATTATCCTCATGCAGGAGGACGACCTTCTCTGTGTTCTTCAGCGCCCTTCTCACCTTAAGGATTCTATACTGACACATAGCTACATTCTAAATCGAGAATCTGATGTTATAATATATAAGCCTTTCAGGAAGGACATAGGTTCACATATCATTAGGCATATTGCGGTGTAAGTTACCCATCCTAGGTGGGACAGGGGTTCGGGCTTCATTGAATTTTAATAAATTTGTATCCAATTCCCAGCCCTTGGACTTAACCGGAGTCACGGGGAAACCCGTTCACACCCCTCCGCCCCCTTAGCGGAATAACCCCACCCAACGGAGTGTTGTCATCCGTTTGGGGAAACCCGTACGTCTTTGATTTACCGTCCCTTTTTTCGGAAAACCCATCCACATCTGGTGTCACCGCATTTATATTTATCATTAAAGTACATAAATTTTACGATTTATCGGAAACTGTTGACAACGGCCCAACGTGATCTACCTCTTCCTTCCCTTCACTGTCTTCCTAACTTCCAGGACCTTCCAACTGCTCTGCGGTAGACTAGGGAATAGTACTCATGGGCCTTCTTCTCATTCGGGAACCTTCCTAACCCCTGAAAGAACCTCTCCCTGGTCTCGCAGTAGTGATCTACGATCTGTTGTTCTGGAGTACATCGCCTGTTGCTCTACGTCCTATTTCCTCAGGTCTAGGGTGAGCTGTCTCAACGCTGTTCGAGCCAACCACTCTCCGTCCCTCTCACGGAAATACACCTCTGCCAACGTAGCGGGTCATACATCTCACAAGTCGACTTCAGCCATGCCTTTAACGCCGCAACGGAGGAGTCAGTTTTCAGGTGAGCGTTTAATCTCTAGAAATTACAGGCTAATCCTTACATTAGGGAGATAATATGTTGGACCCCAAGGTTAGAATAGTAAAGCTTTTTATTTGAGTTAATCACGAAAGTAATCTTGAGACATCATGAATCTAAAGGTCTGGGGTCCAATACTTTCTGGTGGAGTTCTAGTAGCAATATCAGTCATAATGCTTACCCTGTACAGCTATACGCTCCTTAAGCCTAACCCCGCTTCCTTCGCATTTACCGTGACAGGTACGGACTTAGCAGGGCTCGCAATCTCTATCATAGGGCTAGCGTTAATAATGGTTGGTGCATACATGCAGGACTGAAAGTGATGGGATTTTGACAAGGAAAAATTTTTTGACAGTTCTGATAGTTCTAATATTAGTTGGTATTACAGCCTACTTCGTGGTTGAGAGCCTGATCCCTTCATCTCCCTTCATACCTGAATACAGTGCCACTTACGGTGTCTATCGTATACCTGTCTACTACCCCAACGATACTGTAACGTACCTCACCGTTGAGGGAGTGAAGCTAACGTTGAACAATCAGGATCAAAATGCTCTACAGATATCATCAGTCTACAACTCCACGTTCAAAGTAGTCCCCCCTTGGTACTACGAAACGCAAGTTGCGCCTCTCCCCAACGGTTCCGTCTCAACAGTCTACGTTCAAGCCCACGAGATATATCTCGGGGTAGAGACCGTAATCGTACCGCTCAAACTTTCGCCTGGAGTCTACACCATTGTCTTCAGTGACGGTAACACGTTCAACTTCAACGTCTCCTTGAGCGGATAAGAAAGAGAGAATAATCTCATTTTTATGTTTTTTATATTTTTAAAGCGACCTAAGATTCCCGTTGAATTATACCCTCAAAGATGGACTTCTGTCTAACGGAAATACGAAAGTTCTCAGCCACTTAAAGGTTCTATCAAGCAAGTTATGTCTAAGTGATGGATGGTGGCTACTCGTGAGGAGATTAGGAGAGAAGAACAACAGAAACTCATAGAGTGGGCAAGACAGTACCAGGAGGTTCTTGAGAGGGAAGCCAAGAGGTCTCTATTTGTGAAGGTTCTGTACACTGAAGAGTACAAAACGTTAAGTATTAAGCTCCTGCTGGCAGCTGTAGTTTGGTTCTTCATAGGGGGAGCCTTCGCCCTCATACTGAGGGGACAGGCGGGGCTCTCCAGCGAGGGAGTACCGGTTGTGGTGGATCCAGCGTACTACTTCCAGGCCATGACCAACCACGTCATGGACATGGTGTTCGGTCTGGCATTCACAGCCGTCTTCGCCTTGGCATTCTACGTCATTCCGGCACTGAACGGCTCTAGGCTGGTGAAGTGGCCCAAGATAGCCAACGCCGGCTTCTGGCTGAACAACTTGGCGTTATTCATGATGAACCTCGGCGGAATCCAGAACCAGTACCTCTTCACGTTCCTGAACCCACTGCAGGCCTCCCCCACCTGGTACATAGGGTACGGACTAATGGTAGTGGCAGAGTGGATGGAGATGGTCTCAGTAATGGGTACCAGCTTTGAGGGAAGGGTGAAGGGGAGATTAGTGCCGACTGCCATAGGTTTCATAGTAATGGACATGATCATGATGGCCCTGGCCAACATATCCGTCTTCATAGCTGACATGTGGAGCCTGTTCTCCCCCATAGGTGGGCTCAACATCTACCTGTTCGGTATCCCTAACGCCGAGGTGTGGAAGGGACTGTTCTGGTTTGCAGATCACCCACTGGTGTACTTCGTACCCTACACTCTCTCGGGATGCATCGTCGCCATAGCCCCGCTCTACGCCAGGAGGCCAATGTACAGCGTTAGGTTCACCAGGTGGCTCATTCCCACAGCTTTTGTCCTGGGTTCCAGCGTCTACGTTCATCACATCGTTGACGACCCGTGGCCCCTCATCCTCAGGGACATCTTCGCCCAGACCAGCACGGCCCTAGTAGCCGTACCCTTCGCTGCACTCTGGTTACTGTTCTTCATCACTCTGGGCGATCCAAGAAAGATAAAATGGGACCCAGGTATTGCTTTTATCTATTCTGCCGCCATATGGAACATCATTGGTGGGATCCAGGCAGAACCCACCAACCCGGTACCGGCCATGGATCCAACGATACACAACACAGGCTGGATATTCGGCCACTTCCATATAATGCTCACACTTTACTCCGTGGGAGGTGTTCTGGGCGTAATTTACGTAGCTGGGCCGTATCTGCTTGGTAAGAAATGGTATAGCAACAAGTTAGGCTGGCTACACTTCTGGGGCTGGCAGGCAGGAATGGGACTATTTAGCGCAGTTGCAAGCGAGGGAGGTCTCATGGGGATGATAAGGAGGGAGGTCGCGTGGGCTGGCTTCTACGAGGTCTACTACCAACTGCTGCTGATAGGTGGATGGCTGGCCGGTTTCGCGACGATAATATTCGCCTACAACCTGGTGCTAACCCTCCTCTACGGTGAGAAGATGCCGAAGACAGACATAGATCTATGGGCTGTTTACACGATAGCCCTGGAGAGATACGGTATGAGGAGGGAAGGCTACAAGGAGGAGGAGCTACCGCTCATGCTACCGGCCGACGGGATGATAAGGCTCAACGAATCCGTAACTGGTGCCTCAGCAGGTATAAGCAGCGTTAAGGCACTAAGTTCAGAGGCAAAGCTTGTTCCTAAACCTGACGTCGATCTTTCTCTATCCTCTGGAAACGCTTCACAAAAATAGTTTCATTTTAAAGATACTAATAATTTTTTACTTAAAAATTTGGCTTGAGACTGCTTTGTGGGCTACTTCAATATTTTATCAGAGACAACATGAAACCTACCTTTACTCTAACACTAGATTTTGGATTTAAGAAAACTCACTGGGCTCAACCCCTAGAAAATTGAACGGTCCCACAAAGCACCTTGAGACGTGACTATGAATTCTGCATGCAGGGCTATTTTAACCTGCAGTTATGGGACTTTCCCTTAAATATCGCCCTGTAATCGAGGCGAAATCTAATAAACGCTGTTTAACGTGAAAGAATTGTGACTTTTCCCAATGCATAAATGGAAGAGAGTCTTAAGCCTAGAGTTCTCCTTGAGAACGACACCGAAGCAGGTATGCCTAAGATGCCACATATGTGTAGCTCTGCATTTTACTGAAGAGTAAAAAATGTTAAGGCTCATTTTATGTTTATAAAGCTATCAGACAACATACTCGTGATATCTCCAATACCCTTGGAATATTGATCTTAAAGTACTTCATCAATCTTTTTATATCTCTTTTTGCATTGAAGAAGACAAATGGCTACGCACGAGGAGATTAGGAGGCAAGAAAGAGAAAAACTCACGGAGTGGGCCAGACAGTTTCAAGAGGTCCAGGAGAGAGAAGCTAAGAGATCGCTACTAATGAAGGTATTATACACTGAAGACTATAAGACGATATCCATAAAGCTAATCCTCGCTGGCTTGATGTTCCTCTTCATAGGGGGAGCCTTCGCCCTCATACTGAGGGGACAGGCGGGGCTCTCCAGCGAGGGAGTACCGGTTGTGGTGGATCCAGCGTACTACTTCCAGGCCATGACCAACCACGTCATGGACATGATATTCGGTGCAGCGTTCAACGTGGTGTTCGCAGTGGCGTTCTACATGATACCAGCACTGAACGGCTCTAGGCTGGTGAAGTGGCCCAAGATAGCCAACGCCGGCTTCTGGCTCAGCATATTGGCGTTATTCATGATGAACCTCGGTGGAATCCAGAACCAGTACCTCTTCACGTTCCTGAACCCACTGCAGGCCTCCCCCACCTGGTACATAGGGTACGGACTAATGGTAGTGGGAGAGTGGTTGGAGATGGTTTCTGTCCTAGGTACTTCCTTCTTAGGAAGAGTCCCTGGTAGGCTTGTGCCGACTGCCATAGGTTTCATAGTAATGGACATGATCATGATGGCCCTGGCCAACATATCCGTCTTCATAGCTGACATGTGGAGTCTGTTCTCCCCCATAGGTGGGCTCAACATCTACCTGTTCGGTATCCCTAACGCCGAGGTGTGGAAGGGACTGTTCTGGTTTGCAGATCACCCACTGGTGTACTTCGCCCCGTACGCACTGACCGGAGCGACTGTGGCCATAACCCCGCTCTACGCCAGGAGGCCAATGTACAGCGTCAGGTTCACCAGGTGGCTCATTCCAGTACTCTTCGTCCTGGGCTCCAGCGTCTACGTGCACCACATCGTTGACGACCCGTGGCCCCTCATCCTCAGGGACATCTTCGCCCAGACCAGCACGGCCCTGATAGCCGTACCCTTCGCTGCACTCTGGTTACTGTTCTTCACAACACTAGGAGACCCCAGGAAATTAAAGTGGGATCCCGGTTTCGCCTTCATTTTCGCCGCAGCAGTGTGGAACATCATTGGTGGGATCCAGGCAGAACCCACCAACCCGGTACCGGCCGTGGATCCAACGGTACACAACACAGGCTGGATATTCGGCCACTTCCATATAATGCTCGCCATATATTCGGTGGGGGGACTGCTAGGTGCCCTTTACGTAGTTGGCCCAGATCTCTTCGGCAAGAAATGGTATAGCAACAAGTTAGGCTGGCTACACTTCTGGGGCTGGCAGGCAGGAATGGGGCTCTTCGCCATAGCGTCTAGTGAAGGAGGAATGTTCGGCCTCATAAGGAGGGAGGTCGCGTGGGCTGGCTTCTACGAGGTCTACTACCAACTGCTGCTGATAGGTGGATGGCTGGCCGGTTTCGCGACGATAATATTCGCCTACAACCTGGTGCTAACCCTCCTCTACGGTGAGAAGATGCCGAAGACGGATCTGCCTATGTGGGCAGTTCAGACGATAGCCCTGGAGAGATACGGTATGAGGAGGGAAGGCTACAAGGAGGAGGAGCTACCGCTCATGCTACCGGCCGACGGAAACATAATGATAGAAGAGAATAACGGAGTAGCCAGAGGATCCGGAGTGGGAGTAAAAGCCTTACCGACTGAAGCCAGTGCAGATAAGATGACTAAGGGAGCCGAAACGGGGCCTGACAAGATACTCTAAAGTGTTTTCAAACAGGAGCCAAAGGTAGGATTTTTTGTTCTGTTGTCTCGTATTATTTAAATTTCTGACAAGTGTACAGCAGGACTTAGGAATGCAGTTTCCCCTATATGAAACTCATGTGAAAAGACTTATTGCTCTTGAAAATTACTTCATCTCATCATACGACTGCATGATCAGGAGGGATAAAAAAGAAATACTAAATATAGGACAGAAAAATAAAAAGTTTTAACTTATCCCAGAGGTCACAGTAGCGTACAACAAATCCCTCTCTGTGACTATCCCTACTATCTCATTCTCCACAACGGGTATTGTGCCTATCCTCCTCTCCTCCATGATCCTTACGATCCTCATTAAGGTCTCATATCTCCCCACTGTTATGGGATTCCTGGTTCCCGCCTCCAGTACTGGTTTGGGATCTAGAGTCCTGGCCAGACTTTTTACAATATCGGCTGCGGTTATGATACCCACCAGTCTTCCATTTGAAACCACAGGCAACCTCCTGACCTTATATCTTTGCATCATTTTTGAGGCCTCTAGCGTGTCCTCATGCTCGTCTATTACCTTCAGGTCAGTGCTCATCACCGAGTCCACCAATCCTGAATAAGTCTGCTTTGCCATGAACTTTATCAACTCCCTCTCGGTGAAAATTCCCACCAACACGTCCCCGTCCATCACTGGCACTCCTCCTATCTCCTTGTTGAGCATCAACCTTAACACGGCCTGCAGTTCATCATCTAGTCTCACCTTGACCAAATCCTCGCTCATTAGGTCCTTGACCTTCAACCTAGACAATTCTCTACCATGTTCAGCGTAGGCAAGAACTACGCTCCTGGTAGTGACCATGGCTACTGGCTTACCTTGATCCATCACTACTACTCTTCCCGACTTCTCTCTGCTGAGAACGTCTAGTAATTCCTTCATTTCTGAGTGAGGAGATATGGAGACTACCACTGGATTCATTACGTCAGAGACTTTTGTCATTATATATTATTTCTTCCCAGCACACTAAAGCTTTTCTTGAAGACACACCTGCTCTTGATAGAAGGCTGGAGCTTGAATAGACAGACTGTAACGCTTCTACGTAACTACTCGTTATTTTTAATCACTTCTAAATATCGTTTTGACAAGTTGTGTTTATATAGTATCACCGAAGTAGTTTTTATTGATGATCCCCCTAACTGATGACGGGCACTGCTCACGAGGTTTGGGGAGTGATAAAAGTGTGGATGGGAGGGTAGCGGTGTTTCCCTCGACTAGCCCCAATGATCTGGGGGTGACCCTGTATGATCCCTTAAGAGGGGTGCCCGTGGTGGAATTAGAAGTAATTAAAGAAGGTAAGTTACGCCACGGGTAAACACTGGAGTGCTAGGTCCTGATCCACGACCCCTTAGGCTTTCAGTCTTCTTGACTGGAATTAATCCTTTTTCACGTTAATAGAAAATCTTTTTCTATCTGTTTATAAAAAATCAACAAAGGATGACATCTCATACCAATGTGGGCTATGCCAAAAGGGTGGGAGGGATTACGGAGATGTTAGCCTTTAATGAAACCCTATATGCCTCCCATGAGAGTCTACTTTATGAGACAAATAGATGCCCTGAAGTCTCCGAGGTTTTCCCAAGTGTCGACTTTCGCCCGGCTACCCCTCTGTGGGGAGGAGAGACCTAAAGCTGTCTTCATCGGGATACCTTTCGATGACGCGACTACTTACAGGCCAGGAGCGAGATTCGGTCCCATGGGGGTCAGGGATGGGTCCAGATTGCTCAGGCCCTACAACCCTTTTCAGGGAGTCTATCCCTTTGACGAACTTAATGCCTGTGACGCCGGAGATGTGGATACTGTTCCGGGTCACATTGAGGACACCATGAAGAAGGTTGAGGAGGGTTTGCTCAACATCCTCGTTTTCTCCACTCCCTTTATAGTGGGAGGAGATCATTCCATCACTCTCCCAGTCTTGAGGGCAGTGCATAAGGTACACGGTAGGGTGAACTTGATACACATGGACTCGCATTACGACTTCTGGGACTCACACTGGGGTAAGAAATACGATCACGGCACGTGGCTACGGAGGGCCCTGGAGGAGGGCCTCCTGGAGGAGGTGGTTCAGATTGGAATAAGGGGATCCGTCTTCTCCCACGAAGATGTGGAGGACAGTAAGAGGTTAGGGATAACGTCGTTCAGCATCAGGGAGGTAAAGAAGAACTGGGGAGAGGTCATGGATCGAGTCAAGGCTCTGAGGGGTCCTACCTACGTCTCTTTCGACATAGACGTAGTCGATCCGGCCTTCGCCCCAGGAACCGGGACTCCGGAAGTGGGGGGACTGACCTCGTTCGAGGCATTGGAGTTGGTGAGAGGGCTTCCCGTCGAGCTCGTAGGCTTCGACGTGGTAGAGGTGTCCCCTCCCTACGACGTGAGCGAGCTTACCACCATGCTCGCCTCCAACTTGATCTATGAGGCCATGAGCCTGAAGGCGAGGCTGGAGAGACGTGGGAGTTAAGGAGGATAAGGCGAGGATCAGGGAGAGAATTTGGGAACTGTTGGAGGAGAGGGGCGTAGCTACTTTCCCCCTGCCGATAAAGGGTAGAATACCTAACTTCAAGGGTAACAGAGAAGCTGCTGAGAACTTGAGGAGAGTTCCGGAGTTCAAGAGGGCAGAGGTAGTGAAGTGCAACCCAGACTCCCCTCAAGCTTCGGTTAGAGAGTTGGCCATGAGAGAGGGGAAGACTCTTCTCGTCCCAACACCCAGGCTCAGGGGAGAGTTCTTCCTGTTCCTGGGAAAATCGATCGAAAACCCCAGGGAGGCCTCACGGATAAGGAACTTCTCCGTTTACGGGAGAAGAGTAGGTCTTGAGGAAATTCCTCAGGTAGACCTAGTGGTCGTTGGTTCTGTGGCGGTCTCGAGGGAGGGGGAACGTGTGGGAAAAGGAGAGGGTTACAGTGAACTCGAGTACGCCATACTCAGGGAAGTCGGAAAGGTCAGTGAGGACGTACCTGTAGTCACCACGGTACACTCCCTCCAGGTAGTTGATGAAATACCCTGGGAGCCCTTCGATGTACCCCTCGACCTCATAGTGACCGAGGAGAATGTCTTCAAGACGGAGAGGAAGAGAGCGAAACCTCGTGGTCTTCTCCTGGAGTTCCTGAGTAGGAAGAAGATAGACGACACTCCTTTCCTGAGGGAATACCTAAGGAAGACGGGGAGGCTATCCTCTTTTTAAGTGGGGCCCCCACCTTAAACTATGGATGCCAAGAAGATATTGGAGGAGGCCCAGGAGATAGAGGAGGAGATAATATCCTTGAGGAGAAAGATTCACGAGAATCCTGAGTTGTCCTATCAGGAGTTCGAGACCGCACAACTGGTCAGGAAGTACCTGGAGGGATTGGGTATCGAGACCAAGGTAGGAGTTGGTCTGCCCACTGCCGTAGTGGGAGTGGTGAGAGGTAAGGAGGGAGGGGAAACCGTAGCCCTCAGGGCAGACATGGACGCATTGCCTGTCAGCGAGGAGACTAACTTGCCCTTCTCCTCGAGGAGGCCTGGAGTCATGCACGCGTGTGGGCACGATGCCCACGTAGCCATGCTCCTCGGTGCTGCGAAGTTACTGACCAAACATGCTCACGAACTCAAGGGAGAGGTGAGACTCGTCTTCCAACCGGCTGAGGAGGACGGTGGGAGGGGAGGGGCTCTACCCATGATAGAGGCTGGAGTCATGGAGGGCGTGGATTACGTCTTCGGTTTGCACGTGATGAGTAGATATCCTTCCGGTACGTTCGCCACGAGGAGGGGCCCATTGATGGCCGCACCGGACTCCTTCAGAGTGGAGGTGATAGGGAGAGGGGGACACGGTTCCGCCCCTCACGAGACCGTAGATCCGGTTTACGTCTCCGCCCTGATCGTGACTGCCCTTCAAGGGATAAGGACGAGGCTCATAGATCCACTGAAACCCTTCGTCCTCTCAGTGACCAGTATTCACTCTGGAACCAAGGATAACATAATACCAGACAGGGCGATGATAGAGGGCACGATCAGAACCCTCCACGATGACGTTAGGAAGAAGGCGTTAGAGTCACTCCAAAGGATCGTTATGTCCATATGTGAGGCCTATCAGGCCCAGTGCCAGGTGAAGTTCAAAGAGGATGCCTATCCCGTAACCGTGAATGATCCTGAGACCACCGATGAGGTCATGAAGGTACTCTCAGAGATCCCTGGGGCCACAGTTCAGGAGACCGATCCAGTGATGGGCGGAGAGGACTTCTCGAGATTCTTACAGAGGGCGAAGGGAGCCTTCGTGTTCCTTGGGGTCAGGAACGAGGAGAGGGGGATAGTTTATCCCAATCACAGCTCCAAGTTTACTGTAGACGAAGGAGCTCTAAAGTTGGGCGCCGTAGCCCTAACCCTACTGGCATTGAAGTTCACGAAGACGTGGCCCTCCTGAACCATCACTCGTCCGTACTGACAGATGTCGAGAGCTGGCATCTTGTTCGATTTAGAGATACCTTGTTTATTGAAGAGGGGGTTTAAAGAGGCGGAACTCCTCTACAGCAGTTATGGGATTTCTCGTTAGGTGTAGCCTTGAAGTCAAGGCAAAATCCAATAACTGCTGTCCTCTATTAAAAAATAGGAAGAGATGAACTCATTCGACGAGCTGAAGAACTCTGTGTGTAGGCCTTCCCTCTAGGATGTTCTTCCCGTAACTGGTAGTATCCCTATAAGCCTGGCTTGAGATGAACTTCCTGAACGTGTCTAGATCGTCCCACTCACTGTATATAAGGTACTCTTGAGGGTCAGTCACGCTCCTGTAGAGCTTAGCGTCCCTAAAGCCTGGGTAGCTGGACTTGAGGTATTCCAAGACACTGGAGAAGGTCTGTTCGAACTCCTTCTCATGTCCTTTCTTCACCCTGTAATAGAAACCTACGTTTATCATAAAAATTACTATTGGTCTGGAAAATAAAAAACTTACTCCACCACTTCGTTAGGTTTCTTATACACTACGTAATGATATAGGGAGATGGCTTCCCCGAGCATGAGGAACACTAGACCTAAGTCCACTCCGAAGAGATTGGAGGCGTAGCCGGTGGGAGGTATAGTCCACATCTGCGCCACTAGGATCACCACTAGGATGAAGAGCAAACTCATGAGGATCTCAGCAAACTTCTTCTTGGTCTCGTTGGAAGTGGATACCGTAGCCTGCCTGGTCTCTGGCAAAGCCCTGTTGGGAACCGAAGTCAGCACTACCTTGGACATCTCCTTAGCCCCTAAATAGAAGAGTGATCCGAAGAAGGCGGTCACCGCAAAGGTGAAGGCCGATGGGTACTGTAACAGCTCCACCCAAGCTCCAGCGAACAGCATGGCTACAATAACGAAGAGAATGGACGTAAGCGGTGATGTACCCTTAATTACTTTCCCTTGATTCTCCAACGGTTTCATGAAGGTCAGACCCAGTGCCACTATTATGGCTGGAATCAGGTAAGCGACGACCTGTTCCTTAACACTCACCTCTACTCCAGGTGCTAGGTCACCCCAGAGGGACGTCTGAATGAGGTATGTCATCATCAATATCCCGATCCCAGTGAAGACCTTTCTCCTCAGGGGATGAAGCTCGTCAGACCTGTCGATGAAGGGTACCAGGACTAGGTAGACTAACGGAATGATGACGCCTATGAGTAGGAACACCACTACGTCACTGGTGAAGTCGGCTATCTTGTATAGGAAAAGGAAAAACCACGGAGGATAGGTAGTTATGTGAGCTGCAGCCGGGCTATTGGGAGGTGGAGCAGGTTTAGGGTTCATGAAGGGGTTGAGGAACTGGGGGAGACCGTTCAGGTAAGCCAGAGCGTTGGGTACCGCGAGTATGAAGCCCCAAGTTATGAAGATCAAGGAGCTCATGTAGACGAAATTTCTAGGCCACCACGGGTTGAACCTGGACCACTCCTCCTTTGTATACACCGCGGGAACCTTAGGCTTTACCTTCCTAGACGGCATCATGCCGTACTGTTCGGCAAGGAAGAAATGGAAGACGAATAGTAAACCTATCAAAGCTACCAGGATGATATGCATGGCCAATACTCTCTCGTAATCACCTGTATCGTAGTTCCCGAATATAATGGGGATCAGGAAGGATAGCTGGGGAATGGAAGTTATTATTCCAGCACCGACGTCCACAGCGCTCACAGCCAAGGCATCCCCGATTAGGCTGTAACCTAGGAAGGAAGCCCCCAAAGTTAGGACTAGCATGAGAACTCCCAAGATCCATAGGAGTTCTCTAGGTCTCTTGTAGGCTCCAGCGAAGTAGTTCCTGAACATGTGGACGTAGGCCAGGATGATCATAGCGTATGCCCCGTAGAGGTGGCTGTAGAGCACCACAGAACCATAAGGTACCTGTTGAATTATGGCCTCAGTGGACTGATAGCCGGCCTCTGGGTTGTAATACAGGAGGAGTATAAGCCCAGAGATGATCGTATAGATGAAGGAGGCTGCCACGAGTGCACCGAGCCATTCGTTCACGTGGTACATGTAGTCAGGAGTCTTGAAGAACGGGAGGTCCTCAAGCTTCAACCTCTCTGAGAACCACCCGGAGATCCTTTTGGAACCACTCATGTTATCACCTCATGTTTCAAGACAAAAAAGTGTTAATCGTTGGACTCATGAACCCGAGAATGGGTTTGTACTGGCCTGCAGTTGGGTCTTGTCACCCACTGAACTGCCGAACTGCGATGTATTCAAGTCGGAGTTTGGATCCTGAGACGGCGTTCCGTCAGCCCCCTCTGGGTACGTTGCCACTCCTATGGCCCCAATAGCGTAGAGGTAGTCTGTGGAGTTGTCCCACTCCAACAGGACTGCCGGTAGAGGTCTCACCGTAGGTCCGGTGAGGACTGCGGCCCCCCTATAGGGATCGTAGGTAGAGCCGTGACAATCGCAGTGAATTAGAGCTGGGACGTTGGCCTGTTTAGCCGCCAGCAGGGCCTGTGCCGTGAGCGTATCTGGCTCTGGAGCGGTTAGCTGGGACGGTCCAACGTAGTTAGGCGGGTAGAAGTGTATGTACGGAGGGGTACATCCAAGGTGCTGGCATATGGCCGAATAGGCAACTATGGAGTTTTTGGGACCCACGCCACCCGGGAACTTGTAGCTCTTGCCTGTCTGGGGAACAGTGACCTCAACCGGTGCTATGGCTACAGGGTTGTTGTCCTTGTCCCCCAGGTTGATCAGGAAGTTAGGCTCTCCAGTCAACGGGTATTCAAAGAGCATAATGATGGGACTATTTACGGGTACGGATGATGCCTTCACGGGATTTCCTGAGGAGTCGGTCAAAAGCGACTTGGGGAAACCAGAGGCTTGTTGAACTGGAGGTACTAATACTCTCAACCCTGGAACTACTCCCACAACTGTAGCTGCGGCTATCCCGATCACTATGCCCTTGAGGAAATTCCTCCTCCCCTCATCTACTCCGCCTACGTTCTTCCCCACGTAGTTGAAGAGGTAATCCTCCCCTTTCTCAACGAACTCCCTCGAGTCGAACCTAGTCTTCGGGTTTCTCATGGTCTTGAGCATCTTCTGAATGAAGAGTAAATCCGAGGTCCTCAGAACTCCCTTCTCCCCGTTTCCGAGCCTGAATTTTAGGGGCATGAGCCTTTCACAGAGTTTAAGAGGGCTACCATAAATATTAAGTCTTCAACGTTGGACTGATTTACTCAACTTGGACAGGATAGAGGCCCCTTCGTCACCAACATTGAGCAGTACAGAGCCCACTAGAGGGTAAATCATGTATAGAATAAGATGGTAACCATTAACGCCCAGGAAAGTCGTGGTCACGATCATGAAGTAGCCCAGGGAGGCCAGGAAGTTACCTTTCAACGCTAGTGCCACAATGAAATACAAGGCCAGGCTCAGGGAGAGGACGAAGACTGGCAGAGAATAAGGGTTTGAGAACACTATGCCGAAGACCGAGGGCATGACCATGTTCATTATGATCTCCATGAACCTGTTACCAGACACCACAAAGTACAAGGGTAAGAAGACGAATAGGGCAGGAACGGCCCCCCCATACGAAGCCAAGGCTCTCCTCATCCTCAGTCCTTTGGTCTTCCACACTAGAGTGTACAAGGCAAAACCGAGTACTGACGCGTCGAATAAGGCCAAGTAATTGAGGAGTGCCTCGCTGTGAACTACATCTACGTCTAGGGCTACCCACATGAGTATGATCACCATGAAAAACGTGGGAAGATTTAGGAGTGAAAGAGGTGTCGCCTTCAACAGGCTCTCCACGATGGCAACTATTCCCAGGACTACGACACCTACTTCGAGGGCTATCCACCAGGGCGACGCAAAGTAGTCTGGAACGATCGTGAACACGGGAGATATCATGAGGATCAGCCCGAGGGGGAGCAAGGCCTTCACCTTAGGCCAAATAAGGAATGAGAGCGTCACAATGCTCACGAAGCTGAGGTAGATCCCCACCTCTCCCAATCTGGTGAGAAGAGGGAGGGCAGGTATCTTTATGGGAAGGAAGGACACTGAGGCGACGAATTGAAGAATGAACTGGAGGACAGAACCTAAGGCTAAAAAAACCATGGTTAACTTGAGGAGGCCTCCCTGTCTGAGGCTCATCTCCTGAACACCACGTAGAGGGCAACTAAGGCTATTATGGCTACTACTGCCCCTACCACTGTGACGTCCAGGGTTACATTGCTTACTGTACTAGTGGTGGTGGACGGTGGTGTCGTCGTGGTAGTGTTTGTACTCGTGCTCGTAGTGGTCGTAGTTTGGGAGGGGGGAGAGGTGGAGAGAGTGAACTGCAGGAAGCCTGATGTGATGGACTTATCGAACAACGTCTCTCCCAACTTTCCCTGCCATACGGCGAAGGCAACGTAGTAAGTATTACCTACTGTGAAGTTGGGCATCCACTGCGCGTAGGCCTGAGGAACAGCTAGGGGTCTTACATACTCCACAGTCCAGTAACCGTCGGAGTAAGTGGCTCCGGTCTTTACGAAGAAAAGAGAGCCATTTAACCCAGAGGAAGAGACTGGTGCGTACCATATCCCAGCAGTGTCGACCTCATACATGTCAGTGTTGTTGGTGTAGAGGGGTACTGCGAAACCTTGATTTCCTGGATCTATGTACGGCAGGCCGGTCAAGGATTCGTTCTGCCACAGGTTAGTGGCGAAGGCTGGATCGTAGGTCTTGTTGGCCCAGGTAGCTCCTGATACCCACATCCATATATTGGCAGCACCTCCCTGTTGCTGTAGAGATCCTCCGGCATCCTTCAGGGTAAATCCATCGAATGTCTGACCTGGAAATTTTCCTCCTATGTTCATACAGTCACTGGTTGGCGGGATGACAGTCCCCATGTACCACATTATGGCAGCCCTATCTGGGTAATACCACGTGGAGTTCGTATAATACCCGTAGAACATACCGTTGTTGTAAAGGAGATCCTCCATCGGCCTCAGGGAGTGGTACAGGATGATTGTTCCGTTGGACAGAACCTCGATCTGGGTCCCGTTGGGGGTAGGTAGAGTTATGCCTGAGTAATTGAGTATAAGCCTTCCGCTTTTGGGTACTCCGTTCACTACTGCATAATAGTTAGAATAGGAGGTATTCATGTAATAGGTGGTACCGGGTGTGAGTTCAATCAGCCTGAACAGCCCAGGACCACTCGCGGGAGGATACAACGCTCCGGCCGCGGCAGACCACGCCCCGTAGGCGGGAGATGGAGCATACCATCTCATGAGGATCATGAGGTCAGTTCCGTTCCATGCTGCTTTGACGAGCACGTAGTGCGTTATTCCAGAGGTCGGAGCTTGAGGTATGTTGGCCGTCAGGGATATGTTGTCCCAGGCTATATTGGACCAGAACTGTTCTGTTCCTGGGGCGCTCAGGTTGGCCGTTCCTGTGATCTTGTAGGCAACAACCTGTGGTGTCGTCTGAGCCATGGGGACGCTTGCCAATCCCATTACGAGAGCTGCGACCAACATTCCAACCGTAGCTATGAGAAATAGCTTCCTACTGGATAGGGAAGATCTCATCATACATCCGTCACAATTTAGATGATAACCCCATTCATTAATAAACTTAAGACGTTGGACTCATCATCTCTCAGGAGCCTGGAGGCTTTTGAAGAAATGAAGGGGTTTTCTCCTCAAATGAGTGACGTAGAACCTTGAACGTCGAAGCTTGACCCTCTAAGATCGCACGATGGGTCAGCTCACTGAGGTTCCTCCGCCTCTACTCAGCCTCAGTGTGACCAACTTTATTTGATCAAATATTATATTAAATCCAAAACTCAACCCCAATACCCCCAAGACTATTGGGGGCGGCAGGGGGGTCACTAATATTCCTAGGATGGAGATCAGACAAGTGAAAGTTATGGCACCCACACTGGATAACAGTAATGGTAAGCTGGGAAGAGAGCTCCACATCCTCCTCCTCTCCCTGACCAGGTAGACGGTGAACTGACCAGTGAAGACCAACATGTCGAGGATAAGGGTGTGTATCTATGTTGTTGGAGTCTTCCATTAAAATTTTTGATCTACTGTAGAAGGGGCGAGGTTTGCCGTTCACTTTATCATTGTTCAGACCGGCTGTAAAAACCATCGTGAGCGAGCTATCTGTCCCCTACCTCGCGGAAGGGGACCTTCGCCCCCATAACCACCACTAACTTAAATATAGTTCCGCTGGTGCCAGTCAGATGAGGAGGATATCACACGACCGCGATGTCCCCGACTGCACGCGCCCAGTTGAGCGCCGAGGCGTGGGACGACTTCCTGCCGTAATGATCCCCCATAGCCTTCGCCGTCCCGGGAGGAGAATTCCACATGTAGGTGAATCGCGCGCCTAGTCCGATTCGGCACGGGGCAACTGTGTCTATAAGTATACATTTGTATACACCTAATCACATCGTTGCTCTCAATATAACACTCAACCTGCCGACTCGGTCCAGCGTCAACGGCTCAATATGAATCTTGCTGTATACATAAAGATTCAATATAACTATATCCTAGTTAACCCTAATCAGTCTTAAGTTTCTTCAAAATCATTCATCTAGCCGCTGTGTTGGCAGTTTGGCAGGTTTAACATGGAATTATCATCACTAGAATTGAGGAACAAGATGCACGCAATAAATTGCCGTGATTAGCAGTCCTCGTACAATAGCGCTTGATTGTGCAAATGTGTAAAATAGCAAACAAATATGCGCAAAATAAGTTTAATTTCAGTATCCAATAGACCAACTCAAACTGGAAACAGGGAGTTTTGGACTTTTTTGGGTGTTTTTCCGAGGGAATGTGTGGGTTTTTCGTATTTTGAGTTTTTGGTTTATTTTGGTTTTGATACCTGATTTGTTTTTGGGTTGGTTTTTGTTTTTGTTTCGTGTCTGTTTTATTTCCGATTATGATTAGCTTTAAAGGATTGCTTGTGTTAAGCCGTGTGTTTTTCACACATCATGTGAGTGCGGAATTTTTCTTTAGGTCTTCCTTAGGTTTTCCGGTTTTCGATGAAGAGCGGAAAAGTAAACTGCGTGAGAAAAGTAAACAGTTTACTTTTACTTTACTTTTACTTTAATTTGTCCAATTTCAGTTTACTTTTACCCGTGTTTGAGTTTAATTTCGAAAACGATATATGCGGGGGGATAATTATCCCCCCACATATGGACCTCGATGACGAGCGAAATATAATATGTGGGGCGCCTGATAAATCTTACGCTAAAAAGCACCCGTTGTTTTTAGAAGCCAATCGTGTTGTGCGTAGACCAAGTATATTTGGTTATGATAATGCGTGGGGAAGCGCTGATGAAGTAGAGGCGTATGCTAAAAGGTATATGGAGGATGTTACGAATAAGACGCTTGTTTTGATAAACCATGAACATCAAAAGATAAAGTATCTGCCTTATAAAACACGCTTTGATGATGAATATGCTAAGAGAATCGCGCGGAAATGGAAGAAGATAGGCTATACGGAAGGCATCTTCCTTACGTTGACGTTGAACCCTAACAGATTCTCAAGTTTGCATCAAGCATACACAGGGATGATAGAAGGATGGAACAAAATCGTTACAGCCATAAGAAAGCGGTATCCTAACTTCATAGGCTATGTAAGGGTCGTAGAGTTTCAGAAATCGGGTAATCCACATCTGCACATCATGCTGTTCGGTGTTGATTTTGTTCCTGTAGAGTGGATACGTGAACTTTGGGAAAATCATTATGGAGTGGGAACTCAAATTAATGTAAAACGTATCACTAATGACAAAGGGCTATTAGATATTTGTTAAAGTATCTGTTGAAAAGTTTTAAGGGTGATGATGATGAAACAAAGAGAAAGGCGTTTAAACAAAAAGCGTTACTTTGGGCGCTCAATAGTAGGGGTTGGACGGTGAGCAAGTCACTTGTTTCCTTGAAATATCATTTAATGAAGGGGTATGAGAATGTTGAATTCCGAAGATAGCAAAGGGCAAAGGACGTCGCGGCTCCATCGCGGCGTCAGTTCCCTGAAGGTCGGATTGTTCGCAATGTGGTTTGTCGCCTTCGTCGTCGGCGCCATAGCGGTGTACGAGGAACTGACCTCACCAGTGGACTTGACCAACGCGACGAGTTACGTGGTGTGGGGGCTGTACGTCCCGACATACATGTATTTCATAGGTGCCTCCGCCGGCGCGTTCTTGATCTCCGTGATCGTGAACGTATTGGGTACGAAAAAGCTGGAGCCCACGGTGAAGCTATCCCTTTACAGCGCCCTCGTGCTGTTGATCATGGCCATTTTCACGATAATCCTCGATCTCGGGCACCCAGAACGCGCGATCGAGGTGCTCTCTCGGCCCCAATACCACTCAGTGATGGCCGACGTAGTGACGGTATACGTTATATACTTCGTGCTCCTCGTGGTGGAGCTCCTGCTATCGTTCCGCCTCGACTTGATAGAGGGCCGCTTCGGCTCGCTCGGCGGAAGTGCTCCTATAAAGAAATTGATATCCAGATTGCTGCACCCGAGTGCCGGCTCTCCGGAGAGCCTGGAGAGGAGCGCGAGGTTGATTCGCAGGTCCTTCCTATATTTGGGGGCGTTTGGCCTCATCATCGCGCTGCTGTTCCACGGCGGAGTTGGAGCTCTACTGGGCACCGTGTACTTCTCCAAGCCCTGGTGGACCGGTCCGCTATTTCCGATAGTATTTGTAGCCGGAGCGCTGTATTCCGGGGCGGCACTCTTCATAGTAATCCTAATGGCCCTATGGCCGAGGAAGGATGAGGAGTTCAGGGAGATGATCGCGTATCTGGGGAGGATCGTCTACTGGCTCCTCATCGGGAACGCCGTGCTCATAGTCGCCGACCTCGTAATTCCCATCTGGTACGGAACCGACCCCGCCGGCACGGCCATTACGAACGAGGTCCTGTTCGGGCAGTACTGGTACGTCTTCTGGATCTTCGAGGTCCTGCTGGGGTTCATCGTCCCCGGGATCCTCCTCAGCAGCCGGTTCAGGGATAGGCCCGTAATCGTCGGCATCGGCGGCGCGTTCGCAGGTATCTTCTATTTCGCGGTCCGCCTCGTTGAGGTCATCCCGGCCTACAGTGTACCGGAAATTCCGGGCCTGCAGTCCGCCTACGTCGATCCCAGGCTCATTGACACGTACACCCCGAGCATCCACGAATGGGAGGTGGTCACGTTCATGGTGGCATTCGGCATCGGGCTGCTGTATCTCGGCTATCGCATCCTGCCGCTCGTGCCGCGGGCAGCGGCTCCCACGATGCCTGAGCAGGGGCGCGGGGGATCGGCTCCCACGATGCCTGAGCAGGGGCGCGGGGGATCGATGGGTCCCATCAGCGGTGATGCGGGCGAGCCTAAGCTGATGGAGAGGAGGGGGTTTCTGAGGTCCGTCAGCTTGGCGGCGGCCGGATTCTTAGTGGCCGTTTCCATCAAGTGGGGTGCCCTGACCAAGGCGACGTCATCTGCGCTGGCGTACAGCAGGCAGGCGGCGAGGGCCCTCATAGCCAGGGAGCGCGAGAGGCTGGCAGCGGTCAGCACCGGGATAATCGAAGGCCTGGCTCGCAGGGAGGGGGCGGAGAGACCCAGCTTCGTGGACGAGAATAAACTGGTGAAGGCCGCCGGCGAAGGGGTCGTCGCGGTTTCCCCGCTAGTTGCGCAGGCCGCGCAGGTGGCCGTCGCGGAGACGGATTTCGAGGACGAGAGCTGGTCGCAGCCGTACACGTGGTTGCCGGGCCAGCCGACGATACAGGTTCCGCCCGGGTACGATGAGCTGAACCCAATTTATCGGATGATGGAGGATCTGAAGCGCGCCCTCGCCAAGCCCGCGAACCAGCGTAAGTGGGGGATGGTCATCGACACGCGCAAGTGCGTGGGTTGCTTTGCGTGCACCGTGGGGTGCAAAATCGAGAACAAGGAGCCCCCCGGAGTCGTGTACAGGCCGGTTGTGGTGGCCGTGCACGGCGACTATCCGAACCAGTCGGCGACCTTCCTTCCGAGGCCCTGCATGCAGTGCGAAAACCCGCCATGCACCGAAGTCTGCCCCGTGGGTGCCACGTTCAAGAGGCCCGATGGCATAATCGCGATCGATTACGATGTATGCATAGGCTGCAGATACTGCATCACCACCTGCCCCTACCAGGCCAGGACCTTCGACTGGGGCCTCAACTACACGGACGGGACGCCCAAGATCGAGTACTACGATATTTGGACGTCGTTTGAGTACGGCGTTGACAAATGGGATCGTCCGGTGGACAGCAGGAAGTCGCCGAAGTTCAACACGCACAAGTGCCACTTCTGCATTCACAGGCTCGAGTCCGGGATGTTGCCGCAGTGCGTCACGACCTGCATCGGCAGGGCGACCTACTTCGGCGATCTCAACGACCCGGACAGCCTCGTCTCGAAGCTGCTTCGCGAGCAGGGCGTGTCCAGGCTCAAGGAGGAACTCGGCACCGAGCCGAAAGTTTACTACATAGGCCTTACCGAGCCCATGATGGAGGAGGAGGCGCCGATGGCCGATGGAGCGTGGGTGCCATGAGCGGGAACGAGACCAGGAAGGAAAGGGCGGGGACGGACGAGGGGAGGAGGAAATTCCTGAAGTCGGCCGCGCTGCTCGGCGGCGCGGCGGAGTTCTCAGCGCTGCTCTCCGCGGAGGAATCCCCTCCGGTCCCGGCCAACGGCTCGACCAGCGGATCCAGTCCCAACACCGAACGCTCGGGATCCCATGTCTTCTACAACGACTATGATGTATACCAGCTCGCGCACCCGGAGAACGTAATTTACTCTGCCTGCTTCATGTGCCATAACAACTGCGGTATAAAGGTGAAGATCCAATATGAGAACGGGAACGGCTATCCAGTCAAGATCGACGGGAATCCCTACATACCGACGAACATGTATCCTTGGCTCCCGTACGAGACGCCCCTCACGCAGGCGGTGCTCATAGACGGCAAAGTCTGCCCCAAGGGCCAGGCCGGTGTTCAGGACTACGCCGACCCTTACAGGGTGGTGAAGGTTCTGAAGCGCGCAGGTCCCAGGGGCTCCAATAAGTGGATCTCCATCCCGTTCGAGCAGGCAATAGAGGAAATAGTGAACGGCGGCTATCTATTCAAGGATGTGCCGGGCGAGGAGAACAGGTACGTCGAGGGGCTCAAGGACGTGATAAAGCTGACGGACCCCCAGCTCGCAGCCTCCATGGCCGCTGACGTGCAGAAGATAATGATGGGGCAGATGACCGTGGACGAGTTCAAAGCCAAGTACAAGGACAACCTCGATGTCCTCATCGATCCCGACCATCCGGACCTGGGCCCCAAGAACAACCAGTTCGTATTCTTCGCCAGCCGCATCGAGGGCAGCAGGTACGACCTCGCAATTAGGTTCACCAAGTACTCCCTGGGCTCCGTCAACGTCCTGGATCACTTTTCGATCTGCGACATAGCGCACCACGTGTCCGTCAAGTTGGTTACGGCCCAATACGTCGGGTGGAACAAGACCGGCATCGGCCCCGGGCAGCCCATCCACGGATGGCTCCCAGGGGCGACCGGCGCTAGGCCCGACTACGCCAACGCCGAGTTCGTCATAGCCTGGGGCACCAGCCCGTTCGAGGCGAGCTTCGGTCCGGTCAATGTCACGGAGCTGATAACCGACGGCCTGGTCACCGGGCGCCTGAAGCTGGCGGTGATCGATCCGAGGTATAGCAAGACGGCCGCGAAGGCCTGGAAGTGGATCCCGGTGAAGCCGGGAGGGGATCTGCCCCTCGCGATGGCGATGATAAGGTGGATAATTGAGAACAAGCGCTACGACGCCGTGTTTCTCAGCGCGGCCAACAAGGCCGCGGCCCAGCAGAACGGCTACCTGGACTGGACCAACGCCACGTGGCTCGTGGAGATAGAGCCCGACGGGAGGGCCAGCAGATTCGTGCGCGCCGCGGATCTGGGGCTTCAGGTGCCGAGCGGGGCCAACCCATACGACTACTTCGTGGCCATGGTCAACGGACAACCTGTGGCGTTCAACCCCTACGACGCCGAGAACCCCGTTGTAGGCGATTTGTTCGTGGACACAACCATAAACGGGATAAGGGTCAAGTCCGCCTTCCAGTTACTTTGGGAGGAGGCATCTTCGAAGAGCTTCGATGAGTGGTGCCAGCTGGCCGGGGTGAACCCCGCCGATGTGGAGGACGTGGCGAGTGAGTTCACGAGCCACGGCCATAAGGCTGCCGTGGACATGTACAGAGGACCGATAGCCCACTACAACGGAACCTACGCGGGCATGGCCATACAGCTCCTCAACGTGTTGATAGGCAACCCCGACTTCAAGGGCGGGCTGGCTGTCGGGGCCGCGAGCTGGCCGACGGCATCCGGCCGCGCGTTCGACGTCATGAGCGTCCCGAACGGGCTGACGCCCTTCGGGGTCAACATCATGAGGGCCGGCTACCTATATGAGATGACGACCCTGTACAAGGAGCAAGGCTACCCGGCTAAGCGTTCGTGGTTCCCGTTCGGTTGGGCCAGCCCCACGCTTCTAGGCGGCTACCAGGAAATTCTGCCCGCCGCCAAGGCCGGCTATCCCTACCCTCTCAAGATCGCCATCTTGTACGCCAACAATGTGGCAAACCTAGTTCCTTCGAACTATGAGCAAATAAAAGCGCTCCTCGACCTCAGCACGATCCCGCTCATAATAGCGATAGACACGAACATAGGGGACACATCAGTATTCGCAGACTACATCTTCCCTGATGGGACATACCTCGAGCAGTGGATGGTGGAGTCTCCGTCGCCTCAGGGCATGAGCGTGCTAAGCAAGTTCGCCGTCGTGAGGCAGCCGACCGCCCCTCCCGTGACCGAGACGGTCACGGTCTACGGCGAGCAGATGCCGATAAGCATGGAGGCCGTGCTGCTGGCCATCGCGGAGAAGATGAACCTGCCCGGGTTCGGGCCCGACGGATTCGGCCCCGGCGTTCCCTTCACGAGGCCGGAGCACTTCCACCTCAAGGAGGTGGCCAACTTGGCTGCCGGGAGCGCTCCCGGCGATGAGGTGCCCGACGCGAACGACGATGAGATGGAGCTGTTCTCCAAAGCGCGTAGGAATCTGCCGCCGAGCGTGTTCGACGCACAGAAGTGGCAGGAGGCCGTGGGTTCCTGGTGGCCCAAGGTAGTGTACGTGCTCAACAGGGGCGGACGCGCCACGCCGCTGAGCGAGTCGTATGAGGGAGAGTACATAAAGGTAGCTAGATACCCAGGGCTGTGGAACGTATTCAACGAGGCCCTTGCCGCGACCAAGGACAGCGTGACCGGCCAATACTACCACGGAATTCCAAAGTACTACCCGCCGACATACGCGGACGGCACTCCGATCGATCAGACGGGCTACACGTACCATCTACATACCTTCAAGCCGATATTCATCGCCAAGCGCACCATAGTGGAGTACTGGTCCCAGTTATCGATCCTGCCGTATCCCAACGTGGTCATGAACCCGGAGGACGCCAAGAGCCTCGGTCTCAAGAATGGCGACTTCGTTAGATTGGAAAGTCCATCACTCACGTCGGGCGAGCTCGACCTGGGGCCGCTCGGGAAGAGGTACATCGAGGGGCCTGTGCTGATGACACCGGCCATACGCCCTGGGGTGGTGAGCGTGGTACTAGACTACATGCACTGGGGATGGGGGGCCACGGATGCGGTGATAGACGGCGTGACGATAAAGGCTGACCCGAGGCGTAGAAGGGGCCTGCAAGCAAATCCTTTGATGCTGCCTGACAAGAACAACGTCGGCATGCCGCTAGCGGATCCGATCAGCTACCAGGCAGTGTATTTCGATACGATGGTCAACGTAGTTAAGATAGAGAAGCCAAAGGCAATAGCAAACGGCCAGTATCCGACGTCTTTGGCGAATCTGTGGAATTGGTGAACGCGTAAATCTATTTTTATTTTTTATTATGGATTTAAAATCACTCTATTGGAACGGCCCCGTTGGGCCCTACCAATATCGTGAGGTCGCCGAGCTCCAGCTCACCCTCATCGAACGACAGGAAGTTCTCGAGCCCCAGCTTGGTCACGTGCACGCCCGGGATGGCACGTCCGCGATTATTAGGCTCGCGGCCCCCGACCACGAGGCTTCCATCCGGTGGCCCTTCACCGCCCGCGCGGCGGCAGGACCTTCGGGCATTGCTGCCTTTTCCGGTGAAGCCTCAACGCAACGATCGGCAGGGCCGCGGATATGTATATAGCTGCTACGTAGCGCGCCCTGAGCCCGAGGGCGCCGTGCCACTCGAATGGGCCCATCACGACCAATAGGGCGGCCAATGGGAGGAGCAGGGCCACAAACGAATATATGACCTCCAGCGGCAGCTTGCAGGAGTTGCCGTTGCGAAGCATGGGAAAGTACTTGTCCCAGAACATCGGGATGAGCACCACGGAACCCACGATGACCACCGAGGCTCCGAGGGTGCTCGGGAAGTAGGGGCTGCCCGGACCCTCCAGGACGTAGATGGGGGCCGCGCCCTCTGACGCCCTCATAACCTCGAGAAAGTATGAGGCAACTATGCCCACGAGCACCATGTTCAGGCCGCGGATCAGCTGATAGGTATCGCCGCATCCGGATTTATCACAGCACTCGGACTTACTACCACGTTCAGCCATGCTTTAGGCTTATTCCGGTGATATCTCATATTTCTCGTTGTCTGCCGCCGCACACGGCGATCTGGTATCCGCGGGGATCCATGGAGGCCGCCGCAAGGCGGGGCGCCGGATTGCAGGCGGCGGATATGGATGGCGCGGATGCCTCAAGCGCCCTCCGCGACAAACCTTTTCAGCGCGTGCATCCCTCTTCATACGTGCCGCAGATAATAAGTAGGCTGAGGATCCGCAACCTCCTGACTTACGAGGACTCGGGCTGGATCGAGCTGGGGAGGAGGACGCTGATCGTCGGCCCGAACGGCTCCGGGAAGACGAACATGATCAGGGCGCTGCGCCTCCTGAGGGCGGCGGTCGGCCTAGAAGGGGGTATTCAAGAGACCGAGCTGCGCAACTATCTGCACGATCTTGGGAAATCCTCGGCGGGGATCGATCTTGAGATTTCACTATCGGAGGGGGAAGCCGTGAATACATATCAATTGTTCTGCTCGTACTATGATGGGAGCCAGGGAACGTGGATTTCACCCGGACCGAGTTGTGAGAAGCTAAAAGAGCGGCTAGCAGACGATGTGAGGATCTCATTCTCGTGGATCTCCGCCGATGGCGAATCCCCCCTCGGCTCTTCAAATGTGAAAGCATTTTACACTATATGGTTCTCAAAGGCGAATTTTGGCGTTTTTCTGCGCGCAGAACCATCGCAAATGTCTGAAGGCTGAAAACAGCTGTTTTGGGTGTTAAAAGCACCTGAAAAGTTAATGTTTCTGAGGAATATTAACAGGTCAGCAGTTATGGGACTTTAACGTAACTTAAAGATTTTCATCAGCCCCAGCGGTCCGCCTAAAGACGTTCAACGAACCTGAGGAACGCCTCCACGCTCCTCAGGTTAAGCTCCCCCACCAGCTCCCTGACGACGTTGGTCATGATGGTGAAGATCGCGAGGTAGCCCTGAAGCCTCTCCCTCCTCCAGAATGAGGAGTCCTCCAGTCCCAGGGCCTTGACGTCCCTGTGGAGCTTCTCGATCTCCCACCTCATCCTCCAGGCCTCCTCGATCTCCTCCTCGCTGAGCGAGAGGTCGGTCGTGTAGAGGTACTTCACGTGTGACCCGGAGTCACGTTTATATTCCCAGACTAGCAACTTTACCGTAATCGCTTGGCCTCCCAGGGTCAGGTCGGCGTAGTAGACTCCGGGGGGTAGGTCCCCCACTCGGAGGTGTCCCTCCACCTCCTCGAGGGTCCCCCGGGCCGACTCGACCCTGAGGAGCCTCCGGTTGGACTTGAGCTCAGACACCACGTTGTCCTTCACGAGCTTCTCTGACCAGTACCACGAGTCGAAGACGACCCTGGACACACGGAAGCGCTCCTTGAGCACGTCCAACATCTCCCTGGCCATCTCGATCTTGGTCTTGAACTCGTTGACCATCCCCAAGTCCAACATCTTCCTCACGGCGTAGGGGAAGGCTCCCACCATGAACGTCCTGCCCGTGGAGAGGTCCACTATGGCGACCGTGAGGAGCTGCACGCCCCTCTCGAACCTCCCGTGGGCGTGGCAGTAGATCCAGTAGTTCCCGTGGGGGCTCACGTCCCTCCCCCTGGAGTACTCCTTGTGGTCCACGGTGTCGTCTATGATGACGGCCACCTCACCCTTCACCAGCCCCGACAGGACCTCCAGGTAGTCCCTCCACGCGTCGTGGAGTTCCCCCAACGCCTCCAGCAGGTTCGCGTAGTCCAACCCGAACGTCTCAGCAGCATTCCTCACGCTGGACCTCCCACCTAGCAGGACCATCAAGACGAGTGCCAACCCGACCTTCCTGCTCCTCCCGTTCCTCCTCACTATGCCCAGGACCTGGTTGACCGCCTTGATCAGATCCTCCTTAGCCAGTTCGACCTGTCCCTTTCTGTTCGTCATCTACATCTTTTCAGCGGGACGACGTCGAAAATTAAAAACTTCTCGCTAATACCGACTTCTTCGTATTACCTCCCTAAGATTCCCATAACTGCTGAACAGGTGATGTTTTTGGATGTTGAAAGGTTCATTAAGAAGCATAAAATAACCAGAGATGACTGGCGAAGAGTAAAAATAACAAGAAAGATGATTGAAGATGCAAAGCAACTGGACATCAAGTTATCACCGGCGAGCGGGAAAACCCACACCCTTCACAGTAGATCTGCTTTGTGGATCTCTTCAATTTATTTCATAAACATAATATGATACACTGAGGATTTTTCAGTAGTTAATATTTCAACGTCATTCGTGAGCTCAAACCTTAATACCAGGAGCCCTACCGACTACATAATTAGCTAAATGGACCATCCATGCGTAAGCCCAGAACTTGAGCTTAGCCTCAACCACTTGCCCAGCAAAACTTGTAGCCCCAACAGATTCACCAAAGGTACGCTTCACTGCAGAGAACAGGGACTCAACTCTCCACCTAACACCGTAACCCCTCTCCTCCCTCCAACGTTCATAGCCCAACTCCTTGAACTCCCTCACAGCCTTCCTCCTGGCGGGATGACCGCGCCTAGCGTTCTCCCTAGGTGGGACAACTACCTCAACTCCCGTCTTGTAAACCTCGTTGGCGTCGTAAGCCTTATCCCCATAAAACCTCTCCACCTTCTTCCCCTCATCCTGTAAGTCCTTAGTCTTGACTGCAGCCTCGACCTCGTCGCTCGTCACCTCAGCGCTTACTACCTTGAACTCGTCCTTCTCCATAACCACTTCGATCTTGAGGAACTTTGAGTCCCTGGTCTTACCCCACTTTGCAACGACGTATTGTCCTCCCCTCGTTGTGCTTATTCCAGTACCATCAGCTATCACTTCTAGCTCGTCACTCGCTTCGGGGAACGTTACGTCCATGTTCCTCACCCTTTCCCATATTGTCGAGTAGTCTAGGCTTGTCGGGACGACCTTCAGTCCCTCTAGTGCTCTCAATACTCCTTCCATTGCCCTGTAGGGTAGGAACAAGTGCAGGAACGCTAGGAAGTCGTTGAACTCCTTTGGTGCCTTGTAGGTTTTCTTGGCATTCCTATTCTCTTCCTGGAGTAATTCCCACCAGTGTTGGAAGACGTAGAAGGGGAACATTAGCTCGTATCTCGTTATGACGTTCTCGTCGTACTTGTGCCAATCCCTCTTGTACTCACTCTTTCCCTTGTGCTTACTCTTTCCCATGGGTAATACTCGATGTAATTAGTTATAAATTTTTGTATAATTATGAAGTGACCCACAAAGCACCTTTTCCCCTCTCCACCGGTTGAGACTCACCAGTGAGTACGGACTGGTCGACTAGGACGATCCCGTCGATTATATGAACATCTGCAGGCACTATATCGCCTAACCTGACTGAAACGACGTCCCCAGGGACAAGCTCCTCTGCCGGAATGAGGGTCCACTTACCGTCGCGCTTGACCTTTGAAGTGACCTTGAGCCTTCTCTTTAATAATTCCACAGCGTTCTCCGCTCTATATTCTTGCATGAAACTTATAATGGAATTGAAAATGAGTAGGAAGAGTATTATTTCCATGTCGAGGTACTTATGGAGGACATAGGTGAGGATGGCCGTTATCTCCAACATCCAGGGAACAGGAGCCCAAAATTTCAGGAGGAGGAGAATTAAAGGATTCCTCTTCCTTTCAGTTACCATATTGGGCCCGTACTCCTTCAGCCTCTTGGAGGCTTCCTCTTGGCTAAGTCCTTGGTATGAGGTGTGAAGCTTCGCAAAAACGTCGACCTGGCCCGCGTCCTCTTTCCCAGAAGTCATGAGATTAGGATAAGCTCCGCATATTTTATCTTAACTGGGGTTAAGGTGCGGAAGACCCACCGTGGGGATGGATAGGCCCCCAATAAGGGCTAACGAGGAACTATGTTGAAGCCCACCGTAGGGTTCCGTTTCGGGGCACACATAGATCAACAAACGTTTAGGGCGTTAGAGGCCCGGTTGGAGTTAGCCTCAAGTTCACAACACCCTGCGTTGGGCAGACGTGTACTTCCGTGAAAGGGATGGGAAGGGTTTAACTCTCACGGAACTTAGGCAACTAGCACTGGACCTGAGGAAGCAGGACGTCCAATGTCAGTCAATGCACTCCCAGGTAGTCCAACAGGTCGCACTACGAGGCTAGACAGAGGTCCTTAGACGGACTGTCGCGTTTCCCCAGGGGGGCCCACAGGTACTTCTCCATGGTTTACACGCAAGGCGGGTGGAACGTCCTGAAGGTTGGGGGACCAAGAAGAGGGAGCTCGTTGTTCAGCGGTTGTAACGCGCGGGCGTCTTTAAGCTTGTCGTGCACAGGGACTTCCCCTTGAAGGTGAAGAGGGTAGTGTGAGACTGAGCAGGTCGGAGAGGGTGTACGTCTCGTTCGTGGTCTACCACGAGTTCCCGAAGTTTCCCAGGACGAACGAGGTGGTTGCCCCGAACGTCGGGATGGGAAGTCGCTAGTGACCTCGGATGGTGCCCAACCTGAGACCACACGAGGAGGCACTCGAGAGCTGAGGAAGCTGCACGGGGACCTCTCCAGGGAGGAGTTCCTGTCCAAGAGAGGCCAAGCCCGCTGAGACTTACGAGCACTTGAAGGAGCCGAGGAAGGACGTGAGGTTGGGCAAACACTTCGCCGAGAAGTACGACGTGGTAGTCATGGAGGACATTCAAGTTGAGGAACCGGTGGGTAAGTCCTTAAGGAACAGCAGTCATTAGACTTTGCCTTGACTTCAAGGTCACACCTAACGAAAAATCCCATAACCGCTAAAAAATCACATCCTGGCGAGATCTTCCCACATCTGATCCACTTCTTCTTGGATCCTCTTCACGTCTTCTCCTTTGAGATCCTTGAACCTGCCCTGCAACTTCAAGTATTCCTCCACTGGTTTCCTCTTTTTCTTGTCTACCAACACTTTACTTATACTGGTCAGCCTGAACTTCCCTTTCTCTATCTCGTACAGTGGCCATATCCCTGTCTCCACAGCCAGCTTAGCTATCTCAACGGTGAGTCCAGCGTCGAACCTCCACCCTGGAGGACAGGGCGATAGGAGATGAATATACCTGAATCCTGACATCTCCTTTGCTTTCCTCACCTTATCCTTGTAATCGAAGAGGTAAGCGATCGAGGCTGTCGCCACGTAGGGAACTCCATGATCCGCAATTATCTTGGGAAGGGGTTTCTTGGACTCAGCCTTTCCGCTGGGAGTTGTGGTGGTCCAGGCTCCGAAGGGCGTCAACCCAGACCTCTGTACGCCGGTATTCATGTATGCCTCGTTGTCATAACAAACGTAGAGTATGTCTTCATTCCTCTCAGCTGCACCACTGAGCGAGGCGAATCCTATGTCTCCCGTGCCTCCGTCTCCAGCCCACACCACTACAGTAGCTTTCTCTCCCCTAGCGTCTAGCGCAGAACGGACTCCTGACGCTATAGCTGAAGATGCGGCGAAAGCACTGTGAATGACAGGAACCTTAGAGGGCATGCCCCTGGTGTCCCCCATGATTACTGTCGTACATGACGCTGGAACCACTAGGACAGTCCTCTCACCGGTTACCTCCAGGAGGGCGTCCAGTTCCCTAGGGATCGGACAACCAGGACAAGCCGCGTTACCCCTCAGGAACATCATAGTAGCCACCTCTCCTCCTCCAATTTACCCTCCATAAGGTTCTCCAATGCAGTCTGAATGTGAAGTGGCCTCACATCCATACCCCCTAACCCCCCAACGAGACTGTGAACTGGTACGTCGTGACCGTAGAGGGAAACCTTTACCTCGTTCACTAAAATCCCACCTGAACCGAAAGAGTAAGCTCTGTCCATCACCAACACCCCCTTACAATCCCTCAGGTAGTCCCTCACCTCCTCAAAGGGGAACGGCCTGAATACCCTCACCTTGAGCAGACCAACCTTTGCTCCTCTCTCCCTTAACCTCTTCACCGCCACGCGAGCGTCTCCAGACCAGGCCCCCATGGACACCACGACGTAATCGGCGTCACGACACATGAAACACTCCACGAGCCCGTGCTGAGGTCTGCCACTGATGTCCTCATATTCCCTGAAAATCTCCTTTATGACCCTTTTACTCCTCTCCATAGCCTTCTTGGCTTCGAACCTTATCCTTATGTAGTCCTCAGGCGGGGCGACTGGTCCAACCCCCACAGGATCCGTGAAGTCGACCAGGTTGAACTTTCTGGGAGGGATGAAGGAGTCCACTACGGAGTCGTGGAGAACCTCCACCCTCTCCATGGTGTGGGTGAGGATGAAACCATCGAATCCCATCATCACGGGGAGAACGACGTTCTCGTGTTCGGATATCCTGAAGGCCTGGATCGTTAGGTCGTAAGCTTCCTGGACGTTCTCAGCCATCATTTGTATCCAAATGGCATCTCTCTTGCTCATGAAGTCCTGGTGGTCATCGAGGATTGACCAGGGCGAGGCCAGGGCCCTAGTGGCCACTGCGGCGACTATAGGAACCCTCTGACCTCCGGCCCAATATAGCATCTCGGTCATGTATAGGAGCCCCTGTGAGGCCGTCGCCGTGAACACTCTGGCCCCTGCCACAGCTGCCCCGTAGATCGAGGCAAGAGCGGAGTGCTCACTCTCCACCCTTATCATCCTGGCCTTTAACTCCCCTCTATCAACGTACTCAGAGAGCTTTTCCAACATGGTGGTCTGAGGAGTTATCGGGTAGACCGCAAGGACTTGAGGTTTCGCCTGTTTGACGGCATAGGCCACGGCGTGATTTCCCACCAACGCCTTCACTACACCCTTAGTTACCTGCAATTACTTCACCTCCCTCATCATTTCTATAGCGGCCGTGGGACAGACTTGCGCGCAGACCCCACAGCCCTTACAGTACTGGTAATCTATCTTCGGGAACATATTGAGTTCGAGGTCGATCGTGTTCTCAACGCAGTAGAAGAAGCACAGTCTGCACTTGGTACACTTGTTGTAGTGTATGACAGGTCTCAGTACCCTCCAAGTGCCCGTCTGTCCCGAAGAACCTAAGGAGGGTCTCGCCAAGGGAACTCCTGGAGGAAGATTAATCAAGGGCCCTCACCTCCTTGAAACCCAAGTACATGGCCTCTACGTTGAGTTCACCCAATTTTCCAGGAAACTCCTCCTTAACTACATCCTCCGCGGTACCTATGTCCACGAGTTTTGTGACAGATGACAGGGCGCCTACCATGGCTGTGTTGACCACTGCCCAACCGGCTATGTTGAGACCTAAAGACCTGGCTATTCCCGTGGCGTCGACGTAATAGGTCCTATTCCAATATCTCCTTGGATTGTCGGTATTGATGAGTAGGATTCCTCCCTCTTTTATCCCTGTCAAAGGGTTAAGCAAATCCATGAGGGTCGCGTCGAACACAGTCACGACATCTGGATTGTAAACCCTCCTATGTAGGGATATGGGCTGATCAGATATCCTCACCTCACAGCTCACCGGTGCCCCCCTCCTCTCTCCACCGAAGAAGGGAATGGACTGGGCGTACTTTCCCTCAACTATGGCGGCCTTAGCCATTATCTCTCCAGCAGTCACTACGCCCTGACCTCCCCTTCCTTTAAGCGAAATCTCTATCATGTCTTATCATGGACAAATATTCTAACCTTAGTACAATAAGGGTTTCTTATCAGCCTCGATATACGATGATGTTAACGCTGTTTAATACTCCCTCGACCTCAATCCTGGCTCAGGAATAACAACTATTCCATGATCCTCACTCCTCGGAGGTGATAGAAATTAGTTAATGCAGTAATTACCAATTTCGTCTCAATCTGGGCTGACATCCGAGGGACAGTCCTGTGACTGCTGATGATAGCACGGCATACGTGCCCAATGGACGAATTAACTTGGTTAATACTGTTTTAAGATAAGCTTTTGCTTTTTTCTAAGTAAGGCTTTTTTCTTCAAATATGTAATAACATTATTGAGATCATGTGTTACTTTAACATTTCTAAAGTTGACCGGCCTATTATAGAAAAGAATGTTGTTTTACTACATAATGAAAATTTTGAAAAATTGACTAACAAGAAGTATATCTCCGTGCTCTCTACCCACGAGAGGGAGGATATGAGCAAGAGTTACTTCTACCTTGTACTCGAGAGGTTTAGAGAGATGGGGCTGATCAAGGATAACGCGTTGGCCTTCAAGGTCGCTCTCCCGTTCCAGGTTAGGGGTGATAGGATCGAGATAGGAGACGGCATAATGTATGTTACGGAGAACAGGGAGGTTCTCCTCATGGATTTAAAGAGAGACGACCTCGCCTGCGGGAATTGTACCGTAAAGAGCTACTGTGTTCAGTCCTTGAAGACGTTGGCCAGAGAAGTGAAAGTACCCTTATCCAAGGCCAATCCGAGGGAGGCATGGAAGGAGCTCATAAAGAGAATAAAGGAAAATCTGGTGGAGAACGTAAGGACTATGAGGATATCTAACTTTGACCTACCTAAGGAAGAGAGTTTGAACAGGACCACTGTGACACAAACCTGTACGTAGATCGATCGTATTCCCCCTTCATCCTGCTCACGAGCATTACTCGACTCACACCTTAATGCCTCCCTTGCTCAAAATTAAAATAGTAGATCAAATATTTTTAGAAGAGCGATCTTGGGTCTACCGACATGGCGGAGAGGAGGTCAGTTCAAATACCACTCGAGGACGGTCGGCAAGGAAGTCGGCGTAGTGGTTGAACCAGTCCTTGAGTGACACGAAGGGAAGTTTAAAGCCCGTTTACCCCCTTTGAAGTATTATTATTATTTACCGTTAAAGGTCGTTAATTGTATATCAGCTTTAAATATAATAAAAATGTACTTAATTTCATGAGACTCGTCGTTGCAACGAACTTTGACAACTCCCTAATAGAGCAGGTGAAGGGCTACCCGGTAACCCACGTCTTCGGAAGCCATCAGAGGACGCTGACGGGACACGGCAGGGCCTCCTTCCTACTCCCTGAAGTTAGCGAGAGGAGGTTCAAGGAACACCTGGACGTGGTACATGGAGCTAAGATTAAGTTCCTATACACAATGAATACAGCTACCCTCCACGGAAGGGAGTACTCCAGGGAGTTTGTGGAAAGGTTGAGGAGAGAGATAGAGACACTGGTGAACTTGGGAGTGGATGGGTTCGTGGTCGCCCTACCCTTCCTAATAAAGCTCATCAAGGATGAACATCCTGACCTGGAGGTCTCAGTCTCCTCATACGCCAGGGTCTACAACATAAGGGAGGTTGAGAACTTCGTATCGCTGGGTGCGGACACGATCATATTACACGAGGACGACAATAGGAACTTCAAGCTCCTCAATTCACTTCAGAGGTTTAGGGGAAAGGTGGACCTGGAGCTAATAGCCAACAACTCCTGTCTCTGGGGATGCGTCTACAGGAGGACCCACGACTTGATCTCCTCACTGGCCTCATCTCAGGACTCCGTGAACTTCTGGTTCGAGTATCCCATACTGTTCTGTGCCACTGACGTTAGGAACGATATCGCCAACATCATAAGGATGAGGTGGATAAGACCGGAAGACTTAAGCTTCTACGAAACCCTAGGGATAGATCGTTTCAAGATAGCCGGAAGGAACAAGAAGACCGAATGGCTAGTCAGGGCAGTGAAGGCCTATTCGGAGAGGAGGTATCAGGGAAACCTCCTGGACATTGTGAGTTACCCACAGGGCAGGGCTACTCCAAGAGTAGTGGAGAGGGTGGGTGGGCCTAAGGATTATGATGTCCTAAAGGAAGTTTACGTGGACAACTCTAAATTCCCACCAAAGTGGCTGACCTTTTTCAGACATAACGATTGCGAAACCAGAAGTTGTGAGGACTGCGGTTACTGTGACGCAGTGGCCAGGAACGTGATAACTGTGGAGGGTAGACCACTAGGTGAGTTAAAGTTAGGGAAAGTTGAGGTTCCGTTGGAATTGATCCAGAGGTTTGGGGGACATGGTGAAGCTCAATAGAGTGAGAGTGATCGAGTTGGTGGAGCCAGATTTCTTCGGAACTACACTGAATCACAACATAGTGATGGTGGAAGGTGGTCCCTCTGGAGGGATCATGATGATAGATACTGGACTACCAGGTTACCTCGACGAGATATCCAAATACCTCGATGCGTGGGGGTTCTCTCTAGAGGACATCTCAGACGTAGTGGTGACACATTGGCACCCAGATCACAGCGGTAACGCTGAGGAAATCAGGAGGATAAGTAAGGCTAAGGTTTACGCTCACGCGGACGAGGAGGAATACCTACTCCACCCCAGGAGATTCGACCTGCCCTATGACTCCGTTAAGGAGGAGCTGGGGATAGGCGAGGAGGAATTTCAAGAGACCTTGAGGAGAATCAACGGCATTAGCTTCCATCCAGTCACTGTTGACGTCAAACTGAAGGGCGGAGAGAACTTGGCTGGCTTCAAAGTGATACATGTTCCTGGTCACACTCCGGGCCACATAGCCCTTCACGATGGCGTAGTACTCGTCACTGGCGATGCGGTCAGGGCTCCTCATGGTGAACCTTCACCTCCCTTGGCCTTCTTCTCTTGGGACTACGTCAAGGCTCTGAAATCCTTCAAACGATTACTTTCTCTTCCCTTTAGATATCTCATCCCCTATCACGGGGAGGTGGTGGAGAGATGGTAGCTCCGCACGTGGTTGTATTGGAGAGTACTAAGGCGTGTGACTTAGCGTGTAAGCACTGTAGAGCAGTCGCCCTCCCCCACAGACTTCCTGGAGAACTGGAGACCTGGGAGATAAAGAGGTTAATAGACGATCTAGCGTCTTCTGGAGTGAAGCTCTTCGTGGTGAGCGGAGGGGACGCCCTCAAGAGAGAGGACATCTTTGAGATACTCTCGTACTCATCGTCGAGAATAACCACCGCCCTCTCCCCCAGTGGTAGCAGGATAGACGTCAGCGTAGCACAGGAGATCAAGGACTCCGGCGTCTCCATAGTCTCCATAAGTGTAGACGGACCGGAGGAGATACACGACGAGTTCAGGGGTGTGAGGGGCGCGTTCAAGATGGCCAGCAAGGCGATCTCCTCCTTACAGGAGGTAGGGGTACCTGTCCAGATAAATACTACCGTCAGTAAATACAACGTGAACAGGTTGGAGGAAGTCAGGGAGGCGGTAATGTCCTTCAACCCTAGGTATTGGGACATCTTCATGTTGATACCTACCGGTAGGGCCACGAGGGAAATGATGATCTCCCCGTACGAGGGTGATATGGTAATGAGGACTGTTGCCAAGTGGAGATTGGAGGGCCTAAACGTAAGGATGACCTGCGCACCTTACCTAGTCAGAGTAATGAACGAGATGGGAATCAGACCGGTCCCCCCAGACAACACGTATGGGAGGAGGAGCATCCATGGGGCGAGAGGTTGTATGGCAGGAAACGGTTACGCTTTCGTGGCATACGACGGCACAGTGTACCCATGCGGGTTCCTCCCGATCCCTACGGGCAACGTAAGACACAGGAAATTCAGTGAGATATATGATTCCTCCCCAGTCTTTAGGGCTCTGAGGGATCCAGATAAGTTGGGAGGCAAGTGCGGGATCTGTGAATTTAGAACCGTCTGTGGAGGTTGCAGGGCCAGGGCGTTCAGTATAACTGAAGACTTTCTGGCGGAGGATCCCTTCTGTTCTTACGTTCCTACTAGGGTGAGGATGAGAGTATGATAAGCATATCACGGTTGATAAGTGGGAAGGTGGAGGACGCAGATAGGATAAGGTACTCTGGCATAAAGGATAAGTACCCCTCAGTCCTGGTCTTCAACGTCACCAGGAATTGTAATCTGAGATGTAAGCATTGCTACTCTGGGTCAGGCATCGGTCTGTTCCAAGATCTCCCCCTAAGTTCCTGGTTAAACGCCGTGAAACAGGCCTCCGATATGGGAGTCAAGCACGTCCTCTTGTCAGGTGGAGAACCGTTGTCCAGGAGGGATGTCCACGTGATCGCTAAGGAGGCCCACGAGAGGGGAATAAGGGTTGAGCTATCTACCAACGGCACCATGCTGACGAGGGAGAGGTTAGAGGAACTGCGAGGACTGATAGATTACGTTGGGGTGAGCATAGACGGCCCTGAACCAGTACACGATCGGTTTAGGGGGGTAGAGGGAGCCTTCTCAAAGGCACTCAAGGGCGTTAGGTTGGCTAAGGAGTTGGGATTCAAGACCGGGTTTAGATTCACCCTGACCAAGGACAACGTTGAACATGTGGACTTCGTGTTCCAACTCATGGAGAGGGAGGAGGTTGACAGGGTATGTTTCTATCATCTGGCCTACGCAGGAAGGGCAGACAGGAGTCTTGACATAGATAACAAGACCAGGCTATCTGTCGTGAAGAAGATAGTGGAGCGGACCAAGGCAGGTAAATGGGAAGTGCTCACTGCCGATAATCCGGTAGACGGAATCCTGGTGTACTCCCTCACCAAGAGCGTTAATGTCCTCGATCTCCTGAGGAAGAATGGGGGGAACAAGTCTGGCGAGAGGATCGCAGATATCTCTCCCGAGGGAATAGTCTACCCGGATCAGTTCACTCCGGTTCCGTTGGGAAGAGTTGAGAACTTGAGGGAGATATGGGATGAGCCGAGACCCTTGGTGAAGATGTTGAGAGAGAGGAAGAGGTATGTGAAGTGTTCCTCCTGCCCCTTCTTTGATGTGTGCAACGGAGGATTGAGGGGAAGAGCGTTGGTCTACACTGGAGACCTCTGGGGGAAGGATCCCTCTTGTTACCTGGAGGATATCTTTAAGGACGGGCTCCTGCGGGAAAGCTCCCCAACCTCGTTGTAATTACCGAGAGGTTACGTCAGTGTTCCCTTAAAGTTCTTGGGGGTTCGGGCTTCATAGGATTTCATAATATTTCATATCAATCCTCAGCCCTTGGGCTTCAACAGAGTCATGGGGCATTGCCCCACTCATCCTCCTCCGCCCTTCGGTAGACCCAAAATCGTATTATGAAAAATAATTCTGACAGAATAATATCGATTCATGATAGATAACAGGATTTATAAGGGTATTAAGAATTCAGTTGAAGAAAGGTTTAAGGTGAGGGAGATGTGGTATTACCGTGTGGGAGATCAAGGTGATAACACCGGTACTCCCTCACCAAAACAACGTACAACAAATGGGATATAAATTACTTTCCATGCTGAACTTCAAGGGAAAGAGAGGGGAAGAGGTGGCGAGAACCCTCATCTCAGCGTGTTTATGGAACGATTCTGTGGAAAGCAAGTCGAGGGCGTACGGCGTGTCCCCACAGACCGTGAGGAATTACGTGGAGGAGCAAGGGGTGGAAGTGGTGGAAAAGCTGTTGGAACAAGTGAGGAAGATATCCTTGAAGGTACTGAAGGGAGTAAGGGAGATAGACCTCTCAATAGACTGGACGACCAAGACCTGGTACGGGAGACCGGTGGAGGGGCTCGGGAGTTCGGAGGAGGGGAGCTCTTGGAACTACGCAACTGCGACGACTAAAGATGGGAAAGTGCTCCTACTAGCTTTCATCACTCAAGTCAAGGGGATGACCAAGGATGAGGTCGTGAAGGCCCTCGTGGAGCAAGTCGTCGCCATGGGGTTCAAGGTAAGGTTGATGACTCTCGACGCTGGTTTCTACACGATTGACGTGCTCAACTTCGTTTCGCAGTTCAAGTACGTAATCGGAGTTCCTGTTGGGGACGTGAAGGTCTACCAGGAGTTCGACGGCGAGTACGAGACGAACAGTAAGAGGCACAGGAGGGACGAGCAGGTCGAGTTCAGGCTTTTGGTCTACGGTAGGGAGAAGGGGAAGAGGAAGAAGGTTGTTTACTTCGCTAGGGCTACGAACCTCGACCTACCGAAGGGGGAGGTGTTGGACTTGTACAACAAGGTGAGGGGTCCCATAGAGACCTCTTACCGGAACATCAAGGCGTTCCTCCCCTTCACCAGTTCCACCAAGTTCGTCTTCCGCACGTTGATCTTCGTGCTGGCCGTGGCCTTCCACTCCCTGTACACCGTGTTCAAGGGGGAAGTGAGGAGGGAGCAGTTCAGGTTACTCCTAATACTCTTGTTTTCTGATGATTTATTCTATCTAAAAGATTTTCTATTTAAATCAATAGAACCGCTTATTAATAATATAGATTTATTTTCAAGGAGGTGATTTTAGGTCTACCGTTACGGACGGGGTCTCTAGTGCGAAAAGATGAATAGCTGTACAGACTGTCCTTTCCTCCCCATGTGCATGGGAGGGTGCAGATTTCTGGCAGTCTTAACGGGCAAGGGATATCATGGAGTCGACTGTAGGAAAGAGACTATAGCACTTTCACGTGACTTTTAAATATTTCTAGTTACTTTTAATTACTGTGGAGAGGTATCTAACACCTATTGAGGTTGCTGAAATATTCGGCGTGAGTAGGAGTGGTGTCATTAAGTAAGGGAGGGGAAGATAAAGGTTGTTGAGGTTAACGGTAGGTGGAGAATACCTTACAGCGAAATTGAAAGATTGTTGTCTGGCGGTGGAAGGGTTAAACAAGTAGCGATATGCTAGAGTTTCGTGAACGCAAAAGGACGACTTGGAGAGGCAGTTGGGCGCATTGAGAGAATGGGTTAGGAAAACTCTCGGTGAAGTGAGTGTGATAGAAGTCAAAGATATAGGTTCCGGATTGAAAGAGGATAGGGGAGGGTTAAAGAAGTTAATAGAATTAGCCAAGAGGAGGCAAATTGACGCAGTTGTAGTAGCTTATAAGGACAGGCTAACACGTTTCGGCTTCGAATACCTCGTAGAGTTATTCAAAGCTTACGGAGTAAACGTTATTGTGGCTTCCCAAGATGATAAGGATCACACGCAGGAGCTAGTGGAGGACTTCGTAGAAATCGTCAAGTCATTCGCCTCTAGAATTTACGGCCAAGAGTATGAGAAGGTGGTAAAATGTGTTGAAAACGTTGAAAAGGACGGTTAAACTAGAGGGTGACTTCTTGAACGAGTGGAAATACCGCGTTCTTAAGGAGGTTGAGGAACATCAGGGGAAGATCGTTAACGAAATGATTGGGGTAATCCTATCAAAGCGCTTACAGACCACTAGGAAGAAGTTGCACGAGAGATTTTACAGTGACTATAAGGAGAAGTACCCCTTCCTGCCTTCAAGGGTTATTGAAGGTTCTTATATCGTTGCTGGAAGGATTGTTAAGAGTTTCAGAGAAAGGAAAAAGAGAGGGTTAACGAGGAAGGATAAACCGGAGTACAAGAGAGTTGTAATCACTATTCCTAACATGGTTAATTGGAGGTTTAACAAGGTTTCTGTCACCGTCCTAACCCACAAGGGTTGGGTCGAGATTCCCCTCATGGTAACTAGACAGCTTATTCGTTACTTGCATGAGAGTTGGAGGGTTTCGCAAGAGCTTAAGTTAAGATTAGTTGGTAGGAAAGTCCTAGTTTGGTTGACTTTTGAGAAGGAGGTTGAGGTTGAAACGAAAGACGGCAATCATATCTCTATTGACGTTAATGAGAATAACGTCACTTTAGCAGTCTTCGAGGGTTTTAAACTCAAGGAGTTGAGAAGATATGAGACTGGGTTAGGGAGGGTTGTCATGAACTACTCCTTGAGGAGGGAAGAGATTACTAAGGGGCATTCAACTAAGGACGAACTGGTTAAGAAGAAGTTGAGGAAATTAAGGGAGAGGGAGAGGAAAATTGACGTGTTGAGGAAGACTGTTAAGAGAGTCGTGGAGTTAGCTAGGGATTTAAAGGCTAAGGTTATTGTTGGTAAGTTCTCCTCAAGGTCTAAGGAGAAGATGGAGGGTAACAAGACTGCTAAGCTTAGGCATAGGATTCACCAGTGGAGTGTTGTTAAATTCCTGGAGATGTTGAAAACTCAGCCGATAGACGTCGCGGAGGTCTCTGAGTCCTACACTTCCTCCATCAACCCATTTAACGGTGAGAAGTTGAAGAAGAGAAAGCAGGTAGTTGAGAAAGTTATCAAAGTTTTAAACCCCTACCTGATGACGGGCACTGCTCACGAGGGTGGGGGTGTAAAAGTACTGAAGGTGAACGCTAGGTACCTGGAAAGCGGTGAAGTTCTTTTGGAGAGGGATTCTATTGCTCCCCTTAACTTGGCAAGGAAGGTGGATGGGAGGGTAGTGGTGTTTCCCTCGACTAGCCCCAATGAGTTAAGGGTGACCCTGTATGATCCCTTAAGAGGGGTGCCCGTGGTGGAATTAGAAGTAATTAAAAGTAAGGAAAAGTTACGCCACGGGTAAACACCCTGGCCTCGCTCACTAAGCTCATGGGAGCTCAGTTGGGTAAAGGCCGTTAAAGTGCCTAAGAAGAAATGATATGTAAATTCATTTTAATGTTTTTAAAGTGTTACTTTACACGATAACAATGTGCGACTACCGGATATTGAACACAGATAGACCAGTAAAGAAAACTGAGAAGATAGTTATGCTAAGCAGGGAGAACTTCAACAGGTTGGGCACCGAGAACTACATGAAGGTACTCTCCACAGATAGGAGGCAGACCTTGGGCATGAGTAAAAGTTATTACTATTATATCCTCGAGGACCTCAAAAGGATGGGATTAGTTGAGGATAACGCCATAGCGTTTAAGGCTGTCCTTCCCTTCATTCCGAGGGAGAGTTCACTGGATCTGGACGTGGGTATACTATACACGTCCAACAATCACTTAATCTTCATCGATATGGGTTCAGATAAATACTCATGCCCCGCCTGTCCCGTTTACGCCGAGTGTGTTTTCGGCCTTAGGAGGGTAGCCACAGAGATGAAGATAAAGATAGGTGGTGTGGGGAACGACGAAGAGTCCAGAAAGGAAAGGGTACCCTCGCGTCTGTGGAACAGTTTGGTAAAGGGGATATTTGCCAAGTCCATAGTAAGGCTTGAGGCCATACCAGTGAGAGGAACTTGAACTCACTCCCTGGAAAGTTCCTCAGAGCCAACCGAGGCCGAGAGCTGTAGGAGGGAAGCCTCGTCAACAGTTTCCGATAAACCGTAAAGTTTATATTATTTCATCATAAACTCTTATATGATGCTAAGACCTAAGGAAGTCCGCCAACGCTTAGGAATATCCTATGCTACAGTTAGGGAATATGTTAAGAAGGGTTACATTAAACCTGTACTAGAGATTGGGAAGTGGAGGTTCAGGGAGAAGGACCTAGAGAAGTTAATGGGTATTGTTAGAAAGAGGAAAGTAATATTATACGCTAGGGTATCATCAAACACACGAAAGGACGATCTAGTGAACCAAGTTAAGTACCTCGAGGAGAACGTTAAGGAATACTACCAGGTAATAACCGACGTGGGATCTTCATTGAACGTGAAGAGGAAGGGTCCCTCAAGTTACTTAGAATGATACTCAATAACGAGGTTTCTAAAATAGCCATAGCTTATCCCGAAAGGTAGGACTTTCAAGTGTGAGAGGTGTGGGTTCACCCTGGACAGGCAACTTAACGCATCACTGAATATCTACCTCAAGATGTGCGGGTTTCCCCACCTCTTTCTCACTCCCACCGGGAGTAGGTGGGTTGGGGTTACCCCGCTAAGGGGGCGGAGTAACGGGTTTCCCCGTGACCCCTGTGAAGCCCAAGGGCTGAGGATTGGATACAAAGTCATGAAAATTCAATGAGGCCCACCCTGGTCGTAAGACTGGGTTAATTTATGCTGGACTAATTACGTTAACAATGTTTTACGTCCTACACGGTTTCCGTTAATTAACAAAACTTAATGGCGCTTTCTTTGAACGGAAGATAATGGGATCATTTTCCGTGGAAATCGCTGAATCCCCTGCAGATCGATTGCTAGGACTTGCCAAGGACAGGGACGTGGTCATATCGCACCTCCCTGGAGTGGTGAGCATACAGGGAAACAAAGTTAAGCTGAGGTTCAGAAGAGTGATGCTAACTCATGAATCTACCTACGAGGTCTCCGCTGCCATCCTTGGACCTAGGATGGTGGAATACAAGTTAGCAGATCAAAGGGGGAACAGCCTAGTGATTTTATTCTCTTCGAGGAATGAGAGGGAATTGACGATCTCTGTGAGTTACTCCGGTGAGAGGGAGTGGGTTGTAAACAAGGCCGTAAAGCTCATTGCTAAGGAATTGCAGGAGGGTTTAAGAAAGGAGGTGGAGAAACTCCCCTCAGTCAGCACCAGAGGTGATTACTCCCAGTCCCTCTCTAAGGTCTCCTTCATAACAAAGCTACTGATGAAGTCCAAGCTGGTGAAGTCAGAGGTGGTAGATGTTAAGGAAGGCGAGCTCGTGGACTACTTACAGGAAATCATATCCCAATACTCGCAGTACCCCGTCATATATATCTCCGGTAGCGGGGAAGGCAGTTTTAGGTTACTCTTTGTGGGAGGAGAGATGAAGGGGGTCTACGTCGTGAGGGAAGGAAGGGAGTCTCTCGAGGAGGGATCACTGAACATCTTGAAGGGTGGTTTCAAGATCCACGTTTACGTGGCTCTAAGTCCCAAAGTACTTGAGGTGACGTCATGAAAGTACATAAGCCTTATGTAATCTTTGAAGAGAAAGATCACTCCTTCATATGGTTGGGTCTTGATGAGTCAGATGCAGAGAAGGGAGTTCTCACAAACCAATACCTAATCAGGGACGGAGAAAAGGGAGCGATACTTGACGCTGGAGGTTACTTCGTCTTCGAAAGAGTATTGAACTCTGTCCAGGAATTCTTGAAGCCTGAGAACATCTCGCTACTACTGTTCAGCCATCAGGACCCGGACGTAGTAGGTGCACTCAACCTATGGGTCGACGTGGCCCCAAACGCACAGATCTACGTGTCCGAGCTCTGGGAGAGATTCCTTCCACACCTCGGCCAGGAGGTAAGTGAGAAGATCAACGAAATACCCGACATGGGGATGAGGATCCCCTTTGGGTCGAGTTTCATTGAGGCGATACCAGCTCACTTCCTTCACTCTCCTGGGAACTTTCACTTCTATGACCCCATCTCCAGGGGTTACTTCTCTGGCGACATGGGAGCTGCCATATTCCCTAAAGGTACCTGGTACCTGATCGTCGAGGACTTTGAAGAACACGCCAAACTGATGGAGGCCTTCCATAGGAGGTACATACCGAGCAGGAAGGCCATAGAGCTCTGGTTGAACAGGATAAGAGGCCTACAAATAGACTTCATAGCTCCGCAGCACGGTTCAGTGTTCCAGGGAGATAACGTCAAGAAGTTCCTGCAATGGATGAGCTCCCTGGACAAAGTTGGGCTCGATCTCCTCACGTTCTGAGAACTTGCTTTCACTCGTCATTAGCTGGTTATAATCTTTAGTTAAATATTGTGAGGGGGGATCTCGGCATTTACGGTAGATTCAAACTCACCTCCTCGGAAAAATAGGTCAGAATTAAGTAAGGCAGTTTAGATTATTCATCATGTGCTCAGGTTTCGGTCCATTTAGGTTTCCATCGTGAATTGTAATAACTCTTTTAATTTTTTGTAATTTTGCATGAATTAATTAAATATATATTATAATATTAATAAGAAAAGGAATGTTGTAATATTCCTAACAATAAGGAAACAGGTCGATAGATTGTAGTTGGTGGCAACAGTTAGCACGAGCTACGTTATCCCCAGGAAGTCGATCAGGGGAAGGGCCGTCTGGTGGGGCAGAGGCGTACGTCGTTGACTCTAGCTCAAGTGTCTAGGTGACTCTCACCCTATCCGCGATTGCCAATGAAAAATCCAAGTTATATTTAAATGTTGGGGGCTTTCCATCCCCGCCTAAGGGCGAGATTTTCAGCCCCCTTTAAACTCCTCTTCTATAACGGATACGAATCACTCGATTACGATGTAATCCTCCAGGCTACTGTCAAGCAACCTTTGAGCCAACTTTCCTACTTGTTCCAATCTGGGCATACCGTCAAGTGAACCTGAATATTCGAACAGTTCTTCAATGAAGGGTATGAGCACTCCTATCCTTACGCTCATTCGCTTCATTACATCTTTAATCTTACTTCTCATCTCTTCTATCCTCTCCTTGCCAGGTATCATGTTGATCACAAGGGTCAGAGGGAACGTATTATCGCGTGGATCCTTGTCAAGCCACTCGTGATACCTGATCGTGTCCTCTATATCGAACTCAGAGGCATCAGTGACGTATATCCTATAGCTCTCTTCCTGTTTCGTGTCCCTAAAAGCTTCCCACTCGATCCCAGCTTCTTCCTCCTGAGGGTTAGCTAAGGGCCTGTTGTCTAAGATTACGAAGTCATAACCCCTGGAAATTATTGAGGAGTAGGCCTCGATGACCTCTTCTCTTAGGAATTCGTTGTCCCTAATTACTTCAAGATCCCTCCTTAATCTAGGTCCATCACCGCAAAATTTGAGTACTGTGAACGTTCCATTGCCAGTGTGTACTTCCCTTAGGTAATTTGAATCGTTACCGTCAACTGTTGAGGAGATCAGGCCCTGTTCCCTTATTCCCGCAATGAGGGAGGAAAACCCAGATAGGTCCATGTCCACTAGCAGAACCCTTTTACCCCTATCCGCCAACTCCCTAGAAAGGGAGATAGCTATAGTAGACTTTCCCACACCACCCTTAGTACTCACTATGGATATACGCACAAGTGGAAAGTTAAGATCTGAAAAATAAACTTTTCCTTTCATTTTCTGCAGTTTTCAAGGAAAGCAACATTATTAGTAATGGGCAGTTATGGGGCCAAAACTGACCTCCTCCCCGTCCTGAGGATGAGGGTTCCATCAGGCCGGATCACAGGTTTGTGGTTTACCGCCCTCCTTTGTCCTTATGCCCCTGTACAAGATCCAGGTGTCGTCTACCTCAACGCTCGCCAACACGTTTATTCCCAACGATGGACGCGACCTTATTCCCCTTGGGTGATTCGATCCATATACTCTTCCTCTCACCCTTCACAATGTGTTTCGACCTGTTGCCCTTCCTCGTCGTCTCTACACCTACCTCGACTGGGATAGAGGCGTATCAGGCGTTCTCCACGTCGTCGTAGTGTATCTCTAGCCTCCCCTGTTTCCCGTACCACCTCAACCTCCCAGCGAACTCGACATCCACGTCGAAGTCCTTCAGGACCAGCTGGTCCTGCTCGTCCACGACCTTCCTGTCCTGCCTCACCACGAGTAGTAACTTCCTCCCCTTCTCGTCCCTATCCTTCCATTACTTGGGTGGGGCGACGTGTTTGATGTGGGGTGGCAAACTCCCTTCTCTCCTCAGCTTCAGAAGGGTGAAGAACGACGACCGGGCCTCGTTGTCCTTCTGCATAACTGCTTGAGCGTTAACTCCCAGTTCTTCCTTGTACTTCCCGTAGTACCTGTCCCACGTGGCTTCGAAGTCCACGTGGTGCTTGAAGAATTGTTGTCTCCTCTCGTAGTTCAACTCGTTGAACAACTTAGAAGAGAGGTTGGCTAACTTCCTGACAGCAGTTATCAGATTTCGCCTTGACTTCAAGGCTACACCTAACGAAAAATCCCATATCTGCTGTTCCTGAGTTTCCTCTCCTGAAACCTTGGTACAAGATGTACGACGTTTGCCCTCCTCTTCTTATACTCAACCTCTAGACGCCCTCCTCTGGCATCGCATGAGAGGTCGGCTCCCGCTCCTCATCCCCAGGAAGTTGACCAGGAGAGGGCACCTTAGAAGTAAGAGTAGGTCTGAGTCAAGAACTTTACCCCGTTCCTAGAAGGGGCGAGGTTTGTCGTTTGTTTTATCATAGAACAGGGACCCCCCCCCGCTATTGCCTGCTCAGCATACTCTAGCACTTTCTCCATCTCCTTAGGTTCAGGGACCTCCCTAAATCCTTTGAATAACATGTCCCTGTAGAATGGTATTACGACCTTCCTGGGTACTTCCACGTCTACATTCTCTCTCGCCATGTTGACCACGAATGCCACCAATCTAGTGTACGTAGCCTCTGGAACCCAGCTTCTAAGCGATGAGGATATCTCGTTTAGGTGTTCCAAGGTGAGCCTTAGGGCCAGACCTGGAGTAGTTACCACTATTGCGTTACAGTGGAACTCGCCCCTAGCCCTATAATACCCCTGCGCCTCTATCCTAGTTATGTCATCGAGGTTGGGAGGATTGTCAGTGACAACCACATCTACATCTTCCAGTACCTGGGAATATGAACGGGCGAAGTCCTCCAATGCGGGAAGGGTTCTGGGCTGAAACGATATTAAGGATAGTACTTTCAGGTTTCCATCCCTTGCCAAGAACTTTCCCTCCACACCGTCAGCCAGCACGTTGATTATTCCAGTGTCCAAACCGTAGATCTTACCTATAGTGTTGGTGTAATCTCGATCCACAAGGAGAACTCTATGCCTCATGGCCAGATCCCTGGCTAGGAAGTAGGCTACGGTAGACTTACCCACTCCTCCCTTAAACCCGAAAATTGAAAACCTTGTTATTTTGTTATCAGACATCAATAATATATAGCACTGTATTCCTTTAAATCTCTTCATTAAATCTTCAGCAGTTATGGGACTTTAACGTAACTTAAAGATTTTCATCAGCCCCGGCGATCAGCCTAAATGGCGCTCGAGGACCTGAGGAACGCCTCCGCGCTCCTCAGGTTCAGCTCCCCCACCAGCTCCCTGACGACGTTGGTCACGGTGAAGATCGCGAGGTAGCCCTGAAGCCTCTCCCTCCTCCAGAACGAGGAGTCCTCCAGTCCCAGGGCCTTGACGTCCCTGTGGAGCTCCTCGGTCTCCCACCCGACAGGCCTCCTCGATCTCCTCCTCGCTGAGCGAGAGGTCGGTCGTGTAGAGGTACCTGACGTGTGTCATGGAGTCACGTTTATATTCCCGGACTGGCAACTTTACCGTAATTGCTCGGCCTACCGGGGTCAGGTCGGCGTAGTAGACTCCAGGGTGTAGGTCTCACACTCGGAGGTGTCCCTCCACCTCCTCGAGGGTCCCCCGGGCCGACTCGACCCTGGGCTCTGTTTGACTTGAGCTCAGACACCACGTTGTCCGTCACGAGCTTCTCGGACAGTACTGGAGTCGAAGACTACCCTGGACACGCGGAAGTACCCCTTGAGCACGTCCAACATCTGGCCATCTCGATCTTGGTCTTGAACTCGTTGACCATCCCCAAGTCCAACATCTTCCTCACGGCGTAGGGGAAACCTTGAACGTCCTGCTTGAGGTCCACTATGGCGACCGTGAGGAGCTTGGCCCTCTCGAACCTCCCGTGGGCGTGGCAGTAGATCCAGTGGTTCTCAGGGGCTCACGTCCTCCCCCCTGGAGTATTGTGGTCCACGGTGTCGTTTAAAAACTTCTCGCTAATACCAAGTTCTTGGTATTACCTCCCTAAGATTCCCATAACTGCTGTTCAGTAATTCCTCCATTGAATAAGTCCAAATCAACAGAGATATTACAATTCGCAAAGGAGTCCTGAATTGCCCGGGCGAGGTTTGTCGTTTGTTTTATCACAGAGGACTTATGAGACGCCGTTGACAACGGTGAGGCTCGACGTAAAGTCCTGAACAGCACAGAAACTAAGGGCTCCTTTACCCTTGGAGTATAAAGCAAAGACATATATAATATTCTAGTTCATTTATAGGTTTTAAGGAATCTTTATATAACTGAGATTATCACTATAAAATGAGTGAGAGGATGTCTGTAAACTACGAGCTTGAACCCATTTTCCCCGAGTTCAACGTCTACCCTCCCAGGTGGAACTTCGACAATGAGAGGGCCTGGCAACTCTACAGGAGGGCCAAGAGGGAACAGTGGGACGAGGAGGAGATAGACTGGAACAGGGTCAGGGAGATAGCGTCAGGGTTGGACAGGAAACAGAGGTTGGCCATAGCCTACTGGTGGTCACTACTCTCCACCTTTGATAACGCTACCCCTGTATTCGCCTATGCGCTAGTAAAGGCACACGAACTGCACCTCGACACCGCAGTTAAGGGAGTGCTCACCACCATAACCTTCGACGAGAACAGACACAACGTCATGTGCGGACTGGCCATCAATAGCGTCCTTCCCGGGTATCCCTTCAATTTTAAGCCACAGGATGAGTTGGAGAGGAAGGTTAAGCTCAATACCCTATGGGCCTGGTATAACGGGTCGAGATACTGGAAGGCATACCTAGAGGCTTACAGTAAATACACCATGGACGTCCTTTTTACCTCCTTCATGATGGGGGAAGCTGCAGCCACCACCGTGTTCAGTACCATGTCCAAGGGGGCGAAAGTGGAGGAGTTCTCCAAGTTGTTCAAGAAGACTGCTGTGGACGAAACCAGACACTATGCGTTCACTCATCTCATTATGACTGAGAACGCGTCCTCCATGAGCGAGGAGAGGAAGAAACTCGTATCGAAACAGGTCAGGGCAGGCTTCGTGTTCCTCTCTTTAATAACATATAGGCCTCCCAAGGACTTCTGGAGACTGCCATCGTGGTTCCAGGAGGTTAACGAGCACATGGAGGATCTGGCCAGGGAGGCCGGATTCTATATCCCTGAACTTAAGGAGAAGGAAGAGGCGTGGAGGATGGCTATACTCAGGGTAGGATCTACCTTGAGTAGATACGGGGTTCCCATGCCGGCCATCCCGGAGTTGGGAATAACCGGGGAAGAAGTCAAGGATCTCAAGGAGGAGGACTTCATACCTGTTTTCTAACAACGTTCAGATGGGCTGAATCCTTTTTCGTGTTAACAGAAATCTTTTTTTGGTGATAAAGGATGACCTCTCACGCCGATGTGGGCTAAGCCCAAAGGGGTGGGAGTGATAGCAGAGATGTGAGTCCCTTGCCCTTGGGCTCCAAGGAGTTCCGTGACCCACCTACCGTTAAGGCTGGTAGGTGGCTGAGGGCTAAGTCCCTGCACTCCATCATGATTGAACATAAGATGAGTGAAATGAAAGTGTAGGGGCAAACGGAGCTCAGCGACGCGTGAAGGTAATTCTCCTTTATTCTCAATTAGGTGTAATATTACATCTCTGTCATTTCATATTCATTGAGTTATCTCCACTCAGGACAATCCCTTGCCACATTTCGTTTATAAAGGCTTGTGGAGTCAGAGTAAACGAGCTTTATAAACCCTTGTAGAGTGTAATTACATATGATTGAGGAACAAAACCCATGGTGGCTCTCACCAGGGCTCATCTCTGAAAACGAATGCTATAAGAAGTACCAGCAATCAAAAGGTAAGTGGGAAGTGGAACTCCCCATATCTCTCCAACCCTACTCCTTAAACTTTTTGTTCGGCCCAAGACAAGTGGGTAAAAGTACGGCGTTGATACTCCTCGTGAAAAAGCTACTGGAGATGGGTTATAACCCTAAGTCCATCTTTTACTTCGCTTGCGACAAACTGGCTGATTATAAGGAGTTGGACGAGATTTTAGAGGAATACGACAAGATTAGGAGAAGGGAAGGAGTTAAGAGTTCAGTCATCATATTAGACGAAGTCACCTTCCCCAAAGACTGGTTTAGGAGCATTAAACACAGGATCGATGTGGGGAAGTTCAGTAACGACGTACTAATATTATCTGGCTCTCTGTCAATTAAGGCCAAAGGGGAAACAGAGACCTTTCCAGGTAGGAGGGGAAAGGGGAGGACTTTGATAATGCTTCCCCTCCCCTTTTCACAATATGTCAAACTCTTCGGTATAAACATACCTACAGGGGACTTACAATTCGTCCTAGATAACTACACCAAGTACGTGGGTTACCTGCCCAAGCTGAAGGAAGTGTTTGAAAACTACTTACTTACGGGAGGGTTTCCAAACGCCATAAAGGACTTCATAAACGAGGGGAGGGTTAACAAAACTACTGAAGAAGACTTCATCTCAAGTATCATAAGTGATATAAACAAGTTAAGGAGGAGTGAGAGGTTCTTCAAACTCACAGCAAAGGCGATAGTTGAGAGAGCGTCGTCAGAGTACAGCTTCCACACCATCTCAAAAGACTACGGCGTTGGGACTGTAAAAACTGCTATAAGTTACGTCGATTTAATGGAAAAGTTACACTTGATGGAGGTCGTTGATACTATGGACGTAAACACGGGTTTGCCCCTACACAAAAAACTGAAGAAGTTCTACTTCATAGACCCATTTATTTACCACAGTTTCACGAGGTGGACCATGAGTAAGCCCCTAGACTACCCGAAACTGGCAGAGGCTGTTACGATTGCCCACCTTTCAAGGCTCTACGAGGTGGGCTATGCCAGGACTAACGGTGAGGTGGACATAATAGTTAGACGGGGTGAAGAGTATCTTGGTGTTGAGGTCAAGTACGGAAAGGTGAGGGAGGGGAGTAAAAAGGTATTGGGGAAGGTAAAGAAGTTCGTGTATGTCAGTAAAGACCAAATCGGTGATAGTATTATCCCGATACCGCTATTTTTGGCTATGCTTGAAACTCCCATATTCGTTGAGGAAGCATATTAAAAAGTTAGGAAGAAGGGAGTACGATTTGTCTTGGGAAAAAGGAGAGGGCCTTTACGGTTGGCTCTTCAGAAGAGCCAGGAAATCTTGTGAAGATATACTAGAAAAATATACCCTCCATCTCTTTAATCGCTACCATCCTGTGAGCAGTGTCCATCATCAGCCGGGAGGCCATCAGGGGAAATTTTGGTAAAGTTATATAAACATGAATTGCATCAAAACTATATTTAGAAGTAATTGAAAATATTTAAAACTTACGTAAAAATTCCGTAGTCTATAGCACATTTACGTAACTATTCGTTATTTTTAATTACTTCTAATCCCTTTAATGCTATTAAGTAAGCAGAGGCTGTATGCCTATCAAATCCCTTCTCCCTCATCACCTTTTCATGTTCTTCCGAGTTTGTAGTACCCTTTGGATTAACTAACACAACGTTGAAACCTAACCTAAGTGCTTTAATAACACCGTGAATTAACATTTGCCTCTTAGCGAAACGCGAAACCTTCCTATTACCACTCCTACTCCTAGTGAACCTCCTCTTCTTATAGGAATAAGTCCTCAAAAACTACGTAATCAACACCAACCCTTGATAGGAAATTAAGGGCTTGTGATAGAGCATTCAAACGCAAAGCCATAGCTTTCCCTTTAGGAAAACCTGGTCTAGTAACATCCGAATACCACCACGTCTTTTCAGTAACAACTTTACCCTCCTCATTAACTACAACAACGTTCAACCTATCACTATTTAAATCAAAACCGGCAACCAAACCGTAACCATTGGGTTTCGGCGAAGAGAAGTGCTTTAAGTACAACCAGAGTGGGATTTGGAGGTGGATCATAGGGTAATGCTTGAAACTTACTACAGCACCGTAACCCTCCTCCTTCCTTCGAGATAACTCCTCTAGCTCAGAAAGTGATGGTAAGTACTCCTTGCCTAAGTACGCCTTCCCGTGAACCCACTTACCCCATGGGTCTTTAACTTTAACTTCAACGTGGTCTTGAAAAACGTGAAACTTAATCCCCCTATTACCATTATCAGCTTTATTGCCTCTACAAGCGATCCATCTCTTTTTAATCTCAACCTTATTACCATTAACAAGAGCTAAAGCCTGCTTATAAGCAGTCTCTGCATAAAAGGCGTAAGGGATGATATTATACAACTCCTTAACAGCATCATTTAATGAAACTCCTTTTAAAGCCAGGTTAATCCCAGCCTTCACAGCCTTTGAGTAAGAGTAAGCAATCCTTGAGATTCTTTCAACGTCTTCAAACTCAACCCTACCATTTATTGTAACAAACTGGAAGTTATCAATTGCTTCCTTAGAGCCAATTAATTTACTCCTCATCATCCGGTAGGATGACAATTATAATCACCTCCTTTCCAGCAATTTTCCCAGCCTTCTCTTTCACACTCTTAGGGATGTATATTGCATACCTCTTCTCACCGTACTTATCACTACCAGCTGAGGATATGACACCTCTGAAAACTATCTGCTCCATACCTTGTAAGTAGCGGAAAAATTTATAAATTTTTGTGATAACATTAAATTGGAGGTGCCACTATGAAGTCTATGAGCAGTTGCGAGGTGGAGGAAGGCACCCAATGAAACTCCCCATGTCCTTGAAGGGAGTGGTTTAACTACCGCTCCCGTAGACGGCATGGAGAGGGAGAAGGAGTGATGAGGCTAAGTGATTAATAGTCACGAAAAGTGACTATTAGTCACGATGAAGGCTGAACTCTCCAGAAGCTAAACTCCCTGCGGAATACTGGAAACTGATGGCAATCCCTGAAACACTCCGGAGAATATACCCCCAGTTAATACGTAGGTGTAGTGAAAGCTCAGGGCAGTTATTATCAACAATATTCCTATGAAATACAAAGACGAGAAAAATGATTTACCGTATGCTATGGCTATAGACACGCCGTTGGCGAACGATAAAGCCACCAATATCGCCAGGAGGAGTATGGAGAGCTCGGGTATACTGACCTGACCTAACGTAAAGATGGAACTTATGACGTTAGTGGTGAATATGTTCTCGAAGACTTGTATAAGGGCCAGGAGGGCCCCTCCTATCGCAGAGCTCGCAGCCTGCATGGCATATACCGAGGCCTCAAACGCCCTGCCGTTCTGTTCTCTCCTGGCCCTTAGGTTCAGGAGTGCTACTCCAACTTTCGATATGGTCTCGCCTACTTCCTTGACGTTACCGCCCAGCTCGATGGTCGCCGAGAGTATCCTGTTCATCATGAGTATGAGGACGCTCCCGCTCTCCTCTCCCATCATCTCGAATATGATGGACTTCTTAACCCCATACTTTAGTCTGTTGAGGGACACGGTTACTAACGGTCTCATTGTTCCCAGATCACCTCGCATGACACTGAGGAGGGTGTCCATGAGGTTGTTTACGACGGAGAAGGTCCTGGAAAAGTAAGTGACGAAGGCTATGTAGTGTCTCTCTAGTGTACTGAGCCTCCTCTCCCTCAACCTGAAATACGTTCCTGCACCCACGAGGACTCCACCCCCCAAGGCCACCCAGACGAAGTTCCTACCCATCATCATGAGTATGACGCAGCTCATCACGGCAAGAATGCCCATAACTCTTTCATATCTCCTCAAGAGGATGTAAACTTCGGGTCTGTACAGGAGGTAAATTACTAACGTCATGAGTACGATTACCATCACCATGGCCAGAGATAGCAACTTGAGTGCCGAGGTGCCTACGTCGAACAGTATGGAGATCAATGTTAGGTTGACCATGAGGAAGACGAGGGAACTGCTTAAGCTACCATATATGGCCAGAAAGTTGTTCATGGAGTCTATCTTCCTATTCATGTTGGCCTCATAATCGTTCAAGGTCATCTCTATCTCCCTGTTCAGGAAAGATATCATGTTGTCACCGTGGGACAGAGCCTGGGAGAACCTGATGATGAACTCCCTGAAGGGTTTTATGTAAACCTTAGAGCTAACCACGTTTATGGCAGTGGAGAATTTGTACCTATAACCGTGAATCAAGGTCTTTAACTTGCTGAAGGTCTTAGAGTACTCACCGAAATACTCAAGACCAGAGAGGAGAACCACTATGGTCTCTGGGGGGAGATCAGCTGTAAAGAGGGCCAGCATGTAGGCTATGAGGAAGATGAACCTGGAGTCCAACTCTTCTTTACTACGTAACGGCAATCTGTCTCACCGCCTCCTCTAGACCGATCTGTCTAGCCTTGAGAATCCATTCCCACACCTGGAAGTAGTTGAACACACCCTTCTCTACCAAGAGATTTATGAACTTTGACCTCAAGTTCAACTCTTCGTAGAGGACGCTCATATTTCTCCTGTCTATCCCCCTCCTCACCGCTATCTTGTTCTCTATCAGGAACGAGGAACCCTTGCCTGCGAAGTTTATCTGATCATAAACGGGATCGTAAGTGAAGGCAGGTACGAAAACCACATCGTTGGTTATGGGATCCACGTCGATTATCTCGTCCACCTCTATGACTCTCCTCACTGAGTTACCCTTCTTGTCGTACAGGGCACTCTGGAAGAGGGCTATGTTAAGGTTGTTGATATAGGACTTAGGAACCTCTATGGGGTAACCGCTGAGCCTCTGGACCAACGTCCTGATGTTGGCTGCGTGGAAAGTTGCCATCACAGAGTGTCCAGTTTGCATGGCCTGGAAGGCCACGTTACCTTCCCTGTCCCTTATCTCCCCCACAAGTATGTAATTGGGCCTCTGTCTCAAGGCTGCCTTGAGGAGGTCGAACAACTTCACCGTGCCCTCGCCCCCGGTCTCCCTGGTCACTTCTGCGACCCAATTCTCGTGGGGGACAGTTAGCTCAGGGGTGTCCTCAATGGTGACGATCTTCTGATTGGGCTTAATGAACGCGGTGATGGCGTTAAGCGTAGTTGTCTTTCCTGAGGCAGTTTCCCCACACACGAAAAGGTTCATTCCCTCATCGAGCATCATCCACAGGTAACCGGCCAATGTTGGTGAAATGGTTCCCCCTGCCACTAGCTGGGTTATACTCATGGGCACCTTGCTGAACTTCCTGATAGTGAGGTTAGACCCCCTCCTGCTTATATCTGTGCCAAAAACGAAGTTAACTCTCGATCCGTCTGGAAGAGAGGCATCGATTATGGGCCTGTTGTGGGATACGGGCCTCAACGTCTTCTCGCTCAGGGTCACTATCAGTTCGTCCAACTCCTCTTGAGTATCAATCTTGATGGAGGTCTTCATGGGGCCGAAGAGCTTGTGAACTATGTAAACGTGACCCAATCCAGGGAGGCTGATGTCCTCAATGAATGGATCCCTTATTAGGGGCTCTATGGGTCCTGAATAGAGCTTGTCCCTTACGAAGTGATACATGAGGTACTCCCTGTTGAATTCTCTAACCTTCACCTTGGCCAGCAACCTCTTCATCTTCTCCTCCTTTTCTTGTACTGTCTCTGGGACCTTTTCCCTGTAGTTTATGATCTTAGCGAACTGAACCTCTGCCTCATCCAGGATCCTCTGTGGAGGCCTGGGAGGTTCGATCACGATGTACTGAAAGTATCCGTCATCTGACTTCCTGCTCGTTACGTGAACGAAGATCCCATCAGACACTCTGTAGACTATGTTGAAGACCCTAGAACCCTTATATTTGGAGGGATCGTCTACCATCTCAGGCCTCTCCTCCAGTGAAGCCAAGTATTTATCCAGGTATTCGAAGGCCATGGTCACGCCCTCGAGAGGGTGAGCGGTACTACCTTAATGCCTAGGCTGGGATCAACATCGAAGGACACGGAGTCTGAGCCGAAAGTTCCCTCGCTTGTCTTGATCTTCTCGATTACCTTTAGTCTCCTGTTACCTATGCTGGCAGAGCTGGTCCTGAAGTAAACGTCGACCTCACTCTTCACCCTGGTACCAAAGTCCTCGGGGAAGGCGTTGGGATGAACAGTTATGATTATTCCCTTCCCCTCAGTGACCGCAACCCTCAGTCCCCTGAGGAACTCCATTAAGTCCTCCCTCCTAGAGAAAGTTGAGATCACTGTCAGACTGTCGATCAAGAGGAAGTCTCTCACCCTCTTTATGAAGTCCAGGATAACGTAGAGCAACCTCTTGGCCAATGAGGAGTTCCAGCTGAACCTACTGGTGTTCAGTGGAGCCACTCCCAGCTTTCCCCTAAGGAAGAACGGTATAAGGTCCACCTTTACTTCCCTCATCTTCCTCAGGTAACCGTAAGTGGACTGCTCAGTGGTGATCACGTAACCACTCTTCCCCGAAGAAAGGAGACCGTATATGAACTGAGCAGCCATGACGCTCTTCCCAGTTCCGTGATCCCCTTCAATTAGGATTAGGGCGGGGAAGGGAATTCCTCCAAGCCTCCTGTCCAGCTCCTCGTTCATTGTCCTTATTATCAAAGTATACCCCTCCACACAGCGGAGCTCCCGTAATTGGAGGAGAGTATCACTATCCCAGCTGTGCCCTGGTAGGGAGGATAGGGGAGTACTATCTCCAGTTTCCCGATCCCCCCAGGCTCAAGCAGTCCATCGAGTGAGGTCCACTGGTACGCCACGGGGTTCGAGGAGAAGTTATAGAGGGATAGGCTGAGGACTGGCTTCCCGCTAACGTTTGCGCAATACTGAACTAGGACAGCGAAGTGGTTGAACTCCCAGAGGGGCACAGACCCGTTATTGGTGACGAATACGTATAGGTAGGTACCTGAGACTGAGGTGGAGGTTATGTAAATCCTGGAGTTGAGTTGATTGATGTAGAGGTCCTGTCTCGAAGACTCGGCATGTTCCACCACGCTCACCACGTTTGTGATGGCCAGGAGGAGGAAACCGAAGGTGGCCAAGCCTACGAACATGGTCAGCGAGAACGCCATGACGTTGGAGACACCCATCAGACCACCTCGAATACGTAGTCCGTTTGGTAACCGTTCTGGGTAACAAACATGACTTCGTAGTACTGATTGGGTTGAAGTTGGGAAGGTAGAGTTACAGTCACGGCAGCTGTACCCCCAGGGGAGAGGACAGAGACGCTGGAGGTCCAACTGGGAGGGGAGGATGCTGAGTAGCCCACCTGTTGGAGCTGATACACCTTGCCGAAGTACACCGACGAGAAAGGCATGTACACCTCTGTCTCCCCTATGTTCTGGACGTAAAATACTACGGTCGTAGGGGAGGTGTTGGTAGCATATATTACCTTGACGTCTGTGACCAACCTCTGGGACAGTCCAGTGGACATTGAACTCATCCCGGAACTGATGCTGCTCACCGAGAAGTAAACACCGGCAACCAAGATTCCCATCAGCGTCACGCTAGCTATAACTAGGATCGCCTCACTGACTATTTCCCCTGCCATCACCTTCACCTAGTATTACCGACATATACCTTACGAGGTCAGAGTCCACGGAGTCGTAACTTCTGGCTATGTCGTAAGCCAGGAGGGCAAGTTCAGTTGCGTCTATCTTGGGCCTGTTCTTATGGATTATCTCCTCTATTTTTGTTATCATCTCTAGATCCCTTGGCGTTATGAGGTCCAGATTGATGAGTGCCCTAATCTTGGACTTGTCATAGTCAAGGACTGCCAGCAGAACTGAGAGCTGAATCAACTTCTTGAGGTCTATCTTGCTCAGGGCTACTGTGTCAATCCTCTGTTGTGGAGACTGTAGTGAGCCCTGTAAAGTAGAGGATGAGGGGTGTTCCTCGTGATCGTTCACGGGAATGTTGTTGAAGGGAGACTCAACGTCGCTCTTGTAAGCCTTCAAGGCCAAGGCCAAATCCTCCAAGTTCTTACCCAATGCCTCGACCGACTGCTTGAACTCAGCAGTGCTATCACTGATCAGCTTGGTTATGTCGCTCTGCATCTTCTCTATCCTCGTGGTTATCTTGCTCAAGTCTTGCTGAGGAGGAACCGATGGGAGTGGAGGGGGCTGCTGTGTCTGTGTGGGTTGAGGAGATTGAGGTGGGGGATTAGTTGAGCCTCTCCTAAACGTTAGCCCCCTAGGTCTTAACACAAAAAAGAATAGTAAAACGAAAAACACGGAGAGAGGAATGCTTACGGAAACGAAAACAACAAAAAATTGACTTGAGAAGAGGTCTCCCATATATATTGCCTCCTAAAAAATTATCCTATGGAAGTCACGGACCCTTCTGGCTGGTAGATGTACTCTGAGAGGGTCAGCGGGGATCCTATGTTGGGCGTTATTTGGATATTTATGGTCTGATATTCGAAGATGTGGCTGCCGACGTTAGGACCAAACAGTATCATGAAACCTATGGTCGAACCTGCTGGGGCTATTGCGCTACCCACTAATGGGTCACCAGCAACGGGAAATGAGAAAGCGAATGTCTGATTGACGAAGACGTAATATTTGACCGTATTACCATTTATCGTCAGCGTAAAAGTGAAGTTATTATCATGCTTAAGCCAAACCGGCTCTGGCGACTGTACTGTATAAGCTGTATAATTTATATAGATAGGTGAATTTTTCATATTTTTTCCGAGAGTTTCATTGAGTGCCAGGAGAGCATAGTAGGGGTTTGGGTAATACACATAGGTGTTACCTCCACTGCTCACGTTATTTTGTAATGTCAGGTAACTCCCGCTAACAGTACTATATAGTGTCCCTGGATTTGGAACAGTTAATAGAGTATATTTGTATATATTTGATAACGTTAAGCCTTCCTGTGTCGCCACGAAGGAGAGTCCCGTGGTCGCCGGATCCAGCTCAACGCTCGAAACCCCAGACGTGGGACTCACAGTGAAATAGATCCAATAGCTCTTAGAGTTTGTTGGATAGTTAACTGCATAAAGCACTGAACTGGAAACAGTCAGTGCAGTCGACGCAGTCTCTTCACCCTTATTTATTGTAGTCTTTGCCTTCTGCGTGACGAATAGTCCCATGTTTATAGCTACGAAGGCTAGTACCGAAGCAGTTATTATGAAAGCTATTAGAATTATCGCAGTATCTAGGCCTGCTAGACCCTTACGCCTGACTAGCCTGTTATAGCTTTGGACCACCTTCTTGAGTTTTCCCATCCGCTTTCACTCCTTTAGTTGGGTGGGTTTACGCCCTGTTTTAAAGATGCTCAGATCTTTCGACTGATGATCGTATGGTAAGCTGTTAGCAAATGAAAACGTAAAAGCGCCACTCTAATTCTCACGTCGTTTACACAGAATATTTAATCTTTTTTATATTTAAACAACATTAATTTCAAATAAATGATACGTTGGCACTAGAGTCCCTAAGGCCTCGTTCATAATTCAGGAGGTGCTGTCAAAACACCTCCGATAAGATTCATTAAATTAACTTTTAAGGATTATATCGGATTTAAGGGATTGATTTATATTCCAAGGACACCTTTACAACTTTCGGACACGTATGTTCCAGAGGATCACACATAGATAGATCTTCGCTCTTCCCAAATAAGTAAGACTCTGTCTCCGATTGATCTGAATCTTTGATTAGCCTAGAAAGTTGACAAATAAAGTTAACAAAACAAATTTTGTCGTACCCATTCCCAGGAGATGACGCATTCGTCTCGTCAACGTTGAACCTTGTACCTTTGAGCTCACAACTTATACCGCATGATAATCGTGTACGTTTGTCCAAAGACCGGTTAGTTCCCATCCGGTCTAAACGAAACATAGTTGCGACCCGTGAAGTCGTAGTCGGATGAAGATTGCAAGTCGAAACTCTCACTTCCCTTTAAAATCGGGAGGGGCCCTATCCTCACATGTTCTACTTCCTAGGATACGAGGTGGTCACTAACGGCAGTATAACCTACGTGTTCTACTTACTGAACTTCACCAATCATAGCTCGGTTTTAATCACCGTAGATCCGACAACACACACTGTGCTCAACTACTCCACGGCATGGCCAATTTCAATTCTCGCCCTACAGCTGACCGGAACTCCCTCTAACTACGTGCTGGGTAACAATAATGTGCCTGCAATAGAATCTGTAGAGGGTAACACCATCATCGTCATATCTTACAATCACGTCCTACTGGAGGAGGTCTCCCATGGACAGACCACCAGGCTAGTGTACGCTAACTTCCCAGGTTTAGCAAACGAGAGTCCTCCAGACTTCTGGTCGCTTGCCGGTCATGTTGATTTACTGCCCTTCAACCTCCTGACAGCTTTAGGAATTCTCGCCGGGCTTCAACTCTATCTCGTCCTCAGGAGGGTGATACGTTGATCCTGGTCAGAAAGGAGGACGTCTCTTGGCTCTCTGTGGGCCTTGCCTTCCTATCGGTTACGTTCTCCTTCGGACTTAATCTAACTCTGGGGAGGACCACCTTTCTGCATCTCCTGTATTCCCCACTCCTGGCACAGTTGCTGGTCATAGCCTCTGCTTTAGCTCTCTCTACCAGAATGGGTTATTACGTCTTTTCTTTGCCCATAGCTTTCCTCTCCTATTTGGTTCCCGTGGAGTACGTGTCCCTCGTCGTGCTTTTGATAGCCGTAAGCTCGGTGAGAGCTTTACCGACCTTCGCAAGGGAAATATTGCTTGCTATTGATGCCTTTGGGTTAACCTACGTCATTTTCGCCTTGTTAGGTATCAGACTCAACCCACTGGCCATACCTATGGCCGTAGTCCAGGCTGGTGCACCTATCCTAATACCCGTTGTACTATTCGCTGGCATCCTTTACGGGCTCAAGGTTAGGGGGGAGGATGTAGAACCTCAGAGTATCAATCCAGTCTTAGCGGTCTTGCTTGGTCTCGTGATAACTCTGATCCCTATGACTCAACTCAACTCATTACACGTTCCTGAGACTGTGGACTGGAGGTATTACTCCCAGTGGTGGGAGTCCCCCACCATGGGATGGTTCTTCTTCTCGAGACCCCTCTACCTTCTCATGTTCTTCCCCTTCGCCAGACTGTTGGGTCCCTCGATTATGGGGGAGTTACAGCTTCCCGTGTTGACCGTCCTCCTGTGGATCTCGTCCTACAAGTTGGGAGAGGCAGTAAAACCTGGGCTAGGACCCCTGTCGTCCTTCATGGCTGTAGTCTCGCCGACGTTGCTGACCTTCCTATATTCAGGCCTGCAGGCAAACCTATTCTCCATCTCTTTGATGTACTTGTCATTGGCCTACATAATTGAGGGCAAGGTGTGGCAGAGCGTTTTAACCTCATATGTCTCCATGTTCTCCCACATCTATGCGTGGGCCCAAATAGAAGGAGGCATATTGCTCTTTTGCCTGATTTCCTTCCTACTAACCAGAAAGATAGGGAAGCCACTAAAAACGTACGTCCTCTTCACTTCATTTCCCTTCATACTGGGCTTCTCTCTAATCTTGACCGGGTTTTTCTCAGTACCTGTTGGGTTCTCGACATCAAACTACTTCACGCAGGTAGCGTTCCTGAGTTGGGGAACCATCAACACCTTCTTGTATTACCTCATAGTGGTTTATGGTATGAACTCGACCCCTAGGATCATGTTCGTGATTTATTCGTCGTCAATCTTAGCCACCCTATTTCTGGGGGTCGTACAGAACCTGATCATCGATCTACCTCTCTTCATTCCAGCCTCGCTTGGGATCTCAAAGCTGAGGGAAGACGTGAGGACCCCACTTCTCTTGTTCTTAGCCCTTTGGGCATTGTTCATGTCGCTTAACAGTTTCCCTTACGTCTTTCAGGGGGTGACCATATGACTACAAGGATCTTAGTCACTGGAGTGAAGGGAGGTTCAGGCAAGTCCACTGTGGCCCTCTGGTTGGCAAAGGAGGCCATGAAGTTCAGGAAGGTTCTGATCTTAGATCTCGACTACACCAGGAGCCTAAGTAGGACAATAGGTCTTCTGGACGTTAATGACTTATACTCCGGTAATTCACAGATCCTATACTGGACTCAAGGTAACTTCTCCATACTATCCTTAGGTGGCATGGTTTCACCTGGCTTACTCACACAGTTCCAGACAGTCTATCCTGGACTCCTAGATAGACACGACCTGGTGATCATTGACGCATCTTCTCCTACCCACGAACTATTGGAGCTCGAGGGGAAGATATCTCACGGGAAGGCCTCCCTGAGCCTAGTCCTACTAACCACACCACATCCCTTCACTGCTGCTAAGACATTAGAGGTTCTCAACTCTCCTGACTTCTTCCCAGAAGCTGATGATAGAAAGGTGTTAGTTGTCAACATGGTCAAGGACGAGATCCCAGAAGAGATAGAGAGAGTCAAGAAAGTGGTCAAGATTCCCTTAATAAAACAACTTATCCTCTACGGTCCTTCTCCAGAACCCCCTAAGGATATGAGAGTCATCTCAGCTATCCTGGAACTGTCTGCCTGGCTGGGGCTGAGGACGAACGCTGGAGATGGTTCAATGGTCAGACAAGGGGGTGAGAAACTTGGATAGGGGGAAGAAAGAGATCATACTTGACGATGAGTTCTTCAGGACCATAACCTTCAGATTGGGGAGGAGTACCAATTTATTGCTTGATTCCATGTCCAGAAATTTAGGAACCACCAAGAGTGGCTTAATCATTTCCATGGTGAGGAGATACCTGAGTGAAAAGGACGAGGTTAAGGAGTCTATACTGTCCCGTGAAGACGGTTCGTCACTTTACGCGGTTGTCGGACTGAGGATACCTGAGAGCTTACTCATGAGCCTCTCGAAGGCATTACCTCAAGGTTATCCCTATACTGTCGCCATAAGGAAGATAGTCGAGTATTATTCCAATGACGGTAAAACTGGAGCGTGAGGGGTCTCTCTGCAGTCTCTCATCAGTTCCTGGAGTTACTCAGTTCAGGTTTACCAGCGGCTGAGAGCAACTTTAACGCCTCCTCTATTCCGTCGTATACTCCCATGACCCTTATCTCGCCGTTGGTCTTTATCACGCAAAGTTCCTCGTTCAAGACCGCAGTATTGTCCCTCATCCTCGAGGGGAAGAAGGCGTATAAGCTGGCGTTCTTGTCAAAAACTATCATTCCCTGACATCTCTTGCCGTAAACTCTCCTCACGTACCTCTCTAGGCTACGCTGATCCTTGATTTTTGGTGCCCTACCCAACTCGTATTGGAGGTATAGGGCTGGGGGTACAATGAGGAGTAGAAAATAATTGTTGAAGTAGTAAGCCAAGGAAGCCACCAATGCTGTTAGGACTAATGGCAATACCCTATAAGCCTGCACAAAATACTTATTCCTGGATTAATTTAAAAACCTTATCGGGGTCTCCGATGGTTATCATTAGACGTCAAAGTGATAGGAGTAGTCGTGAAGATGGAGTTCGGGCTTCATTGAATTTTCATGAATTTGTATCCAATCCTTAGCCCTTGAGCTTCACCGGGGTCGCGGGGAAACCCGTTACCCCTCCGCCCCCTTAGCGGGGTAACCTAAACCCACCTACTCCCAGTGGGAGTGAGAAAGAGGTGGGGAAACCCGCACATCTTGAGGGAGATGTTGAGGGACGCGTTCAATTGCCTGTCCAGGGTGAAACCACACCTATAGGATATTCCTAAGCGTTGGCGGACTTCCTTAGGCCTTAGCATCATATAAGAGTTTATGACGAAATGATATAAACTTTACGGTTTGTCTGAAACTGTTGGCCACGGCTTCAGTAACGTAGTAGAACCGGTAGAGATGAGGGATGTGGTGGAACTCGTGTACGAGGGGCTTGGCTTCAAGTGAGTTCACAGTGTTTAATCTAAACTTCAGAACTTCACAGGTATTACGAGGAAACCTTCACGTTCTAAAGTGGGATAGCTCCAACACCCACTTCAGAGATCACGTGTGGGTTTGGGACTCCTAACGTCCTGAAGGAAAATACTCAAAAGGCTATTTAATGATCTCACCGAGTTGATAACCCTTTGATATTGCCCTAGCGAGGTCCCGGATCTGTGGCGGGAGAGGCATTTCTTCCAAGTCGTTGGAGTATTGAAAGAGGTTATCCATAAACGGAATCACGACACCCAGAGAGATCTTAACTCTTTTCATCGCATCTCGTAGAGCATTCAGTAAGAGCTCAAGATTAGATCCGGGTGGAACCATATTTATCGCCAGAACCTGACCACTGACGTTAGCGTGCACTCCAGATGTTATGTCATATGAGTTCACGAATTCTATATAGTTTAAGGTACTATTGATGCCTTGAGTGGAGGGGTCCGAGACGAACAATCTCAGGGAAGGCTCTGAGGGAAAGTGCTGAAGATAAGTCTCCATCTCGAGTCTGACTCCCTCATCTGTAGGGAAGGTTAGGGCAGCGTTATCTAATACGACATAGTCAAATTTTCCCCTAGTGATGATGTCCGAATAAAGCCTCTTGACGGTACTCTCTATGTCCCTGTTGGAGAGGATTTGCTGAAGATCGGCCTTAAATCTGGGTCCATCACCATAAAATTTCAAGACGGTGAGACTCCCTTGACCCATGGTTAGAGTGGTCATGTAGTTATGGGTCTCCCCATCGACTATGCTAGCCACAAGACCCTTTTCCTCTATCCCACAGAGATAGGAAGAGAATCCCACTTGATCCCTGTCTATCAAGAGCACTTTTCCCCCCATTAAGGAGAGCTCTCTGGCCAAGAGGAGTGCGAGTGTGGACTTTCCTACCCCTCCCTTTACGCTCAGAATTGGGATGCGCAACTATTCCCACCTCATCCCCTCTTTATCGTTTAAGACTCCCACATCACTGAAATTAATTGGAGAACATAGTATATTAAATGACGAGGAATCGATAATAAGAGTAATGTGAGAGATAAGGAAAGTCGTTGCTCCTCTACGTGTGTTTTCGTCGAAATTCATTAGGTTGCTCGACGACTTTACTGCACTCATTAGCCCAGATGAATTAGTAAACGTTTAAATTTCTTTATTTTCTTGGGAGTCTGGAGGACGGAAGATCCTCCCATGATGGTAGATCCAAAATCACTTTTCTACAGCAGTTATGGGATTTTCCCTTAAATATCGCCCTGTAATCAAGGCAAAATCTAATAACTGCTGATCGGAAGTTGACAACGGCGAAATTTGCATAGAAAAAAGATTTTATCTTCTCGGGGTTTGAACATCCCTCTAGGGGATTACATGACATGATCTACACTTACGTTCACCTCTCCCGACCTGATAGCTGGGATTTTAGTAACGAATGGAGATGATGAAAATGATCAAGAAAACTTTCGTAGTGGCCTTAAGCCTAGGGAACTTTTCCGACGGCTATGATCTGCTCATCGTCAGCGGAGTTTTAGGGCAGATAGCCAAAGTTCTCTCACTCAGTAATCTACAGATAGGAGTACTCGTCTCTTCTGCTTTCGTGGGCTCAGTGATCGGAGCGTTGGTAATGGGCGTACTAAGTGATTACGTAGGCAGGAGGTTGTCGTTCATAATTTCAGGGGTACTATTCGTCCTGGGGAGTATGCTGAGCATATGGTCCTCGTATGCTCTCTTACTCATAGGAAGGATTATAGTTGGGTTTGCCATAGGCGGTGAAATACCTACTTCTGCCACCCTGATAGCTGAGCTAATGGGCTCGAATAGGGCTAAGATAATGTCACTCAGCTTTACGTCATGGGCTATGGGAGGCATAACTGCTCTCTTGGTCTCCATTCCCTTATCTGCTCTAGGGTATAGGTCTGTATTACTGACTGGCGCCTTTCCCTCCATATTCTTGTTGATCTTGAATAGGAGCATGCCGGAGAGTCCACTCTGGTTAAGGAAGCAGAGATCGTTCAAGAGAATAAACTGGAGGGTCTTACCCTTAATACTCCAGCAGTTCCTGTTAACCATGGCGCTGGCCTCACTGGCAGCCTACGTTCCGTCATACCTTCACATAACGACTGAGAGCTCTGGCGTCGTGCTTTGGGCGTCCTTCGGGACAGGTTCACTCTTGGCGCTACTCACACTAGATAAGCTGGGTAGGAAACCTGTAACGTGCTTGGGTTGTGGGTCAGCAGCGTTGGCCCTCGTCGCCTATCACGTTATACCCTTCACGTTATTCCTAGTTTGGTTATGGCTCTCAGGAGGACTGGTGTTCTCTTCGACTTTTACGGCTCTGGCTGAGCTCACTGAAACCTCGATAAGAGGGAGGGGACACGGTCTAGGATTCTTTTCGGGTAGACTGGGTGGGGCTCTAGGTACATTCGTCTTTCCCCTAATGCTATATCATGTTGATGCCTTCTTCTCTACCCTAGGCGTTCTCCTAGGAATAATATCTACCGTAACGAGTGTGTATCTAATGGAAACCAGGGGAACGCAAATACGCTAGATGGGTCAAGGTTCTGTATAGATGTCCAACAAGGGGTTTTGGGCTTAATAGGATTTCAAATGATATCAATCCTAGGCCTTGAGCTTCACCGGAGTCAGGGCTGGCCCGTTGCCCCTCAGCGGGATGACCCCACCCAACGGAGTGTCTCTATCCTTTGGGGAAATCAACTCGCCTTTAGTTACCGTCACACCTCGGGATACCTTTACCCACCCGGTGTAAGTGTATTTATCTCTTCTAACAAATAATATAAACTTTAGAGCTTATCTGAATTGTTGACGACGGCTTGATAAATTTTTGACCTAGCTATTCCCTTTGCGTATTATCAGATCCTCCTGATCACTCTCCTGATCTTCACTCGTCTCACTCTCACCCTTTGAATCTATCCCAACGAGTATTACCCCCAGAAATAGGCACATGTAAGTGAAGTTACCCAACGTGTTGGAGAGAGCGGTCTCACCGAACGTATAAAACACTGCAGATAGCAGTAAAAGGATCAACGAGGAGGCTATGAATGACCTTCCCATAGTCCCTAGCTCCTCCCTTATCGTGATGACCGCCTCCTCTTGAAGAGGAAGTAGAAGGAGGAAACCAAGACTGCAGTCAAGACCGTGACCGAGGGAGTGTAGTCGGGCTCTGGATTGAAATTAGGTACGTGTAACGGTACATACACCCCAGGTCCTAGAGGGACTGTTGATCCGTTCAAGGTGAAGTTACCATCCCCATTAACATATGCCAGGACTAAACCGTTATACGAGTCCACGTAAATTTCGTAGCCAGGTAAGTTAACTGAATATACTGGGGCTCCGTCAATCTGACCTGCTGGGATGCCAGAACCATTATAATAGAAGAGGAAGAGGGGAAGCGAAACGGTATAGTTGAGAAGAGCTCCGTTAGTCTGAATATCCGTAACGTTAGCCACTACCGTGTTGTTACTTAGCGCGAGAATTTTAATGAGCAAGAAGAACGCTAGGTGATTAGAGGAGGTAACTGCGTAGAGGAAAGTTTGGTTAACTAGGTCCATTATCATGTTACTTGCCTTAAGATATATTTAACAAAGACTAGGAGTTTCGACTATTGGGCTACATGAGTTGTCCTTTGGATCTGACGCTAAGTAAAATTAGCGTTTACGTCTACTACACAAAACCTTCCACTATCTATACGCGTATTATCGTTCGTCATTTGAGTTTCTATTCGCCTTAACTATTACAACTATACTTTTTATTTCCCTCTAGAGGTATACTATAAGGTTCATGCGGCTCGAAGATCTCATTGAGACAATGAGGGAGTTGGATGAGAATATAGATTTTGCTAGAGGTGTCCTACAATGGAAAATAATTCTTTTCCTTTCAGAGAAGGGACCTTCCTCTACATCGGAGATCTCAAAGGGAGTTGGTGCCAACAAGAAGGCGGTGATAGACTCTGTGAGGAAGCTCATAGACAAAGGGCTAGTGAGCAAGGTGAAGTATGATATTTATCAGTTATCGCAGGAAGGGCGTACGCTCCTTGGAAAGCTATCCGAGTTCTCCGTGGGACAAGGGGAGAAGAAAAGGAACAGCTTAAACGGGACAGGAACGGACTCCAACGATCCAATACCTCAAGCTCAGGTTAACGGGGAACTCGACATAATGCGTAACCTCAATCATTATTACTACTTCGTTGAAATAGGTAAGGCAGCGATGATCAACGGTGGAAAGGTCCCGGTGTCCGCCCTGGCCAGGGAACTTGGGATATCCAAAAGGACTGTCCTGAACTACCTCGACGTACTATCCACTCGATATAAATTCTTTAAGAAGATAAACAGACGAGGACTCTCTGGGTTAAGATCGGAATGGATGATAACTGATGATGGAAAGAAGGTATTGGCGAAGATACCTGGGATGCATAAGATGAGAAACAATATATTCCTAAAATACATCCTCAAGACTACCTTCAGTACTAGGCTGGATTATGCTATCTTCAAATTACTTATAATATTTTCAATAGTTTCGCCTATAATCTTCATATTCTACAAATATCCTTTAGATCATTTAATTGCGGCAATATGGTTATACTTCTTGGTATTTTATGCGTTAAGTAGCGTCATGGCCTACCTTAGCCTGAGATCTTAAGTGACCTACTGTCGAAATTCATGCCAGTTTTTATAACGACTGAGGGGGAGGTCAGTTCATGCTAAGACTCGCCATCGTGAGTCCTAAAGGTGGGGTCGGGAAGTCTACCATAGCGTATTATCTGTCAAAGGAACTAAGTAAACGCTACAGGGTTATCCTGGTGGACAGGGACCTCACTGCTACCATCAGCTCAATATTCGGCATAAAGATAGGTATCCTGAATTACCTAACCGACAACGTCCAGGGGAGTTTTGTGCATGAGGAAGGTAATCTAAAAGTGATTTCCATGGCGAGATATCAACCTACCGAGGTTCCAAATATGGACAACTTCTATCCGATCTATAAGACCCTCTTGGACGGAGCTGACATTTTAATCACCGATAATCCGCCTGGTGGAATAAGCGAACTTGAAATAATGGAGTATAAGGCGTATTACAAGGCAAGGGGTGAAGTTCACTCCTACTTCGTGGCGGTCTCTACTCCAGGGTTGGTCTTAGAGAGGACATTGAATTTTTTGGGTGAAAGTGCAAAAATTCTTAAGCATATGGTGCCTGAGCTGTCCTTCGTTAAGACTATCGCCCTCGTGATCAACATGTCTAAGGAATCATTACAGGGTCTTTCTGGCATCAATGTAATTGCGATCCCTTTCTACAGGGATCTACTCTATAAGGGATTTCAGAATTGTGATCCGCCCAAGGAAATTCACCAACTAGTGAAGGTAATTGAACCCCTAGTAAGTGAAGCCCAGGGGATGAGTGAGAGGAATGTGTCCTAGGCTCGGAGTTCCCTCTTCGTCCCTGCCCTGGGAGGATGAGGGTCACATTACATTAAAACTGATCACTCTAACCTCAGGTTCGGAACAGTATCCTACATTGAATGATACTCCAGAAAACCGCAGGGTAAATCAAGGAGAAATGGATGGATGGGGCCTATGAGAACTTCACTGAATATCTCAAATTTGCATGTAAAGGGAGTGAACTACCTAAACGAAGCCGTTAGGATAGGAAACCAACTTCGGGAGTGAATCACTCTATGAGGATATCTATATTCAGCCATAAAGGAGGAGTAGGGAAGTCTACGATTTCTGTATCTATGGCTCTAGAGCTCTCAGCTCTTGGTAACGATGTACTCCTTATAGACAGGGATTTGGTAGGTTACGCTTCCAGTCTGTGCGGGATCAAGGGTGGTGGTTTGCTGTCATATGTCATAGATGAAGGCTCCAGAGACTTCTTCAGAGAGTTCAAGAACCGTGGAACGTTCTCGGTTCTGAAGTTCTATGGTGATGGACCTAGGTTCAAGGATGACATTAGACTGATCCAGCGAGATGAGAGACTAATGAAGACGTTGAGGAAAGAATACCGAGACGTCCTTACGTCAAGGAAATATGATTACGTGATCCTTGATAACATGGGCATGGCTACGTTCAATGATGAGCCAGTCAAGTTGGAACATGACTTATTTCAAGAGGTATATCCAGAGATGAGGAAAGGTAGGATATACGTTACGGACTCCCTGGGTTTCAACTTCAGGGACGCGATGGCTTACATGAAGTATAACGAATCCCTAAACCCTGGGGACGGAAGACCCATAGCTTTCGTAATCAATATGATCCCCCCTGGTGGAGGCCTCCGCGTGGAAGCTATGGTAAGGGAAGTTCAAGGGTTCGACCCCAGTATATCTGTGATTCTGGTCCCCTTCATAGAGGAGTTGTTCCAATACTCTGGGGCCATAGTTGGATTTCCAGAGGTACCTCAGATCCATAGGTTTGTTAGGTCGTTGGTCTACAGTACACAAGAAATTAACGGCCTCAAGGGGGAGATCATACCCTAGTGAGGACTGAGAGACCGTGAGCAAACGCGGTATCACAACACTATGTCGTAACTTGTACCTCCTCCAATCGCCGTAGCAAATCTTCTGATCTGCTCTAGCCTAGGTATACAGTCTATTTCCCCCGAATATTGGAACAACTGTTCAACAAAAGGTACTACTACTATCCCCATCTTGGAATCTATTAGTTTAGCCTCATTGATAACCTCACTGAAGGGCCCTACACTTAGCGGAGGAGGAACCATGTTTATTACCAACGCCATTGGTCTTTCCCCACCCTGCGATAGGCTCTCCACTACCCTAAGGTAATCTATTGTCTCTTCCAGGTTATATTTTAGTGGATCTGTAACATAAATTCTGCGTATGGGCATATCAGGGTAGACATCCCTGAACAAGTCCAGTTCATGTTTAACTGCCTCATCCCTGGGGTGAACAAGAGGGGGGTTGTCAACTATCACGTAATCGAATTTCTTGCGAGATAATATCCTCGTGTACTTTAACCTAAGTTCTCTCCTGAGCTCTAGCCTCTCATGTATTGCCTCTATATCCTTTCTGAACCTCAGACCGTCCCCGTAAAACTTTAGTATAGTCAGCGTGCCTCCCCTTTTTATTTCACTTATGTAATTACCACCGTTTCCCCCTTCAACTACACTTGCCAATAACCCCTTCCCTCTTATTCCCGCAAGCTGGGAGGAATAACCCAACAGATCCCTGTCTATTAAAAGAACATTTCGGCCCATTTCGGTGAGTTCCAGGGCGGTGGTCAGGGCAATTGTCGACTTTCCCACCCCACCCTTTATACTTAGCACGGATATCCGCAAACCGCCCATTCTTTTTTTATTTACTCAGGCTATAAAGTTTTCGGTAATTTGGGAAATTTTCAACAATGTTAACTTATTGTTACCGTACAGTCGCGTTGAAAGTCTTCTTCACTTTTACTCACCTTCTACCAGCCCTGAACGGTAGACCCAAAATTACACTTCTAAAAATATTTCATGAGGTGTTGAAAATTCTAAAGGACTAGGAATCCTTCGTAAAATTGCTTTATTTCCATATTATTTTAATAATTTGAGAAATATCATGAAAGTTTGATAACGACCAAGTCACACCGACTAAGGAAGCTAAAGAGATCTGCAACGGGCTCCCGAGACGTTCTTGCTACTATTGCGTCATCGCCCTTCTACTCTACGATTACTCTAACAATCCAGAGTAGAAGTTCACGCTATTCTCTTGGGGATATCCCTCGTGAGGAGGCTCACGAAGGAGATGATTAACGCTATGCCAGAGTATCCTATAGTGAGGATCACCGCATCTATCTGCGTGCCCGGCACTGCTGGGAATATCTCCAGAGCTTGGACTATGAGCGACGCATTGGGTATTCCTCCAGCATAAAGGAAAGGCAATTCCGTGGCTCCCCATGAGGGGAGGGCTATGGCAATGACGTTGTAGAGATCATCTCCAGTAAGCCTTGCCACGAAGACCAGTACGGCCCCTACCAATATGGAACCTATGAGAACCGAGCTAGATATAAGGAACGCCAGACTGCTCCTTCTCACTAGTTCCCCGACCATGAAGGCTATTGAGAAGAAGGTGAGGGAGGAGAATAGTACTGTGAGTATCAGGCCTGGGAGGAAATTCAAGTACTCTTGGGAACCGAAGAGTAAACTCGAAAATGTTATTGCTAATATGACCATTAGAATATAGATCAACGATACTAGAATGAAACCACCCAACAACTTACCTATTCCAAACTTCAACCTGGTTATTGCCTTCGTTAGAAAGAAATCTACGGTTCCTTGTTCGTACTCCTCCGACATAGAGCCAGAGGAAATAGAGATTGTAATGAAGTGAAGCAGTAAACTCTGAGGTAAGAGAACGCCAACTAGCCACAGGATGGGCTGGATCGGGGATATAAGCTCCTCAATTCTAGGAGACCTAACCTGAGAGAGCGCGACGTAGATACCCACCTCAAAAACGACCGTGATTAGGATTAGGGACACCACCTTCTTTCTGGCCACAGACCTCCTCATCTCATAGACGATCAATTCCCCTATCATGCTCTCACAGCCTCCCTCACTGCGGCCTCATAGGCCTCCTCCAATGATTGATCTAGGAAGAATCCCCTAACCCTCACCTCGTTCAACACCAGTTCCCTCAGGAATTCCTCCCTCTTGTCGGAGGAGAGCCTGATGAGGAACCTGTTCCCACTCTCCTTCACCTCCATCACGTAATCCAACCTTTTCAATACACCCAGGAGCGACTCCCTGTCGCAGGTCTCCACTACGACCCTGACCCCTAAGAACCTGAGCACCAACTCCTCCACCGTGCCCTTAAAGAACAGTTTTCCGTTGAAGAGAAAATAGACCTCGTCCCCTAACCTCTTCACCTCCTCAAGTTCGTGGGTGGAAATCAATATGGAGGTGCCTTCTCTCTTCCTCTTCTCGAGCTCCTGTCTCAACCTGAGGTTGAGTACGGGATCCGTGCCTACGTTCGGCTCGTCCATCACTAGAACGTCTGGTTCTCCCAGGAGAGCCTCAGCTAAGGCTATCCTTTGAGTCATTCCCTTACTATACTTAGCTATCTTCCTGTTGGCGTTCTCCCTCATATCCACGAGTTCCAAAACGTGATCCACCTCCTCTCTGGGTACACCCTTGATCCTGGCCGAGAACTCCAGTAGCTCCCTCCCACTCATGAACGGGGGGAGATTTGGAAGTTCCTGGACGTAACCAACCCTGTTGAAGACTTCCTTGTGTCTGAAGGGGTCCCGTCCTAGAATTCTCACCTGTCCAGAGTCTGGAAAGATCAGCGTCATCAGGGACCTTATTAGCGTAGTCTTTCCAGCCCCGTTAGGTCCCAAGATCACCGTTACCTTTCCTGGCTTAGCCCTTAATGAGATCCCAGCTAACGCCTTCCTTCTCCCGTAGCTCTTCTTTAGCTCAATGACCTCTACTCCCTCCATTGTTGAGTCGCCCTGCAGCGAGTGTTAACTCACCCCGCCCTCACGGGAGTTCCCTCCTTGAGGTAGGAATTTCCGGCGTCTCGAGATGGTGTTGGCCCCGGCGGGCAGAGGGTGGGAACTCCACATTATCTACAGACTGTTCCAGGCCCGAAGATAAAGATACGATTGTGACCGAGCTCGTTGATGAGGTAAAGGAAAGCCTCCCTAACTCTCGCTCCAACCTTGACGTCTCCCTAGTGCTCCCCTCGTCCTTGACTATCATTGAATGAGTTAAGGAACCATGGTTAAAAACATTTAGAAGACAGCTACGGGCGATTCAGGTCTCCATTGCGATTTCTATTTGTTTCTATAGAATGAAAGTGACTTAATTGATCCTACATCAGTAACACTAAAAGGGGACGAGCGCTAGGTCATACCATGAGATCTCTATCCAATCACGTGGTGACCTCGCTCGT
>NZ_JH597761.1:991247-1038664 GCF_000243315.1 Metallosphaera yellowstonensis MK1 | reverse complement strand
CGCTCCGGGATCAAGGTCGCGAGGCAGACCTGCCTGGTCCACCTCAAACGGAGGGTGGACAGGAGGGTTAGGGTCTTGCTGGACCTCCTCCTCTCCCTCGCCGAGTCCGTCCCCACCCGTGGCTCTCCCCTCCTCTCCTACCTCCTCGCCCCCAGGGAGCTCTGGCCCCTCCTCAGGTCGAACAACCTGGCCGAGTCCTTCAACTCCCTCCTGGAGAGGAGGAGGTTCGGCAAGTGCCACTCCCCCTGGAGGATACTCCAGATCGCCCGGGCCATAGCCCTCAACTACAACCTCTCGACCTGTTATCTCATCCTTGTAATAATATTACAAGGTTCCTTATTTCTTCGTGAAACGGTCAAATATATTCAATAATTCCTCCATTGAATAAGTCCAAATCAACAGAGATATTACAATTTGCAAAGGAGCCCTGAATCGCCCCAGCTACTTTGTGGATCGCTTCAATTTTCTCAGTGGATAATCGTTTTTGAACCTCCCTAAAATTCAGGGTCTATTACCTGATTGGAAGAAAGCCGGACATCGGCTTTAGGAAATTTGATGGAAACCGCAGAGGGAAAGGCAATCGGTCCTCGGCCTCACGGTAGGGTCTCCCGTAAAATCCCCGTGAAGGTAGAGATGTTCGTGACCTTCAGAGCCCTGCTGTGTGGGCCAGCAGGCCCAGTCCGTGGGTTACGAGAGCTGCAGCTAAGGCTAAACCGCTCATCACTGCTCCCTTTCTCCAAGGGGAAACGTCACTGAGAAGGCCTATCAAAGCTCCAACCACAAAAGTTGTTCCTCCAGTTAGTAAGTATGATGATAGGAGCCCAGCTAACCCCTCTAACCCAAGGAAGAAAGGGATAACTGGAATCAAGGCGCCGAGTATATATGATATCGCTGTAGTCCTGACGCTCTCCTCTGCCCTGGACTGCTCTTCCCTCTTCTCTTCGACCATGTTCCCCTCAAGCGTCCTCCTCAACCTAGCCTTCCTTTCGGCGTTCTTCCTGATGTCTTCCTCGGACTTCGAAGAGAGGTACGCCCCTATACTCATGGAGATCATCCCAGATACCCCAACTATCAGCCCTCCTAGAGCGACGAAGAGGGGTGAAGGGAACAACCCAGCTAGACCCGACACCGCCGCCAAGACCTCAATGAGACCGTCGCTAACGGCGTAGATAGCGTCCCTCACCTTATTCACGTCTAGTTGCGTCTGGATCAGGAGGTCTTCGTGGACTAGCTCCTGCATCATTATGTCCTCCAGCCCCTTCCTTTCTGTGTCAGTGAACCCCTCGGCTTTCGACAATGCGTAATACTTCTCCGCGTCCTCCTCCTCTCCAAACTCAGCGATCTTTAACACTACGGTGAGTCCCACTACTCTCCTCAGCTTGGACAGGAGGAATAACCTTACTCTGTCTCTTATCCCCAATCCCTCCAGCCTCACCCCTCTCCTCTCGGCGACCTTCCTCCAGAAGTTCGAGTGTTCCAGCTCTCCTCTGGCCAGCTCTGAGAGGACGTCCTTGACCTTCGGCGACTCCTCCTTCTCTGCTAAGGATGAGTAGAACCTATGGTCGAACAGCTCTGCCCTGTAGTTCTTCCTTACGATTTCGTCCATGAGAGTATTTTATAGAAACTACTATTTAAGAATAACTCTAGATTAACTCCCCTATACGGACTTTCTTAAAGGAAGGGGGAACGTCCCTGTCCTTCGTGGAGGCTATGAGAACACAACACCAATCCCTGAACTCCCAGGGATCCTGATCCTTCAGGACGTAGTACTTCAACCTGTTGGGAGAGGAGGTCTCCTCGACCTTCCTGAATTGGGAATCGCTCTCCAAGACCAGGTAGATGTTGTCTGCCTTGATCTCCCTCCCTAGAACGTACCAGGTGACCTCCCTAGTTCTCACCTTTTCCCACGTCTCACTGGGAGGCGCTAGTTTGAGACCGGCAGGGGCGGAGCCTATGACCTCAACGATCTCCATGAGTTTGGGTTCTCCTCCCTCTACGACGAACACCATGTCGGCCTTAGGATAGTACAGATAGACCCTCTCCTTAGAGCCCCCTAGGAGGATCGTGAAGACCCTTTCCCCCCTGTAGTTCAGAAAGTATTCCTGAGGTAACGACATATAGTTGAATGAGTCCAAGTAAAATAAAAAATTTAGATTTCCTTCTCCCTTAGGATATCGTCCAACAGGGTCAGGAGTTTGCCCTCAGCTTCTATCTTGGTCTTCGCTGGTGTCCTCTCCTTATAGCTGGGAGCGTTGGACGCTATCCTCTCCTCATAGGGTGGAACTAACTCGTTCTGATAGAACAGGCCTATGGGTATCTTCTCCCCCCACTCCAGGGATTTCAGGATGGCCCTAGACATCTTCTCTCCTTCCTCCTCTGGCTTCCTCACGACAGGATCCCATGAGGGGTCGGAGTCTAATTTGTAGACCCTCTTGTCGAAATACTCCTTTGTGTGGATGTCGTTGTAGGTCGGACAGGGTTGTAATACGTCTATTAACGCTAGGCCCTTGTGTTTTATTCCCATCTTTATCAACTCCTTCAGGTGCTTAACGTCGTAGGCGTAAGACCTCGCGACGAAGGTGAAACCAGAGGATATGGCTAAGGCTATGGGGTTGACGTTATCGTTGACGTTTGGCCTAGGTAGCGATTTGGTCTTCTCGCCCCTCCTGAGGGTGGGGGAGGCCTGACCTTTTGTGAGACCGTAGACACCATTGTCGTGGAGTATAACCAGCATGTCTACGTTTCTCCTCCCTGCACTCACGAAGTGTCCCACGCCTATTCCCAACTGATCGCCGTCTCCTCCGTTGACTATTACGGTCAGCTCTGGGTTTGATAGCTTTATCCCTGTGGCGAAAGTCAGGGCCCTCCCGTGGAGCGTGTGGACTCCCGAGATGGGTAGCCTGAAGAAATGTGGAGTCTTGCCCGAACATCCTATCCCGGACACCACCACCACATCTTCATGGGTCAGGCCTAGCTCCGTTATTGCCTGTTGTTCTGCGTTCAGTATCCCGAAGTTACCACAGCCAGGACACCAGTCGTTCCACTCGGGAACCCAGACCTTAGGCACCACCATTTAAGATCACCCTCCTCTGTCCGTTCAGGACGGATTTCAACCCGGTGTAGACCTCGTCCCAGGCCATGGGTCTACCGTTCCACTTGAGGATGTGATGAGTTGGTTCTATACCCGTGTTCAGTTTCAACACGAGTCCAGCCTGACCCTCGTAGTTACCCTCAATGTCTATTATGGCCTCCTTCCCAGATAACAGCTTCTTGGTCAGGGACTTAGGGAAGGGATTGAACATCCTCAACTGAATCACCTGAACCTTGGTTCCCTCACTTTCAAGTTGCTCCACGGCGTCTAACACTGAACCCTTAGGTGAACCCCAAGTTATCACGGCAACCTTGGCGTCCTGATCCCCGAACACCTTCAATCTCTCCTCCTCGGGTATTTCCTTATCTGCGGTGTCTAGTTTACGTATCCTCTTCTCATACATTTTCGTCCTGTTCTCGGAGTCTTCAGAGATATGTCCTATCTCGTTGTGCTCGTCTCCTGTGTAGAACACGTAGGCCTTTCCTAGTGCCACCCTTGGGGATATACCGTCTTCGGTGAACTTGAATCTCTTAAACTCACCATCAGGTGACTCAACCAACTTGCCTCTTTCCGCCCTGAGGGAATCCAACTTGAGTTCCGAGACGTCAAATATACTGTAAGCGTTAGCAATAGCCTTCTCCACAAGATGGATAACAGGTGTTTGATACCTCTCTGCCAGGTTGAAGGCCCATATAGCATCCTGAAAGGCCTCCACGTGATCACCAGAAGCGATGACGATCCTGGGGAACTCTCCGTGACTAACGTTCATGGCAAAGAGTAGGTCAGCCTGAGAAGTCCTAGTAGGTTGCCCAGTAGACGGACCGCCTCTAATGTAGTACGTGATCACTACTGGAACCTCGTTCATCCCGGCCCATCCTATACCCTCGGCCATGAGTGAGAAGCCAGGACCTGAGGTTGCAGTGGCTGACCTCACGCCGGTCAGGGCTGCCCCGCTTGCCATGTTTATGGCAGCCAACTCGTCCTCGGCCTGCACCACGACTATGGGCCTCTTCCTCTTATCCCCAGTCTCGGGGTCAAGGGCCATCACTTCCTGGTGAGCCTCTATGTAGACGCTCTCATCTGATGCCGGAGTTATGGGATAATAGCTTTGGAAGCTTAGACCTCCGTATATCTTCCCCATGGCCACAGCGGTGTTTCCATCCACCTGTATCCTCTTCCCGGTCTTAGGTAATTCCCTCAGCTGAAACATGGGCTTTACGGTACTCATCACCAGCTCTGTGGCTATGGAGTTTATCTTGACGAAGGTCTCCTGTTTGAAGGTCCTTTTAACAGCGTCCATGAAGTATTCCTTCCTCAGTCCGAGAAGAGCGTAGGAGGCCGCTATGGCAGCAGTGTTCTTTGCCCTCTCCGCAACCGACATGGGTACACCCACGGCGTCAGCGGTCTTCTTCACTATCTCGTCGTAGTCCAGCTCGATTAGTTTCACACCTTTTGACTCTGCATATTTCAACGCGTCAGCTACTGTGGTTCCTAGGCCCTGAGACTTCAGGAAGTGGGTCAATCTCTCCTGGATCTCGGGCTCCATACTTTGTACTCTCTCTATGCTGGTTCCCTTCACTCCCTTGTGATATATAATGACTCCCTTCACTTCCTGAAAGTGCTGAAACACGGTCTCGGCGTCGAAGCTGGCCAGGATGTCCACAGTACTGGAGATACTTCTTGCCCTTCTGTCGCTTATGGTGAGGTTGAAGTAGCTGTGCCGCCCCTTGATGTTAGAGTAATATTCCCTGTTTCCGTAGATGTAGTATCCGGCAGCTGCTATTGCCGCCCCAAAAATGTTAGCAGAGGTGTCCACTCCAGTCCCCTGTGGGCCTCCAATTTCCCAACTAATCCTCATAAATCTCTAATGATAATAGGCTACAGTAGGTATTAAAGTGAATCTACCCATGATTATAAACACGTACGAGAATGCTTAAATTTATACATGAACATAATTGATAAAACGGATTAATCATGACTATTTGGTGTTCAGCTTTTAGGTTGTAGAGCGTATTTCCTTACCATGAGACAGGTAACATTACCTGAATCTATATACAAGATATTGGAGGAGAGAGCTGAAGGAAAGCGATCCACAGTGTCGGATCTCCTCTGCGACATGGTACTGGAATACCTGGAGTTTAAGGTGAGGAGGGAAGCTCTGGTCAGGTTGAGCCAGGAATTCATGGAGGAGGGGGAGAGACTAGAGAGGACGGGCTGAATCCTTTCTCACGTTAATAGAAATCTTTTTATAACTGTTTATAACGAATTTTCGTTGATAAATAATGACCTCCCACACCGATGTGGGCTATGCCCAAAAGGGTGGGAGTGATTGCAGAGATGTGAGCCCCGTGCCGTTGGGCTCGAAGGAGTCCCATGACCCACCTACCGTAAGTAGGTGGTTGAGGGCTAAGTCCCTACACTCGATCATGAATGAACATAAAATGATTGAAATGAGAGTGTAGGGATAAACGGGATCTAGTGGAGGCAGGGGAGTCCTATTGGAAGTCGCTAAGTTACATCATGAGGGCTGTGGCCGAGCTAATCGGTTTTAGCCTGGAGAACTACCAGGACTACTACTCTCTCGCTGAGTATTTGGCCTACAAGTTCAACGACGGCTCCGTGGTGGTTCAGTTCCTGAACGCTGAGAGATTGCATGGTGAATTCCACCCGAGGCCACAGGGAGGAGAGAGCTTCAACAGGAGGGTAAGCGATCTTAAGGCGCTTACGGAGAGGCTGAGAGGTTTTTTAGCTAGCCTCGCTAAATCCTCCACATGAGAAGACTAGACGTTCTTCCCCTACTCTTGGGAAAAGGAAACTACGCGGATGACCTCAAGTTCTCTGGATATTACGGGGCATTCGTCAGGAGTCAGATACCCCACGGGAGAATAAGGAGTATTGATGTATCAGGCGCTACGAAGGGGGGTGCCTTGGTTCTGACTGGGAGAGACATGGTGGTAGGAGAGGCTGAGTCGAGGGACAGGGAGGGATCGTCCCTGGGTAAATCTCCCTTGGCAACGGATAAGGTGAGGTACGTTGGAGAACCCATAGCCCTAGTCCTGGCTCAGGATCCCTACAGGGCCCAAGACCTGGCTGAGGAGGTACAGGTGGACTACGAGGAGTTGGAGCCAGTAAACGACATAGAGGAGGCGTTGAGCGGCGTATCCTTAATCTTCGAGGAGCTAGGATCGAACGTGGTGGGTAAGAAGACCTTCGAGTACGGCAGGATACCTTCAGGGGACAGAGAAGTCAACCTGGATCTATATTGGTCGAGATCCTCAGGGAACCCAATGGAGACCTTCGTCGTCTCAGTGTACCCTGAGGCCTGGGGAGTCAGGGTCATCTCTAATATGCAAGCACCGAATTTCCTCGCTGGAGAAATATCCAGAGCCCTGAACCTCAGGGTGGTCACTGAGCCCGTGAGGCAAGGGGGAAGCTTCGGGGCAAAGTTCTCTGCGTTAAATTACGCAGTAATACTAGCGTTCGCGGCCTGGAAGTACAGGGTGCCTGTCAGGTGGGTCGAGAACAGGACAGAACACCTAATGGCGTCAAACAGCTCCGGACCAGAGAGGAAGTTCAAGGCCAGAGCTACCTTTCTCGCAGACGGAACAGTGACCGGGTTGGACCTCACGGTCTGGGAAGATGTGGGTGCCTCCACCTCGGGAGGTCAGGCCTTCAAACCCACCGGTATCCTGGCCGGGCCTTACGCCATCAAGAACATAAGGTACGACGTGAACCTAGTCGCAACTAACAAGAACCCGCCTGGAGCCTTCAGGGGAGCTGGTACCCCTCCCCATACCTGGGCCCTTGAGAAGATTATGGACTCGGTGGCAGACGAACTGGACTTAACTAGGGAGGAGGTCAGGAGGAGAAACCTTATCAAGGAGTTCCCCTACGAAGCCCCCTATGCCTTCTACGACTCGGGTAACCCGGTTGCTCTACTGGATATGGCACTCTCCAGGAAAGACCTGTTCTCATTACGGGAGAAGGGATTCGGGGTTGGTATTGCTTGTTCCACAGATCCCAGTACCCCGTCTGGTCAGGAGGAGGTGAGCGTTTCAGTTCGGGAAGGCAAGGTAATCGTCGGGATAGGTTACGGACCTGAGGGTCAAGGGAACGAGCACACCGCCATCAGACTAGTGTCCTCCATGCTGGGGGTGAGGGAGAACCTCGTGGAGGTGGAGTTGCTAGACTCGTCCAGGTTACAGGGAAGCTTCGGACCCGGTGGAAGCAGGATGGCAGTCTTCATGGCAGGAGCCATAAAGGGGGCCACAGAGGAGCTGGTGAGGAAGATAAGGTCGAAGTTGGAGGCGGAATCAGGGAGTGAGGTGGTATATCACGACGGTCACTTCACAGTGAAAGCGACGGGAGAGAGGATCCCCATAACGAAGTTCCAAGAGGAGGCCAGATATACCTTCACCCTCCAAGGGAAGTCGAGGTTCAATGCGTATCCGTTCGCCTGCGACGTGTCAGTGGTCAAGATAGATGAGGAGACTGGGAAGATATTACCGGTGAAACACGTCGTATACATAGACCCCGGAACTCCCCTGGATGAGGACTTAGTGAAGGAACAGGTCACTGGAGGAACCTACACTGGGATATCCATAGCCTTGTATGAGTCCTACGTGTACCAGGAGGGAAAACCTCTCACCCTGAACCTCTCCGACTACAACATGCCGACGGCGGTAGAGATACCTGAGATAGAGGTGAACATAGTGCCCACACCGTCGCCCTACACCCCCATGGGAGCGAAGGGGATAGGTGAGATTCCAGTGGGAGTTGCCGCAGCTGCAGTCACGGCTGCGGTGGAGGACCTACTGAAGAGGAAGATAAACCATGTCCCCATAAGGATGGAGGAGGTCACGAGAATTTAGCAGCCAAAGCCTCTATCATCTCTTGAGGTAGGACGGACTTTCTTTTGAAATCGTAGTATATCTCCGACTTGGTCTTGGGGGTGAGAGTCTTCCCTTCCATTACCTCATCGGCGGAAGCTGAACCTTCCAAGACCCTCAGTTGTACGTCCTCGTCCTGTCTCCTGAGCTCCACTACGTTCTCCCAAGGGTGTACGTTCATGGCAACAACGGCAGAGAAGACGATTAGAGATGAAGGCAGGACGAGGTTCAGAACTACCCTCCCCTTACCCAAGGCCTCCACTGACTTATTTTCGATGAATATGTTCCTCCTTTTCTCCATCTTAAGGACTGCCCCATCCCTGAACTCCACTACAATGTCGTCCTCCCCCTGTCTTCTCACCGCGTCCTCCATGAGGGAATAGGATTCGTAGGGAAGGAAGGTGAGTCTGAAAGTACCCTCTTTCACCAAGACCTTGGGAGGAATCACGTTATTTTCCACGAAAGCGATCTTTGAGATCTCTGAGAGGGGGACAGCGTAGTACGGAAACTCCACGACCTCCAACTCTTTACCTCCCAAAAGTTTAGTGGCTTGTTTCACGAAGATGTTCCTGTCATACTTGAGCTTGGAGTAGAGATCCTTGAGGATGTTATCCAATGAGCGGATGAGCCTCTTGAGCAACTCATCCTCCAGATAGAAGCTGACTAAGGGAACTAGGTTATACTCTTTGGCGAGCGATTCCGCCCTCGCGGCTGAACTCCTAAATGAGGAGTTTTCTAAGAATCTCTTCAGTGAAGTGGGTTCCATGGCTAAACGGAAACCCACTAGTTTTTATTTTTTCCAGTGTAATTCCAGAATTTTATTACATCTGATAAATATTAGTACAGGGTAATTCTTCAATTTATATCGAAGAATACATATTCCAGCTAGTGAAACGAAGTTAAATACATTGTTTCAGTCCCTTTACACCGAGACTGGAACCACTCATATTTATAGAGGAATGTAGAAGGACACATCGGTGAACACGAAATGAAAGCTGCATACCTAGCTCTCGTGGCGTTACTCGTCGGTTCCACCGCAGTGGCAGCATCTTCTGTGGCGGGATACGGACCCCTGGCGTACATAACATATCATATAATCAACACCAACGAAGGAAACATAACCATCGTACCTGCAAACATTAACCTAGGGAACCTGACCCCAGGAGAGAAGGGGAACGTGACAGTTAACGCGTCAGTGACTTTGAGCAAGACAGATAACTACACCATTATGCTTCTTCATTTGGAGAAATTAAAGAAGGACTTCAGCGAGTTCAAGGCAATAATCAATATAGGTAACAAGACCATAACGATCGATCTTGATCATCCCTTTGCCGTATTACAATTAAGCAATGGAACTTACCAGGTTCACATCACGATAGTATATCAAGTGTCCCAAAATCCCAGTGGGGACCTCAACGTTAACAACGAGCCGCTTCTCATAATACATCCTGGAGTAGTACATAAGGACGATCATCACGAACATCACGGACACCACCACGATAATGGGAACGACGATCAAGGAGATGACGATCGAGGAGACGGTTAACATTTTTATTTAATTTTCATGTAAATCTTTTTGTCTAAACTTAAGTCCTATTTTCCTGGTTATACAGAAGTATAAATACATTTAGTGTATAAATATAGAAACTTTTAAGCTAACCTTTCTGTTAGAGGATAGTGATGTTTCCCTCCACTAGCCCCAATGATCTGGGGGTGCCCGTGTATGATTCCTCAGCAGGGGTGCCCGTGGCGTATTCAAGAGTGATTGAAGAGGGCAGCTTACGGCACAGGTAAGTACTGTGAGAGAAGCCCAATCGCTCCTTTCATCTTCACTACAATTAAAGAGAATCTCCTGTTTTCTCGTCCAACGACTCCACTGTGAAGGGAAGTATTTCCCTGAGTCTCTCCAACCTGATGTGAAAGTATGACATGGGGTCTATGTCTACCACCATGTAGCCGTCCTCTTCTTTCATTTCTCCAAGCACAGTGACGTCGACTATGGAATCCCTCTTATAGGGGACTACAACCATACTCCCCCCCAAGAAGTCCGGGATTTGGACGGCATTTGCGTTAACTACAGCGATCCTGTTCTCCAGAGCCCTCATCCTCACGTAGTCTCTCCACCTGTCTATGCCGTCCCTCCTCACTTTCGAGGGAACCAGAAGCACTTCCACTCCTCTCTGAAAAAGGGCTCTAACTATCTCTGGGAAGTCCAGATCGTAGCATATGACCACACCGATCTTTACACCGTTTAGCGTAAATGTGATCAGCTTGTCCCCAGGAATCAATCTGCCCCTCTCGTTTCCAAAAAGGTGGATTTTCTTGGCCAAGCCGAGGATTCTGCCTCTCCCAGTGATTATGGGAGAGACCACCGATACGCCGTCCTCAACAGCCCCGGGTATTATGTAAGCGGTGTACTTAGTCGCTAACCTCTGAAATTCAGCAACTGGTAACTCCTCTAATGTTTGAACCCACTTCTCTGGAAGGAGAACTAGTTGGGAGCCATCCTCCAGTGCCTTCTCGGTGTTACGCAGAGCCGACTCCCTGGATGCCGGTTGAACCACTGCTATTTTCAAATTTCCTCTTCCTTATCACCCTTCTTCTCCTGAATTCTCTTTAATTTTTTGACCAACCTCTGCTCCAGCGTGTCCACGGCCCTCTTAACCGCAGCCACCGGATCCCAGTCGCTGTCGTTGGCGACGAAGTTCCCTATCTTCGTGCTGAGGTTTACGGTGACCTTATAGAGTGTCCTCCCCTGACTACTGGCCTCCTCCTTGAAGGAAACCCTGAAGTTGTTCACGTCCGTGAACTTCTCGAGTTTGGAGAGGTACCTCTCTAACACTCCGTCCAACTGTGCCTTAAGGTCTTGGTTTCTGAGCCCTGAGGTGAGTTTGGCCTGAATCGGCATTGAAAGCTGGAACTTAGACTCCAGCGATCTTATCACATCCACTCCGCTTATGACCCCGGCCACGAAGTCCCCCTCTAGAACAGGTGCACCAGATATCCTATTCTTGAGTAACTTCTCAGCCACTGACTTCAGGCTATCGTTTCCGGACACAGTTATGACAGGAGAGTTCATGATCTCCTTCACCGGGCTTGCCATGATCCTCTCCTCCTCGTTGAGTATTGAGGCCCTCTTCCTCTCGCTCAGGGGAGAGTACAAGGCGTTAACTATATCCCTTGATGTGACTATACCAACAACTCCCTTCTCGACGACCGGAATCCTGCTTATGTTATCCTTCACCATGATCCACCTGGCCTTGGCAACGGAGTCCTCTGGAGAGAGGATCACCGGGGGAGAACTCATGTACTCCCTCGCTTTTCCTGAAGTCAATTGTCCGGACTTGAGGAGGTAATCCAAGAGGGACTCTCTGGTTATTATTCCAACCAATTCCCTGTTACCCTTAACCACTGGGATCGCTCTGGCCTTAGTTGTGTAAAACTTCACTACAACTGTGGTGAAGTCGTCGTTGGGTGAAAGCGAGATTACGGGAGAGGAAACGTTGATGACCTTGGTCTCAAGGTTCACTCTCCTCCTTATTAAGTCCTTGAAGCTCAGTAGGCCCACAAGCTTCTTTTCCTTGACCACCGGGACGACCCACTGATTGGTCTCCCTCATCTTATTTATGACGTCTCTCAGCCTATCGTTTGACCCAGCTACCAGGGCTGGACTTATCGTGAGTTCCGAGGCACTCATACTAGATTCCTTATTAACTTGAATTATTAAAACCTACTAGAGATGCACAGGACAGCCTTCGTTTGGGATGACCTCTATCTGAACTATAGCTTCCCAGGAGACCATCCCTTTAAGTCCCTCAGGGAGAGCATGGCAAGAAAGTACATGGAGGAGAGGGGATTCTTCCACGTTGTTGAAGTCGTGAGACCCGATCCGCCGGAGGAAGATATACTCACGGAGGTTCACTCTCCTGAGTACGTGGACTTCGTGAGGGCGATGAGTGAACTGGGTGAGGGGCTCTTAGATTACGGCGATACTCCAGCCTTCAAAGGGGTGTACGAGAGCGCATTGATGAGGGTTATGGGTAGCGTCACGGGTATAAGGCTTCTAGCCAGGGGGTATGACCACTCCGTTAACTTGGGGGGAGGTCTCCATCACGCTCAGAGGAGCGCAGCCTCCGGGTTCTGTGTATTTAACGATGTCGCCATAGCCGTCAAGCAGGCTGAGAAACTCCTAGGGAGGGTGGCAGTCGTGGACATAGATGGACACCACGGGGACGGAACGCAAGCCCTACTTTACGAGGATCCCAAGTCCTTGAAGGTATCTCTTCATATGTACCATAGGGGTTTCTTCCCAGGGACTGGAAACATAGACGAGATAGGGGAGGGAGAGGGGAGAGGTCTTACAGTTAACGTTCCACTCCCCCCAGGTACAGGCGATGACGCGTATCTTTACGCCTTCGACAACGTGGTAATACCGGCCTTAGAGAAGTTCAAACCAGACATCATTGTAATCCAAGAGGGAGGAGACTCCCATATGAGCGATCCTTTAGTGGGGCTGAAGCTGAGCACCAGGGGGTACCTCGAGGTGATAAAGAGGATCCACTCATTTTCCCACAATAAATCGACTGGGAAGATACTCATGTTAGGAGGAGGAGGGTATGATTACGATGCCACAGCGAGGGTCTGGACTATCTCGACTGCGGAGCTCTCTGGTATAGATCCAATGGAGGTGGAGTCCCTACACGATTGTTGTCTCACCTCGTCTTCGGCTTTCGTCATGGAGAGGGTCAGGGAAGTGGTCAAAAAGTTGAGGGATATACACGGACTAGGATAGAGATCTGAAATTATAGAACGGAATAGCCAATTAGCCTGAGCCTCTACAGATCTTCGCGGTAACCGGAGTCACGATTCCTGAATCTTAAGGGCACGGATAAGGGTCGCAGAAAGTGAGAGATCGTCCCTTTTGAAAGGGGTTTTCGGATCAATTTAACAGCAAGTCATCATTTAACTAGGATCATTGAAGAGGCTTTCCTTGCCTTCTCTATCGCCTCGTCCACGTTATCTCCCACAGCTAGGACGAGTCCCATCCTCCTCTTTTCGTAAGTGCTTGGCTTTCCGAACAACCTGACCTGAACTCCGGGTATTTCCAGAGCTTTCTCCAAGTTAAGATATGTGGGGGCCCACGTCTCACCTTGCGCCAGTATTACGTGAGCAGCGGCGGGCGAGACCAATTTCACCGATGGTATAGGCAGGCCCGCAGCAGCCCTGACGTGTATCTGAAACTCACTAATGTCCTGGCTCGCCATGGTCACTAGGCCGGTATCGTGAGGCCTGGGGGACACTTCACTGAAGAGGACTCTACTCCCCGACACGAGGATCTCTACACCGAATATTCCAACTCCACCAAGCTCCTCCACCACCCTAACCGCGTACTCCTTTGCCCTCTCCTTGATCTCGCTGCTGACCTTAGATGGGTGCCACGATTCTACGTAGTAGTAGCTGGGCCTCTTGTGTTCCACGGGCTCTAGGGTTCTGGTCTCCACACTTCCCCTGAAGTTATGCCTATACGTCAACACGGTGAGTTCAGTGTCTACCTTCACGTATTCCTCGACGATGACTCTCTTCCCCTTTCCCCTAGCGTGGGCCACCGATTCCTCATAGGCATTTCTAACCTCATCTATGGACTTTACGAGAACGTGACCGTGTCCGCTGGAGCTCATTTCGGGCTTCAGAAGGCAAGGAAGTCCCACGTCCTTGCACGCCTCTTCAGCTTCTTCTGCTGACTCAGCGAACCTATACTCTGTGGTCGGAACTCCTACCTTCTCGGCAGCAGTTCTCCTCAACTCTAGCCTGTTCATACAGGTTTTCACGGCTCTCGCGTTGGGTATTACTCTGACCCCGTTCTCCTCCAACTCGATGAGGGCGTCAGTGTCTATTGCCTCTATCTCTGCTACAACTGCGTCCGGATTCTCCCTCAACACCAATGCCCTCAACGCTTTTCCATCCAACATATTCACAACATATTTCCTGTGGGCCACTTGCATGGCTGGTGCGAGATCATATCTGTCTACAGCAACGGTCTCCATGCCAAGCCTTTGAGCCTCTATCACCATCTCCTTGCCTAACTCTCCACTTCCCAGGAACATTATCCTTTTAGCGTTTCCTACGAGGGGTGTGCCGAATTCCATGAAGTCTATTACTTGAATAAGTTAAAAGTTTAACTCGGACTAGCGTACCAATTTACTTACACAAGTAAAATCTCCCTTAACCACTTCAGGAGAGGGGATTGGTCTATGACAAAGTTGGTGAAAGACCTCCATCCAGGTGGAACCGCGAAACCTCCTGAGAAGGGCATGATCAGGGCCCCGAACCGATAGGACTTAGAGTACTCCAGTAACTGTCGGTAGTTTGGGGATGAGACTTTAGCCTCCAGGGCGACCTTGCCGTTCACCACAAAATCGGGCCTGTTGTGAAATCTCTCTCCTGTGAAGTTGTGGAGACTCTCCAGTCTCTTCACTTGTCTCTCCACCTTGAACTCCTTTGATATCACGTTATACACGAACTCCTCGAAGAGCCAGCCTAGCGTCTTGGAGAGCATGAGCCCCTTGGCCCTTCCAGGGTAAGCCAAGGCTGGAAGAGGGTCGACCTCAATCCCAGTTAGTCGAGTGAGTTCCCTGATCCTTTCAAGGATCCTCATCTCCTCTGGCTCCAAGTGAAAGTTGAGCCCTGCAAGTCTCTCACCCCCGCGAAATCCAGTAACGTTCCAATTCTCCACGAAAACCGTCACATCGCCATTTTCGTCCGGGTACAGCTCTCCGTTCCTCAAAGAGTATCTGAACATCCTCAAGACATTCCCCTTCTTTATTTGTACCTCTAGAGAGGAGAATCCTGCTCACATTTTTAACCCTTCAGGTCTCTCTATCTCGTGAATGCTAATTACCATTAGTGACCTCCTGTGGGGCCTCGTCCTCGTAGCCTGGGTCGGAGTAGTTACACTGAAACTATCAAAGTTTGTTGAGAGGTCAACGAATAATTACGTGGCTAGGAAGTTCATTCACATGGCTGGAGGTGGGGTGGTGGCAGTGGTCTCCCCCTTCGTCCTCTCCTCCCCCCTCGTGATCATCGTCTCCTCCTATTCCATGGCTATTTTTCTCCTGACCAGGAGGAGGACAAAGCCGTTGGAGTGGTTTCAAGAGAGGGACAACATGGGAGAGATATTTTTCTCTCTCTCCTTCGGGACGATCCTTTTGATCTCGTGGGTACTCTATCCAAACTTTTGGCACCTTGGAGACAGGCACCTCTTCGTGGCCCTCCTCCCTCTCCTCTTCATGTCCTTCGGTGACGGAATCACTGGAATCATAAGGAACTACGTTTATGGGAGGAGATTCAAGGGACTGTGGGGGTCCCTTGGGATGTTCCTGCTCTCAGCTCCACTCGGTTTCTTCCTTCTTTCCGTTCCAGGATTCCTCGCTGGAGTTGTGGCCACGGCAGCAGAGCTAATCCCTTTCGTTGATGACAACCTAACAGTGTCCTTCATCTCCTTCCTCTTCCTCCTAGGGACAGTCAACCTCTGAGTTCCTCGACAGGACTGCCACATCCAGCGAGGAGACGGATAGCGAGGATAGATTAACCGAGAGTAGCCCAGAAAGTCTACCCTCCTTCAACGACCTGAGGTCTAAGCCCGGTATATTGTGGAATCTCCTCACCAATCTAAACAAACACCTGAGTTCCTCTTCGTCCCTCTCCTCTGGGGCCTTGAGAAATACGGCCGGAAGCGGAGGGAAGACATAAGAGGGGACGGCTATGTAAAAATCCTGAACCGACTTACCGTATCTGGCAACTTTAACCGTGAGCCGAGCTGTCAGATAATCTTCAGGGCGATCCAAGACCTCAGGGGGTATGAAAGCAGTCTCAACCTCAACTCCCACCTCCCTATCGCCCAGAGAGTAGACGTCCAGGATCAATCCGTCCTTCTCGTGCTCAACCCACACTCTATATCCTCTCGAGAGGAAGTGATTGGCCACTACTAGCTCCAAGGAGGCGTGATGAGCGTTAGATATCCTGAGTGATACAAGTCTCCTGTACACTTCCTCAAGATCCCTATTCCTCTCACTGGTCTCAGTGAGCCTTTCCATGATACCTCTCAGCTGTTCCTCGAACTGCCTTCTCATGCGGATCACTCAGCTATGGGAAACGTTCCTCACGGGCTTTCAGTAAACCGTCACTTCATCACACAACAACTTTATGGGTCGGGCCGTTTAAATCAATTTTTCATGATATCTTGGCTGACCGGAGTGAGGAACCCCTCGTGGGAATACCTAAGGGACCTTTTCCAGGATCACAGGGGGGTCGCGGTCTACACTAACGCTGAGGGTGAGGTAGAGATCGTGAAGGTCTCAGACCACCCGACGATGTACGGCCCTACTTCAGTACTGATAGATCCCAGGAACCTGGGGAGATTGAAGGTCTCCTTCCTTAAGTTGGAGGACATGGTGGTCTTTCCCTTAATGAACCAGGAAGGCGTGAACGCTCTGCTGAACTTCAGAGGCTGGAGGGCGGTAGAGTACTTCGAAGGGGATCAATTCCTGGGAGCGTGGATAGGATACGATTGTGAGGTGTGCGAAGAGAGACAGAGGTCTCACCTGAACGTAGATCCTTTTTCGCCCAGCTCAGTCAACGAGCACCTGAGGATTTTCGGTCTAGATCTCGTGGGGCTCTCTTCCCAACCGAAAGTCCCTTAGCCCATTAAACCTAGATAGAGAATATTCTTTGTTCTCTTCGCCCTTAAGAATGAAGTCGACTAGCAATTTGGCTATCCCCGGTCCGACCTCTGCTCCGTATCCGTTAAGACCCCCCACGTAGTATACGTTCTCCTTAAGTTTCCCGAAGGCTGGTCTCATATCCGGAGTTCCTTCACAGAATTCACCCGCCGTGTATAGGGGTGCCAATCTCCCTAGTCTCTCCCTAACCCTAGAGAGCACATCTGCTGAGTTAACGCAGATCCTCCTCCCTGGAGGGGACTCTATGACGTCTCCATCACCTACTATGGCGAGGTTTCCTCCGAATCCCAAGAGGGGCCTTGAGTAGAAACCCTTCTCATAGTCATAGATTATATGACTTCCCACCTCACTGGTTCCGAAGAGGGCTAAAGTGGCCCAGCAATAGTAACTCTTGCTGCTCACGGGGACTGTTTGAGGGTTCCACGCCCCTGCAGCTATTACGATCACGTCTCCCTTCACCTCCCTCCCATTCGCTCTAAGGGTGAAGGTTTCTGGGTCCACTGAGACCTCAGCCTTCACGTGTGGCGTACTATGGATCAAGTGGGCAATCGACACTAACCTGTCACCTCCCTTGGCATACAATCCCCTGGCTCTCAACCACTCCACATGTTTCTCCTCAACCTTAACGCCGACGCCCTCCCATAGCGTGATGAGATCCTGGGGTACATGTCCCAACGTTATTGACGGCAACTCCCTCATGGGAACACCTACTCTCCTGTAGAAGTCCAGGCTCTCCTTGGCCAGCTCAACGTCCCTCCCCTTCAGGAGGAGGGAGTGTATTAGGGTTGGAAACACTCTCCTCTTCCCAGAATCGAAGACCTTTACTTCGTGCCCAGCCTCCTTGAGTAAATGATATAGTGAGCTACCCAGGATTCCCCCGCCAACTATTATAAACTTCAACGGAAACATCACCGAAAGAGGTGGAATAAAAGGTTGGTGTTCGAGGGCTATATGTTGCGACACGCCGGATGGGTGTGGGCGGTTAAGGGATGCTACCACCCAGAGGGTTATGCCGTGGCTCTCCCCAGGCTAGTGAACGGGGTGAAAGTCAAAACTTTGAAGGAAGGAATGAGGCTGGTTAGAGAGAGGTTCCCCCAGTACCTGAGGTTTGTGGAAGAGATAGGTTTCGAGGTTCCCCTGGTACCCCTTAAGGAAAGCGAGGTGTTGAACCCCTTTGAGGTAAAGCCTAGGGGAGTCCTGAGGGACTTCCTCACGTTCTTCAAGGATGCAGGGGTCACGGGGAGTTACCTGTACGCAGGTAATGGAACGGATATGGACGTACTTTCCTTGTCTGAGGAGAACGTGGAGACACTCAGGAACCTCAGGAGAGCGGGATTGACGTCACCACTGTTCCATTACAGTAAGGGAGAGGTGGAAGGGCTTCTGGAGACCGACTTTGCTATCCTGAAGGCCTACAGGTTAACCGAGGGAACTTACATGGGGATTCCCTACACCTTTAAGATAGTGAGGTGTGAAGATCCGTCTCCTGCCTCCGGGTTGACGAGAGTCCGAGGAGAAGTAGTGATAACCCAGTCAGTGAAACCGTACTCCTTGCCTCTGAAGTACCTCGGGAGACTGGACGGAGAGGAGGTCACAGTTACCAGTTACAGGAGCAGGTACTCGGAGCTACCTCCAGGGACTAAGCTTTACGTTGAGGGAACGGTCATCCGTAGGAGGGAGTTCCTTGACTTAGACCTGGACTTGGCTGAGGAAGTGAGGATCCTAGAGCTAGGATCATGGAGTGAACTCTCGCTGTCATCAAGCCAAGTGTAGTTCCATTGGTGACTATGGTCAACACCTCGAGAGCCAGGTTGTCACGCATAACCTCGCGATTGACTGGGAGACCCATATTGAAAGAGGTTAAAGCCAAGGCTCTCAACCTCGAGACCGTCCTGTTGAGGTAGTAAACCATGGGTAATACGTTAAGGATAGGTACCTGGTTAACCACTGAGAGGAGAATTAAAACAATGAGAACCTTCAACTCATCCCTCCTCTTCCCCTGTAGAAGCCTGAGGTTCTGATAACCATAGAGGTACTGTGGAGTGTTTACCGGTTGTGACTCTATGTATTGGGATATCCTGGCCCTGGCCTGTTCGTAAAAGCCCTCCCCCTCTTCCACTGCCCTAAAGGTGGAATACACCATCCCCAACCCAGTGATGAAGTACAGGGCGAGGAGGAGGCCTATCGTGGAAGGAACGGTCGCCTTGCTTCCAAAGCTAACCAACACCGAAATCGGTAGGGTCACAATGACCAATAGTCCGGAGATGCCGTGTATCATGCTCACAGCCAGATCAAAGTACCTTTTCATTATGAACCTTAGGAGATTGGAGATAATAAGGAATTTGTAAATGTTAGTAATGATGGAGTCATGTGGAAGAGCTCGGCTAACATTGAAGTCCCAGGAAAGTGTCTCACCTTGCTATAAGGATAAATTCCTCAGCGTTTTACATTGAAGAAACCCTTTATTTCTTGTCAGGAAAATTTTACTCATGACTCATGCCCACGAGTTACACAGGGAGAGAGCACCTAAGAAGTTAGGCTTCTTCGTCATAACCGTGAGTACGTCCAGGTTCGAGAGAATGAGCAAGAGGGAGGTAGTTGTGGATGAGTCGGGCGATAGAATCAAGGAGGCGGTGATAAGGAACGGCCATGAGGTTAAGGGATATACGTTAGTTCCAGACGAAAAGATAAGGATACTTAAGGCTGTATTAGACGCGATCCTAACTGAGGGCGTAGATGTTATAGTCACTACAGGTGGGACTGGTTACACTAAGTCGGACATCACGGTAGAGACGATAAGGGGAATATTGGATAGGGAGGTTGAAGGATTTGGGGAAGTCTTCAGAGCCCTAAGCCTCTCAGATCCAAAAGTGGGTCCAGCTTCTTTTCTGTCCAAAAGCTCCGCAGGTGTAATAGCGGGGAAGGTGATATTCATGCTGCCGGGCTCGCCAGACGCCGTTTCCCTGGCCATGGAGAAACTAGTTATTCCAGAATCTCCACATTTAATTTATCTGGTTCGACGAGAATAAGTCAATTCATTATCTCACGTCTTACCTCTTCCTCAATTATCTTGAGCAACCACTCCTCTTCTGAACTTTTGAAGAGATCTCCTAACCCTAGGTAAAGGGATATCAGGTCCCCAACTCCCTTCCCCTTCAGAACACCCCTTAGTAGGCCTCTAACGTAATCCTGAATGAGGGTATCGTCCAACCCTTCATACCACTCCATGTCCTTCATGACCTTCTCTCTCTCCTTGAATGTCCGTAATATCTCATCACTAACGCCTCTTGCCCCTTGTTTACCCTCCGTTGAAGGAGTAATCACGTCCAAGTAGCTAGGGATACCCAACTTCTTTCCAGCTAAGGGACAGAGCGTGATCTCAGCCCCTACCGAAGGAGTGGATGTCGGTTCTCCGTTGACCAATTCAAGGAGAGCAAAACTACACTTCTCCTCCCCCTTCGTCCTACCCTTGTAAAAACAGGGCCTGTGCACTCTCTTGTCTGTAACACTCTTCTTCAAGGGCTCCGGCAACTCGTCGTAAAGGAAGCTAACGTCCATGACCCTCCTGCTCCTCAGTTGCACCAGATAATAGGCTTCCTCTGGAGTGAGGGTGTAAATCTGTTCCACTTCCTGAGGCAAGGATAACTCCAGTTCGCCCTTAACCAACTTCTCGAGAGGAACGTTGAGGGTAAGTACACCCAACTTCATTCCCAGTGAGGACAGGAGGTTCAGGACATCCACCAACTCCTTCTTCAACTCCCGAGAGATTGGGGTGAGGAGTATGACCTTCTTGGCGGGAAAGTTCAGTACCACGTCAATCTCATGGGACCTCAACTTCGCTTTCCCCTTTAACCTTCCCACTATGTCCAACTTAGCCGGACAAACCTCATCACACTTACCACACATGTGGCAATTAGCGTACTCTTCCTCTCGTCCGTTAACTGAGGCTATGAAAAATCCTAGAGGGGTGTAGTCCTTATTTCCTCTCTGTTGACCGTGAGGACAAACGCTCACACACCTTCCGCATAGTATACAGCCTTGGAATAGGTCCGTCCTTCCTTCAGTGGAATACGGATATAGGACCACTCCTTGTGGAAAGTCCAGAGGGGTGCTGGACAGCACTACGAATCTTGTAACGTCTTTTCTCACGAATAGGCAGATCTTCTCTGCGTCGGGAAATTGGGTCCCAGAGAGTGATTCTGTCCTCAGTTCTCCGAAGTACCGAAACCTGTAGTTACCGAGTTCAAAGGAGTAGGAGCTAGTAGGTGTCATACCCTCCAATTTCTCTGAGAGTAAAGCCTCCCTAGACTTTGGATAGGCAACGTAGAGCGTGGCCTTATTACCGTTCTTGATCACGGTCACGTCTCTAAATGGTGGTAAACTGTAGGAGAACCAATACCTCACCCTTTGGATAAGGAACTCAAAGTCTCTCTCCAACTTCCTGTACTCCAGCGGTCTTGGATCCTTTCTCAGGGTCACCGAGAGTATTACACCTCCCCTGTACTCACCCACGTAGGTTTGACCGCTCAACATAGCCTCCACCTCCACTCTCCTGGATATGGGGCCGAACTCGTTAAAACCGAAACCTGCGTCACTAAACGCTACAGATCCTCCCACAGAGGCCTCCATGAGGCCAAAGGTTTCAACAGAGTGCTTCATGACGTCAGACCACGGTGTTCCAGGAAGAACCTTGAGTCTATCTCCCATGTCCTCTATCCCCCTCATGTCGGTCATGTCCAACACCACGTCTCCTTCGACCCCCCTGAAGTACTCGTATCTTGGTGTTCCCTCCTCCGAGATGTCCTCCCTTCTCATGACCTTCAAGACTCTCTTGGGGGGATTGGTTATCTTCGTGAGAGATAAGGCAGAGAACACTAAACTTCCATTCATCAAAGAAAAAAGGAACTGGAGTTACTATTAACTTATAATGAAGGATGTTTGGGAACCACAAGGATCGGCAAGAGTCAGTAAATTTTAAGGGAGTGGGAATACAAAATATTTTGTGGGATACACATTCATTGTTGATGATAAAGGTATAGAATTGTGATTCCAAAAGAGGTTTAGAAATTGTTAAACTTAAGAGAAGGGAGCAAGGTGGAAGTGAGCGTCAGTAACGGGAAGATCATCATTGATTATAAGAAAATTAATGTAGAGTTCAGCCTTCATCGTGACTAATAGTCACTTTTCGTGACTATTAATCACTCAGCCTCATCACTCCTTCTCCCTCTCCATGCCGTCTACGGGAGCGGTAGTTAAACCACTCCCTTCAAGGACATGGGGAGTTTCATTGGGTGCCTTCCTCCACCTCGCGACTGCTCATCGACTTCATGGTGGCACCCTCTATTCTAATGTTAGCATAAAAGTTTATAAATTTTAATGCTTCTAACACTCTTATGAAGCAAATAGTTTTCAAATCAACTGTCTCAAGTTATGGCACCGATAAGTATGGGAATAAGAGATATGGTATAACTATCCCCTCAAAGCTCAAGGAGAAGGGGAAGGAATTATACGGTAAGGAGGTGATTGTAATTGTTATCCTACCAGATGATGAGGAGTAAGCTAATTGGTTCTAAGGAAGCAATTGAAAACTTCCAATTCGTGACTATAAATGGTAGGGTTGAGTTCGAGGACGTGGGTAAGGTAGCTAGAATTGCTTACTCTCACTCAAAGGCTGTAAAGGCTGGGATCAACTTAGCTTTAAGAGGAGTTTCATTAAATGATGCTGTTAAGGAGTTGTATAATATCATCCCTTACGCCTTTTACGCTGAAACGGCTTATAAGCAGGCTTTAGCATTAGTTGAGAATAAAGGGAGTAAGGTTGAGATTAAAAAGAGGTGGATCGCTTGTAGGGGTAACAAAAGCGATAATGGTAATAGGGGGATTAAGTTTCACGTTTTGGAAGACCACGTGGAAATTAAAGTTAAAGACCCATGGGGTAAGTGGATTCACGGGAAGGCGTACTTAGGCAAGGAGTACTTACCATTACTTTCTGAGCTAGAGGAGTAATCTCGAAGGAAGGAGGAGGGTTACGGTGCTGTAGTAAGTTTCAAGCATTACCCTATGATTCACCTCCAAATCCCACTTTGGCTTTATTTAAAGCACTTCTCTTCACCAAAACCTGTGGGTTACGGTTTGTTTGCTGGTTTTGATTTAAATAGTGATAGGTTGAACGTTGTTGTGGTTAGCGAGGATGGTGAAATTATTGCTAATAAGACGTGGCGGTATTCAGATGTTACTAGACCGGGTTTTCCTAAAGGGAAAGCTAGGGCTTTGCGTTTGAATGCTCTTTCACAAGCTCTTAATTTCCTATCACGGATTGGTGTTGATTATGTTATCTTTGAGGACTTGTTCCTAGTTAAGAAGAGGAAGTTTACTAGGAGTAAGAGCGGTAATAGGAAGGTTTCGCGTTTTGCTAAGAAGCAATTGTTAACTCACGGTGTTATTAAAGCACTTAGGTTATGTTTTAACGTTGTGTTAGTTAATCCTAAGGGTACTACAAATTCTGAGGATCACGACAAGGTGATGAGGGAGAAGGGATTTGATAGGCATACAGCCTCTGCTTACTTAATAGCATTAAAGGGATTAGAAGTAATTAAAAATAACGAATAGTTACGTAAACGTGTTACAGACAATATTTAAGGTGTGGCAGGAAGGGAGAGCGTCAGCATTGAGGAAATAGAGGAGGCACTAGGTTTTGATGAGGTTTTGGGCTTCATAGGATTTCATTTTGTTATCAACCCTCAGCCTCTTGGGCTTCACCGGAGTCGTGGGGCGAACCCGACTCATACCACCTCCTCCCCATTAGCGGGATGACCCCACCCATCAGAGTGACTTGATGGGGGAACCCGCACACCTCGTGTGGTCACCTCTTCGGTATATCTCACTACATCTGGTACCGGTCTCATCGAAGATTTAGCATATATGAAATGTAAACTTCGTTTAACTGAAACTGTTGGCAACGGCTCTGTTTGAGTGCACCACGGTCTAGGTCCTCCTCAGTTCTGCTGTGATCCTGAAATATCCGTTCGGCAAGTCCTCACCATCTATTACGGCGTAGCCGTATTTCTGAAATATGGGTATGCATCTCTCTAGGAGAACTCCTGTGATAACAACGCTTATCCTCCTCTTACCGGCCTCCCTGTCCAGTAGGGAACTTAGCTCCTTTTCGTTATCCACTACCTCTGACATGTTTTTATTTAGTGATGGGGACGATATAAAAGGAAAATGGATATACTGGAGAAGGTTACAGAGTCACTTAAGCTCTTCAATTCGTCTGTGGTTCACGTTTACACCGAGACGACGCTAGATCCAGATCTCGGCCCCAGTGTAAGGGAACTGTCCCTAGACAAGAGGCTGATAGAGGGTCTGGAGAGGGCCGGAATAACGAGGCTCTACAAATATCAATGGGAGACCCTCAAGGCCGTCAGAGAAGGGGAGAACGTCGTAATAGTTTCCGGAACCGGCACTGGGAAGACGGAGGCCTTCATGATTCCGCTCCTGGATTTAGCTCTCAAGGGAGAGAGGTCGGTGCTGATATATCCCACTAAGGCTCTATCTAGAGACCAACTGGCCAGACTCAGGGGTTTGATCTCAACTTTACCTGAAATAAGGGTAGAGGTGCTCGACGGGGACACCAAAACCAAGGATAGGGAGAGGGTATACGCGAACCCCCCAGAGTTGTTGATAACTAACCCAGACATGATGCACTTGGGAATGGCCATGAGCCCTAAGTTCAGGGACCTCATAAGATCGTCCCAGCACTTCGTGATAGACGAGATTCACGTTTACGAGGGTGTACTGGGTTCCCACCTCAGAAGGATAGTGGATAGGGCAAGGGAAATAGACGGTGACATACACTTGGTGGGAGCCAGCGGTACAGTGGAGATCTCTCCCCTTCTGATAGAGGAATTGTTCGGGGTGAGGGGAAAAGTGATAACGGGAATGCCCAGGAGGAGAGGTATGGCTATCCACTCCCTAATTTCAACCAACGGTGTCAGCAGGTGGACAATATCTGCGTTTCTGTCGGCAGTGTTGATCAGGGAGGGACTGAAGGTTCTGGTATTCGTGGACTCTCAACAGATGGCAGAGAGGTTGGCTAAGATGTCAGAGCGGTATGGGGTCAATATGGCAGTCCACAGGGCCGGAATACCCACCTCTGAAAGGTTGGAGGTGGAGGAGAGATTGAGGAGTGGGGATCTGGAGGGCGTAGTGGCAACCCCCACACTGGAGCTGGGCATAGACATAGGGGCCTTAGACGCAGTCATAATGGCCGAAAATCCCCCTAGCTACCCTAAATACATCCAGAGGGCAGGGAGGGCAGGCAGGAGAAACAAGGTAGGTTTCATCTTCACTATCCTCAGCGATAATCCCATCGATTCCTACTTCCTTAGGAAACCCAACGAGTTCTTCTCCAGGAGGCTCACCCCCATAACTTTCGACAACAGTAACGCGGAAGTTCTCAAGGTCCATGCGGCAGCCCTGCTCCTGGAGAAGGTTGCCCTCGAAACCTCAAGGCTGAAGGAACCGTGGCTCACGGCGTTGAGGGAACTAGCGTCCGCGGGGGTTGTAAGTGAAAAGAGAGGTGTATTCTACGCTACCCAGAGGACTAGGGACTTCGTACTCTCCTCGTCTCTCAGGAGATCCGGTCCAATAGTAGAGATCAGGGAAGGGGACAAGAGGGTAGGGGAGAGGGAGCTGCCTCAGGCCCTCTACGATCTCTACCCTGGGGCGACCTACCTAATTTCCAAGAGGACTTACACGGTAGGGGAACTGGACTTGAACTCCATGAGGGCCAAAGTCGTGAGGGCTCAAGAGGACTTGAGGCATTACACTAAACCGCTCTACAGGGTAGACATCCAAGAGTTCAGGGAGGAAGAGTCGAGGGGAGTCTTAGGACTCCCAGTGAGGTACGGTCGAATTAAGGTGAGGATAGACGTTACGGGATATGTCACATATGACATTTACTCCAAAAGCGAGAGGCCCAGGGGAGAGGAACTCTATGACGAACCGATCTCCTTCTCCTATTGGACTAAGGGGTTGATGATTAAACATCCAGCCCTCGAGGAATGGGACATACTCTCCTCCATGGAGGCTTACCACGCCACGGAGCACGTCCTCATTGCCGCAGGGAGGGTGGTTGCAGGGGCTTCCCTAACGGACCTCTCCGGGGTCAGCTACCCCTCGGGTCACGTAGTGATATATGACTCACAGGTTGGAGGAAACGGGATCTCTAAGCTGCTGTTCAGGAGACTTGAGGGAGCTTACGATATAGCTCTGGACATAGTGAAGGGTTGCGACTGTGAGGACGGTTGTCCGAAGTGCATCTACGATCCATACTGTGGGAACAATAACAGGGTACTCTCCAGGAGAAAGTCCCTCAGGCTGATAGAGGAGGTCATGAGAGGGTTGAGGCCTGAGGACGGTGAGATAAAGGGGGAGAGCCTCAGATGAGCTCAAACTTAAGATCTGAGGGACATTAAACAGATCAGATAGGGGATGTGTAGCGTCACTGGGGTTCTCTTGCTAGATCCAAGGAAGTACTCTGAAGTAGAGGCAAGGTTGGCGGAGATACTGATCAGAGCAGAAGATAGGGGAAGAGACAGCTTCGGAATTGTAACCATAAGTTCCAAGGGTGAGATAAGCCAGGTCAAGGTCGTGGGCCGGCCCTCCCTAAACAAGGAGAAATTGATGGGAGTGCTATCCCCTGACACTAAAGTAGTGGTCGCCAACAATAGGGCGGAACCGACCACCGAGTTCGTCAAGTTCAAGACGGAGAGGGACGTACAGCCCTTCGTTGGAAACAGATTCGTCGTGTCCCACAACGGAATTATAGCCAACGATCTGGAACTAGAGAAGAGGTTAGAGCTTAAGAGGGACACCAGGATAGACAGTGCAGTCCTTCCCCCTCTTCTCGACAAGAGGTGGGATGGTTCCTTGGAGGGGTTGAGGGATCTCCTGAACCTAATGAAGGGTAGCTTTGCCCTAGTCATAGGGGACAGGGAGAGGCCTGACAGGATCTTCCTGGCCCAAAACTTTAAACCCCTCTATATGGCTTACGACGTCTCACTCAAGGCTGTATTCTTCACCTCTCTTGACGATTACTTTGGTGTGGGGCCCTTCGACCCGGTTAACATGAGGAAGTTAGATCCCTATACTGTGGTCGAAGTGACTGATGCCCCCAGTTTGAGAACTCTACAACTCCAGGAGTATAGGAAGAAGAGGGCACTGGTTGTAGCAAGTGGAGGTCTAGACTCCACTGTAGCTGCGACAAAGGTATTGAGGGAGGGATACGAGGTCACACTTCTGCACTTCAACTATCATCATAAGGCGGAGGAGAAGGAAAGGGAGGCGGTAAGGAGGATAGCTGAGTTCTTGCACGTAGATCTCATGGAAGTTAACACGGACCTGTTCTCAATGGTGGGTAACGCTACACTGTTAAAGGGAGGAGGGGAGATCGTCAAGGAGAGGAGGGGAGAGGAGGGTGCAGAGTTCGCCCACGAGTGGGTACCGGCGAGAAACTCCATATTCTTTACGGTAGCCCTAGCCATAGCTGAATCTAAGGGATATGACGCTGTGGTATCTGGGGTAAACCTGGAGGAGGCAGGGGCGTATCCGGACAACGAGATGGAGTTCGTGAGAATGTTCCAGAAGTTAGCCCCTTATGCTGTTGGACCCAACAAGAGGGTTGAGATCTTGATGCCGGTGGGCAACTTAGTGAAACATGAAATAGTGAAGCTGGGATTGGAGATAGGTGCCCCGCTTCACCTGACCTGGAGTTGCTACGAGGGAGGGAGTAAACACTGCGGGAGATGCGGGCCCTGCTACATGAGGAAAACGGCCTTCAGGATAAACGGCGTTGAGGACCCTGTGGAGTATGAGGACAGGGATTAGTACCACTCCCTAAGTCCTAATGCCTCAGTATTATGGCCGGAACTACGAATATCGCTATCATCATATTTATGAACACTACGACAGAGAGAATGACGTATAATAGGTCCTTGTTTTTAATGAAGTCCCCTATCAGGAGGGCAACCCTCACTACTGGCGTCGCTATGAGAACCATGAGTCCTAGATAGATAAAGGACAGGCCATCGAGTTTTGGCACTCCTGCAACGACCTGATAGGGAGTTATGGTTGATGAGTTAACCAGGGAGTTAGTGCTAGCTATCTCCTTAAGAGGTAGGCCTTGTGCACCGTCGTGGACGAAGAGAAGCACCACCCCGCTAACTATTAAGAGTATACTTAGCACTACTCCTATGATAAGAGAATAGCTTATGACATCATTTATCTCCAATTTAGAACACCCCCAGGCCTCTCAATATCATCTGGATCCCTAGGAACCCTAAAATTATTAAGAAGACTGCCCTTATCCTCCTATTCTTCATCCTCACTAAGACTCTTGTTCCCAAAAGAGATCCTATGAGGACGCCTATGGCCGTAGGTGCTGCAAGGAAGGGTTGTATATAACCCAAGGCCCAGTAAATTCCACTCCCCGTGGCTGCGGTCACGCCTATCATGAAGTTGCTGGTTGTAGTAGTTACCTTCATGGGGAGGTTCATTGCGTAATCCATCCCCAGCACCTTCAGGGCTCCCGAACCTATTCCCAGGAGACCTGAGATGAAACCGGCGAAAAACATCACTATCAGTCCTAGCCACCACCTCACGCCCCAATATTTCACCATCACGTTGTTGGCTGGGTCAAAGTACTCTCCGTATAGTCTGAAAACTCTAGTTGTCCAGTCTGGATCCTTGGGAGGAGGGAACTCCCCCTTCATCTTACTTAAAGTGGGGTAAATTGAGAACAGCAGAACTATACCGAACACGATATATATAACGTACTCAAGGTGGAGGGAGTAGATGTAAGCTACAGTGAGGGAGCCGACGATGGATCCAGCAGTAGTAGCTATCTCTAAGGATATTCCTATTCTCACACTCGTTATCCTCTCCTTCACATAAGCTGAAGCAGAACCGCTGGAGGTGGCTATGGTGGATATGAGACTTGATCCAGTGGCGTATATTATGGGTATCCCGAGATAAAGGGTCAGCAACGGGACAAGGACTGTACCTCCACCTAAGCCAGTTAAAGATCCAAGAAACCCTGCCAACATACTGAAGATCAATATCAGGAAAAAAGTAAGGAATATACTAGTCATGAACTGAATTGAGATGAAGGTGTTTTTAAAACCAACCCACCTTGGGTTTAAAGCTATCTATATTTCTGGGGATCATTGAATGAATGTTTTAATACCTTAATTTCGAGATTCCAAGGATGAACGGGATTTTAGCAGGTTACAGAAAACTAAAGGAATTGGTTGGGGACGTACACATCTTCGTCAAGGAAGATCTGTACACCCTTGTGGGTGTTAGTAAGGTCGGGTGTAAGGATAGGTCTAAAATAGTAGATCGTGTCCTGGAAGAGGTATATAAACACGGTGACGAGTTCCTCCTCACGGTCCTTATCATGGACGGTGAGGCATATAAAAAACTGAAGGGGGACTTAGGAAGGGAGGTAAGTGAGGAAGAACTGGTACAAGCCAACTAACCTACATCGATATGGGACTTCCCCTTAAATATCGCCCTGTAATCGAGGCAAAAACTAATAACTGCAGCAGTTGTGGGATTTTTCCTTAGGTAGCACCCTGTAATCAAGGTAAAATCTGATAACTGCTGTAACTACTGTAACTTAGGTCAGGCAAACTCACCTAAGTCCTGATCGTCCTAGAGCTTGGCTACGTTTCGCGAAACCACCAGGGTAGAATACAGGTCTCACCTGACCTTGAAATCGAATATCCTGACGCTCTTGTTGACGGCGTTATCCATCATGGCGACGCAGTAGCTCCCCATCTTTACGACCTCCTTTCCTGCCTCAGTTCCCGGGGACTCCCTCTCCAGTTTCTTGAAGTTGGACCTTATCTCCCTCATCGCCGATAGGTCTTCAGTGAGGAACATCTGAACCGAGTCGTGCAACAACTTCTTCAGGACGGTGAAATGTTGTGTCATCTCCTTGGCCTCCTGAGCCCCTATCACCTTAAGGAAGAGGGAGAGATGGGACAGGAATCTACCCAGATCCCTTATGGCGATGGCGAACAACACCACGTCCTTGGGGTAAACCATGAAGGTGATCTCGTCGTCCTTCTGGACACCCAGGGCTATCTGCCTGATCACCAACCTGTAGTCCTTGTTCAGTATTGAAAGCCTGGCCAGGAGGTCGTCCCTCATCTCTTCACTGAACCTCTCCAGCATGACCTGCACATCTTCCATGATGCTCAATATCTTACCTGTGAACGCCCTGAAGGAGCTCTCCAAATCGGCGTTAACGTTAACGTTAACTTTGAAGGTTATGCTGTCGAAGGTCTCTGACTCAACCTCTAAGCCGTAGGCTTGGAGCTGTAACTCCCTCAATTCCTTCTTGACCTCCAGGGGTATTACCCTAGGCGACCTGACCACTATCCTATCGATACCCTGCATATAATACGTGAGCACCAGGTACTTAACGTCCTCCACGTCGACTAAGGGTATAACCTTCTCGTTCTTTGCCTCATTAGGGGGCCTAATCTTGAGGCCGTCAAAGACCTCATAGACCTTAAGGCCACTTTTAACGTCCAGTCCCATCTTCCTTACCCAGTCGCTGGGAAGGGATATTATGTAGCTTCCTCCCTTTATCTTCTGTAACCTCCTGACGCTCATGACCAGAACTAATGTAATCCGAGATGAATACCTATAAAAGGTTATGTCAAGAAATATGTGGATATATAGTCCTATACAAAGACGTTGTAAGGGTCTAGAGCGTTCTTCAGCATCAGAAAGGACTTCGTGGGCTCTGGAAGACATTCCCTATCGCAACCTTTCTCGCCGATCGCCACCAGCCCCTTTGACCTGAGGGTGCGAGGAGACTCTCCGTTGAAGAGTCTAGAGTACCCCGTGCCGTAGTAAGAGGTTATGCACTCAGCGTTGAGTGACGAGACGTAAGTTAACTCCATACCCCTGGGCGTCATGATTGAGGTCACCCTTTCACCTTCACAGGTTATTGGATCCACCTCCCTGAGTCCTTCTGTGACCCTTTGGACATATTTAGAGGGACCGGCAAAGACGGCGAAGGCCCTCCACCTCTCCCTTCTCACCAGCGTCACTCCCCAAGGCCTCCTCTTTAAAATCGAGTCCAGCTTCTCTGGATCAATCTCTACCACGCTCATACTCTCGGGCAAAGGTATCAATCGTATCGTTAAGGAGACGTAAATTCCTAGCTTCCCCAAGGAACCTGACAAGGCCTTCCATATCTTATAACCAGAGGAGAACTTGGTAGTCTTACTTCCGGTCGTTATTCTCTCTCCCAACCCAGTGATCACCTCTGCCCCCAAAAGCCAGTCCCTGGGGTAACCGTGAAAGAAACTGGCGTAGGAGGGTAAGTTCGTGGAAGCGAAACCTCCCGTGGTTCCCTCATAGTGAAATGGAATAATGAGCCCGTCCTTCCTTAACTTCTCCAGTAGGTCTTGGAAGCGAGTTCCTGAGTATACGGTCACGAAAAGGTCTTCTGGGGATATCTCCTGGATTCCCCTCAACTCCCTCATGGAGACCGCAACGTCACATTTGAGCTTCTCTCCTATGTGATGACCTCCCTCGCCCATCACGTGAACCTTCAATCCCCTCCTGGACGAGAAGGATAAGAGTTCAGCCAAATCCTTCCAATCTCTGGCCCTGACAAGGACCTCACTCTTCACTGGAGAGTCTAGACCCCCCTCCACTTCCACGAGCCTGGATAGCTCATCTCGCCACATCACGTTTTATAGCACGTTGATGATTTAAAGATGATGAGACTGGAGGAGCACCTTAGAAAGATCGTGGGAGAGCCTTGGGTCATCTCAGGTAAGGAGAGGAAACTTTACGCCTATGACGGCTTCACGGCAGTGGAGGGGGATCCGGAACTCGTGGTCCTACCGGGAAACGAGGAGGAAGCGGTGAAGGTCATCAGGCTCCTACTGGAGAGAGGAGTGAAGTTCATAGTGAGGGGAAGCGGGACCAGCCTCAGCGGAGCTACGGTTCCAGTAGGCGGAGAGGTCATAGTGGGTCTCTCGAGACTGAACAGGGTGTATTCCCTTGAGGGTTACGAGATGGAGGTGGGCCCAGGGATAGCAAACGTCATGGTGACCAAAAACGCTCCTCCCCACCTCTTTTACGCTCCGGATCCCTCCAGTTACGTGGTCTCCTCCATAGGAGGGAACATTTCCCACGACTCCGGCGGAGTTCACGTGGTGAAGTACGGTACTACGTTCAATAGCGTGATCTCCCTCAGGGTAGTCCTGTCCAACGGAGAGGTTGAGGACCTGAGTTACGGTCCCTTCCTCTCCGCTCTTCCCATTTTCGTCGGTAGTGAGGGTACTCTCGGCATTATACTGAGGGTCAGACTCAGGCTTTATCCTAGACCCAAGACGAGGAGGAGTCTGTTTGCGGTGTTTCCTGACGTCAGAAGTGCAGGGGAGGCTGTGGTGGGAATATTCAAGAGAGGGGTCATACCCTCAGCCTTGGAGATGATGGACAGGAACTCCATAAAGGTTGTGGAGATGAGCAGGTATAGGGCAGGTATACCGGATGTGGGTGCCCTGCTCCTGATAGAGTTAGACGGAGATGAAGAGGAGGTGGAAGAACAGGAGGAAATAGTGAACGGCGTGCTCACTGACACCGGAGGGGCTAGACTATCGGTCGCGGATGAGGGTAAGGTGTGGAATGCTAGAAAGGGAGCTTTTCCTGCGATGGGGGTGATCTCTCCAGCCTACCTCACTCTGGACTGTAACGTGCCCAGGAGGGCACTCCCCGAAGTATTGGAGGAGGTATCCAGGATAGCCAAGAGGAGGGGAGTGTTCATTGCTAACGTCTTTCATGCTGGAGATGGAAACCTTCATCCCCTAATACCCTACGATCCCTCGAGTCCAGAAAGCCTTTTCAGAGCAATTCAGGCAAGCAATGAGATAGTGAAGGAAGCCCTGCGCGTTGGCGGCGTCCCTTCAGGAGAACATGGTATAGGCATAGAGAAGGTGAAGTTCATGGGGCTATATCACGGCGAGGCGGAGATGAGGGTCATGAGGAGAATAAAGGATTCCTTCGACCCTAGGGGGTTGATGAACCCGTGTAAACTCCTGGGCGGTTGCGAACCCAAGACTGAGGTCACGAGGTGGTTATGGGAGTGGGACTAGAGGACTCGTGCGTCCACTGCGGTTTCTGCCTGGAGGCTTGCCCCACGTACGTCGTGACTAGGTCGGAGGTCCACTCCCCTCGTGGGAGGATAACGGCTGTCAAACTGGACGTGGACTCGCAGGGGTTCGACACCTGCATGTTTTGCAGAAGATGCGAATTGGCCTGCCCCAGCGGCGTAGAATACGCCAGGATCATAACAAAGGTGAGGCGAGCTACACCGGAGAAGATCTTAATGAACTCCCTCCTGGAGAGGCCTAGGCTGGCCTGGAGAGTCCTGAAGGCTGGGAAGAGTCTCAACTCTGGGCTCATTCAGAGGGTGAGATTGTCCCTTCGAGATCCACAGGAACCTCTAGAGTACAGAGAGGAGAGTCCAGAGGTGATCCTCTTTCCAGGATGTCTAACCTCTTTGGCTTACAGGAGGACCGTCGAGAACGCCCTGAAGTTCCTGAAGGCCAAGGGACTTAGGGTCTCAGTGTTGAACGGATGTTGTGGGCTGGCCCACAGGAGTGAAGGTCAGGTGGAGAGGGCCCAAGAGCTCGTACGAAGATTGACGAACGTTAAGGGAGGCACTTTGGTCTCTCTATCCTCAAACTGTACGGCCCACATGAGGGAGTCTGGGGTACAAGTCCTGGATTTCTCGGAGTACGTCTTAGGTTTGTTAGGACAAGAGAGAGTGGAACTATCTCTAACCGTACACGATCCGTGCCACGCAAATATGATAGGTCTAGGGAAGGCTACCAGGGAGGTATTAAGGAAACTGGGAGTGAACTTAGTGGAGATGGAGGAGCCCTCCTTCGAGTGCGGAGCCGGAGGAGGATACTTTCTCTTCCACCCACAGATCGCAGAGAACGTGATGGAACTCAAGGCAGAGAAGATCAGGAGGAGCGGTACGAATCTGGTGGTCTCCACTAATCCCTCGTGCTCCCTGGTGCTGAGCTTCAAGGGGTTCCAGGTGGTGCACTTGGCTGACCTGTTGGCCCAAACTGTAACGAAGAGTCTAGAGTGAAGAGATTGTTCTGATTACCTCTCTCCTAGCAATTTCCTCCTCTTCAGCGACGTTATATCCCTCGACCCTCACTTCCTCCAGGAACTCAGACCTAATACCTTTGGATACAAGGACTCTAGGGCAGTCACGGGACTCGTAGAGGTCACCCAAGTCCTTTCCCGGTTCGCTCTCCTTCACCGCTATCCCCCAGTCACAACCTATGCAGATCTGTCTCGTAAAGGGTCTAGGGACTACGAAGAGCTTAGCACTGGGCATGTAAACTCCGCCTGAGGGATGATACCACTTCACTGCCTCTAGGCCCAACCTGAGGAACGCGACGGCGATGTTCTTGCCTGCCACAGGGAGTTGTGACCTTTCCCCCAGGATTAACCCAGCCAACTCGTCGCTCCCTAAGTCTCTACCCATAACAATCCTGGAGAATTGTTCGGCCATGAAGAACGCCTTAACTACTTCACTCCTCATTCTAATCTACTGTTTATACAGTATAAGTAACACATATATATACATGTCGATAGCAAAAGGAATATTTACTAAATAAACAAATTTAAGCGATATTACCGTGTAGAGGGGATTATAAGAGTCTCGATAGAATACTCTAGACATGATCGTTACGGTAATCAATCAGAAAGGCGGGGTGGGTAAGACTACCACAGCAGTCAACTTGGCTTATGTCCTCTCTAAGAGCAAGAACGTTGCCCTAGTTGACATGGACCCAGAGGGAGGGACCTCCTTTTCCTTCGGAATAAGGAGGGACAGAAGGGAATACCCTCTGGGAGGAAAGAGCATAAACATCTTCGGCGTGGAGGTCTTTCCGGCTCACCTGGGACTGTTAAAGCTGGAACTCTCGGGAGAGGTTGAAGAGATAGTGAATGCTATCAGGAAGTTAGCTGAAAGCTTCGAAGTAACTGTCGTAGACACCCCTCCCAACCTAGGTACGCTCGCGGTTGCTTCCATGATAGCTGCTGACAGAATCGTCTCTCCCGTAACTCCTCAACCCCTTGCTATAGAGGCCGTCAGAAATCTAGACTCTAGGCTCCAGAGCCTAGGGAAGGGGGCAGTGGCCTTCACCAATATGTCCAAGAGAGCCTTGGAGGTGGAATTGAGATCGGTAAAGTTCCTGAGACTCTCCGTCCCTCAGTCTAGACTATTCACAGAGTCGTCTAGACTCGGAGTTCCAGCCTCCAGGTATGAGGAGGTTAGACTCAAGAGACCTAAGGTCACTAGAGTCTATGAGGAGTTAGCTAAGGTGATAACGGAGTGAGTGAACTGGACTTCCTGCTCAACAGGAAAAAGAGCGTGGGAAAGACCTCAGACTCTAGGGTCGAGAAGGAAGAGGAGATAGGTCTAGAGTCGAGAGAAAACAGAGGAGAGGCACTACCCCAGACCACAGAGAGTTCGGGGAAGAGTGTAGAGGAGAGAGGGAAACCAGAAGAGAGTTCAGGGTTGACTCTAGAGTCTCTGGGGAAGAGTGTAGAAGGGACTCCAGAGGTTGAGATGGAGACTTTAGAGGAGAGAGGGAACCCCCTTCAGTCGGGGGTCTCGAGAGACAAGAGAAGTATAGAGTCTGTAATGATGACCCTCCTCTCCAGAGAGCCCAAGATAGGAGTTTGGAGCTATCCCTCCTTCTTGGTCCTCCAGTATCTCTTTAGCACAAAGCCAGGATTCAGGATGAGTAAGATAGCCAAGGAGGCTTTAGAAATAGGGTTGAGGCAACTTTACCCTGAACTCTTCGCCATAGCAGAGTCCGTAGCTAAAGAGAAGGGCTTAATTAAGTAGAGGTTTGGGCTTCATAGGATTTCATATGATATCAAGTCCCTTTAACTAAAACAAGTCCTCAAAAACTCATAGAATATTACCAAGATTCACGGAATATATCCCTTCAACGTTGCCCAATACAAGGACGTGAATGCCTTCTTCATTTTACTAAATATAGGCGAGGCTCCGTAAGCCCTGCTGTTGGTGAAGTTCATTCTAATTAGGTATCCCTCTCCGCCTCCCCCATAAACTGCACACATGGCTGAACCGTCGTACCTCTTCCTCTCCCATCCCATCACGTCTGCCAATATGTTGTCCGAGACAACCTTAGCCTCATAATGCGCCTTGGCACCGGTTTTGGGAGGGACTGTAATGTTGTTGGCGTCACCTATGGCGAACACATTGTCATAGTTCCCGACCCTGAGGCTCTCCCGGTCCACTGCAATGAAACCTGATTGGTCTGCAAGGCCCTTAAATTCCTCGGAGAGATACACTGGGGGGTCCAATAGGGCTAGGTCGTAATTGACCTTCTCACCAGTGTCGGATTCTATTACCCTGTTTTGGACGTCCACCTTGGTTATCCTAAATCCTCTCATGACCTTGATTCCAAGTTCCGTGGCTCTCTTTCCAAAAGCCATTGCCATGGGTTTCTGAATCTCTGGTGGGTTGAGAATAGGGTTGAGGAGAGTTACTTCTGCGTTGGGGAACCTCTTCTTGAGAAGGAAAGAGAACTCGAAAGGTGCAGCAGGACACTTGATAACTCCCCAGTAACCTACTACAATTTTCTTTCCAGAGAAAGAGTTCACGAGCCTCCTGATCTCCAGGCCCCCCTCCACGGTATGCCAATGAGGAATGGACGGGATTTCCTTGCTTTTCACTCCTGGCGCCAAAACTAGGTAGTCGTAACTGATTTCCCCCTTGTCAGTTAAGACCCTGTGATTATCAGGGTCCACCTTAGTGACCTTACTCTTAACGTGTTTTCCAGATACCACAGAGTCTAGAGGTCTAGTTATGGACTCTACTCTCTCTTCTCCCAGGGCTAGGTCCACTATACCTGGCTGATATACGTGGACGTCCGCCGGGTCCACTACCAGTACCTCAAGGCCCTTTCCAGCTAGCCTATTGGAGACCACTGCCCCTCCGTTTCCTCCCCCTACTATAACTACCCTCTTCATTTTAAACACTGTTAATCTTGGAGAAAGAATATTTAAATTAAACTCTATATTTTGGATTAAGCCCTAACCGCGAATAGGGTCCATCCACTCACACCCTAGATTTTAGCCCACAACCCGCACTCTCAGAACCTTCGACGGGAAATCCAGTGATATGTCAGGGGTGGCAGTACCTCATTATATTCGATTTAAGTTATGCACCGTTGCCAAAAGTTTTCGATAAACTGTAAAGTTTTGTTACTTGTTGGAAAAAAAAAGATAAATATAGTCACATCGGATGGGGTGAAGGTGCCCGGACGAGATGTGACGGTGGACTGAAGGTGTGGATTTTTCCCAACGGATAGAGACACTCCGTTTGACGTAGTCATCCCGCTAAGGGGCGGAGGGGTGTAAAGGGTTCAGCCCTGACTCCGGTGAAGCCCAAGGGCTAAGGATTGGATACAAATTCATGGAAATTCAATGAAGCCAGAACCCCTAGGGAAACTGAGCTAGAGCTTTGCCACCCTCCAAGAACAGTTTTTTCTTTGGATGGAAGAGTGTTTACTCATGAGAATGAATCTGGAAAGATTAAGGAGAGGAGCACTCCGGATGCTGATCTTAGACGCCCTTAGTGACAGGTCGATGCACGCGTATGAGATCATGAAGTCCATCGAGAAAAAGTTTGGCGGTGTCTACAAGCCGAGCCCAGGCTCCCTTTACCCGGTACTCAAGAGCCTCATAAGGGAGGGTCTGATAGAGGTGGAAATGAGGGAGGACAAGAAGATATATAAACTCACGGAGGCAGGCAAGGCTAAGTGGAGGGAGGCCAAGTCAAACGTTAAGTCTCTGTTCTCCTCCAACACGAACTATAGGAAGCTGATTTCTCAACTCTTCGACATAAGCCTTCTCCTCTACGGCTATAGAGAGAAGACTTCCGACCAAATATTGTACGAGCGGTTAAACAGAGTACTAGAGGAGTGTAGAGGTAATGTGGAGGCAATACTTGAGGAGTCAAAGCAGAGTAAGGAGGAATAGTGCCTTCTCCACCACCTCCATGGGATTCCTCCCTAAAACGAAGGTACCTGGTTCCTTCCCATAGTCTCCAAGGTCCAGGATATAGTCTGGAATCCTACCCGTCTCCTGAAATGCGCTCTCTACCATGAAGTTCATGGTTCTACCTTCGACATTCTTCTGTCCTTGAGGTTCCCTTCTCCTGTCAAAGACGTACGCATTCAGCCTCTCCTTGAACTGAGGATAGAGGGCCAGATTCATGGCACTCCTGACGTTCCTGTCGTGCTTGTTGGCAGTTATGATCACCCTAGCCACGTGGTCCGATGCCCCAAAGGCCGGAGGGAGACAGTATATCACCCTATTGAAGGCCACAGTGAGCCTTCCGGGGATCGCCGCCACGTCCTCAACGCCCTTGGGATCAGGGAGGGAGTAGCCCAGGTTAGTCCTTATCTCAGGGATCAAGAGGTAGGACCGTCTGTCCTCAATGAACCTCTTGAGAGCCTCCTCTAATTCCGTGAGGACTGCCTTCCTCTCGTCGACGCTCATAGGTAATGCTTTAACCCGGAGGTGATATATTTTCATTTATGAGGAGGCTTTACGTCTTCTCCATTCCTAAAGGAGAAGACAGTGAAGAGTTCGACCTCGAGATTCTGGACTCTATAGCCCAGAAGTTCTCACTGGGCACCCTAAAGTATTATAACAAGAAGAGGTCTAGACGTTTCACCTACCTATACGGAAGGTTCTCCAAAGGGAGCGTTGTAGTGAAGATGGGAGACAGCCTGGCTATGGCCTTAATCAAGGCTAGGGAGAGGAAAGAGATCAGGTTAGGTTGAACTCCCCCACATCGTGGCGATAGTTGAGCCCTCGTAGACGGCCCTTAAAAGCTGAGGATTTAACATCAGGAACAGCAGTTATTAGATTTCGCCTTGATTACAGGTCGATATTTTTGGGAAAGTCCCAAAACTGCCGTCAGATAAGGTAAAACTCGACGAGTTTAACCTTGGCCTTAGCCTAAAGCACAGAGACGAGGAACTGACCGAGGATTATGGAGAACAGACCTGAGAGGAATATTCCGTCGAAGCTTCCCATACCCCCTATACTGACCACCTGTGGGCTGGCCTCCAACACCTTATTGAGGTTGAGCAAATCGGCCCCTATAAGTGTGCCTAGAACGCTGGAGACGTAAGCAGTCACTGGGACTAATAACGGGAACCTTGAGAATAGGAAGAAACTGAACAACACCGAGAAGAACGGTGCAACAAAGGGATTCATGACCACCCCCACACCCCTCACTACCTTGGAGAAGAGTCTAGAGATAACCACAGTGAGAACTACGTCAATCAAGAGTGGAACCCAGAACTTCAACAGGAAACTGATCAGGAGGGCGGACAGCGCTACCGGTATTATGGCTCCTCCCAGGTTCAGGGCGACCAATGTGGTGGCGTAACTCCTCTCCAGTCTCGGAACGTAAATGGGGAACCCGAACACGTATATTACCTCCACTTCAGGGATCAAGGCCTGTTTTCTCACCTCCTTGACGACCAAGTTGACTGGACTCAACGCGAGGCTGAGGAAGGAGATCTGAAAAGCCAGCAAGAGGCTCACGCTGCTACCCAGGCCAACGTAAACGAGTAGATCGTGAAAATAACTTACAGAGACCAAGAGGAGGATTACGCTGAGTACAGCATAGAGGGGGATCATCATTCCCCTTATAGGAGAGAAAACGAGAATCCTTTCCAAGTAGATCCACTTGATATTTTACTTGCACTTCTTATTTGCTTTGTCATAATCCTCTACGGTATTGACGTTAATGATGGTTCCAGGAAAACTCACCGACATGTAATCCCCCAGGTTAGTTCCTCTCCAGAAACTGACTCCGACGAAACCTAGCTCGTCCTCGAGAGTGCAGACGGATGCTGAACAGGAGTCCATCAAAAGCCTTACCGCCTCCTTGGGCAAGAAGGGCAGGTCTGCTGAACTGATCAGGAGGGGTACACCGAGTTCCCTAACCACCTCTAGTACGTCGTGCTCGTATCCCTTCCCAGAGGTGTATATGATCCTAGGGAAAATCTCCCTCAGGATCTTCTCGGCTGGATGGCCCCTAACCGTAGCAACGGTCACCTCATCGACGAAGTCTGAGAGAACCTTGTGTACCCTTAGAATCATAGGCTCGTCACATACCTTCAGGATAGGCTTAAGGGGAGTGAACCTGGTTCCCCTCCCCCCGGCCATTATTGCTCCCTTCACGTTGACACACCTGTAGATATATGTGGGTTTTTGACACAACGTTATATTCTCCCTTTACGTGAAAACTACGATCTATGCAGACCGTGATAGTTGAGGACTTATGGAAGGTTTACGGCAGACGCAAGGAGGCCCTTAGGGGAATCACGTTCTCCGTCAATTCAGGTGAAATATTTTCCCTTCTAGGCCCTAACGGAGCAGGTAAGACGACGACTGTGAAAATACTCTCATGTACCCTTGCCCCAACCAAGGGAAAGGTTAACGTGCTCGGAATGGAAGCACCGAAGGATTGTGTTAGAATACGGGAAGAGGTAGGGATAGTACCCCAGGAGTTTCAGGGGTTCTCAGACCTAACTGTGGAGGAGAACCTGTGGTACTTCGTTAAACTCTATGGAGGCACGAAATCACAGGTGGACGAGCTTCTTGAGAAAATAGGTGTAACTGAGTATAGAAAGACCAAATTCAGGAATCTCTCGGGAGGTTTCAAGAAAAGGGTGGCCATAGCCTGTTCACTGGCAGGTGACCCTAAGATAGTTTTCATGGACGAACCCACCGTCGGCCTAGATCCCAGATCTAGGAGAAGTGTGTGGGATATCATAAGGGAAGTCAGGTCTAAAGGGGTGACAATATTTCTCACCACGCACTACCTCGATGAGGCACAGAGATTATCTGACAGGGTAGCAGTCATATACGAGGGAAAGATAGTGAGGCTCTCCACTCCGCAGGATCTCATGTCTGAGTTCAAGAAGCAAAGCCTGGAGGAGGCCTATCTGGCCCTGATGGAGGTTCTGGGTGACGTTTCTTGAGGAACGTAGCATCGACAGCCTGGGCAATAATAAAGGATAACCTCAGTAGTAGAACCACAATATTCTTCGTTCTCTTCTTTCCGCTCTTTCTCACCCTCATATTCGCTTTCGGCTTCGGTGCTGCGGCACAGCCACACGTATTGGTGGATGTAAACGGAAGTCAGGGACTCGTATCGTTCCTGAGTAACAGTTCGCTCTTCACTGCAACCTCAGGAATAGGTGAGAGGGAAGCCCTCCTTCACAACTACATTTACCTGGAGGTCAACGATACGAGAGTGTCCATCCTGTATCCGAGTCAAGATGCTTATGTCGTTCCCTCTCTGGAGGCTTTAGTCCAAGAGTACTTCGCTAGACCTGATGCCGTGAACATTGTAACCAAACCAGAGTCAGGGTTCACATACTATGCATACGTCGTCTCGGGAATGATAGGGGTTGTGGCCCTATCCAACGGAGTCTTTGGGATAACCGGCGTCGCAGCTGGATATTATCGTGACAGACTCGTAGACAGGTTAGCTGCCTCCCCCCTAAAGAGCTACGAATGGGTGATGGCCCTCATGATATATGAGATCCTAATCACCCTGATCTCCTCCGTCCCCATATTGGTCCTGGGTTTGGCCTTCGGGTTCATACCGATCATAGGGCTCGGCTTCATTGCGTTCCTGGCCCTCTCTACCCTTATGTTCTCAGGATTGGGCGCTGTGATCTTTGGTTTAAGTCCAAAGGACAAACTCTTCGTGGCACAGACGGCAGCTAACGTCATAGTGTTTCCCCTCATGTTCTTGAGTAACGCATTTTTCCCCTTGGATTCGTTTCCTCCCACCTTGAGAGGCCTGGTTGCATATCAACCCCTCTCAGTAATAAACGACGTTATCAGGGACGTTGTGGTGTATAACGTTTTGCCTTCGGCTGTCGACCTCATCTACATCCTCGCTTTCACAACAATCTTCATAGTTCTAGGGGCAAGGCTCATGAAGTTAAGAGAAACCGACTGAGCTCCACCCTGGGGGTATCTTGGAGAAAAAGGCGCTTATTCCCTCCCTAGCCTCGTCGGAGAATACCTGGGTCGTGAGTTCCTCAAATGCTCCCTCAAGGTGGGGTATGAGACTCTTCATTATCATCTTTCTCATCCTCACAAGGGAGGAAGGGGCCATGAACCTTAGTTTGTCCAGGAGTTCCAAGAGTCCCCTATCCAGATCCTCGACCTCGACGTCGATCAGCCCAGCGTTCTTGGCCTCAGATGTATCGATCTCCTCTCCCAACATCGCCAGCTTCCTGGAGACTCTATGACCCAAGAGGTAAGGGCCTACAGAGACCAATACTGGAGGAAAGACTCCCAGCTTTGCTCCAGGAGCAGCGAACCTAGTTCCCCTCTTGGCCAGCACGAAATCCATGACTAAGAGGGCCTCCAAGGACGCTCCGAAGGCCACTCCTTCAACCAAGGCTATAGTTACCTTGTTTACCTGCATTAGCTTGACGAAGAGGTCGTACATGTGGCCGAAGAAGACCTTGGCGAACTCTTTGTCCTGCGAGGCCTTGGAGAGTTCCCTTATATCAGCACCACTTCCAAAATTTCCGTTTTCTCCTCTTATCACTAAATAGTGAGGGTCCCTTATCTTCTCAACCTCCGCCAGCGCGTCTATCATGTCCAACATGAACCTAGAGTTGAAGACGTTATATTTACCTCCTGTGTTGAAGGTCAGGAGGAGGTACCCCCTCTTCTTCTCTAATGAGACTACCATATCTTGAACATGGATATTGGCGATATAAAAATAGGGGACTCAAAATGGAAGTGTTTACCCGTGGCGTAACTTTTCCTTACTTTTAATTACTTCTAATTCCACCACGGGCACCCCTCTTAAGGGATCATACACGGTCACCCTTAACTCATTGGGGCTGGTCGAGGGAAACTTCAATACCCTCCCATCCACACCTTTATCACTCCCCAAACCTCGTGAGCAGTGCCCGTCATCAGTTAGGGGGATCATCAATAAAAACTACTTCGGTGATACTATATAAACACAACTTGTCAAAACGATATTTAGATGATTAAAAATAACGAGTAGTTACGTAGAAGCGTTACAGTATTTAGATGATTAAAAATAACGAGTAGTTACGTAGAAGCGTTACAGTCTCACTAGCTTCTTTACGGCCTTTACTCCCCTCAAGGAGGACATAATGGGTAGCGATAGGTCCGATCCGTGGGGCGGCTCAAGTTGCATGGCCACTCCCGTTACCACCTCGCCGAGGGAAACTCCCTCGAGATTCGCAGTTCTCCCCTTCAGGAGTGTCAGTACGAGGTTTCCTAGCCAAACTAGGGTGGCTGCGTCTGCTATGGCTGCCCCTAGCGATGCAATTAGTTCTGGCGTTACGTAGGTAGGAATTCTCGGGAACACCTCTGCCCTCCTGACCAAGCCGCCGAGGCCAAGGTCATCGAACCCAAAGACCACCATGGTAGTCCCTATCATATACCCTACCATATGTAACCAACCGAGGCTCTTGGAATACCACATTCTTCCAGTGAGCATGGGGACTAGGTAATAAAGGGTCGCGAAGCCAGCGGGTACTATTGAGAAGAATATCATAGCATGGAAGTGCCCAGGTATCCACATGGTATTATGAATTATCGAGTCGAAGGCTATATCGCCGTTGGCTATCCCTGTGACTCCAGCCGCTATAGCCCCAGCGAAACTGATACTTATCCACAGACTTATCAGGTTCAGCTTGACCGACGCTCCCTTGACAGTTGCCCACAGGTTAAAGAAGGTAAGCATAGATGGTATTACAACGGTGTACGTTAATACCTCCTGCATGATCTTAACACTCACAGGGAAGTTTACCATGTATAGGTGATGAATTGGTACGTTATTCGAGAATATCAGGTACATCAGTGCGGCTATCCTAGCCATCCTATCACTGTAGAGAGGCCTATTGGCCAGCAGGGGAATGAGGTAATACATCGAGGCTATTGCAGGCATCCACACAATGTAAACTATGGAGTGACCCAGGATCCAGAAGGCTATTTGGTTGGCTATCACATCCATCCTCGTAAGACCTACCATGGCAAGGAGATCCCAGGTGTTCGCAGCGGCCTCGCCGCTCCATCCGAGGGCGATCATTAAGGCTGTCACCAATGCGTAAACCGCGAAGATTGGCAGTTTCTCCTTGGTCTGTTTTGAGGCCAGGTAGAAGTGATAGATGAGCCATATTACGAACATGTAAGTTCCTATGTCCAGTAACTCCATTCCGACGTACCAGAGAGGACTCAGGACGTACTGGGAATAGTTGGGAAGCCCTAACGGTGCGAGGTAATACCAAGACCCTGCAGAGAAGTAGTTGTCGTTGAAAGTGGGATAGAGTACTATGGGCCCCTCAAGGAGCATGAATGAGATGTTGAATATCACAAAAGCTAGATTCAGGAACCACTTTGCTCTAGGTTCCAACCTGAGTATTCTAAGGGACAGGAACACGAAGATAGCTACCTCGAGTTGTACTGCAAACCCAAATAGGTCCCTCACTCCATGAAGGGTTATGGAGCCGTAGTACTCAGGGGAGGTAAGTATGAAACTGGAGGACACTCCCCATACGGCTTCTTGTAGCCTAGCCATCATCGCGTCTATTACGCCTAGCATGCCCCAGATGAGACTCAACACTATCATGGCCATCGTGATCCTGCTGAGCCAATCCTTGTCTAGCTGGAAAACCTGCTTGACGAAGTTTACAAGTCCATATAACGGAGATTCCATGCCTATCTAATACCGTTAAAGTGTTTATACGTTTGTCTTATAAAAGTTAAAACAAGAATATAAACGTGCAGATATTACTTCTTTCCGAATCTCTCCCTGACCCATGACCTGACATCGTAGAACATGATGTTGTCGTAAGGACAGGCCTCCGCACAATCTCCCACACCTATACACTTAAAGGCCTTGAACTCTCCCTTCTTTATGAAGGAGGTTCTCATGTCCGTCAAGCCCACGGGGCAAGCGTTAGCACAATCCACTGTTTTACAGGAGAGACAGGTAGCCGGATCTCTCACCTTAAGTCTAAAGAGTCCCAGGCTCCCGAAGAACTGGTTGAACGTTCCCCACGAACACCAACCCTGTGTCACACAAGCGTAGGATCCCATGAACGGTATTGAGATGAACACGATGTACCACAGGAAGTTGAAGTAGAAGGAGTACAGGAACTGCGTAGGATCTACGCCGAACAGGGTGATGTTTAGCACCCCCACCTGATCCAGGTACGATATAACCCCAGAGGCTAACAGGGTTCCCCAGACGGAGAGTGCTATGACCTTGTACCACGGCCTAAGTCTACTGGTGAGCGTCTTTCTCCCCAACTTGGAGCTCCTGTTGAACGTCTTGAGAGAGTCATAAAACGTCCCCTGATACATGGTAGGTGCGGTACAGGTGACCGAGCAGATCTGTCTGGAACCGAAGAGGAAGGAGAGGACGGCGCTAACCACGTATGTCCCTATTATTCCAGTGAGGAGATATTGTGGCGTGACAGGCCCGAGCGTTCCCAAGCCCATACTCCACATGTACGGGATGTAATCTATACGTGAGGACAGAGGCGAGAAAGAGGGTAGATAAATCGTGTAGATGGCATAAGCTGAGACCATGAGGGCTAACCTGAATTTGTTCTCCCTGAGTCTCACCTGCCATATCCTGAACACGGCCAAAAGTCCCATCTCGCTTCCCATCATAATGAGGAACCAGAGGGAGCCAGTGATGGTCCCCACGATGGAGAGGAAGTCAAAGAGAGCCCCTATCCCTAAGTCCGTGCTGGGATTGACGAAGCCCAGGGATAGAGAGGATAGGAAGCCTGAGAGCCCAGGGGTCAAGATCCCAGAGGCGAAGTCGAGTACTCCTCCCATGAGCCACTCCATGACGAAGGTGAGTGCCACAAAAGAGAAGGTCCACTTGGAGTCCCTAGTGTAGTTCCCCTTTACGTGACTGGGGCCCACCAGCGCCCTGTATATGAACCACGACATTCCCGCTATCATGGAGAAGTCAAAGAGGTACCAGCTCCCCAGCAGGTAGTAAAAGAAGATCCCCCCCATCATGGCGGTGAAGATAAGCATAAGCTCCAGTGAAGTCATGGTCTCCTGAACGGGCCTCAGCCTGGACCTATAAAGTGCCTCGTAGATAAGGACAGTCGCCACAATCATCAGGCTAGCATTGAGCCATATAACGTCTGTAACGAAAGATGGATTTGAGGGAAGGATCACCGGGGATATAGCCATTATGGGAAGAGCTACGGTAAGGAAGTTCTTGAGAGGTTGAGTCAAAGTCCTCCAAGAGTACAACAGGGTGAAGGCCATCTCGGATATCATCACCCCGAAGTACCAGTAGTTCTCCACGCCCAGGAGGGGATTCCCGAGATGTCCAGTCGACATAGCGTAGAAGGTCTCTCCCATGAGGGCCTCAGACAAAGCCATGGTGACTGCGAAAACTAGGAGCGTGACCCAGTTTCTGACCTTGACTCCCCTGTTCATCCTCATGAGTATAGGAACCAGACCGAACACCATATACGCCGAGTTGGAAGCGAGGGCCAACGCCTCAGTAGTCTGGTTAGGTGAGGAGAAGAACACGGACAGAGTTGCGAACATCACTACCATGCTCCCACTGAGGTATAGCACTAGGAGTAACCCAATTCCGTCGATTCCCCTCTTCACTAGGTAGATGAGATAGATAGAGAATACGGTCATTATGAAAGCTATTGAGAAGAATACGAGCAGCTGTTCACCTTGAGGTATCAATGACATGAATATTTTCCTGTTACGGGGTTATTTAAATGTTTGTAACTAAACGGATAGAGATAAAATAATATTTTCAGTTTATTTAGACTATATTAATCTAGGAGGATTTACCAGTGTTTACCCGTGGCGTAACTTACCTTCTTTAACCACTTCTAATTCCGCCACTGGCACCCCTCCTTAGGGCTCATACACGGTCACCCTCAAGTCCTTGGGGCCAGTGAGGGAAACACCCCTACCCTCCCATTCACGATCTTATCACTCCCATCCTCGTGAGCGGTGCCCATCATCGGTCGGGAGATCATCAAGAGAGAATTCTTGGGTAATACTATATGAACATAACTTAATCAAAACGACATTTAGAGAGTTAAAAATAACTAGTAGTTACGTAAAAGAGTTACAGTCTGCGTTTAGGGAGTTGGACGGGGCGATTCAGGTCTCCATTGCGATTTCTATTTGTTTCTATAGAATGAAAGTGACTTAATTGATCCTACATCAGTAACACTAAAAAGGGGACGAGCGCTAGGTCATACCATGAGATCTCTATCCAATCACGTGGTGACCTCGCTCGTCCCCGAGTTACTTGGGAAGGACGCGCTATTAAATGAAACGGCTGAGATCGAGAGGAGGGCCCTGGAGGAGAGGAGGACCTCCCCCAGGTCGGTAGACCCAAAATCACCTCCTTGAAAATAAATCTATATTATTAATAAGCGGTTCTATTGATTTAAGTAGAAAATCTTTTAGATAGAATAAATCATCAGAAAACAAGAGTATTAGGAG
>NZ_JH597761.1:989734-991147 GCF_000243315.1 Metallosphaera yellowstonensis MK1 | reverse complement strand
CTCCTCTTATCACTAAATAGTGAGGGTCCCTTATCTTCTCAACCTCCGCCAGCGCGTCTATCATGTCCAACATGAACCTAGAGTTGAAGACGTTATATTTACCTCCTGTGTTGAAGGTCAGGAGGAGGTACCCCCTCTTCTTCTCTAATGAGACTACCATATCTTGAACATGGATATTGGCGATATAAAAATAGGGGACTCAAAATGGAAGTGTTTACCCGTGGCGTAACTTTTCCTTACTTTTAATTACTTCTAATTCCACCACGGGCACCCCTCTTAAGGGATCATACAGGGTCACCCTTAACTCATTGGGGCTAGTCGAGGGAAACTTCAATACCCTCCCATCCACACCTTTATCACTCCCCAAACCTCGTGAGCAGTGCCCGTCATCAGTTAGGGGGATCATCAATAAAAACTACTTCGGTGATACTACATAAACACAACTTGACAAAACGATATTTAGATGATTAAAAATAACCAGTAGTTACGTAGAAGCGTTACAGTCCCTAATTCCTCGTTGATCCTTAAGGAATCATCCTCATTTCTGGATAATCTATAATTTTAATTCTTATTAAGTTTTTAGCTTTAAGTTTTTAATGCAGAGGAGGTCGTCCAACTCCCTAAACGCAGACTGTAACTCTTTTACGTAACCACTAGTTATTTTTAACTCTCTGAATGTCGTTTTGATTAAGTTATGTTCATATAGTATTACCCAAGAATTCTCTCTTGACGATCTCCCGACCGATGACGGGCACCGCTCACGAGGATGGGAGTGATAAGATCGTGAATGGGAGGGTAGGGGTGTTTCCCTCACTGGCCCCAAGGACTTGAGGGTGACCGTGTATGAGCCCTAAGGAGGGGTGCCAGTGGCGGAATTAGAAGTGGTTAAAGAAGGTAAGTTACGCCACGGATAAACACTGGTAAATCCTCCTAGATTAATATAGTCTAAATAAACTGAAAATATTATTTTATCTCTATCCGTTTAGTTACAAACATTTAAATAAGCCCGTAACAGGAAAATATTTATGTCACCGATACCTCAAGGTGAACAGCTGTTCGTATTTTTTTCAATAGCTTTCGTAATGACCGTATTCTCTATCTATTTCATCTACCTAGTGAAGAGGGGAATCGACGGAATTGGGTTACTCCTAGTGCTATACCTCAGTGGGAGCATGGTAGTGATGTTCGCAACTCTGTCCGTGTTCTTCTCCTCACCTAACCAGACTACTGAGGCGTTGGCCCTCGCTTCCAACTCGGCGTATATGGTGTTCGGTCTGGTTCCTATACTCATGAGGATGAACAGGGGAGTCAAGGTCAGAAACTGGGTCACGCTCCTAGTTTTCGCAGTCACCATGGCTTTGTCTGAGGCCCTCATGGGAGAGACCTTCTACGCTATGTCGACTGGACATCTCG
>NZ_JH597761.1:969053-989634 GCF_000243315.1 Metallosphaera yellowstonensis MK1 | reverse complement strand
GGAGAGGGTGAGGACGAGAGTGGAGGAGGAGCTGCTCAGGGAGGAGGGGGTGGTGCTCAGGGCCCTCCTCCTGCTCTACTCCGTGTTGGGAGGGAAGTTGAACGCCAAGCTCTGGACCCAGGAGCTGGAGGTGAGGGGGGACTTCAAGTACGTGGTCGTGGACGGGAAGTACGTGAAGTTGAGGGGAGGGAGGAGGGGGGTCCTCTTAATCGCGTTGGGACTCACTGACCACGGTGTGAGGGCCGTGCTTGACGTGGTCCTGACCGGGGAGGAGGACGTCGTGAGCTACTGGGACCTCCTGGTGAGGCTGTGGAGGAGGTACAACCTTACCCTGGTCGTAGCCGACGGGGTGAAGGCCCTGGACGAGGCCATCTCCCGCTCCGGGATCAAGGTCGCGAGGCAGACCTGCCTGGTCCACCTCAAACGGAGGGTGGACAGGAGGGTTAGGGTCTTGCTGGACCTCCTCCTCTCCCTCGCCGAGTCCGTCCCCACCCGTGGCTCTCCCCTCCTCTCCTACCTCCTCGCCCCCAGGGAGCTCTGGCCCCTCCTCAGGTCGAACAACCTGGCCGAGTGCTTCAACTCCCTCCCGGAGAGTTCGGGAAGTGCCACTCCCCCTGGAGGATACTCCAGATCGCCCGGGCCATAGCCGTCAACTACAACCTCTCGACCTGTTATCTCGCTCTTGTAATAATATTACAGGGTTTCTTATTTCTTCGTAAAATGGTCAAATATATTCAATAATTCCTCCATTGAATAAGTCCAAATCAACAGAGATATTACAATTTGCAAAGGAGCCCTGAATCGCCCGGAGCCCTGAATCGCCCGTTGGACGACCTCCTCCGCATTAAAAACTTAAAGCTAAAAACTTAATTAAGAATTAAAATTATAGATTATCCAGAAATGAGGATGATTCCTTAAGGATCAACGAGGAATTAGGGACTGTAACGCTTCTACGTAACTACTCGTTATTTTTAATCATCTAAATATCGTTTTGACAAGTTGTGTTTACATAGTATCACCGAAGTAGTTTTTATTGATGATCCCCCTAACTGATGACGGGCACTGCTCACGAGGTTTGGGGAGTGATAAAGGTGTGGATGGGAGGGTATTGAAGTTTCCCTCGACCAGCCCCAATGAGTTAAGGGTGACCCTGTATGATCCCTTAGGAGGGGTGCCCGTGGTGGAATTAGAAGTAATTAAAGAAGGTAAGTTACGCCACGGGTAAACACCCCACGGACTGAAAAACCATAAAACAGATGTAACTTAGTTCAACCTCTTTTTTTCCCTATCTCCTGAAGGACTTCCTGTATCTCGGGGAATCTCTTCAGTTGATATCTTGAAAACTTCAGTTCTCCGTGTTCAACCTCTTTTTTTCCCTATCTCCTGAAGGACTTCCTGTATCTCGGGGAATCTCTTCAGTTGATATCTTGAAAACTTCAGTTCTCCGTCTACATATACGTCAAAGATACCGTTCTTCCCTTGTTCCAACTCCACCTTAACATCGTCGAAGTAGGATAAAATCTCCCTGGACATTTCCAAAGCCCTGTCTAAATAACCGCAGGGCCTACAATAGACTATTCTTACCTGGTGCATGAACCCCTTGAGGTTCCCCAAGTTAAATAATTATATTTCTAAACTTTCTTACATGTTCTTCGTTGTTTAAACTATATTGAGTCCCAACAAAACACTACTTTATAAGCGGAGGGGATATAGAGCACTAGATAGAAATGAGAATAGCCCTAACTTATGATAAGAACCAAAACCTTAAACCCCTAGAGGAGTCAGAGATCATCGCGATAATCGACGAGGAGAAGAGAGAGGTCGAACAATACGAGAACCCGGCTTACGGGATGAGTAAGGAGGCTACTATGGCAGCTATCCTGGAGCTGGGTCCTGAAGCTATAGTTGTGAAACCCCAATTCCTATGCCCAGGTTCGTACATGATGAGTTACGGCCAGGTCAAGTATATCCCTACCAATTACTCTACGCTAAAGGAAATACTCGATCACCTGGAGGAGGTCAAGAAGAACATTAGGGATGACCTAGAAGAGGAGATGTACGCAGAGGCCTATCCCGAGTAAATTTTTAGTCGTGCACTCTACTACACATAGGGTAGAATTGCCTCATCCTTTAGTTGCGCTTTTGATCCTGTTGCTCTCGATCCTCCTTTCTTGGATCATTGCATTGGTTCCAGTTTGGCTATCATCTAAACTATTCTCGGCTTCTTCGACGTTCGGTAAGGCCATGGTAGCCACGCTGTTGTCGGTGATCCTGTTCATCCTGATTGACGCCCTGGTCTCCAGGGTGAGCCAACCCCTAGCCCTTTTGCTGGGGCTGCTCTCCATAGTCTGGCTCTTTAAGGTGATCTTCGATGTGGGGTGGGGGAAGGCGTTCGGGATTGCCGTGGTCTCGTTCGTAATGACCGTGATCATTCTCGTGATCCTTGCAGCTGTGGGGTTGGGTCTATCGTTTCTTCTTTCCTGAAGTCCAACTTAGCGAGGAAGAAGCCCTCAGATCCGTCGAGGTGAGGAAACGTCCTGGCGACCCTCAGCCAGACCTTGCTTCTCCTGTATCCTGGGCTCCCTGTACGGATTGGTATGAGGTAATCCTGATACCTCTCCACTTGGAACTCACCCTCCTCTGGGAAGAGGGAGCAAGTGACGTAAACTGTTGGTATGCCCAATTCAAGGGCCCTCCTCAGGAGCCTAGCTTGGAGTATCTTCAATCTGACGACATCGTTCCTTTTTAGCCTGAGGGGTATCGAGGGATCCACGTTTATCGTTCCAGAATTGCTACAGGGAGCATCCATGAATATCTTATCTGCCCTCCTTACCCAAAAGTTGATTCCATCCCCTTGCACTAAGTGCACGTTCTCAACGGACCACTTCTTCATAAGCTCCTTCTGTAATTCTATCCTCTTCTTGGATATGTCCACGGCTACTACTTGGGAGGAGTTTCTGGTAAGCTGTTGAATCAGAGAGGTCTTAACGCCCGGTGAGCTCCCCACCTCCAGGATCGTCTCACCCGGTTTAGGATCCAAGACTGACACCGCAAGTACGCTGGCGCGATCCTGAGGTATCAGGGTGCCCTCCTTTACGTGAGGAAGAGTCGATGGGGGGTCTCGCAGTTTGAGAAGAAAGGGAAATTGGGGGTCTTGTTGGAACGGAACTCCACGCTCCCTCAGGTCCAACGTGATCTCCTCAACGCTGATCTTCAGCTCGTTAACCCTCGCCCACGGATAATGCGTGAAGAGACCGTTAAGTCCCTCTTCTCCTAGGAGGGGTAGGAGTCTTTCCTTAATCCATGTAGGGAGAGCCAACTTGGGATTGATGTCTTGCTTCAAGGCCTCCTCTATTTGCCTCCTCCTGTTCAAAAGAGGATAGAGCCTCTTAACTTGGGGTAGAGCCCTCAGTACCCTGAAATAAGTTTGGTAACACCCCTCCACTCTAATGCCGAGCTCCCTGACGGCTGCCTTGAACGAAGCTTCCGTGGAGAGCCCCCTCACCAAGTTTAAGAGGGCCTTCTCTATCAGCTCCAGGCACTCCTGACTCATCTCATTCATCCTGGGCCCTCCAGCTGGAATGTACCTCAATTAGTTTTTTAGTTGAAACAGCAGACGAGGTTATCATGAGGATAAAATCATACGATATAACCCTAGATTTTGACTTTAACGGTTTAACCTATCAGGGTCTGGAGACCGTATCTGTGGAGACGGAGGACGATTTGGTCCTCGATGCCCAGGGCTTAGAAATACTTGAGGTCGAGGCTAGCGGAAAGCCCATACCTTTTGGGGTGGAAAAGGACAAGGTCAGAATTAGGACAGGGAAGTTCTCTGGTGAGGTGAAGCTCAAGTTCTCAGGAAAGGTGAAGGACTCCCTAGTCGGTATCTATAAGGCTCCCTACGACGGTAAGTACGTCATCACCACCCAATTCGAGGCAACTCATGCCAGAAAATTCATTCCCTGCGTTGATCATCCGGCCTACAAGGCCACATTTAAACTCAGGGTAATCGTAAATGACTGGTTGAAGGTAATCTCCAACATGCCTTTAGAGGACGTAAGGAAGGAGGGAGATAAGGTAGTTCACGTGTTCAAGGATACTCCCCCCATGTCCACGTACCTACTCTATCTGGGCATAGGGGAGTTCGAGGAAATGAGGAATCCGGGACTCCCTGAGATAATTGTGGCCACAGTACCAGGGAAGCTAGCTAAGGCATCATTACCAGCTTCCATGGCCAGGGACTTCATCAGATCCTACGAGGAGTACTTTGGGATTAAGTATCAATTACCCAAGGTCCACCTGATAGCTATCCCAGAGTTCGCCTACGGGGCTATGGAAAACTGGGGAGCCATAACCTTCAGGGAGACTGCACTCCTGGCTGACGAGAGGTCTGGTTTCTCACAGATCAGGAGGGCTGCGGAAGTGATAGCCCACGAGCTGGCTCACCAATGGTTCGGTAACCTGGTGACCATGAAGTGGTGGAACGACCTGTGGCTCAACGAGAGCTTTGCAACGTTCATGAGCTACAAGATTTTAGATAAATTATATCCGGACTGGTATATGTGGGGTGAGTTCCTCAGGGATGAAACTGCAGGAGCTCTACTCAAGGATTCCATCCCCACCACTCACCCCATCGAGACAGAGGTGAAGTCCCCGGAGGAAGTAGAGCAGATGTTTGACGACATAAGTTACGGTAAGGGAGCCAGCATACTCAGGATGATAGAGGGTTTCGTAGGCGAGGAGGAATTCAGGAGGGGGATAAGTTCCTATCTCAACGAATTCAAGTTCGGAAACGCTGAGGGCAGGGATCTGTGGGAGAGTCTTGAGAGGGAATCCGGAAAGCCAGTCTCCAGAATAATGCCAGAATGGATCCTGAGACCTGGTTACCCTATGGTCTCGGTAGAGTATGATGGCGGGAAACTGGTGCTGACTCAAAGTAGATTCGGTCTCCTCTCAGACGGCCAAGAGGTTTACCCTATACCTTTGACCATGGAAGTTAACGGGAAGATCATTCGAGACGTAATGGACACGAGACGTAAGGAGTTTGAAGTTGGAGCACTTAACACCTTAAACGTGAACTTGAGGAAGGGAGGGTTCTACAGGGTACTTTACAGGGACCTGGAGCCTGTGTTTAGGAGTAATTTGACCCCAGAGGAACAGTGGGGGTTGCTCAACGACTACTTCGCCTTCCTCCTAGCAGGTAAGGTGACCTTCGAGGAGTACTCCAAGGTATTGAGGCATTTTATGACTTCGGATCATCACTTACCGGTCACTGAGTTAGCAGATCAGTTATCACTGCTTTATGCAGTGAACAGCGGGAAGTACGGGAATCTGGCCCTCCAATTTCACAGAGAGCAGGTAAGAAGGTGGGAGAACAGGTCGGACATGGTCGGTAAGAGAACGTTCTCGATCCTGGCAACGAACCTGGCTAGGATGGACTTGAACTACTCCAAGACGTTAGGAGCTAAGTTCCAGGAGTATGAGAATTTAGACGGAGATCTCAAAGCCCCCGTGGCTGTAGCGTATTCTGTCTTCGAGGGACCAAAGGCAGTAGACGTGATGTTGGAGAAATATAGGACCTCTAAGTTTGACGAAGACAGGTTGAAGATACTTCAGGCCCTCCTCTCCAGTAGATATCCCCATACTGTAGTTAACGTGTTGAGCATGGTCTTTACCGGAGAGATGAAGAGACAAGATATAGCCAGGTCACTGGAGTACACCACCTTCTATCCAGATGTTAGGGATGCAGTCTGGGAATGGCTGAAGATACACTTCGAAAGGGTATCAGGCATGTATAGCGGGACAGGGATATTTGGTAGGGCTTTGAGCGACGTCATACCACTGTTGGGGCTGGGAAGAGAGACAGAAGTGGAGGAGTTCTTCCGAAAGAATCCCTTGAAGGAGAATGAGAGAGGGGTAAGACAGGGTTTAGAGATAATGAAGGCACTGTCCAGACTCAAGTGACTGGTTGATTCCGTTTGTTCTAGTTCAGGATATTAATCCTTATTTCAAATCGATAACGACATTTTCAATACAGCAGTTATGGGATTTTTCGTTAGGTATAGCCTTGAAGTCAAGGCAAAATCTAATGACTGCTGTCAATATTTATGTTCAGGGAGCTACACTTTTTTTACTCCTCAGGATCTCCTCAATGAGCCTCGTGGCCTCATCAACGTCAAACCTCATGGACATGTGATATCCCCTCTCCTTGGCGGTCTGAAGAGGTGTGGAAGTGAAGAGACCGTCAGCGTCAGCAACAATTATGCTGAAGCTCAATTCGTAGTCAATCTCGTCAACCTCTATATGTTTACTTAAGTTCTCCCTGATGTTAAGTAACTCTTCCTCTATCCTCTTCTTGTCTTCACTCTTGACAGCCATCTCTTCTTTGCACGATCTCTTCCTCCTGTAGGATATGAACATTGTCATATATATGGCCAACAATCCTACGACCAGGAATGGGAGGATTAGTGCACCCTTGACACCTCTAAGGAGCAGGACTATCCAAGAAGCTCCGACGATGGTAAGCACTATCCAAGGTAACCTGTTGTAGATTTCTACCCAAGAGGAAAGTCGTTCTATCTCTTTGTTGAGTCTCTCCTCCTCTTCTCTCCTGTAGCTAAGAGGTCTGTTCTTGAGCCATCTGGCCCAGTTGAGGTCGGGTGTGACTACCCTTACGTCCACTCCGCTGGCGGCCTTCCTTTCCAGATCCTCTACCAACGTTTCGTTCAATTTGTCAGTAAGTATGACTACTCTTTTGGTTGCAGAGTTTATCATCCCCCTTATCCTGTTGAAGACCTCCTCAGTGGTCAGGAGTTCCATTTAAACACCCTATATTATGACGATCCCTGGCATCAGTGGAAAAGCATTACTCTTCTTTCCTCTCATATCTGGGGCTGTTGGCTCATCCGCCCTATACACCTGGATCTCATCTACGTCTAGCTTCCTCATGATGAAGTTCAGGTTGTCAGTTAGCGTCTTGAACTCGTCTAACGGATAGGAAACGATGAGGTCCCTGAGTATCGCAGGGACGTTCTGCATTCTCTCCAGCATAGATCTGAGGTAGGCCTCGCTTAGACCCGTCGCGGAGCTAACGTCCCTGACGCTTTTCCTCTCCTTAATGGCCCTCACCAGACTTCTGAAGGCACCCATGTCCTCAGCACTGGCCACGTAGAACACCACCTTCTCTGGTTCCTTATTTGTCAGAGAGGCCAGCTCCTTAACTTGCCTTATTACATGCCTTATATACTCCAGCTGAAGGACTGAGGTGCCATCCACTTCAAACTCGTCTGGGGAAGGATACATCTCCAAGGAGACGAAGGAGTCGTTGAAGATGTGCCATATCTCTTCGGCCGTGTGAGGAGCTCCTGGGGCTATCAGTCTAGCCCACGTGGTCACGACCTTCTTCAGGAGCTTAGTGTTGGGTGTAGATACCATGCTCAGGTAATCCCTTAGTGTCTCGTAGAGATCAAAGAGGATTAAATTGAAGGCATCCCTGAGGTTAACTTGCTCCATCAGATCCATGATCTCCTCTATCTTTATGTGAAAAATCGATGAGAGCCATCTCTCGGGCAGGTCAACCGAACCACCATCCTTGAGTTTGGCCACGTTCTTGGCTAAGTCATACATTCTCCTAAGTTGCTCCGATATGGCCCTGACGTTATTCACGTCGAAGTCTGTGTCTTCAGATAACGCTGAAGATACCGTTAGACTGAGTCTGACAGGGTCGACACCATATTCCTCAACAGCCTTGGCCAGCGGATAGATGTTTCTGAAACTTTTGCTCATCTTCTTTCCTCCTACCCTCACGAAGCCATTGATCACCAACTGCTTAGGCAGGTAACTCTCTCCGAATATGGCCAAGTGGTTGTAAAGTAAGTAGGGCAGGTGATTCTGAATCAAGTCCCTTCCGCTATGCCTCGAGTCCAGAGGATACCAGTAGAGGAACTCTTCCCTTAGTGAGTCGAGCTCATGCTCAGGTATCCCCGTCTCCTCTGAGACCTTCTTTGGGTCGCCGTCACCTAGGAGAACATAGTTCCAGAAGGAATCGTTCAATTTCTCTGGATCGTAGTTTAACTTATGAACTATGGTATAAAAGGCGGTGTAGATGGTGGAGTCGCTCAGGCTGTCTATTATCTGGTTCTGATCCCATGGTAGTCTAACCCCTAACCCCCTGCTCCTGGAACAGGCTCTCCTCCTCAACGAGAAGATCGCTCTCTCCAAGTCCTTCCTCACCTCGTTGGGAATTATCCTCACCGAGTCCAACGTCTTTAAAGTCCACGATTTCCAGATTGGGTTATCGTAAGCTATGTACCACTGATCTCTGATCACCTTCACCACAATCTCCGCTCCACATCTGCAGTACACTGGGCCGTTAACTATCTCGTAAATACTGTCATATTTACCTAAGCTCTTCAGAAGGTTGATCACTTCCTTCCTGGCATCAGGAACCCTCTTCCCTACTACCCTCTCCCTCAGGTAGGCCCTCATATAATCGGGGACGAGATCTATCACATCGCTCCTGATGATACCTTTGTAGTACTCTTCCCTATACAGGGAATCGATATAATCCTTGAGCTCAGCCGGATTCTTAGTTCCAGCCAAGGACAATACCTCGGGTCCTGGAAAGTCCCCGTAGCCTTCGGTGGAGATCACCGGGATTACCTCGACTTCCCCCACCACCTCACTGAGAGCCAGGTAATGCAAGGGTTCGTGGGCTGGTACTGCCATGACGACACCAGTACCCACCTTAGGATCCACGTATCTCGTCCCCATAACCTTCACCTCCCTCCCCGTTAGTGGGTTCTTGACGACCTTCCCCAGTAGCTCCCTCCCCTGGATCTCCGCCTCAGGAGAGATATCATGTTGGTAGGAGAGCTTTGTGAAGGCCTCCTTGGATACCACCCACCTCCTTCCCCTGACTATGACGTAAGTTGCGGAGGGATCTATCAGGATAGCTGTACATCCAAATGCTGTCTCCGGTCTGGTAGTGGCAGCTGGGAACACTAAGTCCTTCCCCTCGAACTCTATTACGTCCATTTCCTGGATTTCTGGTTCCACGTCGCCCTTAGTGTCGTGCATCCCGACTGGGAAGTTATCGTTGGGGCAGAATCCTACAGCGTCCGTGGAGGTGATTACGTAACCTCTCTCCTTAAGTTTCCTGAACTGCCACTGGACGAACTTCTCGAATCTGGGATCCACCGTGGTGAACTCCCTCCTCCAGTCAACACTGAGGCCTAGGGCCTTGGCCATCCTCTTCATATCATTCCTGAAGTACTCTGCAAGCTTAAACGGATCCTGGAACTCGTTGATCTTCTCGTCCGGGATGTTGTAGAGGTTCCTGAAGTCTGATATTATGTCCTTATCCCCTCTCCTTATTGCCTCTGATATGGAGAGGATGGGAGTACCGGTGAACTGGAAAGCGAAGGGGAAGAGCACGTTAACTCCCTTCATTCTGTAATACCGGGCCAATATGTCGGCGGTCACGTACGTTCTCCCGTGTCCTATGTGAAGGGGGCTGTTGGTGTAAGGGAAGGCAACCGTGATGAAGAACTTTCCTCTAGTGGAGGGATCAGCGTGGAAGAGGTTGGCCTTCTCCCACTCGCCCTGCCATTTCTTTGCGATCTCGTTGTAGAAACCTGCTGAGTCCATATCCTCTATACTGTGAGGTTCCTTATTACTTTGCACGGTGTTTGAGCGAGCTACGGTATGACCTCTGTGGAGTCTTTGGTAGGGTCGTACCTGAGATCCTCTAGCTTGACTACTCCTTCCTTGATTAGAGCTTGGACGTCAGGAATTATTGAGAGGACTTCCCTGAGGTAGGCCTTGTTCACCTGATCTACCTCCCTGAATCCCTCCTCACCCCAATACTTTTCACGTGAAGCGTAAAGACACCTCCCTCCGCAGTATCTATTGAACTCGCAAACCTTGCACTCCTGAGGGAGAGGATCGTGGAGTCTGCTGAACCCTCCTTCCACTGTCCCGAGCTCCGCCCACTTTTCCCTCACAGCTATGGGACAAGATAGTATCCTCCCATCCGTACTCACTGAGACCGAATTGTACCCTGCTCCACAGGGAGATCCCCTGTATCCCTCGAAGAAGTGGGCACTTATGACTCCAAGTATAGGAATCAACTTTACAATGCGACCCTGCCTTAGGTTCTCGAGGAAGAACCTAACCAAGGATCTTATACCAGGCAGGTAAACTCTGTTGGCCCACTCCTCCACCTTCCATCTGTCCGTCCACACCACGTTCAGTTGCCAGTGAACCTTTTCGAAGATCCCCAGGTTCAGTAGGTGCATGACGTCGAGGTAGATGTCTGTATCCTCCGTTACCGTCATCCTGGCTATGGTCTCTACTCCCAACTCTCTAAGGTACTTGGCGTTAGCCACTACCCTGTCGTGGATCCCCCTCCCCCTGTGTTTATCTGTCACCTCCTCCCTTCCGTCTATCGAAAGGAGGGCCACATCCATTCTTCTCCAATACCTCTCTGGTAACAATCTGACCATCGTTCCGTTGGTCTGTATACCGTACCTGTCTGCCTTCACCATATCCATGAAGTTGGCTATGAACCGGGGATTTGATAGAGGCTCACCGCCGTAAAAGATCACTGTGGCCTCAGGGTCTGCCTCAACCATCCTTTTCAGCTTTCCCAGATCATATCTCACGTTCCACGGCACAACGGCCTTATCGAAGGATCCCCCACAGTAGTTACAGGCGAGGTTACACTTCCCTGAAGTGAAGATGAGCCAAAGCACGACTATGAGATATTTGGCAGGGTTAAAAAGCGGGAAATTAAGCTAACCTCGATTCGTCTGGAATGCTCTGACGTACTTCTGTGCAGTCTTAAGGGCCACGTCCTCCTGGGACTCCCTAATTTCGTGATAGAGACTCAGCGTCAGCCACACCTTCCTTAGGGCCGTGTCCAGAGACCTTTGAGATACTTCGTTTAAATCCACGGATATCTCGACGAACTCGTCAGACTGGATCAACCTCACGCCGTACTGTCGCAGGACGTCGTTCACCAGATCCCTACCCAAGAAGTCTTCTAGCTTGAGATCTGTGGTGTCCATCTCCCCAACCTTGAGCTTAAAGGTTATGTAGTCTCTCCACAAATCCGGCCTCATGAGGACCTCCCTGAGCCTGTCCACCGAGGGGATGGGATTGAGGAGCGCAGTCAGCACCTCATTGGAGACTGATCTGACAGGGTAGAGGAGAACGGCATAGCTCTCCAACTCCCTGGCCAAATATTCGCCCTCTCTTCCCCTCAACCTCAACCACTCCCCCTCGCCCTCGATCCTGTACCTAACTATCGACTCCCTGAAGGAATACAGGTTCAAGTGAAGCTCCAACCTGAGGGGCTCAGTGGCGGTCCGGTCATCATCAATCATGCAGTGCTCGACCTCATCACCGTGAATAGGGATCAGCGGAGTCCTTTATATCATCTATCGTGTTACGGGGTAGAACTATCATCATCGTTACGACAACTGATTACACTATTAAAAAACTTCTTCCTCACGAGATAACAAAGTTCACACATGTGATGATAAGACCCTCCTCCGTCCCTAATCATCCTTGCTAATATCCTTATATCATCCATAATCTGTTCGTCATCCCTCATCTTTCTGACCAGTACGTCGCTTCGGGCTTTGCTCCTATATTTAGCCACTGTAGTAGTAGACACGCTGAAAAGTGTTGAGACCCTAGAGTAAGGAACGCCTAGATCCAGCAACTCCATTATCAGCAGGGCCCTTATGGCCGGTAGGATTCTGTTGGAACCTATCTCACAGGCTAATTTCATTACATACGATACTAAGTTATGGTAATTTAAAATTAAAGTGCACAGTCTTTCCCTTCCGTAATTAAACCCCGTTAAAGTTTATACTCCCTCCCTCTCCAATAGACCTTATCCCTCCTGTAGTTAAGGATTAACATAATCCACGCGAAATAGAGACCTAGCACTGAGGCAAAGGAGGGAAGTAACGATTCTTTCCCCAATTTGTGAGACCTGTGAAGGTTCTTGATGATCCAGAGCAGGAGAGGGGAGAGGAAGATAGGATTCAATGAGATTAGGAATAATATCAAGAATAATGAGAAGACACCACCAACCACGAGATAAGCCTTAGCCCCCCTAGGAGAGTACTTGACTATAGTGACGATCTGTCTAGAGCTCCATCTGGCTAAGTCCTTCTCGTCATAGATGTTAATGGGTATAACGTCTCCCAAGAAAGCTATTCTACCACCTCTCCTCTTGACTATCCGGGTTAGTGTACAGTCATCACACCACTCACCTGAGAGCTCCTCCTCGACCTCCCTATCAAGGAAATCCCTTCTGAAGGCCATGGATCCTCCCCAGAGGAAGGTACCGTTGAGGGCCTGAGATTCGAAACCGAGAGTCCAGAACCCTGCCCTGAGCACGTTTCTCAGTGATGCCCTAATGGGCCTCGGCCAAGAAAAGGTTGTGACTGCAGTGTAATTCTCCAGTCTCGATACCATGCCCTTCAACCAATGGGGAGGGTAAAAGGTGTCGGAGTCCGCGAAGACTACCACCTGGTTCCTAGCCCTACGTAGACCGCTGAGTTGTGCTCTGATCTTTCCACTACAACTCCTACAGGGAAAATCACTCGTGACGACCTCAACCCCTAAACCCTTTAACCTCTCAGCCAACCACTGTTGATCCTGATCTATAACGTACACGACCTGGTACCCCGGAGGGAAGTCCTGGGAGAGGAGGGATTTGACGTTACTCTCCAGTGAAATGTCCCAATCCCTGATCGGTACTATCACCGTTGCCGGTAGAGCGAGAGAACCCCTGTGAGTAAAGAACTCCCTCTCCTTTAGGATCTGAACTAAAAGTAACGAGTCAGTCAACACAGGGAGAGCTAGCAGGTATAGGATTGGGTTCATCAGGCCTTAACAAACTTCACCCAATTAAAAGGTGCCTACAGCAGTCATTAGATTTTGCCTTGACTTCAAGGCTTCCTAACGAGAAATCCCATAACTGCTGAGGTACCTAAATGAGTTGCGGAGACGTAAAATCGGGGACGCGTTAGCCAGGGAAGACCTTCAACGACCCTCTCGGAGTCCAGGATAAGACCCGGAAGGGGAAACTCCCTCGGCTGATAGTGATTGAAGCGAGATGTGGAGAAGGTTTGACGTGGTAGTAGAAACCTTACGCTTTAACGGGGCTGTCGATCGTACCTGCACTCCCTAACCCCCGTTCACGAACGCGTGCATGTACCTCTTCAACTCCTGATAAGCCTCGGACGTGGGTTTCAAGCTGGATAGGATTTCACGGAACCCCTCGACTTCGTAGGTCCAGGTCTCAGATCCGTTTACCCATCCAACCTCTCCTCTCCCTGACTCTAACCAATGCGTAGTGTGAAGCCCTCTATTGTCGTTCAATATAACCGTGAGCTTCAGCCTCCTCTCGCTGACCATTCCCGGCCTATCCTTAATGAACTCCCTCCCTAAATCGTACTCCACGGACTTCGTTGCGAAATCGAGGAGCCTACGCTCATCCACGTAGAGCTTCCCTAGGTCCCTCATGAAAATGATGGGTAACGAGGTAGGGATAGCGATTTCCATTCCTAGGGAGGAGAGGTCTTGAGCTCCCTCCTCTACAGCTCCGCTCAGTTCATTCTCCATGCGTGTCCTAGCCTCCTCCCCCTTGAGAACAGTTAACGAGTGCATGTCGAAGAGTCTCTGATTGTCAAAAGTTAACCTCTTGTCGTGGGTGAGATACCTTATGCTCACCTTGTTGTTTACCTTTTGAACCTCGACCACTCTCCCTCTCCAATTACATTGAGCTAGGAGACTTCCCTCAGACGCCACTAGTCTGATACTTAGCTCCTTTATCCACAATAGATGCTTCACCCTTGCCTAAGCCTTGTTCCACCGTCCACCGGAATGACTACCCCGTTGACCCATTGGGCCTCATCGCTCATCAGCCACGCTGCCACCAACGCGAAATCCTCAGGTGGTGCCTTGACGTCCCCCAGTCTCCTGAGGGACCTCCAATCCCTGTTAGGCTCGAAATCTCCGTCTATCCAGCTTGGGGCTATGCCGACGACCCTGATATCCTTGTCTAATAACTCCGCTGCAAGGATCTCGACCGCCTTGGCTGTCCCTGCCTTAGCCACAGCGTAAGAAAGCTGATCTGGAGATGCCTTATCCACGGCCCTGAGGGCAGATACCAATAAGATCACGGATCCCTTCCTGAGAAGGTCAAGGAAGGCCGAGACGGCATAGATGGGGAACTTCACATGATTGTTCAGCATCGAATCCAGGGCCACGGGATTCTCCACTCTATCCTCCTCATAGCCTCCTATCATGATCGCAATCCCGTCCAGTTTGTCGGTTACCTTTCTTACACTCTCCTTTAGCTTAATTGCCGACTCGGGAGAGCTAACTCCTCCCACTATTATATCTACTTTTCCCACTCCAGCTATGGACTCCTTAATTGATTGAAGTTTCCTCTCATCCCTGGATACCAGGATGACCTTAGCTCCGTCCTTGGCCAAGAAGTAAGCAAGGGCATAACCCAGCCCCCTACTAACCCCCAGTAGTAGGAAGGTCTTACCTGAAAACCTCATGTTGGATATCACTGTGGTGACGGGGATTTAAGTAATAGTTTAATCTTGTCGGGTTCGGACTGAGGAAGGCTACAGGTGTTCCCCACACATATGTAGGCCCTGCTGCCATTCCCGTACTTGATCATGGATCTCACGAGGGGGGTCACGAGGTCTCGGTCCTCAATCCTTACCCTCTCGACGAGCTTCAAAGGATGGTATGTGAGCAAGGCTTCCCTGTGCAGTTTATCAGCGAGACCGTCACCTTCATCTATCACCACTACGTGGGCCAAACCTCTCTGCGTTGCCCCAATGGAGCTGATTATTCCAGCATAAAAGGGAGGTCCCTGATAGTAGTCCCCCAGCATCTTGCCCAAGGTCTCTTCTGGTACCTTGAACCTGTCCTCGATCAGACCGAGCTTCAATATCCCCCTCAACGCTAGGGAGTTCGGTGACTCATTGGGGGTATCCATAACTGGAACCTCCCTGGAGTCCCTAGAGTCCGTGAAGCCCTCAGGTTTGAGGAACGACATGAGCTCCTCACCCAGCGAGAGGGAGAGATCCCTGTACTTTAAGTCGCCCGTGACCTCGTAAGCTGAGAGTGACGCAAGGAGGGCAGAGGCGTAGTCCTCCAGGAGTCCCTCACCTCCTCCTTGGAGCCTCCTAGAGACTCTCCTCCTCAACTCGCCCACCACCCTCAGGGCTTCTTTCAGCCCCATCCCCGTGAGAGGGAAAGCCCTGATGATTCCCTCGGCGATCCTGCAGTTTGGGTAGGTGTAGAGGTTATCGTCCCTGAAGGGTTTCTTTCGGGTGGAGTCCCTATAGGTCCTGAGAGTCTCCCTCACTCTCCTGAGGTGTGCCAAGAACGACCCCACGTCCAGTCCGAGGTGCTTAGCCAAGTCGGAAGAATCGTCCCTGAGTCTCAAGACTCCGCCAGGTAGGTTAGCTTCACCTACCAGTTGAAACACCTTGTTCACTAAATCCCACTCCTTCCCTGAGGCCTCCATCAATTCCTTCTTCTCCCAAACGTAAAAACCTCCCTCCTCCCCCTCCGAGTCGGCGTCTACACTCGACGCAAAACCCACCTCAGTGGTCATCTCTCTAAGTACGAACTCTAAGGTCAGTTCCAGGGCGTCCAAGGCCTGAGGGTCACCCGAGGTCAGGTAGGCGTTCAAGTAGTCCTCCAGGAGTTCCGCGTTGTCTATGAGTAGCTTCTCGAAGTGAGGAACGTTCCACTCCCTGTCCGTGGCGTATCTGTGAAATCCCCCTCCCACTTGGTCGAATATTCCCCCTTGGTACATTTTCTTGAGGGTGAAAAGGACCAACCTCTTATCGACATCGTCCTTCGTCCAATGGGAGTAACTCAGGAGTAGATTATCCACGGTCGGATGAGGGAACTTCATCCCAGTCCCTAATCCTCCATACTCGAAATCGAAGGAGGATAGTACCGAGGATATGGCAGTCTCCACAACGTCAAAAGACGGGGTTTGGCTTGCCGAAGGTGAGTAGTCCATCAGGGCTAGGGCAGCTTCCTTTATTTTGCCCCTCTCCTCTCTCCATATCCTGAGGATCTCCTTCAACAACCTCTTCATTCCTATCCTTCCGTACATGTCCACTGGAGGAAAGTACGTCCCTCCGAAGAACACAGTTCCCTCAGGCGTCATGAACACTGTCAAGGGCCATCCCGACTCTCCCGTTATACTACTCACGGCCCTCTGCAGTTTTCTGTCTAGAGAGGGCATCTCGTCCCTGTCCACCTTCACTGCGACGAAGTTTGTGTTTATGAATAGCGCTATCTCTGGATCTGAGTACGTCTCCCTATCCATCACGTGACACCAGTGACACCAGACTGCCCCCACGTCCACTAGCACTGGCTTATCCTCCCTTTTGGCCCGTTCAAAGGCCTCCTCTCCCCAAGGGTACCAATCCACCGGTTGCTCCGCCGCCTCCCTTAAGAAGGAACTGTGACAGTCCTTCAATCTATTCATATGTACAATTGAGAATGGGAGAGTTTTAAATGGAGTTAATGAAGAGATTAAGGGTGATGAGATCTCGGGTTGCCAACGGGTGAGGAGAGTCTTCAGCGCTGATCACTTCCTCCTGAAGATCCAATAGATCCCTCCCACGGTGAGTAACAACCCCACCCCAGCTAGGTTCAGGTCTTGAATATCCTTGTGTGGAGGTGCCTTGACGAACACAGCTGTAAGATTGGTGTTGTTGTACATCAGGATCCACCTCTCCTGCGAGCTCACGTTGTCTGACCAACCCCGAAGTACGTTTCCAGGGAGAGCGAGTGCACTCAAATAGACTATCTCGCCGCCCCTCACCTTGAACGAGACCCTTGAAGTCACGATGGCTGAGGTGGAGTTCTGGAACTTGACCTTCACTGTACCGTTACCGACCACGTTAATAGTGAGAGTGTAGCTCGTTGGAACCAAAGTGACGTTAATGGAGTTCATTGTTTCAGGGAAGAAGGTTATGTTCTGCCTTGCGAGACCGTTTATCAGTACCGTCGAGAAGGGCTGGAACGAGACTACCTCGGCTTGCACGGATTGGTTAGGAAGATACACGGTGGTGTTTCCGTTAATTGTCAGGAAGGTTCCGTTGCCGTAATATAGAACTACGATCGCCTGACCTCCCTCTATTGTGATGTGAAGGGGGAACGTGTGGGAGGCAGACGCCATTAACAAGAGAAGAAGAGCCACATTGAGGCCCATGCTACATGAAGGGAATATCAAGGGGGGAGATCACCGAAAATGGGACTAGCCCACGCTGAGGCGGGGAGAAGCTTGCAAAGGAGCGGTTGTGAAGCTACTATCGAAGGAGTTCATTACGTGGTTGGGTAGCCCCCTCACTTAAATACCAGTTCCCGTACGTTAAACATGGCAGTCACTGAGGAGGTAAGCGTCACTTAGACTCCCCGGTCAAAGCTAGTCTCGGTGGGGCTCACCTCTACACCCCGTCGAGACCACGTATCCGTGGCTATCAAGCCCGAATCATCAGGGAGGGGTTGATGCGGAAACTGTGAAGATCAGCCTCCTGGGTCTCGGGAGAAGGGGGTTTATCCTTCACGATGGCTCACGATATGGCTCCCAGACAGTAAAGCGGATGAGGAACCCAACCTTAGCTGATCTGTGACGAGGGGTTGTTTACCTGAACCTCGTATTTTTAAACTGAAAATGTCATTTGGGCATGTGAACTTAGTAGTCAGGATCCACGACAGGGAAATCGACTTGTCGAACTCGCCCGTCGTTATTCGGGGGAAGGAAAGGTACCAAACGTCGAGGGCACTGTACTATCTCCTGAGAACCCTGAACTTGATCCCCAGGCTCTATGGAATCCAAGCGAACGATCCTCTGGAGGGTTGGAAGAGGGGGTTCAAAGAAAGGTTCAGATCCATCTTGAGGTCCAATCTGGAACCTGGAAAGGTCATCCTTGATGGGAGCTTCCGGTTGGACACCGGCCCCCTTCTCATAACTGGTGAACTGAAGGGATGGGACTGTCAGGCCGATGTGGTGCTTAAGGAGAGTCCCGCGGAAGTCGAAGCGGGAGTTAAGGGAATGATACAGGTGGACTCCTTCTTCTTCTCTAAGATGTGGAGACCCAGACCTTTCCTAGTTCCAGGCTCCAAGGACGGCATCCTCGCCGGCTTCCACAGATTCCTCCTCCTTCAGACCGAGGGGGCCCCTGGGATTCCCAAGACATTGGGGATCATAGCTGAGTTCATAAACTCCATTGTTTTGCCTCACAACTTCAAGGCAGAGGTCTTGGGCCATGACATTACCGTGAACGTGAACGAGGGGCTTTACTTGGACGGAAGCCCTCTATATAACGCTGATCCAGAGGTCCTGAGCGTTATAGCCATGAGACTTGCAGTAGGCTTTGCACCAGAGGGAAGTGTGCTGATCGTGGAGGATCCAGAAGCACACCTCTCCGCTGAGTCACGGGGAGAGGTAATGAGGGCCCTGTCCTCCTTCAAGGGGACTTTAATATTGGTCACCGAGGATGAGGGCTTCCAAAAAATAAAGAAAACCTGAGCGACCGTTTGTCCCTACACTTTGATTTCACTCATTTTATGTTCATTCATGATGCAGTGAAGGGACTTAGCCCTCAGCAACCTATCCGACTTCAAGGTAGGTGGGTTACGGAACTCCTTTGAGCCCAACGGCACGGGGCTCACATCTCTGCAATCCCTCCCACCCTTTTGGGCAGAGCCCACATCAAGTGAGAGTTCATCTTTTATCAATAAAAACATAATAAACGGATATAAAAAACATTTCTGTTAACATGAAAAAGGATTCAGCCCGAACTTATCGGTGGCCCGATCCTAAATATGGTCAGGAACCTAAGATCCATCATAAATTTTGATTTGTAATGGGACTTTCCCTCAAGCCACCTTGCGATCAAGGGAAGATCCAGTCAGCAGTTACTAGATTTCACCTTGATTACAGGTAGATATTTTAGGGAAAGTCCAGGGACTGCTGTTCGGTAGGCACCTTTCTCGTGTTACCACGGTAGAACAACCGAGACTATAACATTCCTGCGTAACTTTTAAACATTTTAATCACTTTTAAATCCAATACGACGTGGGTTATGCTCATATGGTGTTACCAAGGAATTTCCTTTTGATGACCTCCTAACTGATGACGGGCACCGCTCACGAGGACGGGAGGGTATTTAAGTTTCCCTCGACTAGCCTTAATGATCTGGGGGTGACCGTGTATGAGCCCTCAGCAGGGGTGCCCGTGGCGTAACTTACCTTCCAGCAGTTATGGGACTTTAACGTAACTTAAAGATTTTCATCAGCCCCGGCGGTCCGCCTAAATGACGTTCGAGAGCCTGAGGAACGCCTCCACGCTCCTCAGGTTCAGCTCCACCACCAGCTCCCCGACGACGTTGGTCATGATGGTGAAGATCGTGAGGTAACCCTTAAGCCTCTCCCTCCTCCAGAACGAGGAGTCCTCCAGTCCCAGGGCCTTGACGTCCCTGTGGAGCTCCTCGATCTCCCACCCGACAGGCCTCCTCGATCTCCTCCTCGCTGAGCGAGAGGTCGGTGGTGTAGAGGCACCTGGCCTGTGTCCCAGAGTCACGTTTATGTTCCCGGACTAACAACTTTACCGTAATCGCTCGGCCTCCCAGGGTCAGGTCGGCGTAGTAGACTCCGGGGGATATCCCACTCGGAGGTGCCCCTCCACCTCCTCGAGGGTCCCCTGGGCCGACTCGACCCTGAGCTAGGTTGGACTTGAGCTCAGACACCACGTTGTCCCTCACGAGCTTCTCGGACCGGTACTGGAGTTGAAGACGACCCTGGACACGCGGAAGCGCTCCTTGAGCACGTCCAACATCTCCCTGGCCAAGTCGATCTTGGTCTTGAACTCGGTGACCATCCCCAAATCCAACATCTTCCTCACGGCGTAGGGGAAAGCTCCCACCATGAACGTCCTGCCCGTGGAGAGGTCCACTATGGCGACCGTGAGGAGCTTGACCCTCTCGAACTTCCCGTGGGTGTGGCAGTAGATCCAGTAGTCCCCGTGGGGGCTCACGTCCTTCCCCCTGGAGTACTCCTTGTGGTCCACGGTGTCGTCTATGATAACGAGAGGTCCCTTGACCGGCTTCTCAGGACCTCCAGGTAGTCCCTCCACGCATCTCCAAGTTCTCCCAGCGCCCCATCAATTCACGTTCCAACCCGAACGTCTCGGCCGCGTTCCTCACGCTGGCCCTCCCACCCACCAGGACCACGAGGACTAGTGCCAATTAACCTTCCTGCTCCTCCCGTTCCTCCTGACTACCCCAGTTGGTTGATCGCCCTGACCTGCCTCACCTTCTGTTCCCTGATTGAACTCCCCTCGTTCGGCATCTTTTCAGCCGGAAAGCCTTGAAAAATAAAAACTTCTCGCTAATACCGATCTTCCGGTAATACCTCCCTGCGATTCCCATAACTGCTGTCATATAGAACTATGTAGAGCTCTCAAAAACCTCATCCCGGTCCTTGGCTCTTCCCCACATCCTCCCTA
>NZ_JH597761.1:934843-968953 GCF_000243315.1 Metallosphaera yellowstonensis MK1 | reverse complement strand
TTGTCCAGTCTATTGAGAGGTCTATCTCCTTGACTCCCTTCAGTACCTTCAAGGACATTTCCTCACTTGTTCCAAGAGTTTCTCAATAACTTCCACCCCTTGCTCCTCCACGTAATTCCTCACGGTCTGTGGGGACACGCCGTACGCCCTCGACTTGTTCTCTACTGAATCGTTCCACAAACACGCTGAGATGAGGGTTCTCGCCACCTCTTCCCCTCTCTTTCCCTTGAAGTTCAGCATGGAAAGTAATTTATATCCTATTTGTTGAACGTTGTTTGGTGAGGGAGATGGTGTATTATCATCTCGCTCTCACACGTGGTAATACCACATCTCCCTCACCTTAAACCTTTCTACAACTGAATTCTTAATACCCTTATAAATCCTGTTATCTATCATGAATCGATATTATCCTGCTGGAGTTATTTTTCATAATATGATTTTGGGTCTACCGAGAACGAGGAGTCCCCCAGTCCCAGGGCCTTGACGTCCCTGTGGAGCTCCTCGATCTCCCACCCGACAGGCCTCCTCGATCTCCTCCTCGCTGAGCGAGAGGTCGGTGGTGTAGAGGTACCTGACGTGTGTCCCAGAGTCACGTTTATGTTCCCGGACTAACAACTTTACCGTAATCGCTCGGCCTCCCAGGGTCAGGTCGGCGTAGTAGACTCCGGGGGGGTATCCCACTGGGAGGTGTCCCTCCACCTCCTCGAGGGTCCCCTGGACCGACTCGACCCTGAGCTCGGTTGGACTTGAGCTCAGACACCACGTTGTCCGTCACGAGCTTCTCGGACAGTACTGGAGTCGAAGACGACCCTGGCTACCGGAAGCGCCCCTTGAGCACGTCCAACATCTCCCTGGCCAAGTCGATCTTGGTCTTGAACTCGGTGACCATCCCCATATTCAACATCTTCCTCACGGCGTAGGGGAAAACCACCATGAACGTCCTGCCCGTGGAGAGGTCCACTATGGCGACCGTGAGGAGCTTGGCCCTCTCGAACCTCCCGTGGGTGTGGCAGTAGGTCCAGTAGTTCCCGGGGGCTCACGTCTACCCGGAGCGTCGTGGTCAACGGTGTCGTCTATGATGACGACCTGACCCTTCACCAGCCCCGACAGGACCTCCAGTCCCTCCACGCGTCGTCGAGTTCTCCCAACGCCCCCAGCAGGTTTGCGTAGTCCAACCCGAAAGTCTCGGCCGCGTTCCTCACGCTGGCCCTCCCACCTACCAGGACCATGAGGACTAGCGCCAGTTAACCTTCCTGCTCCTCCCGTTCCTCCCGACCACGCCCAGCCTGTTGACCTCCCTGACCGGCCTCTCCCTAGCGAACTCGATCTGTCCCTTTCCGCACCTTTTCAGCGGGACGACGTCGAAAAACTTCTCGCCAATACCGACTTCCCCGTATTACCTCCCTAAGATTCCCATAACCGCTGTTACCTTCTTTAACCACTTCTAAATACGCCACGGGCAAACACTTAGTCCCTGCTCATCTGTGCCTCCAGGTGGTCATCTCCTTCAAAAGTAAATCCTTTAACACTCTCTTGAGTTTCGCGTAGTTGGTCTCCAGATCCTTTATCCTCAGGCTCGCTCTCTTGAACTTCAAACAGTCTGAACATTCCACACGTATATAGCCCTCCTCACCTCTCAAGGTCACCGGGAGCTCCTCCCCGTCAAGTACCAGGGTAATCCTCTTCCCCATCATGATCTCCCTCATGGATACTCCTTTTAACGCCGAATTTATGATACCTGAGAAGTTGAGGTTAGAAACTCGGTTGACGTGATTTCTCAAGTGGAGGTATGCCCTCATGGATAACTCCTTGCAGGTGTCCCTTTCCCTAAGTGAGTTCAGACACGAGTAATAGAAAGTGCAACGGCCCGTGGAGGCAGGTTGTAGGAAGGCAGACCTGTGAACCCTCTTCGTGGATAGGGTAGTTGTGGTGGGGCACTTGAGTTTAAGGAGAAGCAGTCCTCCCCTGATCTTGTATTCCGCTATGACCTTCCCGCCTGCGGTCAACTTCCCCCTCTGAATCACCAACTTGGGTAGCTTAGTCCTTGGGGTAACCAACTTCTCGGACTTCTTGAGCAACTTGAACTCCTTTAACTCGGTAGAGGAGGAGTGAGGAGTGTTCATGTCCCTTGCAGGGAACATCCCCAGTTCTCCCAGAGTGACTTTGGACCACTCCTCGTGGGTCGAGTTGCCTCCCACATCCACTAACATACCTCCATCCAGTACCATAGACCTCACCTGAAGATAGGCTGTGATGGACCTGAGCCTCCTGGCAAGTATCACTCTTTCAGTCCTCCTCACACTGGCGAGAGAATACACGACCTCTACTCCCTTCCTCTCCAAGCTTCTCCCTTCCTCGAAGTTGGCAGGAACAACCAACGATCCTTCCCCTGCAAGGGAAGCTACGATTTCCACCCTCCTCACGGAGTACCTCAACCACGAGATTGGGGAGTCATATGTGTACTGGAGCACGCGGAAGGGCTTATGATATCCCTCGAGCATCAACTCCTCGCTGGTGTTAAACAGTACGTAATCTGCCCAGGCTATCAGGGAGGGAGTGGCGAAGTTACTGACCACAACTTCAGTTTTCTCCTCTGTGGATCTGCCCAGTTCCCAAGGGAGCAAAACGTCGGCATCTTCTGCCTCGTCTTTCAGGTAACTCAAGAAGCTCGAGTCGAAGCCCGGAACCACCAGAAGGTACCTTCCCCTGTCTATCTCGGAGGCTATCTCTCTCGCTAGTTTCTTCACGTCTTTTGAGAGATGTCTCGCCCACTTTTATCTTTACGGGGGGTCGAGTGCCTTTTACCCTCATGTGTGGCACAGGACTAGATCTCAAATCCTGGTAAGGACATCTCTCCCGTGAGCCTCGACCATTTATGACAGTTACTAGATTTGACCTTGATTACAGGGCGATATTTAAGGGAAAGTTCCATAACTGCTGCATACAGTTTTCCGCTGAATGATACCACTATAGAGATTAAGTCTTCGACCAGTTCCCGCTCGGGTGTTTCGTCCTCCCTTAGAGTAACTATCTCGTAGTTGTGTGCTCTGCACATCTCTTCAAGTATCTCGAAGCCGAACCTCACCAGCCTGTCCGGGTAGGCTATGGTTTTTGACACCTCGTTGTTTAGTATCATCCTGAGCAACTTGAGGAACCCCTTCCTCTTCACGTTCAATGAAGATCCCACGTCGGTTATCACTTGGTCGTTCTTTAACGTTCTCCTCAAGGTATTTAACTTGGTTTATCAAGTCGTCCTTTCGTGTATTTGATGATACCCTAGCGTATAATACTACTTTCCTCTTCCTAACAATTCTCATCAACTTTTCCACGTCATCCCTGAACCTCCACTTCCCGGTCTCTAGTACATGTTTAATGTAACCCTTCTTAACGTAGCTCTGCAACGTGCGGTAGGATATTTCCGGTTTTGGCGCACTTCCTTAGGTTTCAGCATTACAATTGAACTTACATACAAAGAGTATAAATTTCACGGTTTATCGGAACTACTAACAACAATGTGGACTCAGCTGTGGTGAAGTAGAATTCACATTGCATAATAGCTTGAAATAACTATTCGCAATGGATCCGTGAATCGCTCCCTTTCCGGCAGAAAGGTGGCCAAGTGCAGTGTTGAAACGCTCAAGTTCAATGCAATACTAGTAGCGGTTTACGATTCAACTAACTGTTCATTACGAGCTCGTGTTCCGTTAAAAGCAGTGCTTGGGGCATTTCCAGGACATTGGAGAGGTATAGGGGGAGCGACACCGAGGAGGAGAGCCCCAGGCACGTGAGTGGTGTCCCGCCACGTCACCTCTCTCGGCGATAACACTGCAGTCTCTCGTATTCCTCATAGAGGCTACAAGTTATACTCAATTTATCCTAGATAAACGACCCTAATTCAGGAGAGATATTACAATTCGTTGAGAGGATCCTAATCACCGGACGTGTTTTGAAAAATAACTTTTTAAAGTAACATTGTAAGGAGAAAAATATGAAAGATGAAGATGTAAAGGAAATAAATCAGATTAGGAAAAAAATAGCAGAGGTGACGATAAAGCTAGTGCTTTACATAGTCCTCTACGTAGTGGTGGAGGCACTGGTGAACAACCTTATCTTCCCTTTCCTGGAGAGTTTAAAGTTCTACCTACCGACTTCTTCGGGCTCCGTAGCCATAACTAACTCCATCGGAGGGTATCAGCCATACGTTAATGTACTCCTTTCGCTCCTTTTCGGCTACCTCATACTTCAAGCCTTCATCTCAGTGGTTTACTGGAACCTTAGGTTAAAGTATGACCATCCAACTGCAGCTTCCATGAGGAGCGTATTGAGATTAGTAGGGGTAGGAGCCCTGGTGGCGGCCATAGCTGGAGGAGTAGCTGGAGGGACATCGGGAGTTGCCCTGGGCGGGTTCTTGGGGATAGTGATAGGCTTCGCCTCCCAACAGGTTTTAGGTCAGGCTTTGGCTGGCCTCTTTCTCCTCCTCTCCAGACCCTTTAGAATAAAGGACCACATAAGCGTCACTGGAGAAGAGGGAACTGTAGAGGAAATAACCACTCTATTCACCTACGTTCTCAAATCCGATGGGACGGTCGCCATAATCCCCAACAACACCGTGTTCGGGAATAAGATATATCTCTTCCCTCCTAAACCGCCACAGGAGAGTAAACAGGGCTGAATCCTTTTTCACGTTGATAGAAATCTTTTTATATTTGTTTATAACAAACTTTTGTTGATGAATAATGACCTCCCACACCGATGTGGGCTATGCCCAAAAGGGTGGGAGTGATTGCAGAGATGTGAGCAACGTGCCGTTTGGCTCGAAGGAGTCCCATGACCCACCTACCTTAAGTGGGTGGTTGAGGGCTAAGTCCGTGCACTTGATTATGAATGAACATAAAATGATTGAAATGAAAGTGTAGGGATAAACGGGAAGCCCGGCAAAAGTGACCAATGCTTTCCTTTTTAAACCTGGATCCATCCAGTCTAGTGAAATGAACCCCTTGCTCTTGATACTATTAGGTCTTGCAGTAGGTGCGTTGACTGGGATCACGGGTTCCTCCGGAGTGCTAGTGGTAGTGCCTGTATTAACTTTCCTTGGATACTCGTTCCAAGAGGCCGTGGGTGTCAGTCTGGCCATAGACGTCATCACCACGACCTCAGTGGTCTATGCCTACTTAAGATATGGAGACGTGAAGCTGAGGGTGGCTGGGCTCATGGGAGTGGGGGCGGTCCTAGGAGCTCAACTGGGAGTGAGACTAGCCCTTTACCTGAATCCGACTCCCCTTGAGATAGCGTTCTCACTCTTTGCTGGGATCATGGCCGTGGTCTCCTTCCGTAGATCGATTAAGGGAGTTAAGTTAGATAACATCAGTAAAGTGAGGAGGGGGTGGCTGGCCCTTCCCTTGAGTATCTGCGTTGGGGTATTAACCGGAACCCTAGGGACCAGCGGGGGGATAATGTTCATTGCCATAATGATGATGATCTACTCCATGGACGTTAGGGTCATGATAGGCACTGGAACTTTGGCCATGCTCCTCTCAGCCCTGAGTGGTAGCCTGGGCTATGCCATCTCAGGAAATTTAGATCTGGCCACGTCATTGATCATTGGAATAGCGGCGTTGGGTTCTGGCTATCTCTTCTCAAAGCTCGCCCATAGGTTGAGACCCTCCATAATCTACGCGTCTTTGGGGACCGTGTTCGTGATAACTTGCCTCTCTGAGGTAATAAGGCTCATCCGAATGTGAAAGCGTTCAGATCATGTAGGGAAGAAAACGTTATTATTTGATAAGCAGGATTAAACCTTGAGCGGGGGTGCCCGAGCTAGGCCAAAGGGGGTGGACTGAGGCTCCACTGGAGTAGTCCTGCGCGGGTTCAAATCCCGCCCCCCGCACTTCTCTCCAGTTCCTGAACCTTGAGAATTTTTGACCTAAAAGTGAAGTTAAGGGCGAAGACTTCGCCGTTTATTACGTAGATGGACGTTCGGTGCAACTTAAACTGTGGAACCTCGACGTAAAAATCCTTAAGAGTGCCCACGTGGGCTTTAAGATCTCTTCCTAGGTCTAAGTTAGACCCTGTACCTGAGTTTCCCCACTAGACCACCGAAGGTCTTCCTAACCCATTCAGCCTCTGGTACCTCCTCGCCAACTATGTATACCTTAGTTCCATACTTCTCCGCTTCCTGGGCTATCTTCTCTAATTCTGGCCTACCCTCGTCGTAGACTATCATTTTATCTACAGCGCCCATGCTTAAGGCCTTGTTGACCTCCTCAATTCCATACACTACTAACCCGTCATCCTTTGCCATGTGATACTTCAGCTCCTCGATGAGATCCTCTATCTCAACGTATTTCTGATTCTTGAGCAAATCCTTTGATTTCATTACCATCTCCCTCAATCCTGCCTCTCCCTGATAGCCTATGTCCACCAGAGGAAGGAGGATGAGCTTCTTCAGTCTGTAGTCCAAGTAGTCCGAGTCGTAGAAATCCTTCTTTGCGTACCCTGGTCCCCCCAACAGTATACCCTTGAGCTTCCCGCTTTCCAAGTAAGGGAGAAAGTAACTGTTCACCTTCTCTCCGAAACTCTTCAGGAAATCATGATATAACTCCTCTATTATTCTGTCAATCCTTCTTTGTGATTGTCCTCCCATCATGTGTTTCCCAGGTACGTAGCCCTCCTCCTCGTCTAGTACCTCTATCCTGGAACCCCTAAGTAATCCTATGGTGCCTTGGTCTCTCTCCACGATCAAGAGACCGTAAACGTCGCTCGTCTCCACCATGTCCTCCAGGAACTCCGTGTGAAACTGTTTGTCTGTCCTGTAGAAGTACACTGTGACCTTCTCTGGAGGGGAGAACATGTAACACTTGAATTCATTGGTATCGAAGTTTTGCCCGCAAAACATCACGAGACCTGTCTCTGGTACCTTGTTTATGGTCACCAGCCTGTCTATTGCAGACGTGATAGCTGACTCCACAGCGTCCCTGGTCCTCTTCAACTTTATGTTCTGTGCTATGGATGCCTCTTGCCTAAGCATGTTCACCACATCTGAAACAGGCCTGCCCGGGGGTATGTAAAGGGATAGTAGTACGGTGGCTGGAGCACTCCATTTCTTCAACTCCCTAAGTAGGACCTTGAGCTCCTGTCTACTTATCTGATACCTGTCAAAGACTCATCCCTGATCAATTAGATTGGGGAAGCCGGGAGTTAAAAAATCAGTGTCTGAAGACGTGACTTGAATCATATCGTGTGAAAATCGATATCTAAATGGAAAGCGAAAAGCAATCAAGACGATGTGTTTACCCGTGGCGTAACTTACCTTCTTTAACCACTTCTAAATACGCCACGGGCACCCCTGCTGAGGGCTCATACACGGTCACCCCCAGATCAATAAGGCTGGTCGAGGGAAACTTAAATACCCTCCCGTCCTCGTGAGCGGTGCCCGTCATCAGTTAGGAGGTCATCAAAAGGAAATTCCTTGGTAACACCATATGAGCATAACCCACGTCGTATTGGATTTAAAAGTGATTAAAATGTTTAAAAGTTACGCAGGAATGTTATAGTCTTTAGGCCTTTCCTCTAAATTAGCCTCCTCCTCCTCATCTCGTCCTCAATCTTGTTCAAGCTTATGGGAGGCCTGACTCCGTAGCTTTCCTCGAAGTCCCTCTCCAACTCACTGACCTTTACGCCCTTCCTCTCCTCGAGCAACTTCCTAACCAAGTTTATTTCGTCCTCCCAATAATTCCAGGGGTACATGAACCAGGCCCATTCAGTGATTATCTGGGCGAAGAAGTCTGGCTGATACTTTGACGAGGAAGCTATGTGTTGTAACGTTGCAGTCCTTAAGACTTTAGGCGAGAAGTTCTCCGTAACGAACTTGCTGGTCAAAATGAGGCTATCGCCTGTATCTGTTATGTCGTCAACTATCAGTACCTTCTTATCGCTCAGATCGACCTTGTAGGGATACTTTATCCTCGCCTCAGGAGTGTGGGAAGCAGTCACCACCCAGTGCTCCACCTTGAGGGAGAGTACGTCTACCACACCTAGGGCGTCGGCCAACAATCTGGCTGGCACCAATCCTCCCCTAGCTACTGCTATTATGACGTCTGGAGAGTAGGATACCTTTATCTTCTCTGCCAACTCGTCTGACAGCCTAACTATGTCAGCCCAAGTCACAACCTTCACTGGAATCTTGGGCAACTGTAAAACCCTTCACCCGTTTTATTTGAACCTTAATCAATTTTATGGTTCCCTTGAGTCGGTTTGAACACTTGTTGCGCTGTAGCTCTGTGGAGAGTCGAAGCTCTGCCTGAACCTATCTCGTGACTGACCACCACGAGATCTTCAGTTCGGCCTCATCGTCCTAGACTTCGCACCGTTCTCTCAGCTGACGCCCGCGTTAGTATGTAAAAAGAGTAGAGATAGTTTCGTGAACTACCCCGCCCTAACGGACAGGGCTTCCTGCTTCAAAGCCGAGGCTTGCCCAAAGGGTAGAGGTCTCAGCTCCACAGGCACTAAGGGTCGTTCCGACCCCGAGCACTAATGTGAACCCACAGTATCCCAATATGGGACTGTTGAATGGAGCAGAGGCGTACCACATAGACCCTCGCTTTAACCAAGGCGTCTCAGTGACGCTTACTCCGTCAGTGACTGCCATTAATAGAATATTTGAAAAATACGCATTTAAATGTAACTACAAAGGGGGCTATCCATCTCCACCCTTACGGATGGAGTCTTCCGCCCCCTTTGAACCCCTTGTTAAGATAAACGTAAGAGAGTTCAATCCCATACAGGGGATAGGAGCTCGTATGTTCCGAGCTTACGTCCTTATCCTCTTTCGAGATAAGGGAGCTCACTTTAACTTCTCGTCAAGCCACTTCTCCCATAGTAGTCCGTTCTCGTCCATCCCTCGCACTATTTCATAACCCATGGACATCCACAGGGCCATCCCTCCTATCATGTACACTGCTCTCTTCTTATAGAGGTGTGGCATCCCATAGGTAGCCACCCTAGCCCTGTTGCCGTGCTCGCATATCACAGCAACTTCCTTGTCGCTGAAGTACTCTGAAAGTACCTCAAGGTAGTCCATGGGTATTAGGAGGGCACCAGGTATGTGATGGTCCACATACTCCTCTGGTGTCCTTATGTCCAAAAGGAGCAACTGGTTCCTCTTCCAGAGTCTCCTCACCATGGACGGAGGCATGTCCACAACATTCTTGTAAAACGGAGTCGAGTACTGCTCTATAATCTGCATACGTTAACATCGTTAAAGGGGGTTTAAATATTTTCCTTTTGATTTGTTCTAATACCTAAGTGGTAAAAATTACTCTAAAATAAATTAAATGGTTTTATTTAAAGATTTCACGTCTAAGGTAAGTTTTTAAAATGACGCCAGAGAAGTGTAATTGTGTAGTTAACGATGACCGATCTATTCGAGAGATTCAGGGATAACTTGGCAAAGTACAAGAGAATGGGACTGAACCCGCTTTCGCTGGCAACCGGTTGTGCGGTAAAGGTGGATCTGATAGACACGGTCTACCCGGCCCTGGAGAAGATTAGGGCGAAACTATTGGAGAACAACATAGAGCTTATGCCCAGGGAGGATACGGACATCTTCATCAGCAGGGAGAGTGAGACCTTAAAAAGGGTTATAAACGGAGGAGAATTCGACGCCGACAGGGCCGTGAGTCTGATCCAAGTCAATCAAGAGACTGCCGGTAACCCAGAGAAATTCGCTGAGTTCCTCATGAGAGTCTACACGGGCGTGAAGACGAGGAGGAGGCTCGTCGTAGGAAAAGGGCACTCCATAGTTACCACCAACCCTAGGGGAGAGGTGGCGGTGCTAGACCTCATAAAGCTGGACGGAGGGAGGCTAAAGTCTTACACCTTGGCCAACAACGACACCATACAGATTGTTGATCCCCTTGAGGATCCGGGTACACAAATGCAGGTTGACGTTGGGGTCTCAAACTCCCTTAACGATCTCTTCACCAAGGGAGCGTTTCAGGACCTCAAGATGATCCCGGTGGCTGACGCACCTGATCCTGAGCTCAAGGAGAAATTGATGAGGAACTTCGAGAACTTCTCCAGAAGATACAACGTACCAGTCATTGATGAAGTACAGCCCAGCACTGGAACCCTGATGATAGGTGCTACGATCATAGGTAGGTCAGATCACGAGTTGCCAACCTTTTACGACAGAGTAGACGAGGGAATGGAGATCCTGGTAACTAGGCCAGTTGGAGAGCTGACCCCAATAAACGTTCACATGTGGCTTCTGACAGTACCAGAGTTATTGGAGCTAATGGAGTCTAGAGGTATCACCCTCGGGAAGGTCGAGGAGGTTAAGAGCAAGGCCCTCAGGTACATGTCAGTTCCTAACTTTGCGACGGCGAAGGTTATATACGAGCATCTTCCTGAGTTCGGGGGAACGTTTGACAAGGACTCTCACGTGGCCATGACCACAGATGTCACTGGTCCGGGAATATTTGTAATAAAGGAGTTCGCCGATAAGGCTAAGGTCGACGTGGAACTCTATGACATACCAGTAGTGGACAGGGACATCTGTGAATTTGCAACGGAGAACTTCATAATTCCAAACTCCACTGCTGGAACCAACGGGGCTACAGTTTTGTTTGCTTCTAGGAAAGTAATTGATAATGTGGCCCAAAGACTGCAGAGAGATGGACTGGAACCAAGAGTTATTGGGAGAGTGATAAGGAAGGGAACAGGAATAGTGTACGTCAAGAAAGACGTGTGCAAGTTGATCCACAGGGAGAATATACTGAAGTACTTTAAGGTGAGAGATTCTTAGCCCGAATGGCCCGTCTGAACTCGAGAAATTTCAGCAGTTATTAGATTTCGCCTAGATTACAGGGTGGTACCTAAGGGAAAATCCCATAAATGCTGAAATTAATTTCTTGTGCATTAATCACCGGCATAAGAGGAACCTTTTGGAAGCGGATAGTGGACTTTTGGAACTAAGTGATCCTGTTAGCGGTTAGACCTAATAGGCTGGCACTTCTGGGAATTATTGATAACTTAGGATGTTCTCACTCCCTGTGAGTCTCTTTCTCCCTGCAAACCCTTCCTCAACGTAATGCCAGTACCTTATGTCGTCTTCGTCTGCCTTCCAACAGAGGTATGCAGGCCTATCGTTTATGACAGCTGGAAAGTCCACCAAGCCTAGTGAGACGTCCCTAATTATGATCCCCTTTTCCGTTATGTCCCTGACCACTGAGTCTACCTTCAGGGAGTAGTGCTCTATGAATTCTTTCTTTCCGCTCAGGAGTGCCCTCTCGGCGTTCAAGTGGGCCTCTCTGAGCTCTTTAAGTTTCTCCCTGACCCACGGGAGGAGCTCCTTGGCGGTTTTAAGGTCAAAGTACTTGTACTCCATCCACATATGAAATTCTCCCATGACATTTTAAACCTAAGTAAATCAGTGAGTTAATATCGTCACTGTTCTGCCCTTGTAAGGCTCATCATCACATTTGAGTGTTGAGGGGAAGATTTAGTGGTTTACTGTTAACTGAGTTCCTCAACTACGTCAATAAATTAGGACGTTTGTGAGGAATTCGCCTACGCGTAATTTGAATTACCAGCTAACGAGATTTTCCCATGGGTATCACCCTGTAAGAAAGACGTAATGCAATGACCGGTGTTGGAGCTCCTCGTTTATCCGGTCCCTCAGTGAGCGGGTCACGTTCCCCTGAGCTCGAAGAGGGCTCGCGACTACGTATTCCTTTAGGCGTACCACGAAGGAGCGAGAGTAGGGAGCGCGAGCTAAGAAGGGAGTCCCTAGGAGGGACGATTCTACCTTGAATGCCTAACCCTCCGTTCATGAGGCTCATCGGTCACACTTACCCTTACCAATGGCGTTCCAGTAAAACTCCGCGTTTCTTCTGTGGGCCCTCGCCACTGTCCCTGAAATCTAGTGAGTTCCTCACTGGAGGCGCTCGTTGAATCTGTCCTCTCTCGTAAACGTCTAGACCTCAGGTCTTCAAGGGTTTTAACTTTTGAACAAGTAAGTAAAAATATGAACAGAAGAGTCAGGTTATCCGGCGTTCTCCTCGTCGTAGGAACTACACAGTTCTGGGCGTTCACCCTTTTGGCAGAGGAGCTTTACAAGGGATATAACTTAAATTACAATTATATTAGCGACCTAGGAGTTGGACCGACGTCCTTCATCTTCAACGGGTCTGTCATAGCCTTAGGGATCCTCGTGCTAATGAGCGGAATACTCATAGGGAGGAAGTCACTGACGACCCTTTTCGTGATAGGTGGGCTAGGTATGATCGGGGTTGGGATATTCCCTGAAACCACGGGGCCCCCTCACCTGATCTCGGCTCTGTTGGCATTCCTCTTCTCCTCGTTGGCCTCTTTTCCGGCTACAAGGATGGTGAGGGGGAGTGTGAGGGTTCTCTTCCCGATCTTGGGGTTGACCTCCTTGATCTCTCTGGCTCTCTTCGTCTTCAAGATATTTGGAACCTTGGGTCCTGGAGGGGTTGAGAGGTTCATAGTTCTACCCGATCTAATATGGGCAACTTCCTTCGGTTCCCTAATCTCGGGAGGTGAAGTAGTTGAGGCTTAAGAGACCTCCCAGAATAAAGGTGTTGGAGGCCCTGGGTTCCATAGCCGATGGTAGGATAAGGAAAGAGGGAGAGAAGTACAGAGTGAGGTCGTCTGAAGGCGACAGAGAATATGAAGTCTGGGTTAAGGGTGACCTAGCCTATAGTGATGATAATGGGACTAAGTTCAGACATTATGTGGGCTATCCCATAATAGCAGTCCTGATGATGGAAGGGAGGTTACCCTTCGACGAGAGGATAGCCCGATCGCTCAAGGGTGTTCCCTGGAGGAAACTCAACGAGGAATTGAAAAACTATTCGGCGGTAGAGGATCTGGTTATCCAGGAGGCTGAGAGGAGAGGTGTTAAAAGGGAGGAAATCGATTTGTTTGTGGAGAAGGTATTAAATGAGCTCGGGAGACTTAAGCTCAACGAGCCTACCTGAACCCCTCCCCTGTGTGACCGAGGATGTCGTTAGAGAAATTGAATTCCAGATACGCCCCTTTCATAACTATACAAGAGAAGGGTAATAAGGCTGGTCCACTCAGCGGACTGACCTTTGGGATCAAGGATATTATAGAGACCGCAGGGATCAGGACTACCGCTGGCTCGAGGATCCTCTCAAATTACGTACCAAAGAATGACGCGTGGGTGGTAAAGAGAGTCTTGGAATTGGGTGGAACCATTTTAGGCAAGACCAACACCCACGAGTTCGCTGTAGGTGCGACAAACACCTCTTCCATAGCCGGTCCCGCCAGAAATCCTAGGGATCCAGAGAGGATAAGCGGGGGTTCCAGCGGTGGATCTGCGGTGGCCGTGGGGCTAGGAATCGTGGACGTAGGTGTGGGAACGGACACTGGAGGATCTGTGAGGATACCTGCCTCCCTTTGTGGGGTGATAGGTTACAAACCTACCACAGGTATACTACCCAAATCTGGGGTAATTCCGTTCAGTTGGACCCTAGACACCATAGGGTTCCTGACAAGGGACTTCGAGGTCTTATGGAGGGTGGTGGTGAACGTAACTCCAGTGGAGACTAGGAAAGTGTTCATGAGCAAGGGAGGGACTAAGATAAGGGCAGGTCTCTTTATGTTTGGTGAAGATGAAGTGTCAGTGAAGCTGAGGGATAGGGTGGAAGAATTTGGTCTCGACATAGTAAAGGTAAGTCTCCCCAACCTAGAGAAAGAAGGAGGAAAAGTGAGGAGAACAATTGCCGTGAGCGAGGGGGCGTCATACCATATGGACTGGCTGAACTCCAGAGCTCAGGAGTACTTCCCTGATGTACGTGAGGTGTTATCTTCAGGTCTTTCGGTCACTGCGGTAGACTATATTAACTCCCTTAGGAAAAGGAGGCTTCTCCTTGAGGAGTATGTGGGGGTCTTCAAGGATGTAGACGTGGTACTATCTCCCACTACAAAGATGGTGGCCCCAAAGATCCACGATGTCTTGGGGAAGGAGAAAGAGTTCAGGGATAAGTTGGTGGGAATAACCGAGCTTTTCAACTTAGTGGGGGCCCCATCAATAAGTATTCCTTTCCTGGAGCTTGAAGGGCTACCCGTAGGTCTGATGGTTAGTGGACCCCCGTACAGAGACGGAACTGTATTGGACGTGGCCAAATACCTCATCTCATCCAATTGACCTCCTGATCATGGCCATTTCCCTTATGTACTCTCTGGCTTCGTTTATTCTCCCCTCCCTGAGGGCTAGGATGAGGAGCTCAGAGAGGAGAGTGTGTTTCTTTGACTCGTAGTCCTTAGGCCCTACCCTTACTCCCAGATTGTCCTCCAGGAACTTCACGTCCTCTCTCAGGGACTTAATCACCTCTTCCCCGATCCAGCTAGATATCAGGTCTAGGGAGTTCCAGCTGAAGAACTTAGAGGCTTCGCTTAAATCATGTCTCATATACTTATAGTTCTCCCCCAGGACCTCCCACTCCTCCTGGTTGAGTCCAGACAAGGAGGCCACGCCAATTATCTCAGGAGGAATCCCAATACTGTAAAGTGCACCTACAAAAGTGATGGCCCTGGGCAACGTAACCCTTCCGGTGCTCCTGGCGTAGCCGAACAGGCTTATGTGGAGCTTCCTGGCCCTCCTGGGTGGTATAGTGAGTGACACCCTGTTGATGAGGTCTGCCATGGACTCTATTGTGGGCTGATACCTTGACGTATATTTTCCAACTATCCCTTTGAGAATCTTTTCTTCCCTTTCGTCCAGGATCCTTGGCTCCCTTTGCGGTAGAGAGTTAAGGAAGGATATGGCCTCTCTCACCTTCTCCTGTGGATAGTCGTACTTGAATGCAGATTGGACAGTAAAAGTATGGACCCCCAAGTATTCCTCAGAGACCTTGATATAATTCTCCGGGCTAAGATGTCCCCTGAAGGGGAGCGAGCCCACTCCTATGATGGGGAAGACGGGTATACCGACCTTCTTGGAGAACTTCTCTGTTGAGCTAAGGGCGTACTTGGCCAGGAGGACTGCACTTAACATTCCGTAGTTCATGGCTGGATCTGACCTTGCTATGAAAACCCTCATGTAGCTGGGCTTCACAGCCTTGAAGTAACCCTCTAAGATCTCCCCGGTCTTAAATAGGGAGTCCCTGTCCTCTATGAGGGGGATCACCTCAATCTTCTTGGGATAGATCTCACCCACTAGATCTCGCACGCGAACTCCATCGTAGAGCTCTATGTCCTCTTCAGCAGCCACCGCCCTTTCATAGTACCTCGCCACGGATATGAGATCCATGGCCTCCGTGGTGAAGGGAAGGATGACCTCGAATACGGGCACGACCCTCTTCCCGTAAAATTTCTCAGCGACGTCGAAGGTTATGGGTACGCTCTCCATGGTCTCGGCGAACACTTTCCTCTCTGCCCCCTCTATCTTTGGGTTTGGTAGCCTGTAGGTCAAGAATATGTCTTCCCCAAGTACGTTCTCTCTGAAATAATCTTGAAAAGAAGAGAAGAGTTTTCTCACTACGTGAGTATCTACATCCTTTCCCTCAGCGTCCCACATAACCTCGTGAACCCCCAGGGAGGAGTAGGCGAAGTAGGCCTCTAGCACTTCATCGTCTCCCTCTATTACCTCCCTCCTAGCCCACTCTGGAACTCTGGCGTTATCTGGGTGTTGAGTGGACATGGTCCGCGGTAACTTTCTCATGGGTCGTTGTTACGAAGAACGCTTTTAAGGTTATCACAGCAAGGTTTAGAACATGATAGAACCAAACCAGCTTGCACCCGACTTCGAGGCTGACTCTAGCAAGGGAAGGGTGAGGCTATCCCAACTTAAGGGGAAGAAGGTGATACTCTACTTTTATCCCAAGTCATTTACGCCTGGCTGCACGAGGGAGATACAGAGGTTCGTAGAGCTCTACGAGCAATTCGTCAATCTGGGGGCAGAGATCCTTGGTGTGAGCGTGGACTCTGTGGAAACACAAAAGAGGTTCGCAGAGAAGTACGGAGCTAAGTTCCCCGTAGTCTCGGACAAGGATAAGGCGATTTCGTCTACGTACGGAGTCCTCAACGAGAAGGGAAGCAGTGCCCAGAGGGTAACCTTCATAATAGACAGGGAGGGCAAAGTGGTATCAGTCCTCAGAAACCTAAAGAAGGCCGAGGAGCACGCAGATAAGGCCTTGGAAGAAGTCAAGAAACTACCATGAAATGACTCTTTTGTACACTTTTTTCTTGAATGCCCCAACAGGATCGTTCATGACGTAAGGTATGTTGGCTATCACATCTGTAGCAGTTATGTGGGCTCCATAATTGGAAAATGCAACTGTTCCAGCTAAACTATTAATTAGTGCACCGATTGAGGCAGCATCGAACGTGGTAAGCCCCTGTGCCAAAAGGGTGCCTATAATCCCTGTAAGTGTGTCCCCCGTTCCTCCAGTGGTCATACCTGGATTTCCGGTCTTATTGAGCCTGAACTCTCTGCCGTCACTGATAATATCCAAATAACCCTTGAGAAGTATTACGCAATTGCACTCCTCTGCCTTCCTCATGACCTGTTGGATCCTCTTCCTCTCATTCAGCTCCTGGTCTTCCCCGAAGAATATCTTGAACTCGCCTGGATGGGGAGTTATAACCACATTCTTATTGAGTCTATGACCCTTTGCTGCCTTAAGACCATCGGCGTCAAGAACCACCGGTTTTCCCAAGGACATCAACATCTCCAGAAAGGGCAAGGCAGCCTCAATGGTTTCTGGATCCAGACCGAGACCTGGTCCGAAGATCACGGCATTGGCCTTCTCTGCCCAAGGTTTCAACTCCTCCAAGTTCCTTTGATTGAAGTTCTCTCCTCTTAACTTTACTACAATTAAGTCTGGAGAATATGACGCTATGGTCTTGGCCGTCTCCTCCGGAGATGCTATATAGACTAGATCAGCTCCAGTCCTCAAGGCAGCCATTCCTGCAAGGGCAGGTGCTCCACTGAAGGTCTTACTCCCCCCCACAACTAGTACTCTACCCCCGACACCCTTCCTACTCTTCATGTCCCTGGGCTTCAGGTTTACCATTAAATCCCCAGGCCCCACATAGAGCTCTGCCTCTGGAGGAATACCTATCTTTTTTACAACAGTTCTGAATCCCACCTTAAGTAGGCCAACCTTCATATCGTGAAATGTGACCACCAAGTCTGGGGTTACGTGTGCTCCGAGGGATTCTCCAGTGTCTGGATCTAGGCCAGAGGGAACGTCTATGGAGACCTTAAATCCTTGACTCTTGTTAAAGACCTCTATTGCGGTCACGAAAGGTTCCCTTATCTTACCTTTTACTCCAGTGCCGAGCATTGCGTCTATCAGGACATCAGACTTGGTAGACGTCAACTCAGATAGGTCGTACACCTCCTTTAACTCGACACTGTAGTCCATCTCCATGACGGCGTTAAGGTTCACTAGGGCGTCCTTATGTTTTATCTCTCCTAGGAGTATGACCCTGACTTTAGCTCCACGTCCAGCGAGTTGCCTTGCAACAACTAGACCATCTCCACCTTTTCCCCCATGTCCCACGAAGACCGTCGCCGACACGTTATCTAAGCTCACCTCCTTTTCGATCTCCTCCACTACTGCCCTTCCGGCATTCTCCATCAACTGTAGTGTCGAGACGCCCAGACTGTCACTGTTGATCTCCAGTGCCCTCATCCTCTTGGAAGTTATCATCTACATACAAATGGCGTCAGGGGTAAAAACTTTTCAGCGTCGAGTTACCCTATCACCTCTCAATATCGGAGTCACTCATCATCTATGCTTAAATATTCCAACTTTAAAAATAGGTACAACGCTATTAACCTTTCGCTCTCTTTTTAAATATTTTGTGATTATATGATAGGTGTATTATTATGATAATGTTAATCAAGACTTATTAACCTTCAGGGCTGTAGTTATGCAGTGATCGAAATGGTTCTGGGTAAGGAAACCGAAATGGGATTGAAAGAGTTATTCAAAGCCAACGCAGAGGACTACATGCTGCTCAGCTTCCTTGCAGACAAACTAGAGGCTGCAGGAAGAAAGGAGGAAGCGAAGATACTGAGGGAGAAGGCCAGAGTGGAGATGGGCCACGCCAGGGGTATATTCGAGAAGCTGTTCGCCCACACTGGAACCGAAAGCATGCTGGGACAGTTCACGAAGGAGGAGGCAGAGGAACACGTCAGTGAGTACAATAACGTTGCCATGAAGGCCAAGGAGGAGGGACACGCCGACATAGAGGCAATGCTGTGTGCTTACGCTGAGCAAGAGAAGGACATAGCTGAGGCCACGAGGAAAGTCTCGGCCATGCTGGGACAGTTCACGAAGGAGGAGGCAGAGGAACACGTCAGTGAGTACAATAACGTTGCCATGAAGGCCAAGGAGGAGGGACACGCCGACATAGAGGCAATGCTGTGTGCTTACGCTGAGCAAGAGAAGGACATAGCTGAGGCCACGAGGAAAGTCGCAAAAGCTCTTTAATCTCTTGATTTCTATCTGTCCTTTTTTGTTCTATAGTTCGGATAATACCTTTTCCTATACATTAACATTTATTGCAGTGATCCCCCCTCTTTATCTTAATGATTATAGGATACGTGATAGGGGAGGCCTCACCCCAGGAGGCACTGATGCTAGCCGAGAGCCCGGTTAGAGTTGGGAGATACGTGATCCTAGAGTATGACGGAGCTAAGGTTCTAGGACTCATCACTCAGGTAACCAGAGGAAGCCCGTTCCTCGACCTGAGTACCAACGACGTTAAGATAGTCCAGCGACTGAGAGACTTTGAAACAGCCATACCTCAATTCGTGAAGGCCGTAATCAAACTCCTCTACGACATGAACTCAGGCTCCCAGCCAGACCTGCCTCCTAGTCCTGGAACTCCGGTCAGGTTTGCTAATGACGATGAGCTCAGGGAGATCTTCTCTGGGGGAGACATAGTCATAGGTCACGTTATCGGAATGACCATTCCGGTCACCATCAAGGTGAATTCCCTTTCCCGTCATCTTGCCATCTTGGCAGCTACAGGCAGTGGAAAGTCCAACACAGTCGCAGTACTATCACAGAGCATAGCAGAAATTGGGGGGGCTGTAATAATATTTGATTATCATGGAGAGTATTACACCTCCGATATAAAACCTCTAAACATTATAGAGCCAAAATTAAATCCTTTACATCTAAAGCCCAGAGAGTTTGCGACATTATTAGAAATTAGAGGCAATGCACACATACAGTATCGATTTTTAAGGAGGGCCTTCACGGAATATGTGAAAAAGGTGAGGGACATGATAAAGGAGGGCACGGTGGATTACCAGTCCCTTAACTCGTCCTTCGTTCAGGATATGGAGAGAGAGATCGATGCGATACTCAAGGGTGAAGGGGAGGGGAAGGGGCAGAGGTCTCAGAAGGAAGCAGCGGATGAGGTGAAGAATAAGCTTGACGAATTCGTGGACAGGTATGGGAATCTCATAGACTTGACCGCACCTGACATAACGTCAAGGATAAAACACGCCACGGTCAACGTCGTAGATATCAGTCACCTGGACGAGGACGGAATGGACGCAGTGGCCTCCCACTACCTTAGGAAACTCTTGGACTCAAGGAAGGAATATAAGACAAAGGGATCAGGCCTGAGGTTCCCCGTCATCACGATAATAGAAGAAGCTCACGTGTTCCTTTCCAAGAACCAGGACACCTTGACCAAGTATTGGGCCTCCAAGATAGCCAGAGAGGGGAGAAAGTTCGGGGTGAGCATGATAATAGTTAGCCAGAGACCCAAGGGATTAGATGAGAACATCCTCAGTCAGATGACCAACAAGATCATCTTGAGGATAGTGGAACCTACAGACAAGAAGTACGTCCTAGAGGCCAGCGATAACCTGACTGAGGACCTTGTGGAGCAACTCTCGTCATTGGGCACTGGTGAGGCCATAGTGATAGGCGGACTGGTGAGACTGCCCGCGTTCGTCAAGATAGCGAAGTTCAAGGGGAAGCTCGGTGGTGCGGACCCTGACATGAAAGGGGAGTGGAGTTCCTTAATGCAATCGGGCATCCAGGACACGGAGTTCGGTTGAGCATGCAGATACTCCACATATCTGACACTCACCTGGGGAGCAGAAGATATAATAGGGAGTCCAGAGAGGAGGACGTCTACAACGCCTTCCATCAATTAATGGAGATCGCAGTGAGGGAGCACGTGAAGGCAGTAATACATACTGGAGACCTCTTTGACGTGTATAAGCCGAGCAACAGGGCACTCAAGGTGTTCGTCGACGAGACTAGGGTGCTCAGGGAAAATGGAGTCCCCTTCATAACTATACCTGGAGACCACGACACTCCAAAGGTGAGGGAGGAGGTATATCCGCAGAGGCTCCTTGGGGATTCATTGGGCCTCATTAAGGTGTTACTAGGGGATTCCGAGAAGTCCTTCTACGAACTGAGGGAGGACAACCTGTCCGTTAAGATTTACGGCATTAGGAACATGAGTAATGTCTTCAAGGAGAGGTTACTCCAAATCCTCGGCTCCCTCAAGCCTGACGGGGACAGGAACGTGCTAATGCTACACCAGGGGTTCAGGGAAATGTTGCCATACGACAACGCGTGGCAACTTGAGATTGGAAACCTACCTAAAGGTTTCCAGTACTACGCCTGCGGTCATGTCCACTCCAGGATAGAGAATGTGCTCCCAGACGGAAGCAGACTGGTGGTAGCTGGCTCTCCAGAAATAATAAGAGAAGAGGAGATAGAACCTTGGGCTAAGAAGGGGAAGGGTGGTTACTTGGTCGACCTAAGCGGAAAGGAACCCCTGACTCAGCCGATCAACGTTGATGTGAGACCACAATTGGTGGAGAAAGTGAGGGTAGACGACGTAGACTCGGAGATCGACAGGTTACTGAGTAAGTTGCAGGGTCTTAGCTCTAAGCGTAAACCTATCCTCCACTTGATACTGGAGGGGGACTCGGCCAGGAGGGCCGTCGCCCTCAAGAGACTCTCGAGACTGGAGGGGTATGTGGACTTCTACAGGGTTTATAAGGATGAGACGATTGACGTAAGGGAGAAGGTCTCCCCTCCACAAACCCAAGGGAGTGTGGAAGAACTTATGGCCTCCTATCTCAAGGCTCAAGGTTACAACGAAGGAGAGGTCAAGTTGATCTTGGAGGCCGTGGAGAAGTACGATTCAGATGAGGCCCTAGAGATCCTAAGGAAGTTTGCGGAGATGTGACCATGAGGATAGTCAGGCTTAGGTTGAAGGACTTCCTGAGCCATCAGGACACCGTAGTTACCTTTCCCGGGGACATCAACGTTATAATAGGTCATAACGGGGCTGGAAAGAGTTCTTTAATAGACGGCATAACCTTTGCCCTCTTCAAGAAGGGTAGGGGTAACAGGGAGGACATGATAAGACAGGGAGCCAGTAGCGCGGAGGTTGACTTGACGTTGCGAACAGATAGGGGGGAGATAAGGATAGTGAGGGGCATCCCCACAAGGTCTGATCTGCTCTACATAAACGGGAAGCTAGAAGCGAGGAGTTCCAACGCCGTCACGGAAAAGTTGAGGGAGATGAACCTCGACGAGGGTGTACTCCTCAACACAGTATTGGTAAGGCAAGGGGAGATAGAGTCCGTCTTTGAGGATCTCGGGGAAGTAATAAAGAGGATACTCATGATAACTAATCTAGAGAAACTCACCGACTCCAACGGTAAACTCAGGCAACTCTCCAAGGAGTATGAGCTAAAGGCACAAAGGGCCGAGGAGATGGACCAGGAGTTGAGGAAGTTGAGGGAGGAGATGGAGAGGGACAGGCAGGAACTCAGGGGGTTAGAGGAGTTGGAGAGTTCCTTGGAGAGTAAGACGAGCAAACTCAGGGTTGACGAGGCTAAGCTGAAGAACCAGTTGTCCAGCCTCGAGGAAAAGCGCAGTAAATTCATTGAGTTACGCTCCAGGTTGGAGGGAGCAGCCTCGGAGTTGAGGATCACCCAGGACAGATTGAAGCTAACTCAGGACCTGGAGAGGAGGCTGAAGGAGTTGGAAAAGGAGATAGGGGACTTACAAAAGTACGAGGAGAAGAAGGCACTCCTAGACGTCCTTCAGGAGAAGAGAAGACGTCTCAACGACCTTGAGGGCGTGAAGGGACAGTTGGAGAGGAACTTGACAAAGCTTACGTCGAGCTTGGAGATCAAGAGAAAGCTGGAGCCTAAATATGCCAACCTACAGAGGGTTAGGGTAAGGATTAGGGAGCTGGAGCAAGATCATCAAAGGTATCAGAGCCTGAAGTCCCTTGTGGACGATATAGAGAGGAAGTTGGCAGAACAGAGGAGGGAATTGGAGGAACTCCCTCAAGTGAACCTGGACTCACTGCAGAGGGAACTGGAGGAACTGGAGGAGAGGCTGACTATAGCGAGGTCATCCCAAGAGGCTACTGAGAACTTGCAACAGGAACTAATGAGGAGCCTCGAGTCGCTCAGGGAGGCCAAAGGAGGGAAGTGTCCCGTATGCGGCGGTCCCCTAGACGAGGAGCATAGGATTCTCCTGATAACCGACACTGAGAAGAAGCTCAGTGAGTCCAGGAAGAGGATCGAGGAACTGAGGAGGGAAGTGAGAGAGCTGGAGGGTAGGAGGGGAGACATCAGGAGGAGATTAGACAGGGCCAGAGAATTGAAGGCACGGAGAGAGCAGATCGAGAAGACTTTAAGCAACTTCGAGACCGAGTTGAGGAGGAGAACAAGGGAGTTAGAGGACGTCAAGGACAAGGAGGACGAGTATAGCTCGTTGAGGGGTCAAGAGCTTGAACTACTGGAAGTTGAGAGACAGTTCACCAAGGTGGCTGGAGTGGACGAACAGGAGGTCGAGGAACTTGAGGGAAGGCTGGGCAGAGTGATCCAAGACCTCACTCTCTTGAAGAGGGAGGTAAAAGAGGTCGAGGAGAGACTAGGAGGGACTACCAGAGAGCAGGTTGAAGTGAACCTCAGGAGACTCGTCAATCTCAGGAAGGAGAGGGACAACATCCAAAGACAGGTAGGTGAAAGGGAAGTACTTCTGAGGAAGGAGGAAGAGTTGAGGGAACTTCTCACTAGATTGGAGGAGGAGCTCAAGTCACTGAACTTCACCGAGGAAGATTACACCAGGTTTAAGGGAGATCTGGAGGCGTTGACTGAGAGCATACGGAGAGCGGAGCTGGAACTAGCGAAGGTGAGAGGTGAGAAGGCAAAAGTAGAGGAGAGGTTGAGAATCAACGGGGAGAGGGAGAGGCAACTCAGTGAGGAGATGAGTCAAATAACCAAGTACAGGAGGGCACAGGAGAGGTTGGAGAGGTTGAGGAAGATACTGGGAGAAAACATGATGCAGAGGTATCTCATTTCCACTGTGAGGGGGAGGATAGAGAACAACCTAAATGACCTCCTCTCGCTGTTCAACCTATCGTTCGTAAGGGTTACCCTGAACTTTGAGGAAGGGAAGGGAATGAACTCCAAGTCACTCCTGAGGGCCTACGGCATGTCTGGACAACAGCTTAACGTGGAAATGCTCAGCGGAGGTGAGCGCATAGCTATAGCCTTAGGTTTGAGGTTGGCTATAGCGAGAGCCCTCATGGGGGAGTTGGGCTTCATGATATTGGACGAACCCACCATACACCTCGATTCCCAGAGGAGATCGGAGCTCCTCAACGTAATAAAGGAGTCAACCAACGCAGTGCCTCAGATAATAGTGGTCACCCACGACGAGGAGGTGCTTAGGATAGCGGACTACGTCATAAGGGTCGAGAAATTGGGAGACGTGAGCAAGGTCAGGGAGGGGGTAAACCAGTGATAAATGAGGCTTACGAGAGGTTGGCCTCAGACAGACAACTCATCCTGAGAAAGCTTACCCTGTCTGGTAATGAATTTGATAAAAAAACAATAGAAGAAGTCAAAAACAACTGGAAAGAGTTCACCCCTTCCTCTAGGAACAGGAAAAAGTTTGCGGCCATAGACGGAGGGGAATTCCACAAGGAACTAAGGGTGGGAATGGTATATGTAGTTGACGCCGAGATCCTGATCACCCTGGGGGAGAAAGTCCTTGAGAAGGAAGGAGACGTTAGAGCTGGAGTATTCAGGCCAGGTAACAAGGCCAAGGAGAGGGTTGGAGAGCTGATGGCACTGTTGGAGGCGAAGTTGGCCCTTAACCACGGAAATAAGGCAGACTGGATACTCATGGACGGAAGCATCAAGAAGAAGGTAGGGGAGATAAGGGAAATTGATCCACCTTTCGAAGTTAGGGATGACACGTTACAATCTTTGGACCAGAGCGATGAGGATCTCATGCTGAACTTTATGGTCTACGAGAAACAAGTTCTGCTATCGAGATTACTGGAAAGGTACGGTGAGAGAACTGTATGGATATCTAAGGTGAGCAGGGGTAGGGAGCTGTTTAAGGAAGAGGTCTCCGATGCGGTTCTCCTGGAAACCATGACAAGAAGTCCAGGATTCTCGACTGTATGGTGCAGAAAACTCACGCCCACGTATCTTGGGATAGGGGACCAGAGGGAAAAACTGGGAGAGAGTAAGGTCTGTAGTTTCTACACTAGACTGGAGAAAGGTGAGAGGGTATTAAGAGTAGACGTTACCAGGGAAGTTGACGAACAGTGGGTTAAGGATCTCATGAATGACTTGAGTTCAGTGTCCATAAGGGGCTATCCCTATCCGTTGGTTCAGGTACATTACGATGTCAAGGTGTCAACAGTGGATAGAAAAAGGATAATGGACATATTGGGATTACGGAACAGGAGGGGAGTAAATTGGTGGCCGAGCCAATTCTCATGAACCATGAGGCTTGCTGGAACTATCTCCAATGAACAGTAGTTATGGGATTTTACCTCGGAGGTCGTGATCAGGGAGCTCAAGCCTGGACTCTAGAGGAGCTAATTCCTGACCTGGTTGAGGAACAGGGGGTTCGTCGTCCTGAAGGCACTCTCTCCTGGTCCTCCTGGCCTTTAAGTCTTCACGGGTCTTAACCAGGTCACAAAGAGGCTGTCCAGGCTGGTGAACGATATTTACCGAAAGGCCGGTGGTGTCAAACAATTGTTCAAGAGAAGGAGAAAACAATAAAATGCTACTCGTGAACCCATGACTGGAACTTCACCAACAGGTGGTAGGACGGTTACTTAGTTAAAGCTACATTTAAAAATCCCCAAAGCAGCCTTTAACTTAGGCAGGATCACTCCTGGGAGGATGCCCATCAGGGCTCCCCGTGACCAGGAGTCCACCTTAACTTGGTTCCCTTGAGGCAGAGAAAGGCCCCCTGCCAATCTTCCCTAGGTGCCTCCCTCACCTCCCTCTGATCGGGGCCGTAACTCAAGGTTGAGACTATCTTGTCAATCCTGAAGTAACGTTTTACTAGTCCGAAGAACTCTTCTCTACTAAGAAATCTAGCCTTGGAGTAGTACTTGTGGCCCCTACCTGCTAGTTCTGAGTAATGCCTTCCCCACTCTGAGTCAAGGACTACAATACAGCCTGCAAAGGTTTGTCTAGTTACCCTATGGATCTCCTTCATCAATGTATCCAAATCCTTGATGAAGCAGAACGTGACAGAGCTGAACACGCAAGGAAAAGCCTCGTCCCTAAAGGGCATATGAAGGGCATCGGCCTGAACCCTCTCCTCTCCCTCCCTAGCGTAAAGTAAGGTTATCTCAGAAAGATCTAATGACACCACTTCCCCCTCGATGACTTCGTGGAACACTGAAGGTCCGGAACCCACATCTAAGCAATCGTGAAGACCTAGCGCTCTAACTACTGCCAATTCGTTCTCATAGGTTACACTGTGGATCTTATACCATTGGGCATAACCCTGAGGGTCATCGAAACTCATGACTCTCCCTCCAGTCTCATGAGGGTCTTAATCAGGGAGATTCTCCTGTCAGTCTGGTCCATGATATTGATAAGTTCCTCTCTTCTCCTCTTGAGAGCTATTGAGGAGTACAAAGTCTCTCCGATTTTGCTCTCAATGTGGATGAGTTCCCTCTCCAAATTTCTCTTTATTGTTGTGTAGTAACCCAAGAGCTCCAGGAGACCAACTTTAGTCTTTCCCTCCCTATTTGTGGAGTAAAAGGGGCAAAGATAACAGAGAACCGGATGAGGGGACACACTCTCTCCCTCTCTCCAGGAACACAGCAAAGAATCCTCAGTGAGCACTAGGTTGCAACTTTTACCGTTGAAGTGATTACATTTTCTCATCCTAACTGACCCTTCCTCCTGGATCTTACTATAATCTGATACCCTGGATGAGAGAAATACGTCAATTATTATAGCCCTGAATCCGTCCATCTGATAAGATAATAGTGTTTGGAAGGTTAATTGTTTTTCCCTTCCATATTGCGAAAGGATAACCTCTCGAGGCCAAGATACAATTGTTATAGAAGAGGGGGTCCAAAGGGTGGAAAGCCTAGCGTCTGAGGCGGGAACGGATTGACACGAAATATGATGAAATCCCATGAAGCGCAAATCCTGGAACTCGGGAAGGCTCAGAGTTTTTAAGCAGATCACCATATTAAGTCACATGGGAATAATCAGGGAGTTCATGATCCTGAGGCCTTTCGATACTCTGTTGTATGCGTCCAAGATAATGGTGATGGAACAGGTGCCCAAGTCCATTGTGATAGACGAGAAGGGAGAACCGGTAGGGACTCTCACTCAAAAAGATATTATAAACTTTATCTATAGCATGGGAGAGGATAGACCGATAGAGAACGTGATGGTATCTGAGGTCATGAGGAAGGATTTAGTTTGTGTGAGCCCAAGCATAGATCCGTTTGAGGCGGCCCAGATCCTAGTAGACAAGAGACAGCCACTCCTGGCGGTCTGTGATGAGTCGGGGAAAGCTATTGGTATAATTATAAAGAGTGACCTGAGTAACTTCTACGCTTCTCAAGTGAAAGGCCTTCAGAAAGTCAAAGACTACATGAGTTCACCTGTGGTCACTATAGAGCCCAGCACCAGGCTCAGTGAGGCAGTATCTGTATTAATAGAGCGAAACTTAAGCAGACTCGTGGTCTACTCGTCTGGAAGAGTACAGGGGGTCATAACGACAACAGATCTCCTGTATTTAGCTCCAGTGATCAAGTTTAAGGAACTTAAAGTTGAGGTCAGAGACGTTATGAGTCCTAACGTCATCGTAGTTGACGGAGAAGAGGACATGGCCCATGCGGCAAGATTGATGGCCTCCAGGAAAATAAAGGGAATACCTGTTATGGGAAAGGACGGTAAACTGAGTGGTATTGTCACAACGACTGACGTTATTAGAGCTATGATGGATCAGAGTGTCAAAAAGTACTTGTACGAAATAAAGATGTATACATCCTCCTTTTAAACATCGTTAGGCTGTGTGTTTTGTGTTCTACTTGAGCTTTTCCAACTAAAATAACTATATAGGACGTGGATCGTCAGGAGTTCATCGGGTTCCTCAGAATTCTGGGTCTTCCCTTAACGATCCCAGGTGGTCAAGATGTCCTCGCCCCTGTCGTCGAGGTAGGTGGAGAAGAAGTACCTCTTACCGAGGCCCTCACACTCCTTGACATGACAGGGGGTACACAAGGCAGTAGCTTGCACACGAGAGTCGATCATGGCCCATAATAACGCCATTACCAGGCTCACATAATTCCTCTTGCCCGAAGCAACATGGAACATGGGGTAAATCTTAATTACTTCAACTTAAGAATGACTATAGAATGGAAATGGACACTGCTGAGTTGCTTAGGAGTCGCGGACTGAAGGTCACCCCACAGAGGTTGGCAGTCCTCAAGATCATGAGCAAAGGAGGACATTACAGCGGCGAGCAAATATTTAGTGAGCTCAGGAAAACAGAACCTAGCATAAGTCTTTCCACTGTCTATAATGCTCTCGAGATCCTTCAGAGGGCCGGAGTAGTTAGATCCTTCGAAGCTGGAGGAAAGACCTGGTATGAGGTCAGATTGGAACCGCATGTGAACGTTTATTGTGAAGACATGGATGAAATAGTAGACGTCGACGTGGATCTTTCAGGTGTAATGAAGTCCCTCCAAGAAGAGGGTATAGAAACGAAGAATCTTAGTGTAATTGTCTATGCAGAATGTTCTAAAATGAAGAAAGAATTGAAAGAAGCGTATCCCTAAATTTCTTCCCATCGGCCTTCAAGACTACCTCGGCGTTGGCGTTCTCTTTACTATACCAATCAACGATCATTCCGCCTCTAGTTTTGGAACAGGTTTCTATATCCACACGAAGCCTTCTACTCTCTATCACAGAGGAGTTGTCGTAGGCTAGGTAGACGGTGAGGGAGTCTGGATGTACACTCCCAGGATTCCCTTGGCTTATGGAGAAGTCCCTGAGAGTCCTGTTTGCCCTCACGAAAAACTCCGATAGTTTGGTTCCCATGGTCTCTATTTTTTTCCATGTTTCTGTATCTATGACACCGTATTCCTCAGTCACCTCCCAAGGTACTATGGTCACGTCAAATCCTGCGTCTAAAACTATCTTCGCTGCCTCTGGATCCACCCAGAAATTAAATTCAGCGAAAGGGGTAGTGTTCCCCCTGCTGAATGCCCCTCCCATAATCCATACCTTCTTCACTCTGGTGGCGATTGACGGGTCCTTAAGGTAAGCCAGAGCTAAGTTAGTAAGAGGGGAAATTGCTAACACCTCGAGTTCCCCATCATATTCCCTGGAAAGTCTCAGTATCGCGTCCACCGCGTCCTCCTTTTCGGGTATCTTCTTAGGTTCAGGATAGTCCCAATCACCCAGTCCGTTCTTGCCGTGGACTTCAGGAACAGTCCTCCATTGTCCCATTATGGGCCTTTTACTTCCTAAGAACACTGGGACGTCAGAGCATCTGAAGTATTCTAGGGAAAAGAGACAATTCTTAACTTGGCTGTCGTAATCAACGTTTCCTGCTACAATGGTCACCCCCAAGAGGTCGAATAATCTTGAGGAGAGTAGAATGGCGATAGTGTCGTCAGATGCAGTATCAGAATCTAAAATGACCTTTCTCCCCAAATTTGATCACTGGTTATCCTTCCACTTTGCAGGTGATAAAATGAGCGGTGTGTCCTGAGCTCCTAGTAAACGCTTTGAGGGTTGAAATGTTTACGTCTTCCTGGTTTTCCCCTTGGTAAACCCGTTAGGTAGGAGGAACGGGAACTGTTAACGTCGTTGCCAGCAGTTTCAGATAACTCGTAAAGTTTTGTTATTTTTCAGAAGAGATAAATATAGTTACATCAGATGAGTTGAAGACGACCTGACGAGATGTGACAGTAACTTAAGATATCTAGGTTTTCCCCAAAGGATAGGAGACACTCCGTTGGGTGGTCATCCCGCTAAGGGAGGAGAATGAACGTGTCAGTCCTGACTCCGGTGAAGCCCATGGGCTGATGATTGGATATAAATTCATGAAAATCCAGTGAAGCCCAAACCCCTTCTCATGAACAACAGAAGAAAATGTCAGCCGAATCTGGATGGATTCGTCACTTTGTTGAGGGGATTTTGCTCCTCATGGGTTTTGTTGCAGAAAAGGCTGAATCCTTTTCCACATTAACAAAAATATTTTTATATTCATTTATTACATTTTTTATAAAATATAGGCTCTCTGGCCGATGTGGGCTGTGCCCAGAAGGGAGTGATGGCAAAGGTGTGAGCCCCGTGCCGTCGGGCTCCAAGGATTCCAACAACTCACCTACCGTAAGTAGGTGGTTGAGGGCTAAGTCCCTACACTAGATCACGATTAAACACAATATGAGTGGAGTCAAAGTGTAGGGGACAAACGGTTTAAACTAGTGGGGTAATTTTTTTAAAGGATAAATAATACTCTTACCTGATGAAAGTTAGAATTAACAATATAGGTGGTATAAGCAACCCCCTCGATATAGAACTGTCTAAGGGAGTTAACTTATACAATGCGCCTAACGCTTACGGTAAAACCTCACTAGCGAGAGCACTAGTCTCAATGCTGACCTCTGAGATAAAACCTGAGGATCTCCTCAACGTCTTCGCAGACTCAGGCTACGTGGAAGTTAGGCTCAATGATAAGGAATACTATAGGAGGATAAGGAGGGTGAAAAATAAGCTTGTGGAGAGTGCTAAGCTCATCATGGACGACAGTAGGGCCTTACTTCTGTCCTATTTTTCACCAGAGAACAAGTTGCTCAACCAGATACTTGGAGGTCAGGAAAACATAGAGTGGTTCATCTCTGCTACCTCTGAGATCGAGAAGATCAAACAGTTGAAAGTTGGGGTTGAAGAGAAACTCAAGATCTTAAAAGAGGAACACGAGGAACTGAAGAATAAATACAAGGACGCGGTGAGTATTCAAGCTGAGATAAGGAACATAGAAAACGAGATCGAGTCTCTTAAAAAGGAGAAGGAGAGCGACAGACTTATTAACAGTACCACCCAGTCCATATCGGTAACGAGGCAGAACAAACTCCTTGAGCTCAATAGTAAGATAGAACAGAAGAAGAAGGAGTTAGTGGACCTTCAATCTAAACATACCAAACTGGAGCTGGAGATCCAACAGAAAGAGCTCATGATCAAACCCGAAATAAAGAAGATATTTGAAGACCAGATAAATCAGATAAACGAGGAGTTACAGAGGAAATCGTCGCTGAGAAATGAGGCGGAGATAGGCATAAGGTTGTTAGAGAGAGTCTTGGACGAGATAAAGGAGGCTGAGAAGAACCACTCGGACACTTGTTACGTGTGCGGAAGTCACGTAGATCCTTCAAATTGGAAGGTAAGGGTGGACGTAATTACCGGAGAGTTGAGAATGAGGCAGAACAGTTTCGAAAGCATAAAAAAGGAGATAGACGAGCTCAACAGGAAAAAGGAAGAGCTTCAGAGAAAGCTCGGTGAGTTCGAGAACGTAAAGAACGAAGTTGCTAGACTCAAGCAAAAGAAACAGGAACTATTGAGTAGAATGGAGATGGTGAAGGAGCAGATAAGCGACTTGGAGAGACAGAGGAGAGAGATGGAGGACAGGTTTAACAAGACATCAGACCTCATAAGGATATCTGGGCCCGAGGACGCCGTCTCAAAGAGGATACAGGAGCTGATGAACAAAAAGAACCAGCTGGAATATGAACTTTCTACCCTGGGGATACCTGCTTCAACCCTGAATAAGATAAAGGAGAAAGAGAAAGAGATAGAAGAGTTAGAGAAGCAGGCTGAGAACTTACAACAAGAATACATCAAGAGGTTGACGGTGGCCAAGGAGGAGTTCACGAGAGTGGCTAACTCGCTCCTGAAGGAATTGGACTTCAATCTTGAGGCAGAAATAACGCCGAATTATACTCTTACGGTGAAGAGGAGCGGTACGTTCTTAGATCTTAAGAAACTCTCCTCTTCAGAGAGGACCACGTTGGCTCTCATATTGGTAGTTACGGCGTTAAAGTCTTACTTCAAGACCCCGTTCTTCATTGTCGATGAGTCCTTCATGACCTTCGATCAGAGGAGGCTCCAGAAACTGGTCGAATATCTAAATGGAATAACAGACTACGTCATTATAACTAGGAGCGACGACAATATAAACATAGTTAGAGAAGAGGCAGAGACTCAAGTTACAACTTCCTAAAAAATTGTCCCCTAGGAAAGAACTTCGAGTGAGGGTAGTTTAACCTAACTACCCCTTACCACCGATGCTGGAGAGAGCGACGAACTTTGGGAGTCTCTAATCTGAGCTAAAATTACTGTATTTTATTTAAGGGGTTTAAATCAATCCTTAACAGTGTAACTGGTTCTTCTAAAGTTCTACTACCGCAAACGTGCAAGTTGTTTCAGGAAAAACGAATTGTGATTTATGGGCTCCAGGGTATCTCAAGCTTCCTCATGAGCATCTTATTGAGGTCTGTCCTCACAGCATCGTGAACAGGTTCAGGTACATTGCCTATTGGTGTGAACCAGCCCACTGAGGTAGACATCCCTAATTCCTCAGCTCTATCCTTTAACCATAGGGCGACTGCTAGTGCAGCCATTGTAGGCTTAAAGATGACTATTGATGGTCCTATGGAGGAGCTCGATATTTTCACTGCGTGCCTGGATATGGTCTTCCACCTTGTCTTAGTTATTATTCTTACCAGTTCCTTGGCCCTATCTTTCTCTCCTATGGCGTAAAATATTATCATATGCAGAAAACAGCCTATACCGTCTTAAAAGTTTAGCTCGAGCCTGTGCCGCAGTTACAGTAGCCATATTCGTCTATTTCAAGACCACACACGGGACAGATCATCCCGGAACCTTTCACGTCGACCCACTCCTTCCCATATTGAAGAAAATGCGAGTCTGTGAGTGCCTTGGCCAAGTCCCTTATGGAGATTATGCCGGTTACCTTCCCATCCTTACCGACCACTGGTAGATGTCTGAATCCATTCTCTAACATAACTGCAAGTGCCTCCTCCACTGTCGTGTCCTCTGTGACTCCCTTCACTTCCTCCGTCATATATTCAGAGACCCGAGAGTCGACCCTCTTCTCAGCTGCAGCTCTCACTACATCCCTTTCGGTTATTATTCCTACTACTTTTCCTTTGTTATCCACAACCAGCATAGAGCCCATGTTATGATTTCTCATCTCCGCCGCCGCCAGGAATACAGGATCCTCATCTCTTATCACCTTTACTAACCTGGAAGAAACCTGGGATACTTTGACCGTCATAGGACTAGTTTCTCTCTACCGTTAAAAAACATTGTCCTTCGTGGTGGTTTGTGAGATACTTCAATTTTTAGCAGAGACGACGTGAGGTCTACTTTTAATCTTACACTAGATTTTGAATTTAAGAAAACTCATTAGATTCACCGTCTAAGAAAATTGAACAGCCTACAAAGCATCTTCGTGGTTAACCTATTATGAACTGATGGGCCTTGACCTTATCACTCTCAAGGACCACGTAAGCGGCGTGAAGGATGCCCTCCGAGTGCTCACTCCCTGGGTTCAACACCAGGGTTCTTCCTAGTTTATCGAATGCCCTAGACTCATGGATATGACCGTGAAGGCCTATGAGAGGCTGAAACTCCTCTATGACTTTCCTGACGGACGAGGAACCAACGTGAACCATGACTAGTTCTCCTCCTCTTACTACAGGCTTCAAATTGTCGTCCAAAAGTGGAGCTAGATCTAGGTTGGTGTTTAAGGGTGGAGCGTGCACGTTAAATATAGCCTTGTAAGGATCCTTGAGCTTCAAGGCCTCATCCCTCAACCTCCTGTATATCTCATCCTCTGGTAACTCCCTAGGCGTGTTCCAAGGAGTAGGATTGACGTACCCAAAGGAGATCATCTCGTGACCTCCAAGTTCCACTACCAACCCTTCACATCTCCTCATTATTTTGCTCTCGTCGAGTATCTCGAATAGGTACGTTGGATCGTCATTCCCCAAGTTTACGTATAGAGGTATGTTGTAATCCTTCAGCTTCTCCTCTGCTACTCTAACCCATCCTCTGACGACCTCACTCATGGCCGTCCTAAACGCTTCATCTACTTTCCTCTTGTCGTTCTTGAGGTCCTCTAATCCTTTCTTGTCTACAATCACGTAGTAGTTTCCCTCCTTCCTTATGTTATCGACCATCTGTTTCATTCCCTCGGGGCCGTACACTTTGCCGTCTATTTCGTACTTTCCCTCTCCGATCTCCACGACCGGTATTAGGGCCTTACCTGCTATGTCTCCTCCTATGATCAACGCATCTACCTTATACATCTTCCCGGCATTGAGGAACTTCTTAAAAATTACGTCGGATCCGTGAATGTCGGTGGTGAACATGATCTTAAACAAGTTCGAGATTGAGTCCTTGTTTTTCTTAAATAGACCCACAATAACTCTGTTGTGGGTCTTCAATTAAAAGTTGATTCCCGTAAAATCTTATGAAAAGAAGTCTTAGAAATCTTATGAAGGCCCAAACTCCGGGCGATTCAGGGCTCCTTTGCGAATTGTAATATCTCTGTTGATTTGGACTTATTCAATGGAGGAATTACTGAATATATTTGATCATATCACGAAGAAATAAGGGCTCTTGTAATATTATTACAATGATGAGATAACAGGTCGAGAGGTTGTAGTTGAGGGCTATGGCCCGGGCGATCCGGTCCTCCAGGGGGAGTGGCACTTCCCGAACCTCCTCCT
>NZ_JH597761.1:914168-934743 GCF_000243315.1 Metallosphaera yellowstonensis MK1 | reverse complement strand
CTCCTATGATCAACGCATCTACCTTATACATCTTCCCGGCATTGAGGAACTTCTTAAAAATTACGTCGGATCCGTGAATGTCGGTGGTGAACATGATCTTAAACAAGTTCGAGATTGAGTCCTTGTTTTCTTAAATAGACCCACAATAACTCTGTTGTGGGTCTTCAATTAAAAGTTGATTCCCGTAAAATCTTATGAAAAGAAGTCTTAGAAATCTTATGAAGGGCCCAAACTCCTAAAGGGCTGTGGAGATAAGTTAAAATGGTTTGCGTCAATAGAGTTAACCATGGTTCTAGTGATCCTGGTGAGACACGGCCAAAGCGTCTCCAATATCCAAAAGATTCTGTCCCACGACACCAACAACTACCCTTTGACTGAAGAGGGGAGGGAACAAGCTAAGAGAGCGGCTCATGAGCTCAAGAAGTTGAGGGTGGACAAGATCTTCACCAGCCCAGTCATGAGGGCCTATCAAACGGCTCAATTGATTGGGGATGAGCTAGGACTGGTCCCAATAATAGACGAACGACTGAGGGAGAGGTGGCTTGGAGAATTGAATAACAGGAGGTTCGATCCGAATGATCATTGGAAGTTGAAGATAATGAGGGGACAATTGGAAGTGAGAGATCTGGAACCGTGGGAGAGCTTGAAGAGGAGAATTTTAGAGTTCCTTCAGTCTTTACCGGAAGGTCAAGTGGTTGTTGCCGTAAGTCACTATGACCCCATAAGGGCAGCCTTAGGTCACATCTTGGACTTAGACGACATATCTGCACACGGTATCTCGGTCCCCAATGCTAGCTTCACATTCATAGAGAGAAACTCCAGCAACTTCAAGATCTTGTCAATTGGTTCCCCTGCCATATCACCACAACTGTTATCTAAACTCAATAGATATGTTATTAAGGCGAAGTAAATTGGTTATGAATTCTCTTCTTTCACGGTTTATACTATCTAGGATAGCGGTATTAGGTCTTGTAATATTTCGTTCGATGCTCTGATGTATGACTTCCGAATTTAATTCGGAAATAAAATGCTTGGAAATAATATGGGATATACAATTTGTTAGTGCAAGACCTTTTGCTGTCTTGGAATAATGGGGTCCCCCGTACACCAGGATAACGTTTCTACAATCTACCTCGTTGACCCCCTCTATCCCTCTTAGTACCGACTCCACGAATCTGTTAACTAATGTCTCATTCCTCCAAATAGTCTCGTCACTACCCACCTCAGCGAAGATCACGGGTACTCCCCGAAGTGTAGGTCCATGGTGGGTTGCCTCAATCTCTACCTCTACTCCTAGGTTCAGTTTCCTTAACTCCCTGAAAATCGAAGTCAGGAGCCTGGGATGTGCTACTCCCAGTTGCCTGGGTTCACCTCCCATGGGAGTCCCTCCTGGGTTTCCCACATGATGTACCGTAAGGGTGGGGATCTTACTGGAACTCTCGTGCCTGGAGAGGACCACGATGACGTCTCCCTTGGAGTAAGTGAAGTCTGTTACGTCCTCTTCCACTTCATCAAAGCCGTAACCAAGCTTCTTTACAGTCTGGCCCACCGGATCCTTCTTTGATACTAAAACTGAGACTTTCATCCGCATTCAACTCGAGAAACTCGCGTTAAAGGTTAACTCGCTGGGGTAAGCCCAAGACCTTTAGAGTCTCTCTTGCCAGATGTGGGGCCAACGCCCATCCGAACCTGAACCCAGTGGCGATTGCCACATTGCTCAAGGGCCTCATCAGTAATGGTCTGCCGTCTGGAGAGACTGCCCTGAAGCCGACCCTCACTTCCCTGACTTCCAGTGTAACTCTCAAGTACTTCTTGAACACTTGGACTGTTCTCTCTACCTGGCTATTATTTACGGATGGATCTGAGGACTCCTGCGAGTCCCCGTTCAAGAGTGCAGATTCAGGCCCTTCCACCCCCAACCTGTCCTCTAGCATGAGGATGTTCCTCATTCCGAGCTTGCCTGCTTCCACCACGTGCCCCTTAAGCGGGCGAACATTGATCCCGAAGTTCCCAAGCAGGTTCAAGGGATCGTGCCCCAACGTCAAGATAACGTGACTCCCCCAGATCCTCCCGCGGTCGGTTTTAACGCCTGAAACTACTCCCTCTTCCCTTAGCAACCCCACAACCCTTGCCCTAACGAACTTCCCGTCTATCCTCTCCATGAGCGCGTTAAGGAAATCGTCTCCTTGTATAAATAGACCTTCCCCCACGAGCTCCCCGTCGTGACCTCTGAGGAGGGGCTCCAACTTCCCAACCTCTTGAGAATCAAGGGTCTCCCCTCCCCTCGGGGGAACCCTTATGACGGCCTTGAGAGAACAATGAACCTTGAATTTCTCGCACATTATCCCATAGTACTTCATGGAGGACTCACATTCCCCTCTCAAGTCACCGCACAGGTTCGGAATAACGGTCCACAGACTATTATGGGAGTTCGTCCTTCCTTTGCCCATATCCACGAGAGTCACTGGGCCTCCGTACAGGTAGGCCGTCAAAAGACCTGTTATCCCTGCTCCCACTATCACTGGGTTGTCCATGATACATTATTTTTGTTTCACCAATATAAACTTTTTAAACTCTGTTGAGTTAATGTGAGATATGAGCACAGAAAGGGATCCAGAACTAGAGGCTCTCCTAAGGAAAAAAATTAAACAGATGATGAGCGAAAACAGGAACATGGAGAAGGGAGGAGAAGTCGTACACCTGGACTCTGAGAACTTTGATAGCTTCCTGAGGGAGCATAAGATCGCTGTCGTTGACTTCTGGGCCGAGTGGTGCGCCCCATGTTTCATCCTCTCTCCAGTCATCGAAGAACTAGCCAAGGATTACCCTCAGGTTGGTTTCGGGAAGGTTAACTCAGATCAGAACCCCCAGATAGCAGGCAGATACGGAGTGATGAGCCTCCCCACGGTCATCTTCTTCCGTGACGGAGAACCAGTAGATGAGGTAATAGGAGCAGTACCAAGGGAGGAGATAGAGATAAGGCTGAAATCCTTGCTGGGCGAGTGAAATGAAGGCACTCCTCATAGGCGTTGACGGACTGAGTTATACTAGCTTCATGAAGTGTAACCCTAGATTCCTCATGAGTCTGTTCGGGAGTACCTTCCGTGGCGTGGTAGTGAATAGGAGACCTCAGACCCACGAGAGTTCTTGGCTCTCAGTACTGGGAATGGACTACTCTGGAAAGCCGAATGAGGGAGTTCCTGAACTGGCTAAGGCCACCGGGGCGACGTTAGTGAACGTGCCTATTTCTGACCCTACCACTGGGATAGTGAGTTTAAAGATTCATGAAGTTCGACTGGAGGACGAGCTCAACCAAGTGACTGAAGCCGTACTGGAGTCCCTAAACAGGGGGCCGGTCATAGCTGGTATAGTGGGCCTGGACGTGGAACTGCACAGAGGTTCTTTAGATAAGTGTAAAGCCTACTCCATGGTCGATTCTGCCCTGAGGAAAATGGTCAACGCAGCTGACGAGTTCATCGTGTTCTCCCCCTTCGGGGAACCCAAGGCTCCGTCAGAATCTGAACACGAGGAATACGGAATCTATCTCTCCACGGTACCTAGGCCCTCCGAGCACGAGACCGTCAAGCTTCCAGAAATAGGTCTGCTGTTCAGGAAGCTCGTCGGCTGAATCCTTTCCCGCATGAGTGTACACGTTTTCTCGAAGGTTCGGGGTTGGAAGGCCTACGTGAGGATGTGAACGGATAGTCCTCGCGGTTTAAATATACGTCACGGGCACTGATTCAATGACGGTCACGGAATTGTAAGTGTAACCGAGACCCCTAGGTTGAAGCCAAGGTTGATGATGTAAGTCTCTGCCCAGTAGGCTGTCCTTACGGGTAACAAGTGTCCCACACCCTCAGGGTCTTACACCAACAGTTCCTGTGGGCTCCGCCCTCCAACTGGAAATTCCATGAGCAGTCGGAGCGGACTGGTAGTGCCTCTTCTGTCAATAATCGGATGGAGGCAAGGTGGAGCCACGAAGCAGAGAGCCTCGTGCGTGGTTAAGGCAGTCCACCAAGAGTCCTGAAGAGTCGTAAGCGGAACCCTTTTTACTTCAAGGGTTTCATCGCCCTCTCTTTCCCAGAACATTCAGGGAGCATACAGTTCTCAGCGTATTGTCCTTAGATCTTTTCCTCTATACCGTTGAGCGTCAATTACCTCTCACCGATCTCCCTGTTGTAGAAGGGGTATAGGGCCAATATCACGGCATCCTTGTATAACCTCCTCCTATCGATAACCTTGGAGAGAATCCCAACTGCTCCCTTATGATATTTGGAGCCAACTCTGCCGTAAACCAGGTCCGTAGCCTCTCCCAGTTCCTTGCCTTCAAATAGTTTTGAAGCTAAGGAAGGAGGTAGGACGAACCAGGGAGAAGTGGAGAAGTTCTCTGTGCCGTCCCTCCCTACCGCGTATATCACAGCGAAGGCCAGCACTCTGTTCCTCTCTACACATACCCCTCCCTCTATGCCCACTCCTATGTCGCAACCTTCCTGGAGGGACTTCAAGGCCCTGTTTCTAGCTCCAGAGTAGGTCTCGTGACACCACGGTTGTGGTGACACTTCCGAGTCCACACTCAGAGTCTTAACCTCAGCGTTGGGTAAAACCTCCATCAGGGCCTCTCTCACTGCCTCCACCTTTACCCCGTTTGTTGAACCAACACAAACCAACATTTTTTACTCCCCTTGCCAGTTCGTTATCCATGGTCACAATTAAGATTGGTGCACTGGCAGATTCAGGTGACCTCTACCCTTTCATTCCCATGATGGAGGGTTGGGTGAGGGAGGAGGGTCTTAACCTGGAGTTCGAGGTGATACCAACAGTTCAGGACGTAAATATGAAGGTACTATCCAAGGAAGTTCACGTTTCTGTACCCTCAGCCGCCATGTACCCTTACATTCAGGACGATTACTTTATCCTAGGTAACGCCGTCGCCACTGCCATAGATGGAATAACGGGGATGCCCATCCTCTCAGCTACCAAGATTGGAATAGAGGATGTGAAGAACTCGGTCCTGATAGTCCACGGCCCCAACACCACTGCCTTCACCCTGTATCGTCTCCTCATAGGAAAATACAAGAGGTTAGTCATCATACCTAGAGTTCTTGACGAGATCAAGGCATTGGGGAAACAGGGCGACGTATTGGTGGCAGTTCACGAGATAAAGATGATGTACGCCCTGAAGAAGCTGGGTGTAACGCCTAACGTGGTGACGAGTATGTGGGATATGTGGCGTGATCGGTCTGGAGGTTCTCCTATGCCCATGGGTATGGTGGTGATATCCAAGGAGTTAGGGAGAGATGTGGCAGTGAAGTTCAGACAGCTGTATGAGAGGAGCAAGAAGTTCGCGGAGAAGAACTTAGAGAGGGTTATACCCAGAGACCTTGAGATAATGAGCGAGTCTCAGGGAGTTACCATGGATAGGGAGGTGGTGGAGAAGACCATTTGGGCTGACATTCAGGAGTATAATGTCCCAGAAGATCAGGTAATGAAAGGCTTACGGACCTTCTACAACATGACGTTCGAGAGGGGTGTCCTTCCCAAGGTTAAATCCTTGGACGTCGTATAATCAAACTCTCCTGACATACTTGAAGGATCTTGGAGCGAACAATATCTTCACTTGATCCCTGACTTCCTCTAGGGCCTCCGCCACTTCTCTCAAGTGGGCCTCCGGCATGAACAGCTCTATGAGATAAAATGTAGCCTCGTCTCCTCTCAGGTGGGCTACAAATCTTATGAACGGAAAATATTGAAAGGCTTCTTTCACTTCTGGATTTAACGTTATCACATCCAGAAGGAACTCCCGGCTTCCGTAATCCACAACGTAACTTTGGATCAGGCCTTTACTGTTCGCCTCCCTCAGTACATCAGTCATAGACTTGGGAGACCTCAGGGTAGAAAAATCGATTGGTTCAACTTCTCCCTCATATTGGAAATCATGGACAAGGGGAGTAGCCTTGATGGAACCGTCATAGTTCCATGTGTCTGTATCGTAGTCATAGGTCTCTGGGATGCCAGAAAAGTTCTCGAAGCGTACTACCTCTACGCCCTCCTTGTCAAACAGAAAGGAGAAGTCGGTCTTTACGCTTTTCCTAGTGTAAATTCTAGAGCTAAACTTCAGCTTCATGAACCTATTGGCTGGAATGGGGGTGAAAGACAAACCCTTGATCCTGGACAGGAGGGACAAGATCTCGTCCTGCTTCAACTTGGTGAGCTCACTCAACAGAGGTATGTCCGGGCCCACTCTTCTCATTAATCGTATTAGCTCTGGGAACTCCAACTCCCCTCACCTCCTTCTTCAGCCTATCAACCTTTGTCGGGACTGCCCTGACGTCTATCACGGCCACGCCATCGAAGGTTTGGACTATCCTTTCGGCCTTTTTCTTCTCCTTGTAGACTTTAGATAGCGGAGTTTCGGAAGGCATCCTTACTATCACATGGATCATATAAAATGATCCCAGCCTCCTCACATACACCCTCGCTACGTTGAACCCATAGCTGGAGAGTATCGTCTCAATCCTCTCCGCCAGGGGACTATTACAATTCGCTCCGACTAGGGAGAGGATAGCCTCCTTGACCTCTCTGGCGGTGTCTACGAGTATAAATCCGACTATGGTAGTTACTATGGCTATTGTTAGGAAATAGTTCCCGACAATGATTCCAACCCCACTAAGGGCCTCCAGGACAATGTCGAGCTTGCTGTGTAGCATGTCGGCTCGAACTAGCTGGAGCCAGTTGTACCTTCGCTCTAAAAGATATATCCCCAACGTGACAAGACCTCCCGCCCAGGCCAAGGACGAGAGCCACGACGGTGTGCTAGCCTCTCGGCCAAAGCTCTGCAAGAGAACGGAGACGGAAAGGAAGAGTATTAGAGCAGACACCATGAGCATAGCCAGGCTCTCCAGGTTATAGAGACCTAGCGGGAACCTTTTCGTTCTCCTGTAGATCACCTTGAGTAATACGGAGAATAGAAAAGCTGTCAAGGAGTCTATGAACCCATGATAGGCGTCCGCAAGAAGTATATAAGACGAGAACAGGTTACCGTAAATGATCTCTAAGATGGAGAGGGGTAAAAGCACTATCCCTGAGTAAAGGAACACTCTGGAGGCGGAGTTTAGCTTTTCCGTCGGAATCAAGCCACATCACCACTCCATCCCTACCCATGTATAATTAGAGCGGATATTAATAAATGGAAAGGTGGGATGGGAACGGTCTATTCGGTCGACTATGTTAGCAGTGTACAGGTTCAATCGAGAAGCTCATCGCGAGATCTCCGAGCTTCGTAGACCGCTTTTTGCAGCACCAGGTATGGAATTTTCTCTTGGATACGGGCCTTAGGTGAGGTGAAATCTAATAACCACTGTTACAGTCTGTTTACTCTTCGGGATTTGAGAAACCTATTTTAGATTGGAGCTCTCACCTCGAGTCTGCTATGGTTAACGTAGTTAGTAGCGTTTTTATAAAAACAATAAAAGTAACTTTTATAACCTCACGGAGAGACCCATATTCATGGCCGAGAAGAAAGAGATAAACGGTCTCCTAGATCTTATAAAGGCACTCTTTGCGGACGACAACTGGTACTTAGGGGGTTTCATCATAGCTCTAATACTCTTCATCATCTACGATGTAATAGCCTTCACACCACATTGACCTTCCTCTATTAAACAAATCTACAATGGTTTTATAAAGTGTTGAAATGTACATAATCATGGATAAGAGTTGCCAAGGGTTAACATAGCGGCTGACAGTGACCTAATCAGGGAGCTGGAAAAGGAGGCTAAATCCAAAGGTTACACAATATACTCTCTGACGAACTTGGCCTTGAAGGCCATGTTGGAGATGATAAGGAGTGGAGAGGACTCCACGAAGCTCCAAGACCTAGTGGAGCTACACAAGATATTCAAGGACTTGGACGTGATACCCATAACCTCCTGGTATATAGAGAGCCTGGCCAAGCTGGCATACGAAAAAGATCAGAAGGCCTTTCAGACCATATGCGAAGGGGCAGGCCAGCAATTGGCCTCATACCTGAAGTCCAGGGCCTCTAGCCTTGAAGAGCTTCTGGTAGTTTACGAGGGAGTGAAGTCTGCACTCCCGATCAAAGACATGAAGATCAAGAGAGTAGACGACGATATGGTAGAGCTGAGGCTGACCGGTACTGGGTTCAGCCTTGAGTCTACGTTCTGTGCCTCCATGGTCCTAAAGAAGATCCTGGAGAGCTACGACTTTGAGACCGTCGAGCTGGTCCCCTCTCCGGGCGGAATAATATACGCCAAGGCTAAGTATCAGCCCAAATGACTCAGAGAACACCCACAGAGTAGCCTGCAGATGACGTTCTGAGTCTCTAAGACGTGTTCACTTATGGATACCGTTTCCCTAGCTAGTAACGTCACCTCCTCTGAAAACTCTCCATGAGGAAAGGCCCCTACTCCGAGGAACGCTTTCTCACCGCATAGCGTCCTCACGCCTCTCCTCTCTCCCTCCTCATGGAGGAGAACTAGTCCTCTCTCCTCCACTAGTTCTTTCAAGCTTATGTCAAGCAACTCCATGAGCGGATTACCCCGAGGGGGAACTCTTCCCTCGACCAACAGTTGTTCCATCAGCCCTACAAATCTAAGGTAGTTTTTTGGGGGTCTCATCCTCCTGTCTACCCTTATTATTTTCGACTCCAACGTGTGGATGTAGAGGTCACCCCTGAAGCTCGGTTCGCTGAGTAGGAGAACGAGGGATGAATGGAGTATATCTGGCCTACCTCTCTTCTCCCTGTTTGGTAAGTAAGTCATGGCGTGGTAGTGAAGGGACTTGTCTAGTAAGGTTCTCCCTGGATCCTTTCCGAACCTCTCACTGTTCTTAATCACGCTTGGGTGATTCCTTATGGAATCGGGCACCAGTTCTAGGGACGCATCTAACAGTATTATATCCATGGTTCTTTATTTCTACTCGAGCCAAGAAAGTTATGAATTTTATGAACAGGAGGGCAGTCCTCAGGAGATCCATGGAACTCATAGATAGGGCGGTCAGGTTAGCTAATGAAGGTGATCTTTACCTGGCGAGGGCTTACGTGAAACTAGCCGTAGAGTACTCCAGGAAAGCTCAGGTGAAGTTGCCGAGGAAGTACAAGGGAATGTTCTGCAGAAGGTGTTTCGTACCACTCATTCCTGGGATTACCGAGAGGAGGAGGATTAAATCAAAGATTTTAGTAAGGACATGTCTATTGTGTGGATGGGTGAGAAGATACGACACGAAGAACGTGGAGAAGCTTAGACGAAGTTCGATCTCAGGGGGCGGAGGTGAGGATAGGGAAGAAAGGGGTAACAGAGGAACTGAAGAGTGAGATAGCCAGACACCTGAAGGATCACGGTCTAGTTAAGGTTAAGATCCTGGACAAGACCTTGGACAGGGAAGAAGTGGCCCGTAAGGTTGCTGGAGAGGTAGGGGGAGAACTTATAGAGGTGAGGGGAAGAACCTTCATCCTGAAGTCCGTTGATAAGGACTGAAGTGATAACCTGTAGAGGACATCCCAACGTCCTGGCAAAACATAGGAGTACACTTGAGGTTACAACTGAAAATTTCCTCACCTTGAGGGGAGACTGCATAATCTGCGTGGAGGCAGACAAGAGTGCCAGTTCGTTGTCCTCTGAGGTAAAGGAGGTTCTAAGATCGGAGGGATACGGATACTTGTTAGTGTCTACGCAGAACTTCACCGAGCTGGTCAAGGGCAGGGGGAGTGCCGGACTGACCATGACTTCGACGGTAAAGATGATCGTGAGGAAGTCCTCGTTCATCTCGGACGCCACGATTCTAATAAAGGCCGACAAGTCCGCTGGTGATCTAAATAGGGATTTGGTGAGGGAACTGAGGGGAGGAGTGGTCAGAGTCTTCTTGGTGGCATCGGATCTCCCTCTTAGCAATGATGAGGTCCTTAGAGTACTCATTGACTCTTTCCCAACCCTCCTGGGGAGGGCCCAGCCTGTAGACGAGTAGTGTGCCTCTAGTCACCCTACAGAGTTCCCCGATGAACCTATCTATCATTGACGGATTGTCCCCTATCACCAGCTTGAACACTGCGTCCCTGAAGGGGAGGAAATTAGCGTCGTAGTGGACCAGGTCCACCGTGAACTTGTTTCCGTTCAACCTGATTGACTTAATAGCCATGATTAATCCGTCTAGGTTGAGGTCACCTGCTACCACGTATGCCCCTCTCTTGGCCATATGGAGGGCAAAGGCCCCGTACCCCGTGAAGGCGTCGAGGACCAAATCTCCTCTATCTACTCTCTCGGACACCTTCATTCTCTCTATTGCCAAGGAGGGATTCACATATACCTTCGAGACGTCTACGAAGAAGGAGATCCGTCCCTCTACGAAGGAGGTGGTCGTCTTTCCCTCCCCTGCTATAGGAATCAACTCCCCCAACCGCAACTCCCCGACTACTCTCCTCTTCAGAAAGACACTCCTCACCCTGGGAACAAGTCTGATTATGGCCTCACCTACACTCCTCGGATCCTCTTTTCCCTTATACGACACTATGGCTATGTCGCCTATCACATAGAACGAGGAAGCTCCAGGTATCACTTCGTTGAGCCTCTTTGTCCTGACCTCCAGGGGATTGCACTCCACCACCTCGAGTTCTTTGGTCGGCTCAGACACTGGAACCAGTAGGAATTCGCCGTCCCTCCTTACCTCGTAACCCCTCAGGTTCTTTATCCTACCCTTCCACTTCTGAAACTCCCTCCTAGGGACCTTTGCACAGAGCGTAAGTGCTCACCTCCGTCACAAACCTTAGTGACAAGGGAAGTTGCCCACAGATTTACCATTGGAGTTGAAGAGTTAAAGTTTCACTCTCCTCAGGCAGGCTCAAGGTAAGCCCTTGAACCGTCGAGTCCTGTCTTGCGTGAAGATGTCCAGCTTTTAATCTTTCAATTGGAAGGAAAAGGGGAGATAGGCTCTATCCTGTTGGGCTGCAGGGAGCGTCACGACCAACTCACGGTAAAGCTAGGTGAGCGCTGGAAGGCTAAGTCCCCACATAGGATCACGTAGTGAACACAACAAGAGAAGTGAAAGTGTAGGTTCACGAACTGAAGAAAATTCTCACTTCTTGAACTTATCCATCTCAGAGCTGTGGCCAGCGAAGACGGAGGCGTTCGGGTCGATGTACTTCTTTGCCATACTTGCGGCCACTGCAGCCTGACCGAACCCCACAGCTATGAGAGCCAGCTTGGGTGCCCCTTCCACAGATGCGATATCCCCTACAGCGTAAACCCCCGGTAAGTTGGTCTCCATTTTCGGGTTCACCACTATATCTCTTCCCTTCATGTTTAACCCCCACTTAGTCATGTTACCCAGATCCCCCTTATGGCCTATACTTATTATCACTGCATCAACATCCAACGTCTTCTCCTCCTTGGTTCTGTTATCAAATATAACGGCCTGTGTGACCCTCGTGCCATCTCCCCTAACTTCCTTCAGCTCATGCCACGTGTAGACCTTGGCAACCTGAAACATTTCCTTAACGCTCCTCTCGTGTGCCCTGAACTGATCCCTCCTATGTATTAGCGTGACTGACTTGGCAATAGGTGCTAGGGTGAGGGCCCAGTCTACTGCTGAGTCTCCACCACCTACTATTAACACTCTCATATCCTGGAAATCCTTCTTCCTCCTTACCGTGTAGTACACTCCCTTACCCTCATAATCCACTTCCCCTTTGGCTCCTAACCTACTGGGTGTTATTTTCCCTATCCCTGCCGCTATCATTACGCTCTTGGCCTTATATTCCCCACCTTTGTCGGTCTTCACGACCCATATGCCATCTTGAGTCCTCTGAAGCACATCTGCCCACTCTTTGGTCCTCACGTCTGGTGAGAACATCTTAGCCTGCTCTATGAGCCTCTGGGCGAGCTCATAGGCCTGGATTCCCGCGAACCCTCCCACGTCGTAGACCATCTTCTCTGGATATAGAGTCACGAGCTGTCCTCCCAGCTCGTCTTGTGAATCTATGAGGAGAGCCTTCATGTCCCTGAGCCCTGCATAGAACGTTCCGAAGAGACCTACAGGACCTCCTCCTATAACAATAATGTCGTATTCTCCCATGCTAACCAAGAGAGTGACAAATTTATACTATTTAAACTTTCCGACAACAATCATGAATAGTAGGTCAGAGGTGTACATTTCTATAAACAGAATAAAATTCAGGAAAACGCTTTAACCTCGAGGAGAGACATGTCAGCGGTGCCTGAGTCTACCCTTTTACTGATTGGCCTTCCTGCCCCCATTCTTATGTTGCTCTGGTTCAGGTATTACAGGAAGCTCTTAAAAGGAGCTTTGGAGTATCCTGGGGACTCGTTTACGGAAGACAGAATCCGCATTCCGCCGTCCCACAGTGTGAAGGTGAGGATAAACGGGAAGTGCACCATCGTGATTACCGGTGTGAATAGTTGGGCGACCATAAGGGTTAACGGAGGGCCCAGGCAGAAAGTTTACAAAGTCAGGCTTGTGAACGCCACAGGCGAACTGGAGATAGTTAATGAGAGCAAGGTATTTCACATAGATGTCTACCTTAGGTGCGGTTCCTGAGGGTGAGAAGAAGTAGGAGGGGCAAGAGCCCCGCCACGGAGAGGGCTATCCAGGCAGAGAATCCGAGAAAACCTGCAAGAAACTCTAACCAAGTTCCAAAGAAGATGTTCAATGAGTTGACTTCAGCTAAGGTTACGCTGGAGTTCACCACTCCTCCCTCTAACGCCACCATTGAGTAAAGGACTGAGATGGCCATCTCGTTTGAGATCCCTAGGATCGCGAGTCCTAAAACGTAAGCGGGGGTATAAAGTAAGAGGGGAGAAAGGGAGGTTAGAACTGATGAAACTAACAACAACCTCATCCTGCTGAGTCTGTCTCCCAATCCTCCTAGGCTTCCACCTATTGCGGAGAATAGTAGGAGAAGACTCGTCACTGCTGAGCTGGTCAGTAGCTCGCCGTGTTGGTAAAAGACGAGGAACGAGGGGAAGAGTTCTCCGACGGCGTAATAGACACCCCACACCCCAGCGGTTGAGAGACCAAGGATCAAGACCCTTCTGTTCTTCACAGATGACCAGGATGAGGAGTTGTTGGGGAGTCTCAGGTTCAGAAGGGCTGAGAGCAGGGTGAGCACTCCAACAGCCACGCTACCTAAGGAGAAACCCAAGTACTCATCCACCACGCCCCAATTGAGTCCCACGATACCTCCTACACAGAAGAGTGAGTTATATAGACCTAAGGCCAGGGACACCCTCTCCTTGTTGAGGGACGAGATTATCGCTCCCCCTGATGAAAAGAAGAATGAGGCTCCCACACCGCCCAAGGCGTAAAAGAGCAACAGGAGATTGAAATTCCATGCAACTGAAAGCAAGAACGAGGAGGCTGACATGATCACCAATCCGAGGACTAGGGAGTTCCTCTGGCCTATCTTACTTCCCACAAAAGCTGCGGGGAGCTGCATGATACCTGAGCCCAGGAAAAAGGATAAAGGGATGAGACCGGAAAAGGTCTGTGGTTCGTGAAACCTAAATATCAGCTCTGGGATCTCCGGAGCCAAATAGAACCAGCTCAGTGCATAGATCGCCCTAGCAAAGAATACGTTCAGTCCACGAATCATGACTGGTCAATTATCTACTGGGTAAATATCTCCATCGCAGTGAAGAGTTTTAACTTTCTCTGTTCTCTTATCCCCACACCATGAAGCTGAAAATAGTGGCCAAGAACTCACAGCTAGTTGAACCCATAATTTCTAGAATCAAGGACGCCTCAAAGAGACTTGGTATTACTCTAGTGGACGAGGGTGAGGAAGTCGTGATGGCCGTAGGAGGTGACGGAACGCTCCTAAAGGCTATAAAGTTAGACAAGCCAGTCATAGCAGTGAAGGCCGGGAGGAGAGGGTTCCTCATGGATGTGGAACCCTCCGAGGTGGAGGAAGCTCTGGCTAAACTGTTGTCTGGGGAGTACTTTAGGGAAGAGTACGACTTACTCAGGTTGAGATACCACGGAAGGAGTCTGGACGCCTTCAATGAGGTTGGGGTATTATACGATGAACCAGAAAGTATCTTGCTGTCCCTGGATTTCATGGGAAACCACTTCGTTATGGAGGGCGATGGCGTCCTTATATCCACTCCCCAGGGATCCTCCGGTTGGAGCATGTCGGTTACAGGTGTATACGTCCTGAGTAAAGGGGTTATGGAGGTATCTTTTGTAGGGCCGATACTCTCTCCGCTTAAGGCGCTGGTGATACCAGGAACCAACATCAAGCTGAGACTAGAGGACAAGGGTCACAGACAGAAGGCGAGGCTAGTCTCAGACGGTGACATAGTGGACTACATCTTCACAGGAGAAGAGGTAACGATCGAACCTTCACCCAAAAAAGCTATTATCCTGAGATTTAAGAAGGTAGACCCGCTTAGAGGTATAATACCGTGGAAAGGGTAGTGTTCGACACAGCGGGCTTCTTTGGAGGCCTGCAAAACTCGTTTGAAAAAGTTTACACTACTCCTCTGGTGATAGAGGAAGTGAGGGACTCCTCATCTTTGGGGAGCCTTTCTTTCTCCATGATAACCAATAAGGTAATAATCATGGAACCGTCCCAGATGGCCTTAAGGAAGGTAGATCAAGTACTGAGGGAACTCAACGAGAGGAGCTTGTCTAAAACCGATAAATCTGTTATAGCTCTGGCTGTGGACTTGAGCCCGGCCGTGGTGTTCACAGACGACTTTGCAATTCAGAACGCCCTCATCAGATTAGGAATAAGATTTCAGCCTGTGAGGCTCGGGAGAAAAGCAGAGGAGGTCAGGAGTTACTCTTATGTCTGTAAGGGATGCGGTAAGGTGTTTAAGGAGCCTGTAAAGAGCTGTGACGTCTGTGGTGGTGAGGTCAAAAAAAGTGTAGCCAAGGTGTTTCAGAGGGAAGGATAGTATAATTTGTCATAATACAACCCGTTAATCTAGAAAAGCTTATGTTCAATTAAAACAAAACTTCTTGATGCTGGACAGTGCCAGCCTCATAGAGGCCTTAGCCAAGTGCGGTCCCAATCCTAACTCTCTCTCTGACTTCCTCGGAAGACCTTCCCTGGAGATAAAAAGGGAGGTATCTCAGTTGGTGACGAGAGACGGGCTCACAGTATTCCCAGCAGTATATTCCGAGGGTTTAGGATTGAGGAAGGTGTTTTTGATGCTTGAGAACGCCAAGATCAGCTACGACGTAGCTAAGGGGTTTCTCCATCCGATCATGAGCATCTTCAGAGGGGATTTGGAGGAAAAGCTGTTCTCCGTGATAGCCTTCGCAGATAGAACCTTAGAACAGGAGATCAGGAGATTGAGCGAGGTTCTGGAGCCTACCTTCTCCTTGGTAGGGGAGATCCCCGAAACCAGAAAGTTCATCAGGGACCCTCACTGTTACGATTTTGGTAGGCATAGATGGCTCTGTGAAGATAAGGTTGAAATGAAACCTGGGGCAAAACTTTCGTCCCCGGATCAAGAGGACGTGTGGGCAGTGACGCAGATTCAGGCAAATCCATCCCTGAACATGAAGGTGATACCCCACAGGTGGCACGTCAGGAAGGTCGTTATTGGTTTCATGTACGTTCTGGGGAAGACCTCGCTGGTCGTACAGGCCCTGACCAAAGAGGACATGTCTTACGACGTACCAGAGATCATCTGGACGGCGCGTGTCCAGGATTTCTACCTCTCCGAGATGCACGTGGACAAGGAGGGGTTAGAGAAGGTAATGGAAAAGATCAGACCGGTATCTGTCAAGATCATAGTTTCTCCCAAATCTCCTAGGTTCGCCCTAGGCTATACGATTCCGTATGAGGTTTTCAGGAACGGATCGTGGAGCTACCCGAAAATCAAGATCACTGTGGGGACTAGTAGTACTTGAAATGTTCTGTGGAAAGTTTTTCTCGATGAGTCTTCCCACTAGGTCATGGAAGAGCGTGGAATCCTGGAGCCCTCCTGCCCTGATCCCCTTGCGGACTCTAAAGGAAATATAGTGGCCCTAGTACATGACTCTACCGAACCTAGGGCGGAGCTTTCTGCATCCCACTTTTCCAGCTCATGTGCTCAATCAGGAGCCCGTTTTAACTCGGGTAACACCAGTTATTCTACACTCATGTGAAACCCTGAGATGAGGGTTTTGTAGATAGTTAGGTGAGAGTTCTATGAGGACTTTGAGACTGTGACGCTTCTACGTAACTACTCGTTATTTTTAATCACTTCTAAATATCGTTTTAATTAATGCTTTGTGGATCTCTTCAATTTATTTCATAAACATGATACGATACACTGAGGATTTTTCAGTAGTTAATATTTCAACGTCATTCGCGAGCTCAAACCTTAATACCCAGAGCCCTACCGACTACATAATTAGCTAAATGGACCATCCATGCGTAAGCCCAGAACTTGAGCTCAGCCTCAACCACTTGCCCAGCAAAACTTGTAGCCCTAACAGATTCCCCAAAGGTGCGCTTCACGGCAGAGAACAGGGACTCAACCCTCCACCTAACACCGTAACCCTTCTCCTCCCTCCAACGTTCATAGCCCAACCTCTTGAACTCGCGCACAGCCTTCCTCCTAGCGGGATGACCGCGCCTAGCGTTCTTCCTAGGTGGGACAACTACCTCAACTCCCGTCTTGTAAACCTCGTTGGCGTCGTAAGCCTTATCCCCATAAAACTTCCTGACCTTCTTCCCCTCATCCTGTAAGTCCTTAGTCTCGACTGCAGCCTCGACCTCGTCGCTCGTCACCTCAGCGCTTACTACCTTGAACTCGTCCTTCTCCATAACCACTTCGATCTTGAGGAACTTTGAGTCCCTGGTCTTACCCCACTTTGCAACGACGTATTGTCCTCCCCTTGTTGTGCTTATTCCAGTACCATCAGCTATCACTTCTAGCTCGTCACTCGCTTCGGGGAACGTTACGTCCATGTTCCTCACCCTTTCCCATATTGTCGAGTAGTCTAGGCTTGTCGGGATGACCTTCAGTCCCTCCAGTGCTCTCAATACCCCTTCCATTGCCCTGTAGGGTAAGAACAAGTGCAGGAACGCTAGGAAGTCGTTGAACTCCTTTGGTGCCTTGTAGGTTTTCTTGGCATTCCTATTCTCTTCCTGGAGTAATTCCCACCAGTGTTGGAAGACGTAGAAGGGGAACATTAGCTCGTATCTCGTTATGACGTTCTCGTCGTACTTGTGCCAATCCCTCTTGTACCTACTCTTTCCCTTGTGCTTACTCTTTCCCATGGGTAATACTCGATGTAATTAGTTATAAATTTTTGTATAATTATGAAGTGACCCACAAAGCATTTAATTAAGTAATGTTTATATAGTATTACCGAAGTAGTTTTTATTGATGATCCCCCTAACTGATGACGGGCACTGCTCACGAGGTTTGGGGAGTGATAAAAGTGTGGATGGGAGGGTAGCGGTGTTTCCCTCGACTAGCCCCAATGAGTTAAGGGTGACTGTGTATGATCCCTTAAGAGGGGTGCCCGTGGTGGAATTAGAAGTAATTAAAAGTAAGGAAAAGTTACGCCACGGGTAAACACGATCGCGAACTACCTTAGAGGGGCTTCGTCTACCTCTCGAACCCCTGAAAGGTTAAATTTTAACCCATCATTAGGAGTGTGATGACCCTTGAGTCAAGAACAAACTCTGGTTGAAGGCTTCATTCCTCCCTTGACCGACAGAGGGGATTTCCCCATTGGAGGTCGATAGGATGTACCACCTTAGGGACGAATTTCCCATAGTTAGAGAGTACGTTTACCTAAACCACGCCGCCATATCTCCCACTCCAACCTTTGCGTTATTTGAGGCCTTCCGATACCTTTATGAAGTCTCTCAACACGGAAGCCTCCACGTCAATAAGGTAGAGGAGGGAGATTTCGCTAACCTCAGGAAAAAGATGGCTACCTTCATTAACGCGGAACCTGGGGAAGTCTCATTCGTCCCTAACACCAGTTTCGGCGCAAACATGGTTATACACGGGTTGAACCTGGGGAAGGGAGACGTCGTGCTCTCCGACGGCTTAGAGTTCCCCTCCACCGTATATCCCCTCTACAAACTTGCCCAGAGGGGCGTAAACGTCAAACTGGTTAGGGCTTCCCCTGAGGAGTTAGAGGACAGGCTGGTCGAGGAAATAGGGGAGGGCGTGAAGTTAGTTTCCGTAAGCCACGTCAGTTTCAACACTGGAGTCACGCTCAATGCCAAAAGGATCGCTGAGGCTTGCAGGAAGGTAGGGGCACTCCTCCTCCTGGACGTCATCCAATCGGCCGGAGCTCTGAAGTTGGACGTGAAGGAGATGGGAGCTGATTTCGTAGTTGCAGGAGGGTACAAGTGGATGATGTCACCACAGGGATCTGGATTCCTCTACGTTAGGAAAGGGTTAGTTCCTGACCCTCCCCTTTACGGGTGGAAGAGCAGTTCAACTTACATGGAGTTCAACGCCGAGAAGTTCAGTATTGAGGAGGGACCTAGGAGGTTTGAGATAGGAACCATAGACGTAGCTGCTAACCTGGCCATGGCGAGTGTGGCAGAGAGGTTGACTCCCCTGAGAGATGAAGTGGAGAGGAGAGTACGGGAACTCTCTGGGCACGCAATTGACGTAGCGGAGGACTACGGATTGGAGGTCATTACACCCAAGGACAGACGAGCAGGAATCGTGGTAGTGAAGGTAGACCAGCCGAGGAAAGTCGCTGAGGAACTCCTGGCCAGGAGAATAGTGGTCTCCCCTAGAGGGGAGGGTATAAGGATATCCACTCATTTCTACAACACAGAAGACGAGGTAGACAAGGCCCTGGTTGCGATAAGCCAGGTGAGAGGGCGAGCTCGATGAGAGGTCCCTCAGGATCTCGACCACACGCACTTGAACTGATCTCCGAAGGCTCGGGGACTTAACGTTGGCACCCTCTTGAAACCATGAGTTGAGGTATTCATGGAGTTCGGTCGTTGAAACTACCTTGAGCTCTGGCCTTTCGCGACATGATGGCGTGATAGGCCTCCTCTAGGTCCTCCATGATCCTTACCAGAGAGGCGTAGAGGAGGGCGTCATCTTCCTGATTCACCACATCGATAATATCCAAGATCTCTTGGGCCAAAGACGTGCTTATCACTCCGAACTTGACGAGGTTCCACATTACGTCATCCCCACCTACAAGGGACTTCCCCTCTTGTTCCACTAAACTTAACATCTCTGTCACGGCTTTCCTGACCCTCGATCTTAAGTTCTGATCCTGAAGGAACTCAACTAGAGACAGCTTGGTCGCGGCCTCGACTTGAGAGTAGAGGTCTCTGAACATAACACGTCCTGTGATACTTACACAGGTTTAGAACTTTTGTGCTGATCTAGTCATCTTTCGGATGAATACTTGTGCCTAGTCGAAAATGAGCGATTCAGGTTTCCTTTGACGATCTATTTTATTTAACTCTTGATAGAGTAATTAATCGTTAATTAGTGTCGACTTAACGGTGGTAAGGTAGAATTGGTACAATGCAATAGCACAACATTGCTTTTCGCGATGGATCTGTGAATCGCCCCAGGATGAATTACTTGAATCGTTTCAACTTTACTCAGACTTTTTCGAGGAGGTGATTTTGGGTCTACCGTTCAGGGCGTGATAACTCACTTATGGCAGATTAGGTCTTCTTCAGGTAGGTTATCAGCAACTTCAACCAAGGTCTTTATACTTCTTAAGACTCTTAGGGGCGAGGCGTCTTCGAGCTCGTCGTGCACAGGGACTTCCCCTTGAAGGTGAAGAGGGTATTGTGAGGCTGAGCAGGTGGGAGGGTTGTACGTCTCGTTCGTGGTCTACCACGAGTTCCAAAAGTTCCCTGGGAAGAAGGAGGTAGTCCCCCCCCCCGGGACGTCGGGATAGGGAAATCGCTCGTGACCTCGGACTCTGACCAACATGGGGAAGGCACTCGAGAGCTGAGGAAGGTGTACGGGGACCTCTCCAGGAAGGAGTTCCTGTCCAAGAACTGGTTCAAGACGAAGGTCAAGGTAGCCTAGGCTTACTAGCGCTTGAGGGAGATGAGGGACGTGAGGTTGGGCTAACACTTCCCCGGGAGGTAGGACGTGGTCGTAATGGGGGACGTTCAAGTTAGGCAACTGGTGGGTAAGTCCTCATGGAGGATGAGGCTCCGCGACGTCGCGTTCCACGAGCTCGAGACCGTCCTGAAGTACTGGGTGGAGAGGTACGGCAAGGAACTGGTCCTCGTCGAACCGTCGTGTGACTCCAAGGCCTGTGCTGGGTGGGGACACGTGAAGGACCTAACGTTGTGTGACCGCGTATTCTCCTGCACCAACTGCGGTTAGGTAACAGACTGTGAATAAAACGCTTCCCTGAACGTGCTCAAGAGATCGGGACTGTGGCCTGTAGTGCCTGTGGAGCTCCGCCCTCTACCCGTGGTCAAACACTACGGGCAAGGCAGGAGAGGGGGCAGGAAATCCCGTCCGTTACGGTAGACCCAAAATCATATTATGAAAAATAACTCCAGCAGGATAATATCGATTCATGGCAGATAACAGGATTTATAAGGGTATTAAGAATTCAGTTGAAGAAAGGTTTAAGG
>NZ_JH597761.1:769655-914068 GCF_000243315.1 Metallosphaera yellowstonensis MK1 | reverse complement strand
ACACGACCGACCTCTCGCTCAGCGAGGAGGAGATCGAGGAGGCCTGGAGGATGAGGTGGGAGATCGAGGAGCTCCACAGGGACGTCAAGGCCCTTGGACTGGAGGACTCCTCGTTCTGGAGGAGGGAGAGGCTCCAGGGCTACCTCGCGATCTTTACCATCATGACCAACGTCGTCAGGGAGCTGATAGGGGCTCTTAACCTGAGGAGCGTGGAGGCGTTCCTCAGGTTCGTTGAACGTCATTTAGGCGGACCGCCGGGGCTGATGAAAATCTTTAAGTTACGTTAAAGTCCCATAACTGCTGTTCTACAATTTTCCAAATACATTTTCAAGTTATTTAGGAGGAGGTTCAAGGGATAAGGAAAAACTCGCTTTACGGCCCCTTTTCAGACCAACAATAAAAAAGAAAATCTGGCATCTCACCAATTTACATCGTGATAGTTGATATCATAGGTAGACTCTCTGAGGAGGTCAAAGGTAAGTCTTTCACCTTCGTCCTAGTCGTAGGTACCACGGACGTCAGCTTGATCCCAGGAATAACCGTCGCCGGGGCCTCACCAGAGCTCACAATGTTCACTCCAGCAGCTGACGCGGAGTTCCTTATGACGGGACGATGCAGGTCCATAGATGTGGTGCCCATAACTCCTGATGGTATACCTACCCCTGCCCTCATATCTAGGGCCTCCCTGTCTCTCGTCAAAACAAACAAACTAGTTGTTAACGCTGGATCCAGGGTTAAACCCAGAATACCTCACCTGGATCTCGGTGGGGAACCAGGTGGTGACATTAGGAAGTGGGGAGTAAGAGAGGAAGTAGGGGAGACCATCCTGGAGAACGCTAAGTCCCTAGGGGAAAACCTCCAGGATGAGGAGTTCCTAGTCGTAGGTGAGTCCATTCCCGCAGGTACGACGACTGCAGCGGCCACTTTGGAGGCCTTAGGATACAGGGGAGTAGATGTTGTCTCCTCGTCATCTCCGGCAAACCCCAAGGATCTCAAAAGGAGGGTGGTCAGCGAGGCGTTGAAAAACGGTCCAGTGGATTCCAGGAAGCTCATCTTTAAGGTCACCGATCCGGTAATACTCGGGATAGTTGGTCTGGTTTCGGGATATCCTGGGAAGGTTCTATTGGCTGGCGGGACTCAGATGACCGCAGTAGCGGCTTTGCTGAAGGAGTGGTACCCAGATAGATTAAAAGATATAACCATAGGCACGACTAGGTGGATAGTTAAGGATCCAACGGCAAGGATTGTGGACTTCGTCAAGGAGATAGGGGTCAGACTGTCCTTTGCTGATGTGGACTTCTCGTTGAGCAGACACGAAGGGTTGAGGGTTTATGAGAGAGGTTTCGTAAAGGAAGGAGTGGGAGCAGGCGGTTCCATGATCATGGCTTTAAGCCGAGGAGTGTCTCCAAGTGATATAGTGAACTCGGTGGATGACCTATACTCCAAGCTAACCCAGATTTAATATTTGAATCGCACTTTCTCCCTCAGTGAAAGTAGCTATAACAGATGAGGGAGAAATAGGGAGGGAGATAGCCAAGAACGTCTCAACAGAGGTAGTAGTCCTCGATAATCCCTCCAAGGTGTACTCCCTCAAACCAGATGTCGTAATACACACCCTTGAGGTCAATTACTATGAGGCCGAGAGGAATAGGCCTCACGCCTGGAATATCAACACGTGGCTCACCGTAAACCTGGCTAGAGCGGCCTCAAAGGTAGGAGCAGTTAACGTGCTGATCTCATCCTTCATGGTCTTTAACGGTAGGAGGGGGTACTATAAGGAGACGTCCACGCCGGAACCCCTGAACTATTACGGCATAACCAAGTTGGCTGCAGAAATGGGCGTCTCAGCCCTCGGGAACTTCTTGATATTGCGCACTGGCGCGATTTACTCCCTCTCGTACAGGGGGTTCCTTTTCCCCTACATAAGGTCTCTACTCCTCAAAGGAATAGCTAAGTGTAACCAGGAGTTCTACATTTCCCCCATATCAGTGAGGACACTGGCCAAGGTCATAGCTCAACTCCTGCACAAGGGGGCTACTGGTGTCATAAACGTGGGAGGGAGAAGGATCGACCTCTGTACCTTCATGAGAAACGTGGCAGAGGCTACTGGAGGTAACGTAATGGAGGTCGCCGGGAGAAAGATGGACTTCTCCATAGATGATTGGCTTTTAAGGACGTTCGATATTAAAGTCAATTTTGAGAACGAGTTAGGGGAGACTCTCCATGGGAGAACTAACCACGAGGGAGAGGATACAGCTCCTGCTTAAGTCGGCGGACTTCCCGATCTCCGCTAAGGAGATAATGGCCCTCACCGGAATAAAGAGGGAACAGGAAGTCTACGAGCACATATATCACATTGCTCTCTCGTCCAAGAGAAAGGGCTTCGTGGTGTTCGTTTATCCAGCGAAGTGTGAGGCCTGTGGGAGGGAGATCTCAATGGAGAGGCCCAGGAGGCCTAGTAGATGTCCCTTTTGTAAGTCGGAGAGAGTGTCGCCACCCAAGTTTTTAATAAGAGATAGGGGATGAAGTCCATGATGAAATCCGTCTTCGTGGACATGGGAGATACTCTAGTGAAGTTCGTGCCTAGAATGCACGAGAAAATGGCAGAGGTCATGAGGAAAGAGGGACTTGAGGTCACCGACTATCAGGTATTTCGAGCCCTGGTTAAGCACATGGGAAAGTCCAATTTTCCACATCCAGATCACGACGGTCTCTCAGCGTTAGACTTCACCGACATACTCTATGAGATGGGGATTCCCCCGACCCCCGAGTTGGTGAGGAGGCTCGCATCAGTCAATTACTTATCAGACCACTACGAACTATACGACGACTCGATACCTTTCCTCCGGGAACTTAAGGGGAGGAGAGTTAAGATCATCCTGGTCACAAATACGACGAAGAAGGTGAGGAGAATAGTCAGGGACCTCGACCTGGACAAATACGTAGATCACGTTGTAGCCTCCTGCGATGTTAACCTCATGAAACCACATCCCAAGATCTTCTATCACGCCTCCTTGTTAGCAGAGGGGCCAGCAGTGCACATCGGAGATGTCTATGAGATAGATTATATAGGAGCAAGGAGAGCCTACCTCAACGCTATATTACTGGATAGGTTCAACTTCTATCCTGAGATAAAGAGGGACAAGGTGAATAACCTATACGAGGCCCTAAAGTTAATAGACGAGAAATTGAAATATTGATGGAGAGAGTTCCACCTCATCCTTCACCGAAGGTGGAGCTAGAACAATATCTCACCCCCTCCCATATAGCCTCTTCCCTGGTTTGGACTGCCTTCATCCAAGGGAACATTACTGGGAAGAGGGTGGCTGACCTTGGGTGTGGAACCGGCAGGTTGTGTGCCGGCATCTCTAGACTGGAAGGTGAGTGTGTCTGTGTGGAAGTGGACAGGGAGTCCCTTCAAACCGCCGTGAGGTTTTTCCGCGGAGAGGGGCTCGACGCTGAGTTCGTGGAGGGCGATTGTACACAGTTTACGGGAAGATTTGATACAGTTATCCAGAATCCTCCATTCGGAGTCAAGGTTAGGGGGGTGGACTTGCTCTTCCTAAGGACAGCCCTCCGTATAGCTAGGGTAGTTTATTCTATACACAAGAGTAATCCCACTACTAGGGAGCTCATAAGGGGGGAGGCCCAAAGGCAGGGCTTCTCGGTGGAGGTTTTGGGAACTGAGTTCCCCATGAGGCCATACTATCCTTGGCATAAGTCGTCCTTACACCGGTTCCTAGTGGACCTTTACGTTTTTAAGAAAGTCGCCTGAGAGAATCATATCCAGGAGCTTCACTACCCCCAGACCGTCCTCCCTGTCCAGCACTAGGTCAGCCATGGACTTGAGCGGGTCCACAGCGTTCTTGACTGCCACTCTAAATTGAGCGACCCTAAACAGAGAGGCGTCGTTCTCCCCATCGCCCACGGCTATTATGGTACCATTTAACCCCATCTCCTTGAGGGCCCTCAGGAGGCCAGATCCCTTGTCTATTCCGCTTGGTAATACCATCACATCGTTCCTGTTTCTCTCGAAGTTAACCCCATCGATTCTGGGTAAGTCGTCTTCCAACACGTCACTTAGGTACAGGATTGCTTCCCCAGAGGAGAACTTGATTCCTCTCCCCTTCAGTTCCGTGATCACCCTCTGCCTCAGCGAGAACCAACCTGGAGGTACGTTCAGAATCTCCCTGTCTCCAGCCAGTATGAGACAGCCGTTCTCCAATACCCAACCTGTAGGCTTGAGGCCTGGGGCGAGGGCCTCCATGAATCTCCTCTCCCTGCCAGTGACTACAAAGAAACCCCAATACTTGGAGAACTCGTTTATCTTGTCCCTGACCTCCTCCCTGACCCTGAAGGCGTCCTTCTCATCTGAGATCGTCCTATCGAAGTCTGATGCGACTATCCACATACGGGTGACCCTAGAATTTATATCCCAGAGACTCCAGAACGGCCTTCATTTTCAAGGCGTCTTCCTCCAATTTGGGGCTTTCGCATACCAACGAGATGGAAATATCCCTCTTGAGTATCTCCTTGGCCAGAGGGGCGAACGGTGGAGCCTCCTTGTCTATGGGTTCGTGAACGTCCACGTATTTTCCCTTCCTCAATTGAAGGGATTCGAAGTGGGAGTTTATATGAGTCAACCCCAACTCTTCCCTTAGCCTGTCTATTATGGCCCCGTAATCTATCTTACCTCCTTGTCTAGCGAACGTGTGGGCCCAGTCAATGTAGGGAATCACGCCCTTAACCTCCTTGGCTAGTCTAATGACCTCGTCCAGCGTTCCAAAAGCAGTTTCCTTAGCCATGGTCTCAGCTCCCAGCTTCACGTAGGTTATCCCCAGTTCAAGGGACTTCTCTACCACCTCCTGCATGGACTCCTTAATCTTGGAGTAACATTCCTCCGGCGAGAGATCTCCATAGAAGGCCAGGTGGATGGCAACTGCGTCTGCCCCCATGGCCTCAGCCCTCTCGGCACTCTCCAGAATTCTTCTTTTGGACGCTTCTACCTTTTCTCGATCTGGGGAACACAGGTTAATGAAATAGGGGGCGTGTACCGAAAGCCTCACTCCCAGTGACTTCGCCACTTCCCCCAACTCCTTGGCACTCTGGACTGACATCCTTACTCCCTGGACGAACTCAACCTCCATGGCGTTTAGGCCCAGCTCTGCCACCCTCTTTACACCGTCAACGCTCCCCTTACCCCTTGACGATAGGGGTATCCCTGCAGGTCCTAAGTAGATCCTTGCCATGAGTATAGAATTGCGGGAAGTGGAGTTTTAAGCACTCATACTTACGGCATTCATCAAATTTCGCCTCGATTACAGGGCGATATTTAAGGGAAAGTCACGTGACTGCAGATACTTAGTCAAACTTTGTACGCACAGCAATCTTCCACACCAAGATAGGACCTTCCCTTCATGTTAGATGATACGTCCCCAGGTCCGTCTATCCTCCAATTTCAAATCACGTTCTAGTTCTCCGGTTAATCCGGTAGCTTCGGATCTCACGTTGTCGTCCGGATCCCTCACTCGGGTCTTGAGGAACTGTGGTAAGACTTCAAAGTATCGATAGGTTAGATTCCCCAAACCACTCATTGAGGTTAAAGATGGCCTGAGACAGTTCTCCCCTGACTCTGAACCTCACCTTATGGCCTGGACTTCTGCCGGATCTTAACTTGATATTCATCAGTCTCCCTTCCCTAACAATCGTGAGGTTAACCTCGTCCTTAACCTCCAGTTGTCTTGAAGTGCCGTCGACCCCGACGATCGTATCGTTGGGAATTATGCTAGACACATCTGCAGGGGAATCGTCCTCAACGAAGATCACCCTGTTGTTGTCCATCATCAGGCCATAATAGGGAATCCCTTGGTCAACGACGCTGACGTCCAGGAGGGTCTTCAGCTCCTCCAGTAGAGATACGGCTGGAGAGTAAACTAACCTCTCCAGGTCAACGTATCCCTTTGCCCTGAAATACCTGTCCAAGTCGTCGAAGGTATACCTCTGCGGAATGTTCTTAAAGACGTTGAAGATCCTCTCGCCAACCCTAGTCAGGTGGGCGTCAAGGATCAAGCCTAAGAGGAGACCTCCATCGTAGTAGGACACGGAGGAATTGAGGAAGTTCTCATCCTGCTTGTAGTACTTTATCCACGTGGTCCTGGACGCTTCTGCCAGAGAAGTCCTTCTGGCTCCAGGAAAAGTCATCTTGGCCATAGCGTTAGCTAAGTACTTCCCAGCCTCCTCCGTGGAGACAGCTCCGACCCTTACGGCCGACACTAAGGCCATGTAGTCGGTCACGCCCTCGGCGAACCACAGCATGTCTGACAGGACCTCCTTCTCCATGTCGAGTTCCAAGTCCTTAGGTCTGAACGTCTTAACGTTCCACCTGTGGAGATACTCGTGGGCAAACAGAACGACTAGGTCCTTCCTATCCCACGGAACCACGATCGAAGAGGACTTGAGGTGCTCTATCCCTCCGTAATTCTTGTCAGACCTCCTGAAGAAGAAGATATACTCTGCCCTTTGTCCCAACCTGTCATCTATCTCTCTAATCACCGCTCTCACCTTCTCCGGGTCGAGGTCGTCTATGGAGGAGACGTAATGGTAATCGTCGATCCTCACCAGCTTAAGGTCAGGGCTTGCCTGTATGGGTGAGTCGGAGAAGGACTCATAATCGTCTGAACAGTAATACTCTCCCTCCTTTCTGAGCGTTGTATGAATGGGCCAATCCACGTGAAATCTAACGCAATACTTCTCGTTCCAGTCCTGAAACGGGAACACTGCTGGGGGGTTCACAAAAATGTAATTCCCTGTGGAGAGAGCTTCCCTCTGATCCTTACTGGAGGTGTAAACGGTGTACCAGAACTCCTCTCTGACGTAGAACCTATTCTTGGATATTCTGATCCCCTCAATGTCCACCAAGTGTCTCTCCAGATCCCTAACTAGGTACGAACCGGGGACATAGGTTGGGAAGATTACCACGCCCTCCCTTCCTTTGGCCCTCACCCTCAGGTACCTGGGTCTAGGAAAAACGTCGAACAGCATAGGACAGAGAGGTGCCAGGGAAATTTAAGATATTAGGCTAGACCACCTCTCAACTTATCTATGTTCTCCTTAATCAACTCCACGAGAACTACACCAAGATCCCTTTCAGAGAAGTCATCTGTAGCTATTTTCCTAACCTGCTTCACAACCTCCGCTATTACGGTGTCCATGGGTGTAGACATAAGTATGCCGTTCAGCTCCCTCAGGTAAGAGTTGGTAACCAAGGCTTTCTCTGATGGATCGTCTCCCTTTACCCTCGAGATGATCAAAGAGTCCATCCTCTCCCTTAAACCCGAACTCGTCTCCTCGATGGATTCGCTGACTATTGGTTCTATGATCTTCTTATACTCGTCTAGACCGGAGGACATGAAGGATACTGTGTCTGCTATCAGGTTAGCCCTCTTCACTAGGGAGTTGGTTAAAAGTTCCACAACGAACTTCTTGAGAGCGTCCTTATCCTCGTCTGGAACCTTAAACGTCCTCCTCTCCGCCTTAACCTCTGCACCTATCTTCTCAGCCATGAATTCAACTAAAGTCCTGGCGTTCACGCCTACGCTCCTGAATTTCATAGCTGCCATGGGGCATAGAGTAACTAAGTTACCGTACTTCTCTCCCAGTGCCTTCGCCATCATGTCTGCCCTCTTACCTACGTTCTTCTCCAAGGTGGCTCCAGAGCATCCCTCCACCTTTTTCACCTTGAACCCCTTCTCCCTAAGCCTCTTGATGACCTCATCTGCGTAGGAGTTGGCGAAACAGGCAACGTGAAGGTTTACCTCCTCTCTCCCCTCCACCTGAATCGACTTGAGGAGCCTGAGGTCTAAGGGTACAACTTCAAATGGGGCGCTTACACCAGCCAACTTAGCGTATTCCTGGTAACCTTCAGTGAAGGTCTTATAATCCTCAGGAGTGACGGTTATGAGTTCGATAACGTCTATCTTCTCCGAGTTCTTCCTTATCTTCTCTATGAGTTCGTTCCCGTTCCCTCCAATGTAATCGTTAAACCCACTATCCATGGTAGTACCGTAGACCCTCACCTTCAATCCCAGCTTCTTCATCACCTCTAACGTGGCGAAGAGTACCGAAGGGTTCTCAGCTAAATACTTTCCGAACCATATTCCCACCTCACTGTTATCCGTGACCACGTCGCTATACTTATCAGGGATAGGAATCTCGGTAACTACCTCCTCCGGTATCTTCTTCGCGACCATGGCACTCAGTCTAATGAGCATAGAGGAGATGGGTATTCTAGCAGGGCAAACTCCATCACAGAGACCACACTTATGGCAACCTGATATCTCAGCTATGGCACTATCTGGAACGTCTACCCTCCCCTGAAGTTCGAAAAAGGAGATAAGCCCTTTGGTGAAATCAAACATTCCCTTGGGGGCATAAGGCCACTGGGGTATGAGTCTATACTGAGGACATACGGTAACACACATGGCACAGTCTATACACTTTATCGCGTAGTCCGCAAAGAGATCAAGGTATTTTTTGACAACCCTATAGCCCTCAACCTCTCCACCAGGAACGATCCTCTTGGCGAACCCTATTCCGAATCTATACCTCATTGCATCGTTCTGTTTCCTGACAATGTCTAAGACGGATAAGGCCCTCTTCTTCGGCTCAAATACTTTCCCTGGATTGAATAGCTCCTCAGGATCCGTCTCCTCCTTGTACTTCTTCATTACTTCGTACCTGTCGACGCCCATCTCTTGAAATACCTTGCCCATGGCAGTGAGTCTATTCTTAGCGTACTTGTGAACGAATATCCCCACAGAGAGCATGGATCCCCCGACTTTGATGTACTGCTCCATCATGAGGGTGTTCTTTGCGAGCTCGAAAAGGATCTTCTTATCGACTGGGGTTAGGGATACCTGAGTGAAGGCATTTACCAGAAGGGTCTCCCTCCTCTCCAAGTCTATATCGAGGTCGAACCCGCCGTCAGGTGTCAGATCACCGAGCTTCCCCAGATTCTCCTGAATTCCGTCCACCAACTCCTTCATTTTAGTGTAATGGATGAGTCCGTGTTGATGTATAAGCAACCCCTTGGTCCTGAGTGCTGCGTTGACCCCGTGATTGAATGACCACCATCCGGTCCATTCCCCCTCGAAGGTCTTGGCACCTGTGTTCTGAGCGACCCTGTATAGCTTGGGTTCAACTATAGAGGCTACAGTTGAGGGATATAGGATAACCATGTTCCACTTATCTGGGGCTAGAGATGCCTTGAAGTTCTCAGCGATGTAAGTGGATATAGCGGGTCCTCTCACCTGGACGTGCCAAACAGGGATAGACTCCCTGTAAAACTCTCCTATACCTCTATAGGCTTGCTCGAAGTTATCATAGGAAAGAACAAGCGATTCTGTTGGGGAGAAGGGCCTGAGCTTGAGACCAACCCTATATATTAGCCCAGTGGTTCCCTCGGCCCCACATACTAGCGCTAAGTCCTTCCCCTCAAGTCTAACCAGCTCACCCTTTGGGTTAACCATCTCAACGAATGAGACGTTATCGCAAATGAAACCGTACTGATAGGATCCTACCCCTAGCGCATCTCCAGCTACACCGCCTCCAACAGTCGAATCATAGGAGGACGGGAATGTCCTAAGCTGTAAACCTCTACTCTGTGCTGCTATATCTACTAACTTCCAAGTTGCCCCAGCCTCTGCTACGGCCACCTTATTTGAGTCATCTATCTGTATTTTATCCATTTTAGAGAAATCTATGAGTATACCCCCATCAGCGGGTATAGCGTTCCCATACCTATTGGTACCCCTCCCGTAGGGTACAAGCGGAGCCCCGTACTTTAGGGAGATTTTTACAACGTCTATCATGTCCTCTACGTTTTTGGGGTAGACGACGTAATCTGGGATTATATTGATCTTCATCCCAGTCCATACCAGTTGTGGAACGAATCCCATATCGGCCGTGTGAGAAAGCCTCTCTACTAACGAGTCCGTGAAGCTATCGCCGAACCTCGCTTCCAATTCCTCCCTTAAACCCAATCATGTCACCTTTCTAATTCGTTCCCCTTTCCGTGATAGTTTTGATATATTGACTTATAACTTTTTGCAAGGATTCATAGTATGACGGAGCCTGAGCCTTCCTGGGTTGGAAGGATGGAAATACTTGAGGTGGATCAGAATCCCAGCTCGGAATTATGTGGACGTGTGTATGAAATACTACCTGACCGGAGCTAGCTCCCACGTTGGTAAGGATTCTTACTCCACTGGCCTTCAGTGCCTCCCTTATGCTCCTGGCCAAGAAGACCGTCTTTCTGGTCAACTCACACGAGATCTCAGGATCTGTAACCAGGAGATCGGCGAAGTGTCTGTTAGGCATGACCAGGGTATGGCCTGGAGTTATGGGATATTTGTCCAATATGGCCGACACGTGCTCATCCCTGTAGACAAAGTATCCAGGTTCCCTGCCACCCAGGATATTACAGAACAAACACATAAGGATGATTAAAAAGATGCCGTTTTAAGTGTTGAGGTGATCACCTCGAGTCGGCCCTATTCGCCTGCTGAACTGTTATGGGAGTTTTGAATCCTTGGGAGAGGAGAAACGCCCCCAGGGCTGGGGAGAAGAGATAGACCATGAGGTGGAAGCCCGTATAACCTAGAAAGCTCGTGGTCATAATCACGAGGTAACCTGTGGCCAACTCCTGTAACCCTTTTCCTAACGCCATCACGATACCTGCAACAGAGAGAGACAGTGAGACCAGGGTTATGAGCAAATCTGAGGGGCTCACGAACACTATTCCCAAGGTAGACGGTATCACCATATCCATTATCATCTGGAGAAATCTGTTCCTGATTAGTTCCAATATGAACGGAAGGAAGGAGAGAACTACAGCGAAACCGAGGACATCTGAGATCAGTCCCCTCTTTCCTATCTTCTTCTGAGATAAAACCACTGTAAAGAATGAAACTGAGGCTAAAAGGAAGAGGAGGGCTGTTGGAAAGGAGAGTCCTCCCACGTGAAGGGTCAGCAGAACATATGGATAGTAACTGTAAAGGGAGAGGGCGAAGATGGGTAGGAGTGAGAGGAGATAAACGTTCCTGAGTATCCTCAGCGAACTCACTATGAGGGCGGAGGACAATATCACAGAAAATATGACGAGCCAAAACCATACTATAGTAGTGTTATACCCATCCCAGAATACTGGCACTACAGTGGAGAAGAGGAGTATTACCCCCACGGGCAGTAAAAGTCTCTCAGATCGGAAAGAGAGGAAGGCATATATGAGGAAAGAAGTGAGGTATAGAAATAGTCCGAAGGTCCCAATCACAGCCAGATACGATAAGAAAGGAGCGTGCATGGGAAGTGGGAGAAGGGCGAAGAGGGTTTGCCTGAACATGAATTGTAGTACAGAACCCAAGAGCAGTAAAAATATTACTTGCCTTCGTATATCCATTCTCCTTACCTCCTGTAAACCAGATATAAGACTAGGAGTGCTATCACGGCGATGATCACGCCAGCTATCGTCACGTCTAGAGTGACGTTGGGAGCGGAAGCACTTGTAGGGGTCGCAGTGGAGGTATTAGTGGTGTTGGTTGCGGGAGTTGGCGTAACAGTGCCGGGAGATTGGGGGCTTACGTAAAGGGTTAGGAATCCTGAGGTTATGGACTTATCGAAGAGCGTTTCTCCAGCCTTGCCCTGCCAAACAGCAAAGGCTACGTCATATTCTTTCCCTACCTGGAACTGTGGTTCGTAGTTTGCCAAGGCCTGCGGAACCTGCATGGGTCTGACGAACTCTACGACCCAGTACCCGTTCTCCCACTTGGCCCCAGTCCATATGTAAAATAGGGACCCGTTAAGCCCTGAGGACTGCACTGGGGGATACCAGAATCCCGCCGTATCCACCTCGTAAAGTCCGCTCTGGTTAGTGTAGAGCGGCACGGCAAAGCCGTGGTCCTTATAGTCCGTGTAATTCAGCCCAGTAATACTCTCGTTCTGCCACATGTTTATCTGGAACGCCGGATCAGAGGTGGAGTTCCACGTCGCCCCTGATACCCACATCCATATATTGGCTGGGCCCGACGAGAGGGATCCTCCCACCTTGGTTATTGTGAATCCATCAAAGTTTTCGTTGGCATAATCACCGCCTATGTTCATACAGTTACTTGGGTTGGTCTCTGTCCCCATGTACCACATTATGGCTGTCCTGTCTGGATAGTAGTACGTTGAGTTAACGTAATAGCCATAAAAGAGGCCGTAGTTTGTGAATAACCATTGGAAACCTCTGTTATCTGGTACCAGGATCCTCCCATCAGGTAGTACCGTAATGGAAGTTTCATTGGGTAGTGGGAGAGTAAGCCCGCTGTAGCTGAGAACTATCCTCCCCTGATATTCGGTGTTATTCACGTAGGATATATAGCCGGTGTAGTTCTTCTCAATGGAGTACGTAACGCCGGGTACCAATTCCTGTAGGTCTGCGACACCATTGAGCGTAGTCTTGGAGAGAAGAGATGCAGGTACGAAAGCTGCAGGCGATGCAGACCAGGTGTTAACTGCTGGGTTGGGAGCGGGCCACTGCTCCAGTACGAGCATATCGGTTCCATTCCACGCAGCCTTGACTAGAAGATAAGGTGTAATCCCGGATGTGGGTACTCCCTGAAGATTCGCAGTGAGCGAGACGTTGACCCAAGGTATGTTTTGCCAGAAGGACTCAGATCCTGGATCCCCCAAGTTGGTGGTTCCTTGGACTTTGTAGGCCACTATCTGAGGAGTGGTCTGACCTACTGGCAATTCCACAAAAATGGATGAGAAGGATACGACTAGGGAGGCCAACACCAGGAGGTAAGGCACCTTCCTAACTAGTTTGTCATTCATTAAATTGAACTTGACGTCGTTAATATTAAGCCTAAAGTGTTGGACTCTTGTCCTGAAATTTAGGTTAGAGACCAACGGGAGTTTATAATTTAAAAAATTAAATTTCGAATGAAAACTTCTTATATATGCCCTTCTCTAGAAGCAATTCTATTACGTGCTTCCCCTTGGACACCTGCCAACCTAGATCTAGGATAAGTGAGGATCCCCTAATCTCACTCCTATACTCCATCACCGGCTGCCTGTCTATGTTGACCGCTAAGATGCTCCCGTTCTTTATCTCCGACTCTGCAGGAATAACGAGTTTCATTAGAGAAATGATTTTGGTAAGTCCTTAAATAAAGCGGAGCACTCGGTGATATTGATGTCTCCATACTACCTGTTATTCCTCTTTGCCATATCGTTCATCTCTAACGCGACACCATTCTTCGGCTCTCCCTACACCGTTATCGCCACAACGATCCTGTTGAGCCTAGGGATTAACGCCGAAAACTTCCTTGAGGCTGTCTTGATCACTGGGTTTGGAGCTGCCACAGCTAAGTCCGTGATGTACGCCCTAGGATACGGTGTAGGTAGTAAACTGAAGTCTAACAGAAACGTTCAATTCTTCCACAGAGTGATGAGGGGAAGATCCCTTTACTTGACTGTCTTCATTACAGCAATTCTCCCCTTCTTTCCCTTTGACGACTTCGTGTTCCTCATGGGTGGGGCTGGGAGGGCACCACTACTCAAGATGCTCCTAGTCACCTTGGCCTCAAAGGTCGCAAAGAGTTGTATCGAGATAGGCCTAGAGGCGTTGGGACTGATACAGGTAGGGAGATTCACTGACGTTTCTCCTGTCATCTTGGGGGTTATCTCATCCGTGGTGTTCGCAGTGTTGGGGGTAGTCTTGTTTAAACTGGACTGGGAAGGTCTCTACCAAAAAGCAGAAAAGTACCTTAGGGCATTATCAGACGGTGGACAATGAGGATATACTCTGGTAAAAAATTTGAAGTGTTTGTGGAGAAAGTACAGTTGCCCAACGGGAAGGAGAGGAGGTTAGAGTACGTGAGGCACAGAGGATCTGCGGTGGTAGTTCCCAGGATACAGGACGACCTATTGATGATAAGACAATATAGGCCAGTAATATCTAAGTGGATATTGGAGTTCCCTGCAGGGAGTATAGAGGAGGGAGAGGATCCAGAGATCACAGCTAGGAGGGAGCTGGTGGAAGAAGTAGGTTATGAGGCAGGCAAACTTACGAAGTTGTTCAGCTTCTATCCTTCTCCAGGCATCTCCACGGAACTCATGCACGTCTTCCTGGCTGAAGACCTAAAGTACGTGGGAGAGAGTCCCGAGGACTATGAGGTGATAGAAACTTTCAGGGTGAACGCGGGAGAGGCTATCAAGCTCCTTGAGGAGGGTAAGATAGATGACGGGAAGACTGCCCTAGCTCTCCTCTACCTTAAGCATAGAGGATTGATAGATCTCTAACTTCCCCTGTGATGATCGGCTCTTCCCTAGTTATCCACTTCCTTGCCCTCACTTCTCTAAGTTTCTCTACCACTTCTACCCATTCAGGTAGGGAAGGTATCTCGTAAATTACCACGAACTCGTAGTCCTCGACCCCGAAGGAGTAGGTGGTGTACGACTTTATCCCCTTGTTCTTAGGGTGTTCCCTCGCCACCTTGATGTGTTCCCTCATAATGTCCTCCCTCTCATTGAAGGGCAACAGGTACCATTCCACGTCCTTCTTCATCGGATAGGCTACGAAATACCTTAGTGGTTTCTCCCTGAGTACACCTCTAGGGTCGAAGTTCCCTCCCGTGTACGGGGACGGTTTGTAGATCGAGAAGAAATAGACGCTCTCGTCCGCATAACCCCTCAATGCCGAGAGCGTACTGACCCTAAAGTCCTCTAAGGGGAGAGTGTCATCAGCCGAAAGCCAATAAATGATAGACGAGTTGGGACTCAGTGATGCGTAGGACTTGAGGGAGATAGCCCTCTCTGAGACCTGCTGCTCCACCTCCTTCAGACCAGAGAGTATCCTCGCCCTCTCTCCCCTCGAGAGACCCCACCACTGAGGGAGTAATTTCAGGGAGAATACCTCCATGAAGATCTCATTTACCATCGTTCATCAACTCCGTTGATATATCGGTGTATATTATTAACGCTTCTTCTAGAGACATCATATAACCTATGAAGTAGTTGGACAGCGACTTCTTGATTATCTCATCGAGCATCTCGTAACCGTCAGAAGTCGGTCCCTCCATAATCCTTCTCACATACTGGCTAAACTCCTCCTCATTCTCTGCCACAATTAGAAATGCCACAGGGAGAACCCTTACCCCCAAATAGACATCCCCAGAGCCGTACTCTGGGGTGTAACCCGTCAGCTCCTTGAGTATAGGCTCCTCGAGCGGATCACTCTCGAAACTTATGGAGAACTTTCTTAGGCTACCTTCGGCCTTTTGTGACAGCCTTAAGACCTCCTTGGGTAACTCATTCAGTGGCACGGCTCTGCTGCCTATTAGAACCTCCACGCCTCCACCCTCTCCCAACTTCTCCAAGTAGAGGAGAGCCCTCAAGGCCCTAGAGAGTTCTGACCTTCCTTTCACATTTACTCTCTTCTTCCTGACCTCGTTGAGAGAAGTGGAGGGGAGGAAGCCGAGGAAGTACCTGTATATCACTGCGACGTAGTACTTAGAACCGTCAGCCGTGGTTACCTCTCTGGGAGAAGGAAGGTTAGCAGAGGCCTCCCTATATACCACCGCGACGTCCTCTGATCCCACCAATGATTTCACATATGACTCGAAGTCCGTTATCTTCTCCCTTCTCTCCTCCACCAGTTGGCCCAGCTCGTTGTAAACCCTGACCGTTGGAAGATCACCAGACGAGTCCATATAGACTTGGAGGAGAGGGAAAGTGTCCTCCTTTCTCATCACTGTTGCCGCATAAATGAAGGAGGAGAACCTCACTATACCTATCACTATCCTTGCCTCAAAGTCCTCTGATATGGCAGCGTGCTTGGAGGCCGCCAACGCCAACCTTTCAATGTCGTACCATGCGTCGCTGAGTACTAAGTTATTTAGATCCTGAGACTCTTCATCGCCGTACCTCACCACAACCGCCTCAGCGTTGAGCTCCTCAGCTACCTCCTCTATGACCTCCCTTATGAGGGCTCCGATCTGCGGGATGGGAGGCAATATATAATGATCCCCACCATCAAGGCTCTTGTATACGTGTATCCCGTTGTCCTGCAGGGAGATGGTTAGTATATCTTTCTCGGATCCTGATCCGTCTATCAGTGAGCACTTTATCCTGGGCACTTTTGGGTCCGAGTATACCTGTAAAATACTCAATTTCCCTACCTTTGCTATTATCGTTTCTCGGCTAAAGTACAAAAACCTTTTCAGTAGAAATTGAAGAGTGGACTCCAGAAGGATAATAATAACAGGTAGGCCCGGAGTTGGAAAGACCACCCTAGTAATGAGGGTGTTGGAGGCCCTCGAGAGAGGCGGGATAGCTACGGGAGGTTTCTACACTAAGGAGATCCGGAGAGGAGTACAAAGAGTAGGGTTCTCCCTCACAGTGATAGGAGGACCTAGTGTAACCTTAGCCAGCATGGATACTCCCTCTAAGGTAAGGGTGGGGAAGTATTATCTCCAGCAGCAGTTATGGGAATCTTAGGGAGGTAATACGGGAAAGTCGGTATTAGCGAGAAGTTTTTATTTTTCGACGTCTTCCTGCTGAAAAGATGCTGAACGGAAAAGGACAAATCGAGTTGGCTAGGGAGAGGCTGGTCAAGGCGGTCAACCAGGTTCTGGGCGTGGTCAGGAGGAACGGGAGGAGCAGGAAGGTCGGGTTGGCACTCGTCTTGATGGTCCTGCTAGGTGGGAGGTCCAGCGTGAGGAACGCGGCCGAGACGTTCGGGTTGGACTACGCAAACCTGCTGGAGGCGTTGGGAGAACTCGACGACGCGTGGAGGGACTACCTGGAGGTCCTGTCGGGGCCGGTGAAGGGTCAGGTGGCCGTCATCATAGACGACACCGTGGACCACAAGGAGTACTCCAGGGGGAGGGACGTGAGCCCCCACGGGAACTACTGGATCTACTGCCACGCCCACCGGAGGTTCGAGAGGGGCGTGCAGCTCCTCACGGTCGCCATAGTGGACCTCTCCACGGGCAGGACGTTCATGGTGGGAGCCTTCCCCTACGCCGTGAGGAAGATGTTGGACTTGAGGATGGTCACCGAGTTCAAGACCAAGATCGAGATGGCCAGGGAGATGTTGGACGTGCTCAAGGGGTACTTCCGCGTGTCCAGGGTAGTCTTCGACTCGTGGTACTGGTCAGAGAAGCTCGTGAAGGAGAACGTGGTGTCTGAGCTCAAGTCCAACCGGAGGCTCCTCAGGGTCGAGTCGGCCCAGGGGACCCTCGAGGAGGTGGAGGGACACCTCCGAGTGGGGGACCTACCCCCCGGAGTCTACTACGCCGACCTGACCCTGGGAGACCGAGTGGTTACGGTAAAATTGCTAGTCCGGGAATATAAACGTGACTCCGGGACACACGTGAAGTGCCTCTACACGACCGACCTCTCGCTCAGCGAGGAGGAGATCGAGGAGGCATGGAGGATGAGGTGGGAGATCGAGGAGCTCCACAGGGACGTCAAGGCCCTTGGACTGGAGGACTCCTCGTTCTGGAGGAGGGAGAGGCTTCAGGGCTACCTCGCGATCTTCACCATCATGACCAACGTCGTCAGGGAGCTGGTGGGGGCTCTTAACCTGAGGAGCGTGGAGGCGTTCCTCAGGTTCGTTGAACGTCATTTAGGCGGACCGCCGGGGCTGATGAAAATCTTTAAGTTACGTTAAAGTCCCATAACTGCTGTCTCCAGGATGTGAGCGGAGTATTACCTGAGCTGGAGGAGAGCCTCTCGAGGGCCGAAGTGCTCGTGATAGATGAGGTGGGACCCATGGAAATGGCTATCCCTGAACTAAAGGCAGTAATAGACAGGGTTCTAAGAGATGAGAGACCCTCACTCCTCACCGTCCACAGGAGTCTGAAGGTGGAAGGGAGAGTCTTCGAAGTTACAACAGAGAATAGGAACAGATTGCTATGGGAGATCCTCAATGAGCTCAGGAAAGCTTTGGGAACTGCGAGAGGAAGTGCTGTCCTGTAACCTGTGCCCCAGACTCAGGGCTTACTCCTCTTGGGTCGCTAAGGAGGGGAAGAGGTTCAAGGAGGAGTACTGGGGAAAACCGGTGCCAGGCTTCGGTGACGCTGAGGCCAAGTTAGCCATCGTAGGTTTGGCACCCGCAGCCCACGGCGGGAACAGAACAGGAAGGCCCTTCACGGGAGACGAGACCGGGAGATGGGTCATAGGCGGACTTTACCAACTCGGTCTCTCCAACCTGAAAGAGGGAAAGTTTAGGGGAGATGGATTGGCCTTAAGGGGAGTGTTCCTCACCAATACCGTGCTTTGCGCGCCTCCCCAGAACAGAGTTAGGAGGGAGGAGGTAGCCAATTGTTCCAGATACCTCAGGGAGACCCTGAGGTCGCTACCAAAGCTCAGGGTAGTGTTAACCCTTGGCTCGGTGGCCTTCAACGCCGTTGCAGAGGTGTTAGGAATCGACTCCAAGTTTGCTCACGGTACCCTGATCCATGCAGGGGAACTTATCCTTATGTCCAGCTATCACCCCAGCCCACTGAACACCAGAACTGGGAGGTTGTCCTGGAACCAATGGATCGAGATACTGAGACATGCTTGGAAGTTGGCCTCAGGAGGGTACGAGGACTAGGGTCATCTGTGGGTCCCCTATCTCAAACTCCTTCCACGAATAACCAGAGTAAACTCCCACGACCCTGAAACCGGCCCTCCTGACCATGCTGAAGACCTCATGGAGACTGTAATACCTCTGGGTGTACTTTAGTTGTCCCACTTCCCTCCCCCTCTGATCTATGTACTTCCTGTGAACCTGAAGCCTGGAGGTCGTGGGTTCGAACTTGGAGGTGTCTATGACCATGTACGGTGGGACGTAGGAATAGTATACCTCCGGCCAGTTGAAGATAACGTAGTCCCTGTTGTCCAAGTTGATCACGGCAACTCCTCCAGTGACTTGCCTTATGGACTTCATTATCTCCAGGTCGTCTTCCTCCCCGTAGTAACCCAGGCTATTGAAGATGTTTATGACTACATCGAACCTATCTCCTTTCAGAACCTCGGGAAGTCTTCTCATGTCCCCCTTTATAAACGTAGCACCGCCCACGTTTTTCCTGGCCAACTGGATCATCCTCTCGGAAATGTCTATCCCCACGACGCTGAAACCCATGTTCACCAGGAAGTTGGCCACCCTCCCAATACCACAGGGCACGTCCAAAACTCTGTTGCCCACGCCCAACCTCTTCGCCAGTTGATATACCCATTCCGCCCACTTCCTCCCCTCCTCCCAGACCTTAACCATCTCGGAAATGTAAAAGTCGCTCTCAAATATCTTGAGGGTCTCCTCCCCCAAAGTTTATCACATGTGATTTTTGGCCTACACATAATAAAAAAGTAGGGGAATGCGAACAGTCGTTCCGATCAGAGGCCTGGACCCACCAATATCAACGGGAGCAACACTGGTACGAGGAGGGTTAGAACGACTCCGCTCATCATGGCACTCACTGAGTATTCCGCACCTAGAAAAGTGGAATAAAGACCCAGCGTCGTGTCCATTGAGGTTGCCCCACCTACTGCTATGGCTGAGTAAGGATTAGGCTTAGCCTTGAAGAGAGGTGGTATCATTAGAAAGGTGAGTTGTTCCCTAAAGAAGTTGGCCAGGAACCCCACAAGACCGTAAATTGGGCCGTAGTAACTACTTACCAAAGGACCCGTGTAGCTATACCAACCAGATCCTAGCATGACTACTAAGGATAGTCTCAGTGACGGGAGTAGACCCAGTGCAGAGGAGATGAGAGCAGATATCACTCCTCCACCAATCACGACCAGGATAGAGAAGAGAGCACCCTTAGATAGAGTTACGAGCATTCTCAGCTTGAGGTCGGACCCCATGTTTATCCCGACAACTACTGCCAGGAAGTAAAGTTCGTAGTTGACAAGGCTATCGAAAGGAATTTGAGGTCTCATCAGATAGCCCACGAGCAGGCCCAAGAGGAGAGGCAGGCCGTACTTCAGCTGGGCGTCTAGAATCCTTCCGTGACCCCTGGGGTGAACTTTTCCAGGGATGGCCAGTCCCACCACGTAAGTAACGAGTACAACTACAAGGGCTAGCAAGAGCGATATTCCTACCACGTTAATCAGGGTCGTGGCCGAAATTATTGTAGTTCCTCCCCACAGCGATATGGAGAAAATCAGTCCAACTACTGTTGCATCCACGACCCTCCCAGGACGTAGCCCTGTGACCTTTCCTATCAGGAGGGAGACCAGGTAAAGTGAGATGAAAGCTAAAGAAAAGTCCACAATATTGGAGACTTTAACCGGTTTATATTATTTTCATTGAAACCAGGTTCCTAGATATGGAGTAGAGTTGCCTTGAACCCTGTCTCATGTTTATCACTAGTCCAGACCTTTCTAGGAGGTCCAGGTGATACCTGACCGTGGAGTAGTTCAAACCCAACCGCTTCGATATCTCGTAAGCCGTGGTAGGTCCGTTGCCTAGTATTTCCAGAATCTTTTTTCGGGTCTCCCAACCCCTCCCGTTCACCACGTCATCTATTTTAGCCATCATATGCTAAACTGCTCCCTGTATATCTTAACCCTACGCTATTGAATGGAAATTAAAACTAGTTGAAAGTCAGATTTATTCAATGGAACGCCCGTGAAACTACATTAATTTGTAAAAATATGATCCCTCAACTAAAATGGCATGGCCCTATATATCCATTTAACTAGATTAAATAAAAGATACGCTACAATTACAGCCAATACTATGAAATAAAAATTACCATGTAAGATTAGGAGGAGGGAGATAAACAAAGCTAATGGTATGAAACTCTTGTTTGCAGAGAGACCGACTATGGAGAGGGCGATGGCTCCAAGAATAGCTACTGGAATAAAGATGGAGAGAATGAGTAGTAAAATAATGAGAATGAAGAGTATCGGCCAATACTGAATTTTCTGTGTAATCACAACAAATGTTCAATACGGTAGAATTTAAACATTAGAGATTCCTCAAGACCTCATGAAATTCCCTAATGTGGTCCCTAAAGCTACTGAACCGCCTCGAAAGCCTCACCTCATCAAGGGTTATGTCCCCCAACAGTCTGGACTCCTCCATGATTGGGGCCTCTGCTGTGACTTTACCACGCGGGGACATGAAGAATGATCCGCCCCAAAAGAATTCTTCCTCCTGGGCTCCCACCATGTTGGAGAATACCGTCCACACCCCATTCATGAGGGAGTGTGCTCTAAGGAGGGATTGCCAACTAACTTGAATGTCCAAAGGCTGAGATAGCCTCCTAACTGGAGAGGCTGAAGGTACAAATACTAAATCGGCCCCCATCCTCGCGAGAGCCTCTATGGGTTCTGGGTGCCAAGCATCCTCACAGATTACCACCCCGAAGTTAACGTCCCTGATCCTGAAGGTGACCAAATCCCTCTTAGGATCCCCAGGCTGAAAGTACCTCCTCTCCTCAAACAGCCCGTAGGTGGGAAGGAAAAACTTGGGAACATAGGTTAGTTTGCCGTCCACGACTACCCCTGCCGCGTTCCAGATTATTCCCGGTCTCACCTCAGCGAGAGTGCCAAAGATGGCGCATCTCCCCTCCTCTGAGAGTTTCTCCGAGTAACGTTGAGCCTCAGCAACTAGTTCATACACCAGGTCCCGGAGGACGTAACCAGTCAGGGAGAGCTCTGGAAAGACTACGCAGTCTGCCGTGGAGCTCCTGAGCTCCGATGCATGAAGTTCGTAATTATCTCGGATTTTTCCCAGCCTTGACTTAATTTGTACTATCTCCACCTTCACGCCCATGCCCTAGGATACCTCCAGTCGGAGTTGATGGCTCTCCCTGAGAGCCTGAATATCTCTGGTGGCAACCTCTTATGCTGAGATCTCATCACGAGCTCGTCTACCCTCCTGACCAGGGAGATGTCTACTCCTAATTCCTTAGCTACCTCCTCAGGCCCCTTCATCTCCTCAAACCTGGAGTAGAGGATTGCGTCTGCCACCTCGTAGCTCAGCCCGAGCTCACCCTCAGCTGTTTGTCCCTCCCATAATGCAGGGGAACTGGGCTTAGTGACTATCTTTTCAGGGACGCCCAGATGTCTTCCAAGTAGCCTAACCTGGGTCTTGTAGAGATCTCCTATTGGAAGAACGTCCACTCCACCGTCACCGTACTTGGTGAAGTAACCTAGAAGAATCTCAGACTTGTCCCCAGTACCTATCACCAGATAATCCAGCTTCTGGGCGAAGGCGTACAGTAAGGTCATCCTTATCCTCGCCTTCGCGTTCCCCAAAACCAATGGATCCTCACTCTTAACCCTCGACCCTACTTCCCTCACTATGCCGTCTATCTCTACAACCTCCCTCTTATCTCTCCCCCCCAACATCTCAGTCAGCTCCAAGGCGTCCTGAACGTCTCTAGCAGGGGTCGACGATGAGGGTAAGAGGAGGAAGAAGTAATTGTGGGTGGCCCTACTCAGGAGCGTTGCAACTACTGCAGAATCTATTCCTCCGCTCACTCCCACTATTCCACCCTTCTTCCCGCTCTCTGCAATATACTCCCTCAGACGCTTAACTAGATATTCAGCTACGATATCGTAGTTCAGATTAAATAAATGGGAGAGTTTTTGTTGTAGGTCCATGTGTTATAATCTTTTTGTCAAAAATTAAAGCCGTTGTCAACAGTTTCCGATAAGCTGTTAAAGTGTGGTCGCACAGGATGCGAACGGGTTTCCCGAACTGTGTGGCTATGACCTCAAGATGGAGGGTTCCCCCAACGGATAGTGAAACTCCGTTGGGCGGAGTTGTCCCGATAAAGGGCTGAATCCTTTCTCACGTTAATAGAAATCTTTTTATATCTGTTTATAACAAATTTTTGTTGATAAATAATGATCTCTCACACCGATGTGGGCTATGCCCAAAAGGGTGGGAGTGATTGCAGAGATGTGAGCCCCGTGCCGTTGGGCTCGAAGGAGTCCCATGACCCACCTACAGTAAGTAGGTGGTTGAGGGCTAAGTCCCTATACTCGATCATGATTGAACATAAAATGAGTGAAATGAGAGCGTAGGGACAAACGGTTGCATGGGTTTTCCCAGACTCAGGTGAAGCCCAAGGACTGAGGGTTGGACAGGAGTTCAAATTTCAATGAGGCCCCATCAGTCCTCAACTTAAACTCGTCCTCTCGCAGTAGTCCAAAATCTCGTGGATTATTGCTAGAACGTTGGACAACACGTTGAGATGATTCCTCAGGAATTGCCTTCCACCGTCGGTAGGGGTATAGTATGTCCTGCCCTCCCTAAGGTAGGAGTTAAGTAGTCCGTTCTTCACCATCCTCTTCAGGGTCGTGTATATGAGGCCCTGAGGGACGTTCCTCCTGTGTAGTTCGTCCACCTTCCTTTTCAGTTGGTATCCGTACATGTCACCATGTTTGCAAAGGATGTAAATGATTATAACTTGCAATAGTCCCCTGATTATCATCATCCTCGGAAATTCCCTATAGCTCATGTGACCCACCTACAGGCATCAGGATCTCTACGACGAGGAGTTAATTAACTGTAACCCTGATAATTAAAATTACCTCGAAAAATATAGAAATAGAACGAAAACAATCATTAATAATTAAAGCATGAATCATCCTGACGTGCATTCATCATCCTTCAGCAAAGACCAATCTAATCATCCTTTACACGCTAGGGTATTCCTTAGAGGAGTTAAAAAGGGTGAGACTAAATAATTTCGAGTTGATGATCCTCAGGTGTCACCCTTGACCCTCTCTCCGTAATCTCCAATTAACAGGTCACCCTACAGCGTCGACGTTACGGGATGGTGCTTGAGGTTTAAATACTAAAGGTCACTAAGAACCTCGATGGTGGAAAGATCTAGATCCCAGAAGGTTTACGGAGGTTACGAGAAGGCACCCAATAGGGCCTTCCTTAAGGCCATGGGCCTCAACGATGAGGATTTGTCCAAGCCACTAGTGGGAATAGCCGTGGCGTGGAGCGAGGCAGGACCTTGTAATATACATCTCCTAGGTCTATCCCAGGTCGTAAAGGAAGGTGTGAGGGAGCTGGGAGGTACTCCGAGGACCTTCGTAGCCCCAGTCGTGATAGACGGTATAGCCATGGGAAGCGAAGGGATGAAGTACTCCCTTGTGAGCAGGGAGGTGATAGCTAACACCGTTGAACTTTCCGTGAACGCCCACGGATACGACGGTTTCGTAGCGTTAGGAGGATGCGACAAGACTCAGCCAGGGCTCATGATGGCTATGGCCAGACTAAACATCCCCTCAGTTTACATGTACGGAGGTACCACACTCCCCGGGAACTTCAAGGGAAAGCCCATAGCCATAGGGGACGTGTATGAGGCCGTGGGGGCCTACACGGCAGGTAAGTTGACTGCGGAAGATCTAAGACTCATGGAGGATAAGGCAATTCCCGGGCCGGGAGCGTGTGGAGGACTGTACACAGCCAACACCATGGCAATTCTCTCTGAAGCCTTGGGGCTGTCCCTACTTGGGAGCGCCTCCCCGCCTGCAGTGGACAGTGAGAGGGTTAGATACGCCAAGGAGACTGGGTTGGCATTAATGAGGGCCATGGAGACGGGGCTCAAACCTAGGGACATACTCACGTTTGAGGCCTTCGAGAACGCCATCGCGGTCCTCATGGCGAGCGGAGGATCCACCAACGGAGTGCTTCACCTACTGGCCATAGCCCACGAGGCTGGAGTGAACCTATCACTTGACGACTTTGATAGGATCGGGAGGAAAGTACCTGAGATAGTCAACATGAAGCCTGGAGGGGAATTCGTGATGGCTGACCTACACCAGGTTGGCGGTGCCCCCCTAATCCTGAAGAAACTCCTTGACGCCAACTTGCTTCACGGAGAGGCACTGACGGTAACCGGGAAGACCCTAGCCCAAGCCCTGTCTGAATATAAGCTCCCCAGCGTGAGGCACGACCATGTGGTCAGAGACGTCACTTCTCCGTTCATGCCAACTGGTGGGATAAGAGTCCTTAAGGGAAACCTCGCACCTGAGGGAGCAGTGGTCAAAGTCTCTGCCAGTAAGATAAAGTATCATAGGGGACCGGCCGTGGTCTTCAATTCAGAGGAGGAGGCCTTTAGGGCCGTCCTCGAGGACAAGGTGAAGAGCAAGGATGTGGTGGTAATAAGGTATGAGGGGCCTAGAGGAGGACCCGGCATGAGGGAGATGCTGGCAGTGACCAGTGCCATCGTCGGTAAGGGTTTGGGCGAGGAAGTGGCGTTAGTTACAGACGGGAGGTTCTCTGGAGCTACGAGAGGGTTAATGGTAGGACATGTAGCACCAGAGGCAGCAACAGGCGGCCCCATAGCATTGCTACAGGACGGAGACGTCGTAATCATTGACGGCGGAACCGGTAGATTGGACGTTGAGGTGAGCGAAAGTGAACTTAAGAGGAGAGCCAAGGACTGGAGTCCTCCAGAACCTAGGTACAAGACAGGCCTCCTGGCGCAGTACTCCAAACTTGTGACCTCCTCCGCTAAGGGAGCCGTGCTACTTTGATTCGATAATCCTTTTTTCCCCAGTTGACCATAGAGAAGTTATGGTATCTCAGGAGAGAGTCAAGTTATATTTCATTCTGCTGGTGGTCAATGTAACAGTCCTCTTTGCTGTGTCAGCTATACCGACCAATCCCCAAATGGGGCAGCAGATACTGAACTCTTTGAACTCCACAGTCTCAAGTAACCAAGGAATAGTGGGCATGGGCACCTCCATCGCTGGGCACAACTTCTTCCTGTCCCTATTCATGTCATTCCCCTTCATCGGGATCCCTGTGGGGCTCTTCATATTGGCAGATACCGGTTACGCCTTCTCGGCCATAGGTTCCTACAGGGGAGTGCCAGGTGTAGTCTTGCCTGGAATTGAGGCCTTTCTACCCTTCTTTTGGTTGGAGTTCATATCCTATACGGCCATGATGACCGAGAGTTTCTTCATGACTAAGGCTATTCTGGACGGTTCATGGAGGAGGGAACTCAACACCTACCTGATAGTTGTAGGTGTAGTTGCGATAATACTTACAATAAGTGGGTTTATAGAATCATCTTTTATTTCTTTAGGAGTCTAAACTGTAGAACTTAAACGGTAAAAGTAAGTTTATATTCTACAAGTGCTAAAGACTCTGGATACTTATGAGGAGAACCCTAAAGGCGGCCATACTGGGGGCCACTGGCCTGGTAGGAATAGAGTACGTCCGAATGCTGGCCGACCACCCTTACATAAGGCCAGCCTACCTAGCGGGAAAGGGATCCGTGGGAAAGCCTTACGGAGAAATAGTGAGGTGGCAGACCATAGGATCAGTACCTAAAGGTATAGCTGACCAAGAGGTGAAGCCCACGGATCCAAAGCTCATGGACGATGTGGATATAGTGTTCTCTCCCCTTCCCCAGGGTGCTGCGGGACCTGTGGAGGAGCAGTTCGCTAAGCTGGGATTCTACGTCATAAGCAACTCCCCAGACCACAGGTTCGATATGGACGTACCCATGATGATACCAGAAGTGAACCCGCACACCGCCTCCCTCATAGACGAACAGAGGAGGAGGAGGGACTGGAAAGGTTTCATTGTGACCACCCCCTTGTGTACTGCCCAGGGCGCCTCAATTCCCCTTGCTCCGATATTCATGAACTTCAAGATGAACGGCGTGATGTTGACTACCATGCAGTCGCTCTCTGGTGCAGGCTACCCAGGTATAGCCTCCCTAGATATAGTCGACAACGCCCTACCGTTAGGGGACGGATACGACGCCAAGACTGTGAAGGAAGTCACCAGGATCCTGAGCGAAGTGAGGAGGCGGATTCAGGATCCCCCCCTGGAGGAGGTGACTCTCGACGCTACTACCCACAGAATAGCCACAATACACGGTCACTACGAAGTGGCGTACGTGACCTTTAAGGAGGACACGGATGTCCACAAGGTGAAGGAGGCCATGGAGGGGTTCATTGGTGAACCCCAAGAACTTAAGTTACCTTCTGCGCCTGAGAGGCCCATACTGATTACAGATCAAGACGCCAGACCACAGGTGTTCTTCGACAGGTGGGCTGGTAACCCTCCGGGTATGAGCGTAGTTGTCGGAAGGCTCAAACAGGTCAACAGGAGGACAGTGAGGTTCGTCTCTCTCATACACAACACCGTGAGAGGGGCAGCTGGAGGAGGCATACTCACGGCGGAACTCCTGGTGGAGAAAGGGTATATAGACAAAAGGTAGATCGTGAAAACACCACTCTTTTTTTAAACCAAACTCTAATTCTGGACAGATCACAAGGTGTACTCCAGTGGACTACATAGCACTGGCTGAAAGGATGGGAGTGGATAGGGAGAAGGCGATATATGCATATAGGAGGTTAAATGGGGGCTACTTCATGAGGCTGTACTACGCTAAGCCGCCCACTATGTATAAACTACACGACTGGCCTAGTTATTATCTCAAAGCTTCTAAACATTTTCCAAAGCTTGGAGACAAGGGGTACAACGAGGCCGTCCAGGTACTGATTACCTTAGACGTAGTGTCGATCCTCGGAACCTCATCTGTACTGGAAAACAAACCTCTCCAGGAACAGAAGATCAGGGATCACGTGAGGGAAACCTTTAGCCTGATCAAGAGGGAAGCTGAAGTTAAATCCCTTTATCCATTTCCAGAGATGGGCGAGGTCAGGATCACTCAAGACTTCTTTTCGTTCATAAACGACTTAGTTAAGAAGAGAAGAGAAGAAGACAGCGCAGATCCACTCACGTACCTCACCGATATGGCCTATGAGAGCGACGTGATGGAAAACCTCAGGAAGGAGCGGCCATGGGCTAGGACGATCTCAAGGAAGGACTCCCTGAGGGCCCTCATGCTCTCAGAGAAATTGGAGGAGTTTATTAACTCCAAGAGAGTAGAAATCTTCTACATAGTGGGCCAAAGGACCGGATATATAGACCGGGCCATATTGGATTACGGAATAAGGGGAGGAATAGCGAAGTTAGTGGAGGAGGGAGAGAGGGCGCTTAAGGGGGAGACCGACCAGTTCGGTAGGGAACTCCTGAGGATAATAGAGGCTGTGAGGGAGGTCTCCAATTACCTCAAGTGAAACTGTGGCCCTCCATTCACGTTATCTGCTCCCTGTTTACTGGAGATTAATTAATTACCTTCCAGGTATACATTATCAACACTCATGAAAACGGTATACTCAGCGTTGGCTGTGGATTCCAACAACTCAGCCCTTTCCCCTGAGAGACAATTAGCCGTAGTTGTGGCCAAGGCCTTATCCAAGAAGGTTAGGGTAACCTCAATGAGTCTAGTTGGGTGGCCTCTACTCCTCCTCAGAGTAGAGGAGACCGGGGCGTACTTGATATTTGACGAGAGTGGTACCATCGAAACCTCAATAAATAGAGGTATACTACAAAACTATTCTCTGTTTCTGGACAAACTATCGCAACTCGGATCCCCAGAGGAATTCCTGGGCTCCATGACCTCAATAAGTTGGGGAGAACTCAGGGGAAAAGAGAACTTTAGGCTCAAGGGACTAGTGGAGAAGGATTTAACGCCCTTAATTAAAAACGTCTCTCTATCCCTCAACTTAATCCCCCTGGATAGACGGTTCACAGAGGAGAGGGCCTCACTTGAAATGGAGGAATGGAAAAAGATCCAACAGACAGTATCCGCTGAAATAGCGAGGATCGACGAGTACGTTAGACGTTTGGTTACTATCTCTGAGATGTTCATAGGGAAATTGGCGGAGGAGAGGCAGAGGATAGAGGCCAAGTATAGGTATGAAATAGACGGAGAAAGGCAGAAGTTGGAGGATCTCCTCAAGGCTAAAAAACCGCAAGCCTATGAGGAAGTCAAGAAGAAACTCATGGAATACGCCCCTAAGCTAGCTGAGATTTACGGGATACTGAGCAAGACACAACTAGACGCGGAGGCAGGTCTGGTGTCAGAGAAACAAATTAGGGCCTTCGTGGAGAGTAAGAACAGGGTAATTAGGGAGATCGACACCCAGATAAATTCCCTGTTAGAAAGTTATAGAGCCGAAGTGAGGAGTTACATGGAAAGGATCAGAAGGCTCGAAGAGGCTGAAAAGAGAGAACTGGAAAAAGTGGACGAAAGGATACAGGCCTTAAGGGACGGGGTTGAGAGGATAAGGACGGAACTCCTCTCGCTAAAGCAAAGTAAAGAGGCCGAGCTCGATCAGTTGGCCTCTCTTGGGAGGAGAACAATATTCGCCGACGAGAAACTTGAGGTTATAATTCCCTTCTTAGTCGTCAAGGACGAGTATGGTATGACCCAAGTTCTATCCCCGCAGAGGTATTCAGGTAGGGCGAGATCGCTATTTGGTTTTGGAACTAAGCTGGAAAATATCTCAGTGTCTATACATGAGGACATATCTGACATGGAAGCAAGACTTAGCGTAGTGAACTTTCCAGATAACGTTAGAATCGTGAGAGGTGATCTAGAGAAGGGACTCGAATGGCTAGAGAGCGAGGGATGGAAGGTCCGAAGAATCGTTGAAGAATATTACATCTCCTGAGGGGTTCAAGTTCCATAGGTTTTCATATGATATCTACCCTCAGCCCTAGGTTTCCTCAACGACACTCGTCCTTTTTCAGCCCTCCTCCAACTCCTCAACATTGAGCGTCGTTTATGGCCTTGTCAACGTAGTGTGAGGCAAGAACGTTGACCTCCTCCAGCTCGTCCCTCAACACCTTGTACACTCCCTTCTTCTCGGGGAGGGTTATCTTGACCTTCGTGATGACTTTCTTACCCCTCTTAACCCTCCTTTCTTTTAACTTGCACTCCATCCCACAACCGGTCTAATGCATCCTGCAAAAGGACTTTGTAGTTCTCCAGCAGTACCCTGCTCTCCTCCTCCTTGTCGTTCTTTATGGAGTGTGTAAGGTAAACGTACTCTTCCTTTGGTGTAAAGCTCCTACGCCTTAATTTCCTCGGCACACTTCCTCACCTTCTCGTACTCACGACTCCCCATACCGTACAGTTTCCCGAATGAGACCAAGATGGAAATTAAGTCTATCAACTCTTGTCCTGTTGTCCTGTCCTCCTTGTTCAACACTACTATTTCACAACTGTGCGCTCTGCATACCTCCTCTACCATCTCGAAACCGAACCTCACCAGTTTGTCCGGGTAGGCTACGGCTTTCGACACTTCGTTGTTTACTATCATCCTCAGTTGAGGAACCCCCTCCTCTTCACGTTCAATGAAGGTCCCACGTCCGTGATGACCTGCTCGTGGTCCTTAACGTTCTCCTCGAGGTACTTAACTTGCTTTGCCAACTCGTCCTTTCGCGATGACACTCCAGCGTATAATACCACTTTCCTCTTCCTCACTATCCCCATCAACTTTTCCACGTCCTCCCCGAACCTCCACTTCCCGGTCTCTAGTACAGGTTTAATGCAACCTTTCTTAACGTAGCTCTGCAACGTGCGGTAGGATATTCCCAGTTTTGGCACACTTCCTTAGGTTTCAGCATTACAATTAAACTTACATATAAAGAGTATAAACTTCACGGTTTGTCTGAGACTGTTGTCAACGGCTTTCCATTGGACTCCCATACTTTATAATCCAGTATGTGGAAGTGTTATCCGTGGATGCTAAGACCAAAGGAAAGGCGAGAAGAATAAAGATAAGTGAAAGTATATCTGCGTTCAAGGAAGAACTGAGGGCAATAACCTTTGAACCGATCTACGGAGACTCGGTTAAGGATATTATTACGAGACTTACGGCAAAGATTCAGGAGATCTCAGAGAAATACGACTACGACATCGAGTTTCCCAAGAAGGCTGAGGTAGAGACCGACGGCAACATCTACTACTTTGACTACCAGTTGAAAGTAAAGACTAAATCGGGTACAAAGAGACTCACCATGAGAGTGCAGTACATCATGTATGACCAAGAAGGTTGGGTAGGAATGATAACGGAAGTCGAGTGAAAGGTCTACATTCATCTAAACGACATCAGTTATGGACTTTAACGTAACTTAAAGATTTTCATCAGCCTGGGTGGTCAGCCTAAATGACGTTCGAGAACCTGAGGAACGCCTCCACGCTCCTCAGGTTCGGCTCCCCCACCAGCTCCCTGACGACGTTGTTGACGGTGAAGATCGTGAGGTGGCCCTGAAGCCTCCTCCAGAATGAGGAGTCCCAGGGCCTTGACGTCCCTGTGGAGCTCCTCGATCTCCCACACGACAGGCCTCCTCGATCTCCTCCTCGCTGAGCGAGGGGTCGGTCGTGTAGAGGTACCTGGCGTGTGTCATGGAGTCACGTTTACGTTCCCGGACTAGCAACTTCACCGTAATCGCTCGGTCTCCCAGGGTCAGGTCGGCGAAGTAGACTCCGGGGGATATCCCACTGGGAGGTGTCCCTCCACCTCCTCGAGGGTCCCCTGGGCCGACTCGACCCTGAGCTCGGTTGGACCTGAGCTCCGACACCACGTTGTCCGTCACGAGCTTCTCGGACAGTACTGGAGTCGAAGACGACCCTGGCTACCGGAAGCGCCCCTTGAGCACGTCCAACATCCGGCCACCTCGATCTTGGTCTTAAACTCGGCGACCCTCACAAATCCAACATCTTCCTCACGGCGTAGGGGAAAGCTCTCACCATGAACGTCCTGCCCGTGGAGAGGTCCACTATGGCGACCGTGAGGAGCCTGGCCCTCTCGAACCTCCCGTGGGTGTGGCAGTAGATCCAGTGGTTCTCAGGGGCTCACGTCCTTCCCCTGGAGTACTCCTTGTGGTCCACGGTGTCGTCTATGATGACGGCTACCTGACCCTTCACGAGCCTGACAGGACCTCCAGTCCCTCCGCGCGTCGTCGAGTTCTCCCAACGCCCCCAGCAGGTTTGAGTAGTCCAACCCGAACGTCTCGGCCGCGTTCCTCACGCTGGCCCTCCCACCTACCAGGACCATGAGGATCAGTGCCAGTTAACCTTCCTGCTCCTCCCGTTCCATAACTGCTGTGGTTTATTAACCACGGTCTACCCTTGAGTTATCCTCAGCCCGGATGAGGCCCGCCTTTATCAGGCCCCTGAGGCTTTTTAAACGTGGCATAAACCTTAATTGTTTACGTTGAAGTTGATTTGTGGGATACTTCAATTTTAACGGAAAAGACGTGAAACTTACTTTTAATTAGACACTGGATTTTGAATTTAAGAAGATTCACTGGACTAAACGTCTAAGAAAATTGAACGGTCCCACAGAGCACACGAAAGTAAACAACACGGACTTCACGATAATCTCTGAACAGGATAGATGAAGAGTTGAAGAGGGATTTGGAAGAGTTTGGGACAGATTACGCGAGTTTAGTTAAGAATTAAACTCCAGCAAATGGTAAGAATGAAATCCTATGTAGCCCAAACCCCATAGCATCACGTCTTCGACACGTTCACGTGACGCTCTCATGAACTTCTCCTTATGAACACTGCTGAGGCTATCAGTCCAATGGAGAACCCTGCTATGACCTCCAGGAGGAGGTAGTTCGTCTCGGTTTTAGGTTGCTTATACTTGACGTGTTGGAAGTCGGAACTTAATGCCTTACTGAAGTTGTAGCTTTTCAGAAAGTCGACTAACGACCTGAACTCCGAGGACACAGAGGAGATGAGCTTGTTCAATTGTGGAGATGAGACAGCATAAGACTCGGAGAGCGAATAGTTGCCGGGGAAATAGACCACATATAAGGGTTGGGTGACGTTAAAGAACGTTACCTCGCCGCTGGAATTAGTTAAACCTACGTACTCCTCCTTGAGTCCCAGTCCGTGCGGAACCAGGATCTCCACCTCTTGATTCGAGAAGGTATAATTGCCGTATTGCAGGGTAACCTTTACGGTCGTGTTCCTCTGCACAGTGGATATCGTTGGAGGGACGGGCCAGAGCACAGAAGGTGAGTTAACTCCCCGGTTAATCAATGCAAAGGGAAGCTTAATGTCTTGTAGGTCTGGAGTGACGACCACGCCGTAGGCCGACTCTGCAGTGTCCAGACCCACTGAGAGGGCCGATGGGACAATGTTCAACTTGGTGGCATTGAGGAAGTAGAGCTCAGCGAAACCCACTGCACTCATGTCCACGACACTACCTCCCCCAGGTCCTCCCCAAACCAGCTCCAAATCGTTGGGAAGGCCAGCAATTGAAAGGCCCCCTAACCTGAACTGACCTGAAAAGGGCAGGGTTAGGAATACTTTCCTATCCCCGTTCAGGGAGTAACCGAAGCTTAATCCGCCAGAAGAGTTCATGAAGAGCGCCAGCGAGACCGGTAAGGTAACGTTGAAGGTGGGGCCTTGATAACAGTACACGCCCAAGTTCCTAAACGTAGTGGTATTGGAGTGTAGTGCCGTGAAAGGCCCAGTCAAGTTCCAGAAGTTGATAACCAAAGTGACAGTGAAGGTATCGTTGGAGGTTTGGTGAAACAACATGACGTCCTGGGCCCAGAAAGATCCGTTCAGCATGGCGTTGAGCTGAAGCGATGCGTTCCCGTAAGTGAAGGGTTGGCCGGAGATGTAGGACTCACCAATGTGGAGGTAAGTTAGGTTGGTCTGTCCCTCGACGAAGGTGGTTGAAATTGTGCCGGTGAGGGGGAAGAAGGTCACTCCTGTGGGGAAAGAGAGGGCAGGCTGAGAGAGAGGTAGAGTCTGTGCCGTGGAGGTCAAGGGTAAGACTATTAAGAGTAAAAAGGCTATGCCCGCCAGTCTCATGAACATGTTTTTATTGTCCCGCACAATAAACTTTTTCGTGGCACATGCTTACGTCATTCCAGTAATAATCATAATCGTGGTACTTATAGTCTTAATTGCCACCGGCTATATATACGATCCCATAGTTGACGTTCCCTCAGCGGCCCTAATAGGATTCCTAACGTACAGGATGATATACGTAATCGCAAAGACCAGGAAGAGGAATCTGTTCACCTATCGCGGAAAAGTTGGGAGAGCAGTGGATGACATACCCAAAGGCAAGACTGGCTACGTAGTAGTTGAAGGGGAGTATTGGGTTGCAGTGGGTCTGGAGGATATAAAGAGCGGAGAAGAAGTGGTAGTCGAGGAGATGAGAGATTTAAAGCTCTTTGTTAAAAAGAAAGCTAATGAAGCTCTCGTATGAGGCAGTGGAGAGACTGACTGGATCAGGCAGATACAGTCTAGTAGAGAATGAGGACAGTGTGGTCCTAATTTACTATCCGCCTACCGCTGAGGAGGCATCTGGTCTTCCTTCTGAGACACTGAGAACTCTGGAGATCAGGCTTAAGAGAGGACAGTCTGAATACGAAGTACTGGGGGCTCAGGTGAAGGAGAACGGACGGGTTGTTAAGGACGTTACTCCTCAAGAACTCGAGCTCTGGCTCCAATTTGTCGAGGGTTGAAAACATGTACATCTTCGTTTATGGGAGCTTAAGGTACGGCTTTGAGCTGCACCACTACCTTAGGAGGGCCAGATTCGTCGGGCTCGCCTTTGCAGAGGGGTACGACATGTTCAACCTGGGAGGATATCCAGGTGTAGTTAAGGGAGAGGGCCGAGTGTGGGGAGAAGTATACGAGGTCGACGAGAGGACGATCTCCATCCTGGATCAAATAGAGGACTTCAAGGGTGAGCCTGACGATCTTTATGTCAGGGAACAAACTAGGGTTTACTTCGACGAGAAGCGGAGTTTTTACTTGGACAACGTCTTTCTCTACAGGTATAACCAAGATGTTGGCGATAAGGAGCCCATAGTCGGAGGAGATTATTCTCGATGGATAAGGATGCCGGTGATAACGAACTATTTTGCCTATGCTGAGAACACTAATTATGAGGTGTTAGAGGAGAGGGGAGTAAGAGAGGTCCTGAGGGAAGTCAATGCGATCCTCCCTGGATATAGGCTGATTTTTAACATACCCTGCAAGTACGGGCTTTGTGCCAACCTGAAGGAGGATCCTGAGGGAAAGGTCTGCGGTTATATTTACATGCTGACCGAGGACTCCCTCAACTCCTTGGACAAGGCAGAGGAGCACATAATAAAGTACCTAAGGAGAGTGGTCAAAGTCCAGGACCAGGAGGGAAAAACGTACTTCGCTGTAGCCTACCTCTCCGACTTTAAGGAAAACTCGGGCCCCCCGTCCCCTCAATATAAGGAAATAATAATAAGGGGCCTCAATAGGAGATGGAAGGGGGAGTGCCTAAGCACTGGCCTGTGATGATTACTCCCCAGCCGGAACCGTGAGGAGTCCTTTAAGTTCTGAGCACAGCGTTGAAAGGCTAGGGCTGTCAAGAGTTAAGTCGGGGTCACTGTCCTGTCGACACTCAGGCATTGGACATACGCATATCTTCCCCAGATCAAGGGTGTCTTCTCAGGATCAGGGATGAGGCAAGAGTAAAATTACCCGTAGGTCTTAGCCTATCCCTTCGCAACCTGGGGCCTCCCAGCCCTCAGACTCTTTGTAAATCTTATGAAGGACGCTCAAGGAGACTTACATCCTGGTCTTCATTTCTGAAACTGCCCGTAGAGCCTGTGGAGTTCTGCCTCCTTTCACGAGCAAGGCGTTGCTAACAGTTTCGATAAACTGTGAAGTTTATGTCCTTGAAATTAAACAAAGTCTACCAGACCGGATGTGGATGGGTTTTCCTAAACGGTGTGGCGATAACCTCAAGATGTTCGGGTTTCCTCATCAGGTTCACCTAATGGACGGGGGTTGTCCCGATAAAGGGGCAGAGGAGGAATGGGTCTTCCCGGATCCAGGTGGCCCAGGGCCGAGGGTTAAACGGGAATTCATGAAATTTCAATGAGGCCCAGCCCCATTAGGTTCCTTGCCTATGAGCTCAAGTAGCTCCACCGGGAGATCTGAAAAGCGAATGTTTAACTCCCCGGTTAATTGACTGAGTTAGCTACCTAGTCCTCGGGATATCGTTTCTCTACGTGACTGATCGCTTATACCCTACTACGTCAAGTTCAGATGAACCAAAGTACTTTACCCCTTCAGTTTGTACGTGACTTTGTTTAACTCCCCGGTTAATTTTTAGACGTAACGTTGGAGCTCCTCAATCTTCTCAGCTAGCTTCACGTCTAGTTCAGTGACTCCTCCCTCGTCATGGGTGGTGAGAGTAACCACAACTTTGTTATAGGAGATGCAGATGTCGGGGTGATGATCCATGGAGTCCGCCACGGGCCTGACGAGGTCTACGAACTTGACCGACGCCGAGAAATCCCTGAACTTGAACTCCTTTACCAAAGAGCTGTTCTCGTATTTCCAGCCCTGGAGTAACTTCAACCACTCCCTTATATTCTCCTCAGAAAGTTTTACCATGTAGAGCATTAGACGTAGTAACTTATTAGGGTTTCCTAGATACAGTATATATGCAGTGTTTCTAGCGTATTACGAACCCTAATATGAGTGACCTGAAATTTTAAATGAACAAATGTTCATAAATAAAGAATAAGTATGACCGGTTTCGATGGTATTAACGTCCTGTGATCCTGTCCCTGTATTCAAGCAGCGTTTCTCACTCCCCTAATCATATGCTCTCACTTTACTAGTTTGTATATCAATGTCACGTCCGTCCAGAACCTCACTTCACGTCATCAGAGGAAACGACGGAAATTCACGGTCTCTCTCTGGATATTGGAGTATAAATGGCAGTGGAAACACTGCAGTTATACTGTAATAGATTGATTTGGTAATAACGCATTGAGACTTAAAGGGGATATTACTGAGAAATAGAGGAAACTACATTTAACTAGGTAAACGTATGAAACGGCGTGATCAGAGAGGCTCTGAAGGGAGGGAAGGGTGAGGTTATAAAGAACCCCAAAGTGTTCATAGATCCCCTTTCCGTGTTCACCGAGATCCCCTTTCGTGAGGACGTCATAAGGGAGACTGCAATAGCGGTGAGGTATTTCGTAAAAAACGAGGTCAAGTTCTCCAACCTCTTCCTGGGGCTAACCGGTACGGGGAAGACTTTCGTGGTAAAGTACATCTACAACGAAATAGAGGAGGTCAAGAAGGAGGACGAGGAGTACAGCAAGGTTAGGCAAGTTTACCTGAACTCCAGGGAGGTTGGGGGAACTCCGCAGGCGGTCCTCTCGGTCATAGCTGAGAAGCTCACCAACAGTATCGTCCCTAGACACGGCGTGAACTTGGGGGAATACGTGGAGAAGATCAAGGGAGTCATGAGGGGAAAGAAGGCCATAATCTACCTGGATGAGGTAGACACCCTCGTAAAGAGGAGAGGGGGTGACATAGTGCTATATCAACTCCTCAGGGCCGACGCAGACATATCCGTGATCATGATCAGCAACGACATTAACGTCAGGGACTACATGGAGCCGAGGGTCCTTTCGTCTCTGGGTCCTTCGGTTATCTTCAAACCCTACGACGCGATCCAGCTCAAGGAGATATTGGCCAAGTACGCTGAGTACGGGCTAATAGGGGGAACCTACGACGATGAGATACTCTCCTACATCGCGGCAATATCGGCGAGGGAGCACGGGGATGCCAGGAAGGCGGTCAATCTCCTCTTCAGGGCTGCACAGCTCGCTTCAGGGATAGGGTTCATCAGGAAGGAACATGTGGATAAGGCCATAGTGGAATATGAGCAGGAAAGGCTATTGGAAGCCATCAAGTCGCTTCCCTTCCATTATAAGTTGGCCCTCAGGGCCATAGTCGTGTCCGACGACGTGGTGACAGCCCACAAGATCTACACCAAGCTCTGCGACAAGCTCAGGCAGAAGCCCCTGTCCTACAGGAGGTTCTCCGACATAGTTTCTGAACTGGACATGTTCGGGATCATAAAGATCAAGATAATGAATAGGGGGAGGGCGGGCGGGATAAAGAAGTATGTGGAGGTGCAGGACAGGGATAAGGTGATCAAGGTGTTGGACGAGAATCTGAACGAGGAGATGGGATATGGCTACGAGGACGCCAGTTTGGATGATGGTAAGGAAGGTTGAGGAGAGATTGGAAGAGGTAAGGAAGAGGAGAGAGACGTTGGAAAAGGAGCTTAAGGGCCTCCCATCAGGTCACGTAGAGAGTAAACTGGTTAACGGGAGGACGTACTACTACCTCAGGTATTGGGAGGAAGGTAAGCTGAAGAGTAAGTACCTGGGCAAAGATGCTAAGGAGCATTTGGCAATGTTAGAGAAAACTAACTCAATGAGGAGAGAGATATCTGTGTTAAGGGAGGAGGAGAAGCGTCTTGAGAAGGTTCTCGAGAGGATACTGGACGCTCTGGGAGTAGAGGAGTCAAAGTGAAAGGCCGATTAACCGGGGGGTTAATTGAGCTCTTATCCTTGATCAGCAGTTTTGGCGTTTCCATTTTTATGGACTGAATCCTTTTTCACATTAATAGAAATCTTTTTGTATTGTTTATAATTTTTTTGTTGACAAAGGATGGCCTCTCACTTAATGTGGGCTCTGCCCAAAAGGGTGGGAGTGATCCGGGATGTGAATCCCTTGCCGTTGGGCTCTAAGGAGTCCCGTGACCCGCCTACCTTGAAATCGGGTAGGTGGCTTGAGGGCTAAGCCCCTACACTCCATCATGAATGAAGACAAAATGATTGAAATCAAAGCGTAGGGACAAACGATATTGAATGGGGTTCCTAGGTCTTGGGTTGACCTCCTCCTTCAACCTTCTTAGCACTGTTCATCAAGGCTAAGGCCGTGGACAGGGTGGGATATATCTCCCTCTCCGCAGGTACAACCACTATCAGACCTCCCTTTTGTGAGATATCAGAGAGGGTCTCCAGAAATCTAAGTTGGAGGGCAACTGGATTGGCCTGATAAGACTTAGAGGCATCGGCGAGAATCGTAGAGGCTTGTCTCTCGCCCTCGCTCAGTATGACCTTTGCCCTCCTCAGTCTCTCCGCCTCAGCTTGTTTCGCTATGGCTGTCAGGAGGTCTGGTGACAACCTTATGTCCCTCACTGTCACTGCAGTGACCTTGACTCCCCAGGCCTCCGTGTAGGAGTCCAGGATCTCCTGTAGTCTTTTGTTTATTTCCTCCCTCTTGCTGAGGACCTCGTCCAGCTCCATTTGACCTATTATGTCCCTTAGGGAGGTCTGGGATATGTTCAGAACGGCTTGATTGTAATTGGAGACCATTGACACGGCCTTCAGAGGATCAACCACTTTGTAGTAAACTACGGCGTCTATGGAAACGGTGACATTGTCCCTCGTTATGGTAGTCTGAGGGGGTATGTCTACGGTCCTAACTCTCAGGTCTACCACTAGTGGTTTATCTACAAAAGGTATGAGGAAGATTATACCAGGGCCCTTCAGCGCCAGTATCCTACCTAATCTGAGCACTACTGCTCTCTCCCATTCTCTGACTATCCTGAAGGAGAGTGCCACGAAAATCAGTATTATCACTAAAAGGAATACCAAACCGACGACGTCAGATATTAGAGACATACTTTATCTGTCGTCCTAGAATTAAAAAATATTCGCTAATAGCAGAGGTTCATAAAAAAGTTGAAGAGGGATCTCGAGGTCGAGGGAGACTGTAACGCTTCTACGTAACTACTCGTTATTTTTAATCACTTCTAAATATCGTTTTGACAAGTTGTGTTTATATAGTATTACCGAAGCAGTTTTTATTGATGATCCCCCTAACTGATGACGGGCACTGCTCACGAGGTTTGGGGAGTGATAAAGGTGTGGATGGGAGGGTAGCGGTGTTTCCCTCGACTAGCCCCAATGAGTTAAGGGTGACTGTGTATGATCCCTTAAGAGGGGCGCCCGTGGCGGAATTAGAAGCAATTAAAAGTAAGGATAAGTTACGCCACGGGTAAACACAGGCTCTATAATAACGATCGTTTTGGGACGACGTCCAGACTCCTCAGAACTTGATTAAAGGGGTTTTAGGCTTCATAGGATTTCATAGTATTTCGTGTCAATCCTCAGCCCTTAGGCTTCACCTGAGTCGCGGCTGGCCCGTTCACACCTCCCTTAGCGGGATGACCCCACTCAACGTGTACTTCGTTGGGGAAACCCGCACACTTTGGGTTACTGTCACACCCAATCAGGGTACTTCCACTTCATCTGGTGTGATCGTATATTTATTTCTCATTAAATTAATAATATAAACTTCATGATATATTAGAAACTATGGCGGTAATTGTAAAACGGAAAAAGGACGCGTCTCAGAGGGTGTGTATTATGTTTATAAGCTCGTTGGTATACTCGCTGGTAGTTAATGGCTTCACTCCCATGAACCTCGCTATATCCTGGGTGACTTTTCTGGAGGAAATGGCAGTGAGTATTGACCTCTCCACAAGGTCTGCAGCTTCAGTCCACCCCATAAACCTGAGCATTAGCTCCCCACTCTTTATTATACCTGTGGGGTTCGCCACGTTCTTCCCTGCGTACTTGGGGGCGGTGCCGTGTATGGCCTCGAACATCCCACCTGAGTCACCGACGTTTGCACCACCCAACAATCCTATGTTCCCTACCAATGCACCTGCAGCATCGGATATGTAATCTCCATTGACGTTCGGGGCTAGGATTATGTCGTATTCGTCCGGTCTGGTTATTATCTGTTGGAACATATTGTCTGCTATCCTGTCGTTTACCAGGATCTTCCCAGGCGGAACCTGACCGTTATACTGCTTAGATATCTCCTCTTCGGTCACCACCTTATCCCTGTACTCCCTCTTAATGAGATCGTAGGCCCAATCCCTGAAGGCACCCTCCGTATACTTCATGACGTTCCCTTTGTGCATGATGGTCACCTTCTTCCTTCCGTGGGCTATGGCGTAATTCATGGCCATCCTGGTTATCCTCTCCGTCTTGAAACGACTTATCAGCTTGATACCTATTCCGGTGTCGTCTTCCACTTCAACCTTCAGTTCCCTCCTCATAAAGTCCCTTATCTTCTTGGCCTCCTGGGTGTCATAAGGGTACTCTATCCCCCTATAGAGGTCGTCCGTATTTTCCCTAAATATTACCATGTCCACCTTCTGGGGCTCCTTGAGAGGACTCTCTATCCCCTCTATATACTTCACCGGCCTTATGTTTGCGTAGAGGTCCAACATCATCCTTATGGCCACATTGACCGATTTCCATCCCTTTCCTATTGGGGTCTCTAGGGGACCCTTGAGGACCACTCGGTACTCGAGGAGAGCCTCCTGTGTCTCCTTGGGAAATCGGTCACCTTTCACTTTCTCCCCCTTCTCTCCTGCCAACACTTCCATCCACTTTATCTCCCTTTTGGATTTGTACGCCTTCTCCACTGCAGCGTTTATGACCTTGATGGCAGACGAGACTATCTCAGGCCCTATTCCGTCTCCCTCAACGTAGAGGATTATTGGCTTATCAGGAACCTTCCATTTACCTCCCTCAAATGTGATCTTCTTCCCGTCTTCAGGAGTCTTCATGGGCTTAAGGAAGTTACCTAAGTTTTAACCTTTGCTATGGGTTGATGCCCCATATAGCATGTCTGCTCAGCTGATTTAAGACTAGCACTGGCACCAAGGATCTATAAGGCTCAGTGAACCAGAAATGGGTCTGTGTACCCAATTCTGCCAACTTATGCGTCTCCTGGCATAATCATGGGGAATGATCGCTGGGTAGTTTGGTCGATAAACGAAACAGTTTTTCATGAATTCAGCATAAAACTGACTAAGTATCTGGGAGCTGAGAGAAGAACGAAAGGGGTATACGAACTCTGGGACTTAATATTAACCACAATGGGAGTCAGTCAAATTCCCTACGTTATAGAGACTGTAACGCTTCTACGTAACTACTAGTTATTTTTAATCACTTCTAAATATCGTTTTGATTAAGTAATGTTCATGTAGTATTACAAATAGTTTTTATTGATGATCTCCCAACCGATGACGGGCACTGCTCACGAGGATGGGAGAAGTTGGATGGGTATTGAAGTTTCCCTCGACTAGCCCCAAGCACTTGAGGGTGACCGTGTATGATCCCTTAGGAGGGGTGCCCGTGGCAGAATTAGAAGTGACTAAAGGATAAGTTACGCCACGGGTAAACACTCCGCCACCCTGAACCAATCTACAAAATAACTTGTCACTCTAGCTCCTTAACCCATGGCTGAAATTACCAGATACATCTCCAGGTCCATCTCGTATCCCATTTTTACTATCATTTCTCTTTCACCTTAAGCTGTCTATAGTGTCTTAACTTTAAAAGGACTTGCAAGGGTACTTAATAGACAATTGTCTAGAGATGAGGATAGAGGTATCAGGAAAATCTCCACGTGGGTTCCCGATTGCTCCATCAACTTGGAAAAAGTTTTTCTTATCCATATACCGCTAGACGGATATGCTAAAGGAGATTTTGGTAATTACCCTACTTCTCTCACAGGCGATGCCACTCTTCAGTCCTCACTCTGATTACGTCTCCGTTCTTCCCCATAACCAATTGGTTAGCGTGACCATAGTGGAGAGGCCTAACAACTTAGCTCTTCTGCAAATGTACGTTCAGGAACATAAGGTTCTGAACGAATCGCAAATGGAACAGCTCTTTATTCCCAGGGACAAGATCTCGTCTGTCACATCGTATCTTTCTAAGTTCGGAATATACACAACTTCTTACCTCAACGTCATAGAGGCGACGGGCACTGTGGGACAGTTTGAGAGGGCATTGGGTGGAGAGTTCGTGGTGATCAAGTTTCACGATAAGACCTTCTACGAGTATCAAGGAGTCACGTCTCCCTTAGTATCAAACTCGTTGGTGTTCTCGTCTAACGTTACACAGGCGTTACTGGAGAGACCTGTGACCCTGTATAATATAACTCAGGCCGTAGCCTTCTCTCAGGTCACACCTAAGCAACTGCAGAAAGTCTATAACGTTACTCCGCTCCTGTCAAGGGGGGTGAATGGAACTAACGTTACCATAGGGATACTGGACTTCTACGGAGATCCCTACATCCAACAGCAACTGAAGGACTTCGACTCCATCTATAACCTGAGCAACCCTCCATTCTTCCAGGTGCAGAGCATAGGGGCTTACAACCCCAATGACGGGATAACTACGGGATGGGCCCTGGAGATCTCCCTGGACGTGGAGTACGCCCACGTTTTAGCCCCAGGTGCAGGTATAATATTGTACGTCGCCAACCCCAACGTCTCCCTCCCTGCAGCCATAGCCTACGTGGATAAACAGGATAGGGTTTCAGTGCTGTCTCAGAGCTTCGGTATACCTGAGATATACGTAGCTTTAGGCCTCGTACCACTGTCCATGATTCAGTCCCTCACATACGAATATTGGCTAGGGGAAGTTGAGGGAATAACGTTCGTTGCCTCCAGCGGAGACGCCGGAGGAAACGGGTATAACTTTTACCTCTCTCCTCTGGGAGACCTGATCCTTCCAGCTTCAGATCCCTACGTTCTATCCGTGGGAGGAACGTCTGTGTATTACACAGACCAGGGATCTGTTCAATCCGCGTGGAGCGGAGAGAGCGTGTACGGAGCCACCACTGGGGGATTCAGCGTGATTTTCCCTTCACCTTGGTATCAAGGACTGGAGGGTCAAAGGATGGTTCCAGACGTGGTGGCTGACGGTAATCCATTCACCGGTGTCCCCGTCCTTTACTATTACAACAACACGTATCTTGTTGGCGGAACCTCGCTGTCCTCACCTCTAGTCTCTAGCATAATAGCTTTGGCCGATCAAATACATGGAAGGTTAGGGTTCGTAAACCCCTTGATATATAAGCTCAACGGGACTAAGGCCCTGGTACCGGTAACCTATGGTTACAATACCCCATATGTGGCCGAGGGAGTACCTAACCCCGTGACTGGACTGGGCTACATAAACGCAGGATACTTTGTGAAAATGATAACGAGGAGTGGAGGACTCTCCGTCGCTGTAGATAACACGACTTACCTAGACGGTCAAACGGTTAGGGTTATAGTTAACGCCACTGGTCAAGGTCCCCTAACTGCCTTCATCTTCAACGGTACTAAGGGGGAACAGATCAACTTAGTGTTTAACGGCACCTACTGGATCGGGGAGTTCAAGGCCTCGGGTTCTGGAGTCCAAGAGGTTGTAGTACAGCAGGGAACCCAGGAAGCAGGTGCCTATTTCACCGTAGGTTTGCAGGGCCTCTTCCTCCTTCCTCAGGTTGCAATATACCCAGAACCTGGCAATCTCCCCGTGTTGGTTCAGTTGACCTATCCTAACGGGTCCGTAGCCACCTCGAGTGCACAGTTCAGGGCAGTACTCTACTCCTATGATCCGGTCACAAATTCCCAGAAGGAGGTAAGTAGCGTCGTACTCAGCCATCCTTTGACCTTGAATTTCACGAGATATGGAGTGCAAATTTCTAACGCTTCAAATTACGTCTTTGGCTCCTTTAATTTCAACTCCTCAATGGTGGGAGGCATTTACGTGGTGAGGGTCCCAGGGGTGTTCGGGTTCGACGAGTTCGTAGGTGGTATATACGTCGTCCCCTACGTAGTTCCTGGGGTTGCAACCGAACCGGTAGTCGTGACGCCGGGACAGAATTTCACGTTGGTAGTTTTCGCGGAGACCTTGGGATCTCCGAACGTCACGGTAGAGTTCGTGAGCAATAACAGGAGCGTTTTCAATACCACAGTGAACTCCGTTGAGACTAACTTCGGCCAATTTTACGTGTTGGAGATGTCCTTGCCCAGCAGTGTTCCACCTGGATACTATTACCTGGTAGCCAGAGCCAGTTATAACTTCACGAATTATACTGCGACGGGAGTAGGTGTAGCCCAGATCTACGTGGCTCCCTCCTCACTTAGGGTGTCTCTCCTTGGACTTCAGGAAACCGCACTTCAGAACTCCACCTATACCGTCAATGCCGAGATTACGTATTCCAACGGAACCCCAGTCAAGTATGGCACTCTAACAGCCTTTCTGATACCCTCCTACCTTCAGGACTCATTCGACACCCTCAGCATAGGCTTCTCTGTACCAATGGAGTATGTGAACGGAACCTGGGTGGGCAACTTTACCCTGCCCTCGGGTACTACTGCCAATAGTTTGGGACTCTCCCCTTATGCCCTATCTGGCGAGTGGCAAATCTACTTGGATGGCGTCTCTTATGATGGCATTCCCACGAACACGTCATCTGTCTTGGACTACGTGACATTAAATGTGGTTCCTCGACCCCTAGCCTCGTTTACCCTCATGCCCTACGTCTATACACCGTTTTTCAACGGAACCTCTGGCTACAATCTCTACGTAGTTAACGCCAGAATCATAGGGCATAATGCCACGCTTGTCAATTCCATGGTCTATAATCTCACTGTGATAAACGCCACAGTCAGCCTGGTCAATACCCAAGTGTTCCACTATTCAATTGTAAACGGATCGATTCTAAACAACACGGCAATAACGCCATCACAGATCCTGACGACATCCAATGAAGTTCAACACACGCCCTCCCCAACTTCACAAGTTCAAAGTAACCAGAGTAACGTGTACGTGAGTATCGCAATACTAATTGTGGGACTAATGGTGGCTTTGTACATCTGGGTAAGTGAGAGGAGGAAAGGTTGAGAGCGATACTATCTAGTGGGGAAGGGTGACTTACACGTCTGTCCATCCTTCGCGTCCTGGACCTGAGAATGCAATGGACGGGGGTTTGTGATCCAGCAGTACGGGGCTTTTCGTTAACGGCCTTGAAACCAAGACAAAATCTAAAAAGTGATGTGACCCTCAATTTTCTCTGGTCAGCAATTGTGGGAATCTTAAGGAGGTAATACAGGAAAGTCGGTATTAGCGAGAAGTTTTTTGACGTCGTCCTGCTGAGAAGGTGCGGAAAGGGATCGATCGAGTTCGCTAGGGAGAGGCCGGTCAGGGAGGTCAACAGGCTGGGCGTGGTCAGGGGAGGAGCAGGAAGGTTAATTAGCGCTAGTCCTCATGATCCCGGTAGGTGGGAGGGCCAGCGTGAGGAACGCGGCCGAGACGTTCGGGTTGGACTACTCAAACCTGCTGGGGGCGTTGGGAGAACTCGACGACGCGCGGAGGGACTGGAGGTCCTGTCAGACTGGTGAAGGGTCAGGTGGCCGTCATCATAGACGACACCGTGGACCACGACGCTCCAGGGGGAGGGACGTGAGCCCCCGAGAACTACTGGATCTACTGCCACACCCACGGGAGGTTTGAGCGGGTCAAGCTCCTCACGGTCGTGATAGTGGACCTCTCCACGGGCAGGACGTTCACGGTTTCCCCTACGCCGTGAGGAAGATGTTGGATTTGTGAGGGTCACCGAGTTTAAGACCAAGATCGAGGTGGCCGGATGTTGGACGTGCTCAAGGGGCGCTTCCGGTAGCCAGGGTCGTCTTCGACCCCAGTACTGTCCGAGAAGCTCGTGACGGACAACGTGGTGTCGGAGCTCAGGTCCAACCGAGCTCAGGGTCGGCTCAGGGGACCCTCGAGGAGGTGGAGGGACACCTCCCAGTGGGATATCCCCCGGAGTCTACTTCGTCTCCCTGACCCTGGGAGACCGAGCGATTACGGTGAAGTTGCTAGTCCGGGAACATAAACGTGACTCCTCCAGGACACACGCAAGGAGGTACCTCTACACGACCGTCTACACGACCGACCTCTCGCTCAGCGAGGAGGAGATCGAGGAGGCCTGGAGGATGAGGTGGGAGATCGAGGAGCTCCACAGGGACGTCAAGGCCCTGGGACTCGTCCTTCTGGAGGAGGCTTCAGGGCTACCTCGCGATCTTCACCGTCAACAACGTCGTCAGGGAGCTGGTGGGGGAGCTGAACCTGAGGAGCGTGGAGGCGTTCCTCAGGCTCTCGAACGTCATTTAGGCGGACCGCCGGGGCTGATAAAAATCTTTAAGTTACGTTAAAGTCCCATAACTGCTGTACCTTAAAATGTGCGGGTCTCCCCACCTCTCTCACTCTCACTGGGAGTAGGTGGGTTGGAGTTACCCAGCTGGGGGGGGGGTAACTGGTTTCCCCGTGACTCCGGTGAAGCCCAAGGGCTGAGAATTGACATTAAATATTATGAAATCCTATGAAGCCTGAACCCCATATAAGTAAGGGTGAAATCTAATAAGTGTTGCTATCAGTTATATTGTTCGATGCCCACGTATTTCCCAGTAAGGAGGATGGGGATAACCCTAGATGAGGAGGAGTTCATAGCCAGGAAGCTCGCCCAATACAGAACGGAGGATGGTATACTTGACCTGGGCTGTGGTAACTGCCTCATAACTAACAGGCTGTCGAAGACTTGGGGAAAGAAGATAGTGGCTGTTGATCTGTGGGACGAGTTCCCCATGCAGCTGGCCCTCCAAAACGCTAGGGAGGAGGGGGCTTCAATCGAGGTGGGGAAGATCGAGAGACCTACCCTGAGGCTCCCCTTCCCTAATGGGAGTTTTTCCTTCGTGTACTCCGTCATGTTCGTCTACAACCTCAGGAAAGAGGAGAGACAGAATCTGTTCTCAGAAGTTAGTAGGGTCTTGAGCGACAAAGGCCTGTTTTTACTGGTAGATCCAGTCATAGTGAGAAGGGAGAGGAGAGAACTGGTGGGGTTCCAGCAGGTGAGCTACCAAGAGGAAAATGCCCTCTTCTATCTCCTAAGCAAGAAAGGGTGAGCACGAGGGATTTGGTTTTTAACCGCACACTACTGCTCTATCAGGATGTCAGAGGGTAAGGTACTAATAGGGGTGATAGGCGGGTCAGGGCTTTACGACCCCGGGATATTTTCCAATGTGAAGGAATTGAAGATTTACACGCCTTACGGTGAGCCAAGCGATTTCGTCACCGTAGGTGAACTTGAAGGCAGGAGGGTCGCTTTCCTTCCCAGGCACGGCAGGAGACATAGGATTCCCCCTCACAGGATAAATTACAGGGCTAATATGTGGGCCTTGAAGGAACTCGGCGTTAAGTGGGTAATCTCGGTCTCTGCCGTGGGAAGTTTAAGAATGGACTATAAACCGGGTGACTTCGTGGTCCCGGATCAGTTCATTGACATGACAAAGGGTAGAGATTACACCTTCTACGACGGTCCAGTGGTGGCTCACGTCTCCATGGCCAACCCCTTCTGCAATCATCTTAGAAAGTTAGTGATAGAGTCTGCAAGGAAGCAAGGAATCACTGTTCACGAGAGGGGAACGTACGTTTGTATTGAAGGCCCAAGGTTCTCCACTAGGGCTGAAAGTATCCTATGGAAAGACGTGTTTAAGGCAGACATCATAGGAATGACGTTAGTCCCTGAGGTCAACCTGGCCTGTGAGGCACAGATGTGTTACTCCACCTTGGCCATGGTTACAGACTACGACGTGTTTGCCGACAGACCTGTGACGGCAGAGGAAGTATCGAAGGTAATGGCAGAGAACACGGCTAAGGCTAAGTCGTTACTGAGAGAGGTGATAGGTTCCCTGCCCGAGAACCCAGACGAGGGAGAGTGTTCCTGTTGCAATTCCCTGAAGACGGCCCTGATGTGATTAGGAAGTTCTCCTCATCTAAGCTCTCCCTTGGGAACTTTGGTGTGGTGGTTTACGGGGTGGGCATGGATCTCCCAGCCTATACTCTATCTCGAGCTGTTGTGGCACTTCTGGGAAGGACGGTCAAGACCATGAGCCTCTACGATTTCGCCTTCCTGGACTCCCCTTACGTTGATCAGGAAGACGTTGTGTTCATGGTCAGTGACGAGGCCGAAGTGAGGGAGGTAGTGGACAACTATCACGTCCTGGGCGTTAAGGGTTACTTGCTAACCTGCCTAAAGGAGGTGAAGGTTAGAGGGGACTTCAAGGTCACGACTCTCCACGGAGAGGCTTGCCAGGTGAACATGGCCCTCTCCCTCCTCTCCTGGGTCTCCTCCACGAGTGAGACCCCGAGGGCGAGAAGACTTAGAGAGGAATTGAACCTCTCAGACTCCTGGGACTGGTTCTCAGACAAGATCACGGCCCTGAGAGGAGGAGAATACGTGCTCTCTCCGGTTCTCCAGCCAGCGAGGTCAGTAATACAATCAGAGCTAGGTTTCCCAGTAAAGACATTTTACGATAAGTACTTTTCTGACCCTATCGTAATTTATACTGGTGTGGACTCTATGACTGCTAGAAGACTGATCTTTAAACTGAGAAGCGAAGGAAAGAACGTGAGGGAGCTACAGCTGAATACTGATCCTCTCACTGCTCCTATATATTTAAGTATAATGTTTTACATTTTAAAAAACAGTTCAGGAAGCTGATGGGTCTTGGATCTTCTGGAATATTGGTTCAGGAGTAGGACGATCATAGATGAGTTGGTTGACAAGTTCGTAAAGGACTCCAAGGATTGGGAAGTCATGGAGATGTCAAAGTATATCATGAGGGACGGGAAGAGGTTCAGGGGTACCTTAATGTTCCTCTTTAACGGTGCCTTAGGAGGACAGGAGAGCGAGGCCTACGCCGGAGCTCTCGCCACGGAGATCCTACACTCGGCCTCACTTGCCTTGGACGACATAGTCGATTACGATGAGGTGAGGAGGGGGGCAAAGGCTGCTTGGGCAGTTTACACAAACAGGAAGGTCATATTCGTGTCCAATTACTTGATCCCTACGGCCCTAAACATTATATCAACCTATGGAGATAAGGCCCTGAAGATCAGCATAGAGCTCTGGAAGGATACAGCGATAGGCGCCCTTAAGGATATGTACGGAAAGGACAGCGACTATCTTGAGACTGTGGAGCTGAAGACGGCCTCCCTCTTCAAGTTGCCTGCTATGCTCTCTTCGTTCTCCTCAAATAGGGTGGATCTTCTAGAGAGACTACTGGACGCAGGCAAGGATCTGGGAATAATATATCAGATCGTGGATGACTACGTGGATTGCGTGACCCAGGATACGGAAAAGTTGGTGGGAAGTGCGAGACAGCTGTTCAACCTCACATCTGGTAAAGTGGAGCCTTTCGTGAGACAGAATTACGAGAGGTTAAAGAACCATTACCTTGGCATAATCAAATCCCTTCCTTTAACTGGAGAATATGGGGACTGGCTTGTAGCTCTTCCGGACTTTTTGGCGTTCGGTCTGTTGGGAGAGGCCGGAATAAAGTATAAAATGTTTTAGAAGCCCTTCCACATGAGTGCAATTGCTTAAAATAGCAGTAATACATGAGTCTCAGAAGATCACGGAGGCCTCCAAGCAACTTCTTATGGAGATAAAGTCCCGGGGTCATACTGCCTACTACATTAGAGTTTCCAGAATCAACGCCTATGTGCAGGGAGGAGTCAAGACTAGTTACTCTGGGAGGAAATTGGAACTGGATGGGGCTCTCCTGAGGAACCTCGGTTTCCTCACGACCATCGAGCAGATGGTCAGGAGGATCGATATGCTCAGGGAAGTTGAGAATTCTGGGGTGAAGATGATGAACTCGGTTTCTTCCATGTTACTGGCCAGGGACAAGTTCGCTAGCATATCCACGTTGGCAAAGCACGGTGTAGACGTCCCTCCTACGGCCATTGTCGAGGAGCCCATGGAGATAATGAGGCTAGTGCAGGAGTGGGGTGAGGTAGTCATAAAACCCCTCATCGGGAGTTTGGGGTTGGGCTCGGTTAAGGTGAGCGACCCAGATGTGGCCTTCAGGATAGCCAGGTCCATTCTATCTGTGAATCAACCGGTTTACGTCCAGAAATACGTGAAGAAGCCCAACAGGGACATAAGGGCATTCGTGGTCGGGGAGAGAATGTTGGGGAGTATATACAGGATGTCTCAGGATAACTGGAAGACGAACGTTGCACAGGGCGCTCTCGTGCAGGCCATGAGTCCCCCAGAGTTAAGTGAGGTGGAGGAAATAAGCGTAAAGGCGACGAAGATCCTAGGCCTGGAGTACGCGGGAGTAGACATCGTGGAAGACCTGGAGGGAGGTTACAAAGTCTTGGAAGTCAACGCAGCCCCTCTATGGAAGGGTTTCCAGGCAGCCACATCCATAAACCCAGCAAAGCACATAGTTGACCTCCTCGTAGAGAGGATCAGGAAATGAGGACAAGCTAAACCGTCTGAGCTGTGATGTGGAGCTCTCGCCCTGATCCTACGTGGGATCGTCGTCCAAGAATTTCTTCTCCTTAATGGTCCTCAGGACAACCATGGTATACGTAGATGTTACACCATCTAACTTACCGACGAAATCCAATACCTTGGCGAGTTCCTCCCTGGATTTCACTCTAACCTTAAGTAGAGCATAGAACTCTCCTGTGACGTCGTAAATATCAAAAATCTCTTTACTCTCTGACAGCTTCTTCAGTATCTCCTCGTACTTCTTGGGCTCAGCCTTTATGAGGACGAAGGCGAGCACGTTTAACCCGATCCTGTCCAGATCAACGTCAATCCCGAAGTTCCTGATCACTCCCTCGTTAACTAACCTCTTTACCCTCATGTGGATAGTTGATTCGCTGAGGTTGAGCATCTTGGCTAGCCTGGAGAAGGGAGTCCTAGAGTCCCTCTGTAATATTTTTATTATCTTCCTGTCTACGTCGTCTAAATAGTAATGCTCGTTCATATTATAGCACTTCCGAACAGTTTAATAAGATCTAGCTTCCCAAAATCGCCCATAGCGAACTTGATCACCAACTTGGGATCTGCCTTGAGTAATACTCTTTCTAGTCCTTTCACCGAGTTACTCGCCTTGGCTCTCCTGATGACGTCTGCGTGAACCTTGAGTGTCCAGTAGATCTTACTCCTCCTCATCTCCTTTCCGAAGTCCTTCCCCTCCAGGAGAGAGTCCGCCATTATCTTGGACGTAATTATTGAAGGTCTTATCCCCTCTCCAGTCACGGCGTACACGGCTCCAAGGGCTTCTCCAACGTACCTACCGTTCAACCTATCCTCTATGATCCCGTTGTCCGCAACTCTAGCTCCGTGGAAGGACATTATCTTCCCTCTGGTCAGTCCTTTCAGTTTCTCCATGAGGAAGGGGATCTCAGCGTATCCTCCAACTCCTATCTTAGCTCCATTTGGGTCAGGAAATATCCAGCCGTAGCCCAGGAGGTCGGAATAGAAGTACATGTCTACGATCTCAGGGTCGAAAGGAAGGTCCGTTATGTACTGAATTGCTGGGATCGTAGCCCCCTTGTCGAGGCTATAGTGTCCCGTCGCCACAACTACCCTGTCCACCTCCTCCACCTTCCCGTTCACCTTGAGTTTCCCTTCTCTATCAAAAACTACCTTGGAGTTCAATCTTAGCTCTACCTTCTCCCCGAGCCTCTTGAGAAGGAGGGGTTTATTCACTATGTATCCCAATCTTTCCCTTCCCCTCACCTCGGAGACCAGCTTGTTGTCCAAAAATATCCTGAATCCTCTTATCTCGCTGTATATAGCCTCCTTCGGCAACTCCAGGTAGCTCTCTATTCCCTTCAGTACGCCCCAGGCGCAAGGTTTCTTCCCCACGTCCTCCAATCCCTCGTAGACGGTAGCCTGTATCTTAGTCCCCTTAAGGAACCAGGCTAGGGATATCCCTGCAGGACCTCCCCCTACTATCCCCAACCTCATAAGAAAGGCACCTACTTCCTGAAGTAGAGCAAGGCCAGGAAACCCATTGTGAGAAAACCTGAATAGAGTATAACTAGTTCATAGAAATTGTGAAGGAACCTTCCCACTATCGCCCCTATAAGGACCACGAGAACCAGAGCTAGGTAACCGTCACCCAAGCTGAGGACCTCCTTGCTCAGTACTGTCTTCCACACGCCCCTAGTGGCGAAGTAGAACGAAACTAAGAACGGGATCGACTCGATCAGCGCCACGAGACCGTAAAGCCTCGAGTGTAGGGGTAGTGCTAAGAAGACACCGAACGCTAGGCCGAAGGAGAAGACGCCAGAGAAATAAAGCGATATTATGCTGTTTGTCCTGCTCTCCCACGGCTTATAACTCATGAGGAGATATGAGACTATGACAAACCCCACCGTAGACGCCACAGCGAAAGCTAGGAAACTCTCAACCAGTGCAGGGATGACAGGTAGGAGTATGAGCAGAAGCGAGATTCCAGCCACTTCCCAGTCCTTCATGCTAACCGCCTAATAGGTGTTGTTAAAAAATAAAATATCTAATGCTAACATGCTTGTTGTGAAGTTCACTGTTCCAGTGCTCGTGATCCACGGGGGAGCAGGGTCTTGGAGGAACTCGGCAGAGGACAGAGTGAGACGAGAGATAGGGGAAGCTCTGGACAGAGGTTATGCCGAATTCAGAACGGGGAGCTCGCTGGAGGCTGTCGTGGAGGCTGTGTCGTACATGGAGGACGTTGGAATTTTTAACGCTGGGATTGGTAGCGTAAAGAACTCTGAAGGTCAAGTGGAAATGGACGCCGGGGTCATGTACGGGAGGGACATGTCAGTGGGAGCTGTAGCATCGGTGAGAGCTAAGAACCCAGTGAGGGAGGCCCTGAAGGTACTGAGGGATGGGAAGCACGCCCTCATGGTGAGGACAGTATGGGAGGATCTGAGAATTGAAGGGGTAGAGCACGGTTCCGATACTGTGGGAGCAGTGGCTCTTGACGCTGAAGGTGGTTTAAGTGCTGCCACGAGCACTGGGGGAATAAGGGGAAAACTCCCAGGTAGAGTGGGGGACTCTCCCATCCCTGGAGCTGGGTTCTACGCGACTTCAAGGGTAGCTGTTTCGTGTACAGGTGTAGGGGAACTGATCCTGAAGATCCTTCCTTCAAAGGAAGTCGACATGCTGAGGGGGATGGACTTTCCGCTTGAAGAGGCAGTTAGAGCAGTGGTTGGCAAGATGACCTCGACTTTCGGGAGTGGTAACTTCGGTATCATCGCCTTAGACTATCAGGGTAACTCTTCGTGGGGTTTCAACACCGAGGCTATGCCCAGAGGGGTAAGGTGGAACCAGGGTAAGAGAGTCATGTTTTGGGAGGGAAGCTAGCCTTGAAGATCCTGGTCATAAGCAACATAAGGTTCCCCGAACCACACATCGAGAGCGTTCTCTCAAACGTTATAAAGAAGGAGGAACCAGAGACCATAGTTCTCAATGGAGATACTACGCAATGCTATTGGGACTACGAGTGTCCGAGGGTGATAGATGTGCTTTACGTGATAAGGAGTATAGCCCCGTGGGCCCAGTTGGTTTACATTCAGGGGGACATGGACCCGCACGCCATAAAGTGTATCATGGCTGAACCCAGGTACAGGGAGGAGATAATAGGCACCACCATGTATATTGCAGACGTCTCTTCGGCGAAGTATTACATAATTCACGGGCATCAGGGCGACATAGATCAGCTGAGAAAAAGTGTGGGTGCCGGCCCATGGGACTGGTTAGTCATAGGCCAGCATAAAAGGCTAGAGGTGGACAAGTTGGCTAGAGTCATATATGCGGGCGGCATAACTAGGGATTATCCCCCTGAGGCCCGTGGATATGTCGTCATAACGGACTCCTCTCATTATACCAGGAGCCTCAGCCACTGAAGGGATAAGTCGAAGCTCTGACTCTTTCAATGATCTTAGCGTCGTAGAGACCGTCCAGAGGGTCCCCGTCTCCTTCCCTCCAGACCACGTAGTTGTCTGCTACCATCATGTTCCTTTCCCCCTTGCAGAAGAGAACTTCTTGAACGAAGGGTGTCTTCCTGACCTTCATGACAGCCTTAGCGAGTTCTGGCGTAAATTTATTATAAAATACCTGAACTATCACAATATACTCTTGGCGTGGACAGCCTAAAAGGTCAGGGAAGAACGTGGGAGGTATGATCTCGTACTAACTTCCATTACTAATATTATTTCCTCCTCATAGGGTTCCCCATGGATCATCTTGCAAAGAGACTGCTCGTCCTCGTGTACGTTAACGAAGAGGAACTAACTGAGACCTTGAGGAGAGTCCTCAGGGATGCTAGAACGTCTGGGTTCAGAAAGGTGATCGTGAACGTCCTCTCTCAACTACCTCACTGGCAAGTTCTAGCCAACAGTAGGGAGGCCATACTCGATAATATAGAGCTGGGACTAGAGATATATACGGTAAACCCGGAGGAGGTCGCCTCATTCTTGGAAAGGAAGAAGTATTATGAGGCTGACGGACTTTCCCTGTACTGTGATGAAGGCCATAAATATCAGCTCAACAAGATAATAGGTACTCTTCCTGACAGCGTTAAGGTCAATATCGTGAAGAATTCCTGTAAGTAGTTTTTTATTTTGGGCCAAGAGTATCCATGCAAGTGATATTTTTGAAACAACTTAGCTATGATATCCTGATAATAGGCGGAGGGTTCGCAGGTTCCACGGCGGCGTGGCACTTATCGCGAAAGGGTCTGAGGATTCTCCTCATCGATAGCAAACCTTGGAATAGAATCGGTGATAAACCTTGTGGAGACGCAGTGAGCAAGGAACACTTTGACAATCTCGGAATGCCCTATCCCGAGGGAGAGCAGTTGGAGCAGAAGATAGAGGGGATAAAGCTTTACAGCCCCGACATGTCCACAGAATGGACAGTCAGGGGTGAGGGATTTGAGATCAATGCCCCTCTGTACACCCAGAGGATCCTGAAGGAGGCCAGGGATAGAGGGGTCGACGTCATGGACCTCACGACAGCCATGAGGCCCATATTCGAGGACGGGCATGTACGGGGCGCAGTGATATTCGACAGGAGGTCAAACGAACAGTCGGAGGTGAGAGCTAAGGTAGTTATAGAGGCCACAGGGTACTCCAAGAGCTTCAGGAGTAAGCTCCCTCAAGAGTTTCCAGTCACGGAGGACCTTGACGAAAGGGATGCAGACATAGCCTACAGGGAAGTGGCTTACACTAAGGAGGACATAGAGGAGCCTGGGTACCTCAAGATATTCATCAATCAGACCACCTCCCCAGGAGGCTATTGGTGGTATTTCCCCAAGGGGAGGGATAAGGTAAATATAGGATTGGGCATCCAGGGAGGGATGGGCTATCCGAGCATATACACATTCTACGAAAAGTACTGGAGTCAATACGGACCTGACGTAGATAGGAACAAGATGATAGTCAAGGGAGGGGCCCTAGTTCCCACCAGGAGACCCTTAGATACCTTGGTGTGGAACGGGATCATAGTAGTGGGCGACTCCGGCTATACAGCTAATCCGGTTCACGGTGGAGGAAAAGGATCAGCCATGATATCGGGATTTTGTGCCGCCAGGACTGTGCTTGATGCCTTCGAGAGGGGAGACTTCTCCTCAGCCAGTTTATGGGAGACCAACATATGTTACAACCAGAGATATGGGGCGAAACAGGCTAGCCTGGAGCTCTTCAGGAGATTCCTTCAAAGGCTCACAGACGAGGACATAAACTACGGCATGAGAAAGAAGGTAATCAAGGAGGAGGACCTGCTGGAGGCAAGCACGACTGGTGATCTCCACCTGTCAGTTGCTGAGAAGGCCATGAGGGTTATAGCTGGGATAGGAAGACCATCTCTTCTTTACAAGCTCAAGAACGTATCCCAATACATGAAGGAGATAAAGGAGCTGTACAAGAACTATCCCGAATCGCCGGAGGGTCTGAAGAGGTGGAACGCTCAGGTTAAGGGCCTGATATCAGATTTTGAAAAGGCCATGTCCAAGTAATATCAGGAATAAGAGGAAATACGGAAAGATGATGGGTATCCAAAAGGTCTTCATTGCGGTGTTCCCTACCTGTTCCAATCCTTGAACCATCACTGAGACGAACTTCCCAATTATTTTGGTTTTTATAGTTATTATTTTATAACTCGCTTCGACCTTTTTGATGTTGGAGAGAGCCATCTCTGTAGCTTCCTTAAACGCCTCCAGCATGGCGTTACAGGGGCGAGCCGGACTATACAGGTTCCCCCAAACGCTGGCAGTACAGGAGTGGTCATCTGGGGTGACTAGGATGACCCTGTCAAACTTGTCCTTAAACAACTCCCGCGCTTTTCTGCTAGTCTCTTCATCCGCGTTGTTGGCGTAAACGTAGAGGACTAAGATCCTCTTCGCCCCGTCCCCTATTACAAGTGCCTTCACCCTGTTGTCGCACACGCCTTCGCAATTTGCACCGATCCTAGTTTCTCCGTATCCAACCTGTAGCTCCTTTTCGTCCAGGATAAGTTTCTTAGACAGGAAAGACTTGAGTACAATCTCGTCCTTGTGTCCTATCTCTTCCTTAAGCGATTCGTTATGACAATCAACGATGAAGTTTCCAGTTATTAGGGACTCGTCCCAAAGGTTTCCAGGGAGGTCGTCTATCCCCTTACCGGGCCTCTCCGCAAACGAAAGGGATATCTTGTCGAAGATCAGCGATGTGAAGACGAACTGAGATTCATTGAAGATTCTCAGGCCCTGAAACTTCAACGGCGTCCAGCCATCGTTCAGCCCGGAGGCTATAGCTTGAGCGACCTTCATGGACTCCCTACTTGAGGGGATGTCCAGCTCGTGACTTCCCGGTCCGTGAAATACCAAGATCTTGTCCTTGAGGAGATCCTCAAGCTGATATATGAACCCAGAACTACCTACCCTTCCGTACATCCCGTAATGGATCCTGGGTACCAGGAGCACTACCTCTCCCAGCTTTAAGGAGAGAACTGAAGTCTGGAAGCCGGTGGAGATCCTCTCGAGGAACGCCTCAAGTTCGTCCTCCCTTCTGTAGCTGAAGGCCTTGAGGAACGGTCTCACTATGTTCAGTGAAGGGAATCCAGTTATCTTCGTTCCCTGTCTATTGATGAAGTCAAAGTAAACAAACGAGAAAGCTCCCACCAACAAGTAGAAGACTAGGAGTGGTATATCCAGGCTGAGGCCAACGAGGGTATATCCAGGAATTAGCCCTGTGAACACCGAGATGACTGTAGAGGCCTTCTCCCCATAATCTATTACCAGAGTGTAGGCAACCAGGGGGGAGAAGAGACCGAAGGAGTAAGGGAGGGTAGCCGGGAAGAATGAGAGCAACAGGTAGAGTATTCCAAATAAACCGGTCAGGAATAGGGAGGTCCTAATCCTCTTCCTAAAGGCTAAAAGGGATAGTCCAGCGTAGATGACGAATCCTAGGATGTAGCTCAGACCGTCTGAAAAAGACCTAAGGATAGCAAGGAAAGACTCGCCACTTACCCAAAGGACTAGGTTCTGCGTCGATGGCAGTCTTATAAGCTTGGAATAGTAACTCCGGGTTAATTTTTCTGAATCCACAGGGTAAAACAGGTGGGGCGGATAAAAAAATGACCGAACTAGATTGGTCATCTCTCAAGCCCGAGAAGGTGGTCAGAAACGATCTGGGCGAGTGTTCTATGTTTTACGTAAGCTTAAGCGGGTTAGGAGATTTCCTGATATTTCACTTCCGAGGGAGAGTGGATTACGTTAAAGTGATGAGGCCGTTCCCTGGAAAATGGGACTGTCTCAACGCTCTCTATAATCCCTCGGGACTGTTTGCCTACGATCTGGGAAGAGGGCCCTTCCTGGAGGTAATTCGTAAGAAAATGGAGGCGATAGGAGTTGCTGAGGGATTATGAACTGATAATAAGCGACGTTGATGGAGTAATAATAAGGGAAGGAGAACCAATTTGGGAGAACATATTCGCCCTCAGACAGTTGATGGTCGAGGGGAAGACCGTTATCCTGGTGAGCAATAACTCTGGGTTCAGTAGAATCCTCCTATCCAGGCAACTCAGCTACCTCGGGTTGCCAGTGAGCCCTGGAAGAATAATCACCAGTGGCCTCGCCGCCGCCCTCTACATGAGGAGGACGTGGGACTTTCGGAGGGTCTTCGTCATAGGAGAGGAAGGGCTAGTCGAGGAGTTGAAATCCCAAGGATTCGAGGTATTAACAAGTTCTGAGGCGGAGAGGGAGGTACCAGGTGCAGTAGTACTTGGACTAGACAGGCTGGCCACCTACGACAAACTCTCCGTTGGTATGAGATGTATATCGAAGGGTTCCAAATTTGTGGTGACTAACATGGATAGACTCTGGCCTTCCCGTGACGGGTTGAGACTGGGAGCTGGGGCGTTAGCCATGGCTATCATCTACTCCCTAAGGCGAGAGCCGGACTTCGTTGCAGGTAAACCTAATAAGTGGATCATCCAGGTGGCCATGGAGATGGCTGAGCTAAAGGATCTAAACAAAGTAGTCGTGATAGGGGATCAGCTGGAGACGGACGTGAAGATGGGGAACGAAATGGGTGCAGACACTGTCTTAGTTCTAACAGGGATCTCCTCGCTTCAAGACATAGAAGCTACAGGGATAAGGCCTAAATACGCCGTGAGAACGCTATCTGAGATCCTGTGAAGAGGGAAGTTAAGCAATTCTTATAATTGCACCAGTTACGTTTTTTGTATGGATAAACTCCATTATGACGCAGTAGTGCTCGGGGGAGGACTCGCGGGACTCATGGCTGCGCACGAGATCGCCACTGCAGGTTTTAAGGTCGCGGTGGTCTCTAAGGTATTCCCAACGAGGTCGCACTCTAGCTCCGCCGAGGGAGGGATAGCTGCTTACGTGCCTGGCAACTCCGATCCCAACGATGACCCAGATTACATGACCTACGACACAGTTAAGGGCGGAGATTATCTGGTAGATCAGGACGCGGCGGAGCTGCTTTCAGTCAAATCTGGGGAGATAGTGGATTTGATGGAGAGGTGGGGGACATTATTTAATAGGCAACCAGACGGCAGGGTTGCCCTGAGGTACTTCGGAGGCCAAACCTACCCCAGAACGAGGTTTGTTGGGGATAAGACTGGGATGGCACTCCTTCACACGCTCTTCGAAAGGGTCTCAGGCTTAGATGTGGACTTCTACAATGAGTGGTTCGCAGTGGATCTGGTGACAGATGAGAGAAGGGTAACTGGAGTGCTGGCCTTAGACATGAAAAACATGGATCCAGCCTTCTTCAAGGCTAGGGCGGTAGTAGCAGCTACCGGTGGGATGGGAATGCTTTACGCTCATACCACTAACGCCTACATAAACACGGGTGACGGATATGGTATGGCCTTGAGGGCAGGTGCCGCAATAAAGGATCCTGAGTTCGTTCAGTTCCACCCTACGGCCCTCTACCCGTCGGACATCCTAATAAGTGAGGCTGCCAGGGGTGAGGGAGGAATATTGAGGAACAACAAGGGAGAGAGATTTATGGCAAAATACGCTCCCAAGAAGTTGGATCTTGCACCCAGAGACATTGCCTCCAGATCCATCATGATTGAGATAAGGGAAGGGAGAGGATTTCCCGGTGGTTATGTCGGATTGGATCTGACACATCTGGGGGAGTCCTACATAAAGGAGAGGCTGGCCCTAGCCTACGAGGCAGCAATGAACTTTGCTGGAGTGGATGCAACCAAGGAGCCTATACCGGTGAGGCCAGCACAACACTATTACATGGGGGGTATAGACGTGGATACCAATGGGATCAATACCGACCTTCAGGGCCTCTTTGCAGCAGGAGAGGCAGCTTGTGTTTCCGTACACGGGGCTAACAGACTGGGCTCAAACTCCCTGCTAGAGACTCTGGTGTTCGGCAGGGAGACCGGTAAAACCGTAGTGGAGTACCTCAGAAAACATGAAGAGGTCTCCTCTCCCTCCTTGGACAAGGAGGCAGAGAGGTTACTCAGTGAGGCTTATTCCTTTGTCAAGAGCGAGAGTGGAGTTCACTTCGGGGAAGTCCTGAACAAACTGAGAGGAGTCATGTGGGACAAGGTGGGAATATTCAGGGATGAGGATATGTTGAAGAGTGCATTGACAGAAATAGAGAAACTAAGGGGACAAGTTAGGGAGATGTACGTGACCGATAAGGGCAAGACATACAACACTGAGTTCTATAACGCCCTGGAACTCAGGAACATGCTGGATTTAGCCGTAGTCATAGCTAAGTCAGCCCTCATGAGGACGGAATCTAGGGGGGCTCACTTCAGAACAGATTTTCCTGAGAGAGACGACAAGAACTGGTTGAAGCATACCTTAGCTTACCTGAAAGGTAATCAAGTGGAAATAGGTTTCAAACCGGTAAGGATGACCAAATGGAAGCCGGAGGCAAGGGTGTATTAAGATGGAGGCTCAAACCTTGGCTACGAACCTGGAGCAGAGGGAAATAACGGTAAGGGTCAAAAGGTTTAACGAGGACAAGGGAGAGTTCTGGAGCGAGTATAAGCTCTCCGTGGATAGGTTCACTCAGATCACCGAAGTACTTAGACGGATAAAGACGGAGCAGGATCCAACGTTAGCCTACAGGGCATCGTGTCATATGGCTGTGTGTGGTAGTTGTTCCATGAAGATTAACGGAGAGCCCAGGCTTGCGTGTAAGACCTTAGCCCTAGACGTTGTAAAGAAATTCAACACCGACGTCATAACCCTAGAGCCCATGGACTACTTCAAACCCTTGAAGGACCTCATTGTGGACATGGGGGATTTCTACACACGCATGTTCAAGGTCAAGCCCAGGCTATATCCAGCAGAGGAGGTCGTCAAAGGAGTTGCAGAGCAGAGGCTGAAGCCAGAGGATCAAAGGGAGTTATGGAAGTTCGCCCAGTGTATATGGTGTGGTCTATGCGTTTCGGCCTGTCCGGCTGTGAAGGAGGATGAGAGATTCTTAGGACCAGCAGCTCACGCTAAAGGTTACAGGTTCTTGGCGGACCCAAGGGACACATTGTATGAGGAGAGACTAAAGATCCTTCTGGACAGCTCCTGGAGATGTACTTACTGCTATCAATGCTTCCACGTCTGCCCAAGGGACGTAGAGCCCGTGACCACAATAAAGAAGACCAGGGCTCACACGAAGTTCTCCAAGGAGAAGACAGATGTGATGAGTACAGGAGAGAGACACGTTAAAGCAATATATGAGAGCATCAAGGAGACCGGGATACTACAGGAGGCCAAGGTATACATATCCACGTATGGTCTTGCCACAGCCATTACAGACATGCTTCACACCATGAGAAATGGGAAGATGAAGTACGCGCTAATAAGGGAGAAGAAGGTAAATGAGATAGAACAGATAAGGAAGCTCCTGGGTGATTGAGATGAAAGTAGCTTACTATCCAGGATGTGCAACTCACGGCCTCTCCAAGGACGTTGATATAGCGACCAAGAAGGTGGCAGAACTGTTGGGACTGGAGTTGGTGGAGGTAGAAGATTGGAACTGCTGCGGCGGTGGGTTTCTGGACGAGTATGATGAGAGGGCCCACGTAGCACTCAACCTGAGGAACCTCTCTAAGGTCGAGAAGATGGGACTGAAGAAGATGGCAACCCCTTGTAGTGTCTGTCTTAACAGTCACAGGTTAGCAACTGCAAAATTCAGCGAAGATAAGGAGATCAGGAAGGAGGTAACCCAGAGACTTCAATCAGCTTCACTTCAGTATAACGGTACAGTGGACGCTGAGCACATAGTCTGGGTATTGGTGAGAGACGTAGGAGTCGAGAGGATAAAGTCCATGGTCAAGAGACCTCTGACCAACCTCAAGGTAGGAGCGTACTATGGTTGTCAAATGCTGAGGCCAGAGCAGATAATGGGCTTCGAGCCAGCTTATAATCCTCACAGCCTCGAGGACCTGATATCAGCCACTGGAGCAACTCCGGTGAGGTTTCCCATGTCCACCTCCTGTTGCGGTTTTCCTCTAATGGGTAGTAACCCTAAGGGAGGGCTGAAGCTGGCATACAACGTCTTATCCTCAGCTAGATCGGCTGGAGCGGACTTGGTGGTTCATCCCTGCAGTCTTTGCCATCTTCAGATGGACGTAACGCAGTTTAAGGTCATGGAGGAGTTCAAGACTGGATGGACTATGCCTACCATCTATGTCACTCAACTGTTGGCCATAGCCTTCGGGATAAGTCCTAAGGAACTTGGGTTGAGCAGGATAGCATTGAAGGCCCTGGAGGAGAGGGGGATAACTTGATCTCTCTGGAGAAGCTTAGGGAACTCGGAATTGAGGTCAAGGAGTGGAGAGAGGTTTACGAACGACCTGGAAGGGATCCGTTCGCCAAGGAAGCAGAGTATAGGGTCTCAGACGTCTTCTGGGGAAAGTTCCACCTGAGAAATGATGGCGACCTTTACGTATTGGTCATCTCTAAGATACCCTTTAACTGGAAAGAGAGGCTAAAGGATATGAAGCTTAAGGGGGAGGTAGTAGATGCAGCCGGTGGAGTGATGTGGATCAAGGAGGAAGAGGAGTGGTTAGAGCAAGACTTCAAGACCCTTAGGGACTACCTCGAGAAAGTCAAGGGTGAAAGGAAATAGGAGAGGAGGCCCTAGCTTCACTCTGCCATGGTTCCATGGCTGTAGGCTAGGTATGGCTGACTTTCCTGTTTCCGTCAACTTAAAAATTTTTAGATCTTGGAGAGTGCCCTGTCCAAGTCCTCCACTAGGTCCTCTACGTCCTCAATACCAACTGACAGTCTAAGGAGACCATCTGTTATACCAGAGGCCTTCCTCTCCTCAGGCGATAGAGTCCTATGGCTCATGGTGGGTGGGTGGGATATCAACGAGTTAACTCCACCTAGGCTCTGAGCCGGAATTATTACCGAAGTGGACTTCATAACCTTTACCGCGGCCTCTGTACCCCCTCTGACCTCAAAGCTGACTACACCCCCATAACCCTTCAGAACCCTGGTGGCAACCTCATGCGTCTCGTGGCTCTTTAGCCCAGGATAGTAGACCCTCTGAACCTTAGGGTGAGACTCGAGAAACTCAGCTATGGCCATGGCGTTCCTGTTTATCACGTCCATTCTGATCTTCAGCGTCTTCATGCCCCTAATCACGAGAAAGGCCGGGTGAGGGTCCAGGGAGGTTCCTAAGGTCCTCCTCATCTGATCTATAGCCTTAACTAAGTTTCCATCACCTGCCAAGAGACCTGTTATCACGTCGTTGTGTCCTGCGATGAACTTGGAGGCACTGTGGATCACTAGTTTGGCCCCGAACTCCAGCGGCTTTTGATTGATCGGCGTAGCGAAAGTCGAGTCTACTATGAGGGTAGATCCCAAGTCCTTACACGTCTTGCCAAGCTCCTCCAAGTCCACCACCCTCACTAGAGGGTTAGTTATGCTTTCCACAAAAACTATGTCGTGCTTGTCCTTCGCCATCTCGATCATGGATTCATTGTCTGCAGGGGCAACGCTCACCTTCACTCCCCAACTGGACAAATAATCCTTAACGAATCTGACGCTCCTACCGAACATATCTACATGAACGAGGATCTTGCTCCCTGGCCTTGACAGGGTGAGAAGAGACGTAGATATGGCTCCCATCCCCGAGGAAAACGCTAATCCTGCTTCTGCTCCCTCCAGTTCAGCTATCTTCTTGGCCAGTTCTAGGACAGTCGGATTGATCTCTCTGGAATATCTATATCTCTCTCCCTCTGGGTATAAGAAGGCGGTAGTCTGATATATTGGAGTTGTTATTGCTCCAGTCGTTGGATCTATGGACTCTCTGACGGACTTAGTTGATTCTCTCAATCTGAACACCTCCTGCAAGCTCAGTCTCGATGAAGTCACAAGCGAAACCGTTCTTCTTGCATACATTGTCTGCCCTGTCCTTCAATCCCATGATGTCAGTATATTTATCATAGAAGACCAGAACGGAGGGACCGGCTCCACTCACACAGACTCCTATGGCGTCGCTCTCCAGTGCCACTTTCTTGACCTCAGGATAGTGGGGATACATGGGGGTCCTTGCCTTCTCCACTATCTCGTCGTTAAGCCCTAACCTTATGAGTTCTCGGTTTCCACTTTCAAGGCCTAGGATCAGAGATGATATGAATCTAGCATTTTGCACGGCATCGCTGAGGTTCACCCTATTGGGAACGAGCTCTCTGGCCTTCCTGGTCTTTCCTTCCATGGGCTTCACCCTCGGAATTATTAGGAGAAGATTGAAGGCAACCCTAACTGGGATCTGAGCCACCCTAATGGGAGACGTTGAGACCACGGCTACCACTCCACCAAAAAGGCTGGCAGCTACGTTATCGGGATGAGGGGAACCGCTCACTGCTCCCTCTCCTAGCATGGCGTATTTGACTAGGTCTTCCCTTCTCAAACCCAACCCTAGCAATTCATTGACTGCACTGACTGCTGCTGAGGCCGAGGCCCCACTACTCCCCAACCCTAACCCGAAGGGAACTCCTTTCTTAACCTTAAGTCTGACAGTGACTTTGAGGCCCAGGTCCTCGAGCATAGACAGTACTGCTGCCCCTGCAGAGTTCCTATGGGTTTCTTTTGGAATACCGTCCGACGTCTCTATTAGGACTCCCCTTCCCTCGTTATTAACTATCTCCGCCTCCACTTCATCATGGTACGCTTTATGTGCCAAAGAGAGAATATCGAAACCTGCCCCTAGGTTAGCGGAGGAGGAGTAAGCCCTTGCAACCACTGAGGACATAGCGTTAAACTTCTGCGTGAGGTAAAAGGCTTTGCTAGGTTTGACCTTCAGAAAATATTCCTTTCAAGAATTTCATTTTTTCGTCCCTTATCACCAGTTTTAGTCTCTCCTTTGTGAGCCGTCTCCCATGTATGAATCCCTCTGGGGCAACCACTTCCGCCCTACCTACGAAAATCGAGGCAGTGGAGGGAGACTTCAGCCTTACAGATGGGTTCCTCACCAGTGAGGAGAGCCCAACCCACTCTTCGTAACCTATCTTGGGGCCTTTCCCATTAACTAAGATCCATCTCTCCACGTCCTCCCCCTCCACATTGTCGCATAGCAGGGTACTGACCAGGAGAACGTCACCGACACCGTACTTAAGGGCCTGACACGCAGGCACTGTTCCAAGCAGTATCTTCCTTCCAGGGACGTCTCTCCATCGAGCATCGTCCTCTCCTATTATGACTTGTCTCCTATCCAGGGCCTTAATGGTCACTTCTACCCTCTCACCCTCCTTAACCTTGGTATTGGGAGGCAACGTCACGTATCCGTCTGAGAGGGAGAAGGTTCCTATCATATAACTTTCGAAGGGAATTGGGATGACATAAAAATCGTCCCCCCTCTTTAAGACATAGACCGGCAGACTAGTAGTCCTGTGTCTGTCAGCTACGAGTGGAAGTATGGTGGTTGCCTGTATCTTTCCTCTTGTGGGAGTTCTCATTGCCTCACTGGTGCCGTCCATAGCCTTAAGGTAACTCATCACTATTGAATCAAATATCATGACGGTAGCCACAACGTTTCCCGACAGTCCGAAAACGGGCTTTCCGTTAAGGACGGCCAAGATGGTGGGTTTTCCGGGCTTGAAGTTCACTCCATGAATTATTAACTCCCCCTTCTCCCTCAGGACTTGGTGGACGTAATCCTTCTCTCCTGCACTGGTTCCTCCAGTGGTTATTATTACGTCGGCTTTATTCGTAGCCTCCAAAAGTGTCTCCTCGATCTTATCCTTCTCGTCAGGCAGAAGCTCTGCTCCCACCACTTCATATCCCTGTTCCTCGAGCCTGGTCCTCAGGAACTGGATGTTACTTTCATATATCTTCCCAGGCGGTAACTCTGAACCCGGCTCTACCAACTCATCTCCAGTAGCAATTACGTAAACTTTGGGCTTAGCGTAAACCCTTACCTTGGATATTCCCACAGACGCCAACGCTCCTACGTCTTCAGGTGAAATGACCTGCCCTTGGGACAACAACTCAGTCCCCTTAGGTACGTCGCTACCAGGCCACGCCACGTTGGATCCAAATCGTACTACCCTATTCACTACTATTCGATCTTCCTCCCTAGTCACGTGTTCAACCTTCACTACACTGTCAGCACCTTGAGGCAGTAGTGACCCAGTGTCGACCTCAACCGCTTCTCCCTCGCCCACTACCAGGTCTTTCCATTCACCTATGGAGATCTTGCCTACGATCCTCAACTTTCCGGGCGTCGACGAGGACATCAAGGCGAAACCGTCAACAAGGGATCTGGCAAAGGGGGGGTTGTCGACAGGAGACTTCACTGGCCTAGAGGCTACCTTTCCCACGGCCCTCAGTAAACCCACTTCTACTTCTTCCTTCCTAGGAGGAAGACGATCCATGAACTTCCTTAGAGCATCCCCAATAGTGGGAAGGTTCTCCTCAGGTACAAAAGTCCTCATTACAAAGGAAAAAGTGCAAAACGAACTTTTAAATGGATATTAGGGCAGCCTGTTGCAACTGTTCTAAGACCGCTACGATAGGCCCCCTGATTTGCTCCTCCTCTATCTGAGCCTCTTTGCTAATTTCTTGGATGATCTGTCCCACCGTCCTATCTCCATCGCACATTGCCCAGATATAGTAGGCTACAGCAGCGACCTCATATATCTTGTCGTCAGACAACTTGATGATATACTTCTCTCCATCTTCGCTCTTGTCTACGTATTCTCCTTCCCTTCTAGGCTTCCTATCCTTTATGTCGTCGTATGACATGGTAGACTCGAATCCTTGTTCGGGGCCTTGTCCTCCTTGATCTCCCTCTTCATTCACTCCTCTTCCTCTCCTTCTTCTCTGGGCCTTCTCCTATAACCACCGCCGAAGTTACCGTATCCACCTCCCCCGTAGTTCCTTCTGCCTCTTCCTCTGAAACCCCTTCTTTGTGGAGGAGAGTCGTCGGTGGGACTCGTCTCCGGCACTTGGTCTGCCTCTGGGACTGAGGCCTCGCTTGCCTCACTGATCTTGGATCTACTTCCTGCGTTCAGTTGTACCTGGCCCTTAAAAACCGTGGTCCAGGCGTTCTCAACTTTAATGACTTGACCCTCCTTTACGGTATCGCCTTGGCTTCCCCACAACGTCAGCTTAACTCTTCCGGTATCGTCCCCAACCATGACTTCTCTGATTGTTCTAGGCCCATTCTTGGTCTGAACGACCTTTTGTTCTCCTACCTCGAGAACTCGGGCGGTTACTTCTATATTTTCCATACCGCCCTTCAGATTACCTATCTTCTCTTCCATGTATCTCGACTCACACGTATTTGTTAGGTTTTATTTTGAAAGGACTGGTATTTAAATTAGTTGGTAACATATGCGACCCTCTTGATTACAGCCTAGTTAGGTACTAGTATCATCGCATATGACGGCTATACAAAGATCACTTTGTGTTATCAGGGTTTGGGGGCAGAAGACCCCATCCGTAAGGGTAGTTCACCTTGACAGAAAAAGTTACGTCTTCTATGACACATAACGCTTCGATCTCCTTAATACGTTACGAGCTCCAGCGATTCGAGCTGAGGACTCGGAGTTTGACCTTGACGGCGAACGTCGGCACGTTACCATCATCGTGGGTTAACGACTCTTAACCTCTGTTTATAAGCTACCAGAGTATAGTCATAATTGGGAGAAATAGTGAGTAATAGGCTCCTTGAGCTCCCCAAAAAGTTCCTCGAGGATCTTTACGCACCTTTCGTGGGGAGGGAAGAAGAGGCAAAGGTCCTCACTTTGGCTCTCCTTACTAAGGAACACGTCGTGCTCATAGGGGAGCCAGGTACAGCAAAGTCGGCCCTAGCACGTAGGGCAGCGGAGCTCTTGAACGCAAAGTTCTTCATGTATCTCCTCACGAAATACACTGAACCTGCAGAGCTCTTCGGAGCTCTAGATGTGAACGCCTTGAAACAGGGGATATATAAAAGGATAACAAAGGACAGATTGCCCGAGAGTGAACTTGCCTTCCTTGATGAGATATTCAACGCCAACTCAGCGATACTCAACGCGCTCCTCTCGCTACTCAACGAGAGAGTGCTTTATGATGGTTATAACGTAATAAAGGTTCCCCTCAGGACACTCATATCCGCGAGCAACAGGGTACCAGACGAGCCTGAACTAGAGGCCCTTTACGATAGGCTACTCCTGAGGCACTACGCAAAGCCGGTGGGAGAAGACATGTGGAAGGATCTGATAGAATCCTCTTGGGAGATCGAGTTCACGGAGAGGTGGAAGGTGAGAGAACCCATAATGTCAGTTCAGGATTTGGACAGGATATACTCCATGTTGCCCGAGGTAGATTTGAGTCAGATCAAGGGGAAGCTCCTGAAACTTTACGCCATGCTGGAGGAGAAGGGGGTACACTTAACGGATAGAAGGAAAGGGAAAGTGCTAAAGATAGTCTCTGCACATGCCCTCCTTAACGCTAGGACTAAGGCGACAGAGGAGGACCTTATAGTGCTAAAGTACATAGCCCCTAAGGAAATAGACGACTTCGAGAAAGTGTCAGCTCTTCTTTCGGAGGAACTGAAGACGCCCATAAAGTACATGAGGGAACTCAACGAGATCTACAACAACATAAGGGAGGCCGGCAAATATGTGGAAGCAGCTTCAGAGTCGGATCCGAGGCTCATCGACCTTATTAGGAGTCTGAGGGCCACTAAGGATAGGGTAATCTCCCTAGGCAAAGAGAGCGGGGACGAGAAGGTGGAAGAGTTTTCTAGGGAGGTAGGTTCTGAGATCGATAAGCTAGTGGAGAAGGTGGGCAGGAAGCTGGGGATCTACACATGAGCGGGCTCCTCAGAGGGGTGGATTATGATAGCCCGATCGTGAAGTACAGGGGAGAGAGAATACTTCATACACTGAAGAAGGTATCTGGGAGAGACACCAATATAGATCCCAACTTCCTCATTGACACTTATTACGTTCATTATCTTCCCCTTCCTATTCCAAAATCTAAAGCTGAGATAGATCCCAGCGATAACATAAAGTACTCCTTAGTGGACATGACCATGTCGTCAGAGATAGTGAACAGGAATAGGAATTACTCTGTAGCCAACTCGGCAGTCAGTATGGCACTCTCGGTGAGCTACGTCCAGAACCTGATTGAGGAGCTGGAGAGGATAAGGAGAACATCTCAATCTCAGGAGGAAAGGGAGGCGGCGGAGCAAATCTTGAACGGAATCATGAGGGGTAGCTCAGGAAGAGAGGGAAGGAGAAACGAGAGCCAGCAACAGGAGAATCAGGCTATGAACAAACTAATGAAACAGGTGCACGAGAAGGCCATGGCCAAGGCGACGGAGGACGCTAACTCTGTCAGGAGTATGCAGAGGATAGTGGGAGGTAACGGTGCGGGCACAGGATCCGTGATGACATTCGAGGGCGACGTTCATGAGGTATTAAGGCTGGCGAGGAATACCGAGGTAAGGAAGATCTTAGAATTCCTGAGTGGAATACCTAGGTTAGGTAGTTTCTCGAAGAAGAAGACCGCCAGGTATTCCAGGGGGGAGCTCTACGGGTATGAAGAGGGCTCTGATCTAGAGCGTATCGTTCCGTCGGAGCTGGCTCTACCTGAGGAGCTGTTCTATGTGAAGTTAGCTGAGAGCCAGCTTCTCTTATACCAGAAGCAGATTAAGGAGACTTTAGGACCCATATATCTACTCTTGGACAAATCGGGTAGTATGGACGGTGAGAAGATCCTCTGGGCGAAGGCAGTCGCACTTGCCCTCTATAGCAGGGCGAGAAGAGAGAACAGGGACTTCTACTTAAGGTTCTTCGACAACATTCCCTACCCCCTCATCAAGGTCATAAAGAACGCCAAAAGCAAGGACGTCCTTAAGATGGTGGAATACATAGGAAAGATAAGGGGAGGCGGAGGTACTGACATATCGAGGTCTGTGATGTCTGCGTGTGACGATATTAAGGACGGGCACGTAAAGGGTGTAAGTGAAGTCATAATCCTAACTGACGGTGAGGACAAGATAGCTGAGACCACGGTCAGGAGATCGCTAAGGGAGGCTAACGCAACATTGGTCAGCGTCATGATAAGGGGAGACAACTCCGATCTGAGGAGGGTATCAGACACATACTTGGTTGTTTACAAGTTAGACCAAAACGATCTACTGAGAGTAGTCGAGTCTTAGAGAACGGATTTTATCTCTTTTCTGAGCTCCTCTTCGAGCATGAGCTTTATCTCGGAACGATGTATCCTTGTGAGGTGAAGGAAGGTGCCCCTTTTCGTGAAAGGGCCCTTTCCACAGAGCCTGCAATACAGGAGAGAGTTCTCCTGTGTCACAATCCAGAAACTTACTCTATCGACTACTCTTTTCCCCATATCCTTCCCTGAGAATCCCATGACCCTGATAAACTCATCCTCTTTAACCTGAATACGCGAGGCCCTCTTCGCGGCCAACTCCACGAGCTTATCCGCGGTTATTGAGACTCCGCTATCCATTGTCTATCCCATACCGAGGAGATTCCCACCACAATTGCGAAGAGAGTTACCATGCGTTGCATCTTAATGATTATTCCGCTGGCTTCCAGGAAACCGCCGAACTCATTAACGTCGAGACCCAGAGCCCTCATAACCCTCTCGACCCTCACCTCCATCTCGGGGAAGTTATAGGGTACGTTTCCCTCGTCTAGACTCCTCTTCACTTCGGTCACCAGTTCAAGGGTGGTTGCCAGTTCCTCTTCACCCACCTCGTCAAAGATATCAAATATAGGCCTCTTCAGCCTCGAGCCTACCGCCTCCGCCATCCCAGGCACGTACGTCAATGGAACCAGCGTCAAGATCCAATTATCCACGTATTTCCTGACGGTCTCTGAGACTTGAAGGGACCACTCACCCAGCCCCTTGATTATCGAAGCAGCGGCCATTATATGGGCTGCGGCTTCTCCTGCTCCGGCTTCAAACTCTGAGGTCAGGTTACTCCTGTTCTCAATATCTATGCTCAATCCTACCCACTTAATCATGTTGTTCTAGACTCCACACGTTTAAAGTGATGAACGTATAATACCTCCCGTCCTAGTTCAGAACCCACTGACTTAGATCGCTTAGCCAGGAAGTTCAGTGGAAGGTATAAAGAGGAAAATCGATTTTAAGGAAACTAATGAATGTCTTCATATTTGGTGGAGGGGGAGATGTAGTCTCAGCGTTGATCCCCTATCGACAATTGGCCCGGAGAGGTCACGTAGTTTATCTGGGAAGCGTAGTTTGGGAGAGGAGAGTTGAGGACTCCATTCCAGGACCCATATGTAACGACTCCTGGAGGGAAGTGGAGGTTATAAATAGGTGGGTCTCTTTAGTGAATGAGAAGAGTTACGCGGTAAGAGGAGGTCGGCTTATAATACCACAAATAGTTAGGGTCGCCAAGGCTCTTGGGACAAAGCTCTTCTCCCTTTGTCTCGAGGGTGGATCTAAAGGTCTTTTCACTGCACTAAGGGAAATTTCCCAAAGTCACAGTTTGGACGCCATAATAGGTGTCGACGCTGGGGGAGACTGTAACGCTTCTACGTAACTACTCGTTATTTTTAATCACTTCTAAATATCGTTTTGACAAGTTGTGTTTATATAGTATCACCGAAGTAGTTTTTATTGATGATCCCCCTAACTGATGACGGGCACTGCTCACGAGGTTTGGGGAGTGATAAAAGTGTGGATGGGAGGGTAGCGGTGTTTCCCTCGACCAGCCCCAATGAGTTAAGGGTGAGTGTGTATGATCCCTTAAGAGGGGTGCCCGTGGTGGAATTAGAAGTAAAAGGAAAAGTTACACCATGGGTAAACACGTACTTGCAATAGGAGATGAGGAAGGTCTGAGTAGTCCTTTGGCCGATTCGATCTCGTTGGCCTCCCTAGTCAGACTGAAGAGGGAAGGACTGAACACCTCCCTACAGGTAGTAGGCTTAGGAGCTGATGGCGAACTAGATCCAGCTTACTTGCTTTCCAGGATCAGCAAGATAGCCTCCATGGGAGGTTTATTGGAGGTGGGAGGACTGGACAGGGACATGGCACTCCTACTGGAAGACGTTCTCGCTAACGTTAATACTGAGGCATCTAGGATCCCTCTTCTGGCTTTCAGGGGCACATACGGGGAGATCACCATCAGGCAGGGATTGGCAAAGGTGTTCGTATCTCCTCTGCAGGCCGTTTCCTTTACTCTAGATCCTGAAGTTGTCATACGGGACTCCATGACGGCAAAGGCAGTATACGAGTCCAACTCGATTGACGAAGCTGACACTTCCCTCAATAGGCTCAATCTCTACACCGAGTTGGACCTGGAGCGGGACATCTACGCCATGTTCGGGGAGAAGGCCTCCGAAATACCCCCTGAAGTCGTTAAATCGTTGAGAAGTAGGAGAGTTCAGAAACGTTTTTAACAAATGAAGGAACCATACTCACTGTGAACACCCTTCAGGTCCTTAAGGAACAGTACGGTTTCACTGAGGAGGAATTGGAGTACGCAATCAACAGGGCCAGAGGTATTATCATGGGGTTTGCCATGGAGTACAGGGCGAGAATGGTCCTAGAGTCGATGAACTTCGTGAACATAAGGTCAGTGGATCTCCCCACCCACGACCTCGAAGCTGAGAGGGACGGGAACAAGTACTTCGTTGAGGTTAAGGCCAGCAAGAGATCACCTACGAAAGAGTACAGTGCCTACAAGCTGGCCATGATAGCAAGACTCAACGGCACACACCTTACTCTTCTCATGACTCCTAGGCCTAGTTTGCTTCTGACCGAGGAGATCCTGAGCGAGCCCAAAAGGATCTTATTGAACTTTTTCAAACTTGCCCTAAATAACAAGTTAGAAGACCTCAGGAGGTTCATGGAGGACGAAAAGAATAAGAAGATAGTAATGTTTTATGATAAGGTGGTTCAAGCATACCTACATGACACGCCTTTGAGAACGGAATCTCTTTACTAGAGACATCTTACACTCATCTATTGTCAAGTAATGGGGTATGATGGTCTTTCCTGATCACAGCAGTTATGGGACTTTAACGTAACTTAAAGATTTTCATCAGCCCCGGCGATCCGCCTAAATGACGTTCAACGAACCTGAGGAACGCCTCCACGCTCCTCAGGTTAAGAGCCCCTATCAGCTCCCTGACGACGTTGGTCATGATGGTAAAGATCGCGAGGTAGCCCTGGAGCCTCTCCCTCCTCCAGAACGAGGAGTCCTCCAGTCCCAAGGCCTTGACGTCCCTGTGGAGCTCCTCGATCTCCCACCTCATCCTCCAGGCCTCCTCGATCTCCTCCTCGCTGAGCGAGAGGTCGGTCGTGTAGAGGCACCTGGCCTGTGTCCCGGAGTCACGTTTATATTCCCGGACTAGCAACTTTACCGTAATGGGTCGGCCTCCCAGGGTCAGGTCGGCGTAGTAGAGTCCGGGGGGTAGGTCTCCCACTCGGAGGTGCCCCTCCACCTCCTCGAGGGTCCCCTGGGCCGACTCGACCCTGAGGAGCCTCCGGTTGGACTTGAGCTCAGACACCACGTTCTCCTTCACGAGCTTCTCTGACCAGTACCACGAGTCGAAGACGACCCTGGACACGCGGAAGTACCCCTTGAGCACGTCCAACATCTCCCTGGCCATCTCGATCTTGGTCTTGAACTCGGTGACCATCCCCAAGTCCAACATCTTCCTCACGGCGTAGGGGAAAGCTCCCATCATGAACGTCCTGCCCGTGGAGAGGTCCACTATGGCGACCGTGAGGAGCTGCACGCCCCTCTCGAACCTCCCGTGGGCGTGGCAGTAGATCCAGTAGTTCCCGTGGGGGCTCACGTCCCTCCCCCTGGAGTACTCCTTGTGGTCCACGGTGTCGTCTATGATGACGGCCACCTGACCCTTCACCAGCCCCGACAGGACCTCCAGGTAGTCCCTCCACGCGCCGTCGAGTTCTCCCAACGCCTCCAGCAGGTTTGCGTAGTCCAACCCGAACGTCTCAACAGCGTTCCTCACGCTGGCCCTCCCACCTAGCAGGACCATCAAGACGAGTGCCAACCCGACCTTCCTGCTCCTCCCGTTCCTCCTCACTATGCCCAGGACCTGGTTGACCGCCTTGATCAGATCCTCCTTAGCCAGTTCGACCTGTCCCTTCCGGTTTGCCATCTTTTCAGCAGGAAGACGTCGAAAATTAAAAACTTCTCGCTAATACCGACTTTCCCGTATTACCTCCCTAAGATTCCCATAACTGCTGCTGATCATTTGATGAGTTTCTCCCTACCTGTCCTCACTTTCGATAATCTGTACCTCATGAGTTCCTCCTCGGCCTTGTTGAGGTACTTATAAACCGTGGAATGTTCCCTGCCCTTTATCAGGAGCTCTATGGCCTTTCTGGCTATGGGTAACTGCTCGTACGTGCCCAGCATGACCACGAAGTGGTCACCCACGTGTATTCTGACCCCCGTATACTCCTGAATTATCCTCTTAGTTTTGCCATCCTCTCCAATTATTCGTCCCTTGACCCTGATTAGGGACTCCTTCGACCCGAGGCTCTCCTTGAGGTCTATTACCTCAAGTATGTAGTCCTCCCCCATGAGCTTTAAAGCCTCCTCTGAAGGCACTCCATATCCCACTGCCTTTATAACGCTCACGACTTTCATGGCCTCATAGGGGCTTACGTTCTTAGCGTCCACAATGAAGTTTTTCCCCCTAGGTTCATACTCCACATCAACTCCACTTATCTCTTTAAGCCTAGGGATCAACCTCTTCACGTCCTCTAGTTTCTCGTCCGGAACAGAAACGAACATCGAGTTATTCAAAGCCAAGCCTGGCTAATATTTCTTCCACGGCCAGTACATCTACTCCCTTGGAAGAGAAGAACCTATTGACGTTCTCAATATCCCTACGCAGTAAGTCCCTCGCCGTCTCGTCCTCAACCAGGATAGCTTGGCCTACGTCTATGAGATAGGGCAATCTGTTCACTATCATTACGTTGTATTCGCTCAGGTCACCGTGGACTAGTCCAGATCTCTTCACTGAGAGTTCCACCTGGTTCAAAATTTCCCTGTAGAGCTCCTCGGTTACCTCCTCATCTTCCAGTTCAACTAGTAGTGGGGCTCTAATACCGTCCTCGCCCAAGAACTCCATCGCCAGCACGTTCTTGTATAAGAGGAGTGGCTTCGGAACTCTCACTCCGTTCTCGTACATTCTCTTGAGGTTGCTGAACTCTTTCCTCGCCCAAGTGTATATGAGTTCCTTGGTACCCTTGCTCTTCAGATTCTTGAACCTAGCGTCTGATGTGGTGTACTTGACTACAGCTCTCTTATGGGAAGCCGTCGACGTGTAGTATATCTTCAAGGCTATGTATTCGCCCTTAAGGGTTCTCGCTGGATATATCTTGGCCTCCTTTCCTGAAGCTAAGGAACCCAGTACTACATCTATTCTCAGTCTCCTGCTTACCTGGAGTACTGCCATATAAGTAGTAGAGTCTATTGTCGAATCTACCGTCTTGAAAAGATCCTCATCTTTCCTCCTCTTCTCCTCCTTCCTTCTCTCTATGGGTCTTCAGCCTCTCAATTGGTCTATGATCTCCCTGTTTATTACTTTCTCCTCCACTAGTTTCTTGATTTCGTCGTTCATATACCTGTACACTATATCTGCCTTATTCGGCTGGAAATCCCACGGTGCTGCCAGAACAACATCTCCCTCCTTAATCCAAGTCTTCTTTCTCATCCTCCCAGGTATCCTTGCAGTTCTTTCCTTACCGTCGAGACAGGACACGATTATGTGCTCTGCCCCTAACATTTTCTTCACTACACATATGACCTCTCCTTCCCCCGGTTTAGGGACGTCCCTGGTGGACTGAACGTTCTTGTCCTTCTTAGGCAACTACTTCGACACCTTTGCGTTTAAAGGGAAGGTCAGGTATTAAAGCTTACATTAGCTCAGGTCTTGTGAGTCATCCAGCCCTGAGGGATCGGCTCCTCGTTCCTGCGTCAAGAACAGCAGACACGAAAAACCTGAGCTACATACGGAGTAATTCTCGATGGTTCAGGGGAGAGGTTTAATCAGCTCTATCCCTATTGCAGTAGAACCTCCAGTACCGTGGCATATGCTGGCTATGCCTCTCTCACCTTTCATCCTGCTCAACACGTTTATGAGAGTGGTAACTATTCTAGCTCCGCTGGCCCCTATGGGATGACCTAGAGCTATCGCTCCCCCAAACACGTTTAGCCGTTCATAGGGAACTCCGAGGAATCTGTGCATTAACACGTTATTCACCGCAAAGGCCTCGTTGTTCTCAAAGTAATCGAAGTCTTTCAGTTCCATGCCCAGCTTAGTCAGGAGCTTCCTCACTGCCTGGATTGGAGCCTCGGTAAACCTCCAACTCTCAATCCCCACCCACGAGTGCCCCATTATCCTCGCTATAGGTTCAATCCTCCTCTCCCTCACTGCCTTCTCGCTCATGAGCACCAGTGCTGTCGCCCCATCTGAGATCTGCGAAGAGTTGCCCGCTGTATGCAAACCTCCTTCACTAAACGCTGGTTTAAGGGAACTCAACTTTTCCAAGCTAGTGTCTGGCCTGAAACCCTCATCCCTCTCGAGCCTCCCTTGAGGCAAGCTCACGGGAACCGTTTCATGAGAGAAGAAACCCTTCTCCCAGGCTCTGGCAGCTCTCCTGTGGCTCTCATATGCCACCTCATCCAGCTCTCTCCTAGATATGTCTCTCTCCTTCGCCACCATGTCTGCCTCTTGCCCCATGAGCTTGAGGTTGAAAGGGTCAGTCAACCCATCAAATAACATGGTATCTATAAACTCCACGTTCCTCCCCTGCAGTGATTTAATTCCCCACCTTAGGTCAGCCCTCAGGGCAAACATGGCCTGGCTCATGCTCTCCATCCCGCCAGCCACCACCAAGTCCGCGTCACCTGACTTGATGATCTGATAAGCGTTGGAAATACTCATCATACCCGAGGAGCAGACCATGTCAACGCAGTAACCGTCCACATTCCAAGGGATACCTGCCTTAAGAGAGGCTTGTCTCGCCAGATCTTGCCCGTGTCCCGCCCTGAGTACGTTCCCCATTACTACTAACTCCACTTCCTCAGGTTTCACACCAGACCTCTCTAGGGCCTCTTTAATCACAAGTGCTCCCAACTCCTGTGGTTTTACCTCCCTCAGCGATCCTCCGAACTTCCCTATTGGTGTCCTTACAGCTGAAACCACATAAACTTCAGGCATAACAACATCCCTGTATAGAACAATTTAAACTTTTTAAATAATCATCCCCCTCAAGTCAAAGAACGAGGAGTCTATTATCTTCACGTCATACCACCTCCCCAATTCCACCATGTCGAGGACCACCGGTATATAATTCTCCGTCCTGGCTAATACGCTTTCTCCCTTCCCTCTCTCGAGGGCTAGAACTCTCATTTCCCTTCCAACGTACTTCTTGTGAACCTCAAGGGAGAGTTCCTCGTAGAGCGACACTGCCTCCTTTAGTCTCCTCCTCTTGACGTCCCCTGGAACCTGTGGCATCATGGAACTCCTCGTGTTGGGCCTCAGGGAGTACATGGCTATGTGTATCCTCTCAAACTTGAGCTCCCTCATGAGGTCTAGCGTGTCCTTGAACGCATCCTCATCTTCACCGGGATGGCCCACAATTACGTCTGTTGTAATGTTACTTTGAGGAATTCTGGACCTTATCTCCTTTACGAGAGCCTTGAACTCTTCCACTGTGTATTTTCTGCCCATGAGTCTGAGGACCCTATCGTTACCGCTCTGAACGGGGATGTGGAAGAACTTGTAGACCTTCGGATGAGACCAGGCTTCTATGATCTCATCTAAACGTCTCATGGCCAGATCAGGGGTCATCATTCCCACCCTTATCATGAAGTCCCCTTCCACCGAAGAGATCTCCCTCACCAGGTCTGGCAGTCCCACCAACCCCCCTAGATCAAGTCCGTACGCTGCAGTATCCTGCCCCGTCAACTCTATCTCCTTAGCTCCCCTCCTAACGGACTCCTGCACCGCTTCCTTTATAGCCCTCATGGAGTAGCTCCTCAGGATCCTCCTGGCGAGTTTCGTGATGCAAAAATTACAGTGGCCCGCGCAACCGTCAGCTATCGGTATCACGGCTATGAGACCCTCATGAACCTTGGGGAGCAAAGTGGGAGGTTTGCTTCCTATCTCTACTACTCTGGAGTCCCCTTCAACAGCCTTCACTACGCTCTCAAGGCTCTGCGGCCCTATCAGTGAAGCCGATGGGGCCAGGGAGGTGACCAGTGCAGGCTCCGCTCCAGCAAGACAACCTGCTACTACCAATTTCTTTCCGGTGGATACGAGTTCCTTAATTCTCTTCTTCATTTTCTCCTCGGTCTCCATCCTCACAGTACAGGTATTGATGACTATCACGTCGGCTGAACTTATGTCGTTGGTAAGCTGATGCTTTCTCTCCCTAAGTAGGGACATCATGGTCAGGGTATCCCCTTTGTTCAATGTGCAACCGTAGGTCTCGAAGTATACCTTCATGCTCGTTACACATTTAATCGTGTAGTTATATAGAGTTGTTGAACTTCATGTCAGAGAACAGAAAAAGGTATCAGGCTCTGCTGGAGAGGCTTTACGTCAAATTGCCGAAGAAGGGTGGGGCAAGTGAGACCCAAACCCTTCCAACCCTCAGCATCATTAACGTCGGGAATACTACCATTATAAGGAATTTCGGAGAATATTGCGACAGGATACGGAGAGAGGATAAGCTCTGCATGAGATACCTCCTTAAGGAACTCGCTGCAGCAGGCTCTATAGGAGAGAACGGCCAGTTAATAATCCAAGGGAAGTTCTCCTCTGCCATTGTCAACACCTTCATGGACAGATTCCTGAAGACTTACGTACAATGTAGCACTTGCAAGAGCTATGATACAGTCTTGGTCAAGGAGAAGAAGATATGGTACATCCAGTGCTTGGCTTGTGGTGCTAAGACCCCAGTGAAGCCACTGTGAGACAATGAGGGTTGTACTTAACGTAATAAGGGGAGAAGGTCACGTTTTCGTAAACATCTGTGAAAGGGAAGTGCTGGGAAAAGTGTTCAGGGACGGTAGGGCAATCCTAAATGTGAACCATGAGTTCTATGGGGGAGAAGAGGTAGACGTCAACTTTGCCTTCGATCTGGTAGAGGAAGCCACTGTGGTAAGCCTAGTGGGAAATCAGTTGGTTGAAGAGGCCATAAGGAGGGGACTTGTACATAAGGATTCCGTTCTATCAGTGTCGGGGATCAAATTTGCTCAGATATACAATCTGTGATGGAAATGGCGGGTAAGTTTTGCGTAATGTGCGGAGCTGAGGACGTGCCCTTAATCGATAGGATGTGCCCTAGCTGCTACATTAAGAACAGGAGTGTCGTGATGTTCCCGAAATTCCTGAGGGTCGAAGTGTGCAGAGTGTGCGGTGCCAGGAAGGAATACGGAAGGTGGGTTACACCTAGTCCCGATTCAGACCCAGTGACTGAGGCCGCTGAGGATGCCCTGATGAACTCCTTAAAACTTGACCACAACATCAACGATTATAGAGTGGAGATAGGAACCCAGCGTTCTGATAAATTTGGGGTGCGTCTCCCTGTGAGGGTGGAGGGGACTGTCCTGGGAGAGAAGTTCAACCTTTATCAGGAGGTACCGCTCAAGGTTGACTACGTGCTCTGTGACTCCTGTATCAAGAGAAGGGGAAAATACTACGAGGCCATAGTCCAACTGAGGGGTAGGGATGGCGTCATGAGCTGGGACGTGAGAAGGTTCTTTGAGTCGTTCTTCTCAAAAGACGAGATGTCCAACTTATCCGACGTAGTGGAGGGAAAGGAAGGAGTTGACTACTACTTCATCAGCAAGACGGTTGCCAAGAGGCTCGTGACGAAGGTGATGAGTGAGGTCAGAGTTGAGGTAAAGGAGAGCTATCAAAACGAGAGGATCAAAAGGGGTAAAAGGGACGCCAAATTAGTTATATCCCTGAGGCTATGAGGTTGGGGATAGACGAGGCAGGAAGAGGATGCCTCATAGGCCCCATGGTGGTAGCGGGAGTTGTGCTAAGCGAGAAGGGAATGGGTAGGCTCAGGGCGGTAGGAGTAAAGGATAGCAAGAAGCTTACTAGGAAAAGGAGGGAGGAGCTCTTTCACCTCATTTTGGAGGAGAGTGAAGCAGTAGCAATAGCTAAGGCCCTTCCAGATGAAATAGACACCAACAACTTGAACGAGTTAACCTACAGAAAGGTCTTGGAGGTCATGAGGGCCTTATCTGCCTTTCCCATAGACACTGTGACCGTGGACAGAGTAGGGAAGGAAGTTGAGGTCATAGAGGAGATATACAGGTTAGGGCTTAGACCAAATGTAGTGTATCATGCTGACGAGAATTTCCTGGAGGCCAGCGCGGCCAGCATTGTGGCCAAAGTCGTCAGGGACAGGATAGTATTGGAGCTTAGGGAGCAATATGGCGATTTCGGGAGTGGTTATCCATCTGATCCCAAGACAAGGAAGTGGGTGGAGAGGCTTGCAAAGGAAGGAAAACCCCCACCAACCATTATAAGGAGGACTTGGAAACTATTACAGAAGAGTGCCCCCCAGTATTACCTAGAGAAGGTGGTTTCACTTGGTAACTAACTTACCTGCAGAGGCTAGGAGCAAATGGTTGCGAGTTATGGAGGCCAAGACACCTGAGGAGAAGATCCGTGCCATACAGGACTTCCTCAGTAGTGTACCTAAGCATAAGGGGACCGAGAACCTAGTCTATTGGGCCAAGAGAAGGTTAGCGGAGCTGAGGGAGGAGGCAGAGAAGCAGAGAAAGAAGTCAAAGGGGGGAGGCATCTCCTTTTTCCTTGAGAAGGAAGGCGCAGGTCAGGTATTACTTCTGGGGAGACAAGACCTCAAGAATTCCCTCATGAGATCCCTCACGAACGTCAAGGCAGAGCCAAGAGACCTGCCAGTTCCGGCGATGACGTATTATGAAGACGTAGCCATTCAATTGGTCAATCCGCCACAGCTCATCCTTGACTCCAGGTTGATAGTGAGCAAGATCTTGGGCCTGGTGAGGAACGCGGATTCCATCCTGTTCGTCGTAGAGGACAGGGACGAGTTCACTAAGATGAAGGAGTTCCTGGAGAACAATAACATAATACTAGGAAGACCCAAAGGTAGGGTAGTAGTGGAACGTTCCAGAAGTAGTAAAGAGGGTATAAGGATCGTGATGATGGGAAAGTTGGTGGGGACAGATGAGAACGAGGTAAAACATTATTTGGAGAGTTTTGGGATAAAATCCGCAATAGTTAAAATTTTGGGCGAAGTTACCCTTGATGACGTTGAGAAATCTCTTTTTGAGGCAATCTCCTTCAAGCCTGCAGTCGTGGCCTCTCAAAACTCCTTCTCTTTTCCTCAAGTTCCTGTAGTTCAACTTGACAAGTTGGACGACCTCAGGCGTGAGCTGTTCGTGAGCCTCGACATCATAAGAGTGTACACTAAGGAGCCCCTCGAGGAACCAACCAAGGATCCCATGATCATGAAGAGGGGTTCTACAGTGCTCGACGTTGCCAAGAAACTTCATAGTGCCCTCTCTGAAAACTTCAAATATGCTAGGGTGTGGGGCAAGTCAGCCAAATTCCCCGGCCAAAGAGTCGGAGAGGATCACGTGCTCGAGGATAAGGACATAGTTGAGATTCACACTAAGTGAGAGACCATTAAGTGGGTCTGTTCTTCACCTAGGGAGTTTCATACTCAGTACCTTAGGGTCCCTCTCTCGCTTTCTAGCTTCCCAAACCTTCAATGGAAATTAACTTCCCTTGGGCTGTGAGGAAAATTCGAGCCCGATCTCCTCCGCTTCATCTCGTAACTGAGTCAAACCAGCCTGATGAGGAAACACTCTCGTCGTAAGAGGAACCGTGTTAGGGATTACGTGCATAAGTTTGTGAACCGTTTACTGTGGATGTATCCCTAACGTTGTTTGCCCCCACTCCATTACCGTAGACCCTAATTCAGCTCACCGAGGATGAGAGTAAGCATAACTGAGTAGTCCAATTAAATTATGATTCTGTTTGAAAGATACAGTATTCATTTTTCAGTCAAATTGATAATAGAATTAAATGTAAAAGTTCTCTAATCAATAGGTTTACAATTATTAGAGAGAAATATAGTTGATTCTTAAGGGCTGTATAAGGGAGCACCGTGAGGACATCATTATTTATAATGCTGTTTAGTACACAATTAATTTAGTTAATTATGGCCCTTAAGCTACCCAAGAGAGGAAAGACAAACAACATGGTCAACTCTGGAGGTGGATTGCTGGCTAGCTTTTACGGGTTGGGTATAGTTCAGTCGATGGCCAAGTCGGTCGAGAGAAAGTTACTCCTAGCTGGGATGAATGTAGATCCGAGGATTTTCGCTGCACAGACCTTCTTTTATTTATTACTCTCAACCGCGTTTTCAGGTATATTGGCGTTCTTCGGCATCTACGTGCTTGTGAAGCTTTACTTGGTCTTCAGACTCGCTAAGTTCGTCGTATTGGGCCTCATGCTCCTCGTCTTTGCGATAATAATACCTCTGGTCACCTATCTTCTGCTCATCGTCAATATCTCCCAGTCCATCGAAAACAGGAGAGTTGGTATAGATGCTGAGACGGCAGCCTTCTCCGCAGTCTTCACTATTTTCTTGAAGAGCGGACTGAGTCCTAGGATACTATTTGAGAGGATATCGAAGACTGCTGCGTTCAACTATGTCGTTCAAATGACATTGTATGTTTCCAAGAGAATAAACTATCTGGGGGAGAGTGTAGAAGATGCCCTACTTAATGCAATAAAGATCTCACCTTCCAAGATGTTTAATGACTTTCTTGTAAGCTATGTGACGGCAGTAAGGACTGGTGCTCCGGTTGTTGAGACTGTTGAGGCTAAATCCAGGGACATCTTGAGGCAGTTGGAACTCGCAGCCAGCATAGCAGCTGATAAGCTCTCAGGAGTTGGAGAGACGTACGTAATATGGTTGGCCTCTGGTTACATAACCTTCTTTCTGATTCTTTTGCTACAAGCCCTTTTCCCAGGTCTAAGTGGCTCAATTCCAGTTCCGGCTTTCGGGGCACTTCTAATACTAATTCTTCCGCTTGTGGACGGAGTCTTCATCCTATTGGCAGAACAGTCCCAACTGAGGTTTCCCGAGAAGAAGCTATCCTCATATAAGGTCTTCTACATTTCAGTGGGTGCTGGAATTGTGGTTATGATAATACTCTTAGGTCTTACTAGGGAGCTGAGAACCTTCTTCACCTTAAGTGGAGGTTTGTCTGATGTTACGCCTGTAACCATAGCTATGACCATCGGTTTGCTAATAGCTTCCCTTCCTCCAGCTATCATAACCTCAAGAGAACTCAAGAAGGGTACTGGATACGATCCCTATGTGGTGAACTTACTCAGAGCCATCTCTGAGGGCATAAGGGCGGGCCTATCACCAGAGGCAATAATAAGGAACGTTAAGGACAGCCGAGAGATGGGCAAGCTTTCAACGGTGCTAAAGAGAATATATGCCTACATTTCTCTAGGTTACCCACTAAAGGATGCGTTCATGAAAGGTGCTGAGGAGATAATGGACTTCTCGTCTAGGATCTCCATAATTTCCTTGGCTGATATGATAGAAATAGGTAGTTTAACGCCAGATAGTATAGAGAGTTTAGCAGATCAGATCAGTAATCAGATAAAAATAAAGAGAGAATACGAAAGTAAAGTAAAGATACTTCTATATACACCTTACATTGGGGTAATCATCTCAATAATAGCTGTGAACCTCCTGTCTGCCGCGATCCTCGGTCTCATCACCGGGAACGCCTACGCGTTCTCCACAGGGGTTTTGGGTCAGGCGAGGGTGCTCCTCCCAGAGGCAGTCTTCATTACCTCAATAGCCTCAATAATCAATGCATTCTTCGCTGGATTGTTGGTGGGAAAGTTGGGGAGAGGAAAAGTGGCGTCAGGGTTCTTTCACGCTGGAGTTATGACAATTATGACTGCCATTCTGATATTAATAATTGTTCATGTGCATTTCACTTTCGGTCCTGCAGTTCCTCCCACAGGATAGGAATAGTTTATAAAGAATAAACCACCATTTTTCTAATGTGAAACTTACTTTACCTAAGTTCGGGGACAGGTCTACTTCCAAATCTATTAGCTCAATGGATTATAACCTTCCTATAAGTCTATATCCCATAACTTTACCCTACGAGGAGTTGCCAGAGATAGTCTCCGAATACGAAGTAGATCTGATGGGCATAATCCCGGAAGACGTCAAGAAAACGTTCGTGAACAATAACTTGGAACTATCAATAGCCAATCCTCACACGTTCATTGTCTTTGATCAAGACAAGGGGATATACAAATATGTGTTAGTTGAACCACCAATAGATCATAGTGTTTTCAACGCTTACCTAACGCTAATTAAGGAGATAGAGAGGGCCCTCCTCTCTAAAGAGGAGAAGATAGACGTAGCAAGGATCGTTTTGGAGACACACTCCAAGATGCCTTCCACAGAGCTCATTCAAGGCCAGGTGGGAGGAGTTTATAAACTCACCACTAAGGGGAAAGTGGCCCTTTACTACCTTCTGAGGAATATGTTCGGGTATAATGTCCTAACTCCACTCTTAGCTGACTCTAAGGTGGAAGACATTTCATGTAGCGGTATCGGTTTACCTTTATTTGTATATCACAGGGAATACGATTATGTACCCACGAACCTCATCATAAGCCCTACAATGAGGGTCTTGGACAAAGATATAAGCGGTCAGGAATTACTTGACCAGCTAGTTCTCAGATTGATCTCACTCTCTGGTAAAACCCTCTCAATTGCTAATCCCATTTCGGATGGCATACTCCCTAAGGGAGATAGGATAGCGGCTACCTTTAGATACGAAGTTAGTGCCAGGGGGTCATCCTTCGTGATCAGGAGGTTCAGTGAGAGGCCTATCACCATCCTGGACTTGATAAATAGCGGTGTAATGTCTCCGCAGACTGCCGCCTACCTTTGGTACTCTATTGACTTAAGGATGTCCTTCATGGTTATAGGAGTAACTGGAGCAGGAAAGACCACAGTTCTAGGTTCCATCCTTAACTTAGCTAAGGAGTCCATGAAGATCGTTTCCATTGAGGATATCCCAGAGATAAGGTTAGCCCAAGAGAACTGGGTACAGCTTTACGCTAGACAAGCCTATGGGGAAACGAGCAAGGAAATAACCCTCATGGATTTACTGAAGTTATCCTTGAGGTATAGGCCAGATATAATCGTTGTAGGTGAGATAAGGGGTGCTGAGGCCTATATCCTCTTCCAAGCTCTCTCCACAGGACACGGAGGTGCCACTACCTTCCATGCATACGATACAGAGAGTGCTGTGAAGAGGCTGATGAATCCGCCCCTTAACATCCCGCAGGAGTGGATACCCATGAACAACATTGTCATAAACGTTAGGAGGCTACCAGTCTTTGTGGGTGATAAGCTGTTATTGAAAAGGAGAGTGGTTGCTGTGGACGAGGTAGTCACATCCTCAGATTTCAGGAGAGTAGTGACGTGGGATCCAAAGGTGGACACCCAGACAGTAGATCTAGATAACGCGAAGGTCATGAAGACTAGGTTAGAGGAGTCTGGAAGGGCATTGTCTGAGGTTAAGGAGGAGATTGAAAAGAGGGCACTTTATCTCAAACTCATGGCGGCGTCTAGGGATATAGTTCAAAGTCCAGATAGTTATAAGTTAGTTAAAAAATATATAATCAAGTACAGCTTAAGACCAGAGGAGGCAATGAGAGAGGTAGCCAGAATGTCGTCACTGAAGGTTACGGTATAGACAGCATGAGTAGTGAGACTACCACCAAGACCAACCCCATGATAACGTCGTCCCTGATTGAGAATATACCTATAATGTAATATGTCCACGATATTACCTTCAATATGAGAGGCGTCTCTTCATTTCCTTTAGGCCTTTTCGGAGTTACACTCCACTTGAAGTTGATCCTGAGCAAGCCCGAAAGGTACCCTATAAGTGAGGCTGCAAGTATCATGACTGGCAGCCTAAGGTCGCTTTCGACTGTCCTCGAACTAAGGGAGAATATTAGGGCTGAGATTGCGTAGATGCCAAAAGACGTTGCAACTGCCAAAAGCGAGGGTCTGAACCATATATCAAGTGCACCCACCACCAGTGCAGTTAAAAGGAACAAGGGATATATTCCCCACTGGTTAGCGTAAACAAATCCCTCTAGACCCCTACCTCCTTTAGTCAGCATCTTGAGACTCGATCCCAAAAGCTCTCCAGATCCATAGGCCCACCTCCTAATTTGTTGGAAAAGGTCTCTCCACGTGAAGGGAGCCAGTGTTTCCACGACGATGTCGTGTATGTAACGTACTTGATAGCCGTGTAGAAAGAGCCTTATTCCCATGTCCAGATCTTCGGCGACTTTCCCCTCATTCCATCCTCCCAGAGACGCAAGGACTTCCCTCCTTATAGCGAAAGCCGAGCCGTTGGGAAATATTGGGAATCCCCTCACGGCTCTCCCTAAGAATAGGTGTTCCATTGAGTAGTCGGTCATTTGACTATATAGCCTTTGAAGTCTCCCTTTGGATTCTCTAACCTTCAGTCTTAGGGCCACTGCATCCTCCCAGGGCGTTCTAGAGAGTATCTTAAGGAAATCTCTCTCGACCCTAGCCTCAGAGTCCAGGAAGACCAGCACCTCACCTTTGGCTAGAGATACCCCATAATTCAATGCCCCAGCCTTTCTTCCTGTGGGAGCTTCTCTCCTGACTATCCTGAAGTTCTTGGGTACCTCCAGCTTCTCTATCTCTCTAAATCTTTCTGGACTGTCGTCTGAGACAATGATGACTTCGAACTCAGGATACTCCAGACCCTTTAGGTTCTCAACTAAACTGCCAATTACCTCAGGATCCTCGTCCTTTACTGCAATAATTATGGAATAAGTAATTTTCTTATCCTCGCATCTCTCCACTCGCTCATCATGGGGTGAATATAAAGCCTGGAGTATCAACCACGATGAGGTTATCAAAGAACTAAGGATAAGGATAGCTCCTAAAAAATCCATTACTGTTTCTTCCTCTGAACGGCTTTCATGATCTTCTCCTTCGCCTCTGAAGCCGTTCCCCACCCTGAGATCTTAACCCACTTGCCTGGCTCTAATTCCTTGTAATGCTCAAAGAAATGGACTATTTTGTTCTTCGTGGGCTCATCTATATCTGTGACGTCCTTTATCCTACTGAACGAAGGATCCGTCTTATCCTTAGGTACTGCAATTATCTTTTCGTCTGTACCCTCCTCATCCTGCATGTGGATTAACCCAACGGGTCTGGCCTCTATTACTGTCCCAGGAATCAACGAGTAGTTACCTAAAACCAGTACGTCTATAGGGTCGCCGTCTTCCTCCAACGTCCCTGGTACGAATCCGTAGTTAAATGGGTAAACCATTGAGGTGTAAAGCACTCTATCTACCTTCACTATTTCTTCCTCCTCGTCGTACTCATATTTTATGTTAGATCCCATGGGTATCTCTATCAGGACATTAATGACGTCAGGGGCCTTCTTCCCTGGACCTACCTTCATACTAATCACCATGAAATGGTATCAAAGCCTTTAAATTATTTTTCTGAATCGTTGAAGAGAATCTTCTCAAGCCTGGGCTTAGCGGACTTGAAGGGCTCCTCCTCCCACATCTTCGAGAGAGAATCCTCATACGTCTTAATTATCTCCTCTACCTTGAAACCCATGGCCTTATATCTCAGGGCCTGCTTTAGGGTAGCCACTTCCTCAGCCATCTTGGCTATCCTACTTTCCAAGGACTTCCTCTCCTGATATTCTGCGAAGAGATCTCTCGGCATTCCCAGGTGAACGAAAGCCTCCTCTTCAGCACGGTTCTTATCTATTCTCTGTGTGGCCCACTTGGGGAGATCGCCCAATACACTCTCGCCTATGTCGTGAAATAGTGCTATGACAGTTGCGTGCTCTGGATTAACATTTACTCCTATCTCCTTCAGCTCCTCAGAAATTAGGTAGGCTATCACTGCGGCCTCGAAGCTATGGGAGGCAACAGTCTCTCCCAGTGCTGGGGGGACCCCTCTCTGCATCCAGCCCGTCCTCACCAAGTTCTTACATGCCTCTAAAGCTCTCTCCAGTCTCATGGCTTCCACTCCTTTAGTAATGAGTCCAATGAGTCCATCATCTCCTGGATGGAACTGGTCCAGAACCTTATCATGGCTTCCTTACCTACTGCTCCTCTATCGTAAATTACGTTTGGGATTCTGCCGTATTCTGAGTATACGTATTCCACGAGCCAACCCATTGTTTTCCCCTCTCCATGAGGGGGTTCTTTAGTTCTGTCCACCTCTACTACATCATAACCGATCTTTCGGAATATTCCAACTAGCGTAGAATCGTACCTAATGTTCATCAGGGTATCAGCCGTTTCGCCTTTTTGGATTATTGAAAGTAGTAACCTTGCCGTGTGGGTGGGGTAGCCGAAAACAGGAGGTAGACCTACAACTACCCTTCCATCCCACCTCTTGATTATTCTTCCCCTGAACGTAGCGATGTCCTGTAATCCCCTCACGTAGTTCGGCGTCACTCCGTGGGCTAAGTTTGATTGAACTTCTGGGATCAACCTATGGAAGTTCTCCCTCCTCTCCACGAAGTCTGCAAACTCCCTCATCTCCTCAAATACCCTATATTTCATCGCCTCTATTTCCAGTCTCGCCATAGGGTCAACAGGCCCTACGCCCTTACCTATCTCTAGTCCAGAGTATATGGCATCCTTGATCAGCGAACTGGCCCTCTCCAAGGCCCTGTACTCATCTAGACCCTTAGCCATCAACGCTGCCATGAGTGAGGCGAAGACGCTTCCAGTCCCGTGGGTGTGCCTCTGTTCTATCCTGGGAAATTTCAAGACAAGGTAGGACGAACCATCGTACACCACATCCACCACCTCCTCTCCCTGGAGGTGGCCGCCCTTTACTACTACGAGAGGAACGGAGTACGTTTCGTGGATCTTCTTGGCAGCTCTCCTTGAGTCTTCCACGCTCCTTATCTTCTCTCCTGAGAGTGCCTCAGCTTCCGGCACATTTGGTGTCACTACTCTGGCCTTTGTGAGGAGGATACTCTTGAAAGCGTCCAAGTCGCCTATTAATTTGGTGCCGTCCTTGGCATATATGACAGGGTCCACGACCATCGGCTTGTGGTAGAGTAGATCGGACACTACCTTCATTTGGTCAGCATCCAGTATCATGCCTGTCTTCACGGTCCTCACGTCAAAGTCCTCCAGTATGGCACTGAGTTGTGAGGCCAGGAACTTGGGACTGACCGGTAATATCTCCCTTATTCCCAAGGTGTTCTGAGACGTTATGGCAGTTATGGCTCCGACTCCGTGAACCCCTACGCTTTCCATCGCCTTAATGTCACTCTCTATTCCGGCCCCACCGCCTGTATCGAACCCTCCTACTGCCATGCTGACCTTCTTCTTCACTCTCTTCTCACCCTGGTGTTCCCTGCTACCACCCAGTACTCTCCGTCATCTCTGACTTCCAGCTTCCAGATCCCCGTAGTATGCTTAACCAACTCGATGGAATCCTCAACGGCCCTTATAGCCTCCTTTCTGCCCTTCCCCAATACCATGATAAGGATCACGTCGTCTCCAGGCTTCATCTCGTCAACGGCGTGAATTATCCTGATGGATACAACGTCATTATACTTCCTCTTGATCTCCTCCTCGATCTCTTTCAGTCTCGCGGCAGTGTACTCTTGGTATGCCTCATAGCGTAACTCGTGGACTGTATGTCCCTCTACCTTTCCCTTGACGAAACCTATGTAGACGACCATTGAGCCCGCTTCTGGAGGAGCTTTACTGTGGAAGTCCTGTATTTCCTTCATCACGTCCAACTTTCCTATACGTAATTCTCCTCCTGCAGGAGGAGGGAGAACGGCGACTTCGTCCCCATCCCGTAAAGTTTCGATGTTCGTCTTTCCGTTAACGAGAACGAAGACCTTCACTCCACCCAATCCCTGTCGCAACGCCGAGCTAAACCTCTCTCCATAAGTCTTCCCCAGTTGCTCCAACAGGCAGTTCAACTCCCTACACGTGGTTTCCACGATTTCCTCGTGCTTGCCAGTGAGATCCTTAACGAAGGCGAAATACCTCACCTTTATCTTGATACTCATCATGTAATATTGGCCCGTCGATCTTTTTTATCTTCAATGGGTTTGGCGAAGGGCCGGAATACCTCGACCGTGAGGCGGGAGATGTGGAGCACCACCCCGATCAGCAGTTTCGTGACTTTCCCTTAATTACCGCCCCTTTTTCAAGGGAAATCTAATAACTGCTACCCGATTAGCCATACAATGAGCGGAAGTGATCGCACCGACGCAATTCCATAAGACCGAAACTCTAGATAGGAGCGTTATCAAAGAGGGACTTTGTTTCGGGGACTCGGTCGGCTAGGTTGAACAATCTAAAAACTTTTTTCCGACTACAGTCCAAGTATTGGTCATGAAGTATCAGGGAGAAGTTAAACTGGACGCGGATAAGTCGACCATTTGGAACATTCTAAGCAATCTCGACATGGTCTCCTCCTGCTTCCCAGGAATAAAGAGCGTAACTAAGGAAGGAGATACCTACAAGGTCGTTGGGACAGCAGGTATAGGCTTCATAAAGGGGGAGTATAAGGCAACAGTAACCTTTAAGGACATGATACCTATGGAGGGAATGACTATCCTAGCCAAGGGAACGGGCCTCAATAGTAACGTGGACATCATGGCAAAGGTCAAAATCGAGGACAGCAAGATAGCTTATGACGCGGAAGTGAGAGTGGCGGGAGTGCTCGCGTCTGTAGGGGCCAGGTTAATGGATCCAGCTGTAAACAAACTAATAAGTGACCTATTTGACTGCCTGAAGCAGAGGGTGGAGAAGAAGTAAGTGTTTACCCGTGGCGTAACTTTTCCTTACTTTTAATTACTTCTAATTCCACCACGGGCACCCCTCTTAAGGGATCATACAGGGTCACCCTTAACTCATTGGGGCTAGTCGAGGGAAACACCACTACCCTCCCATCCACACCTTTATCACTCCCCAAACCTCGTGAGCAGTGCCCGTCATCAGTTAGGGGGATCATCAATAAAAACTACTTCGGTGATACTATATAAACACAACTTGTCAAAACGATATTTAGAAGTGATTAAAAATAACCAGTAGTTACGTAGAAGCGTTACAGTCTAAGCTCTTCATCGCGGGATTGAGATTCCCGTCCAACTCGATCTTCACACAGCCGTTTCAGAGCGAGGAGTTGAGAGACCAAATCTTAGGATAAAAAGGTTTGAATGGACAGGGAGTGCTGAGGGCAGAAACTCATCAGACGGGAAATCTTTTCTACCTACGGATTAAGTCATATACTCCCATTTTGGAACAATTCCTAGAAAGAGGAGAATTAAAGTCTCGGTCAGATATACACAAGGTTCCGACAACCACTCCTTCACCTGAGGTAAGATGAGGACAGAGGATGTTCAACCCTTAAATCCAACAGAAACGTCGAGATCGTGGAACTTAAACTACGTCCTAAAATTATATAAGCCTCGAGAAAATGAAATACAGTAATTCGCGTAGGAGAACTTAGGGTGTAGCTAGATGAGTAAGATAGGAGGCGTAGAGAAGGTTCGAGACAACGACAAGGCGATGACATTCCTTTCCGATTACAGGAATCTCTTGGAATGTATTCCTGGAGTGAGGAGGATGGAGAGCGGAAGGTTTGTAGTGGAGGCCAGCATAGGTCCCATGAGGGTCGAATTGAGCGGGGAAGTTAAGGAACATAAGGTAACAGGGAGACAGGTCACCAACCTAATGGAGGTCCTTGGGCCAGGACTCACACTAGTTATCAAGACGATAGTTGAGGTCGGAGACAACGAGCTTAACTGGTCTGCAGATTATGACATTTCAGGAGCTTTAGCGAAGGCGCTTCAGAATACTATAGGTAGAGAAGCCGAGCGAGTGTCAAGGCAGATAATCTCTTGTACGGTCTCGAAGATAAACGCTAAGTAACGCACTACCCAATTTCTTGGGTCTCCTGAGGCACTGAGGTCTTCCAGGACATTAACGCCTTCAACGTTAACGGACGTGAGGGGCTTAACGCCTTTGCTAACAGTTTCGATAAGCTGTGAAATTTATTCTACGCAGCAGTTATGGGACTTTAACGTAACTTAAAGATTTTCATCGGCCCAGGTGGTTAGCCTAAATGGCGCTCGAGAACCTGAGGAACGCCTCCACGCTCCCTAGGATAAAGTATCACTTTCCTCTTTCTAACAATACCCATTAACTTCTCTACATCCTCCCTGAACCTCCACTTCCCGCTCTGTAGTACTGGTTTTATTTATCCCTTCTTTACGTATTCTCTGAGTGTTGCATAGGATATTCCTAAGCGTTGGCGGACTTCCTTATGTCTCAGCATCATATAAGAGTTTATGACGAAATGATATAAACTTTACGGTTTGTCTGAAACTGTTGGCCACGGCTTAGTCAGACTGGATGTGGATGGGTTTTCCTGAAAGGTGTGGCTATAACCTCAAGATGTGCGGGTTTCCCCATCATCCAGCCCTTATGAATAGTTCCACGCTTAAGGGGGATAGGAACGGTCCTCCCAGACTCCGGTGAATCTTAAGGGCTGAGGATTGGCATCAATTAATGAAATCTCGTGACAAACTCCACTCTCTCGTCACTCTACTCTGGTTATTATTCCCAAGCCTCTGGTTCTTCCTTCCCTGAAGACGAAGATCTGGCCGGGCTCAACGTATTCGGGTCTGAACATAAACGACATCTCGACGTCTGAACTGTCCCCAGATCTGAGAACACCCTTTGAGATCTTGGAGAACCTTATGGCCTGCCTGATGGTGTAGAGGTGCATGGTAGCCACATACCCCTCCCTTATGGTCGTCGGATGGTGAAGGACTATCACCTTACTCCAGAAGTTCCTTATACCCTTAGGAGGGCTCTTAGTCAAAACCATTCCCTTCCTCAGGCTCTCCCTGGTTACCCCTTGAAGGGCGAAGGTGGCTATAGATCCCTCTCCGACGCTTTCCACGAAGACTTTGTTCAGCTGAATGCTCTTGATTTTCACCTCTATGAATTCACTGAGTTTGGTGGGCCCTACGAAAAGTTGATCGTTCACTGATACCTTTCCTCTTATCACCGAGCCCAGAACCACTGTGCCTACTCCTGGAACGTTGTATATCTCGTCTAAGTAGACTAACGTGGACCTCTCAGGTTTGACCCTCTTGGGAGGCAGCATGTTCATGAACCTGAGGAGGAGGTTCAGTCCCTTCCCGGTCACGTTGGAGACCTTGAATATGGGTACTACTCTGAGAGACCTGATCCCTATTATTCCGTTGAGCACATCTCCCTCGTCGTCTACCTCCATGGCTAGCCTGTTGATGCCCGGTATCTTCAGGACATCCTTTATTTGTCCGATCACTTCCCTCACTCTCTCATCGGGGAACTTGTCCACCTTAGTTATCACCACAAATATGGGGAACTTCAGCACTGCGGACACGGCCAGGTGTTCTCGGCCCATGATGCTCAGCCCGTCGTCTGCTCCCACCACCAGCATCACGTAGTCAACTTCGTATCCCAGGAGTCCCTTTAGAGTCGTCCTGAGGTATCTTTCATGTCCTCCCAGGTCGATCAACCTGATTGTCTTGGAACTCTTCAACGTCACCTCAGCTTCGTCCAGGGGATCCCTACACGCGGGGTTCACTGCTTCGCCCCTCTCGTTAAAGCCCAATAACCTCATGGTAATTGACGAGGTTCTCCCGCTTATCACCTCATGAAGGTATCTGGCCACGGCGCTCCTCAACGCACCGTTCCCGTCATCTAGCTTGCCCAAGATTAGGGTGCCGGTGAGCGTGCTCTTCCCGGCGTTCACGTGGCCCATGACGGCCACATTCACCTGGATGGGAACTTTATCCCTCTGAAACCTCACTAACACCTCAGCCACGTAAAGTCCCTTCTTGAACTCCACTATCCTCTTGTGAGCTACCTTGGAGTTTATCATTGAGGCTATTCTCTCTATGGAGTTTAGCGTCTCCTGTAGGTCTTCCTTGGAGAGACCTATGGCGTCTCCCTCGTCACTGACCCCTACTACGTATATGGCCTCTCCTCCTCCCTCCTCAATTCTGTACTTCATCTGCGAAGCAAGCTGTTGGAGCCTGTCCTCACGGAGATCGGCCAGAATAAGCTTATATTCTATCTTTCCTATCTCACTCTCCCGTGGGAATTTCATATCTCCGAATCGCTCTGCGATATAATGTGCGGTTCTACCAAATAAGCTTTGGTTGATAGCCATGGAGCCAATACTAATCATGAACGAGAGGCTCAAGTGTCCAGCCTGTGGAAAGGAGACCTTGTCTGCAAAGGATTACCTCTACGAAACACCCCAAGTGGGCAAGCTGGTACTCTCCAACTGGGAGTGCGAAAGCTGTAACTTCAGACTGAGGGACGTAAAACCCTACGAGACTCAGGAACCCATAAGGATAGAGTTGGACGTGGAGTGCGAGGAGGACCTCTCGTCCCTCGTTTATAGGTCGGCATTCGCCTCGGTGAACATACCTGAGTTGGGAGTGGAGATAGAGCCCGCGTCGGCCTCCCAAGGTAACTTGACTACCGTGAGAGGACTGCTGGAAATAGTCAGGGACAGTGTTGGAGGGATCTGTGAGGGGGGATGCGAAAAAATCGAGCTCGCTATGGACGGTAGAACAAGGTTCAGGTTGGTAATAGATGATCCTTCAGGAACGAGCTTCATAAAAAACAATAAGGCTAAGGTCACTCGATCTTTATCTCTTTTCCAGCAGTAGACTCCTTCTTCTTGAGTATTACTTCAAGAACTCCGTTCTTGTAGTTAGCCTTGGCGGAGTTCTCGTCCACTGGGGCAGGCAGCTCCACCTCCTTGTAGTACTTCTTGTCCTGGGAGTTCGCGGTAATTATCAGGTTAGTGCCGTTTATCTTTACCTTGATGTTGTCCTTCTCAACCCCTGGAACCTCAGCCACGACCCTGATGGTGTCTTCCTTCTCTATGACGTCCACCAAGGGTTCCCTCTCCTCGCTGAGTAGTGGTCTGTTACCCAGTCTCTTGACGTTTCCGAACTCTTCAACTATGGGCTTGCCGTCAGGACCTAGAGTTACCTTGAATCCGTAGACGTAGGGGCCATAGGTTTTCACCTGTCCCTTCTCCGCTGCCTTAAAGAACTCCCTCTCCATCTCCTCAAACTCCTCCTCTATCTGTTTGATGAGGTCGTCGAAGTAACTAAATATATCCCTTCTCTTCGTGGGCATTGTAGATCCCACTTTAAATACTTGATTAAGAAAATTTAAAATTTACTCAGAGGGTTAGAGGGGAATACTTACACTGTATAGATCTACTAACGACGAGGTTCTCCTGGTAAGGGTCCATAAAATTCAATGATGAGCCTCTTGAACGAGCTCCAGGAGCACCCCCATGACGCTCTTCGGATGAACGAAAGCTACTAGGTGCCCTCTAGCACCTCTCCTAGGGCCCTTATCAATTAGGTTCATACCCATGGCTTCCATCTCCTTAAGGCTCTCACTTATGTCCCTCACCTTTACTGCGAGGTGATGCATTCCTTGTCCCTTACTCTTAATGAACTTTGCAACGGTGTTATTTGGATCATCGTGATTCATGGGCTCCATCAATTCCACCGCAGCTACTCCGTCGTCTCCAACCAGGAACGCTACCCTTATCCCCCTGTCCGGAAGATCCTCCTTGTGCACGAGCTTCATTCCCACCTTTTCGGTGTAGAGTTTTATGGCCTCCTCCAGGTTGTCCACGGCTACTCCCACGTGGTCTATGCCCAGGGTGTTCATGGGGACATTTATGTCCTTTTACTTTAAAAGTTTGATCAAAAAGCAAAGATTATATACCGTTTAAACAAAGCCATATAGGGTATTCTCTTTGGTCTCAGGGGAAAGGGTTAAGGAATGGGAGAACAAGGTTTTGGCTACATGGCTCTCCAAGAGAAAGGAGAGGAAGTCCAAGTTCATCACGCCCTCAGGAATTGAGGTCAAACCGTTATATACACCCCTGGACGTCAAGGGTGATTACGAGGAGAAGATAGGCTTCCCCGGCGATTATCCCTTCACTAGGGGGATCTATCCCAACATGTATAGAGGGAGGATATGGACAATCAGACAGTACGCAGGTTTCGGATCTTCAGAGGACACAAACCTCAGGTTCAGGAAACTTCTCGAAGCGGGCCAGACCGGGCTCAGTATGGCCTTCGATCTCCCCACTCAGCTGGGACTGGACCCAGACCACGTTCTTGCCTATACGGAGGTGGGAGTGGTGGGAGTCTCAATGTTCCACTGGAAGGAGATGGACCTGGTCATGAATTCCATCCCCCTGGATAAGGTTTCCACGTCCATGACCATAAACGCTACTGCCATGGAGTTGCTCTCCATGTACATTGCCACCGCTGAGAGGAGGGGGATAAGCCAAGCTCAGCTGGACGGAACCGTACAGAACGACATCCTAAAGGAGTACATAGCTAGAAAGAACTTCATCTACCCGCCCGAGCCCTCAATGAGATACGCTGTAGACATAATTGAATATTCATATAAAAATGTGCCCAAGTGGCATCCCATCAGTATAAGCGGATATCACATCAGGGAAGCCGGTGCAGACGCGGTTCTGGAAGTGGCTTTCACCCTAGCAGATGGGATAGAGTACGTGAGGAGGACCCTCGAGAGAGGTATACCGGTTGATGACTTCGCCCCCACGTTGTCCTTCTTCTTTGCCGGTTACACCAACCTCTTCGAGGAGGTAGCTAAGTTCAGGGCAGCCAGGAGGATGTGGGCCAAGATAATGAGGGATATGTTCAACGCCAAGAAACCGGACTCCATGACTCTGAAATTCCACACACAGACTGGAGGTGCCGAGCTCACAGCCCAGCAGCCCGAGATAAACATAATCAGGACAACAATCCAGGCATTGGCAGCTGCCCTAGGTGGTACCCAGAGCCTTCACGTGAACTCTTACGATGAGGCTGTAGCACTACCCAGCGAGAAGGCAGCCAAAATAGCCATAAGAGTTCAGCAGATCGTGGCCTACGAGAGCGGGGTCACCGAGACTGTAGACCCCCTCGCCGGCTCATATTATGTGGAGTGGCTCACCGACGAGATAGAGGAGCGGGCGTGGAAGGTCATAGAGAGGATCGAAGGTATGGGGGGTATGATGAAGGCCATAGAGAGGGCATACCCCCAGGCCGAAATAGCCGAGAGCGCCTACAGACTCCAGAAGAGGATAGAGGAGGGGGACATGGTTAAGGTGGGAGTGAACATGTCGTATGAGCCAGACTGGATAGGTACCACCGAGGTCTTCAGGGTCAACCCAGAGGTTAGGGAGAGGGTCATCCAGAGGCTTAAGAAATACAGGTCTGATAGAGACGAGATCAAGTTCAGGGACTCGTTGAATAACCTCAGGAAGGTAGCTGAGAAGGAGAACGTCAACATGGTACCTTACGTCCTCGACGCCATAAAGAAGGGGGCCACAGTCGGGGAGATTAGCTCTACCCTGAGGGAGGTTTGGGGAGAGTACAGGGAGCCTATAATATTCTAGACGTTCTTCAACGCACTCCGAATTTTGAAGTATCTCTCCTTTCCGCTCACTGGTACCTCTGGGTTACTTCTGACAACGTCCCATTTATCCCAGGGGAAGACTATCCACTTTCCTACCTGCTCGCCGTAGTAGTCTGGTATCTTCCTCGACCAAGGCTTGACGTATAGGGCTGCCGTCCTTATCGTCTTCGGCGAGAACATGGAGACCACGTTGCTCACGGCCTCCAGCGTCTCCCCGGTGTCCGAGACGTCGTCCACGATGAGGACGTTCTTGTTCTCCAGGTCGTTGATGTAAATAGCCTTAATAACGGGCCTATTTTCCGTTGTACCTACGCCCTTGTAGAACTTGATGTCCACGTATTTTATGTTCTTGGTGTCCAAGATATCTGAGAGCAACTTAGCCGGTATTGCACCTCCCGTCAGTACGGCTATTATGGCGTCAGGGAAGAAGCCATCCTTGGTCATTTTCTCAACTATCTGGAACACTCTATCCTCTATCTCCTCCCATGAAGGTATAAGGAAATCAACCATTGAGTATCACCAACGGTATCTCCATCTCTTCCTTGAGCAGACCCCCGTGATGCCCTTTAAGCTTTCTGTAGTTTCCGTCTTCCCTATAATCAAAGATATAGGAGGCCTTGTCCAAGGGTACAGCCACGAAGTCGGGGAGATACTCCCTGTCGGTAATCCCTCCCAGGAGTGGAGGTATCTCCTCACCTGCATATACCTTAAGGTTGTATCTCTGGGAGAGGAAGACCTTCATGTCAAACCTGGACTTAAGGAAGAGGGCCCTGGAGTCTCCATAGGGAGGCAACTCCAGCAGGGACATGAGCTCCTGCTCCCCCCTCACCTCCACCACCTTGTCCGTCTCTATGAGTCCGTGATCCGCAGTTATGAGGGCTGTGTAATCCCCCCTTTTCTTGAGAGCGTAGTAAAACTTCATGAAGATCTCCCTGGCTGCCTCTAGAGTCGAGGGATCGTAAGGTCCGTACTTGTGGGCTAACGTATCTACGTCAGGAATGTAGGCGTAGATGAACCTATAACCTTTCCCCATGAGTGCCGTGAGCGAGTTACCTGCATCCCAGATATTGAAGTACGTCCTTGTCTCCTCCACTTTACCGTGGACTACCCTCGTGAACTCGGTGTTTTCTATTCCCTGAGGTAAAACGGCCGCTGTTCCCTTTTCCACCTGGGATAAGTACCCCTTGGCTTTAGGAAAGGCGCTCTCGAAGGGAACACCGTTGCTCAATGAGTCCCTTATATTTGAGGAGGGGTGCGTGTACCTGAGGCTGTTCACTATTCCTCCGAGTCTCTTTACGAAAGTATTATAGCCGAGAACCCCGTGGTCTCCTGGGACCCTTGCCGTGAACAACGTCGTCAGGGAGGTGGAGGTGGTCGAGGGAAAGACGCTGTGAATTTTCCTGGCCTCCTTGACTTCCCCCAGGGCTTGGCTCATGATATTCCAACCGAAGCCGTCCAAGAGTAGTAGGACAAGTCTGTTGGCTGATACCTCTATCCTCCTTTGACACTCCACCTTCGTTCCCAACCAGTTCGCTATCCCACATCCCAGGCTGTACAGGTTCTCGTTATAGTTAGGTTCAACAAGTTCCATGACGATTAGTGTTAAAAGGATCGTTATAAGATATCTTGATGATGACTATCCCTGAAGTTTTGGTGTTCATGGCCTACTTCGCCATGGGCCTCACCGCAGTGGCTGTTGGGCTGTCCGTGGTACTCCACTTCACCTCAAAGGAGTGACGGGATCACCATGTATGACGTCATCGTCGTGGGGGGAGGACATAATGGCCTAGTGGCCTCAGCCTACCTCGCCATGAATGGGCTCAGGGTGGCAGTGTTCGAGAGAAGGGACGTGGTGGGAGGAGCCTCTGTCACTGAGGAGTTGTGGCCTGGGGTAAAGGTCTCCACTGGGGCTTACGTTTTGAGCCTCCTGAGGCCAAGGATAATACGTGATCTAAAGCTGGAGGAGAGAGGGCTGGAAATCATCACGAAGGATCCAGGTCTCTTCGTACCTTTCGGGAGCGGGAAGAGTCTCTATATCTGGAACGACGTGGATAAAACCAAGAGGGAGATATCAAAATTTTCCACTAGAGATGCCTCAGCCTACGAGAAGTGGATCAAGTTCTGGGAACCATTCTACCTACTGGCCGACACTATAATGCTCAACCCACCCCCCTCCATACAGGACTTGGAGGCTTTAATCCCACTCCTCAAGTCTGTCAGCACGGAGAGTCCCAAGGACCTCTTGGAGGCACTTAAGACCTTAGTCCAGGACGCATCTTCTCTCCTGGACACCTTCTTCGAGTCAGACGAGGTCAAGGCGGCCCTCGTTGAGGACGCGGTGGTCGGGACCTACGCCTCTCCTTCCACGCCGGGTACTGCTTACGTCTTAGCCCATCACGTCCTCGGAGAGGTCAACGGTATAAAGGGAGCCTGGGGCTACGTGAGGGGTGGAATGGGCGGAGTTACCGCCGCCATGAGGAGAGCCGCGGAGTCGTTTGGAGTAGAGGTTTACACGGGTAGTCCAGTGGAGAAGATACTGGTTAAGGGAGGCAGAGTCACGGGAGTCTTACTGAAGGGAGGGAAGGTAATAGAGTCCAGGGTAGTTCTCTCCAATGCAGACCCTAGGTTCACCTTCACGAAGCTGTTGGAGGGAGTCGAGCTGGATCAAGAGTTCGTGAGAAAGGTGAGATCGCTCAAGGGAAGAGGAGTTTCGTTCAAGGTCGTGGGCTACATAGAGGAGTTGCCCGATTTCGGTCATGGAAAGTCTCTATCCCCAGAGCACATAGCTTCTGAGCTGATACTTCCCTCAGTCGACTACGTGGAGAAGGCCTACCTCGACGCCAAGGTTAGAGGGTTCTCCAGGGAACCTTGGCTTTCCATAAATATTCAGTCGTCAGTCGATCCTACCCTAGCACCTCCTGGGAAGTTCTCCTTCTCCATATTCGGGCAATATCTACCGTACAGGCAGGGACTCGATGAGATGAAGGATGAGATATATCAACTCACCATGGACAAGATCAGGGAGTATGCACCCAACTTCAAACCTGTAAGGTATGAGGTCATAACTCCCCTCGACATAGAGAAGAGGTTCGGTATAACTGAAGGTAACATATTCCACCTGGATATGACCCCTGACCAGCTTTACTCGTTCAGACCCATCCCAGGGTACGATTACAATACACCGGTCAAAGGCTTCTACCTTTGTGGCTCAGGAACCCATCCAGGAGGAGGGGTGACAGGGGCCCCGGGATTTAACGCGGCTATGAGGGTGATCAACGACATGAGGGCTGGAAAGTCATGAATGTGAGATGAGATCCCACCCCACCGTCGTGAACAGTAGGCTATGCATCTTCGTTTGTTATAGCACTCTTTCGACGGTTGTCAACGGCATGACTCTTCGCCACCTTCAATCATTTCTAATTACACCTCAAACAGTAGTTATTTGACTTCCCCTTAACTGACGTCCTGTCATCAACGGAAATCTAATAACTACTACTAAAACTAGGTTAATCCCGGCGAGTTGAGGGTAACAGAGCGTGTTTCCTCGAGGAGACGCCGTTGACAACAGTTTCCGATGAACCGTGAAGTTTATACATTTTGTATGTGAGTTTTATTATGGTGCTGAAACCTAAGGAAGTGTGCCAAAAACTGGGAATATCCTACCGCACGTTGCAGAGCTACGTTAAGGAGGGTTACATAAAACCGGTGGTGCAGAGCGGGAAGTGGAAGTTCAGGGAGGACTTAGAAAAACTGATGGGTATTGTCAAGAGGAGGAAAGTGGCATTATACGCTAGGGTATCGAACAAGCGAAAGGACGACTTGGTGAACCAGGTTAAATACCTAGAGGAGAACGTTAAGGAATACGAAGGTGATAACAGACGTGGGGTCTTGGTTGAACGTGAAGAGGAAGGGGTTCCTCAACTGAGGACGACGCTCAACAACGAGGTGTCGAAAGCCATTGCTTACCCGGACAGACCGGTGAGGTTCGGCTTCGAGATAGTAGAGGAGGTGTGCAAAGCGCACGACCATGAGCTCGTGGTGTTGAACGGGGAGGACAAAACCCCCGAGCAGGAACTGGTCGAAGACCTAATCTCTATACGTATCGTTAAGCGAGAAATTGCAAGGAGTGGGGAGTCACGAGTACGAGAAGGTGAGGAAGTGCGTCGAGGAAATTAAGGCTTAAATCGTTTCAGCCAGAGGAGGAGTACGTCTACCTAACTTACTCCATGAAGAACGACAAGAAGGAGGAGAGTGAAGTACTACTGGAGAACTACAGAGTCCTACTGCAGAGGGCTTTAGACTGGTTGTGGGAGAGGATCAAGGTTGAGAGGAGGGAAGTGAAGAGGGGTAAGAAAGTCCTCACGAAGGTCAAGATAACCCTCCCCGAGAAGAAGGGAGTGTACAAGACGTTGAGGGACGAACTGGAGGAGGTCAACGTCCTAGCCTCACACTACGTGGATAAGGCAATAAGCGACGCTCAATGTTGAAAGGTTGGAGGAGGGCTGAAAAGGGACGAGCTTCACTGAGGAAACCTAGATTGAAGAAGGTTTACGTAAGGGTTAAGTCTACTCTGAGGAAGGTTGATGGCGAGAACGTAAGGATTACTGTAAGACCGTATGAGTACTTGACCCTCTCCTGGTCCCACACCTGGTTCTCTCCACGGGTCAAAGGGTTAGAACTGGGTGAGCCCGTGATAAAGGAGGACAAGGTTCACCTACCATTCCGTTACAAATTACCCTGGTCAACTCCCCTGGACTATCTAGCAATCGACAGTAACCTCTATACTCTGGACGCTTACGACGGCGAGAAGTTCGTCACTTTCTCCTTGAGGGAGCTGTACAGCCTCAAGTTTGGGATGGAGTTGAAGAGGGGTAGAATCAAGTCCTTCGCTTCCAAGCACGGTAGGAAAGGGGAGTTGTTGTCGAGGAAGTACTCCCACCGTGAGAGGAATAGAGTTAGGGACCACGTTCACAAGTTCGTCAACGAGCTCCTTGAGATGTATACCGTGACTACGATTGCTGTTGAGAAACTGAACAAACAGGATATGTTCCAAGAAGCTGACGACAGGTTGTCTAAGAAGATTTCAAGGACTGTATGGAGGTCGATCCACCGTGCGTTGAAGTACAAGGCCCCACTATACGGCTCCCTAGTTAAGGAGGTGAACCCTCATTTAACTTCCAAGTCCTGCCCCAGATGTGGACGGATTTCCCGAAAGGTAGGACTTTTCGTTGTGAGAGGTGTGGTTTCACCCTGGATAGACAACTCAACGCATCCTTGAATATCTTCCTCAAGATGTGCGGGTTTCCCCACCTCTCTCTCACTCCCAGTGGGAGTAGGTGGGTTTAGGTTACCCCGCTAAGGGGGCGGAGGAGTAACGGGTTTCCCCGCGACTCCGGTGAAGCTCAAGGGCTGAGGATTGGATACAAATTCATGAAAATTCAATGAAGCCCGAACCCCCGTGTGGGGAGTAGTTTAAAGTAGAACGTGTTGTTTTCAATCAGCCAAGTTCGGATTTCCTTTACGCCTGCTTATATACACGGAATGAGAGACTCCACAAGGGCAAATGAACTATCAGCTGACAATGATAATCCTTTTTATATCCCTAGGGATAATAATGTACATACTTATGGGACTGTTTAAAAGATTTACTACCAACTTCAACGCGAGCGATAAGGCATCGCAGGTTCAAGCCAGGTCTAAGAAGAGGGACGATGAGGAGAGGAAGGTAGCTTGGAACGACATTGGAGGCTACGAAGATGTTAAGAAGGAGATACGGGAATATGTGGAGTTTCCTCTGAAGAACAAGGACCTGGCTAAAGTTTACGGTCTCAGACCTCCTAAGGGCATACTCCTTTTCGGTCCACCAGGCTGTGGCAAGACCCTAATGATGAGGGCTCTAGCTAGTGAGGCCAAGCTGAACTTCATCTACGTCAACGTAAGCGATATAATGAGCAAATGGTACGGTGAAAGTGAAGCAAGGCTTAAGGAGCTTTTTGCCAACGCCCGGAAGAACGCACCTTGTATCCTTTTCTTTGATGAGATAGACACAATCGGAGTAAGGAGGGAGACGCACAGTGGGGACTCCGTCACTCCGAGGCTACTATCACTCATGCTCTCAGAGATAGATGGCCTTCACAACGACGACGGGGTGATAATAGTGGGTTCAACGAATGTACCACAGACCCTAGATAAGGCCCTCCTAAGGGCTGGAAGGTTCGATAAGTTGATTTACATAGGGCCTCCCAACAAACAGGCCAGAGTGGAGATCTTGAAGGTTCACTGTGGGGGGAAGCCCTTGGCCCCAGACGTGGATCTAAACAGGCTCGCTGAGATAACAGAGAGGTACAGCGGGGCCGACCTAGCCAACATTTGTCAGGAGGCAGCGAGAAAGGTCGCCATAGAGGCCTTAGAGTCCAAGACTGAGAGAAAAATAACCATGAGTGACTTTCTGGAGATCATACAGAGGTACAAGCCTAGCATAACACTTCAGATGCTGGAGGAGTTTGAGAAGTTTAGGTTAGACTTTGAGAGGAGGGCGAGAAAGTCGGAGGACGGTGGGAAAGAGGGAGAGGATAAGGTAACGCTGGATGATATAGGAGGATATCAGAGGGTCAAACAGGAACTTAGGGAGCTACTAGAACTTCAGCTGAAGTATGCTAAGCTCATGGATCAGATGAAGGTCCCACCCATAAGAGGGATACTGCTCTATGGCCCTCCAGGAGTAGGAAAGACCATGATGGCCAAGGCCTTAGCTAAGACGATAGACGTGAAGCTGATATCCATAAGTGTGGCTGAGATAATGTACAAGGGATATGAGGGGGCAGTCTCGACGATAAAGGAGGTTTTCAATAGGGCGAGGGAGAACAGACCGTCCATAGTTCTCCTGGACGAGTTGGACGCCATAGCCTCGAAGAGGTCGCACAGGAGTAACACGGAGTCGTCAAAGATAGTGAATCAGTTACTTACGGAAATGGACGGTATCAGAAACCTAAAGGAGGTCGTCGTAATAGGGACGACTAACAGAATAAGAGCTATAGATCCGGCCCTCCTCAGGCCTGGTAGGTTTGACATCATTATTAAGATGGGCCTTCCGACCACTGAGGAAAGGCTTGACATATTGCAGAAATACGTTGGTTCAGATAGCTGTGAAAAAGTGGACTGTAAAGCAATAGCGGAAATAACTGAGGGATACACCGGTGCCGATTTGGCCGCTCTAGCTAGAGAGGCTAAGTTGAGAGTACTCAAGGACGTGATAAGGGGAGTTCAGGGAAGGAATCTAGAGAAGGAGGATCTCCTTGAGGCACTTAAGAAGGTAAAGCCCTCAACCCAGAAAAGATCCTCCTTAGGAGAGAAGAGTCAGGAGATACGACAACACTCTTGATGGTCGTCACTCCCTCGAGGTTTATATCTATGCTCTTTCCCTCCAAACTCATAGGATTTATGGATACTTTCTTACAGAAATTTGATGAAGAGGCAATGTCCACGTTCCTCAACTTGTTCCTTATATCGAAGAACAGGTAGGCCCTCCCGGTACACGTTAAGAGCATATCGAGGGAGGCCGAACCTAGATTCCTGGTCTTGTAACTGCCCTCTATGGCGGAGAGTATCCCCATTGCTTCCCTCAACCTGGATCTGTCGAAATAGGATAACACGATCCTCGTCCGGGGGTTCGAGATACCTGTAAAAATCCTACCGTCTACGTAAGCTCGTTCCTGATCGTATGAATAAGTCCTCCCAGAGAAGATTTCGCTAACTGCCCCGGCCACTGGGGATCCGTCCCTCTTGAATAGGGCTATGGAGACTCCCGCCCAAGTTATGCCGTTGAGGTAGTTGGTGCTACCATCTAAAGGATCTATTACGGCAACGTACTCAGACCCACTCCTCTCGATGAACCCGGTCTCCTCTGTGACTACGGTGATTCTTAAGTCTTCCTTCTTCAAGTTCTCCAGTATGAAATCTTCCGCGAGTCTGTCCACAACCTTAGTTGTGTCGTCGCCGTGAGTCCCAATTACCTTGTCCAACCCCTCCCTTCCGCTCAATTCCCTGAGGTAAGCAGAGGTTTCCTTGGTTATCTTCTCCAGTAACTCTCTCATCCCCTGAACCCTTTCCTCTCGTTCAGATAATTATACGCACTGTGTGCGGCCACGGCGCCCATAGCCGTCGAAGTAGCTACTTGTCTAAAACCTATCCACATGTTTGTGCAGTCCCCCGCGGCGAAGACACCTGGCAGGTTGGTTCTTGTCCACTCATCAACTTTTATGTAGCCCTGTTCGTCAGTTTCCAGATCATTGACCTCGGCGAAGTCCTTAGGTGGCTCAAAACCTATCTCCACAAATATTCCATTGGCCTCAATTTCCCTGACTTCACCTGTCTTCAGGTTCTCCACAACTACCTTCCTGACCAGTTTGTCTCCCCTTATCTCCTTTACCCTGGAATTTAGGATGAACTCGACGTTGGGTTTCTCCTTGACCAATTTCACTATTATGGGCTGGGCCCTGAACTCCTCCCTCCTATGGACTAAGTAGACCTTTGTAGCATACCTGCTCAGGAGCTCCGCTCCGTCCAATGCTGAGTTTCCTCCTCCAACCACGACTACTGGCCTGTTCTTGAAGAGTGGTGCGTCACACACTGAACAGTAGGACACTCCTCTGCCCAGGAACTCGTTTTCACCGGGAACGTTGAGCTTCCTCCTCTTGGTGCCTACAGCCACAATGATCGTGGAAGCTCTGTACTCTCCCTTCCTCTTCGTCTTTACGATGTACTCCTCCCCCTCTCTCTTGAACGACTCCACTCTATCCATTAGGATGGGAACGCTATACTTCTCCACGTGAGCGTTGAACAACTTTATCATTTCCGATGCTTGGACTCCTATGAGCCCTAGGTAATCGTCTACCTCTCCAGCCTCTGTGAGCTGTCCCCCTGGAGTTTCGCCTATGACCAAGGTCTTGAGCATGTATCTGGCAGCATAGAGGGCTGCACTGTACGCAGCGGGTCCTAGACCCACTATTATTGTATCAAACTTGTCGCCTGGTCTCACATTAGAAGCTCTGGGGATGAGACTCATAGCCACGTTTTTGACTTTGGGAGTATTAAATGTTTCTTGAGTGAGTTTTCAACGCAAATAATTGGGCTTAATCGTATGAATATTAACGACAACCCTGAATGACTGAATGAAAAATGCGAGCGTTACTGGTGACTGGAAAACTGGCGTACCCTATCCTGAGAGAGGCAGTGAAGCAATCCCAGGGAGACGTGGACATACTCGTTCTGGACTACCCTGTGGCCTCCCTAATGAGTGTCAGGTACATCTTGGAGAATCTCAGACTAAGAAAGGAGGAATTGAAAGAATACGATTTCGTGATATTACCCGGGCTCGTTTACGGAGACGCAAAGGTCATAGAGAGGGAGCTTGGAGTTAAGGTATACAAGGGGACAGAGAACGCCTGGGACGTAGTTCACGTCCTCGAGGCCCTGAGGAGGGGCGTGAGCCTCTCAACTTTAGTCCCGGCTGACAGAATTCTTGAAAAGGAGATGAAGAGTGAACAGGGGAGGATTTTGAGTGAGATCGAGAGTAAGGCCATAATTGCCTTTGAAGCAGGCGTGAAGATACCCTTGCGACCCCCTCCATTTCGAGTCTTCCTGGAACTCGATCCCAGTTGGTCCATGGAGAAATGGGAGGAGGAATTAAAGAGAGTTAAACCCTTTGTGGACGTTATAGTGGCTGGCTTTCCCGTGGGTTTCGACGACCCAGAGGAGGTCAGGAGAAGGATAAGACATTTACTTGACTTGGGGTTAGTAGTAGGAATAGACAGTGATTCACCTAGGGTAATAAAGGAAGGAGTCAGGACAGGTGCAACCTTCGCCTTCAATCTAAACGAACTCAACATTGATGACCTAGAGGAAGTCAAAGGAGGTGCAGCTTTCGTTGTAGCTCCGTTCTCCACAGATAATCGAGCAGGGACCGTTATAGAGCTAGTCAATATGGCCAGGAGGAAAGGGTTTACAAGGCTCATGGCCGACCCTATTCTCTCTCCTCCCCTAACTGGTATGGTGGACAGTCTCGTGGAGTATCTTAAGATAAGGGACTCTCTCCCTGACGTACCTCTCCTTATGGGTACACTTAACGTGACGGAGCTGATAGACGCGGACAGCCACGGTGTCTCTGCATTAGTGGTGAGCATGGCTGGCGAGATAGGCGCGTCATCCCTCCTGGTGATGGAGAAAGGAAAGACGAGGTGGAATAGCTGGGAAGTCAAGGTGGCATCTCAAATGGTGTCCATTGCGATGTACCAAAGGAAGCCACCTAAGGATGTGGGCCCGAACCTACTCATCCTAAAGGAGAAGAAGAGAAAGTTGGAGAGGCCTCAGAGGGTAGGTGAGTTGATAGAGGTAGGCAGAATTGAGCCCAACATGGATCCGGCAGGTCACGTAAAGGTATACGTAGAGGATAGAAGGATAGGGGTCTCGTTCTTTGGGAAGAGGGAACTCACTGTCGAGGGTAAAGATGCCCTATCCGTGGGCAGGAAATTGCTAATGGAGACCGAGATCTCCAGAGAACACGCATTGTACATAGGTTACGAGCTAGCTAAGGCGGAGATTGCCTCCCTATTGGATAAGACTTACATACAGGACAAACCCCTCTTTAGGAGGATAGCAGATGATAGTCTCGGTTCCCAAGATCAGTCTTTTCCACCTCAATGACGTCATCATAGCTATAGCCCATCTCCCGCTAATCGCTCAAGGAGGAATGGTGGAGAAGTTGAGAAGCGATATGAGATTGTCTTCCTGCACCGACCCCCTGATTTGTTTACCGTCAATATATGGAGGAGTGATCATTTTCAAGGGTACAAAGCCTTTGCTTAGGGCCGAGTACGATGGTTTCTTTTCTTTAAGAGGAGAGGATTGCAGTTTGTCCGTGAAAGAGTTCGTGTACGCGACAAGAGAAGGTCGTGAAGGATGTCTTAAAGTCCAGGAGGGAACTCTCGTCCTAAGTCCAAACCGCCTTGAAGGAGGCGAGAAGGTGGACGTGATCGGACTAAGGTTTATAGTCGACTAATTAAGAGCGATGATCACTGCAGGTGTAATACTCATGGTACCTCTGTTAATCCTGTACTTTACAGAATAATACTCCTTTCCTTTTATGTAAATAAAATGCGCTAGGTTCTGAAAAAGGAATAGTTTCCCAGAAAAGATCAAGTTAACGGAGTGCATCTTGAGGGTAGAGAAGAACGTTGACATCCTGGGGGATGAATCGTTCTCCGTATCAACAAAAATATTTTGTATTCGTTTATGACAAGCTTTAGTGATAAAATATGAGTTCTCACACCACGTTAGCTCTGCCGTGGACAACAGTTTCCGATAAACCGTAAAGTTTTCTTATTTGTTGATTTGAAAACATAAACACAATCACACCAGATGGGTGAAGAAATCCCGATTGGGTGTGACGGTGAACTGAAGATGTGCGGGTTTCCCATAGGACCCGTTGGGTGGGGTCATCCTGCTAAGGGGGCGGAGGGGTGTGAACGGGCCAGCCGCGACTCAGGTGAAGCCCAAGGGCTGAGGATTGATATTAAATATTATGAAATCCTATGAAGCCCGAACCCCTTGAGCCCCGACCTGAAGGAATGTGGAGTAACACGCTCGATGAGCACTATAGGCAAACTAGGAGTGACTAGGGAGTCCAGAGTCAAGGGTACTCTATTAGAGCGTACGAGTCTTTTCCCTCATAGATCTTGACGATCACCTTAAACTTCTCACCGAGCCTCCGATGGACGCTTTTGGCTATTTCGAGTCCTATGTACTCCACTGTGGGGAATGGGTGGTCTATCTCCTTGATCTCTAGCCTGAATGGAGACTCTACCTTTATCTTTGGGATATCCCTCTTGGGGACAATGAACTTATGATCCCACTCCTTCACCACCTCTTTCACCACCTCCCTCAGGACGTTAAAGTCGACCACGAATCCGCTATTCTCGTCTACCGGTCCCTCTACTTCCACGTCGATGTTGTAGGTGTGGCCGTGGAGTTGATCGTCCTTGGGCGAGGAGAGGGTGTAATGAGCAGAGTCCAGGCTGAACCCTTCTATGCCGACCCTCACTTTCATCTAAACCCTCACCATGTTTTTCTCAAAGTGTTCCCAAAGAGCCTCCGTCAAGTACCTTATCTCGTCACAGATAGACCTTATGTTCTGATCCTGGACCAATTGATCCACAAGCTTGTTTACGTTAATCAGGAGGGGGAAACTCCCCTCAGCTAACACTCTCCCTTCGTACCTGAGCTTCTCGCCCAAACTTGTAGTTCCGCCGTATTCGCTCAACCTATACACAGTGTAGACTAAGGCGTTGACGTTTACTCCCTCCATACCCTGAGCTTTTTCCTCAATCTCCCTGACCAGTGTGTTGGAGAGGTCCTTGATCAGATCCACCAGGCTGTCCATCACTTCTAACCTGGAACGGAAGGATGGATCACTCAAGAGCGATCTGAACTCGGTTCCCTCTAAACAAGAGGAGTTGCACGGTACTACGGCCTCGACTGCACCTACTGTCATCGATGGTCTCTCCTGGAGGTACCTTTGGAGCCAGTAATCCATAACTTTAATTCAGCCTCGTGAAGGTATTAAACATGACCGTCGAGCGATTTATATCAACCCTCACCGAGGCGATTTTGGACCACTACGGGGAAGGATTGAAGGGAATTGTAGTCTCCAAATTTCAGGATAGGTACCTCCTCTTGATAGTCCTAGAGGGAGTAGACGCCATATCGCTATTGATGAGGGGCGAAATCTTCAACTACTTCTACAACAAGGTCAAGCGTTCTCGTGAGGGGCTCGAACTGGTTGAGAAGCTAGGAAGGAACCCTCCAGTGATGGGAGTCGTCATAAGCCCCAGGGAACTGAAGCACAGTTACCCATTGGTGATAATGAGTCTGACGATCGGAGGCATAGCCTACGATCCAGAGGGCCTTCTCTCCTCCGTGAAGAGAGACTGGAAGGTCAAAGACTTTCAGGGCAGGAAAGTTATAGACCTGATAAAGATAAATAAAGGTGAGGTGGTGGAGCTGTGAACAATAGCTCCATGGCGTCTGAGTATATCTTGAGATCCATGCGAACCCTCAAGGAGTCTAGCGATGCCTTCAACGACGGAGACATGTACTATACGGCGTTGAGGTTATCCGAGACCCTTGAGAACATGTCTAACGTCCTGCTATCACTATATGGAATCCTAGACATATCCTTCTCTCCAGTTGAAGTATTGGGTTTCCTGGAGATATCCAGGGAAATAGACCAGAAAGTTAAGGGAATCATCAACGAGATCCAAGATCTGTGGAGACAACTCTCCGCCCTTAAGATGCTCAACGAGTCTCCAACTAAGGCTCCCTCAGTTCTGACTAGGGGACAGGAAATGAAGTTAATCTTGGACAGGGTCACTTCGTTATTCGACAAAGTACAGGGCATCTTCGATGACTTCCACCATTGACCTAGACTCATATACCTGCTCCTCTGACCCGTTGGAGGCACTGGGACTGCTGGCGAACGTAGATGTGACTTTCTCGATCTCTAAGGATAGTCCACTCCTGTCCTACGTTTTTAAGAGATATAGAGTGGAGATTGTTAGAAAGGAGGGCGAGAAGATATTATTCAAGATCCGTTCAGATGGCTCTCCATCTACGATCGACTGAGGAGGATGTTCGGTTTTCCGTTCTCCAAGGACTATTATTCGGCGTCTCTCCTAAACTTGATGATAAGGGAGGATCTCACGAGGGAGCTCGAGATCATCAGAGGCAAAGATGTGGCAGTGGTGGGGGCAGGGCCTTCGTTAGTGGATCACAGGGAGTTCGAGGGGGAGGTAATGATTTCGGCCGACGGGGCAACTAACTATTTATTGTCCCTGGGGATCGTACCTGACGTTATAGTTACCGATTTAGACGGCATAACTCAATTTCCAGACTCGCTCTACGTGGTGCACGCCCACGGGGACAACTACCATCTCCTTCACAAGGTCTCAGAGTTGAAAAGAGTTGTAGGTACTACCCAGGTCCCTCCCTTCGGCAGACTGAAGTTGTTCGGGGGGTTCACGGATGGGGACAGGGCGGTGGTGTTGGCCAGAGCTTTCGGGGCTAGGAGAATAAGGCTGTACGGAATGGACTTGGACTCACCTATGGTAGGGAGGTATTCTAAGCCTTGGTTAAGCTCTGACTCTCCCGCCTCTCACCTCAAGAGACTCAAGCTACGGGTGGCCAAGGATATAATCAACGAGGTTATAGGGAAAGATTTATAAAAAGTCCTTCCCAATTCATGTTGGTGCGTATAGAGGGATGAGTGTTCTCCACTAGGAGAATTAGAATATTCGATACGACACTCAGGGATGGGGAGCAGGCCCCAGGAATAGACCTCACCGTGGAGCAGAAGGTGAGGATAGCTAGGCAGCTTCAGAGGCTGGGAGTGGACGTAATAGAGGCAGGTTTCCCGGCCTCCTCGGAGGGGGAGTTCATAGCCACCAAGAAGATCTTAGAGGAGGTAGGCGATAGCGTAGAGGTGACCGGGCTGGCCAGGGCCAACAAGAACGATATAGACAAGGGTATAGAGGCCGGTCTCTCCAGCATTCACGTGTTCATAGCTACTTCTGACATACATCTGAAATACAAGCTCAAGTTGACCAGGGAGCAAGTCTTGGACAGGATCTACGAGTCCGTTAGATACGCTAAGTCCCACGGATTAGTCGTAGAGTACAGCCCAGAGGATGCTACGAGGACAGACGAGGACTTCCTAATCCAGGCCGTGAAAACGGCAGTGGAGGCGGGGGCAGATAGAGTTAACATACCAGACACTGTGGGTACGATGTACCCGTTCAAGTTCTACGACCTCATCAAGAAGGTAGTTAACGCCACTTCTGGCAGAATTGTGAGTGTACATTGCCACAACGACTTCGGCCTAGCCACGGCTAACTCGCTGGCAGGAGTTCAGGCAGGAGCTAGGCAAGTCCACGTTACAGTTAACGGAATAGGTGAGAGAGCAGGTAACGCCTCCCTTGAGGAGGTTGTGATGGCTTTGAAGAAACTGATGGACTACGAGGTAGGCGTTAAGACATGGCTACTTTACGACACCAGCAGGTTGGTATCTGAGCTCAGCGGAGTCCCAGTGCCGTACTTCAAGGCAATAGTGGGCGAAAACGCTTTCGGCCACGAGGCGGGCATACACGTGCACGGAGTCATAGAGAACCCTCTGACCTACGAGCCGATGTCACCCGAAGAGGTAGGTAACTTCAGGAGATTAGCTTTGGGTAAACACAGTGGGATTCACGGACTGAGGAAGATATTAGAGGAGGATGGGATACACCTCGACGATGAGAAATTAAAGGCGGTTCTCCAGGAAGTCAAGAGGATGGCAGACACAGGAAAGAAGATAACAGCAGAGGATGCCAAGAGGATAGCATCTAAATACCTGAACACATGAAGGACTCCGCATGATAAGACTTTATGGGCATTCAATGCTCGTTGTGAACGGAGAGCTTGTGATTGACCCCCACGACGGAGGGAGCATAGGCCTTCCCCCTCCCGAGATAGAGAGGGTAAAGTATGTCCTGATTACGCATGATCATTACGACCACAACGCCTATCAAGGTCTACTCTCAGAGGAAGTTAAAATGGGTCTGGAGGGCGAGTTCGCGTTTGACGGCTATAAGGTTAGGGCGACAAAGGTGAACCACGACAGGGAAGGAGGAAAAAGGAGGGGAAAGACTAGTATGTACGAAATCAAGTATGAGGGGATAACACTCCTTCACATGGGGGACGTAGGGGAAATTCCTAGAGAGAGCATACTTAAGTCGTTTAGTCCGGACGTACTGGCTATCCCGGTAGGTGGTCTTGTGACTATCGATGGAAAGGAAGCAGCCGAGTTGGTTAAGATCCTCAACCCCGACATAGTGATTCCCTTACATTACTGGGTTAAGGGGCTCTTACTTCCTTTGGATCCACCAGACCAATTCCTCCATGAGATAAATTATCAACAGATCAAAGGAAAAGAAATAGACGAAAATAATTTAAAGAAATACATTTTCCTTTTATAGCTTCATCCTTTCCACTCTTGCAACAGGGACGGTTTCCTTACTCATCTCCTCTTTTACCATGCTCTCGATCGCTTTCCTTATGGCCTCGCTTCTATTGAGGCCATATCTTATGGCATACCTATCTAAGAGCTCCAAGAGGTCCTCCTCCGCCTTAAAAGTCACGACTCTCATTGTGCACCTATTTCTATACTTGTAGTACGGAAGGTTTAAGTATTTTCTGTATCGATAACACCATCTTAATACTTCAAGAGGACTACTATAAGAGGAAGATTAATATAATTGTTCCCCTGTCTTTTTTATTAGAGGAAATAACAGTGCCCACAGTACACTTATCGATTCCAGAATGGATGTATGACGAGCTTAAAAGGAAGGCTGAAGATATGGGTATACAGGTTACCGACCTGGTGAAATTCTACATCAAGAATGGTCTGGAGGGTGTGCAGCAGTCTAATCCAAGGAACGAAAATACAGATAAATTGGAAGAATCTATCGCCTTTCTAGAAGCCAAGGTGGCCCAGTTGGACTCTGTAGTAATGGACTTAGTCAGAAGGCTCAAGGTATTTGAGGAAGCTGAGGAAGACGAGGAAGTGGAGATAAAGCAGGACTGAACTCCACTTCTGTCTGAGTTGCCCCCACACCTTAAATGGAGAGTTCCCACTCCTGAGCTCATTGTTCTCTGCATCGATTCGGGAGGGGACTTTCCGCTCTTAAAACATCCAATAAGACAATCTGTCGGAAACCCAAAACAGATTTAATCTGCCTTACATTAGACGATACAAGGCCTATGGGAATGTGACCCTGGGTACCAGGGTAATATGAACATAGGTGGGTCCCCTAAATTATAATAAACGGATGATGTCGCAGAGACGTGCTGATCGATGAAGTGGGCTAAAAAACTGATTTACATGGAGATCAGAGTCACAGTCCTTATTATGTGGGGATTCCTCCTTACCTGTCCTATTACTTTGTTTAGTTCGTCTAGATTCGCACCTTCGACTTCTAATACCACATCGTATTCCCCGTAGACTGCTGTGGCGTCCTTGATCCCGTTTAGCTTCTTCATCTCGTTCACTACATCCATTTCTTTCCCTATGGATGTAATTAATAGAACGTAGGCTTTTAGGGAGCCCATACAGTAAATGTCTATCATACAATTAAAAACTTATTAGTCCTTCACCTCAGGATGAGCCTCTCTGGATCGAGGAGGCGAGTAGTTGTGTAAATTAGCAGAACAGATACCAGAAATGTCGATAAGAGGAGGATCAGGCTCTGAGTGCCAAGACCGAACACGAAGTCCAAAAGCCCCGCTACTATTTGTACGTAGGGAATGAAGTAAACTAGGACCAAGGGGAACCCAAGTGAGCCAAAATTCAAAATCAGTGCTGAGAACGAAGCTAACATACCAAACCCAGTGACCAGGAAATTGATGAGCTGCGCGTTCCTCTGTGATCCGCCCATGAGCACAAGGAGTAGTAGACTTATCGATCCAGTTAGGAGGATCATGAGGAGGTAGGCAATTGAGACCATTCCCGCCAGGGATAAGCTCAGTTCTCCTATGTTCCCGACAAGGAGTGGAGCAAAGAAGGAGAACGCAACTAAGCCCAGGAGATCTCCTAGCGAAGATATGATGCCCAACATCATGGCTATCACTAGCTTGGATATGACCAGTTCAAAGGGCGAAACAGGCGAAGCCAGTAGTGCCTCGAGCGTCTTTCTCTCCTTCTCTCCCAGGATACCGTCGGTCAGGAAAAATATTACAGGTGTTGCTGCTGGGAAGAGAATAAGGGAGACCACTCTGGTCAACTGGCCCAGTCTCTCCACAGATCCTGTAGTTGGTCTCTTCTCTGGGCTTATGTATCCAAGCTTCAATACTAGGGGATCTCGTACGGCCTCAGGATTTACAGGAGTGTGAGCCTCACGGGACAAAGTGGATATCCTAGTCAAGGAAACGTTGACCGCTAGCTTATAGAGACCGTCGTTAACGATGTTCACAGCATCGCTCTGTGAAGAGACTAACGTTATTTCCTCCACATAGGCTGTGCCGTTCATGGAGGAGATGTTCTGTGCAAATCCTGAGGGGAAGATGACCTCTACGTCCGGAACTACGGAACTACCGTTGTTTAGGTACACCTTGGCTCCCTGTTGCTCAGCGTATTTTTCGAGGAAGTTAACGTAAGGGATGTTGGCAGTATCGTTGTTTATCAACAGCACTATGGGTGGTTGTGAGGCCACTGATGCGTAAATTATGGCTCCCACCAAGGGGAGCAGGAGCATGGGTAAGAGGATTGAAGTCAGGAGGAGTCTTCTGTCCCTCTTCAGATCTAACCACTCCTTTCTCACGAGGTCACTTATCATTTCCCTCACCTATCAGCTTCAGGAATGATTCCTCCAGATTCCCGGCTCTAGTAAGTTCCACTATCTCTCTCGGTTTACCTATTATTATCTGCCTCCCCATGTTGAGCATCATGACCCTATCACAGAGGTACTCTACTTCCAGAAGATTATGGGACGACAAAATCACTGTGGATTTCCCAGACATGGATCTAATTGTATTCCTTATCCTGACTGCAGATTCCACGTCCAAAGATGAGGTCGGTTCATCCAAAATAGCCACTACAGGATGTACCATCAGTGTCCTTGCTATGAGAAGTCTCCTCTTCATGCCCCTACTGTACCCAGAGACCTTATCATATATTCTTTGCCCTAAGGAAGCTATCTTTATACCTCTCTCGATGAACTCCTCGATCCTCTCCTTTTGTCCCCCGGCGTATAGTTTGGCGTAGAACTCCAGGTTCTCTAGACCAGTGAGCCTATCGTAGGGGAAAGAATCCTCAGGCATATACGAGATAAGTCCCTGTTCCTTAGCTCTCCTAGGAGTATTGCCGTGGATCGTAACTGATCCCTCATATTTGGTGATTATCCCAGCCAAGATCCTTAAGGTTGTGGTCTTACCAGCTCCGTTGGGGCCCACGATCCCAAAGATCTCGCCACTCAGAACGTTAAAGTTCACGTCGTGGAGTATTAGCCTGCCATCGACCTCCCTGGTCAGAGAAGTAACACTGACTATCGGCTGAGGCTCAGTCATACGACATTATTCACGGCTAACTAATAATTTAACGTTTTTAGAAATACACGTGTTGATAGGGGGAGTTAGGGACAGAGTAACGGAGGCCCTTCTGAAGTACGAGAAGGCTAAGGTAGTGTTGGAGGTAGCTCTCTCAATAACTGAGGAGAAGGGGAGGGGAGAAGTAGGGGACTTCGACTACAAGACGCTGGTGGAGAGGTTGAGAGAGAGGGGTTACAATTTCGATCCGAAGATGATCCTGAGGTCGCTTGAAAAGGACTACGCGGTGATCGAGACCTCGTACAAGTCCTCAAATCAACATTGGTGGAAGTTCGTTGACCTGGAGGCAGTTAAGGAAACCTTAGGAAAGGAGGAGGAACCCGAGGTCATGCTAATTAGGGCTCAGGCTCACTCCCTGAACTTAGACGAGCTGGAGAGAAAACTACGTTTTCTAGCAGGGAGAGGTCTGAGGACAGAGGCTGACAGAATGCTCTTCAGGAAGATCGCGTTCAGCGACCTCCCTCTCCTAGTTGAGCTCCACCGAAGGGCCGTTCAATATGAGGAGACTCAATACATAGTTACCAAGGTGATGAGGATTTTAACGCTGGCCACAAAGATAGCTACGATGGGAAATGCAAAGGATGACGGTAAGGGACATCGTGAAGATGAAGGGGAGACAGAAAATAACAATGCTGACGGTATACGACTACTCCATGGCCAGGATACTTTCTGAAACAGATCTCGATATGTTCCTAGTGGGAGATTCCCTAGGGATGAACGTTCTGGGTTTCCCCTCAACTCTCCAGGTCACCATGGATCATATGGTTCATCATACCAGGGCTGTAGTGAGAGCTAATCCAAGACAGATGATCGTGGTAGATATGCCCTTCATGAGCTACGAACTCTCCAACGAGACAGCAGTGAGAAACGCCGGAGAACTGGTAAGGGAGGGGGCTGACGCAGTGAAGCTAGAGGGAGGAGTAGAGATGTTCGAGAGGGTCAAAAGCATTGTGAGGGCAGGCATACCGGTCATGGGACACATAGGCCTGACCCCTCAGAGGTATCTGGCCCTGGGGGGATATAGGTTGATCAAAGACGAAGAGAAAATCCTAGCTGACGCAATGGCACTCGAGGAGGCGGGCGTATTCTCCATTGTCATAGAGAACGTCTACGCAGAGATCGCAAAAAGGGTGACAGAAGAGGTGTCCGTACCGACCATATGTATAGGTGCTGGGCCTCACTGTGACGGACAGGTCCTGGTATTGCACGACCTACTAGGCCTAGGGGACATCTCACCCTACTTCGCCAAGAAATACTTAGATCTCAAGACAGAGATAAGGGATGCCGTAAGGAAATACACGAGTGAAGTCAGGGAAGGAAAATTCCCGTCAAGGGAGAACTATAGGGTTAGGGATAGTTGAGCTAACCTCTCCGACATATACCTCAATGCAGACCTCAAGTTGTCCCTATTGTGGAACCCCTTAATCAAGCGTTCCAGTTCTTCCCTGTCCTTGTTCCTGACATCCTGGACTTTCTTCTTAAGCTCCGGGATTGCCCTGACTACGTTATCGACTATGGTCACAGTGGCCGTAAGTGAAGTCCTGGAGAGAGGGTTCAGGTCTATGGCTATGACCTTCTTTTGAAGCCTCACCAAAGCCTCGGTTCTATCTCCGTCCTCGAGCCCTAGGAGGACGACGTCTGCTGAGTATATCCCCTCTTTACTTACCCTCCTTCGCTCGCTGAAGAGCTCCGGTATGGTCTCAGACGCGTTTTTTCCTACGCCCAAGACCTCTTCCGCCCCAGCCTCCCTTAATTTCCTCTCTATTGCCCTCTCCCTCTCCTCATCCCTATAGAAGAGGTTTACTTCCAGTTTAGCAGGGATCGATTTAGCCAGGTCGACTATCTCATGGGCTGCTAGGGCGGCCATATTGCCGTTAACGGATATCACTGGGCTCTTGGCTGTCACCAACATGGCCGCTGACACTTCAATAGCCCTGAGTGCGAAGTCTTGCGTCCTCTCGCCTAACAGATAATCAAAGCACTCCCCCCTCCCTTGAGCTATCAACCCTTGGGGTACTACCACGTTCTCCATCATGCCCTCCACCACTTTCTCCCTGATGAGTAGGGATTCCCTCCTGGGATGGTTCTCTGGTATTATTCCACGTAAGCTCCACGCCTTGCGATCCTGTGCTTTATCCATGAATCAGACTCCGGTTCATTTAATTTAAGAATTACCCCCTTCTTCCTGAAGGAGCAGGGATATGGGGATTGAAAACCAAGAGCTTCGGCAAATCTCTTGGAGATTGTGAAGAATGAGGAGAGGGAAGGGTCTCTCATGAACTCCTCCATTAGCTTTAAGGCTAAATCCAATCTTCTGACGATTCTGGAAGTGGGAAGCGGGGCTAAGGGTTTGGAGTAGACAATCCCCTCGCTCTCGAACACCTTGACTTCTCCGAGGGGAGGTAAACCAGGTCTCATCCTACACACTATCCCGTGACCGTAGTACTGTGAAATGACGTCACCAAGACCGTTACCGGAGATGACCTCACTCTCATGCGCCAACCTGACTGCTACTTCCTCAGGAATCCCTCTAATCTCGGCTACCCCCAGAGAGTAGGCCAGACTCACAGACGCACTCATTCCGTATCCGTACCCCAGAGGGACGGCTGAGGTCATGTCGACCCTGACCTTGCCTAACTTCATCTCGAGATACTTTAGGTTCTCAAAGTTCACCTTCGCTCCGTTAATGTATACGCCTTCTCCCTCACTGACACGGGCGTGACTATAGGGTTCCAGAACTAAGGCTATTCCCAAGGATCCAGCCTTAGACGGTTCCTGGTGGGGAACTGGGTACCAAACACCGGATACACTCAAAGGAATTACGACATCCACCATGTGTTGGGCGTTCGGCCACGTATTTTTAAATTCAGTTGAAGAAGACATAGTTCAGTAATGCTATTCGACGCGTCAGTGTTCAGCAGGGCATTGAAGTTGATGGGTTCAGAGGCTTTCAGGAAGTTTATGGTACAAGAGGGGAGAGAGATCATCGTAGGAAGAGGAACATCCCTTTATGGAGGCATTCTTCAGTTTCAAAATCCGAGGGCTATCTCACCCCCAACCAGACTTGAGGATGGGAGTATCTATAGGGTCGAGTCCTCTGACGGTCCTTACTCTAGGCTTACAGTCCCTGCAGGGGTAACTTTCAGGGAACTCATTGAGAGGCTCTCCAGGGAGGACATATTTCCGGCCCTTTTCCCTGTATATGTGGAAGGGACTATAGGGGGTTTCGTAGCCACCAACGGCTCAGGGTTCGGCAGTTACAAGTTCGGATTCGTCAATGCAAAGAAGAGGGTTCATGAACTCAAGGATCCTAACTACGTCTCGGTCCTCGGAGTCAGGTATCCGGAAGTTGTGGAGTCAACCAAGGAATCCAAATTCTCGTGGTCTGGAGTAATAACCCAAGAGGGTGCGTATTACTACATCCCAGAGGCCTACTCGGACTCTGTGCAGGAGAAACGAGGATCCTTGAGCACAGCCGAATTGGTTAAAAATATAACGAGTAGGACCGAAAAGATCATCAAAAGGGATTATTTACCCGTATGTCTCAGGTCCGAATACCTTGAGGTTATAGACCAATTTCAAGCGGAATGGGGCGTAGGCTACATCGTCAACTACAACTCCCCCGCGAGGTATTATGTGAAGTGTGGATCTGTGGAGGAGTCAAGACTAGAGGATCTATTCTCTTACTTGAGGAAGAACCCGAGAGTCCTCCCCTTCCCTAACCTCATGGAGTACACTGAGCTCCATAAGGCCATCTTAAATAGGGCCGAGTTTGAGCTTAAGGTTCCCAAGAACTTGGGCCAGTTTAGGTTACAGTACCAGGAGGCCCTTAAGTGCGTCAACTGCAGTCTCTGTCTGAATGCTTGCCTGGCCTACAGGGTTACCCAGGATTACACTAGATCTCCCCCTGGAAAGTTTGCTAGGTTAATATCTGGAGATCAGGAGTTCGAGCAGTGTTTCGGTTGCATGGAATGTCAGGATGCCTGTCCCGTTGGAGTAAAGATAGCCTCAGTTACTGAGGTTCTCCCCAGGCTCAATAAGACGAAGTCTACCCTGAATGTGGAGACACCACCTGTAAGTCAGAGAATAAGGGAGCAGGAGAAGCTCATCGAGAACACTTACAAGAACAAACCTCCCTTCATGCTGTTCGTTGGCTGTGCATCCAAATATGACTTGGATGGCCTGGAGGGATTCCTTCACTTCCTTAGAGATTATGGGAACGATCTATCTTACTCTCCCAGGGTCAAGTTAATGGACGGACATTGTTGTGGTTTCGAGAAGTACATAGCGGGAGATGTGGAGGGGGCTAAGAGTGACGCAATCAGGATAAGGGAGATGAAGGATAAGTTGGGTCTCCAAGGGGTTTACTTCCTTTGCCCCGAGGGTCTCTACGTGTATAACAGCTTGAGTGGAGACAAAGGTATTCTCGCATACGATCTGGTAAAGGACAAAGTGAAGGGAAGGGTACACGTGGGTTGTTGGATGAGGAAGATGGGCTATTCTGGAGGAGATAACGAGTGTGCAGGTACGTTCCTGACAGTTTACTCAGGGAAGTCGGTACAGCTCAAGAATAAGGACGTATTAACGATCTGTCCCTTCTCGACGTGGAAATACAACACAAAGTCCGTCTACTCCACTTTCCTAAAGAGGGACGTCCAACAGGCGAGTCTTCCCAAGGAGGAAATCCTGGTGGAAGAGCAGGAGTTGGTGTCTTGGATGATGGAGGCCTTCAAGAACGCAGTGATACTCTCAGCGGATGAGGTGGCTGACAGGGCGAACTCCTGGAACCTCGGAGGGAAGAACTACTTCGTCCTTCTAGCCACACCCGTCATCAGGAAGAAATTCGTTAACTTGATGATACAGAGGCTGAGCACTAGTAAGGAAGTCAAGAGATACTTCTCAGTCATACTGGGAAGTGCTGGTACTCTCCAGGAGAAGACCTCCAGATGGACTGAGGTGCTCAACGGAATTAATTTCGATGAATTGACCGAAGAGCTAGTGAAGAGAGTTTTGAACTCACCAAAGCTAGAATACGGATCAAGGGACCTGGTGAGCGGTAAGGATTTCAGAGAGGTAATAAAGAACGACGTGCTGAAAAAAGTCATAACTCCGAGCGTACTGCAGGAGATAGTCAGGAACGTCGCGTATATGTGACCTTTAGTCGAGAGGGCAGGACCAACTTCATCACGTTTCTCACGGAGTAGACATTACGTAAGCATCGTGCATTCCTCATCACGGCGTGTATACTCTGCCGACGCTCACTATGTTCAGAATTACTGCCGTTGTCAACAGTTTCCGATAAGCCGTAAAGTTTATATTATTTCATCATAAGCTTTTATACAATGCTGAAACCTAAGGAAGTCTGCCAACGCTTATGAATATCCTATACGACACTTAGGGAATATGTTAAGAAGGGATAAATAAGACCAGTACTACAGAGCGGGAAGTGGAGGTTCAGGGAGGACGTGGAAAAATTAATGGGAATTGTGAGGAAGAGGAAAGTGGTATTATATGCTGGAGTGTCATCGCGAAAGGACGACTTGGCAAACCAAGTTAAGTACCTCGAGGAGAACGTTAAGGACCACGAGCAGGTCATCACGGACGTGGGACCTTCATTGAACGTGAAGAGGAGGGGGTTCCTCAAGTTACTGAGGATGATAGTAAACAACGAAGTGTCGAAAGTTGTTATAACTTGCCCTTATACTACTCAGGCAAGATGGTGCCATGAAGCAGGAAGCCCCGTCTTGAGGGGTGAGTTCACCAGTGTCAAATGGAGAGTACAGTTCGTCAATGGACGTAGGTACGGTGGTTTTAGCAGCTGGAGAAGGTAAAAGATTCGGCCGAAATAAGCTATTGATGACTGTAGGTGGAAAGACCATAATAGAGTGGGCCATATCTGCTCTACCTAGGCCTAGAGTGGTAGTAGTCGGTAGGTATGCCATTGAGTTGTTTCCAGTCCTCAAAAGTGAGGTCGTGATATACAACCCAAATTGGGCCAATGGGATGTCCACATCTCTCAAGCTTGGAGTCAGGTTCTTTCAAGATATGGACGGGATTCTAGTAGCCTTGGGGGACATGCCTTTGGTGAGTGAGGGAGTTGTCAAGAGAATGCTGGAGGCCTATTCCTCCTCCTGTCTGGCAGTGGTGCCGACGTATGAGGGAAAGTTGGGAAACCCAGTAATCCTTTCCAAGAAGCTTTTCCCAGAGATATGGAAACTAGAGGGAGACACAGGAGCCAGAAAAATAATAAGAAATGTTAAGGAAATATGTTTGGTTCAAGGAGACGAGGGAGTTCTCATCGACGTTGATACAGAGGCTGATTTAGCCGAAGTCTCTCGGCGGCTGTCTTGATGGCCTCCACTATATTTTGATAACCTGTACATCTGCACAGGTTTCCTGAGATCCCTTCCCTTATTTCCTCCTCTGTGGGGTTAGGGTTCTCCTTCAAAAGCCATACACTCTGCATTATCATCCCAGGCGTACAATATCCACACTGAAGGGCGTGCTTCTCCCAGAAAGCCTCCTGAACCGGGTGGAGATTGCCATCCTGTGCCAGACCCTCCACAGTGGTTATTTCGCTGTTGTTCGCCTCCACCGCCAACAAGGTACACGACTTCACCGATTTACCGTCCATGATGACTGTACAGGCTCCACAGTTCGAGGTGTCACAACCCACGTGCACCCCAGTGAAACCCAATTCCCTGAGGACGTGAACCAACAGCCTTCTCGGCTCCACCTCAGTTTCGTAGGGCTTCCCGTTCACTTTCAAGGTTATCTTTACCTTCTGATCCTTCTCGAAGAGCTTCACTTCAATCACCTTTTTAGTGCATCAAGGAGAGCTCTCTTAGTCATAACTTTCACCATCTTTTTCTTATATTCTGCGGTACCCCTGATGTCGGACGTTGGGTTAGCGTACTCCATCGCCTTCTCTGAGACCTTCTCTATCAGCTTCTCGTCAGGGGAAGCGTCCAGAAGCATCTTCTCAGCTTCATCAGCTCTGACAGCCTTGTTGTTAACAGCTGTCAGCCCTATCCTAACGTCCTTCACAACTCCTCCTTCCTTCTTGAGGAGCACCGCAACTCCCACTATCGCAAAATCCCCGGCCCTCCTCTCCAACTTCTTGTAGGAAAACGAGTATCCATTGAAGTCCGGAACTACAACTTCCGTCACTAACTCCCCAGGTGAAAGGTCAGGGGTGAACATGTCCTTTGCGAAATCTTTGAACGATTCCTCTCTTACACCTTTCCTTCCCTTTATTCTGACCACAGCGTCCATGGCGATCAAAGAGGCAGGATAATCTGCGGCTGGGTCCAAGTGAGAGATCACCCCACCTATTGTTCCCATGTTTCTAACCTGAGGATCTGCGACCGTAGATGCAGCTTCGCTCAACAACGGTATTCCAGACTTGAGTATCTCGTAATGGGTGGTCAGCGCCCCTATCCTTATCTTTCCCCCCTCTCTGCTCAAGAAGTGCAATTCCTTGAGTCCCTTCAATTCTACAAGGTAGCTAGGTCGTATGATCCTGAGCTTAAGCATGGGTATTAGGCTATGACCTCCAGCTAGGGCTTTGGCGTCCTCGTGTTGCTCCAGGAACTCCGTGGCCTCCCCCAAGCTATCTGGGATTACATATCCGAACTTTGGAGGATACATACTGGTATGAAACCTCCACGCGTATAAATATTTTAGGAGAAACCTTTTCACCAATACACTCGACCCTAACCGCGGTTGTCCCCGTTTGTCCCTACACTTTCATTTCAATCATTTTATGTTCATTCATGATCGAGTGTAGGGACTTAGCCCTCAACCACCCACTTACTGTAGGCGGGTCATGGGACTCCTTCGAGCCCAACGGCACGGGGCTCACATCTCCAGCCCTCTTCGCTAAGTTGTACAGCGCAACCACGTCCCTATGCCACCTTTCCTTCCCCTTCCCACAAACACCAACCCTTGGGGCATCGCCCCCATCGGGTCGGTAAACGATCTTCGTCCCGTGGACTGGGCAAACAGTGGAAGTGCGAGAGGGGTTAACTAAGAGTACGGGGACACCGAACTCCCTAGCCTTCTCAATAATAGCGTTCTTCATTGAGGAAAATGCTGAACGGTAAATCCTCAACCTAAGCTGTTTGTCCTTCACGTCCTTTATCATATGCTCCGGAGTTCTCCCTGGCAAGTCCTCCAAGACAATTGCACTCATACTTTCAAAAGCTTCAATAACGATCAGCTTGGCTAATTTCCTCCTAACGTCTACTTTCTTATCCCTCTCCCTCAGCCTCTTTAACTTCCTCCTCACTTCCCTATCCTTAGTTGACCTACCAGTAATTATTGCCTCCCTCCTATACTCATAGCCCAGAGTAATCCTCTTAGTGTTAGTCTCTAAAAGCGTCGGTTTTCCATGAACTAATACGGAGACCGAGTCCTCGTTGAGGTCGACTGGGATGAAACCCTTAGGCTCATAAGGTTTAACATCCTTCTTAAAAACTATGAAGAACTCCACCACGTTACCTTTCATTAGTCTAAACCTGGCCTCACTGGCAATCGACCAGCCCTTGTTATAATATCTCCAGAAGATCTTAGGGAAGGTTAGTGAAATGAAAACCCTACTCCTCTTTGCGGAAATTGAAATCGTGTCGAGGTTGAACTTCCACAGGTGATCATCTAGATGCACAGTGACTCTCCTCACTGACGGTTTCTCAGTGTAACTCCTACCCCTCCTCTTCAACTTTTGAAAGCTGTCCAACCTCTCGCTTGCGTCCTCACAGGCGGTGTAAATGAAATGGGATGGTAAGTCCTTGTGCTTCTCCCTCTCAGTCTTGTAAATCCCAGCTTTAATCCTGGTGAAGGAGGTAGTCTCGTTTGACAACGCGTAATTTATTGCCTCCTCTAGAACCTCTCTGTACTCCCCCTCGACCTCCTTAAGTACTGAGTAAGTTTTATGGTCAACCCTAACCCTTAACTTCACTGTCCTCTCCACTCAACTCACCTATCAACTTTTTTACGCCCTGAACTAGGAGTGTTTTCTTGTGACTCCTCATTCCGAAAATTTTCCCTGCGAATGAGGTTATGATTGAGACTAAGTCCTCCACAAGTTCCTGTGTATCCTTAGGTTCCTCACCGAAAACCACTTCAATCTTAACTCCCACGGTTGAGAAGAACTCCTCAAGGTATTCAAATCCAAATCTTGTTAACCTATCTTCGTATGTTATTAATACGACGTCTACACTCCTTCCCTCAACAAGTTTGAATAGCCTTAACAGTCCTTTCCTTCCTGTGTTCAACCCGCTAGCTACATCTTTCAGTACTTCAACTACCTTGTAACCCTTCGCCGTTGCGTAATTTGTTAGGTAGTTCACTTGCCTCTCCAAGTCCTCTCTCCGGTCAGCCGAGGACACCCTCGCATAAATTACAGCCCTCGTCTCTTCCCTCCTCTCTAAGTACTTCTTAATCTCGCTGTAAGGTATCCTATACTTCCCTCCTTCAGTCGTTACCGCCCTTATCTTCCCTTCTCTAATCCACCGTAGGAGTGTTGAGTATGAAATGCTGAGCAGTTGGCAAGCCTCTTTAGGTCTCAGTAGTCTCTCCACAAAATTGGTTGATAATAAATAAGTATAAAAAGATTTCTATTAACGTGAGAAAGGATTCAGCCCTCATGAGGGGTGGACCACATGTACTTATTTTTAAAGATCGATCCCCCTTGCTATAACCATGCACGGAGCTAACTTCGTGGACTAACTTCGTGGAGGTATCTTGAGTGAACCACCTCGCCCTAGCGGACGGAGCTTCCTGCTTCCTTGCCCAGCGGGTAGAGGGAGGAGCTCCACAGGCACTACAGGCCACCAGTCCTGATCTCTTGAGCACGTTCAGGGAAGCGTTGTAGTCAAGGTCTGTTACCCAACCGCAGAGAACACGCGATCTGCTAAGGTCTAGTCCTTCACGTGTCCGCATCTGGCACAGGCCTTGGAGGTACATGATGGTTCGACGAGGACCAGTTCCTTGCCGTACTTCTCCACCTGGTACTTCAGGACGGTCTCTAGCTCGTGGAACGCGACGTCGCGGAGCCTCATCCTCCTTGAGGACTTACCCACCAGTTCCTTAACTTGAACGTCCTCCATGACGACCACGTCGTACTTCTCGGGGAAGTGTTCGCCCAACCTCACGTCCCTCAGCTCCTTCGAGCGCCCTTAAGCTTCGGCGACCTTGACCTTCGTCTTGAACAAGTTCTTGACAGGAACTCCTTCCTGGAGAGGTCCCCGTGCAGCTTCCTCAGCTCCCGAGTGCCTTCCCCATGTCTCATGTTGGGCACCACCCGAGGCCACGAGCGACTTCCCATCCCGACGTCCAGGGCAACCACCCCGTTCGTCCTGGGAAAACGCGACAATCCGTCTAAGGACCTCTCCCTGGCCTCGTAGTGCGACCTGTTGGACTACCTGGGAGTACATTGACTGACATTGGACGTCCTGCTTCCTCAGGTCCAGTGCCGGTTGCCTCAACTCCGTCCGTGTTGACCACTTCCCGTCTAGTTCACGGAAGTACACGTCTGCCCAACGCAGGGTGTTGTGAACTTGAGGCTAACTCCAACCGGGCCTCTAACGCCCTAAACGTTTGTTGATCTATGTATGCGCGAAACCTAAACCCTACGGTGGGCATTAAAAGAATATGCCTATAAAGAATATGTTATATTAATATCTAAAAACATTTCTAAAAGGAGCTATCCATCCCCTCCCTCACGGTGGGCAATTCAACAACGGTCCCAGACGTGGGGGTTTCACGATCAGTAGGTTTCACGAGTATTTAAGGACTGGATTTCTCATCTGGAACTGGTGGAGGCTAAATAACTGGGTAATCTTATATCTGCCCAGTCTAGTGATGAGTACCTTTGGGTCAGAATTGTGAAGAGGTGGCGGCTAACTGACTGTCCCGGTCCATTTAGCTGTGGGTAAGCTTAACATAGACGTCATAGTCAGGGCAGACCAGATTCCGAGTCCAGACTCCCCTCAATACACGGATCTCATCGAGTTCTTCCCAGGTGGCTCAGCGACAAATTATGCGGTCGCGGTGGCTAGGTTGGGCCACAGCTCGAAGGTATACGCCAAGGTAGGGAGAACACCACTAGTCAAGGCTTTGATGTCCCCTCTAGCCGAGGAAGGTGTAGGATTGGACTACCTAGAGGAGCTGGACGAGGAGCCCAATGTCGCCGTCATCTTTCTGAGGAACGACGGTAAGATCTCAATGATAAGGAGGAGTAATCCAAGACTGATGCCTACAGCCGAGGACGTAAGTAAACTGAGGGGGATATTTGACGTAATACACTTCGCCTCTATACCCCCTTCCTCAGTGGTGTACGACGAGGGAGCGAAATTGGTGAGCTACGATCCTGGGCCATATGCCTCTGAATACAGTGGCGAGAGGGTGGACGTAATCTTCGTAAACCAGGAGGAGTACAAGAGGTTGGGTTCCAGGATCAACTCTAAGCTGACAGTGATCAAGAAGGGTGAGGAGGGAGCTGAAGTCTTCGGAGACGGGGTGGAGTGCAGGGCCGAGTCCATCAAGGTTAACGCTGTGGACACCACAGGAGCTGGAGATGTCTTTGACGCTGCCTTCAACGTTGTCTATGTCGCCGACAGACCGATTGAGGAGGCACTCAGGTTAGCTATCGTAGCTTCTGGGATCAAGGTGACGAGGCTGGGAGGAATAAGTTCCCCCAAGTTGAAAGAGGTTGAAGAAAAACTGAAAAGCATGAATCCTAAAGTAATTTGTAGATGATAGTAGTATTTGTAGACATGGACTACTTCTTCGCACAGGTGGAGGAGATCATGAATCCATCGCTTAAGGGCAAGCCTGTTGCTGTGTGTGTTTTCTCTGGAAGATCTGAGGACAGTGGTGCAGTGGCCACCTCAAACTACGAGGCGAGAAAGTTGGGGATAAAGGCGGGGATTCCCATAAAGAAGGCCAAGGAAATCTCCAAGGACGTAGTGTTCCTCAGGATGAGGAAGGAACTTTATCAACAGGTCAGTGACAGAGTGATGACAATCCTGGGGAGATATGCGGACGTGGTGGAGGTAGCCAGTATAGATGAGGCCTACATGGACGTCACAAGGAGGGTGAGGAACTTCCAGGAGGCCATCGAGTTGGCCCTCAGGGCTAAGACTGAAATCAAGGAGAGGGAAGGATTGTCGGTGAGCATGGGGGTAGCCCCAAATAAGGTGTTGGCCAAGGTAATTGCCGACAGGAACAAGCCTGGGGGTCTAGGAGTTATCAGACCGGAGGAAGTCATGAGTTTCCTGGAGAACCTGGACGTGGGGGAGATCCCAGGAGTGGGGGAGGTCACTGAAAGGGCCCTCTTGGAGAAGGGAATAAACAAGTTAGGGCAATTGAGGAAAGTGGGGCTAAATGAGCTCTCGCGACTGGTAGGTAAAAGTAAGGCCCTCTATCTCCTCAGCCTAGCCAATAACACGTTCCAGGAACCGGTGAAACCGAGGGAGAGACACCACATGGGGAGATACTTGACCCTCCCCAGAAACACGAGGGATCCTGAGGAGATTAGACCCTTCCTTCACAGGGCGGTGGAGGAGGCCTACAAGAAAGTGGACGGTCTACCTCAGGAGATCTACGTGATAGGTATAATGGAAGACCTGGATATCGTCAGCAGGGGAAGGAGTTACACCTTCGCCCTATCCTCAGACAGGGCAAAGGAAGAGGCCATGAGTTTACTGATGAAGCTACTGGAGAAGGACGGGAGGAAATTGAGGAGAGTTGGAGTGAGGTTAGGAAAGGTCGTCAAGACCTCAACCCTAGAGGACTTCCTCCACTAGAAGAGTCAGTATGCCCCTCAGTTTCTCAGTGTCGGGAGTTCCATACCTGCTCACGTAGTTCACGTATCCCCTCACTCCCCTGCTCATACTGCGAGGCTCATTCCTGAACTCAGGATTAAGTATCAGGGGGATGATTTTGCCCATGTTCCACCTCTCGATCCTAATGACCTTGGAGAGCACTTCCATAGCTTCCCTCACCCCTTCTGCCTCAACGTTCACCTTGTCACCCTCAATAACCCTCACCTGCGTCAACATACCGAACCTGTCCTCCACTAGCACTAGCCTCCCTCTCCTCCCGTCCTCGACGTCCTCGTAGAAGTTGAGGGTCAGGACGAACCTACCGTGTTCCGCAATTGGTATAACTATCAACTCCTCCCTACCGAGCACCCTGGCTAGAGGCTTTAATTTCACCCTGACTTCCATTTGGTTGATAAGACGTGATAGAGATAGATGGATCTTTCGGTGAGGGAGGAGGTCAGATACTTAGGACTTCACTCACCTTGTCAGTTCTCACAGGGAGGCCATTCAAGATGAGAAACATAAGGGCTAAAAGAAAGAACCCTGGGTTACAGCACCAGCACCTGTCGGCCGTAAGGGTGATGAAGTTGTTGGCAAAGGCAAAGGTTAGAGGTGACTTCCTGGGTTCCACGGAACTGGAGTTCGTGCCAGGAGAGGTTCAGGAAGGGAACTACTCCTTGGATGTGGGCACTGCTGGGAGCGTAGTCCTGATAGCCATGACCGCCCTCCCGGTAATACTGAACAGAAATGTGAGACTGACTCTAAGGGGAGGTACTGACGTCCCCCTATCTCCCCCGGTAGATTACATGAGACTGGTCTACCTTCCCATCCTGGAGAAAATGGGGATGAGAGCAGAACTCAGGGTCTCGAGAAGGGGGCACTACCCTCAAGGGGGTGGAGAAATTGTTCTTGAGAACGTGAGGGGAAACCCTACACCCCTCTCACTCACGGAGATGGGAGAGGCCACGAAATTTGTAGGAGTGTCTCATGTGTCCTCCCTGCCGGGAGATATAGCCAGGAGGCAGGCGGACTCAGCCAGGAGGCACTTGGAAAAGTTCGGCAAACCAGTTCACATAGAGTTGGAGATTGATGAAGTGGGTAGCAAGGGCTCAGGGATAGTAGTGGTGGCAGTAGGTGACTCATTGATGGGAGGCAGTGCGTTAGGGGAGAGGGGAGTCATGGCTGAGATCGTGGGAGAGAGGGCAGCTGAACAACTGCTCCAGGACATGTCCAGCGGAGGAGCCTTAGACAGACACATGTCAGACATGCTCATGGTGCTGTGCGCCCTCAACAATCTCAGGTACACGGGGGCACAGCTCACGGAGCATGCGAAGACGAACCTGGAGGTAATCCGGAAGTTCTTGAACGTGAACATAACCTTGAGGGGAGAGAGGCCGTTCTTTCTGGAATGTAAAACTGAGGGGACTTAAGGTACTATCACTGCCCTACCCACTACCCTTCCCTCCATCAAGTCAGATATTGCCTCGTTGATCTCAGATAGGGTGTAGGGTACCGAGATGGGTCTTAACGATCCTCTCTCGAACAGTCTCTTCACCCAGATCAAGTCCCTGAGGGTTCCGTATAGAACTCCCCTAACCCTTATCCCTCTCAGGACAAGTAGCTGACCCGAAACGTTAAGTTCCCCACCGAATTCTCCCACTAACCTCAGCTCCCCCATCCTTGACAACAGCCAAGGCGCGTCCCTCAGTGAACTGTCGCTCCCCACGTAGTCTATGACGTAGTCGAATTTCCTCCTAGGGTAGGCCTCTCCTAAGGCGGTGGAGTACTCTCCTTTGGCCTTGACCACCTCTGACGCCCCTAACTCCAACATCTTGGACAGCTTCCTCTCGTTCCTTCCCACCACGGTGACTTCTGCCCCCTTAATGGAGAGCATCTGGACAGCGAACATGCTCACCGCCCCGGTCCCTAACACCGCCACGCTGTCGCCCTCTCCTATCCCCTTCACGCTATTGTAGGCTGTGACGCCAGCGTCAGCCAAGGGAGCTACTTCAAAGGCTTCCCCCTTCACCGGCACTAGGGGGTATCCACTTGGGATCTGGACGTACTCCGCGAATCCACCGTGCTCGTGAACACCTAGTACCCTCACCCTCTCGCAGAATTGGGGGAAACCCTTAGAGCACACCTTACATTTACCACACCCTCTCGCGTTATATAGCAGGAGGGACGTCCCGTCCTCCCCCTCCAGTGCAATTTCGTGTCCCAGGATGAGAGGGGGCTTGATCCCCAGGTCCCAACTCCACTCTCCCATAATTATGTGCAAATCTCCGTGGCAGAGACCTGTGGCTCCGACCTTCATGACACCATGGGGGACTTCCATCTCCTCGAGAGTCAGGGGTTTGCCGAATTCCCTCAATATTGCTGCCAGCATTACCATCCTGCCTTAAGGTAAGCTTCCCTCTCCCACTCAGAGACATAGTTTTCGTAACTCTCTAGTTCCCTCTTCTTGAGTTCGAGGAACGAGGATATGAGCTCAGTTCCAAGAGAGAACTTCAGGGATGAGTCTCCATCCAACACGTTTAACGCCTCTCTCATGTCCTTGGGTATGGTGGTGACCACCTCGTTGACCTCCACATCTGCCCCCTTCTCCATTCCCTCTATCCCTGAGAATATGAGGGAGGCTAGCAGTAGGTAGGAGTTGGCTAGGGGGTCTGCCAGCCTAAACTCCAGGGATTTCGACTCCCTAAAGTTGCTCGGGATCCTGATTATGAAGTGCCTCTCTTGACCTATTCCCCCAAGGTTCGGAGTTATTACCTCCCTGAACCTCTTGTACGAGTTAATGGTTGGAGAGGCTATGGCTATTATGCTCCCTATGTGTTCTAGTATACCACCGAAGAAACTGTAGGCGACCCTGCTGATACCTATCCCCTTAGGATCGTTGGGATCTAACATCGCGTCTGAACCGTCCTTTCTCTTTATCTTGATGTAGATGTCCATGCTACTCCCCGGGAGGTCAGAGAAGGGCTTAGGCATGAATGTAGCTACTTGACTGTAGATTTTGGCCACATCCCTTATAATCTCCCTGGCTGTTATCAACGAGTCTGCAGATGATATGGCGTCCCTTGCCGAGAAGGTGATCTCGTACTGCCCCGGACCGTAGTGCTTATTTATCATCTCGACCTGAACCCCCACCAATTCCAAGTACTTTATGACGTCCTTCAGGAAGCCCTGTTCCTCCATGAGTCCCTCTGGTGAGAAGGCCTTGCCGAAATCCGATGGAACCATGCCCTTTTGATCCTTTTTCAATAGATAGAAGGTCGGTTCGAAGGAGATCTCCAACTCCAAACCCATCTCCTCAAGCTTCTGTACGGCGCTCCTAAGTATCCCCCTAGTACAGAACTTCGAAGGCGTACCGTCTGGGGAGAAGAGGTAGGAGAGAACCCTGGCCGTCCTCTCCAAGTAAGGAATAATAATGAAGGACTGTGGATCTGGCATGGCTATTATGTCCTCATACTTGGACTTGATGGGTCTGTCCAAGTAATCTAATAACACGAGGGACTCGGCGTAGGGCACCCCCATATCCTGACCCATGACCTTCTCGAACTCTGCCCTCCTCAAAGATCTGCCCCTGACGTTCCCCAAGAGATCTATGAACTCCACCCTCACGTAATCTATTCTCCCAGACTTCAGCGCCTCGAGTACGTCGTCCTTTGACAACTCTCCTCAGGCCCCACATCTCCCGGGAAAGATAAAAAGCATTTCAACCTCACAGTAACGCCCTGAACAATCTCCCAGCAAAAATTGTAGCCTCCCTGAAGTCCGTGAAGGCTCCCCTCTCTATTACCTTTCCTCCCAGTGAGAGCTCCACCAGATACATGTAGTCGCCCTCTACCTTTCTCCTCCGGAAGACTATGCGATAGTTCCCCACCTCCACCCTCTTCCTTTGACAGGCTATTACGCCCAAGTTCATGTCCTCCAGATCTCTCAAGTTGAACTCCATTGGATGAAGGTTTCAGCAAACTGACTTATAAGGAGAAACGCTCTCACCCTTCCTTATGTCCAAGACCACGTGGTAGGTTGAGGGATTCACGCTCCTCACCACTCTTCCACCCTCTGCAGGATACTCCCTCAGTGCCCTCTCTAAGGGATCCTCGCCCCTCTCGACTTTAATCTCGACAAATAGATGAAGGTATCCTCCGCTCCTGAGATGCTCCATGGCCTCACAGTAAACTTCTTTGCCTCTCTCAGGCAACGGCGAGATTATCCTGTCCACCACTCCCAGCTCCTTCAACCTCCTAAAGGCGTCTCCGTACATTGGAATCACACCGTAGGTCTTATTCAATTCGATATTTACAATCATATAATAATATGCATAGGGATTAATATCAATAGAGTAGACCACCTTTGGTTGACCTAGCTTGAAGGAGAGGATGGAGAAGGGCCCGAAGCCCGCAAACATGTTTACCACAACTTCCCCACGTCTGACCATCTTGGCTATCCTTCGGTGCTCGTAGGAGAGCTTGGAAGAGAAGAACACCTTAGTTATGTCCAGGAAATAGACGCAGGAGTGTTCCCTATATAAGGTCTCGCTACGCCTCTCACCGGCCAGGTGAACATAAGTCGGAAGTCTGAAATCTCCGGACGTATCCCTCTTCTTCCCCCAGACCGCCCTCACCCCAGTTCTCCTCATCATCTCCTCTGCGAAACGTCTGAGTTCCTCTTCGTCAGCGTTGAAGGGGACCCCCACGATGGCTATGTCCCCAACTACCTCAACCCTTTTCCAGAGAACTGATCCTCTTTCCTGCAATCTCCTGGACTACCTCCTCCGCCTCCTCGATGTCCTTGATCCCTACGTTTAGGGGAACTCCCCCGTCTAAAACTGGCTCCCCTCCCACTATTACGGTCTCAGGCACCCCAGTGGAGAAGATGAGTGTCTCATACGGGGAACTCCTATCCAGGGGATAGCTAGGTGGTTCCCCGACCTGAAACACAACCAAGTCTGGTACAGCTCCCACCTCGAGGGATCCCTTAATACCTAGAGCCTGATAACCCCACGAAGTCAGTGCCTTGAACGCCTCATCTGGAGTCAGCGTCAGCCTAGAGATAGCGAAACCCAGTTCCACCCTGGCATCATACCTCAAACTAGCGTCCAGAGATATCGACGGTGAGAAGGAACCCAAAGTGAACTTGCACACCTCCATTGATGGGAGGAAAGAGAGCCCGGCCCCCAGTCGCTTCACCGCCTCCAGATCCTGTCTGGATCCTCCTCCGAGGGCTGTAGTGTAGTTGGGCACTTGGGAGATGCCCTCTAAGGTGACGAGCCTGTCCAGAAGTACCGGAACTCTAGCTTCGGACGCCACATGGAGGGCCTCCTCCAACTCCTGCTGGTCACATATCTTTAAGAGTACCCTTCCCTCTGGTCCTCCCCACCTCTCCCTCAGGACCTTGAATTCCCTCTTCCAATCTGAGGGGCCCCAGTTGCACCCAACTCCCACAGCCAGGAAAGGTTTAAGTCCCACGCTCATCATGGCCCTGGCTGCGCTCTCTGGGCTGGGATCTGCAGTCACTGCGGCCGTGACGCCGCTTCTCAAGAGGTGATAAGAGGCCAACAGCGACAGCGAATAGATATCCTTAGGGGTTAACACTGATACTAAATCGTTGACGTTTAACTTCCCTGAGACCAGAGAGTACCTGAAGGGGTAGAGGGAGAGATAAGTGTGGGTGGTCACGAAACCTGGAGAGACTATCCTATCCTTTCCTCCTATTTGGAGCTCGGCGTCCTCGAAGTCTGGTGGGATCTCCTTGGTTATGGCCTCAACCCGGGACTCGTTTACCCCTATGTTAGCGCCCTTCACAGGTCCGTCCTTAAGGTAAGCTAAACCTGAGGTTATTAGTATCTTCAACCTATTCTCAGTCAGGTTGAACCATAAATTAAGTTTAATTTCTCCTCTCCTATTTTCTACTTCTAAACGCCTCCTCGACCTGAGGAGTTCTCCAAGTTTTCCTCTCGTGAATGATCTTGCCGCTCTCCGCACATCTCCCCCTTATTGTGCGAGAAATCGACGCCTCAACTTCTCGTCATCGGAGAATTGGATGGAGTTCTTGGAGCTACCGAGATGAGGGATGTACTCCACAGACTGTAACTCTTTCACGTAACTACTCGTTATTTTCAATTTTATAAATATCGTTTTGACGTCGGTCATGTTCATGTAGTATTACCCAAGAATTCTCTCTTGACGATCTCCCGACCGATGACGGGCACTGCTCACGAGGATGGGAGAAGTTGGATGGGAGGGTATTGAAGTTTACCTCGACCAGCCCCAGTGATCTGGGGGTGACCGTGTATGACCCCTTAGGAGGGGTGCCCGTGGCGGAATTAGAAGTGGTTAAAGAAGGTAAGTTACGCCACGGGTAAACACCCCTGAGCCCCCACAAAGCTCACTCCTTCGCCTAGTGCAGTTTAGAGGAGAGTTGAGTTTTCTGTTTCAAGTTTTTATTTACTCAACCCCTACAGGATGTCAGTCTACGTAATGTCGGTCATCTCTGAGTTGAAGAGGGAAGTTGAGGAGGCTCAGAGGACGTCTGTGAGCGTGGATGAGAGGCTCAGGGAGGGATTGGTCACAGGTGCGGGTGACTCTTATGCAGTGTGCCTGGCCCTGGAAGGCGTCACCAAGGGAAGGTTCAGGTGTGTGGATCCGTACGAGCTCTTGGGGTGGAACTTCAGGAAACCACTCTTAATAATCTCCGTTTCAGGTAGACCGAGGGTACTTAGATCCCTGGCTGAAAGACAGAGGGGGAAGGGAAAGATACTCCTCATCACGGCTAACCCTCGCTCAAAACTCTTCGAGCTCGCTGACAGGAAAATAGTAATACCGTTCTCCCCGCCCGATAGTCCCAGACCCGGAATGGGCTCCTTCCTTCTAACCCTGAGGGCAGCATACTCCTTGGCTGACCACGAAGAGGTAGTTGGTGTGGGGAGAGAAGTTAAAATAGGACGTACACCTGTTTTTGTAGGCCAGGGAGGGAACTTCGGCATAGCCTACTTCTCCTACCTCAAGATGGCCGAAATATTTGGCGAACCGTCCAATGCCGAGAGATTATAGCACTTTCACGTGACTTTTAAATACTTCTGGTTACTTTTAATTATTGTGGAGAGGTATCTAACACCCAGTGAGGTTGCTGAAATATTCGGCGTGAGTAGGAGTGGTGTCATTAAGTAAGGGAGGGGAAGATAAAGGTTGTTGAGGTTAACGGTAGGTGGAGAATACCTTACAGCGAAATTGATTGTTGTCCGGCGGTGGAAGGGTTAAACAAGTAGCGATTTACGCACGAGTTTCGTGAACGCAAAGGGACGACTTGGAGAGGCAGTTGGGCGCATTGAGAGAATAGGAAAACTTTCGGTGAAGTGAGTGTGATAGAAAAAGGATATAGGTTCCGGATTGAAAGAGGACAGAGAAGGTTTAAAGAAGTTAATAGAATTAGCCAAGAGGAGGCAAATTGACGCAGTTGTAGCTCATAAGGACAGGCTAACACGTTTCGGCTTCGAATACCTCGTAGAGTTCAAAGCTTACGGAGTAAACGTTATTGTGGCTTTCCAAGATGATAAGGATCACACGCAGGAGCTAGTGGAGGACTTTGTAGAGATCGTCAAGTCATTCGCCCCAAGAATTTACGGCCAAGAGTATGAGAAGGTGGTAAAATGTGTTGAAAACGTTGAAAAGGACGGTTAAACTAGAGGGCGACTTCTTGAACGAGTGGAAGTACCGCGTTCTTAGGGAGGTTGAAGAACATCAGAGGAAGTTCGTTAACGAAATGATTGAGGTAATCCTATCAAAGCGCTTACAGACCACTAGGAAGAAGTTGCACGAGAGGTTTTACAATCATTATAAGGAGAAGTACCCCTTCCTACCTTCAAGGGTTATTGAAGGTGCCTACGTCGTTGCTGGAAGGATTGTTAAGAGTTTCAGGGAGAGGAAAAGAAAGGATTAACGAGGAAGGATAAACCGGAGTATAAGAGGGTTATGATCACTATTCCTAACATGGTTAATTGGAGGTTTAACAAGGTTTCAGTTAATGTTTTAACCCACAAGGGTTGGGTCGAGATTCCCCTCATGGTAACTAGACAGCTTATTCGTTACTTGCATGAGGGTTGGAGGGTTTCGCAAGAGCTTAAGTTAAGATTAGTTGGTAGGAAAGTCCTAGTTTGGTTGACTTTTGAGAAGGAGGTTGAGGTTGACACGAAAGACGGCAATCATATCTCTATTGACGTTAATGAGAATAACGTCACGGTAGCAGTCTTCGAGGGTCTTAAACTCAAGGAGTTGAGGAGATATGAGACTGGGTTAGGGAGGATTGTGGTTAATTACTCCTTGAGGAGGGAGGAGATTACTAAAGGACACTCAACTAAGGACGAGTTAATAAAGAAGAAGTTGAGAAAATTGAGGGAGAGGGAGAGGAAAACTGACGTGTTGAGGAAGACTGTAAAGAGGATAACAGAGCTTGCTAGGAGCTTAAGTGCCAAAGTCGTAGTAGGTAAGTTCTCCTCAAGGTCTAAGGAGAAGATGGAGAGCAATAAAAATGATAAGCTTAGGCATAGGATTCACCAGTGGAGTGTTGTTAAATTTCTGGAGATGTTGAAAACTCAGCCGATAGAGGTCGCAGAGGTCTCTGAGTCCTACACTTCCTCCATCAACCCGTTTAACGGTGAGAAGTTGAGGAAGAGGAAACAGACAGTTGAGAAAGTTATCAGGGTTTTTAACCCCCACCTGATGACGGGCTCTGCTCACGAGGGTGGGGGTGTAAAAGTACTGAAGGTGAACGCTAGGTACCTGGAAAGCGGTGAAGTTCTTTTGGAGAGGGATTCTATTGCTCCCCTTAACTTGGTAAGGAAGGTGGATGGGAGGGTAGTGGTGTTTCCCTCGACTAGCCCCAATGAGTTAAGGGTGACCCTGTATGATCCCTCAAGAGGGGTGCCCGTGGCGGAATTAGAAGTAATTAAAAGTAAAGAGAAGTTACGCCACGGGTAAACACTGGAACAATTTCTCCACTCTCCCATATTCGCCAGCGTGGGTAGGAAGGTGATAGTACTGTCCTCCGGGGATGAGAGGGAGAGGAAACTGAAGGAGAGAGGAGGGAGATCCTTCGTTATGACGGGGTGCAGGACCTCCCTCTGCAACGCGGTCTCAATTATTAGGTCCATCATAGCTGAGATGGAACGAAGGTCGTGGGAGAAGGTTTACTTCGCTGAAAACGAAAGTATCTTAAAGTTGAGCTCCCATATGATATATTGAGGCTGCTTGACGGAAGAGATTGACCTTACTAAGGAGACAGGGAGCTGTGGAGCCAACGCCCCTGCGGTGGTGTTAATGAGGAAGTGGTTAGAAACCGGAGGGAACAGGGAGATTAAGGTATTAGCTACCCCTGGAGCTCAGGAAGATCAAGTAGAGATGTGGGCCCAGGCAATGAAAGAGCAGGGAGTTAAGATAGTGAGCAAGGAGAAGGTTGACGGAAAGGTAACATATTTGATCTACCTCCCTTAATGGGGGTAAACTCACTCCAGGGGTCGAGTGTTTTACGTTACACTCCAACTTACTTGGGGAGATGTTGTAATTAAATCTATATAAAGTCTTTAAGGTGATGTTAGATTAATGGAGGAAAACTTGAAAGCTTCTTTGTAAAAATTGAGGCAAACTCATAAAGTGAGGAGGTAGGTAAAGTTAAAATTGAGGACTTCACTTATTCCAGAGATGCCCTCCTCCAGTCAACTTAGTAGAGGTGAGGAGCGGGAAGAGAATTACCCAATGCGACACTCGAGGAGGGTAGGTGTGAGGTTGAGTTTAGGATCGGGAGGAGCAACATGATTAGTCTTTCGGCCATTGATTCAACGGAGAGGGATGTGAGGAGATTGACAGATGTCTCAGCTGGCATTCACGACCGGTTAAGCCATGAGGAGGGACAACATCTCCTTCAAGTGGAGGCTGCCTTGAGGGGAACTCTGGAGGACACGTCCAGGCTCTGTTATCTCAGCAACTTGGAGGTGTTGAGAAAGCCCGTGGGAGTCATCTACCGTCCCCTTGACCAAACGCCTCACTTCGACCTGAACGGTCAGCGAGAAGTGTTGATGATCGGCGTCGTGGGCTCAGCCTTCAGGGGGCCAGATCTCCTTCGTTGTGAGCCACAACCGAGTAGCCTCCGTGAGGGGGTTTGCTCCCTAAGAGATAGGGAGACCGTTGTCCTAAGGACTGAGAGGAGGTCGGCCGATTGAAGCAGACAGCTGTGGCCAAATATGCGGGGTTAGTCCTCCTGATAGTTTCTGGAGTCGTCTACGGTGTGGGGGACCCATTGCTGAGACTGATCTCCTATCAGGGTCCCATCCTGTCTGGGGCACTCCTGGGGTGGTTCGCCATGCACAATTACACCCCCAAGGAGAAATATGTGGAGACGGAGGACGGTGAGCTAATACCCATAGCCTCTGTTGTTCTCAGGGGGAGAGCCTGGCTGTTCATTTCCATTGCGATCCTGATGATGTTACCTTGGTTCACTCCCTTCGTTTACACCATGGCACTGCAGTTACAGTGGCTCTTCATTGGGGCGTTCCTGTCGGAATTCGCGGGCGGGTTCATAATAGGTTACTCTATCACCTCGTTGAGGTTCATGGAGAAGTTCACACTCTACTCCCTGGGATTTGCGGCAGACGTCTTCTTCATAATTATCCTCTACATTGACTCCGGAATCTTCCACGTCTCACAACAGGTCTTGTTAAACGACGTCTTCATACTGGCGTATCTGATTAAGTTACTGGAGGGAGTGGCCTTCGGGGTTTATATCGTGAGACGGGTTAACGTTGTTTGAGGAGAGAAGATGAGCGGGAAGGTCTATATAGTGGGTGGAGGTCCAGGGGATCCAGGATTGATCACGGTCAAGGGACTAAAGGTACTGAGGCAGGCTGACGTTGTCCTGTACGATAGGTTGATCTCTCCCGAACTACTGAGGGAAATCAGGAATGGGGCGGAGCTCATCTACGTTGGGAAGGAGAGGGGGGAGGCTGAGATCCAGGAGGGAATCAACGCCCTGCTTCTAAAGAAGGCTAGAATGGGACTCACGGTTGTCAGGCTGAAGGGTGGAGATCCCTACGTTTTCGGAAGGGGAGAAGAAGAATGCCTCTTTCTGATAGAGAGGGGGGTGGAGTGCGAAGTGATACCCGGAGTGACCAGCGCCATAGCGGGACCGGCCTACGCTGGGATTCCTGTGACAAGTCGTTGGTACTCCTCTGGATTCTCGGTCGTGACAGGACAGAGGGCTGATGGATCAGCCATGGATCTGGACTACATCCCAAAGAAGGGCACAGTGGTTCTCCTGATGAGCGTGTCGAGGGTCGAGGAGGTAGCCGAGAATCTGATGAAGGTGAGGAGTGAGAGGACACCTGTGGCTGTGATAGAGAAGGCTACAACGGAGGGCCAGAGGGTACTCACGTGCACTTTGAGGGAGCTAGCAAAGACGGTGAGAGAGCATAACGTAACCTCTCCAGCCCTCATAGTGGTGGGGGAAGTTGTGGAGTTAAGGAATAAATTGTGGAAGTTTAAATAGACAAGGTGAGCCCACTTGAAGGATCCCGTGTGTGGGGAGGAGGTGACCCAATCACCTTACAAGGTTACGTATAAGGGAAAGACATACCTCTTCTGTTCCCCGATGTGTATGGCGGAGTTCAAGAAAAGACCTGAGAATTACGTTAAGTGAACGTTCCACCTCGTGGATCGGCCTCCTTCACAGTGGTGAAGGTCTAAACTTCCTAGTCGACTTAGGCTGGGTTGAGGAATTGACTCTAGGATAAGTGAAATATTAGATGAGTTCACTAAGGCCAGGGTATTGTTTGCATATAGGTTAAAGAACGGTGTTTACCCGTGGCGTAACTTACCTTCTTTAATTACTTCTAATTCCACCACGGGCACCCCTGCTGAGGGCTCATACACGGTCACCCCCAGATCACTGGGGCTAGTCGAGGGAAACTTCAATACCCTCCCATCCACACTTTTATCACTCCCCAAACCTCGTGAGCAGTGCCCGTCATCAGTTAGGGGGATCATCAATAAAAACTACTTCGGTGATACTACATAAACACAACTTGTCAAAACGATATTTAGATGATTAAAAATAACGAGTAGTTACGTAGAAGCGTTACAGTCTAATCTTAAAGGTAAGACTGAATAAGAACCTTCTCTAAATAAGAAATAACATAACCTAACCCTATCTTTCTAATTTCTCATAACTGTAATAAATATCCTAAGTTTGATAAACTGGGGAGTTTAATTTGAAAAAGTTTTGGATAAGAGCAAACTAATTTCTCAAAATAACTCCCCGGTTTGCCGAAAAAATTCTATTTCTTTAAAAAGAGATTTTGCTAGTATTTACTACTACTGAATTTTTTCCGAACTTTCACAATACTTTTTTTACTCTTTCAATTTTACGTATTTTTTATGAAGACTAACTTACACTTTTTTGAGACTAATTGAATTTTTACTTTCACTTTTAGAAAATTTTATGAAAAGAAAGAAGGCCTTACGCACTTCTTTTTACGGGGCCTACACTTTCACTCGTTGCTTTTACTTTCCAAACCCTTAGTAGTAGTTATTACCAGTAGTTGAATTTTCTACACTAAACTGGGGAGTTTATACAATCTCTTTATCTCAACAGTAAAGCTTTTAAACATCTAAATAGATATTTACTTAGTGAGGGAAATGGTGTCTCACCCAACAAATAAGGAACAACTGTGGGTAAGCCCTCAATACGCCAGGATAATAAAGAAGATAGCTGTAGACATAGGGAAAAGATACTCAGAAGTTGCCGACGAGGTCTTAGACTTAGGCCTAAAAGAATACGCTAAGAAGTACAACATCGACTTGGAAAAATATAAATGAGGTAGTAAGAAGTACAACATTGTATAAAAATATAAATGAGGTAGTAAGAAAAAACAATGGGGGGCGGGCGGGGATCAGGTTCCAAGCCATTCGTCACCTATCGGTATGCCTCCCGTCATCACCTCCAGGGGTGCCCCCTATTTAGATGTGTAGTTAAACAGATGTTTTAATCTTTTAGTTTCTTCTTCCAGCACATTTATTATCTTTATGTGAATATTATAACATTTCTTTTATTCATTATTTTCTTTTTTTTACGCATAATTCACGGTTTATCGGAAACTGTTGACAAGGCTCAGCTTCTAAGTCGTTCCTCATGTTCTCAGCACGTCGTTTCATCATCGCCCTAAAATTTTATATTTAGAGAAAGTTTTATAAATTTTGAATTAACTCCCCAATTTAATGAGAAAAAATTAAAACAAAAAGCTTAATCTCTTTTTCCTTCAATCCTAGATTTTGCTTATGCCGTGTTATTGCATACGTTAGCTCACTTAATAAGAGTAGCAAACAACAAAACTTCATCGTTAGGATCCAACCTCATTCTTCGCTCGATTTTTCAAAATTGGATGAGAAGAAAAGCTTAATAGTTGAAAAGATAAGTAATGAATTAGGGATGAGGGGGTCAGGTCAGCTTCCGGGTGTCCTATCATAGGTCAATTCTGACCCTACTCATCATCCCCTCATCCCCCATTTCTACTTCTGTTAAAACATATTTAAAAACTTTTTTTGTTTTTATCTTTGCCTTTTTATTACCACAATATGAATATTATAACAGTTCTTTTATTCCATTATTTTCTTTTTCTTTACATTAACTAACTATCTTTTCTTTCACACTAAAATAGATAACTATTTTATATTTTACTACTTTTTTGTACGTGAAATACAAAATAACAATATATATTCTCTTTATAAAGAACTAGTAAGCACTTCACCGCCACCCTCGCCCGCTTTCTTTTCCCCTTCATCACCCCCCAGTTTAGAGTTTAGCAGCTTAGCAGGCCCAGAATTGCAGTTTAGTAGGTCCTAAAGCAGAGGTTAGTAGGATTTTAGGCAGTTTGAGAGCATAGTAGTTGGGCGCTGTGGTAGACTGGGTGATTAAGGGCTCCTTTGCAAATTGTAATATATCTCTCGGTTTAGACTTATTCAATGAAGGAATTACTGAATATATTTGATCACATCACGAAGAAATAAGGGTTCTTGTAATATTATTACAAGGATGAGATGATAGATCGAGAGGTTGTAGTTGAGGGCTATGGCCCGGGCGGTCCTCCAGGGGGAGTGGCACTTCCCGAACTCTCCAGGATGGAGTTGAAGTACTCGGCCAGGTTGTTTGACCTGAGGAGGGGCCTCCCTGGGGGCGAGGAGGTAGGAGGGGAGAGCCACGGGTGGGGACGGACTCGGCGAGGGAGAGGAGGAGGTCCAGCAAGACCCTCACCCTCCTGTCCACCCTCCGTTTGAGGTGGACCAGGCAGGTCTGC
>NZ_JH597761.1:741995-769555 GCF_000243315.1 Metallosphaera yellowstonensis MK1 | reverse complement strand
CTTTTCAGCGGGACGACGTCGAAAATTAAAAACTTCTCGCTAATACCGAGTTCTTGGTATTACCTCCCTAAGATCCCCATAACTGCTGTAAGGTAATGGAAGTCATAAATTAATTTTAGAATAGATTAGAAAATAACTTATCTTAAAAAATTATTATAATTATGTATGCTTTGCCTATTTCATAAAAATTAGAGTCCTCCATAAAAGTGAAATGTCACTAAATAATAGATCGTTTACACTAAAAAGTATTAATTATAGTGTTGGGTTCTAATGAGTATCTAAAAAGATCTTTATAGATATTTCCATATAATCTTAATAATCTTACATAGAATCTAATTAAATCATTAGATCCTTCCAAACGTCGAATACTCTGAGAATTCTGATATGCATAAACAGTTATAAAATGCTTAATTCTAAGAGCATTATTTTCATTTAAAATGTTTTTTAAAGCATTAAATAAATCAGGGTCATTTAACATTCGTTTCCTTGCATCATTAATTTTAGGAGTTTTAGAGTCTTCTAAAACTTTTAGAAGATATATTTGATTTTCTTTACTATCAATTACTTTAAATGCTTTCGTTAGAAATATTCCGATTTTGTCACTACCAAATTTTAATAGTCCTTTTAGAGCATATACTCTTAAAGGTATTCTAGTCAATTTGTTATCATTAATAGTAATAGCATTTACGGATAAGTTTAACATTACTAATTTATTTGAATAATTTATTTCCATGATTTCGCTATTGCTTTTATTATATTCTTTATTATCTTTATTATATTCTTTGTTTTCCTCTATTTTGAATTTTCCTAAGAACAATGTATATATAGTATCACTATCTGAGGCTAATTGAAAAGATGAAAATGGCCATGGAATTATTACTTTATCTTTCGAAATAATACCTAATGAAGTAAATAATAGAGTATCTCCAATATTATCTAAACCGAAAATATTTTTCTGAAAATCTATAGAGTAATCGTTTTGGGAATTTTTATTTGAAATTATGAAATTATTAAATTTATAAATTTTTGACTCATTCTTTGCAAATCTAATTGCTTTTATGATTATAGATCTGCTCTCAGTATTGTCAATCTTGTTCTCAGATTTATAAAGAATTCTTATAATAGATATACTAGGTATCTCTGGAAGAATAACAATTTTATTAATGTAACTATTAGGACCATTATATAAAGTAACTAGAGAGATATCTAACATTATAGCCCTATTTAAGTTAGTATTAAGTTTGAGAACTTTGTTATTGGGTTTTACTATTATATGAATTTTTTTCATATTATCTGATTCACTTTTTATACCAGTTGTATCTACTCTCTCCCTTGAACGTAACAGAATATTTTGTAAACTCGAAATAACATCTACAAGCTTAGAATCATATTCCGCTAAATCATATTTCATCCTAACTTTAATTTTGTTTGAATCGACAACTATTTTTACATTTGATGCATTGAATTTTTTCTTTATTTGTTCTTCAATGATTCTTATATTTTTCTCAGTTCTTTTAAACGATTTAATGAGTGATAAGCCTAAAAATTTCTGAATTAACTCAAACTCATTTAAAGTAAATAAAATACTTACACTAAAAAATTTGGTATCAGTGGAAGAGATTGGGTGATTCAGGGCTCCTTTGCAAATTGTAATATATCTCTCGGTTTAGACTTATTCAATGAAGGAATTACTGAATATATTTGATCATATCACGAAGAAATAAGGGTTCTTGTAATATTATTACAATGATGAGATAACAGGTCGAGAGGTTGTAGTTGACGGCTATGGCCCGGGCGATCTGGAGTATCCTCCAGGGGGAGTGGCACTTCCCGAACCTCCTCCTCTCCAGGAGGGAGTTGAAGGACTCGGCCAGGTTGTTTGACCTGAGGAGGGGCCAGAGCTCCCTGGGGGCGAGGAGGTAGGAGAGGAGGGGAGAGCCACGGGTGGGGACGGACTCGGCGAGGGAGAGGAGGAGGTCCAGCAAAACCCTAACCCCCCTGTCCACCCTCCGTTTGAGGTGGACCGGGCAGGTCTGCCTCGCGACCTTGATCCCGGAGCGGGAGATGGCCGTGTCTAGGGCCTTCACCCCGTCGGCTACGACCAGGGTGAGGTTGTACCTCCTCCACAGCCTCACCAGGAGGTCCCAGTAGCTCACGACGTCCTCCTCCCCGGTCAGGACCACGTCAAGCACGGCCCTCACACCGTGGTCAGTGAGTCCCAACGCGATTAAGAGGACCCCCCTCCTCCCTCCCCTCAACTTCACGTACTTCCCGTCCACGACCACGTACTTGAAGTCCCCCCTCACCTCCAGCTCCTGGGTCCAGAGCTTGGCGTTCAACTTCCCTCCCAACACGGAGTAGAGCAGGAGGAGGGCCCTGAGCACCAGCCCCTCCTCCCTGAGCAGCTCCTCCTCCACCCTCGTCCTCACCCTCTCCCCTCCCCTGTACAGCACGGGCAACCTCACCGTGACCCACTCCAGCCCGTACACTACCCTCCTCCCCCGGAGGGAGACCCTGAACCCCTTCAAGAACCTGTACCTGGCGTAACCCCTCCTCCTCACCTCCTTCCCCCTGACGTACCTGGGGGAGGTCCTCTCCGCCTCCTCCAGGGCCCTCCTCTCGATCTCAGCCACCGTTTCATTTAATAGCGCGTCCTTCCCAAGTAACTCGGGGACGAGCGAGGTCACCACGTGATAAAATGGGTGTCTCATGGTATGACCTAGCGCTCGTCCCCTTTTTAGTGTTACTGATGTAGGATCAATTAAGTCACTTTCATTCTATAGAAACAAATAGAAATCGCAATGGAGACCTGAATCGCCCTAAGTCTTTGGGGTAATGAATTTTGGCCTTAAATGAGATTGAAATTAAGAAAGACAATGATGAGCAGGATGATACATTATCTATTATCAATAATTTATTGCATAGGAGAAGGTCTGAAGCTGCAAAGAAGGCTCACGAAACTATAAGAAAGAGAAAGATCGCTAAAAATATGACTATACATTTTACTTTAGATAATTTTGAGTTTGATAAAGACGTTAGAAAAGTTTCCTTTGGAGAATATGAGATAAGGCCACCATTGATTAAAGCTTCAAAATTGACTTACATCGAGAAGGGCGGAGTAGGAAAAGAACTTAGTGATGGTTGGGCAATTAATTTTGCTATCGGCTGTATTCACGCTTGCCCCTTCTGTTATGTTGATAATATCCATAAGAGGTTCAGTTTTGCGAGAGTAGGTAACATAGTACAAAGACCGTGGGGAATGTACTTCTTAAAACCTAAGAACATTGACAAGACATTAGAAAAGACACCATGGAAAAAATGGAGAGGAAAATTGGTTATGTTGTCCTCAACTCACGATCCTTATTTGCCCCAACTTTACCCAATTCCTAGGAAGATCCTTGAGAAAGCCTTACCAGCGAGAGTTAGGTTCTTGATTCAAACAAGGTCAATGTTGGTGCTTAAAGACCTTGATTTACTTTCAAAATACAAGAACCAAGTAATCCTACAAGTTTCGATAGCTACTTTGAACGAGAAGTTTGCTTCAATTATTGAACCCAGGGCACCTCCACCTAAAGCTAGGCTAGAGGTTTTAAGGAAGGCTAAAGAGGCAGGACTAAAAGTAGGAGTAATAGTAGCGCCAGTATTTCCTCCTAACAAGGCAAGGGGGGAAATAGAAGAAGATTTAGACGGGATAATGAAAGAGCTTGCGGATATAGGTGTGAATCAAGTTTTTGGTGAAATGCTTCACGAGAGAGGTATGAATATGGAGTATATAGAATCGTTATTAGGAGAGAAGATAACTATTGATAAAGAGAATGATGAGAAATTAGGCAAGATATTTACGAGATTGCTTGCAAAATATCGCCTAAAAGGCAGATGGTGGTATGAGCGTTTTTAACTTTCAGCTAGGCTTAAAGAAATCATCTATACGTCCACCTTTACCGTGTATTTGATCCAGGATATCCAGTACGATTTTACCATTATATTTAGTTGTTATATTATTTGCAAATTCTACCATCCCCTTTACTCACGGCGCACCAGATTTTGTATACCTAACCCTAAGCACTAATTCGTATTTGGGACTATTGTTCACATCTCTTATTTCTGCGGTGGCTTCTATAGGTTTTCCAAACTGAGTGAACAGTATATCACGTGCTTTCTCAGGATCTTGTACATTAGATAATGTTGGCAAGTATTGTTCGAGCCTCTTTAAGGATACAGAGTCCCCATTTTGGGCCTTTCCTAGTAATCTATACACTGCTTGACTTTGATTAAGAATAACGTCTATGCTTTTAGATCTAGATAGTATTTTTGATAAATCACCAAGACTTATTTGAATCCCTTCTGGGTCTACTGAAAACACTAAAAAGAAATTATTCAAGGTTCATCCAAATGCTGAATTAGCTATAAGTGTTTGGGGAACCACTGATGGACATATGGCTATTGAAGTTCCAAGCTTAGAAGGACAATTAGTAGTTTGGGAGGACATGGAGATATTTGATATTGTAGACCCTAAGACTGATGAACCAGTATCTGGGGGAGAAAGAGGTGAACTGATAGCGACCTTGTTAAATCACTTTACCATGCCTTTAATACGCTATAGTTTAGGAGATTACGTTAAGAATGACTTCCTGACCGATCCGGATCCTAAGTATGGTATAACTAACATGAGATTTGCTGAGCCAATACCAGGTAGGGTTGAGTGGATGTTCTTCGTTAAAGGGAAACTATTATTGCCAATTTACGTTGAGGACGCTGTGAATGAAATTCCAGACACTACTGGAATGTTTAACATTTTCATTTACGATAATAGTATGGATAAATTGAAGATTAGAATAGAGACAAGGAGGGAACAGGTTAATTCTACTTACGATAAGCAAGCCAGAGAGATATTAGCGAGCAGGATTGGGATTAACCCAGATGACGTTGAGATAGAGTGGGTAAAGCCTGGAAATACAATATGGACGGGCTACAAGTTGCAAGTGTTTGTTGACCAGAGGAAGAAGAAATAATTTTTCTTTTTACTTATTACTTTATTATACTAGAAATCAAAAATAATAATAGAAAAGTTCTTATGTAAATAGGCTCCGCCCTAATATAGATGGTACGATGTTTCTATCTGAAAGATGTTTTCAAAAATCGTCTTTTCACCACCATTTATAAGTTATAGTATTTTCATGAAATTACATCCTATTATCACCATTTAGTTCTCTCTTTTAAAACTTTTTTGTTAACCTTTCCAGTGCTGGTTAGGGGTAAATCATCTACAATAACTATATCATCTGGAACCCACCATTTTGGTATCAAACCTTGAGTTGAAGCACTTCTTAAATGGCTGATTATGTTTTCTTTTAAATTTGATCCCTTACCTTTGACTAATGCTATAGGTCTTTCTCCCCATTTTTCATCTATTCTACCTATTACAGCAACGAGATCTACTCCACTTACTTCAGATATTATTGACTCAATTATACTAGGTATTATCCACTCTCCTCCACTCTTTATTAAGTCCTTCTCCCTATCCAAGATTCTTATAGTATGGTAGTCATCTATAATCATAGCTATATCTCCAGTTTTGAACCAACCATCCTCGTAGGAAGATTTAGTATTCTCTAGATCGTTAAGATACTCACCAGGTAGCCAAGGTGTTTTAACCCATAAATGTCCTATCTCTCCTACTTTAGCCTCTTTACCGTCTGGCTTAACTACTTTCAATTCCACGAAAGGAAGAGGATGAGTATATACTCTCGCGTAATCTTCGATGCTTTGTATATTGGTATTTGCGGGAATGATAGTAATTGAAATTGCTAACATATCTGTTCCACCATATATTGATGCAAAAGATACTCCACTTTCTTTTAACTTCTTAGCCAGATTAGATGATATTGGAGAACCACCTATCAAAGTTTTTAAGCCATTTAGTTGCCCTTGTTTGGCTGCGCTTAGTAACATATACATCATTGTGGGGACAGCGTTAAGCCAGGTTACCTTTTCCTTTTCTATTATTTCCAATGTTTTTATTGGCTCAAATTTTCCACTTGTGACGTATTTAGCGCCTAGGTAAGTAGCGTGAAATAGTGAACCCCATGACCATAAATGATAATATGGTATAAGACCTAATATGATATCGTTGTTCTTCAACGAAGAAGGGCTATTGTAAAGTGATAGCTGGTGCACCATACCTATTGCTCCATGAACCGTTTTTTCATTAGTATACATAACCGCTTTAGGTAACCCTGTTGTACCTGACGTAAATAAGATAGAGTATGGATCACTTCCTTTAACGTAAATTTCGGGTTCCTTAACTAGTTTTCTACTTACCAAATCATCATAAGTTATCTTAGTATCATTGGAATCTATACTAATAATTTTCTCCTTAGTGAAGTCCTTAAATAAGAATATGAAATCTTTTGAAGCGAATAACCATTCTACCCTAGCGTGTTTAATTGTATAAAGTAATTGATCGTAGGGTAGTTTGACATTAACTGGATATATTATTGTACCTATTAAGCTAGAAGCGAATAATAGCTCAACGAATTTAAGGGTGTTATAATCTGCAACCCCTATTATACTTCCCTTAGATATTCCAATCGATAGCATTGAGTTAGATATACCTATTATTCTTTCATAAGTCTCCTTATATGACTGTCTAACATTGCGAAAAGGATCTACTATTTCCTTATCTGGCGCCATAGTTACAGCCCTTTTAAGAAGCGAGAATACGGTAAAACCCTCTTGCATTTCCAAAACCTCTATTTCATCTCTTCCATATTTATGAGCTCACGTATCTCAGATATATAATCTCGTAGAATGCTTCTACCCATTAGAAATCTCTCATAGTAGATCTTCGACAACATTGTGAATCGCTCAATACCCAACTTACGGCCCATATGGGATAGTAATATCACGGAAATACCATGCCCTAAAGTTAATAGTAAATCTTTTGAGTAAAACTGCATCTCATATTCTCTGTAAGTTAGGAGCGTGGTGGCCTTATCTTTGATGAAATCAAGCGTTTTGGAAGCTATCTCATCCTTTGCTTCATTTACAATCCCTTCCAAGTCCCTTATTAGTTGTCTATGTGCTTCCTTCTTCACCATGGCTTCGAGCATCTCTAAAGCCTGAATGTTTCCAGTCCCTTCCCAAATTGGAGTTATAAGCGCTTCTCTGTGAAGTCTTTCTATAGGAAACTCTTCGAGAAATCCAATTCCTCCATGAATCTCCATTGCCATTCTTGATACTTGAGATGCTATTTCAGCTGTAATATGCTTAGAAATATGAGTCAATAGACGCGCATAATGGTACTGCTCATTGTAGAAAGGTGGCATAGCTTTCCAAGATTTTTGGAACTGATCTATTGCCTTAAAAGTTACTACCATACCTCCTTCAATCATGAGCTCCATTTCAAGTAAATCTTTCTGAATTAGGGGATGTTCAATTAATGCCTTACCAAAAGCTTTTCTGGATTGCGAATAATAATAGGATTCGAGAAAAGACTTCCTCGCTATACCTAAAGCCCCTACAGCATTGGATAATCTTGATACCATAAGATCCTCAGTTATGTAATATATCCCATATTCCTTTTCTCCTATAAGATAAGCCTCTGAACTGTTAAACTCCACCTCTCCAGTTGGCACACTGTTTGTTCCACTTTTTCTCTTAAGTCTTCTTATCAAAAAATTCTTTTCACCTTTATTGTTCTTTTTAGGAACTAGGAATAGGGAAAGGCCTTTAGCCCCACTCTTACTTCCCATAGGTCTAGCACTTACTAACGCTAAATCAGCCAACCCGACACCGCTAGCGAAATATTTAGTATTTCCTTTTAATAGCCAATACTTACCGTTAAATTCAGCCTCCACTAAATTAGATCCTAAGTCACTTCCACCTTGAATCTCAGTGAACCACGTAGCTCCGAAAAGCAACTCATCTGAATCTCCTATTAGATAGGGAACGTATTTCTTTAGTTCCTCGCTACCGTATTTATAGAGAGCGTATGCGGTCTGATTGGTAATTGTAAGTATGCATGCTATACCTGGATCAGAAACTAGATATATTGAAGCGTAGTGCTTATGCCAATTTTCCTCTTTATATGGAAATTTATTAATATCGAAATCTTTGATTAGCCTTTTAATAGCTGCCCTTAGAGAAGGATCAATCCATACTTCATCTACTCTCTCCCCATTTACGCTCCACATTACGTGTATGGGTCTAGCTCTCTTATCTACATGTTCCGCAATTTCATATAACTCTCCCCCTGCAAACTCACCTAATTTTGAGAAGTCTGCTTTCACATCAAAATATTCCAAAATCTTTTGTAATGGTTTATCAATATTAAAATGATTTTTGCCATATGCACTAGATATATATGAGAAAGGACTATTACCCTTACTCATAGTCTATATTTATTCTTATACAAATTATAAGCTTATAGTACTTCCTCCGGAATTCTCTGGGCGATTCAGGGCTCCTTTGCGATTTCTATTTGTTTCTATAGAATGGAAGTGACTTAATTGATCCTACATCAGTACACGAAAAGGGGACGAGCGCTAGGTCATACCATGAGACACTCATTCAATCACGTGGTGACCTCGCTCGTCCCCGAGTTACTTGGGAAGGACGCGCCATTAAATGAAATAGCTGAGATCGAGAGGAGGGCCCTGGAGGAGAGGAGGACCTCCCCCAGGTACGTCAGGGGGAAGGAGGTGAGGAGGAGGGGTTACGCCAGGTACAGGTTCTTGAAGGGGTTCAGGGTCTCCCTCCGGGGGGTAGTGTACGGGCTGGAGTGGGTCACGGTGAGCTTACCCGTGATGTACAGGGGAGGGGAGAGGGTGAGGACTGGAGTGGAGGAGGAGTTGCTCAGGGAGGAGGGGCTGGTGCTCAGGGCCCTCCTCCTGCCCTTGTTGGGAGGGAACACCAAGCTCTGGACCCAGGAGCTAAGGTTGGGGGCTTCAAGTACGTGGTCGTGGACGGGAAGTACGTGAAGTTGAGGGGAGGGAGGAGGGGGTCCTCTTAATCGCGTTGGGACTCACTGACCACGGTGTGAGGGCCGTGCTGGACGTGGTCCTGACCGGGGAAGAGGACGTCGTGAGCTACTGAAACCTCCGGTGAGGCTGTGGAGGAGGTACAACCTCACCCTGGTCGTAGCCGACGGGGTGAAGGCCCTAGACACGGCAATCTCCCGTTCTGGGATCCAGGTCGCAAGGCAGACCTGCCCGGTCCACCTCAAACGAAGCAGGAGGGTGAGGGTCTTGCTGGACCTCCTCCTCTCCCTCGCCGAGTCCGTCCCCACCCGTGGCTCTCCTCTCCTACCTCCTCGCCCCCAGGGAGGCCCCTCCTCAGGTCAACCTGGCCGAGTCCTTCAACTCCCTCCTGGAGAGTTCGGGAAGTGCCACTCCCCCTGGAGGATCGCCCGGGCCATAGCCCTCAACTACAACCTCTCGACCTGTTATCTCATTATTGTAATAATATTACAAGAACCCTTATTTCTTCGTGATATGATCAAATATATTCAGTAATTCCTTCATTGAATAAGTCTAAACCGAGAGATATATTACAATTTGCAAAGGAGCCCTGAATCACCCGTTATGGGACTTTCCCTTAAATATCGCTCTGTAATCAATGCAAAATCTAATAACTGATGTTTAGAAGAATGATTTTGGATCTACTGTGGGAGGAGAGGACACTCTGCCAGTGAGGGTGGTGTTGCTCAGGTAAAAAGGACTTAACGGAAGTTAATTTCAAAAATCCTCTCATAAAATACTAAACGGTCCCCAATGGCGGAGATAAGGGAGATAAAGAAGGCCGAAACATCGGGAAAGGCGAGCATTCACAGCCACATAACTGGTTTGGGTATAGATGAGAGTGGGAAGGCCAAATTTAAGGCTGATGGGCTGGTGGGACAGGTCGAGGCAAGGGAGGCCGCATGGGTAGTAGTGGAGTTAATAAGACAAGGGAAGATGGCCGGAAAGGGAATCCTCCTGGTTGGTCCTCCTGGAACCGGGAAGACGGCCTTGGCCGTGGGGATAGCAAAGGAACTGGGTGAAGATACACCGTTCAACATGCTGAACGCCTCTGAAATCTACTCGGTGGAACTGAAGAAGACCGAGGTACTCACACAGGCCATAAGGAAGTCCATAGGAGTAAGGGTGAGGCAAAAGAGACTGGTCTATGAGGGTGTGGTCAAGGAGTTAAAGGTGAAGGTTGCCAGAAGTAGATTGAACCCTTACGTTCAGGTCCCCAGAGAGGTCGAGATAAAATTAGCAACAAAGGATGAGGAAAGGACGCTCACCGCAGGAGATACCATCGCAGAGCAGATAGCCAGGATGGGGATAAGAAAGGGGGACGTAATTTGGATAGACGCTGAAACAGGTAATGTGGTCAAGGTTGGAAAGGCAAAGGGGTTAGAGGGAGCGAAATCCTACGACATAGAGTCAGGGAGGGCTGTTGATATCCCATCGGGCCCTGTCAAGAAGGAGAAGGAGCTGACCAACACCTTCACCCTTTATGATCTCGACATGAGCTTGGCAGCACAGAGTATTTCCCTGACGGCCATTTTCTCGCTGTGGAGCGAGAGGGAGATCAGCCAAGACGTCAGGAAACAGGTGGACTCATACGTTAAGGAGATGATGAATAAGGGAATGGCAGAACTCATTCCTGGAGTTTTATTCATAGACGATGCCCATATGCTAGACATAGAGACTTTCTCCTTCCTAACCAAGGCCCTTGAGGCCGAGTTGGCCCCCATATTAGTCCTAGCCACCAACAGAGGTACTACCAAGATAAGGGGTACCGACGTAGAGGCCCCCCACGGCATGCCTTTGGATCTATTGGACAGGTTGCTCATTATTACCACTAGACCCTACTCTGAAGATGAGGCCAAGGAGATAATCTCCATAAGAGCGGAAGAGTTGGACATAGAGCTGGAACCCCAGGCCTTGGAGGAGCTAAAGAGGTTAGCGTCAGAGAACAGCCTCAGGTACTCCATCCAGTTACTGGAGCCTTCAGCCGTCATAGCCAGGAGAAGTGGGAGGAACGTGGTGAAGGTCGACGATGTTAAGGAGGCAAGCAGACTCTTCAGTGACGTGAAGAGGAGCGTAAAGTATGTAAAGGAGTACGAGACCCTATTCCTCAAGTGATGATTGGTCGACGGCGTTGAGTTGATGATCTGATCGTTGCCGGGCTGACAAATAATCCTTCAGGATCCTGTAGGTCATGCCCCAGATCCTGAACCCTTTGTACATGTAACAGTCATCCCTCTGTTCCAATTCTTGTGGATCAACCCAGAAATAGCTCGCCACCTCTCCATTAGGTCTAACGATGTCCGAATCCGTCTCACCCAAGAAGGCAGCCACTTTAAGGTCCTTCCTGTTGTTTGGCCAGTATATTCCCAAGAACGTCAGATTGGAGGGTAGTATTCCGACCTCTTCCTGGGTCTCCCTTATGGCTGTGTGCCTGCAGTCCTCCCCTACTTCCCTGTGCCCCCCAGGTAGTGCCATGTGGCCGCTCCACGGATCCCCTGAGACTTCCGCCCTCCTTATTATCAATAACTTCCCGTCAGACCTCTTGAGAAGGACCACAGCAGCGTTGCACTCCATGAGTAATATTATCTTATCAGGGAATATATTTTCTACCTAGATCATAGAATTTAGGCACCATGAACTTTCTCTCCTTCAAAATCCACGTGGAGATTTTGATGTGATCCTCCATCACTTCTGGAGAGAATAGGTTACAGAAACCTGCGTCCAGGACTTCCCTCATGGCCCTCCTCAACTCGAGTTCTACCTCTCTTAGGTCTACGGAGTTCAATATCTCGAGCCCTTCACTGATCGAGGATTCGTCAGCCCACAAATCGAACCTGGTCACAGGTCTAGAGTTCAACTCCATGATGTAGTACAGGGGCTTCCACGCCGACAGGGAGTGACCGTGATCCACTATCATCCCCTCGTCGCCTCTGAGCATCACGTGTTCCTCCTTGAGGTCTACGTTCAGGATCCACTCCTCAAAGGGAAGGGAGGCTCCCAACTCCCTCACGTTGTTTGGCACTCTGCCTCTCCTCTCCTCGAGGAGGTCCATGAGGAGGGCGAAGTCGTCTCCCTCGGTTCTCTCCAAGTAAACTTCTGGAACCGGTAAGCTCAGTTTCCTTCCGACTCTGGACGAAAAGAGCTCTGCTGCGACCTCCAGAGCGACGTTAACGTCCCGTTCTGGCTTCGGTCTCTTGACGAACTTCATGGACGACAAAGGCTGGGCTATCATCTTAAAGTTATGGACACCTAGACCTCCTCAACTCAGAAGCTTTAGAGGAGGTTCGTAGTACTCGATCGAATTCCTGATCAAAGGAAGTTAAACAAGGAATCCTAGAACGAAGATAACGTGACTCCTCGGATGGCTAAACAAAAATATAACGGCTACCGATTGTTTAAACCATGACCCCAAGAAGATCTCTCGTCACTACATTGATAATTCTGTTGATCTTCGCTGCCATATCTTTTGTAGTAAACGTGGTCATCCAGGAATACGCCTCACATCTTAAGGTGGTCCAGCCTTACCTGAAGGATCTAGAGCTAGGATTTAACGCAATGATAGTCGGTGTGGGAGGGTACATAGTGATAAGGCTCATAAAGCTCGCAGTGGAGAACTACATGGCGACCAGGACAGATAATGTTGCAATCAGGTCTGTGACTCTTCTCTTAGATCTCTTCTTATACACCCTTCTCGTCATCGCAGTCCTTTCAGCCTTAGGGGTTAACTTGACCGGTGCTGCGATTGGCGGAGCGGTGGGCGGAGTTGCCATTGGATTGGCGGCACAGACAGTCCTTTCAAACGTATTGTCTGGCCTCATGGTGACCTCCAGCCGCACCTTGAGGCCGGGTGATGCAGTGATCCTTCAGTCGTGGATATGGTCCCCACCAATTGTGGGGGAGACTGAGAAGGTAAGTCTCCTCTACACCGAGGTGAGGACTGTCTCTGGGAACGTGGTTAGAGTCCCCAACTCGGCTTTCCTCGGAAATACAGTGTTCACAAAACTCTCTGCTGAGGACGGTTTCTCATATCCTTACGAACTCACAATCAACGCAGACGTGCCCGCTGACAGACTGCTGGAGAAGGCGAGGGATTACGTGAGGGAATCCCTGTCTAAGGAGAAGTATCCGCTCCCTGAAATAACCTTCTACAGCAAGAACGGTAGCACTAACGTTTTCTTGGTTACGATCAAAATACCCGAACTGCAGAAACTGAGGAGGGTTTTAGATACCATAAATGCCTCCTTTGAGAGGGCGTATTGGGAGTTGAAATCTGGGTAGTAGGTTTATGGTGCACGACTTTAAATACTAAAGATATATCTTTTTGACTATGGACTTCAGGTCAACGATAACTTCTATAATATTCCTGGCGTTCCTGTTCCTATCCTTTTTATCTGTTCCTGTGGGAGGCTTTGTGGGAAGGGCGATCAGCTCACCACAGCTCCACTTCATAATGATAGCAGAACCTCTTGAGGAGCCTCTGGCCCCAGGCATGACCGACGTCCCCATTAATTTCACTCTGATTAACGCCAACACCTTTCCCCTTTACAACGTCAACGTTTCAGCGTTTAGTGTGTATCCGTTCTCCCTGATCCACTATTATAATGATTCGCAGAATGTATCGGTAATTCAGTGGGCTCCAGGGCAAGCAATCCACGTAATATATTACTACAACATAAATGGCAGCGCCAGTAACGGTGTCTACAACATAAGCCTGAAAGTGGCAGGCCCAATATTCATTTTCTCTCATTTTCATGAGACCTTAAATGCATCCGTTGCCATCCTAGGTTACGCTAAGGCATCCGTTCAGGCTGTCTGGGGTTCCCCAACCTCACCTCAACTCGTGGCACCAGGTGAGAACGACGTCCCAGTGACGCTCATTCTAGATAACCAAGGGAACGTTATGCTCTCCAACGTCTCACTCCTCCTGACCTCAGCTTATCCCATCAAGTTCATGCAGTCCTACCTCAACGTGGGTTACCTCCCTCCAGGCCAGCCGGTGGAGATCACCACTTACGCCTCAGTCTACCCTAACGCCACGTCAGGAATCTACCAACTCCCAGCCCTAATCCAGTACTTCTCGAACTCCAGGATCCCCGTAACTGTTTCTGTCCCTGTGACGGGATACTCGAACTTCTCCGTGACAACGGTGTGGGGCTCTCCCACCGATCCTCAAGTTGTTGCAGGAGGATCCACGAGAGTTCCACTAACTATCATTATAAACAATCTGGGTGACGTCAATGCCGTAAACGTCTCCATCACGTTACCGGAGAACTACTTCCCAATCCACTTCCTCCAGAGCTCGGCTTATCTAGGTATCATACCCGCTGGTCTTTACTCGGAGTCCACGGTGATAGCTTCGGTTTATCCTAACGCCACTCCAGGCGTGTACTATGTCCCTATCACGATTCATTACTTCTCCACAGAGAGGACGGTCTACGCTCCAATAGATGTCCTAGGTTACGCTAAGGCATCCGTTCAGGCTGTCTGGGGTTCCCCAACCTCACCTCAACTCGTGGCACCAGGTGAGAACGACGTCCCAGTGACGCTCATTCTAGATAACCAAGGGAACGTTATGCTCTCCAACGTCTCACTCCTCCTGACCTCAGCTTATCCCATCAAGTTCATGCAGTCCTACCTCAACGTGGGTTACCTCCCTCCAGGCCAGCCGGTGGAGATCACCACTTACGCCTCAGTCTACCCTAACGCCACGTCAGGAATCTACCAACTCCCAGCCCTAATCCAGTACTTCTCAGGCCAGGAGATCCAGACCTTCATCACGGTTCCAGTAGTGGGATACGAGAGCTTCTCTGTGTCGAGCTTGTGGGGCTCTCCTTCATCCCCCATAACCGCAGCTCCAGGCCAAACTAACCTTCCACTAACCTTCGTGGTGAGGAACGTGGGAGACGTCAACGCCTTCAACGTTTCGCTGTACTTCCCTGGGGACGAGTATCCCCTCGCTCTCACTCAGAGCTCCCTACAGTTGGGAATAATCCCTGCAGGCCAACTCAACGAGGGAACTATAACTGCTAGCGTGTATCCTAACGCTACACCGGGGACGTATTACGTCCCTGTAATAGTTCACTACAGTGACGTGAATCTGACTACCTATGTCCCCGTGGTTATCTATCCACCAAAGATCTCGCTCTCAATATTCACCGTACCACCTCAAGTTTTCCCAGGCTTCTACGACGTTAAAGTCGAGGCAGTCATGACCAATTACGGCGAAGCTACCGCCCAGAATGCCTACGTCACCCTCTCTTCTCCCTTCCCATTGGTCTCCCAAGGAAACCTAACTGTAGGTGATATCCCGCCAGGCACTCCAATTAATGTCACGTTCTTGATCAACGTCCCTGACGGAACTGCACCCGGGAATTACAAGCTAACCTTCTCTGTGAACTACGACGGGGGATCTTACCTGAAGAGTTACACTCTCACTGTTTACCCCAAAGCTAACCTCACCATAGTGCAGGTCATCTACCCGTCATTTCAGCCTGGTGATACCAATGTCCCCATAACCATAGTCCTCAAAAACGTAGGTAATGTGACAGCAAAGAACGTGAGGGCAATCCTCGGTACATCGGACGTGATATATCCTCACGTTAGTTCCTCAAACCCCCTACAGGCGTTGACCGCTTCCCAGACCAGCTTAGGCGACATCTCTCCAGGGCAGGAGGTTAACCTAACCTACGTGGTTGACGTGAGTGGTGGGGCCTCCCCAGGTTACTATCCCCTAACTCTAACCCTCGTGTGGAACCAGACTGGTTCCTTCGTGCCCTTCGTGCAAAACGATCACTTCCAGGTGCAGGTGACTCCTCCGCTGACCTCTGTCATAGCTCAGAATCCTCTCTTTTACGTGGGCATAGTGATCGTTGTGGTGATCATAGTGATTCTCCTGCTAGTGCTTAGGAGAAGGAAGAAGTGAGACTATAGCTTTTTACGTGACCTTTAATCACGCCTAATTACTTTTAAATCTCATCGTGATGCGAGTTATGTTTAGATAGTACACCAGTTATGGGATTTTTCGTTAGGTGTCGCCTTGAAGTCAAGGCAAAATCTAATAACTGCTGATAGTATTACTTTCTATTTTCGTGCGATGATCTCCCAACCGATGACTGACACTGCTCACAAGGATGGGGGTGAGAAGTTGAGTGGGCAGGATATTGAAGTTTCCCTCGACTGGCCCCAACGATCTGGGGATAACCACGTATGTCCCTCAGGAGGGGTGCCCGTGACGTGTTCAAAAGTGATTGAAGAGCATAAGTTACGCCACGGATAAACACTATTTTTATATTTCACCACACACTATTCCTATTGTGGTAGTAAAAGCTCTATTTAGGTTGGCGTTGTTCCTCTCTCCAGCTTATTCCCCATTATCCATCCTGTTGGCAGGCTTGCTCTACCTATTTATCCTCCTCGCTGCAGGTCTCGCGGTGTTCTTGGCATGCATGGCAGGCTCACGGTGATGGCGTTGATAATAGCGTTGGGATTGATTCCCCTGGCTAGTGCAGGTGTCAGGGCAACGTTCTTCTATAACGGGACGGTGTTGTTCTACTTTCCCTCGAGGGGTTGGGTTGAGTTTCCTGAGAATTTCACTTTGATTACGCCCGTCAGCGACGTCATGAGGACAGGTCAACTGATAGCGCCAACGAACTTCCCTGGAACCCTTACCTTCGTTACCCAGTCGAGGGGGGTTGTGGAGCTCCAGGAGCCCAACGTCACAGAAACCTACGTGTTGCTCCCCCTCAATTCCAGGATAACATACCTGAACCCTACTCCTACTTCGGTGAAAGAGGAGAACGGCTACCTCAACCTTACCTTTGCCACCGGGAACGTAACCGTCCTATATTATGTCGTTCCAGATCAAGGTTCACTGGTCCTGAACCCTTACGTGTACACTACCTTGATCAGTAGTAGCATCTCAGCCTACATGGCTTATCTCCTATGGAGAAGGAGACCAACCCCTCAAATGACTCCTCCAGATCAACTTGACGAGAGGGACGTAAAGATACTGAATGCCATAAAGTCCGGTGCAGATAGTCTAAGCAAGATATCAGAGCTCTCCCTCCTGCCCAGAACCACAGTTTACAGGAGAGTGAAGAGACTCGTTAACATGGGTATAGTTCAGGAGATAAGGGAGAGAGGAAAGGTGAAATACGTGGTGAGGGATAATGAGAAATAGCGTCATCCTCATCCTCCTAGTCTTATCTCTGGGGGCCACGGCTTTCTCCTCAGTCAAGCTTATAACGTCCACCATAACCCCCTCCCATCCCTCCCCCACCGCCTTCAGCTACAACGTGTCGGAGACGTTGGTCGTGGACAAGGAGGGATATTACACCGTGGTCATCCACAAGGGAAACTTAAACTTGAACTCCTTGTACGTCATAGTGGTATTCCAACCCCTTCCCGGCAGAGGAAATGAGAAGACCGTGGTATTGACCCTCTCCTCGGAGTCTGAGGAGGTTAAGTTACACAGGGGTGTATACGAGGTCATCGTGTATTTCACCGGGACTACCCCCTCGTATGAGGGTCTCTCCATGATTCAAGGTAACCTCAGCGTGACTATATTCTATTCAAGAGAAAATTGAAGGAAAACTTTTCCTAGTCCCTGGTCTTTCCATCAAGGGTTCTCGTTGAGAATAACCCAACACGACGATCCCTCAAAGCACGGCCAGTCTACAGTTCTTCAGGAAGTCCTCCACGAACTTCATGTAGCTGAGTACGTCGTCCTTCTGCATGAACTCAAAGATGTAACCGTCGTAGTGGAGCCTCTTCCCTATTTCCCAAGCGTTCTCTACCCAATCGCCCAGTATATCAGAGAGATACGTGGGAAGTTCCCTCAATTCCCTCTCAATCCTGAAGTAGTCTCCCAACGCCTTGATCCCCTCCACTACCGCCCTGAACAGCATCTCGCTGGCTAGCGTGTGGGAATGATCCATTGTTACCTTTGCCTGCTCTAAATAGAAATCCGCAGTGTCTAGCCTTATCTTCACTACTTCCTCAGCGTCAAGCTTTCCCTCCACCGCGTCATTTGCTTCTTCCCTTGCGACCTCTCTTCCTATCTCAAGTATGGCCTCTACGAGCTTCACAAGGTTTTACTTACCACCCTGGGCTTAAAAGAGAGTTCATGGCATATTACTCCCGGCGTGTATGACGCCTAGGATGGAGAAGACTATCACTGCCGCGATACCCGCTGAGGAGGTCTCACCCAGGCTGAAGGCGGTAAACGCGATCATTAGTATCATAACGAAAACCGAGAGGGAACTCAAGATCACCTTCCACAGCTTGAGTGCCTTCCTCCTCTTCAAAAAGAAGGGAAATCCCGCCGAGAGTAGCGTGTGTGATAAGAACAGGGAGAAAAGCGAACCTGCGGTCATGTCCTCGTAGACACCGAAGAAATTGTTCGTGGCTAGACCTATTGAACTCAGGCCAAGATATATTAAGGCAATCAGGAGCACTGATCTTGCCAAGTCCGTCCTCACCAGGGCCGTCGTGAGCCGAGACAGGGCTGAATACGCAGCAATAATAGATCCTATGAGGCTATTTACCGTGAGTATTAGCATGAGCCTCTCAAAGCCGGGGCAAGCATATTCCTGGGCTATAGCCAGTCCCGGAAAACCCGAGTCTATGAGATATCCCAGATTCTCCCCAGCGGCAGCGACCTCATAGGTTGCGGCGAACACCACACTTACGGCTGCCAAGGTGAAAGCCGAGAGATAAGCCCTACTCACAGCCCTTCCTCCCCTGACAGCCTCCTTCCCCAAGAAAAATGAGGCACCTCCTCCAGCCACGGTGTAAGACACGGCCAACGAGCCGGACGCCAGTTCAAGGGGGGATACGCCCAGGGAGATGGAGGGCAACCCCGTCCTTGTGAGAACGAGGACACCTAGGGCGAAGATCACCAGGATCTCAAGGACTGAGGTCACAAGGGTGTAATAGAGGGGCGGTCTCACCCCAGTGAGCATGACGCCGAGGATCATCAGGGGTAATCCCAACTGCAGGGGCGGAAGGAGGGAGGGAGGTAAAGGGGTCATTGGGATGACTATTCCCAAGAGGTAAGAACTCGTAGATATGATGAAGAGCATGTAACTTCCCCAGTAGAGCCAACCTGTCACGCTGGCCAGAATTCTGGGTAGGGACTCCCTGGCGAACTGATAAGTTCCTCCAACAGATTCCACCTCTTTGGAGTACTGATAGGCGATGACGACCCAAGCTCCGTAAAGCAGTACACCTATTACGGCAGCCAACGGTGTGAGCTGGCCTGCTTGAGCCAAGGCAAAGGTCAGGTAAGCCGCTACAGAGCCCAATGGGGCTATGGAACTGAGAGATTGCGAGAACAGTAAGGGCGTGGAAAGACTGTTCTTCCTCAACTGCAACCTTCTGGATAGGCTAACCATATAATTCGAGTCAAGTAGCCCAATTTAAGCTTTGGTATCCGGTACAGGTCGAGCCTCACGTTCACCTTCATCAGTTCTATGAGGGATGCTGACCCTCATGTTCCTTCTGACTTTCACATCTTGCCTAGCTAAGGGGGGAGTAACGAGTTTCCCCGTGACCTTGATGAAGCCCAAGGGCTGAGAATTGGATATAAATTCATGAAAATTCAATGAAGCCCGAACCCCCAGAAGTATATAACCCGCCTAATCACCAAGTTACATGTGAAGCCACTCTCCGTACTCCTGCTAAGTTCCTCCATTTGTTTGGCTTTAGGTGGCTCCCTGCTTATGGGATCAGTCCCCTTGGGACTGACGATATCTACCTACGTAGTCATCCTCGTTCTCCTGGTTCTAACTTACCTCGTTGAGAGGGGGAATAGGATCGCTGAGGGGATTGGGGCCTTGATGGGAGTTCTGGCCATCGTCTCCTCGTCCCTGTCACAGGCTCACCTCTCCGCTCTCCTTCAGTTTGGATCAGACCTTCGCCTCTCACTGCTCGACGTACTCATGGTTCTGGGCTTCTACGTGTTTCCAGCGACCTATCTGGTCCTCTACGCTAGAGAGGTTAAGAGAAAGAAGTGGACCTGGAAAAGTTTGAAATAGTCGTTATCATACTACTGTTTTGGTATGAATGTCATCGACTCAAGTGCAAGAATAGCGGATCTATTGGGTTTACTCAGCGTTCTCCAGAACACCTTCGAGGGAAAGACTGACCTATATGAGCTGGAGAAGGAGATGGAGGTAGACGTGGACGATCTGATGCCCATAGTTTACGCAGCGAGCTACATGGGTTTCGTCACTGTAGGTGACGGTGATATAATAATCACGGACAAGGGCTCTGAGTTCCTGAAGTCTAACATAAAGAGGAGGAAGGAGATGTTGAGGGAGAGTCTCCTAAAGACGGAACCCTTTAAGACGGCCAGCGAGCTCAAGGTCTTCACCTTGGAGAAGCTGAGGGAAGCGTTGGCTGAGAAGGGCATTCAGGCCTACAACAAGCCAGAAGGTCTCTACGAGCTCCAGCTCATCCTTCTGGAGTGGGGTGTATATTCCGGTCTGATCTCCAGAGTGGACGAGGAGAGGTTTAGAGTCAACTACGATGGGGCGTAATCCAAGGAAGGTTTTTATGAAATCCCTGCCAGTGCTTTAGCATGGAGGAGAAACCGGAGCAGATACAGCATAAAACTGGTGAGGCCGACGTCTTTAGGACTAAGGTCTTTGGGATACAGGACGGACTCATTGGTGTCGGGAGTATAGCCTTAGGTGCAGCAGGTTTCTCTCACTCCAGTCTGATAGTCCTCGTCACTGGGCTGATCGCCACTGTGGCGCAGGCCTTCTCCATGGGGATAGGAGAGTTCATCTCTACGAGGGTGAGGATGCAGGTCTTTCAGAACGAGATAAGGAAGGAGAGCTATGAGATAGATAACTTCCCGGAGAAGGAGAGGGAGGAGCTGATCTCCTTTTACGAGAGCAAGGGGATATCGAGGGATGAGTCCTCCAAGATAGCCGACATCCTTCTGAAGAATAAGGGAGTTGTCCTGAACGAGATGATGATCCACGAGTTGAAGATATTCCCTGAGGAGTTCGAAGCTCCCGCTAAGCTTGGTCTACTGATGGCCTTGTATTTGGTGATCGGGGGGTTGATCCCGCTGATCCCGTTCGGACTCGACACGTATCTGGGGTTCAACTTTCAGTACGCCCTGCTGAGTTCAAGCCTCTTGATAGTAACCACCTTATCCTTCTTCGGTATCCTTTCCACTAAGTACACCGGACTCCCCAAGTGGAAGGGGGCATTCGAACAGGTCTCTACGGGTCTAATAGCACTGGTAGGAAGTTATGTTGCAGGTTACTTGATCTCCCTCTTCATACCTGCTAATTTCCTGCCCTAAGTAGAGAAGCCAGATCCCTTGGGATCCTGGCCGGTCTGTTGTCTTCCTTGAAGAGTTCCCTCCTCTTAGCTTCCAGGGGTTCTACCGGTCTGTTCAGGAACTCTGCTGCAGTGATCACCTTGACCCCTGACGAGGGAGCTAACCCGTAAAGGTTCGCCAGCACGATCCTGTAATTGAGGTCCCTAAGGACGTGGTGATCAACTATCAAGGTACTTAGCCCGTTCTTCGCCACGAGTTCCAAGTTCCTCAACGAGGCCTGTAGCTGTTCCTCGGTTAGAGCGTATCCCAGAAGATAACTCAGAGGCCCGTCCACTATTATCCAGTTTGGCTTCACATCCAAGGTGAACTTAACGTGTTGCTCGCTGGGCATTCCCTCTACGTCGGACGTGAAGAGGACCGTGCCATCTCCATCGGATACGGCTACCTGAATTACGTACCCTAACCTCACGTCGGCTCCGTGAGGTACTGGACGGGAAAATCGAATTCTGGTATTACCCACCCTGAACTCTTTGCCATCTGCTGGGGACACTTCCTTGGGGAGTCCCCCTATACTCCTCAGGAACTTAGGGGCTCTCACCCTGCCCTGGCTTGGGTTTATGAAACTGTTGGGATCCTTAATGTAGACCACCTTCCCCTGGTAAATCTCCTTGGGAACAACGTAACCGGGATCGTGGTGGTCGTAGTGATAATGAGTTACTACTATCACGTCGGCCTCCCTGGCCTTCTCCACAATCTTCTTGGCGAGTTCCTTCAATCTGTCCACCTCAACCTGATGAGGAGGGAGACCGTACCTTCTGGGAGCTAGGGAGACCGCTGGATCAACGAAGATCCTCAAATCCTTGGTTTCCACCATGGTGGCCTGAGACCTGACTCCTAAACTTTCAAACGCTATGGGCTCTATCCTCACAAGGTAATAATACCTCTCGAGGTTTTAGCTTTTTAGCCCTGAGTCAAAAACCTAATATAGGGAAGATTGGTAACACTAAAGTACTTCCGGGGTCTCCTCCTGAGCGATCATTACGCCCCAGGCCTCAAGTGGAGCGATGATCTAAAGGCCTACGCCTCACCAGCCTATAAGTACTGGGACGTGCTCAACTACTTCAAGCAGGCAGGAATTGAGGTAGACGACAGGGTTCTGGACCTGATCCCATTCCCTCTAATCAGAGACAAGCTGGTGTTGAGGGAGTACCAGGAGAGGGCCCTGAAGTCATGGATGGTCAGAAGGAGAGGGATAGTGGTACTCCCCACGGGTGCTGGAAAGACCGCAGTGGGAATAAAGGCCATCTCGACCCTGAGGGTCTCTTCTCTAGTTGTGGTTCCTACTCTGGAGCTTCTGAGTCAGTGGGCTGAAAGGATAAAGGACACGTTAGGGGTTGAGCCGGGGATGGTGGGAGGAGGTGAGGACACAGTGAGGGGGATAACAGTGATAACCTACGATTCGGCCTACAACAAGGTTGAGCAACTGGGGAACAAGTTCGCCCTCATTGTGTTCGACGAGGTACACCACCTCCCTTCCACGGGTTACATAAACGTCGGTGAGCTAACAGCTTCCCCATATAGGATGGGACTAACTGCAACTCCCGAGAGGGAGGACGGGAGGCACGTGTTCCTCAGGGATATTGTGGGGCCAGTAGTTATCAGGATATCCCCCTCACAGTTGGCCGGGAAGTACTTAGCTGAGTTCAGGGTGGAGAAGGTTTATGTGGAGTTGACTCCAGAGGAGAAGGAGCTTTACGATAGGTTTAGAAAGAAGTTCACCGATTTCTTGAAAAAGAGGAAGATAAGGATGACTGGGCCTGGTGACTTTCAGAAGGTAGTCTTCATGGCGGGGAGGGATAGGGAGGCCAGGGAGGCACTCCTGGCCTGGCACGAATCCATGAGGCTGGCCGTAAACTCCAGGGCTAAACTGGATAAACTGAGGGAGCTGTTGACTAGATTTAATGGAGAGAAGACCATAATTTTCACCAGGGACGTTGACATGGCCTACAAGGTCTCCAGAGAGTACCTGGTTCCAGCAGTGACTTACCTCACCCCCAAGGATGAGAGACAGGAGATCCTTGAGAAGTTCAGGAACGGTACATATAAGGTCATAGTGGCGTCTAACGTCTTCGATGAGGGAGTAGACGTTCCAGACGCAAGTGTAGGGATAATTCTGGGAGGTTACGGAACTTCCAGGCAGATGTTGCAGAGGCTGGGGAGGATCCTCAGGAAGAAGGAGGGTAAGGTGGCAACACTGGTGGAGATTGTGACCAAGGGTACTATGGATCACAGCCTGAGTAGGAGGAGGTCAAGTGCTACCAAGTGAGTTGGCCAGGTTCAAGATCAGCGGGGACAAGATAGTTCCCCTCTTCGCGGGGAAACCCCACTTAGACCTAATAGAAGAAATGCTGAGCCTGTATAAACCGGGAAGGACACTGGGTGAGGTGGAAGAGGACGTCAAACTATTGGAGAGGGCCTACGGCAAGACTACAAAGTCTGCCAAGTTGGTGAGAGGCATTCACAGAGTGATAATGAGACACCTGGACCTCTCGGGCGAGAGTCCGTTGGATCCCAGGAGGATAAGGTCAGAACTGTTTTCGGCCGGACCAGCGCTCACGGCAGAGGAGAGGGCCAGGAGAATCAGTGAAGTCTCAGAGAGACTTGGGATAAACGCCGAGAAGTACATGTACAGTGACATGGAGGAGAGCAAGGTGATAAGGGCAGTCAACATAAGTTCCCCAGAGGAGGTCATAAAGGAGTACAACCTCTCCTTGCTCCAGACGATCCTCTTCAAGAGCTATAAGGTGACCTTCACTCTCAGTGGAAACTGGAAGGAGTTCATCAGGACAGTGAAGAGACTGGGTCTCATGTACTTCGCATATCCCAACCCAGTGAGGGTGGAGGTGATGGGACCCTATACTCTCCTCAAGCCTTCCGAGAAGTATGGGAGGAACCTGGCTCTCCTAGTTCCCTACGCGGTCTCAGCACCCACATGGAGGATTGAAGCGGAAGTGATATTGGGAAAGAGGAACAGGAGGGTTTACTCCTTGGAGCTGGGGGACTTCGACCTCATATCCTCCACTTACCCGGAAGGGAAGAACTTCGACAGCTCAGTGGAGGAGGACTTCTTCTGGGCCTTTCGAAGGGTAGCTCCAGACTGGAGGATCGAGAGGGAGCCGGGGCCCATTGTCGTGAACGGAAGGATATTCCTACCAGACTTCGCTGTGGAGAAGGACGGGTTGAGGGTGTTCTTGGAGGTAGTGGGTTTCTGGACTGAGGAGTACCTAAAGGAGAAGGTAAGTAAACTCAAGTCCACCAACGTTCCCCTCCTGGTCATAGTGAACGAGGAGACCGGGTCCGGAAAGATCATGGGCTTGCCTGTTGTGACTTACAGGAGGAAGATCGACGCCGTCAAGGTTTACTCCAAGCTGAAGGAGATGGAGGGCCTGATTCCTTCTAGACCGTTGGACTACTCCTTGGACGGTTCAGATGTGATTCCGATCAAGGAACTGGCTGCCAAGTACAACGTGTCCGAACAGACACTGAGGAAGAACCTGAAGGAGTTCCCAGGGTACGTACTCCTTAGGAACTACTACGTCAGGGAGGACCTACTTGAGAAGCTTTCCAAGGAGGACTTCACTGGAATGAGCCTCCAAGATCTAGTCTCCAAGTATGGAGAGTTCATAGCGGATGTCCTGGAAAGGTTAGGTTATAAGGTTAAGTGGAAAAGCATAACGGAGGCGATAGTAGTCAAATGAGGGCCCTCCTGTTGGACTTGGATGGCACTCTCACCTCCACAGCCTTACTCCACAAGGAAGCGTGGGAGATAGCCCTGAAGGAGTTAGGGATTCGGGTGGACGTGGATCTAAATCTACTCATGGGAAGGAAGACGCTGGACATAGCTAAGGTTCTGGGCGGGGAGAGATACCTGGAGCTGTACGAGCTGAAGAACTCTATTTACGAGAGCTTAGTTCCAAAGAAGGCCAATCCCCTACCCTGTTCTAGAGAACTTGTGGAGAAGGCCAGGGAGAAGGGATATAAGGTCTCAGTAATAACCTCCTCCCTCAGGAGGTCAGCAAGAGTCGCCTTGAACGTAGTCGGCATAAAGCCAGACCTCTTAGTGGCAGGGGATGATCTTCCAAAGGGGAAGCCCGATCCCTTTCCCGTACTTTACGCCCTCTCCATCCTGGGTTGTCAGGCCAGGGAGAGCGTCGGAGTGGGCGATACCCTATACGATTTCCAGGCTTACAGTGGTGCTGGTCTAGGGAGGATATTTCTCGTCAGAGGGGAGCTCAATCTCGAGCTGAGCGAGGCGAAAGGCCAAGGAGCCATAGTCGTGAATGATCTGTGTGAGGTCATCAACTCCCTCGATTTAGATAGATGAGCTCTTACCTTGTTGAAATAACTTCATTGATGAAAGGCCCATACGACCCTTGCGGTATTACCTGACAAGTGGGGTCAAACCTCAGGATCGGAAATCACTAGTTAGGGGACTTTAACGTAGCTGAAGTTTTCATCAACCCAGGTTCTACCTATTGTCAACCAAGTATAGGACAGCAGTTATTAGATTTCGCCTTGATCAGAGGGCGGCATTTAAGGGAAAGTCCCATAACTACTTCTAAGTACCCTCCTCATAATGCCGAACAGAAATACGTCCCAATAATTTCTCCGTTTCACTTTGTATATTATATCTGGCGAATTGTTATTTGTCATTACATCTTAAAATTTTGCACCTTAAACCCGTTGATTGGTTTGAGGTAATATCATTAGTAGTACTTACCTGAGTAACGCAAGGCTTATAAACGTAAACTGCGTAAAAGGGTTCAATGGCAACCAAAATAAAGTTCAAGTACAAGGGTCAAGACCTAGAGGTAGACATATCCAAAGTAAAGAAGGTCTGGAAAGTAGGCAAGATGGTGTCCTTTACATACGACGACAATGGAAAGACCGGTAGGGGCGCAGTCAGCGAGAAGGACGCACCTAAGGAATTGCTGAACATGATAGGAAAGAAATAAGGCGTTGAATTCAATTTTCTTTTTTCTTTATCTATAATTTTACCCCTGTTCTTAAGATGGGGAGATGAGCTTCTGTTGCAGAATCCGAGCTCACTTGGACTAGCATCTCAACTGGATTGGGCTCTCCAGAGGGTAGGATCCACCGTCCTCTGATCTCAGCATTTTCATGTAGAATGTTCTCTATCATCAAAACGGATAAAATGCTATATTGAGTAATATCCCAAATCAAGAATTAATCATAGAACGATTATTGGTTTTATAGAAGAGGGGTGTTTACCCGTGGCGTAACTTACAAGAGGGGTGCCCGTGGTGGAATTAGAAGTGGTTGAAGAAGGGATCATACACGCTCACCCTCAAGTCCTTGGGGCTAGTCGAGGGAAACTTCAATACCCATCCAACTTCTCCCTTCCTCGTGAGCAGTGCCCGTCATCAGTTAGGGAGATCATCAAGAGAGAATTCTTGGGTAATACTACATGAACATGACCGACGTCAAAACGATATTTAGAAAATTGAAAATAACGAGTAGTTACGTGAAAGAGTTACAGTCTAAGGGCAAAGCGAAACTTCTCGTCTCTGAGGCGCGGATGAATAGGCTCTTGGTATCTAAATATCAATTTGGTTTGCACTCTCCCAGTGGCAGTCACGGAGGAGGTAAGCGTCGCTAAAACATCTAGGCGAGGTTTGGTGAGGTAACATCTTGCTCCATCATCAGTCTGTACTTGCATAGACCCGGTTCCGTAACTTCAGGGCCGGGAAGGCACGTAGTGCCTGTGGAGCTCCGCCCTCTACTCTTTGGCACGACGGGGCAATGAGGCAGGAAGCTTCGCCCTTTCACGGTAGACCCAAAATCATATTATGAAAAATAATTCTGACAGAATAATATCGATTCATGGCAGATAACAGGATTTATAAGAGTATTAAGAATTCAGTTGAAGAAAGGTTTAAGGTGAGGGAGATGTGGTATTACCACGTGAGTAAGTGAGATGGTAACACCGGTACTCCCTCACCAAAACAACGTTCAACAAATAGGATATAAATTACTTTCCATGCTGAACTTCAAGGGAAAGAGAGGGGAAGAGGTGGCGAGAACCCTCATCTCAGCGTGTTTATGGAACGATTCGGTGGAAAGCAAGTCGAGGGCGTACGGCGTGTCCCCACAGACCGTGAGGAATTACGTGGAGGAGCAAGGGGTGGAAGTTATTGAGAAACTCTTGGAACAAGTGAGGA
>NZ_JH597761.1:740127-741895 GCF_000243315.1 Metallosphaera yellowstonensis MK1 | reverse complement strand
CCGGGAAGGCACGTAGTGCCTGTGGAGCTCCGCCCTCTACTCTTTGGCACGACGGGGCAATGAGGCAGGAAGCTTCGCCCTTTCACGGTAGACCCAAAATCATATTATGAAAAATAATTCTGACAGAATAATATCGATTCATGGCAGATAACAGGATTTATAAGAGTATTAAGAATTCAGTTGAAGAAAGGTTTAAGGTGAGGGAGATGTGGTATTACCACGTGTGATAGTGAGATGATAACACACCATCTCCCTCACCAAAACAACGTTCAACAAATAGGATATAAATTACTTTCCATGCTGAACTTCAAGGGAAAGAGAGGGGAAGAGGTGGCGAGAACCCTCATCTCGGCCTGTCTGTGGAACGATTCGGTGGAAAGTAAGTCGAGGGCGTATGACGTGTCCCCACAGACCGTGAGGAATTACGTGGAGGAGCAAGGGGTGGAAGTTATTGAGAAACTCTTGGAAAGCGCCAGGAAGATATCCTTGGAGACGCTGAAGGGAGTAAGGGAGATAGACCTCTCAATAGACTGGACGACCAAGACCTGGTACGGGAAAACGGTGGGAGGGCTCGGGAGTTCGGAGGAGGGGAGCTCTTGGAACTACGCAACTGCGACGACTAAGTTTGACGGGAAAGTGCTCCTACTGGCCTTCGTCACTCAAGTGAACGGGATGACCAAGGATGAGGTCGTGAAGGCCCTCGTGGAGCAAGTCGTCGCCATGGGGTTCAAGGTAAGGTTGATGACTCTCGACGCTGGTTTCTACACTGTAGACGTGCTCAACTTCGTTTCGCAGTTCAAGTACGTAATTGCCGTCCCTGTTGGTGATGTTAAGGTCTACCAGGAGTTCGACGGCGAGTACGAGACTAACAGTAAGAGGCACAGGAGGGACGAGCAGGTCGAGTTCAGGCTCCTCGTGTACAGCAAGGAGAAGGTCAGGAGAAAGAAGAGGACTCTAGTTTACTTCGCCAGGGCGACTAATCTAAACCTACCGAAGGGGGAGGTGTTGGACTTGTACGACAAGGTGAGGGGTCCCATAGAGACCTCTTACCGGAACATCAAGGCTTTTCTCCCCTTCACCAGTTCCACCAAGTTCGTCTTCCGCACGTTGATCTTCGTGCTGGCAATCGTACTCTACTCCCTGTACACCGTGTTCAAGGGGGAGGTGAGGAGGGAGCAGTTCAGGGTACTCCTAATACTCTTGTTTTCTGATGATTTATTCAATCTAAAAGATTTTCTACTTAAATCAATAGAACCGCTTATTAATAATATAGATTTATTTTCAAGGAGGTGATTTTGGGTCTACCGTTCAGGGTAAGGTGGGCGATTCAGGGCTCCTTTGCAAATTGTAATATCTCTGTTGATTTGGACTTATTCAATGGAGGAATTATTGAATATATTTGACCATTTCACGAAGAAATAAGAGTCCTTGTAATATTATTACAAGGATGAGATAACAGGTGGAGAGGTTGTAGTTGAGGGCTATGGCCCGGGCGATCTGGAGTATCCTCCAGGGGGAGTGGCACTTCCCGAACCTCCTCCTCTCCAGGAGGGAGTTGAAGGACTCGGCCAGGTTGTTCGACCTGAGGAGGGGCCAGAGCTCCCTGGGGGCGAGGAGGTAGGAGAGGAGGGGGGAGCCACGGGTGGGGACGGACTCGGCGAGGGAGAGGAGGAGGTCCAGCAAGACCCTCACCCTCCTGTCCACCCTCCGTTTGAGGTGGACCAGGCAGGTCTGCCTCGCGACCTTGATCCCGGAGCGGGAGATTGCC
>NZ_JH597761.1:709591-740027 GCF_000243315.1 Metallosphaera yellowstonensis MK1 | reverse complement strand
GGGACTACCACGGGAGCCACGGGTGGGGAAGGACTCGGCGAGGGAGAGGAGGAGGTCCAGCAAGACCTTCACCCTCCTGCTTCGTTTGAGGTGGACCAGGCAGGTCTGCCTCGCGACCTTGATCCAGGAGCGGGAGATGGCCGTGTCTAGGGCCTTCACCCCGTCGGCTACGACCAGGGTGAGGTTGTACCTCCTCCACAGCCTCACCAGGAGGTCCCAGTAGCTCACGACGTCCTCCTCCCTGGTCAGGACCACGTCAAGCACGGCCCTCACACCGTCCTCCGTGAGTCCCAACGCGATTAAGAGGACCCCCTCCTCCCTCCCCTCAACTTCACGTACTTCCCGTCCACGACCACGTACTTGACGTCCCCCCTCACCTCCAGCTCCTGGGTCCAGAGCTTGGCGTTCAACTTCCCTCCCAACACGGAGTAGAGCAGGAGGAGGGACCTGAGCACCAGCCCCTCCTCCCTGAGCAACTCCTCCTCCACTCCAGTCCTCACCCTCTCCCCTCCCCTGTACAGCACGGGCAACCTCACCGTGACCCACTCCAGCCCGTACACTACCCTCCTCCCCAGGAGGGAGACCTTGAACCCCTTCAAGAACCTGTACCTGGCGTAACCCCTCCTCCTCACCTCCCTCCCCCTGGCGTACCTGGGGGAGGTCCTCTCCGCCTCCTCCAGGGCCCTCCTCTCGATCTCAGCCGTTTCATTTAATGGCGCGTCCTCCCCAAGTAACTCGGGGACGAGCGAGGTCACCACGTGATTGAATGAGTGTCTCATGGTATGACCTAGCGCTCGTCCCCTTTTTAGTGTTACTGATGTAGGATCAATTAAGTCACTTTCATTCTATAGAAACAAATAGAAATCGCAATGGAGCCCTGAATCGCCCGTGTAAGGTTGCTCACCTTGTCCATTATAAACAATGTTTTTAAACCTTTGAGAGAAATCTATTTAGATGAAATAATGGTAGCCATAAACCCTTCCGATATAGCTATCATAATAATAGTGGCATTAATACTGTTCGTTGGAAGCAGTAAGATTCCGGAGTTATTTAGGTCCATGGGTAGGGCATTGGGAGAGTTCAAGAAGGGAAGGATGGAGGCAGAAATGGAGATAAATCAGATGCAAACTCAACCAGTTTCTCAGTCTCCCCAGGTTAACGTTCAATCCTCTCAATCCAAGTCGGTGGATGAACTGGAGAAGCAAATTAAAGATCTTCAGGCTCAATTGGATCAGCTAAAGAAACAAAAGACAAGCCAATAAAGAATTTTTATCTTGAGCTCCCCCAGGGTGAGCAGTTGGGCCTAACGGAGTCGAAAGAGGGTGGGATATGATGTTTGGTAGCTTAAGTGATACTTTAATAGTACTTATAGTAGCAATACTTCTTCTGGGAGGAGAGAAAAACTTGGCGGGAACACTGAAAAATTTAGGGAAGACCCTAGGGGAGCTCAAAAGACGTCAGGATGAGTTTAAGAGGGAACTGACTAGGGAGTTGTCTGGTTTAGGAGAAGTAACTGAGGAGACTAAGACGACGTTAGCTTCAACGTCCTCTCAGGTAACCCCTGCAGTTAGGCCTATGGTAAGGAGACAGACGGAGGTCTCCAGCCAGGATAAGGTTAGAGAGATTGAAGAACAAATCAAGAGGTTACAAGCAGAGTTAGAGAGGCTGAAGTTGGGTGACGGAAAGAACTAGGGAGGTACCACAGCAAGAGGAGAGACCGCTTTTAGAACACCTAAACGAGCTTGTATATAGGGCCAGGAGGGCGTTATTCAGTCTCCTCGTGACGTTTCTGCTGTTCTTTTTCTTCGGGATCAAGGAGGTCTATTTCGAAGGGTTTAGGTTTCCAATTCTTTACCCGAACCTCTTCAATAGTATTGCCTCCAATGTAATAGTCTTATTCATACATTCTGAACTACCGCCAAAAATGGAGCTAATAAACCTCAATCCTTTTGATACCTTATTCTCCGCAGCATATGTTGCCTTCTTTCTTTCCCTGCTTGTGGCCATGCCCATTATAATATGGGAAGCTTGGGCCTTCGTAGCCCCAGGACTTTACGAGCACGAGAGGAGGATGGCCAAGTACATTATCCTCCCCGCGTTCCTACTCTTCACTGCAGGGAGCGCGTTCGCGTACTTCATAATTATTCCAGTGATGATGAAGTTCGTACTCATCTATACTGAAACCCTCGGAGTTGCCCCAACGCTCAGTCTGAGGGCCTTCATCAACACCGTCATGTCCCTCATGTTAACCAATGGCCTGGCATTCGAATATCCTCTAGTCATGAGCATGTTGACCATGGCAGGAGTAGTGAAAGCCTCAAGTTGGAGGAGGAACTGGAGATATGGGGTTTTAGGAGCATTCATAATAGCCTGGCTTATCTCTCCTGGGACTACGGGTGGAGTCATAGAGACGACTATAGGTGTGACACTCTCCACACTCTACTTCGTGGGTATTCTGGCCTCCCATTTGGTAGAGAAGAGGAAAAGAGCCCTACGTGTTTGAATTGTAGGAGTTGTCTAGAGAATATTCGAAATGTGATTTTACCAGATTAGCTTTGATGATTGGGACTTTCATGGGGCTTCATTACATTTCATAGGATTAGACTATGATAACAGAAATCTATAGATTGGAATCATTTTTTATTTCCTTTCCTTCCCTCTCCTCTTTCCCTTCTATGCCATGTGTTATCACTACTAGCTCCTTAACCCTCAACAGCTCATTCGCCTTCAAAATTCCCTTTATCTCTCTTACTTCAACTTTATCTGACGCTAACGTAACTTGAATCAACCTTGAGTTCACCTCATCGTAAAAATCTACTTCGAAATCCTTACCCTCAACGTAATACAGCCCCTTTAGTTGATTATCCCTTACAGCAGTTATTAGATTTCGCCTTGACTTCAAGGTTACACCTAAGGAAAAATCCCACAACTGCTGGTAAGAGTTAAATCAACGCTCAGGAAGGTTGAGGGTGAGAACGTAAGGATACACCTGTGGTCCCTTCGAAAACCGATGATAACGGCAAAGATGGTGCTGTATACTGTTGTCGTCAAACCTGTTAAATTTCTGGTCCTCTAATCAGTGATCATGGAATATTGGATTGAAGTTATTTTGGTTATCTTTTTCCTAGCCTTCGACCTCTACCTATTGGGATCCGGCTTCGAAGAGTTACTGAACTCCAGAGGGAGGAGACGATAAAGTCTATTTTGTTGCGATTACAGTGTTTTCTATGTCAAAGGGAAAGGACAGGGACGACAAGAAGGGAGGAAGAGTATTAGTCCCTGTCTTGGAGAGACAGGAGAGGGAACTAAAGGACATAATGTCTGACCTCACGCAGAAGGGTCTCTACCCTGGGGGAAAGGGATGGAAGGATTTCGTCGATGACATACTAGAGCTCTCCATTTCAGTCGTAAGGGCCGGTTCAACCTTGTCCTTAGACGGACTGAGGAAATACCTGGTGGAATACCTTAACTCAAGGAGCATGGGATTCCTACCTATTCCCTTAACCACACTTCAGAGGCTTGTGAAAGAAAACCCCGACTTGGTAAGGGACTTGGTGACCTTTTACAGCTCCTTCTTCAGACACTCATTCGCTAACCCTAAGCTTCAGGGTCAGAATTTGAGTCCAGAAGTTTTGATAAGTCGCATCAATCAGTTCGTCTCGTTCATACTACCGCTTGTGAACAAGAATAACACGTCCATCAACGTCGATGGAAAATGTGGAAAGATCAACTTCTTCTTGGCTTCCGTGGTTGGTGAGGAACTCGTGAGTGCACTTTACGTGCCCCTTATGGAGTCCATACTGAGGGACCTGGAAGTCGAGGGAAAGGTAAGCGGAGACAGCGTGGATTTGGAGGTACAGTTCTGCGTCAAGTAAACCTAGCTCTCAACGCGAATATCGATTTTATCCTGAATGCTAACAGTATACTCGTGTATTATCATCACATCGGAGTCAGGATCGTTCAGGCGTGCCCCATTAACGAGATTTCTAACTTGTCCCATGTTGTCAGCTAGACATACGTTTATCCCTGCCTTCCCGTCCGTTATCCTGAATACGGTGAACGGCTCAAGGACAGGGACTATCCTCTTCAACTCTCTCGAGAACATGGAGAACATTATCAGCCCTGACTTAGGTATGTCTAGTACGGGAAACACGGAGAATACGCCCCTCCTGGAGAGAACCTTAAGTCTCTTCGAAACTAGCTTACTGGGCATGCCCACAACTTCAGCTATCTCACTTTCGCTTGCTCTTGGCGTATCCTTAAGGGCCCTCAACACGATGAGGTCCATTTCCTTAAGACTCTCTGGGGACTGCTCAGGAACATATTTCAGCTTAGGCTCCCCAAGGTTTCGGCTCATACGTTCCACCTCTTCATCCAACTCCCTAAAACTCCTCCCCAATATACCATACACGTTCAACCACTCTACACATTTGAACTTAAGGAATATGGACGGGCTATCGTAGTCCCTGTAGTTAGTGAAGGCTACAAAGCCGTAATATAAGGACAGAAAGTTGGGATTCACAAATAACGTGAAGCCCTTTAGTACCCCTTCCTCCTCAAGCTTCCTGAACCTATAGTTCAGGGTAGGTGGAGTAACGTTAAGCTCTTCAGCAAGTCTCCTTTGGCTGATCCTTCCATCTCTAAATAAAAGCATTAGCATCTTACGATGTAGTTCGTCCATAGGTCACTGAAAATCTGTTTTCGGGAGATTAAAGCGTTTTTAACAATAACCTGTTACTCTTTCTTAATGTTCATCTTTATTTTTTCCAACAGATCAGCTGGGATCTCGTTAATGCCGTGTGATTGTCCAGCATGTACCTTCAGAATTTCCAGCAACTCCTCCTCGCTCGCAGCACCTCTCACTGAATATCCGCAGCCCATCCCCAAACTTGAGCAACTAAAGGAGTATTTCTTTTTCCTAAATAGGGATACCATGATTTCTTATAATGGGCTATTGTATTTAAAAGGATGTAAGAATTTTTCTAATGAAAACTTCAATACGTCGCCCAGAATCGTATATTAATGAAATATACTTTCAGATGCGCAGACGTAGGAATGGACTGCGGATTTTCCATAATGAACGCCTCCAGTGAGGACGAGTTACTGGAGATGCTTAAGATCCACGCTAAGGATTCTCATGGATTAACCTCAATTCCTCAAGAGATGGTGAACAGGATAAAGGGGGCAATAAAGAAGTCCGGCAAGTACTCGTTTAGCTGTGCTGACGTTGGTATGAACTGCGGATTCCAAATAGAGAATTCATCTACTGAGGACGAACTGCTAAGGGAGCTCTCAATACACGCAAAAATGAGTCACAAGATGGAGACGATACCTCAGGACACACTAAAGGCAATTAAACAGAAAATAAAAGTTTCATAAAGATAAATTTTTATTTCTCGCACTCTTTTTAAAGAGTGTTTGGAGTTAAGTTTTTTATTACATAGATTATTATACGCCTTAATAGAATCTATTATCATGAACTCGAGCACAGAGGCCGGCTACTTAAGGGAACTTCTAGTTAACTTGAGGAGGGCGATCTACTCCATTTCTGTCCTAGCCTTCGGTTTGAGCGGAGATGCCAGAGAGGACGCCTTAGTCATAAGAAGAATGATGAGGCAGCTTTTGAGGAGGATTAAGGATAAGGATGCTCAAGGTAATGTGGGTAACTTGGATGAACTCTTTGGCGCCATCATATTAGGTCTGTCCATACTGTATTTGGAGATAGAGGAAGAACTCAAGAAGGAACAAGTGATGGTCATTCAAGACATGTTACTTTCATAAGGGAGCTCATACACAGGCATACGGAGAGAAGACATGGAACTTATCATTAGAGAGAGGGAGAAAGGCGAGAGGGAAGTTGAGGGGACAATTCCATCAAAGTGCTCCGTTAAGGGTTATAGGGTAAAACTGATTTTGAGGGGGGAGAAGGTAGTGGAGGGGAAATGTGAGTGCGGGAGTTTCCCCTGCCCCCACAGTTCCAAACTTTACTTAGTTTACATGAGGGCCAAGTCCCTCGGAAACCCTCATAATTCTTCATAAAATGATCTCAAACCCTTTTAAAGCAAAAAAATTTATTTCCGCCCATCTCGCTACTTAGCGTGAAAACTTAACTAAAAATTTAAAAAATGTATAATTCCTCTTTTAAAGACGGAATGTATAAAAAATTTATACTGTCATTATCAAACGACCTAAAATGAGGAGGTTGGTCTTAGGAATACTGTTAGGAATAGTATTCCTAACAGGAGCCATAGCAGGGGATCCCATGATCCACCTTATATCTCAAGTAGTCACACCGATTCCTCAGCCAGTGGTCAGGCTTTATGATTCTTATAATTCCACATATTTTCCCTATGAGGTGAAGGTGGTCTATTATCCTGGTAACGCAAGTGGGCAGAACCTGGGTCTTCCTACCCAGTGGGGTGTAACTAACGGTGGACAGTCACACAATGCGGCGTTCTCAACTACATGTATGGAGTTAAATCAAGGGGTGGTATGGCAAGAGGACTTCGCTCACATGGCAGGAGCAGCCTTGATCCCGCTCTCAACACCTGAGGGGATGGTGCCAGGAGCTAACGCCATGGGGACCAGGTCTGCGTTGGTTATGTTAACTCAGATGGTAGGCCAGCCCTTAGGTGTCACACTGGCAGACAACCTCCTCTTCGTGGAGGAGGACAGTGGACCAGGTAGTATATTTGCAGTGAATCCTCTCAACGGCCAGGTTGTGTGGTACGCCACGGGCCTGGCCAGCTACGCAATGAACAATCCCATAGTGTATAACGGAATAGTTTATGTGACCGTAGGTGACGTGGGTTTCAACTTCGCTAACTTCGTTCATTACGAGAAGGGTCAGTACGACTCAATCCATAGAGGGATGGGCTACGGGGCAATATACGCTTTCAACGCCAGTGATGGGGTGCTTCTCTGGATGAGGTTCACTATGGGTGAGGCAATGCCAGCACCTGCAGTATATAACGGTATATTAGCCTACGCAGACGGGGGAGGGGAATTCGTGGGAGTGAACGCCACGACGGGACAGGTTATCTGGATGGATCGAATGCCTGGGCTATTCGACAGCATGAGTAGCGTGAACTACTACGTCCTCCGTAACGGGACGCCACTCTTCATAGCCGGTTTCACAAGCCTCACCTCTCCATACGGTCTCTTGGTTGCCGTGAATGGGCTCACGGGTAAGGAAGCCTGGAACGCAACTCTCCCCAGTCCCAACAGGCCCTATAACACTGGGATGGGAGACGTTCCTCCAGCAGTAGATCAACAACACGGGATTGTAGTACAGTCCACCGTAGCCAACGCTGAGCCCAACGGTACTGTCGACACCCTGGTCGTTGGAGTCAACGCCAGTAACGGGAGAGTGCTCTGGGTGACGAACCTTGGAAGAGGATATACTCCTCCAGCGTTCAAGGGAGGAGTGCCCATGATATACAACGGGACAGTTTACGTGGGTTCCCCATCTTTGGGAAAGGAGTTCGCCATTAACGTAACCAACGGGAAGATATTGTGGCAAACTAGGCTGAACGGCATAGGTCTACCTCCGAAGGCCCCTGGAGGTCCTAGAGGTGGTGCAACCTACTATGACGGGCTTCTGTGGGTAGCTGGAGGTCCTTACGTCTACGCTATAAATCCCAAAAACGGTGAGGTGTTGACTCAATACTATGTGGGAGGGAGATTCGGTATAGTGAACCCAGTAATAGTTGGCAGCACCATGTTCCTCGCCAACAGTTACGGTTGGGTAGTGACTGTTCCCTTGTACCAAGTCTATCCAGACTACGTTTTGTACGCCTCTTAGAGGTCTGGAATGAAGGTCCAACGGTCTCCCAAGTCAACTCTTTTTATTTTAGTCCCGTAGGTCTCCTCCAGTACCCTTTCATGGAGATTTCTAGGCTCACCTTGATATATGGTCCTTCCAGCCTTCATGACGATAACCCAGTCGGATCTGCTGACCATGTATAGCTCGTGGGTGGAGATCATGAAGGTTTTAAGGCCCTTAAGTTCAGTTAGAGAGTCCAGGACCCTCTTTTGGTTCCTAACGTCTAGCCCAGACATCGGCTCATCCATGATCACCAAGTCTCCTTCAGAGAGCGCCTTAACAATTAATACCAGCTTTTTCTCCCCAGTACTTAGGGTGGAGAAGGCCCTATCCAGCATGTGCTGAACACCCAACAACTCGGCGAACCTATAGTACTCCTCCAAGTTTCGCCTCGAGCCAGACAGAAGTACGTCTACCACCTTCATCTCAGGTGAGAAGAACTCTGAGGGGACGTATCCCTTGCTCTCGGGAACCCTGGATCTCAAGTTCCCCAATGCCCCCACTATGGATCTGAGGAGGGTGGTCTTCCCTGAACCGTTTGGGCCTATCACTAAGTTAACACCTCTGACTACCTCTATACCAAAGTCTTCTAGTATCACTCTCTCCCCTCTCTTAACCTTGAATCCCTGAATTAGCAACTCCCCTCACCAATACGTAAATGATGATCGGTGCGGCTATTAACGCGGTGATTGCTGTGATGGGTATCTTCACACCCAGTGCCCCATTGGAGACCACTTCACTGAGCACAGTTATAGCTGCTCCGAGGACTGAAGACTCGGGTATGAGTCTAGTGGCACTACCACTGTGGAACCTCCTCACTATGTGAGGTACTATGATACCAACGAAACCCACTATGCCCACCAATGACACAATGAAGCCCACCGCTACGCTCATTAGTCCTATCCACAGGAGCCTGAAGTTGTTTGGATTAACATCCTTGGAGAAGGTCATATCGTCACTGATGGAGGCTAGGTCGATCAACCTCGCAGTATATGTCCCCAACCCAAGGAGGAGTATCAGGAGGACTAGTAGGATGGCATCATTCTCCCAACCCACCAGTTCTACGTCTCCCAGGAGCCAGAAGTAGAGAGGTGGAACCTGCGGATACCTGATCTCAAGGAACGTAAGCATTATGGTTATTAAGGAGGAGAAGATGTAGGATACCACTACTCCCCCTATGACCAGTCCGTAAACTCCGGTCCTCCTGCCTATAAGTAATGTGAGGACAGTGGACAGAAGGGCGAACAGGAAAGCGATCACTGGCGAGATGTATATTATCCAAGAGAAGGGGAGGTTAAAGGCCAGGAGAAAGTAAGTGAGGACTGCCCCGAAGGCCCCACCAGATGCCGTACCGCTCACGTAAGGATCCATGAGAGGATTCCTCAGTAATAGTTGCATCACAGCCCCAGATACGGCGAGGATGGCCCCTATCATGGCAGATGCAAACACCGTGGGCAACCTTATGTAAAGGAGTATTTCCAGGTAAACTCCTCTGGGGAAGAAAAGGTATTGTGGAGGAATGTAGACTTCTCCGAAGATTATACCCAGGAGGAAACTCACCGCCAGGAGAACAAGGGAAAACTTCAATCAGAACACCGGGAGACTCACGTTATATTCCTTCATGACATAGGAGGAATTAACGTAACTAGGAGTTGTGCCAGATACTATGCTTTCCATGAGTGGAATGCCGTACACAGAGAGCGGGCCGGGTTCGTTAAGTATCTCCGTCGGGAGGTTTTCGGAGAGTATATAGATCCTGTGATCTTGATAGGCCTTGGTGCTCTGTATGCCTGGAATGTGGGATATCATGTACTCGGTATAGCTGACGTTGTACATCTCTTGGACTACTATTACCTGAGGATCGGCCAAGGTTAGTGAGGAAGGCCCTAACAGTGGATACCCGGACTGGTTCTGAAATACGTTGACTCCTCCTGATAGCTGGATGATGTTGTTAATGAACACGTTACCTCCTGCGGTGTAGAACTGATACTCGGGACATATCCAGATCAAGTACGCGATGGTTACATTACCTTCCCTGGAGAACTGAGATATCTTAGAGTTCATCCAATTTACCACCTGCTGACCCCTACTTTGTAGGCCCAAGCTCTTGGAGAGGTTCAAGATACCCTGCTCCACCTGAGTGAAGTTCGACGCATAGTCGTTGTTGGTAAGGGTAAGGTTCAGGCCGGCCTTCTCTATCTGTCCTGCACCACTTCCCAGTAAGCCCTCCTCTCCTACTACGAGCGAGGGATTCAAGAGGAGCAGACCACTGACGTTGGGCGGTGAGATCTGTTGAAAGATCGATACGTTAGACGGAACCAGAGAGGTATAGTTGAGTTGTTGGAGTAGGGAAAAGGAGTAGCTGTCCATGCCTATCAAGTGCTTACCCAACCCAAGGGAGATCAGTATCTGGGTGTCGCTAGGAGCCAGAGAGACGAGTCTCTGATCCCACGGCGGTAGAGTGACCGTAGTGTTGAGCTTGGTCGGACCCTGGCTGGCTGGGGAGGTACCGGTACCCTGTATATGTGAGTATAGTGCGTATGTAGCCATGGCTATTAGGATCACAACTACTATCACTGTTCCCAGGAGTAGCTTAACGTTCATGTATTGTTGGACAGCCTATCCAAATAAAAGCTTTCTTTCGCAAAAGTCACACTGTTATTTGGGGGTATCACCATCTTCGACGGAAGGATACGACATCTATTGGAGAGATGCTTCAATACATAACCTTAAAATTGCTAAGTAGTTATGGAAGTCCCATGGAGACCAAGTGGACCGCCCTGATCAACAGTTCTATGGCCATGTTTATGGCTTTCGCCAATTATAACATGATAATCATAGCCCTCCCAGCGATCTTCTCAGGAATAGGATTTAATCCCACTAACCCAGACGCCCTGGTTTACCTCATGTGGCTGATCTTAGGTTACATGATAGTTACGTCAGCCCTGGTGGTCACGTTTGGAAAAATTTCGGATATGTATGGTAGAACTAGATTCTACACTATGGGCTTTGGGATATTTACCGTCGCGTCCCTCCTCTTAGCTAGCGTCACCTCAACGGGTAACACGGGAATGTTAGAATTGATCCTATTCAGGATACTCCAGGGAGTAGGTGGGGGATTCCTGATGGTGAACAGCTCAGCCATCCTAACAGATTACTTCCCGAAGTGGGAGCTGGGGAAAGCCTTGGGCCTAAATCAGGTTTCAGGTCTGGTGGGAGGCGTAGTGGGACTCATCTTGGGAGGAGTACTCTCTGAGATCGACTGGAGATTGATATTTCTGGTAAATGTGCCTGTGGGGATTCTTGGGACACTATGGTCCTGGTTGACACTTAAGGACAAGGGCGTCAAGGCCAAGGAGTCCATAGACGTGCTGGGTAATCTCCTCTTCGGCTCATTCCTAGTTCTACTTCTAGTCTCTGTCACGTTCATCCTGATCCCATACGGTGGAGCAGATTTGGGGTTCGGTAACCCCATGGTGTTCCTGGGCATACCTGCCTCCTTCGTCCTTCTGGCACTATTCGTTATAGTGGAGAAGAGAGCCAAGACCCCCCTCTTCGATCTCTCCCTGTTCAAGATAAGGGACTTCGCTGTTGCAAACTTTACCAATGTCGTAGCTTCATTAGGGAGACAGGGCATAACTATAACGTTGGTCTTGCTTTTGCAGGCCATATGGCTGCCCATACACGGTTACCCATTCTCCTCCACCCCCTTCTGGTCAGGCATATTTCTGATCCCAAACATGCTAGGCTTCGCGGTGTTCGGACCGATTAGCGGTTGGCTCTCGGACAGGTATGGTTCTAAGACGTTCACCTTTGCAGGTTTAATGCTCTCGGCCCTGGGGTTCGGCTTACTCTATCTCCTCCCAGTGAACTTCCCCTATTGGGAGTTCTCCCTGGCCATTTTCCTCATTGGAGGTGGGATGGGACTCTTCAACTCCCCGAACTTAGCCGACATCATGAGTTCTGTTGGGCCAGAACTGAGAGGGAGGGCATCAGGAATAAGGGCAGCCTTGGGTAACACAGCGTCAACCGTGAGCGTCGCCTTTTACATGGCGATCATAATAACTGGAATGTCCACCACGCTAAATCAGGCCATCAATCAGGCACTGGGATCCTTGGGGCTTGACGCGTCGGTGAATATCTCAGCCCCTGTGGCACTATTCTCCGCCCTCCTAGGGTACAACCCTATGAGTGGGATAGCGTCTTCTCTTCCTCCCTCAGTTGCATCCAAGCTCTCATCGCCTGACTTCTTCGCCAACGCCATAGCTCCCTCCTTCTTCTCTGGCTTCCACGATATTCTCGCGGTGTCCATAGTCCTACTGGTTTTTTCGGCCATCCTATCAGCCATGAGGGAAGGTAGGGCTAGGAAGGAGGAAGTGCTCATCAAGAGGGTGGAATGATGTGTGGGTGTCCTGAATGATGAAACGGAGATCACACTCCCTATGGGCCGGATACGCCTTTGACTTCATAATTTTTCTATAAACTTCCCTATTTGCAGTTGCCTCATCGTGACACCTGAGCTGGAGTCGATGACGTAAGCCTCTGCTTCACCGAACGGCCTCTCCCCTAGTCAACTTCCTGAGATGAGGAACTGGGGCCTATCCGTCCCGCGATGCCTGAGGAGGGCTAGGACCAGTAACACCGGTAAAGTGGTATAACCCTTAACTCGGGGAACCTCGCCCTCGTTGTAAGAAGGTCAGTTTAGTTCAAAGAATCGGATCTCCAGGGTTAAGCCTTTAACTTCGTTATCTAAAGAAGACGAGAATGCCAGGCCTTCGGAAGGTAATCCTCGATGTGATGGAACTCTTGGTGGCCCCTTACTCGGTCCTCAGAAGGATTTACTTTCAGATTGTACTCCTCGCCCTTGTGGTCTTGGCTAACACTGTAATATTCGTCAAATATCAACACTTAGATTGGATATCCGCAATCTACGCCGGAGTGAACGTAGTGACTACGGTAGGTCTTTACGCACCAAACATCGGACAAATGCCTTCCTTGGAAAAGTTATTGCTCGTGGTTACTATAGTGATGGCGGTGGGCCTTTATACTAGCTTAATCCAATCTGTTGTAAATACAGTTGTGAGTAGATCATCGTGGGCAGACGCTAGGGCCAGATGGAGGGGATCTCATCTGAAGGGTCACACGGTCATTATAGGGAACGGTAGGATAGTGGTCACCGCAGCTAAGAGACTGTCTAGTCTAGGGAAGGAGTTCATAGTATTGACGAACTCTAAGGACGTATTTGATGAGTTACAGGGTGACAGAGCCATATTGGGCGACCCAGAGAACGATAAGGACCTGATGGACGCAGGCATAACCTCCGCATCCTCAGCAGTGATTGCTATGGAGGATGACGTGAAGACATTGTTGGTCACACTTAAGGTGCAGAAGTTAAATCCTCCCCTTAACACAATATGTGTGGTGAGGCAGGCCTCCCTGATTGACGTATTCAGAACAGCTGGGGCCGACGAGGTGATACCCTATGAGGACATAATAGGGAGGATCACGGCGGCAGCGGCTATTTCCAGGAACGTGGGTGGGGTAATATTTACGATGGACAGGAAGGCAGATATGGTGGTGGGCTTCTTTGATGTGGGAAGAGAGGTGAAGTTGTCTGAACTTCCCAAGGAGGTCGTCCCCATAATAATAGTCCAGGAGGGAAAGCTCAACCCCTTCTTTACTAGAGACACCGTCCTGAAACCTGGTGAGACCCTGATAGTTTTGGGTAACCCTGACTACTTCAGGGAGGTGAGCAGAAAACTCTCTAAGGGAGAGTGACCGAATACCTCAAATCCTTAAATCCTCAGCTCCTGAATTAAAGTAGAGCCACCTTGGAGATAAGCCTCACTCTATTTGGAGACGAGGAATCTCCTAGGGTACAGATAGGCTCTAACGTTAGGAACGCCTCCGATTTATACCTTGAGAGTCCGCTAATGGCCTTCTTGACCTCCATTCCTCATTGCGTTTTCAACGCAGTACTGTCAGTTTCCAGAAAGGAGGGTATAACTCTAAGGTGCAGGGTTAGGGCCAAGTACGTTCTGGACGACGGATATCTAAAAGTGGGAGATTATGTGATAAGAAAGGTCATCTTGGAAGTTGAGGGAGGAGGTTGTAGTAAGGATGAACTCAAGGAGGTGGTGGAGAAGGTCAAGAGGGAGTGCCCAATCTACCTTAGTTTCAGGGACAGAATGGAAATAAACTCTGTTCACCTCAACTAGAACACTACAACTACAATATGAAACTCAATAAGCTCTTTAACAGGAAAAATTAATCTCTAATCTAAATATTCGAATACCAACTATTTAAGCCGGAATAAGTATGTAAATGTAATGTCAATTATTTACCTGGACCCCAAGGACGTTGAGGTCTTAGAACTATTGGCCACCCTGGTTCACATCTCTTCTTATAGGCTCTCTAAGATCTCTGGAATAGCTCCTTCTACGGTCTGGAGGATCTTAGTCAAACTCAAGACCCTGGGACTGATCACCAAGGATGACAGACAGTTCTCCATCACTCCACGAGGTCTAGTCATAACTTATTATCTCTCCAGTAGGCAGTCCATAAGGTATACTGCCCTGGAGAACCTCAAGGAGGCCTGGAAGTACGATGGTTCAACGGAGGAGCTGAGGAGTTTCCTGGATTCCCTTAAGTTGTTTTTGGACGAACACCAGATCTCCCCTATGAGTGTGTGCTTCAATCAACCCCTCTCCGTCGTGACTTTGATGTTGCCTAGGGCCTCTGAGCTCAAAGAGGGGAGCAAAAACGTGCTGGCCAGGTTCATATTAAAGGCCTTTCCCTCAGTCATATTGCCCAACGGATGTAGAGCGGTACTGAGCTTTAACGAGAGCGGAGAACCCTACGCCATGGCCGCTGACTGCAAGGATGACGGAATACATCTCTTTCACAAGTGTAGCGTCATAAGCTCCTTCGTCAAGGCGGAGGTTAAGGCGAAGAAATGAACTATGCGGAGAAGTTTAAGCTCCTTACCTCAATGGGGGTACACCCATCAGTAGTATTGGGGGGATGTCAAGACAGATCCTTTCTCCCTCTCATGAGGGTTAGGGACGAAGAAGTAACTGCTTGTATAAACTTGAACAGTAAGGGAGAGAGAAGTCCGTGTATGCTTAACTATCCCTCCACTTTCGATAAGAGGGAGACTAGAAACTTCAGGTCGGGTCAGATAGTGTCTGCCGAGGGAGTCATGTTAGTGGATCTAGAGAATCCAGGTAACGTGACGACCATCCTGGAGTCGACTCTATACAACATGGTATCTGTGACTTCACCGGAACCCAAACTGGAACTTATAGAACCAAAGGTTGCCGGATTCTCCTGGGGAAAGGCAGAAGAGGATTTTAAGGTTAGGGAGGGGATGAGCGTAGGCCTGATAAATAGACCTGGAGGAATGGCACCAGTTACGGCCTTCAGTAGATTTATCTTCGGATCTGGGGAGATATTTGAAAGGAGAGGTTTCTCCTTCAGGGAGATACTGAATAGGTACAGGGACACCCTGAGGAGGGCCACGGTCAAACTGGACCTGTGGAGTTACAGGTTATATGCCGTGAACGTGACTAGACCGGGACTAGCTTGGTTATCCAAGATCTCGAGCCAGATTAATCATATCATGGAGTTGGATCTCCCAGAACCCTGGAACAGAGACTTGCTCCCCCTGGTCTCATCCTTCACTCCTCATCCGGAGGCGAGTGAGCTATTGGTTCTGGTAATAGGGGATAAAAGCGAGGTTGACAGTGCGTTAAGTTACGGTCAAAGGATGGGTTTTCCCTCATTCTTAATGGGAAGGGTTGTAGAAAAAGGTGAGGGAGTTAGGAAGAAAAAGATGTTCACTTAACCTCTCCAACCGAACGATCCTATGGGCACTGGCTGATTGCTCACGAACTGGAAGGGTGTCATTGGAGCTAAACCGTAAGCGTACTGTCCAGCAAACAGGATATCAGCCCTTGTCAGGAACCCAGAAATCAGGGCAAATATAGCAGCGACTATCATAACGTATTTGACTGCTGTGGGTAGATCCATTGGGGGCATCTGTCCCACGGCCTTAGAGGGCGTCCCCTGTTTCCCCACCATGAATGAAATTCCGCTAACCGACATGGTGCCCACTCCAGAGATTATCAGGGTGAGGGCTGTCAATGTCATGTCCAAGGCAAAGGTGGCTTGTGTTACAAGGTAGTTATAAGCGACCTCATCGAAGACGTATATGAAGTTCACTGAGGCCAGGAAGAGGAACCAGGTAGCGAACTCAGCTATGGTCGAATAGAACAACAGCTTCGTTATGGTGACTCTTGCCCTCACGTTCTCGTCGCCCTTGCCCACCAAGGCTATGAGGTACGCCAGACCTGCAGCTGCGAATATACCGTCAGCCAGATAGAGTGCCGGAATCCCACCGTTGTTCCAGAAGGGTACTCCGGTCGTGGCAGCCAGCTCGAAACCGCTGTACGTAGTTGAGAATATTCCACTTAGCATCCCGAGTACTGCAAGAATAACTTTGATCGGTCTGCTCCTCATGTTGAAGACCGAGACGATCATATAGAGGAACGAGAAGAGGAGGAGTCCTCCTACAAATATTATCCCTCTAGCCATCCATGAGTGACCGAAGTTGGCAAGGGCTTCTATGGGTGAGGAGATTGCCGCAGCGGGTCTCCCCAGATCCATGTCGAAGAAGGCTAAGGCCAGAATCGCCGCAAGGAAGGTTATTACAGAGGCCCTCCTCGTAAAGGAAGTGAAAGTGCCCCTGATTTCCATCAGGCCTACTATGGCCATCAGCATACCAGCTATCTCCGTGAAGTAGAGGGCAAGTGCGACGTAGGTACCCCATAGGGGATACTGGTTTATCTGTATTATGGGTGCCTGAATCCCGAAGGATGTCTCTGGAGACGGCGAGGTAAATAGACCCATTTTTATCTAAAACATTGTTAAGAATCTATTTTTAAATAAAGTTTCATTTCACACCTACGATATTTCCTATTGAACATATTTCCTTATAAGGACCCCCTGTGATTATGGTTTCATGGAGGACCCGGAGGACAGACTGAAGAGGGCTGAGAGGGCATTGGAGGAGGGCAAGTACGACGAGGTGATAAACGTATTAGAGGGTTTAAGGCTTCTAGAGGGCTACCTCCTGAGATCCCAAGCACTATTGATGAAGGGTTCTCCAGAGGAAGCCTTGGCGGAACTGGAGAGGGGCCTGAATGATTTCCCGTTCAGCCACGTGCTCTTGATAAGGGAGGCAGAAATCCTCCTCCAACAGGGTAACCTCCAGGAGGCCTTGGAGAAGGTTGATCGGGCTCTGGCTCTGATGCCCGTCAGTGTCGAGTATAAGTTCTTGAGGGCGAAGATCCTCTTTGAGCTGAGGAACTATGAGGAGGCCAACCTCCAGTTGGCTGATGTCCTGAGAGTGAATCCTAAGAACGTAGAGGCCAGAATCATGAAGGCATTCTCGTATTATAACATGGGACTGAAACTGGATGCGCTCTCTGAGGTGAACAGGGCCCTCGCCTTCGCTAAGGACGATCCGAAACTTCACGCATTGAAAGGAAGGATATATTTCGAGACCGGTTATCACAAGTTAGCTCTCAGTGAGTTTAAGATAGCTATGCGCTACGAACCGGAGAACCCTGAGCACTACTATAACGCCGCCTTGTGTTACTACACTCTTGAAATGCATAGTGACGCACTACTTTACCTAGACAGAGCACTCTCCATATCTAGGAGGCCCCTTTACCTGGCGTTGAGAGCTAAGCTTCTGAAGGCTTTGGGCGTAGCGGATTACAAGTCTGACGCCTTAGAGGCCGTGAAGGGAGATCCCTCACTCCGAGGAATATTGGAGGACATCCTTAGCCAGGAAAATATGTAGTGATAAACATATCGACCGTGTGAAGTGAGGGCTTAAATAACGTCAATAAGTTAACATATTTCGGTTTAAAATGAGTCATTTGAAGCTATCCAGGAGAGACTTCCTGAAGGTCAGCGGAGCGGCTGCCCTAGGGACCGCGTTGATTTTGGGTGGCAATTCTGTGGTCAAGAAGGTGTTCGATACCTTCTCTGAGAACAATTACACTCTCAATTATCCCAACGATGAGGTAGTTTACTCCAACTGCTTCCAATGCCTAGGGAGGTGTGCCATCGAGATAGTTAGAACTCCCGCAGGATTTCCAAGGTTCGTCACTGGGACTATTGGGTGGCACATCAACGACGGGGGTGTGTGCCCCAGGGGTGCATCCGACGTTTTCTACTATTTCGCCCCAGCTAGACTCAGATATCCTCTCCTCAGGGCAGGAGAGAGAGGTCAGGGGCAATGGATGGCTCTAGATTACGACACAGCATATGACATCATAATAAACGGTGCCAACGCTAAGAGCTGGAGCACCCTCGGCTTAAATCCGCAGCAGTTGGGAATAGGTAATTTCCCTGGGTTCATGCAGATAAGGGAGACTAATCCTCACTCCTTGGCTTTCTTCCAAGGGAGAGATCAGCTGATTCCTGGAATAACTGGAGGCTTCTTCTCTGGTAACTTCGGCACCTCAAACGCAGGGGCCCACGGCGGGTTCTGTTCCATGAACGTGTATACAGCAGGTGTCTACATCACTGGTGCTACGACCTGGGAGTACGCTGGACCTGACGAGGAAAGGGCGCAGTACTTCATTCTCGCAGGGCTGGCTGGAGACCACTTCCCCAATTGGATGAGAAGGATTATTGCGAGGATAAGGGAGAACGGGGGCAAGGTAGTAACCATAGCTCCTGAGAGGTTCGGGTTCTACTCTGTGTCGGATGAACACCTATTCATCAACCCCGCAACCGACGGAGCTCTGGCCATGGGCTGGATAAGGGTTCTCGTCGATTTTCACTACTACGTTTACAAAGCTTACCTGGCCGCCACCGGTCAGGGGTCTCAAGTTCTAAATCCTCAGACTCTGCAGCCCGTGCAGCCCGCCTACGATCCAGCCACGGGACAGCTGATAATGCAGACCGTGACCCCTGGGGGTAATGTGCAGACTTTACCACAGTTAGGCGACATACCCAGTACCGCGGTGTTTCCTCACATAGACGAGGAGTTCCTGAGGTATTACACCAACATGTCTTGGCTCGTAATACTCAATCCGAACCCACAGAATGGAGACGCCTTGGATCCCACGGATCCGACTGCTGGCAACAACGTAGGTCTTCACCTTAGGATGCCCGTGAACAACCCGCAGTACTCCAAGGCACACCCGTGGCTTGAGGCTATCATGGGCAGTGACGGGAATGTATACTCCTACGTGGATACACCTTGGCAGAAGGGGGTGATGCCCATCTTGACTATCGATGAGCTGCCGTCATCCGTGCAGTCCAACGTAGTCTCAGTTCCATACAAGTTGAAGAATGGCCAGAGCGTCAAGGTGCCCGCAATACAGGTGACCGTACCTAAGTCACTGGGGAGCTCAGAGACAATAACCCTAACCGTGACCACCGCCTTTGAGCTCTTCAGGGCAGAGTTGCTGAATTACGATCCGTATACTTCATACGATCACTCTCCCGCATACGGAGTCTTAAACGTGGCCAACGTAAGTGGAATTCCTCACAACACTATAGTCAGGATAGCCAACGAGATGGCCACGGTCGCCTTCCAGAAGTCCATATACGAGCCGGCAAAATGGGTGGATTACCTGGGAAGGTATCACGACCACGTCGTGGGAAGGCCCGTCTCAATTTATTTCATGAGAGGTCTTGCAGCACACGCCAACGGATTCATGAGCGCGGCCGCCCTTTACTACCTAGTTCTGGTCATGGGTGCATGGGACAACCCCGGAGCCGACCTCTATAAGTACCCATATCCTCACTACTTCCCAGGCCACCTAGTCCCCCCTCACCCCTTGGCGAACACGCCGTCCCTCGATCAGAACATAGCCTCAGCCATAAGTGGGATGACCATTACTGTCCCCAAGGGGAGGTCTGGCTTCCTTAAGACGGAGTACATCTACAACGACGGGACAGTGGACGTGAAGTCAGTCACTGTAGTACCAGCAGGACCCTACGGTGCGCCTGACGGTCCCGACGACTTAGTGATATCCAGTAGTGGGAGACCACTACTCATTGACAGGGCGTACAGCTGGGAGATACCCCTGACCACGCAGAGGTCCTTCTCTGCTGTAGCTTACACAACATATTTCGCCAATAAGTATCCAAATTCCGTGATGCCATACACGATAAATGCCATGATGTGGTACATTACCGCTCCGTACTGGAACAACGCCTATACGCTCACTGACCTCCTCCAGAAGGTCACGGATAAGGACAGCAACGGTAACTACTACATTCCTTTCACCATAAGTATTGACCTCTTCATGCAGGAAACCAATAACGTGGTGGACATGGTGATTCCTGACCTATCGTTCCTCGAGATTTACGGGTTCCATTCCACCTTTGACAGACCCACCAGCTTACCTCAGGGCCCCTCTGATTCCCTCAATTGGCCGGCCCTACCTTCCATGTACCCCGTGCTGGCAGCTGGAGATTTCCTGCTGACTCTCCTGTGGCTCCTGAGGGCCTATCCCGGACAGAAGAGTATAACTCCCACAGATAACCCGCATTACACAACCCAGGATCCCATAACCGGAGGAAATCTCATCAGTCCGGTCAACGTGACCGATCCTATCTCTGGAACCAACATACTTACCGCTGGCCAGCCAGGTCTCATCTCAACGGGAATGTTCATCCTGAAGAGTGGTACTTTGCTGGCAGGATATGGTCAGAACTTCGAGTACATTCTTACCAACTCAGAGGGGAAGCAGGTTCCCAACCCTCAACAGCTCAAGCTTTATGCATCCTTTGTACCAAACAATGGCTCGCAACAGGCCGTGATCAATCAGATCCTGAGCAGCGTTCCTTCGGGAGAGATGTTCTCCACAGCCCAAACCTACAAGATAGGAGCTAGTGATAGATCCTCTGGAATAGAGCATTACTTTAGAATACCGGTAAAGTTCCAACCGGGACTTCAGGCCAAGCTTCAGGATATTATAACAAAGTACGCAGCAAATAACATGACAATAGAGGACATAAATCCAGGTTACGTTAAGGTAGGAAAGGGTGGAGCTGCATACGTACTTCCTCCCTCCATCAGGTACATGAGAAACGTGAACATGTTCTACTTCCTGGGTTGGGGAGCTTACATGCCTGGAGGCTACGGGCCCATAGGACTCCCCTACATCCACAGGATCTACTTGGAGTACTTACAGAAGTTCAGGCTAGCTGCTGCAGGTAAGTGGACAGGCTATAACGCAGCTTACTATTACTATTACCTGAAGACCAAAAACCCGAACCTCATGGTGAGGTCCGTGATACCCAACGACAGCTACGGTCAGGCCCTCGCTAAGAACATCCTGGACTACCACAGGCCTTTCGGAGGCTACTACCCACCGCCCAGCTGGAACTCGAGTATTACCAGCGATGGAATAAACCTGAACGAGTACCCACTGACCTTCTTTGTGAGGAGGCATGACAGGACTTATCACACTTGGTCCTTCAATGTGCCTTGGTTGACAGCAATAATGCCTTACACGCCGGTTATGCTCAGTTCCGCAGACCCGTACGTGAAGCAGATGGGCATCCAGAGCGGTGACATGGTTCAGTTCGAGGCAGTGAACGAGCCTTGGAGTGGAGGCCTCAGGACCACATTGACCGCAGTGGCCTTCCTAGATAATGCCACGAGGCCTGGTGCGGCTTGGGTAGTTGTGTCAGCCCAGGCCCTCCCAGGTTTCAGGGGGATGACCTCGGATTCCCCTCAGGTCAAGTACAGCGTACTGAACAATTGGGCGAACATCTCTTACATGCCACCCTCCAGGGGAGGAATGCTCAGTCCTTCTACAGATAAGGCGTTCCCGATAATGTACTTAGATCCCATAACTGGACAGACCTCTTGGCATGATAGCAGGATAAAGATCGTGGGTAAGTCCTCTGTCCCACAGGTACAAGTGACTGCCAATAAGTTCGTCTACATGGGCCAAGACTTCTCCAACCAGGATATACTCAGCACCATCCTCAACCAGATGGGAGGCACAATAACCGTGAAGAACGAGAGTCAAGCTACCTTCGCTCAACCTGTCAACATACCTCACCTCAGATTTGACGCTAACAACATGCAGTCCACAAGCCTCTGGAGTTACGTGGCTCCCAACTCATTGGCAGCGAACAGCTACATGATAGGCAACTATAAGGTTAGGTTCGGGTTCGCTACAGAACCCTCTTCATCGTGAGGTGAACGGTCATGTCCTCCAACGCAACCTCAACCCAAAGTCCCATACAGTTGGATATAAGGCAAGGAGGAGTCCAGAAGGCACTCCCCTACACCCCAACTGCGAACTACGCCATAATCACCGACCTCAACAAGTGCTTCGGGTGTGCAGGATGCCAGATGTCCTGCAAGGAGTGGAACACGTCAGGGATGTTCGGACCTCTGCCGGATCTGGATCCGTACGGAAACCTGGACGTGATGTTCTGGCTCAGGGTACTCTATGTAGAGGTAGGTAACTACCCCCAGACCAAGGTGTACAACATCCCCATCAATTGCTTCCACTGCCTCAACGCACCCTGCGTGGAGGTGTGCCCGGTGGGGGCCACATTCAAGAGAACGGCAGACGGGATAGTTCTGGTGGACTATGAGGAATGTATAGGGACTAAGTACTGTATTTACGCCTGCCCCTACGGGAACAGGTTCTTCGATTACGTGGAGGGAGTGACAAAGAAGTGTACCCACTGCTTCGACAGGATCTACGATCCGACCCTCCCACCAGAGGAGAGAATCCCAGCCTGCATACACGGGTGTATGGTTCAGGCTAGGATATGGGCTAACAGGCTCGATCCCACTGATCCAGGGAACATCCTCTTCGTCGATAAGGGAGGTTTCGTTCTAGGCCCAGAGACGGGAGCTAATCCTGCCAGCGGTTACTTACCCTGGCGTAGTAGTTATGCAGCGGACAACGATGTTGAGCTATTGAGCCAAGCTGAGTACTACAACGTCTGGACCTCCAACGGCGTGGTACAACTGGGGGCTCAGGGCAATAACTCAACTTACACCGAGAACAACTCCAACTCGTCAAGTTAAGTTTTTTATTACTATTTATTTTTAACTAGACAGAAGTGATTAAACTTGTCGGTTTCAATCCTAGACATGTTGAATGTGAGACACGCAGCCTACGATATCTTCGCCGATCTCTTCCTGTATAAGTTCAAGGAGGAGGAGTACAACGAACTCCTAGGTAAATTATCCCTAGTCCAGGAGAAGTTAGGCAAATATCTCATGGAGACTGGGGTGGACGTCTCAGAGATCTTGAGGGCATTTAAGGAGGCTAAGAGGAGCGACTACCTGATAGAGTACTCGACCCTGTTCATGACGGGTCTCGGGGTTAAACCTCTCATTCCTGTGGAGAGCAAGAGAATCTTCTCCTTGATGGGAGAGAAAGTAGCACTGTTCAAGTACAATGACGTGGTCAGGTTCATGAAGTCCAGGGGACTCGTTCCAAAGATAGTGACTCAGTTCTCCGTTGAGATAGACCACGTCTCCTCAATCCTGGGTTTCATGGCCTACTTGGTGGAGGAGGAGTTCAACCTGAGAGTTAACGGGAGGGACGCCTACAAGACGGTCCAGGATCAGAAGAACTTCGCGATCACTCACATCTTTTCCTGGATACCTGACTGGGCCAGCGACGTGGTCAACGACCAGAGGGCCAGGATATTCAAGGTTGTCTGCACCCAGCTCCAGGAGTGGTTGAAGTTCGATAGGGACTTCCTGGGGGAGAGGTAGTGCTAAACGCAGGTTTGATCGTATCGAAGAAAGCCAGGGAGATCCTGGGGGATGACCTACTCAAGGACGTGTTCGAGCAAGCTAGGCTGACCTACGTGGCCGAGAGTGGCGATTTCCTCCTGGAGGACGTGAGGGCTAACGAACTCAAGGCTCTCGTGATGGTGAACGAGGGCCAAAGAGAGGCTTGGCTGGAGGATATAGACCAGAAAGCCGGGATATCTCCCCTAGCCATACTCTCTTTACCCTCAAGATGGTTCCTCGGGAAGACCAGGGACTATTCACTCTCCCTTCTCGTGGGTTACTCCAGGAGGGCACAGCTCATGGACCTGACCTACCGGGTTCAACCGGTGAGGTCAGCCTCAGTCTCCAGGAGGTCAGTGCTCAAGCTTAAGGTCTACGAGTATAGACCCTATCCGGTTCTGTTCGATGAAGTAAGGGCGGAGAGGGAGATCAATAAGGCGGTGGAACTGTGTCCTCAAGGTTTGGTGGTCAAAGCCCCAGAGGGACCCTCAGTTTCCTCTCCTGAGAAGTGCTCCGCGTGCGGTTACTGTTCCGGTTCCTCTTACTTAGGGTACCTTGAGGTCCCCAACGCCACCACTGAACAAGTGGTTCACTTCATCAATGCCCTGGTCTCAGGGTACAGAAGGCCTGGGAGCGTGCTGTTCACTGAGACCGCGAACGTGGACGTCCCCGAGGGAGTGTTCCCCTTCCTGGTCCCATGTACGGCGTCGGTCCACGATTCCTTTGTCCTCGCCACATACTCTGCAGGGTTCACACCCTTGGTCTACGCCTCCTCAACCTGTCAGACCAGGGAGTTGGCCTTGAAGAGGTTGGAGGAAATGCCCGACAGATTTCCTGGTACACAGTTGCCAGTGATAAAGGCGAGAAGCGAAGAGGAGCTCAGGAAGGCCTTGATTATGACCTTCCCTGAGTTGCCCAGGTCTGTGATACCTGAATCGGTTTCCCTCCAAAGGAGTAGGAGGAGGTCACTCCTGGTCTGGGCAGTGGAAGAAATGTCGAGGAAGGTTAAGCTTAACGAGGACGATGATGTTCCCGGAGTGTACAACGTGGTAGTGGATCCCAACAAATGCGTCCTCTGTGGGGTGTGCGTTAGGGCCTGTCAAATGCTGGTTCCGGACTTGACAGGTGGGGAGGAACTGGCCCTGTCGTACAACATACCCTACTGTATAGGGTCTCAGAGATGCGTGAAGAACTGCCCAGAGAACGCAGTAAGCGTTCCTGGACTGGCGAAGATAAGGGACTTGACAAGGAAGGTGATGAACAGGGGTAAAGTTATCAAGTGCCGGTTCTGCGGTAAGCCCATAGGCTCTGAGAAGGTCAAGGGTAGGGTCGACTCCATGTTAATAACCCAAGGATTTCAGGGGACGGCCCAATACACGGATGTGTGCAACGAGTGTAAGCAGAAGATGCTCACTAAAATATGGGTTGAGAGACTACTGGGTGGTAAGAAATGATACCCTACCTTGTGGACCTAGAGGTCGTATTCAACTTCGGGGAGATCAAGGAAATGGAGGAGCTGAGGAGCCTCACCTTATCACTCAACAACTCCAGACAATTTAAGCCCCTTAAAGCCTTGGCAGATATGATCTCACCTGAGCTTTACGCCAGGCTCCTAAAGGTTAAACCCTTCGAGGACTCACTTTTCCTCGAGGAATTGAGTTATAGGACCAGAGTATACGTGATAACCAACCTTCCCAAAGTGGACGCCAAGTCCCTGTTGCTTAGAAGCAACCTGGACGTCTTTGTGCAAGACGTGATCTCAGCTGAGGAGGTCGGGAAATTTCTCCCCGCCAGGGAGATCCTGGAGTTTGGAGTAAGGAGGGCGAACAGTGTGGTCGGGGCTACTACGTTCCTAACGGCATCCTTGCCCTATGCCCTCCCCTCTAGGGAGTTAGGTATGAGAGTGGTATTACTAAGGAGAAATTACAGGGTACCGGAGAGTCTAGGTATTATACAAGTCCCCAGTCTAGGAAGATTAGCCGAGATCACTGCTCAACAGAGAGTTGACGGAACTATGGGCGACTCGGCGCTGAGGTGTACGTGATGGCCACTGACACCGACCTTTACTCTTGGTTTAAGGAATTAAACATGAAGGTGGAGAAGGTGGCCAGCGGGAATCTGTACTTTCACTTAGCCATCTCTCCACCCATGGGAGGGTTACCTGTTTCCGTCATAAGGACCACCCCAGACTCCACATACTACATAGTCGCGGTGGTCATGGAACTCGATACTGCCAAAATTCAGGACAGACCAGACGTCCTAAAAGAGATGAGGAAGGAGTTGTTGAGAATGAACGTGGAATTCTTCTTCACGCCAAACGAGACCTCTCCCAAGAGCGTGCAAGTGGCTAGGATAATGTTCGCTGAGGGGTTGACCAAAAATGAGGCCCTCAACCACGTCACTGCTGTGAAGAACGCCGCCCTCATGATACTCGAACTGCTCAAGGGTTGAGGCTATAACGTTTCTGAGTAATTTTTAGACGTTCAATCGCTTCTAAATATCGTCTTGATGTAATTTATGTTCATGTATACCATCCAATTTCTATTGACGAGCTCCCAATTGATGACGGGCAATGTTCACGGGGGAGTGATCAGAGAGGTGGGTAACGTCGTTTCTCCTGACTCATCTCAAGATTAAGAGGGTGACCTTGTGTGAACCCTTGGGATGTATAAGTACCTTTTACTTCAATAGGAATGTTTTATGTTAACAAGGGGTTCAAAGGGGGCGGAAGACTCCATCCGTAAGGGTGGAGATGGATAGCCCCTTTGTAAAACTTATATACATCTTTTTCAAATTCCCTATTAATGTCTGACGTAGGGTTACGCTTCAGAGCGTACACTGACGAAGGAACATTGAGAGCGTTAAAAGCCCAGTTGAGGTTAGCGTCAGAAGTGTACAACACCCTACGTTGGGCAGACATCTATTTTCATGAAAGAGATGGAAAAGGACTCACCAAGACGGAGCTGAGGCAACTAGCTCTCGATCTGAGAAAGCAGGATGAACAATATCAACATCTATATTCCCAAACACTGCAGCAGATTGCAGACAGATTCTACGACGCCAGACAGAGGTTCCTCGATGGGTTAGCACGTTACCCCAGGGAGAAGAGAGCACACAAGTGGTACTCCCTCGTCTACCCTCAATCAGGTTGGAAAGTACTGAGGGTGAGAGAAATAAGGACGAAGAGCAAGAAGAACAAGAAGAAGGTAATGACGCTTCAGCTGTCACACCTGGGTATCTTCAACGTTATTGTCCATAGGGACTTCCCTGAGAAAGTAAAGAGGGTAGTGATCAAGTTAACGCCGTCAGGGAGAGTTTACATCACCTTCGTTGTGGATCAAGAGTATCAACTCCCCAAGACAAACAAAGTTGTCGCTGTTGACGTTGGCGTAGAGAAACTTCTCACTACCTCTGACGGGGAATGTGTCCCCAACCAGAGACCTTACGAGAAGGCACTCAACAAGGTGAAGAAGCTTCATAAAGCTCTCTCACGGAAGGAGTTCCTGTCACGCAACTGGTTTAAGGCAAAGATTCGTCTAGCGAGGGCTCACGAACACTTGAAGAACCTTAGAAAGGACATGTACATGAAACTCGGTAAGTATTTTGCTGAGCATTACGACGTTCTCGTAATGGAGGACATTCAAGTTAAGCAACTTGTTGGTAAGTCTCTTCGAAGGCTGAGGATGAGGTTACACGACGTCGCTATTCGTGAGCTTAGGAGTGTCATGGAGTATCAACTTGGGAAGTACGGTAAGAAACTCACTCTATTGAACCCTGCTTTTACTTCAATGACTTGTGCTAGGTGCGGACACGTCAAGAAAGATTTGACTTTGGCCGATCGTGTGTTTGTCTGTCCCAAGTGCGGTTGGGTCGCTGATCGTGATTATAATGCTTCCCTCAACATCCTAAGAAGATCGGGGTCGGAACGACCCTTAGTGCCTGTGGAGCTGAGACCTCTACCCTTTGGGCAAGCCTCGGCTTTGAAGCAGGAAGCCCCGTCCGTTAGGGCGGGGTAGTTCACGTTTGTTCATAACGACTTTGCTGATAACACATGAAGTCCCGCACAGGTGTGGGCTCTGCCCAAAAGGAGTAATGGTAGGGACATGAGCCCTATGCCGTTGGGCTCGAAGGACTCCCACAACTCACCTACCGTGAAGTTGGGTTGGTGTAGCACAGCAATTATTAGATTTTGCGTTGACTTCAAGGCCAAACCTAACGAGAAATCCCATAACTGCTGCAGCAGTTATTAGATTTCCCTTGAAAATAGGGCGCTAATAAAGGGGAAGTCACGAAACTGTTGTTAGTGGTTGAGTACAATACCCTACACTCGATCATGATTGAACGCAAGGTGAGTGAAATGAAAGAGTTTGGATAAACGATTCGTAGGAGCCACCAGTGGTGGGTTGAGATCAGGATCGGCGAAAAGCCTTATGAATTACCTATACTTAAGTACTTTATGGCCTACACTAGACCTTTAGATAGAGAATTTTATTTGCACCTTCATGATGTTTACCGGGAGACTCAGCCCAGGTGTGGGCGTAATATCACACCTTCAGGGTCATTTGACCACCTGAAAGTGACCTCAGGAGGGAGTGTGCAGTGGCCGTAAATGAGAGACGGATAATCGCTGGGATAGTAACTGCGATCGTGGTCGTTGTATTGATGGCAGGGGCAGTTTACGCGCTAAGCGTGTTCAACATATTGAAACCAGACTACGTTGTATACATAGAAGCTGCACTCTGGGTGATAGGGACTCTGGTCATAACTTACCTCCTCTCACTCTTGGTCAAAAGGAGATTCTCACCTCTATTAGGCCAAGATAATGTATCTTCCCTCAGTTTCATCATAAGGCTCGTTGGATACGTTCTTGCATTCGTGGGTCTGTTGGCGTTCCTAAAGGTAGGTCTAGGGACGGCCTTGGCAGCCGGAGGCTTTGCGGGCCTGGTGCTGGGATTGGCATCACAGACGGTGTTGTCTAACGTGTTCGGGGGCCTCATGATCCTCGCGTCGAGACCCTATAGGGTAGGAGACAGGATAACCGTATCTACCTGGCAGTTCGGTCTGAGCTTTCCCACTTATCCCCCCAAATACTTCTCCAATGACTACCTCATCCCCGGATATACGGGTTACGTCAAGGATATCTCCCTCCTCTACACAGCCATCTTGACAGACGAGTTGGTTGAGGTTAAGATACCCAACAACATAATGGTCCAGGCAGCTCTCTTCGTACACAGCAAGGAGGAGAGGAGAAGGGTAAGGACCAGGTATGAAGTGCCTAAATCCTTGGATCCAGATGAGGCGATAGAGAAGGTGGAGGAATCCCTCAAGGACATGGAGGGTCTCCTTGAGAAGCCTTCGGTGAAGATACTTGAGGCTACTCAGAGTACGTTAGTTTTAGGGATAGACGTGGTCTCAAGAACCATTTACGAGGAACCCGTGAGAAGTGAGGTCATCAAGAGGGTTACCAGGGCCATCTCTCCCCTGCTGAACGTAGACAAAGGAAAGTAAACTTTTAGTTACGTACTGTTTCATATTTTCATATGGGAAAAGAACTGACACCTTTGGAGAGACTTCAGCTACTAGTGCCAGGCTACAGGGGCTATAAAGCCAAAGACTTAATCAGGCAGGACGATTTCTTGATAAGAACCTCAGTCAAGAGCAAACTGGAGAACGCCCTAAATAAGTTGGCTGAATTAGAGGGAAGGTTAGTGTCTGTTTCTCCATTCAACCCTCAGCTCAAAAGGATAGAGTTCGTGGCCTCCAAGATAAGGACGCTGATATCCGAACTGGTCTCAGCACAGGGCGGTGGCGCAGACGTTTACGCGAGGTATAAGATCTCAACGGAGCAACTGGACGAGATAGTTAAGAACGACCTGAACATGATTCAGCTAGCGGATCAAGCCTATCAACTCGCACTATCGGGAAATGTAGATCAGCTAGAGTCTGTACTGGATTGGATCAGGCAGATAATTATACAGAGGCAGGGCCTCTTCTTCCCTCAGGAGTACAGGTAAATCCAGGATTCCCGGCCTTCATAGGATCTCATGAATTTATGTGTTTACCCGTGGCGTAACTTATCTTCTTTAATCACTTCTAATTTCGCCACGGGCACCCCTCTCAAGGGTTGGTGTTGATTACGTTGTTTTTGAGGATTTATTCCTACGTTAAGAGGAGGAAGTTCACCACGAGTAAGAGCGGTAATAGGAAGATAACGCGTTTCGCTAAGAAGCAGTTGTTAATTCACGGTGTTATTAAATCTTTAAGGTTGGGTTTTAACGTTGTGTTAGTTAATCCAAAGGGTACTACAAATTCTGAGGAGCATGAAAAGGTGATGAGAGAAAAGGGATTTGACAGGCACACAGCCTCAGCTTACTTAATAGCGTTAAAAGGTCTAGGAATGTTGAATAACATCAAATGACATAAATTTCACAGTTTATCGGAAACTGTTGTCAACGGCTTAACTGAAGTTTGGCCTACCCGTTGTTCCTTCCCTTTAGTGGGATAACCCCAACCACATTCGTGATGTTTTAGGATGTGAGGAAACCGCCGTCTTCGGTTACCGTCACACCCAACGTGATATTTTTCATCCATCCTATGCGAGGGCGATTCAGGGCTCCTTTGCAAATTGTAATATCTCTGTTGATTTGGACTTATTCAATGAAGGAATTATTGAATATATTTGACCGTTTCACGAAGAAATAAGGGCTCTTGTAATATTATTACAAGAGCGAGATAACAGGTCGAGAGGTTGTAGTTGACGGCTATGGCCCGGGCGATCTGGAGTATCCTCCAGGGGGAGT
>NZ_JH597761.1:686922-709491 GCF_000243315.1 Metallosphaera yellowstonensis MK1 | reverse complement strand
TCGCTTTCATTCTATAGAAACAAATAGAAATCGCAATGGAGCCCTGAATCGCCCTATGCGACTGTATTCTTGTTTGATTTTTGTTTGAAGGAAATAATACAAACTAGGATCGATCGAAACCTTTGACTGTGACTTTGGACCTTTGGTTCGTTCCGTCCTATCTCTGTAATTCCCTAGTTGGCCTAGCGTTATACCTGGGCGGGAATCCCTTATGACAGTTCACCCGGTCCTATAACGTCCCTTAAGACAAGGGACTGTCAGATTGGAGTCCATCTGCGAAAATATCACGAAAAGATTTAAAATACTCTAGGGGAGAATCTCTTATGTCTCTTCAAATCAGAGGTCAGGTTATAAGCACAGAAAGGGAAGATGGCTCATCCTTTATGGCACCGGACGTTCTCATATTCCGTTACCCTAGGGAACAGGTGACTTCCAAGTCCATCATAATAGTTCAGCCCCAGGAAAATTGTGTGGTGGTAATACAGGGACAGGTTCAGGCAGTTCTCCCTCCAGGTACACATAACATACAGTCCCCTCAAAATCCCCTCTCTAGTTTCATGGCGAGGTTCAGGTACAATCAGTTACCCTTCGATACCATAGCATTCTTCGTTTCTATGACGAGGCACGAGGTGAGGATACAAGGAAAGAGTCAAACGGATGACCTGGTCCCCCTCGATTACGAGGTCGCCGTGTACTACAGGGTAACCGATGCTCCCAAGCTGGTAGTAAACATACAATTCGCTGGTCTGTTCTTCAAGGATGCCGACCTAGCTGCGTATTTGGCCCCTGTAATAGACCAGGAGGTCAGCTCTATTCTGAACCAGGTTAAGTTGGTCGAGGTTTACAAGAGGTTCTCAGACATATCCACAGCTGTGACCGCGGCACTAAAGCAATTCTTGTCGGAGTTGGGAGTTGAGCTAATATCGGTGAGGGTCACGAGGCTTATACCAGAGGATCCAGAGCTCAGGAGGATCATTCAACTCAGGGACCTCGGGTTAGATGTGGAGAAGGCTGTCAGGATGGGTCTGGCGAGAATCCTAACCGAACAAGGCAATCCGGCCAGCGTCAACATGGCCATAGGTACTCCTTATTACCCCAACCTTTCCACCCTAGTCAACTTACCCGAGAGGATGTTCCAGGTGACCATGGGAGGTGGGAAAAACGAGCAGGATCAATCCAAGAGCTCTTAGCTGGAACATAGCAGGAGGGATAGGCTACTCCTTCATTCTGACGGTGATCATGGCCTTAACTTCCATCGTATTGAAAGGATTCTATCCGCCCTTTCCCTTCATCATAGCCCCCCTGAAGTCCCTTGTAGAGTCACCGGTGGAGGGAGTAGTGCAGATCCTGGTGATCTTGGCGTTGGTCCTCTTCGTCCTACCTGTGAGGAGCGTTACAGTGTCCAAGGAGCTTAGGTCAGTGAGGAGGCTGGCCATATACACTGCGGTGGGGTTCCTAGTCTTTTCGTTATTGCCTTACGCCTTCACTGTTCCTTATGTGCAGACATATGTGGGGTTGGTCATAGCCTTCAACGTGATCAACGGAGTTGTAGCTGGATTTGTCTCTGGGTTATGAATGGTCAGCCGCTGTTGAGCTGATATGATCGAACAACTGCCCTTTTCAGGCTTGACTCACTTAAAGGTCGTCAAAGTTCTGAACCTCTATCTCCACTATCAAACATCATGTCTCATTCCCTAAGAGATAAGTAGCACTTCCTCTCAACACAGTCTGGTTCTCTTGTGTTCCTGCCAAGGAACTTTATCACTGCGAACTCCAGGAGCGTTGTGAGGAACGCGTAAATCTCTGCCTCCTCAGTGGTAGCAGGATCTGTTGAAAGTCCCCTCACCAGATCCTCCTTCTCCTTCTTATATTCTTCACTGTCCGCGTAAAAGATGATGAAGTCGAAGTCCTTTCCGTTATAAGCTTCAGTCCTGGCCCCATCGTCAAAGTAGAACACGCCCTCCACAGCAGGATATCTTTCTCCGTGAAACTCTATCTTATCTACGAAGAACTTGTTCAAAATCTCTTCCAGCTCCACCTCTATTTCTTTGAACCTTAAGGCTGCAAACAAGGGACCGTCATAAAGTGCCTCAGACCTATACCTATAGCATATCTCTGAAAACCTCCTCCACCTCCAAAGCCTCTCCTCAAATCTCATTTCTTAAGTTTACCAGAATACCTGTTAGCCACACACGTTTTTAATATGTGTAAAGCAACATTTGCATCCAGTCCCTAATAGGTACTACGGCTTCCCTCTTTTATGATAATACACAACAATATATTTTGTATGAATTTGACGTTCACGGATATCCTAGACGCAAACCTCTTGAGAGTCAAGTACAGGGAGTACGAGGGCCTCATGAGGACGTCCAAAACTAAGGAGTTGTTGGGTACGGTTAAGGACTTCCTCCACTTTGTAGAGAGACTCAAGTCTCACGTGAGCTCCACCGTATTAATGAGGAGCTTAGAGGAGCAGGAGAGGGTCGCGAAGCGTTTAATTACTACGATAAGGGTAAGATATCTCCTCCTCTTCCTCTACAAGAGGGTCATTCAAAACCTTATAAATAGACTAGTCTCCTTGATGAGGTCTCTTCTCATTCAATTAAGTTTTTAATTCTTTTTAAAATTTTATAAAAACGAAAGACTTCATGGTAGGCGACGGGTAGTTCCTTTACCAAAAAGAGTAAGGACGCTATTTCTGCTCTTACGTTAGGAGGAGGTTCCTAAGGGAGGGTATTTGACCTGAACCAGTTATGGAGGATCTTGGAGGTCTCCAGACTATAACCTTAAGCGAGGCTCACATCAGTTCGTATGGGATTGACACGTTGTTGGACGCTATTAGGTCCACCCACATTCCAGATTCAGCATGTCCGAATACAGGGCAGGCAATCCAGTAGTAGCCAGCAGATATGTTTTGATAGAGCCCAGACACCGAGAATCCAGTCGGGATACCGTTCCCGTTGTCGTATCCCAACAGCAGGAGAACCTTTCCGTCTTGGAGGACGTTTGGTTGGTTGGGCATTTCAGTATTGTTCTCTATTAGGGCCAGACCGTGATTTAGGGGAGCTTGGTTGTAGAAAGTCAGGTACACGTTCCAGCCAACTGGTACATATATCTTGAGAGAACCGTAGGTAGTACCGTTGTAGTTTATGTATCCATTGGCGGATGTAACGGTAAGGTAGATAAACACGGTCTTGTTCTGGGCATCGAACTTCAGTTGTTCTGCTCCTGGAGGTAACTTCAGTGTTGTGTTACTAGAGTTTGAAGTGCTAGTGACTTTAGTAGTATTGTTCACTGGAGGACTAGTGCTCACGTTCACTGGATGTGTGGTATTTGTAACTGGAGGTTTGGTGGTGTTGAGTGTGGGGGAAGTCTTGTGACTCAGCTGTGTTATAGCTACCGCGCCAGCAATTCCTGCTACTAAGACAAGGACAACTAGGATTAATTGCCACGATTTCATGATTGTAAATTCGATATGTTTAAATAAGTTTTTTCCCAAATCTTGGGTGAAATCTCTAATAAAACTGAAAATAAAATGAAGAGTTTAAATTGAATATTTTTAAGTCAGGTTTGCGAGTTGTTGTGGAGTGTTGACTAGATACGTCAAGGGTTCAGAGGAAGTGAGGGAGAGGAGAGGCTGGGCAAAATTCGCAGTTGCCCTTTCGCTGTTAGTTACGTCTTTCCTGATCTACCTGACATTTCAGAAATCAGGGTCTTACTTTTACCTCTCCTTATCCTCCTCCTTGGCTTTCTGGTCCTCCCTTGGAATATTAATCTTCCCCAAGATCAGGATTGAGAACAAGCTATCGTTTCTCCTTCCCTTCACCGTATACCTTGTGTACCACTCCCTACTCTACGGCATAGTCCTAGGAATAGTGGAGCCCGGGGGTCTCTCCTACCTCACCTCAATGAACAGGTTCTCATCCGGTTACGGATATGCAATCCCGCCCTCTGACCCTCTATATTTCCCGCTCTGGGTTTTTCAGAGTCCAGCCGTGTGGTTCTTCCTCGGGGTATACGAGGCAGACGTCGTCCCATACTCCCTCTTTCTCGGGATCGTCATTGGGGAACTCATGGGTCTCAACGTGAGCAGACTCGTGACACTCAATAGGGAGAGGAGGACCCTGAGGCTGGGAAGCGAGCTCGTCCTCCTGCCTGGGGTTAGCCTGGTGTCTGGAGCTTCATGCTGTCTAGCTCTCCCAACAATACTACTCTATACCTTAGTCTTATCCGTTCCATCAATGTCTTATTCCATCCTCCTCATTCTCCGTTCCCCTGCATACTTCGCCTTTATGTATTACGGTCTTCCACTCATATCAGCAGGGGTACTCTACCTCAACCTCAGGTTGATCACAAGGGCGTCAGAGACCTGTAGGCTGAGGACTGATAAGAAAAATTTAGGAAAAAATATTTAAACTGTTAGTCTTGACCAAAAGTCGTGCTAACCCTACGTCTATCTGGAGCGCTCGTGTTGGTGGAGATATTGGCATACTTATCTGGCAGTGCAGTATTGGGAGATACACAGGGAGTAGTGAACCTACCCTTCTACATCTTACTGACAGCCCACGAGTTGCTTGGACTATTGGCAGGACTCCTCTCGGTCTTAACCTTGCTCTCCTACATGAAGGACTTCTGGGGCATGGTACTGTCCTTGGCTAGTCTGGAGGGTGTGGCGCTAGCTGGCTATTCCGGTCTGCTCTATCTAAGGACAGGCGACCTAGTCCTGGTCTTTACCATGGCCCTGTTGAACGTGATCTCCATAGCGTTGACTGCCTTACTCCTGGGTAGATCATCTAGGATTTTGAAACAAGGATAGGGAAATATCAGCTGAGATCCAAAATAGTACACGGTTAGGAATAGAGGGATCTCCCAGGGGAGATGCTAATTGGATACCTTGGAGTCCAGCCAGAGGATCACTGTAACAGATTTAAGGGGAGAGGATACATTATACCAATGACGAGAAAACTTCTCATGCACGTAGGCCCAGTCACCATAGATTACGATGTGCTAGTGGCTGGACTAAGGGGAGACGTCGGCTTCACGTCTCAGGAATTCATAGACGTCATGTCCTTTTCCCTCAAGTTCCTCAGGAAATTGGTTGGAGCTGACGAGTCCTATCAGCCCTTCATTATACCTGGGAGCGGAACTGCAGCCATGGAGGGTGTTGTCTCCACCTTGAGGAGGGGGGATAAGGTACTGGTAGTATCCAACGGCGTGTTCGGAGACAGATGGAAGGCACTCCTGAATAGATATCCTGTGGCAGTGGATGTGCTTAAGGCCAACCCCGGTGACTACGTGAAACCTGAGGAAGTTGAGAAGGCTGTGGAGGATGAGAAGTATACCATGGTGACCATGACTCATGTGGAGACCAGCACCGGCGTGAGGGAGCCAGTGGGGGAGGTGGCGAAGAGGATAAGGGACAAGGTTGAACTCATAGTTGTAGACGGAGTCAGTAGTGTGGGAGCCGAGGTTGTAAAGATGAAGGACTACCAGGTGGACGTTTACCTGACTGCTAGTCAGAAGGCCTTGGGTATACCTCCAGGAGCCGGTCTGCTGGTACTCTCTGAGAGGGCAGTCTCCCGACTATCCGACGAGTCGGTGGCAGGCTACTTCCTCAATCTGAAGAATTGGCTGGACGTGATGAGGAACCTGGAGGTCAGTAAAGGGTCATATTTCGCTACACTCCCAGTTCATTTAGTGTTCATGATGGCTAAGGCCTTCGAACTCATAGAAAGGGAAGGGTTGGAGAACAGGATCAAGAGACACGAGAGAGTAGCTCAGGGTATAAGAACAGGGTTGGAGAGCATGGGTGTGGACATAGTGGCCAAGAGGCCAGAGGCTTACAGTAATACCGTGACTGGAGTGCTCCTGAAGAAGGCTAACCCAGCAGATGTACTCAAGGAGGTAGTGACTGAGGGAGTGGAGTTAGCTCCAGGAGTCCATCCAGCCCTAGCAGGGAAGTACTTCAGGATAGGTCACATGGGATGGGTGACGCCCAACGACGCCATAGCTACCTTGGCTGTCCTGGAGAGAGTTCTAAAGAGGCTGGGAGAACCCATAAACCTGGGAGAGGGAGTAAGGGCAGCTCAACTGAGTTTTTCGTAGACTCCTTCCTGGAGGGGACAAACTCAGTGATCCAGTGCTAACTCACTTCGTTCTTATACAACTCTCGTAATTCCATGATCCCCATGTAAGTTCATCGTTCTCTAACTTACACTTCTTTACCTTAAGACTGAGTCAAAACCGTGGAGAGCTTAGTCCCCAGGAAGGACCAACCTCAGTTCAGCAGTTATGGACTTTCCATCACAGCAGTTATGGGACTTTCCCTTAAATATCGCCCTGTAATCAAGGCAAAATCTAATAACTGCTGCCATCAATTGTCGTCCTATGATCAAGGCGAAATCTAATAAACTGCTGCCTGGTTTTCCAAACTTTATCGACGAAAGTAAAAAGTACAGGAGGAATTAAGGCTTAAAACCTAAAACCGCTTATTGTTTAACCTCAACCACCCTGAGTCGGGACTTGAGATACTCTCTTCAGATATTCCATTATCCCTCCGGCCTTGAGTATGTCCAATGCCATCCCCGTTATTCCCTTCCCATTTAGGACCTTGTTACCCACTCGGACTTCCCCTGTCTCCACGTTGACCTTCACTACGTCACCCTCCTTTATCTCCTTTGTGGCATAAGGCAGCGTGATGAGGGGCAGGCCATTGTTTATACAGTTCCTATAGAATATCCTTGCAAAGCTCTCAGCTACGATCACCCTTACTCCAGCGGCCTTGAGGGCTATGGCGGCCTGTTCCCTAGACGAGCCCATACCGAATACCTTTCCTGCAACGACGACTACACCCTTGGAGGCTTTCTTGTAGAACTCGGGGTCTAGGGGCTCCATGGCGTGCTGTGCCAGGTAGTTGGGATCCGTGTACTTCAGGTGCCTGGCGGGTATTATTATATCCGTGTCTATCTTATCGCCGTATTTGAGTACGGGACCTTCAATGATCACTGCAAATCCCTCGGATCGGTTATTCTCCCAGTCGCTGCAGTCGCAGCAGCCACGGAGGGGCCTGACAAGTAAACCTTTGCCTCATTGCTTCCCATCCTCCCTCTGAAGTTCCTGGAACTCGTGGACACTATGACTTCTCCTGGTCCTGCAACCCCGAAGTGTCCTCCGAGACAGGGCCCACACGTACCGTAAGTCACTACGCACCCAGCGTTCACCAGGGTCTCTATATATCCCTTCTCCATGGCCTGTTTGAACATCTCGTAGGAAGAGGGGATCGCTATACACCTAGTCTTCACGGTCCTTCCCTTCAGGATCTCCGCAGCCATCTGGAAGTCAGATAGCCTCCCGTTTGTGCATGATCCTATATAGACCTGGTCGACCTCTACGTTGGAGACCTCCCTTGCTGTCTTCACGTTGTCTACACTGTAAGGAGCTGCCACTAAGGGCTCAAGTTTCTCTAGCTCTATGGTATACTCGTCTTGGTAAGATGCCTTTGGATCGGGCGTCAGTAATTCCACCTCCTTCCCCCTCATGGTCTTAATGTAATCCTTAGTCTCCTGGTCTGGCACGAACATCAGTGCGTCAGCGTTCATCTCTATTCCCATGTTGGACACTGTGGCCCTATAGTCGGTGGGGAAGGCCTTTGGATTCCTTACGTGAACCTCTATGGACATACCGTTGAAGTAATCTGCCTTGAAGTCCCCCAGGAGTTTCAGGGCGACGTCCTTGCCGTTTACCCATTTACCTGGAGTCCCCGTGAGTTCTACCTTGAACGGCTGCGGTACTACCATCCAGGTCTTACCAGTTATCACAGCAGCTGCCACATCACTGGCACCCATGCCCTGTGCGAACGCCCCTAGGGCTCCTGAGGTCGTGGTGTGACTGTCAGCTGCCACTATGACCTGCCCGGGGAGGGCGTACTTCTCTATGAGCAACTCGTGGAGGATACCGACGTTTACGTCATGAAAGTTGGGAAGTCTCATCTCCCTTACGAACTTCCTTATGTTAACCTGTATCTCGGCACTCCTCACGTCTGGAGGAGGGGCCAGGTGATCGAAGGCCACCACTATCTTGGACTTGTCAAATATCTTCATCATGTTGGCCTTCTCCATGACCTCGATCACGTGATAGCCCGTGAGGTCATGAAAAGCTACTATGTCCACGTTGGCCTCTATCACGTCTCCTGGAGAGACGCTTCTTCCAGAGGCTCTACTTAGTATTTTTTCAGTTAATGTTCCGGTCATATCACATGGGAGTATCTGGGGATAAAAATAAACTTTTCATTAATTTTCGTTCGAGTTTCGAATCTATCCTCTCGGAGGAACAATGTAACCTTTACCTACCTCATAGGAGACGAAGGTGTAACCACACCTCGGGCAGGACTTAATGACCTTGTTCCCCTCCCTAGTGAGGACTTCATCTACCACTTGCTTGCAGTTCTGACAAGTCCTTCTGGCCACGACCCTTCCCTTGACTTGTTGGACTTAAGAGGCTTTCGCCTCAATATTTTCGTGTAAAACTTAGGAAAATTGGGGTCATGTGAAAAGTTTATTTGGGAAAACTCCTATATTCAGGAGTGGAGTTGATAAGTTATGGATGAAATTAACAGAAAGATAGTCCTTTTCATTCTGAGAGACTTCAACTATTCCCAGAGGAAGATCGCCAAAGAGCTGAACATCTCTCCTCCTGCAGTGAACTATAGGGTTGAGAGGATGACGAGAGAGGGGCTGATCAGGAAGGTTTCCCTCTATGTTAACCCAAACTTCTACGGGAAATACCACGGTTACGTTTCCTTCAAGAACACTAAGGACTGGCACGGAGAGTACGTCTCCAAGTTCGAATGTCTGGAGGAAGTGAATATCTATGAAATAGAGGCTGAGTCAGTGGAAGGACTGAAGAGTAAGATATCCCAAATGGCTGAGGAGTTAGGGGAGCCACAGATGATTTACGTGCCTGAACAAACTCCCTATAAGGCCTCCACGTTCGACCTAAAATTGCTCTCAGCGTTGAAGGAACAGCCCAGAATGACACCTGTAGAGCTAAGCGAGAGGCTAAGGGTTTCCTCCAAGACCGTGAGGAGACACCTTAGATACCTCTATAGGAGAGGTTTCATAAGGTTGGTACCGGTGATTGATATAGATAAGGCTGGGGTAACGATGTACGCCGTGTTCACGAGTAAGGTGGATTACGGCAGAAAGTTCTTCGAATCCGTGATGTTTCGGGAGATCTCGGACTCCAAGGCGGGAATATTAGTCAACATAGGCGGAACGATACAAGAAGTGGGAGAGAAGATTAAGAAGTTCAGGGAGTACGATCCAGAGGCACAACTGATGATAACCAAGTCCTACGACTTTGCCTGACCCTCTTCCCGACTGTGTCTCAAGAGTCGCTGTTGCCGACAGTTCTCGATAAGCCGTGAAATTTACATTATTTACCATCATTTAACATTCCTAGTCCTTTTAACGCTACAGCAGTTATGTGATTTCTCGTTAGGTGTAGCCTTGAAGTCAAGGCAAAATCCAATAACTGCTGTAACGCTATTAAATAAGCCGGTGCTGTACGCCTATCATAACCCTTCTCCCTCCCTCATCAGTATCTCATGCTCCGTTTGTCCCTACACTATCATTTCATTCATTTTATCTTCATTCATGATCGAGTGTAGGGACTTAGTCCTCAGCCACCTACTTACGGTAGGTGGGTCATGGGACTCCTTAGAGCCCAACGGCACGGGGCTCACATCTCTGCAATCACTCCCACCCTTTTGGGCATAGCCCACATCGGTGTGAGAGGTCATTATTTATCAACAAAAATTTGTTATAAACAGATATAAAAAGATTTCTATTAACGTGAGAAAGGATTCAGCCCAGAGTTTGTAGAACCGTTGGGATTAACTAAGATAACATAAAAACCCAACCTTAATGCCTTAATAACTCGGCGAATTAACATTTCCTTCTTTGCTAAACGTGAAATCTTCCTATTACCGCTCTTACTCTTCACGAACCTCCTCTTCTTCACTAGGAATACTCCCAAACCAGAACGTCCTTAGTTCCTTTTGTGTAGGAAAGTATTGATCTTGAACTAGGGGGGATCCGTGAGTTCTCCAGGCACCTTAATGAAGGTATTATTAAGCCCTGCACTAAAAAAGGTTTTACCTCAAGAGTTATCCCGTGAGTTACGCTTTCGTCCATGGAGAGAGGAGATACCTGTTCCACAAAGGCAAGTTCACGGAGTTACCGGATAAATTGAAGGTGAAGGATGATACAGTGGGCTACTTAGTGTTAGTAGAGGATGACAAGGTTAAGTTCACCAAAGTCCCGGTATATGATTGTACTAAGCTGAAGAGGTTCTCCGGGACCCTAAAGGTCGTATCCAAAGACCCCCCTGTGGCCATCTTTGAGGGATCAGAGGCCGCCTGTGTCCTCCCCTCTCCTCAGGAACCCATGGAGTTGGGAGCACAATATGACTTGGTCTCGGGAAAGGTCTTCAAGAAGTGGGACAGGTTGGCGGTCATTTCATCCATGGACGATTACGAGGTAGTCAAGTACGCCCTAGATACCTACAGGGATCAGGACATGGTGAGACAGGCAGTGGTGGCCTTGGGCAAACTCAACATGTGTGAGGAGGCTATCAAACTATTCTCTCAACTAGAGGAGAAGTTCCCAGAGGAGTCCCTGGCAGCAGCCGAGTGCTACGAGAGGCTTGGAAAGGAATTGGAGGCTCTGAGGATATACTCCTACTTCTCGGAGGAGAAGTACAGGGAGTTGGAGGCAAAGCTGGTCGCCAGGGCTAACTCCCTTATGAGAGAATACGAGAAGACCGGAAATCAGAAGTTGCTCCTCGATGCACTATCCGTGCTACCAACTTATGACGTCCCTGCCGTGAAGTTAGGACTTCATTTCATGACCAAGAGGAACTTCAGGGAGAGCCTAAAGCATTTTGAGGAGGCGCTAAAGAGGAATAAGAGTTATCGGAATATGGTGATGACGGCCTCCGTTCTCCTGGAGTTGGGAGAGGGGAAGAGGGCTTTAGAGCTCCTGGATGAGGCGCAGAAGATCAGGAGGACAGCCCCGCTGGCCTTCCTGAGGGGTAAGGCCTTCGAGGTCTTGAACTCCCCTACCCACGCCCAAAGGGAGTACACCTATGCCTGCAGGGAGGGAGTAGTGGAGGCCTGTTCTAAGGCCAACCTCCTCTCCTTGACCAATCCCTCAGACAGGGAGTTCAGCCCAGAGGAGTGGCTCGGTTACGTCCTCTACGGCTACGAAATAGTCTCGGTGTTAGGAAAGGGAGGGATGGGATACGTACTCCTTGCGGAAAAGAACGGGAGGAGGTTCGCCATGAAGGTAATGAAGAGGGAGTATAAGATGGACGAGATGCTGTACGAGGTGGCGAAGATGCAGGAGATATCCCGAGGATCCAAGTATGTTGTCAGGATATTGGCCAACTTCATAGACGAAAACTGGACCGATTACTTCAGCTCTCCCCCTGCCATAGTGATGGAGTACATGGAGGGGGGAGATCTCAGGAGAATCCTGGTGGATGAGGAGTACTCTTCCCTGAGGCACTCAGTGAGGTGGGGGGAGATCGTAGCACTGATCTTCTCTAAGGTTGCAGAGGCGGTAATTCACATGCACAAGCAAGGCTTCGCGCACGCAGACATAAAGCCCTCCAACATACTCTTCACGTCCCAACTCTCAAGGTATGGCGAGGAAACCCTGGAACTCTTGAGCACCGGGAGGGTTGTTCCAAAGCTCTCGGATCTAGGCAGTGCCATAAGGATCGGGATGCCTGTGGTTCACTACACCCCCTATTACGCTCATCCTCTCCAGAGGTTCGGTGGGAGGGCAGAGCCTCAAATGGACGTTTACTCCTTCACGGTATCCCTCTACGTCTCCTTGACCAACAACTTCCCCTTCCCCGAGTGGTTGGAGAGGGAGTTGGAAGAGGCCATAAGCTCTCCCCAAAAGAGAGAGGACGCGCTCAAGGACTTCTACTCTGTCGAACCTAGGATGGATTACGTCCCCCAGGAGTTCCGTGAGTTAATACTGGAGGGACTCAGGGGAGAGACAACCATGGAAGTGATCAGGAGGGACCTAGTTCACCTGGCGAGGGACGTCTACAACCTCCCCGTGGAGCAGGTCATTTAACCAAGTTAAAGGTGACAGGGTAGGGGACTCTAGTCAAACCATTTTAACTTGAGAGAGAAAATACACACATGCAAGTGAAAACGTTGATGAATCCGAACCCACCAGTGATCTCCACGAACCAGGGGTTAGTGGAGGCCTTCAAGAAGGTGAACGACAGGGGACTGGGGAGGGTGATAGTAGCAGACGAAGTGGTGAAGGGCATACTATCCACCAGGGACCTCCTCACGGTGATGGTAGGCTTCTGCCCCACTGCCTGTACCCAGGCTGACCTGTATAAGCTGGCCAACGCCAAGGTCTCAGACTACATGACCGTGAACCCAACGGTGATAGATGAAAACAGTGACGCATTGGAGGCTATAACCCTCATGGTGACCAGAAACTTCGGTTCCCTCCCAGTGGTTAACTCCCTCAGGAGACCGGTGGGCATAGTCACCGAGAGGGACTTCCTCCTCATATTCCAGGACTTGGAGAATCTGTTCCCAATATCAGGTTTCGTCACCGGCAAAGTGTCGACCGTTTACAAGGAGACTCTCCTGGATCAAGCTGTCAGGATGATGTTAAGAAGAGGGTTCAGGAGATTACCTGTGGTGGATGAGGAAGGAAGAGCAGTAGGTATGGTCACAGCAGCAGACGCAGTGAAGGCGGCTGCCAAGGCGGTAGAGAAGCTGGAACCTGAGTACTTCTTCTCCAGGAGAGTGAGAGATATAATGAAATCTCCCCTTGTGACTGTGGAGGAGAACAGGTCTGTGAACGAAGCTGCTGCCATGATGATCACTAAGGGAATAGGCGCACTTGTGATACTGGATCAAGAGGCTAAGCCCAAGGGCATAGTCACCGAGAGGGACCTCCTCATAGCTCTTCACTATCAACTTCACATGCCCTACGCCTTTGGAAAGAAGAAGTAAGGTGCGCAAACTCGTGTGGCTTGTCATAGCGGAGAAGCCCAGCGTAGCCATGGATATAGCCAGGGCGTTGGGAAGGCCTGAGAGAAAAGATGGATACGTGGTCTCTGGAAACTACGTTGTAACTTGGGCCACAGGCCACATGCTTGAAATAGACGAGGGAATAGCTCCCAGGAGGTGGAGGTTGGAGGACCTTCCCGTATTCCCTAGGGAGTTCAGGTACGTGCCCATAAAGGGAAAGGAGAGACAACTGGGGGTCATCTCCAAGCTATTAGAAAAGGCCGAGGTGGTGGTGAACTGCGGCGATGCAGGTAGGGAAGGTGAGCTCATCATAAGGGAGATCCTGAGGTACTCAGGTTACGTGGGGAAGACCCTTAGGCTCTGGACGTCTGAAGCCCTCACCAAGGATGTGGTATTGAGGGAGTTCAAGAGGCTCAGGCCCTCTCAAGATTTCGACGACCTGTACTACAGTGCCTTGGCCAGGCAGCACGGAGATTGGATAGTGGGGATAAACCTGAGTAGACTGGTGACACTCAAGGCTAACAACGGGGAAGTCTGGAGCGTAGGTAGAGTTCAGACCCCCACCTTGGCTCTGGTGGTCAAGCGGGACTTGGAGATTGAGAGCTTCAAGCCGGAGACCTACTACGTGGTCTTAGCTGGGTTCAGGAAGGACAAGGAGTTCCAAGGCATTCTGCTGAGGAACGGGGAGGAGGCGAAGCTGAGTAAAGAGGAGGCGCTCAAGCTGGAGTCCTCCCTCGCCAAGATCAGGAGGGGAGTCGTGAAGGAAGTCCAGAGAGAGAGAAAAGAGGAGCCTCCGCCGTTACTCCACTCCCTCACCTCACTTCAGAGGGAAGCCAACGTTTTATACGGCCTCTCCGCGAAACGTACCTTGGATATAGCCCAGAGCCTATACGAGGAGTGGAAGATCATAAGCTATCCGAGGACAGACGCAAGACACATGGGGGATAACAACAGGGGTCTCGTGAAGGAGGTACTGAGGAAGTTGGGGAGGGAAGACCTAGTCCCTCGCGTTGATCTAGTGGGGAAGAGGGTCTTCGACTCGTCTAAACTCACCGACCACCATGCCATAATACCCCTGGATAGACCTCCAGATGGGCTTCCCCAAACCCATAGGAGGATCTACGACCTGATTTACAGGAAGTTCGTTGGGGCATTCATGGAGGATTACGTCTATGAGACGCAAAGGGTCAAGATAGGGTTAGGTTCAGATACCTTCTTATCTGAGGGGAGGAGGGATGTGTACTTGGGATGGGCTTCCCTTTACCCCAGGAAAGAGGCCCCTCTCCCGGAGCTGAGGCAAGGAGAGGAGGTCGAGAAATTGTGGGTCAGGGCTGAGGAGAGGAAGACCAAACCTCCCCCGAGGTACACGGAGGCCACGTTACTCAAGGAGATGGAGAGATTATCCCTGGGCACACCAGCCACCAGGGCATCCATCATAGAGACCCTCTTGGAGAGGGGATATATGATGAGGACTTCCAAATCCCTCGTCTCCACGACGAAGGGTAGAGAGTTGGTGCACAAGCTCTCGGGAAGCAAGGTGATAAGTCCGGAGATGACCTCCGAGTGGGAGAGGACTTTGGAGGAGATTTACACCAAGAGGAAGGGTTTAAGGGGGTACGAGGAGTTCGTGGAGGGAATAAAGAGATTCACACTTCAGGAGATCGATAAGCTCAAGGACGTTCAGTTTCAAGTGGGTAGAACGGCGAGCAGGGAGATGTTGAACTACGCCAGGAGGATCTCCAGGGATCTTGGGGTGAGACTACCGGGGACGGACCTCGACACGGTGAGGAGGTTCCTGGACGAACATGCACAGAAAGCTAAGATTTCGTGTAAGTGTGGGGGAAACGTGGTAGGCTTCTCCAAGGGCTGGAGATGTAAGTCCTGCGGGGCAATCGTGTGGAGGGAGATAGCAGGAAAGAGGATCACGTTTAGGCAGGCGAAGGCACTGTTCGAAGGGAAGGAGGTGAAGGCCAAGGGGTTCAAGTCGAGGTCAGGGAAGAAGTTCTCAGCCGTGATCTACCTCGAGGATGGGAAGGTGAAGTTTAAGTTCAACACTAACGTTGGTCCGATTAGAGGAGATGGGAAAGGCTAGGCTCTGGCCGGGGAAAAGCTTAAATGTGTCTACAGACAGTAACATGTTTTAAGTGAGCAAATGCAGTACAGGAAAGTCTTTGAGGGCATTGCCTACTCCATTGTGGAGGACGATGAGGCCTCCGTGGTATTCCTGGAGGGGAAGCCAGTCACGGCTTCCTGTATAGAACACGGGAACCACGCTCTGTTTGAGACTGATTGTCCCCACGTGGAGAGACTACTAAAAAAGGTTTTTTCTTAAACCGTTGCTATAACGGCTATTTCAACGAGGGCGTCCCTAGGTAGGGCACTGACTTGAACGGTCACCCTCGCCGGGGATCTCTCCTTGAAGTAAGAGGCGTAAACTTCGTTGTACTTCTGGAAGTCCCTAAGGTCCTTGAGGTAAACGAAGGCCATGACTACGTTTTCGAGTGAGGTCCCAGAGGCCTCTAGGACATTCCTCAGGTTCTCCATCACTCTCCTGGTCTGCTCCTCTATACCTCCTTTCACTATCTCGTTAGTTACAGGATCTATGGGTATTTGTCCGGACACGTACACCGTGTTCCCTACCTTCACCGCCTGGGAATAGGGCCCTATGGGTTTGGGAGCCCTCTCCGTGAACACTATTTCCTTCATGGGTTCCCTATATCCCTGACACTTATAATATCATTGTTGTAACTATCCGTTTGTCCCTACACTTTCATTTCAATCATTTTTTCTTCAATCATGATCGAGTGTAAAGGGAATCCTGTTAACCACCCATTACCTTGAGGAGGCTGAGAAGTTGGCTGACAGGGTTTACTTCCTCAAGAAGAGAATACTCATGGAGGGAGACACCCAGGAGCTGAGGAGGAGGTTCACCAGGTTCTACACGGTGACGAACGTGGAGACTGGTGAGGAGTACAGGGTGAGGGAGGAAGAATTGTTGAGCTTTCTCAGAAACTTCGACTCTGGTGTCGAAGTTAGGTTGGCCTCCCTGGAGGAGATATACTCGGAGGTGGTGGGTAACGAATAGGGTAAAGAAAATCCTGACTCTCATAGAGTTAATGTTTAGGCAAACCAAGGCAAAGTTTATCACCAGTCTTTTCTATTCAGTCATGTTCCGTTTGTCCCTACACTCTCATTTCAATCATTTTATGTTCATTCATGATCGAGTGTAGTGACTTAGCCCTCAACCACCTACTTACGGTAGGTGGGTCATGGGACTCCTTAGAGCCCAACGGCACGGGGCTCACATCTCTGCAATCACTCCCACCCTTTTGGGCATAGCCCACATCGGTGTGAGAGGTCATTATTTATCAACGAAAATTCGTTATAAACAGATATAAAAAGATTTCTATTAACGTGAAAAAGGATTCAGCCCATAGCCTTCATCCTCTCCTTCTTCTCCCTGAACGGTTCACCGCAAGTGCTTGCAGGGATCGTGACCATGTATATAGCCTTGGGATCTCTCACCTCCACGAGTCAGTCAGTGGCCTTCATGAAATTTTCAGGACAACTCACCCTCCTTTTCACCACGAAGACTGAGAGGTGGATGATAGCCCTCTCACATGCCTTGGTACAGCTCACGGTCTCCTTGCCAGTGGCCTTAGTATTAATTTACCTGAGCTCAATGATTCATAAGATCATAATCTTTTGGCCCGTGGTCTTATTGACCTTCATCATTGGATGGATCTATAATTTCCTCCTGGCGTTGAGTATGGGTCTGGCCTTCAACATGAGGTTAGTGAACCAACTGTCACAGGTCTTGGGTTGGACCTTCTCCTTCCTAGCGCCGACCTTCGTCCCACTCTCGGTGGTGCCATACTATCTCAGACCTCTAACCTTCTTGGAGCCATCAACCTTCGTGGCTCAGCAGTTGGCCATGAGCTTTGAGGGCTCGTTCTCTCCTCTATACTTCCTGGGGATGATCGTCTACCTGATGGCCAGCCTATATCTGTACAGGTTCGTGGAATCCAGACTCACGTGAGTAATACCTCACGTGATGACCCACAGGAACCGCAGACCTCATCCTCAACTTAGTTTTTATTTATGTAGAGACGAAATCACCTATGAAGCTAAACGTGTCCTGGGTGGAGATACCCTCCGAGGTTATACCCCATACCAATCGAGACAGTGACGGCGATCTCGACGTGATTGCAGTGGGCGTGGCGGAGGCCTTTGAGAGGGAGGGAGTGAGTGAGGTTGTCGAGATAGACCCAGGGAAGGTGGTGATGGCCGGGATCCTGACCAGTAGGATGGTAGAGGACCCCTTCCTGTACCTGGACTCCAAGAGGTGGGGAGGAAAGTACTTCTCAGGGGACGTCTCGGCGTCACTGGCTGAAGTCATGGCATTCGCGCTGTTGGAGGCCAAGTTTGGCGTTAAGCTCACGGAGGTGTTACCCATGAGGCACGTGAAGTACCTAGGGTTCACCCCAGACGGGGTTGTGGACGCTAAGCTTTACCCCAAGCTGATCTCCTTCCTGGGGGGTAAGGGAGCACTGTACATCAACACCAGGGGGACCATGAGGTGGTCCCCTTCTTGGATCATTAGAAACTTGAGGAGAGACCTAATTCAGGTGGAGAAGGTCAGGTATCCTGACGCTTACGCCATGCTGATGTACTTGGTGAGAGAGCGTGGTTGGAGGATGATGGTCGGGGTGGTGAAGCCTTGAATTGCCTAGATCAACTAAGGAAGGCATACATCTTGTCGTGGGTGGGGGACAGGGAATTCGTGGAGAGGACTTGGAGGGAGTGCAGGAAGGAGCTGAGCGAGGAGGGGCTTAGGGAGAGGGTAGGAAAGGTGTTGGAGAGGGCAGATAGGGAGTGGGAGATTCCTTCCCTCCTCAGGGAGGAAGGGATAGAGGGGGAATCGTTAGTGAGGGAGGCCCTAGGAGAACTCCTGGAGAGGCTTTACAGGACCACTGAGGAGAGGGAGGTAAGGAGGAACGAGTACGTGATTTACAGTGTAAGCGACCTGGGCCTTAAGAAGGTGGTCAGGGGCTATTGCGAGAGGTGTTACGGTTATAGGTCGGTGAACTTAGAGGGAGGGTTCGGGGTGAGGTATGAGCAGATGGTGTATCTGGAGACCACAGGAGATGCGGATGAGGCATTGAGCACTCTTTTGAAGGACATATTTGACTGATTGAAGTTTAGGAGCCTCGTGTAGCCTTCATCAACCTCCAGGGCATCATCTCCCTGCTCTCAGGTTCGGTTTAAACGTGTTACCGGACGAAATCGTGAAACTTCACTGAACCTTGGAGTCAAGGCGAATTTAACACCGGGAAGTTAGAGTCTGAGTGCCTCACGTTCCCGTCATCCCTCCTGGACGGAACCTACCACGGAACATTCCCCAACATCCACATAGCTGTTGCAGAACTTCGCCTCACAGTAGTTATGGGGAACCTTCCTTCAAACATCGTTCCATGATCAAGGCCAGACCCAATGACTGCAGCAGTTATAGGACTTTCCCTTAAATATCGCCCTGTAATCGAGGCGAAATCTAATAAACACTGTAACTGTTTTACCTCAAGTGTGGCACGATAAATCAGGGTTTAGATCCAACAAACCCCGTCCCTCATGGCTCCTGATCCGGGGCAATACAGGAGATTGTGGAAATATATAAGAGGGAGTGTATTATCTCTTCTATGATAGCTCCGTTAACCGTGGTTGACTGGGAAAAGGTACCTGAGGAGAAGCTGTCAGAGAACATCTCCAGGAGACTCGTATACATGGATAAGGTCATGATGGCGAGACTTTTCATAAGGAAGGGCACAGTGGTTCCTGAGCATCACCACGAGAACGAGCAGATAACTTGGGTTTTCAAGGGCGCGTTGGAGTTCCGTATTCAGGGGAAAACCGTGATTGTAGGCGAGAATCGGTTCATCCTTATACCCTCAAACGTTCCTCACTCGGCCAAGGCTATAGACGATACCGTTGAAGTAGACATCTTCAGTCCAGTGAGGAAAGACTGGCTAGAAGGTAAGGATTCCTACCTAAGGAACACTTAGTTTCTGGTAGGGCTACAGGTGGTAGGAGTTCGTTCTCAGTCAAGGGTCGCCTAGGTAGTCTCTCCCCTTCTCGAGTCCACTCTCAGATAACTCTGAGACCCATCGAGAACTTAACCGTAGAATGCCTCTTTCATTCTCCTTACACCTTCCCTGATCTTATCCTCCGGAGGAAGAGTGAAGTTGAGTCTAGCAGCGTCGTATCTGACGTCTGCCACGTACAGGGCATCACCTGGAAGATATAGCACCCCTTTCTCCACTGCCCTCTCCAACAGTGCCCTGGTGTTTACCCCCTTGAAGAAAGAGAACACGAACATGCCGCTCTCCGGCTTGACGAACTCAGCCCTATCCTTAAAGGAATCATTGAGTTCGTCTACCATGACGTTCCTCTTGGAGGTGTATATCCTCTTCACCTTCTCTATGTTTCCCTCTATCACCTTGGTCTTGAGTGCCCTCGCGGCCACGTACTGGGAGAGGGTGTTAGTGTTCAGGTCAATCACCTGTTTGACCTTCACCAACTCCCTGATCAGACCCTCGTCTCCCACCATCCATCCCAACCTGAGTCCTGGGGCAAGAACCTTACTCATGGTGGACATGTAGATGACTCTACCTGATTTATCCATGGCCTTCAGGGGTCTAGGGGTCTTACCCTCATAATTTATCAGGCTATATGGGTCATCTTCCACCACAGTCATATCGTACCTCTCCGCCACCTCTAGTAAATATCTCTTGGTCTCCTCAGACATGGAGGCCCCTGTGGGGTTCTGGGCATTGGGCATCACGTACACCAGCTTCCTCCTCTCTGGGGGCACTGCCTTCACTTTCTTTTCCAAGCTATCCACGTCAAGTTGTCCCTTCACTATAGGTGAGCCCACAAGTTTCGCGTCGAAGGCCTTGAACAGGCTCACGGCCACGTAGTAGGTGGGATTCTCCGTGAAGACCGCGTCGCCCGTCCTCAAGGTGGACATGGCAAGGACGAAGAGAGCCTCCTGGGATCCAGAGGAGACCATTATCTCCTCGTCTTTTACTCCGTTAATTCCCAAGTTCCTGGACATGAAGGATATCAGCTCCCTCTTGAACTCGGGTATCCCAGAGGCTGGAGAGTACTGGAGGGCACCTGCGTAATCCTCCCGAAGGACAGTCTCCGCTATCTCCCTAAGCTGTTCATGTGGGAATACTGCTGGGTCAGGAAGCCCTCCGGCCAGGCTTATAATGTCTCTCCTCACAGTGTAAGCTAGAATCTTATCTAGGTCCGGGTTCTCAACTTTCCTGGGAAGATCCGTTAGGAGATCCCGAATATTCATAAGCAAGGATGAGTCTTCCATCATTTAAATGTGCTGGTTCACTCCCAACCTGAGGCCACAGATTCCCTCAGTTTGACCGCTGATAATTTAGCTAAGTAGGATTACAAAAATGTAACTCTACATGGGGACGTAAAAACTAGTTTCCAAAAATCCTTTCCAATAAGATTACAAAAATGCAACCCTATTGCTATTATCACATTACCTACCGTTTGTCCCTACACTCTCATTTCAATCATTTTATGTTCATTCATGATCGAGTGTAGAGACTTAGCCCTCAACCACCCACTTAAGGTAGGTGGGTCATGGGACTCCTTCGAGCCCAACGGCACGGGGCTCACATCTCTGCAATCACTCCCACCCTTTTGGGCATAGCCCACATCGGTGTGAGAGATCATTATTTATCAACAAAAATTTGTTATAAACAGATATAAAAAGATTTCTATTAACGTGAGAAAGGATTCAGCCCTTCTTAAACTGAAACCTTAACTTCCATTCTATTCAAGCCGCGATAAAAGATATAGAAAATTCAGTTAAAAATATTTCTGTTTGTCTATTATCCTTTTTAGGAATAATAGTTATAATAGTGACAGCAGTTATGGGACTTTAACGTAACTTAAAGATTTTCATCAGCCCAGGTGGTCCGCCTAAATGACGTTCAACGAACCTGAGGAACGCCTCCACGCTCCTCAGGTTAAGAGCCCCCACCAGCTCCCTGACGACGTTGGTCATGATGGTGAAGATCGCGAGGTAGCCCTGGAGCCTCTCCCTCCTCCAGAACGAGGAGTCCTCCAGTCCCAGGGCCTTGACGTCCCTGTGGAGCTTCTCGATCTCCCACCTCATCCTCCAGGCCTCCTCGATCTCCTCCTCGCTGAACGAGAGGTCGGTCGTGTAGAGGTACTTCACGTGTGTCCCGGAGTCACGTTTATATTCCCGGACTAGCAACTTTACTGTAATCGCTTGGGCTCCCAGGGTCAGGTCGGCGTAGTAGACTCCGGGGGGTAGGTCCCCCACTCGGAGGTGTCCCTCCACCTCCTCGAGGGTCCCCTGGACCGACTCGACCCTGAGGAGCCTCCGGTTGGACTTGAGCTCAGACACCACGTTCTCCTTCACCAGCTTCTCTGACCAGTACCACGAGTCGAAGACGACCCTGGACACGCGGAAGTACCCCTTGAGCACGTCCAACATCTCCCTGGCCATCTCGATCTTGGTCTTGAACTCGGTGACCATCCCCAAGTCCAACATCTTCCTCACGGCGTAGGGGAAGGCTCCCACCATGAACGTCCTGCCCGTGGAGAGGTCCACTATGGCGACCGTGAGGAGCTGCACGCCCCTCTCGAACCTCCCGTGGGCGTGACAGTAGATCCAGTAGTTCCCGTGGGGGCTCACGTCCCTCCCCCTGGAGTACTCCTTGTGGTCCACGGTGTCGTCTATGATTACGGCCACCTCACCCTTCACCAGCCCCGACAGGACCTCCAGGTAGTCCCTCCACGCGTCTTCGAGTTCCCCCAACGCCTCCAGCAGATTCGCGTAGTCCAACCCGAACGTCTCAGCAGCATTCCTCACGCTGGCCCTCCCACCTAGCAGGACGATCAAGACGAGTGCCAACCCGACCTTCCTGCTCCTCCCGTTCCTCCTCACTATGCCCAGGACCTGGTTGACCGCCTTGATCAGATCCTCCTTAGCCAGTTCGACCTGTCCCTTCCGGTTTGCCATCTTCATCTTTTCAGCGGGACGACGTCGAAAATTAAAAACTTCTCGCTAATACCGAGTTCTTGGTATTACCTCCCTAAGATTCCCATAACTGCTGCTCAGGAATTGCCTTCCACCGTCGGTAGGGGTATAGTATGTCCTGCCCTCCCTAAGGTAGGAGTTAAGTAGTCCGTTCTTCACCATCCTTTTCAGGGTCGTGTATATGAGGCCCTGAGGGACGTTCCTCCTGTGTAGTTCGTCCACCTTCCTTTTCAGTTGGTATCCGTACATGTCACCATGTTTGCAAAGGATGTAAATGATTATAACTTGCAATAGTCCCCTGATTATCATCATCCTCGGAAATTCCCTATAGCTCATGTGACCCACCTACAGGCATCAGGATCTCTACGACGAGGAGTTAATTAACTGTAACCCTGATAATTAAAAT
>NZ_JH597761.1:651206-686822 GCF_000243315.1 Metallosphaera yellowstonensis MK1 | reverse complement strand
CAGCAGGTTCGCGTAGTCCAACCCGAACGTCTCGGCCGCGTTCCTCACGCTGGACCTCCCACCTAGCAGGACCATCAAGACGAGTGCCAACCCGACCTTCCTGCTCCTCCCGTTCCTCCTCACTATGCCCAGGACCTGGTTGACCGCCTTGATCAGATCCTCCTTAGCCAGTTCGACCTGTCCCTTTCTGTTCGTCATCTACATCTTTTCAGCGGGACGACGTCGAAAATTAAAAACTTCTCGCTAATACCGAGTTCTTGGTATTACCTCCCTAAGATTCCCATAACTGCTGTAGTGATCTGTAGTTTATCCTCGGGATTACACCCAAAGAACCGCACACGTTCATGTATACTGATGAAAATTTGAGGAAAACGGGGTGATGGTGAATCCCTTCCAGGTGAAAACAGTTTAGATGTGTTCCGTGGGGGAGGTTAATCATAACATCACCTTACGGTAGATAAGAATATAAATGGAAATGTTAACGGAAATAACGAGAAGATTATGATAATAGTAAAGAATATAAGTAAACCAAGAATTACATATACCTCCCCTTCCAGGTTCATATTCTATCAGTTCTTAAATGAGGAAATGGGTGGGAGGCTATGAGAGAAGGAGAGGGAACAGCCGAGGCGAGGAAGGGCGGTTTCAGGAAGGAGATAGGATTCTGGTCAGTGGTCTTTTTAGCGGTAGGCGCCATATTGGGGCCGGCTGTGGCCTTCACGCCGGTCTCAGTTCTGGCTGACGGAGGGCCGGCTGGAATATTATCCTGGTTAATAGCGTTCTTTCTGATCCTCCCAGTGGCCTTCGTTTATGCGGAGTTGGGATCTACGTGGCCTAAGGCCGGTGGTGTCGGGTACTACGCCTATAAGGGGAACGGTCCCCTAGTGGGGGTATTGAACGGGTGGGGGGCCTACATAGGTTACACCTTGGCCTCAGCGTCCATAATCATAGCCCTGGTGGAGTACCTGAGTTACTTCTTCCCTTCTCTCTACTCTAACGGAAACCTCACTCCCTTAGGTATAGGGGTTGCGGCGGTGGGGATACTTCTGATCTACGTTATAAATATCATGAGGATCAAAAGGTTAGCAGAGATCAACAACGGCCTAACCGTGTTGACCCTCCTGCTATTGGCAATCATGATAGTGGGCTTAGGACTTCACTTCAACCCCTCTTACCTGAACGATCCTAAGTTCGGAGGATTTATGCCGTTGGGTATCACGGGAGTTTTCCTGGCGACCTCCGCCACCATATATGGTTACGGAGGGTTCAGGCAACCGGTCGATTACGCTGAGGAGCTCAAGGATCCTGGAAAGTCCCTGCCCAGGGCCATATTAATGACCCTGATCATCGTCTTTGTCGTCTACGTCCTGGAGAGCTTAGTTTTCGCGGGAACTGTGGACTGGTCCTATCTGGGGATAACCCCCGGGAACTGGGCCGGGTTGAGTAATCTTGCCTATCCTTACGTCTCTGCCTCGGAGGCGTTAGGCCTTACACTTATAGCGGTAGTGGCCATGATCCTAGCCATAATAGCGTCGTTTAAGGATGGGGTCATCTACTTCGGTGGGGCGTCGAGGGTAGCCTACGCTCTCTCCAATTACGACTACGCGTTCCCGAGGTTCCTCAACAGGATGAGTAGCAAGGGCATACCCATAGCTGCCACTACCCTCTCTCTGATTATCTCGTTACTTTTCCTGGCGTTATTCCCATCCTTCTCCTCCATATTCAGCCTTGTCGTGGACGGCCTCTTGTTATCCTATGCTCCAGGGGCAGTGAGCCTGGCTGTGCTCAGGAAGATATCGCCTGACGTGAGGAGACCCTATAAGCTACCCGCCTTCACAGTCACCGCTCCCCTGGCCTTTGTGGTCTCTGCACTCATGATATTCTGGTCAGGCTGGCAGGAAACCTCTGTCCTAGTTACCACGGCCCTTATAGGTATGGTCTTCCTTGCCTTCTACCACAGATACAAGGGAGTCAGCAAGGATGAGATAAAGTACGGAATTTGGTTACCTCTCTACATGGTAGCTGTGCTGGCCATATCCTACAGCAGCAGCTCTTACTTCGGGGGACAGGGATATCTGCCGTTTCCGCTGGATAACATGGTGTTCATCCTGGTGACCCTAGGGTTCTACTTCTGGGGTTACAAGAGTGGAGTAGCGTTACTGAGGAAGAGGGGCGTGTACGACTGACGAACTGAGGTCGTCAAGTAACTGATTGAAATATTTAGAACCTTTTTCCTGGATATAAGCTATACGTTCGCGGAATCATAACCACCGCTTAAATATTGGAGGATGCAATCTCTTTCAATGAGACGCGTCATCGCCCTAGGTTTGATAGGAACGGCCATAGAGTGGTACGATTATTACCTCTTTATTTACGCCGCACTTCTGGCCTTTCCCTCAATCTTCTTTCCGTCCAAGGAATATCTCGTGTCTCTCCTAGCCTCAGTGTCTTCATATGCCGTGGCCTTCTTCGCCAGGCCTCTGGGTGCCACGGTGTTCGGACACTTAGGAGACAGGTTGGGCAGGAGGCACGCCCTGAGCTTCGACCTGATTATAGTGGGGTTAGCCATGATAGTGGTAGGTTTACTCCCAGGCTACTCTCAGTTGGGCTTACTGGCACCCATCCTGATATTCGCCTCTAGGTTCGTGCAGGGTCTGGGTGTAGGAGGGGAGTGGGGAGGGGTCTCAACTTGGGTGAGCGAGCATCTAGGAAAGAGGAGGGCTCTCATGACCAGTGTGATTCAGATAGCCTCACCCTTGGGATTTATAGGTGCAGCCACAGTGCTCCTGGCGTTCTCCTCAGATTTCTCCACTGTGGGATGGAGGGTGGGATTCCTAGTGGGAGGGGTTGCTGCGTTGTTGGGAGCTCTCCTGAGGTACCTAGCCACGGAGAGTATACCGTTCAACGTCATAAAGAGTAGGGGAGAAGTGGCGAGAATGCCCTCCCTTGAGGTCTTCCGCAACTCGTGGAGGGAGATAGTGCTCCTCATGTTGGCCGTGGGAGGGGTATTCATAGGGGTCTACATACCCGCCACCGTGATGCCCAGTCTCTTCCTTCCGCAGATCCAGAAAGCCTCTCATATACCATCTTTCATCAACGTCCTGGGAGCCCAGATTCCCTTTAGGTCTCTGTTGATATACATCTACTCATTAGGTGGCATAATCTCTATTCCCCTCTTCGCCATCCTGGCTGATAGGATAGGCAGGAGGACTTCCATAGTGTTGGGAAACGTACTCATAGCGGCGTTCTCCATACCTTACGTCTTTATGTTCGTTTCAGGAGCTGTGGGCGAGATGGTGTTGGCACAGTTCCTGATAGGTTTCGCAGCCTACGCTCCCTATGCATCCATGGCAGCTTTCTATCCTGAGGTGTTTCCTGTCAAGTTCAGGTACTCTGGGGCCAGCTACGGCCTACAATTAGCTGCTGCCTTAGAGGGAGGTTTCATGCCCATCCTGCTCATTGCCCTACTCGGTAACCCGTCGCGTTATCTGAGCGAGTCTTGGTTAGTGGCAGCATTTCTGAGTATGTGGGGTCTTCTGTCCCTGGTATCTGTGATACCCCTGAAGGAGACAAAGGACTTGGACATGGTGAAGGAGGTCAGTACATGACTTCCCTCCGGTTCAGTGTTTACCCGTGGCGTAACTCTCTCGAGTGACCGGCCTGACCTCTGGATCAAATCACACTGAAACCGATATGAACTAAGAATCCTTCTTCTGAACACCTGGGTCAACCTCACACGCTTTTATTCCCCCATGTCAATTATCATTCAATGATTCTAAAAGAGCTCATAATGAGGGATCCCGTGACCGTCGAGCCTGAGATATCCATAAGGGACGCAGCCAGGATAATGAAGAGGGAGGGAGTGGGTTCACTCCTAGTAGTGGAGGGAGGAGAGCCTAAAGGGCTGGTCACGGAGAGGGACATAGTCTACGCCATAGCCTCGGATGTGTCTCTCGACAGTGAAGTTGAGAACATAATGAGCACCAACCTGGTGACTGCCGAGTCAACTACTGAGGTGAGCGAGGCGGCCATGCTCATGGCAGGGAGGAAGATAAGGCACTTGGTCGTGACCGAAGGGGGAAAGGTGGTCGGCGTCATATCCCTGAGGGACGTGGCCAGGGTACTCGGGTTAATAACCTCAGACTTGAGCATATGGTGACTCTCACGCTTAAGTTTTAGCTTAATACTGTAACTCACGCGGTATCCCTTGAGAGAGGTGGCCTTGGGAGCTATTAAAGTCAGGTAATATTAGGGAAATACGTAAACTCTCTGGTCTCCCCAGACCTATCCCCTCATTCGTCTTCACTTCCATACCTGCTCTGGAACTACTTGACTTTTAAGTAATTTGAGCTATTTTGAACACATGAAGGCTGCAGTAGTTCCGGGGAAAGGTCAGGGGCTCAAGGTACAGGAGGTCCCTGACCCAAAGCCTGGGAAGGGAGAGGTATTGATTAAGGTGACCAGAGCGGCCCTGTGCTACAGGGACTTACTTCAGCTCCAGGGTTACTACCCAAGGATGAAGTACCCTGTAGTGTTGGGACATGAAGTTGTGGGGGTCATACAGGAGGTGGGGGAGGGGGTCAACTTCTCTCCTGGGGAAAGGGTCATCTCCCTCCTCTACGCACCGGACGGCACGTGTAAGTATTGCAGGATGGGGGAGGAGGCATACTGCCGCTCAAGACAAGGTTACTCGGAAGAACTGGACGGATTCTTCGCCGAGTATGCTGTGGTAAAGGCCCAGAGCCTAGTCAAGGTATCCTCGGGCGCCAGTGACGAAGGGGCAGTCATGGTTCCCTGCGTCACAGGAATGGTGTACAGAGGCCTGAGGAGGGCCAACCTCAGGGAGGGGGAGACCGTGCTGGTCACCGGTGCCAGCGGGGGAGTGGGTATACATGCCCTTCAGGTCGCTAGGGCCATGGGGGCGAGGGTCATAGGTGTGACGAGTTCCGAAGAGAAGGCTGAGGCAGTGAAGAGGTACGCCGACAGGGTCATAGTGGGTACCAAGTTCTCAGAGGAAGCCAAGAGGGAGGAGATAAACGTGGTCGTCGACACTGTGGGTACTCCCACCTTCGAGGAAAGTCTGAGGAGCCTATGGTTGGGGGGTAGGGTGGTTCAGATAGGAAACGTTGATCCCTCTCAGCTCACCCAGTTGAGGTTAGGTTACATGATATTGAAGGACTTAGTGCTCATAGGTCACGCCTCCTCCACCAAGAAGGACGCAGAGGGTGCCCTGAGGCTCACCGCTGAAGGTAAGATAACTCCAGTTGTAGCGGGGACTGTCACTCTCGAAGATATAGAGAGGGGATATGAACTACTTAAGGACAAGAGGAAGATAGGAAAGGTGTTGGTTAAGCCTTGATCTTGGAGAAATTCCCAGAGTCTTACTACCAGCAGTTATGGGACTTTAACGTAACTTAAAGATTTTCATCAGCCCAGGTGGTCAGCCTAAACGGCGCCCGAGAGCCTGAGGAACACCTCCACGCTCCCCAGGTTAAGCTCCCCTACCAGCTCCCTGACGACTCTGGCCCTCCCGTTGATCAGGACCATGAGGATCAGGCCAATTAACCTTCCTGCTCCTCCCCTTCCCCCTGACCACGCCCAGCCTGTTGATCTCCCTGACTGCCTCTCCCTAGCCAACTCGATCTGTCCCTTTCCGCACCTTTTCAGCGGGACGACGTCGAAAAACTTCTCGCTAATACCGGCTTTTTCGTATTACCTCCCTAAGATTCCAATAATTGCTGTCTAAAAAGCTTTCATGACCTCCCATCAAGGGATTTTCCAATAAATCCTATCTGAGTAGAGTTATACTCAAACTCACTTACCAGTTACCGGTTGACCGCGGAGTCGAGTTACAGCCACTTCGCCCGTAATTGACATAGAGTACTAGTAGGATCTCGGCAATCCCAACACGGCCGTGGCGATGTAAGAGAGGGCCAGGTTCTGGGAGACCGGTGCGACCTTGTAGAGCCTGGTCTCTCTGAGTTTCCTCTCTATCCCTAAGTCTGAAGCGTAGCCGTAACCCCCGTGGACGTCCATGGCCACGTTGGCGGCGTCCCACGCCAGTTCCGCTGAGAGGTACTTGAGAGCGTTAGCCATCTCTCCGGCCCTCCTCTCCTCCTCTCCTTCCACAGCCTCCACGGAGGCGTCCAGGAGCTCCTCCAGTGCCAGTAATCTGGCGTAGACCTCAGCCAGGGGGAACTGCACACCTTGATTGGCTCCTATCGGTCTGCCGAAGACGACTCTCCTCTTGGCGTAATCAACGGACTTCTCCAGGAACCACCTCACGTTCCCTAACAGTTCCGCTGCTATCATCACCCTCTCAGCGTTTAAGGTCTTGAGGAGACAGGGGAAACCCCTGTCCACCTCGCCTATCACCCTGTCCTCTGGTACCTCCACCTTGTCAAGTGCGAGCTCGTATGCGTCGGTGTTGGACATGGTCCTTATCTTCCTCATCTGTAAACCCCTCACGTTGGCGTCAACGAGGAACAGGGTCACTCCCTCGGTCTTCTTTCTCACCTCATCAACCCTCTTGGTCCTGGCCACCAACACGAAGTAGTCGGTATGGCTGATCCTCGAGATGAAGACCTTCCTCCCAGACACTACGAACCTGTCCCCCTGCCTCTCGGCTAAGGTACTTATCCTGGTGCTGTCTGATCCGGCCTCTGGTTCCGTAAGGGCCAGAGTCATGACCCTCTTTCCCTGCACTACTTCCGGGAAGAGCCAATCCCTCATCTCCTTCCCTGCGCATCTCACGAGCATGGCGGTAAGGTAGTAGTGGCCGTGCACGAAGTAGGAGTTTCCTCCCAACAGGTTTATCTCCCTTAGGATGAGGGAGGCCTCCCTGACTCCCTTCCCTCCCCCTCCCCACTCCTTGGGGATCAGTATGGCCCCTAGCCCCAATTTCATAAATTCCTTCACGAAGTCCTCAGGAAAGGACTGCGATTCATCCATCTTGTTCCAGTAGCTCTCACCGTATTTTCCCATGAGTTCCCTGACTACCCCTAGGAGGAGTTGACCCTCCTCGTCCAGCTTATTTAAGGCCCTCATCCATGACCACCCCTTCCTTAATCAGGGTCCCTATCTCCTCCTGTGTGTAGCCTAGCTCCTTGAGTACATCCACGGTGTGTTCACCTAACCTGGGGGAGGGTAACTCGACTCCCCTGGACACGTTGGAGGGGAACGACAGGTACTTGATCCCCCTGACTTCCCTCACCATACTCTTCCCGTAAATCTCGAGGGCCTCCCTCAACTTCCTCACGGGGGCACAGGGGACATCGTAGGCCTTCAGCAGAGATACCCAATAGTCCCTGTTGTTCCTCCTGAAGACTTCCTGGAGGTCCCCCACTATCTTGTCCCTGTTCCTCAGCCTCTCCTCCTGGGTCTTGTAGACCTTCAAGTCCTCCCTGCCCAGGGCTTCGCAAAGCCTGGTGTACTGTTCGTCATTGAACACGGATACGTAAACGTAGCCATCAGCCGCCTGGAAGGCCTGGTAAGGTACCAGGAACCTGTGCGACGACCCAGTCCTCCTTGGCTCTAGGCCCACGTTGAGCAAGGCGTAGGCGTCCTCCAGGATCAAGTAGAGTTGGGTGTGGATCATGGACACGTCGAGGAAGACCGGTCTCCTGCCGGTCAGTAGCGAGTGGAGAACGAGGACTGTGGCAGTTAATGCTGTGGTCACGTCGGAGATGGACGTGGCGAACTTGACCGGAGGCCTGTCGGGCTCTCCAGTTAAGTCCATGAGCCCGCTCTCGGCCAGGATCGTGGCGTCGTAGGCTGGCTCATCAGTGCCCCCGTAGCCCGTTATGGAACAGTACACGATGCGAGGGTTGACCTCAAGCACGCTGTCGTAATCGATGTGCAACTTCTTGAGTGCCCTGGGCCTGTAGTTGGTCAAGACCACGTCGGAGGTAGACGCTATTTTCCTAAACACCTCTAATCCCTCACTTCTCCTTAGATCTACGACAACGCTCCTCTTGTTCCTGTTGACGCTGGAGAAATAGACGCTGGCCCCCTCCTTGAATGGAGGGATCGCCCTTCGATCGTCGCCCTTTGGGGGTTCCACCTTGATCACGTCGTATCCCAGGTCACCCAGTATGGTACCAGCCAGGGGAGCGGATATGTTGCTCCCCAACTCCAAGACCCTGAACATGGGATTGAATTTGTCGTGATAATTTAATAAACTAACTTACAGCAGTTATGGGATTTCTCGTTAGGTGTCGCCTTGAAGTCAAGGCAAAATCTAATAACTGCTGTAACTTAGGGTGCGGCAACCCTGAACGAAGGATCGAGCATGTCGTAGATGAGTCTCCGGTCCTAAGGTCGGCTCAGGCCCTGTCACTACTCTCAGTTTACGCTAGTGAGACATCAGTATGAGTGAGTGTCCATAGTGTGGACAGCCCCAGGAACAGCAGTCATGAGACTTTACCGTTTTCCCTACACGTTGATTACACTCATTTTGCGTTTAATCGTGATCGAGTGCGGGAACTTAGCCCTCAATCACCTACCAAGACTTACGGTGAGCAGGTCACGGGTTCCTAGAACCTAACGGCATGGGCTCCCCAGTCGTCACTTCCTCCTGGGTAGAGCTCACATGGTGTGAGGGCTCGTGTTTTTAAAAAAGTAATAATCTAACATAAAACATTTTTAACATAAAAAAGGATTGGGCTCAAATGATCCCTAAAATCGGGGCGAAATCTAATAACTGCTGGAAAGTAAACAACTTAGCAGAAAAATCGACCAGATAGCTAGGATAAGGAAAAGAAGAAGGGAAATTCCCCACTTGCGTCCGTCTCATTGAACTGCGTCAGTAGCCTCGTTTATCTCCTCTAGCCTCTTACCAACGGTGTTGGGAGTCAGGGCCAGGACAACCAGCGTCATGGCGATAGCAGGGATCCACGGGATCACCCATCCTCCCACGTTTCCCAGGGCGTAGATTATGGGAAATATTACCAAGAGGCCTATTGCACCACCTAAATGCCCTACTCCATCTGCAATGGCGTAACCTGTGGCGCGAGCTGCGGTGGGAAAGTTGTCCGTACACATCTGGTAGTACAACTGATACCAACCCACACCTATGAGCTCGGCTAGGAAAGCCCCCACGAAGAACAGGGCCAGGGACTTAACGGCCCCTCCGTATCCCATTATCCCCGTCCCCAAGGTGTATACCACGACTGAGACGATCGTCATCTTCCTCCTGTCGTATCTATCTATGAAGGGTCTCAGCAAAATGGATCCCAGAAACGCACCGACCCCTGCCACGCCGAACAGGAACACCACCTGCGATAGCATGCTACCGCTGTAACCTAATACGTCCTTGGCCCACGTCTCTGGAATGACGAGGAACGGATAATCCATGAAGTATACGAAGAAGAGCAGAAAAAATAGTGCCAACAGCCTCTTTAGATATTTAGGTTTAACCAGTATCTTGAAGGGATTCTGCTTTGGTATCCTGTAGCTCCTCATGTCAGGCTCAGGTAGGCTCGCCAGTCCAGACCTCCTCAGGGATACCTCCTCCATTCTCCCTACCAGTCTCTCGGCATCGTCGAACTTGCTCTTGGAGACCAGGAACCTCACTGTCTCTGGCGCGTAGTACCTTATGGCAAGAGCGAGTACAGCTAAAATTCCACCCACTGCAAACACGATCCTCCACCCAATCACTGTGTTGGAGGTCACAATCAAAGCCGCAATGAAGGGGCCTATTCCTATTCCAGCCCATCCTCCAATGAAGGCTAAGTTGGTGTACCTCCCCCTCTTGCTGGCCGGGGCCGTCTCCGCCATGTAAGTCATTACCAGGACGAGATCCGCCCCAATGGCCATTCCTGTCAAAAACCTGAAGATGGCTAGCATGGGGTAATTCACGGAGAAGGCATCTCCGAAACTTCCTATGGCAGTGAGGAGAGCTGTGAACACCAGGGTAGGTCTCCTTCCTATGACGTCAGCCATGTAGGAGAATATGGGAGCTCCTACGACGTAGCCGAAGAGCCCCAGCGAGGCTATCAGTGAGGCCTGAGATGCAGACACGACAAAGGGAATGTAGGGAAGGGCGAACCCGACGTTTATGACGTCATAGAGTGTTATGAAGAAACTGAAGCCCAAGGCCCATATGATGGCGTAGGACAGACCCCAGGTGGGTAGTCTATCTACTCTGGCTAGATACCAATCGGGATTGGACTTGAGACTCTCTCCCATGATTTATCATGATAAATACGGTTACAAAGCTATAAACATTACTAGAAATTGATAATATAAATGTATACTATTTCTTATGAACATCCAAATACATTAAATCTAGTGTTACACAAAGCTCGACACTAGAGGGACACGTTAAGGGGCTCTAGTGAGCTAAACTAGACTACCACCCCCTGCATCTCACCACGGGATGACACGGAGAGTGCTCCCATGACCCCATAAATACAACGCTTCTCACACTTTCTCAAGACAGTTTCAAAAATTATTTATTAACCGTCTTAAGCTAACTTTTTAAAATTCTTTCATCATGATAGACTATGGAGCCTCAATCCTTCAGCTCCGACACGGCCAAGGCCGTGACGTCACAGTTCGTGGGGTTCCTCCTGGACTCCTACGACCTAACCATGATATTGAGTATAGCTCCAGTGCTGGCTAAGGTGCTACTACCTCCCGAATCTCCCCTCCTCTCTACGTTCAACATAATACTGTCCTACTCCTTAACTATCATATTCAGGCCTCTGGGCTCAGCCATTTTTGGCAACCTCGGAGATAAGATAGGAAGGAGGGCCGACCTGATCATAACTGTCATAGGTCTAGGCTTGGCCAGTGCTCTAACCTCAGCACTCCCTACTTACACTCAGGTGGGCATCTTGGCCTTCATCCTGTTTGTGCTGGTCAGGATCCTGGTGGGAGTGTTCGCTGGAGGAGAGTACTCAGCAGGCCATCCCTTCGCCATGGAGTGGACTCCGTACAAGTGGAGGGGTTTAATAAGCGGTCTAGTGCAGGGAGGTTTCTCCTTCGGTGCAGCTTTGGCTGCAGTGGTGGAGGCCACGTTCATAGGGATTTATGGACTTAAGGGAGTGGAGGATTATGCCTGGAGGTATATCTTCCTGACAGCGCTAGCTCCGGCAGTTGTGGCCCTTGCAGTTAGGCTTGCCATGAAGGAGACTCCAGTCTTCGAGGACGTAAAGAAGAAGAACCTAGTGAGGAGAACCCCACTGGTGGACCTCTTCAGGAAGCCCTACAGGAGGGACTTCTTCCAGGTCATGTTGTACATGACGGGCATGTTCTTCTTTGCATACTCTCTCTTCGCCTTCGTTCCTGCGATATTGGAACACCAACCCTCGACTTTCAGCCTAGGCATCGCCGAGACCGTGTACTCCTACGGCACTTACGCCGCGTTCGCAGGGGCATTATTCTTCGGGGCCCTCTCCCAGTACGTGGGGAGGAGGAGGTTGACCCTAATCTGGGCAGTCCTGACCTTGTTGCTGTCGGCACCTGTATATTACCTCCTCATAACCTCAGCGTCTCAAGGGAACGTTCTCCTAGCGTCCCTGGCGTCCATGATGATAGGAGTCATAACCCAAGGACCTTGGGGAATAATACCCATATACCTCTCCGAGAGGTTTAAGGCTTCCATGAGGGCTAGCGGTGTAGGTTTCGGTTACTCCTCGGGAATATTCCTGGGTGGATGGTTCAGCATATACGTTCCACTGATGCACAACTATCTCTTCAAAGGGTTGGACACTCCCAACAACGTGTGGTTCTCCACAGCTGTGTTGCTCATGATAGGGGCCATCCTGGTGGGGATAGGACAGTACCTAGGTCCTGAGACGCTTGGAACCAGGTTGGTGGAGGAGACCCAAAGGGTGTGAGTTTTTCCTACCCAAGTCGCTCAAGTTCAATTTTACCAATCTCGGAAACTGTACCCTAAAAGACCCCTTTGGTTATAACGCAGGTAGTGGAACCTTTGACTCTAAACTACTCGCCTCTCGAATTTAAGATGTGACAGCAGTTATTAGATTTCACCTAGATTACAGGGCGGTACCCGAGGGAAAGTCCCATAATCGCCGTGTAAAATTATTTAGCTTAAACCATCCCCATATCCTCATGGTTCTAAGATACGACCTTCACCAGGACGAGATCCCGAAGGAATGGTACAACATCCTACCAGACCTTCCAGAACCCTTGCCTCCACCATTGGACGAGACCGGGAAGTCCTTCGAGGTACTCAAGAAAGTACTACCCTCAGAGGTTCTGAGGTTAGAGTTCTCAAATGATCGATATGTGAAGGTGCCCGAAGAGGTCGTGGAAAGGTATTTGCAGGTCGGCAGACCCACTCCCCTAATAAGGGCTAGGAGGCTGGAGGACAAGCTGGGGAACAGGGTCAGGATATTCATGAAGATGGAGAGTCACACCTACACTGGATCGCACAAGATAAACAGTGCCCTGGCCCACGTGTACTACGCCAAGAAGGACGGCGTAAACTTCGTGACCACCGAGACCGGGGCGGGACAGTGGGGTTCCTCCGTCTCCCTAGCATCAGCCCTGTTCGGACTGAAGGCCTACGTCTTCATGGTCAGGGCTAGCTACTTCGCCAAGCCCTACAGGAGGTACATGATGCAGATGTACGGGGCTGAGGTCCATCCCTCACCCTCAGACCTCACGGAGTTCGGGAGGAAACTCCTGAGGGAGAACCCACAGCACAGCGGTTCTCTGGGGATAGCCATAAGTGAGGCTGTCGAGTACGCCGCGGAAAAGGGAGGGAAATACGTGGTTGGAAGTGTAGTGAACTCAGACATTATGTTCAAAACCATAGCTGGACTCGAGGCCAAGAAACAGATGGAGATGACCGGTTACGACCCAGACTTCGTGATTGGAGTTGTGGGAGGAGGCTCCAACTTCGCAGCCCTGGCCTATCCGTTCCTGGGAGAGGAGCTGAGGAAGGGTGAGAGGAAGAGGAGGTACATAGCTGCAGGTTCCTCGGAGGTACCCAAGATGACCAAGGGGGAATATAAGTACGATTACCCTGACACTGCGAAGATCCTACCTAAACTCAAGATGTACAGCATAGGCTCGGACTTCGTCCCCCCACCCGTCTACGCTGGAGGCCTCAGGTACCACGGAGTTGCCCCGACCCTATCCCTGCTCATGTCCAAGGGCATAGTGGAGGCCAGGGATTACTCACAGGAAGAATCCTTCCGATGGGCCAAAATGTTCTCCGAGATAGAGGGTTGGATACCGGCACCGGAGACCAGCCATGCACTCCCTATCCTCAAGGAGATCGCGGACGAGGCAAGGCAGAAGAACGTGACCTACACCGTGCTCCTGAGTTTCTCAGGTCACGGTCTCCTGGACCTGGCAAACTTCGCAGACGTGCTGGGTTTCAAGTGAAAACCTTTTCAAGGTCACGGAACCTTTCCCTCCAGGTACTCACTGAGGTTCTTCAATAGGAAGTACTTCATGGTGTCGTTGGTCATACAGAACCTGTCAGTCCTTATTACTCTGATAGGTGTGTTGAACACCTCCATCCTGTCCCTCAGGAGCCAGATGAATCGGACTATCCTCGGATCCCTGACTACGGCCACGCAATCGGAGGGCCTATACGCCTTACAGGTCGAGACGAACCTGTGTGCGAAGTCGTAGTCGTCGTCAGGGAAAGCGTACTTCTTCATGGCCCTCTCCTTGCTCCCCATGGGGCACTTGAGAATCATGGGGACCTTGACGGAGAGTCCCCTACACACAGTACTGTTGGTCTCGACGTATATGAGGGCCTTAAACACGAGGTAAAGGAAGAGGACGAATTAATAACTTTTTTCTCTATTTAACCCTAGTCTCAGGAATACTCAGTGATTGACCGGGGAGTTAATCCATGTCAGGACTGGTCTACCTCACGCGGTATTCATGAGACTTTCCCTCAAATATCAACGCGTAGTATAGGTTAAGTCTGATAGTCACTCCGACGGGGAATCCATTGATCCGTCACGGTATAAAGTAGCACCTCTCTGAGACTGTAACGCTTCTACGTAACTACTGGTTATTTTTAATCACTTCTAAATATCGTTTTGACAAGTTGTGTTTATATAGTATCACCGAAGTAGTTTTTATTGATGATCCCCCTAACTGATGACGGGCACTGCTCACGAGGTTTGGGGAGTGATAAAAGTGTGGATGGGAGGGTATTGAAGTTTCCCTCGACTAGCCCCAATGAGTTAAGGGTGACCCTGTATGATCCCTTAAGAGGGGTGCCCGTGGTGGAATTAGAAGTAATTAAAAGTAAGGAAAAGTTACGCCACGGGTAAACACTTCTCTTTTCTGGCCCTCAGGTAAACCTTGTAAGGTCTCGTCGGGACTGAATTTTCAAACATTCCTCCCCGGGAGTTCGGGGTTTTGGACTAGCTGAATTCTTTTTCCGTGTTAATAGAGATCTTTTTGTAAACCTCTTATTGGTAGAGGATGACCTCTCACGCCGATGTGAGCCATGCCAGAAAGGGAGTGAGGGTTGGGACGTGAACCCGTGCCATCAAGCTTCAACGAGTCCCGTGAGCTACACATAATTAGAATTAATGCGTGGTTGAGGGTTAAGTCCCCACATGATCACGATTGAAGGCAAAATGATGAAATGAAAGTGTAGGGACGAACTGTTTCCTCGTACACATAAAAACGCTGAACACTCCCTCCTCCCGAGTCTGATCAGTCCATGGATCACGGAACTATCAGACTCCTTATGGCCTCTCCCTCTTCCAATAACTTAACTGCCTCGTTTATTTCTTCTAGCTTAAATCTGCCCGTCACTAACGCTGATGGATCGTATTTCCCCTGCTTGATCAACTCCATTAGTCTAGGCATGTCTACCCTGGGTCTGGCCCCGTAATTTCCCACCACGGTTATCCCACCTCTGACTATGGACGCTACCTTAAGGGGTATCATGGCACTGGAGGGAGGCAAACCCACGAGCACGACCCTCCCACCTATCCTGACCGCGTCCAAGGCCATACGAATAGTCTCCTCATTGCCTCCAGCTTCCACGACCACGTCTGGTCCTCCACCTGTCATCTCCTTCAGGGCCTTCACCGGGTCTTCCTCCTTGCTGTTGACAGTGTCAGTGGCCCCAAGTTCCATGGCCCTCTCCAGCTTCCATTTCTTTGTCCCCACAGCTATTATCCTCCCGGCTCCGGCACTCCTCAAGACCTGTATGGTAGAAAGGCCCACCCCGCCTACTCCTATGACCGCCACAGTCTCCCCGGGCTCTACCTTACCCGCCAGGACTGCCCCGTAACCGGTGAGTCCTGCACATCCCAACACTGCCAATCTCTCCAGTTCCATCCCCTCAGGTATCTTGGTTAGTGCGTTCTCTCCCACAACTGCCTCCTCTGCAAACCCTCCACCCAGGAACGCCCTGATCTCCTTCCCTCCCATGCTCAGCCTACTGCTCCCATCTGGCATGATGCCCTTGAGCCGGACGGAAGAGAAGGTCTCACACAGGTTCTCGTGCCCTGATACGCAGTTCCTGCAAGTTCCACAGGGATGTATGAACGCAGAGATGACCCTGTCTCCAGGCCTAACTCTAGTAACTCCCTCCCCCACCTGTTCCACCACGCCAGCGATCTCGTGCCCTGCCACCACGGGAGGAGGCACAGGGGTCTTCCCCTCGAAGACGTTGACGTCGGAGTGACAGAGCCCAGTGGCCTTTACTCTGATGAGCACCTCGCCCCTCCTGGGAGGAGAAATGTCAACCTCCTCAATCCTGAGAGGTTCCTTGTACGCATGAAGGACTGCAGCTTTCATAATATCTACTCTCGTGAGGGTTTAAAATATTTAAAGTGTAAAAGTGTCACTCTTTTTACCTACTTCCCGTACGAATAACGTATGAGGATAGCCGTAGTCGGTTCGGGAACCATGGGACACGGGATAGCTGAGGTGGCAGCTATCTCTGGTATGGAGGTCAAGCTAATAGACGTCTCCTGGGATATACTCAGTAGGGCCCGGGAGAGGATGACCGAGTCCCTGAGGAGACTTCACGAGAGGGGAGCCATCAGGGAGTCCCCGGAGCAGGTGATGGCAAGGGTCGAAATGTCCATCTCCTACGACGTGGCCAAGGACGTGGACTTCGCCGTGGAGGCTGTTCCTGAGGTTCTGGAACTGAAGAGGAAGGTCTTCCAGGAACTGGACAGGGTAACTCCCAAGGGAACTATACTGGCGACCAACACAAGCTCTATCCCCATAAGCGACATAGCCGAGATCACGGGGAGGAGGGAGAGGGTCATAGGGATGCATTTCTTCAACCCCCCTCCACTCATGAAGCTCGTGGAGGTGATCCCCAGCAAGTACACAGATGAGGGGGTGGTCCAATTCACGGTGGACTTAGCCAAGAGGATGGGTAAGGTTCCAGTCAGGTTGAGGGTGGAGGTTCCAGGGTTCGTGAGCAACAGGATCTTCCTCAGGCTCCTGCAGGAGTCCTGCAGGGAGGTGGAGAGCGGGGAGGCCACGATTCAGGGAGTGGACTACACCGCCAGGAACGTCATGAAGCTCCCAATGGGCATGTTCGAGTTGGCCGATTACGTGGGGTTAGACGTGATAGTCGACCTCTGGAAGGTGATAACTGAGAGGGGAGCTGAGGACGTGCCCTGCAGAATGTTCAGAGAGAGGGTGGAGAGGAAGGAGTTGGGTGTCAAGAGCGGCAAGGGCTTCTACTCCTATCCTTCCCCTGGGAAGTATGTCAAGGTTAGCCTCGGGGAGGAGAGGGGTGTGGATCCAGCCAGGCTCATCTCCCTTGCAGTGAACGAGGGAGCCCAGTTGATACAGAACAGGATAGTCAACGCCCAGGAGATAGACGTGGTCATGAAGCTGGGCTTCAACTTCCCCAAGGGGCTCATGGAGATGGCCGATGAGCTTGGACTCGACAGGGTGGTCGAACACCTGAAGGAGATCAACTCCAAGGGGTTCAAGGCCTACTCCCCGAATTCCCTACTCCTGGAGATGGCGAGGGAGGGTCGTACCTTCGCGAAGACTTAAAGTTTTTAAATTGTTTAAGCAATCTCTAATCATGACACTCCAGGACTATAACACGATGCACTCCGAGCTGAGGGAGAGCGGTTTCATAAGGTCGTCCTACCCTCCTGACCCTTCGGAGACCCTTTGGAACAAGAAAGCCATGACAATGAAGAGGGAGGAACTGGAGCAGGTTAAGTCCTTCAGGTTGAGGAGGATAGTGAAGTGGGCCTGGGAGAACGTGCCCTTCTACAGAAATTACTGGAAGTCCAAGGGATTTGACCCAAGCTCTGTGAGGGATTGGAGGGATGTGGTCAAGATACCCATCCTCAGGAAGGACGAGCTGAGGAAGGACCTACAGGCCAACCCTCCCTTCGGGACCATCATGGTCCCAGATCTGGCCAGGAGGATAAGGTTCGTGGGGGCAACCTCCGGCTCCACGGGACTCCCCACGTTTCAGGGTTGGGGGGCACTGGAGCTGGACTACTTCGAGGAGGCTCAGGCCAGATACCTCTGGACCTTCGCGGGAGTTAAACCCACAGTAGTCTATGCCAATTACCTAAATATGAGCGGGTTCTACAGCTGGGGACCTCCCCTGGTGGAGACCGCCATGTGGAGGTGCGGGGCCACAGCCATAGCGGGGGGAGGAGAGACCTACTTCTCCTGGAAGAACAGACACAACCTCATCTTCAGGCTATGGAAGGTGGACGTGCTGGCTACTACGCCTTGGCTCCACAGGCTGGTGGGAGAGGAGGCGAGGCTGGAGGGCTGGGAGTCCCCGTTCAAGGTACTCCTCCTCCACGGCGGAGCGGCAGCTGAGAACACCAAGAGGAAGCTCTTCCAGGTACACCCCAACGCCAGGTTGGCCATAAGTGTGTGGGGAACGACGGACGGTCACATGGCGATAGAGGTACCCAACTTGGACGGACAGCTGGTGATCTGGGAAGACATGGAGATTTTCGACATAGTGGACCCCAAGACCGACGAACCTGCGTCAGAGGGGGAGAGGGGAGAACTAGTGGCGACCCTCCTGAACCACTTCACAATGCCCCTCATAAGGTACTCCCTGGGAGATTACGTCAAGAACGAGTTCGTGACTGACCCTGACCCAACCTACGGCATAACCCACGCCAGGTTCGTAGAGCCAATCCCTGGAAGGGTTGAGTGGATGTTTAAGGTCAGGGGTAAGCTGCTGCTGCCCATATACGTGGAGGACGCCGTAAACGAGATCCCGGACACCACCGGGATGTTCAACATAATGGTCTACGCCAACGAGATGGACAAACTGAAGATAAGGGTTGAAACCAGGAGGAGCGTGGACAGGGAGTACGATTCCAGGGCCAGGGAGATCTTGGCAGGGAGGATAGGACTGAACCCTGACGAGGTCGAGATAGAGTGGGTGGAACCGGGGAAGACTGTGTGGACAGGTTACAAGCTGCAGGTGTTCGTTGACCAGAGGAAGAAGTGAGAGTTTCAGACAATTTAATTTTATCTTTATGATAATTTGAGGTTCCTCTCGTCTCAGACTATTCAGCCTTGAGCTGACAGGTAGTTCACAACGTCAGTCCTCCACTACTAAGCCTGCTATAACTGTGATCCCCACGCTCTCGGCCGTCTCCTTGACTTGTCTCTCAATACTGTTGGCTATTAGGAACAGCCTGACGGGCTTCTGGTAGAGCGACCGGAAAACCTTCTCCCTGATCTCCAACTGCTCCACTGCTCCCTCGTCGGCGAAGTTCTTCACCTCAAAGACGTATATGGCGTCGTCGGTCTCATAGAAGTCCACCTCGTATTTTCGCCCCTTGCTGACCACTCCCTTCTCGTCAACTATGGTGGCGTGTTTAACTGCTGACGGATCGATTCCGTGTAACGATAACGCCTCCTTGTACAACTCCATGATGGTCCTCTCGATGTAATGACCGGCCCGGGAGGTGAAGCTTGAGAAGGATACGTTCATCCTCTGGATCTCCTTCCATATGCGGGTGTTCTCCTCCTCGATCCGTTCTATCCGTTCGTTGATCCGCTTGATCTCCTCCTTGGTGCTCTGTATTTCCTGCCAGATCCTCTTGTTCTCCTCCTCGATCCGTTCTATCCGTTCGTTGATCCGCTTGATCTCCTCCTTGGTGCTCTGTATTTCCTGCCAGATCCTCTTGTTCTCCTCCTCGATCCGTTCTATCCTCCCCACGCTCTCTCTGATCGTCTTAAGGATCTCGTCGGCCCTCCTCAATAGCTCGTCGTTCCTCAGCTTGTCGTAGACCTTCTCCACGATCTTCCCTATGAACTCCTCGTCGGCCAGTAGCTTCCTAGCCGGTTCCTCTGACATGAGTGACTTTACTCGCCTAAGGTAAAAACTTATGTTGACTCCTCTTCCCGTGACCTAAACTTCTCTTTAGGGATGAGATCTAAGTCTGGGAGACTCCTCCCGTGTCTTATCCTCATTGAGGGATAACGAGAGCTTCATGTGAGAGAGGTAGGACGAGTTTGACCTGCTTAGGAACTAAATTTTTACGGAGAGTCCAACCTCCGTCTCGTCGTAGGCGGTAGGCGTAAGATCAACTTCTAAACAGCAGTTATCAGTTTTTACCTTGATTACAGGGTGCTGCCTAAGGAAAAGATCTCACAATTGCTACTCTAAAATGTTTGATCTTCGATCCTAATTCTGAGTGGAGTCGTCGTATTAATCGTGAGCATGATCGGGAAGGTGGTATGACGACCCTCACAATACCTTCAGTTAACCTCACGTAAAATGAGGTCCCACCTGAACTCCTGGGGGAAGAGAGGGAGAAATTTACAGAGTGCTACAAGATATCATTTAGCCACATTGTGTACTATCCTGCTCAACAATTGAGTCTTGGTGACCCTGAAGTACAGGGTGAAGTGATATCCACCCAGGACTTTATCCACTTTCAGTAGATCCACTTCATCGTTCACGTAACCTCCCAGCTCCAGGTTAGCCTTCCCTTTCCATATTTCCCCGAACTTGCTCTCGTCCCTGACCCTGCTGACCACCTCGTACAGATCCTCCTCGTTGTCTCCCCTGCTGGGGAACCTCCTTATGTTTATGAACGGTCCGAAGTTCTTTGTGGGGATCGAGTCGGCCCTGTCCTCCAGCTCTACCTGAAGTCTGAACAGGTTTGCTCCACCCCTCACTACGTAACCTCCCAGCCTTAGCCCTACTTCAGGCTTGTTATATCTGGGAAGAAGCGGGTGTAACCTCGTCATGGCAATCTTGGCTATCTTCTTGGGGTAGCCGTCCAACCATCCCCTCACTAAGGCCCAGTCTTTATCGACCCACATGAACGGGTAGTAGAGGTAGTTCTTGTCCTGGAAGTTTACCTTGAACCCTATGGCACCTTCCATGTACTGCACCAAGTCGGGGTCCTGGTACATGTAGTCCCAGTTGCTCTCCGACGCCGAGACGAACTCAGCGATGTATACCCAGCCCTCCCCGTCAGTGGTGAGAAATTCTGGTAGTACCTGGTTCGCAGATTCCTCAGTGAACTTTACGTGTGCGGCTATGTACGTCACGCCGTAATACCAAGGAGGCGGAAAGACTATCTGCGACCTACCCCTCCTGGTTATGGGCATAGTAAAGCTGTTGTTTAGGTTCGAGTCAGTCATAAGTGCACAACTCCTAATTACTAAATAAGTGTTTCCTCAAACTAGTTCAATTGTCGCTCAGGTTCGTTCTACGTCTAAGGGAGGTTGAGAAGTCGCACAGGTGAGATACGAGAGGTTCGTCACCTGTTACGTAGGTAGACGATGAAGAGGTGATAAACGAGTTAAACGTTGAAGAGGTTTAAGTACGTTACAGCGGTTGTGGGACTTTCCCTTGAATATCGTCCTGTAATCAAGGCAAAGTCTAATAACTGCTGTACGTTATTTGTAGGTGAGGTAGTGAGAGGAATGCCGAGGAAACCGAGGACAAGCTTATCTCTTCCGGTTATTTCGAGATAATGGGATAAATCGTCTGGAACGTTCAGGAGGAATGGGGGGGGGTGTAGGAAGGTTAACCGGCATTAGTCCCCACACTCCTAATGGGAGGGCTAGCTAGAGGAACGCAGCCTAGACGTTCCTGTTGAAACGGGAATTGATGGGTACTATAGTATCCCTGCGTAACTTTTAAACACTTTTAAATCCAAGACGACGTGAGTTATTTTCATGTGGTGTTACCAAGGAATTTCCTTCTGATGATCTCCCAACTGATGACGGACACTGCTCACGAGGATGGGAGAAGTTGGATGGGAGGGTGTTGAAGTCCCCTTCGATAGCCCCGATGATCTGGGGGTGACCACCTACGAGCCCTTGGGAGGGATGGCCTGGTATATTTAGAGATCAGAGTTGTTAGAATTCGCCTAGATTACAGGGCGATACTCAAGGGAAAATCCCATTGCTGCTGTAGAGACATTATAGAAGGTAAGTTACGCCACGGGTAAACACGTTGTGGGAGTTACCTCAAGATCTGCACTGTGGTCACCGTCATCAGGGGGTCGGTGTTGGAACAGAACCTGAAGACCGTGAAGGAGTACCCGACTCCGTTCAACGTCATTCGTGTAGGGCCGCCCGATGAAAACTTAAAGTTACGTTGAGCCCAGTGACATGATCTAGCATCAAAAACGTGAAGGATGTCTTGGTTAACTTAAAAAAAGAAAAAGGTTATATTAATAACACAGTGAACTGATTGGTCAAAACTGTAAGTACTTCAGTTCCAGCGTAGGCCTCAGGGACACCATTCACTAGCATATCGTGGACGTTGTAGGCACTCTCACCAGTGTCGGAGCCAAAGGTGTAGAGGGAGGGGAAGGGAGTTATCTTCCCCGTGGAGTTGACGTAGTACAATCCCAAGGTGTCGTTGAGGTTCACGAACTGAGTGGGAGCCCCATTACCTCCGCCTCCCCACACCAGTTCGGCGTCGTAGTACAGTCCGTCTGGGGTGTATACGTTCCCGTTCACGGTTATGGCGGCAGAAACGATCCCGGACTGCTTTATGGTCACCTCATCGTAGTACTGTACTTGAGGAGAGCTAACGGGCTTACCGTTCTGGAGTATCTCGTATCCGAACCATATGCTCAAGGAACTGGAGGTGTAGGACACGTTCACCACGTAAACGTAGGAGAAGGGGTAGTAGTAGGTGTAAGTCGGTCCAACGTCGTAATAGAAGGTGTTTCCTCCACCCGCGGAGGTGACCTTTCCGTTACCTGAAACCACAGAGGACGACAGAACCGAGGGATTACCGGTCAGGTTCCATATGTTGTCTATGAAGGTGACCTTGTTGTTGTTGGTTTGGAAGCTACCCACGTCCTGGAGCCAGTAGGCGAAAGTCCCATGTGTTGTGTTGACCTGTAGTACCACGTTCATCTGGAGCGTGGCTGAGTACGGATTAACTCCGTACTTCCTCGCCATCTTATAGTACGCTAACAGGTTCGACACGTTGGTGTAACCCAGAACCTTATTGGTGGTTATGATGTAAGGCGTAACTTTCCCTGAGTAATTGAAGAGCCCGAAGGAGGCTATACCTCCAGGGGCCGGTGGAGAGGAGTAGTAGAGGTAAGGATTGACATATTCCCCAGGCACCACATGTTTCCCGTGCACAGGTGGAAACATCGCGGGAATATTATTGGTAGAGAGGGAGATGAGAGAAAAAGGGGAAAGGGTCATGAATAAGGCTAAAACTAGGGAAATCGATCTCATCCTCCTAAAGACGTTGAGGAAGTTAATATGACTATCTTATTAACGATCGCGGAGAGCGTTCAGGCCTAGATGCCTCTCAGTAATCCAGGTTGCCGACCGTTTAAGCTCAGCAACTGTATGGGCTGAATCCTTTTTCATGTTAATAGAGATGTTTTTATATCCATTTATTACGTTTTTATTGATAAAAGATGAGCTCTCACTCCATGTGGGCTATGCCCAAAAGGGTGGGAGGGATTGCAGAGATGTGAGCCCCGTGCCGTTGGGCTCTAAGGAGTCCCGTGACCCACTTACCTTGAAGTCGGTTAGGTTGCTGATGGCTAAGTCCCTGCACTCCATCATGATTGAACATAAGATGAGTGAAATGAAAGTGTAGGGACAAAAGGATCAAACCACGATTGCAGGGATTCAAGGTAATCCCTTGGGTTGAGGAGGGTTGACGAGGGCACGCCATTGTAGCCCCTCCTATGAGTTCCTGATCTGGTCAGTCCTCGGTCAATGAAGTTCAAGGAGGCTAGCCCTCTTCGGCGAGGGACTCAGCCCCTGTACACTAACCCCTTCTCTGAGACCCTGAACTCCTTAGCCTTCACCGAGAGGATCGACTTCACTACTGTCTCGTTTAACAGGAGATTGGTAGGCTTCACTTCCTTTGCCCCCGCCCGCATCATTACTCTCACGGTCACCTCCTGGGACGTCGCCTCCTTCCCCCTTATCTCGTCCTCGATCCATTTTAACAGCCTTCCCGCGTACTGAACGTTGAAGTCCAGGAGTTCCTGCATCTTCCTCTTCTCGTACACGGGGCCGTGAGAGATGACCACGTTCTCTACCGCCTTAAATAACTCCCTCAACTTCTCCATGCTCTCCAGTGCAGCCCAGAAGTCAACGAAGAAGGGGAACACGAAGCCCTCAAGCACCTTCTGGCCGAAGAAGGAGTCTCCGGCGTACAGGGTTGAGCCCAGTATGTAACCGGAGTGACCCGGAGTGTGGCCCGGGAGTGGCACAATCTCCACCTCAGGGTCCCCAGAAAGGGATATCTCCCCGATCACCAAGTCATAGGTGAACAGGGGTGACTGGGGAGAACTGAACCCGTAGGTCATCGCTCTCCTGCCTATCATGTTGAGGGCCCACATGTCCTGGGGAGGGATGTACTTGACTTTTGCCTCCGTCGTGAGGCCGAAGATGTGGTCCATGTGTCCGTGCGTGGCCATCTGTACTTCAGCGTTCAGTTTGACGGACGAGTTCCTTCCACCCTGATCGATCACCACCCTCCCCTGATAGATCAGGGTGTTAGGAGAGCCAGGGAGGACTTCCACGTCCTTGCCGAGTCTCATGAGGTGATAGTGAGGAGGTGGAATAAAACCGTGACGCAGTTAAACCTTGAGCTGGAAGTTGTCACGGTGCTAGGCCTTGGATGACAAGGTAGAGGGCTGGGTCAGATCAGAGTTGTAGGGAGGTGTTAAGATCTGCGGGGACGAGGTCTGCGGTCTGAACCCGATCCGAGACGGGGGCTAGGCATTCCCTGGTAGGAATGATTCCCAGGTCGGGTCCTTGGGGTCCGGCTCGAGCTTTCCTTCCCAGATGCCTCTCCGACAGTCGCGATGGCCCCAGGAAGCTGACCAGAAGGCATCTCAGGGGAAAGAGTACGTCTGAGTCAAGACCTTTACCATGTCCCAGGAGGGCCAGGTTCGTCGCTCATTGCATCGTTGAATGAGCTGACTACAAGAGAACACCTTCCTATTAAGTACGCTAAAGGTGGGTAGCCCTATCGAGGCCTTTTTCTCTCATCAGTCATCGGATTTCTCAGAATTTGTAGTCCCTTAGTATTAAATAAGTTAACGTTAAAACTAAGTCTCAAAGACCCTGACACGTGAGACATCTCCCGTCTGAGGATCCGGTCCCCGCCTATCTCAGACCTCTTGAGACTGGTGGGATTCGAAAACCTAAGTCACAGCAGTTATGGGACTTTCCCTCGAATATCGCCCTGTAATCAAGTCAAAATCTAATAACTGCTGTAAGTCAAAAACCTAAGAGTTAAAGTAATTAGTCCCACTTTCCTACACGAGATGACTTGAGCGATCGGGTAAAACCAGTGTACGCCAGGGGCTTCTTTTCGGTCTCCTCTGACGGATGGGTCAACCAGCTCGTGGTCTTCTACTATTACGACCCAGAGTCCTACTATGCGGGGCTCTCCCCGGACGAGCTGTCCAAGGAACGCGAGACTCTCAAGGAGAACATGCAGTACTTCCTCGACCAGGAGAGGATAGCGATCAATGGTAAGGTCACAAAGGCCAGGGTCAGAATAGTCAGGATAGGGCTGATCTCCACTAACTATCCCTTCGTGGAGTACGTGATCGACTTCAAGGGGGAAACCAGGAGGGGAGAGAACGTCTATGAGAACGAATATGAGAGGGAAGTAGCGGAGTATCCCTATGAGGCCCTGTGGATCTTTCCAGGTCAGGTGACCTCCCACAGCCTCGCCGGGAACGTCAAGGTGTTCAATAACGTTTTGGAGCTCACGGTAAGTCCTGGAACCGAGACGGGAGGTCTGGAGTGGATAAAGTTCAGGTTGTGAAAGTTCATTATAACATCAGAGCTTATCTAAGGATGTTCTGGGGTCCCTGATCCCGACCGCAGACGGCCTCGAACCTTGGGAGTTAAGGGTAATTCAGAGCAGGATGGAGCTACACTCGGTTATCAGTGATCTCCCGGTGAGATGCCAGAACCTTTCACGACCAGGAACTCCTAGCCGATCCCACATCCCAGTGACGTTACGGTTGATGACAGAGCTCGCCACCGACTCCTCCTCCGCTAACGCCTTAGCTCTGTCGTAAAATGCGTCGTGCTGGTGCCTCGCATACCCGGGGGCCAGAACGGTGACGTTGAGACTCTTCACTCTTGCAGCAGATATGGGATTTCTCGTTAGGTGTAGCCTTGGAGTCAAGGCGAAATCTAATAACTGCTGACTCTGGGATGAGGGCCTCGATCTGACTCACGTTAGTCCTCGTCACACCTTTATGTGGTGAACCACTGTCCCGTAGTCCTCAAACAGGACGAAGTTTATGAGGTGAGATACGTTAGGTAAGACTGCAACGCTTCTACGTAACTACTCGTTATTTTTAATCACTTCTAAATATCGTCTTGACAAGTTGTGTTTATATAGTATCACCGAAGTAGTTTTTATTGATGATCCCCCTAACTGATGACGGGCACTGCTCACGAGGTTTGGGGAGTGATAAAAGTGTGGATGGGAGGGTATTGAAGTTTCCCTCGACTAGCCCCAAGGACTTAAGGGTGACCCTGTATGATCCCTTAAGAGGGGTGCCCGTGGCGGAATTAGAAGTAATTAAAGAAGGTAAGTTACGCCACGGGTAAACACGTAAAACCCCCTGTTTATCCCCATGAGTGCATTAGGGCACTCTTCTCTTACCCGCCTTATCAAGCTGACCACACCTCTTTCAGTTTAAGTACTCTGTTTAGCTACATCCACGCCATCGAAGATCACTCCTTGAAACTTCGTAGACATGACGTAACTCAACTTGGCACTTCATGTAGTCCTCCAGCTCAGGTGACGAGACGTTGAATGGACTGGTTCCGCTGTATGTCGTAGCCCGTACTAACGTTAGATGAAAGGGAACAAGAACCTAAGGACATGTTAGGGAACTTCCCGAGGTCCAGGTAGGCCATTTTGACCCCGTACATCTGTGATAGGGCAGTGGCGTTCACCTCCGTCCGGTCTGTGACGGCAAAGGAGAGGTTGAGCCGTGATCTTAGAACGTGAAGCGAAGATCCCTACCCTAGCCTCTCCTCGAGTTCCTCAAGGGTGCTGACATTGATCAAGTCCTCAGATAACTCTCCCTTCCTCGAGGCCTCCTTCACTATCTCCAGGAGTATCTCCTGGAAGTTGGGGACTGAAGAGTACTTCTCAGCGATCTCCCTGGGGGTCAGCTTCCTCTCCTTGAACACCTTTATTATTACCTCAGAGACGATCCTGTGGGCCGGGGAGCCGTGGCCGGTCTTGATTCCAGCCCTGGAGAAGAGCTCCCTGAGTTTGGGGGTCTCCTCTATCTCGTCCACAAGACAGGCCGGCCCGGGCTTGGGTTTAGCCTTAGAGGTGTTGAACTTCCACTCCATGGGGAAAAGTAAGCTCGCCGGTATAAAAGGAAAGACTAGGAAAGATAAGATAAAGTTAAGCTGAGGCTGAAGGTGAGTAAACTTTATAATATTAACTGTATTATTTTCTTTGCCGCGGTAGTATAGCCCGGTCAAGCTCTGCGCCGAAAGTATGCGGGCCTCTCAAGCCCGTGGCCCGGGTTCAAATCCCGGCCGCGGCACTAATTTTCCCTTAAATTGAAAGAGAGCTACGTTCTCTTTATAAAGACGTAAATGGAACATTAAGCCTTATTTTTGGAACAGCGTCACTTTCTTATAAATAGGGTAGAAATATATGCTAATTGGTGTTTCTAAACTGGACGAGCAACAAAGGAAGATAATTATTAAGAAGTTAGTAGAGAAGTTGGGGTTATCTCAAGCTGCAAGAGCGTGGTCACCACGTGATAAAATAGGCGTCTCATGGTATGACCTAGCGCTCGTCCCCTTTTCGTGTACTGATGTAGGATCAATTAAGTCACTTTCATTCTATAGAAACAAATAGAAATCGCAATGGAGCCCTGAATCGCCCTCCCTACCAGAAGTCTCATAAATTTCAACTGATATTTCCTTAATTCCTAACTCCTTTGCAATCCTATATCTAGTGTAGCCGTCTAAAATCTCATAGTTTTTATTGACCGTGATAGGATCCAGAAAGCCCAACTGCTGTATCGATTTCTTTAGCTCCTCATAACTGTTATTCTCTGGTATTAACTCCTTATACTCTGGTACTTCTTTGATGTTATCAATACTGACTTTGATTATTGTAATGAACCTAGCCATTACGCGTTCACCATCTCCTTTAACCTTTCAATTTCTTCAATGAACTCGTCTAGCATCTGTTTGCCTTTCTCAGTGATAATGTATTTTCCATCTCTGGTCTCTATCGCTCCTAGTGCCAGTAATTTGTATATATTGTCCCTTACTGTATTGTATGGTATATCAGCTTCTTCACTAATTTCAGTTATTGTTTTTGCTTCTTTCTTTTTCTTTAGAAAAGCGAGGATTCTATACATGGGGATTCCTTTTGGATCTCTTTCTCCGACCATATTTATCGTATAATGTTATACATTACACATTATTTAAATCTTTCTGTATCTCGTTTCACATTACAAATTACATAACATTATATGAAGAGTAGACTGATAGTATCATGTAGTGTTTAGCATGACGAATGAAAAGCCGTTTGCGTTGAGTGAAGTCGCTCAGAGAGTCTTAATAGTGTTAGGGAGGGAAAATCGCGGCTTAACTGTAAGGGAGTTAGTAGAGAAGACCGATACTAATAGCGGAAGTATAAAGAGAGCGTTGGAGGAATTAACAGAACTTAAGCTGATAAAAGAGGAAAGGGAAAACGTCTTCCCTTACAGAAGAGTGATCAGTTTAACGGAATTGGGAAAGGAGGTAGCTAAACGGGTTATAGAAATTGAAGAATTAATTAAGAAAGTGCGGACTAATGACTGAAGAGTGGAAATTAGTATTCCATATTAAAATGAAGAAATTAGCAAGAGACTTTCAGCGTGACGAATTGGAAAGAATAGAGGAAGCCCTGGATAAGCTTAGTAAGAGGAAACTAAATGAGCTTAATATGAAGAAATTAGAAGGATGGAAAGACAACGAAAATAGGGACGTTTATAGGATAAGAGTTGGGTGGGATATACGAATACTTGTTTCTTTCGATGACGATAAAAAACAAATTCACATATGGAGAATCGCTAGGAGGGAATCCGTTTACGATGAATAATATCGCTCTCTTTCTTAAGCTCTTCAAACAAGTTATGCAATTCTTCACTATTATTAATTACAGTAACCTCCTCAGTCTCTGGCTCTATTATTTTGATTTGCTTCTTTTCCATAGGTAATAATTAGCACTGGGAGTTAAAAAGATACAAGAAATGTATACTATGTTTCGTTTAACGTTACACAGAAAAGTTTTTATATTGCGTAATGTATAACATTACATAGAACAAACATGATTTCCACCCAAATCCCCAAAAATCCGATTAAAAGGTTAGATGTTTTTACACCTTGGGAGAAGGTGTAGTAGTAGCTGGAGACGTAGAGAGTAAGAGTAGGAAGGGATTATTGCACTACACCAGGATTGTTTTAGACCCGTTAAGCCTGAAAGTGGTCAAAGCTACTTGCAGTTGTGAAGCTGGGAGCTTCGGAAAGAAATGCTGGCATTTGAAGACTTTAGAGCAGATGATTAAGGAGGAGCTAAGGGAAAGGATAGAGAAGGCAAGGCAGGAAATGATGCAAATAGAGGAAGACATTGCCTCATGGGGTTGAGAACCATGCAGAGTCAGAGAGAAGTGAAAGGCGAAGAGCTGTTAGAAGTTATCAACGCTATTTATCACATTAATGAGGCTATGAAGGTTGTAATGAGCTATGACGATGAGGCATACGAATACCTAACAAAAGCTAGGGAATCCTTAATATACTATTTAATATCTCAGGTGAAGGACTATGAGTGAAGTACTGCAGACTCAAAAGAATTTAGAATACTTAGTTAAGTTGTTGAGGGTTTACTTTCAATTAGACGAAATATTAAGTTTCGCAATGGAAGAGTTAGGAGGCGATGAAATAGTAGTTGAAATATCAGCAGTTAAGGACAGGGTAAGGAAAGTGATTGAGAGAATGATAAGTTAGAATTTTTCTTCAGTAAACTGGGGAGTTTATTCTAATTCTCTACAGAGAGGAATAAGCAAGGAGCGTTAGTGTTCCCAGAGACTGCTACTAACCTCAGAGTTAAGTCAGTAGAAGTTAGAGATGGGTATAATAAGGAGGGTAAGGAATAGAGGCACAGGTACTGTAACAAGGGAAGATATAGCTGGAGACGACTTAGAGAGAAAGCCCTACGTACCCAGCGGCTATAAGATAACGGGAGAGAAGGACGAAGTAGCGGGTCTTGTGCATAGGAGGGAGTGGCAGATCAAGGAGACCAGACTGCACGCCCTCGGTTCGGGGCTAAAGGAGAACTATAAAGCTGCAGCAAAAGAGCTAGGTAAATCGCTGTCAGTAAGGTTCGACGCGTTAATGGAGAAGTACACTGGGGTTAAGCCTATAGAGGCAATAAGGAGAGAAGTAGGAGACGTGAAGCTAAGAAGGAGCTAATAAGACACATAAACAAACAAGATAAATCTTTTTCCCTCTTCTTAATCCTTATATATTATTCTAGGTTAGATTAAATTATGGAACAAATAATTGAGTTCCCAGACGTATTAGAGTTAGTGGAACAGCATAAACTACCAAAAGAAATCTACGCTCCAGATAGGACTCTGCTCTTTTTGCCGTATGAACCGACTATTAAGAGCCCTCTAATAGCAAATAGGAAGAAGTGGAAGCTATTCGCTAACTATAGCTTAACAAATGATTACGAAGTAGTTCAGATAAACACTACTGGACAACTGATTAGAATAAAGGAGGATCCAGACATAGACGAAATGATGGGATATGTACGAAAAGAGCACCCAGGTGCAACTGTTGAGGAAGTAATATCATTTGCTCTTGAAAGCACAGTAGAACAGACCGGAGAGTTTAAAGACGACGACGAATTCGGTGCTTATGCTCTTACATTATATCTTATGTTGGCATATCTCATACATTACGGTGTTCTAATTCTCGTAAAAGATTAGATTTTTTGTATAAACTCCCCAGTTTACCTAGTAAAAATTCAACCCCAAGCTCTACGCTCTCCGGTCTAGGGTTGCTTAATATTTTTGCTTATATATTAGCTTAGTATTTAGCTTATATTTAAGATAATAGACAAAAAGAGAAAGATTTTTAAACGCGGTTCCTATATCTTTTAATGTGGTTTGTGAGAAGTGGGAATTGAAATTCTTGTTTAGGAAGAGGATAACTAATCTTGAAGAATTATCGGAATTTTTAGCTAAGGAATTTCCTCATGAGGAAGTTGTAATGTTAATTTTTGATAAATTGTATTTGCTCGGAGAAGACCCCAAAAAGTATGCCAGGGAGAAATTAAAGAACCAGACTGATAAGGACGGAAGGCCTTTATTCTCTATAGAAGTTACTGGAGATATAAGGATAGTCTATAGTTTTGAGCCAAAAAATTGTACTGTATTCATTTGGAGGATTGGGAAGCATAAGAAAGCTTACCGTTTCTAGCCCTAACTTTCTTAAGCGTTAATTCCTTTAACTTCTCTAATTCTTCATCACTTTCAATTGTTACGAAGTAATATTCTCCGTCTTTTCCGCTCCTCATATGTATAAACTTCTCACAGAGGTTATTAAAACGATATGCTAATCGAATTCTCTTATTGAATTTTGAAAAATTGTTAAGTAAGCAGTATAAGCACTTATACTGGGATCTCGGCTTTCTATTCTTGTTAGAAAAATTGTAAAAACTCCCCAGTTTACTGAAGGAAAATCGTGAACTACAATGTCATTATTACTTCTTATTCTTATCCCTGAAATATCGTTTGTAAATTGATTGTTTAATCCAAGCAATCTTTTGTCTTTCCATTCTTTGATGAGCATTTTTTGGTGTATGACCTCTTGCCATTTTATTTCATTATATGGTATAGATAAAGTAGTATAAAAATTCTCAATATCCATAATGAATATAAGTTATAACAACTATATACTATATACTATTATTCTACCATTAATCCTGCCTGGATCCGCGATTTTTTGCTTACAAGAGCCAGCTCTTACATTAATGGCCCTAAATGCTACACTTTGTTAACCCTACTATTTCCAGTTAGGGAACTCATTTTCAGTCCTCTTCTAAGGAGGTAACACTTTATTAACCCTAGTTAAGGTTTATTAAGGGAAATTTCTCAATACAATTTTATGGAAGTTAAGATAGAGAAACATAAGTCAAGGTTTACCATTACACAGCTCATACTTATGGTAATGGCTAAGGCCCCAGGGAGCTGCTGCAGTTTGGAATACCTACATGAGAAGACTGGAGTAGACAAAAAGGAACTGTTAGTTTATCTGACGAGGTTAGCTAAGAAGGGGATAATAGAAAGGAAATGGCATAAAAGTAGGGCCGGAAAGGAGAGGATGTACTGTCTTAAGTATAAGGAGGAGATAGTATGATGGAAGACCTACTAGAATCGTTACCTGAATTTTTCCTCAAATTCCTCCCCAAATTCCTCCTTAGTATTTTATTTCAATTTATATCTTTTCTTGTAACTGCTTATATATTCGTCCACTATTATCTTTACTACATTAGTAACCACTTTGTAAATAGCCTGTCCCAAAACAACACAATTCTAGTATTTTCTCCACCTGATTTAATCCAGTTTATAATTTTGTGGATTTCAATCCTTATGATATCTATGGTGGGCTTAGGATATTTACAACCTTTAGAAGATAGAACGGATATAATCTCAATTATTTCAGGGCTTTTCCTTATGGGCCTCCTAATAGTTTGCGTCCCCCTTTTTATCTTAAACCCAATTATAGCGATCGTGTCCCTAATTCTATATATACCCTCTGGTGTACTTGGTTACATTATAGGTACAAAAATAAAAGAATAGCTTGATTGGCAGTTATGGTAAACTGGGGAGTTTAACGGTTTGAAACGCTGACCGATTTCTGCTATCATTTTATTGTACTTTTCTTTCATAACATAATTCTACTTCTACTTCAACATGCAACAGAAAACGTTTCTTTTCAACGTTTTACTGAAACGTTATCTAGCCTCTCAAGCCCGTGGCCCGGGTTCAAATCCCGGCCGCGGCACTAATTTTCCCTTAAATTGAAAGAGAGCTACGTTCTCTTTATAAAGACGTAAATGGAACATTAAGCCTTATTTTTGGAACAGCGTCACTTTCTTATAAATAGGGTAGAAATATATGCTAATTGGTGTTTCTAAACTGGACGAGCAACAAAGGAAGAGAATTATTAAGAACAGCAGTCATGGGACTTTAACGTAACTTAAAGATTTTCATCAGCCCCGGCGGTCCACCTAAATGACGTTCAACGAACCTGAGGAACGCCTCCACGCTCCTCAGGTTCAGCTCCCCCACCAGCTCCCTGAGGACGTTGTTGATGGTGAAGATCGTGAGGTAGCCCTGGAGCCTCTCCCTCTTCCAGAACGAGGAGTCCTCCAGTTCCAGGGCCTTGACGTCCCTTGGAGTTCCTCGATCTCCCACCCGACAGGCCTCCTCGACTTCCTCGCTGAGCGAGAGGTCGGTCGTGTAGAGGCACCTGGCGTGTGTCCCAGAGTCACGTTTATGTTCCCGGACTAGCAACTTCACCATAATCACTCGGCCTCCCAGGGTCAGGTCGGCGTAGTAGACTCCGGGGGGTATCCCACTGGGAGGTGTCCCTCCTCGAGGGTCCCCTGGACCGACTCGACCCTGAGCTCGGTTGGACTTGAGCTCAGACACTACGTTGTCCCTCACGAGCTTCTCGGACAGTACTGGGGTCGAAGACGACCCTGGCTACCGGAAGCGCTCCTTGAGCACGTCCAACATCTCGCCACCTCGATCTCGGTCTTGAACTCGGTGACCATCCTAAATCGACATCTTCCTCACGGCGTAGGGGAAAACCACCATGAACGTCCTGCCCGTGGAGAGGTCCACTATGGCGACCGTGAGGAGCTTGGCCCTCTCGAACCTCCCGTGGGTGTGGCAGTAGGTCCAGTGGTTCTCAGGGGCTCACGTCCTCCCGGAGTATTGTGGTCCACGGTGTCGTCCACGATGACGGCCACCTGACCCTTCACCAGTCTGACAGGACCTCCAGGTACTCCCTCCACGCGTCGTCGAGTTCTCCCAACGCCTCCAGCAGGTTTGCGTAGTCCAACCCGAACGTCTCGGCCGCGTTCCTCACGCTGGCCCTCCCACCTACCAGGACCATGAGGACTAGCGCTAATTAACCTTCCTGCTCCTCCCGTTCCTCCTGACCACTCCCAGCCTGTTGACCGCCTTGACCAGCCTCTCCCTAGCGAACTCGATTTGTCCCTTTCCGTTCAGCACCTTTTCAGCAGGAAGACGTCGAAAAATAAAAACTTCTCACAATACCGACTTTCCTGTATTACCTCCCTAAGATTCCCATAACTGCTGCAAGTATTTGATTGCGGACGGGAATTACGTAAAGATGAGGGGAGGCAGGAAGGCTGTGATTATGATCGTTCTCGGACTCATAGAGGGTAGAGTGAGGGGCATGCTGAACCTCCTCCTCTCCCTGGCCGAGTCCTTCAACTCATTCCTGGAGGTAGGTTTAGCAATCGCCACCACGCGTGGAGGACTAGATCGTCCGTGCCATAGCTATTAACTACAACCTCTCGATCTGTTATCTTATTCCTGTAATAATATTACATATATTCTTATTTCTTCATCAAATGATCGAATATATTCAATAATTTCTTCATTGAATAAGCTAAATCAACTGAGATATTACAATTCGCAAAGGATCCCTGAATCTCCCAAATGTAATTTGCAATGTTAAATTGGGAAAAAGATACACAGAATTCTAAAGTTATGGTTTATTTTCTGAGCTTAATCCCTTAACTTTGCTGAACACTCCGAGGAACATGAAAAGTGATGCTAAGGGAAAGATTAAAGACGTTAAGCCAAGGTTTATAATTAGTCCTTCCATAAAGTTGTCCAGAGCGGTAATTATTGTGCTGACTAATGATATTACAGCCACTTTATCAATGTCCTTGTTTACAGTCCTGGCGTAAAGGTATGACACGTTAGGGGACACGACCGCGTAGAGAAAAGAATAAGAGATGTACATGACACCGCCGTAATATCCAATTCCCATGAGAGCCAAAATCAGCAATGAAAGCATAAAGCTCATGATAAGTAATCTGCCTTTGATAAACTTGGAAAAATAAGCACCTATCGAAGAGATAACAAATACAATGACGAAATAAAACACCTCGTCATATACTGATAAATCGGTGTAGTAGTGAATTACTATCGGTATCATATTGGTAAAGAGTGAAACGCCTACAACATAGGTTAAGTACCAAGAAAACTCCCTCAAATTTCTCCTAACAAATTCAATTGATAAGGTGTATTTTACAGCGACCGGCTTCATTTCAATAAACTGTGACAGAACTATAGGAACGATCGCAACGAGAAAGAAAGAAAGGTAAAAAGTAGAGAATGGAATGTACTTAGTAAGGTAAAAGGCAAGGAAACCAAGGGCTGCGAATACTCTCCTCAAAAAACCTAGTGCGGAAAATTTAGATCTATCTAAATCTCCCATGAATACAGTAACCGAAGAACCTAGAGAACTTGAAAGACCTATCAGTAGAGCATTTGCCAGGAAAGTAAACAGAGAGGGATATAAAGCCAAATTAAGGAACACTATGGATGAAAATAAAAAAAGACAAAGTATAGCTTAGCCTCTCTTTGCCCTTAAAATAATGAAGAATTGGAATAAATGTAATTTTAGATAAAAACTCAAGCGAATATATTATACCAATCTCATAAGGACTTATACCAAATAAGTACATGTACAAGGGATAGCCTAAGAACTGAAATCCTAAAAGAAAGTCCTTAATTACTAAAGTAGAGGCTATGAATCTGAAGAAGTTTTTATGGGAATCCATTTACTACTAACCTTTTCGTATATTTCTAGTTGCTTTCTTATAACAACAGTTATGGGAATCTTAGGGAGGTAATACCAAGAACTCGGTATTAGCGAGAAGTTTTTATTTTTCGACGTCTTCCTGCTGAAAAGGTGCGGAAAGGGACAGATCGAGTTGGCTAGGGAGAGGCTGGTCAGGGAGATCAACAGGCTGGGCGTGGTCAGGAGGAACGGGAGGAGCAGGAAGGTTAATTAGCGCTAGTCCTCATGGTCCTGGTAGGTGGGAGGGCCAGCGTGAGGAACGCGGCC
>NZ_JH597761.1:611333-651106 GCF_000243315.1 Metallosphaera yellowstonensis MK1 | reverse complement strand
CCTCCCAGTGGGATACCCCCCGGAGTCTACTACGCCGACCTGACCCTGGGAGGCCGAGTGATTATGGTGAAGTTGCTAGTCCGGGAACATAAACGTGACTCTGGGACACACGCCAGGTGCCTCTACACGACCGACCTCTCGCTCAGCGAGGAAGTCGAGGAGGCCTTTCGGGTGGGAGATCGAGGAACTCCAAGGGACGTCAAGGCCCTGGGCTGGAGGACTCCTCATACTGGAGGAGGGAGAGGCTTCAGGGGTACCTCGCGATCTTCACCATCAACAACGTCGTCAGGGAGCTGGTAGGGGAGCTTAACCTGGGGAGCGTGGAGGCGTTCCTCAGGTTCGTTGAACGTCATTTAGGTGGACCGCCTGGGCTGATGAAAATCTTTAAGTTACGTTAAAGTCCCATAACTGCTGTTTTAGACTTATCCGACAAAGCTGAGCTTAATAGGGAGAGTGATTTTCCTAAGGTTATAATACCTCTAACGAGAGATATGTTGAAACCTTATTTATGATTCAGTTCATCGACTTCTCTTTTTATTTCCTCAGGTAACATGTTGTAAACGTTCTTCATTTCCTCCCAATTTAAGAGGTGATACCACTTAGCCTTCTTAGCCTTTATTAAGAGATAATCCCCTTCGTTTAACTCCAACTCCCTAGCCTTATCCATAGGAACGGTTATCCTATACGTGACGTACTCCCTACCGTTTTTCTTACCTTTAGTTACGGAAACCTTGCTTACGAAAACTACCTCCTTCTCTACTTGTTTACTTTCCATAATTATCACTTTCTACCAAAAACCTATAAACCTTGTTATGAATAAAACGATTCTGGCAGAAAATGGCTAAATGCAGTATCGAGACACTTAACGCAATATTAGTAGCTGTTTTTGACGCCACCAACGGTTCGTTATCTGCTCACGTCCCTTTAGAAGCAGTATTGAGGAGGTTTCCAGGTCATTTAAGAGGAGATGTAAGGAGGTGTATTAAAGAACTGATCAAAAGAGGGCTATTGACGTTACACCCTACCAGAGGTTCTACCACTTATCAACTGACTCAGAGAGGGCTAGAATGTTCAACTAAACTAACTAAAGGAGAGATCTCGTCAGTAGAAGAATGTTAATTCTCTCGATATTCGAGACTAAAATTTTTAAATGGGTATAAATATATCGTGTCTCGATACAAAATGATTTCCGCACAAATCCCCAAAAATCCGATTAAAAGGTTAGATGTTTTTACGTATTATCTAAAGGCATAATCGTTTCAGCGGATATACAAATTAAGTCCAGGAAGGATTTAACGCATTACATCAGACTGATATTGGATCCCATTAGTTTGAAGGTAGTAAGAGCTACGTGTGACTGTGAGGGGTACACTTTCAGGCACCACTGCTGGCATATCGAAACGTTGAAACAGCTAATACAAGATGAAGAAGTTAAGGAAAGGATAGAGAAAGTAAGGCAGACCTCATGAGGATAGAAGACATGGCAAGCTGGGGATAAGAGATGCAGACGCAGAGAGAAGTGAAAGGTGAAGAACTACTGGAAATCATCGACGCAATTTATCACATTAATGAGGCTATGAAGGTCGCTATGAGCTATTAGGGCGATTCAGGGCTCCTTTGCGATTTCTATTTGTTTCTATAGAATGAAAGTGGCTTAATTGATCCTACATCAGTACATGGGAAGGGGACGAGCGCTAGGTCATATCATGAGATCTCTATCAAATCACGTGGTGACCACGCTCCTCCTTGAGGTAGTTGGGGAGGACGCGTTATTAGATGACAGCAGTTATGGGACTTTAACGTAACTTAAAGATTTTCATCAGCCTGGGTGGTCAGCCTAAACGGCTCTAGAGAACCTGAGGAACGCCTCCACGCTCCCCAGGTTAAGCTCCCAGCTCCCTGACGACGTTGTTGATGGTGAAGGTCGTGAGGTGGCCCTTAAGCCTCTCCCTAGCCAACTCGATCTGTCCCTTTCCGCACCTTTTCAGCGGGACGACGTCGGAAAAACTTCTCGCCAATACCGACTTCCCCGTATTACCTCCCTAAGGTTCCCATAACTGCTGTATCACCAAATGTGAAAACTTTATTACTCATACCTTCAGCCTACTTGTATTTATCACATGTGGCCACTTAAAGACTGTTAACTATCCTACCAAAGGTGGAATTGAAAGAAAATCATTAACATTCCGCGGAAGTAATCCGTCTCTGAAACGACATACACGTTATACTGAGCATACGACGACCTGCCCCGTCTGTCGGAAGGAGTTCGCTAATACGGATTCGACCCTAGATCATGTTTGCAAAAAACATAACATCTGTGTTGGCTAGGTGATGTCGATGAGAATCCTTAAAATAGTATGGGTTCTCTTCATCCTACTCAACGTTTATGACCTAGTCATATCAGCCGTGTATTGGCATGAAGGAAATATCTTGAATGAAGAGAACTTCTTTATCTGGATATACTACGCCAATAATGAAGGTATCATCTCGTTTCGCTTAGCACTTCTAATGGCAATATCGATAAAACTTCTGTTTTTCACCGGGGTCTACTGGTTTACAAGGCTTTTCGACGTCTTGAAGGTAGGTAAGTATAAGTGGCTCTCATTGTTACCGTTTATCGCGTTGTCGATACTAGTAGATGTCAATAACACGTTTATCTTTCTCTACAACTACAGCCCACTGTTTTAAGCCCTTTTTAAAGTCTGATTTTCTCGTTCCGGCAAATGAGGAAGTACCTAATAATTGGCGTTTCGCTATTTTTGCTAGCTCTAATCTCTCTAAACACATCAGCAATAACGGCAAGCCAAATAGGGGCGAACCAGATAGTAAATACCGTTAACTCAGAGAATTGGGCCGGCGTGGCTTACTCTGTCGAGTGGAGGTCATGGGTTACAAACTACTGGGGGCCTAGTACTGACGGCCAGTGACTACATTTACGTAAAAATCTTACGCTAGCTTACATTTATCAACCGGGCTATCTCTATCCTGACGTGGTGGCCATATGGGTTGGGCTTAGCCCCGCACAAATCGGATACGGTGCCGGCGCTTCATCTGGTTCAGAAGGGTCTAGCTTCGTACAGGCCGGATATTATGTATATGTAACACCGAGTAATGTCTACGTTCAGTATTTCGTATTTACTTTTGACAACGGACAAGAACTGAACGCTTATGAAAACTATATACCCGCCGAGGGGACGGTAACTCGTCTTGATGTGTCCTTAGGTAATTTTGAAAACGGAACCGCAATGGCTCAGTTTTTCGTACTTTACTCCAATGGGGCAACTTGGACTACGAAAGTATATGAATCTATACCGTGGACTCTGACAGGTTCGGCCATGAGCGTAGTCGAGGCCCCTGAATCATCCTCCGGATTCCGTTATGAGTTACCATATCTGTCCGGCGGAATGATAAACTTCAATTTCGCATATATCGGCGAAGATGGGAACGAACATACTGGGCCTAGTACTAATCCCTCGGGCACAATATACGCGGACGTCTACCAACTCGGTTCGTCCTCAGCTTACAACAGTGCTTATGCCGAAATATACAACGGATGGCCCTATAGTAGTTATGGCGGGTGGAGTTACCTATACCAATTCACCTACCCGGGGATAGGAACAACGTACGGACTATAAGGAAAAGCTTTTTTTAATTCTTTCCCCTTTGTTTTTGTTATGATACTCAATGTTACCAATACTACAGCCTTCAATATTACAATCCCCCCTAATACAACCTTCTTCAATGTTACAATCCCCCCGCTTGAAGCAATTCAACCACCTCCTCCGTGGTATGTGCACTATTTACCGGAGCTCCTCATTGCGGCGGGCATCATTTCCACCGCATTAACTTTTTACCTCTCGCCTGAATTGAGGAAGATTTTTAGACGGGCCATTTAAAAAGTCGTTCTCTTTTTCCTCACTCAATGATGTGGCGTATACTAATAATAATGACTCTAGTCCTACTTTCATTGCTAATACCGGTTTCGGCTTTCTATAGGTTCGGAGGCGGGGGAGGCTTTTCATGGTTCACATACTCTACCTCTTTCACGTTTGGTGGTTCGTCCACGACCACTACGACCACCCAAGTGGTCACAGCGCCTGGCTCCAATTGGGCCAGTCTCGCATGGTTTGATCCATGCGTCGTCGCAGTCGTGAATACGAACCAATTGGAAGTTTTGCCAAATCAGGGCTATCTGGATAACAACGCCTCGGTATCGCTCTCGACGTCAGTCATCGGGCTGAATACGACAATCGTAGTCCCCAGTGGTACCTCAGGAAACTACGGCGGATGTGCATAGGGTATGGTGTTCTATACCCCGCCACTTTTCTGGGGAACTACCAACCGGCCAGTCCGTATGGGCCATACGGTATTGTGGTAGTCCTAGAACGCGGATCTATGACTAACTACCATATCTTCCTAAATATTATAATGGTGTCGTCTGGGGAAACTGGTCTGTCGGCCAAATCGGTTTAGGCCAACAGGTAATGATTGGTTTCACCTTCGATCTACCTAACACGGTGAACGTATACTGGTTCAACGGGACACTGCATGTGTACAAGGTCTCACCAGTGTACCAAACGTCGACAGGGTTCAAGGCCGAAATTTGGCCACAGTGACGTCCACGTACCTAGTGGAGGACAACGGTGGGTCCATATACGGTGCAGCAGTTATGGGAATCTTAGGGAGGTAATACGGGGAAGTCGGTATTAGCGAGAAGTTTTTATTTTTCGACGTCTTCCTGCTCAAAAGATGCTGAACGGAAAGGGATCGATCGAACTCGCTAGGGAGAGGCTGGTCAAGGCGGTCAACCAGGTTCTGGGCGTGGTCAGGAGGAACGGGAGGAGCAGGAAGGTCGGGTTGGCGCTAGCCCTCACGGTCCTGGTAGGTGGGAGGGCCAGGGTGAGGAACGCGGCCGAGACGTTCGGGTTGGAACGTGAACTGATGGGGCGTTGGGAGAACTCGACGGCACGTGGAGGGACTGGAGGTCCTGTCAGACCGGTGAAGGGTCAGGTCGTCATCGTGGACGACACCGTGAACCACAATACTCCAGGGGGAAGGACGTGAGCCCCTGAGAACTACTGGACCTACTGCCACACCCACGGGAGGTTCGAGAGGGCCAAGCTCCTCACGGTCGCCATAGCGGATCTCGGGCAGGACGTTCATGGTTTCCCCTACGCCGTGAGGAAGATGTTGGACTTGGGGATGGTCAACGAGTTCAAGACCAAGATCGAGATAGCCAGATGTTGGACGTGCTCAAGGGGTACTTCCGCGTGTCCAGGGTAGTCTTCGACTCCAGTACTGTCCGAGAAGCTCGTGACGGACAACGTGGTGTCTGAGCTCAAGTCCAACCGAGCTCAGGGTCGAGTCGGCCCAGGGGACCCTCGAGGAGGGACACCTCCGAGTGGGATACCCCCCGGAGTCTACTACGCCGACCTGACCCTGGGAGGCCGACCCATTACGGTAAAATTGCTAGTCCGGGAACGTAAACGTGACTCCGGGACACACGTCAGGTACCTCTACACCAACGACCTCTCGCTCAGCGAGGAGGAGGCCTGTTGTGTGGGAGATCGAGGACCTCCAAGGGACGTCAAGGCCCTGGGCTGGAGGACTCCTCGTTCTGGAGGAGGGAGAGGCTTCAGGGGTACCTCACGATCTTCACCATCATGACTAACGTCGTCAGGGAGCCGGGAGCTGAACCTGAGGAGCGTGGAGGCGTTCCTCAGGTTCGTTGAACGTCATTTAGGTGGACCGCCCAGGTTGATGAAAATCATTAAGTTACGTTAAAGTCCCATAACTGCTGTTAGTTAGAAGCTACTGTGACTTGTTAATTATACGCACCAAGATCTGACATCTCTTCAATCTGGAAGGGTTTCCAGAGCCCCCCAACTTTGTAAATACCTAATCACCCGCACGCGGAAAAGTCCGGTGTAGAGTGTGTTACTAGAAAGTTTTATATATAACTAGATTAAGTAGTAAGTCGTGGAAAGGGTAAAGGTTACCAGAAACTATCAAGTTACAATCCCCGCCTCCATAAGAAACAGGCTAGGCATACATGAGGGGGATATTTTAGAATTTTACGTAGAAGAAGACGAAATAATAATAAAGAAAGTCTCAACCGTAAGACCGAGAATTAAATTGGGAAGGAAGTTAACTATTGAGGAGATCGAAAGGGACATAGAAAGGGGTTTAAATGAAAGCAGTCATTGACACAAACATCTTAATCTATGACCTAGTAGAAGATTCGGAGTTTCATAAAGAAGCCGGGGAATTATTAGACAGCCTTGAGGAATGGCTGATCCCCTCCTTAGTTATCCATGAGTTTACTTGGTTTCTAAGAGCTAACAACATCGACAACGTAGAGTACATAAAAAGTTACGTGGCTAATGAGAGGACTAAAATCCTGTGCGATAATGATAACATTATAGGTATAGCTTTAGAAATATTGACCAAAGAAAGGTTAAGCTTATCCAGATATAACGATGTTGTGATTTTAGCTCACACTATTGAAAATAAATTACCTTTAGCTACTAAGGACAAGGCCCTGAAGAGCCTCGCTAAAAGACACGGAGTAGAAGTAGTTTAACGGATTGTTGAATTAAAATGCCCTAAATTCAAGTGGTAGGAAATTCGTTCTATAAGGGATAGGTTAAGCTTTAACGTAGAGTTTCACTAGGTGTCTTCCTGGTGTCACTGTCTAGACCCACGCTCTGGAAGCACGTAATAACCGACCTTGGATTTTCCAATAAATACTGTACAGAAGTTATTAGATTTTGCCTTGATTACAGGGCGATATTTAAGGGAAAGTCCCATAACTGCTGTACTGTACTGGTTTAACGCGCTCTGTTTGGCGATTAGTTAAAGAGAACTATAAAAGAAGTTAGAGACACTAGAGTATTCCCCGCTGTTGTGTGGATAAAATCTTAATTCCTTAGTTTATAGGTTAACTGCAATATTACTTACAGTTTCAGCTATTATAATCTAATGTATCTCTACCTTACCCTCACAAGTCCAACATCTTCCTCACGGCGTAAGGGAAACCGTGAAAGTCCTGCTTGAGGTCCACCATCACGACCGTGAGGATCTTAACCCTCTCGAATCTCCCGTGGGTGTGGCAGTAGGTCCAGTAGTTCTCATGGGCTCACGTCTACCCAGAGCGTCGTGGTCCACGGTGTCGTCTACGATGACGATCTGACCCTTCACCAGCCTGACAGGACCTCCAGTCCCCACGCGTCGTCGAGTTCTCCCAACGCCCCATCAGTTCACGTTCCAACCCGAACGTCTCGGCCGCGTTCCTCACCCTGGCCCTCCCACCTACCAGGACCGTGAGGGCTAGCGCCAACCCGACCTTCCTGCTCCTCCCGTTCCTCCTGACCACGCCCAGAACCTGGTTGACCGCCTTGACCAGCCTCTCCCTAGCGAGTTCGATCGATCCCTTTCCGTTCAGCATCTTTTGAGCAGGAAGACGTCGAAAAATAAAAACTTCTCGCTAATACCGACTTCTTCGTATTACCTCCCTAAGATTCCCATAACTGCTGTAAGGAAGTCAGCTAAGCCACAGTGTTAGATAATAAATATATATATATAACACCCTTTCGGTGAAGTTAACAAAATTTCTTTACCGTTGATGGTCTATTGGTAGGAAATAATGTGATAATTCTTCTTTTATCAAACTGTACAAAAACCATGATAAGATATAAACAATTAAAGCTTAATTTTTTGCAATAGCTTTCCTCATCATTAAGTTTTTTAGCAGCTATCTTTTCAGCTTTGCAAAATTCGTCAATTACTCTCTGAATTTCACCTGCTATTTCTATCCCGTAATTTTTGCTTAGTTCTTCTAACCTAAGTCTTAGCCTTTCTTGAGCATGTCTCGTAAATTCACACTTAATATAGGACCACCGTTGAGACCATCACGCATGGCGAGCCAAATGAATCCCTATAATCCGGATAAATTGAAATATTAGTAACATTTATTATAATGTTGAAAATTTTCTCATCTATTTTCAACACGATCTTAGGCTCGTTTAAAACCTCTGTCTTCCTGATCCGGGCTGGTCTAGAATTTAAAGTGTTGCTAGAGCAAAGAGGGCCAAACCTTGGTTTATCAGTATTCACAGATATAATGTTTTGAACCACGAAAAAGTATTTATCATCCTTCTTGAACACTTTAAACAAAACAGGGTGGAGAATTAGTTCTAGGTTTTCCTCATCAGTTTCTATCTTATACTTTCCTTCTCGAATTTCTTGTAATGTATAGTCCAGGACTTCACTCATTTTTAATCCCCTTTATCCCTTCTTTTAGATCTTTATCTAACGGTTCTATTGAGATGTAAGCTATCCTACCGTTCTCGTCAACTCCAATAGTAACAAAAGCCTCACCTTCGAAACTTTTCTCAACACTCCTCTTAAATTCAACTATAAGATTACCGAAATCATTATCTACTATCACTTGAAAAGCAGTGCCAGGGAATGATAAGAGCGGAAAATTCGTGGAAATCTGAAAACCAGATTGGCTAAATCCCCACTCATCCATAATTCCTAACTATATACTTTAGATATTAATTTGTTTTGAGCACAATGTTGTCATTAACAACCTTACAAAAATTGTGGTGAATCCTTTTTCACATTGATAGAAATCTTTATTATATTTGTTTATAATAAATTTTTGTTGATAAATGAAGACCTCTCACGTCCCGGAACGTAAACGTGACTCCATGACGTACACCAGGTACCTCTACACCACCGACCTCTCGCTCAGCGAGGAGGCCTGCCTGGCCGGAGATCGAGGAGCTCCAAGGGTCTTCAAGGCCCTGGGACTCGTCCTTCTGAAGGAGGCTTCAGGGCTACCTCACGACCTTCACCATCAACAACGTCCTCAGGGAGCTGGGAGCTTAACCTGAGGTACGCCTCCACTTTCCTCAGGTCCTCGAGCGTCATATAGGCGTATCACCTGGGCTGATGAAAATCTTTAAGTTACGTTAAAGTCCCGTAACTGCTGTAGAGTTAAAGGTGAACTACCCCGCCAGAAGTGGGCTTCCCGCTTCACGGTCAAGGCGTGCCAAGGGTAGAGCTCTCAGCTTCACAGGCACTGTCGTTCCAACCCTACTCAGGACGTTGAGGGAAGCATTATAGTCACGGTCTAACAGTCGAACCACAATTAGGACAAACAAAAATACGATGAGACAAAGTTAGGTCCCTCTTAACATGAGCCACTTAGAATAGTGACATAGAGCGCACGTATACGGAACTCTTATATACGAATATCTCGTATATGTATTCATGTCTGACGTAATTAGCGTGAGAGTAGCAAAGGAGATAAAGAAGAGAGCTGAGGAATTAGGAATCAACATTAGAAAAGTAGTGGAAAAGGCTTTGGAGGATGCGATAAGGGAAAAAGAAAAGGAAGAAATTAAAGACATAGCAATGAAAATTAAAGAATTAATGTCAGACGTAAGTGAAGATGATTGGACAACAGATATTAGGGAGAGTAGAAATGAAAGATAAGAGGTTTCTTTTCGACGCCTCAGCTCTGTATCCACTCTTAAACTATGTAGACAAGATAGACCCTAGCAAAATTCACGTGCTTAGTCTGACATTCTACGAGGTAGGTAATGCAATATGGAAGGAGCATTACCTACGTAAAAAGGTTAAAGACCCTATAGCCCTTGCGATGTTTTTTCATAAATTTTTGAGAAAATTTAACGTAATAGAAGACCCTCCTCTTGAAGAAGTGATCAAAACTGCAGTGAAAGGAGGTTTAACTTATTACGACGCGTCCTACCTTTATGCTGCTACATCTTTAGGACTTATTTTAGTGTCCAACGATAAGGACTTAATAGGAAAGAAAAACACTATTTCTCTAGAAGATTTCATAAAATCTATATAGATTTGCATAAGTTATTTCGTGCCAGTTTTCATGTTAACCAAAACTTGGTTATTTATTAAACAGCAGTTATGGGACTTTAACGTAACTTAGAGATTTTCATCAGCCCAGGTGGTTAGCCTAAATGACGTTCTAGAAGCTGAGGAACGCCTCCACGCTCCCCAGGTTAAGCTCCCGACTCCCTGACGACTCTGGCACTCCCGTTGATCAGGACCACGAGGACTAGTGCCAGTTAACCTTCCTGTTCCTCCTCTTCCCCTAACCACGCCCAGCCTGTTGATCTCCTTAACAGACTCTCCCTAGCGAACTCGATCGGCACTTCCGCACCTTTTCAGCAGGACGACGTCGAAAAACTTCTCGCTAATACCACTTCTTGGTATTACCTCCCAAAGATTCCCATAACCATTGTTCATACTAAAACTTTAAAGGTCGTTAAACAATGATATTTATGTTATTATGAAAGATGGATCCTCAAAACTGCTCGTACCCTGCGAAGTGGCCATGAGGGACATAATCCCAAGTATTAAGGCTATCCTCGTTAAGGAGATCGTGTCACAGGGTCTCTCACAGTTCAAGGCCGCTTCACTCCTGGGCCTCACCCCCGCAGAGGCGAGCTATTACCTCAGGGGGAAGAGGGCCAATACGCCCTACAAACACGTCCTGGAATCTGACCCCGAGTTCATGGAAGTCGTCAGGAACTTCGCGGTCAAACTCACAAACAACGAAGTAGTGAACATGTGTCCCCTGTGTAGCTTAGCTAGAAAGAAGTTGAGGCTTCAGGACTATTCCTGCCCCTACGAGTGGTGATCCAACTTCAGGACTCCCAGGACCTCGTCCTCCTCAAAGGTCAGCTTGAAGCCCAGTCTCCTCCCGATCCTTATCATAGGCATGTTGTCCGGCAACGTGTAAAACCTCACCTCCCTGAGTCCCATCTCCTTAGCCTTCCTCACTAACTCCTGGACCAGCTTGGTACCTAGTCCCGCTCCTCTCTCCCTGGGGTCCACAACCAAGGAGAACTCCCCGTCCTTGTATAGGGTTGCCTCTCCCACTATCTTTCCTCCCTCCTCGGCCACTAGCGTCACGTGGTCCCCACCCTTGACCAACTCCTCTATCTCTCCCCTGGTAACCCTGTGGAAACTGAAGAACCTCATGTAGAGGTCCTCTGGGGAAAGAGAGGAGTAGAGTTGGTATATCCCATCAGCGTCCTCCCTCCTAGCTTCCCTGATCGACAGCGGTATGCTTATACTCAGCTCCATATATTTAAATCTTCTTAGTAGATTTTAAGCCTTTCTCCTCATCCAGGTTGTGGAGCTTGATGAAGTCCGTCCTCCCCGGTTCCGTGGACGGATCCCCGGCGACTATGACCACGCTACCCTTGACCCCTAACCTCCTACAGTGTTCCACGGCCAAGGAAACCATCTCGTCCAAGGATGAGGGACCCTTCACCACCACCGTTGTAATCCCCCAGCAGAGCCTTAACCTCCTCGCGACTTCGGGATCCGGGGTCAGGCAGAGTATGGGACTCCTGGGTCTGAGTCTCGACACCCTGAGGGCCGTGAGTCCGCTCCTTGTGTGCACCACTATTAGCTTCGACTTGGAAGTCTCAGCGAGGGCCAGCGAGGCTGAGGCGACGGCGTCGTCCGGACCTGAGGGGGTGGGCCTCGTGGACCTCACCTTGTCTTCTGAGGAAGTTATGATGCGGTGAAGGTACCTCACTGCCTCCAGGGGATAGGAACCTGAAGCTGTCTCATCGCTCAGCATTATTGCATCCACCCCCTGGTAGACGGAGTTGGCAACGTCTATGACCTCAGCCCTCCAGGGCATAGGGTTCAGGACCATGGACTCCAACACCTGTGTGGCCAGGATTACCGGTCTCCCCAGGGTCTTAGAGGTGGAGATTATCTTCCTCTGCACGTACGGTAGGTTCTCCAGGCCTATCTCCACTCCAAGGTCTCCCCTGGCTACCATGACGGCGTCGCTCTCAAGAATTATCTGCTTCAGGTTCTCCACGGCTTGCCTCTTCTCGATCTTGGATACTACCCACGCCCTCCCCTTTATCCTCTCCTTCGCCTTCCTAACGTCCTCAGCGCTGAGGACGAAGGAGAGCCCTACGTAGTCTGCCTTGAGTGAGATGGCCTCCTCCAGCAACTCCAGATCCCTCTGGGTGAGTCCGCTCCTCAGATTGAGGTCAGGTATGTTTATCCCCTTCCTGGAGGTCAACACTCCCTCATCCAATACGACACCCCTGACCTCGTCCTCAGAAACGTTCGTCACCTTAATCCTTATGAGGCCGTCGGAGATGAGGATGACGGAACCCTCCTTAACACTAGAGTAGAACACGGGGTCCTCAACCGTGATCCCACCCTTGGGAGAGAAGAGGACCTCCTGTCCCCTCTTGAGCTCCATCCTCCCTATGTCTCCCACCCTCAGCTTAGGGCCTGGGAGGTCGATAAGGATGGAAGAGTCAGGTGCCTCTTCCCTGATGAGTCTCACGTACTCCCTCCTGCTGTTCTCATCCCCATGAGCGAAGTTGACCCTGAATACGTCCACGAACTTGGAGAGTTGAGAAATTAACTTGAGGGAGGAGGGCCCCAGCGTCGCCACTATCTTAGTTCTTCTCATGAGAGCCGTGGGTAGACCTGATTAATATTCCTACAGGCCTCTGTGAGTCCCTTCTCGCACGCTACCCTGAGGAGATCTCCCTGTTTCCTGGTATTACCCAACTCACCGTAGGCTGAGGCGAGCTTCACCAGGAACTTGGGGTCGGCGTTCATCAACTCTTGGGCCAGCCTGTCCAGGAGATCCTCTCTCCTCCTCTTCACCAGGGCCCCCAGGGCTATATCCACATACTCGTTGAGTACGCCCCTCATGGCGTGACAAGTTATGACCCTCTTCAAGTTTCCGCAGGTGGTTATGTCGAAGATCTTACCTATACTCTCCAGGGTCTCGACCACGTACTTGCATTCCGCCGCGTCTATTATGTTGCAGATGACCCAGTTAGCCTCCCTTATATTGGAGGAATTCACGACCTTTCCTATGAGCTCAGTTCCCTGCTTGACATCCCCGTTAACTATCCTCTCCTTCGCCTCCATGAGGGACTTCTGTAACTCCCTGTTCTCTTTGGTCATTACTTATAGTAATCTCCCCGTGTCTTAAATATGTTATACCATGATTCCCTTAAGAGACGGTCGTTAAATATCTCGGGCTGAGTCCTTTCACGTCGAGAATGTTTTATATCCATGTTACAATCTTTACGTAAAACGTGAGCTCTCACATCGTGTAAGCTCCGCTCAAGGGGAGAGATCCAGGACGTGAACCCCTCCCTGTTGGGCTCCAAGGATTCTCACGATTCACTTACCATGACTTGTAGTTATCCAGGGCTTAAGCCCTCACACTGGGTCATGATTGAACACAAAGGGACTGGGACGAAAGTGTAGGTAGAGAATTTTAGCGCAGAGTGGACCAGTTTGCCCCCCCTTAAATCGCGAAGGGATAAAGTTTTACGTACGTCACCCGGGTAGGGGCCTAGGACGTGCCCTTAGACTGAACGGTTTCATCCGGGAAAGGAGTCGAGACGTGGTGACGTATTAAGTGGCAAGCCGTTGTAGAGAGTTCTCGATAAGACTTAAGGTTTTGCTAATTGTTAGAAATCTTAAATACAGTTACACCGGAGGGTGAGGGTATCCCGACTAGGTGTGACGGTTAACTTAAGGTGTGCGGTTTTATTAACGGATAGAGACTGTAACGCTTCTACGTAACTACTCGTTATTTTTAATCACTTCTAAATATCGTTTTGACAAGTTGTGTTTATATAGTATTACCTAAGTAGTTTTTATTGATGATCCCCCTAACTGATGACGGGCACTGCTCACGAGGTTTGGGGAGTGATAAAAGTGTGGATGGGAGGGTATTGAAGTTTCCCTCGACTAGCCCCAATGAGTTAAGGGTGACCGTGTATGATCCCTTAAGAGGGGTGCCCGTGGTGGAATTAGAAGTAATTAAAGAAGGTAAGTTACGCCACGGGTAAACACTCCCGTTGGATTGGGTCATCCTTAAGGAGTGTGAACGGGTTTCCCCGCGACTCCTGTGAAGCCCAAGGGCTGAGAATTGATATCGTTTGAAATTCTATAAAGCCCAAAAACCCAAATGTCCTAGGCTTAAAGGCTCACGTTGGGTTCTCCTCCACATACCTGGAGAGGTAACCTAAAGACCTCACCTTCCCTAGAACCAGGTCTGCACTCCACCTTCCCATGGCCGGACCGTAGCTCCACCCCAACCTACAAGCTCCGGTCACTACGACCCAGTCACCTCTCCTTCCTATTATGGGGAAACCGTCAGGTGAACAGGGTCTGAATCCCTGACTGTACCTGAGCACCTCCTCTGCCTTCACCACATCGGCTACTTTCCCCAACAGATCCATGGAGCCCTGCGTTGAGAAGTCTGCAGAGAAGCCTGCAGTCACCTTCACGTGATCCGAGAGCGGAGAGATGGCAACTCCCTCCTCAGCTAAGACCATGGCGTTCTTGAACTTGCTTTCTCCTCTAACCCAGGCCCCATATCCCTTGAATGCGGTAAGTGGGAGTGTCAACTCTCTCCTCATCCACACCCCATTGCTTAACACCACAACGTCGTACTCCTCTCCGTTCACCTTATTACCCTGAACTTTACCCTCCTCTCTCCTTACCCTGACTTTCCTCTCCTCCAGTTCCCTGGATATCCTAGCCACGAACTTCTCGGTTGCCAACCTGCTCAGGTCTGGAAAGAACACAGCTCCAGCGAATCCCTCTAGGTCCACCACCTCAAACCTGGCCTTAAACGGGCTCCTCTTCTCTTCCTCTTCTCCTCTCTCCAGCTCTTCCCTGGACCTGTAGACCTCCAGTAGCCCGTCATCCCTATAATCGAAGTCGTTCCTTACCTCGGCCATCTCCCTATAGTACCTCAGGGAGAACTTAGCCATCTCCCTGATGGTCGACCACGCCTCCTCTGGCGGGTCCCTGTTCAGCGTTTTCAACAGCTCCAAGACCCATCTCCCGTCAAGTTGCCTCAGTGAAGTTACACCACGCCTCATGTACTTGAGCATCTTAACGATCATACCCGTGGTGTTCATCCTGTCGAACCTATAGGGTTCTATGAGCCCCGCAGCGTGGACTGAGAAGTGTCCGAGATCCTGGGGTTCATAAAGCGTCACGTCCGCTCCCTCCTCCGCCAGGAACTTGGACACGAAGAGCCCAGTTATCCCCCCTCCCAGCACGGCTACCCTCAAAGCCTGAGCACCTCCACCAGCTTCCTGGCCCTCGCTGAGGCTCTGCTCTCTCCCTGAGTTAGTTCCTTGAGGAATACCTCCTTCCTCTCAACGTCCTCCCTCGTTAGGAAGCCCAATTCCCCCAGTTCCCTCACCTTCGACCAGGCCAACAGTCTGACGCTAACCTTCCTATGGGAGAGATATGAGAGGACCTTCTCCTTATCTCCCTCTTGCACTATGCCGTCCCTCACCATGGAGACCAGAAGGGCCCACGCCTTCTTCCTGACCGTAGGGTAAAAGCTCCTGAGTAACCTCCAGAAGTGTTGTCTCATCTTCACGACCTGCTCCCTGGTCATCAGCCCTGAAGATATGACATCAGGGTAGTGGGACCAAGCGGTGAGCTTTATTCTGTCGGAGTTAGCCCTAAAGGCTCTCTCCACGTCTACTTCAAGCCTCTTGTACAACGGGAGATGCTTCCAGGCCTCCTCCCTCACTCCCTGCATTTTGTGCCACAGGAGTGACCGAATGTACAGTCTCTTATCCTCCAATTCCTTGGGGGACCTAGAAGCGAGCGACTCCAGTTCCTCCCACGCCCTCCGTCTCCTCTCCGGATCCAAACTCCTCAAACCTGCTAGGTCCAAGTCAACCACCAGACGCAGTGAGGACTACGGTCAGGTTGTCTCCCTCCTTTAACCTCTCTTCCTCAAGAACGGGAACACCATCCTTCAGTACAACGACCCCCTGAACCCTCAGACCCAAGATTTTGATCAGATCCCTCACTGTAGCCCTGTCATCAAGGGAAACGACCCTCTCCTCCTTCTGTCTAGCCAGGTAAACCTTAACTTTCACACACGTTCAGTGGATTCCTGAGTTAAAACGTTTGTGAGGGAAACTCTTTGCCCTTGAGGAACTTAGAGAGTGACGGAGAACCAGTTTCCTTACAGCAGTTATCAGATTTTACCTTGATTACAGGGCGCTAACTAAGGAAAAATCCCACAACTGATTTTCCTTAACTATTTTACATCATGTGAATTACACGTGGTATATCCGAGCACTCCCTATTCAATTGTTTCCAACGGGACACTCCCTCGGTCACGCCTCCGAGTAGCAGGGGACTTCATCACGGAACGACATCCGTTACACCTCAACGGTCACGTGAAGTAGGTCGTTCATTGTTTATGTTTCAAAAATCTTGCTGACTAAGCCTTAGCGGACCATTTGGGGGAATCCCGGGAACCCTCGCCCTCAAAGCGAGGATGATGTTAGATATGAAGTAGCTGTTAAAAGAGATGGTAATTTCGGACTTAATGACTTTTACCCCGCCCCTCGAAGAGATGGTGTTTTGTCCCTCATTTTATCTTCTCGGGGGTTCAAAGGGGGCGTAAGACTCCATCCGTAAGGGTGGAGATGGATAGCCCCCTTTGTAGAAAGGTTTTTTTAGTAACAGCATCAGGTATCCTATTAATGCCCGACGTAGGGTTACGGTTCAGAGCATACACAGGCGAACAAACGTTGAGGGCGTTAAAAGCCCAGTTGAAGTTAGCATGTGAGGTTTACAACACCCTACGGTGGGCAGACATATATTTCTACCAAAGGGATGGGAAAGGTCTAACCCAAACGGAGTTAAGGCAACTAGCCCTGGACTTGAGAAAACAAGATGGACAATATCAGCAACTTTACTCACAGACTGCCCAGCAACTTGCCGACCGTTATTACGAGGCTAGGCAACGCTTTTTTGAAGGGTTAGCACGTTACCCCAGGGAGAAGAGAGCACACAAGTGGTACTCCCTCGTCTACCCTCAATCAGGTTGGAAAGTACTGAGGGTAAGAGAAATAAGGACGAAGAGCAAGAAGAACAAGAAGAAGGTAATGACGTTAAGACTGTCACATCTGGGTATCTTCAACGTTATTGTTCATAGGGATTTTCCATTGGACAGGGTAAAGAGAGTAGTAAAGCTAACAAGGAGTGAGACAGTATATATTTCGTTCATAGTTGAGAACTACGAGTTCCCAAAACTACCATCAATTGGAAAAGTAGTGGCGATAGATATTGGTGTAGAGAAACTTCTCACTACCTCTGACGGGGAATATGTCCCCAACCAGAGACCTTACGAGAAGGCACTCAACAAGGTGAAGAGGCTTCATAAAGCTCTCTCACGGAAGAAGTTCCTGTCACGCAACTGGTTTAAGGCAAAGATTCGTCTAGCGAGGGCTCACGAACACTTGAAGAACTTGAGGATGGATATGTACATGAAACTCGGTAAGTATTTTGCTGAGCATTACGACGTTCTCGTAATGGAGGACATTCAAGTTAAGCAACTTGTTGGTAAGTCTCTTCGAAGGCTGAGGATGAGGTTACACGATGTTGCTATTCATGAGCTTAGGAGTGTCATGGAGTATCAACTTGGGAAGTACGGTAAGAAACTCACTCTAGTGGATCCTGCTTTTACTTCAATGACTTGTGCTAGGTGCGGACACGTTAAGAAAGATTTGACGTTGGCCGATCGTGTGTTTGTCTGTCCCAAGTGCGGTTGGGTCGCTGATCGTGATTATAATGCTTCCCTCAACGTCCTAAGAAGATCGGGGTCGGAACGACCCTTAGTGCCTGTGGAGCTGAGACCTCTACCCTTTGGGCAAGCCTCGGCTTTGAAGCAGGAAGCCCCGTCCGTTACGGTAGACCCAAAATCACCTCCTTGAAAATAAATCTATATTATTAATAAGCGGTTCTATTGATTTAAGTAGAAAATCTCTTAGATAGAATAAATCATCAGAAAACAAGAGTATTAGGAGTAACCTGAACTCCTCCCTCCTCACCTCCCCCTTGAACACTGTGTACAGGGAGTAGAGGACCACGGCCAGCACGAAGATCAACGTGCGGAAGACGAACTTGGTGGAACTGGTGAAGGGGAGAAAGGCCTTGATGTTCCGGTAAGAGGTCTCTATGGGACCCCTCACCTTGTTGTACAACTTCAACACCTCCCCCTTCGGTAGGTCGAGGTTCGTAGCCCTAGCGAAGTAAACTAGAGTCCTCTTCTTTCTCCTGACCTTCTCCTTGCTGTACACGAGGAGCCTGAACTTGACCTGCTCGTCCCTCCTGTGCCTCTTACTGTTCGTCTCGTACTCGCCGTCAAACTCCTGGTAGACCTTCACGTCCCCAACAGGGACGGCAATTATGTACTTGAACTGCGAAACGAAGTTGAGCACGTCAACCGTGTAGAAACCAGCGTCGAGAGTCATCAACCTTACCTTGAACCCCATGGCGACGACTTGCTCCACGAGGGCCTTCACGACCTCATCCTTAGTCATCCCGTTCACTTGAGTAATGAAAGCTAGTAGGAGCACTTTCCCGTCAAACTTAGTCGTCGCAGTTGCGTAGTTCCAAGAGTTTCCCTCCTCCGAACTCCCGAGCCCCTCCACCGGTCTCCCGTACCAGGTCTTGGTCGTCCAGTCTATTGAGAGGTCTATCTCCTTGACTCCCTTCAGTACCTCCAAGGATATCTTCCTCACTTGTTCCAAGAGTTTCTCAATAACTTCCACCCCCTGCTCCTCCACGTAATTCCTCACGGTCTGTGGGGACACGCCGTACGCCCTCGACTTGTTCTCTACTGAATCGTTCCATAAACACGCTGAGATGAGGGTTCTCGCCACCTCTTCCCCTTTCTTTCCCTTGAAGTTCAGCACGGAAAGTAATTTATATCCTATTTGTTGAAGGTTGTTTTGGTGAGGGAGTACCGGTGTTACCATCTCACTTACTCACGTGGTAATACCACATCTCCCTCACCTTAAACCTTTCTTCAACTGAATTCTTAATACTCTTATAAATTTCTTTATCTTTTATAAATTCGATATTATCCTACCAGAAATATTTTTCATAATATGATTTTGGGTCTACCGGTTAGGGCGGGGTAGTTCACCAAAGAGTCTCAGCTAACCCACCTGGTGGTTATCCCTCCCTCACATGTAGGCGGACGCCCTGTACTTGGCCATGAGTAAGGCCTTCCCATAACACTCCAAGGCCTGTTGTGCCACAGAGGACCACCTGAACATCCTGTCCACTCTCCTCACCGCGTTCTCCCTTGCCTTAGCCCAGGTCTCTGGGACGGCCCTGAAGCTCGTCCCCTCTACTCCTCCCCTCCCCTCACTGGCCTTGGATAGGATGACCGAGTCCAGCAGGGACGACCTCAGTGAGTCTATGTTCCCGGGTTCAACCAGGAAGCCCGTGCCCTCCTGAGAGTATCTCAGGTCCTCCACTATCTCGCTCAGTCCGCCCGTAGCTGAGGCAACTACGGGGGTCCCCACACTCATGGCCTCTATAGCTCCTATTCCGAAGGGCTCCCACCTGGAGGGCATGGCCATGACTGAGGCTGAGTAGTGGAGGAGTTTGTACATGTTCGGGTCCATGGACGAGCTAGCTATTATCCTCACGTTATCCCTCACCTCCGAGACCCTATCTATCAGGTCCTGAAGTAGGGCGTAGTCGTCCGTGGGTATGCCCAGCATCAGGAGCCTAGTCTCCGGCTCCCTGTCTACCACTCCACGGAAGGACCTTACCAGTACGTCCACGCCCTTCTGATAGACCAACCTCCCCGTGAATAGGATCAGTTGACCATCTCCCAGGGGTTCGTAAGTCCAGTCGTCCCTTATGCCCAGGGACTTCCTGTGGTTCCACAACATGTTGCCCACGTTGTAGTTTTCAGGGACTAGCCTCATGGTGTTCAGGGAGGCCAACAACTTCCTCCTCACTTCCTTCCTGTCCTCGCTTCCCGTGACTCTCTTGGCCAGCTCCAACACCTGACCCAGGTCCCAGTCAGTCCCGTTGTAAATCACGCAGGACTTGTTTTCAGCCATCCCCCCAACGTAGGGGATGACCTCGCTCACGAGATAGTTCTTGCTCACGCTGGTGACCAGGTCCGCCTCGTAGACTCCGAACTTCTCTATCCTACCTTCTGAGAGATCCCAGATCTCCGAGGGTTTCCTGAGCACGTGTTTTGAGACCATCCAGATGTAGTGACTGCAGTCCTCCAAACCGGTCCAGTCCGAGGAGGCGTAGTGCCACGGGGCTCCGACCCTGTTGAGCAGGTGGACCGTGTAGACCAGAGGTACGACCACCCTCCTCTCTTCCAGAGCTAGCTTAGCCTTGACTCCAGGTAGGACTGAGTGCCAATCGTGGGCGTGTATGAGGCTGGGCACACCATCCAACGTCAGGGTACCTACTAGGGCCTCCACTCCCCTGGTGAGGAGAGCCGACTTCTCCATGGCCCAATCGTATACCCCCCACGAGTCCATCACCCTGCCTGTGGGCTCGTCTAACCCCTTGACAAGGACTACCTCCACCCCATCCAACTCTCCCCTCTCGAAGCCCAGCCTGTAAGGGTAGACCTGGTTGTCAACTCCCCTCCTCTTCCCTGAGGTCGAGAGGGGAAGTTCCCTCAACTTGAGCCTTGATCTATACGCTCCGTCCAAGTGCCTCCCGTGACTGGGCATGATCACCGTGACGCTCATCCCCCTCTTGGTCAGTCCTGTGCTCAGGTAATAGACCGCACTCCCCAGACCCCCTGAGCTGGCGATCCCCCTCATCTCGAAGGTTATCATCCACACCTTGTTTAGGGAGTCCGGAACCCAGAGGGACTCGACTCTCTTCACTTCAACCACTCCTCCATGAACTTCTCGTGATCCTTTAGTGAGGGATCCCTCTTGAGCACCTCCCTGAACTCCCTCTCGTTCCAGGCCACGGAGAACCTCTTGCCGTCCTTGTAGAAGAAGAAGGGTTCGTTCTCAACCCCCAGGGCCTTAAGCTCCTCGTGTAGGAAGGAATTCACAGCATAGAACTCGTTGAGGAAGGCGTCCAGGGGTGAGTCGTAGGCACTGAAGTAGGAGTGAACCTCTCCAGGCCCTCCAGACTCCGTGAAGAGGTAGTAATAGTTGTCGCTGGTGCTGAAGTACCTCCAGGCCCTCAGGAATTCCCCCTTCAACTCCCTCGACGGCATCTCGGCCCTCCTGACCGCCTCATCGTAGGCCCACTGCATCACGTTCCCTAACCAGCTAGTGTGGTCCTTCCTTATGTCAGCCCAGGAGGATATTCCCTCGACCTCAAGTTCGTAATAGGGACTGTGAACCACCTCCCTGGGGAGTACCATCTTCACCCCTGCCCTGTCCAGTTCTCTGGGGAGCCAACGGAGGAAGTCCATTATCCCGGTCTCGGCCCAATGGTGCTCCCCGAAGGTCTCATAGTCCACGAACAGGGTCACCAGTTGTCCTGGCGAACTCCTTATCCAGGACGCATACTTGTTTGCTGTGAGGGGGTACTGGTCCCAACTCCTGTTGGAGAAACGGAAGGCCACGTCGTCGCTGAGCACGTAGTTCCTGGGAAGGAGAGAGATCTCTCCTCCCTTCCTCCTGTAGACGAAGTTGGGGCTCCTCCCCTTCAGGAGGGACTCCTTTCCCTCCAGGATGTATCCCGAGAACCCCATCCTCTCGGCCTCCTCCACCGTCACTGGGGTGGTCAGTAGCTCAGTGTTCTCGAAGGTCGTGGGCTCCTGCCCTAGGAGGGACTTCACTGTCTCCCTGTGCATCTGTACCTGTTCCCTCCACTCCGTCCTGTCCTCCCAGAGTGACGTCACTGAGTGGTAGTATGTCTGGGCCAGGAACTCCACCTTCCCCGTGGAGGAGAGGAGTTGGAGGAGTTCCAGGAAGTCCCTCCCCCACATCTCGGCCTGATCCAAGAGAGTCCCAGAGACCGAGAAGAAGAACTTGACCTCCCTGCCCTCATCTTCTCCGGCCTCTATTTCGTCTAGGATCACGTTGGTGGCAGGGATGTAACACTTCCTCCTGACCCTCTCGAATACCTCCCTGTTCTTGCCCTCGTCAAAGTACTTCTCCAGGGGTGAACCCCTGAACCTTGGACTCCAGAAGGCGTTCCTCCTGACCCTGAAGGGCTGATGAACCTCAAATCCCACTAGGACTCTGTCCGTCATATGTACTTAAATGATTCCTGTCAAATAAAAAATCATGAAGTGGTCTCCGGAGGACGTTAAGGTCATAATCCCCATCGGAGGGGAGGCCACGAGGATGAGGCCCTTAACAGTGGAGACGTCCAAGGCCACGGTCAGACTTCTCAACAGGCCCCTACTGGAGTTCCCTATCCTCGAGTTGGCCAAGCAGGGGGTCAAGGAGTTCATCTTCGGAGTTAAGGGGTACATAAATTACAAGTCGCTTTTCGACACCTTCAAGGAGGGGATAGGCTTCTCCGCCAGGTATGGCATAAAGCCCAGGGTACACTTCAAGTACCAGCCCAGGGTCGACAGCGTCGGAAACGCGGACTCGGTGAGGATAAACATGGACTACTACAGGATAGAGGACATAACCCTGGTAATACAAGGGGACAACCTAATCAAGGTAGACCTCAAGGACTTAGTGAACTACCACCTGGAGAGGGGGGCACTCATGACCATAGTCCTCAGGAAGTGGCACGACGTGAGAGAGTTCGGTGTAGCTGAGTTGGGGGACGACATGAGGATCAAGAGGTTCGTGGAGAAACCCAAGGAAGGAGAGGCTCCCTCCAACCTGATAAACACCGGGATATACGTCCTCTCCCCCAAGATAAGGGACGTGTTCGCTAGTGAGGAGGTGAGCATGATGAGGGAGGAGGGTAGGATGGACTTTGGGAAGGACGTAATACCCTACCTCATCTCCAAGGGTTACCCGGTGTACGGCTACGTCACCGAGTCCCTCTGGTTCGACGTCGGGACGCCAGAGAGGTACTTGGACGCCATGAAGACCCTGCTCTCCACGCTGGAGGAGAGGGACATTATGGCCAAGAGGGTCGACGAGAGCAAGAGGATCTTCGTCCAAGGGACTAGCCCAGACTCCATAAGGAGAAGGAACGTCATAGTCAATAAGTACAAGAGGGGCAGGCTCAAGGTTGAGGGGAGTGTCCTCGTGGGGAGGCACTGTCAGATAGGGAACAACGTCTACCTGGAGAACTCCACAGTGGATAACTTCTCCATGGTCAAGAACAATGCCAGGATAGTTAGGAGCGCAGTGATGGACAGGGCGTATATAGGGGAGGGGGTTGTGATAGAGGACTCTGTCATAGCGAGGCATGTGGAGATAAGGGGAGGGGCCAGGATAATCAGGAGCGTCATAGGGGACGACGTAGTCATAGAGGCGGGAACTGAGATAGTGAACTCCAAGATATGGCCCCATAAGACCATAAACGCAAATAGCAAGATTCATGATACAGTGCTGACTTAATATACCCGTGAGGTTCGCTAGTGTCGGTAACGGGAGGCTCCTGGTCACTCTGGACAGGCACGGTAGGATAGTGGACTTCTACTTCCCCTACGTGGGTTTGGAGAACCAAACCTCAGGAAACCCGGTGAGGGTGGCCTTCTGGAATGGGGAGTCCCTCTCCTTAGACGAGGAGTGGAGGTCGCAGGTGACGTATCAGGAGGCGACGAACGTCGTGGAGTCCAGGTGGTTCCTGGAGAGGGAGAAAGTGGAGATAACTGCTTACACCTTCGTGGACGTGGACGAACCCGTCCTCTACGCCGTGCTAAAGGTACTCTACAACGGTGAAGGGGAAGGGAGGGGTAAGCTCTTCTTCGTCCAGGACTTCAACATCTACTCCAACCCCTACGGGGACACTGCCTTCTACGACCCTTACACGTCCTCCATAATACACTATAAGTCCAAGAGGTACGTCGCGGTGAAGATGATGTCGGCCCCAGGCTACCCAGTGGAGTTCTCCGCCAGTAAGGGAAATCCCCTCGACGACCTCAAGGACGGGAAACTGGATTACAACCCCATATCCCACGGCAACGTCCAGTCTGCCCTAGGGGTCGAGCTACCCCTGAAGCCCAAGGCAGTTACCAAGTTATACTACGTCATGGTAGCTTCCAGGAACCTGGAGGAAGTGAGGAGGTTGCTCCAGAAGATAAGCCCTGCACAGGCCGAGAGCTCCTTCGTCTCGGTGTTCCAGTTCTGGAGGAGCTGGCTCTCCAAAGGGAGCTGGCCCTCCAACCACGAGAGTTGGCTCTACAACGTGAGCCTCATAACCGTGAAGAACCACATGGACGTGAACGGGTCCATAATAGCCTCGTCCGACTACTCCTTCGTTAACATCTACGGTGATGCCTACCAGTACTGCTGGCCTAGGGACGGGGCACTTGCTGCACACGCCTTGGACGTGGCGGGTTACGGTGAGCTTGCCATGAGACACTTCAACTTCATAAGGGACGTCGTGAGCAGGGAGGGGTTCCTCTACCACAAGTATAATCCCAACAGGACCTTAGCCAGCTCCTGGCACCCCTGGCTCTACATGGGTAAGAGGATCTACCCTATCCAGGAGGACGAGACGGCACTGGAGGTCTGGGCCATAGGGTACCATTACAGGAAGTATAGGGACCTGGACGAACTGGTGGAGATATACAAGGGGTTCGTGAGACCTGCACTGAACTTCATGACCAGGTTCGTAGAGGACGGTTTACCGAAGCCCAGCTTCGACCTCTGGGAGGAGAGGTACGGGATACATCTCCACACAGTCTCCTCAGTGTACGGGGGGCTGGTGCAGGGGGCAGAATTGGCGAGGGGGATGGGGGATGAGAGCTTAGCCGAGGACACTCTGGAGGTCGCTAAGTCCATGAGGGAGCAGGCCCTAAAGAGGCTCAGCGACGGGAAGAGGTTCTTCCGTAGGCTCGACGAGAACCTCCAACTTGACCCCGTAGTCGACGCCAGCATGTACTCTCCCTACTTCTTCGGAATGGTCAACCCAGGGGACCCAGTGATGGTGAACACCGTGGAGCTGATCCTGCAGAGGCTTACTGTGAACGGAGGGATCGCCAGGTACGAGGGCGACTCATATCAGAGGAGGAAGTCGTCCCCGAACCCGTGGATCATAACGACCTTGTGGGTAGCCGAGTACCTCATAGACTCGGGGAGGAAGACCGAGGCTGACCCACTCATAAACTGGGTCACGAAGAGGGCCACCCCCTCAGGTCTGCTCCCGGAACAGGTTGACCCGGAGACCCTAGAGTCAACCTCCGTGTTACCCCTGGTGTGGTCCCACGCGGAGTTTGTAATCACCTTAAATAAATACCATGGCAAATACTAGAGCAATGTTAGATCCCCTGGAGTGCGAGGAGAGGGAGTGGCTCATCCCCACGGGCACAGGAGGTTACTCCTCCTCAACGCCATGCGGGATAAACGCCAGGACTTACCACGGCCTGCTGGTGGTACCCCAGGATCCTCCCCACAGGAGGTTCATGACCCTCTCCAAGGTTGAGGACTCCCTCCTGGTGGACGGGCACGAGTACCCCATGAGTACGAACCGTTACCAGGGGGACGTGTTCCACCCTCAGGGGTACAGGTACCTAGAGAGGTTCGTCGCTGGGGAGAACTTCGTGACCTGGGAGTACTCCTTCGACAAGGTGAGGGTGGAGAAGACACTGGTGGTGAACAGGGGCAACGACTCTATTATCCTGAGGTACAGGAGCGGGGGAGGGGTGGTGAGGGTTTGTCCGCTGGTCACGTTCAGGAGCCATCACCTGGTCATCAAGGAGAGGCACCCCATCTTCTCCTACTCCAGGGACGGGGGAGGCTTCACCCTCACCGTTGGGAACAGAGCCTTCCTCAGGTTGGATGTAGAGGAAGGATTTCAAGTGGAGGATACGGGGTACTGGTACTACAACTTCGTGTATAGGTTGGACAGGGAGAGGGGCTCCAACTACCTTGAGGACCTCTACAATCCCTTCTGCCTAATCAGTGTTGGGAACAAGCTGACCCTACACGCATACTGGGGGGAGAGGGGTGAGGAGGTTGAGTTGAAACCCTACAGCCAGGAACTCCTGACCCTACTCTCGAACGCTTCCAAGTCCTTCGTGGTCAAGGGTAGGGAGGGTTACGCCTTGATAGCCGGCTACCACTGGTTCGACGAGTGGGGGAGGGACACCATGATATCCTTGGAGGGTGCACTCCTCATGAACGGGTCCCAGAAACAGGCCTCCCAGATCCTCTCCAGGTACTTCGAGAGGGTCAACAGGGGGATGATGCCCAACAACTTCCTGGGGAACGAGGAGGTCATGTACAAGGGGGTCGACGTGTCACTCTGGGGGGTAAACGCTCTGTTTAAGTATTACCTTTACACCAAGGACCTGGACCTGGTGAGGAAGCTATTCCCCAAGGTCCTGGAGGTCTTGGACGAGTACTGGAAGGGGAACGGAGTGGTGTTCAACAGGGGAGGTCTGCTCTACCACTCGGGTTCCCCCAGGACATGGATGGACGCCCAGTTCGACGGCAACGTCGTGACCCCGAGGGAGGGGGCAGCGGTTGAGGTAAACGCCCTGTGGTACAACGCCCTCATGATTGCCTGGAGGTTGGGGGAGGTCATCGGTTACGATGCCGAGGAGTTCCAGGAGAAGGCGAAGACGGTGAAGTCCGCGTTCCGGGAGAGGTTCGTGTTCGAGGGAGGACTCTATGACTACGTGGATTGGGACGGGAGACCGAACAGGGCCGTTAGGCCGAACCAGATATTCGCGATCTCCCTACCCTTCCCAGTGGTGGAGGGAGAGTTGGCCAAGAGAGTGTTGAGGGTAGTGGAGGAGAGGTTGGTGAGACCCTACGGCCTCAGTACCTTAGCCCAGGGCGAGCAGGGGTACACTCCCTTCTACAGGGGAGATAGGAGGAGTAGGGATATGGCCTACCACAACGGCCCTATCTGGCCATGGTTGGTGGGGGCATACGCTGACGCGAAGGTGAGGTTCGAGGAGGATCCCATAGAGGTGAAGAGGCTCCTGAACGTTTTCAGGCCTCTCCTGAACCTGGCCGAGAGGGAAGGGGGATATATACCTGAGCTCTTCGAGGACATACCCCCCTACAGGAAGGGAGGGTGCATAGCCCAAGCGTGGAGTGTGGCCGAGGTCTTGAGGGGAGTCAGTAACGTAATAAACCTCTCGTGAGTTGTCCCCCCAAACGACTGGGAATCATGAATTAGCTATTTAGGAACCTAGCCCTCATGGCAAGGAGGAGGTCAGCTAAGGGATCTCTGGTTGAAAACTCTTCCATTAAATAAACGATATTAGTACATACTCTTTTATATCTAATACTCAATTCTGCCCTATGTTCGTGCTACAGGAAATAAGAAAAGACCTGGAGTCAGGTCTGCCCGTCCTACTGTACGACTTCGACGGGAGAGAGGAGGAGGTAGACATGGTATTCTACGGGGGCTCAGTCACGTGGAAGACAGTCCAAACCTTAAGGAAGGAGGCTGGCGGGCTAATCTGCTACGCCACGGGTAAGAGGGAGGCCGAACTCTTGGGATTGCCCTTTCAGACGGAGATCATGAGGTCCATTCCGTCACTGTCGAGACTAGTTAAGAGACCCGTGTACGGTGATGAACCTGCGTTCTCATTGTGGGTAAACCACAGGAAAACCAGGACGGGGATATCGGACGAGGATAGGGCATTGACGATCTCCTCTCTTCACAGGGTGGTGGAGACGCTCAAGTCCGACGTAGAGGAGGCGAGGGAGACCTTTTATCAGGACTTCTACACCCCTGGGCACGTACCCATATTAGTGTCCAGGGGCCTAGAGAAGAGGAAGGGACACACGGAGATGTCGGTGAAACTCATGGAGGCGGTTGGCCTAGAGAAGAGCGTGGTTCTGGCCGAGATGCTGGGGGACGGGAGGAGCATGGGTAAGGAGGAGGCCAAGAGGTTCGCGAAGCATAACGGTTTTCATTTCCTCGAAGGTATCCAGGTGATCAAGGTGATCTCCCCTTGAGTTTCAGGAGGATTTACGGGGTCGCGGACACCACATTCTCCAGGGTTAACATGGGTGAGCTGGCTGTGAAGGTCATAAAGAAAGAAGATCCCGAGGGAGAAGTGAGGAGGTACACCGTGCCCGGAATCAAGGATCTTCCGGTGGCTGCCAAGAGACTCATAGAGTCAGGCTGTCACGGCGTAATAACTCTTGGGTGGGTCGGAAGGACGCAATTGGATAAGTACAGTTACTTAGCTGCAAGCATAGGGTTGATAACGGTACAACTCATGACCTCGACTCACGTAATAGACGTCACGGTTCACGAGGATGAGGCTGAGGACGAGGAGAGACTTAAGGAGATAGCCCTAGATAGGACGAGGAAGCACTCCGTCAACCTGGTGAAGCTTGTGAGAGATGGCTGGAAGGCACTCACTCCCTTGGCAGGAAAGGGTCTCAGGCAGGGGTACGAACATGCAGGAGAGATCGATTAAGCTCGGCATAGTTGTGGCGGAGTTCAACTACGACGTGACCAACCTCATGCTGACCAAGGCCTTGGCGCACGCTAAGTTTCTTGGAGCTGAGGTCAAGGTAGTCTTCAAGGTACCCGGAACCTTTGAGATACCCTTGGCAGTGAAGAGACTGTTGGCCAGGGACGACGTAGATGGTGTCGTCACTCTCGGTTGTGTGATAAAGGGAGAGACCAAGCATGACGAACTCATCGCTAACCAGCTGGCCAGGCTCGTCTCAGATCTGAGCCTGGAGTATAACAAACCAGTGGCTCTTGGTGTTATAGGCCCTGGAGCTACGCATGATCAGGCCTTGGAGAGGGTGGAGGAATACTCGACCAGGGCAGTGGAATCTGCCATCAAGATGGTTAAGAGGCTCAGGGACGTGGAGAAGGAAGGAGAGGGTACGGTGGTCGTAGAGTGAAGGTTCTCCTCCTGGAGCTTTATAACTACCGGGAATGGACAGAACTCTTGGGGGAAGACAGGGAGTGGAAGATTCAGGAGGTTCAGCACTTCCTTTCCTACAGGCTGGTGGACAGGGTTTCACAGATGGGAGGAGCGCTACTCCCCCTCAGGTACGACCTATTCCTCGTCCTAGCTGACGGGATAATGAACGCTAAACTCACGTCTCTCTTCAGGTACGCCGTCAGGCTCTCCCCAGTAATGGTGAGGGGTTGTATGGGCCACGGGAGGAACCCCGTGGAGGCACAGGGGGAAGCCAACGACTGTTTACACGATCTTGAACCCGGGAGATTAAGTCTGGGGAACTATGAGGACTCTCCTGTAGCTGTAGTACACTATGACCTAAACGGGTTCAGGGACCTCACGGCACAGACCTCCATGTACAACGCCTTCGTTGAGGTACAGAAACTCGTCCTGGACGTCATGCTCAGGACATATAAGTTGGGTGGGGTCACACAGTACCTGGGAGGGGACAATGTGATAACGTTCCTGAACCCTGAGGACGTGGATGGGGCCCTGGATCTAGTCTCCACCAACGTGAAGGCCGGTGTGGGGATAGGGTTCACTCCTAGACAAGCACTGAGGAACGCTACCAAGGCCCTCACCGAAATACGCAAGGAGAGGAAGGTATTGTGGAAGATCGTCAGCGGACAGTGAACGTGGCCTACGCTCTACTGGGGGAGGAGCTAGAAATAGCTGAGAGGGTTCACCTGACCTTAGAAGACGGGAAGGTCCAGCACGTGGGTAAGGGTTGGGTAACTGGGGGAGAGACGTACCCCACTGGGCTCATTCTCCCCGCGTTGGTCAACGCACACGTACATACGTTCGACTCGGCCTTTCCCGAGTTCGGTATGGGACTGACCTTAAAGGAGGCGGTAGGAGATCCTCAAAGCGAGAAGTACAAGCTGATCGGGTCTCTGACTCAGGATAGGTTGAAGGAATCCACTCTGGATTTCCTACGTCGTTCCAGGAAGATCGGCGTGATGAAGGTCGTAGACTTCAAGGAACTCGACCTTCTGGGGGCAAAGGTCGCGAAGGAGGTGAAGTTGATCTCCCCCATAGAGTACGTGGCTCTAGGAAGGCTTGACGGAGACTTCAGCAGGGAGAGGCTCGAGACCCTGAGGGATATGGTGGATGGATATGGGTTAAGTAGCGTCACATCGGTTACTAGGGAAACCATGAAGGAGATAAGGGAGGTGTTCAAGGACAAATTGGTCGTCGCCCACGTTTCAGAGACGTTGAGACAGAACCTCTCCAGGGACCTGGAGACTATCCTGAGTGACCTAAGGCCCGACCTCGTAGTTCACGGGACGAGGCTCGCGGAGAGTGAGCTCTCCCTTCTAAGGGACGAGGGGGTAGGGCTGGTACTGTGTCCCAGGAGTAACCTGTGGTGGGGAACCGGAGTTCCCAACGTGCCCCTCATCTTCAGGGAGGAGGTTCACACGCTCTTGGGTACGGACAACGCGGCGTGGAACGACCACGACCTATGGAAAGAGATGGAGACGGCACTGTTGATCTCTAGGTTATTGGAACCTGGGAGTGACTACTCCAGGGAAGTCCTGAAGGCTGGCACGGTGCACGGCGGAGCCAACCCCATCCTGGAGGGTCATGAGTTGACGGGAGTGATAGTTGAGGCCGAATGGACTGGAATAACCAGGGCGATCAATAAGTACGCCGCCATAGTCAAGAGAGGTGGTCAAGTCATTAACGTTATAAATGAGAGGGTTCAAGGGGGGCGGAAAAACTCGCCTCCTTGAGGCGGAGATGGCTCCTTTGTAGTTTTAAGCCTCGAATCGCTCCTCTCAAGATGTCCTACCCTGGTCGACTTCTAGAGGTGCGGGGGCCGAACATATCCCTAGATGCCTAAGGTGGGCATCCACTAGGCTAAGTACTCAAACAGGAGGACGAACGTCATACGTCTCCTATCAATGAGAACACTAAGGTAATGAGAGATTCGGGCTTCATAGGATTTCATAGTATTTAATATCAATCCTCAGCCCTTGAGCTTCACTGGGGTCACGGGGAAACCCGTTACTCCTCCGCCCCCTTAGCGGGGTAACCCCAACCCACCTACTCCCACTGGGAGTGAGAGAGAGGTGGGGAAACCCGCACATCTTGAGGTAGATATTCAAGGACGCGTTCAGTTGCCTGTCCAGGTGAAACCACACCTCTCACACCTGAAAGTCCTACCTTTCGGAAAACCCGTCCACATCTGGGGCAGGACTTGGATGTGAGGTGAGGGTTCACCTCCTTAACTAGGGAGCCGTATAGTGGGGCCTTGTACTTCAACAAACTATGAATGCTCCTCCATACAGTCCTGGAGATCCTTTTAGACAACTTGTCGTCAGCGTCTTGGAACATCTTCTGTTTGTTCAGTTTCTCAACAGCGATCAGAGTGAGTGGGTACATCTCAAGAAGCTTGTTGACGAACTTGTGAACGTAATCTAGGACGCGGTTCCTTTCACGGTGTGAGTACTTCCTCATCAACTTCTCCCCTTTCCTACCGTGCTTGGAAGCGAAGGACTGTATTCTACCCCTCTTCAACTCCACTTCACTTCTCTCCTCTCAACCTTCTTCTTTTCCCACAACCAGTCTAAAGCCCTCTGCAGTAGGACTCTGTAGTTCTCCAGTAGTACTTCACTCTCCTCCCCCTCGTCGTTCTTCATGGAGTAAGTTAGGTAGACGTACTCCTCCTCTGGCTGAAACGATTTAAGCCTTAAGCTCTTCGACGCACTTCCTCACCTTCTCGTACTCGTGACTCCCCACTCCTCGCAATTTCTCCCTGAACGATACGTATAGAGATCAAGTCCTCGATCAACTCTTGTTCCGGCGTTTTGTCCTCCCAGTTCAACACCACGAGCTCACGGTCGTGTGCTTTGCACACTTCCTCAAGTATCTCGAAGCCGAACCTAACAAGTCTGCCGGGATAAGCAATGGCTTTCGACACCTCGTTGTTTAGTATCATCCTCAGTTGAGGAAGCCCTTCCTCTTCACGTTCAACCAAGACCCCACGTCTTTTATCACCTTCGTAATCCTTAACGTTCTCCTCTAGGTATTTAACCTGGTTCACCAAGTCGTCCTTTCGCTTGTTCGATACCCTAGCGTATAATGCCACTTTCCTCCTCTTGACAATACCCATTAACTTCTCTACATCCTCCCTGAACCTCCACTTCCCGGTCTGTACTACTGGTTTTATTTATCCCTTCTTTACGTATTCTCTGAGTGTTGCATAGGATATTCCTAAGCGTTGGCAGACTTCCTTAGGTCTTAGCATTGTATAAAAGTTTATGACGAAATGATATAAACTTTACGGTTTGTCTGAAACTGTTGGCTACGGCCTTCCGAGCTTTCAATCCTTCACTTGAGAGATCATCTTCCAACCCTCTTTTGGGGGATATGACGAGAGCCTCTTTTGAAACCTCCGGCGACGTTTCCCTCCACGCAGTGAGAAGGGAACTCTTCTTATTGATTAGAAAAAAGTAAAACATACACTCAAAACTTGAAAAAGCATATCAATCTATCACGATCAGAGGTGAAATACCTTATAATTAATAAGGAAGATTTATAATACATAATTCATTTTTCACTTGATTACTCCATGTCCCAAAGTCCACTCTTCAACTACCTCAGATACGCTACGATCGTCTCATACTTCTTTTCCTCGGTCTCAGCTGTAGTATTCATGGTCTTAGCAATAATAAGGGCCACCTTCGAGGCTGCCTATATCTATGACGTCTCGGGCTCCTTCTACGTACCTAACCTCTTTCTCCTAGCCCTCGAGGTCGGTACACCCATATTCTCTGTCATGTTCGACGCCGTAGTGATATTGGGAATACAGCTCATGCTGAATAGGATATACATCATGAACGTAATCAAGAGCTCCCTGGTCATACTACTCATGGCCTCAATATTCGCATTAGTCTCTTCCTCGAAGCTGAATCCCTTCGATAAAGAGACCCAGTTTCCCTTCATACTTAGCGGCTCTCTGGCCATGCTCTTCAACGGAGTTGCTCTGGTCATATCCCTCTGGATGAGGAACCTCGAGAGGAAGATGTATGGATGATAATCAAACCGCAGATACAGTGGCACCAGGTACCCTCCCTCAGGGCCCCCTACCTCTACTGGAGGGACGTCATCGTGGTCTTGGAAAACCCTAACAAGGTGCTTGTGGTGGATGTGTGGAGGGATCAGTTGGCCAAGTACAGTCCTCCACCTGGTGCCAAAACCTTCAAGTTCACGTACAGGATAGGGGTATTAGATCAGGAGAGCGTGAAGTACCTGGAGTGTGTCGGCGAGGCCCTACAGAGGAGGCTCAACCCTCTCTTCAGGAGGAACTTCCGATGTGATAAGGACACGGTGGTGATGTTACCTTAGACGTGGAGTCCTTCATAAGGTGCTTGGGGAAGGTTGTGGAGGTCAGAAGGATGTCTGACCTGGAGTGGAGCTTCAAGTTGAGGGAGACAATAATGCTCAACGGCAACCTCAGGGTTATCCTAGGAATCGTAAGTGAAGTAGTGGTGATATTCAAGAACCCCGAAGGGAGGGGATGGGTTAAGTTCACTGGGGACAGGGTACTGGACTCCGGATATCAAGGTATATTGGGTCCCCAAATATCTCCTAGGTTCAGGGAGTGTTCTCAACACCTGATCAGGAGGGAGCAGAGGCACGGCAGATGACGAGAGAGCGTGTACCCGTAGGTAATGTCTACCAGCTATGTGACTTTCCGTGCTTTTAATAACCTCCAATTCCCTCACAGGTTTGAAGGGCCGTACCTCTTTTCCCTCATGTAAGGACTGTTGGGCTAGATATGGAAGCTACCAAAATAGGAAAGAAAAGCGAGTACACCCTAAAGGGTGAAACGAGCCCCACTCAAATTGGAATACCTAAGATTATCAACCTCGATATCCCTAATTATGCCTGAGAACGGCTTGTCGATTATTTCCACATATTCAGGGTAAGCTGTGCACTCAGCAGCAAGGGGTAAAACCTCTCTAAGGAATTGCGATAAAGGTACTCTTTCAACAATCAATTTATCTTTCTCCTCTACTTTAATTACTATCGGTATCGACAAGACTTCCGATTGTTTAAGTTTAACTACGGCCTCGGCTATATAGTAATTTGCTTGAATATTGTTGCATAGTACGAAAGGCTTAGCTTCCCTAGCCCTATCTTGGACTACTTTGTTGAGAGTATGAATCAACAGCCCTATCCTAGACTCGTCTACAGAGCTAAGGTAATTCCCTACTTTTATTTTACTCCCTTCTATGGAACCCCCAGATAAAATTACTACTCTCTCTAGAAGTGAACGCACACTTTCCCTTAGCTCTTTTCTGTTCTTAAAGCCTGTTAACATCCTAACTTTTTCTATATCTGAGAGGGGGCGATTCAGGTCTCCATTGCGATTTCTATTTGTTTCTATAGAATGAAAGTGACTTAATTGATCCTTCATCAGTACACGAAAAGGGGACGAGCGCTAGGTCATACCATGAGACATCTATCCAATCACGTGATGACCACGCTCGTCCCCGAGGTAGTTGGGGAGGACGCGCTATTAAATGAAATAGCTGAGATGGAGAGGAGGGCCCTGGAGGAGGAGAGGAGGACCTCCCCCAGGTCGGTAGACCCAAAATCACCTCCTTGAAAATAAATCTATATTAATAAGCGGTTCTATTGATTTAAATAGAAAATCTTTTAGATTGAATAAATCATCAGAAAACAAGAGTATTAGGAGTAACCTGAACTGCTCCCTCCTCACCTCCCCCTTGAACACGGTGTACAGGGAGTAGAAGGCCACGGCCAGCACGAAGATCAACGTGCGGAAGACGAACTTGGTGGAACTGGTGAAGGGGAGAAAAGCCTTGATGTTCCGGTAAGAGGTCTCTATGGGACCCCTCACCTTGTTGTACAACTTCAACACCTCCCCCTTCGGTAGGTTTAGATTAGTCGCCCTAGCGAAGTAAACTAGAGTCCTCTTCTTTCTCCTGACCTTCTCCTTGCTGTACACGAGGAGCCTGAACTCGACCTGCTCGTCCCTCCTGTGCCTCTTACTGTTCGTCTCGTACTCGCCGTCGAACTCCTGGTAGACCTTAACATCACCAACAGGGACGGCAATTATGTACTTGAACTGCGAAACGAAGTTGAGCACGTCAATCGCGTAGAAGCCCGCGTCGAGAGTCATCAACCTTACCTTGAACCCCATGGCGACGACTTGCTCCACGAGGGCCTTCACGACCTCATCCTCGGTCATCCCCTTGACTTGAGTGACGAAGGCCAGTAGGAGCACTTTCCCGTCTTTAGTCGTCGCAGTTGCGTAGTTCCAAGAGCTCCCCTCCTCCGAACTCCCGAGTCCTCCCACCGGTCTCCCGTACCAGGTCTTGGTTGTCCAGTCTATTGAGAGGTCTATCTCCTTGACTCCCTTCAGTACCTTCAAGGATATTTTCCTCACTTGTTCCAAGAGTTTCTCAATAACTTCCACCCCTTGCTCCTCCACGTAATTCCTCACGGTCTGTGGGGACACGCCATACACCCTCGACTTGCTTTCCACCGAATCGTTCCACAGACAGGCCGAGATGAGGGTTCTCGCCACCTCTTCTCTTTCCCTTGAAGGAGAACATGGAAAGTAATTTATATCCTATTTGTTGTACGTTATTTTGGTGAGGGAGATAGTGTATTATCACCTTGATCTCCCACACGGTAATACCACATCTCCCTCACCTTAAACCTTTCTTCAACTGAATTCTTAATACTCATATAAATCCTGTTATCTATCATGAATCGATATTATTCTGTCAGAATTATTTTTCATAATACGATTTTGGGTCTACCGAGGTACGCCAGGGGGAAGGAGGTGAGGAGGAGGGGTTACGCCAGGTACAGGTTCTTGAAGGGGTTCAAGGTCTCCCTCCGGGGTAGTGTACGGGCTGGAGTGGGTCACGGTGAGCTTACCCGTGCTGTACAGGGGAGAGGGTGAGGACTGGAGTGGAGGAGTTGCTCATGGAGGAGAGGCTGGTGCTCAGGGCCCTCCTCCTGCCCGTGTTGGGAGGGAAGTTGAACGCCGAGCTCTGGACCCAGGAGCTGGAGGTGAGGAGGGACTTCAAGTACGTGATCGTGGACGGGAAGTACGTGAAGTTGAGGGGAGGAAGGAAGGGGGTGCTCCCGATCGCGTTGGGACTCACGGAGGACGGTGTGAGGGCCGTGCTTGACGTGGCCCTGACCGGGGAAGAGGACGTCGTGAGCTACTGGGACCTCCTGGTGAGGCTATGGAGGAGGTACAACCTCACCCTCGTTGTAGCCGACGGGGTGAAGGCCCTAGACACGGCAATCTCCCGCTCCTGGATCCAGGTCGCGAGGCAGACCTGCCTGGTCCACCTCAAACGAAGCAGGAGGGTGAGGGACGCACTTGACTCCTCTCCCTCGCCGTCCCCACCCGGGGCTCTCCTACCTCCTTGCCCCCAGGGAGGCCCCCTCCTCAGGTCCAACAACCTGGCCGAGTCCTTCAACTCCATCCTGGAGAGTTCTGCAAGTGCCACTCCCCCTGGAGGACAGGATCGCCCGGGCCATAGCCCTCAACTACAACCTCTCGACCTGTTATCTCGTTCTTGTAATAATATTATAAGAACCCTTATTTCTTCGTAAATTGATCAAATATATTCAGTAATTCCTCAATTGAGTAAGTTCAAATCAACAGAGATATTACAATTCGCAAAGGAGTCCTGAATCGCCTACGACACTAGCGGTACACGATTTTCCAAATACTGCATGCAAAGAACGATATCACTCTTTAAGGTCTACCGGGGTAGGAGTGTGCAAATTAATTATCAACTCAATAAAAACTTATATAAAGGGATGAGTTTTATCTTTCTTCCCTCCCTTTCTTCCTCACCCTCTATATCATAAGTGACGACGACCAACTCTCTAGCCCTCAACATCTCTTCAGCCTTTAAGAGAGCCTTAAACTCCCTCTCCTCCACCTTATCCGAAGAGTATGTCACTTGCAGTAATCGTGAATTTACCTCATCGTAAAAGTCGACCTCAAAGTCCTTACCTTTGACGTAATGCAGACCCTTTAACTGGTTGTCTCTGAGTAGCTTTAAGGCGACTAGGTTCTCCATCACCCTCCCCTTGTCCTTAGCCCTCAGAGCTACTCTCGAAATGACGCCTGGGTCTACTACGTACACCTTTTTATTGTATGTCAACCTCTCCCTGGGTTTTTCGCCGTATCTTGGTAGGAAATAAACTAGGTAAGCGTTTTCTACGCCAAAAGACCATAAGTCTACAGTCTTCTTATCAACTCCGATAACCTTTGCTAGTTTGGAGAGGGATACCTCGGATGAGTAGTAGGAGATCAAACTCTTAGAGAAGTCCTTAAACTTCTCCAACTCCCTGACTTTATACCTGAAGGCTACGTCTTTAAAGAGTATGTCGTTATATATCACGTCAATTTGATCCCTACCTATCATCAACGCTTCCGGGAAACCCCCGACTTCCATATACCTCTCCAACTCTACATTCACCTCGGCAATCCTCCTCGTAGATATAGGGGTCTCCTCACTAACCCTCTTAAACCTTAAGTACTCCCTGAAGGAGAAGGGGAAGAGTATAAAATCGGAATGCCTACCCGTAAGCGAGGTCGCTAGCTCTCCCGATAACATTTTCGAGTTACTTCCCGTTATTATCACCCTTTTGGTCTCCCTCAGCCTGGAGATGAAGAGTTCCCAGCCCTTGACGTTATGCACTTCGTCAAAGATGAGGTAACCTACGTCGCTACTATAGACCTCATATATAGCTTGTTCTACTAACTTTAAGTCTTTGGCTATTAACCCGTAAAGGTTCTCGTCGTCGAAGTTCAAATAAGCGAACTTGACGTTTAATTCCTTAACTAACATTAATGATAACGTGGATTTTCCAGACCTCCTGACTCCTAATATAGCCAGGACGTTTGGTACAGTTAGAAATCTCGAAATATCCCCCGTGTCCCTCTTAATGTAATTAGATGCCAATTTTTCCTCAACCAACTCCTTCTGGTCGGCGACTATCCTTTTAGCCTCTTCCGCATTCATATATGAGTTTATTCCACCAACTTATTTTAAACTTAGTGGAGTTTATTCCACCAACTTATTCAATGTCAGGATAGAGCAAGAACGTCTTATGTTGTCACCGGGGTTTGCTCTATGTTTTCATTAATGTTAAAAGGTGATGAGTGGTTTGTCCCCTTTAAAACACCTCGCTCAGTGGGTGTTTTATCTCTGTCTAGTGAAAAATAAACGGAAATGATTCTCTGAGGAGAACATGAATCCCTGCTTGGTCGTATTAAAGCTGTAGCAATTATAGTACTTGGTATGCCTTAATGCTACGCAAATAGTTTCACCTAGCTCTCTGTATTCCAACTCATAGGAATTACGATTAATATAGTATCACTAACAAATGATAAATGTATGCTATCACTTGAAAAGTTTAAAGTCTCTTCAATGATAAAGTGCTTCATAGAGAAGGGTTACGACACTGTTACGGCTCATTCGGCCGCTTTTCTTATATTGCTTGCTAGGGGGATAAGGACTTCTCGGATTTCAGACCGGTAGATGAAGGTGTGATGTATACTAGTTACGTTGAGTCCTCATGTAACGGTATAACGCCTGAGCTAAACGCAAATGATGAAGTGATCAGGGGCTTAGCGTTAAAATTGTGGAAAAAGATCGTTAAGGATAACGTCGATTTTGATGAAGAGGAGTTAAGGCTTATGAAAGAATTGGGTATTAACATATGAAAAGGATAAGAGATCCGATTTACGGTTATGTAACGCTCGGAGATGATGAATTAAAGATAGTTGATAACCCCTATTTCCAGAAGGTTAAGATATATTAGACAGAACGGCTTGGCTTATTTAGTTTTCCCTTCGGCTACCCATTCGAGGTTCGAACACAGCCTAGGCACTTTTCATGTAGCTTCCTTTATGGTAGAGAAAGTAAAGGCGTCGATAGATAAATCTTTGGTCAAAAAAGTGGCGTTAGTTCATGACATAGGTCATATGCCTTTCTCTCATACGTTTGAAGACGCAGTCAAAATCCTTGATGTAATGGAAAAAGGGAAGAATAGCCTAGGAAAAGAAACGTCTAGGAAAGATCAAATAGAAGGAGAGCATGCTGATGGGCGATTCAGGGCTCCTTTGCAAATTGTAATATCTCTGTTGATTTGGACTTATTCAATGGAGGAATTATTGAATATATTTGATCATATCACGAAGAAATAAGGGTTCTTGTAATATTATTACAAGAGCGAGATAACAGGTCGAGAGGTTGTAGTTGAGGGCTATGGCCTGGGCGATCTGGAGTATCCTCCAGGGAGAGTGGCACTTCCCGAACCTCCTCCTCTCCAGGAGGGAGTTGAAGGACTCGGCCAGGTTGTTTGACCTGAGGAGGGGCCAGAGCTCCCTGGGGGCGAGGAGGTAGGAGAGGAGGGGAGAGCCACGGGTGGGGACGGACTCGGCGAGGGAGAGGAGGAGGTCCAGCAAGACCCTCACCCTCCTGTCCACCCTCCGTTTGAGGTGGACCAGGCAGGTCTGCCTCGCGACCTGGATCCCGGAGCGGGAGATTGCCGTGTCTAGGGCCTTCACCCCGTCGGCTACGACCAGGGTGAGGTTGTACCTCCTCCACAGCCTCACCAGGAGGTCCCAGTAGCTCACTACGTCCTCCTCCCCGGTCAGGACCACGTCAAGCACGGCCCTCACACCGTGGTCAGTGAGTCCCAACGCGATTAAGAGGACCCCCCTCCTTCCTCCCCTCAACTTCACGTACTTCCCGTCCACGATCACGTACTTGAAGTCCCCCCTCACCTCCAGCTCCTGGGTCCAGAGCTTGGCGTTCAACTTCCCTCCCAACACGGGCAGGAGGAGGGCCCTGAGCACCAGCCCCTCCTCCCTGAGCAACTC
>NZ_JH597761.1:533439-611233 GCF_000243315.1 Metallosphaera yellowstonensis MK1 | reverse complement strand
GTACAGCACGGGCAACCTCACCGTGACCCACTCCAGCCCGTACACTACCCTCCTCCCCAGGAGGGAGACCTTGAACCCCTTCAAGAACCTGTACCTGGCGTAACCCCTCCTCCTCACCTCCTTCCCCCTGACGTACCTGGGGGAGGTCCTCTCCGCCTCCTCCAGGGCCCTCCTCTCCATCTCAGCCACCGTTTCATTTAATAGCGCGTCCTTCCCAAGTAACTCGGGGACGAGCGAGGTCACCACGTGATAAAATAGATGTCTCATGGTATGACCTAGCGCTCGTCCCCTTTTTAGTGTTACTGACGTAGGATCAATTAAGTCACTTTCATTCTATAGAAACAAATAGAAATCGCAATGGAGCCCTGAATCGCCCATGCTGATTTTAAGACAGCTAAATTCCACGAGTACATGGGCATTCATATTTTGAAGGACTGTATGTGATTTGATGAGCTAGCTAAGGTAAAGGAAGAAATATATGTTAAGAAATCCTCAAAGGTGGAGTCGAGTATAGTCTCATCGACATTAGATGCGGATAGGCTGGACTACCTACAGAGGGATTCTTATTATTTTGTGTGAAATACGGATTTATACCGTTAGATAGGTTGCTGGAGGTGATGGAAATAAATAGTGACGGGAAGTATATCTTTGATAGCAAAGGAAGGGACGACCTAGAACACTTCCTAATTGCGAGGTACCATATGTACAGCGCTGTATATAACCATCCCGTTATAGGCATTATGAACGGAATAATGGCGTATACGATTGCCAAGATGATAGACGATAATATTATAACTAGAGAGGAAATAGAGGACTGCGAAAAGCTCGTTAATTTTACGGATGACGCCTTGCTATTTAAACTGAAGAATGTGTCCTCTCGTGCTGAGTATAAACACTTATATGAAGCCTTGTACTTGAGAAAGAAATATAAGAAAATTATCCTAGAAAGGCAACGAGTTAGCCTCCGTGGGTCCTAATCGTTAAGGTTCTATGGTTTTGGTTGGTAAGGAATCAACCAAGCCCCTCAAAGACCCTTCACGATCTGTTTCACTGGAACCACGTCTGCCAGGTACGCATAGCTGAGATACTTCAGTCCCAACAAGTGCTGCGCATCAGTGAAGCTATTGACTGTGTCAAAAGGAATTATTAATTCATACCCTCTGAAGAACGCGTCTGCTGCAGTGTGCCTTACACATATGTCAGTATGAAGTCCGGAGAGAATGAGTGTGTTAGCTCCTTCTCCATCGTAGAGGGATCTCAAGACCGAATCGAGATCCGTATTGAAGAACCCTGAGTAACTCGTCTTAGGAACCACGAAGTCCTTAGGCTTAGGTTTGAGTTCCTCGACGACCTCCGCTCCCCAAGTACCCCTTATGGCATGTTCCCCCCACCTGTTCACCTCGAAGTCCGTAGGTCTGTGGGAGTCGTTGGAGTATACGACGGGAACCGAGTGTTCCGAGGCCCAATCCAATAATTCTCTTATGCTGGGCACAATGGACTTGAACCTCTCATTTCCCAGTCTTCCCAAAACGAAATCGTTGAGCATGTCTATGATGACCACAGCGTACCTCCTCCTCTTGTCGTAAACGAATGGCCTCTTACTGTCCTTATATATGTCGCTCAAGTTGACGCTGACTCCCTCGAAGAGGTGTTTCAGCTCGTCTCCGTGGTGGAGACCCATGGATGAGACCCAGGGAATATCTTCTCGTCCAAGCACTAAAAATGCTCTATATTTGAGCAAATTCTTCATGTAAGTAGTGGCAGTGGCGGCAAGGCTTACCGATACAGCAGTTATTAAACTTCGCCTTGACTGCGAGGCCACAGTTGACGTAAAGTTCCATAACTACTGTCGATAATTGAGGGATCCCGTAGACCCTGAAGAGACATTGGTGTTACCGCACCTCACATGAGAGACGTTAAGTTCACGTCCCTGGGATCATCATTATCCTCTTCACTGCCTCCATTGTTTTCCTTATCATTTCCTCCAAGACCTTCCTCCCCCTCTCCTGATCTGCGTAAATCCTTCCCTCGGCCACAACCCCGTCCTGCCCGCCTTCATCCGCGGTTATGGTCTCGAAGACTCCTTCCTTGAACTTCATCTCACCCTTGGGTATAAGGTTGTCCTTAACGAGGTCTGGATATACACTCTTGACCAGAGATGTCTCGACGGATCCAGCGTGGAGGTCCTTCCCTGGAAACAGGTGGGACCCTATTCCCTGGAGGTTAACCACTAAGACCTTGAATTTCCCCCCGAAGTTCACTTTCCTACTCGCCACTTCCAAGACGGCCTCGTTACCACCGTGCCCGTTCACTATGACCAGCCCGAGGAGTCCCAATCTGCGCGAGCTCTCAGCAATGTCCGTCAACACCTTGAGAAGGGTCTCATAGCTTACCCCCACGTAAGGCAACGCACCGTGTTCCGTGGAACATCCGTAGTATAGGGTTGGGAAGAGGAGGACCTTTTCCTCCAGTTCCTCCACTTTCCTGGCTACCGTCTCAGCAATTAAGGAGTCAGTCCCTAAGGGAAGATGTGGACCGTGTTGTTCGACACTCCCCACGGGGAGTAAGCCCACCATCCCTGAGGTCAGTTCACCCTTAATTACTTCCAGGAGCTTCATGTATCCCCATTGAAATGGGGGATGAACCTTTTATCTTAATGTGAGTTTTCGGGAGAGGAGTGGTCTATGAGCGATCTTGAAAGACCTCAAGCCCTCTTAAAGGATTTAGGACTACAGGACCATACTCTAGACTGTAACTCTTTTACGTAACTACTCGTTATTTTCAATTTTATAAATATCGTTTTGGCGTCGGTCATGTTCATGTAGTATTACCCAAGAATTCTCTCTTGATGATCTCCCAACTGGTGAGGGGCACTGCTCACGAGGATGGGAGAGAGAAGTTGGATGGGTATTGAAGTTTTCCTCGACTAGCCCCAAGGACTTGAGGGTGACCGTTACGATCCCTTAGGAGGGGTGCCCGTGGCGGAATTAGAAGCGGTTAAAGAAGGTAAGTAGCGCCACGGGTAAACACTCGTGGCAAGTCATGTCCTTTAGGATCCCCTTTTAGGTAATGAGATGTACACTCTTGACCTCGGATCCCTTATGTTAACGGCCCTCTCCACAAGTCCCTTCTCCGCCAGTATGGAGAGAGCGTACCTGACTGTCCTCTCTGAAAGTCCGGTCAGCCTGGCCAACTCCTTAGTTGACGCCTCTCCCTGCATCTCTAGCACCTTATACACGAACTTGGCACTGGGTGGCATCTCGGCCAATTCCATGGTTATTTTGGCCTTCCTCTCTATGGAGTCAGTCAACCTCCTCCCCAACCTTATGAACGTTACTCCCCTCTCAGCTTTGGTCATGGTGACCTCACTCTTCACCCTGTGTCTCACCACGCCGTCCACCACTATCTCGCAGCCCACCTTACTGGCCACCTCTCTTATCTCAATTACGCTATCGTCAGGTAAGACCAGGGTTTTCCTCAGGGGGTTAACGCTGTTCACGGGCACTATTTCCAGAACCCTGGAGTTCCTCATGATCATGGGTCCCCCTGCAGAGAGGGCGTAGGCAGTGGAACCAGTGGGGGTCGCCACTATGACACCGTCGCTCACGTCCCTCCATACACTCTCCCCATTTATCACCAGCAGGTAGTCCAAGAGGACAGCACTCTTTGAGGAGAAGAGGCCCACCTCGTTCAGCGAGAAGAACGTCGAGTCCTCATCCACAACCACCTTAAGTCTCATAACCTCCTCCAGCTCGTAGTTACCCTTCACCACAGTGCCCAGTCCTTCGTTCAGTTTCTCCCACTCTAGGGAAGAAAAGAATGTCGTGTAACCTGGTGGGCTCACGTGAAGCAACGGTAGTGGTCTGTCCCCCATGGTCTGTAAAGTCTCGAGGAGATCCCTATCTGATCCTAACACCAGGACGGCCTGGGCACTCTCGGGGTCAGTGACCTGCTCTACACCGTACCAGTGAAGCCTCTCCCTGACGAGGCTATCCAGTTTTGTCCCACCCTTGAAGGAACGTAGGAGGACTTTCCTTATGGGTTCCGGCATTCTTTGCATTCACTCCCCTTACTTATCTGTGGAAATTGTCCGAATAGATCACTTTTTAGTTATTTAAGTATTATAACCTCTCGCCATGGGCGCGCCCTTCCTCAGACGGTCTTCAGGTCTTGTGAAACAGGCAACACTCAAGGATCTGGTAATGCTCAACGTGGCCAACATGGGGGCAGGGTTGGCGGTCTTCCAGGGAATATTCCCCTACATAATCCCAGGGGCTGTGTTGTGGCTCTCCTCCCTACTCACCTTCCTCATATCTCTGCCATTGGTCCTGCTCTACACCATGCTCCTCATGAGGATGCCTAGGACCGGTGGAGACTACGTTTGGTTGTCCAGGAAGCTCAACGGACCCCTAGGGGGCGTCATGGGGATAGCCCTAGCGTTCAACATGCCCCCCTTCTTCGCTCTCTCAGCGTTCTTCTCCGTGAGTGCCATAAACGCGGTACTCTACGAAATAGGGAAACTCAACGGGATCCAATCCCTAGTCTACCTAGCCAACGACGTCTTCGTGAACCCCTACGGTACCCTGAGCCTGGACCAGGAGTTACTGATATACGCCTTAGCAGCAGTAGCCTTCTCCGTCATAGTGGCGGTCAACGTGATGAGGCCCAGGTGGGGATTCTCCCTGACAACGTGGTTGGGCGTCTTCTCCTCCGTGACCTTATTAATCGCCCTCTTGGCCATAGCGGTGAACGCAGGAGAGTTTCACTCTGCGGTGCTCAGGTTCGTCAAGGATGAAGGCCTCAGTTACACTCCATATGAGGGCCCCAACTTCAGCTTGTACTCGACGATATATATGATCCCCTACTTTGCCTCCTTCGCGTACATCTGGCTTTACGCTGGGCCTGCTGTGTCCGCAGAGGCGAAGGAAGGTTCACTAAAGTGGAACTTGATACTGAGTAGCATCATGACCGCCCTCATGATAACTCTACCGTTCCTTGTCATGGACCTGGTGGGAGGGTATTCTTTCAACTCCTCCCTCTATCCAACATTCTCCTACAATTTCTGGACTGCCTCCATAGCGGTGTCGCCACTCCCCCTACAGTGGTTGATAGGGCTTGGCCTTATAGCCTGGAACTTCTTCGTCATGGCCTTCGGAGTCGTGGTCTTCGCGAGGTACATCTTTGCCTTCTCATTCGACAGGGTCTTCCCCTCCGTATTCGCCAAGCTGAACAAGGCATCCTCCCCTTACTTTGCTCACCTCCTTGACCTAGTGATTACCCTGGCCTTCCTGACCGTGCCCCTCATCTCTGTCAACGGAGCCCAGTCCCTCTATGCCTACACACCTTTGGCTGCTGTCTACCTCTTCCTGGTGGGCTTGACTGGAGTGAAGGTCGGATTAAGGGAGGGTAACAGGATCTTGACAGCCCTCGGGGTCTTATCGATGGCCTTCATGGGTTTCCTGGCGTACGAGTCCTTCATAAACCCCTACTTCGGGGTAGTGTCCAGTCAAGGGGTAAACTGGATAGGGACGGGTTACCTGCTCACGTTAGTGGGAAGTGGGGCGGTGATATACTGGATAGCCAGGACGGTTAGGAGGAGGGAGGGAATTAAGCTGGAAACGGTGTTTAGCGAGATCCCGCCGGAGTGATGTCCCTAGCCGTTTCGTATAGCACTTAATAGAAATGGGGGTTCAAGTGAGTCGTAAAGCCCCGATAGTCCCCTTCATTCTGATCATGAATAAGATAGCCTCCTACCTGAACTTTCGGGGAAGACGGGGAAGGTGACTGAGGTCGAGGTCGTGGCTAAAGGGATGCTAAGGAAGGTGGGGGAGTCGAGCATGAGACTGCGGAGAGTTGAGGGGTCGGAGTCCGACTGGACGGGGGTGAAATTCTGTGTAACTACGTGGAGGGCCTCGTGAGCGAAAAGTATGGCTCCTCCACGCCCTGAACTGTAGACCCAAAATCACCTCCACGAAAATAAGTCAGAATCAAGTCGAAATAATTTTAATGATTCAATGAATGAAATATCCCATCCCTGCGGTAGACCCAAAATCACTCATCTAAAAAATATTTGATCTATCTCATCTCAGCCAGCAGGTCTCTCTCCTCGCCCTGCTCACGGCCGTAGCGAAGTTACCAGGGGGAGGTCAGGGAAGTATTTGTCATCTCCTGGTGCCCTCTAAATTCTGGACCCTCCATCCCGGGGAATCATTGAGGTGACGGAGTCCTGCTCATCTCCTCCTCACTGGGCCAGCTCTACGCCCTTACTTTCTTTGGACTTCGCCAGAAATGCTAGCGTAATTATTACCAGCACCACAGTGTATACCGGATAGAGGAGATAGTTCACACTTCCCAAGTCAGCGGAGACGTAACTTGCAGGCCCACCAAGGAAGGAATTTCCGAACTGATAAGAGGAAGACTGTAACGCTTCTACGTAACTACTCGTTATTTTTAATCATCTAAATATCGTTTTGACAAGTTGTGTTTATATAGTATCACCGAAGTAGTTTTTATTGATGATCCCCCTAACTGATGACGGGCACTGCTCACGAGGTTTGGGGAGTGATAAAAGTGTGGATGGGAGGGTAGCGGTGTTTCCCTCGACTAGCCCCAATGAGTTAAGGGTGACCCTGTATGATCCCTTAAGAGGGGTGCCCGTGGTGGAATTAGAAGTAATTAAAGAAGGTAAGTTACGCCACGGGTAAACACGCACCTGTGTACCTCACGTTGGTTGGGAATATCTCAGAGACCATAGCTGCGAGGGGAGAGTAACCCATCCCATGGTAGATCCCGAAGAGTAGGAGCATCAGGAAGAAGGAGTCCACCGACCTGAAGATGAAGGCAGGATAGATCGTGATCAGTGCCAGGAGGTTCGCTAAAATCAGGATGGGTCTCCTCCCCACTTTGTCGGCCAACCATCCTCCAGCGAACACCATGACTATGTCAGCGATTGCGAAGAGGGCAGTTCCCTCAAAGGACAGCGAGGAACTGATTGCCCCAGTGAGCTTGTAGAAGACTAGGAGAAGGATCGCTCCTACGTAGAATACAGTTCCCAGGGCTCCAGCCACCACAGTACCCAATAGGAGTTCTCTCCAATACTTCCTGAACATCTCGCCTGAGGGGAAGGAGAGTAACATACCCCTCTCCTTGACCCTCACGAAGAGTGCCGTCTCGTCTACCCTCAATCTGATGACCAGGCCAATCCCTACCATGAGGAAAGATAAGAGGAAGGGGATCCTCCACCCAAAACTCAGCATCTCCGCTTGTGAGAGCGTCGTGCTCAGCCCCAGGAAGACGAGACTACCCAGGAGCAGACCTATTCCAACGGTGGACTGAATGAAGGCAGTGTAGAAGGCCCTCCTTCCCTCGCTGTTCTCCACCGTCAGCAGTACAGCTCCTCCCCATTCTCCTCCCAACCCCAGGCCTAGTAGGAGCCTTAGGATAACCAGCGACACTATGGTTATGGACCCCACCTGTTGGTACGTAGGGAGTAGTCCCACCAACCCCGATGAGATACCAGAGATGAGGAGTGTGTACAGAAGGGAGTACCTCCTCCCTCTCCTGTCGCCGAAGTGACCGAAGAGTAGTGCCCCCACAGGCCTCGTGACGAATCCCAAGGCGAAGATCAGGAGTACGTTTAGAACTGCAGCCAAGGGGTTCTTGGAGGGAAACAACTCCTCCCCGATTTAGAAGGCACCTGAGCTGAATATGAATACATCGTACCACTCGATTATAGTTCCGATCATGGACGCCGAGATTGTTAACTTGTTCATGGGGAGAGTACTGTTGAAAGGAATTTAAAAACATTGGCTTTTTCCTTGTATTATATCTTAAGACGAAGGTAATTTCACTCACAACTTGAGAGCTAACTCTATTTATTAGTGAACATCTATTAACACCATGATCGTCTCGGTAGATGTAGGAGGAACTTTCACAGACATTGTGGCCCTTGACGAGTCAGGGAACATGATACTCTACAAGGGTCCTACCACCCCTAAGGCACCGGAGGAGGGAGTCATGCACGGACTTTCCAGGTTGGGAAAGGTGAGCACTGTGGTTCACGCTACAACCATAGCTACGAACGCCCTCCTAGGTCAGGTGAACCTGGAACTCCCCAGGGTGGCCTTGATCACAACTAGAGGTTTCAGGGACGTCATAGAGATAGGGAGACAGAACAGGCCGGAGCTCTACAACCCGTTCTTCAGGAAGCCAACTCCCCTAGTCCCCAGGGAACTCAGGTTTGAGGTGAGCGAGAGGACAGGCCCCTCGGGAGAGGTACTCCAGGAGTTGAGGGAAGAGGAACTGACTCAGGCACTGAAGGAGGCCAAGGGGAGGGGAGCCACTTCCCTGGCCATATCCTTCCTCCACTCCTACGCTAATCCCAGGAACGAACTCAGAGCGAAGGAGATCTCCAGCGGGATATTTCAATATGTGTCCATCTCCTACGAGGTCTCCCCAGCTCCAAGGGAGTACGAGAGGACCTCTTCCACGGTAGTGAACGCAGCCCTCATGCCGGTCATGAGGAGATACCTGGAGTCCTTGAGGGAGTCCCTGAGGACTAAGGGCGAGCCGGAGTTGTTCATCATGGCAAGCTCTGGAGGTCTCATCGACGTGGATGAGGCCGGGAGGAGACCGGTTCAGGTCATAGAGTCGGGGCCTGCCGCGGGAGTAGTGGGAGTTGCGGTACTCTCCAGGCTCATGGGAGAACCCAACGCCATAAGTTTCGACATGGGGGGAACTACCGCCAAGGCTGGGACAGTTGTGAACCATGAGGTGGAGACGACCCAGGACTACGAGGTGGGAGGCAGGACGCACTACGGGAGGTTGGTTAAGGGTTCAGGCTATCCTGTTAGGTTCCCCTTCGTGGACTTGGCCGAGGTCTCAGCAGGCGGGGGGACGATCATTTGGAGGGACGAGGCAGGTGCCCTCAGGGTAGGTCCGTTGAGTGCGGGGGCAGACCCAGGCCCCATGTCCTACGGCAAGGGAGGGAACAAACCGACCCTCACCGACGCCAACCTAGTTCTGGGAAGGATAGGGGACACACTCTCTGAGGGTCTGAAGCTAAACAGAGAGTTGGCCCTCAAGGGCCTCAGAGAACTGGGAGATCCTGTGAGCGTGGCTAGGGACGCCATATCCTTGGCCAGCTTGGAGATGGCCAGGGCCATAAGGCTGGTCACCGTTGAGAGGGGTCACGACCCCTCAGAGTTCACTATGTTCGCCTTCGGAGGCGCAGGACCTCAATACGCTCTGGATTTGGCTGAGGAGATGGGGATAAACAAGGTTGTCATTCCCCCTCATCCTGGGTTGTTCAGCGCCCTCGGGATGCTCTTCGCTGATAGGAAGTTCGAGATCTCCAGGTCCTACCCCAAGGATCCAGAGACCGAGTTCCTGGAGATGGAGAGGGAACTGAAGAGGAGGGTTCCAGAGACCAAGTACTTCCTGAGGTACGCCGAGGTAAGGTACGAGGGCCAAGGGTGGGAACTCACGATCCCAGTAGGGGATCCAAAGAGGATTGAGGACGATTTCCAGAGGAAGCATCTGTCCACGTACGGCTTCACCCTGGATAGACCAGTGGAGGTAGTTACCATAAGGTCCTTCGCTGTAATCCCCGGTCTCCCCTTCACCCTCCCCAGACCCAAGGCGAAATCCGGAGATCCCCCCTTCACCTGGAGGGAAGTGTTCCTGAAGGACTCATGGGAGAGGGTGAAGGTCTTCAAGAGGGAGGAGATACCCATGGGTTATCAGCTGGAGGGGCCGGCGGTGGTGGAGGAGTACAGTTCCACTACCCTGGTGAAGGAAGGGTGGAGAGGGGAAGTTCATGAGACCGGCTCCCTAGTCTTAAGGAGGGATTGAAGGTGAAGTGGGAGGTATTGAGCAAGGCCACAGTGTTCGTGGCTGAGGAGATGGGAGTAGCCCTGAAGAAGAGTGCCCTCTCCCCTAACATAAGGGAGAGGATGGATCACAGTTGTGCCGTAGTGGACGTAGACGGGAGGATAGTGGCACAGGCTGAGCACATACCAGTACACTTGGGTTCCTTCAGGGTAGGGGTAAGGAACGTTTTGGATTACCTGGAGAGGGAGGGGATGGAACTGAGAGAAGGTGACTCAGTCCTCTTCAACGACCCCTACATATCTGGAACTCACCTAAACGACGTGGGGGTGCTTACGCCAATCTTCGTGGAGGGGAAGTTATTAGCGTATGCGGTGAACAAGGCCCACCATGTGGACGTAGGAGGCCCGGTGCCTGGGAGCATAAACCCCTCAGCCACAACCTTGTTCGAGGAGGGCTTCGTTATTCCTCCAGTCCTGGTAGAGAGGGGAGGTGTTCCTGTCAAGGACGTGCTGAAGATGATCAGGGAGAACTTCAAGGTCCCCGAGTACTCCCTAGGCGACCTCAGTGCACAATTGGCCTCAAATAGGTTGGGAATTCAGAGGGTTAGGCAACTGGTGGACAAGTACGGCAGGGAGATGTTAACCCAGGGATGGGAGGAGACACTGAGGTACACGGAGAGGATGGTGAGGAAGGAGCTGGAGAGGTGGCCCAAGGGGAGGTATGAAGCTGAGGACTACCTGGAGTGGGGTGAGGACTTCCTTAGGATAAAGGTTACCCTGGAGATAGGGGACAAGGTTAGGGCAGACTTCACCGAAACACAGGAGCAGATGGATGGACCCCTCAACGCCGTCCTAGGTGTGACCTACTCCTCAGTATCCTTTGCTGTAAGGAGCATGATGGAGGACGTGCTGACCAACGACGGTTTCTACTCCGTGGTGGAGGTCTCAGCGGAGGAGGGGAGCCTGGTGAATCCCAGGAAGCCGGCTGCCGTAGGGGGAGGAAACGTTGAGACCTCCCAGAGGATAGCCGACGTTACCTTCCTAGCTCTCTCTAAGGCCTTACCGGAGAGGGTCCCAGCAGCTCCCCACGGTACCATGATGAACATCATGATGGGGGGAGTGGTGAGGGGAAAATATTGGTCATATTATGAGACCGTAGGAGGAGGGAGCGGTGCCAGACCTAACGGCGATGGGGAGAGTGCTGTACACGTGAACATGAGCAACACCCTCAACACTCCCATAGAGATCGCTGAGAGACAGTTCCCCATCCTCTTCACTAAGTACATGATAAGGGAGGGAAGTGGAGGGAGGGGAAAGTACAGGGGAGGTGACGGAATAGTCAGGGGATTCAGGGTTCTTTACCCCACGAAACTCTCCATCTTAGCTGACAGGTTCAGGTTAGGTCCGTGGGGACTCAACGGAGGGGAGAGAGGTAAGCCAGGAAAGGCCCTGGTGTCAGGAAGGGAAATGCCAAGTAAGTTCACTGTACTTCTCAGGGAAGGAGATGAGGTCGTGGTTGAGACTCCTGGAGGAGGTGGATACGGTAGTCCAGGGTGAGGGTTTAATCAGCTCTTGCAACCTGGCATCACGGATCAGGGAGCCTGGAAGGTCATCATCGAAGTCCTAACCCAGACTCGCTCCAATGAACGCTGAGTTGAGGACATTGACGCGTTAGACCCTCTTGACCATTAACGTGAGCTACCCGACCTGAAGAGCTTCCTGCTTCATTACCCCGCCTTGCTTAAGGGTAGAGGCAGGAACTCCACAGGCACTGAAGTGACTCCCACCGTTTGTCCCCACACTTTCATTTCACTCATCTTATGTTCAATCATGATGGAGTGTAGGGACTTAGTCCTCAACAACCTACCCGACTTCAAGGTTAGGTGGGTCACGGGACTCTTCGAGCTCATGGCAAGGGACTCACATCCCAGATCACTCCCACCCCTTCGGGCAGAGCCCACACCGAGTGAGAGTTCACCTTTTATCAATAAAGTCGTAATAAACAAATATAAAAACATTTCTGTTAACATGAAAAAGGATTCAGCCCGAAGAGGGAACTGGGTAGTTGCCCGTACGGGCAGTCGGAGGGGGTACTACAAATTCTGAGGAGCATGAAAAGGTGATGAGGGAGAAGGGATTTGACAGACATACGGCCTCAGCTTACTTAATAGCCTTAAAAGGATTAGGAATGTTAAATGATATCAAACGACATAAACTTTACGGTTTATCGGAAACTGCTAACAACGGCGGAGGCTAACCTCACCGACACTCTCATTAACCGACGTGTCTCGATTACGCTTACCCAGTCGGTGACTGTCATCGGGAAAGTGTGTTCCAGATCGATATTTAAACATTGGGAACTATCCGTCCACGCCTCAGAGAGGCGGCTCTTCCGTCCCCAAACATCCTCTTTTAAGTTAGGAATCCCTCTTAAAGTTCGAGTCTAGTTCCCTATATTTACAAAAATGTTTGAGTTTGACACCTTTCGACCTCTTAATCTCAATCAGCAATTATGTGACTTTCCCTTAAATATCGCCCTGTTTTCAAGGGAAATCTAATAACCGGTACCCAATTTTCCCATATCGTTCTCTATTTGAAAGCATAAATAATATCGTGTCACAGGAAGTTATTTGGTGAATCACTGGAACTCTTAAGGTCTCTTAGCTAGGCCTCTACCCATAATCGGTATTATTTGAGCAACACACATCACGTGAGCTAGGGTGCAGTAGACGCATATGGATCCCACCAGCCACTCGGTGAACACGAAGTAGCCCACGAACGTCACTCCCAAAACCCACAGGTATGGAATGTAGGAGACTCTATCCAGATACCATAGGACTAGAGAGGTCAGGAAGAAACCAATTCCCAGGACTGGATCTGGTACACCGAATAGGTGGGAGAAGGGGCTGAACTCCACCCTCCCACAGTTCACTACCTTAGACACGTCGCAGAAGCTGGGGGGTCTCCCCTGGACCTCAACTACGAGTAGGTAAAGGGAGTCCAGCAGACCTACCAGGGACATGAGGATTCCCAGAACTTTAGCCTTACCCATTGACCGCACCTCTACCCAATAACTTCCTCAAGTAAACCCTACCGTCTCTCACGAATATGTTATCGTATGGGCATTCCTCAATACACTCCCCTGCACCTATACACTTGAAGGCCTTGAACTCTCCCTTCTTTATGAAGGAGGCCCTCATGTCAGTCAAGCCCACCGGACAGGCCTTTGCGCAGTCGACCGTCTTACATGAGAGACACGTTGCCGGATCCTTCACCTTCAATTTGAATGGTCCAAGGTAGCCGAATAATTGGTTGAAGGTTCCCCAACCGCATAGGCCTGAGGTGACACAGGAGTAATTCCCCAGGAACGGTATCATGAGGAACTGGAGGTACCAAATCAGGTTGAAGTAGAGGGAGCTTAGGAACATGGACGGATCGTCCCCCAGTACGCTGAAGTTCGTTACACCAACCTGGTTGAGATAGGAGATCGCGGCAAAAACTGCTATGTTAACCCAAACCATGAGTGAAATGACCTTGAACCAGGGAGATAGCCTAGAGGTCAGAGTCCTCCTACCTAGAGGAGAGCTCCTGTTGAATGTCTTCATGGAGTTCACGAAGCTTCCCTGCAGCATGTAGGGGGCAGTACAGGTCACCGAGCATATCTGTCTTGAACCGAACAGGTAGGAGAGAACCGCAGTGACCAAGTAGGTACCCAATATTCCGAGGAGTAGTGATGGCTCAACTGGGGCAAATGTACCAAACCCGTTGAACCAGGAGTATGGCACCTCAGGAAATACTGACGAGAAGGGTGAGAAGGATGGTAGGTAAATACTGTACACCCAGTAAGCTAGGAACATGAGGGACAGCCTAACCCTATTTTCCAGCTTCCTCGCGGAGATAATCTTATCCATTACTCCCACACCCAGCCACACCCCTATCATTACCATGAACCAGGAGGACGACGTTATCCCGAGTAGGAGACCCATCCCATCTACTATGATCCCAACCCCAGAGGGAGCTAGGAACTCCAATGGGGAAAGTGAGGTGGGATTTACCTGGAAGAAGTCCACGGATATGGCCAGAGATAGGGAGGTGAGGAAGCCGACGGAGATCAAGCCTAAAGCCATCCTGGGAGACGAGTTCATCCTCGACGTGACCTTCGCCTTGATTGTAGTTAGGAGGGTTAGTATCCAAAGGAACGCGAAGACTGTTGGGAAGTAGAGGTTTACCCCAAGGTCGTTCCCCACCTGTAAAATCGCCAGGGAGGTGGAGGAGACCAGTAGACCTAAGGCTACCTTCACCTCCTCCGTTACGTCCCTCCCTCTCCTCCTATATATGAGCAGGTAGTCCAATCCTAGGAGGAAGGAGGTAAAGACTGAAGTTAAGACCAGGAGGTTGAAGTCATATATCAATAACGATGAGGAGAGGGTTAACCACGGGATTAGGGAGAACCCGAATGTCCTCCTCTTCAAGCCCATGTAGGAGGATAGAGTTAAAGGAATTGTAATCGCCAATATCTGGAGTACCTGTGCTGTGCTTAGGGGGTACATATACCCCTCCACCTAGTTTAGGATAAAATCTTTGATAAGAAATCTTCTAACGACCCCAGATCCCTCCGACGCAAACCCGTTAGAAAATTTCTTACCAACCCTTTAGTAGTCCTGCCTTTCAATTCACTTTAATGAGGTCCAAAAAAGCTGTATCAAACGTGATCTTCGCGGCAGTAACCGTGATATTGGTTATAATAGCCGCAATAGGATTCGGACTATACGCTACTGCACCTGTAAAGGTTAAGTACGTCAATGTAACTACTCCAGTTCCAGTGAATCAGACTAAGGTAGTTTATCAGAACGTTACAGTCACAAAGAAAGTCTACGTACCAGTGAAGTACAACACCTCTGGTGCCTTCCTGAACGGACAGGTAATAACGTTCAACTACACGGCTCAGTTCAGCTGTTCTCCACCGCTAACCCAGTTCTTCCCCAACGAGACTCAGGCCAACCAGGTAGCCATGGGTTGTGAGGTGGGAGCTGCCAACTCCTCTGCCTTCCCGGCCAACGCCGCCCCGGTCTACGTGGTGGTGCCGGCCTTCGCTGGCCTATCCATATTCGGAGTACAGCAACTGGGAGCTAACCCGCTGGGCTTCCCGGTCTTCCACTACAACGGTCAGAACTACACGGTCCTGACCCAGTGTGGTGCTGCCGGTACCCCAACAGGTTGTCCCGACCACATGACCTACATATACTCACCGGCCTTCACGGTGGTTGAGCAATACCTGGGCATAAAGAACGGCGTCTTCGGCCTACCCGAGGGAGTCCTACCCACACCGGCACACTCCCACGTGGTGACCTTCGCGACCAACACCTCCATACCCTGGTATATAGTGGTAGTGCTGGACTTCAACCCCAACATCTTCCCCAACCCCATAACCGGTCAGTGCCAGGCCATAGTCCCGTCCAACGAGAGCAACCCGACCTCCCTGTGCCTCAACTCGTACAACAACGTGGAGCAAGCCCTCCACACCTACGACAGTGCCGTCTCAACTGCCAACCAGAACAACCCCATATGGGAGGCCTTGGGCAAGCCGGGAGTTGACGCCATATCCGTGCCCAGCAACATGATCCTGTACTTCAGCGACCCGGCAGTCTACCCCTACCCAATCTAACACTTTTTTATTTTCCTTAAAATCTAAAACTGGTGAGTAGATCATGGTAAAGTCAAGGTTTATTATTTTTTCTATTATTGTAATATTTATAGTCTCGGCAATAGCAGTTTGGAACGTCAGGTCACTCCTGGGTTCCCCGACACAGTTGGGCGCTTACGTGTCACCATCAGTTGAACTGGAGTTGAAACAACTCTCCACCCAGAGCTACGATTACGTTACCTCCAATCTAACCTACACCGTAAAGGTCGTGAACAACGGGTCTGAGTTGACCTTTCAGGGAAAGCCGGTGGTCATATTCGTAGGGGCGGAGTGGTGCCCCTATTGTGCTGCCGAAATGTGGGCATTGGTAATAACCTTGGACAGGTTCGGCAACTTGACGGGTTTGAGGTACATGGAGTCATCGCCAACAGATTATTACCCTGACACTCCAACCTTCACCTTGAGGAATGTAAGTTACTCCAGCAACTACATCTCCCTACTAGAGTACGAGTATCAAGACAGGAACCATCAACCGCTCCAGAGCGTTCCTCAGAACATCTACTCCATGTGGACTTCCTTGGCTGGGGGAGGAATACCCTTCATAGATGTTGCAGGAGTTTACTATCAAGTGGGGTCCACTGTCGATCCAGGCCTCATGACTTCAGGAAATTGGACTTATGTTCTGGATCAAATAAATTCCTCCACCCCTTTATCCCGTGAGATTTACTCCACTGCAAACCTGCTAACAGCTGAGATATGTGAGGTAGACGGTAATCAACCGGAGAAGGTTTGTTCTCAGCAGGGAGTCTCGGAGTACGAGAGTTTACTCCAGAGTGGGAAGACCGGAGTTTATGTACCTCCGTATAGTTCCACGGTTTACCTGGGCCCTCAACGACCAGGCGCCCTCCTCAATACCCCAACTCAGTTATATCGAACGCAGTCCCTGACAGGTCTCCTAACTCAACTCCCTAGTTTAGGGGAGGAGGCCTTTAGGACTAACAGATCTCATCAAAGTAGCATACAGCAGCTATGGGAATCTAAGGGGGGTAATACGAAAAAGTCGGTATTATCGAGAAGTTTTTCAGCGTCGTCCGGCTGAAAAGGTGCGGAAAGGGACCGATCGAGTTGGCTAGGGAGAGGCTGGTCAGGGAGATCAACAGGTTGGGCGTGGTCAGGAGGAACGGGAGGAGCAGGAAGGTTAATTGTCACTAGTCCTCATGGTCCTGGTAGGTGGGAGGGCCAGCGTGAGGAACGCGGCCGAGACGTTCGGGTTGGAACGTGAATTGATGGGGCGTTGGGAGAACTCGACGACGCGTGGAGGTCCTGTCAGACTGGTCAAGGGACCTCTCGCCATCATGGACGACACCGTGGACCACGACGCTCCAGGGGGACGTGAGCCCCTGAGAACTACTGGTTCTACTGCCACGTTCCCGATCCCGCACTTGTTGGAGTATAACCTGTTCATGTCTCCCAACAGGGATAGACGTCGCGAGTTTTAGGGTAATCTCCTAGTTTCAGATATATCAAGAATCTTGAGTAAAGTTGAATAAATTGTTCTATATCGAACATGACTAAATTGTAAAATCCCTTCCCCAGGTTGTACTTTGCGTTGTCTAGGAACTCCTCAGCCCTGTCCCTCATGAAGCTCATGTGAAGAAATGGCTCAGCCTGCTAAATAACCTTGAGCGTCAAGAGGTGAGAGGTCAACCTTCTCGAGAACACGTTAACCTTATCCCCAGGTATTTCCGACCAGTCTGAGACTCGAAGTCACGGTCTCCTATGCATGGGTTCAGCCAGTGGATACACGAACTTGTCCCCCCTCTTACCAGCCAATATCTCCGCCAGTACGTCCAGGGTGGGCTCTCCCTCAAGGTTGTTGTAAAAGAGGTTCCCGTTGAAGGGTACTATGACCACGTGATCGAAACTCCAGGCAAGCTCCCTGACCTTCCTGACCTGTTCCTGCATGTCCTCAGGGACTGGAGAGACCTTGTTTACCACCAAAACCCTCCTGGACTTCGTCTCTCCTATCTGTGACCTCATCTCCTCCCTCAGCCTCTCCTCCTCTGAGTTGGTCTCTTCCAAATCCAGGCTTAGGTAGGGAAACTCGGTCACCAGTATCTCCACGTCCCCGTGGTCCAACTGTGTCCCGCTCCTCAGGTCGTAGATCTCGAACTCGGGGTCTGGGTCAGGGGTCAACTTCATCGCCTTCATCAGGGCCTCACCAATCAGGTTCTGGGAGAGGTCCCTAAAACCCACCCTGTGTCCCATCTCCTTCAGTCTCTTGAACAGGTATACTGCAACCGTGGATTTACCAGTACCACCCTTGCTACCGCCGACGTATATCCTCAAGCTATCACCCCCTAGAACTTAAGGTAACAGTCTGGTGGTAAACCTGCACACCTCATCCTTAACCCCAAGAGGAGGTTGAAGATCTCCTGTCTGTTCAACGGAACGAAGGAGGAACCGAGAGGTCTGCAGAGGAGCTCCCTAGACAAGACGCTCACCTGGTCTCCCCTAACTTCCCGTATCTTGACCACGGTCACGTCGGTCATCCACCTGTTGGGCCTTACCAAGTACTCCTCGTCACCTAGGGCACCGTATAGAGTTCCAGTTGAGAGCTTCTCCCCGTACGTGTGAAAGGTCACTACTGAGGTCTTGTTGAGGATAGCCCCTATTAACCCGGTCCTCGGATCAGGGAGAGGAAAGTCCCTCCCTATCAGGTAACCCTCCCAGTCGAAGTCGGTAACGTAGGATATGGCCGTCATGCCGTCAACGTTCCATGTGGGGTGGGTCTTGCCCGTGAGGACTGCCACGTTTCTCTTGATTAGCCTGTCGGGGGTGAGGGGAGTCTTCCTCACGAGGAACGGCTCGGTGGAGTGGGGAAGCCCGTCAACGGAGGTGGGAACTCCCCTCTCCCTCAGGGCCCCTGCGACCTCGAGGGAGTGAAACAGGGTCGAAGGGCTGGGGCGGAGAGTCACTTTCCTGAAGTAGAAGAGCTTGTGCATCAACCTATTCAGGGAATCTCCCCCCAGGTTCGGGTCCATTAGAACCTCTACCGTTTCAAACCTCTCCTCCAGGTTTGAGGAGAGCAGTTCAGAGGCGTTAACTCTGGGAATTTCTTGACCCATTAAGTTTATGTAGACATGTAACCTTTAAATATTTCCATATACATTACGGAATATTATCCGTTGGAGGGTAGGAAGTGGGGAGGGGGAGTAATTCCAGTTTCCTTGCGAGTTCTCTTGCCCTCTGCAACATCTTGTCCAAGTCGTAAACCCAGGTCCTGGACTCTGTGTAATGTTCGTAAGGTATCGAGGCAGCCAGGAGGTACTTGAACCTGGGCTTGAAGAGGTGAACCATCACCTTGGCGTCCATCTTGAACTTCAGCCTCAAGTAGGCGACGTAATCCATTATGCCCGGTATCATGTGCTGATCAGCGAAGATGAAGGCAACTGAGGTGCCGTCATCTAAGTCTGCCGCGTGGGTTAGGGTAGGTATCCTGGTGAGCTCCCTCAGGAAGTTCTCATCCCTCTTGAAGAGGATGGTCAGACGAGTGATATCGGAATTATCCCATCTCATCACGTATCCTTCCACTAGTGACCTCCCTATGATATGCTCTTGATAATGTTTCAGTGCGACTCTGTAGGGCACGTTAAGTAGAGAGGCTATCTCCTTTAGGGTTCTCTTATTATTTTCCTGTTTTTTCCCCATTATTGCCAGGTCTAACCAATCAGGTCTGAATCCATCTGAGAGGTCGGGCAATATTAGAGGGGATCTGGGTTTGACTAGGAAGTTTTCCTTGAACGTGTTCTTCTCAAAGTCGAAAGTGGAAAAGTCCGTGTAGAACTGGTACTGTCTAACGAATTTCCTGACGATCAGGTTATGGACTAGGCCAGCGTCAGCTAACTCCTCCAATGCCCTGATGAAGTCGGTCTTCCCTTTGGGAAAGGGAATTATCATGATTGTATTTTCAGGGCTATTAAAATCCCTGCCAATAAATGACGGAAAACCGTCGAGTACCTCATATAAATCCACTAAGCTGATCATGGTGGGAGGTATCTTAAGGGACACGAAGTATTTTCTTAGACCCATTATCCTTTCCCTTGCGATGAATGTCACACTGAAGGTACTTTTCTTTCTGAGTGTCTCCATTATACCTGTCGCTTCCTTTACACCAATTATTGCCCCTAATAGCTTAGGATTGAGATCTCCGAAGTACTGAACGGCGTTTAGAACCTTAGAGATAGCAGAGTAATTATAGTTGTCAATACTCATGTACAGTAAAAAAGGAAAACTCAGGTTAAAAAGTTCTCACTGTATAATACGCCGACCACACGGAGCAACGCTCTCGTTTCAACCGTTACCAGCAGTGCCAGTTGATAATCCCGCGTGTACCATCACACCATGGGCAGCTAATAATAAGGAAGCCGCTATTGCTCCCATTAAGACTAACTTACTTACGGTTTGAATCTGGATTGGGTTTACTTTCATTTTGATCGATTTTTAAGTCCTCATAAATCCTTTTTAGTATTATGTATGTAATGCCAAAACTATACCTAACTCGCTCAAGCTATGCGGACTCCACCTCTATAAAATTTATTTTAGTTAAGGCGGGCCTAAATAAACTTTTCAATCCCATACACGTGAATTCGAACGTATTATCGTATTAGATTTTTTATAGAAATATAAGTAGGTATACGGCCCTCTCTATCGTCGATCCCTCCAACTTTAGGTAAAGACTGTAACTCTTTTACGTAACTACTCGTTATTTTCAATGACTTAAGGGTGACCGTGTACGATCCCTCAAGAGGGGTGCTCGTGGCGGAATTAAAAGTAATTAAAAGTAAGGATAAGTTACGCCACGGGTAAACACTACACGAACCAACTTCTTCCATATAACATATAACGCTTCCATAAAAATAAACTGTATGGATAAACTGGACAGGGAGATCCTCTTCCACCTCTTCAAGGACGGCAGGTCCTCCCTCTACAGCATCTCCTCCAAACTGGGATTGGACTACTCAAGGGTTGTTTACAGGTACAACAGGTTGCTGAGGGAGGTCATACAGGGTTTCACGCTTTACGTTAACCCCAACCTCCTGGGCCTCAGGAGATATTACGGGGTCACAGACTCGACCTGTCCTGGGAGTACGTCCCTGGAGTTCAGGTGCGTGGAGGGATACTCCTTCTGTGAGCTCTTTGCACGGGAGGAAAGTGACTGGCTCCTTTTCTACTTCCCGGAACAGGTTCCGCTCAATCCTTCCAAGGTAGACCTGAGGTTAATATCTGCCCTCAGGGAGGACCCCAGGGCCTCCCCCTCCCAGTTGTCCAGGCACTCTGGAATACCCCTTAGCACAGTGAAGAGGCACTTGAGATACCTTGAGGGAAGGGGGCTGATAAGGGTGTTCCCCAACTTGAGGGATTCCAACTTCCTGCTCTTCTCAGTGATAAGTGGGTCAGAGCAGGTGAGGTATTACCTATCTAAATATCTCTTGGCCGAGATAGGGTTGGGAGATGCCTCCTACTTCCTGTGCCACTCCCCTTCCGTGGGGGAGTTAGGGACGATCTCTAGGAAGGTGAGGGAGTTGGATAACCAGGCTAAGGTGCTGGTGAAGGACTACTTTGGGGTCAGGGATTATTACGTCAACTTACTGGCAATTGGATGAGGGCCGAGACTGCAGTTGTGGGACTTTCCCCTAAATGTACCCTAAAATCGAGGAAAATCTAACAACTGCTGCTAGGATAACATTACCTCTGCGATAACCGTTTGACGACTCAACCTCCCCCACTGCAAACTACCTCCTAGACGTCGAGTTCATGGACATTGCGTGCGTTATAGAAGTAGGTTTGAAGTCGAGAGATCCTGTGATCCAAGTCGGGCTTTATGATCGCCAAACGTTTTGGAGTTGACCTTTTTTTTAAGAGTTGCGTGATCACTCAGTCCCCATCGCAGGTTCATTGAGAGCTTTAAGGTCTCGATTAGCCCTCAGGAGATCGACTATCGTTTCCTGTTATCCTAATTAAATTTCATTCATTACTTTAATTGGAATGAAGCCTCCTTTAGCTTCTCCACTAAAGCTTATCACGTACAGGTAGTTGTTTAACTCATGGCCAAATACGCCTTCGTAATATACTCCGACCCAGAGGTTAGGAGTGAGTTGGTCAAGGCAATGCACGCCATCCAGTACGCTATGGCCCTGAAAAGGAAGGGTCACGAAGTCCTCATATTCTTTGACGGCCTGGGGACGAAGGTGCCCCTGTCGCAGTTGAGACCACTTGTTGAGGAGGCAACCAAGATGGGACTGGTTTACGGGGCCTGCGGCTACTGCGCCTCTCCACCCCACGTCAACGTCTCCTCCAGACTGAGGGAGGCAGGTTTGAAGCTACTGGGTGACGAGAACGATCACAAGGACTTAACCCTGTTCCACGAGATTGGATATGAGGTGATAATGGTTTGATCCTGGCCTTCGACCTCTACGGTACCCTCTTTAGCACCCAGATCCCTGGAGTGCCCAGGGAAGTCATGGATTCGTGGAGGAGAAAACAGTTGGAGTACACATGGAGGTCAACTCTCATGGGAGAATGGAGGGACTTCGACGAGATCACGAGGATGTCGCTCCGGTACGTGAGGGAGAAGTTCAACCTACAGATGGGGGATGAGGTACTTGAGGAATGGAGGAGACTTAAACCTTTCCCTGACGTCGAGGCACTCCAAAATCTGGAGGCGGAACTCTGGGTTTTAACTAACGGAGTGGAGAGGACGGTCAATCAAATCCTGAGAGATGCTGGTCTGATCCACCTCTTTAAGGGAGTGTTCTCAGCTGAGAGGGTCAGGGAGTACAAGCCCTCCACGAAGTTGTACAAGACCTTTCAGGGGGAGGTAGGAGAGGGGATCCTGATTTCCTCGAACCCCTTCGATGTGGCTGGGGCCAAGAGGTCTGGGATGAAGGCTGTGTTCGTGAGGAGGGGTGAGTTCACTCTAGCTGACTTCATGGGATTGGAACCTGACTCCACTGTCGATAGCCTCTGGGAGATTCAGAGGAAGTTAATTGGCTAATAGTAGTAATCGGATTTCGCCAACTGTGAGGCGGCGTTCAGGAAAAGTCGAACGATTACTCTAGGTGATTCCATGAAGCTGACCTAGGTAGGATCTCTTCATGGAGAGAGGCGAGGGATCGGCAAACGCGTTGAGCAGAGGGATCCAACCTTAACCTTGGTTATTCTTCGCATGGGTGTAACGTCTGGGCTCGAGGCCCTCCTCGTTTCAAAGGAGTTCATAATTTGAACTCGCTTCACGTCTTAAATTCAGGCTAGCGTCAATTTACTCATGAAGTTTCCACTCTACGTGGCCAAGAGGCTTATCACCACCCCGTACCTCCTCTTCTGGGCAGTCATATTCGTGACCCTGATCGACGTCATGGGGGCCTTCCTCGAGTCGAGGGAAGTTCCCCACATCCCTGAGGCTGAGGAACTCTACGTCTCCTCGTGGTTCGGGACCAGCATAATAATGTCCTATGGCTCTGCCTTCACCTCCTTGGCTTTCATGGTGAGCTATCAGACCGGTTCGCTCCCTCACCTCTTCAGGTATTCGAAGATGACTCCCTCCCAGTACCTTTCAGGTGTGGTGCTGGGCTCCGTTATCCTTAGCGTGGTCCTGGGCACATACATGTTGTTCCTGGTTTATGCCTTGTTCTCCTCGTCCTTCAATACCACTTTCCTACCCAAAGACCTTCCCTTGGCCTACCTCACCTTCCTCCTGTCAGGGGTGTTCTTCTCTACTTTCTCCGTGTTCTTGGGGGCCCTGAGCTACAAGTACTCCAGGAAACTCAGTAACTTCTTCACCTTGATTCCCTTCATCCTGGCTTTCATCTTCGGCTTCTCTTACCTATTCGCTAACCTGGGAAACTTGGTGTACATCAACCCCTTGAGCGACGTCCAGGTGCTCGCCATATCCTCCTTTCTGGGAGGTCAAGCTCCCACAGGTCTGATCGTGATAAGCCCACCTCAACCTGGGGCATCCGACATCCTGCTTACGGGCTCGCTCATCGTTTGGATCGTAATCGTTACAGTGATCTCGTCCATACTCCTGAGGAGGCTCTACCTTAACCCCGTCGAGGAGGGGAAGTTGTTCTAGGTGATTAGCATGATAGACCTAGTGAACGTTGAGGTAAACTATAGGGGAATCAAGGCTATCAAGGGAGTCACAATGCATGTCGAGAGCAAGGTTCTCCTCCTGGGTCCAAACGGGTCGGGAAAGACGACTCTACTGAGGGCCGTAGCGGGGATCGTACCCTATCTGGGCTCAATACGGGTTGACGGGACTGAGGTGAGGTCCCTCAAGGGCTACTCCTCCCTCTCAACGAACCTGCCGGAGGTCTTCTCAGTGGGCCTGACCTTGGGTGACGTCTTGAGTATCTTCTCCGACATCAAGGGTCTCGACGGGAGGAGGGCCGTAGAGATGCTGAGGGAGGTGGGCATTAGGGACCTGAGGCAGAAGACGTACTCCCTGTCCACAGGCCAGTCAGCCCTCTTCAGGACTATCGTGGCGCTGGCCACAGATCCCAAGATAGTCCTCCTCGACGAACCCTTCGAGAACGTAGACGTGGCCAAGAGGAGGAAGGTGCTGTCCTGGATCAAGGAGTACGGGAAGGAGGGAATAGTGGTCACCCACGAACTGGAGCTGGCCAGCAGCTTTCAGGAGCTGGACTCCTACCTCATATTCGAAGGTAAGGTCTACGGTCCCGTGAAGGTAGGGGAGCTCCTCTCCTCAGTCGTCACCGAGGGGAGGGATCCTGAGGCCCTCCTGGTAGTGGAGGTTGAAGGTAAGGAGTTCTCGTTCGTGAAGGGGAAGGAAGGCAAGAGGATGGCGGACATTATTACCCTGGACAGACTATACTCGATGTGAGGAGAATGAAGTCCGTTGAGGAGGCAAAGGAGATAGCCCGGAGGGCAACCAGGAGGATAATAAGGAAGACCCTCGGTAAGTACTACCTCCTGTGGAGCACCTACCCCCTGGTGATAGGGGTCCTTTACATCCTCACTCCTCCATCCCTCCTGGAAAATCCTTTACCTTACATCCTCACCCTCATCCCCTATCTCACCCTCACAAGTTACTTCTTCATGGACATGGGAAAGAAGTTGAGGAGATACAAAGAACTCATCGGATGGAAGAGTAGGAGACGTGTCTCATTGCTGATAGTCCTCATGTTAGCGGGATTTGTGATGCTTGTCCTGGGGTACGAACCTGGGTTCAATTACCTCCTGATCCTGGGTCTGTCGTTGTACACATCTACGGTGGACTACTACATCTATTACACGGCCTCCTTCGCGAGGTTCAGGTATTATGACCTGTTGACTATGGTTACCTTCTCCATCTCCATGTTTGTCTGGTTCCTACCCTTGCCGTACTCAGAGGCCCCGTATCTCGTGATGTCCGTGGTTTGGATCTTCTCAGGCTACTCCTCCCTAAGCGAGGTGATAGAGGACGTCTGATGACAAGTTGGAGAGGATCAGGGAACTCACCACCAACCCAGTGCTCTCCAACTCAGCCAGGTTGGGGACTTTACTATCCCTCTACGTTGCGAATAAGTTGACTTTCTCCGACCTGCTCAAGATAACAGAACTGCCCAAGAGCTCTCTATTCGCCCACTTACAGGTGTTGGAGGAGGCAGGACTGATAAGGGTGAGGAAGCAGTTCACAGTGAGCGGTCCGAGAACAATTGCAGAGATAACGGACAAGGGAAGGGATACAGTGAAGAGATACCTGGATGTACTCAAGCAGTTTCAGTAGGTAACGGAAAGGTCACCCTGGGAGTGTTCCCATGTAACGATTGGGGTGTAAGTAATCACTGCGGTTATGGGAATCTTAGGGAGGTAATACGAAAAAGTCGGTATTAGCGAGAAGTTTTTCGACGTCGTCCTGCTGAAAAGGTGCGGAAGGACTGATCGAGTTGGCTAGGGAGAGGCCGGTCAGGGAGGTCAACAGGTTGGGAGTGGTGAGGGGGAAGGGGAGGAGCAGGAAGGTTAACTGGCGCTAGTCCTCATGATCCTGACGGGTGGGAGGGCCAGCGTGAATGACGCTGCCGAGACGTTCTGGTTGGACTACTCAAACCTACTGGAGGCGTTGGGAGAACTTGACGACGCGCGGAGGTCCTGTCAGGCTGGTGAAGGGTCAGATCGTCATAGTGGACGATACCGTGGACCACAACGCTCCAGGACGACGTGAGCCCCTGAGAACTACTGGATCTACTGCCACACCCACGGGAGGTTCGAGAGGACCAAGCTCCTCACGGTCGCCATAGTAAACCTCGGACAGGACGTTCATGGTTTCCCCTACACCGTGAGGAAGATGTTGGATTTGTGAGGGTCAACGAGTTCAAGACCAAGATCGACGTGGCGAGATGTTGGACGTGCTCAAGGAGCGCTTCCGCGTGTCCAGGGTCGTCTTCGACTCCAGTACTGTCCGAGAAGCTCGTGACGGACAACGTGGTGTCAAGGCTCAAGTCCAACCGAGCCCAGGGTCGGCCAGGACACCCTCGAGGAGGGACACCTCCCGGTGGGATACCCCCGGAGTCTACTTCACCTCCCTGACCCTGACCGGCCGAGTGATTACGGTGAAGTCGCTCGTCTGGGAACATAAACGTGACTCCTCCGGGACACATGCAAGGAGGTACCTCTACACTACCGACCTCTCGCTCAGCGAGGAAGTCGAGGAGGCCTGGAGGATGAGGTGGGTTCACCATCAACAATGTCGTCAGGGAGCTGGTGGGGGAGCCGAACCTGGGGAGCGTGGGGGCGTTCCTCATGTTCTTGAACGTCGTTTAGGCGGACTGCCGGGGCTGATGAAAATCTTTAAGTTACGTTAAAGTCCCATAACTGCTGCCGGAAGGTAGGACTTTCAGGTGTGAGAGGTGCGGTTTCACCCTGGACAGGCAACTCAACGCGTCCCTCAACATCTCCCTCAAGATGTGCGGGTTTCCCCACCTCTTTCTCACTCCCACTGGGAGTATGTGGGTTTAGGTTACCCCGCTAAGGGGGCGGAGGGGTAACGGGTTTCCCCGCGACTCCTGTGAAGCTCAAGGGCTGAGGATTGGATACAAATTCATGAAAATTCAAAGAAGCCCGAACCCCTTCCCCATCTGGTATGGCCATATTTATCTCTTCTAACAAATAATAAGACTTTACTGTTTATCTCAAACTGTTGAGTACGGCACTAGATATTCATAGTCAACTTTTTAAGAAGGAGGGTCTCTAATTACCTGTCCGAAGAGGACGGGGGATGGCGTCCCCCTGGGCTCATAGCCCAAACCGCCGGAATCATGAGGGCTGATGACGCCTATCTCATGCAGGTGAGATAGGATGACAGGCCTGACGGAATCGTTCCTGGTGATAGTTCCTCTCCTGAGCAATGCTTTCATATGGAGGATAAAGTACGCTAGCTTGGTCTCGTCTACTTTGACCTTAATCCTCTCTATCCTCACCTACCTTAACCTTCCGGTGGTCACGCCCTCACTTTACGTAACTAGGTTCACGTGGTACTTCCTGGTCATGGTGGCTGGCGTTTATTTCACCTCGACTTTGTATTCAGCCCTTTACGAAACACCCACCAGGGAGAGGGAGAGGAATTATTACTACTTCCTAAACACGTTCTCTGCGTCCATGTTCTTCACACTCATAGTGAACAACCTGGGTCTAATGTGGGTTGGACTGGAGGCGACAACTATCTCCTCCGTGCTATTGGTGACGTTCGAGGGAACCCATGAGGCCCTAGAGGCTGGCTGGAGGTACGTGATCCTAGTCTCAACTGGAGTGACCTTTGCGTTCATCTCAGTTATCCTGTTTTATTACGGCCTTCACACGCTTCAGATATCCTCCATACTGTACCCCCACGTCTCGCTCCTTTTCACCTTGGCCTCGGTAATAGCCCTCATGGGATTCGGCACGAAGGCCGGTCTATTCCCTGTGAACACCTGGCTCCCAGATGCTCACAGTGAGGCACCTCCGGCCGTGAGTGCCCTTTTCTCCGGTGTCCTCCTCCCCGTGGCGGTTTACATACTCCACGTGGTCTACAGCATAGCTCCCCTGGAGCCAATCTACAGTTGGGTCTCCACCGTGTCCGTGCTCATCGCCTCACTAATGATGGCCAGCCAGAGATATTACAAGAGGCTGTTCGCGTACTCTACCATCGAGAACATGAGTCTGGCAGTGCTGGGGGTCGCTGCCAACTCCAATGAGGGCGTGATAATTCTCCTCCTCTCTCATGCCTTCTCTAAGGCTGGGGCGTTCTACGTCTCGGGAGCTATCCTGAAGGCGGTGAACTCCAAGGAGATCTCCGAGTACGGCCTGATTTCGTCACCGGTGATCTCCACAGGCCTGCTCACCTCATCCCTCGCTGTCACCGGGGCCCCACCCTTCGGGAACTTCTTCGGGGAGTTCCTAATCCTCTTGGACGTCCTGAGGAGTCAAATGGTTGCACAGTTCTGGATCTCCCTGTTCTCTCTGGGCATAGCGTTCATCTCGGTGAACTACCACGTCTCGAGGATGATCTTCAAGGGCGGTGGAACTTTTAGGGAGGAAAGGAGGCTGGGGGCGTTGGGGCTCCTTGTGGCACTGGCGTCCTTAGGGATAGGTTTATACCTCGTCATGGGTGGTTTGCCTTGAGGATAATAGGTGACCTGGGATCTCACTGTCTGACCTCAGAGGGGCTAGTGGAGGGCCCGTGTAAGTATTCCCATCCCACTATCGGTGAAGGGGGTTATGGATCCTTCAGCTTCCTCTACGGTCCCTCTGCTGGAGGACTTCTGGAGAGCGTCGCTTTCGATATACTCACATATGGAGAGAGTATAGAGGACGTTAGGGCCCTCAGTTACAAGACGAGACACATCAAAGTTGGAGGGCTCCCTCTCCGGGACGTTCTGTTCAAGGTGGAGAGGATCAATGTTCCCTTCGCTGCCTCTCACACCATAGCCTTCCTCACCGCAGTTGAGAACGCACTGGGGGTGTCACCTCCAGAGGAGGTCGTGGAGTCCAGGATAGCGCAACTGGAGTTGGAGAGGATAAGGAACAACCTCCTGGTAATACAGAGGCTCGCCGAGGCGGCCTCGTTCCTCGTCCCTACGTATAGGCTACTCTACTATGTGGAGGAGGTCAACAGGGCCATCTCACGTTCCTGTGGTCACAGGTACTTCCTGGGGGCGAATTACCTGGGCGAGAGCAGGTGTCAGGGACTGCACTTGCCCAGGATCGACGTGGAGGAGTTGAGGGACTTGCTGAGCAACAGGATCTTCATAGACAGGCTTCAGGGGAACGGCGTGGTCAAGGAGGACTGGGCAATAGGTCCGGCGGCGAGGGCAGCTGGGTTCAGTTATGACGCTAGGTTGGAGGTTCCAGAACTCAAGTACAGGGACCACGGCTTCAAGATAGTCACTGAGAGTAAGGGCGACGCTTTCTCCAGGATGTTGGTCAGGTTAGAGGAGATAGAGGTATCCCTCAAGATACTGGAGGGGGTGGAGGTGAAGCCCAGGAGGTTCGAGCTACCCTTGAGGGAAGGGAGAGGGATAGGGAGAGTGGAGAGTCCCTCAGGTGACCTGGCTTACATGGTTCAAGTTGAGCAGGGGAGTATCAAGGAACTGCACCTCCTCCCTCCCTCCAGGATCAACATTCTCCTCTTCCTGAGGTCGATGCCGGAAAACATTTTCACAGACTTCCCCTTCAATTGGGAGAGTTTCGGAATATGGATCTCTGAGGCTGAGGTGTCCATTTCATGAATTGGTTCTTGAGAGGTATCAGGAGGGGGATACTGACGGAAAAGGAGTTCCCCCAGGTCCAGTGGCCCTCAGAGCTTCACCGTAGCAAAGAGGGAGAGGTGAAGTGTCCGACCGACGCTTTGAAGGAGGATAGGTGGGATCCCAACAGGTGCATATTCTGCAGGGCCTGCGAGCCGATCCTGTCACCCACGGGGAGATCCGTGCAGGCTCAGGTGAAGAGGAGTGAGCCATCCTTCAGGAGGTCCTTCTACCTCTACCCCATAGACGTGGGGACCTGCGGGGGCTGCAACTTGGAGTTCAGGCTCATCGCCTCTCCCCAGCACGACATGACCAGGTTCGGGATATTCCTCACCAACACTCCCAGGCACGCGGACGCGTTGGTGGTCATGGGGGTCATGACTCCCAAGATGGAGGAGGTGTTGAGGAGGGCCTACGACGCCATGCCTGAGCCCAAGTTGGTGATACTGCTGGGGGTCTGTGCAGTGAGCGGTGGTATCCTGGGGATGCCCCCGGACATCAGGGGAGACGTGGTGATCCCCGGTTGTCCTCCCACACCGGAGTCGATCCTGAGGGCCCTCGTGGAGGCAAAGAGTGGTGAGTGATATGTACCTGCAGATCGACAAGTTTTACCTTGAGATCGTAACCCTACTCACCATGATCACGGCTCTGGCACTTTCTCTGTGGAGTGCCAGGGCTTCCCACGTGGTCGCTGCGATATCCTCGTCTCTCTTCATACTCTACGGCCTCTACTCAGGCGAGTTCAGGGTCTTTTACGTGGTCTCCGGCCTCGTTTGGTTGTTCTCCTCCACGTTCTCTGCCCTCCACGATAGGGAGAGGTGGTATTCCCTGACCTTCTCAGGAACTTTGTTGGGCATCATGATCACCTTACTCTCCCAGAACTACCTGGAGTTCCTGACAGGTTGGGAACTGATGACCCTCTTCGCCTACGCCTCCATAGGTGTGTACAGGAGGGAGTGGAGGCCAGGGTATACGTTCCTGGCCTTCGGTGAGGTGAGCACGGTTCTGTTGATTGCAGGGTTCATCCTCGCCTACCAAGAGACGGGGACCTTCCTGTTCCACACCCTCACCGATACCTTGCCCCTCTGGTTCACGACGTTCGGTTTCACGGTGAAGATGGGCATATTTCCCTTCCTTGTGGTGGAGTGGCTCCCCATAGCCCACGGTAACGCAAAGCCGAGCCTCTCCTCAGTCCTCAGTGCCTCCATGACCTTGGCTGGAGTGTACGGGATATACAAGATGATGTCCCTCTGTCCTCAGACACAGGCACTCGGAGGCGTGTTGATCTTGATAGGCGCGTTCTCAGTGCTCTTCGGTGCCCTCTACTCCTACGTCTCCGACCACATGAAGGGAATGCTCGCCTTCAGTACCATTGAGAATAACGGGGCCATCCTGACAGCCTTAGGCTCCCTGGAGCTCTCAGCTGACCCAGTCCTCAAGGCCTTCGCCCAGTTCTCCCTCATGGTCTACGTCGTAGCTCACTCGCTCGCCAAGACCGGTCTCTTCTTGGTTACGGGTTACGTTCACGGCGAGTCCATGTCCACCCTCAGTACGGAGAGGAGCTTCTCGCTTGAGATAGGGACTACGTTGCTCACTGCTTCAATGTCAGGCCTCCTCCCCACCGTGGGCGGAGTGGCAGTGTGGTCATTACTGGAGACACTCTTCATGGAGAGTATCTCGGTGAGGGGCATCCTGGGCCTGATTCCCCTCCTGGCTGGCGTCATGGTGGGCATGGGAGAGGGGTTCGCCACGGGAGCCATGGCCAGGTTCACCTCCTTCACCTCCCTGGTCAGGCCTAGGGGTGGAGAGAGGGGGAGGTTGGTCCTCCTCATTGGGGTCCTGATGCCGGTCTTGGCACTCCTGAGCTACCTCCTGTCTCCCGAGATGGCGGGAGCAGCGAGCCTAGGAATGTTCAGCAATTCCTTGATCCCAAGCGGTTACTCTGGAGGTTCCTTCGGAGGGATATCTCCCTTGTACGTGTTAATCATCCTCCCCATCCTCTCCCTGATCACGTACCTGGCCTCGGGGAGGAGGAGGGTTAGGACCGTGGATCCCTGGGATAACGGCTCCGGGAGGAGGTTAACCTACACCTCCTTCGGGATGGCCAACAACATAAGGCTCATGCTGAGATTTGTCTTGAGGACTAGGAAGGGCGCTGTGGAGACCAGTGCAGACGTGTTCTGGAGGGCCATATTGCAACTGGTCAGGGGTTACGTCAGGTTCTCCAGGGCGTTCTCGAGGGCTTACATGAACAGCTCCATATCTTGGTACATGATCTACATGATCCTAGCATTCATCGTGGTTATCCTGGTGGTGTTCCTATGAGCTGGGATGTGATCTCGGAAACCATAACCCAAGTACTTGGGGTGTTACTCCTTTCCCCACTCTACGCCGGAATACTGGATAGGTTGAAGGCCGTGGTCGAGGGCAGGAGGGGGCCCAGCGTCCTGCAACCCTATTACGACCTCGTAAAGCTGTCCAGGAAGGAGACCCTGTTGCCCAGGAACGCTGGCAACATCTTCTTGAACGGGCCGTATCTAGTGTTCTCCATATACTTACTCATATCCTTCGTCATACCTGTGGTCTACCCTAGGCCCGTGATATTCACTCCCACCGTGGACTTCTTGGGAGGGGCCCTCCTTTTCTCCCTGGCTGGATTCATCAAGGTGTATGAGGCCATGGAGAGCTCAAGTAACCTAGTGACCCTGGGCGTGAGTAGGGCCCTCTCGTTCTCTTACCTGGGAGAGGCTACCCTCCTCACGGTGTTCATAGCAGTGGCCCTGATCACGGGGACCAATAACCCTTACGTCACCATGCAGTACGTCCAGTCGTTGGGTCATTACCTCTTCCTCCCCCACGTATCAGCGACTGTGGCCTTCTACATGTTGTGGCTCTTCGAGACCGGGAGGTTACCTCTAGAGAGCTCAGGCATGAGCGAGATGGGGATGATAGACGACAGCCTGGTCTACGAGTATAGCGGTAAGGGACTAATGTTACTTAGGTGGGGGAGCTACATCAAGTCCTACCTGTTGGGGTCGGTCTTCCTCAACGTGTTTCTCCTACCCTGGGGTCTCCTCACGGGTCCCCTGGGGGCGATCCTGGACCTAGGAGTCATGTTCCTAAAGTGGATGGTGCTCATCCTCGTGACCCTGGTTGTGGAGACCAGCTTGGCCAAGTTCAGACTGTTCAAGGTTCAGGACTTCCTCGCCGTGGCCTTAGTGCTATCCCTAATATCCTTGATCCTCACGGTGATCGGAAATGGTTGACCAGATTCAGGAGATAGTGGTACTGATCTCCTCTCTCCTACCTCTGACCGCCCTATACATTCAGGGGCAGGCCTTCTTGGTACCTTCGGTCAAGGCAGTGGGGGTACAGTCCTTCGTAGTGGCTATCCTATCCTTCACACTTGCCATGATCTACAGGCAGGAGGAACTGTTGATCCTGGGCATCATAGTGTTGTTCACCAGGGCCGTCCTGACTCCATTGGTAATACTTAAGGTCTCCAGGTTCAGGAACTGGGAGAGGGAGAGGATAGGTGGAGTAACCTCAATCTTCGTCCTGAACGTGGCCTTCTTCTTCTCGGCAACCCTAGTCTTGATTTTCCTGGTCCTCTCCAGGGTACTCCCCAACCTGGACGTAGAGGAGTTATCCATACCTTTCATCCTCTTCTTCCAGGGCACGTTCCTGATAGCCTCCAGGAGGTCCACTGTGGCCCATATCCTGGGATACGTGGAGCTTGAGAACGGATTGGTAGCCCTGGGGCTGTTCCTGATCCCTCCTCCTCTCCTCATTGACGTGACCGTCTTCTTGGACGTGCTGGCGTTGGTGGTGATCTCGTCGGTGGTGATAGTGGAGAAGAGTGAGCATGAGCCCATGGAGGAGTTGGTGGGATGAACTGTTCCGAAATATTGGGAAGGATGGAGAGGGTCAAGCGGGAGATAGAGGAGATGGAGAGACAACTGGAGGAGGTCACCAAGGATCTCCAGGAGATAGAGAGACTCCAGGAGGAGGCCGATCAATGTACGGGGATGAGTGCAGGGACCTCCTGAGGGAGCTGGCGGAGTTAGAGTCCAAGAAGGCAGGGCTACACCTGAAGCTCTACCTCTTGGAGAGCTCAGCCAGGAATGAGAGCATCAGGCTCATGGGCAAGGTTGGGCTCTGTGAATTACGTGAGCAGATGAGCGGAGGGAAAGGGAAAGCCAGGGAGCTCAGGGAGAAATCGCTTGTGTTCTTCAGGAAGTACGTGAGGAGTTGAGAGCTGTCTTGGTACCCCTTTTGGTAGGTGCCAACCCGGGATCCATCGGTCGATCACTAACGAGGAAGCTCCACTCTCGGAGGTAATTGTTACATCATCGTCAGATTTCCTCTTGCAGCAGTTATGGGACTTTCCCTTAAATATCGCCCTGTTTTCAAGGGAAATCTAATAACTGCTGCTCTTGATTATAGGGCGACGTCTAAGGGAAGATCTATAACTACTGATTAGGTTTTGGCTCAGTCATAGAGCGGTTCCCAAGGGAAAGTCTCGGTGATGGAGAGAGCGTAATATGAGTCAATGCTCGTCGAGGCTTAACTGGACTTCTTATCCTTCGAGGGAGATTAGACCGAGCTGAAGAGCCTGTTGTGGGACCTACTCAACAGGATCAATCCCCCTTTACAACGAGCTGAAGCGGAGGAGGATTTTGGAGTTCCTCGGGTCTAGGGAACTATTTATGGCCTATCAAACAAAGCTGGCCGACGCCCTTTTGGCGGGGAACAAGTACGACATCCTTGAGAACATTATAGAGCTCTAGGAGAAGCATCCGGAGCGTTTCCTTGAGGAGGCAGGCACTTTGGCCAAGTTTGTTCTGGGACGGGAAGTTAAGGTAACTATCTCCTCTGACCTGACATCAATTGCTCAGGCCATCCTCCAGGTCAATAAGAGATTGTTGAAGAGACATCATGACTTCATTAAGGGGTTCGGGCTTCATTGAATTTTCATGAATTTGTATCCAATCCTCAGCCCTTGGGCTTCACAGGAGTCGCGGGGCATTGCCCCACTCATCCTCCTCCGCCCCCTTAGCGGGGTGACCCCAACCCACCTACTCCCAGTGGGAGCGAGAGAGAGGTGGGGAAACCCGCACATCTTGAGGAAGATGTTGAGGGACGCGTTCAGTTGCCTGTCCAGGGTGAACCCACACCTCTCACACCTGAAAGTCCTGCCTTTCGGGAAACCCGTCCACATCTGGGGCAGGACTTGGAGGTGAGGTGAGGGTTCACCTCCTTAACTAGGGAGCCGTAAAGTGGGGCCTTGTACTTCAACACACGGTGGATCGACCTCCACACAGTCCTGGAGATCCTTTTAGACAACTTGTCGTCAGCGTCTTGGAACATCTCTTGTTTATTCAACTTCTTTATGGCGAACGTAGTCACGGGATACATCTCCAGCAACTTGTTCACAAACTTGTGAACGTAGTCCCTAACTCTATTCCTCTCACGGTGGGAGTACTTCTCCATCAGCTTCCCCCCTTTCCTACCGTGCTTGGAAGCGAAGGACTTGATTCTACCCCTCTTCAACTCCATCCCAAACTTGAGGCTGTACAACTCCCTCAAGGAAAACGTGACGAACTTCTCGCCGTCGTAAGCGTCCAGCGTGTAGAGGTTACTGTCGATTGCTAGATAGTCCAGGGGAGTAAACCAGGGTAATCTGTGACGGAATGGTAGGTGAACCTTATCCTCCTTTATCACGGGTTCACCCAGTTCTAACCCTTTGACCCGTGGAGAGAACCAGGTGTGGGACCAGGAGAAGGTAATGTACTCGTACGGTCTTACAGTAATCCTAACACTCTCACCCTCAACCTTCCTCAGAGTAGACTTAACCCTTACGTAAACTCTCTTCAGTTTAGGTTTCCTCAACGACGCTTTTCCCTTCTCTGCCCTCCTCCTCCAGCTCCTCAACACGGAGTAAGCGTCGCTTATTGCCTTATCCACGTAGTGTGAGGCAAGGACGTTGACCTCCTCAAGCTCGTCCCTCAACGACTTGTAAACCTCCTCCTTTTTTGACAAGGTTACCTTGACCTTCGTGATGACTCTCTTACCTTTCTTCACTTCTCTCCTCTCAACCTTGATCCTCTCCCACAAGTAGTCTAAAGCCTTTTTCAGTAGGACTCTGTAGTTCTCCAGCAGTACCCTGCTCTCCTCCCCCTCGTCGTTCTTCAAGGAATACGTTAAGTAGACGTACTCCTCCTCTGGTTGAAAAGATTTAAGCCTTAATTTCCTCGACGCACTTCCTCACCTTCTAGTTCTCGTGACTCCCCATCCCGTACAGTTTTCCGCTGAACGATACCAAGATTGAGATCAAGTCCTCTATCAACTCTTGTCCCGGCGTTTCGTCCTCCCTTTTCAACACCACGAGCTCACAGTCGTGTGCTTTGCACACCTCCTCTACCATCTCGAAGCCGAACCTAACTAGTCTGTCAGGATAACCTACGGCCTTCGACACCTCGTTATTTAATATCATCCTCAGTTGAGGAACCCCTTCCTCTTCACGTTCAACGAAGACCCTACCTCTGTTATCACCTTCGTAATCCTTAACGTTCTCCTCTAGGTATTTAACCTGGTCTACCAAGTCGTCCTTTCGCTTGTTCGATACCCTAGCGTATAATGTCACTTTCCTCCTCTTGACAATTCCCATCAATCTCTCCACGTCCTCCTCCCTGAACCTCCACTTCCCGGTCTGTAGTATTGGTTTAATGTAACCCTTCTTAACGTAGCTCTGCGACGTGCGGTAGGATATTCCCAGTTTTTGGCACACTTCCTTAGGTTTCAGCATTATAATTAAACTCACATACAAAGTATATAAACTTCACGGTTTATCTGAAACTGTTGTCTACGGCTCTACAATTAGCCCCTAACGGCTCACGAATCTTCCCGTTGAAAAGCGGAGACCCTTTATGATATCTCAGGAGGAGCCTCCGAACCAGTCCTGAGGGCTCACGATATTTCCCGTTGAAGGGGCTCTTGGTATACTCAAAATTAAGGTAGTACGCAGAGTAAACGCGATGAGTCAGTACACCCTCTTTATGAACTCCACCGCCTCGAGGACATCCATCTTCGTTGGATTCTCGCTGGAGTTGTTGGCTACTGCTAGGTCCTCTCCTAGCCTTAACGCCTCCTCCAGACTAACGTAGTCCCTCAACCTCTTCCTCACGTTCCACCTCTCCAGGAGGGACTCTATCCTTGAGGGCAGGGAATCTCCCCCCAAGGACCTCAGTTTCTCCCTGGAGAAGGTCATGTTGAACCTGATGGCCTCGGCCAGGGAGATGCATGAGGTGACCCCGTGGGGTATGTTGAACCTGGGGCCGAAGATGTAACCGAAGATGTGGCTCAACCCTCTACCGGCATACATGAACGCCTGTGAGGACAACCAAGTGCCTATCTGGCACTGAAGTAGGTCCTCCAGGTTCCATAAACACTCGTACAGGATAGAGAAGCCCTCCCTGGCCAGGGCGTCAGTGTAGGGAGACGCCCTGACCGAGTAGAGAGCCTCCACGGCGTGATCCAAGGCCCTGACTCCGGTGGTGACCAGTAGGTCTCGTGGAGTGTACCTCAAGGCATCTGGATCAAGGATCACCATGTCCGGGGCCCTCCTGATGATCGACCTCTTAGTTCCCTCCCTGGTGAACCCTGCCACGGTAGTGTGCTCAGCTCCGGAGAGGGTAGTGGGGACCGACACGTGATATCCCTCGTGGGAGATTTTGACTGCATCGATGATAGAACCCCCGCCCAGACTCACCACGACCTCGGCGTCCCTGAGTGCCTCCCTAAGTTGGACCAGTTGATCTTCTGGAGTGTGCTGAGAGGGCCCCATCACTTGTTCCCCTCCCGTGAGCTTTAACATGTCCTTGAGCAAGGAAGTTTCCATTAGGCTCTTAGTAGTGACTACCTTCACTCTCCTCCCCTTAAATTGTGACAGTGTCGAGATGCTTCCCCTTCCGTAAACTACGGTGACCTCTTGAGACCTGAGAGTCCACATATGAGAGACTTGATGGTAGACCTAATATCTTTGTTGCAGAGATGAAGAGCAACGAAGGTGAGAGGTCCAATCAAGTTGAGAGACCTCTTCAACCACCTTGAAGGAAGTTAGAGTCAGTGATTTTGGATAACTGTAACACCTGAAACAGGTAAGTCCATTGAGTTCGATCAACCTTGGTTGAGCCACGTGGCGATCCTCCTGAACATGGTTGCCCCTAGGAGGGTGGTCAGTATGGCCATGAGGACCAGTGCTGAGAACTCTCCCTGGTTTATGGCCCCCAAGGACTCACCTAGGGACGCTACCACCAACCCGGTCTCGCCCCTCGGAGTCGTCCCCACGGCTACGGCGATCGACGATCTCCAGTTCTTCAGGCCGAGGTAGGCGAAAGGTAGGACGCCCAGCACCTTGAACAACACGGCCACTGCAGTGAGCTCTAAACTCAACTCGACCACTCCTAAGCTTATCTCTGCTATGTTGACCTGGAGTCCCACGACCACAAAGAAGATGGAACCAAAGATGCTCAGCAGAGTCCCTGAGATCTTCAGCACCTCCTCCCTCTTAGTGCTCTCCGCCAACGCTACTCCAGCTATGAACGCCGAGATGACCGGTGAGAATCCTAGGGCAGTCATTACGGCTGTGAGTCCGAAGAGAACGACGAAGGGAAATTCCTCAACGTAGTTTGGCCCTAACCTGTTGGCCAACCTGGGTATTATCAAGACTGAGACTATAGCACTTTCACGTAACTTTTAAATACTTTTAGTTACTTTTAATTACTGTGGAGAGGTATCTAACACCTAGTGAGGTTGCTGAAATATTCGGCATGAGCAGGAGTGGTGTCATTAAGTGGATTAGAGAGGGGAAGATAAAGGTTGTTGAGGTTAACGGTAGGTGGAGAATACCTTACAGCGAAATTGAAAGATTGTTGTCCGGCGGTGGAAGGGTTAAACAAGTAGCGATTTACGCACGAGTTTCACCAACGCAAAAGGACGACTTGGAGAGGCAGTTGGACGCATTGAGAGAATGGGTTAGGAAAACTCTCGGTGAAGTGGGTGTGATAGAAAAAGGATATAGGTTCCGGATTGAAAGAGGACAGAGAAGGTTTAAAGAAGTTAATAGAATTAGCCAAGAGGAGGCAAATTGACGCAGTTGTAGCTTATAAGGACAGGCTAACACGTTTCGGCTTCGAATACCTCGTAGAGTTATTCAAAGCTTACGGAGTAAACGTTGTAGCTTTCCAAGAAGAGCCAAAGGATTACATGCAGGAGTTGATGGAGGACTTTGTAGAGATCGTCAAGTCATTTGCCTCTAGAATTTACGGCCAAGAGTGTGAGAAGGTGGTAAAATGTGTTGAAAACGTTGAAAAGGACGGTTAAACTAGAGGGTGACTTCTTGAACGAGTGGAAGTACCGCGTTCTTAAGGAGGTTGAGGAACATCAGAGGAAGTTCGTTAATGAAATGATTGGGGTAATCCTATCAGAGGGCTTACAGACCACTAGGAAGAAGTTGCACGAGAGATTTTACAGTGACTATAAGGAGAAGTACCCCTTCCTACCTTCAAGGGTTATTGAAGGTGCCTACGTCGTTGCTGGAAGGATTGTTAAGAGCTTCAGAGAAAGGAAAAAGAGAGGGTTAACGAGGAAGGATAAACCGGAGTACAAGAGGGTTGTGATCACTATTCCTAACATGGTTAATTGGAGGTTTAACAAGGTCTCAGTTAATGTTTTAACCCACAAGGGTTGGGTCGAGATACCCCTCAAGTTCACCAAGCAATTTACCCGCTACGTATATGAAGGTTGGAGGGTTTCGCAAGAGCTTAAGTTAAGATTAGTTGGTAGGAAAATTCTAGTTTGGTTGACTTTTGAGAAGGAGGTTGAGGTTGAGTCCAAGGAGGGTAATTATATCTCTATTGACGTTAATGAGAATAACGTCACGGTAGCGGTCTTCGAGGGTTTTAAACTCAAGGAGTTGAGGAGATATGAGACTGGGTTAGGGAGGGTTGTGGTTAATTACTCCTTGAGGAGGGAAGAGATTACTAAGGGACACTCAACTAAGGACGAGTTAATAAAGAAGAAGTTGAGGAAATTGAGGGAGAGGGAGAGGAAAATTGACGTGTTAAGGAAGACTGTTAAGAGGATAACAGAGCTTGCTAGGAGCTTAAGTGCCAAAGTCGTAGTAGGTGAGTTCTCCTCAAGGTCTAAGGATAAGATGGAGAGCAATAAAAATGATAAGCTTAGGCATAGGATTCATCAATGGAGTGTTGTTAAATTCGTGGAGATGTTGAAAACTCAGCCGATAGACGTTGCAGAGGTTTCTGAGTCCTACACTTCCTCCATCAACCCGTTTAACGATGAGAAGTTGAAGAAGAGGAAACAGACAGTTGAGAGAGTTATCAAAGTTTTTAACCCCTACCTGATGACGGGCTCTGCTCACGAGGGTGGGGGTGTAAAAGTACTGAAGGTGAACGCTAGGTACCTGGAAAGCGGTGAAGTTCTTTTGGAGAGGGATTCTATTGCTCCCCTTAACTTGGTAAGGAAGGTGGATGGGAGGGTATTGGTGTTTCCCTCGACTAGCCCCAATGAGTTGAGGGTGACCCTGTATGATCCCTTAAGAGGGGTGCCCGTGGTGGAATTAGAAGTAATTAAAGAAGGTAAGTTACGCCACGGGTAAACACGAAGAATATTATCGCCCAAGCCACGAGGTAGAAGGCTACGGTCCTCACGACCATCAGGGTGGACAACCCGGCACTGCCAATCGACGCCAACACCACGGAGAGGAGGATGAGGTCGACCACGTCATCGGAGGAGGAAGCTGCCATGAGGTAGTTGCTCGCCTTCCCCTGGAGGTTCATTTCCCTCAGTATCGAGGCCACAGCAGCGAGGCTCGTAGCTCCCATGGCCGTCCCTATAACTAAGGTGGGGATCAAACCGAGGCTGCTCCAGTAGAGGATCAGGGTCACCAGGAAGGGTAGGAGTGCACCGGTGGTGGCACCTAGGAAGCCCATCACCCCGGCACTCCTGAGGCTGGAGGTCCCATGTTCCAGTCCTGAGGCGAATATGAGGAGGATCATCGAGAACTCGGCAAGGAAGAGCACGTATGGGTTCAGCGAGAATATGGAGATACCTAAGACCCTGTTGACTTCACCGTTTGTCCCTACACTTTCATTTCAATCATTTTATGTTCATTCATGATCGAGTGTAGGGACTTAGCCCTCAACCACCCACTTAAGGTAGGTGGGTCATGGGACTCCTTCGAGCCCAACGGCACGGGGCTCACATCTCCAGCCCTTTTCTTCAGATTGTACAGTGCAACCACGTCCCTATGCCACCTTTCCTTCCCCTTCTCACAAACACCAACCCTTGGGGCATCGCCCCTATCGGGTTGGTAAACGATCTTCGCCCCGTGGACTGGGCAAACAGTGGAAGTGTGAGACGGATTAACTAAGAGTACGGGGACACCGAACTCCCTAGCCTTCTCAATAATAGCGTTCTTCATCGAGGAAAATGCTGAACGGTAAATCCTCAACCTAAGCTGTTTATCCTTAATATCCTTAACCATATGCTCTGGAGTTCTCCCTGGCAAGTCCTCCAAGACAATTGCACTCCTACTTTCAAAAGCCTCTTTGACGATCAGCTTGGCTAATTTCCTCCTAACGTCTACTTTCTTATCCCTCTCCCTCAGCCTCTTTAACTTCCCCCTCACTTCCCTATCCTTAGTTGACCTACCAGTAATTATTGTCTTCCTCCTATACTCATAGCCCAGAGTAATCCTCTTAGTGTTAGTCTCTAAAAGCGTCGGTTTTCCATCAACTAATACGGAGACCGAATTCTCATTTAGATCAACTGGGATGAAACCCTTAGGTTCATAAGGTTTAACATCCCTCTTAAAAACTATGAAGAACTCCACCACGTTACCTTTCATTAGTCTAAACCTGGCCTCACTCGCAATCCTCCACTCCGTGTTATAATATCTCCAGAAGATCTTAGGGAAGGTTGGTGAAATGAGAACCCTACCCTTCTTTGTGGAAATTGAAATCGTGTCGAGGCTGAACTTCCACAGATGATCATCCAGGTGAACAGTGACTCTCCTCACTGACGGTTTCTCAGTGTAAGCCCTACCCCTCTTCTTCAACTTCTGAAAGCTGTCCAACCTCTCGCTTGCGTCCTCACAAGCGGTGTAAATGAAATGGGATGGTAAGTCCTTGTGCTTCTCCCTTTCACTCTTGTAAATCCCAGCTTTAATCCTGGTGAAGGAGGTAGTCTCGTTTGACAACCCATAATTTATTGCCTCCTCTAGAACCTCTCTGTACTCCTCCTCGACCTCCTTAAGTGCTGAGTATGTAGAATAGTCAACCCTAACCCTTAGCTTCACTGTCCTCTCCACTCAACTCACCTATCAACTTTTTTACGCCTTGAACCAGGACTGTCTTCTTGTGACTCCTCATTCCGTAAATTTTCCCTGCGAATGAGGTAATGATTGAGATTAAGTCCTCCACAAGTTCCTGTGTATCCTTAGGTTCTTCTCCGAAAACTACTTCAATCTTAACTCCCACGGTTGAGAAGAACTCCTCAAGGTACTCAAATCCAAATCTTGTAAGTCTGTCTTTGTATGTTATTAATACGACGTCCACACTCCTTCCCTCAACAAGTTTGAATAACTTAAGCAATCCTTCCCTTCCTGTGTTCAACCCGCTAGCTACATCTTTCAGTACCTCAACTACCTTGTAACCCTTCGCCGTTGCGTAATTTGTTAGGTAGTTCACTTGCCTCTCCAAGTCCTCTCTCCGGTCAGCCGAGGACACCCTTGCGTAAATTACAGCCCTCGTCTCTTCCCTCTTCTCTAAGTACTTCTTTATCTCGCTGTAAGGTATCCTGTACTTCCCTCCTTCAGTCGTTACCACCTTTATTTTCCCTTCTCTAATCCACCGTAGGAGTGTTGAGTATGAAATGCTGAGCAGTTGGCAAGCCTCCTTAGGTCTCAGTAGTCTCTCCACAAGATTGGTTGATAATAAACAAATATAAAAAGATTTCTATTAACGTGAGAAAGGATTCAGCCCCTAGGGTGTAAGGGCTCAACATGACGCCAGTGGCTATCTCCCCTATCAAGAGAGGTATGCCGTACTTTCCCAGGAAGCTCCTCACCGCCTCAGCCAAGAATATGAGGAGAGAGACCTCGAAGAAGGCAAGGGTTACCTCGTCAGTCATATTACAGCCTGTGGTTACCTATTTTTAAAAGTTAACCCAAAGGTTCTGGAGATTGGTCGTGGTACTCCTTTGAGCCCAACCGTATGCTGGTCACATCTGCCATCACTCCCTTTTGGGCATAGTCCACATGTGTGAGAGATCATGTTCTCTAACCTAAGACCTAGAATGAACAAATGTAAAACATTTCCTCCATCATAAAAGAGGAATCAGCCCCTCTAACTCCAGGGGTACAAAACCCTGTTGGACGAGATCATGTATAGGAACATTGAGATGGGCATTATAGCCTTGTTACCCTCGATCCTCATCTCGTCTAACGTTAACACGTATCCCTTATCCATCCTCAAGTCCCTGAACTCTCCTCCACCGAACTTCACCTCTACCCCGACGTCATCTATCACGAAGTCCACCTCCCTACCTCCCTTAAAGAAGGTGTAACCCGTGGAGTACTCCCTGGCCAAGTGCTCACCTACTATTCCCTCCACCACGTGCGGAACGTCCTCCTCACTGATCCCCTCACCCGTGGAGTACCTCCTCATTACCCTGTATATGAACGGATCTACGAAGTAAACCTTCTTAAACGACCTGGTATTGACCCTCCCGTTCTCTACCTTCCAAAACGTCCTCAGCACGAATAGCTTCTCAGCTAGGTCGAGGTAGGAGGAGACCGTGTTGTGGGAACCCACGGAAGTCCTCTTCGCTATTGTGTTCTCAGAGATCCTAGAGCCGTAGGATTCTACTATTTTTGCCATTATCTCCTTGAAAGTCCTCTCGTTCCTGCCCAGTCTAGCCAGGTCACTTAACACTGCGTCCTTATAGACCTCATAGAGGACGTTTAGGGGATCACCATCCACGTAGTTCGTGGTGAAGAACCCCCCTCTCTTCACGTATTCCATTAACGCCCTGTTCAGTTGAGGTAAATGCGGCAACAGTTTAGTGGAAGTATTATAGAAACCCTTGATGTCGCTGAGCGGAACTTTATGCAGGTTGAGCTCCCTGAAGAACACGTTGAATATGACCCTGAAGTTGAGGGGGTAGAGAACTACCTTACTTAGAGGCCTACCCGGGAGAGTCTCCTTCATGAGGGAAACCGAGGAGGAACCGCTCACGTATATCGTGGAGTCACGTAAGTAACCCGAGTTAAAGAGATGGAGAAGTCCGACGTTCCACTCCCTGACAAAGGTTATTTCATCCAGGAAGATGAAGCCTCCCTCGGAGTTGACGAGGCTCCTGTAATCAGAGAGGAGGGACACGAGATCTCCCTTGTCCTTGAGTGAGTCACAGGAGAAGAACAGTATCTTAGCCGGCTCGACGCCACTCTCCAGGAGTCTCATAATCGCGGTCTTCATGAGGCTCGTCTTGCCCACCTGCCTGGGCCCCAGGACCAACAGGTTTCCCTCTGGATACCGTATCAAGAACCTAGGTTTAGAGGAGAGGACCTTCCTAATGTGCTCGTCCTCGTAAATCTTGCCCTTGTCGGCCCACCAGGGATTTTGAAAGTTCATCTGTGAAATCAGGGACATTTTGTCAATGTATCGACAAGTTTTATTTAAGACTTGTTATTCACTGACAAGTTTGACGTAAAACTTGTCATTTAATTGACAAGTCTTCCGTGAAGCCTTACCAGAGCTCCAGGAAAGGTTCAGCTGTTCCCCAGGGCATAGCTGATCAGGAGTTCCGTTAAGGTACCCAAGGCGAAGCCGAGGCCCATGAGTATCCAACTGCTGACTCCCCTGTCCCTGAAGATCTTCACGAAGGCGTAAAGCACCGACGCGAAGGCAATCGCGTCAAGTACTCCGATCTCCAAACCCCCAGCGTACCCCAGGTAGTAAACCGAAGCCCCGAGGATGGTTGGGAGCCCGGCTACGGCTGAGAGAAGAGCGAGAAATCCCAATCTTCTTTTACTCATGGGAGCTGAGATAGCCACACCCTCCGTGGCATTATGAATTGAGAAACCTAAGGTGAAGGCTAGGGCTGAGGAGAGCTGTCCGGCCAGGAGAGCTGAGGCTATTGCGAACCCTTCCCCCACGTTGTGAACTCCCAGTGCCACAGCTATGACACCCGAGTTTGTCAAACTCCTCTCACTTATCCTGAGATGCCTCTCCAATCCAGATATCAGGATCAGGGTCAGGACGAAGGCCGACAGTATCAGTAGCTCGTCAAAGAGCCCCTTCACTGCCTCCTGGGAGTCGGAGGCCGCCTCCAAGGCGATGAAGAGCAATATCCCTGCCCCCAGGGAGTTGACCAACTCCGCTCTACTCCTGGTCAGGTAAGATGCCGAGAACGCTCCCACGAAAACCGTGATCCCTGCGAGTGCGCCTAGAACTAGAGGAGTTATCATGTAGGACTAATGGGAGGGAGAGTATTTAAGATTTACGACATGTCGTAAAATCCTTAATGGAATAGAAAAAGATAACTTCGTCGGAAATGAGTGTTCGGGGACTCCTACAGGGAGGAAAGTGAAGGCTAACCTAACTCAGCAGTTTTGCCTTGACTTTAAGGTAATACTTAACGAAAAATTCCATGACTGATGCTTGATGGCATATTCCCTTGAATCTGGGTCGAACTTAGAGAGTCGTTAGAGAGTCGATCGCTTAACACCGTGGGTGTGTTCTAGGTCAACTCCCTCTGAGGTGCACTCACACGAGGAGGTCAGCAGCGAGAGTCCCCCTATTCGCTATTGACCCTTTCTCGATTTAAGGAAGGTTTAAATGTTTAAAGAGCTTTAATATCTATAATGGCTATCTTCATCGTCATTTCGTCTCTAACGGATAAGGGGGCCGAGACCATAGCCGATAAGCCTGAGAGAATTAAGTCGGTAAACGAAGAGTTGACTAAGGTGGGAGCAAAGGTGAGGGATCAATACGTGGTCTTCGGGGACATAGATTTCATCAACGTCGTGGAGGTCGACGATCCCGAGAAGTTCCTGAAGGCCATAATAGAGCTGAACAGTAGAGGGACTGTTAGAACTAAGTCATACCTGGCGATACCTGTGGACAGGGCTATCGAGGTCATCAAGTCTACTCCATCCATCGGTCACCCCCACGAAAGGAAATAAACTTTTTTGTCATAATGTGGAAGCATGTTTACCCTATATGGGTTCGGGCTTCATAGGATTTCATAATATTTAATATCAATCCTCAGCCCTTGGGCTTCACCGGGGTCACGGGGAAACCCGTTACCTTTCCGTCCCCTTAGCGGGGTAACCTAAACCCACCTACTCCCACTGGGAGCGAGAGAGGTGGGGAAACCCGCACATCTTGAGTAAGATATTCAAGCAGCAGTTATGGGACTTTAACGTAACTTAAAGATTTTCATCAGCCCCGGCGGTCCGCCTAAGGGGCGCTCGAGAGCCTGAGGAACGCCTCCACGCTCCTAAGGTTCAGCTCCCCCACCAGATCCCTGACGACGTTATTGATGGTGAAGATCGTGAGGTAGCCCTTAAGCTTATCCCCCTCCAGAACGAGGAGTCCCCCAGTCCCAGGGCCTTGACGTCCCTTGGAGTTCCTCGATCTCCCACACGACAGGCCTCCTCGACTTCCTCGCTGAGCGAGAGGTCGGTCGTGTAGAGGTACCTGACGTGTGTCCCGGAGTCACGTTTATATTCCCGGACTAGCAATTTTACCGTAACCACTCGGTCTCCCAGGGTCAGGTCGGCGTAGTAGACTCCGGGGGGGGGGGTAGGTCTCCCACTCGGAGGTGTCCCTCCACCTCCTCGAGGGTCCCCTGGACCGACTCGACCCTGGGCTCGGTTGGACTTGAGCTCAGACACCACGTTGTCCCTCACGAGCTTCTCGGACCAGTACTGGGGTCGAAGACGACCCTGGACACGCGGAAGCGCTCCTTGAGCACGTCCAACATCTCCCTGGCCATCTCGATCTTGGTCTTGAACTCGGTGACCATCCCCAGATCCAACATCTTCCTCACGACGTAGGGGAAAGCCCCCACCATGAACGTCCTGCCCGTGGAGAGGTCCACTACGGCTACCGTGAGGAGCTTGGCCCTCTCGAACCTCCCGTGGGTGTGGCAGTAGATCCAGTAGTTCTCAGGGGCTCACGTCCCTCCCCCTGGAGCGTCGTGGTCCACGGTGTCGTCTATGATGACGGCCACCTCACCCTTCACCAGCCCCGACAGGACCTCCAGGTAGTCCCTCCACGCGCCGTCGAGTTCTCCCAACGCCTCCAGCAGGTTTGCGTAGTCCAACCCGAACGTCTCGGCCGCGTTCCTCACGCTGGCCCTCCCACCTACCAGGACCATGAGGACTAGCGCCAACCCGACCTTCCTGCTCCTCCCCTTCCTCCTGACCACGCCCAGCCTGTTGACCGCCTTGACCAGCCTCTCCCTAGCGAGTTCGATCGATCCCTTTCCGTTCAGCATCTTTTCAGCGGGACGACGTCGAAAAATAAAAACTTCTCGCTAATACCGACTTCTTCGTATTACTTCCCTAAGATTCCCATAACTGCTGTTCATTAATAACCTTTTTGATTACACTAATTTATGGCGGGCTACACCTATTAAAAATGTTCACTGTGAAGTCAAGGAATTATAATGGTAGATCGTGAGATTTGGTGTCAGTGACCTCAACTGAGTGAAAATTTTTCATGTATAAGGGGATCCTAGATATATTGTTTCTAGAGAAGCAAGGAATGATAAATATCTGATTTCGATATTTTAAGCTAAGTCATAGAGCGTCTGTTTAAAGGATCGTGAATTACGTCTCTAGCATTTCCGCATGGAAGTTCTAAACAAAGGATGTTTTACAGTTAACTCCGCAAATCACGGGTTCAACGCATTGCAGTCTCATCAAAAAAGCTGGACGCTCACTGAACGAGACTCCACAGCACTACACTTACACTGTTCATGGCCATGCCCAGGGCGGCGAACTCTGGGGGGAGATAGATCCCAGTGAAAGGATAGAGGACCCCAGCAGCTATTGGGACGAGTATGGCGTTGTAGGTCAGGGCCCAGGCAACGTTCTCTTTTACCTTCCTCAACGTCCTTCTGGACTGCTTGATGAGAACCAGGAGGGACTGTAGGTTAGGAACTATTACGTCACCGGCGTACTTGGCTATGTCCGTCCCCGTGGACACGGCCACCCCGACATCAGCTTCCCTCATGGCCTGGGCGTCGTTCACACCGTCTCCAACGAACATGACTCCCTCCCCCTTCAGCTCCCTCACCAGCTCAACCTTCTGATCCGGGGAAAGCCCCTTGTACACCTTCACTCCCAACTCCTCACCCACCCTGTCAGCAAGGGAGCTCGAGTCCCCTGTGGCTATGACTACCTTATATCCCATCTCCTTGAGCCTCTCGACCAACTCCCTGGCCTCGTCCTTGATCTCGTCCTCCAGCCAAACCTCTCCAACCACCTTCCAGTCCACGCATATGGCCAGATCTCCCTTGAAGTCACCTTCACAGTTCTTCTTCACCAACTCCCTGTTTCCCACCAGTACTTCCCTCCCGTCAACCTTTCCGTAAACTCCTCCCTCAAGCTCCGTGAAGTGCTTAACCTGAAGGTCGGAGTTGCCGAACCTGAGGAGGGCCTTGGCCACAGGGTGATTGCTGAACCTCTCGAGGGCCAGTGCCATCCTCATGGCTCCAGGCTCCCTCTCCTCCACCTTCAGTACCCTCATCTCTCCCTTGGTTATGGTACCGGTCTTATCGAAGATCACTGTCTTCACTAGCTTGAGCCTCTCCAGACTCTCTCCGTTCCTGACCACTATCCCCCTCCTCACGAGCCTCCTTATACCCACCATTATCGCCATGGGTGTGGCTAGACCGAAACCGCAGGGACACGCTGAGGCTAGCACGGCGATGGAGATAGCCAGGGAGAAGGCAAGGGAGTAGTGAAGGATCCCGTACCAGACCAGGAAGGTAAACAGTGATATCACGACGATGCTTGGAACAAACAGGGACGATATCCTGTCGACCAGTGACTGGATGGGTAACCTCACGGTCTCAGCCTCCTTAACTGCCTCCACCACCTGCGAGAGGTAAGTCCTCTCACCGCTCCTGGTCACGTGGACCTTGAGGAATCCTGACACCAGGGTCGAGCCACCTATCACCGGCTCTCCCACACTCTTCCTCACTGGCATCACTTCCCCGGTGTAGATGGACTCTTCCACATAACCCTCACCCTCCTTCACCACGCCGTCTGCCGGGATGACCTCACCCGACCTCACTACAGCTACGTCACCGGGCTTGAGTTCCCTGGAGTCTACAGTCCTTCCGTCCTCGGTTTGGGCCATCACCGATTGGAGCCTCACCACGTCGTTACTCGTCCTCTCCTTAATGTATGCCTCCATGGTCTTGCCGGCAAGGATGAACGTGACCAAGGCTGAAGAAGCGTCAAAGAAGTATCCCTCGTGGAGGTAGAGGAGAGAGAGGAGACTGTAGAACCATCCCACAAGGGAGGAAAGTGAGACCAAGACGTCCATGTTGGTCGTGTGATTCCTCAGGGCCCTCACAGTTCCCAAATGAAACCTGAGTCCTGAGTAGAAGATCACCGGTGCTGACACTACAGCTTGAAGGAACGGGACTGGAAGTAGCGTGAACGGTGTGAGGACTGAGCCAACCAGGAGCTTGACCAAGAGGTCATGGAAGTCTCTCCTCCCTCTGACCTCCTGTTTAGATAACTCAACCCTGTACCCCCTCTCCCTCAACCTCTCCAGAACGGTCTGTGGAGAGGTGGAAAGGGGGTTTATCTCGACCAAGAGCGTACCGGAACTGGGGTTGACCTTGGCGTAAATTACCCCTTCCAATCCCTCAAGGAACTCCGTGAGTGCCCCCGCCTCCTCCTCGCTCAAGTGAACCTTGGCGGTGAACTTCTGCGTCACGACGTCGTAACCTGCCCTCCTCACGGCCTGCACTACATCCTTGAGTCTACCTCCCTCCAGAGTAACACGTGCACTTCCAGAGGCCAAGTTCACCTTGGCGTCCTTGACTCCGCTCACCGAGGAGATGGCCTTTGTCACCGTGACCTCGCAGGTGGCACAGTGCATGCCCACCACCTTCAGCTCCTGGTCCATCCTCAGCTTCTGTGCAACGTTTCTCTCACGATCCATAAGGATCTTCTGTGGAAACTGCATTAAATACCCATTGTTTACAAAGTAAAACATGGAGTAAGACACGTGTCTGGAAAATCTTTTTTGTGAAATACAACTACTCCTATGTCAAATGTAAATGAACTTACGGCCTTAGAATACAAGGTGTTACGGATGTTGAGAGAAGATTCCAGGAGGAGCGCGAGCGAGCTAGCAGAGGGACTTGGAGTTAGCAGGGCCACGGTCGCCAAGGTCATAAGGTCACTGAGGTAGAAGGGAGTTAGGTTCACCGTGGACTACCATGAGGAGGGCCAGGTGGTCATCTTCGCCCTGGTAGACGCATGTGAGGGAGAGTGTTATAAGCTCCTGGATGGTAGGTACATGATGGTCTTAAGGGGAACGCTAAAGGACGTGGAGGAGAACTTGTCCGGGACGAGAGTGTCACAGTATTTTCTTGCAGTTGAGAGATCTGGTGTACCAAAGGTAAGGAGGGCCGAAATCACATGCGACTACTGCGGAGGAGAGATCAGGGGAGAGCCCATGACAGTTAGGATGGGAAGGAAGGTATATTACGCCTGCTGTAAGACTGTGACGCTTCTACGTAACTACTCGTTATTTTTAATCACTTCTAAATATCGTTTTAATTAAGTAATGTTTATATAGTATTACCGAAGTAGTTTTTATTGATGATCCCCCTAACTGATGACGGGCACTGCTCACGAGGTTTGGGGAGTGATAAAAGTGTGGATGGGAGGGTAGTGGTGTTTCCCTCGACCAGCCCCAATGAGTTAAGGGTGACTGTGTATGATCCCTTAAGAGGGGTGCCCGTGGTGGAATTAGAAGTAATTAAAAGTAAGGAAAAGTTACGCCACGGGTAAACACGTGTAAGTCCCACCTGGAGAAAACCGCACGCGGATCCTAGTGACGTGAGTAAGGGCGTAAGATTAGTGCAGAGCGAGTGGAGGACCATGTTCAACGCTTTTAGATGGAGTCAACTTCTGGACGGTGGTTCAGGAGGAGCGTAGAACATGGAGTTGAGGAGAAGGAGAGTCGGCTCCTTGAATTAACCGGGGAGTTAATTCAAGTACCCTTTTAATCTACATCATCTTGTTTAAGGCATGCGGTTTCTTTCCTGGAACGTAAATGGACTGAGGTCCGCACTGGGAAAGGGTATACTGGGCATCATTAAGGACTACGACGTGGTCATGTTCCAGGAGGTCAAGTCAGACGTGGTTCCGCTAGACTTTCAGTTCCTCCCCTATCACGTTTACCTCTTCCCGGCGAGGAAGAGAGGTTACAGCGGGACTATGACACTCTCCAGACAAGCTCCTCTCTCGTTCAGGTACGGTATAGGCAGGGAGGAGTTCGACTCAGAGGGCAGAGTGATCACATTGGAGTTCCCAGACTTCTACGTAGTGAACGCTTACTTTCCCAACTCCGGGGAAGGCTTAAGGAGACTACAGTTCAAGCTCTCCTTCGATGAGGCCTTCCAAGAGTTCGTGGGCTCCCTGAGGAAACCTCTAGTAGTGTGCGGCGACTTCAACGTGGCTCACGAGGAGATAGATATCGCGAGACCTGAGGAGAACGAGGATCACGCCGGTTTCACGCGGGAGGAGAGGGAGTGGTTCCATAAGTTCCTCCTCTCAGGTTTCGTGGACACCTTCAGGATGTTCGTGAAGGAGGGAGGACACTACTCATGGTGGAGCTATAGGACTAAGGCCAGGGAGAGGAACGTGGGGTGGAGGATTGACTATTGTCTAGTCTCCGCGGAGCTGGCCGGTAGGGTGAGGAGGGCGAACATCCTGGAGGACATGATGGGTTCCGACCATGCTCCGATAACCTTGCAGCTGGAGTAGTTAAGCCTCGTCACGGATAGAGTAGTAGTTATTTGACTTTCCCTTAACTGACGTTCTGTTATCAAGGGAAATCTAATAACTACTAATAGAGTTTTTCCACCGCGATGAAATGTTTTTTATCTTTTCCTTGTTATCTCTCTACATGCAGATAGCGATAGCGGCCCACGGCTCAGAGACTGGGGAGGAGGTGGAGGACAAGTCCAAAAGATTCCTGAGGGTCCTCTCCAGGTGCCACAGGCACTCCCTCCTCGTGGGAGGATATTGGGGTCTCATGAGGACTGTAGTCGACGAGGCCCTAAGGCTGGGGATCAACGTCGTTGCAATACTCCCCGAGGAGATGGAACACGTGATCCTACCCCCTCAGGTCGTGAGGATAAACACCGGTTGTGAGCCAAGGTGCAGGTCGGTTATGTTGGTCAGGTCTGGAGACATCCTGGTCTCACTGGGCGGAGAGGCAGGCACCATGACGGAGATCCTCATGGCCTACGCCATGGGTAAGACCATTTATTCGTTGGTGGGTACGGGTCTCTCCACGGACCTGTTGCTCAAGGCGTTTCCCACTCACCTAGATCAGAGAAGGACTGGGGAGGTATTTCACTTCCAAGACCCAGAGGAGATGGGGAGAGAGATATGTAAGAAGTATTATGGTATCTAAACTTCCGAGTGGCGACCTCACCGGTTTAATCAAGGATCACGGGGATCCCGCGAAGGTTGAGGTCCGTTACTACCTCAACCGGTAACGGGGCTACTTCTCCGCTTTTCTAACCTCAACTATGTTTTGGGATTGGGCAACGCTTCCAGCAATGGGGTCAACTATCTCGTCAGATATCAAGAGGTTCACGTCGAACCCGTGTCCGTAGGCGAACTTCAAACCCTTAGAGTGCCTACCGAAACCGAAGTAAGCGAACACGGTGTCTTCCCTGATCTCACCTGTGACCTTTACCCTACACCTAACGCTCTCTCCTGTGGTCAACGATCTAACCTCCACAAGATCTCCGTCCCTTATTCCCAACTTCTCAGCCCTCCTCCTGTTCATCTGTAAGGGATTGTCGGGTGCCAGTTTGATCAGCGTGGGTATGTCGAAGGTGATGCTGTCCTGTGTGTGGTACAACGTGTGCCCAGTGACTAGGTAGAACTGGTTCTCCCCCTGCGGGGCTAGCCTACCTGGAACGTATGTGGGGATCGGGTAATATCCCAACTCCCTCAGTCTCCTGGAGTATATTTCCACCTTCCCTGACTCAGTCCCCAACGGTTTAACGTAAGGGACCTGGTCGTATACCTCCCCCTGAAGCCTCACTGCCCCCTTCGTCCTCAACTCAGTCTCATTTACCTTCAACTGGGTCAGGACTCTCCTCTCCAGGTCCTCATAACTCTCCTGCGATAGCCCCAGTCTCCTCTCCAATTCCAGGAGGATCCAGTGCAACGGTCTCGTATCATGGATTGGCTTCACTGCAGCTTGATGAGCGTCGACCCAGGGCTCCAGCGACCAACCGACGACTCCCGGCAATTCGTCTCTTTCCAGAAAGGTGGACTCTGCCAGCACAACGTGGGCGTATTGGGTCACGTCTGAGGGGAAAATGTCAACCGTGACCAGGAACTCTACCCTTGAGAGGGCCTCCCTAACCATGGAAGAATTGGCGTCCCTACCGTCCAGGTTAGTGCCCACGACCATGAGTGCCCTGATCGGATGAGGCTTCCCCGTGAGTATAGCCCTATATACTTCCTGGAAGGAGGCGTAGGTCAAAGGGAACCTGTACCTGTCGATCCTGTCTCTCCTCAGCTCACCGTCGTAGAGCTTGACCTTCGGCCTCTTGGCGAACACCAATCCTCCCCTCCTATCCAGGTTTCCCAACATGGCGTTGATGATGAACGCTGTCATCCAGGTGTAAGTGGAGTCCATGGCGTAAGAGGTGTGCCACCCGTCGTCTATGACCGAGGAGGGCCTGTTCTCCCATAGGTTCTCGGCTAGGTACTTCACGTCATCGTAGCTCGCTCCAGTGATCTCCTGGAGCGAGGGATACACCTTCTCTCCCTCCCTCCTGAAGAGCCAGAAGGCAGTGGCGACCTCCTCCCCACTCATCTCTCCCTTGTAGAGGAGATCCTCGTGGTATTCTCCCGTACTCGTCATGTCCCTCGTCCTCACCAGTAGGGAAGCGTTTGAGTACCTCCTGAGGAAGTCCTCATCGTACATGTGATGCTCTATCATGTAGTACGCTAGGGATAGGAGGAGAGCCGTGTCGGTACCAGGCCTGATGGCTATCCACCTCTCGGCGTAACGCTGAGCTAAGGCCGACCTCCTGGGGTCCACGACAGTTACTCTCATTCCCTTGCTCCTACCTAGATCTATCCTCCTCACTATCTCAGGTACTATTCCCTCTAGGGGATTCCTACTTAGGAAGACTACGAACTTTGAGTTGGGATAGTCAGGGTCCAGGCTTCTCGGACCCTCGGCACCCAACACCAACTGTGAAGCTACAGTCCTAGGCCCGTGACACACTGCCTCATGTCCTATCAGGTTGGGTGTACCGTACAAGTAGGCGAACCTCTCCAGCAACTCCTTACCATAATCGTGGAAGGTTATGGCCAAGTAACGAGGGTCCTCCTCCCTCACCTTCCTCAAGGCCTTGACCGTCTCCCCGAGGGCAGTCTCCCAGTCGGTCTGCTCAAGTACACCCCCTCTCCTCACCATAGGTCCCTTGAGCCTGTCCGGATGGTTCAGAATGTAAGGGGCAGCTGCCCCCCTACCGCATATCCCAGCCTGAGGGTGGTTCCTGTTAGCTGACACCTTAACGGCGTCTCCCTCCTGGTTCACGAGGATGCCACACTGGTTCTTGCACATAAGGCACCTCTGATACGCCATAATTTATGATCAAGGGTCGAGGTTAAAAGGTAAGATATTCCGTGAACTCCAGGATGGAACTTCAATGTTCACTGGCAGTTATTAGGGTCTCCCTTGAGCGTGAGACGGCGTTTTAGGTAAAGTCTCATATCTGCTCATCTACGACGAAATTGCTCAGCGAGATCTACTTTGATCCGATCGTGGCGGAGCCCTCAGGTTGACCTAGACCATCAAGGCCAGCTTTCACTGGACTGGACTTCTTCTCTCCAGACCTAAACGTAAAACGACTAAGCGTGATGGGTTACGGGAACCGATTCCCACACTCGTACTGAACCTCGGTAAAAACAGCAGTTATGTGACAGCAGTTATTAGATTCTGCCTTGACTTCAAGGCGACACCTAACGAGAAATCCCATAACTGCTGTATGTGACTTTCGCTTAACTAATGCCCATCATCAAGGGAAATCTAATACCTGCTATCAAAGAGTCTAGAACGTGGTTTCTCTAGAACCTAGATCAGACCTCCGTATCAAGCCGTTCACTTAAAATACTTAACGTAACTTAATGTACACTGTCACGAAAAAGAAAAGGGACTTATATTACACCTCTTACTTCCTCCTATACGACGCTACCCCCACAACTATCCCCACAAGCCCAAGCACCACCCCCAGTAAAGCCACGTATAGATCCTCATTGACCGAGGTAGACAGCTCCTGACCCTTGGTCTGTACCGTGGTGTTGAGTTGGGTTAACCCGATGGCCACGCTCTTCAACTGGTTCTGGAACAACACGTTCACCGATGCCGTGAAGTTGAGACCGTCGGACTGTGCCACCTCGACCTCCACTTGATGATCCCCGTCCGGGTACGCATTGGTGTTTATGGTCACTTGATGAGTGCCGTTTCCCGTGAAGGACGTCACTAACCTTCCGTCCAGCAACACCTTGACCGTAGTGATACCGCTACCTAAGACCGTGACTGGGAAGGTGAGGTTCCCGGTCACGTTCTCTCCGGACGTGAGCCCTATGTCTATGATGGGAGGCGAGGGGCTCACCCTGGAGTAATAGGACTGTATCAGGTGTACCACGGAACTCTGCAGTGAGATAGAGTTCACCCTGGAGTTCACCAGTGTAACACTTCCGTTCTCCACCACCAGGTCGTTGGCGTAGACGTCCACGAGGGTGACGTTCGATCCCTGGAGGATCAGCGTACCACTAACGTTGGAGGAGGTTATAGTGACTTGGCTGTACCTTATCACGTTCTCGCCCAGGAAGAGGTCGTTGAACATAGTCCCGTTAACGTACAACGTGTCGTTCTCGAAGGCTGAGTCGTAAGTTTGAACTGGGTTAAAGGAAGGGTCGTTCCTCACTAAGGTGAACGGCTCCACGTAGAACCTGGAGGAGGAGGACACGCTGTTGTTGGTGGCACTACCGTATGCACCCACTCCACTCACTAGGACCTGAAAAGGCAGGGCGACGTAGGAGTTCCCCAGGTAGGTAAGGTTACCTGTGGAGAGTGAGGAGGGAAGGGTGATGTTCCCCACCCATAACCCCAGCGTGTTGTTGTACCAGAGGGGTATCTCGGTGACGACTGAGATGGCTTGATACTCATTGGAGAGTAACGTTGGGTAAACGGTGGCTGAGAACATACCGTACTTCACTTGTTTCCCTCCAGATGTTATGTTGGAGTACACGTAGAGGGTTGAGCCCTCCAGGGCGTAGGTAGTGGAGAACCTGAGGGGTGTGGACGCCCTGTCACCAACATATATCTGGCCGTAGTAGAACCCAGGTATAGTTTCGTTGAGGATGTAGGAATCATAGTCGGCGAAGAGCAGTACAGTGTACAGTCCAGGGGTGGCGTTGGCTGGTACAGGGAGGTATCCTACGTACTGGGGACCTAGGGGGGTAAAGGTCAATAAGACCTCCGTCCTGGAGACGACCTCCTTGGAGGGAGAGAGGAGCTCAGCGGTGACGTTCGATCCAGTGACCAGGTTCATGGAGGTCGGAGGCATGAGGTTACTGGGTGAGGTCAGACTCCCCTGAATTATCACGTCCTGTCCAGGGTAAACTGTACCCGGTTCAGCGACCACCTGGGGCAGAATGAACAGGGAGTTGAGTCCTATCCCGTTGAAGAACGCGTCGTACCCGAAGGCTCCCTCCACCTCCAGGAGCACCGGTCCTGAAGGGACGTCTTGGGGAATGGTGCCTACCCACGCGTTGGCTTGGGGGGAGTAGACCAAGGTTGTTTGGTTCACCAACGTGTAGGAGTCGTTCGTTATATTGTACGACAGTACCTTCACCGTTACCTCAGTCGTGTTTGGGGCTAGGGTACCTAGAGGGGACGTCAGGTTCACGACGAGGGGAACTCCCGCTCCCGTCCACTCCACAGTGTACGGGGGTGGAGAGATGAACTGGGCGAAGTAACCTGAGAACACCTCCAGGAAGCCGTACCCCATGCTACCGTTGGCCTCACCGTAAACGTTTACGAAGATCACACCGGACGCATTCTGGGGGATAGTGAGTCTGGCGTACCAGGTCCCCTGGTTGTAGGTCATCGGAACCTCCGTCAAGTTCCCGTTAATCCCCTCTAGTAACAAGTAGAATTTCCCCTCGCTCACGGTGGAGTTGCCCTGAGTCACCTTAGCCTTCACCGTGAGGCTCTGACCAGGCACAACTACGCTCACGTTGGAATCGTTCACGATTACGGAGAGGGCCATCCCAGTGGAGTTGAGCAGGTAGGGCAGTTCACCGACGTTCAGTTGGCCCAACCCGGTGACCAAGTTGTACCCCTCCCCTGCAGTCCACGGTATGTTGTAGCCGAAGGTGATGGGGGTGAAGGCTCTCCCGTAATCCGAGGAGTAAAGCCTGTATAGATCAGGGTTGAGGTTCCCCAACCTGGTGTGACTGGCCTGCATGACCAAGGTCAGCAGACCCGCCGTCAGGGGCGAGGCCTCACTCGTCCCACCACTGATGGCAGTGACGTTTCCAGGACAGACGATGTATATCCCAGGGTACACGTCGGCGTTGGCTGAGATGTCTGGGGTCTCCCTGCCGTTGGGGAAACCGCTGGGGGAGGAGATGGACCACTGGTAATAGGGCTTTGGCTCCACTTGGCTCACCCCTCCAGTGCTCCCCCCATAGTTAACATCTGGGGGTACGAAACCGTAGTTGGACCAAGCGGTCACGTTGTAGGACAGGGAGGGGAAAGTCAGGTATGTAGTTGTACCTCCTAAGGAGGTGACGAAGGGTGAGGTGGACGGGTAACCGATGCTCCCCAGGGGCCCGGCACTGTACCCGCTACCCCCTCCGTCGCCACTGGACGCCAGGAAGGTGATCCCCTCCGCCGACCCCATGGCGTAGTACTGATCCGAGAGGACGACGCACTGGTAGAACAGGGGGCCAGAGAAGGTGGGAAGGAACTCCTCGGGTATGCTGAAACTCTGGGAGAGTACGTCAACGTTATCCTGAGACACGATGTAGGCCAGGATCGAGCTCAGGGGGAGGTTGAGGTTCGCTATATAGAGCGTGATGTTTGCCCCAGGAGCCATGGAGTGGGCGGCCTCTACGTCAAGGCTTATCTCACCTGCCCAGCCTGAGGTTATCCCCAGGTTAGGGTCGTAGGGCCCCACTGGGACCACGGTGAAGTTGGGGGGAGCCGGTAGGTGATAAAGTTGATCGAACTTGGCCAACTGTTGAGCTATGTAGGGATCCCCAGCGAAGTCCAGTATACCCACGGTGTAATTGCTCCCGTCTATGCCCCTCTCCAGTAGCACGGACGCGTTGTAGACCACCCTCAGGTCAACGACCGGGTAGGCTTCAATGGGGAAGGTCTGGTTAGCAGGTTGAGACAGGGAGTCCCTTAACAGGTTGACGTCCCTCTGGGTGAACAGGGTGGAGGGATGTGAGAAGAAGATGGAGGTTAGGTTGTTGGACACTACGATAACTCCACCCAGTTTGGGAACTCCAACACCCTGGTAGTACTCTGACGTACCGTTGCTCACTAGGTAGTAGTGTAGCCCCAAGGCGTTCTCCATCTGAGTCACTGTTCCCTGGACCACTATGACCGAGTCCGCCCCGGTCAGCAGGACCTTGAGACCTTCGTGCTTTAGGTAACTCAGCACGGACTGGAATTGGGCCGTGGGATAGAAGAGGGACTTCACCTGTTCCTTGGTCAGGAACTTGTGGTATAGAGGTGAGGATGGGTTTGAGGTCTGTTCAGCGTAGTAGTAGAGCAAGTTCAGGTTCCTGAGAGGGATGTAGACAGTAGCTACTACCACGCTGTCTCCTGGAAGGGACCCTACCTCGTGGAAGCCCCTCATCACGAAGGGTTCCGTTTGGTACTGTGTCGGTAGCGGACTGGAGTAGGCCAGGGGAGAAGTTAAGGAGAGTAGGAAAATGAGGACGAGAAGGAGCGAGACCGAATCCCTTTGCATAGGAAACGTTGTCGATTGGTGTTAAAATACCTTACTATATATACATAGTATTCACATGTTTCCTTGAACCTCCCTGAACCTGCGGAAGGTCTCAAGGACTTCACTCCAGTTCTTTACGCCCTTGACTAACCTCTCCCCTCCCTCGAAGACTATCAGTAAGTCGGCTTCCGAGCTCCCGTCCACCCCTCTTATCACCCTTATCTCCCTGACCTGCCTGAGGGGCACCCTCCATCTACCTATCACGATCCACTCGGGGGTTATCTTGGAGTTCAACCAAAAGAACGACGTTAGGATAAGTAATAGGACGGCTAGGAGGGAGCTCGTCCCTAACAAGAGTAGGGGTTCGTCGTTGTTTAGAATCCCGACTAGGTTAATCACGTAGAATAGACCTGTGAGAACCCCTAAGTAAATAGTTACCCTGTCTCCGTGCCTGGTAGCTATCCTCAGGGAGAGGGGGGCCTTCATACTGATTGATCTTTGGGACTCTGAAATAAACTTATCTCCTTGACAGCAGTTATGGGATTTTTCGTTAGGTAGCGCCCCGTAATCAAGGTAAAATCTGATAACTGCTGTCCTTGAGTTGTCACTTCCCTGAGTCGACTCAACTGAGAGGGAGGCCGAACCTAAGGGCCCTCTACCCAGCAAGGCCAGTTGTCTGGGGGGACAAGAGGTTCAACCAGAGCCGTTCCACCTCCTCAACGAATTCACTGCGTCTAATGAATAGTAGGACAAGAACGCGCGAACGCGTTTAACAGGGTCTGATCGAAAGTCATTAGTCTCCTGATCTTTAACCTCCTTGAGAACGATAAGGTAGTGCAGTCAGTGAAACTCAAATCATCAAACTTGTTGAATTATTCTCACGCTGTCCTGAAGTCCTCATGATCGACTTTCACGACCTCCAAGTTATCTAAAACGTTTTGACCAACCTCTCTGGCTATCCACGGAACCTTAGCCCTCAGAAACGTCAAGACCTCATCAGAGATGTAGTCTGAAATTGACTAATTCATCGTTAATTACCTCGTGGAGACCTTCAGGGGTTCTGGCTTCATAGGATTTCATAATATTTAATATCAATTCTCAGCCCTTTGGCGTCACCGGAGTCACGGGATAACCCGTTCACACCCCTCCGCCCCCTTAGCGGGGTAATCTTGGTTTCCTCCTTACCTATCTAATAGAGTATGTTAGGTAGACGTATTCCTCCTCTGGCTGAAACGATTTAAGCCTTAATTTCCTCGACGCACTTCTTCACCTTCTCATATTTATGACTCCTCATGCCATACATTTTCCCACTAAAGGGAACTAGGATTGAGATCAAGTCCTCTATCAACTCTTGTTCTGGTGTTTTGTCCTCATTGTTCAACACGACTATCTCGCAGTTATGTGCTTTGCATACTTCCTCTACTATCTCGAAACCGAATCTAACTACTCTGTCGGGATAAGCTATGATTACTTTTGATACTTAGTTGTTTAGTATCACTCTAAGTAACTTGAGGAATCCTTTCCTCTTCATGTTTAATGAAGATCCCACGTCTGTTATTACTTTCGTATTCCTTAACATTCTTCTCAAGGTATTTTACTTGGTTTATCAAGTCGTCTTTTTGTGTGTTTGATGATACCCTAGCATAAAGTATCACTTTCCTCTTTCTAACAATACCCATTAACTTCTCTATATCCTCTTCTCTGAACCTCCACTTCCCGGTCTCTAGTACAGGTTTAATGTATCCCTTCTTAACATATTCTCTAAGTGTTGCATAGGATATTCCTAAGCGTTGGCAGACTTCCTTAGGCCTCAGCATCATATAAGAGTTTATGACGAAATGATATAAACTTTACGTTTTGTCTGAAACTGTTGACGACAGCTTCTTCGTGTCTCGAATCCCTTTTGTTATAGAAAGTTATTAAAAACTTCATCTCGAGGATTATCATATATCACACTGTCGACGTTAATATTACTGGTGTCAATACTCCAATCCTTTATAGCTTCATCTTTTGACACCTGAGACCCCGTCCGTGAGGGCGGGGAGCTAAGTATAAATGTGAATCAAAGTAAAAAAAAGATTGGGACGTTCCCTGAGGGCAGAAGTTAAAGTAGCAGTACAGGGGAAGATTCTGAACCCTAACAAAGAGAAGAGGCATAAACTGAACGTCGTTCTGGAGAAGTACCTAAAAGCTGTGAAGTTCTTCGCCTCCTTTAAGATCAAGGATAAGGAACTTCTCCAACAGAAAGCGTACGAGGAGGCTAGAAGAAGGTTCGGTCTGTCTTCCACTCTCACACAGACTGCCAGGGACAAAGCAGTAGAACTGGTTAAGGCTAATGAGGGAAGAGAATTTCACGTGCATGAAGTATCAATGCGAGTGAACTACCGTGCTTTCAAGCTCGTGAGGAGGGACACTAAGTTAACACCTTATTGGTTATATCTTCAGCTGGACGGTGATGGTGTGTGGTATCCAGTACAGTTCGGGGAAAGACAAAGACAGATGATAGTTGACGCCCTCTCTGATGACGGCGAGTGGTCTTTGCAACAGGTTGAACTCGTAAAGAGAGACGGAGAGTGGTACGCCTACTTCACCCTTGAAAAACCATTCAAGGATTTTGAACCACAAACACCTATAGGGATAGACCTGGGTGAAAGGAACTTCGCTACAGTAGTGGCACTAGTCGGTAAACCGACAAAGGGCACCTTCTTCAAGGGATCTAGAATCAAGGAAGTCAGGCACAAGTACTTCAATATCAGGAAGAAACTACAGGAAAAGAGAAGGTTGGACGTGTTCAAGAGGCTGAGAGGTAGAGAGAGAAGGATTGTGAACCACGAGCTTCACGTTATCTCCAAGGAGATTGTGGAATACGCTAAACAGTTCCCTTCTCCTGTGTTAGTGATGGAGAAGCTCACGGGTATTAGAGAGAACTTCAAGAAGGGTAAGGAACTCAATAGGAGGTTTCACTCCTTACCCTTCAGGAAACTGCAGAAGATGGTGGAGTACAAGGCTAAGATACAAGGAATCAAGGTGGTATACATAGACCCTAAGAATACATCTAAGACTTGCCACAGGTGTGGGTACGTTACCCACGTTGAAGGAAGGGAATATCGCTGTCCTAAGTGCGGTCTCAAGTACAACCGTGACCTGAACGCATCTATTAACGTAGCCCGTGCCTTAACGAGAGGTACGGGTCTGGGGTACGTAAACACCCCGAAGGGGACATGAAGGTGCGTCGTGAAGGCCACTGGAAACCCCAAAGCCCCGTCCGTGAGGGCGGGGTAGTTTACTCTCTCATAGTTTTCCTTTCAAACTTCCTCTTCGCCACGTAGTCAAAGAAGACTCCTTGTTTTCAAGGGCTAAGGACGTGAGGCAATCTTGTAACTTCTCAATAGTCAGCTTAATGTTCGAGTTCAGTAAGATTTCGGCCCTCAAGTTCTCGAGGTCAGTTTTGGTTTTATCCTCCACTTTTATTGTGGTGGCCATAATTGAAGTATACATTTCTACTGAATATACTTTACTACCAAACTTTCGATACCAGCTTGAGGGATTCGAGGGGCCCATGACTGATTCCCCACACTGGCCAGCACGAAGAACTCCTTACCCAGAGTCAAACCTCCGCGAAAGTTAAACGTTTAACTTTGTCAAGCGAAACATCGCTATGGATGTCAAGGTTCACAAGAAGGGGATGATCGTGATCCCTGCCGAGGTCAGGAGAAAAGTTAACATCAAGGAGGACTCGAAGCTTGAGATCAAGGTGAAGGGTAACGAGATGGTATTACGACCGAAGTTAACTCTACTGGAGGCTTTCGGTATAGACGAGGCGGAGACGGGCAGGCTCCTCCTGAGGGAATTAAGAGGAGGAGAGGAGAAAGGAAAGTGAGGGAGAAAATAGTCCTTGACACCGGGATCTTCCACGTGCACTTCTCAGGGCTGAACGAGAAAGTCAAGGAATTAATGAGGGGAATCTACGCAGGGAGGTACGGGGCTTTCACTACCCCCTTGAACTTAATGGAGGTTTTCTACCAATATTCCTGGGTCGTAGGTAAGGAAGGAGCTAGGGTGAGACTTTCGCTTATTTTAGATTCATCAATTAGGGTGATTCCCCCGGATAAAGATCTCTCCCTGAGGGCAGGAGAAGTCAAGGTTGACTTTTCTTTCCTCTCAATTGTAGACTGTTTTGTGGTATCTCTCGCTGAGAGGGAGAGGGCGAGGGTAATCACTACTGACAGTGCTATGCACAACGTATACAGAAATACGACCTTCATTGGCCTCTCTGGTTAGGGAAATACACGGAGATGCCTCGCTCTTCAGGGTGACGTGACACCTCACCCGAATGAAATCCTCCGATGTCCTTGACGTCTTAGGAAAAGAGGATTCCTTTCGGGGGTTCATTTCCCGACCGTATTTTCGGTTCACATCACTCACAATAGTCATGGGACTTTCCCTTACTCATCAATCTGTAATCGAGGGAAAACCTAATAACCGCTAGCCGATTAATTTTCGCTCGACCCTGTTAAGTTTTTATTTGGGTCAGAGATAATTGATAAATGTGAGCCTGGCCAGACAACTGCTGGAGGAGTTCAGTAAAGATAACGAAGCGTATCAGGAGTTCATCAGGAGGATCTCAGTCGGGATAGCCCAGGATGACAAAGTGAGGCTGTTGATCTTGGACAGTGTGATCAAGGAAGTGGCCACGAAGTCCGACATAGACGCCCTAAGGAAGGAGATAAACGACTTGGAACAGAGGTTGAGGACGGCCACGAAGTCCGACATAGACGCCCTAAGGAAGGAGATAAACGACTTGGAACAGAGGTTGAGGACGGCCACGAAGTCCGACATAGACGCCCTAAGGAAGGAGATGAGAGATACGGAACAAGGGATCAAGACGGAATTAAAGAGCTACGTTGACGTCAAGTTTGAGTCGGTCAACAAGAGGATCGACGAGATCAGGGAGGACATGAGGACGTACTTCTTCGGGTTCCTCGGTGGTATATTAGCGACACTCATCGCCATAATATTGACCAAGGTGTTTTAGCTCCTTCGTTCTTATCCAAATAACCTCGTGTTCAGTCGTACTCAGGTGCCAAACTTGGCCGTTGCCAACAGTTTCCGGTAAACATACTTAGCGGTGAGTGTTCTCATGTAGTCACCTTATTCGAAAAGTAGAAGAGCAATAATTACGATCTATGCGGAGCTTCAACTCGGTGCTGAGGTCGAGTCTCGCCAGGTCGGCTGAACGAGGCCGTTACCTGGAGCTCGGCCACGCTGGAGTATAACACGGACCTGGTCCCGGCCGTGAAGCACCACGACTCTCCAGGGACGTTATGTCCCTAAACCTGGCTTACCTTCAGGTAAAAGTCATTTAAGAGTCGATCATATAATATCAGTACGCATTATCGAATATCATGACTGCATGTGAACACTCCCTTCACGAAGCCAAGGGATTCTGTTCCGAGATACGGCCATTCCATCATCTGTCTGAATCACAAATCTCTCAGCCTTTTAGGTTTTTACGTTTTTGTAAAGCTGCTTCAAAAGTCGAACTATTAAATAATGATTCTCGAATCAGCTAGGAAAATTCTTGCCTGGAGAGATACCTTTAAGATTAAAGATCGAACAATAGTGATGACATAACACGAGTGCTTATCAATTATTGCCCGTGTTCGTAGAACCATGAATTATCTTAATTCTTACCTTAAAGTCACCTTTTTACATTATCAGTTATCAAAGAAACTAGGTTATACTACAACTAAAAAACCAACATATCGATACAAAAAAAAACAACCGGACGACGGGAGAAAGATACTTCGACTTGGTAAACTGTTGCTAGGCTGGGGAAAAAGAGAAAGACTTTCCACTCAGTGTAGTTTCTCCCTATACTTTCCCAGGGCCTTGTAGGTCGGAGCATCTGACTGCACGAACAGTATCAGTGGTACCTTACCCTCGTTATAGACAGTGTACTTCGCCCAAGGAGGTAGGGTCAGGAAGTCGTTCTCCTTAAGCCTGAACGTTTGATGGCCCTCCCCTAAGGTGACAGTGGCCTCACCCTCCATCGGGAACATGACCAGGCTCTCTGTGGCCTGAACGGGTTTGGTCTCCACGCCAGGCTTTATGAGGTGGTACCTGAGGCTCATGGTGGGGAAGGCCGGCCCTCCAGTCTGTGGGTTTATGAGCTCGAGCGCTATCCCCCTGTGGGGATCGCCGTCACTCTTCTCGGCCATCCTCATTAGGGTCTCCCTGGTCTTCTTGTACGGGTAATACCACACGGGGTTCACCTCAGACTTGGGCTCACTTAGGGGAAGGTAATTATAGGAGAACTTTCCCTCTATGTCGACCTCCGTACCGATGACGTCCTGGATCACCTTTCCGTTGAAGTCCTTCAGGAAGGAGTACCACTCCAGTCCTAACCAGAAGGTGAGTGGGGCATCCAGCCCGTCGTACCAAAACGCGTAGTCCTTACCGTAGTTGCCATGGTCGTGCCAAGTGAGGGACGGAGTGAGCACAACGTCTCCCCTGAGAATCCTGATCCTGACCCCGTTCACCGTGGTATACCCTCCCTCAGGGGGGAACTCCAACCCGACCCTGAAGGCGTTGGTGAAGTGCCTGTGGGCAGGTGGCTTATCCTCTGGAGCTATTATTTGTATTCCAGCGTACATGGTGGGAGTAGCCGGGGCGGGGAACTCGGGCGAGAGTTTCTTAATCCCTGGATTCTCCAGGTGAATTGTCACCCTGTCAGTGAACTCTGGGTCTATGACTCCCCTCAACCTGTACGCTAACCTCTTCATGTCCTCATATCTCCACATGTACGGTGTCATGAAAGGCGAAGGTTCCGGGGTGAAGACAGGATAGTTGGAGAACCTCTTATCGAAAGCCGTAGCGTAAGTTCCCACGTTCTTCCCCTTCATCTCCTCTATTAACTCCTTGAACTTCTTCTCCCTGTCCATACTTTCACTAAAAAATAATTACTTATTTAAGGTAATTAAACTTTGCATTCCCTCGTGCTTCGTGGATTACTTCAATTATTATTAGAGTTCACGTAAAGCTTACTTTCAAATTGATGTATAATTTCTAATTTTAAGTTGCCCAATGAGATTGGCATCTGAGAAAATTGAACAAGCACACAAGGCAATCCCCTCATATATTTGGCCTCGTCCGTAGTTTGTAGATCAATCAAGCATGTTCATACTTTAACTTCACCCAACCTTTTTTCGTTTGACTGAGCTGGAGTTTATGTGCAACATCTCAAAAAACATTAAAAGCGATATCTGTTGTCTCAGTGAAGCGTGTAACCTAGACATATCGATTGCTACGCTGAGTCGTGAAACGCCACTTCTTCTCAGGAAGTACTGTTAGAGCAGTTATGGGTTTTCCCTTGGATATCGCCTTTTGAATGAGACAAAATCCAATAACTACTGCTGTCATGGATGATTCACGGATCCATTGCGAATAGCAGTTTTATGTTATCACGTAATGCAAATTCTACTTTATCACCGCTAAGTTCTCCCGAATTCACGACTAATTACTCTAAAAGGATTCAAATAAAGTGGATTTGCAATGGAAACCTGAATGGCTCGCTGTCATTAGGTTCCATAAAATTCAATATCTGATGTTAGGCTAAAAGGAGGCTCAGCGTTAGCTTTTATGATAATTGAGGTTAATTCACAGAGTATTATTAAGCACAGCAGTTGTGGGATTTTTCCTTAGGTAGCGCCCTGTAATCAGGGTAAAATCTGATAACTGCTGTAAGCATAAAAAGATAGATAAGAGCCTTTCAATCGCAAAATGCTATATAAGGATTTTGTATTGGGAAGGTACTCCCATTAACACATGTTAGTCTACAAATGCGGTTAACGAATGGACTTGTAATCCCCAATCCAAAAAGTTTTCAAACCTAAAGCCTTTCAGGCCTACTAAAATTCCTCGGAATGTCCAGGCATTGTTGGCCTCTACGATGGAGGAGCTGTAGCCCTAAGATTCATCCAATGAAGGGACACCATCGCGTCAACTCCCAGAAGTAAGTTTGGGCAGCTATGAGACTTTCCCTCAAATGTCACCTTGCAGTCAAGGGAGAGTCTAATAACTGTTATAAGTTTCTCATTTAACCCTTAGAGTGCGTCCTAGATCTGCTTAACTCCTTATTTACTGGAGGTCACGATTGAGACGTCGTCTCAGGGCTTCTAACACAGGAGTGTTCTCATGCAGTCAGTTGTGCTTCACTAATTTTACTAGACGAGATGCAATTTCTAAGAAAGGGGTAAATTAGGTATAAGTTGGTGGAAAAAATATGTTTCGTGTTAATTAACGTAATATTTACGCTTTAGTGAGGGAGGTGCTTTGTGGGGTCGTTCAATTTTCTCAGATGTCTAGCCGACTAGACAACTTAAAATTCAAAATTATACGCTAACTTGAAAGAAAGCTTTACGTAAGCTCTGATAAAAATTGAAGTGATTCACAAATCAGGTTGAGCAAAATATATAAAGGGGAAACTTAATTAAATTTTATTTGAATATGAGATCATCTAATAACGTCCATTATGAAAGATACCATGATCCCTCACGAGTACCACTTAAGTTGATGAACGATGAAGATGTTTTCAAAGAGGAACTCGAGAAGATATTCTCTAGGAGCTGGGTCTTCCTGGGTTTAGCTGACGAAATTCCAAACCGTGGTGACTTCGTTGTAAGAAAAATTGGGCCTGACTCTTTCATGGTTATCAGAGGAGAGGACGATAGGATAAGGGGATTCTTCAATAGCTGTAGACACATGGGCACTGAACTCTGTGAAGCTGAGAGAGGCAACGCTAAGTCCTTCACCTGTCCATATCATGGCTGGACTTACGACAACAGGGGTAGGTTGATTGGAGTCCCAGTTAAGGAAGTGGCTTATAGAAACTTGGACATGAGCAGAATTGCCCTGGAGGAGATTAGGGTGGAAACGTATGAGAATCTGATTTTCGGGAACATGAACAAGAACGCGATAAGTTTGGAGGAGTATCTGGGAGAAATGAGGTGGTATCTTGACGTCTTCTATAAGGCCAGTGGCGGAGTCAGGTTAGTTGGAGAACCCTTTAGGTTCGTGGTCGACTGTGATTGGAAGTCTCCTGCCGCCAACTTCGCTGAGGATAGGCTTCACACCATGACTTCTCATAAATCGGTTGTGGAATTAGGTTACTCCAGTCCCCTGTCTAGGTTCGGTTATGTTACCCCGTCAGCCATGGTCGGTAGAGACGTCTCTGTGGCGGAGCTGAAGGACTCCAGAGGGAAACCAGTTTCCGCCATAGGAATAAGGTTCCCACCAGATCCAAATATTCCAGGATACTTTGGATTCTATGGAGAGTGGTACAAAGGTTTTCGAAAGCCTGAGGGGGTTAGTGAGGACCAGTTTAAGCTCTTCACCGAAGCTACCATGTGGGTATTCACAGTGTTTCCCAACTTCTCGATGTTCATAGCTGCGGATCAAACAGACTCACCAAAGTCAGGAAGACCTAACGCCCCTGTGAGCGAAATAAGGTTGTGGAATCCATTGGGCCCTGGAGTAACCGAGATATGGACGTGGGTGGTTGTGCCTAAGTTGGTCCCAGATGAGATCGCCAAGAGGGTCTACGAGATAACTTCGTCCCATTTCGGGCCGGCGGGAGTGGCAGAGATGGACGACACTACAATATGGAGGAAGATCGCCAAATCCGCTAGGGGAATTTACTCCAGGAAGGTTGACCAACTGATCTTCGCTGGAAACCTTGGGTTGAGCGATCTACCTACCCTGGATGATTGGCCAGGTCCAGGACTAGTCAGGGGAACGCAATTTCACGAGGAGGGAGTTAGAACGTTTTGGAGGAGGTGGCTCATTGAGATGGGCTGGGAGGGGAGACGAGAATGATAGACCAGTCTACTTATTTTAAAGTCCTTGAGTTCCTCTACGAGGAGGCCGAGATTTTAGACAATGAACGGTACGAGGAGTGGCTGAACCTATTGAGTGAGGACTTCGAATATCTGATACCACTGCCAGTGGTAATGAAAGGTAAAAAATTAATTTATTCTGAGAATTCCTATTTTATTCGAGGAGATAAACAAAAATTAGCTCTCATGATTAAGAGGCTGAGAGCCCCGACGGGATGGGCCCTCCAAAGCTCTGCCAGTAAATTGAGGAGAATAGTGGGAAACGTAAGGGTAAGCGAATTAGATGGAAAAAGGATAAAGGCAAGGAGCAGTTTTGTCTTGTGCAGAACAGAAGGTGATGAGGGAAAGCAATATCTTATTACTGGTGGGAAGGAAGATATTCTCTCTCATGACCCAGAGATTAAACTAACTAGGAGGATCGTGTACCTAGATTCCCCAAACGTACTCACATATAACCTTTACTTTCCAGTCTAGACGCAGCGAGTTCTTCTCTTTAGAGTCACCTAAATGTTTTTGTAAACTGGTTCAATTTTCTTACCTACAGCAGTTATGGGAATCTAAGGGGGGTAATACGAAAAAGCCGGTATTAGCGAGAAGTTTTCAACGACGTCCTGCCGAAAAGGTGCGGAAGGACAGATCAAGTTCGCTAGGGAGAGGCCGGTCAAGGCGGTCAACAGGCTGGGAGTGGTGAGGGGGAAGGGGAGGAGCAGGAAGGTTAACTGGCACTGATCCTCATGGTCTTGGTGGGTGAGAGGGCCAGCGTGAAGAATGCGGCCGAGACGTTCGGGTTGATCCACGCAAACCTGCTGAAGGCGTTGGGAGAACTCGACGACGCGTGGAGGGGCTGGAGGTCCTGTCGGGGCTGGTGAAGGGTCAGGTCGTCATCGTGGACGACACCGTGGACCACGACGCTCCGGTAGGACGTGAGCCCCTGAGAACCACTGGACCTACTGCCACATCCACGGGAGGTTCGAGAGGACCAAGCTCCTCACGGTCGCCATAGTGGACCTCAAGCAGGACGTTCATGGTTTCCCCTACGCCGTGAGGAAGATGTGGGATTTGTGAGGGTCACCGAGTTCAAGACCGAGATCGACGTGGCCAGATGTTTGACGTGCTCAAGGAGCCCTTCCGGTAGCCAGGGTCGTCTTCGACTCCCGTACTGTCCGAGAAGCCCGTGACGAACAAAGTGGTGTCAAGGCTCAAGTCCAACCGAGCCCAGGGTAGGCCCAGGGGACCCTCGGGGGCGCCTCCCAGTGGGATACCCCCCGGAGTCTACTACGCCGACCTGACCCTGGGAGGCCGACCCATTACGGTGAAGTTGCTAGTCCGGGAACGTAAACGTGACTCTGGGACACACGTCAGGTACCTCTACACTACCGACCTCTCGCTCAGCGGGGAGGAGGCCTGTCGGGTGGGAGATCGAGGAGCTCCAAAGGACGTCGAGGCCCTGGGACTGCTCATCCTGGAGGAGGGAGAGGCTTCAGGGCTACCTCACGATCTTCACCATCAACAACGTCGTCAGGGAACTGGTGGGGGAGCTGAACCTGAGGAGCGTGGAGGCGTTCCTCAGGTTCTTGAACGTCATTTAGGTGGACCGCCGGGGCTGATGAAAATCTTTAAGTTACGTTAAAGTCCCATAACTGCTGTAAGTTATTTAATTATTTAATTTTATTTGTATCTAAGTTGAACAATTACACAAAGTAATGTGAGGGACCAAGAGGATCATATGATGATCACTTGTCACGCCAAATAGTTATGCCTAAATTAACAATTAATGCTAAATAAAATTATTTAGTTATAAATAATTATTTCTCTATATTATATAATCTCCTAGCGTTATCTCTTAGTATTTTTTCCATCTGCTTTTTATTCAAATTAGCGGGTTTGGCTATATTCCCCATAAATACATTAAGGTACTCTGGGAAAAGCTCGGCCTCCGATGCGTGAGGATAGTCCACAGCAAATACTAGATTATTCTCCAATCCCATTTTTTCAATTATATATTTTATTATTTCAGGTGGCTCTTCACTTTCAACAGAAACGTAAACATTTCCTTGCTGGAGGTACTCCGATGCGAACCTCTTCAAGTGAGGATTTGGATCCATCCCGAACCTCTCTAACGTATATTTCCTGAATCTAGGGTTCTCTATGGCCTCATCCAACCACCATATCCAGAAAGGTAACCACGACGCACCGGCCTCACATAAATGCACTTTTAAGTTAGGCAAACGTTCAAAGAATCCTTCTCCTATTAACCCCATTAACGCTACCATCATAGCGAAAGGATGTCCTACTCCCCTAACATACAGAAATTTATTAAACAGGAATACCCACGGTAACTCAGAAGTGGTGGGCGTTACATGAACGACTACAGGCATATTTAGCTCTGTAGCTTTCTTGAAGAATGGAAAGAATTCTTCATCGAAGATGGGTTTTTCAGCTATGAAGTGTCCGTCGGACACGAAAACCGGTACGACCACGCCTTTTAGCCCTAATTCCTTAGCCCGCTCCATTTCCTTGATGGCTAAGTTCACGTCCTGAATGGGTACAGCCGCGTTAGCGTAAATTCTCCTTGTGCCGCTCTCCTTTATTCTCGTGGATACATAATCGTTGTAGGCTCTGGCTAGGGCATAGGCCCATTCCCTATCGCTCATAAATGGGATTATTAAGCCAGAGGTTGGATTGACCACTTGGGCATCAATTCCCATTTGGTCTAGATCAGCCAACCTTCCCTCAATGTCGTTAAGAGACGCATCTTTTGCCCTTAGTTTAGGATTTATTTTTCCATAGAACTTATTAAATGTATGGTCTATTAGGCCTCTGGCCTCACCACCCCCAAACCCGAAGGGTCTTGTGTAGACTTTTCCGTCTACAACCCAATATCTACTTCCGCTCACCTCATCCCTTACTATCATAGGTAGTCTATACTTTTTATCTAAAAATTTCTCTATATCCTCTGGATTTTCTACCACATGCGATTCCGCATCGATTATTTCTATATCTCTTAATTCATCTGGTTTACTTATCATAACATAGACTACCTATCTGCATTTTTAAGTTTTGATTACAGCATAACTAAGACCTACCAAAACCCTTAGAGATTTATAGTTTTTGCCTTTGGTGAACCTTGATGGTTAAGTTTAAATCTAAAATTCCTTAATTACTGAGTATGGCGGAAAAAATCCGTTTGACACTAGCCTGTTGGACTTATGATAGGACAATTCCCCTCTACGATGGAACTGTGAGGCCTGAGGGGTTGGAATTAACTTTCTTACCTTTATGGATTCAGGAAATTTTTTATAGGATGCTGAAATATAGGGAATTCGATGTTGCAGAGCTGTCCTTTGGGGCATATGTAGCGTCCCTTTTTGAAGATAGTCCATTTATGGCTATTCCGGTCTTTCCTTCTAGATCGTTCAGACATAACAGTATATATGTTAACGTGAACAGTGGCATAAAGGAACCTCAGGACCTGGTGGGTAAGAAAGTGGGAGTACCAGAATACAGGCAAACCGCTGCAGTCTGGATAAGGGGCATATTAAGCGATTACTACGATGTTAGACCAGAAACTGTCATGTATTATACCGGTCCATTAGAGGATCCATCTAGGAGAAGACGATACTTTACAGTTTTAGCGGAAACTGATGTATTACCTAGATACAAGAGTATAAAAATTGTTAAAATACCAGAAGGAAAGAATCTGTCGGACATGTTAGCTAACGGAGAAATAGATGCCATTTATAGTGCTCTGATCCCAAGTTCATTTAGAAATTATCCTGAAAGAATTGCGAGATTATTCAAAAATTATAAGGAGCTCGAAATTGAATATTATACTAGAAGTAAAATATTCCCCATAATGCATGTGGTGGTAATGAGGAGAAATCTCTATGAAAATAATAGATGGATAGCCAAGTCGTTGTATAAAGCGTTTGAAGAGGCAAAAAACATAGCATTTGAGAAGTTTATTACACAGCAGTTATGGGATTTTGAGACTATACATTACGCTTTACCGTGGCTGTTTGATCATTATGAAGACACCGTAAAGGTGATGGGGGACGATTATTGGCCATACGGTTTGAAGAAGAATTATCATGTGATAGAGACATTCGTCCGTTACATGTACGAGCAAGGCCTAATCCCCAACATTATTAAACCAGAAGAACTTTTCGCAAAAGAAACGATTGATACATAATTATCTGGAGGACTAAAGTAGGGCATATGTAACAATTTTATCGCTGTAGTGCCAAGATAGAGCTGTAAATGAGCCCAGGTTTGGGGAGCTTCTATCACGAGGATAGGTTTGAGGTCACTAGAATCCCTTGAAGTTTAACGTGAAGGAGATGAGGGGATTTTAAGGTACAATGACGATATCACGAGATATCATGGATAAATTGTTTAATTTTGATTAATATGTATAATATCCCTAGGACTGTAGTTCGAACTGAGATATCAGTTAGTTTATTGAAAGTGGAAATACCGCTAACTTGTCAAATATTACACAGCGGTTATTAGAATTCGCCTAGATTACAGGGCAGTACTCAAGGGAAAACCCCATAACTGCTGTATTACACACAAAATTTCGTAGCGAAAAGATTCGGATGCCACACATACTACAGCCTAAGGGGAGATATACAGATTTATAAAGTATCTCACGAACTAAATGTTTTATCCTCACTGTGAAGGGCGATTCAGGACTCCTTTGCGAATTGTAATATCTCTGTTGATTTGGACTTATTCAATGGAGGAATTACTGAATATATTTGATCATTTCATGAAGAAATAAGGGTTCCTGTAATATTATCAGGATGAGATAACAGGTGGAGAGGTTGTAGTTGAGGGCTATGGCCCGGGCGGTCCTCCAGGAGGAGTGGCACTTGCAGAACTCTCCGGGAGGGAGTTGAAGGGCTGGTCGGGTTGTTCGAGGAGGGGCCTCCCTGGGGGCAAAGAGGTAGGAGAGCCCCGGGTGGGGCAGGGAGAGGAGTCAAGTGCGTCCCTCACCCTCCTGCTTCGTTTGAGGTGGACCGGGCAGGTCTGCCTCGCGACCTGGATCCAGAAGCGGGAGATGGCCTCCTCCACGGCCTTCACCCGTCAGCTACAACGAGGGTGAGGTTGTACCTCCATAGCCTCACCGGGAGGTCCCAGTAGCTCACGACGTCCTCCTCCCCGGTCAGGACCACGTCCAGCACGGCCCTCACACCGTCCTCCGTGAGTCCCAACGCGATCGGGAGCACCCCCTTCCTTCCTCCCCCCAACTTCACGTACTTCCCGTCCACGATCACTTACTTGAAGTCCCCCCACCTCCAGCTCCTGGGTTTAGAGCTTGGCGTTCCCAACACGGGCAGGAGGAGGGCCCTTAGCACCAGCCTCTCCTCCCTGAGCGACTCCTCCCCTGTACAGCACGGGTAAGCTCACCGTGACCCACTCCAGCCCGTACACGACCACCGGAGGGAGACCCTGAACCCCCTCAGGAACCTGTGCCTGGCGTACCTGGGGGAGGTCCTCTCCTCCCCCTCAGCAGTTTCATTTAATGGCGCGACCTCCCCAACTACCTCAAGGAGGAGCGCGGTCACCACGTGATTGTACATCTCACGGTATGACCTAGCGCTCGTCCCCTTTTCTTGTACTGATGTAGGATCAATTAAGTCACTTTCATTCTATAGAAACAAATAGAAATCGCAATGGAGTCCTGAATCGCCCCACTGTGAATAGGCAGCATCGATATGAGCGCCAAACGGAATTAAACTTTTAACATGGACTCGAGTTTAATTACTCATGGTTTCCCATCTCCACTTAACTCTTGCGAGTTGGCAGTACGACCGAATACTCCCACTAGTTGATGGTACCGTGAGAGTTGAGGGGATTGAGATCAATTATGTTCCCCTTTGGCCTCAGGAGATTTTTTACAGGATGTTAAAGTACAAGGAGTTTGACGTGGCTGAACTCTCCTTCGGCGCATACCTGACCTCTCTCTTCACTGACAGGTCCTTCGTGGCCATACCTGTGTTCCCCTCTAGGGCCTTCCGACACAACGGCGTCTTCATCAATGCCAGGAGTGGTATAGAGAGACCTGAGGATTTGGTCGGGAAGAGGGTGGGGGTGCCGGAGTACAGGCAATCCGCAGCCATATGGACCAAGGGAATCATGAGCGACCTCTACGGGGTTAAGCCACACTCGGTGGAATACTTCGTGGGTCCCCTAGAGGACCCTACCAAGAGGCGGAGGTATTTCGTTATCTTGTCAGAAACAGACGTCCTCCCAAAGGAGGAGAAATTCAAGGTGAGGAGAGTGGATGGAAAGTTCCTCTCCGACATGTTGGCTGAAGGAGAGATAGACGCCCTGTATAGTGCCCTAGTCCCCAGCACGTTCAGGAGTAGACCAGATAGGGTCAAAAGACTGTTCCAGAATTACGTTGAGGACGAGAAGGAATACTTCAGAAAGACTAAGATATTCCCCATAAACCATGTTATAGTCCTGAGGAGAGACCTGTACGAGAAACATCGTTGGATAGCTAAGTCCCTTTACAAGGCCTTTGACGAGGCCAAATCCATCGTGATGGACAGGTTAAGTAACGCGAGTGGTACCCTCCACTATGCCCTTCCTTGGCTGTTCGAACATTACAGGGAGACTGTGGAGGTCATGGGAGAGGATTATTGGCCGTACGGCCTGAGTAAGAATTACAAAACTCTTGATACATTCATAAGGTATGCATACGAACAAGGGATAATCCCAGAGAGGGTGAAACCCGAGGATATCTTTGCCAAGGAGACTACGGATACCTAACTCCAGACTATTTATCCTCAGAGCCGAACATGGTGTTGCTCCACCACTTATAGAACCCCCTAATGAAGGTGTCGTCCAACGAGTTACTAACTCCCTCGAACCTCACTCCGGCCTCGTTGAGCACTTTGTTCTCCTTCTCCTCCCTATTTAGGCCCTTGCTCAGGAAGAGGGGAGGTTCCTCCACTGTACTAGCTATTTGGATGACCCCCATTATTTCGTTGTCGTCAGCGTTGCTCATTCCCGTAGCACCCCTGACCTCCTCGTGTGCCCTCAGGATCTTCCTCTTAAGTTCCCTCCTGAGGTTCTTGGGGAAGAACGTATAGCTTTGTATTTCAGTCAGACCCACATCCACCGGAGAGATGACCCTCAAGGTTGGGACAGTGTTGTCGTAGTCGTGGATCAATAGGTTAGGGAAGACGTAGACGTGAAACGTTGCCTTTCTCCTGAACTCAGCCCTCTGTCTATCGAAGTTATCTAAGCCCGTCTCCCCCACAACTGCATCGAACTGCTCCCTCAGGTTAGTTATCTCTCTGGAAATCGAGACGAAGCCGTGACCACCTCTAAGGTACCCAACTCCATTGAAGGCGACATCTAGCCTTTTCCCACCTACCGCTGCGTTGGAGAGCCTCTGTGGAGACCTGTTGTTCAACTTCTCCGATAAGAGGGCCACACTCTCGTGTAGGACTGGAAAGTGGTACATGTCCAACGTGTTCTCTGCGACCAGCTTCCAGTTCCCTGGGTACGCATATCTTATGGGTCCCTTTACCTCCACATTCTCCCCGATGTTAAAGATGTAGTCTATTAGTTGCTTAACGTCACCCAACTGCTCCTCAAGGGAGACTTTCGGTGTAATGCTCGCGAATATTAGTCCCCTGTACGTCTCCACGTGGACTGCCACGAGATTCTTCCTGGAAAAGTCGTAGTCTGACGGAAAACCTTCCCTGTCTGGCACTCCTATGACCTTTCCTTCGGTGCTGAAGACCCATCCGTGGTAAATACACTTGAAGAACTTGGCGTTTCCCTTAAACGTTCTGCATAGTATGTTTCCCCTATGCGTGCACTTATTAACGAACCCCCTGATAACTCCATCCTTCCCCTTCACCAGGAGGACTGGATATCTACCTACTCTGACAACCTTATAGTCACCGGGGTTGGGAAATTCACTCGCGTGTCCCACATATGTCCAGAGTCCGTGAAATATCCTCTCAAGTTCAAGGTTGAAAATCTCGGAGTCAGAGTAAACCTTCGGGTTCAGTAAAAATTCGTCACCTTCAATCCTGATCAGATCCTTCCCGCTCAACATTTTCCTCACTTTACTCAAGAGCTCCCGGTTATTTAGTTTTGTTGTACACTTTGTTCTCTGAGACATACGATTTTTATGGGAGTATGACGATAATAATCGAATAAAATTTTAGAGATGTCTCAAATGCACATAAATCGTTTGCTTGACCGTCATTTCTTGAACCAAAAGAGGTAAAAGTCCTGTTAACTTTGGTTTAAGGATAACTGTCGATCTCTGGAGGATCCTCGAGCGTCTCCTTCACGAAGATTTCCTCAGGTGTCAATAACTTCGGCACTATTCCTTAGATTATACATGTAGTCAAGGAACTTTGAGATTACGTGTCTTGTGGCTTTGACGCCGTAGGGCCAGTAGTTCTCCTCCATCACCTGAACTACCTCCTCTACATTTTGCTCTAACCAGGGCAACATGTATTTTATCATGCTCTGGACTTCTCCCTTATCTCGCGAAAAGAGATTTTCTTGGCCTGGAGGAACTACTTGTAGAGATTTATGGCAATCCAAGGGTGTCTTTCGTAGAGCTCCCTCCTTATCACTACCAGGTGCATTATGGGGAATATCTTGGTCTTCCTGAAGTACTCCTTCTCAACTTCGACGTAGTTCTCGAACAATGTCTTCACCTTCCTAGATCCGCGTAGATAGGGCTCTGGAGCTATGGCAGAATATAGGGCATCGATGTCCCCTTTCTCCAACATCTCTGAGAGGTTCCTCTCCTCGGGTACCTTAACCAGGGACAGCAGTTATGGGAATCTTAGGGGGTAATACTAAGAAGCCGGTATTAGCGAGAAGTTTTTCGACGTCGTCTCGCTGAAAAGGTGCGGAAAGGGACAGATCGAGTTCGCTAGGGAGAGGCCGGTCAAGGCGGTAAACAGGCTGGGAGTGGTGAGGAGGAACGGGAGGAGCAGGAAGGTCAACTGGTCTGATCCTCGTGGTCCTGGTAGGTGGGAGGGCCAGGGTGAGTAACGCGGCCGAGACGTTCGGGTTGGAACGTGAATTGATGGGGCGTTGGGAGAACTCGACGACGCGTGGGGGCTGGAGGTCCTGTCAGACTGGTGAAGGGCCAGGTCGTCATCGTGGACGACACCGTGGACCACGACGCTCCGGTAGGACGTGAGCCCCTGAGAACCACTGGACCTACTGCCACATCCACGGGAGGTTCGAGAGGACCAAGCTCCTCACGGTCGTGATAGTGGACCTCAAGCAGGA
>NZ_JH597761.1:530838-533339 GCF_000243315.1 Metallosphaera yellowstonensis MK1 | reverse complement strand
GACCGAGATCGACGTGGCCAGATGTTTGACGTGCTCAAGGAGCCCTTCCGGTAGCCAGGGTCGTCTTCGATCCCAGTACTGTCCGAGAAGCCCGTGACGAACAAAGTGGTGTCAAGGCTCAAGTCCAACCGAGCCCAGGGTCGGCCCAGGGGACCCTCGGGGGCGCCTCCCAGTGGGATACCCCCGGAGTCTACTACGCCGACCTGACCCTGGGAGGCCGACCCATTACGGTGAAGTTGCTCGTCCGGGAACGTAAACGTGACTCCTCCGGGACACACGTCAGGTCCCTCTACACTACCGACCTCTCGCTCAGCGGGGAGGAGGCCTGTCGTGTGGGAGATCGAGGAGCTCCAAAGGACGTCGAGGCCCTGGGACTGCTCATCCTGGAGGAGGGAGAGGCTTCAGGGCCACCTCACGATCTTCACCATCAACAACGTCGTCAGGGAACTGGTGGGGGAGCTTAACCTGAGGAGCGTGGAGGCGTTCCTCAGGTTCTTGAACGTCATTTAGGTGGACCGCCGGGGCTGATGAAAATCTTTAAGTTACGTTAAAGTCCCATAACTGCTGTTTCTTATTCTGGATTCTTGCCTAAAATGGTCATGAAGATTTAAAAACAACTATAAGAGATTTATGACAATATGAAGGAGGAGAAAGAAGGTAAGATACCTGAGAAGATAGGTGAACATTCTGAACATCAAAAGGACCTACCCAAGGTTGTGGCTGCAGCTGGAATAGGAACGTGGATAGACTACTACGAATTCCTCTTATCGTCCTTTATCTCTGGAACCATATGGCCTGTAATATTTTTTGGACCACTAGTCAAGTCGCCAAGCCTTGCCCTCTCCCTATCTCTCCTATCCTTCGCTACGGCATACCTCATAAGACCTGTCGGAGCGTATATTTTTGGTCATCTAGGCGATAGGTGGGGGAGGCAATCTACCCTGGTGTTGACACTAATAATTTCATTATTAGGAGTCCTAGGTATTGGCCTAACCCCTCCCTACGTGTCGATAGGTCTCGCAGCTCCAGTCTTACTCACGCTCTTCAGGATGATCCAGGGGATAGGGCTAGGTGGGGAGTGGGGTGGTGCATCCAGCTGGGTCATAGAGTTCTCCCCGGGGAACAAAAGAGGGTTCTGGGGATCACTCATGAACGGGAGTGTTAACGTAGGAATTGGTACCGCTGGGTTAGTATATGCTATTATCCTTTCCCTGTTCCACGGACAGTCGCTTCTATCCATAGGTTGGAGGATACCCTACTTCTCTGCAGCGGCTCTCCTGGTGGTCGGAGCGATCATAAGGTACAGACTCTACGAGAGTCCTCCATTTCAGAAGTTGAGGGCAGAGATGAAGATGGCCAAAAGGCCTTCCCTCGAAGTCATGCGTGGCAAGGGAGGCTTTTACATCCTTTTGGGGGCACTGTCTTGGGTGTATTTAACTGCTGTAAGCCCACTATTAGCTGGTGGAGTCCAAATAGCCTATTTCAGTTCGCTTCATCTAAGGTTCTTCGGTCTGCCAGCACCTATATTCGTTCTACTTACTATAGGGATATGGTACATAGTTGCCTACCCGTTTGTTACGATCCTGGGTTGGCTTTCGGACAGAATAGGTAGAAAGAAAAGTTTTATAATAGGACAGATCTTATTACTGCTCTCTATTCCAATATTCGTTCTAGCAGTTAATTCTCTAAATCCAGTTCTGATATTCCTCACCTATGGATTTTTATTGGTCTCACAAATGTCGCCGTTCGGTATACTGCCAGCCTGGTTCTCTGAGCTCTTTCCAACTAAGTATAGGTACTCCGGTGCAGGGTTGGCATTTCAGTGGGGAGGGTTCGGGACAGGAGTTGCAGCCACAATTCTACCCATAATAATTGCTAACGCCAGAGGAATCTCACTGATCACTCTCCCAGCTGCGGAAGAAGTCGTGTTAGTTATAATTGGGATAGCGGCAGCAGTGTTACTCCCTGAGACAAGGGGCTCTCCGTTAAGGGAAGAATAGGTTTTATGATTATAAACCTAAAAGCTATAAGCTAAGTTTTTTACATCAGTTATGGGACTTTAACGTAACTTAAAGATTTTCATCAGCCCCGGCGGTCCGCCTAAATGGCGCTCGAGGACCTGAGGAACGCCTCCACGCTCCTCAGGTTAAGCTCCCCCACCAGCTCCCTGACGACGTTGTTGATGGTGAAGATCGTGAGGTGGCCCTGAAGCCTCTCCCTCCTCCAGGATGAGCAGTCCCAGGGCCTCGACGTCCTTTGGAGCTCCTCGATCTCCCACACGACAGGCCTCCTCCCCGCTGACGGTAGACCCAAAATCGTATTATGAAAAATAATTCTGGCAGTATAATATCGACTCATAGCGAATAACAGGATTTATAAGAGTATTAAGAATTCAGTTGAAGAAAGGTTTAAGGTGAGGGAGATGTGGTATTACCACGTGTGATAGTGAGATGATAACACACCATCTCCCTCACCAAAACAACGTTCAACAAATAGGATAT
>NZ_JH597761.1:521335-530738 GCF_000243315.1 Metallosphaera yellowstonensis MK1 | reverse complement strand
AGGGGCTCACGTCTACCTAGAGCGTCGTGGTTCACGGTGTCGTCCACGATGACGACCTGACCCTTCACCAGCCCCGACAGGACCTCCAGTCCCTCCACGCGTCGTCGAGTTCTCCCAACGCCTCCAGCAGGTTTGCGTAGTCCAGCCCGAACGTCTCGGCCGCGTTCCTCACGCTGGTCCTCCCACCTACCAGGACCATGAGGATCAGTGCCAGTTAACCTTCCTGCTCCTCCCGTTCCTCCTCACCACGCCCAACCTGTTTACCGCCTTGACCGGCCTCTCCCTAGCGAACTCGATCTGTCCCTTTCCGCACCTTTTCAGCGAGACGACGTCGAAAAACTTCTCGCTAATACCGGCTTCTTAGTATTACCCCCTAAGATTCCCATAACTGCTGTGATATTAAAATAAATTTTTAATTATACAAATCATTTCTAATCTCCAGTAATCTATAAATTAGGACGTGTCTAAAATGATTTTACCGAACTTCTTACCTTCATCTAACTTTCTATGTGCTTCCCTAACTTCTTCCAGTTTCATTACTGAGTCTACTACAGGTTTTATTTTCCCATCCCTAATCAATCTAGTGGCCTCCAATAAGTCCTTCTTGCTTCCGGCCAACGTTCCATGCATTGTAATATAGTTTACATAGAAAATCCTCAAATTTATTGAAATTAGGTCACTCTCTTTGACTCCGGTTCCCAAAACTATCATGGTACCTCCTTTCTTGACCATCCTCACTGATGTGGATAGGGTACCACCAGGAGCGATGGAATCAAACACTAAGTCACATCCCTTTCCGCCTGTGTACTTCATAACTTCACCTACAACATCTTGTTCCTTGTAGTTTATGACGAAATCTGTCCCTAGTTCCTTGAGTTTGCTGACTTTCCAATCTTCGCCAGCTGCAGTGATAACCTCAGCCCCTAACAATTTAGCTATCTGAATTGCAAACGTTCCTACTCCTCCGCTTCCTCCCCATATGAAGACTTTCATTCCTTGTTTTAATTGAACCCTTTTGGTTAGGGCGTGCCATGCGGTCAGTAAGGACAGCTGACTCGCTGCAGCCTGAACGTACCCAAGGTTAGTTTGTATCACATTTCCGCTGGGAACTGAGATAAGCTGAGCATAAGATCCATCAATCTCTCTTCCTACTATCGCAAGGGACAAGCATAGATGTTCCATCCCAGATTTACAAAATTCGCAACTATTATCATGAATAATCGGATAGCCCATTACTCTCTCTCCTTCACTAATGTTCTTGACGTTACTACCTACTTTCTCCACAACACCGCTAAAATCTATGCCTAAGATATGTGGAAACTTTTTCACGAACTGTTTATATCCACCTATTCTCACTACTCCGTCCAACTCATTGACCGAAGCTGCCTTAACTCTCACTAAGACATCATTACTGTTTACCTTTGGATCTGGGAGTTCGCCATATTCTATGACATCCGGTCCTCCGTACTTATTTATGAAGGCAGCCTTCACGATCTCACCTCATCTTCACATTTATTTTTCTCTTTCCTTCGATCTTAATTTTGTCGCCTCTATAAATACTCGTCGGGCCTATGAACGCCCCCAAAGATACGTATCCTTCCATATCTCTTTTGACCCTCTCTTCTGGTTTGTATTTAGGTTCACCCTCTCCCATTAATTTGTCATTTATATAAATCCTGAAGGAACCATAGGGTGGGTCTATCTCTGGACCCACATATAATCTACCCGCTAAAGCGTTATCCGCAATAACATAATGGCATGGTAATTCCCATGTAGTAAATCTCGTAGCAGGCAGTTCCAATCCCACAAAGGTTTTTTCTATTTTACCGTTCCTCACTAACGCTACTATTTCCACTTCCAGTTTATGACTCTTGAACCAAAGTTCCACTTCGTTACTCGTCGTTATCATGGGTTTCGTTAAGATCCCGATACCATATTTGGCTATTTTATAGCCTCCCAAGCCTTCATTTTCGACCAACATTTTAGTGAACTCTTCTCCCACCCTCTTCGCCTCTTCTGTCGAGAGAGGAAATGGAATTATTTCATTTCTATTCTTATATGCATTAAATAATAACTCAGCCTTCCTAACCATTAATAAACATCTTTCTTAACTAGCTAAAAAATTTTTGGGATAGAGAAGAGCATGTCCATGGCATTGATCAACGGGAGAGGCATTAAACTACTTGGAAAGAAATGCCGTATGTAGGTGATGACATCGGGAGCATATGATTGGTCAGTAGTTATAGGATTCCCGTTAATTATAGCCTTAAAGTCAAGGCGAAACCTAATAACCACTGTGAGTGATAATAATAGCAACATTCCAAAGCTCGTCATTTCCTTTCATTCTCTGCCCTCCTATTAATCTCTCAGCGCGAAATTAAGATATAATCGGGAAAATACAAAAATCCTGAACAAAATATTATCTACTATCTTAAAGATTTCATATCACCAGTAAATATATCTTCAACGGGAGTTAATTCATTAAGCACTGAAAGGGGGAACGGACCCCAGAAATCCCCCTCAGGACTTAACAAATCCATGGGGTATTCTATTGGAGGTAACTTATCTGGATCTAATACGAAGTAGTCCTGAGAAGATAATTCTATCCTATTTCCATCTAGATCCCTGAAATATGCCGTGAGCGTTGAAGCTGCCCTATGTCTGAATATTCCAGTTTCGATGCACTTCTTAAGCCCCTTTGATCCCAATATGTCTGCGGCCCTTATTATATCATCAACATTTTGAACTGCGTAGTTGATGTGGCTTAATGCCGGAACGTCTTTATCGTACCTCCCTATAGCTATTTCGTGGGAGTGACCAAATTTAGTTAAAAATACTATCAATTTTCTCCCTGTTTCATCTACAAATCCTTCTGTCTCGTAAAATCCGAGAACACTACGGAAAAATTCAGACTCCTTATCTAGATCCCTCACCATTACTACTGCGTGGTCAATCCTAGTTGGCCTGGCTCCCCTTTGGGTGCTGAATTGTAACCTCTGAATTCTAGGATCTGCAACATACTCCATATCATAATATAACACTATTGGCAAACCAGCTGGGGTCTCAAAAATTATGGCGTCTTCCACGCCTTCTTCCTTAAATTTTTTATTTTTTAAATTATATTGTTCTAAAATTTCCTTAGCCTTATCTAAGCTCTCTTGACTCCTGACCCTAAACCCTAAATAGCTTAAACCTGGAGGAGTTGCTTGCTTTAAAATTAGGCTGTGATGCTGACCCTCTTCAATCCCTCTCAGATAGGCATACTCACCTTTCTTCTCTGTCTCTATGAAACCTAACAAGTCCTTGTAGAAATACATAGCTCTTTCTAAATTGCTGACCCTTATACAGGCGTGAGATATTCTTAGAACATCTATCATCATACTTTAACACTTTAATTAAAATTCCTTTTGCTGTTATAAAAATTTTCCTCTCTAGCAATGAGAGTGTCTATAATATGATCATTGAATACAAATCTAGATTCAAACCTCTTTATGCAGAGTTGGACTTACTGAGAGCTCTACCTGCCCATTCTCTTAATGATATATCGAGGTTCATCGATGTCCCTTCATGGAGATACGAAAAGTCTAGATTTCAACGGGGAAATTCCATCTAACTTTTGGGGATGTGGCTATACCTCCATAAGGAGAAAGATCTGATAGCTTTATGGAATAGTAAGAGTTTCCCAAAAGCAAATATTTGAACAAATAGATCAATACGAGATGGATAATACCCTTGGGCGATTCAGGACTCCTTTGCGAATTGTAATATCTCTGTTGATTTGGACTTATTCAATGGAGGAATTACTGAATATATTTGATCATTTCATGAAGAAATAAGGGTTCCTGTAATATTACAGCAGTTATGGGACTTTAACGTAACTTAAAGATTTTCATCAGCCCAGGCGGTCCGCCTAAATGACGCTCGAGAACCTGAGGAACGCCTCCAGGCTCCTCAGGTTAAGCTCCCCCACCAGCTCCCTGACGACGTTGTTGATGGTGAAGATCGTGAGGTAACCCTTAAGCCTCTCCCTCCTCCAGAACGAGGAGTCCTCCAGTCCCAGGGCCTCGACGTCCCTGTGGAGCTCCTCGATCTCCCACACGACAGGCCTCCTCGACTTCCTCGCTGAGCGAGGGGTCGGTCGTATAGAGGTACCTGGCCTGTGTCCCGGAGTCACGTTTATATTCCCGGACTAGCAATTTTACCGTAACCACTCGGTCTCCCAGGGTCAGGTCGGCGTAGTAGACTCCGGGGGGTAGGTCTCCCACTCGGAGGTGCCCCTCCACCTCCTCGAGGGTCCCCTGGGCCGACCCTGAGCTCGGTTGGACTTGAGCTCAGACACCACGTTGTCCGTCACGAGCTTCTCGGACCAGTACCACGAGTCGAAGACGACCCTGGACACGCGGAAGGGCTCCTTGAGCACGTCCAACATCTGGCCACGTCGATCTCGGTCTTGAACTCGGTGACCCTCACAAATCCCACATCTTCCTCACGGCGTAGGGGAAACCATGAACGTCCTGCCCGTGGAGAGGTCCACTATCACGACCGTGAGGAGCTTGGCCCTCTCGAACCTCCCGTGAGCGTGGCAGTAGATCCAGTAGTTCCCGTGGGGGCTCACGTCCTTCCCCCTGGAGTACTCCTTGTGGTCCACGGTGTCGTCCATGATGACGGCCACCTGACCCTTCACCAGCCCCGACAGGACCTCCAGCCCCTCCACGCGTCGTCGAGTTCTCCCAACGCCTCCAGCAGGTTTGCGTAGTCCAACCCGAACGTCTCGGCCGCGTTCTTCACGCTGGCCCTCCCACCTACCAGGACCGTGAGGACTAGCGCCTACCCGAGCTTCCTGCTCCTCCCGTTCCCCCTCACCACGCCCAGCCTGTTGATCTCCCTGACCAGCCTCTCCCTAGCCAACTCGATTTGTCCCTTTCCGTTCAGCATCTTTTCAGCAGGAAGACGTCGAAAAATAAAAACTTCTCGCTAATACCGACTTCCCCGTATTACCTCCCTAAGATTCCCACAACTGCTATATGGAAGATGATATTAGGCTCTCTTTTAATCAAACAATAGATTCTGATCTTTTAGAGAGATTTAATGGCAATATCCACTATGAAAATTGAAGTGCCCCACAAAGCAGTTAAACGGAGATCTTCCTCATTCCCTTAGTTCACTTCTGAATGTTTCCTTTAGTGGAAATCCTGAGACTAACGAGATAATCGAGGCTATTACTACTAAGAACCCGAGAGAAGGAATGGCTGCTAACAGACCGTGACTTCCAGCTATAACGTAGGAGGGAACTATACCGCCTATTATGCTTCCTACTGCACTGGACACCTGATACGATATTCCAGAGCCAGAATACCTGTACTTTGTGGGGAACTGTTCGGTGTAGAGAGGTGCCAGCACGCTATTGGAAATGAAGAGCAGTGTAGACAGAAGAGCTCCGGCTATAGTATAGGGGAAACCAGCCTTCAATAGGAGTATCGCCGGATAGGCTACTATGACACTTATGGCCGAACCTATCAGGTAAGTTCTCTTCCTTCCTATATAATCTGATAAAGTTGACGAACCGATTACAACCCCAATAGCTACCAATGAGGCGATTATAATAACCTCAAACACTTGAGGTAGGGTAAGACCTGCAGCTCGCATTATGGCTATACCATAAGGTCCATTCAATTCTATCAATGCTATCGCTATTGGACCTGCATTAAGAAAACATAGAGGAACCATCTTCCAGCCGAATTCTCTAAATACGTCAAGGGATGGCCTCTTAGCTACATTGCCGCTCTGCCTCAACTTCTTGAAAAGAGGACTCTCCTCAAGTTTGTACCGCATTATGATACCAATAATTATGAGGAAGCCTCCAGCTATGAATGGGTATCTCCAGCCATAAGAGATGAAAACCTTAGGCCCCAAAACAGTGAAGGGAACAACGAAGGCCAACGATGAGAGCAGTATGCCCACTGGGTTAGAAGAATATACCAGGCCATTCCAAAATCCTCTCCTCCTAGACTTGCCCAGGAATTCTGTCACCCACGTCTGGGCTCCCCCATATTCTCCCCCCATGGCCACCCCGAAGAGTAATCTGAATAGAATTATAAGTGAGGGAGCAAGTACTCCTAGCACGCCGTAACCAGGCGTGAAGGCTATGCCGAATATGGCTATACCTCCGATCAATAAGGTTAATACAAGTGTGGTTTTTCTCCCCAACTTATCTCCATATTCACCAAATATGAAGGCTCCCACAGGTCTGGTCAAGTACGTTATGATGTAGGTCGACGCGGAGACCGCTAAAGCCGCCGTACCTTTAAGGAAACCGAAGTAGAGGGAGGGCCAGACCACGGCTGCGACCAGAGAGGAGAGAAAGAAGTCGTACCAATCAATAACTGAACCTATCATGGCTCCTGCAGTTACCTTTGAAACCTCTCTCAGATTTACATCTTGCCCCTTTTCGGCTCCATATCCCTTAGTCATATTAATCATTATATTTACTTTATTAGATATTTAAGCCTTTCTTAGGTTCGTGCTTCGTGGATTACTTCAATTTTTATCAGAGTTCACGTATAACTTTCTTTCAAATTGACGTACAATTTCTAATTTTAAGTCGTCCAATGAGCTCGACATCTGAGAAAATTCAACAACTCCACAAAGCACTAGGTTCGACACTTTGCGGCCTACTCGTTTGCAGGTTATGTTCTCGATGTCATCAAGATATTCGAAACATAATGTACCATCAAATTAATTTTATTCATTTTCCAGAAAACGAATAAATACTTGATAGTGTCATCATTAAGCTATTTATATTTGTATAACGAGTATTACTTATGGGTAGGAAGGCTGTAGTTAGGCAAGACGTTTCTTGACCCTCCTGTGGTTCTCATCATGTTAAGTGTGGTAGGCCTTTGGGTAGGCAGAGGTATTTGTGTAGAGAGTGGTAGGTACTTCTTGGGTGATGCTACTTACCATCACCATTCTAGGAAGTTGAGGGAGGACGCTTTAAAAATGTATTCTAATGGTGTGGGTATGAGGGCTATTTCTAGGGTGCTTAATGTACCTCTAGGTTGTTCACTTGGATTAAGTGTTATGGTGGGAGGAGGTATGAGAAGCTTGTTGAGTTGTGGGGGAAGGCTAAGGAGCTGGTTAAGGGTAATGTTGTTACTAAGGTTGTTGATGAGATGTGGACTTATTTGTACAAGAACACTAGGGCGTTTTATAGGTGGATTTTCACTTGTTACGTTTACACGACCCTTGGGTTACTCGTTCTGTTCTCGGTAAGGGATAGGGATGAGAGGACGTTTAATGAGATCTTGAAGTATTTACCACAAGGGTGGGTTAGTGATGATTATAATGTCTACTTCTCCTTGAGGAATCACACTGTAGTCAAGTTTGTTAATCCTAATGAGTCCTCGCATTCTTCTTTGAGGGATAGGTTTGTTAGGTTCAAGAGGGCTACCAAGGCTGTCAATAGGAGTTTAGAGAGGATTAAGTATTCGATAGCCTTGGTCTTTTGGTAGAGAAGGTTAGTTCCAGAATTAATCTCATAAATGTCCACACTATCGAAGAAATGTTTAAATTGTTTCTGGTTCAGCTGAACCCATGGCAGACGTTGAGATAGTTGACGTTCACTCACACTTCTACCCCAAGACCTACGTGGATAAGCTCATGAGGAGGGGGTTCGCCGAGACAAGGGAGGGACAAGTGATCCTGAAGTGGGGGAGGAGGGGTTCGCCGGCGAGCATCAGTGCGGTGAACCTGGAGGAGAAGGTAAAGGAAGTTAAGAAGTTTAGCCCCAACTCCCTCTCCCTACTCTCCGTCTCTGCCCCTTGGGGCGAGGTTCTACCTAGAGGGGAAGAGTTAGGGGTGGTCAGGAAGGCCAACGACGAGCTGAGCGAGATAGTGCGTAAGAACGAGGGGCTCTTCGGGGGCCTGGCCATGTTGCCCACGAGTGACGTTGAGGCCTCGGCGGAGGAGGCGGAGAGGGCCATTAAGGAGCTGAACCTACACGGTTTCGTAGTGGGGACCGGGATGGCCAACCGCATGTTGGAAGATGGGAGGATGGGAGAGCTACTGAAGGTAGTGGAGAAGTTGGGGAGACCTATCTTCCTCCACCCCGGTACCCTGCCCCTGGACAAGGTTCTAAACGAGGGTCCGGCAGCTGTGGGCGTGTCCTTCGTCTTCGAGACCACGTATGTCCTGGTCAGAATGGCCCTCCAGGGCCTCCTCAGAGATTACGACGTCAAGGTCATATGCCCCCACGGAGGGGGATTCATCCCCTATCAGCTGGGGAGGGCAGATCTAGTGAAGTCGGCCTATGATCAGTCGTTACAGCTCCCCAGCCAGTACCTGAGACGCAACGTGTTCTATGACACGGTCATGTACACCGAGGAGTCCCTAAGGTTCCTGGTGGAGGTGATGGGTGAGGACCAAGTGGTCTTCGGTACTGACCACCCCTTCCCGGTCAGCAGAAGGGAGCTCTTCCTCGGCTTCGTCCAGAAGCTATACCAGGGGAGCACCAGGGAGAAGATCCTGAGGGAGAACGCCATGGGACTGTTCGGCATTAGGTGATCTCGCGCCTCGGACCGATTTGTGGGACGCGGAGAGAAAGTAAAGAAACATATAGATATATATAACTTTTTTGTAATGAAGAGGTGCACTCATTAACATATGTTGATGATAACTCACACACGTTCGGAGAATTGTCCCATGGGTACTGTTCTTCGGTGGAACTTTAGGGCTTTCTTTTCTCCATTGGTGTATAGCCTTTAAGGTGTCAACGTTATCCTTCTTTTCAACAACATTAGTGATGCGACGTTTTAAACATCGAATTCTAGAGATATTATACACTAATTCTAAATTGATGGCTCAGGACTGCCACGAAGTTCTATATATTCAAACGGATCTGTGATTTCATGTTAACTCTGGGGTCTATTTCCCAATGCTGTAAGATCATCCTTTGAACTTCATTTAGAGACTATCCAGACGATTTAGTAGGATCCCATGACTTTTTCCTTCGCTAAAAACCAAGAATGTTCTAGGCCTCAGAATTTTGGTAGATCGTATTAATTATCAATGTGAGAGCAGTTATGGGACTTTCCCTCAAATATCACCTCACATTCAAGGGAGAATCTAATAACTGCTGATCATGATTAGGTTGATTTATGCTTTGTGGCCTTCTTCAATGTTATACAAAAAGTTATAAACGTTCGCCGAAGTTTAGCCATTGGGTGAGAGGAAGTACACCAGGGACTGGGGCAAGTATGACGAGAACGTGGTGACCAGGTACGAGCTCATGTTCCCGTTCCACGTGTTCGAGCACCGGTGAGGTTCCTGGAGGAGGAGAACAGGGACGCCAAGAAGACCTTGAAGGCCCAGAGGGAGTTCGACGAGTTCCTGGCGTTCCTCCACA
>NZ_JH597761.1:518176-521235 GCF_000243315.1 Metallosphaera yellowstonensis MK1 | reverse complement strand
ACCAAGAATGTTCTAGGCCTCAGAATTTTGGTAGATCGTATTAATTATCAATGTGAGAGCAGTTATGGGACTTTTCCCTCAAATATCACCTCACATTCAAGGGAGAATCTAATAACTGCTGATCATGATTAGGTTGATTTATGCTTTGTGGCCTTCTTCAATGTTATACAAAAAGTTATAAACGTTCGCCGAAGTTTAGCCATTGGGTGAGAGGAAGTACACCAGGGACTGGGGCAAGTATGACGAGAACGTGGTGACCAGGTACGAGCTCATGTTCCCGTTCCACGTGTTCGAGCACCGGTGAGGTTCCTGGAGGAGGAGAACAGGGACGCCAATAAGACCTTGAAGGCCCAGAGGGAGTTAGACGAGTTCCTGGCGTTCCTCCACATGTTCTTCCCGTACAGGGGAGTGGAGGGGTCCTGAGGGCGTTGAAGGGGTTGGGGGTCGTACCTATCACCGTGGACACGCAGTATGGAAGAGGGTGAGGAAGCTCAAGTTGACCTTCCCCGACCCTGGGGAGAGGGTCATAGGCGAGGCGACCGAGGTCAGCACGAGCGTCGGAGGACAGTACCCGGTCGTGAGGTGGGGGAAGCCCAGGGTTCCGAGTTCCTCAAGGTCGAGGCAGACGGGGAGGACTTGCAGGAGATAAAGGCAGAGGTCGTGGAGAGAGAGGTCCAGTCTGCCGTCAAGACCGTGGAGGAGCTCAAGTCCAAGGGGAAGGAGGTGACCAGGTTCGTGGGGGACAGGACTTACGACGCCAACGCGGTCTAAGCCACCGGGGTGGACGTCCCTCCCAGGGAGTCGACCGGGAGGGGCCACCCAGCCAGGAGGAGGGAGTTCAGGAGGTTGGGCTACGAACGTTGGAGGGACGAGAAGGGCCACGGTCGGAGGTGGTTGACCGAGTCGATCTTCTCAGCAGTGAGGAGGGGGTCCGGAGAGGCAGTCAGGGAGACGAGCTTCGCGGGTCAGGCGCTCGAGACCGTGCTCAAGTTCTGGGCCTACTCCTGGATGTGCCTGGTCAACCTGATCGTGGGGAGGGCCCCAGGGGTAGAGGTCGAGGGGTGGACCGTGAATTCGGGGAAAACCGGTCTCCCCTATTTCCCAGTTAGTCATCTTGGCTAGAAAAATTGAAGTAGGACACTAAGCAGTTGATTTACGAAAGTTAATATCCTTGAACTGCACAGATGATCAAATCAAAGCTTATAATCTACCGTAAATACTTACTTTCATGACTTATCAAGGAAAGGAAGAAAGTCTGATAGAGTTGTTTGATGACATGCTTAAATCCAACATGTCGAACTATTATATGACCTTTCACCCAAAGGCGGCCGAGAGATTCGGAGGCAAATATGGCATAAGGCCACTTTTCACTAACGAACCGAAACCTCTTGCGTTACCTTACATGTGGAAATACAGGGAAGCCAAGTCCAAACTCTACCAGCTTTCAGAACTCATATCCGCGGAGGAGAGCGAGAGGAGGACAGTCATTTTCGTAAATCCAGGGCTCAAGAACATTAATTTCTTCGGTCTCTCCTCCATAGCACCGACCCTTTACGGTGGGCTACAGCTCATAAAGGCTGGCGAGAGGGCTCCGGCGCATCGTCACACACCCGTCAACGTGAGGTTCGTCCTGGAGGCCCCAGAGAAAGGAGCCTACATAATTTACGATGGGTTTAAGGTGGACATAGGACCTGGGGACGTTTTAGTACAGTCGAACTGGATGCTCCACGACCACCACAACAACGGAGATACGGACCTCATTTGGTTGGCGGGACTGGATTCCCCGTTCGTCTCCTACCTCTCAGCTATGTTTTACGAGGGATTCGTTACCGGAGGAGTTGATGAGGAGCAACCCATTAAGTCCGCCGGGGACGTCTTAACGGAGACCTATGGCAGTTCCCTGAGACCTTCCCGTCCCCTGGTCAGCCACGATCCTTGGTACAATCCCGTGATAAAGTACCCTTGGAGGAACATTCTGAGAACGCTGACACACCTACACTCCATGGGTAACCTGGACCAGCACGAGGGAGTTTCAGTTGAACTGACCAACCCACTGAGCGGAGGTCCAGCCTTACCTACCATAAGGATAACTACCACATTGATACCGCCCAAGACCGATCTTTATCCTCTCAGGAGGACTGAGAACATGGTACTAGTTAACTTCGATGGCGAGATCGTCGTGGAGGTCATGGAGTCCATTGATGGAAAGAAGACCTTCCATCTGGCGGATCACGACGTGGTTGTGCTTCCAACGTGGACCAAGTACAGGCTGTCCAACCGAGACGACAGGCCAGCCATACTCTTCACCTACTCCGATGCACCGATTTACAAGTCCTTCGGATTGTATAGGGAGATCAAATTCGAGGGTACAAGGTGACGACTTATTAGGGACATCTCTTTTGTTTCTCCTTACAGCAGTTATGGGACTTTAACGTAACTTAAAGATTTTCATCAGCCCCGGCGGTCAGCCTAAATGGCGCTCGAGGACCTGAGGAACGCCTCCACGCTCCTCAGGTTAAGCTCCCCCACCAGCTCCCTGACGACGTTGTTGATGGTGAAGATCGTGAGGTGGCCCTGAAGCCTCTCCCTCCTCCAGGATGAGCAGTCCCAGGGCCTCGACGTCCTTTGGAGCTCCTCGATCTCCCACCCGACAGGCCTCCTCCCCGCTGAGCGAGAGGTCGGTAGTGTAGAGGGACCTGACGTGTGTCCCAGAGTCACGTTTATGTTCCCGGACTAGCAACTTCACTGTTATCGCTCGGCCTCCCAGGGTCAGGTCGGCGTAGTAGACTCCAGGGGGTATCCCACTGGGAGGCGCCCCCGAGGGTCCCCTGGGCCTACCCTGGGCTCGGTTGGACTTGAGCCTTGACACCACTTTGTTCGTCACGGGCTTCTCGGACAGTACGGGAGTCGAAGACGACCCTGGCTACCGGAAGTGCTCCTTGAGCACGTCAAACATCTCCCTGACCAAGACGATCTCGGTCTTGAACTCGGTGACCATCCCCAAATCCAACATCTTCCTCACGGCGTAGGGGAAACCATGAACGTCCTGCCCGTGGAGA
>NZ_JH597761.1:514864-518076 GCF_000243315.1 Metallosphaera yellowstonensis MK1 | reverse complement strand
CGAGCGCCATTTAGGCTGACCGCCGGGGCTGATGAAAATCTTTAAGTTACGTTAAAGTCCCATAACTGCTGTTACTTGAAGTCCCCCCACCTCCAGCTCCTGGGTTTAGAGCTCGGCGTTCCCAACACGGGCAGGAGGAGGGCCCTGAGCACCGGCCTCTCCTCCCTGAGCAACTCCTCCACTCCAGTCCTCACCCTCTCCCCTGTACGGCACGGGCAAACTCACCGTGACCCACTCCAGCCCGTACACGACCCCCCAGAGGGATACCCTGAACCCCCTCAGGAACCTGTACCTGGCGTACCTGGGGGAGGTCCTCTCCTCCTCCAGGGCCCTCCTCTCCATCTCATTCATTTAATGGCGCGACCTCCCCAACTACCTCAAGGAGGAGCGCGGTCACCACGTGATTTGACATCTCATGGTATGACCTAGCGCTCGTCCCCTTTTAGTGTACTAATGTAGGATCAATTAAGTCACTTTCATTCTATAGAAACAAATAGAAATCGCAATGGAGTCCTGAATCGCCCGTTTGTTACATGTAAAACATAAATAAGGGATATCAGCTAAATATATTGAGATCCCTATGTCAAGCCAGAGTGCAAAAGTGGATCTTAATCTAATGGAGAGTCTGGAGAGAGCAAGGGACTCCATTATCACGAAAGGGGAACTACCCTTATGGATGATCAGTAGTGAATCACTATATCAATTGGAGCTTAGAAAGTTGTGGCCTAGGACGTGGAACTTCGTGGGACATGAGAGTGAAATCCCGAATCCGGGTAACTACATGGTAAGGCACGTAGGTCCAAGGGATTCGGTAATCATCGTGAGAGGAGATGATGGAAGGCTTAGGGCATTTCTGAATCAGTGTGTGCATAGAGGACGTAAGTTATCAGCGGTAGATTACGGTGAAACCAAGGTCTTCAAGTGTCCGTATCACGGTTGGTCATATAATCTCCAAGGTAGGTGTATAGGAGTCCCCTTCATAGAAAAATTCCCCAAAGACTTTGATCCAGATAAGAACGGTCTAATTGAGGTGAGAATGGAGAGCTACGGAGGCCTACTGTTTGTGAACCTCGACGGAAGAGCTGAGTCTCTTAGGGATTATTTAGGAGATTATGCGTGGTATTTGGATATAATCGTGAAAAGGAGTAAGATAGGATTGGAGTTCCATCCCCCAATACGTTGGGTCGTGCCTACAAATTGGAAAGTAGCTGCCGAGAACTTGAACAGCGACGGTTACCATATCATGACTACGCACCTTTCTGGCATCCAATTGGGAATGATGCCTCCAGACGTGAACTTCAGAGGACTGGTCACAGCCCTCAGGGTGATATCTAGGAAAGGTCATAGCATAGACTTCGCTCACTGGCAACACGACTATATCCTTAAGCACAGGGAGTTGATGCCAGCATGTTACCCCAAATGGGCCCCAGAGGTGATCGAGAGTGCCAAGAGTAATTTGACCACAAGACAGTTCGAGACGTGGATTACATATCATGGAAGAACCATGTTTGGCATAATCTATCCCAACTTGAGTATTCTACATTCCTTCGCGGGCATCGAGGGTCTGACGGATTACGCTAGGGGAATACCAGGGGTACCTTTTATAGCCTTCAGGTTACTCAGGCCCATAAGGAATGACCTAATGGAGTGGACTACATGGTTCGCAGTCGAAAAGGACGCCAATCCCAGGTTCAAGCAACTCTCATATAGGGCATACATCCAGGAGACTAGCGTTGGTGGGTTCTTCGAGCCGGACGACATGGATAACTTCCAGTATATCACGGAGAGCTCGATGAGCCTCAAGGCAAATCTCGATGGAGAAAATGTGAGGGCAGTTTATCCCCTTAGAGCAGATCCGGTCAGACCACTCCACGAGATAGTGTATGACGATGTGGAGGTCATACCTCTTGGAATAACAGAGCAAGGGATGAGATATTTCTGGGCTAGGTACTTCGATTACCTGTTGAACGGTGATTGAAATGGGGGCAAGTAAACCTCTGTGGGAGGAAGAGACCAGCTTGGTTCAGGACTTGCTCTCTTTATCAGATCCGGTGGACGAGAGGACGTACTCAGAAGTAATGAAATTCCTATATAGAGAGGCGGAGCTGTTGGACTTCTGGCTATACGATAAATGGCTGGAGTTGATAGAGGAAGATGTGGACTACAGAATCCTCAAGAGAGTCACTAAGCCTAAGGGATTCGGTTTCGGCATATTGGAGGAACCTATCCTGTGGGATTTAGGGAAGGCGGCCCTAGAGGCGAGAATACAAAAAATGTTCAAGTCTCCCTTTGCTTGGTCCGAGGATCCGCCCTCCAGGACTATACACTACTTGAGTAACATAAATGTCTTCAAGGGAAGGGAAGAAGGGGAGGTCTTAGCTCGCTGTAACGTGATGTTCGTCAGAAATAGAGCTGACGATGTAGGGGCCGAGATACTTCCCTATCATAGAATAGATACTTTAAGGAGGAGAGGAGAAGGATTCAAGATAGCAAAGAGGTATGTAATACTCATTCAGACGGTGATACCCATGAAGAATCTAACCAGCATCTACTGATTTTGTTAATCTTAATGCAGACTGTAATGGATTGTTCCGTCAAGCATACCTCTCATTCGAGCTTAGGTAGAAAGTCTCAATTTTTAGTTAGACATGAAGAACTTATCCCCATTATACAACGTCTGGAAGGTGAGGTTGTTTTCGTCTTCTATACAACAGTTATGGGAATCTTAGGGAGGTAATACAGGAAAGTCGGTATTAGCGAGAAGTTTTTCGACGTCGTCTCGCTGAAAAGGTGCGGAAAGGGACTGATCGAGTTCGCTAGGGAGAGGCTGGTCAGGGAGGTCAACAGGCTGGGCGTGGTCAGGGGGAACGGGAGGAGCAGGAAGGTCGGGTTGGCGCTAGTCCTCATGGTCCTGGTAGGTGGGAGGGCCAGCGTGAGGAACGCGGCCGAGACGTTCGGGTTGGACTACGCAAACCTGCTGGAGGCGTTGGGAGAACTCGACGACGCGTGGGGGCTGGAGGTCCTGTCAGACTGGTGAAGGGCCAGGTCGTCATCGTGGACGACACCGTGGACCACGACGCTCCAGGGGGAAGGACATGAGCCCCTGAGAACTACTGGATCTGCTGCCACGCCCACGGGAGGTTCGAGAGGACCAAGCTCCTCACGGTCGCCATAGTGGACCTCTCCACGGGCAGGACGTTCATGGTGGGAGC
>NZ_JH597761.1:512241-514764 GCF_000243315.1 Metallosphaera yellowstonensis MK1 | reverse complement strand
ACTGGGAGGCGCCCCCGAGGGTCCCCTGGGCCTACCCTGGGCTCGGTTGGACTTGAGCCTTGACACCACTTTGTTCGTCACGGGCTTCTCGGACAGTACTGGGATCGAAGACGACCCTGGCTACCGGAAGTGCTCCTTGAGCACGTCAAACATCTGGCCACGTCGATCTCGGTCTTGAACTCGGTGACCATCCCCAAATCCAACATCTTCCTCACGGCGTAGGGGAAACCATGAACGTCCTGCCCGTGGAGAGGTCCACTATCACGACCGTGAGGAGCTTGGCCCTCTCGAACCTCCCGTGGGCGTGGCAGCAGATCCAGTAGTTCTCAGGGGCTCATGTCCTACCGGAGCGTCGTGGTCCACGGTGTCGTCCACGATGACGACCTGGCCCTTCACCAGTCTGACAGGACCTCCAGCCCCCACGCGTCGTCGAGTTCTCCCAACGCCCCATCAATTCACGTTCCAACCCGAACGTCTCGGCCGCGTTCTTCACGCTGGCCCTCCCACCTACCAGGACCACGAGGATCAGACCAGTTGACCTTCCTGCTCCTCCCGTTCCTCCTCACCACTCCCAGCCTGTTTACCGCCTTGACCAGCCTCTCCCTAGCGAACTCGATCTGTCCCTTTCCGCACCTTTTCAGCGAGACGACGTCGAAAAACTTCTCGCTAATACCGACTTCTTCGTATTACCCCCTAAGATTCCCATAACTGCTGCCAATTAAAAACGATTATATAAATTCGTGCTCGATTACGGAGTTGTGCCTTAATGTAAGTTTAGGAACGTTAGCTCTTCGATTTTTAGCACAGTATTAAGATGAATCTATAAGTTCGCTCAACTCCTTAGTCCGTATAACGCTCAGAACAAGTACATCTCTCCCCCGATTACGGTCTCATTTATAAGTACTATCTTCTTCATCATTATCTTGAAGCTGTCTCCCTCTTCTTTCAATTTGTAGTATATGTCACCGCTGAATACTTCCTGCATCCTGGGCCCATACAATTCGTGGGGCTGTGCCCTGAACATGTGGAGTATAAACTTAGCTCTGGAGTCTATTTCGTCACCTTTCCTATCTAGGATCACAACGTTGCTTACCAACCTAGTGGTTCTAGCAGGAGGTTCATAGGCGTAGGCCAGACCTGTGAGTAGCCTCTCCACGTATATCTCAAGCCTCCTTTTATCGAGGTAAAGCACGTTCAATTCGTCCTCAGGTTCCTCCGTTACCTCAGTCTCACTTCTCCATCTAGGTATCCAATAAATTGCATCGTCGGCGAATAAGCTCAACCACTCCTTGTACTTCCTGTCGTCCAGGAGGCCCACCTCCCTGTAAATGAAGTCTACCACCCTCTCATAAACCGACCGATTAACTTCGCTTAACATGGCCATCGTGAATCTATCTATGACCTCCCATAAAAATGTTTTGAAAGAAGTCATCTTCTGAAACTCTATGTTTTTGGATTTTTTTGTATTATTATAAAATTCTAGTCATCATAGAAATTTAAAGGCAGAATTTCGGTCAGATAAGAACTGAACTATTCCTTGGAGTATGTCACAGGTTAATAAGGGCAGCAGTTATGGGAATTTTAGGGAGGTAATACGAAGAAGTCGGTATTAGCGAGAAGTTTTTCGACGTCGTCTCGCTGAAAAGGTGCGGAAAGGGACAGATCGAGTTCGCTAGGGAGAGGCCGGTCAAGGCGGTAAACAGGCTGGGAGTGGTGAGGAGGAACGGGAGGAGCAGGAAGGTCAACTGGTCTGATCCTCGTGGTCCTGGTAGGTGGGAGGGCCAGCGTGAAGAACGCGGCCGAGACGTTCGGGTTGGAACGTGAATTGATGGGGCGTTGGGAGAACTCGACGACGCGTGGGGGCTGGAGGTCCTGTCAGACTGGTGAAGGGCCAGGTCGTCATCGTGGACGACACCGTGGACCACGACGCTCCGGTAGGACATGAGCCCCTGAGAACTACTGGATCTGCTGCCACGCCCACGGGAGGTTCGAGAGGGCCAAGCTCCTCACGGTCGTGATAGTGGACCTCAAGCAGGACGTTCATGGTTTCCCCTACGCCGTGAGGAAGATGTGGGATTTGTGAGGGTCACCGAGTTCAAGACCGAGATCGACGTGGCCAGATGTTTGACGTGCTCAAGGAGCCCTTCCGGTAGCCAGGGTCGTCTTCGATCCCAGTACTGTCCGAGAAGCCCGTGACGAACAAAGTGGTGTCAAGGCTCAAGTCCAACCGAGCCCAGGGTCGGCCCAGGGGACCCTCGGGGGCGCCTCCCAGTGGGATACCCCCCGGAGTCTACTACGCCGACCTGACCCTGGGAGGCCGACCCATTACGGTGAAGTTGCTCGTCCGGGAACGTAAACGTGACTCCTCCGGGACACACGCAAGGAGGTACCTCTACACTACCGACCTCTCGCTCAGCGGTAGACCCAAAATCACCTCCTTGAAAATAAATCTATATTATTAATAAGCGGTTCTATTGATTTAAGTAGAAAATCTTTTAGATTGAATAAATCATCAGAAAACAG
>NZ_JH597761.1:483155-512141 GCF_000243315.1 Metallosphaera yellowstonensis MK1 | reverse complement strand
CTACTCAAACCTGCTGGGGGCGTTGGGAGAACTCGACGACGCGCGGAGGGACTGGAGGTCCTGTCAGGCTCGTGAAGGGTCAGGTAGCCGTCATCATAGACGACACCGTGGACCACAAGGAGTACTCCAGGGGAAGGACGTGAGCCCCTGAGAACCACTGGATCTACTGCCACACCCACGGGAGGTTCGAGAGGGCCAGGCTCCTCACGGTCGCCATAGTGGACCTCTCCACGGGCAGGACGTTCATGGTGAGAGCTTTCCCCTACGCCGTGAGGAAGATGTTGGATTTGTGAGGGTCACCGAGTTCAAGACCGAGATCGACGTGGCCAGGTGTTGGACGTGCTCAAGGAACACTTCCGGTGGTCAGGGTCGTCCTCGATTCCAGAACTGTCTGAGAAGCTCTTGACGGACAACGTGGTGTCTGAGCTCAAGTGCAACCGAGCCCAGGGTCAGCCCAGGGGACCCTCGAGGAAGACCTCCCAGTGGGATACCCCCCGGAGTCTACTACGCCGACCTGACCCTGGGAGGCCGACCCATTACGGTGAAGTTGCTAGTCCGGGAACGTAAACGTGACTCTGGGACACACGTCAGGTCCCTCTACACTACCGACCTCTCGCTCAGCGGGGAGGAGGCCTGTCGGGTGGGAGATCGAGGAGCTCCAAAGGACGTCGAGGCCCTGGGACTGCTCATCCTGGAGGAGGGAGAGGCTTCAGGGCCACCTCACGATCTTCACCATCAACAACGTCGTCAGGGAACTGGTGGGGGAGCTGAACCTGAGGAGCGTGGAGGCGTTCCTCAGGTCCTCGAGCGCCATTTAGGCTGACCACCCAGGCTGATGAAAATCTTTAAGTTACGTTAAAGTCCCATAACTGCTGTCTAATAATTGCTCCACTACTTATCGAATAGGATAACCGCATGAGAACATTCTCGGAGAGAGGTCCAGTCTGCCGTCAAGACCGTGGAGGAGCTCAAGTCCAAGGGGAAGGAGGTGACCAGGTTCGTGGGGGACAGGACTTACGATACCAACGCGGTCTAAGCCACCGGGGTGGACGTCCCTCCCAGGGAGTCGACCGGGAGGGGCCACCCAGCCAGGAGGAGGGAGTTCAGGAGGTTGGGCTACGAACGTTGGAGGGACGAGAAGGGCCACGGTCGGAGGTGGTTGACCGAGTCGATCTTCTCAGCAGTGAGGAGGGGGTCCGGAGAGGCAGTCAGGGAGACGAGCTTCGCGGATCAGGCGCTCGAGGCCGTGCTCAAGTTCCGGGCCTACTCCTGGATGTGCCTGGTCAACCTGGTCGTGGGGAGGGCCCCAGGGGTAGAGGTCGAGGGGTGGACCGTGAATTCGGGGAAAACCGGTCTCCCCTATTTCCCAGTTAGTCATCTTGGCTAGAAAAATTGAAGTAGGACACTAAGCATAATAATTAAAAAAGCTTATATTAGGTTATCTAACATTTTTATTAGGTGTAAAGATGTCGGAACTTGTAACCAAGAAGGAACTTCTAGCCAAGCTCAAGTCCGAGCTGGACAGTAACTCTCTGAACACCTATATATTTTCGTATGAGGCGAAATATGGTTTAGCCAGCCGTCCAATCTTTACTAAAACACCTCAGCCTATGGCAATTCCTTACTCTTGGAAGTATAGGAAGGTGAAGGAACTCCTTAACCAGGTCGCGTCTCTACTGACGTTGGAGGAATCGGAGAGAAGGAACGCGACGATGGTGAACCCCGGCCTTAAGGATATAGTATCGATCGCTACTACCCCTACGATATACTCGTCCTTCCAAGTACTTAAACCTGGAGACGAGGCGATAGCTCATAGACACACTGTGGATGCCTTCAGGTTCGTCGTTGAGGCTCCCCATGAAAAGGCGTATACTGTGGTCAACGGAGTGAAGGTAAACATGAGGGAAGGAGACCTCATATTGACGCCCGATTGGGCGTGGCACGGCCATAGGAATGAGGGCGACTCAGACGTTTATTTTATGACCGGTCAGAACGCCATTCTCATATATTGGATAGGGGCCTCCTTCTACGAGAACTACGAGGAGGTTACAGGGAGTAAGTTCGAACCTATCCTGTACACAGACAGAGAAATTCTCTCGTACTTTGAGGGTGGGCTAGTACCGTCAGGTGGGCCCTTCACCGTCAGAAATCCCCTCATATACTATCCATACGAGAGGATGAGGAAGGCCCTCTTTTCCCTCTATGAGAAGGTCAAGGATCCCCAAATAGTGGTAGACTACGTTAATCCAATTGATGGCGGTAGCCCACTTCCGGGGATGAGGATAAACATGAGGCTCATAAGACCGAAATCGTCAACCAGGTTAATGAGGAGGACGGAGAACTCCGTTTTCTGCACCTTCAGGGGAGAAGCTAAGTTTGAACTCCCGGAGCAGAAGAAGGAGTTCAAGTGTGAACCTTATGACGTTGTGGTCTTACCCTCGTGGACTCAGTACAGGATAGTCAACGACACGGAGGAGCCAGCTATTCTATTCTCCTATTCAGATGAACCGGTGTTCAGATTTCTAGGGGTATTTAGAGAAGAACAGAAGAGCGGTTAGAACTCCCAACCACATTCACCTTTTTCTAAGGTTAACTTAAGCTTCCTAAAGCCCGCTCTATGACCTGTAGGTGGTCTTGAAAGGATCAGCCAGAGAAATTGAGCATAGCTTCCTTATTTAGAATTAGACAACTAGGTATTGTCCTCCATCTCGCTTCTTATACACTCGAGCTCCATGTCCTCCTGGCCGTCTTCTGCTAAACCAACACTCATCCCCCCTGCCCCACCTCCTAAAAGTAATGCTTTTATATTAGAACTCCTCCCTTTTCCCCAGGCGGCGCTTGATTGAAAGCTGTGAGGCTGTTTCAGTTTAGGGAGGAGCTCAAGGAGTCAGAGATCGACACGCCGAAACCAAGGGGAAAACAGGTACTTCTTAGGGTGAGAGGCGCGGGAGTCTGTCATACCGATCTGAGCATAAGGGAGGGAAGGTTCGCACTTAAGCACATGATGAAGCTCCCAGTCACATTGGGCCACGAGATTGCAGGCGTCGTGGATGAGGTAGGGGAAGAGGTCTATGAGATTTCTAGGGGTGAGAACGTCGTAGTATATCCTTGGATAGGCGTGGATGAGGCGTGTGTCTACTGCAGGATGGGAGAGGAGCAACACTGTGATAAACCAGGTTGGTTAGGTTTCATCTCCGACGGTGGGTATGCTGAGTACGTTCTGGTTCCACATTACAGGTACGTCTATCGAACACGTCTAGATCCGGCAATCGCTTCTACGCTCTCCTGTTCAGGCATAACGGCATTTCGTGCGTTCAAGGAGGCCAACCTTAGACCTCATGAAACCCTTCTGGTAGTGGGTGCAGGAGGAGGACTGGGAACTCTAGCTGTAGGCATAGCTAAGGCTAGGGGATGTCCAAAGGTCATCGCTGTGGATATCGGTGAGGAGAAGTTGAAGTTGGCCGAGGAGGCTGGGGCAGACCACGTTCTGAGTGGGGACAGGGACACAGTCTCCGAGGAGATATTGGAATTAACCGAGGGGAAGAGGGGAGTAGAGGCAGTGCTGGACTTCGTAGGTTCAAAATCAACCTTTCGCGTCTACTCCAGGATACTTGCCAAAATGGGAAGGTACGTTAAGGTAGGGACCATGGGGGAGACTCCCGACTTCCAGTATCCACTACTTACGCAAAGGGCAGTGAGGATAATAGGTACCCTCGTCGGAAACAGGGAGGACATGTTACAGGTCCTCAAGATGGTTGAGGCTGGACTGGTCAAACCCAGAATAACTAAAATTAAACTCGAGGAGGTGAATGAGGCCTTGAACAGGCTTGAGCGCGGTAACATAAGTGGGAGGCAAGTTGTTACACTAGCCTGAGCTGTTTGTAAGAAGTAAAATTTTACTTTTTTGTAATTTTATCTACTTTTTTCTTAAGTATATTGAGCCCCAGCATCAACGAGGGAGCTCCCCCATAAATGAAGGCTATCTCTACGGCGTTCGTGATCTCCTCGATTGTTGCACCTGCCCTGATAGCAGCATCTATGGCGTTCTCCGTACCTTTCTCTATCCTTAAGGCTGAGGAGACGCCTACCCTTATTAGGGCCTTAGTCTTATCATCTAAAATAGACTTTTGGAGCACATGATCCCAAATTCCGTTCCATCTGTCCAGGAACTCTGGATCCCTTTCCGCTAAGAAAATATGGAAGTCCTCCACGAAGCCCCTAACCCGTGCGGCCTCACGAAGGAGCTCTTCAGGATCTTTAGCCATGGTCTTCTCTTATAATCCTCAGCTTTTAAATCTATGAGCTCTAAATTCCGTTTTATCTTCATCCTATTGAACTCTCCATGAGGGTAGTTGGCTCAGCTAGATTTTCTGATTTCCGCTTTCCAAAATGAGACCTAGAGCCCCCAAATCCAGCTGATGATACCTCCATCAGGACCCATGGATCTCCCAGTGCATGAGTTTCCATGTTTCGTGCCGATCTCGCCCTGAAGCGAAAACCGAGTTCAATGAACCCTAAGGATGACTCAGAATCCTAAATGGTCCCATTTTGATCGTCTGGGGAGTTTTCTCCACTAATAAAATAAATTCAAAATTTTCGAGAATATAGAAATTTACTACCATGTGACTCCAGAAAAGTGATTTTTGCCATAAAGCTTTAGGCACAGAAATCTTAAAATCTGTCTAAGTCTAGTTTTCGGTGGTGATGGATTTGGAAGTTCATGGCAGATACGCTAAGATAGAAGGAATGAACGTGTACTATGAGACTGTAGGAGAAGGTCATCCTGTGATCCTTCTACATTTAGCCGGATTTGATGGCCGCGTGTATAGACCCTTATACGATTACCTTCCAGAAAAGAAGTACAAGCTAATAGTTCCGGACCTTCCCGGACACGGTAAATCAGATCCGTGGCCGGACTGGCAGAGGAGGAGAGTATCCCTCCACTTCTTCGCGGACGTTATCACGAAGTTGGTGGACTCCCTAGGTCTAAGCCAGCTGTCTTTCGTCGGAACCTCCATGGGAGGTAACATGTCCCTACTCCTGGGAGCGAGGTTGGGAAGGAGAGTAAAGGGAGTGGTCTCATGTAACGGTGCCGGAAGGACCAGGACCTTCACTGAAAGAGACATAGAGATGGCGGATAACCAGGATGTGGGCAGGACCCTCAGGTTTGCAGGGGAGCTCGCCACAAAGAGGACTGTGGAGTATCTCACTTGGGTCAGGAGCGGTAACAGAAGGGAAATCCTAGTCAACGATCTGCAGGCGTGGAACGAGTTCGACATCATGGACGAGCTGAAGAAGATAGAGACTAAGGTCTTACTAGCCAGGGGAGAGTACGAACCATTGGTAACGGAGAACATGTTAAGAGAGACGGCCTCTCAAATCAAGGACGTGAGGATAGTCACCATAAGGGGAGTCGGACATTATGCCCCTGCGGAGAATCCAGAGGAGTTCTCCAAAGTAGTTTTCTCATTCCTGGATGAGGTGACAAAGCCTTGAAGCTACTGAACTTCTCGGTTGGTGAGAGTGGGCCCAGGCTGGGTGTCCTCCTGGAGGGAAGGATCCTTGACGTGAAGAGGGCCTACATGCAACTTAAGGACTTCGAACCCCCCTCATGGTTCGACAGCGTGGATAACGTGGTTAGGGGAGGGGAGGATGCCTTGGGACTCCTCAGGAAGTTCGTTGATGCCCTAACCAACTCAGAGAGGGAGAGGTTATCCCTCCCCTTGGATTCCGTGACTTATCATCCCCCCATCCTGAGGCCCGAAAAGGTACTCAACATGAGCGTCAACTATGCTAGTCACGGTAAGGAGGCTGGGAGGAACAACATCTACAAGGAACCGTTCCTCTTCGTCAAGCTACCCTCTTGCCTGATAGGACACGAGAGGCCCATAGTTCTGCCCAGGTCCTCCAGTCAGGTGGACTATGAGGGTGAACTGGCAGTAGTGATGGGAAGGAGAGGAAAGTATGTCTCAGCCTCAGAGGCGTTTAAGTACGTGATCGGTTACACCATCATGAACGACGTCAGCTTCAGGGACAGGAGGATACACCCAGCAACCCCAGACTTTGGGTTAAACTGGCTACACGGTAAGTCCCTGGACAGCGGTAGTCCCGTAGGTCCTTGGCTCGTCACCAAGGATGAGATACCGGATCCCCATAACCTCTCCCTGGTCACCACGGTTAACGGCGAGGTCAGACAAAATGATAACACTAGGAACATGATATTCAAGATACCGGAGATAATAGAGTATGCATCTGAGGACATCACTCTGAGGCCCGGGGATATAATCTCAACTGGTACCCCAGCTGGCGTGGGTCTGGGGACGGGCAAGTACCTGAGAAAGGGTGACTTGGTTTCGGTGAAGATTGAAGGGATAGGCGAACTTAGAAACCCTGTACAGTGATCTTTGTAACTATCGTGGAGGCCGATTTAAAATTTCTTAAGCTGCCGTGTGCAACTTGCTTTGTTTTTTGGAATCTTTACATGAGTAACCCGTTTATTTTAGTAACAAATTTAATATAATACGCAGAATACTTTGATAATATACATTGAACTAGATAGATACGTCCTACGAACTCTAGTTCTTAAAAAATTTTTAAACGAGAATGTGTAATGACCAATAATGGCAGGTAAAAAGGACTTCAACCCGTTCTTAGTACTTAAAGTTGAGGGAGTCCATAACGACTGTTGGACCACAAAAATCGACTTTCCTACTCAAATCATACACTACCGCGACATGGGACCTTATGTTAAGATGAGCGTCATAGTGCCCAAGAAAGATTTGAAGAAGTTCGTGAGTGCCTTGAGGGAATATTACAGGTTATTCTCCATCCAGACAGTCCAAGAGTACAGTAGGGATAGGGTGCTGCTCAGTGTAATTAAGAACTATCGTCAGTCATCACTCTTCAAGGCCATAGATGGGGTAGGAGGAATATTCTTCAGTAGTAAGTCAGAGGGAGGAGTAGAGAACTGGGAGTTCGCTGTCCCGACCAACAGGAAGGAGGACGTACTGGAAGTGATGGGGGAAACGCTGGATATTAGGAACGTTAGAGAAAGGAACTTCGTGGTTCCCAACATGTTGGAGCTCAGCAGGAATGAGATGAGGGTGCTAAAGGCAGCCATGGAGTTGGGATACTTCGACTTCCCCAGGAGAACTAACAGCTCTGAACTGAGCAAGTTCTTGGGCATAGACAGGACCACGTTGATTTACCACCTCCGGTCGATACAAAAGAAGCTAGGAATGTACATCCTTAACGCCATGGGCGAAGAGTGAAGGACGAAATTGTACTTCAAGAAACTCAACGAATTATAAATTATTGAATTGACACTCTGAAAAAGTAGCTTCTTCCCTGTAATGAAATGACCTACAGCAGTTATGGGACTTTAACGTAACTTAAAGATTTTCATCGGCCCAGGTGGTCCGCCTAAATGGCGCTCGAGGACCTGAGGAACACCTCCACGCTCCTCAGGTTCAGCTCCCCCACCAGCTCCCTGACGACGTTGTTGATGGTGAAGATCGTGAGGTAGCCCTGAAGCCTCTCCCTCCTCCAGAACGGTAGACCCAAAATCATATTATGAAAAATAATTCTGACAGAATAATATCGATTCATGATAGATAACAGGATTTATAAGGGTATTAAGAATTCAGTTGAAGAAAGGTTTAAGGTGAGGGAGATGTGGTATTACCACGTGAGTAAGCGAGATGATAATACACCATCTCCCTCACCAAAACAACGTACAACAAATAGGATATAAATTACTTTCCATGCTGAACTTCAAGGGAAAGAGAGGGGAAGAGGTGGCGAGAACCCTCATCTCAGCGTGTTTATGGAACGATTCGGTGGAAAGCAAGTCGAGGGCGTATGACGTGTCCCCACAGACCGTGAGGAATTACGTGGAGGAGCAGGGGGTGGAAGTGGTGGAAAAGCTGTTGGAACAAGTGAGGAAAATATCCTTGGAGGTACTGAAGGGAGTAAGGGAGATAGACGTCTCAATAGACTGGACGACCAAGACCTGGTACGGGAGACCGGTGGGAGGGCTCGGGAGTTCGGAGGAGGGGAGCTCTTGGAACTACGCAACTGCGACGACTAAAGATGGGAAAGTGCTCCTACTAGCTTTCATCACTCAAGTGAACGGGATGACCAAGGATGAGGTCGTGAAGGCCCTCGTGGAGCAAGTCGTCGCCATGGGGTTCAAGGTAAGGTTGATGACTCTCGACGCTGGTTTCTACACGGTTGACGTGCTCAACTTCGTTTCGCAGTTCAAGTACGTAATTGCCGTCCCTGTTGGGGACGTGAAGGTCTACGAGGAGTTCGACGGCGAGTACGAGACGAACAGCAAGAGGCACAGGAGGGACGAGCAGGTCAAGTTCAGGCTCCTCGTGTACAGCAAGGAGAAGGTTAAGAGAAAGAAGAGGACTCTAGTTTACTTCGCTAGGGCTACGAACCTCGACCTACCTAAGGGGGAGGTGTTGAAGTTGTACAACAAGGTGAGGGGTCCCATAGAGACCTCTCACCGGAACATCAAGGCTTTTCTCCCATTCACCAGTTCCACCAAGTTCGTCTTCCGCACGTTGATCTTCGTGCTGGCCGTGGCCTTCTACTCCCTGTACACCGTGTTCAAGGGGGAGGTGAGGAGGGAGCAGTTCAGGATACTCCTAATACTCTTGTTTTCTGATGATTTATTCTATCTAAGAGATTTTCTACTTAAATCGGTACAACCGCTTATTAATAATATAGATTTATTTTCAAGGAGGTGATTTTGGGTCTACCGTTCTGGAGGAGGGAGAGGCTTCAGGGGTACCTCACGATCTTCACCATCAACAACGTCGTCAGGGAGCTGGTGGGGGAGCTGAACCTGAGGAGCGTGGAGGCGTTCCTCAGGTTCGTTGAACGTTATTTAGGCGGACCGCCGGGGCTGATGAAAATCTTTAAGTTACGTTAAAGTCCCATAACTGCTGTTCCCTGATTGAACTCCCCTCGTTCGGCATCTTTTCAGCCGGAAAGCCTTGAAAAATAAAAACTTCTCGCTAATACCGATCTTCCGGTAATACCTCCCTGCGATTCCCATAACTGCTGTCATATAGAACTATGTAGAGCTCTCAAAAACCTCATCCCGGTCCTTGGCTCTTCCCCACATCCTCCCTAATTAGACCTAGTCTAGCGTCAAATATCATTCCACAATGATCGCATCTGAACGCCGTGGGCAACTTGATCTCGTACCTGATTACTTCCCCACAGCCTATACACTTTACCTCGATCCACCTATGTTCGCAGTCTCCCATCTCACTTCACCTTGGAAATGTAATCATATATCCCCATGTTATACCTCACTTGATTTTCCCTCTTTGATATTATGGCCTCTCTAAGGAGGTCCTGGAGTTCCTTTGTCGTAGCGTACTTCCCTATTACATATAACCCTAACCTCTCGTGATATATATCAACGTAAGTATGGAGGTCATAGAATCCTAGAATCCTGGAGGGGAACCCATAGTGTTTCCTTAGGCCCTCAGCCATCAGCCTGTTATTCCTGGGTAGGCTCCTCTCAAGGAAGGGGATCGTCGCGTAAGCTAGCGGTGGACAGAGCTTCTTTAACTTCTTCACGACATCGGTCTCCGCTGAGACCCAGTTGTGAGCGTTCGGCACAATAGGTTTCGCGTTCCATATATCCCTCTGTCTATCCAAACCGAAGGCGTGAACCAGGAAGTCCGCCTTCAGCTCAGCATGTCCTATCTCTTCTGAAGCATGCCTCATTATTATGTCCCTCACGTCCCTATCCTTGATGTTATCGAAGACGTGACTTACTATCTCCACGGCGAAGTTGTCCACGTCCAAGAAGCTCTGAAGCTCCATTATCTTAAGCTGTTCCAGGCTGAACTCCCCTCTATGGACGAAGGGAGCCAACCTCAGGGTCCATTCGTAGTTCTCTTGGATAATCTTGTCGTCCAATTTCCTCAATTCCTTGACGAAGTCAGCCGCGGGAAGGTCTAACCACTCCTGCCATCCTATATCATATATTCCTTGTATTGGGGCGTAAGCCGTATTGGGTAACAATTCCCTGGGTAATATACTCTTGAGTCTCTGCTGTGTAACTTTCCTGGAGTACTCTTCGTACTCCTTTTCTAACTCGTGCATATAAAGCTGTTTCCAAAACTTTCTTAAAAACATTTCGATACTCTCTGCTTAGTGGGTTATTTCAATTTTTATCAGGAGTAACGTTAAACTTACTTTCAATCTAACACTAAATTTTGAATTTGAGAAAACTCAATGGACTCAACGCCTAAGAGAATTGAACAGTCCCACAAAGCAGATACTCTCAAACGTTTATAGATTTGGTACCCGCTGTTTTAGGTCACTCGGATCTACTCAACTCGATACCTAAAGTTAGAAAATTCAGAATGAACTTAATTTATTAAAATATTATTAAATAGCACTTATTAGGTTTACCTTGACTTTAAGGCTACACCTAACGAAAAACCATAACTACTGTATTAAATTAAAATTCCTCATATTAAAGGAAGATTTAACCATCTCACGAGGAGGTAGTTCATAAGGCGTTCCCCAGAGAAAACAGGAAGCTGTTGGAATCATGAAATTTTATAGTCGGGACAGTCCAAAGTTATAAGGATAGAAGTGAGCATAAGGGACGCAGCCAAGCTCTTTGGACCTGCGTGGTTGGCACTCCTAGCAGACGCCGACTCAGCAAGCATAATAGGGGGACTACTCACAGGAGAGCAATACGGTTACAAACTCATCTGGTTCGTTCTCCTCTTGGCTCTGCCCCTCTTCGTCATCCAGGAGGCCAGCGGGCTTGTTGGAGCCGTCACTGGAAAGGGGATAGGTGAACTCATAAGGGTCAACTACTCGAAGAGGGTAGCGTCGCTGGTGATCCTACCAATATTCTTCGTTGATTTCTTTACTTATTTGGCTGAATATACTGGAATATTTATAGGTTCTGTCCTCCTCGGGGTCAATCCAGTGGCTTCCCTTTTGCTCTTTTTCATGCTACACTTGACTGTAGTGGCAACCAGGGAATATGAACTCACCGAGAGGATCCTTCTGGTAACGTCCTTCTCACTTCTTGGTCTATCGTTCATCTCAGTCCTCCCAAGGTTACCTGCAATCAACGAGATGTTCTACTTCGGCTTAAGCAAGAGCTTCCTCTTTTACCTCGTCATCAACGTTGGGGCAGTAGTGACGCCTCCCAGTATGATAATATATCAGAGTTATGCCACCGGTGTGAAGTACTCCAAGATACTGTTGGGGAGGGAGGATAAGGTGAGGTGGGTTAAACTGGAGACAATGCTCGGGTCCCTAATCACGGAACTTATCATAGTCTTCTCAGAAATCATAGGAACTGGCCTCAGGGACGTTAACCCCCTATATCCCGCAGAGATCCGAGGCTCCCTAAACTGGATTGGGTACGGGCCCGAGATCTTCGGGGCCCTCCTCATTAGTGCTGGATTCCTGGCACTAGTTGTGGTCTCCATGAGTAGCTCTTGGGGGATATCTGAGGCTGTGGGCATAAGTTCCCCCAGAAATAACTTCCTCATATATTCCCTTGAGTCTATACCTGCAGTGATGCTTCTCATCGTCATGGGCAGTAACTACTCTGGGATGTTCAACTTCGCCCTTGATCTACTCTCCATCTCTCCATTGGTGATATCTGTCCCAACGATAATCATAGGGAAGCTCATATCCAGGAGGGAATTAATGGATCAATACGCCTATAGTTCCCGAAAGCTAATATTATACTACTTTACCATAATACTCATTGCTCTAACTGGGGGACTAAATCTAATATTTAACCTATTCTGACTCCGAGGGGAAGGTTGTGGTCAGGAAAGCGTTGTAGCTATACCGTATCCTGTGGTTGTAAACCTGGAGACGCGCTCTATAACTGTTCAAGTATGTCTCCTTCAGGAAAGTTACGTTGTCTATAACGCTATGTATCACTTATAGCACTTATAGGAAAAATCCCTCGGGTTTGAGGGTGAGCATGAAAACTTTTTAGGATTTAACGGGCCGAATTACTGTATGACCGACAGGGAGGAGTACAATGGAACCCTACGTGCCCAGGAAGGCCTTGGACGTGCTCAGGGAGAGGGGCGAGGAGGAGTTCAGAACCGGGGTCGAGATGGTACAGGCCCTGGTGCCCGTGCTCAGGCACAACTTCAACGTGTCTGGGTGGTCTTCGACTCGTGGAACGTGAACTCCAAGACCCTGTTCCCCAAGACCGTCGGGGAACTCAGGGGCGACGCGCGGGTCCTCGGGGGCGGGAGACTCGTGCCCGTCGCTGAGTTCCCCGAGGGCCTCATCCAGTACCTGGGGACTCCCGTGAAATTACTGGTGGAGGAGCGCAAGGGCTTCGGTAGGAGGTACTTCTCCGCAGACCTGGACGACAGGGCCGAGGACGTCTGACCACCTGGGAGCACCGCTGGGACGTGGAGGTGATCAGGGAGCTCAAGTCTGACTCGAGCGGAGCTCTTTCCTCACCTGGTTGAGGAACGAGGGGTTCATCACCCTGAAGGCCCTCTCGCTCCCGTCCTCCAGTCTTCAAGTACTCCACGGGCTTGAACCTGGGAGCCGAGAGGCTGTCCAGGTTGGTGAAAGGTATTTACCAGGAGGCCGGCAGCATCAAACAACTGCTCAAGAGGAGGAGAAATCCGTAAAGTGCTACACTTATATAAATCGAAGCAAGCGTTCATTATTTAGATAACACAGTAGAATTGGTCTCTCGTTTCTTAAACGGACCTTGACAAGGACTTTCTTAGTGATTGGCTGAGATTCAAATCGCTTCATGGCACGAGCTCATAGTTTAGCCAAAATACCTGGGAGGAGAGATTAGGCCAGTGATATTGGTTTTGCCATGTTCTTCCCCCCACCTCACTCAATCTCAAACAGTCTTATGGCATTTGTATAAAATATTTGTCTCCTGGTGGTCTCTGGTATCTCGATGGAATCAAGTTCCCTCTTGATGAGCTCAGGCCTGCCCAGATCGTAAGGATAATCGCTTCCGAAAATCACGTTATCCTTACCTGCGAACCTGAGGAGTAAGTTTAAGGAATCCTCGGTGTACACTACGGTGTCATAATATAACTTCTTAAATATCTCACTGGGCTTGGACCTCGTACCTGTCTGCCCCGTGGCACCGGTGAATCCCAAATCGATCCTCCCTACTTGATAGGGGATAAACCCTCCACCGTGAGGCACGATGACCTTCATGTTAGTCCCGTTCAATAGGCCTTCCAGAACCAACCGTGAAATCACATACGTAGTCTCGAAAATGTATGAGACGAGGGAACCAACTCTTGCAGGTTCCTCAAGGATGCTGTCCAAAGGCAGAGTGCCAGGATGTATAAAAATTGGCTTGTTAATCTTTGAGAGGGCCTTGAGGGCTTCCCCGTAGTCTGCCAGGGACCTTTGTCCAATCCCCGTCCCAAATATGAATCCCACCAGACCCAGTTCCTCGCTTGACCTCTCAGCCTCCTCCATCATGACTTCCTCATCACCCAGGGGGAGTATCCCCAGACATCTGAATTTAGAAGGATATTTTCTAGAAATTTCGGCCATCTCATTGTTTATGCTTCTGGCAATCTTTACCTGCTCGTCGATTGATAGGAAGTGAATGAATGGGATGGAAATGCTCAGGATCTCCATTGTGGCGAAGTTTCTCTTCTCCAACTCCTTCAATCTGATTCCCAGGTCAAAATGTTCTCGCCTCATGGCAACAGACCTCTTGGAGCCCCACTTCACCATAACCCTTCCAGACTCCTCCCTTAACATGTTCCTCTTCTGAAGCAAATCTATGAACGATTTAGGGAAAAAGTGGGCGTGGACGTCTATCACTTCAGGAGAACTCATAGGATAGATCTTTTAATAGAGCATTTAAATATATCTAATATGGGAGTGTTCTCATGCAGTCACCTTTTTCCGATTTGAGTTAGTGTTATTAATATAATTGATTCTTGAATTGCCTTGACACCCTCCAGGTAGGTTCGGTTCAGGGGAGTGACCTCATCGAAGAAGACGTGGGGCTTCCCGACTATCGTCAAGGCCAGGTTGTAGTCGACCGGGCTAAGCTCCTGGTCACCGCCTTGGTGTCCCTGGCGAGCCTTGCCAAACTCGACCTGAGCTGAGAGTTGAAGCTCTCCACGGCCTGGGTGTGGTCCTCGCTCGTGACGTGTTTGTACAGGACTTGGTAGACCTGATATTGGTCGGAGTAGTTGACCTCACCACGAGGGAGGTTCACGAAGAGCCGGTAGAACGTCCTGTAGTCCCTGTCCCCGACCGTGAAGAAGGGGACCCCGTCCGCGTGGGAGACCCACACCCAGAGGTTATACCCCAGACCTCTCCTGACCTTGAGGAACGTCCAGAGCTCGTCGAAGATCCTGGCCTTCCCCTTAACCCTTTGAGCGCTCCGGCTAAGTCCACAAGACCCGAGTAGGCCCTGACTCTCGTCCTCGCACAACAAGTTTTCGCTAGCAAACTTCCATTCTAATAATTCCTCCACTACTTTTCGAATAAGATGACTGCATGAGAACACTCCCGATTTGTACCCTACATTTCTTGAATAATCCTAAGAATATATTAATGCGCAGCAGTTATGGGATTTCTCGTTAGGTGTAGCCTTGAAGTCAAGGCAAAATCTAATAGCTGCTGTAATGCGAATATATAATGTTTAATTTCTTCGATCCTGTCTTAAGGTGTATCACTCCCATTTTGAAACTATTAATAAAATCTTAGTAACTCGAAATTATTCGGTTAAACATAATTGAGTTGGAGCTAAAATAGCGCTGTCTTCACAGTTAAGCTTATTTAATGTTTCACATTATCTTTTCACATGACTGTTCCAGACGATGTCATAGACCTAGTGTATAAGGAAGCAAGGTTTCTAGATGAGAGAAGTTACGAAAAATGGGTAGATCTTTATACCGAGGACGCCTATTATTGGATGCCGAGTTGGAAAGATGATGAGAACCTCACAACCGACCCAAACACTCAGGTTAGTCTCCTTCTCCTTGAAGGTAAAGGAGATATGCTGGCATACGTCAGGAGAATACTTACAGGTAAGGCTTGGACGTACGTCCCCCACCCTAGAACGATCCATATAATATCAAATGTCTTTGGAGAATACTTGACGTCAGACGATATGTGGAAGGTGAATTACAATTGGGTTCTTTACGTCTACAGGCAATTCTACAAGGATCTGTTGACTTTCGTTGGAAATACCGAAATGGGGGTAGTAAAGAAGGAGGGTCTCAAGATAAAATATAAGAAAGTGGTTTTAATGAATGACTACGCAGAAGCTGGCGTTATATATCTAGTTTAATTATTATATTGTTCCATAAATTTTAAAAATCATATAAACTATTATAATTCAAAATTTACTATCGCATAGTCTATGTGATATGTGGGCTCAAACAGGAGCGTTCTGGCTCTCCTCTTCACAGCACCCACTATGCTCATCCATGCTCTCAGCTCAATGTTCCCTGATTCCTCCAGTTCCTCTGCAGATAGTTTGTATATTTCATCTGTCCTACCCTCTTCTAATAACGAGAGGAACCTTTTGTCAAATTCCACATCTACCTTGCCATAATAGGGGGTTCCTGGGAAGTGTGACAGTCCACCTGTACCCAGTATCCCTATATTCTTTTTGAGGGGAATCCTCTGGAGGACCCTCGTTAGCGTTTCCCCAAATCTAAAGGCCCGTTGAGGAGATATCATGGGTTCTATGTTGGTGTTCATGTGTATAGGAACTATCGGTACTCTATGGGATTTAAACATCCAATAAGTAGGACTCACCACTGCATGGGATAACCTGAAGGGACCCTGAGAGAAGGAGATATCGAAGTCCTCCTTAGCTAGTCCAAAGAGTAGCTCCTTCGCCATCTCGACATCAATCTCGTAGGGTAGTTCCTCGTTCTGAACTCTCGCGAATGCCCTATTATCAACGTAGACGTTTAGCATGGGGAAGTTATCAAAGAAGAAGGTCTCGTAGTGGTCCCCTCCTATAACTATAAGTGTGTCTACGTTCTTTTTTCTTAATTCCTTGCCTAACTCCTCTAGAGTGCGGTGTACCCTTTCCACCTGCTTCCGATACTCTTCAGAAGATTGTATCCGCCTGGAGAGTATGTGCGGGGCGTGAGAGGAACATGCGGCGAAGGTGACTTCAACCACTTTATTGGTCACCTCTGACTTGATCTAGACTCTCCACATACTTCACCCCTATTTCCTGCAGGGTTTTCCTGAAGTTATATATGTCCACCGTAAGTTCCCCATCCAATATTCTCTTTCTCGTTACGTCTTCCCTCTGCTCCCTCTCCTTTGCTCTCCGGAGCACCTCGTCTATCTCCGCCCTGGGGACTACAACGACCCCATCATCATCTGCCAGCACGAAGTCCCCGGGGTTCACCAGAACCCCCTCTATTACCACTGGCACGTTAACCCAACCAGGTCTGTTCTTTGAGGTACCTGCTGCGGTGATGTATTTGGACCAGACAGGGTACTTCATCTCCCTCAACTTGGCTACATCCCTTACTCCAGCGTCAGTTATGAATGCATTGATCCCCCTTACCCTAAAGGCGTTTGCTAGGAGTTCTCCGAACATTCCGTTTGCCGACCCAGTCATGGTGGTCATTACTATGACATCACCAGGCTGCGCTACTTCAAGTGCAGCATGAAGCATTAGGTTGTCCCCATCACTACACTTCACCGTAACCGCAGTTCCTGCAGCCTTTAAGCCTGGCTGGATCGGCCTTATGGAGGGTCCCAAGAGTCCCAACTTCTCTTGGGACTCCGAGATCGTGGCAACTCCGTATTCCAGTAATTGACTAACTCTCTCAGGATCCTTGGGTGACCTGGGTATCTGTCTCACGATGACGTGTTTCATGGGAGATCATCCCCTATTATTGGCGTGTACATGTAAAATGCCTCCGCGTACTTATAATAATTCTTCCATCCGAATCTCCTCGTCTGTAATCCTCTAAGTTGATCCCTTAAAGAATAATATTCGACTTCGTTCTTTTGAGACTCCAGGCAATTCATGGCCTTCTGTTTCATATCATACACATCAGTTATGTTAATGTAAACGTGTGGGTAGAAACCCACCTGGTCGGCCACGTGGGGGTCGAAGCCGAATATCTTTGGCTCAGGCACAGGGGGATACTCCAGTTGTAATCCGTCTATGGCAGCCAGTCTTACAGCCGTTAGTACCGCATTAGCAGTATTGACATGATCTGGTCTAGTTTGCGTGTCTGGACCGTGGGTTATCAAAACCTCAGGACTATACTTCCTAATTATCCTGGCTATCTCGATGACTCTCGCCTCGTTGAACACTAGCGGATGATCGCCCCAGTCCATGAAGTCAATGGAAATGTTTCCCAGAGCATTAGACGCGCATTCAGCCTCTTCTCTCCTGATTTTCTTCACTTCCTCTACCGATTTGGCTCCTCTTCTCCAGGCACCACCAGATTCTCCCCTCTCTCCAAAACTTAACGCCACTACGTGAGCTTCCCCTCCACGCTTGACGGTCTTAGCTACAGTTCCTGAGGCCCTCCAGACGAAGTCTCCCACGTGGGCACTTATAACGAGTAACTTAGACGTCATTCTCTCAGACCTCCCGATATATTCTCTGTACATCTATCGGCCTGTCCTCATTTCCTAAGATAGACCTCCAGTAAGGATGAATAGCATAGGGATGAATGCCGTAGTTATACATCTCGACCATATCTCCCCTGAGCAACACTTCCATGTCTTTGGCACCTAGGCCGTATTTCTTCATGACGCTAACTGGATCCTTTTTGAACTCATTTCTGAGATCATTATTGGATAGTATATCATATATCAGCTTGTGAATAAAGTATTTATCGGGATTCGGAAAACCGTAAACCCTTCCCATACCACATCTGAAGTTGATAGGCTACAAGGCTTATAAATTTTCCTTCATTAACCATTTATATCTTTCGTTAAATATTTAATAGTAATTCATGGTGGAGTGTTAAAGAGTTATCCCGATCGCTGTCTAAAACCAGTAGCATCACCAGAGCAATTAAGCTCAAAATAACTTCCGATAAATAGAAGACGAATCTAGAAAGAAGGCCAAATTATTAGAGACCATAAGGCTAGTCGTAGGCCATTCTTTAAACATTTCTGTTCAACTTTAAAGTTTACTACATGACAATTATAAGATAGGTATTTTAGTAGATTATCTAAAAGCTAAGTGGAATGGGAACTGGTTCAGAACCATCATTAGGTGAAAAACTGAGAGTCGCAACTATAGCGTCCATGGGAACCATAATAGAAGCGTATGATAATTTTTTAACAGCTCTAGTTTCTACCGCAATTTGGCCGTTTGTGTTTTTCCCTAAATTCAATCCGTTAGTGGGTGTGCTAGCAGGAGTAACTACGTTCGGTGTAGGTTTAGCGTCAAGACCCCTAGGTGCACTGATATTTGGTCATTTCAGCGACAGACTCGGGAGGAAGTTCTCTCTAATATGGACGTTGGTGACTATGGGTGGAGGGACGCTCGCAATAGCTCTAACTCCTTCCTATCAAAGTATAGGTATCTTGGGAGGTATACTGGTGATAATCTTCAGAATAATTCAAGGGATGGGATTCGGTGGTGAATGGGGAGGTGCCACAGCCATACTGTCAGAATATACCCTGAGATCTAGATGGAGAGCACTATGGGTCAGTTGGGTTCCAAACGGTGTGAGCTTCGGGCTGTTCTTCGCTGCTCTTGCTTATGTGTTACTATCGCTTTTATTTCCAAAGGCAGAGATTATTAGTTTCGCTTGGAGAATACCATTCATAATAGGGGCTATAGTTATACTCATCGGTATATTAGTTAGGTACACGTTAAGTGAAAGTCCGGTTTTCTCGAAGCTGTTAGAGAGAGGAGATGTAGCCCGGGCACCCAGCATAGATGTGCTTAGGAAGTATTGGAAGAAAATCCTGATGCTATCCGCTACGTGGTGGTACGTCATAGGTAACGGTTTCCTCTTGAACACTGTCGCTGTCGGTATTATGCTTTCCACCAAGTTAACCCTCTTGGAAGCATATACTACTGTAATAGGGGCTGCCGTAGTCGGTGGAGTCACTGCCATACTAGGGGCTGCGTTGGCAGACAAGATAGGCAGAAAGAAAACCATCCTTATATCCTCAGGCATCACTGCTCTCGTATCATTCCCTTACTTATACCTACTCACCAGCGGCAACTTCTACTTAGATTTCCTAGCACAGAGTATGTGGCAGGGTGTGTTATTCATAGGTCAGGGGGTAGGTGCGGGCGCACTCTTCGCAGAATCGTTTCCAACTAAGTACAGGGCCTCTGGAGTAGGTCTATCGTTCACGTTTGGGGCCGCTATAGCTGGAACTCTTGTTCCCATAGTATCGCAAACTCTAATTGCCCTATCCCACGGGGTCTCTAAAGCTTGGCCAGAAATAGCAACTCTAGTATTCTTAGTGGCACTGGTTTCATTTTTGGTAGGGTTATTCATAAAGGATACTTCTAAGGTAGATCTAGAGAAATAATACTCGTAAAGCTAGTTTATTTTTTCCTCTCGGATCTGTAAATAGAAAGATGGTAACCATTATTGCTCAACATAGCTTATTAGGTCTGGACCACTCCTCACTGAAATACATTTTAATCTTGGCACTAAAATCTATGGGCCTTTTACAGTACCGTCGTCTAGGTATGACTTCTCTCTCGTTCTTTCTCCTCAAAATTAAGATGGTCAAGTTCAATTGAAGTTATATATCTTTAAAAAACGAAGTGGTAACGTTTATGGTCGGATTGCCAATCTCCCGCCATGTCCCTCGTACACTTGCTTTGTGAATTACTTCAATTTTTACCAGAGTTCACGTAAAGCTTTCTTTCAAATTTGTAATTTTGAATTTAAGTTAAGCTAACGAGCTTAGCGTCTAAGAAAATTCAACAACTCCACAAAGTGTCTTACACTAATTTTTTATAAAGGCCTACTAGTTCATATGTTGAAAAACCTTGTCTAAGAAGGCTAAAGGAACTGGCAGTGTAATCCTGGCTAGCTCCCTAGGTACAATAATAGATTACTATGATCTCTTCATCGTATCTACAGCGTCTTCCTTAGTATGGCCTTATATATTTTTCGTGGGTTTGAGCCCCGACGTCAAGGCTGCACTCTCCATAATCACTTTTGGTATAATATATGTAACAAGGCCCATAGGTGCCTTGATTTTTGGCCATTTCGGGGATAAGATAGGAAGGAGAGACATGTTAGTCTGGACCTTGGTCCTTACAGCCGTGGGAGTTGGAGGGATAGCTATACTTCCCACTGCGAGCGTAATAGGCACCACTGCTTCTGTGACCATAATAATTGCCTTAAGGATGTTGCAGGGAATAGGCCTCGGGGGAGAGTGGGCAGGTGCCTCGGTTTTCGCCACGGAGTTTGTGGCTAACTCTAGACACAGGGCATTTTTGACCGGTTGGATACAGAACGGGGTTAACATTGGGATCCTGATGGCTTCAGGATCGTTCGCGTTGATTTCCACAGTCTTTTCTCACGTCCAGTTGCTCGATTATGCTTGGAGGATACCGTTCGCAGTTGGGGTCATCATTATAATACTGGCTATATTTATCAGGCTTAAAATTACAGAATCTCCCCTATTTCAAGAGCTGAAGGAAAGGAATATGGTGGAGAGGGATCCCCTGATTAAGGTCTTCAAGGAGGGATGGAAGACCATTCTCCTCTTACTGCCAACTGCGTTCTTCATAGTGGGGGCCCCAGGGATATTTGTAAGCGGCCCTTATATCATAGACTTTGTGACCCATGAAAGCCATCAGATATCCGACGCATCGATCTCTTTAGCTGTTACAGCAGCTTCGGCTGCTGGGATTCTATTTACTATAATCGGCTCCTTGGTCGGGGATAGGATAGGAAGGAGAACTTCAATGATCCTCTCGTCGCTCCTAGTCGCGGTTTTCCTCTTTCCTTTCTACCTGCTAGTGAGGACTCTAAGTTACCCTCTGGTCGTGACTGGCTTAGTTTTGCTTAACTCTTTCTACAAGTTGGGTGATGGCGTTACCCCTGCCTTATTTTCTGAGCTGTTCACAACTAAGTATAGGTATTCTGGTGCAGGAGTAGCCTATCAACTAGGGAGCCTCGTCCTTGGGATCCTGTCTGTGTCCTTGATTCCCTTGTTAATTGCAGGAAAGGGTCTCGTGACGTCGCTTCAGTACATCGTGGGCTTAGGAGTTATAACTGCAGTGCTCACGGCAGTTACAGTGTATCTATTGAGGGAAACGAAGGACTCAGAATTGGTAGCAACGTGAAACTAATGTCTCAGCTTGATAATGTTTAGTCGGAGTCTCGTTGGCTACGTCTTCCTATGTTTCCCTTGATCTTACACAAAACAGCAGTTATGGGACTTTCCCATAAATATCGCCCTGTAATCAAGGCAAAATCTAATAACTGCTGACAAAACATTAGTCACAAGAGGAAGTCATGTCAATGAGTTTTTCGCTATCCGTGCAGGTTCTGAAGCCCATTATAATGTATGCTTATATTCGTAACTTCAAGATTGCTTTTGACTTACAATGAGTGAAAATCCCGATAGTTCTGGATCCGACGTGAGGAGCGCGACCTATGTGTTCTTAAGGGAATTGAAGGAACGCGGCGTAGATAAGCTCTTCATGGTATCTGGAACTGATTACGCTGCTTTCATTGAGGAGAAATCCAAGGATGTAAGGAACGAATTACCTGACTTTTTCCTAGTGCCCCACGAAATAACCGCTGCTGCAGCGGCTATGGGGTATTCCATTGGGGGAAAGATTGGGGCAGTGGCAGTTCATACCACGCCTGGGACCGCTAACGCATTGGGTATGATAATGAACGCCCATGGCTCTAAGATCCCACTACTGATAATAGCTGGAAGGTCACCTTACACTGAGAGGGGGTCTCCAGCCAGTCGTAACTTGAGGATTCACTGGCTTCAGGAATGCAGAGATCAAGGAGAAATGGTTAGACAGTGGGTTAAGTGGGACTTCGAGATAAGGACTGCAGATCAGATACCAGAAACCGTGTCCAGGGCAATTCAGCTTGCCTTGAGTGAACCACAGGGCCCAGTATATGTGACTTTGCCTAGGGAAGTTAGTATTGAGAAGATCAGACCTAGGAGAACCAGGGCCTCAGTATATGAGCCCGGTCCTTCAAGGAAGGCGTTGGACTTATCCGTTAATCTTATAAATAGAGCCGAAAACCCAGTTATAATAACGTGGAGAGCAGGCAAGAAGAAGGACTGGTTTGAGTCCCTGAAGGCCTTTGCTGACCGCGTGGGTATTCCGGTGCTAAATTACGTTGGAGAGTATGTAAATTACCCCTCTTCAGGCATCTCGGCCCTAGATAACTACGATCTGTCCAAGGTAGATCTAGTGATAACTGTGGAGGTTGACGTACCTTGGATACCAAAGTATATTGACGTCAATGCGAAAGTGATAAGAGTAGATACTGATCCAGGTTTCGCGTCTATCCCATTCTACGGGTTTCCTTGTGATGTCTGTATCCAATCCACTCCATCAGAATTCTTTGATCAGATATTATATAGGGTTAAACCTAAGGAGTGGAATAAGGAACAATTGAAAGAACTTAAGGAGAAGCAGGAAGACTCTAAGAGAAAAGAGATAGAAAGGCTTTCCGACAAGTCTCCCATACATCCAAGGTATCTCTCGTATAAGATAGGGGAACTAGGATTAGCCATAATGAACGAATATACGTTTAACCCAAGATATGCCAAGTTGGATCGTTTTAACTCCTATTTCGGTCCACCGGCAGTAGGTACCCTAGGGTGGGCAATAGGTGCTGCAATAGGGTATAAACTCGCAACGGGAAATGACGTAATAGCTACAGTGGGAGACGGCTCCTTTATATTCGGCGTTCCAGATGCCTTCTACTACGCATCACTGAAAGTTCCTGTGATGGTAGTCATATATGATAATGGCGGATGGTACGCCTCTGCCCTGGCCGTGAAGGAAGTGTTTCCAGAAGGCAATGCGGTCAAAAATAACCGTTATCCTGGTGCTGACTTCGAGTACAGAATGAGACTTGGAGAATCCATAACGAGTTACGGCGGTTTCTACAAACTCGTGGAGGATCCTCAAGAACTGGATGAGGCCCTTAAGATGGGAGCAGACTATGTTACCTCTAAAAACAAGCCGGCAATAATTCAAGTAATAACGGAACGGGACAGGTAGTTAACGGTGGCGCTGATCCCGGGGTCCTTCTGGATTTACGTGATCCTTTTATGTATTTAACAAGTTATGTATATAACAAGCAACTTCCTTTTGTTATGAATAGCACATAACTTTATTAATTTGTTTTCGTTGAACACTATTAATGAAGGATCTGGGAGAAAAACCTTTCAGATTAGCTAAGGATATAGGTCTCCTGGCAATAATCGCCTCTGCCATAAGCGAGGAGTATGGGGCTGGAATTAACGCAGTCACTACCTCAACGTTGAGTGTATATCCGGGAGCAGAATATCTGGTTCCCCTGGCTGTCTTCCTGAGTGGAATAATTCTCCTTCCAAAGGTGATCATGTATGTGGGCTTCGGAAAACATATGAGCAAAAGTGGGGGATGGTATGTCTGGATGTCTAGAACTCTTCATCCTAGCATCGCGTTCGTAGTCTCCTTTGTCAGGTGGGTAGTGGTTTCAGCTGCAATGGGCATCGTTGCATTTACGCTGGGTAGTTTCGTGGCCGAGTTCTTGTCGCTCTTGGGCGTGCACGGGGCAGTCTTCTTGGCAGAACCTCTTGGGAGATTTCTATTGGGTTTATCGGTGATATGGGTAATATTTGCTATACAATTTTCAGGAGTGAGAAGGTATGGGATCTTAGTCTCAATTGTGTTAATATTAATATTTATTGAGGCCTTTACCATAATAGTTATAGGGTTCTTTACGCCCAGCTCTCTATTTATAAGTTTAGTGAGCAGTAAAGTACACGTTACGCTCAGTCCTCCTAAGTCTGTGGGACCTGTTAGTGCATCAGCGGTTTTGGGTGTTATGGGACTATTTTTGTTTTCATATTCTGGTCTCAGCGGAGCCCCATTTCTCGGAGGAGAGAGTAAGGATGCCAAGAAGGATATGCCAAGAGGAATTTTAATCTCCTGGCTTACAGCAGTAATACTATATACGCTGATTACTCTGGCTCTGTTTACAGTGGCTCCTTGGTGGGCCGTAATAGATCTCCTCAAGTCTAAGGCATCGTACTTCGCTACTGCACCTGGAATAGTCAGTCTCGTTGCGCCCAATTGGGTTGGGCTACTTCTGACCGGCCTAGTTTCCATCATAGTGGCTAAAACCATAGCTCCCATAATGATGGAGCACAGTAGGTTATTGTTCGCCTGGTCTCAAGACGGTATCCTACCTAAGTCGTTAACGCATGTGAACAGGTTCAGGGCTCCAGACGTAGCCTTATTTATATCATCGTTATTGGCAACAGTCTTTTTGACAGATTTCACATTCATTAACTTCAATATAGGACTCGTCATGAGCGCCGTAGCCCTGATGCTCCTCATAGCGTTCTTGGGAGCAGGGGTCATAGTGAGCTCCATGAGGAGAGTGAAGAGGGATTGGGAGAAGAGAATATCCAGTTTAATTATGTTAGTAGGGGCTGTGGGGGGCATAATAATTGCAGCAATTATAATCCCCTCAGTAATTTTCTCTACAAATGTCCCATTTTATTTCCAGCCTTGGTTTCAACTAGTAATATCTATAATCGTTGCCATCGTAATTTATGTTTCTGCGGAGCTTTCCTATAGAAGGAACGGGAGAAGCTTATCTAGGGAGATAATGGAGAAGTTACCTCCAGAGTGATGCCGTTTAACGTAAGATCTTTTTGTCGTTATACTCTGTAGTTTGTGGTTAATATGTAAACAACAGTTGGACAACTTTATATACACGATCTTGAGATAATAATTTATGGACAATGGTGCTAATAGACGCGGACGGTTGAAGAAAAGTGAAATGATTTATGAGATGCTCAAGAGCGAGATACAAAAAGGAAAGTATCTTCCAGGACAGAGGATCACGGAAGACGAAGTAGCCAGAGAGTACGACACGAGCAGAAACACTGCTAGAGTGGCTTTAACTAAATTAGAAAAGGACGGGGTGATTCAGAGAACTTCAAGTGGACTGATAGTAGCGTTAACCGACGTTAGGGACGCAATCGAGATATTGGAGATCAGGGAACTTATCGAGGGTTACCTCACTAGAAGGGCTGCTAGCCGAATTAGCGAAGCGGCATTAAATAGGTTACATGACGTTTTGACCGAAATGGAAAAAGTTCTAATGGAGAATAGGTACTCAGAATATTCACGATTGAATGAGCAGTTTCATAGTATTATATATGACGCGTCGGATTCAAGAATAGGTGTTCAGATCCTTCATAATTTAAGAATAAAACTCATTAGATACCAATTTAGAACCATAATGATTCCGGGGAGGGCTCCCTTGTCACTTAAGGAACATCGTCAGATATATTTGGCACTGATGAACCGAAACGAGGAAGATGCTGAGAGGGCAGCCAGACTCCACGTAGCTAACGTTAGGGAGCTCATACGTAACTATAGTCAGTTACTGGATCTAAGGGAGTCGCAGGTGTAGTAAATAATCAACCTGTGCTCTTAACAAACGTTGTCTTGGTAAAATCTTCTTTTCTGAAGGTTTAGTTTCATTCTTCCAATAACCTCTTAGGATTATCCACTATCATTTTTTGAATTTCCTCAGTTGTGAATCCATTTTGAAGGAGTCTCTCGGCAAACATCAACATTCCTTCTACAGGGTATGGAGCATTTGGTTGACCCAGGTCTGTGGAAATTATGTTCCAACTGGGGCCCGTAGTCCTTATGGCACTTATGACCTTGTCCCACGTCGTCTTTCCAGAGTAAGGTGTTGTAAAGCACCTTTCTAGCATCACACCATATTGAAGTAACTCTTTCTGCTGCTCTAGTGTGTAGAGGGTTGAGGGGAAATCGGGGTGCGTTATTATGATCTTCCTAATTCCGTGCTCGTAGGCTACCCTGACAAGCTTGATCCCTTCCTCAGGGCTTAAATGACCTGTTGCCAATATCATGTTGTACTCTTTAATTATATCAAATACATGGTACACTTCGCCAAGCAGTTCCCCGTCCTCATCCCATACCTTAACGGGGCTCATCACCGCAAAGGATTTGAGATCCTTCTGAAGCCTCGCCCAGTAGGGAGCCTTGGACCAATCATCCACGTTTTTCCATCTTCCCCTCTCGTTAGGGGAGTCCACTGTTGGCATCCAAACTACCTTTGCGCCTACCTTGGCACTGACCTCGACGGCGACTGGATTTATTCCTCCAACTGAGTTATTTAATACTATCGATCCATACGCCTTGAACCCCTCAACGGAATATCTTACGAGGGAGGCTCTCTCTGCAGTAGGCGTATAGTGGGATTTAATAACGAACCCACTCATACCGTATTCCTTGGCCATCTTGGCGAACTCAATATCGTTAGCCTTCCTCGGTAGGAGATCGGGAGCGGAGTGCAGGTGCATGTCTATCCCATCTCGTATTAAATCCTTTACTTCCTTGGAGAACTCCATATTCTTACCGAGTAAAAGTTGAGGAACTTCATAATATATTTTTATGTTAGGTCTACTTCATGGAGTAATTAGATATTCTCCACTCATAAGCGATTTAAACTTATAGGTTAAGATATTTCAAATATCGCTGGGCACACTCTTTCTGCTAATATTTATGTGATATTCCCCTCTGTCTAACCTGGATTTTAGAGATGTTATTACTTCCCTGACGTTCTGATAAAATTTCTCACTGAAGGGATCGTTGCATAATATCTCTAATAATCCTTTGCAGATTGTTCCGTCGAAATCGATGTAAAGTATTCTTTTAACAGCAGTTATTAGATTTTGCCTTGATTACAGGGCGATATTTGAGGGAAAGCCCCATAACTGCTGTTTTAATTTAACACTAAATTTTAAATTTTAGAGAGACCCAATGACTAGTTATCATTGAGAAAATTGAAGTTTTCCATGGAGCATTAGATTTGAAACGTTCTAATTCCATTCATTATGAGGGGGATTAAGGGCTACAGGTTATATAGTGGTAATCTTGTAATGTCCATGAAGTAATCCTATTAAAGAAAGGAATATTTAAAAATCATTAAGGCTTTAACTCTCATCATGATAGCCTGTGTAAAGACCAAAAGGGGAGTAGGTGGAATAGAAGTAATGGAGTTGAGAGACTTCGAGTCTCCGCTTAGCGATCCCCATGTTGAGGTTGAAGTTGCGTGGGGGAGTATATGCGGTAGCGACATACACTTTTATAAGGACGTAGGAGACTATTCGCTCTTCTCGGTCCCCAAGATTATGGGGCACGAGGCGTCAGGTATTGTTAGGGCGCTACCCCCTAACTACATGGGGGACTTAAAGGAGGGGGATAAAGTAGTGTTGGAACCCCACGTTCACTGTGGGACCTGCAGGTTATGCAAGAGCGGTGCAACAAACGTCTGTGAGAACAGGGTCATCCACGGGTTTCACATAGACGGGTTTTTCGTCGATACCCTAAGGATTGAGAGTAAATATGTATATAAGATTCCCACGTCTATGGATTTACGTCTCGGAAGTCTAGTGGAACCAATGGCTATTGCAAATAATGCCCTGAGACGTAGTGGCATCTTAGAAAACAGGGATTGGTTAGTGGGTCCGGTTGTAATACTTGGCCCTGGAAAAATAGGATATTTCGTGACAAAACTACTACGACATCACATCCCTAATTCGGATGTGATTGTCATCGGTAAGGACGAAGACGAAAAGAGATTAGAGGCGTTCACGAAAGAGGGAATAAGGACTCTCACCTTCAGATCTAAGAGATATGCTGTTACTCCCCATAATTTAATTCTAGATTCCGACAAACTGGACAAACCCCAACTAATATTTGACTGTTCAGGTTCTCCAGACGCGTTAGGTGAATCCATCTCCATGTTGGGAAGGAAGGGTAGACTAGTAGTGGTAGGGCTATATGAGGAGGGTGGGGAATTTACCCCACATATCCTCTCATCAATAGTGAGGGAGGAGAAGACGATCATCGGAGCTTCCGGTGCCCTTCCCGAGGACTACGATATCGTCATTAAGTACATCGATGCGGGTTTCATAAGCAGGGATATCTTAAGTGAGTTCAGCATTAAGGACTGCGATTTAGCGTTCACTAAGTTCTTAAGGAGGGAGACAATAACGGCTCTCCTCAAGATAAATGGCTGAGAGGTTTCGGAGTGTCGTTCCACTAGGCATACATGAGTGATTACGTGTTACCATAAACATTCAAGGTTCTACCACGAAGTTCTTTACAAAAGAATCTGGAATTCTAAGGAGGATCTCTAACGTGAATGGATCGACGTATTTGATTTCCCCAGAAGACATAAGTATTATCTTCAGTCTAGGCCCATTACCCGACACGTCCTTGAATATCTTTAGATAGGAGAATTGATTTTTAACCTCTATACAGTCATCTTCGCTATTACATGGGGTCAACATCTCTTTTAATGAACTACCATCAGAGTTTTCTAGGTAAACGTCTTCCATGGGCAATATTCCACCTCCACACTTAAAAATCTGATCCAAGTACGACGAGGGCGATTCAGGGCTCCTTTGCGAATTGTAATATCTCTGTTGATTTGGACTTATTCAATGGAGGAATTATTGAATATATTTGATCATATCACGAAGAAATAAGGGATCTTGTAATATTATTACAAGATCGAGATAACAGGTCGAGAGGTTGTAGTTGACGGCTATGGCCTGGGCGATCTGGAGTATCCTCCAGGGGGAGTGGCACTTCCCGAACCTCCTCCTCTCCAGGAGGGAGTTGAAGGACTCGGCCAGGTTGTTCGACCTGAGGAGGGGCCAGAGCTCCCTGGGGGCAAGGAGGTAGGAGAGGAGGGGAGAGACACGGGTGGGGACGGACTC
>NZ_JH597761.1:458337-483055 GCF_000243315.1 Metallosphaera yellowstonensis MK1 | reverse complement strand
ACCGTGACCCACTCCACCCCGTACACTACCCTCCTCCCCCGGAGGGAGACCCTGAACCCCTTCAAGAACCTGTACCTGGCGTAACCCCTCCTCCTCACCTCCTTCCCCCTGGCGTACCTGGGGGAGGTCCTCTCCGCCTCCTCCAGGGCCCTCCTCTCGATCTCAGCCACCGTTTCATTTAATAGCGCGTCCTTCCCAAGTAACTCGGGGACGAGCGAGGTCACCACGTGATAAAATAGGCGTCTCATGGTATGACCTAGCGCTCGTCCCCTTTTTAGTGTTACTGATGTAGGATCAATTAAGTCACTTCCATTCTATAGAAACAAATAGAAATCGCAATGGAGCCCTGAATCGCCCTACGACGAACTCTTAGGATAAAAATTTCTTAGATTCTGAGGAATTGCCTAAGAACCTACTCATGGTGTCGAGACAGGGCTACGAATAAACGGGATTTAGGGTTTTTCCTCATCTGAAGAATGAGTTTCATGGTGATTGGGATTACCCGTAAATCTTAACGTTAAAGACACGAAGAGGCGTTTAGAGTGATGGAGGGTACCACAGGTTAAGAATAACCGCTCGCAAGGACTGGATACTATGTAATCTCACATCTTAGCCGTTGGAACTCTGTTCCGAGTTGAGGAAGATTTAGGATAGCCTGTTCCCCGTGGTGGTCCAAAGCTAGGGATCATTTAAGAGTGTACTATCCTTCATGGAGGGATCACTTATATGGAACCTTCTTCTCCACAGCAGTTGTGGGAATCTTAGGGAGGACCGGAAAGTCAGTATTGTGAGAAGTTTTTCGACGTCGTCCTGCTGAAAAGGTGCGGAAGGACAGATCGAGTTCGCTAGGGAGAGGCCGGTCAGGGAGATCAACAGGCTGGGCGTGGTTAGGAGAAGGGGAGGAGCAGGAAGGTTAACTGGGGCTGGTCCTCATGGCCCTGGTAGGTGGGAGGGCCAGCGTGAGGAACGCGGCCGAGACGTTCGGGTTGGAACGTGAATTGATGGGGCGTTGGGAGAACTCGACGACGCGTGGAGGTCCTGTCAGACTGGTGAAGGGCCAGGTCGTCATCGTGGACGACATCGTGGACCACGACGCTCTGGGTAGACGTGAGCCCCCGGGAACTACTGGACCTACTGCCACACCCACGGGAGGTTCGAGAGGGCCAAGCTCCGCACGGTCGTGATAGTGGACCTCAAGCAGGACGTTCATGGTTTCCCCTACGCCGTGAGGAAGATGTTGGATTTGTGAGGGTCACCGAGTTCAAGACCAAGATCGACGTGGCCAGGGAGATGTTGGACGTGCTCAAGGAGCGCTTCCGGTAGCCAGGGTTGTCTTCGACTCCAGTACTGGTACGAGAAGCTCGTGACGGACAACGTGGTGTCTGAGCTCAAGTCCAACCGAGCTCAGGATCGAGTCGGCCCAGGGGACCCTAGAGGAGGGTCACTTCCCAGTGGGATACCCCCCGGAGTCTACTACGCCGACCTGACCCTGGGAGGCCGAGTGATCATGGTGAAGTTGCTCGCAGGAACACGACTCCTCCGGGACACACGCCAGGTACCTCTACACGACCGACCTCTCGCTCAGCGGGGAGGAGGCCTGTCGGGTGGGAGATCGAGGAGCTCCACAGGAACGTCAAGGCCCTGGGACCCCTCATTCTGGAGGAGGGAGAGGCTTCAGGGCTACCTCACGATCTTCACCGTCAACAACGTCGTCAGGGAGTTGATAGGAGTTTAACCTGAGGAGCGTGGAGGCGTTCCTCAGGTTCTTGAACGTCATTTAGGCGGACCGCCGGGGCTGATGAAAATCTTTAAGTTACGTTAAAGTCCCATAACTGCTGTTCTCCAGTTAAACCATAAATACTCATGAGCCCATATCCTCGTATGGTCTTCTCAAACCCTCCTCAAGAGAGGCCTAAAGTAATAGTCGAGAGTAATATAACAAACTCTACATCTCCGAGAGTTAATCAAGTCCTCGAGGAGCTGTACGGGATTGCGAGAGTAGTTAAACTCGATCACTCGTCTCCAAAGGAGGTATGGATAAGGGAAATTGATGATGTGGTCGCGGTGGTTAATAGAAAGGCTAAACTGGATAAGGAGATCATTGCTGCGGCAAAGAAACTTAGGCTCATAGCCAGGACTGGGTCAGGGGTGGACAAGACCAGGATAGACCTAGAGGAGGCCAAGAAGAAGGGAATTATCATAACCTATAATCCGGGTCTCAATTCACCTTCGGTCTCAGAACTGACTTTCCTTCTCATTCAGGCCATTTATAGAAAGCTTTTTAAAGTAACTCAATTGGTGAAGGAGGGCAGATGGAATGAAGGAGTTAACCTCCCAGGAATGGAATTGTCAGGAAAAACACTGGGAATAGTAGGCTTAGGAAACATAGGGAGGAGGGTGGCCAGGATCGGTACTGCCTACGAAATGAGGGTCTTAGGTTACGATCCCTACGTTAGAGATAAAATCCAAGGGATCGAAATCGTAGAGCTAGAGGATCTCCTGAGGGAGTCAGACATAATAACCTTACATGTACCACTCACTGAAGAGACCCGCGGTTTAATAGATAGGAAGAGGCTATCCTTAGTGAAGGATGGTGCAGTCCTGATAAATGCAAGCAGAGGGGAGATAGTAGACGAAGGAGCCCTAGTAGATGCACTCAGGTCTGGAAAGTTGATGGGAGCTGGCCTAGACGTGCTTAACGTTGAACCTCCATCTCCAGACAATCCACTTCTTCAAATGGAGAATGTAATAATCACTCCTCACATAGGAGGAACCACGATAGAGGCATTCGAGAGGGGAGCCGAATCTGCTATAAGAGAGGTAATCAGACTTCTAAAAGGAGAACCGCTGAAGAACATTTTTAATTATTAGTAATCGTCTATATCAATTTCTTCCCACATAATGCTTTGTGGATTGTCCAATTTAAATTCAGAATCAAACGTTAAATTAAACGTGAGTTTAATGCGGCTTCGATAAAAATTGAAGCAATTCACAAAGCATCCACGTAATCATCTTGACGGCTGGGATAATATCAGACCTTAGACTCTTCATAAGAGACGTGGCGTGGCACCAGCACTTGTTGGGAAAACGAAGTTATTCTGGGAACGTTAATTTATGTCCTTCCTAGAAATCTCATGTGAGTGCCGGGGGTATAGAAATAACGTCCCCAACGTAGGTCAGACTAATGGAAGACATCTGTACCATTAACGTTGATGCGGGATGTTGAGTGAAATGTACAAGACATCACTCATTCAAAACTCCACAATAGTTCTACCTGAGCGAGAAGGGAAGTATTGTAGCTACGTAAGTTTACCTTTAGGCCGTTAATTTTTTAAGTTGTGGTATGAAATAATATGTGAATTCTTATGTCTGGTTTTAACTCTATCGAGGACTTAATAAGATATGATAAGAGCAAGGGAACGTTCAGGGTTTCAACTAGAATCTATACGGATCCGAAGATATTTGAGTTGGAGATGGAGAAGATCTTCTATGGAGGGTGGGTCTTCTTAGGTCACGAGTCCCAGCTTAAGGAACCTAACGATTACGTCACGACCCACATCGGTTCCGTCCCAGTAATTCTAGTTCGCACTGAGGAGGGAGAAATAGTGGGATTGGTTAACAGGTGTAGGCATAGGGGTTCAGTGGTCTGCTTAACGAGGATGGGTAACTCGAAGTTCTTCCGTTGTCCATATCACGGCTGGACTTATTCCAACGACGGTAGACTGGTCGGTATACCGGACAGGGAGGGCTATCCTAAGACGTTCGATGTGGAAGACTTGAATCTGACCAGGATCAGGATAGCTAATAAGTATGGTTTTATATTTGGAAGTTTGGCGGAAGATCCCCCATCAATCGAAGAGCACTTGGGCTCTGCAGAGAGTTTCCTAAGGGTCTTGGGGAACAAATATCCGAAGGGGATCAGACTCTTAGAGGGATACATGAGCGCTAAAATAAGAGCCAACTGGAAGATATTATTAGAGGGGAGCGTGGATCACTATCACGTTCCGTTCGCTCACGAGAGTACCACCGAGGCCCTCAAGAACGTAGTTGGGAGAAGGATAGATTTAAGGGCCATGAATAGCGTGGCCCACATCGGTAACGGTCATCAAGTTCTAATAGTGCATAGGGAGACCGCCCAGTTCGGATGGGAGGACAGCTGGTACTTGAGGGAAAGTAAGTTGACCGATTTCGAAAAGCTTTGGGACTCTCAAAATAAGTTCAGGATAGCCATATTCCCTAATGTAATAATTTGGGGTCCTAACGCTCCAGATCGCTTCATTCAGATTATCAGGCCAATAAGTCCTGAGTATTCAGAACTCACCACCTACTTCTACCTCCCTGTGGACGGACCTAAGGAATACAGAGAGTATGGAATCGTGAAAAAGGATAGGTGGAAGATGATTAACCTCCTTCATAGTCCAGCAGGGTTAAATCAGCCTGATGATCAGGCAGTTTGGGAGTTTTCACAAATTGGAGCTGGGAACTCTTTGGGTTCAAATCAATATAATGACCTATCGAGAGGTCTACACAGGGAGAACGAGGAGTGGAGATTGAAGAGGTTAGAGAACTTCTCTAGGGTAGATAGGATAGGGGCAGGAACAGACGATACGGCCATAAGAGGATTCTATGAATGGTGGGCAAAACTCTTGTTTGGAAAGGAGATTTGAAAATGATTGCCTGAGCCCCTCATGATTTCTATAAGGACCTTAAATTTCTATCGTCTTAATTATGTTTTGGATGATATGTGTAATATCTGAGGAGTTTATTTTGTTTTACCTTCTACAAGTGTAGCAGTTATTTGACTTTACCTTAACTGACGTCCTGTTATCGAAGGGAAATCTAATAACTACTACAAGTGGTATGCATCATGTATTGTCAATGTAACCTTCCAGATGGGTGTGCAAATTGTAGATGAGATCAGTTCAGTTACATTATAGCGTTTTGGGGCCCCAGAGTCAATGAGATAAGCGGAGCAGATTACGAAATTGATGCTGTTTCATCAATTGGTAATCTCACACACAACGACAGTAACGTTACACCTTACCTTAGCTTTCGCTAGGTCCTCTCAACTTCTTTAAAAGTATAATTGACGAACAGCAGAGGAGCAGTAGTGTGCTCGCCTAATCTTCCGGTTAGAGAATGAGAGATTTAATGGCTTATTCTTATTTAATCGTTAGGAGCATTACTTATATTTTACTATTTAACTTTAAACTAACCTCAAATTACGGTAAATTCTTTCCTTATTCTGTCGTGAGGGTATTAACAGTTCTTAACTATGTATGGCTAGTCATAAATCTTATATGAACTTTTACATGTTCAATAATAACTCTTATCAGTTTTATAGTAACGGTATAGATACATAGGATGAGAATGGGAAAACCTAACATTTTCTTGCTCACGAAGACTGACCCAGATACGTAAATAAGACCCCATGATATCCTAAGAGTTTCTTCACACTATCGCCATTGTATTATAAATCTCCTTGAGCCACCTCCCGTTAAAAATTCACGAGAACTTAGCAACTCGTCCTCTAAATATAGGGAATACCTAAATAGGGTTATTTATATAACCTCGACACTGCCTTGTGGGCTACTTCAATTTTTATCAGAACTTACGCAAAGCCTTCTTTCAGATTTACGTATAATTTCGAATTTTAAGTTGCGCAGTCAGCTAGACATCTGAGAAAATTGAACAGAACCCCACAAAGCTCCTCGACACAGTGGTTTCTCCATCCAATGTTACTCGGTTCGAAAGTTAAATGATCTTCCTTCCGTGGAGCTATCATGCAAAATCATCCCTAAGTATCTGTTTCCAATAGAAATCTATTAGAGTAAACGCTCAAACAGCACAAAATGAACGCGCAACCACCGGTAAACCCATTAGGAACAAATTATTTGTTGGCCTAAAACTGAACTAGAACAGTGGTGTGCCATTCATATTTTTCTTATTATAGTTTGGATATATTCATAACCTCTCCTCACCTCTTGGTCTGCTTTATTTTTCTCCGTCTTGTCTATCTCCAGCATGAGGTAGCCGTCATACTTAACGTCTCTTAATGTAGAAATTATTTCAGTGAAGTCAATAACGCCCTCCCCGACGTTCACGAAGTCCCGTCCAAACCTTATCTTGGACTTGGGTAAAACCTGCCTCAGGTCCTTTAAGTGGACCAGCTTTATCCTATCAGCGTACTCCTTGATGAATCTGACCATATTAATACCAGCTGCCTTAGCATGCGCTGTATCTAAGCAGAGTCCCAGTTGAGGTATTCTCCTCAGTGTCTTGATTATCTCGTCCTCTTTTTCGAAGCATGTTCTGAGATGGTTGTGTAAGATTATTGAGATGCCAACCTCAGAGCTTTTCCTCACATATTGCTCTATCTTGTAGATGGCATTCTCGCAATCTTTCTCTCTGGATACTATCCATAACACCCTCGTGTCGCTTCTCTTGGCTAGCTCAAGCTGTTCGTCTCTTAGGGCGAAATACCCTCCGGCGTTCTCTAGACCTTCTTGTGTCAACATCTGAGGTAACTTCTCTGGGCTCCTCAAAATTTCCTGGGGAAGGAGCCTGAACTCCAGTCCTATCCCTTGATATCCTATCTCCCTGGCTGTGTGGAGCGCTTGACCTAGTTCCTTCTCATTTCTCAGCTTCCCCCAACACATTGTAGTTACAGCTAATTTCACGATTCGCTCTTTTCCACTAACAGCTTAATAAATCTGAGTTAAACCTTGAAACGCAACTAGCTCGTTGATACCTTAGTGCCCCAGGGTGCTTTGTGTGTTTGTTCAAATTTCTCAGATGTCAAGCCCATTGGACAATTTAAAATTCGAAATTATACGCTAATTTGAAAGAAAGCCTCACATAAACTCTGATAAAAATCGAAGTGGCACACAAAGCAGTCCCAGGGTAAAAGGTAATATATACTTCCTCAGAGCCTGAACACTAGGTGAGTCCATCGGATTCCGTGAAGCCCGTAACGGCCAATCCGTCATGGAAGGTAGAGTGTAATTGATGAAGACAAGGACTGTCAGGTCTGGAATACCTACCTTGTCCTTCAACGGGAAACCCATCCTAGTTTTAGTGGGTCAGTGGTAGCAAGTCCCCTTGAACTTCAACTAAGCATAAACTTTCAGACAGCAGTTATGGGACTTTCCCTTAAATATCGCCCTGTAATCGAGGCAAAATCTAATAACTGCTGTTTCAGAGATGATGATAGAGAGTAATGCATCCAATTCTTTTCATCAAGACGCGTAATCGATGGCGTCAGAATTTTGGAGCCACCCGTGAAGACTTCAGAGTAAATTTATAGATTCTCAATTAGGGAGTTTAATACCATGAGGGCAATTGTCATACATCCTCCGAATCCTGGGGTAAGTCTTCGGGAATTATCTGACATAAACCTGAGTAATATAGGGGATGATGAGGTAGCAGTCAGGACCTTGTATACGGGAATATGCGGTACTGATAGGGAGTTAGCTAACGGTCTCATGCGACACTCTGTCCCTCCTCCAGGTAAGGACTTCATGGTTTTGGGACACGAGGTCATTGGGGAGGTAATAGACGTGGGAGAAAAGGTAACAGGTTTCAAAAGGGGGGATAAGGTAGTGGCCCTAGTCAGGCGGGGATGCGGTAATTGCTTGAGTTGTAGATTGGGAAGGCCAGATCTATGCGAGACTGGTGAAATGAAGATAGCTGGAATAAAGGCCCAGGACGGGTTTATGGCTGACCTCTTCGTGGATAAGGAAAGTTACCTTGTGAGAGTGCCAGACAATGTGGTAAGTGAGGACGCGGTACTGATCCAACCTATGGGTGACGTAGTTAAAGCCATAAGAACGTTTTTATCCATAGTGGAGGCAAGGTTCCCATGGGGATGCGAAGATTCTACCTATGAGTGTAGGAGCGCTGCCATAATAGGTTCAGGTAGTACAGGACTTCTTTTCTCAATACTCCTCAAGAGCATGGGATTCAACGTCGTTGTGCTAAACAGGAGAGCCCCAACGAGGTTAGAGGAGAGGATAGTTGGCGAGATCGGGGTGGATTTCAGATTAATCAGCGAAGACGTGGGACAGATCGACCTGCTGGTTGATACCTCAGGATCAACAGTCTCCATATCGAGGGTTATATCAAAAGTTAAGCCTAAGGGAGGAGTCATACTGTTTGGATTCGGAATAGGGGATGAGACGAGGGTGAGTTCACAGTTGATCACGGATATAGTATACAAGAACATTGTCATTGTAGGGTCAGCGGCCCACGCTAAAATCCATTTGAGAGAGGCAGTCAGTTATTACGCCAGGTTAAAGATAGAATATCCATCTGTGTTTAAGGGGATGGTCACTAACATAGCTACCCCAGATAGCGCCGTACAATACGTCAGCAAGAAGCAAGAGGGCGAAATAAAAGTGGTCGTAAGGTGGAGGTGATGAACAGGTGTGGTTAAACTTGGGGAAAACTTATGATCTCCTGGGTATGTCCCAAAACCCATACGCCTTGGTGCCACTGTATGGAAACTTAGTTTCCACTGGAATTTCTACAACTGTAGGTGTGTCACTGGACGTAAGTGCCTGCCTGACGGATGAACGTATTTGCTCCACGCTCTCGGCCCTAAGGTAGTTAGCCCCATACGCTTTGGCCACCTTCTCGAAGTCAGGTGCCTTGAGCTCGTTCTTCCTGTCCTTAAATTCTGTCCCTATTATTCTACCTTGAAAGTTACGTATCTGTAAATCTCTTATAGATATCCAACCGTAATTATTTAATATTACTGCTATCACAGGTAATTCCAGTTGTGATGCCGTTAATAGTTCAACGTTGTTCATAAGAAATGAGCCATCTCCCTCTACGGCTATAACTGGGGTGTCCTTCAGGGCGAGTTTAGCCCCTATGGCCGCAGGTAAGGCGAAACCCATGGTGGAGAACCCTCCGGAGCTTATGAAAGTCCTAGGTTTATAGGAGATCCAAAGTTGAGAGAATATCTCCTGAGGAAGACCTGCGCTCAGGGTGATTACACTCTCTTGTGGAAGAGTTTCCCTAAGGGTCTTCGCCACGCTGGGTATCCCCATTGGGGCGGCCTCCCTCAATCTTTCCATTTCCTCCAACCACTCCTTCTTCATCTGAGAAATTCTCTTAAAGTACTCGGTTTCCCTGTAGTTACCTTTCTTGCCCAGTTCCATCATGTAATTAATTATCTGTTGAAGAGTCACTTTGGCGTCACCCCAGATTCCTACTTCCACGGGATAGTTCTTTCCTATCTCGTGCGGGTCTATGTCGATCTGTATGAGCTTCGTGGGTGGTATATTGAACGTTATTCCCTTCTTGTATGAACTTGTAGTCTCGTCACTGAACGTAACACCGACAGCTAATATCACATCAGCTTCTGCTGCCAACTTGTTTGCTACAGGATTGCCTATGTTACCTACAGAAAAGACGTACAGTTCATGATCCTCCGGGAAACCACCCTTAGCATCTCCCCTGAACGTAGAAGCTACTGGTGCACCTAGGAGCTCTGCCAGCTTCACAACTTCCTCACTGGCTCCAGACATCACCACTCCTCCGCCTACTAGTATGAGTGGTCTCTCAGCCCTGACCAGTATCTTTGAGGCTTCAAGGACCTTAGTCTGATCTGGGCATATTCGCCCTACGTCAGTTACCATAGGAACCTCCCTGAACTCCACATCCAAGGGGGCGGTCTGAACGTCCATAGGCATAGATATTAACACCGGACCTGGTCTTCCCACTACCGCTTCCTTAAATGCGTTGGGGAGTACGTTGTGCAGCTGAGAGACAGTTGATACGAAATAGGATCTCTTGGTAAAGTGCCTCATCGCATTCACGTAATCGCTTTGGAATTGCCTTTCCACTTCCTGGAAGATGCCCTTCCCCAACAGGTAGGTCTGAATATCTCCAGTTATGGCAATAAACGTGGAGGAATCAACGTATGCCGTTGCTAGGGCAGTGGCCAAATTGGTGGCACCAGGGCCTACAGAAGTAGTTACTATGGCTGGAGTCTTCCTAGTTACCCTAAAGTAACCGTCAGCCATATGACCTCCGTACTGCTCGTGTTTCACTGGCACGAACTCTATGTCCTTACTCATATCGTAAATTACGTCCACTATGGCCGCGTTTCCGTGACCAGGAATGCCGAACACGTGTTTTATACCACCTCGTTTGAAATATTCGATAACGAATTCGGCTCCGTTTAATCTCACCATTTCCATCAGGGGGATATTTATATACATAATTATATAAATTTTACTATATTCCCAGATCTACGCACTTGAGACGTTTCAACTACAGAGTTATTGATTGAACACGTGCTCCTTATAGCTCCTGTGACGTTCGTCCCAGGTTCAAATCAAACATAGGGTAGAAGTGCTTACGTCTTATAGCTAAGACTGCATTTCACGTCTTCATCGACTCGTGAGAGCAGGTCGTAATTTTACGTGAGAGTCAACTATTTGGACTATATATTACTATTTGAACATATTATAACTATATTATCACAAGGTATATTAACCTTCACCTATATATCTCCGTTCATGTTTGACTTCTTTGCTATCCTGGTCTTTCTCTTAGGCCTTCTAGTAAGCTTCGTTGTTGGAGGTAACAATTCTGTCCCGAGTGTTGCCATACTGATTTCCACCAGGGTGATAAAGACCAGGTACTCCATCTTGATCGCTTCGATATCCATGTTCTTAGGCGCTTCCTTGGGAAGTTTCTCCATGGAGAAATTTGCCGAAAGGGCCATTAGAGGTCCCTTATATATATTGGAAATGGTCTTCTTCAGCACATTATTAATATCATTAATCTCTTTCCTAATCTTGAGTAAGAGAGGCATACCCACATCACTGAGCCAAATGATTTATCCTTCGTTGACGATAATTGCCCTCATCTCAGATGGGGTTCTCGTAATCAACTTACACACTCTCCTCCTGGTGATTTCCTCGTGGATATTCTCCCCTATTATATCAATATTACTTACAATATCGTTATATTTTTTAATACGACGATACATAGATAGAATAGAAAACAGCCTAATTAAGGTCATTAAGTTCTACAGGCTGATCATTTTGGCTTCATGCTCATTCATCGTATTCGTGTTGGGTGCTAACACTATTGGGCTATTGGTTTCCCTAGGCTTAGTGTCTTTCCCCCATAACATAGTAGAATTAACGTACGCTGTTGGGGCATCTCTAGGCACCTTCACCCTCAGTAAAAGGGCAGCAATAAAGGTGGGATTCAAAATTACTAAATTAGGTTACACGAGTTCTAGCTCAGTTATGCTGGGGAGTTTTCTAACCAGCGAGGTTTTCACTCTCATGGGAATACCCATATCCTTGACTCAGATTACCATGGGTGGCATAATTGGCCTCAGTTTGTTAAATATGAGTAACAAAAGTACGTCGAGTAATGTGAGAAATGTCATTAAGAACTGGACCATGGCACCGTTGCTCTGCATGATGGGTTCTCTTGTAGCATTCGAGAGCACTTCAGCCCTAGTTTTCTTACATGCATTGTAGATTTTACATTAGTTTTAAGGCGATACTTATCGGAACTCCCACAACAATTAAGAAGGGAGTGTTCTCATACGGTCATCCTATTCGATAAGTAGTGGAGCAATTATTAGAGATGGAAGTTTGCTGGCGAAAACTTGTTGTGAGAGGGCTACGAGAGTGTTTGGGTTAGTGAGAAAGAACCTCGTAATCCTCGCACAGTTGATGTACGATCCTGAGGAATATGAGGGTTTGGCCCAGGAAGTACGGGTTGTGGGAGTTGTCCTTAGTCCTGTCTGTTACGCCCTGGGCGTGAGGGTGGAGTTGGGGATCCCTCCAGGTCTACTACGTGAGAGGGGTGAGGTTGAGGAGGAGAAGGGAGTGTATGGTCACGTCCCTCGTGCGGTTCGGAGAGGGTCGTCAGGGACGGTTCCTCCAGGGGAAAGTTCAGGTGTAAGGGGTGCGGGAGGACGTCCTACGAGGGAGAGCATCACGTTAAGTAGGGAGAGGATCCTGAGGGAGTACGTGAGCAGGGTGAGGTTGAGGGCGATCTCGTGGATCGAGGGAGTTCCCCTGACCACGGTCTACCAGGTCAGGAGGACGGGAGTCAGGGCCTACTCGGGTCTTGTGGGCCTCCCCAAAGTGCTCAAGGGGTCAAGGGGAAGGCCAGGATCTTCGACGAGCTCTGGACGTTCCTCAAGGTCAGGAGAGGTCAGGGGAGGAACGTGTGGGCCTCCCTCGTGGACTGGGTCCCCTTCTTCACGGTCGGGGACAGGGACTACGAGCTCTACCGGCTCCCGGTCACCCCCTGGTGACGTGAACTACTCCGACCAATACCAGGTCCACCAGCCTGGACAAGCACGTCACGGGCAAGGAGCACACCGCGTAGAGCTTCAACTCCCACCTCAGGTCGACTAGCCAGGCTCGCCAGGGACACCAAGGCCGTGACCAGGAGCTTAGCCCGCTCCAGTACAGCCTGGCCTTGACGATAGTCGGGAAGCCCCACGTCTCCAGGGAGGTCACCCCCCGAACCGGGCCTCCCTGGAGGGGATCAAGGTAATTCAAGAGCCTCATATAATATCACTAACTCTTATCGAATAGGATGACTGCATGAGAACACTCCCCACAAAGCAATTAAACTTAGAAACTTTTATTACTTAGCTTCAATCAGAATTGATCGGTGGAATTGATTTGGAATTGAAAATCAAAGACCTGAAAGTATTTACGGCCCAAGCCAATTTCGAGTGGAGTTTCGTGAGGGTCTATGGAGAAAACGGTATTTATGGCACAGGTGAGGCAGGCCCCGCACCTGGAATTAAAGGTATGGAAGAGGAGTTCAGAAGGCTCGTTGTGAATGAGGACGCGTTCAAAATCAACAGGATAGAGCAGAAGCTCAGATACGCTGCCCTTTATGGAGGAACTACAACTTACCATCTCATTTCCGCAATTAACATTGCCATTTATGATCTATTAGGGAAATATCTTAATCTTCCAGTATGGAGATTGCTTGGTGGGGATCGAGAGCTCATTAGGGTCTATGTAGACGCCCATGGCGGCAAAGGACTTGAAGCCATGAACGCTTTACATCTACCGGTGAGTCTACCCTGGTTAAAGGACGCTGAGATTGAAAATAAAAGACTGGCAACAACTTCCAACCCAGTTCACGGGCGACTATCGATTGAGAAGTGGAACGAAGATTACACTCCTGAAGCTTACTCTAAGAGGGCAAAGAGGCTGGTGGACGAGGGCTTTACAGCGTTGAAATTTGATCTCGATGTTCCTACCCCCTATACGAAAGAGTATAACATAAGGAGCGGTGATCTATCCCTAAAGGACATAGACTACCTATCGGACATTATGAGGGCAGTTAGGGAGACCGTAGGGGACGAAATAGATCTAATGGTGGACCTGCACTGGCGTTTCAACCTCAACACTGCTATCAGGTTATGCCAGGCGTTGAAACCCTATAGGCTTAGGTGGATAGAGGACCCAGTTCCAGCGATCATGACTGTATCCAACTTCGATGAGCTGGAGCTATTGACGAAGAGCTGTGATTCTCCCATAGCCACTGGAGAGAACCTATATACCATCTACCAGTTCAAAGATCTACTGAGGACTGGTGTGAAGATATGGACTCCAGATGGCGTCAAGTGTGGGGGTATAACAGAGTTGAGGAGAATATCTGAGTTGGCCTCCATGTATGATATAGAGGTCTCTCCTCATAACACAGCATCGCCTGTAGGCACGATGGCATACGCCAACGCCATGTCTGTAGCCAACACCTTCGGTGTCATGGAATTTCACGGACACGATGTGCCCTTCTGGCACGAGATGGCCAAAACTAAGAGAAAGATCATAGAGAAAGGCTTCATCAAACTCTCAGAGGAACCTGGCCTTGGGATAGACCTAGACGAGGCGGTGATGAGAAAGTACTGGCCGGATTATGATCTTTAGGGGGTTAAAACTCTTAAAGGCCTACTACACAAAAAGTTAGTTTTTCATATTCTCCTATATTCTGCTTTGTGTGCTACTTCAGTTATTCCAACTAAAATGACTAGATAGGACGTGGTCGTCAGGAGAACAATGGGTTTCCCAGAATTCTAGGTCATCCCTTGACATTCCCAGGGTCCCTCCCCACGATCAGGTTGGCCAGGTGGGTCATCTAGGAAGGTCCAAAACTTGAGTCGGGCCTCGAGGACTCGACAGGTTCGCCTTGACGACCTCACCGAACGTCTTCTTGACGATAGGGAAAACACCCCACGAGCCACCTACGACCTTCTCTCTGGTCCCTCCAACGGTCGTGACCAGGGCTGAACTCCATGATAGTCCTCCTCCTGGCGGGGTGGCCCCTCCTTCTATTCTCTCAACGTTTTTTAGATTGAGTGTATAACATAGAAACCTGATAGATATGGGAGTTAAGTTCGTTATAGTCGGAGCAGGAAGGCTTGGAAGAATTCATGGGTTAAATTTGAAGAAACTTCCTAATGTCGAGATTATAGGTGTGGTTAATCCAACTCCGACCAAAGGGGAGACGTTATCCAAGGAACTCGGAACCAACTATTTTCAAAATTTAAAGCAAGCTATTTCAACCGTTCACCCAGACGCAGTGGTCATTACCAGTCCGATGGACAAACACTTTAGCTATATATTAGAGGCGGCGGAGAACGGTATCCACGTCTTTGTGGAGAAGCCCATGGGGATAGACTCCAAGGAAAACGAGGAGATAGTGAGGGCAGTGGAGAGGAACAGGGTGAAGTTACAGGTGGGTTTCCAAAGACTCTACGACGAGTCCTTCATCAAGGCCAAGGAGGCGTTGGAGGGTGGGGAGGTGGGGAGGCCCCTCCTAGCGGAGCTGATAAGTAGGGACCCTTCACCGCAATATTTGCCTTATATCCCTTATCCGGCTGCAATATTCGACGACTTTGCCATTCACGACTTTGCCACCATGCTCTGGATGTTCGGGTTCAGGAGGATGAGGCTTTACGCCTCCGGTTCGGCTTTCGTCTTCAAGGAATATAAGGAGGCTGGAGACTTCGACACCAGCCTGGTGAACGTCAAGTACGAGGACGGACCTCTAGTGAATATAGACGTGAGCAGGTGTTCCAGGTACGGATACGACATAAGGGCCGAGATACTCGGTGAGAACGGGATGATAAGGGTGGAGAACAGGACCGAGTACGAGACTTTGGTGTTCAGGGGTAACCAGATATCCCACGCTCCCTACGAGTGGTTCGAGGTGAGGTTCAGAGACGCTTACAGAAGGGAGGTGGAGGCCTTCGTGAACTCGGTGATCAGGGACGAGAGAACCTTCCCAGATCACGTCTTCGCCTACAACGTGGGCAGGGTAGCAGACGCCGCGAAGAGGTCCGCCTCCATCGGGGAACCAGTGACCGTGGAATAGGCATCCAATATGGTAGGTACCTTGTTATACTATATAACAAGAATACTAGAGGGTACTACGACTGGCATCTGTTTTGTGTTCTACTTCGCTTTATTTCAGAGTAGTGAAATTGAATTAAACGTATTTTGAGGCAACACCAGCAATACCGTAAAAACGTGATGATGCATCGAAAGGGTTTCTGGATTACGCTAGGGAAAAGCTCTTTAAGATAATGGAAGCCAAATCACTAGAGACATAGGTGATGGATCTCTTATTGCGAACCCTTTAAGGCATTGTAAGGTAACTTCTAGCCGATCAAACTCATATATTTGGAAGTTAGAGAGATTCCTGTAGTATAACTTTATTATCTAGTGTCTTTGAAAAGGGATTCGAAACCAACATGGCCAAATTAAAAGCAGTGATTTTAGGAGCAGGAAGGATGGGAAGAATCCACTCAATGAACCTAAGTAAAATGAAAGACGTAGAGATTGTAGGGATTGTGGACATGGATGTAGATAGAGCTAAAAATTTAGCTCAAACGCTAGGAGTTCAGCCCTATACAGAATTCTCGTCTGTCATAAAATCGAACAAACCAGACGTAGCCATAATTACCACAAGTACTCAGTCTCACTTACCTCTAATAAGGGAGGCGGCGGAGAACGGTATCCACGTCTTTGTGGAGAAGCCCATGGGGATAGACTCCAAGGAAAACGAGGAGATAGTGAGGGCAGTGGAGAGGAACAGGGTGAAGTTACAGGTGGGTTTCCAAAGACTCTACGACGAGTCCTTCATCAAGGCCAAGGAGGCGTTGGAGGGTGGGGAGGTGGGGAGGCCCCTCCTAGCGGAGCTGATAAGTAGGGACCCTTCACCGCAACCCGGCATCGGCACGATACTCTATCCCGGTGCCATTTACGATGACATGGCCATTCACGACTTTGCCACCATGCTCTGGATGTTCGGGTTCAGGAGGATGAGGCTTTACGCCTCCGGTTCGGCTTTCGTCTTCAAGGAATATAAGGAGGCTGGAGACTTCGACACCAGCCTGGTGAACGTCAAGTACGAGGACGGACCTCTAGTGAATATAGACGTGAGCAGGTGTTCCAGGTACGGATACGACATAAGGGCCGAGATACTCGGTGAGAACGGGATGATAAGGGTGGAGAACAGGACCGAGTACGAGACTTTGGTGTTCAGGGGTAACCAGATATCCCACGCTCCCTACGAGTGGTTCGAGGTGAGGTTCAGAGACGCTTACAGAAGGGAGGTGGAGGCCTTCGTGAACTCGGTGATCAGGGACGAGAGAACCTTCCCAGATCACGTCTTCGCCTACAACGTGGGCAGGGTAGCAGACGCCGCGAAGAGGTCCGCCTCCATCGGGGAACCAGTGACCGTGGAATAGGCAAGGTAACTTGGGGAAAGACCCTTGTACTTTTAAACAGACTTCTTTTCAGCATTTATTAGATTTCGCCTCGATTACAGGGCGATATTTAAGGGAAAGTCCCATAACTGCTGTACACAGAATATATGGAGAATTTTTTACTAATACCAAAACTTATTTCAATCTATTGTCTATGTGATCGTGGCAACTAGAGGCATCCATTTAAGGTGTAACTATCAAGGCGGTGACTACTACTAGTTAGTGCTTTTATAATCTTTACTCCACGGAGAACGTACAGCCTAGAACAGTTTCTAGGAAATTTCGTTTCACCTCCCTATTATCTCGTGCTGCCCTTAATTTTGAGGTCGGAATTGGATAAGTCAAGTACATAAGTGAGACCCAGCGATGAATATGCTCGGAAAGTTTAATCAGGTTTCCCTCACATGGCCCCGTTACTATTGACAGCAGTTACGGGATTTCTCGTTAGGTTTGGCCTTGAAGTCAAGGCAAAATCTAATAATTGAAGTCAAGGCAAAATCTAATAATTGAAGTCAAGGCAAAATCTAATAATTGAAGTCAAGGCAAAATCTAATAATTGAAGTCAAGGCAAAATCTAATAATTGCTGTATTGACTTAACCCGAACCATTCATGGAGTGAATTAAGGACCGACGTTCATTATATTTTTGAGAATAAAATGCGTAATAATTATTTAAAAAACCATATTATAAGGGTCATTAATTAAGATTTAAATACTTCTCCAGTTAGAAGGGATGATTGATAATATGTCCAAGCTGGTTAAGAGTCTAAGAATAGATAATCTAATAAATGGAAGTTTCAAACCATCCTCTTCCGAGCGAAGACAACCAATTTATGATCCAGGTGCTGGCGAAGAAATAGGTTTCGTACCCTTCTCTACTAAGGAAGAAGTTAAGGACGCCATCGGTGCCGCAGAGGCCGCTTATGATAAGTGGAGTAAGATTCCTGTTCCCGACAGGATACAGTACCTCTTTAGGCTGAAGAACGAGATGGAATCGCATAAAGATCAGTTGGCCAGGAGCATTACACTGAATCACGGAAAAACAATCTCTGAGGCTGAGGGTGAGCTAGAGAGGGCTATTCAGAACGTTGAGAGTGCCATCTCTGTAGCTTATACCTTGTATAAAGGGGAATATATGCCCACTGTGGCTTCTGGCATAGATGAGATGTCAGAGAGGGTGCCGTTGGGTGTCTTCGCGTCAATAAATCCGTTTAACTTTCCCATAATGGTCCCGTTCTGGTTCATACCTTACGCCTTGGTACTGGGAAACACAATAGTAGTTAAGCCCAGTGAGATTACGCCATTGGGTATGTTCATGGTGGGTGAAATCTTTCAGAAAGTATTTCCCCCAGGCGTGGTGAACATCGTGAACGGTGCTAAGGAAGTAGTTGATGAGTTACTGAGTAATCCGTCTATCAAGGGGATAACTTTCGTGGGATCTACAAATGTAGCTAAATACATTTATAAAACGGCATCAGAGAACGGAAAGAAGGTTAGCGCCAGTGGAGGGGCGAAAAATTTCGCAGTAGTGATGCCGGACGCCAAGCTGGAACAAACTGTAGCTAACCTCATCCCGTCATTCTTCGGTAATGCAGGTCAAAGGTGTCTTGCAAACGCTAACTTGGTCGCAGTTGGAGGAGTCTATGATGAACTGAAGAGGAAATTCATCGAGGCCAGTAAGAGACTAGTAGTAGGATACGGATTCGATAGAGGTACGGACATAGGTCCCTTAGTTACAGAGTCGGCCAAAAATCGAGTCCAGGGTTATATTGAGAAGGGCATAGAGGAGGGAGCTAAGTTAGTTCTCGATGGGAGGAATGTTAGGGTTCCAGACTATCCCAAGGGTTTCTATCTAGGTCCCACAATATTCGATGAGGTTTCTCCTGACATGGTTATAGCCAAAGAGGAGATATTCGGACCTGTGGCGAACATCATGAGAGTGGAATCAATAGAAGAAGCCATAGAGCTTATAAACAGGAGCAGATACGGCAATGCTGCTTCAATCTTCACTACCAGCGGAGTTGTAGCCAGGAAGTTTGCTTCTGAAGTTATTGCAGGAAATATAGGAGTTAATGTGGCGGTTGCACAACCCATGGCATTCTTCCCGTTTGGAGGAATGAAGGAATCCTTCTTCGGAGTACTACATCCACAAATAGAGACAGTCAATTTCTATACAGATAGAAAGATTGTAATTCAGAGGTGGTTCTAAAGTTTAACTGATGTATAATTTGATAAATCTCAGCAGTTATGGGACTTTAACGTAACTTAAAGATTTTCATCAGCCCCGGCGGTCCGCCTAAATGACGTTCGAGAGCCTGAGGAACGCCTCCACGCTCCTCAGGTTCAGCTCCCCTATCAGCTCCCTGACGACGTTGTTGACGGTGAAGATCGTGAGGTAGCCCTGAAGCCTCTCCCTCCTCCAGAATGAGGGGTCCCAGGGCCTTGACGTCCTTTGGAGCTCCTCGATCTCCCACACGACAGGCCTCCTCCCCGCTGAGCGAGAGGTCGGTCGTGTAGAGGTACCTGGCGTGTGTCCCAGAGTCACGTTTACGTTCCCGGACTAGCAACTTCACCATAATCGCTCGGCCTCCCAGGGTCAGGTCGGCGTAGTAGACTCCGGGGGGTATCCCACTGGGAGGCGCCCCTCCACCTCCTCGAGGGTCCCCTGGACCGACTCGACCATGGGCTCGGTTGGACCTGAGCCTTGACACTACGTTGTCCGTCACGAGCTTCTCGGACAGTACTGGGGTCGAAGACGACCATAGCTACCGGAAGGGCTCCTTGAGCACGTCCAACATCTGGCCAAGTCGATCTTGGTCTTGAACTCGTTGACCCTCACAAATCCAATATCTTCCTCACGGCGTAGGGGAACCGTGAACGTCCTGCTTGAGGTCCACTACGGCGACCGTGAGGAGCTTGACCCTCTCGAACCTCCCGTGGGTGTGGCAGTAGGTCCAGTAGTTCTCAGGAGCTCACGTCCTCCCGGAGCGTCGTGGTCCGCGGTGTCGTCCATGATAACGAGAGGTCCCTTCACCAGTCTGACAGGACCTCCAGCCCCTCCACGCATCTCCAAGTTCTCCCAACGCCTCCAGCAGGTTTGCGTAGTCCAACCCGAACGTCTCGGCCCTGTTCTTCACGCTGGCCCTCCCACCTACCAGGACCATGAGGACTAGTGACAATTAACCTTCCTGCTCCTCCCGTTCCTCCTGACCACGCCCAGCCTGTTGACCTCCCTGACCAGCCTCTCCCTAGCGAACTCGATCAGTCCTTCCGCACCTTTTCAGCAGGACGTCGTTGAAAAACTTCTCACCAATACCGGCTTTTTCGTATTACCCCCCTTAGATTCCCATAACTGTAGTACATTAATTTTCTAAAAATATGTTTACCATAATTTCATCATTCGAAAATAAAACGAAATAGGACATAAAGCATTATAAATGGAAAATTTATATACCACTAAACCCAATCTTATATGGGTCGATCCCTCATGGAGAATAAAGATGTGAGGGGTAAATCTGTAGGTAAAAATTTCGAGGAGATGGGATTAAGGGAATTACCGAGATACTGGTGGTACGCCTGGTTTACGGCATCTATGGGTCAGTTTGTGGACGCATATGATACACTGATAATAGGCGCTGCCCTCCTATACTTAATTCCCATAATGAGTCTTACAGCAGTACAAACTGGACTTTTAGCAGCTTCAGCTTTCATCGGTGTGGCGATCGGTGCACCGGTGTTTGGGAGGTTCGCCGATAGGGTAGGAAGAAGGTTTCTGTATATATTCGACTTGGTCTTTCTAGTGGTATTTGGTCTTCTCTCGGGTCTGGTGGTTAACTTCATTCAGCTGTTCATAACGAGGCTACTGGTAGGTATTGGTGTTGGAGGAGATTATGCACTAAGTCCGACTCTCGTTGCTGAATATGCTCCCGCGAAAAGAAGAGGGTTTGCCTTAGCATCTATGAATAGTTTCTGGGGAATAGGATCGGTAGTAGGTTTCTTAACGGCTTACGGGTTAGCGGTAAGTTTGGGAAGCAACCCAGATCTTGCATGGAGGGTTATGTTAGCTTCTGAGGCGATTTGGGGACTTGTAGTAATATTACTGAGATCAAAGATCCTTGAGTCACCCCGATGGGCTGCAATAAGAGCTCAGCTGGGTGAGAAAAAGAGAGAAGATGAATCACTTGATGTTGTTGAAAAGCTGAGTGGAAGTCGTGATTCGACCATATCAACTGGGGCCGCTAAAAAACCATCTATACGGGATCTATTTACAGGTAAGATGTGGCTAGTCACGTTATTCATTTGGGTGTGGTGGCCAATATTCGATATAGCAGCCTATGGGTCAAACCTCTATACCCCTTATATAACAGCTGGTCTAGGTCTAACAACCAAAGCCGATGCATTCCTAGCCTCTGCCTTATATTGGGTGATAGCCTTGTTCGGTTATTATACTGCAGCGTTTTATTACGATAGAATAGGAAGAAGAATAATGGTCATAGCTGGCTCCTTAGTAATGGGCATAGATATGTTAGTAGGATGGGCGATTTACGATATCATGAAAGTGTTTCCGTTTCTCGCTGTTATGGCATTATTCTCCATCTACTATTACTTTATGAATTTCGGACCCGGACCATACACAGTGACCTTTGCCGAACTGTGGCCAACCAGGATCCGTGGAACCGGAGTAGGTCTGGCAGCCACATTCTCGAGGATAGGTGCAGCGGCGTCAGCCTTCGTGATCCCTTCTATAATAAAGGCAATAGGGTTTGGAGGAGCATTTCTCCTATTGGGAGGCACCATATTATTCGTAGCGCTATGGTCATATTTTCTCATGCCAGAGACCGCTAGATTGACACAAGACCAAATAGAGGACAAGTTACCTAAAGGACAGTTCAAATAGTTTTTTCCCTTTATTGCTTTGTGGTCTTGTCCAATATCATACAAAATGTTATAAATCAATCCCACCAGTGCTACTCATGGGGAGGAGGAAGTACACCAGGGATTGAGCAAGTACTACGAGAACGTGATCGAGAGGTTCCAGTTGATGTTCCCGTTCTACGTGTTCGAGCACTGGTGGGAGCTCCTTCAGGGACAGAAAAGGTATGGAAGGAAGCCGTACAGAGCTGAGGGAATTCGACGAGTTCCTGGCCTTCCTGCACCTGTTCCTCCCATACAGGGCGGTGAAGTGGTGTTGAGGGCGTTGGAGAGGATGAGGGTGATCCCGATCAGCCTCGACTGCCACACCGTGTGGGAGAGGGCCAGGAAGGTCGAGCTGTCCCCGAGCCTGGGAACGAGCTGGAGGTCATAGCTGACGCGACTGGGGTGAGCACCGACAGGGGAGAGCAGTACGTCGTGGCCAAGTGGGAGGGCGTCGAGGTTCCTGAAGGTGGAGGTCGTGATGAACGGGGAAGACCTGGAGGTGGTGAGCGCTGAGGTGGTCGAGAGAGGTCCAGTCAGCAGTCAAGACCGTGGAGGAACTGAAGGCCCAGAGGAGTTGAAGTTCTACGGAAGGCCCACGACTCCGACGCGGTCTACGCCACGAGCGTCGAGGTCGTCCCTCCCAGGGAGAACGCGTCCACGACGAGACGGCGAGGAGGAGGGCAGTCAGGGAGTTCAGGAGGTTGGGCTACGAACGTTGGAGGGACGAGAAGGGCCACGGTCGGAGGTGGTTGACCGAGTCCCTGTTCTCTGCAGTGAAGAGGATCTTCGGCGAGAAGGTCGGAGCGACCAGTCTCTCTCGCCAGGTCCTCGAGGCCAGGCTGAGTGGGCCTACTCCTGGATGGTCCACCTGGCCAGCCCCATCGTGGGTAGGTTCCCGGGAGTCGAGGTCGAGGGGTGACCAGCGAGTTTAGATAGAATATTATTTTCCTAAAAACGTTTAATCCAATTTTACCCCTCTGAAATAAAGCGAGTAGAACACAAAGCACCCATGGAGGTTTGGCATGTTCGTTAATGCGATTTTCCAATAATTTATTCATTTCTAAATTAGGAGAAATAATTAAAATTTTTATAATTTCCATCCTGAGATATTGTAAGACGTTCAACAGGAGGAAAGCTTAACGGGGGGCTTTATTACATGTTTTACTCAACTCCCCTATGAGGAGTCTCGGATCGTCCGTTGTTATGGCATCAACTCCATAGTTTGCCAACTCGTTCGCTACGAAGACATCATTGACGGTCCACGCATTTATTTTCATCCCTTCGTCGTGAACTAGTTCAACGTCCTCCTCCGATATTAGATCGTATTGAACGTGTAGCCAGTTAACCTCTAACCTCTTCGCTATATCTAGGATCCACTTTACCTTTCCCAGATATCCCATCCCGACAACAATATCTGGATCTAGCTCCCTGATCTTCAAGACGGAATCATAGTCGTTAGACGTGATCTCAACGTAGTCTCTCAGACCTAACGAATCTACGATATCTAATACTTTTCCCTCTATATTAGGATATATTTTATATGACTTTTTAATCTCAATACAGTACTTTATCCTACCAACCTCGTTAAAAACGTCCCGAAGTGTAGGTATACGAACATCACTGTATTTTCCGTGATATAGATGTGCTAAGTTAACTTTTCTTATTTCCTCTAAGTACATCTCATTAATTTTCCTTTTACTTCCATCATCGTTCACCACTATACTATCATGAATTACCACTGGAACTCCATCTTTGGAAAGATGTACATCCAATTCTATAGCTGAGGCACCGATCTGTTTCGCTAAAATAAAAGACGGAATTGAATTTTCTGGAGCCTCCAGTGGAGCCCCCCTATGACCGACTATCATGGGAATTTTGAACATACCATATCTTTACTTTCCGTAATTTATAGCTTTGTGTTCTAACTGTTTTATGGCATTCTTCAATGTTATACAAAAAGTTATAAACGTTCGCCGAAGTTTAGCCCATGGGTGAGAGGAAGTACACCAGGGACTGGGGCAAGTACGACGAGAACGTGGTGACCAGGTACGAGCTCATCTTCCCGTTCCACGTGTTCGAGCACCGGTGAGGTTCCTGGAGGAGGAGAACAGGGACGCCAAGAAGACCTTGAAGGCCCAGAGGGAGTTCGACGAGTTCCTGGCGCAGGAGTTTCGTGAGTTTCCCTTAATTACCGCCCTGTTTTCAAGGGAAATCTAATAACTGCTACCGGCGTTCCTCCACCTGTTCTTCCCGTACAGGGGAGTGGAGGGGTCCTGAGGGCGTTGAAGGGGTTGGGGGTCGTACCTATCACCGTGGACACGCAGTATGGAAGAGGGTGAGGAAGCTCAAGTTGACCTTCCCCGACCCTGGGGAGAGGGTCATAGGCGAGGCGACCGAGGTCAGCACGAGCGTCGGAGGACAGTACCCGGTCGTGAGGTGGGGAAGCCCAGGGTTCCGAGTTCCTCAAGGTCGAGGCAGACGGGGAGGACTTGCAGGAGATAAAGGCAGAGGTCGTGGAGAGAGGTCCAGTCTGCCGTCAAGACCGTGGAGGAGCTCAAGTCCAAGGGGAAGGAGGTGACCAGGTTCGTGGGGGACAGGACTTACGATACCAACGCGGTCTAAGCCACCGGGGTGGACGTCCCTCCCAGGGAGTCGACCGGGAGGGGCCACCCCGCCAGGAGGAGGGAGTTCAGGAGGTTGGGCTACGAACGTTGGAGGGACGAGAAGGGCCACGGTCGGAGGTGGTTGACCGAGTCGATCTTCTCAGCAGTGAGGAGGGGGTCCGGAGAGGCAGTCAGGGAGACGAGCTTCGGGGGTCAGGCGCTCGAGGCCGTGCTCAAGTTCCGGGCCTACTCCTGGATGTGCCTGGTCAACCTGGTCGTGGGGAGGGCCCCAGGGGTAGAGGTCGAGGGGTGGACCGTGAATTCGGGGAAAACCGGTCTCCCCTATTTCCAAGTTAGTCATCTCGGCTGGAAAATTAAAGTAGGGCACTGAGCACGTAATTCAACATCGGAAAATAGTA
>NZ_JH597761.1:453332-458237 GCF_000243315.1 Metallosphaera yellowstonensis MK1 | reverse complement strand
CGTTCCCCCCAACTACCTCTAGGAGGAGCGCGGTCACCACGTGATTGTACACCTCACGGTATGGCCTAGCGCTCCTCCCTTTTCAGTGTACTAATGTAGGATCAATTAAGTCACTTTCGTTCTATAGAAACAAATAGAAATCACAATGGAGTCCTGAATCGCCCAAGCACTCCATGGGTGCTTTGTGGACCTCTTCAGTTTATTTCATAAGCATAATATGATACACTGAGGGTTTTTCAGTAATTAATATTTATTTCAACGTTGTTCACAAGCTCAAACCTTAATACCCGGAGCCCTACCGACTAAAGAATTAGCCAAGTGAACCATCCACGCGTAGGCCCAGAACTTGAGCTTAGCCTCAACCACTTGCCCTAGAAAACTTGTAGCCCCAACAGATTCACCAAAGGTGCGCTTCACGGCAGAGAACAGGGACTCAACCCTCCACCTAACACCGTAACCCCTCTCCTCCCTCCAACGATCGTAACCCAACTCCTTGAACTCCCTCACAGCCTTTCTCCTGGCGGGATGACCGCGTCCAGTGGAGGCGTCCTCCCCAGGTGGGACGACCTCAACCCCAGTATTGTAAACCTCGTTGGCGTCGTAAGCCTTATCCCCGTAAAACCTCTTGACCTTCTTCCCCTCATCCTGTAAGTCCTTAGTCTTGACTGCAGTCTCGACCTCGTCGCTAGTCACCTCAGCGTCTATCACGTTGAGCTCGTCCTTATCCATTACTATCTCTATCTTGAGGAATTTTGAGTCCCTCCTTTTACCCCACTTTGCAATGATGTATTGTCCTCCCCTTGTTGTGCTTATCCCCGTCGCGTCTGCTATTACTTCAAGTTGGTCGTTTGCCTCCGGGAACGTTATGTCCATGTTCCTCACCCTTTCCCACATCGTCGAGTAGTCTAGGCTTGTCGGGACGATCTTCAGTCCCTCCAGTGCTCTCAATACCCCTTCCATTGCCCTGTAGGGTAAGAACAAGTGTAGGAATGCTAGGAACTCGTTGAACTCCTTCGGTGCCTTGTAGGTTTTCTTTGCATCCCTATTCTCCTCTGCTAGTAGATCCCACCAGTGTTCGAAGACGTAGAAGGGGAACATTAGCTTGTATCTCGTTATGACGTTCTCGTCGTACTTGCTCCAATCCCTCTTGTACTCACTCTTTCCCATGGGTAATACTCGATATATTAGTTATAAATTTTTGTATAATACTGAAGTAGCCCACAAAGCACTCCATGGGATAAAGTTTTTATATTAAAGTAATAAAGAGAGTATGGGTAGTTTGATATAAAGGTGAAACTAGAATGAATAAATATATTCCTGTAATAATAGCTCTAATAATCATAGTAGGGGCACTAGCTGGAATATTAATATATACGAACGTGACAAGACCCACTGCTGTAACGTCTACACCGAGCAACACCACCAGCACATCCCCTACATCTCCTCAGTCGTCTAACGCAGGGATAACGATCTACATGGTCACACATGGGGCACCAACAGATCCCTTCTGGATTCCCGTGATTGAAGGTGCAGAATACGCAGCGGCGCTACTAGGCATAAAGGTGATATACGAAGCCCCTAGTACCTTCAGTGTATCCGGCTTAACTGACCTCATCCAAAGTGCAATAGCAGCCCATCCCAACGGACTCATAATCTCTGTTCCGGCCCCATCAGCAGAGGCTCCCCTTGTGGAACAGGCATACCAGGAGGGAATTCCAGTGCTCGTGGTTAACGCCATACCTGTACCTTCAGCTGTGCCTAACTGGCCCTATAACGAGACAATAGCCTATGTAGGCCAGATAGACTATGACGCAGGGGTTGGACTGGGTCACTATATCGTGACATGGTACGAACAGACCCATGGTGGTCAAAAACCGATGAATATAGTTATATTTAACCATGAGCCAGGTCAGTTTAGTCTAACGGAAAGGATAGCTGGTATAGATAGTGTACTCCAGGCTAACGGAATACCTAACGCGACAGTGGTTCCGACTAGTCTTAATTACGCGCAGTCCGAGTCAATAATGGCCTCGTACCTACAGGATCACCCAAACACTCAGGTAATAATAACGTTAGGGCCTGCCGGTACAGATCCCGCCGTTGCTGCTCTCAACCAGACCGGGTTAGCCCATAAGGTACCGCTATTCTCCTTTGACTATGATAACATAACTCTCACTGCCATAAGGCAAGGAGTGGATATAGCTACAGTAGATCAACAGCCAATGGAGCAAGGATTCCTTAGCGTGGTTGTCATGTTTATGTACATAAAACTCGGCATAGCGCCAGCGGAGTATAACATATCTACAGGGCCCTTCATCGTTACCAACTCCACTCTAGGGTTAGTAATTAAACAGAATGCACTAACCAGCGAACTTTCATCGTATCTCAAGGTAGGCGGTGATCCAAACGGAATTTACAGGGTACCTATGACCACAAACCTAACAGCCGCAGAGCTACTTTCAATGATTTCTGTGAAGGTGATACACCATAAGGGTTACTACGAAATCATCATAGACGGTGAGAGAGACAGGTCTCTTTCCCCGCTACTATACATACAGTTCACATTATCTCAACTCATTCAAACTATTACGGATAGAATAACGAAAATATTTTAAGGTACGTTTCTTTTTTTATTTATGTGAATGGTGGTTCACGTGGCCTTACACTTATCTAAACTCTTTAGAGAGAAGAGGGGTCTCTCCATATTTATTATATTTGTAGTCTTGATTATCGTTTTTTACTCCATAAATAAATTATTCTTAACGCCCAGGAGCGTCGCCGATATAGCTCTAGTGGCTACACAGGACGGCATAATAGCACTTTTCGTTACCCTTCTCCTCATAGCAGGCGAGTTTGACCTATCGGTAGGTGAAGTATTCGTATTTTCTGGGATGATTTTTGGATATACCATCCCTCTACTAGGTCCTTATCTGGCTTTCGTAGTGGCCCTATTATGTTCTGGCCTCATAGGATTTACCAACGGGATTATAGTGACTCGACTTAGGGCACCCTCATTCATAGCAACTTTGGGTATGGCCTTCTTCTTGGAGGGTCTCATCTTCGTTGTCACTGGAGGCTTTGAGGTCACAGTAAACCTATCTAAGATACCCTTCTGGTATACGCTTAGCGGTGACCTTCCTGACGGCTTGAATGTCTGGGTGATATGGTTCGCTCTATTTTCGATCTTGACATACTTCATCCTAGAGCACACAAGGTTCGGTAATCACGTGTTCGCAACTGGAGGCTCACAGAACTCGGCGTATGCGGTGGGGGTTAATACAAGGCGAGTAAAGCTCGTACTCTTCGTGGCAACCAGTGTGATATCAGGACTAGTCGGCATAATGTCCCTGCTCTACTACACTGCGATATCACCAGTGGAAGGACAAGATCTACCGCTTATAGTTTTAGCAATAGCAGTCATAGGAGGCTCGTCACTGTTCGGAGGTGTTGGAAGCATTGAGGGGACTGTAGTCAGTGCGCTCACGATAGGAGCCATATACGTAGGCTTAGTCCTAGCTGGAGTGCCCTCCTACTACTATTACTCTTTCGTCGGAGCACTCCTCATAGCCATAGCTGTTGCTAACGAAAAGCTATTAAAGAGGAAAATACAAATATAATATTTGAGGTCGGATACAAATGAGTGATAGTCTCGAAAGGAGAAACACGGATTCATCTGGGCCTCTCTTAAGGGTAAAGGATTTACATAAATATTATGGTAATACTCCTGCTGTACGAGAGGTGAGTTTCGAATTAGGCTACGGTGAGATTGTGGGCCTAGTCGGGGACAACGGGGCAGGTAAGTCCACTCTCGTGAAAATACTAGCTGGTTATCATAAACCAGATAAGGGGGAGATATACTTCAAGGGGAAAAAGGTGGAATTCAATTCGCCATATGAGGCTAGGAGAGAAGGTATAGAGATAGTATACCAGGACCTAGCCCTCATCTCTACCATGCCAATTTATAGGAACATTTATCTAGCCTTTGAGCCTAAACGTGGTATATTTATAGACAAGAAAACCATGAAAGAGGAGGCTAGGAAGTTTTTAAAGTCGATGGGGATAGACGTCGACCCGAATAAGTTGGCTGGCGAGCTTTCAGGGGGTCAAAGACAGATGGTAGCTATTGCCAGGGCACTAATGTTCCAGGCCAACTTGCTACTCCTTGATGAGCCGACCAGCGCCCTCTCTGTATATGAGGCACGAGAGACCCTCAACTTCGTGAGTAGAGCCATTAAGGATACGTATAGAGGAAGAGCTTCAGCTATAATCGTGAGCCACAATATACACCACGTATACTCGGTGGCCACCAGGATTCTGGTCATGGACCAGGGAAAGATAGTCCTTGACATACCGAGTAAGGAGATGAGTCCCATTGAGGTTGAGGAATATATTGTCAAGATAACTAAGGAGAAGGCCTCTCAAAGGTAGTCATTCAACCTTCATGATAATAGATCTAATAACGTTTATGGATTCAAAGTATCAGAGCATGTGGCAACTATCTGGAAAGATATCTTATAATACTCCGTAAAACTCTAAAGGACAAGGTATAGGTCCACTACCTGCCAGAACCTCGCGGTCGTTAATCAGAGCCTGCCCTCTCTGAAGGAGTTGGTTCTCTCAGGATTCACGAAGTCTGATGAATTCACCTCTGTCCTTCAGGCTTGAAGATGTATAAAAGAAGGAAGCTTTCCTAGACACTAACTGTTTTATGGCATTCTTCAATGTTATACAAAAAGTTATAAACGTTCGCCGAAGTTTAGCCCATGGGTGAGAGGAAGTACACCAGGGACTGGGGCAAGTACGACGAGAACGTGGTGACCAGGTACGAGCTCATCTTCCCGTTCCACGTGTTCGAGCACCGGTGAGGTTCCTGGAGGAGGAGAACAGGGACGCCAAGAAGACCTT
>NZ_JH597761.1:422028-453232 GCF_000243315.1 Metallosphaera yellowstonensis MK1 | reverse complement strand
CTTCGGGGGTCAGGCGCTCGAGGCCGTGCTCAAGTTCCGGGCCTACTCCTGGATGTGCCTGGTCAACCTGGTCGTGGGGAGGGCCCCAGGGGTAGAGGTCGAGGGGTGGACCGTGAATTCGGGGAAAACCGGTCTCCCCTATTTCCAAGTTAGTCATCTCGGCTGGAAAATTAAAGTAAGTAGGACACTAAGCAGACACTTACGAGAGGTTTAAAACGATGTTGGTTCTTCTGCTTTGTGGGATACTTCAATTTTTATCAGGAATAACCTGAAACCTTCTTTTAATCTAACACTGGATTTTGAATCTAAGAAAACTCACTGGGCTCAACGCCTAAGAAAATTGAACAGTCTCACTAAGCATATTTGGATAAAAAATTTTTATATATGATTGCATTCTTTATATTGGTTGAATATGTCATACACACATCCCATAACTAAAAGTGGCGACTCAAATATCGTCTCAGAACCACCGTGGTATTACGGTGTTACTTACATAGGTGCCCACGTTAAATTCAATAAAGACGGGGCTGAACAAGTCTTACCCACCTTCTTATCCACAGACGGTGAAGGTTGGGTCTACATAGCCGAATTTATTTCTACGAGTGGAAATAAAGCCTGGGAATACATGTATAAAGATCCGGATCTCACACAGTACATGGAAGGAGCTATTGGCTTAAAGGTCTTCTTCGAGGGGAGGAGTTATATCTATTATCCCTTCATGTGGGTGGATAAGGATTGGGCCCTCGTGAGAGGTTGGGTCGATGGATATCCCAAGAAGATTGCAAAGGTTTCCATGACTAAACTTCATCCTCTTCTGCCATCCTACGATAGACCGAAACCTGGACTCAAACTGGGGGGATACGTTGTGAGAGGTGGTGGGCATTTGTTTAGATTACAAGTAGAATTGAAAGAAAAAGGCAACTCAATACCAACTAAAGACTTTGGTCCTTTCCTTAGCATAAGGAGATTTCCGTCGAGGGGAGAGGGGGAAGATGATGTGTATGAGGTGGTAAGCAGAGTGAGGGATGAATCTAAATTAGATGAGGTGTGGGTTGGTGATGCTTTTGTTGATATTGGGGGTTATGTCAATGATGAGGTGGATAAACTGAGAGTGGAGAGGACTTTCGCCGGTTATTACTTTCTTCAATACTTTAAGGTGACCAGAACTGTTCTTCTCAAGAAGCTTACACAGGAAGTAGCTCTCTTAAGCTAGATTCTAGTTTCTATTTATCATTTATGCGCATTATTTGACAAGTTATATTTATCCTTCAAAAATAGCATTTTTAAGACTTAATTCTAGAGATAGTTGGTATACTCTAGTTTATAGAGGAGCGGGGCGATTCAGGACTCCATTGTGATTTCTATTTGTTTCTATAGAACGAAAGTGACTTAATTGATCCTACATCAGTACACGAAAAGGGGACGAGCGCTAGGTCATACCGTGAGGTGTACAATCACGTGGTGACCGCGCTCGTCCTTGAGGTAGTTGGGGAGGACGCGCCATTAAATGAAACGGCTGAGGAGGAGGAGAGGACCTCCCCCAGGTACGCCAGGCACATGTTCCTGAGGGGGTTCAGGGTCTCCCTCCGGGGGGTCGTGTACGGGCTGGAGTGGGTCACGGTGAGGTTGCACGTGCTGTACAGGGGAGGAGTCGCTCAGGGAGGAGGGGCTGGTGCTCAGGGCCCTCCTCTACTCCATGTTGGGAACGCCGAGCTCTAAACCCAGGAGCTGGAGGTGGGGGGACTTCAAGTACGTGATCGTGGACGGGAAGTACGTGAAGTTGAGGGGAGGAAGGAAGGGGGTGCTCCCGATCGCGTTGGGACTCACTGACCACGGTGTGAGGGCCGTGCTGGACGTGGTCCTGACCGGGGAGGAGGACGTCGTGAGCTACTGGGACCTCCCGGTGAGGCTATGGAGGTACAACCTCACCCTCGTTGTAGCTGACGGGTTAAGGTCGTGGAGGAGGCCATCTCCAGTCCAGGATCCAGGTCGCGAGGCAGACCTGCCTGATTCACCTAAACGAAGCAGGAGGGTGAGGGACGCACCTGACCCCTCTCCCTGCCCGGGGCTCTCCTACCTCTTTGCCCCCAGGGAGGCCCCTCCTCGAACGACCTTACCGGCCCTTCAACTCCCTCCCGGAGAGTTCTGCAAGTGTCACTCCCCCTGGAGGATCGCCCGGGCCATGGCCATCAACTACAACCTCTCGACCTGTTATCTCATCCTGATAATATTACAGGAACCCTTATTTCTTCGTGAAATGATCAAATATATTCAGTAATTCCTCCATTGAATAAGTCCAAATCAACAGAGATATTACAATTAGCAAAGGAGTCCTGAATCGCCCGAGGAGCGGATTGGGATATGTAATTCACATTTCTAAAATTAAATATCCTAGAACTTACTTTAATAAAAAGGGTTACTCATGAGCCGTAAGGAAGACTTTTAGACTTTTACTTCATAATATAGTTATGTCACAATCTAAGAATGTGTATCACAAACTAAGGGACATATTACAACTATTTGAATATTATGACCTCACTTTCCCCCTTTCACAAGGTAATGTGATGTGGCCTACTATGCCTCCGCTGAGAATAACCAAGATAAGACATAAGGACCGAGATATGTCGGAGGCCCATGAGGTCTGCATCACAACTCAAGATTTCACTCACATAGACGCTCCATCCCACATGTTGAGGGATGGCTTCCCAATCGACAAGTATGGAGTTCAGAGTTTCATTTTACCTTGTACAGTACTTGATGTGAGGAATGAAAAGAGCAGGGAAATAGCGGTCTCTGAGTTGAGGGAGTTCGAGGCCGAGCTATCCACTTATGAGTGTATAGTTCTGTTCACTGGCTTCAAGAAGGACCCGAGAGAATTCGTATATAGTTGGAGATATTTGAAGTCGGAAACCTCTGAATATATCTCAACATTCAAAAATTTGAAGTTAGTGGGAATAGATACCCCTAGTATTGCAGGCTGGTCTGGAAAAGTAGACGTCATGGAACCTCTAATATCGCGTAGAGAAGCCGTGATTACTCATTTAAATCTAATGAAAGAAGGAATATTAATTGTAGAAGGTCTTTGGAACTTAGGGAAACTTTTTGGACCAGGAGACAGGATAATCCATGGGATTCTCGTGGCAATGCCCTTGAATCTTATAGGAACAGACGGTGCTCCCGTTAGGGCAGTCTTTCTAAAATTGAAAGAATGAAGTTAAACTTTTTAATATGATACATAAAGGGGTAAAACTATTTTAGAATTGTACAGTTTATCAAATGAACTCTAGACTTCTCAATGAGCTACCGGTGAATCAGGTCAAGTCCTCAAGGTCTGGATCGGTTATCCTTAGATGTTAATTCTTATGAACAGTAATCATTTTTTTAAATAAAAAGACACAGGCGATTAATCAAATAATTGTAGTCACCTGATCCTTAAAGGACAGGGAGAGCTCTGCTACCGGAATCTGTAAAGTCCGTAAGGGCTAATCCCATGAGCTAGGATATAGCGCGATCGATAAGGGCGTAGAACAGTTAGCTACAATGGTTATGCCTTGAGCTTTAAGGTTTGACGAAATATAATATTCACTTGCTCATGAAAGTTAGCTCATATCCAGGAAATAAGGTGAGTTGTAGTAGACAGCAACTATGGGATTTCTCGTTAGGTTTGGCCTTGAAGTCAAGGCAAAATCTAATAACTGCTGTAGTAGAGTTGAGGATGAGTAGGGCAAGCTTCCTCATAACTTTCTCACAACTTTAATACTTTAAATTATAATTCTCTATGTTACAATTGTCTCAAATTATATTAAGATTGTATACGACAATGTTTTTATTAATAGGAGAGAAGAGTAGTCTTATGAGACTGGGAAATGGTCCGTTGGTGAGGCTTAAAGTAAGGGCGGTACATGACGGATGCTGGAGCACGGATGAGAGGATTCGAAGTGAAATGCGGATACTCGACTTCAGGATAATGAGCGATAATCGTCTGAGAATGTTAATGTTAATAGATAAAGAGGATAAGGATACTCTTTTGGACCTGTTAAAGAAAACGTATAACTTGTTCATCGTAAACGGTATCTCAAAGTACGGAAGGGACAAACTGATTATCAGTTTCATTAAGTCCATCCAGGAAATATCTGTTCCAAAACTAATAGACCAGTACCATGGGTTTTTCCTCGGCAGTATATATAAGAATGGAATTGAGGAGTGGAATTTTGTAATACCAGCTAGAGAGGTAAAGGTAGTACTCTCTAACATGAACCTCATCATGAGCAGGATGGAAATAAAGGCAGACGATTATGATCCTGTTAGTGTTGCAGCCCTTAATTCTCAGGAGTTGGAGATACTTAATACAGCCTACGAACTGGGCTACTTCGATTTTCCAAGGGAGACCGACCTCAAGGAGTTAAGCAGACGCCTCAACATGTCCGAGTCTACGGTCTCGTATCACCTACGAAACATAGAGAGGAAGATTCTCTCCAACATTCTTAAGGACTATAATAGGGGACTGGAATCGAAGGTAAGTGAGGAATAGAGCAATAAGGCTAACACTCATAGATCAGTGTGACTACGTTAGGCTGAGGAGCTGAGGAAAACGCATTACCGTAAAGTTTTTCCCGACTCATGCCGTAAGGTTCACAGTGAACGGACAACTTAATATCGAACTTGACGTTAACGTCAAACAATTCTTCGGCGTCAACATGGCTAACGTTACCGTGAGAACCAAGTACTTAGGAAGGCCAGTTGACATAAGTATGCTCCTTGTATACCTCGACGGTTTATTAGTGAGCTACCTTCCTACTGGTATCAGAGGTGTCTATCTATCTGTCTTTCCTGTCAACCGAGGAGTTCATCAAATCGAGGTACGAGCTACATACTATGGCTATGTAGCTCAAGTGAAGAGAAAGTTCGTAGTTGGGTCTCCAACCTCACAAGATGTCTCCATATACTTAACTAGGAACAACGACGGTTCGTCAACTGTAGAGGTTAGGGTGTGGGGTGAAACAGTGAGGCCTGACAGGATATCCGTTACATGTGAGGGGAGGCCAATCCCCTTTCATGAACTGGGGGAGGGAAGGTTTCTGCTCCCAAAAGCCCGCTTCAACACGGTGGAGGTAGAGGCATGTGTGGGGGCTATGTGCAAAAAGACTTCGTTCCTCCCGCCTCTACCTCCCTTGAACTCGTGGGATCCAAAGATATGGATAGGTAGGAGACTCTACGGATACGAAGTCGTGGATTACTTAGGTCAAGGTGGTTTCGGTTACGTCCTTAGGGGTAGAGCTAACGCTCAGGACTTCGCCCTGAAAATCCCCAGGCTGTCCAATCCAGGGGGAAGGAGTAATACCCTCAACTCCTTGGAAGTCCTGGAGGGACTGTTCAAGGAGGGAAGGGCGCTGGTGGAGCTCAGCGGGGAGTCCCCTTATCTCGTGAAGTTAGAAGGACTCCACGTGGACAGAGTGCTGGTCAAAAATGCAGTGAGTGACCCTAGCTACTACCTGGAGCTCCCTCCAGTGATCGTGATGGAGTTCATGGAGGGCGGACCTCTCTCCAAGTTGGTCATGGATGATATCCTGTTCTATTCCCGCAAATGGACTGACGTGGTTCTCCTGGTAGGACAGAGGATTTCCAGCGCCCTATATAAAGTCCATCAGAGAGGTTACGTTCACTGTGACGTGAAGCCCAGCAACGTCCTCCTGGATAAGCCGTCCCCGACCACTGCTGAGGAGTTACTTGAGGACATGAAGAGGTTGAGGATTAACCCGAAGCTGGCGGACCTGGGTTCTGCCACTAGGGAGGGAGGAACTCCCCCAGGAGTCACGGTGGAGCACTCCTCCTTGGAACACGTGGTGGCACTGAATCGGGGAGGGATCTCTTGGAGGGACGACATCTACTCCCTGGGGTCAACCCTGTTGTTCCTACTCACTAGGAGATACATAAATGGTAGGCTGATCGACAAAATTAACTCCGCCTTGGACAGTGGAGACCTCAGAGATTTAACGAGGTATTATCACCTCAGAGACCTCAGGGTATTGGATCAGGCCGACGTCTCCAAGGAAGTGAGGATCTTCCTTTCCAGGATGATCTCCAGCGAGCCTAGGGAGAGACCCACCGCGCTAGAGACCTTCAACTTCTTCAGCTCAGTGATCTCCTCAGGAAACACCCACTAAGTCTGAACCCCTCTCAAGCAAGTTCAACCTGGGTTTAACTCTCCCCCAACATCTCCCTCAAGACCAGCCTAACGTCCCTGGCCACTCTCCTCCCTAGATCGGTTCCGGGTCCAGCGAATGAGGTCTCACCCACCTTGGAACCCACAGCTACGGCGTCGCTCACCGTGCCTGTCAACTCGTATCCCAAATCCCTCAGTGCACCGGACTTGGCCTCCGTCACGGTCCTAACCAAGTCTACGAGGCCGTTCATGTTTAGACCTTCATGAACGAAGGTCCCCACGTTTATGGTGCAACCCGCGTCTTCCCCACTCTCCCCTATTCCGGCACTCACCACCAGTTTACCCCAATCCGTCTCCCTCATAACGTAAGACCTGGCTGCTGTCATGAAGATGACCGAGTCCCGGTTACTGCCTAGGATTGAAAGGACGTCCCTCCAAGGATCCTGAGAGCAATAGTTTTTATCTACGAAGAGAATTGAAACCCTCCTCACGTAACTTATCCCTTCGGGGAAGAGCGACGAAGCTAAGGTGAGGAACTCTCCGCCCAGCCAGTAGCTAACCCAGTGCACTATTGGTACTAGAGGACTAAAGTTAAATTTCTTTCAGGAGTGGTCGTCAACCCTCGGTGAAGTCCTCTTCAGAACCTTCCACACCACGCAACTGACGAGTTCCAGGGAAACCGCAACGAGGAGTTAGGCGAGGTTAACCTCACCAGCGTCACGGTCTACACGCAGCAACTCATCTTTTTCACGTCGCCGAGGAAGGACAGTGCAGCCAACCTGAGGGACTCTCCCATTGTTGGGAAAACGTGAACCGTATCTATGAAGTCGTAGATACTAGCCCTCATCTTTAAGGCCAATGCGGCCTCGTTTATCACCTCCGCTGCGTTCTCTCCCATCATGTGGACTCCGAGGATCTTCCTGTCCTCCTTTCCAACTATCATCTTTATGAATCCCTTGGTTTCGCCCAAGATCCTGGCCTTGGCAACGTCCTCCATCATCACTATCCTGCTCTCTACCTCCCTCGCCTTGGAGGCCTCTCTCTCGGTTAACCCTACGCTGGCCAGGTTGGGTTGGGTGAAGACCACCTGAGGCACACTGAACATGTCTACATTCCTGTGAGCGTTCAGTAGAGCATTTTCAGCCGCGACCGTGCCCTGCTTTCCGGCGAGTGCCTCAAGCATCTTACCCCCTATCACGTCCCCTGCCGCGAATATGTTGGGGTTCGTAGTCCTGAGCTCTCCATCAACCTTTATTCCTCCCCTCTCGTTCAGGGCGACCTTAGCAGCCTCCAAGTTCAGGTTGACGTTGGGGGCCCTCCCGGTAGCCATGAGTATCTCATCAACTTCCACCTCTCCTACGTCAGTTACCACAACCTTACCCTCTCCCTTTCTGACCTCCTTGAGCCTAACTCCTGTGATCACGTTCACTCCCTCCTCTTCCAGCACTCTTCTGACCTCCACTGAGATCTCTGGCTCCCAATCCGGAAGGAGCACTGGGCTCCTCTGAAGTACTACTACCTCCACCCCCAATCTCCTGTACATCTGCGCGAACTCCAGTGCCAAAGCCCTCCCTCCCACCACCGCCAGCGACTCTATCCTCTTGTTGGGTGAGAGGGCCTCCACGTTGGTCCAGAATCCCACTTCCTTGAGTCCAGGTACCTCCGGCACGTGTGGTGAGGAACCAGTGGCCACGATGAACTTTTTGGACTCAATTATCCTACCGCCCACCTTGATGCCGTTCGGGGAGACGAACCTGGCCTGTCCCTCCACCAACTCCACGTCGTAAGCGGATAGCACATCCTCATATTTCACCTTCCTTAGTTCAGTCACCAACCTGTCCTTGTCCTGGAAGGACTCAAAGAATGGAGGGTAACATCCCCTCAGGCAATATCTCCTCCCTAAGCTGTAGACCTCACCGATCCTCAGCATCCTCTTTGACGGGACACAACCCACGTTGACACAAGTTCCACCTATCGGGCCCTCACCGACCAACGTGGGTTTCACACCCAACTCGTTGGCCTTTATCAGGGCGGCGAAACCTGCAGCGCCGTAGCCTATTATCACCAATTCCCTCATTTCCTTCACCTAGCAGCAGGAGGGATGTCCAGATCCTTCAAACTCATCTGCACAATGGGAACAACAGAAGTAATGGGTCACTCCGTTGATCTCCCTGCTGTAGACGTGTCCCGCTGAAAGGGGAGCACCACAGTTTTCACACTTGTCGACCTGCCTTTGGAGGTTCAACCTCATGTTCAGCTTCATGTTCTCACTAGTTATTGGAGTGAGAAGCTAATAAAATTTTCTCATATGAATATATGTTCATATAATCCTTATAAGGGAAGAGTCACTACTTAAAATTATGAGTCAACAAACCGAGAGAGTAAACAACGAACCCTTACTAACCGAGCTGGAGTCCTTCTTCTCTGCCCTGGCTGACAGGACTAGACTGGAGATAGTCCTCTTGCTCCTCAGGAAGGAGGGGGCATCGGTACAGGACATGGTTAAGGAGTTAGGAAAGTCGCAGTCCCTCATATCACATCACCTCTCCTGTCTGAGGAACTGCGGAATAGTGAAGATGGAAAAGAGGGGAAAGTTCTCCGTTTACACTCTCAACGGGGAGACCGTGAAGGACATCATGCGGACTGCCATAGACCACGTGGGAGCTCACAGTAAGTCCATATTGGCGTGCGATGTAATCAGAGAGGAGGGGAGTTGAGGTCTTGTAGATCCTTGTGGGATACTTCAATTTTATCGAAGAGAACGTGAAACTTACTTTTAATCTGACGTTAGATTTTGAATTTATGAAAGCCTAATAGGCTTAACTAAGAAAATTGAACAGTCCCACAAAGCGTCATGAAGACACTTCTGTGGTCAGCAGTTATTAGATTTCGCCTCGACTTCAAGGCTACACCTAACGAGAAATCCCATAACTGCTGTGTGGTGACGGGGACAAGGGGACCTTAAGGTTCTGAGACCATCTACCTTTATCGTAGGTGGATCTGCAGTTTGATTTATAACTTTCAAGGCTAGAGCAGTAAAATCAGTTCCGTAATAACCTCCGAATCCCCAAAAGCTACCGTAATCGAATAATCCATATTTCTGCATTAATACCTTTCCGCTTATAACTTCACCTCCCGTAAATAATACAGTACCGTTTTCGGTCTCAACTACTGATGGAACTGGAGGTAAATGCGTTAACGTATAACCAGCTAATGCAATGTAAACTACGTATACAAGGACTGTCGCGACTAATACTAAGTTTGACCAAACGTCGCCCCTAATTCTTTTGACCATATTTTACTCCTCAAAGATAATAAAATGAAATTTCTTGATATATCCTAAACCCCTAATAGCTTAGGCGTACTAAGAAATAAAGTGCAATATCGTTTAAATAGGATTTTTTAAATCTTGCAAAAAGGTAAATAATCAAAGATAAAAATTTATTATATATTTAAAAGAAAATAGAACTATCTATTGACTACAAAGATAGTTTGTATTGCGTAATCTAAGAATTGCTCAAGCGCTATGCCTAACAGTTTTGTATACTCCCCTTTACTGTTTGCTAGAATATCCTCAATTAATTTGGGAACCCAGCTTACTATATGTTCTTTTATAAACTTTTTAGCTTCGTCTTCTTGTTCTACGAACAAGAGAAATGATACGAATTCCAATTCCGTAGATATGTGATCAGCTAGTTGTTTCTTTGGATAAATACCATATTTGATGTACTCTTCTAATACTCTTTGTGCTGAAATGCCATACACAGTTCTCTCCCTATACCACGATTCGTAAGGTGGGCACTTAACGTGTTTGTAATCATTTATAAAACATGAAGTGAATTCCGTAGCTACCTTATCATAGTTAGTTTCTGTCAATTGAATTATTTGCTTTAATGTATTGTAATATGGCTTATCCTTTATCTCCTCCATAAGCCCTTTAACGTCTTTAATATATCTCGGGCTCAGAAATAAAAAGGAAAAGATCTTGAAATCCGTAGAGAGAGACTTCATCTTAGATCACCTCTAGGTTTAAATCTTGCATTAAATGAAAATTGTTTCTGAAACGCGTACTCTGCCCTATGCTTAGGGCATCTCTCCAACCATTCATCTTCACAAGAAGCCCCCTTTTCAATCATTATTTTCTTAACATGATTAAGACTTTTCCTCGAACCTATTGGTGCTCCACAAACTCTGCATCTCACTAATTCATCGCCCACTAATTTCCTTACCTCTTTGTTAACGCTTTTACTCTTTTCCACCTTAATAACCTTAGTAAGAGATGCTATATTTGGAGGAATCTCACTTGTTTTACCTTCTTCTAATTTGCACGATTCTGGGCAAACATTGACACACACATTACAGCCTATACATCTCTTGGGATCAAAGTTTATTTCTTCCACTCCACTATTCCTTCTGAGCTTTAGTGCTGATGTGGGGCACCAATTAACGCAGCTTTCGCATAAAGTACATCTGTTATTATCAATACTCACATCAAATAATATGTATGGCAATTCATCACTTATGTTCCTTCTAGCCTCAGCCCTATTGTAAAATGACTGTGGAGTAGTATTTACTTCCTTTGTTTCTTTTGCCTCAATTTTTTCAGATGGGGAATAAAAGCTGATTCCTCCTATTCTCTCGTTATATTCCTTGATCACTTCAATGAAATGCTTTAGATTATCTTGAAATTCACACCCTGGACATTCAAAGGTTAAATTCCCACTGCTTTTCAATAATACTATATCTACCTCCGATAGCATTGCTAAACAAGGTATCTTGACTCCTCTATTTTTAGTATTTTTATAGCATGTAATCCTCTTTTCCCCTTTTACCTTTGCTAATTCAAAAATCGAATTTTGAGAAAGTGATGGAAATTGTATAGCACTAACTGGGCATGAAGCTACGCATAGACCACAAGATGTACATTTTATGTAATCAATATTTACTCCAGTTTTCTTATCAACTTTAATAGCGTTGTAAGGACATGAAAACTCACATACATTACATGCCTTATATAAGCCATTACAATATTCGCTAAGGTAAATTGGCTTGTCAACCTTTTTAGCCTTTTTTACTTCTCCGCGTAAAAGACTTCGTCTATCAATGGATTTTATCTCTTCAACTGGAGCTAAATCTGCTAGCCAAGCGTTTTCTAGAACTACTTTGTTGTATTCTACCTCTTCCTTACTACTATCCTTGCCAACTATTCTTACCAGCAAGGGGTTTAGCTCTAGATCTTCTGAAATTTTTTCCCTATCAATTCCATCTCCTATAACGACTAAGGCTTTGGTATTAATGTTTTCCTTTTTCAACTCAGATGAGGGCAAAACATCTACTCGGTATTTAATAAGGGGTGAATAAAAAAGGGATGTCATATGACTTCACTTGAATATAAGGTGTCTTGGCTTTTCATCTTCTTCTAATGGTAATAGTATTACGCCCAATGTGTAAATCCCAAGTAATAGTAGTACTGAGCCAATGAAGAACACTATATCGTAGAACGATATATTAAATGGCAGGTGCGTCCACGATGGACCGTTATTGAAAATGCTGCGCAATTCGTAAACCCAGTTGGAATTTGATGGAGATATTGGTGAGACTGAATAATACCACGTTATTGATTGAGGTATGATATCAGCAATCGTAATTATCGAGAACATTCCAAGTAATGTGAATATCGAAGATGTTACTAACATATGGCTACTTCCCCTCTTATATACAAGCCCGTAAAGGATTATTGGAATTATCACACCAACTAGTACTCCACCTATTAGAAAGACTACACTATATGGCCCAGAAATCATAAGCTCTGCCCAAGCTGAAGTTTGCTGATTCGTTGCTGTTAACCATAACCACCACAGTAGTGAAAAACCTACTGCTATCGTAGCTAATACACCGTCTCTTCCTAGTATTTTATACATTTCATGTATACTCAAACTATTTGGATCTTCTTTAACTTTTCTAAATCTATTATATAACGGAGTCATAAATGATAACATCGCAATACCGGAATAGAATGATAATATGACGAATAACATTGACATGAATGGACCGAACTCGTAGACCCATGTTGATAAGTAGCCGAATACTGAGCCTAAGTTCGCATCCAGTATTAACTCCATTAGTATTGCATAGCCAACTATTAATATCAATACTGATTTAGATGATAGCCAAGCCAAGAGTCTACTAATAGGGTCCTTATATTCCCTTCTCTTCTCCCCTATTAATGCTAGTATTTCTAGAATTATACCAATACCCACAAGTGCGTACAATAAACCGTTCCAAGCTATTCTTGAGGTATCTCTAAAGCTCGTGTAAATATAGACAGCTTCTCCAGGCTTATAAGTTGATGCAAAGACCATAATCCAGCCCGGTATTAGTACAGTTAGTGCTATCCACTCGTTTCTTAATGAGATATTCTTAAACGGATTCTTTTCTGGATGATTCTTATTAAACAGTTCATATAGTGAATTGTAAGTGCTAACGCCAGTACCTATAACTCCGAAAAACATATAGCCAATTACTAAAAGTCCCCAAGGTATTGGCTCGTCATTAGGCTCAATAAATGTCACTAGGCCATTAGCCCATGACATGGGATTAAAGCTCATACCGTAAAGTAATATCCCTCCTCCAATTATTATGAATATTATAGTCCAAGCTAATAGGAATTTATTCATGAGTTACCACCTCCTCCCCTACCCAACTGCCTATTAAACACGTAAAAAACTTTAGGTTGAACGTTTAATTCCGGATTCAACACTACTGCTTGCCCAGTATTAACTAATATACTAACCTCACTATTAGGATCATCAAGACACCCAAATACTCTGGCATGACCCGGACAAGTTCTTACACATGCAGGAGTATAAGTGCCTTCTGGGGCTGTACCGTAGCAGAAAGTACATTTATCTACGTGAGGAACCACGTGAATTGAATTCAATCCAAAATACTCCTTGGACTTCTCAATATCCTCGTAAGTGTAGAAGTATCTAGCACCATATGGACATGCCTCAACACAGTAAAGACATCCCATACATTTATACTCGTCAACCACTACAATACCTCCAGCAACAATTTGGGTAGCGCCAGTTGGACATACATAATAACATGGCGGGTTTTCACATTGCATACACAATCTAGGTACGAAGACTCTCTGAGTGTTGGGATATTCTCCTAATTCTAGATCTTCAACATGAGTTCTAAATAGACCTCGCCAGAATGGCGTTTGATTCTCTATTGTACACGCAGCAACACAAGCATCACAGCCTAGACATTGGTCTACCTTAACCACGAATCCCCAGTGTTTACAAGCTTGAGTATTCCCAAATTGTATATATGGGTTTGAAACTTGTGTGGACATGAGGGATCACCCTAATGTGGAAACATTACCGTATGAGACGTATTGTTGCCAATCATTTTGAGAAGCGGAATTGTTAGGAGTGGTAACTTTAGCCTGCTGTGAAGGTAATGTGTCTGGAGTTTGCACACTTGCCAATTGTGTTGCAGCTTGAATCTCATCAGACGTCGCTTTTCTAACCCTAACAGTGAATTGCTCATTCATGTGATAACCACCTAAAGGATTTCTACCTGGTGCCCACATTACTGATACTGGCTGATTGCCAAACTCGTTTACAGCTTTGGTTGCAGTAGTTAATGCTGGGTTCCTTTGACCAAAAGGCTCTGGTACTCCTATTGTATCTGGTCTTATCCACTGAGTCAAATGGGCCCTAACAATTAGTTTAGGTATGCTACCATCTGGGTTTGGTAATTTCCATCTTTCGATAGCGATCCAATCTCCTTCGTTAATTCCTAATTGTGCTGCAGTAGTTGGATTTATCCAAGCCCTCATTAAGATATCTTTATGATAACTATTAGAAGTAATAGCCATCAACAGCGGATTGTCAGCGCTAGACGTGTAAGCGAATTGTGGGATCTTATACTCTATGAAGAAGAGTTCTGGTGGTGTTGGTTTAAACGTTGGATAGTTATATGGTGTTGGTGGTGAGAGATAAACGCCATCTTCAACTGCATAACCTCCATTCCAATTTGGTGGTATTTCAGCTATTATTGGATCCCATACTGGGTCATATCCATAATTCTGTATAACGTAATAGTATAATATAGTTGAATATATCTCAATTCTACCAGTTGGAGTTGCAGCTGGTAAGTCCCATGGTATTCTTTCATGGTTTGCAAAATAATCATCAACAGTCTTAATTACAATCACACCATTATTTCTTAAGGTTTGCAATATTTGCTCTTTAGGCATGTTTAGTTCCTCTGACAATACGCTAAGTTGAGCCTCTCTCCACGCTTTAGCTGTGAAACTACCCCATGGTGGATAACCGTTATTCTTCATTAAATATTGTTGATAATTGGGCATCTCTTGTTGTATAACTGACTTTAATATATCTAAAGGTACCCCAGCGAACCTAGCCATCCATTGTATATAGGCGTCTCCAGCTTGTGGATTTAACATGTACGCAAACATTATGAATAAATCCAAACCATTTGCGGTATTAGGCCATAACACTGGTATTGTTTGCCATCTGCCCCTAATTGCCCTATCCATGGCTGGGCCATCATCCCAGAAGAATTCATCTCTTTCTAGATAAGTTACATCCGGTAAAATCACATCTGCATATAAACTAGCCTCTGTCGGTAGTATATCTATCATAATGTAGAATGTGGTCTCCAACACTTGTTTATACTCATCCCATTTGAAGTTAAATGGTGAACCTCCATAGGACATTGCAACTTTAGGTTTATAGGGTTGGCCATTCCAAGTAACTTGTCCCTTAATTGCGGCATATGATCCCGATTCTTCAAATAACGTATAAGCTCCAGCTGGTTTCTTCCCTTGTTGCTTTAGAACTTGATTATAGGCATAGCTAAGTGCTGGAACACCAGTTATCCAGAATGAAGGGTTGTTATAAACATATATGATAGGAAACATGGCGAAGAAAGCTCCTGGTAATTCATTGACTGGTAGTTGTTCCAATACCTCAGGCCTTTGTAATAATATACCAGGCTTCGTCTTCCCACTACTGACCATGTTATTATAAGCATTTACCACTTTCTTAATACCTTCTCTATAAACTGCAGAGTACACCCAACCTCCTCTAATGTCTATGTTACCAGTTAACGCCATTATAGTTGCGTAAGCTTTTCTAAATTGTACAGCTTGATCGTTGAAGAAACCTTTTAACCCGGTAATTATCGTCATTGGTTTCATTGTTGCAATTCTAAATGCTAACTCTTGAAGTTGTGATAGGGGAACGTCTGCAACTTGAGCCGCGTATTCGAGCGTATAATTACTAACTTTTTGTGCTAGGAATTGGAATACTGTTTGTACTTGTTTACCATTATAAGTTAAACCTTGAGGAGCGTTTAATGCTGGCTTGATAAAATTACCATTAACGTCGTATTTATTAGTATTTGTAAACGGTGGTACCTCTATAATTTGCCCACTTATCTCATCGTAAACGTAATATGCCTTTACAGTACCATCATCATAATCTTCCTCTAGTAATTTAACAACATCGTTTTCTTTATAGGCTAAGAAGGGAGCATTAGTGTAATACCTTACAAACTCGTCATCATAATAGTTATTTTGGATTAAGTAGTTAATAATAGCCATGGCAATATAAAGATCAGAACCAGGTTTTGCTGGAATCCATAGATTAGCCTTAGATGCGGCTTCAGACATCCTGGGATCGATTGCTATAACATACGCACCGTTTTCTATACCTTTTGCATACCTTATTGCCCTATTTACGAATATTCCTGCAGGGATTCCACTGGTACCCCACGCAACTATTAAAGAAGAATACGTCATATCATCCATCATATCAGTGGCATGTAGATCGAATCCACCTATTACGAAACCTATTGGCACTTGATCACTAAATAAGCACGTTTGCATCGGAGTACCATTTATATTAGGTATTTGTGTACCTAGAGTAAACGGAATGAAATAGGGCTTATAATTTGCACATGGTATTCCACCACCAATTAAAAGGAATTCGTATGGTTGTGGATTCAATTGTTTTATGTTCTGCATTATGTAATTAATTGCCTCCTCCCAAGTGGCCTCTCTAAAACTCCAAGTACCTTTTGGACCAGTTCTAATTAGTGGTGTCTTAAGCCTATCTACATTGTAAGTTCTGAAAATCCCAGCTCTTCCTCTAGGGCAAACTTTACCCTCATTTAGAGGTGAAAGGGGATTACCATCGATTTCGAGAGCTCTCATATAACCATTTTTATATTCAGTTTCCACTAAAATGTCACAAGTTGACGAACAAAACGCGCATATACTGGGTACATAGGAATACTGCCAACCCGGTTGTAACTCTTCATCATTTACGGCATCCCGTGTGACGAATATGTTAAAATTATATTTTGATGCAAAATAACCAAGCCCCATTACAAGACCGGCTGCGGCAGAAGCTTTCAAGAAGTCCCTTCTATTCAGTCTAAGACCTTTATTTTCTACCATTATGTTACTATCGTAGTTCATACTTAAAAATTTTTAGAAAAAATGAGAAAAACGATAATTACAATAATTAAATAAGACCATTAGATCGAAAATTCTTAAAAAATTGAATTATCCATATAAATTAAATTTCATATAAAAGATTAAATTGATCAGACGTCATTAATGTAGGAAATTTAATTCATACATTAGATTTATTTTGATGCTAAATTGCTTAAAAGTGAAAAATAGTACTATAATATTATTTTTCCAATGTTATTTCAAGTAAAACTTAAATTTTTGAAACTTGAATAGACCATATGGAATATGAGACTATACTCAAGTTGTTCTCTCTTGTTTACATTATTATAATGATGACAATTGATTTTTGGATATTTGGTTTGATTTTAAGAAGAGAATACGTAAGGGTTAAGGGTTTGTTAATAATTCTTTCGATAGTATTGATGATGGGTTTGGAAAGTTTAGCGTTAGCTCAGCTTAATGTATTACTTTTCATATCTGGAATGCTTCTAGTATTGATACCTCTGTTTATATCATTCCTAATAAAGGACCATAGTATTAACGTTAATAGAAATTGGAAATATGGGTTATTATTATCATCGGTTATAGTTTTCGATGAGTTAGCAATGGGTTATCTTTATGGTAATTACTTCACTCCCTTACCTAATCCTTTACTTACCGCGATTAATAATCCAGCCTATGGTGCCATGATGTTAGGTGATGCGATTTTCTTCCTCTATATATTGAGGAGAAGAAGCATTATGGAGTTCGCTATAACCACATTTGCCATTTCCATGGCTTTCATGCCCTCCCTTTATTTGATGGATAGAATGCTTGAGTTCATAATGTCAATTTTGACCTCACTTTTTATGATAGTAAACATCGTGTTGTTATACTTAACAGAAATGAGAATGTTAACATTTCAAGGACAATTAGTTGCGATCTCTCTATCCTTGTTCAATCTCCTAATGATGCTCGGTTTAACCTTTTTTGCTTCACTTAGCAACTTATATTTCCTTACCCTATCTATGATTGCGTCAATGGTTTGGTACTTCTTTTTGATATTTTACAATGTTCCTGCTAAGAAAATCTCACCTAAACCTTTCCTCTTCCTTGTATTAGTAAACTTAACAGAATTGGCAATGGGTTTTGGAGAGAGTGTATTAGGGTTTAATCTGACTAACTCACTCTTCGTTAATACGATGAACTGCGAGATGATGATAGGTTCACATATGATGAGATCGCCTTTCAATAATCCGTTTTGGTGGTTATTCCCAATTAATCCTTTAACAATGATTACTATGACAATAATGAAGTACAATTTACTTGGTAAACTAGTGATGGTACCATTCATGACTATAATGACAACTACCATGGCCCCATTTTACGTAATAATGATGGGCGCTGAGATGAGTTATTTAGTTTATGAGAGGTTTAAGAAAGTTAAGACAAGATATTTAAAGGCGTGGACTTTAGGTATTCTAACCGGGATACCAATATTCGTAGTTTTGATCCCTTACTATACAAACTATTATATTTTCGGAATGAGTGGTATGATATTTCCCGTGACTTTAGCACCTTTCGTAATTTCCCTAGTCGTTATTGCATTATTTTCAACATTATTTGGCAGGGGTGTTTATTGTAACCTTGTTTGTATGTCCGCTCACATGTGGTCTAATGTGTTCTATGAACAATTTTCAGCTAAGAAAAACAGTAAGTTTTGGGACTACTTGAGGTGGATTTTTCTCGTGCCATTGATCATCGCATTTTACCTTTTCGTGATGATGGGTTTAGGGAAAATTAAGCTTCCTATTAATCCCTTAGACTTTTACGGTATGTTTACGTTAAACTACATATGGTGGTTCTTTTACTTTTTAACTCCAATTTTTGGAATATATTCATGTGCTAGGCAAGGCTGGTGTGGTTTCGGCACTTTCAATGGAATATTTAACAAGGTGTTGTTTAAGATTAGGGCCAAAGACGTTAACACTTGCAAAGAATGCGTTAGTAAGGAATGTGATACTTCTTGCCCAGTTAAGATACCTATTAGTAACGATATTTTGAAAAAAGGTTATTCTAATAGGATAAGTTGTATTGTATGTGCTAGGTGTGTCGATGCTTGCGATAATGTTGAAATTGTTAATGTTGTAACTATTCTGAAAAATAGAGAAAGTAAAAATTTTTAAATTAGTAATTAGAATATCTTATATGTCACAACAGAATACGGAATTGGAAGGAATAGGAAAATTAAGGAGCGGCTCCCTCTTTATGATACTTGCCGTGTTACTTGCCGCAATAGGAATTCTAGTAATTATATCTGCAGGTATGCTCGGTGGTATGTTTTCCGCTGCGAGCGGTAACGTTAGCGGAGTAATCGCCAGTGGTATTGGCCTTTTAGTAGGAATTGCTATAGTAATACTAATTGGCGCTATTATAGGGCTAATAGGTATATTGAGAATAAGGAGTGGTTTCGGTATTTTGAAAAGCCTAGGTCTTCCTTTATTGCCTTAACCCATTCTTCCACGTTCATTTTTGCTCATTAATATTCTTCTTACAGAATTTTATAAGATTTAGCTCTATATTCGGCTCTATCACAGAGTATTACAAAAAATTAATGGGTAAGAATCACGTATTGTTTTAGGTCTTCCATCTGAATGACCTTAATTTCCAGTGGAGACAAGAGCAAAAAATCTCTTCAGATAGGGAAAAACTACATTCCTGGGCATACAGTTTTAAGGCAAAAATTATATAAAAAAATCATACTAAAAAATAGAATAGAATGGAATTTAAAGTAAGACTGAGATATGTTTAACTGAGTGTCAAACATGTCCGAAAGAGTAAGGAAGAAAAATGGTGTAAGACCCAATATAACAAACATAACCGTGTACTTAGATAGGGAAGACGCTAAAAAACTAGGACAATTAGCTAAGGAACAAGGTTTGCCAGGTAAAAGCACACTGATAAGACAATTAATAAAGCATTACCTAAAACGCCATTCATCATGAGTTCAGCCTAAGCGGTTCAATCACAAGTCAAGAAAAAGTATGGGGGGTACAGCCATGGATAATTCTAACTCTATCTTAAAAAATCTTTCCCTCACACAAACGCTCTTCAAAAGGCGTTTTAACGACAAAAAGAACCATGAGAAGAAGGACAGTAATACTATCTACGTTACAGACCTACTATATTGCCCGTTAAAGCCAAGGCTTAGGGAACAGTTTAAGGAACTAACGTTAGCTGAGGCTTACAATCCTTCAACACTACAAGGTTCATTAATTCATGAAAGCGTAGAGAGGATACTAATAGAAGAGTTAAACGCTGAGGTAGAAGTTCCGGTTACAAAGGAATTAACGATTGATGGCGAGGTTTACAAACTGGTAGGAAGGGTTGACGCAATAAAGGATAACGTGATTATTGAAATAAAGACATCAAAGACTGACGTAGGGATACCGAGGGAAGAACACGTACTCCAACTTATGATTTACATAACCATGCTGAAAGCCCAATACGGCATTTTACTCTACATAACACCGGATAGGGTTACGGAATTTCACGTAGATTACGGTATGTCGGATGATAAGCTGATAGAACTAGTACAAGACTACGTTTACACGAGACGAATACCAAGACACGATTGGGAGTGTAAGTATTGCGTATACGCTAAGGTTTGCCCTCATAAGGTGAGCGTTAATGAAGGTAAAGACGCAAGTTAAGGCTAAGGTAACAAATGGGGATTACAAGAGCCTAACCATAAACGGCATTCACATAACGATAGGCGGCGATAATGCCTACCTTAACGATATCGAGATTCCTAAGAAGATCGCGGAATATGTAATAGATCACGTAAAGGCTGATACAACACCAGAACTTCACTTATACTACGTAGAGTATGGGGCAAACCTCACCTTAGAGATAGAGGATTATGGAATAACGATCACGCAGAGAGGGAAGGAACTCCTAACGATCCTATTCAAAGGGAATAACGCGTTACTTCTCACTCCTAAGCATTCACACAAGGTAAGGAACGCTGAGGGATTGAGGAGAATACTAAGGCGTGAGGTCATTGTCCTATGCGTGAAATAACTCAACTCCTAATACCTGGAGTGACGTTACAGAGGACGGATAAGAGGACTACAGTTAAGGGAAAGCCCTATAACTACGTTCAGTACTACGTTTACGTTCCAAAGAAGTTTGAGGCTCTTGTTAAGGATAAAGAATGGTTAGTTACCGTCATCTTAGATGACCAAGAAATTCCAATAGGCTTAAAGAGACCTACTAGGCATAACAAACACTACATAATAACCTTACCAAGTAACTTAGCAGTATATTGGGAAAAGTACGTTTACAGAGAGGTTACGATACTTTTAGAGAGACCGGGTTAAGGTATGTACTCTTTTTCCTCTCCTTCTTCTGTTGATTCTTGGATTATTTCACGTCTGAAAAGGGAAGATGCAGTTCCACTTACTATTATGAGTATGGAGTATGCTAGAGAGAGAAACATTAAACCACAATCAGCCCGGAAAGTCCTTGAAAAGCGTTTAAAGATACTAACAGAGCAAGGCATAGTAGAACGCTTAAGCACTTATCCGGTCTCCTATAAGCTAAAGAAACTCCTTAAAAGTTTCCTTTCACCTTCTAGTAAAAATTTTAGGCTTAACGATGGCTTTGACTCGAGAGTTTAAATAATCGCAATTCCAAAACTTTAGGAAATTCCGCAAATCACAAACAAAAATTACAAGAACTACGGAAAAAAGGGCTAAGAGTAATTACCCTGGCTAACGCTTTCAGACAGAAAGGACTACTTACAGCTCAGCATAAAGTCTCCATTCGCCCTGGCACTAGAGAGCATTCAGATATCGCTTTTCTATACAAGGAGAACGTAAAGGAGTGGGATCGTAGTGTGATGGTTTTCATGAATGATGATGAGGAGTTTATGATCATGAACGTTAGGACTAGGTTTAACGATAAAAAGAAGGCGTTTATGAACTTAATTAAGAGTAGTACGGCGTTAGATAACGCATTTAAGAAGTACAAGAACGCGATCATGATTACGCTTACAATACCTCACATATTCCCCTTAGTATATCCAATAAAGCAAAATGGAAAAATTATCGGCTTTATTCCCTTACAAGACTCTATACTAACTCAGCTTAAGGCAAACATGATGGCATGGATAAGGAAGATGTGGAAAAAAGAAGACATTAAGGTCTTCACGGCTTATGAGTATCACACTGACTATACCCTTCACCTTCACATACTCATATTTGGGATTCCCTACTTGATAGATTGGAATATGAAGTACGGAAGGAAGAAGGAAGACGCTCTCTCTTACTATTCCCAGAAGTACAATATTCCCTTATCAAACGCGAAAAAGACGCTTATTACTAAATATGTATTTACGGCGTTACTTGACATGTGGTTACAGAAGATTCTAGTTAGGTTTGACTCAGTACTTCATATGAATTTACACCAGGCTTACCTGGAGTATAAGAGAAAGGAGAAGATACAAGGACCGATTAATGAGATTCATAGGATAAAGAACGGGAAGTGGAAAAATAAACCGCCAAAGGATTCAGTGATAGAGTATAGTTCTGGGGCATGTTATAGGAAAGTCCTTTCCCCAAAGCAATACGTGTTAAAATACGTCACAAAGATGGCTTACGCAATAGCCCAAGGAGGAAATGTTGAGGAGAAAGACCAGGCTAAGATTTTCGGTTATTGGCTCTTTGGGAAACGCTTTAATTCTTATTCTCCTTCCTTACTTCCAAAGAAGAAGGAAGTTAAAATCCCCTATTGGCATTTTGTAGGAGTATTTAATCAACTTGATATACCAGATTACGTGACGGATAACCTAATTCTCGATTTGACGTGAGGAAACATGATAATAGGGATTGGTAAAAGTCCTTTGTCGTATTTCGTGTGGAAGTATATGAGTGAGTATGTCTGTAACCCCCTTTATCCTTACCCTCTTTTTTATGACGCTAAGGGAGACCTTTTAACGAGTAAGTTGGCTTACATAGGTTATTTGAGGAAACTACAAGTTAAGAGGAATGAAGTTAGGATAGCAGTATATCCCGATTACGTTTTACCGCATAAAGCCCGTGTGAATTTATCGCCTTTAAATTCGATTGAGTTTGTAGTTCCCATTCACTCCTTAGAAAACGACATGGTAATAGTTGAAGAGTTGAAGAGTTTGGGCTTTAAGGTCTATTATGGTTATGCCTCAGATTCCCGCTATAGGTCTTACACACTTAACGATTTTCTTAGAGCAGTAAAAGGAAGGAAGTGGTATTTGGGTGTTTCAACAAGACATGAACTTGAAGAGGCTTTACGCTATGATTTTGATGGAATTGATATAACTGGTTACGTACTTGGAAGAAATAAAGATAGAAAGAATTCCTCATTATTAAAAGAGAGAGTTAAAGAGTTGATTATAAAGGTTAAGCAAAAGCGGATTACTGATTTCACTGTATTCCACATAGCAGAGGTAAGGAAGGGATTGTAAAGGAAGGCATATTATACGGCATTATCAAACGCAAGAGATGACGTTTTCATATACGCGTTAGCGGAATATTTTATAAAGACGGTATACGTGCAATTATGCTAACGTGCAACAATTATGCATAGCATATTTCGTTAACATGCAACTATATAATCCCTTAAGAGGGGTGCCCGTGGTGGAATTAGAAGTAATTAAAGAAGGTAAGTTACGCCACGGGTAAACACGGTTTAGATGTAATTAAAAATAATTTAACCGTAGAAGGGTACCCACTTGGCCCAAGATGTAATTAAAAATAATTTAACCGTAGAAGGGTACCCACTTGGCCCAACCTGCTGTGTGCTCGAAGGCAGCAGCTCCACCTATGTAAAACGCGAGTATCCCCGCTGTGACCAGGAAGATCAGGGACAACATGCCAGCCACCCTACCCACGCTTCCCCTGAAGTTGAAGGCTATGGGAGAGAACCACAATGCAATGGCTATGCTCAGATAAAGTGCTACCGCAGCTGCTGGCTCAAGGGTGAGGCCGAAGGAGCCTATATCAGCACCGTAAACTGCAACGATGATTCCTAGTAAGGCCAGGGGTATGGTGACGTACTTTAAGTCCATCCTTGCGTAGGAGGCTAGTCCCACCATGAGGCTAGCGAGCCCAAATATGGGCCACGCGTCGGAGAACACTATGTTATAAGGTCCGGGTAGTGGCCACGTGAAGGAGGCCCAAAGTCCGCTGACCAAGGCGTAGACTCCGATGAAGATGTAAAACGGACTCAACATCCTGTTGATCTCGTTCACCTTTTCTTGCATCTCCGCCTGGACATCAGGGGCATTACCGCCAGTGGGAGCCATCATGGTACGTACTGGGGAGACCTTAGCCAGGTCTGCCTTCACGGTTCTAACAGTGTTCACGTACACCGTAAACGCTGAGACGAACATGGTCACTCCAAGCGTCATCAACCATATGTCCAGTTGATCTATGAATAGGACCATTTTCAACACCAAGATACCATCGAAAATCATAGTTATAAATAACATGTACCGAAACGTCCTAAAGTGTTCCGCTCCGTTAAAGGTAATATGAGGATGTACGAAAATATTCGTAAGTGTGGTAGTAAGGAGGATTTAGAGTTATGTGCGACCCTTAGAGAAGGTTCACGAGGTTCTACCTTCTCTCGCGGTCTATTGATGAAGGAGAAAACTCAGCTGGCGGAGATGGATAGCCTACCGTGTTTAAATGCCCCATTTCGATCTTAAGTGAAGCTGATGACGCTTCTCCCTGCTTCGATTGAGGTTGATGGGACTGGACTGGAAGGATCTCCCTACGTCATGTTTACAAAAGACCGAAAGTCTCGCCCCTTAAGAGGGGTGCCCATGGCGGAATTAGAAGTGATTAAAGAAGGTAAGTTACGCCACGGGTAAACATGAACCTTAGGGTCTCTCTGCTAGCGACCCTTTCGCTTCTTCCCCACAGCTATATAGACCGAACCCAATGTCTTAACCCTGAACTCTTTAAGTTCCAAGTTTCTCTCGAACATTCTCCTGACCTGTGAATTTGTGGGTATCCTCCTATAAATGTAATAGATATATCTATAATCTTGGACCTTCGCGCCAACCAGTGATGCCAGCCAAGGTTGGATGTGGGCTAAGTAGAAACCTACATAAGCTCTAAACAATGAGTTATCGGACTTTCCCATGGCTATGACCCCTATGACGTCCTTGGAGACTCTGACCATCTCCTTTATGACCTCCTCAATCTCGTCGGCCGCGTGGAGGGCAAAGCTACTCATCACTGCGTCGAAGGCGTCTCCCCTGAAAGGCATGTTGTAGAACGAAGCCAATATCCTGTCTCCATCCACCATGGCCTGGTAGAGCATGTTCTCTGCGTAGTCCATCATGACCAGTTGGACTGGAAGGATCCTCTTAATGAGCAGTGAAAGCTCGCCCTTCCCGCTAGCCACATCCAGGACTATGTTGAACTTTTCCGCATACCTCACCGTTGCCTTTATCAGCTCCACTCTCCACTTCACGTCCTGGAAGAAGGATATCAGGGCGTTAGCCCTATCATAAAACTTCGGAATGTCGTTGTAAACATTACGTAATTCCTCGTCCGTAGCCCCTGAGTACGACACCGGCTTCTGGGAGGAAGGCTCCGCAGATACGTGGATGTGCCCGGACTTGTCCTGTTTCCCATAGGCATAGATCGGGTTGAAGGAGGAGTCTGGGAGGGATGGCGTGTCTTTCCTGAGCATCGTCATTCTACAGCCACGCAATTACCTGGAAATGAAGACTAAAACATTAATGTATAAGCAGTTATGGGGTTTTCCCTGGGTATAGTCCTGGAATCGGGGCGAAATCTAACAACTGCTAAATTGATGTCACGCTCTGTGGATCAGTTCTTGTCGTTGCCAACAGTTTCCGATAAACCGTAAAGTTTATATTATTTCAACGTAAATTTCTATACAATGCTAAGACCTAAAGAAGTCCGCCAACGCTTAGGAATATCCTATGCAACACTGAGAGAATACGTAAAGAAGGGTTATATTAAACCCGTCATCCTCTAGAGCGGGAAGTGGAGGTTCAGGGAGGACGTGGAAAAGTTGATGGGAATTGTGAGGAGGAAAGTGGTATTATACGCTAGAGTGTCAAACACACAAAAGCATGATTTAGTAAACTAAGTGAAGTACCTCGAGGAGAACGTTAAGGACTACGACCAAGTCATCACTGACGTGGGATCTGGGTTGAACGTGAAGAGGAAGGGGTTCCTAAAGTTATTGAGGATGATACTAAACAACGAGATTTCGAAAGTCATAACCCTGCTAACGGGCGGAGGGGTAACGGGTTTCCCCGCGACTCCGGTGAAGCCCAAGGGCTGAGGATTGGATACAAATTCATGAAATTTAATGAGACCCAAACCCCGTCGCAGATCGAGTTGCAGCCCACTGTGCAAACGGTATCGTAACAATGACATGATAAGTAAGGGAAAATCTAGTTCAGGAATCGTTCTCTACGCGTCGAATCACAGATATCGAAGATCATGATTGCAAATCTGTTTCTGTTCAGATCACGGTGGTTATTGGATTTCACCTTGATTACAGGGCCATATTAGAGGTAGGTCCCAAAACCGCTGTTAAACAGAAAAATTCAACAGTGCGAGGTTGAAAGATCAAGAAAGATAAATTAACAATTTAAAACAAATAAAGAGAAATAGTCAGGATAAGGAGATTTGCGTTTACCCGTGGCGGAATTAAAAGTGATTAAAAGTAAGGAGAAGTTACGCCATGGGTAAACACAAGATCTGGTAGTAGTTATTTGACTTTCCCTTAACTGACGTTCTGTTATCAAGGGAAATCTAATAACTACTAATCTGGATCCATAAAGGGAAACATGCATCAGGGAGGGAAACTCTAACTCATTCCGAGGGGAGACGTCCCTCTGAATAAGATGATTATATGTTAGATAACTCGTTGGGAAGTAATCTCTTGAAAGCCAAATCTTAAATCATTAAAATACAACTTCAGGCATGTGAGTCTCGAGGAAGAAATCAAGAAAGTTCTGCTTAATAATCCTTCGATCTTAGTTGACGTTCTGACCGCTAAACCTGAAATAATTTATCAGGCATTATCAAAACTTACCCCATGGCAGAATCTAGCGACTAAGCAGGACATTGAGGAACTTAAAAGAGACTTGGCCACAAAGGAAGACGTAAAAAGAGTTCGTCAGGAGCTCGACGACATCAGGAAAGTCATGGCCACAAAGGACGACCTGAAGAGTCTTGCCACGAAGCAGGAGCTCGACGACATCAGGAAAGTCATGGCCACAAAGGACGACCTGAAGAGTCTTGCCACGAAGCAGGAGCTCGACGACATCAGGAAAGTCATGGCCACAAAGGACGACATCAGGAAGCTCGACATTACGATCACCGGCCTCGGTGCAAGATGGGGTATCATGAATGAAGACGCATTTAGAGAAGGAGTTAGGGAACTTCTAAAGGACGCGGGTTGGAAGGTCTCCAGGGAAGTCCTCTACGATAAGGAAGGTTATGTCTACGGTGAGCCCTCGGATGTTGAATATGACGTGGTGATTAGGGACGGCGTGGTTACACTGATAGAGATAACTTCATCCTTGAAGAGGGGAGACCTACCGGTAATAAGGAAGAAGAGGGAGCTATACGAGAAGGTCAAGAACGTCAAAGTTAACCTGGTTTACCTGATAACTCCGTTCATACACGACAGATATCCAGAAAGAGTGAAGGCGATGGCCAGGGACATGCAAATAGAGGTTGTTTATCCTACACCCTGACCCCGATAAAAATTGGTAAAGATTGTCGCCAAACATCTCTATCTGAATTCACTCCCGTACATGCAAAATGTTCAAGAGTTTGTCTGCACATAATATAACTTATGACAAGATACGTGATCTCTGGAAACGGTAAGCTTACGGTATTATACGATTCCCACTTCGTCTTGAGGGAGTTGTACTATCCTTTGGCGGTGGACAACCACCTACACCAGGGGAGGACTGGCCTCTGGGTCGATGGAAAGTTCAGTTGGTTCGATAACCTCGACGTCAAGACGAATTATGTGAGGGACTCCCTCTCCTCCTGGGCGGAGGTCGAGTTTCAGGGCATTAAGGTCAAGATCACTGACACGGTCGACATGGCGTACGAGGTCTTAGCTAGGGAGATCGCACTCACGAACGTAGGTAATAAAGACGTCAGAATCTTCTTCCACTGGGACTTTCACGTCAACGGAAACGATGTGGGAGATACGGCACTCTTCGACCCGCTGACCGCATCCATGATGCATTACAAGAGGGACAAGTGGTTCATGTTCAAGTGTGACGTTCCGTTCTATCAGTACGCTACAGGGTACAAGGAGATGGGAAGATTCGTGGGCACATGGAAGGATGCAGAGGACGGGGAGCTCTCCGGGAATCCCATAGCTCAAGGCTCTGTGGACTCGGTGGCGGGGGTGAGGCTCAACAGTTCCTCAGTTTTCCATTGTTGGTTGGTATGCGGGAGCAGCTACAACGACGTGCTTAACAGGAACTCCTATGTCAATAGGAAGACGCCCAGGGAGTTGATAAGGAGAACTGACAACTTCTGGAAGGCATGGCTCGTGAAGGCCTCCGATTACGACGAGGTCGTCAAGAGGAGTGCCCTCATTATTATGGCCCACTGGCAAAACAACGGAGCTATACCGGCTGCGCTAGATACAGACATCATGAGATTCAATAAGGACACCTACAATTACGTGTGGCACAGGGACTCCGCCTTTGCAGCCATAGCGTTAACTTTATTGGGTTACCAGGAACCTGTTAGGAACCTCTTCAACTTCACTAAGCCACTCCTCTTCAACGGATGCCTGTTTCAGAAGTATACCTGTGATGGTCACTGGGGCTCTACGTGGCACCCGTGGAGTACCAAGACCATATCTATCCAGGAAGACGAGACTGCCCTCATGCTCTACACTGCATGGCATCACTTCTCCAAGTTCAAAGACGTCGACTTCATAAAGGGATTCTACGCTCCGTCCATAAAGAGGGCAGCCGACTTCCTCGTGACGTATAGAGACGAGGGGACAGGATTGCCCCTACCCTCCTATGATCTATGGGAGGAGAGGTTGGGGACGCATTTCTTCACCTCGTTGACAGTCTATATAGGGTTGGTCTCAGCAGCTAAGTTTGCCGAGTTCTTCGGAGAGGAGAATCTAAGGGATAAATACATGAGTTCAGCAAACGAGGTCAAGGAGGGACTGTCCAAATTTTACGTGAACGATCACTTCGCCAGGACCATATACGAAGACGGAAGCGTGGATAAGACGGTGGACGCAAGTAGTCTGTTCGCTTCCATATTGGGCGTCTTCGATCCCAAGGATCCTAGAGTTATTAGTAATAGGAGTGTGGTAGAGGAGAGGCTCTCTGTAGGGGGAGGAATAGCCAGGTACGAGAACGATATGTACTTGAGGACCGACAGCCAACCTAATGCGTGGTTCATAACCACCCTGTGGTTAGCTCAGCAGTACAGCCTAGAGGGGAATAAGGAGAGGGCCAAAGGGTACCTCGATTGGGTAGTGTCCAAGATGTTTCCCACTGGGGTGATACCAGAACAAGTCTCTCCTGGAGGACAATATCCCTCAGTCTCGCCGTTGGTATGGAGTCACGCTGAACTGATTAGGACCTACTACCTTCAGGCAACCGGAAAGCTATAGTAAGTGGTGCCAGAATCTGCTCTATGGACCACATCGATTTTATTGGGGACAACGTGAAACCTACTTTTAATCAGACAGGATTTTGAATTTAAGAAAACTCACTGGACTTAACGTCTGGGAAATTGAACAGTTCCACAATGTAACCAGTACCTCACCTCTTATAGCCACAAGTGGGTCATGCTGGAGGTTAAGGTCTTCTGGACTCCTGGAAAGTCGTACCTCTTCTCTGGACTTTTAGGTATCCATTTCAAATTCTCTAGCTTCGTCTTAAGTAATAAGAGTGAGTCGTACGACGTTAAAATTTCCGTGAAATTCATCAAATTACAGGATTAATATAAGAAGCGATTTTGCTCAGAATCTCTAAATTATCCCTCTATCTCTTAGAGAGTGCCAACACTCCCGCCAATATGAGCAATACCAAAGATATTCCGAAGAACCCAAAGAGAATGGGAATGGATAACACTCCCGCCAATATGAGCAATATTCCAGCAGCTGTCCTGTCTTGAACTAGGGAGCCTACGAGACCAAGTAATATGGCCGGTATACCTATGAAGAGAATTGGGAAGACCAGTGGGTGTCCGTAGTATCCTCCCATCATACCCATCATGGGATATCCGGTCCCTCCATACATACCGTAGGGGGCGAACGTCAAAGGAATGATGATAGCCACGACCTGAAGAAGGGACCCGACTAATCCTAATACCTGGTATGTTTCCATTATTCCACCACCAACTCACCGTACATTCCAATCTGGGCATGGCCTGGATAAGTGCATAGGTACCAGTATTGACCCTCAGGAAGCGAGGATACATCGTACTGAAAGGAATAAGCCTGACCCTCATAGACTTCAGGACTCGTGAAGTAATGGGCAGGAGGAAGTAGGGGCATCATGGAGATCCCTCCTCCCATCATCGTGTTCATCATGACGTTGTAGGGGTATGGTGGGGGTGTTGTGACCATTACGAAGTTGTGATACATGTTGTCATCAAGGTTTATAACTGTCACGTGGACTTCAGCCCCTGCGGGTAGTACAACGGTCGGGTCTATGAGCTCCCCTATTACGAAAACGTCTCCCCGCGCATAATATGGGGGTTCATGACCAGTGAGATTCTCGGCCCTCCCTGCTCCCATGGTGAACACAACTAGGTTCACGTAAGTAGAGTTGGAAACTATAGTATTATTGGGGAACTCCCTAGCGTTCGGTAGTGAAGCCTCGATCATCTTCACGGCCTCATTTAGGCTCAAACCCGCGATCTTATTACGAGGTTGTTGGATGCCGTTTCCCATCATTCCCATACCGTAACCTCCGTGATATTCACCCAGATTATATTGATAGTTGGGAAAGGCGACTGCGCCGAGATAGTATGCCGCCAGGACACTGCCGACAATTAAAGATACTATGAGAATAATTATTGGCATTAACTTAACCATAGAAGTACTTCAGTGGAGCTAGGCTATAAACGGGTGATTCAGGGCTCCTTTGCAAATTGTAATATATCTCTCGGTTTAGACTTATTCAATGAAGGAATTACTGAATATATTTGATCATATCACGAAGAAATAAGGGTTCTTGTAATATTATTACAATGATGAGATGATAGGTCGAGAGGTTGTAGTTGAGGGCTATGGCCCGGGCGGTCCTCCAGGGGGAGTGGCACTTCCCGAACTCTCCAGGAGGGAGTTGAAGGACTCGGCCAGGTTGTTTGACCTGAGGAGGGGCCTCCCTGGGGGCGAGGAGGTAGGAGGGGGGGAGCCACGGGTGGGGACGGACTCGGCGAAGGTTTCGCGTGTAAGCCGACTATCGGAACTACCACGGGAGCCACGGGTGGGGACGGACTCGG
>NZ_JH597761.1:377877-421928 GCF_000243315.1 Metallosphaera yellowstonensis MK1 | reverse complement strand
CCCTCGTCCTCACCCTCTCCCCTCCCCTGTACAGCACGGGTAAGCTCACCGTGACCCACTCCAGCCCGTACACGACCCCCGGAGGGAGACCTTGAACCCCTTCAAGAACCTGTACCTGGCGTAACCCCTCCTCCTCACCTCCTTCCCCCTGACGTACCTGGGGGAGGTCCTCCTCTCCTCCAGGACCCTCCTCTCGATCTCAGCCACCGTTTCATTTAATGGCGCGTCCTTCCCAAGTAACTCGGGGACGAGCGAGGTAACCACGTGATTGAATGAGTGTCTCATGGTATGACCTAGCGCTCGTCCCCTTTTTAGTGTTACTGATGTAGGATCAATTAAGTCACTTTCATTCTATAGAAACAAATAGAAATCGCAAAGGAGCCCTGAATCGCCCCTATAAACTTAATGTAATAAAAAATGTTTAAACTAACATAGATTATGATTAATTCCTATTGGCGATTGTGTAGACATTATAGAAGAGGAGGTTCAAAGGAAGGAAAGCCTCGCCTCCCTGAGGTGGGGACGGATTGCTCCCCTTTGTAAGGTTTTAAGCTTCGAAGGGCTCTCTTCCTCTCGAGATGCCTTCCTCAGCTCAACTTCGTGAGATGAGGAGGTGGAGCCGACCTCTCCCGCAACGTCTGTGAAGGACGTCTACGAGGTCGAGTACTAGAACAGGAGGACTAACGTTGTACGTCTCTTAGCAAGGTCTTCAGGAAAGGAGAGTCAGGAGGCTCGCGGACCTCTCGGCCAAGCTGTTCAAAGAGCTGAACTATGAGACGCCCAGGAGTACGCATGAAGATGTTCGAGGTCGTCGAGTACAACACCTCCAAGCACCGTGCTAGTCATGGCGTAGAAGTTCAAAGGAAACCAAGAGGAGCAGTCCACTGCCCCGGGACACTGACTGCACAGCGACCTGAACGGTGCCCTGAATGTCCTCAGGAAATCCATCAATGTGGCGGTTTCAATAACAAAGAAGCTCGTCTCCTTCATGGTTGACCACAACCGAGTAGCATCCGTAAAGGGGTGTAACCCTTAACGGGGAATCCTCGCCCTCATGGGGGTGGAGGAGGTCAGACTTCGTCTCAATCCCACCGGAACTCTAACAGGAAGTTCTGGACCCATGTAAAGGCATATCAAAAGGAGAAGGGTTGTAAGGGAACGAGGGGAGAACTAGATAAGCTAACGTCAACCGAGGTGAGAAGGCGACATTTAAAGAATGGGATGGTCCTTGGGTTGCGAACTGACGATGACCAGTGATCTAAAGGTGGATGAATGAAGTGGGCGTGAAATCACCCACTAACTGACAAGTGATGAGATGATAAGGTAGTAAACCACATGATGGCTCACTCTACGGGAATCTCCTCCTAACGGTAGACCCAAAATCACCTCCTTGAAAATAAATATATATTATTAATAAGCGGTTCTATTGATTTAAGTAGAAAATCTTTTAGATAGAATAAATCATCGGAAAACAAGAGTATTAGGAGTAACCTGAACTGCTCCCTCCTCACCTCCCCCTTGAACACGGTGTACAGGGAGTAGAGTACGATTGCCAGCACGAAGATCAACGTGCGGAAGACGAACTTGGTGGAACTGGTGAATGGGAGAAAAGCCTTGATGTTCCGGTAAGAGGTCTCTATGGGACCCCTCACCTTGTTGTACAACTTCAACACCTCCCCCTTCGGTAGGTCGAGGTTCGTAGCCCTAGCGAAGTAAACAACCTTCTTCCTCTTCCCCTTCTCCCTACCGTAGACCAAAAGCCTGAACTCGACCTGCTCGTCCCTCCTGTGCCTCTTACTGTTAGTCTCGTACTCGCCGTCGAACTCCTCGTAGACCTTCACGTCCCCAACAGGAACTCCGATTACGTACTTGAACTGCGAAACGAAGTTGAGCACGTCAATCGCGTAGAAACCAGCGTCGAGAGTCATCAACCTTATCTTGAACCCCATGGCGACGACTTGCTCCACGAGGGCCTTCACGACCTCATCCTTGGTCATCCCCTTGACTAGTGTGACGAAGGCCAGTAGGAGCACTTTCCCGTCAAACTTAGTCGTCGCAGTTGCGTAGTTCCAAGAGCTCCCCTCCTCCGAACTCCCGAGCCCTCCCACCGTTTTCCCGTACCAGGTCTTGGTTGTCCAGTCTATTGAGAGGTCTATCTCCCTTACTCCCTTCAGTACCTCCAAGGATATCTTCCTCACTTGTTCCAAGAGTTTCTCAACCACTTCCACCCCCTGCTCCTCCACGTAATTCCTTACGGTCTGTGGGGACACGCCATACGCCCTCGACTTACTTTCCACCGAATCGTTCCACAGACAGGCTGAGATGAGGGTTCTCGCCACCTCTTCCCCTCTCTTTCCCTTGAAGGAGAACATGGAAAGTAATTTATATCCTATTTGTTGTACGTTATTTTGGTGAGGGAGATGGTGTATTATCACCTTGATCTCCCACACGGTAATACCACATCTCCCTCACCTTAAACCTTTCTACAACTGAATTCTTAATACTCTTATAAATCCTGTTATTCGCTATGAGTCGATATTATACTGCCAGAATTATTTTTCATAATATGATTTTGGGTCTACCGTAAGGGTGGGGGAGGAAACCAAGCTGTGATTGGGCACTCTAGAAAGGTTTCTCGTCGCAATGTTAAAATATAACCCTTTGGATAACCTATCCACATGGATGTATACGAAGCGATAAAGAGAAGAAGAGACGTAAGGAGTACCTTCAGGAGTGACCCCATCCCAGATGAAGTGTTAGCCAAGATCCTGAAGGCGGGTCACTTGGCTCCCTCAGTTGGGTTTTCGCAACCCTGGAACTTCATTATAATAAAGGACGTTGAAAAAAGGAGGAGAGTGCTAGAGGAGGTGACGCGACAGAGGGAAGAGTTTGCGAGGAGACTAGAAGAAGGGAGAAGGGAGCTCTTTGACAAGATAAAGATTGAGGGAATCTTGGACACACCACTGAATCTTGCGGTCACCTGTGATCCATCGAGGTTTGGTCCCAACGTTCTGGGCAGACATACCATGCCTGAAACGTGTGAATATAGTGCGGTCTTAGCGGTGGGTAACATATGGTTAGCTGCTAGAGCTGAAGGCGTAGGGGTGGGCTGGGTGAGTTTCATGGATAAGGATAGAGTGAAGGCAATTTTGGAAATACCTCCTGAAGTGAAGTTGGTAGCATACCTCTGTCTAGGCTATGTGACCCGTTTTCCCGACATGCCTGAGCTAGAGGAAAAGGGGTGGAATAGGAGGTTGCCAGTGGACGAGCTAATCTTCGTAGACAGGTGGGGAAATAAGGTCAGCGAGGAATTTAAGAAGGTCCTGGAGTCCGTTAAGATATAGTGGAGCAGATATTAGATTTCTGCTCGACTTTAAGGGGTCGGACTTTCATTGAGGTTTCATAATTTGTGGTCAACCTTTCGTCCTCATTCCCCCTTGTCCGGCTCCCCACGCCTAGGTTAGGGAGTATGGACTCCCTGTCACGAAATGTGGAGTTTCGTTAGTCCCTCCCTCCACCTCACTTACTCATCGACTCCACAGTGCTATTCTCACCGATCTGGTAGTGAGAACTATTGAGTCTAGGGATCCACATCAACTTCTTTCGGCCTCACTTTCAAATTGTATAGTGACATGGTTTATGTTGAACCTTTCTCCCAGTAATTTCTCGATCTTAACCCTCTTTTCGTCTAGTTCTTTCAACGTCACATTAGATTGTTCCTCCACGTGAAGAGTAGCTACCCTGAGATGATTACAGATGTCCCACACATGTATGTGATGAATTCCAGGAATCTCCTTCCTGAGTTCACTCTCCATTTCCTCGATGTCAAGTGGGGAGCCCTCCATTATGACATAAAGTGAGCCCTTCATGCTCTTGATTGATGTTAGGACCATTATAGACACTATAACTAGGGAACTCACGGGATCTATAAAGTACCAACCGGTTGCAATTATGATGACGCCCGTCAGGATACCAATAAGGTAGGCAAGACTGTCCTGAACGGCGTGTAGCCAAACCCCCGATCTAGTTGTTTCATCTCTCTTACTCAAAGGCAATAAGGATAGGGAGAAGGCAATGACTGAGGCAAAAGTCAATATCACCGGCTGATCTCTCATCCCCTCGATCAAATATAACAGCGATATCAACGAGACAATGATGCTTCCCACGACAACGGTAGCTACGTTAGCTAGAGAGCTGACGATTTCTAACCTATGAAGGCCATAAGTGAACCTGGAGTCCTTAACGTTTACCAGTTTCATGGCGTACATCGAAAACGTGATCACGAGTGCGTCCAAGAGGGAGTGAACGGTTTCAGAGATCATTGTGGCGCTCCCCGAATAAATGGAGAGTAGCGAATTCAAACCAAAAATGAGCCAGAAAGGCAGGAAATACCTTTTCACAATATAGAATTCGCGTGGCTGAATATAAACCCTCCTCGAGTGAGAACTGTGACTGCAGACAGTCCCTAGTCCTCATTGGCCTTATCTTACCCTCCGTGAAAAGGTTAGGTTGTTATGGGCTTTGGAATCCGATGAACTCATGTTATCTTTGTTGCGCGTAAGTAATACATTTTAAAAAGCGCTAAGGGATCGCAAGGGTGGCGAAGGGTTAAAGAACCAATTACACGTCCCATAATTACACCGAATTTGCCATTGGAGAGATTACGGAAAACATCGCCATTTACGGTGGAGAAGGGATGATCCCTTATCTCCCTGGGAGATCACCTCCTCCTGTTGGATTTTAAGTCGTCGATCAGACTTAGACATACCTCTTCGTTGAGGGCGTAAACTCTTGACCTTGTGTCTCCGAGGCAAGGCTGTACTACCAAAAGGGATTCATCCCTGAGTATCTTGAGGGCCTCCCTCAACGTCCTATCTGGCATATATGTTTCCTCCTTGAGCTCCTGAAACGTTGCCCTCCCCTTCATCTTCAATACCTTGAATACCAATTTGGCTGAACAAGGAAGATCTTCTATCTTCTTTTTTGAGACCATAAATATCACAACTTTCACAACGTTTTAAATTTTAATCTTAATCTCCCATCACGCTATTTGCCCTCAAACATGATCTCTCGTTCAAGGAGGGTTCCTCTACTGCAAAGGGAACTCTCTTTTTTACCCCCTCGCCTACAACTATCACCGCTGGAGGCTTGAAGCCGGAGGATAGTCTGTCTAAATCCCTAAGGTTTCCCACGGCCTCCATTCTGGACTCCCCGGACCAGGATAGCACTGCCACTCCCTCATCTGGATCTCTCACCTTCAGTAACTCCCTCTTGAGATGTCCTATCACTCCTAGCCCCATCAATATTACCAGTGTGCCACATCTTGGAATTTCCTTTGAGGATAATGCCTCCCTACCTCTTTTAACTGCCGTAAGGACAGTGAAGCTATGCACTCCTGGGAGGGTCAAAGGAATTCCAAAGAGTTCCGGAACAGCTATTGCGCTGGAAACCCCGGGTACTACCTCACACTGTACGCCCCACTGGGAGAGTTCAGCACATACCTCCAGGAGCCTACCAAAAACAGAGGGGTCACCGTTCTTGAGCCAGACCACCTTTCTACCCTCCCTTGCGTTCACCGCCATGAACCGCACTGGATCCTGAAGAGAAGATATAGGCACGGATTTCTCTCCGCCCAGCTCCTTGGGAACTAGCCTGTCCAACACCACTATGTCTGCCTCGGCGATCAACCTCAATCCCTTGACTGTGATGAGTTCCGGATCTCCAGGACCCGCTCCCACTACGTGTACCTTCATGTCTTCACCTCAGCCTTGATTGTTGACCTCATGAGGTCCCTGGTCCTAGGATCCGCCTTGAGGTACTCTATGATCCTTTTGTTTCCCAAAGACCTTAAGAAGGGTCCCATTCCTCCAGGCCTCCTCAGTTCTGGGGGAGCGAGATCCCTATATAGCTGGAAGAGGGCCTGAGTTACATCTGCCACTCTCTCACCGGGTACGTGCGTCAGATAAGTCTCTCCTGTTTCTGGGTCAACGAGCGGTCCCCCTTGATTTCTACCCTCAGCGTCACCTCCTATCTTCAACATGTAAAGGTTATATCCAGTACCTATCCAGCCTATGGTCTTGGTTCCGGGTCTAGAACATTGGGCCAGGCATCCCGAGACACCGATAGTCTCCTCCATATCCCCCCACTCTTGCTCTAGCTTGCTCATTAGGTTCGGAAGGAATCTCTCCGATTCGGTGAACGAGAGCTTACAAGTCGGGAAGCCTACACAGGCGATGGACATAGTCCTGAGTTTCGACGGAGTTCTCTTAAGGTAATTTCTCATAAACCTCTCCAATTCTTTGACGTCGTCCACGTCAGTGATCAACAGGTGTTGATTTGGGGTTATGAAGAACTTCACGCCGGGATAAGAGTCAGCCAGATCCCTCAACATGGTCTTATACATCATTCCCTCCCTGTCTATGACCCTACCGTTCTCGATAAACAGACCGTAGCCCTCGATCCCCATCTCTATCCTGCCCAGGTGAAGCATCCTCGGACCTACGTCTAGTTCCTCGTCTGGAGGTTCAAAACTGATTCCCCTAACCTTCAGTTGTTCCTGAAACCAGCCTATCCCTAGGCTATGAACCAGGTACTTCATCCTGGCCCATTGTCTGTTCTTCCTGTCTCCCCACTCCTGTTGAACCTCCACCAGGGCGTGGAGTGCCCTCATCAACTCCTCCTCGCTGAAGATACCTAAGGGTCTTCCGAGACAGGAGAAGGTGGAAATTCCCTGCTTCTCACCCTGTCCTCCCCCCACGTAGATCTGAAACTTCCTCCCATCAACCGGAACTATCCCTATGTCGTTCGTCCTCACTTCGACACAGTTATCCCTCAAGATCTTGCCGTTCAATTCGTGTAAACCTGAGACGGCTATCTTGAATTTCCTGTTCAGGAGGTTCTCAGAGTAATTGAACCTCTCCGTCCCTCTCTCCGTAATGCCTGCTGGATCTATCTCGAAGATCTCCAGGTAGGGCCCTGTTGGGAGCCTAAAGTAGGAGGCTATGCTCTTAGCCAACGAGTTGGCGTTAAATATCTTTGAGAAAGAGGAGAGGGGACAGGCCACGACGTTCCTAACGTTATCTCCACAACCATTCAGGGTGAAGAATCCAGACTTCGCTATCTCCCTTATGGCATCCAATAGATCTCTCTTCCTCACGTGATGTAGTTGGACGTCCTGTCTCGTGGTCAGCCTAAGGGATGGCTTTGGTTCGCCTGTGTAGGCATCAGATATCGTGTATTGATCGCTTATCTCGTCAAGGATCTTCCATTGCCTTGCGGTTATAGGACCCCCGCCTGGAACAACTATCCTTATCATATAGATGAACTCCTTCACCCCATCTCTCCTGAACCTGTCCCTGTTGAACTCCAGATAGATCCCACAGGATTTGGCTATTGTCTCCGCCTCGAAGGAGAGATCTTCCTTGTCGTTCCTAAACTCCTCCTTAATTTCCTCAGGCACAGAAGTGAATCCCTTGGTTCTCAGCTTCGCCCATTCCTCCCTACTCCATTCCTCCGGTGAGGTCCTGAAGGACGGAGTTACGGGCTTCCCCTTCAAAATCATGGAGAAGTTTGGGGCTCCCTCGATTTAAAAAATTCCTATAGGTGCAACTTTTGCACTGCAAATCTTGCACAAGTAATTAGTTTTATTTAATAGGCCACGTTCCTTTGCAGAGATGAAAATGGAGACCAATTGGGAAGTTCACGCCCTGCAAGGAGAACCGGCAGAAAGGGTTATTGAGTGGGCCATGAAGACCTTTGGGGAGAAGGTTGCCCTAGCTTCCAGTTTTCAAGCGGAGGACATGGTTATCCTTCACATGGCCAGCAGGATAGGAAGGATAAGGGTGTTCACCTTAGATACGGGGAGATTACCTCAGGAGACCTACGAACTCATGGACAAGGTAAGGGAGCTCTACGGCGTGGAGGTGGAAGTCTACTTCCCAGACACGGCGAGGTTGGAGGAGATGGTAAAGAAGTATGGGGTCAATCTTTTCTACCGTGACCCTTCCTTGAGGAGGCTGTGCTGTGACATCAGGAAGGTTGAACCCTTGAGGAGGGCGCTCAAAGATCTTAGGGCTTGGATCACGGGGTTGAGGAGGGATCAATGGGAGACCAGAAGGACTGTGAGTAAGGTTGAGGTGGACAGGATACACGGAAACATCTTAAAGGTCAACCCTCTGGCTGATTGGACGTGGGAGATGGTCTGGGATTACATAAGGAAGAACGATGTGCCGGTAAACAAGCTCTACTCTATGGGATATACCAGTATCGGATGTGCACCTTGCACCAGGCCGATAAGGCCCGGAGAGCATCCCAGGGCAGGAAGATGGTGGTGGGAAATGGGGAGCAAGGAATGTGGAATTCACACCGGTGGTGAGTGAAGTGAATTCGCCATACGGAGGGAGATTAGTGGAGAGGGTGAGGAAACACGTGCCAGAGGAATTAAGGAAGGTGGAGATCCCTAAGAGATACGCTTTGGATGCGGAGAAAATCGCGGTGGGAGCGTTCTCCCCCCTTGAGGGCTTCATGGGCAGCGGGGAGGTGGAGAGTGTACTGGAGCGAGGTACACTTGAGAGTGGTCTCCCATGGACGATCCCTATCATACTCCCCCTCTGGAGAGGCCTTGAGGTAGAGGTGGGCGAGGAGATTCTGTTAACCCATGGAAGTGAGGGATTCGCTGTGATGACTGTGGAGGAGACTTTCCGGTTAGATAGGAGGAGGTTCGCGGAGAGAGTTTACGGTACGTTGGATCCTGCACATCCAGGGGTTAGACAAACCATGGAGATGAGTGAGTTCGCAGTCTCAGGGAGTATCGAACTGGTGAAAAGGATAACCGGAGATAGGACACCTAGGGAGGTCAGGGAGGAAATTTCCAAGTTTGGATGGAAGACCGTCGCTGGTTACCAAACTAGGAACCCTCCGCATAGGGCCCACGAGTATGTCATAAGGACGGCCATGGAACTCGTAGACGGCGTCCTGATTCATCCCGTGGTGGGTGAACTGAAGACAGACGACTTTCCTCCAGAGGTCATAGTAGAGTCCTATAAGGTGTTCATAGACGAGTTTTTACCTAAACGTAAGGTTCTGTTTGACACATTGAACATTGCCATGAGGTACGCCGGACCGAAGGCTGCAGTTTTCCTGGCGATAATAAGGAAGAACTTCGGTTGTACCCACTTCGTTGTAGGAAGGGATATGGCAGGAGTCGGTTCGTACTATGATCCGTACGGCGCCCAAAAGGCGTTAAAGGAACTCGATTTAGGCATAGAGGTTATTGCCCTAGGTGAGGCCTTCTACTGTAGGAGATGTGACGGGGTGGTCAGCGAGAGGAACTGTGATCACGATGGTGATTTAAGGGTCAAGATATCCATGACCCAAGTGAGGAGGATGCTCTCTCAGGGAGTGGAACCTCCTAGAGAGATGATAAGGCCAGAGGTACTGACGATTCTCAAGAGATCGTTTGAGAGGTCAGATTCCTCACTTAAAAGCTCCAAATAAAATTGGGACGCAGTTGAGGGCTCGGACCTCATAAGATCTCGCCAATTTGATATCAATCCAACTCATAGTCCTTGGGCCTCTCTAAAGTCCTCGAGGTTCACTCATCCCTTTCGCTCCTTAGCCGGTAGTTCACCTAACTTTATTTTTGTATAACTTATAAAGTGTGCTATCATACCCTAATTTGATTATACCGCTGACTAGGAATGGTAAGTAGAGTAGCCTAAGTGAAAGCATGAAACCAACCAATACAGGTCCTGGTAAACTACTTACATTTCTGAAAATATTCGTTATCGCAAACACCTTAACTCTCTCTTCATCATTAAAAATTTGAGAGACGAATGCCTGTCTACTGGGTACGTCCATTTGGGAGAAACTTTGCCTCAAAAATAGGAATATAACTGCCCAGTTAAATGAATTCATAAATGGTATAAGAATCAAAAATATGTTAGATATTATATGAGTGAAAACCATGGTACGTAAATTGCCGATTCTTTCTGCTATTAACGGGGCTATAATTAGCGAGATCGCAGTAACGATGCTGGATATACCGAACAAGATACCCAGACTCGTCACTGGCACATGGTATTTGAGGTAGAACCAGAGCGTCAATAGTGACTGGGTAATTAAACTTCCTCCAAGGGCATCGAGAGCAAACAGGACCGAAAGGTTTCTTAGATCTGGATATAACAAGAGGCCTAACAATTTCGTGCTCATTTTACCGTGGTCTGTCTCAATGTTTGTTATATTTTTATAGACTATGACGAGAAATATTGACATAATTATATAGAATATATATGCGAATTTAGCTATAATAATAACATTATTTGTAACGAAGTCAGAGAGCAATGGTAGAGAGAAGGCGCCCAGTGAAGACGAGGAATAGCCGAGTAGATTATATATTCCCTAATATTCTACCTGGATTTTTGACGAGCTTGGGGATCACCCCGACCTCCATTGATTGGAACGGGCCAGTCTCTGTTCCAGTTACACTAACATTTCCTATGAAGAGAGCTATAGATATTAATACAAAATTATACGATATAAATAAGATTATCGCGGATATTATCATGAGTAAGCTATTTATGATTAAAAATTTCTTTCTTCCAACCGAATCTTCGTATAAGGCTAACAGGAGGTTAAACGTGGCATTACCTGCTACGACGAAAAATATACCTAAAGTTACGTAAAATGTAGAGTATTTTAAATGTATTAGGTAAACTGGAATCAATATACTAATGAGACCAAATATGAACGTCCTCATACTCTTAGTTAAAAGTATGAGATAGATAGTATTGCTCATCTAACGATCTCCTGCTTGCGTTCACCTTTAAAAACTCTTTGAGATCTGAGAGTTAGGTCTCCCATCACAAACGCTCTTTTAACCTGGAGAGTTTTGCGATGCCTGAGCCCCACTCCCCATCAGTCTGATCTGAACGCTTCGTATTTCAGTTTCTGTAATACCTTCGGTGGGACGGATAGTTTAATACTCTCATAGTCAACATTTATCACGTGAAAGTTGATCCAGGGACGTGTCTGAGGTGCAGGGCTACCAAGTACCTGTGCGGTCTTACCTATTGTCCAGTTACGGTCAAGATGTCCATCCTGAACATGAGGGCTGGGATATACGAGGAACTCTCAGGATCGTCTCCCCCTTCCGTCTTCGTTGGTAGGTTCAATTACCCCAAGGTGGCAGTCTACCCCTCAGCACCCCCGCTCGGAGGGGACACCTCCAGATATGAGGATCCTAAACTGTGGATCTCCATGAGCTTAGACGAGTTCTTGGCCATGAGGCTGAGTGTGTTCAGAGGGGGACAGAGCTTCAGGGTGGAACAGGCCTCTGATCCCTCTAGGGATCTGTGGGACGTTCAGACACTGGCTCTATCACCTAGGCCCGTTGAAGTGGAAATGAAGTTCAAAGAACCACCTAAAACTATGAACGTCATTGATGATACCCTACCTCCACTAGGTCCTTCAGCTCCCTTGGACAAGCTCAGATTGGGAACCATCCCTCCTCCGGAGAAGGTCGTGGAAAAGGTCTTTTCCAGTCAGGACATGAAGGCCATTGAAGGAATGAGACTCCTTTACACTTCAGGCGTGGGCGTGGAGAGGATATCCAGGATACTCAGCGTCGGTGGGATGGGAGTGGATAGGAAGTTGGTACCCACTAGGTGGAGCATAACTGCGGTGGACAAGACTCTATCTGACCAGTTGGTTAAGGAACTCAAGGAGTTCGACATCCTCGACAATGTGGAGGTCTACGTGAGGGAACACCTCAGAAACCTCTTCGTGGCTATGCTGATCCCGGGTAACTGGTCTTTCGAGTGGGGTGAAGCGTGGTTCCCCAGGACTGCCTGGAACTATTGGGGAGGAGAGGTTGCGGTGGAAATAGACCACGAGGGTTATAGCGGCAGAAAGACCTATCCTGAGATAGGGGGTTGTTATTATGCCTCCAGGCTAGCCGTTGCGGAACACCTGGTGAAGAGAAGGAGACAGGCTACGGTTGTCCTTTGGAGGGAGACGTATCCGGGTTTCTTCTTCCCAGTGGGAGTGTGGTTCGTCAGGGAAAACGTGAGGAAGCTTTTGGAGGGAAGGCCAGAGACCTTCGACACAGTCTGGGAGGCTGTAGAATACCTCTCAAGCAGGCTCAAGGTTTCCAGGGATTGGACCAGGAAGTCCTGGATACTCAACCTGATGAGGTCGAGACTCTTTTGATCGTCCTGAAGGAGATTGACGTTAAGACGGCCCTAAGCAAGTCAAAACTGAGGGAGTTGGATTACTCCCTAAATCCGTATTACGGCTGTCAATTCTCCTGTCTTTACTGTTACGCTAGGAAATTCACTCCCCACGAGGAGGCGTCCAATAGGTGGGGAGAGGTGATAGTCGTCAAGAGGAACCTCGTGGAGGTATTACTCAAGGAAGTCCAGAGGGTGAGGAGGGGAACCGTGGGTCTATCCACGATCACCGATCCGTACCAGCCGGTGGAGGGGAGTAGGTTGCTCACCAGGAGGTCGTTGGAGATCCTCCTCTCCAAGGACTTCAGAGTCTCTATTCAGACGAAGTCTCCCTTGGTGCTGAGGGACCTAGACGTTCTAGTGCGTCACAGGGAGAGGGTGGATGTAGGGTTCACGGTGACAACCTTGAGGGAGGAGGTGTGGAGACGTCTCGAGCCCGGAGCCCCTGGCCCTAAGGCTAGGATAGAAGCCCTCAAGAGGTTGAGGGGTGAGGGGATCGATACTTGGCTCTTCATGGGCCCAGTCATCCGTGGAATGAACGACGGTGAAGTAAGGGATATCATAGTCCTCGCGGGAGAGATCGGGACCAGGATCGTTTACGACAAATTCAATGAGTACGGGATTTCCTTGGGTTTAAGGGGGGACAAGGGTTGGTGGGAGGCCAAGGAGAGGGAGATCCTTCGCTCGTGTGAAGAGGTTGGTATAGAGTGTCACTCTGAGGTTGAGGACTGGATACACGAGGAGAGGAGGAGGTTTCTTCCCTTGTTCTAGGGGTTTACAGCGGTTTATTGGATTTCCACTTTATTATAGGGCAACATTTGAGGGAAAGTTCCGTAACTGCTGGAGTTCAGAAAGGAGAAAACATTTCTAGCCCTAAGACAATGATTTCGTTCCGGTTAGAACGTGATTGTACTCCTTTGCTCAACGACACAGGATTTAACATCACCCACGTTACTGTCGCCCCTTCGGGAGGTCTCGTGTATGGGGATCGTGCCTAATCAGAAGAAAACGAATGTAAACTACCCCGCCCTAGCGGACGGAGCTTCCTGCTTCCTTGCCCAGCCTTGCCGTAGCGTAAAGCCACGGATAGAGGGCGGAGGACCACAGGCACTACAGGCCACCAGTCCTGATCTCTTGAGCACGTTCAGGGAAGCGTTGTAGTCACGGTCTGTTACCCAACTGCAGAGAACACGCGATCTGCTGAGGTCGAGTCCTTCACGTGTACGCACCTGGCACAGGCCTTGGAGGTACATGATGGTTCGACGAGGACCAGTTCCTTGCCGTACTTCTCCACCTGGTACTTCAGGACGGTCTCGAGCTCGTGGAACGCGACGTCGCGGAGCCTCATCCTCCTTGAGGACCTACCCACCAGTTCCTTAACTTGAACGTCCCCCATGACGACCACGTCGTACTTCTCGGGGAAGTGTTTGCCCAACCTCACGTCCCTCAGCTCCTTCGAGCGCCCTTGAGCCTCGGCGAGCTTGACCTCTCTTGGACCAGTTCTTGGACAGGAACTCCTTCCTGGAGAGGTCCCCGTGCAGCTTCCTCAGCTCCCGAGTGCCTTCTCGTATGGTCTCAGGTTGGGCACCACCCGAGGCCACGAGCGACTTCCCATCCCGACGTCCGGGGCAACCACCCCGTTCGTCCTGGGAGTACATTGACTGACATTGGACGTCCTGCTTCCTCAGGTCCAGTGCCGGTTGTCTCAACTCCGTCCGTGTTGACCACTTCCCGTCTAGTTCACGGAAGTACACGTCTGCCCAACGCAGGGTGTTGTGAACTTGAGGCTAACTCCAACCGGGCCTCTAACGCCCTAAACGTTTGTTGATCTATGTGTGCCCCGAAACGGAACCCTACGGTGGGCTTCAACATAGTTCCTCGTTAGCCCTTATTGGGGGGCTATCCATCCCCACGGTGGGTCTTCCGCCCTTTAACCCCCGTTAAGATAAACATAAATGAAAACGTTTCTGTCGACGATGAAACGGGTCTCAACCTCAGTAGAGGTGAGCCCCCCACGTTGTTAGGCCTTGGGGTTGGGCATCTGGTCCAGGATCTCCCTGACCAACCTCACGAACTCCTGTTTCCTGTCCCTGAACACCTCGGTGTATGTCTGTGCCCACCTGATGGTAGGATCGCCCCTACTGAACCTGTCGTACTGTTCATACCTCATCCCTACCTCCGAGCCCACGACATCCCACAGGAGGTTAAACAACTTCACTCTCTCTAGGGCGTCCAACCCCTTCATGGCCATGTACCTCTCTATGTAGACTCTCTCCTCAGGATTGGTGAAGTCCTTGGCTCCTGCAGGTATGGGTATGGAGGCTCCTCCGGTAATCGAACGTAGTATCTCGTTGGCTCTAGGAACAGCCCTCATGTTAAAGTGACTCCCAGAGATGGACAGGTAAGGGTCTGGCCTAACTATGTTGGGCAATTCCTGTGCTCTCTCCACGCTGGCGTGGAGCACAGCCTCGTTTAATGCCACGTATATGAGGATCTCCCCTATCTTCTCCTGGACGTTGATAAAGGATGAGGTTCCAGCTGCCTCAGCCACTGCCATGGCCAATCCAGCCAGAAACTTCAGCCTAGAGTAGTGCTGAATTACGAAGTGCCAATTGAACCAGCCTCTCAGAGATACCGTGTGCCACATGAGGTCCTCTATTAGTTCCGGTTTCTTGTAAAATATTATCCTGTCCCAAGGAACCAGAACGTTATCCAGGACCAGGACCGCGTCAGCTTCCTCAAACCTTGAGGAAATGGGGTACTCGAACTCTCCTCCCTCCCTGGGCTGAAATCCTCTCCTAGCCAGGAACCTCACGCCTTTGGTATTGGTGGGAATTGAGAAGTAAATGGCGTACCTAGGGTCGGTATCTCTCCTCACGTTGGGGAGATACCATAACATCTCCGAGTATGGTGCGGCAGTACTTATCATTGCGGAGCCCCTCACCACAACACCCTCGGGTCTCTCCTCCACTACGCCTATCTGAATGTACGGGTCATCCCATTGGGAAGGCGGTTTCGATCTATCGTACATGGGGGCTACTATCGCGTGAGTGTAAAAGAGGTCGTTCTTCACAGCCTCTCTATATATCCCAACGGAGTTCTCCATGAACTTGGAGCCGAAGTGTTTACCGAAGTAATCCTCGGCGTGAGCGAAGAACACCATGGTCCACATGTTCATGTAATCTGGGCTCCTACCGAAGAAACCCCTGTAGAACTCGTAGATCTTGAGTAGCCCGTCCCTCATCACTGCCAGATCCTCCTTGGTTCTCGGCCTCATGAACGATATACTGCTTTCCTCACCCACGTCCCTATTGTAGACCCTCAGGGCCTTGTGATCCTCCCTCCAGTGGAGATCGTAATACTCGGCGACTGTCTTAACCGGAATACGGAAGGCGTGATGAGATGTAACGTCATTCACTATCTCACCTTCGTAATACGTCACTGGCTGTCTCTCCCTTATGCTCTTGAGGTAGTCCTTCCCGGTCCTTATCATTCTACCACCCCTTAATCTCTCCAGTGATTATATCCTCCACCGGCATCCATTCGTTCAACCAAGATTGGGGTATAGGCCTGGCCCAGAAGTCGCTCCTATACTTAAACTGCTCGTAAGTCCATGTGACAGGTCTCCACTTGTCTGGGTCCAATACCTCGTAATCCTGAGTGAAGAACTCAAGCCTGTTTCCGTCGAAGTCCCTCAGGTAAACGTAATATCCCTCCGTGGCACCGTGCCTCCCTGGACCCCTCTCCAGGTTATCCCACATTCCCGTTGAGGCCAGTATGTCGGCCGTCCTTATCACGTCCCTCAAGTCGTGGACGTAATAGGTCTCATGATGGAAGCCAGGAACCCTGTTATTGCTCCTGGCCATGGCAATCTCATGTGAGTTCCCCCTCCTCGTCATCCAAACGACGCCTCTGGCTCCTTCCTTATCTAGGAAGTACTCGGTCTCATAGAATCCGAAGGTCTCCTTGAAGAAATTCGTCTCACGCTCCAGATCCTTGACCATAACATTGACGTGGGCAAGCTTCACTGGCGAGACGCCCCTGTGAAGGTGGAACTTCAGCCTTATGTCTCCCACATACTCCATGTCCCTGTAAAGGAGGATTGGAAGACCTCCTGGCGACTCCAGGAGAATAGCCGACTCCACGCCCTTCTCCTTGAAGCTCTTGTATCTAAGCCCGAGCTCAGCCACCTTCTTCTCAACGCTGTTCATGTCCTCCATCACCCTGAAACCTATGTACGACAATCCTGGAGAGGTTGCCCTCTTGAGGATCAAGCTGTGATGTTGGCCCTCCTCAATTCCTCTCAGAAACAAGGCGTCTCCGTCCCTCTCTGTCTCCACGAAGCCCAGGAGGTTGACGTAGAGCTCTCTAGCCTTCTCAAGATCCGTCACTCTCACGCATACGTGGGATAGCCTGTGTACTTGGATGTTTTTCATGAGGTAATTGTAAAATAAAGGAAATATAATAGTTTTTATTAAACAGGTTAGAGTGTGGGGACCATAATGGGATTCGTCGTTGGTTCCGTGACTGGCACGTCCCGATTCCTTATGGCGTCCCAGCGTGCAGGAACTTTGTGTGAACAACCTCTCCTAAATGGCTCAAGGCCCTCTCAGGTCAGGACGTCAGTCTCGTCCCTTAAATTCGCCCCCTTCTAGCCTGTGTAGAAAGCATATTAATTTAGAGTGTAGAGTTAAAACGAGTACATGTCGCTCACGGAGAAATTAATCGAGGAGATAAGTAGTAACCCAGCATTGGGAGAGAAGCTTAGGAGGCTACTGGAGAACGTAGTCCTGGAATCTTTAGTTAAAGAACAGCAGGAGCTGAACAGGAATGTCCAGGCAATACTTGAGAGCCAGGGAAAAATTTGGGAGGAGATAAGGGACCTGCGAAAGGAAACTACAGAATTACGTAAAGATCTTAAGGAGTTGAGGGAGGACTTCAACAGGGAGATAACGAGCCTGAGGGAGGAGATGCGTACGGAGACCGCTCGCCTGTGGGAGGAGACCAAGAAGTTGAGGGAGGACTTCAACAGGGAGATAACGAGCCTGAGGGAGGAGATGCGTACGGAGACCGCTCGCCTGTGGGAGGAGACCAAGAAGTTGAGGGAGGACTTCAACAAGATGTTAATGGAGATTAGGGAGATGAAAGAGGAGGGCAAGAAAAGGGACGAGAAGATAGACTCATTGTTCAAAGCCATGCTCAACGGTTTCGCAGAAATGTCCAAGTTCGCTGGGATGTCTTTGGAGGAACTGTCCAGGAATTTCCTGCAGAATTATCTACAGGGTCTAGGTGTACTTCCTAAAAATGCCTCATTGCGAAGAAAGGTATTAGACTCTGAGGAAATAGATATTTTCAGCGAAAATCCCCTAATAGTGGGGGAGGTAACGGGTCACGCTGATTCGCTAACAGAGTTGGACAAGTTGATGAGAAAGGCGAAATTGGTTAGAGAGAGGTTCGGTGCAGAACCACGAAAGTATCTCATAGCACTGACCGTAGCCCGTGAGGTCTATCCTCAAATTAAGAGGAAGGCCAAGGAGATGGGAGTGGAACTCGTAATAGGGAGAGTGGTAAAGAGAAAGGAATGAGAATGCCGAGGCATGCCTAGCCCGTACCAGTGCTGGTCGAAATAGGGGAAATGTAAATATCTCTAATATGCGGAACTGACTTTCCTGTTTTACCTCCCTAAGATGCCCATAACTGCTGTATTAGATCTCGCCTTTCTTACAGGGCAATCAAGGGAAAATCCCATAACTGCTATAAATGGTCTACTCACCTTCCCAGAGGTGAGGAGCGTTAGCTGATTACTCCCTCAATACCTGCGAAAAGGAATGAAACGATCCCAGTGCCCCCAAAAGGGCGTAACTCCTGAGGCCTCCCGGAACCCTTCTCCTTGGAGTGGTGGGGGTCACACACTTAAAACTACCTTCACGTGGTTTCCCAGCCATACTTAAAGATTCTACACCGAACGCCTATTAAAAAGTTAACATAACCGCCTGAAATCCCTCATGTAGTAGACCAGGGGTGTGGGGTCTCTCATCCTCTCTCCGAACTTTACCTCTCCTACAATTATGGCGTGATCCCCTATCTCCAACACTTCCCTCCTAGCCGCAACAACGTAGGCGTAAGCCTTACTCAGGAGCGGCATCCCTTCAACCTCCCTATACTCTACCAACTTGAAGCGTTCCTCCACTGGGGAAAAAGCAAAGGTTTTCAATGTCTCCTCGTCATCCGTTAGGTTCACGATGAATCCCTTGCTTTCCCTGAAGGGTATGTCGTTTCCCTTGGTAACGTCAGCAGCGAACATAACTAGGGGAGGATTGAGGGAGAGGGAGTTGAACGTATTCACCGTCATCCCGACACTCTTACCGTTCCAGGTGGTGGTAACTACTGCTACCCCTAGAGGGAAACTCCTCATCACCTCCCTGATGACGTCAGACAAGGGATTTCAACCCGTTCCTCGTTCAGATCATTAAATTTATGGAGAGATCTCATCTAGCCTCCTGTTCGCGGTCCTATGACCAAGGGCGACGGCTATGACGGTAGATATCACCTGAAAGAGAGCTATCAGCAGGAAGACCTCAACGGCCAACGACGTGCTTACCCCGCTGGACACTAGGGCGGTAATGAACGACGCTACGACCACCACGCCTATTCCCCCTCCTATGTGACCTATACCGTCCGTGAGCGCGAACCCGGTCGCCCTGGCCCTGGTGGGGAAACTCTCTGCGCTCCAGGCATAGGATACAGGTACCCAGAGGTTAAATCCGTAGAAGAGTATTATGGAGCCCAGGAAGGAAAGAGGAAGATCAGTCCTGGCTAAGGCTATTGTAAGCCCTCCAAGCACTGTAAAGAGCACCGATATTGCAGTCCATCTGTTCCTCTCCAATCTGTCCCCTACGGCCATTATGGTTAAGGCACACAGTATGAATCCTATGTCTCCGAACGAGGCTATAATACCTGCCTCAGGTGGTGGATAACCCAGTGACGATAGTATTGTGGTCAGGCCAGCTGCCAGGACGTAGACAGTCATGTAACCGAAGAACCACATGGCTATCAAGACTGCGAGCCTCCTCAGGTACTTCCCCTGTCCTAAGATGGTTCTCAGGGAATCCGCGTACGACTGTTTCTCAACGATGTAGGGCTGTATCACGCTAGGTAATGGGGGAAGCTGTCCCAACTTCCTGCTCGCTCTCTCCTCCATCCCCATCACTACCCTCTCAGCGTCTTCCAACCTTCCCTTGCTTATGAGCCACCTGGGAGACTCAGGTAGATTAAACCTGAGTATAAGTCCTATGAGGGCCAACAGGGCTCCAATACCGTACATGACCCTCCAACCGTTAGTTGCCAGGAACCCTGAGCCTCCAAGGGCCACTGGCAATCCCAGGGGAAACGGTGCTGGAGGAGTTGTTAGGAGGAGACCCAACCATAGGCCCAGACCGGCACCTATGGTTGAGAACAGGAAGACGAAACTGGTGTACTTGGCCCTCCCGTTGGAAGGGGCAACCTCCCCTATATACGTGTTCACTATGGCCAGGTCAGCACCTACGCCAATACCAGTTATGGTTCTAGCGATCAAGAAGTTGAGGTAATCATTAACTAGAGCGTTATACAGACTACCTAGACCTGTGATGGCCATGGTTATCATGAGCATGTTTCTCCTTCCTATCTTGTCTGAAAGTGGCGAGAGTAGTATGGCTCCGATTATGTACCCTATTAGGTTGAGGAGCACTGCCGGTCCCAAGAGCGCGGCTATCCGTGGAGACGCTGGACTAGAGACGTGAAAGATTGTGAGAGATGTCTGAATAAAAGAGACATTGATATCGAAAATATCGAAAAAGGTGAAGAGAAATCCCATCCCCAATATACCTATGAAGAGGTAGGAGAGGGCCCAAATCGGGATCCTATCCAACCTAGCTAGAATCTCTCCCGCCTTAACGGATTTTTCCGCCATATCTAAACATTTAAAACAGTAATTAATCTATATTATATTAAACTAGTTTAATGGTGTTACATATTTCATAAGGTGTTAAACATATTAGAGTATAAGCAGTACTATATAGTGATGTTAAAGGATGTTGAAGAAAGTGAACTTGACATTGGAACATGAGGGCTGTTGGACTGAATCCTCCAATGAGACGGTCAGGACAATTAACCTTGAGGTTTATCCGGACAAGGGTTATCTGAGAAGCTGGATCCTATCTTCAGAGCCCAACCTGGCTGAACGGATGGCCAGGGAACCAACAGTGAAGAGGGTCAATAAGGTCTATTCCTCAAGGGGTGAAGTCATAGTGGACTTCCTTAACGTATATGAGGGGTCTGTGGCTGGCCTGCTTTACAGCAGGGAGGTCTTGATCTTGGGGAATTACAACGTCGGGGGAAGGGAAGTCTGGTCGTTTGTGGCCGGTAAGAATGCCCTCTCAGAGCTGAGGAGGGAGATTTCATCCCTGGGAAGGGTTGTGGACATGAGAGTTGAGGATTACCTTCCCTCTTTCCCTAACCTAACCGAGATGGAGAGGAGGGTACTTAAGGTGGCAATATCACGCGGTTACATAGACTACCCCAGGGAGGTTAATGCTGAGGAACTGGCCAGAATGCTGAACCTGAGCAAGGTCACTTTCCTCTATCACTGGAGGAATGCTCAGAAGAAGATATTGAAGTATGTCTCAGATTACGTTTTGGATTGAGGGATAGCGTTTTATCCTAATCGGTATAACTTCTCCCGTGCTCGGAAAAATCGGCAGGAAGACGTTCGACGAGGTAATATTTCCGAATCTAGGAGAGAGATTACCTGAGGTCGTGGTTCCCCCGAGCCACGGAGTGGATACTGGAGCGATCGATCTGGGGGGAGGGAAGGTGATGGTGGTTAAGACAGATCCGGTCTTCATAGTCCCACAGTTCGGTTTTAGAAAGGCGGCATGGTTTGCGGTCCACATCCTTGCCTCAGACGTAATGACCTCAGGAATACCTCCCAGGTATGCACTACTTGACCTCAACTTACCTCCAGACATGTCTGACGAACAGTTCAAGGAGATGTGGATTGGTCTTCACGAGGCCATGAAGGAAATAGGAGTCATGGTAGTTGGAGGTCATACAGGCAGGTATGATGGAGTGAACTACCCCATGGTTGGAGGTTTCACTATGTTGGGAATAGGGGAGATGGAGAAGATGGGTCATCCAAGGAAGGTGAGGAATGGGGACTTGGTAATAGTCACCAAGGGGCCTGCCGTTGAGGCTACTGGACTTTTGGTGAACCTCTACCCATCCTTCTTCAAGGAGAGACTTCCTCCACACCTGTTCAAAGAGGCGATGGACATGTACTGGAAGATGTCTTGTTGGAAGGACGGGCTCATAGCCAGCAAGGTAGGGGTACACATGATGCATGACGCCACGGAGGGTGGTCTATGGAACGCGCTGGTGGAATTGTCTGAGGTCACGGGAAAAAGGCTTACCATTAAGGGTGACAGGCTATTCATAAACCAAGCTGTCAGGGAAGTCACGAACCTAGTCGGTATCGATCCGTTCTCCTCCATAAGCGAGGGTACTATGGTAATCCTAACCGACAAGGTTCAGGTAAGGGACGAATTGGTATCGCAGGGAATAGAAGCTGAGATCGTAGGGAAGGTAGAGGAAGGGGATGGGGTATACGTCGACGGAAAGAGGATAGAGAGACCGCAGGAAGACCCCTTCTGGAGGGCGTTCTTTGATCTGGCCAAGAGGATTTGAATGCCGATTTATGCCACTTTAAAGAAACGCTTTTATCCTTGATACTCAAGAATCTAAGTTATGACTGAAAGGGAACCTCAGATAGTTCTGACCGCGGATAGGGGTTCCTTCACCGACTATGGGGGATCCAGCGTCTTAGGATACGTTGCCTGCATGCCCTCCAGGCTAGTACCGAGACTCTTCATGGATAAGTTCTTCACGCCTCCAGTTAAGGTTGATCCTGACGGAGGAGCGATCATTGCACCTTATGCCCTGAGGAAGCTAGAGGCGGCACTTGTCAACAAGGGTTTTCAGGTCTCGGTTATCCCTCCAGAGGTCCTTGAGGCTCATGTAAAGGACGAGACCAAGATACTGGGGATCACTGCACATGATCCCTACGGCCTAGACCCAGTATCATTTAAGTTGACCTTTTTGTTTGGGGGAGGAGAGACCTGGACTGCCAGGTTCTTTAGAGAACTGGGGGAGAAGGTCTCGACGATTAAGAGGAGGAGACCTAACCTTAAGGTGATAGTGGGAGGTCCAGGGGCGTGGGAGCTAGTGAGAGACAGACCAGTTTGGGTGGACCACATATTTTTGGGGGAGGGAGAGGTCACCTTTCCAGAGGTAGCAAGGCAGATAATTGAGGGAGGGGACTTGCCGACAGTGATAAGGGGAAGGGATCCCAAGGTTGAGGAGATACCTCCCATCATTAATCCTGCAAGGCTCGGGGAGGTACAGATAACGAGGGGTTGTCCTAGGGGGTGTCAGTTCTGCTCGATCACGCCTGAGACTTTCCGATCCATCCCCTTGGACGTGATAAAGAGTGAAGTTGAGGTGAACTTGAAGGTTGGAGGGATGAGGAGGGTGGAGTTCATAACGGATGACGTCCTCCTCTACGGTTCCAGGAAACTTAGAACCAACAAGGAAGCTGTAGTCAGACTTTTCAGCGAAGTCATGGCCATGGGTGTTGACGGTATATGGTGGCCCCACATATCTGCACCTGCAGTCAGGGAGAGTCCAGGTACCGTGAGGGCCATGGCAGAGATAGTGGGTTACAACTTCGACAGGGCTGTGGCTCCGGTTGTGGGACTTGAGACTGGTAGCGTGAAGATATTTGAGAAATATATGAGAGCCAAGGCGTTTCCTTGGTCACCTATGGAGTGGGATGATGTGATAATCGACGCCACCGCGATCATGAACGACAACTACATCTACCCGTGTTATACCATGACCATAGGGTACCCTGAGGAGACCAACGAAGACGTAGAGGACTCCATAGAACTTGTGCAAAAGATAGTGGACCACGATTTCACCGCGTGGGTGTTCCCGCTCCCCGTAATCCCAATCTCTACCACTAGGATAAGGGAGAATCCCTTCCCGTACGCCGAGAGGCTCCCGTCTAGGTATTGGGATCTCCTCTACGTTAGCTGGCATCACAACATTAAGGTGACGAAAAAGTTGTCTCCCATCCTCACCAACGGAATACCCAACAGCATAGTGAGGAAGATAGTTAGGACCATGATAGAGAAGGTCTTCGACTCCATAGACCAGATATTCCTCGAGCTTAAGGAGAGTAAGGGCAAAAAGTCCTTGGATTTCTCCGCAGTTAGCCTCAATAACACCTTGGGAGTGCTCAAGTCGGTCTATTGGCTGACCAAGTTGAGTTTCAAGAACTCTTGAGGCCGTTGACAACAGTTTCCGACAAACCGTGAAGTTTATACATTTTGTCTGTGAGTTTAATTATGATGCTGAAACCTAAGGAAGTGTGCCAAGAATTGGGAATGTCCTACCGCACGTTGCAGAGCTACGTTAAGAAGGGTTACATAAAACCAGTGGTACAGAGCGGGAAGTGGAGGTTCAGGGAAGAGGATGTCGAGAGATTGATGGGTATTGTTAGAAAGAGGAAAGTGGCATTATACGCTAGGGTATCAAACGAGCGAAAGGACGACTTGGTAGACCAGGTTAAATACCTAGAGGAGAACGTTAAGGAATACGAAGGTGATAACTGACGTGGGATCTTCATTAAACATGAAGAGGAAAGGATTCGTCAAATTATTAAGAATGATTCTGAATAACGAAGTATCAAAAGTAATCATGGGCCACCTCGTTTAACTCAAGGCACATAAAATTCACAGCTCATGGAAACTGTCGGCAACTGCATGGGTAATTTCCTCCTGAACCCTCTCGTCCTCGCCGTGGACTTCTCCGCATCCCACGGATCTTATTATCCCCTTCCTAACAAGTTCGTAAGCCACTCGGCTCAGTTTATCCGCCTCCTCGTTTTCTTCCCTGGGAACCCACTGAAAGGTAACTTCCAATCTCCTTGCCAGTTCCGAGGCTCTCTCGTAGAGGGGTCTTATCCTGGGAGCCTTAACCTTATACTCTCCCCTGAGTTGTCTTATGACTAATTGAGAATCTCCTCTCACCACTGAACCTCTTACGTTCAGTCTGGAGAGTTCCTCCATGAGACATATTACCCCCATGTACTCTGCCACGTTATTTGTGGAGTCCTTGGAGAAGGGCTTAGCCGCCAGACCGTACCCCCGTAATTTCTTTTCTTTCAAATAGATTACGTAGCCGAAGGTCGCAATTCCCCGTGGATTCTTAGGCTCGCATAGACCATCGAAGTAAGCTATGACGCTCATGATCCAGAATACCAATTAGTTCACTAAAAATTTTTTAGAACTCAGAGCGGTTGAAATGTGGTTCCCATATCTCCAGAACATCCCCCCTTGGGGGGCACGTAAGACGAGAAACGTCCCCTAGTAGTGATGGGACTCTCCCTCAAACATTACCTCAAGATCAAGGCGAGATCTAATTACTGCCGCCTTTTACCTCATACCCGTCACGCTTCAATGCGGCCCGTTTGTGGCAGGAAGTCAGACTGAGGACCTCAAGGAATTCGAAAGGTTCATCTAGTCCTTCAGGTTACGAGGATAAGCGATTTCATTACGTCATTAATCGCACGCGTCACTGCGTCGTCCTCTTGACGGCGTTACTCCTCAATGCGAACCACAGCATGAGAGAGAGGAATCCCACGAGCTGGGTTAAACTGGCAGTCTCTGAATAGGTGAAGATGTCCCCCCTCATAACGAGTAGCCCCAGGAGACCAGCCACACCGTATCCTGAGTCCCTGAGTAGTCTATACACGCCCAGGGATGTCCCCCTCCCCTCAGGGGGAGAATAGTCGCTGACTGCTGCTATTAAGGTGGGGTACACCATTGCCATCCCCGCACCACATATTAGTGCCGACGCAAAGTAATTGAGCATAAACAGTGTCATTCCCAAGGTCATCAGTAAGAAACCTGCCAATATCAGAACTTTTCTCCCCATCCTATCACTTATGTATCCAGTGAGCGGTTGAAATATCGTCCATACACCCACATATGTTCCCACCACGTAAGCCACTAATAATGGATTGACTCCCCTCAAGGTAAGGAAAGCGGGCACTATGAGCCAAAAGAAGGCGTCCACAAACTTCTCAAGGAGTCCCCCAAGTCCCAGGACGACGCTGGGTTCAAGGACTTTTTCGCCTCTTGCTAAAGATCGTGTTTTCCCACTCCGCATCACCGGTCTAGTCTCTCTAGCGCCCACGAAGGATAGAAGGAACGACGTTGTCGCAACTCCTCCCATCAGAATATACGGAGATACGTTCACGGAGAGGAGGTAGCCAGCGATCAAGCTACCCATCGTCACTCCTGCGTATCCGGAGGCCTCATTTACTCCCGCGGCCAACCCTGTTCTTCCCCTCGAGATATCTATCTGTGAAGTTATTGTGGTGGTCCACGTCATTGCCTGATTGATCGCCAAGAACATCGTCAATAGGGCAACCAGGAGTAGGGAGTGAAAGATTAACGCTACTATAGGCAAAGGAATTGCCATGAGCCACCCCAACGTCAGAACCACCTTCCTACCATAAACGTCGCTGAGGAATCCAGAGGCGAAGTTCATTATGCCCTTCCCAAAACCGAAGATCACCAGGGAGAGCTCAGCCAAGTTAAAGACGTGAGCGGCCTCTAAGGGATACGCTACTCTGAACTCCCCTAGATACACTCCGGTGAAGAACACAAGGACAGTGAAGAGGAGGAACTGAATTCTCATGGAACCAAATATTTTTAAACGTTTATACTGCTTATTCACTGTGAGTGGTGAATTTCTAGACAAACTGGAGGCCTTAGGGTTCTCCCGGTATGAGGCGTTAGTGTACACGGCGTCGGTTGAGCTCTGCGTGGCTACCATGAAACAACTCTCCGAGAGATCGGGGGTACCGTACCAGAAGGTCTATGACGTCGTGGTCAGGTTGGCCAACAGGGGTTTCCTGGAGATAGTGGAGGGTCGACCCAAGAGGGTTAAACTGATTGATCCTGAGGTAAGTTTTGAGAAACTCAAGCAGAACCTCTCCGGAATAATTGAGGAGGTCAAGGGGGAGATCAAGGAGAGATCGAGGCTCTCCAAGACCGAGAGGTCAACGCACGTGGAGGGAAGAAGGCAGGTGATGGCATTCGTCAAGAAGTTGGTGGAGCAGGCCAAGGAGTTGAGAGTGGTCTACCCAGGAATACCGCAGTGGCTAATTAGACTGTTAAAGAGTTTCAGGGGCAAACTCCTCCTGATTGTGGAGGAAAGGGACAAGGAGAGACTCTCAGGCATCATTGGGGAGATAAGGGCCTGGAACGGCGTGAGATCCAAATATATCATTGTCGATAAGACCTTCTCCATCATCTTCACGGGAGAGGATTATATAACGGTGGAGAGTTGTGAGGGTTGCATGATCCACTCCACAGAACACTTTCAGCTGGTCTGGGACAAATTAACCACTGGAAGTGAAGAATCCTTATTACTATTGGGGCAGAGTAAAAGCTGATAGGGGTTGATATTCAGGCAGTTGATCTCCAAACAGGGAGGATGCGTCACCTATGTGTTCGGCTGTACCCAGGCTGGAGAGCTCTTCGTCGTTGATCCGAAGGCCTCAGACGTGGAGGAGATCTTGAGACTTGCAAGCTCATTAAACATGAAAATAGCGTATGTGATTGATACTCATACGCATGCAGATCACCTCTCAGGTAAGAGAAGGTTAGCAGAGCTCACTGGAGCCAGGGTATACCTCCATGAGTCCTCTAAGGTGAAATTCCCTGTGGAGAGAGTTAGAGAAGGGGAGGAGATAAAGTCCGGTAATGTAAAGATAAAGTTCTTACATACACCTGGACACACTCCAGACAGTCTCTCGCTCCTGGTGACGGACTTCAGGAGGGGAGAAGAGCCGTGGATGGTGATGACCGGTGACACGCTCTTCGTTGGAGGTGTGGGAAGAGTCGACATAGGAGGAGAGGACTCGGCGGAGCTACTTTTCTATAGTCTGAAGAAGCTTAAGGAATTACCGGACTACGTTGAGGTCTACCCCGCCCACACGTCAGGTTCTGTGTGCGGGTTCGGAATAAGTGGTAAACCCGCATCGACAGTTGGGTTCGAGAAGAAGTTCAACAAGGCCTTTAGGATAGAAGACAAGGAGGAGTTCGTTAGGTTACAGAACGTAAAGATGGTCAGGCCAGAGGAGTTCGACTATTACATTAAAGCCAACTTGGAATCCTGAGTTCACTATCGTGAACCTCCCAGTCCTAAAAGATTTTTAAATAGAGAAGGTGATTTTAGCTCATGGGAGAGGAGCTAGAGAAGTGGTACAAGGACTTCTTGGAGAGAGTTATTGAGAAGATAAGGAAGGGACAGGAGTTGACTAATAGCGAGACACAAATCGTAGCTAACTACATGGCTAACACACAGTTGAGAGATCATGTAGTTTACTTGGTTAACAAGTTGACGGAGTTGAACGCTAACCTGGAGAGACGGTTAATGGATAGGTTAGTGGAAGTCGAGAGGAACCTCAGGGATGAAATAAGGAAGACCAGAGAGGAGTTACTTGCCAACGACGAGAAGATAAGGCAGGAGTTACTCAAGAGAATTGAGGGTTTGGAGGTGAGGATCTCGGCCTCTGACATGAAGATCCAGGAGGTGGACTCCAAGGTCGAGGCGACCAGGAACGATCTCCACAACACCAAGGCCGACCTGGAGAGGAAGATCCAGGAGGTGGACTCCAAGGTCGAGGCGACCAGGAACGATCTCCACAACACCAAGGCCGACCTGGAGAGGAAGATCCAGGAGGTGGACTCCAAGGTCGAGGCGACCAGGAGCGACCTGGGACTTGTGGCGGAAGAGGTCTACATCTCGAATTTCATCAACCGTCTAGTCAGGGAAAACCAGGCGATCCTCAATATTTACAGGAAGTATGAGACGGAACATGGGGAGGTCGACGCAATTGTGGAGACCAATGAGAAAATTTACGTCCTAGAGGTGAAGATGAGAGCGGAGCCAAAAGACGTGGACGTCCTTTTACTGAAGACCAAGGCGATCCTCCAAGAGAGACAGGATAAGGGAGTAATCCCAGTCCTAACTGGCTCCAAGATTAATAGAATAGTAAGGAACTACGCCAAAGGACTGAACGTAATGATTAGTTAAACCCTCCACCCCTTATCTTTGTTGAGCTCGTAGTCTCTCCATACCCTCCTTTTACCGCTGTGAACTCATCCTGCCCTCATGTTGGGGCTTCCTGCTCCATAGCCCCACCTTACCCGTAGCCTTTAGCCACGGGTATAGGCACCACCGCTCCACCCTTGACGGCTCATGGAATATCCCTCTGGAGGGCAACCAACTCGTTCCTATACATAGACGACCACGCCGCTTTAAACGGTTCCGTAGTGACATCGATGGAACAGTTAACCAAAGGGGACGGTGTAACCTTTGGCCTGAGTGCTACCTCCTAACTAGCCTCTTGACCTCATTCTCGAACGATCCCTTCGCCTCCTCTACGCTCTTCAGTTTGGACTTACTCTTCTCCGCATCCCTAACCTTAATTCTCACTATCCACGCTGAGTAAGGACTTGAGTTGAGGAGACTCGGGTTTCTGACGACCTCCTCGTTATACTCTACCACTTCTCCCTCAAGGGGAAGTCTAAACTTCCCTATCCATTTGGCCGACTCCAAGGAGAACACCACAGATCTGGGACTAACTTCCTCCCCTCTTCCCTTGACTGTGACCTGAAAGATCTTTCCCGCCATGTATTGTCCCAAGCTGGTCATACCCACCTCCACCACGTCCCCTTGGAACCTGAACCATAGGTGTTTCTCAGGGTCGTAAAGCAGCTCATCAGGGAAATCGAACTGTCCTATCTGCATGGGGGAAATATTATTAACTAATTTAAAAACTTAATTAATATGCCACTGGCCTTATGGATCGACGGTGTCCTGGTGAATCAAGACCTTACGGAGGAGCTCTACAGGGCGTACTCGGGTGATCCTGTAGACCTCTCCCTCAGAGGTGAGACGTTCGAGGACATAGGACCACTCCTCCAGTTTTTGAGGACGAGGAGATACGCGATCCTCTCTCCTTTCACAAGAGACGAAACTATGAAGGTGATGAAATCCCTCAGTCTGGAACCTCAACTGGTGGTGGTCAGGGAAGATACAATCAAGACGAAGCCCAGTGGGGAACCAGTGAAGGCACTCCTAGCAAGAACAGACTGGGACCCCATGAAAACAGTCGTGATAGGTTCCTCCCCACTGGACCTCCTCTCGGTCAGGTACTCGGACTCCAGGATTAAGGTGGCCTGCCTCAGGAGATTCGCGGATTGTTCCGTGTATAGCCCCTTCATCCAGGCCAGCACCGTGGAGTCTCTCGTCAAGTCCCTCTTGAGACTGAGACTAGGCTAAGGGAGGTTACGTGGCTCTGAGGTTCCCTAGCGATCCAACCTCAAGGTTGAACCGAAGCGTTGAGGGGAGAACTTTAGAAAACCCACGTAAGGGTTCCTAGCCAGGAAGTAAGGGTCTTTAAGGCTGTTTCCTATTTGAATTTCCAGGAAGTAAGTCCAGGGATCTTGTCCGCTGAAGATTAATTCTCTCAATCGATGCCACTCATTTTTCTACCTAACCGGGATTCCCATCTGGTCGGCCATATTAACGAAGTGTTAGAGAAAGCATTGAGGAAATATTTCATAATTTCGTTATTTATCAAATAGATTATCTTTCCCTTCAGAGCCGTTAACAACAGTTTCCGATAAACCGTAAAGTTTATATTATTTCATCATAAACTCTCATATAATGCTAAGACCTAAAGGAGTATGCCAACGCTTAGGAATATCCTATGCAACACTCAGAGAATACGTAAAGAAGGGATACATAAAACCAGTAGTACTACAGACTGGAAAGTGGAGGTTTAGAGAAGAGGATGTAGAAAAGTTAATGGGAATTGTTAGAAAGAGGAAAGTAATATTATACGCTAGGGTATCGAACACACAAAAAGACGACTTGATAAACCAAGTGAAATACCTAGAGGAGACCGTTAAAGGACGACCAGGTGATAACTGACGTGGGATCTTCATTAAACACGGAGAGGAGAGGATTCCTCAAATCACTGAGAATGATACTAAACAACGAGGTGTCAAAAGCCATAGCCTACCCAGACAGACTAGTTAGGTTCGGCTTCGAGATAGTAGAGGAAGTGTGCAAAGCACATTGTGAGATAGTCGTTCTAAATAGGGAGGACAAAACACCTGAGCGGCAACTGGTCTAAGACTTGATCTCTATACCGGTATCATTTATGTGGAAAACTGTACGGAGTGGGGAGTCACGAGTACGAAAAGGTGAGGAAGTGCGTCGAGGAAATTGAGGCTTAAATCGTTTCAGCCAGAGGAGGAGTACGTCTACCTAACTTACTCCATGAAGAACGACGAGGGGGAGGAGAGCAGGGTACTGCTGGAGAACTACAGTGTCCTACTGCAGAGGGCTTTAGACTGGTTGTGGGAGAGGATCAAGGTTGAGAGGAAGGAGGTTAAAAAGGGTAAGAAAACCTTCACGAAGGTCAAGATAACCCTCCCCGAGAAGAAGGGAGTGTACAGGACGTTGAGAGACGAGCTTGAGAAGATCAACAATCTAGCTTCCCACTACGCTGATAAGGCCATAAGAGACGCTTACTCCGTGTTGAAAGGTTGGAGGAGGAGGGCCGAAAAAGGACGAGCGTCGTTGAGGAAACCTAGATTGAAGAGGGTTTACCTAAGGGTTAAGTCTACTCTGAGGAAGGTTGAGGGCGAAACTGTTAGGATTACAGTAAAACCTCACCAGTACTTGACCTTCTCCTGGTCCCACACCTGGTTCTCTCCACGGGTCAAAGGGTTAGAACTGGGTGAGCCCGTGATAAAGGAGGACAAGGTTCACCTACCTTTCCGTCACAAATTACCCCGGTTTACTCCCCTGGACTTCCTGGCAGTCGACAGTAACCTCTACACGCTGGACGCTTACGACGGCGAGAAGTTCGTCACTTTCTCCTTGAGGGAGTTGTACAGTCTCAAGTTTGGGATGGAGTTGAAGAGGGGTAGAATCAAGTCCTTCGCTTCAAAGCACGGTAGGAAAGGGAAAGTGTTGATGAGGAAGTACTCCCACCGCGAAAGGGACCGCGTCCTAGATTACGTTCACAAGTTCGTCAACGAGCTCCTTGAGATGTATCCCGTGACTACGTTCGCCATAGAGAAGTTGAACAAGCAGTCGATGTTCCAAGACACTGACGACAGGTTGTCTAAGAAGATTTCAAGGACTGTATGGAGGTCGATCCACCGTGCGTTGAAGTACAAGGCCCCACTATACGGCTCCTTAGTTAAGGAGGTGAACCCTCACCTCACCTCCAAGTCCTGCCCCAGATGTGGACGGGTTTCCCGAAAGGTCGGACTTTTCGTTGTGAGAGGTGTGGTTTCACCTTGGACAGGCAACTGAACGCATCCCTCAACATCTTCCTCAAGATGTGTGGGTTTCCCCAACTCTTTCTCACTCCCACTGGGAGTAGGTGGGTTTAGGTTACCCCGCTAAGGGGGCGGAGGAGTAAGGGTTTCCCCGCGACTCCTGTGAAGCCCAAGGGCTGAGGATTGATATTAAATATTATGAAATCCTATGAAGCCCAAACCCCTGATGTATATGACGTGAATTGATGTTGTTGGGGAATCGATGCTGACAGAGGTGATACTGACAAACAAATCTGTTAATTTATCTAATTTCTGACGTTACTATGAAATATTTTGAAAACTCGTTTTTAGCTCTATCGGAAGGGGGGCTTTCAATCACCTTAATCCCCTTTATCATGACTGGACTCGACGTCCGGTTTAAGTTCCTTGTTTCGTAAAAAATAGATCATAATCTTTTTATAATACTTATGCTATTTATCTTCCTGAATTTCCATGAGATTCATGGTGGAGGAAGGTCCTCAGGACTTGATCCTTGCCGGAGAGGAGGCCTTGTTGGAGTCAGTGGCTAGGGGGGCTGAACCCGTCCTGAGGTTTGTCGTGTTCAAGCCCACTGCTGTTCTAGTGGGATATCATCAGGCGGTGGAACAGGAGGTCAGGGTTGAGGAGGTTGAGAGGAGGGGGTGGAGTATAGGGAGGAGACCGACCGGTGGAGGAACCATAATAATGGGAGATATGCAACTGGGTTGGGAGATCTACGCTCCCTCTGACGCTCTTGGAGGAACTCCAGAGACCGCCATGAGGTTGGGTGCCGATGGGGTGATCAGAACGCTGAGGGAAATGGGAATAGAGGCTAACTTCAGGCCGAAGAACGACGTTGAGGTCAAGGGAAGGAAAATCTCTGGAATAGGTGCGTTCTCCTTCGGAAGGTTCACCGCTGTGACTGGAACCATCCTCGTGAACTTCGATCCTGAGGAGATGGTTAAGGTCTTGAAGTTGTCAACTGAGAAGATGAAGGACAAGATCGCCAAGGACTTCAAGGAGAGACTCACGTGGGTAGGCAGGGAGTTGGGGAGGAACGTGGGAATGGAGGAGATCATCAAGCCGGCTAAGGAGGCCTTCAGCTCGGTCCTCAACCAAGCGCTTAAGGATGGGAATTACACAGGGGAAGAATTGGAGCTCTTGAGGGAGTTGAGGATTAAGTACTCATCTAGGGAGTGGATCTTTGGTACGAGGAGGTCCTTGGAGGGTCAGGGAGTTGTGGAAGGGGAGAGGAAGTTCCAGGGAGGTCTGGTGAGGGTTCAAGTGAAGAGGGCTGGACCAGGACTCATAGAGTCGGTCCTGATCACGGGAGACTTCTTCGTGGAGCCCAGGAGGGCCATATACGACCTGGAGGCTAGGCTCAAGTGGAGTAGGTTAGAGGACGTAGAAAGAGAAGTGAAGGATTGGGGAAAGGAAGTGAAGATCTTGGGAATTTCCCCCGCTGACCTATCAGCACTCATAAGGGAGGTGGCCTCCAAGTGAAACCCTTATTCCTGTACGCACCGAACCTCAAGAGGTACGAGACGGACTACATGGACTCGAGGAAGGGTTGGAAGGCAGTCTCCGTGACTGGAACCTCTTGCGCCTTCAACTGTAAGCACTGCGGAAGGAGGATATTGGAGGGCATGAGTGACGGCTCGACTCCCCAGAGATTAGAGGAAATCCTAAGAGACGCGGTGAGGGATGGTGACAGGGGCGTGATACTCTCCGGGGGCTCGACATCGAGGGGGGAAGTGCCAGTTTGGAGGTTCTCCCAGGTGGTGAGGAAGTACAGTGACAGACTCACGGTAATAGCACACACTGGAGTGGTCAGGTCTCTGGAGGTTGCCAAGAAGTTCGCCGAGTCAGGTGTCAAGGTAGGCCTGTTGGACATGGTGGGAGATGACGAGATCATCAGGGAGGTTCTAGGACAACCCTTCACCGTGGAGGACTACCTCAACTCCTTTAAGTTCCTGAAGCAGGCAGGCTTGAAGGTTGTTCCCCACGTTGTGGTGGGATTAAGTAAGAGGGGCAGTGAGGCCGAGGCAGTGCTCATGCTCAAGGAGGTCAGCCCTGACGCCCTGATAGTTGTCGCCATGATGCCATTGACTGGAGAGTACAAGTTAGTTAGGGAACCCTCCCCTCAGGAGATAATCCAGGTGTTAAAACTGGCCAGGGACGAATATCCTGGCATACCCATCATGTTGGGCTGTGCCAGGCCCAGGGGGAACCTCTATCTTCCGGTGGAGAAGTTCGCCGTGGATTACGGAGTTGACGGAATAGCCTTCCCTGAGGAGGAGACAGTCGATTATGCCAAGGGGAGGAGGGAGCTCAGGTTTAGTTCGGCCTGTTGCGCCAACGTTGTTCACGACTTCATATCTTCACAGGTGTCCGTGTCATGACCCTGAGACTAGAAGGAACTCAAAGGATAAGCAGTCCCGACTGGGTTAGACTCAGCTTCGGGGCCGACATGGTTCTCGGTTTCTCCCCAGGAGTATTCCTGAGGGGAGCACTGAACACGACCATAAACCTCCTGCAGTACTATCCAGACGGATGTAAGGCCAACTGCTCATATTGCGGTCAGGCCAGGGAGGTATCCCAGGGGCCAGACTGTAAGACCCTCATAAGGGTGGAGTGGCCACTAAGGAGACTCGATGACGTCCTCAGGAGGATCAAGGAGAGACAAGGAGACCCGAGATTAGGGTTACAAGGGATCTGTGTGGGAGAGTTGGCCCACCCTAGGGCGGCTCAGGATGCAGTTGAGATAACTAGGAGGATAAGGGAGGAGGGGATAGAGCTCAGGATTTCAGAGCTGGTCACCCCTACCTACACCTTCAAGAAACACCTGGTGGACATGAGGAAGTACGGGGCGGACATGATAGATGTGGCCATAGATGGAGCCAGTAAGAGGGTCTTTGAGGAGACCAGAGGGAAGATGGTCAGGAGTATGCACAGGTGGGAGAGATACCTGGAGGGCATAGATGAGGCTGTGGAGGTCTTCGGAAGAGGCAACGCCGGGGTACATCTGATCGTAGGGCTTGGAGAGACCGAGAGAGAGGCCGTGGACCTGATGTGGTACGCCCATGAAAGGGGTGCCAAGATAACCCTGTTCGCCTTCTACCCTGAGCAGAACACGGTCATGGAGAGGAGGAGGCCTGCACCGGTTAACGTGTATAGGAGAGTTCAGTTGGCCAGGTGGCTGATCGAGAACGACCTGATAACCCCTGAAGATATCCTGTACGACCAGGAGGGCAGGATAGTGGACATGAAGGTTCCCGAGGATCTCACCTTGGAGGAGCTGGCGCCCGCATTCATGACCTCCGGTTGTCCTGGATGTAACAGACCGTACTCCAACGAGAGACCCGGGATGGAAATGAGGAACTACCCGTGGTATCCCAACAGGGAGCAGGCCTTGAAGTCCATAAGACAAACCAGGTTACCCTCACTGATTAACAAATTCTCTCAGTGATCGAGAATTTTCTTGAAGGAAGGTTACCTACTGAGCTTTTTCTCCAGCGGTTTCGCCTCCCACGTCAGAGGAAAGGCCATTGACATTGGTAGCGTAGACATAGACGTGTTCTACTCCCCGGTGGACGGTGTAGTTGAGAGTGTGGAGGTTGTGGAGATAGGGAGGCCCAACAGGAGGGCTGAGAGGAGTTACGACGTGGTGACCTTAATCAGGACTAGGGAATCCCTGGTGAAGGTACTCCACGTTGAGCCAATCAAGGTGAGAGGCGACACCGTGAGGAGAGGAGAGAGACTGGGGTACTTCATCTCCACGCCGTACAGTGGAGGAGACATTCCTCACGCTCACTTAGAGGGACTGAGGGTAGTGATTCCTAAGGTCACGAAACCTGAGGGAGGAGACGATGCTGTTGTCATCAGGAGGTCCACGTATTACCTGGACCTGGAGGTAACTCAACCAGCTTGGGCTGGAAAGCTGACGGGAGTTCCGTGTTCGGGAGGTTTGCTCAACGGGAGCATACCTTGGGCCTGTTACGGAGGGGTGGTTGGAGTAAAGTTGAGGAAGGGGGAGGTGAACTGCCTGGGGGTCAGGTTAGGTGAGGTTAAGGTGGCAAAGCCTAGGTATTCCCTCTTTGAGATGAGACGTGGGGTCTTGAGAAATTGGGAGAAGGACGCCTCATTCAAGGTTCTCTCCAACAAACCCGTGTGTGGGAGGAGAGCACTTATGGAGTTCGTGCTGGGATACGGGAGGAACCCAGTGGTGAGGTTGTATAGGAGACTGGGGTTGAAGGAGGGGGACTCAGTCAGTCTGAGCGAAATTTTAAGGGAGAACAGCAGTTATTAGATTTTGCCTTGATTACAGGGCGATATTTAAGGGAAAGTCCCATAACTGCTGGGGAGTATTTGTGAGATCTAGCCGTTGTCGTTGGTTTCGCTGGTCCCCTTCAGTTGACTCCCTTGAGGAGCACGCTCAGGATTAGGAGGATTGACGTCACGAAGTTGACGCGGTCGTAGTTTATCATGGTGAGCCTTCTTATTCCCTCGTTTCGCCGTGATATTAGCGTAGTCCACGCTAGAAGCCTCACTGATAGAGAGGAGCTCACGAAGATGAGGAGAGGTAAACTACCTAGGGAGGCAATGAGTAAAATGTAGAGCGGTTCGGCAGAGAGCACGTAGTTCACGGCATACCACTTACCCAAACTAGTTACGGATGGTCTGAAGCTTCCAGTATAGTGAAACAGGTTACCCACTAGGGCCTTCACCACGGCATGATTAAGTACTACTACTATCAACGCCAGGGACAAGGCCCGATACAAGTGAACCTGCACGAAAAGGAGTAGAAAAGGTAGGACGACCCCCAAGTTGGCTATACCCATGGCTAACGCACTAGCCCTCAATCCCCTGTGGGCGTAGAAGTAAACCGGAAAAAGGGATCCCTTTCCCTGATCTAGGGCGTAGACGATTGAGAGACTAAGGGTAGCAATAAGAGTCAGAACTAGCATCTCCACCCCTCAGTCTCACCTGATGTGACCTAGCCTCACCGAAGTCCACCAGGAAGTCCCTGTCTAGGATGAGTCCCCCTTCAGGGTCGGCGTTCAACTTCAGCATCCATCCCCTTATTCCCTCCGGGTAGAACTGATTATCCCAGGAACTGTAGAGCGAGTTGGTCACATATATTCTCCTCCCGTCCCTGCTCACCTCCAGCATCTGTGGGGCTCCGGTGAGCCTCCCCATGGGATGGTCCTCCCTGTGCAGTATACCTCCAGCTTTCACTTTTCCGGTAAGTCTAGGTCTGAAGGGATCGGTGACGTCATACTGCCTGACTTCTCCCGTTCCCCACAGGCTAACGTAAAGGAACTTGTCGTCCAGGGAGAGGTCTATGTCAGTGACCAGTGGGGGCACGGCCTTAAATGGTTTCAAGATCTCAGGCAATCCTCCCTCAGAAGGCTCCGCTGGGATATTGATGACCTCCCTAGCCTGCCACCTCCCGTCCTCGTGGAACCACAGCCAAATGGAACTACTTAGGTCCTTCAGACTCACCACTACGTTAATGAATCCCATGAGTTTAGTAGGATCGTGAAGTGGCCTCAACTCCAAGGCCATCCTGTTGTCCTCCCCGAGGGTGATAGAGGAGACTCTCTTCCTCTTCCTCAGGTCCCAGAAGTGCACCCTGTTACCGTATCTGTCCTTAAGGTGTTCTAACCTGAGGCCACCTTCCATGACGTTTGGGACAGCCCACTCGCTGGTCACCATCACCTCGTTGGGTAGGTTCCACCAGAAGTCGTAAGCCAGATATTGGTCTCCCCTGTTCAACTCCCATCTCCCCAATACATCGAACGAGAAGTGATCCAACATCAATATCCCGCCTGGTCCCTCCCCTTTCTCGTTCCCTAATGCACTTATGTAGATCCCGTCAGGACCACAGTGTACAGTGTGTAACCTGGTATACCCAGTCTTCTCTACCACCTCTCCGGGCTCGATGATCTTGGTCAGCTTGGGGTTCCTGGGATCCGGTTTGGTGTCTATCACGTATATCCTAGATGAACGGAGTCCAGGGACTATGAGGAACCTCCTCTCCAGGTTTGGCTTACCGTTGGGGCACAGGGAGGAGGAACAGGCGTTCCATCCGAAGTGATGAAGTTCGTCTCCCACGTTGTTGAGCTCTACCTTTCCCACTATCCGAGAGTACGTAGGGGAGGAGGGGTCTACGTCCACTACCGCCATGAAGTCCGGTCTATTGAGGCCGGTTCCTTCGTAGAGACAGGCAACATACGCCAAGTCCTCTCTTGGGGCTCTCATGGCAGCCCTAGACGAGGGGTAAAAGGTTGGGTCTGTCCTGAACATTATAGAGAATATGCCGAAATGATAATAAAGCTGGTTATTTATGCAAGTTTTGCATACACAGGTAATTATATCGTTCTTTTAACAGTATTTAATGGAACAGACATCTGAGTGAATGGAAAGTTAAAGGCATCCATTGACCTTTAACGAGTAGGCATGGAGCAAATATTTAATAGAATTTCGAGCATGACTAATTTTAAGTAACAAGCTGACTTCCTCCCTGCCCTAAGGGCGATGGTTTCCCTCATCGATTCGGGCTTACATCTCTCATCTGAGGGGCAGACGAGAGGGTCAGAGACCCCTGCCGTTCAAGTTCATGATCGCGACCACGTCACGATCGTTCTCATAACCGCAGGGGCATTTGAACCAACGATGGGATACTTCCCCCATCTTCTCCCCCACTTAGGACACGAAACGGAAGAGTACCTAGGTTCAGTGTTCTCCACTGGAGAGTCGCTGGCCTTAATCTTCGTTAGGAGGACTGGAGGCGGTAGCGTTCCTGCTGTCCTTCTTCCTGCGACTTACCTTTGTGAGATGATGGTCCACTAGACTGTATAGTTCCTGAGCAACCTCCAAGCACCATTAATCACTTTAAAATACCATCAACGTGAGCGTCGCGTCCACGTGGTATTACTTTTAAAATTTCCTTTCAACGATCTCCTCGCTCATGATCGGCCCTGCCCCAGAGGTCTTGGGAGTGATGAAGGTGGACGGGAGGGTGACAGTGTTTTCCTCGACTGGCTTTAACGATCTGAGGGTGACCTGTCTTCCCTCAAGAGGGGTTGCCCGTGGCGTATCTAGAAACGAAGGCGAAAGTTACCCACGGTAGACACTGTAACGTCCTCATCACTCCCAACTTATTATATCAGCGGTTGCGGGACTTTCCCTAAAATATCGACCTGTAATCGAGGCGAAATCTAATAACTACTATTATATGTTGCAATAACCGGTCGAGTGTGAATTTTGAGGTGAGGAAGGAGAGACGAAGGAACGGGACTCAGTCTCGTGTATAGACCCCTTTTGTAAACATTGAGTCTGGTTCTAGGATGAGGCGAAGTCGTGAGAACACTTCCCCATTCATATTTTCGTGCGTCTCCTTCACATCTCTAAATGAAGTATCCTCTCCTGAAGTTAACCTCTGCTACCGCATACTAGAGAACGTGAGAGAGGACCTCTCAATTCTTTGGCTCTCTAACAATGAGTAACCTTTAAATCCTTACTTTAGTAATATGATAGTATGAAGATAGTAACACTTAAGGTAAAAGATGAGTACTACAACATCGCGGAGGAGATGGTCAGGTTAGGCTTAGCCAAGTCCAAGAATGAGGCTTTCAACATGATCCTATCTTACGGTATAGGTAAGGTCAGGGAGGACATCCAGAGGAAAAAGAGAGTTGAGGAGTTAACACAGAGATGGCTTAAGGAAGGTCTGCCCTTCAAGTTACCCACTTCGCTGGACGTGATCAGTGAGAGGGAATGAAATATTATATCGATACGAGCCTCGCAGTTGCTTTGGTGAACGATGGGGACCCCAACCACGAACTGGCTTTGTCTATCTTCCCAAAGGAGGGAGAGAAGTTGGTCAGTAAATTAGTGTTAATAGAGTTATATTCAGTCTACTCCAGGAGGTTGAACGTTTCGGATGAGGAATTGGAGGCGATCGTTAACTACATCATCCACAAGTGCGGGTGTAAAGTTGAAGATGTTGAATTTGACAAAGCAGTAGATCTCGCTGTAAAGTTATCAAACAAGGTGAAGCTTAAGACCTTAGATTTGCTCCACTTATCGGCAGCCAAGCTCCTAGGGAGCGAGATAATGAGCTTAGATAAAGAAATAATTAATGCTAAAAATAAATTAATAAATCATTAATTAAAAATAAACCAGATATATTCTAGGAGAAAATGTTCCCATGGAGTTATCTTGTACTTGAAGAGAAATTCCCCTATCTGTTTTTATTGGAGAACCTGAACATATACTCTGGCTCAACGAATATGAGACTGATAAGCCAACTTGGGTTCTGGACAGTTCCACGAACTGACTCTCTTCACTGAGGGACAGGATAGTTAAGTTTGGGGGAGACGAAAGTTGCTAAAACGATTAAAAATTACCAAGTACTAAATGACGTTATCTTATAACAGACAGCAGTTATGGGATTTCTCGTTAGGTGTAGCCTTGAAGTCAAGGCGAAATCTAATAACTGCTGTAACAGAGAAGTTTGATGCCAGATCTATGGCTTAATGACTAATCCCATCTACACGAACATCTACATAAACGCTTCAAGAGCCCTCTTCCTTATAAGTAATTTCGTGAGCATCTTGTAAGCATGGTAGAACCGTTTTACTTCAAGTCCTATGATAGGGTAGTTGGCGTAGCTAGAGACGAGAGGGAGTTGGAGACCGAGATCATGAGGATAGGGAGCCAGGATCCAGCGTGCGTGAATTATCACCTGAGGGAGGGACACATAGTATCTTGGCTGAACTACGTAGGGAACAGGACCTTAGCTGAGATGCTGAAGGGAGTCTCAGATTACAGGGAAGCGTTAGCGAGGATGAGGGACTACTTCGTGATGACGGGGGAGAAGGCTAAATCGAAGGACGTACCGCCTAATCTAGGAAGGAGAGAGACAACGGATTCGAGAGGTAGAACGAGGAAGTCGAACGCTAATAGAAGGCCAAGGTAAGATAATTTTAGATATTGAAACTTTCTGTGTATCGCGTTTAACAGGAAAATCAAGAAGACATAAAGGGTCTGACGTTTAAATTATGCTGAGGAGTAAAAGGTGAGTGGTAATAATTCCTTGAGGTCTGTCCTATCTGGGAGTCACAGGGAGATCGAGGAATTGATTGAGTCTTCCCTGAGAGGTAATATTGTAACTGAAGAGGAGATTAGGAACATAAAAACCAAGATCAAATTCCACATGTATGTGGAGGAGGAATTGGTGTTCCCTCTTTTTAGGAGGTTTTACGGCCTAGCGTACTGGCTCAAGGAACTCCAGGAGCAACACTCTAGGATATGGCGTGAACTCCTTTCCCTAACTGAAGCTAGGGAGAGTCCGAGGGACTCGATCTCTTACCTAGCAAGGATGCTCGAGGCTCACGAATCCCTGGAGGAACACAGCATCTACAACCTTTTGGACACGTACATAGACGAGAACAATAGGAGAGAAGTGATGATGAGGATATTGGAGGTCAAGTTACCGGAGGGATGGAAGCCTAAGTATTACAAAGAGGAGTCGTATGCTTAGAGTCCTGCTTCAATTTTTCTAGCCAAGATGACTAACTAGCAGCAGTTATGGGACTTTAACGTAACTTAAAGATTTTCATCAGCCCCGGCGGTCCGCCTAAAGGGCGCTCGAGAGCCTGAGGAACGCCTCCACGCTCCTCAGGTTCAGCTCCCCCACCAGCTCCCTGACGACGTTGTTGATGGTGAAGATCGTGAGGTAGCCCTGAAGCCTCTCCCTCCTCCAGGATGAGGAGTCCTCCAGCCCAGGGCCTTAACGTCCCTTGGAGGTCCTCGATCTCCCACCCGACAGGCCTCCTCGATCTCCTCCTCGCTGAGCGAGAGGTCGGTCGTGTAGAGGTACTTCACGTGTGTCCCGGAGTCACGTTTATATTCCCGGACTAGCAATTTTACCGTAATCGCTCGGTCTCCCAGGGTCAGGTCGGCGTAGTAGACTCCGGGGGGTAGGTCTCCCACTCGGAGGTGTCCCTCCACCTCCTCGAGGGTCCCCTGGGCCGACTCGACCCTGAGGAGCCTCCGGTTGGACTTGAGCTCAGACACCACGTTGTCCTTCACGAGCTTCTCGGACCAGTACCACGAATCGAAGACTACCCTGGACACGCGGAAGTACCCCTTGAGCACGTCCAACATCTCCCTGGCCAAGTCGATCTTGGTCTTGAACTCGTTGACCATCCCCAAATCCAACATCTTCCTCACGGCGTAGGGGAAGGCTCCCACCATGAACGCCCTGCCCGTGGAGAGGTCCACTACGGCTACAGTGAGGAGCTGCACGCCCCTCTCGAACCTCCCGTGGGCGTGGCAGTAGATCCAGTAGTTCCCGTGGAGGCTCACGTCCCTCCCCCTGGAGTACTCCTTGTGGTCCACGGTGTCGTCTATGATTACGGCCACCTCACCCTTCACCAGCCCCGACAGGACCTCCAGGTAGTCCCTCCACACGTCTTCGAGTTCCCCCAACGCCTCCAGCAGGTTCGCGTAGTCCAACCCGAACGTCTCAGCAGCATTCCTCACGCTGGACCTCCCACCTAGCAGGACCATCAAGATGAGTGCCAACCCGACCTTCCTGCTCCTCCCGTTCCTCCTCACTATGCCCAGGACCTGGTTGACCGCCTTGATCAGATCCTCCTTAGCCAGTTCGACCTGTCCCTTTCTGTTCGTCATCTTTATCTTTTCAGCGGGACGACGTCTAAAATTAAAAACTTCTCGCTAATACCGAGTTCTTGGTATTACCTCCCTAAGATCCCCATAACTGCTGTCCAGTAGTTCTCAGGGGCTCACGTCCTTCCCCCTGGAGTACTCCTTGTGGTCCACGGTGTCGTCCACGATGACGGCCACCTGACCCTTCACCAGCCCCGACAGGACCTCCAGGTAGTCCCTCCACGCGTCTTCGAGTTCCCCCAACGCCTCCAGCAGGTTCGCGTAGTCCAACCCGAACGTCTCGGCCGCGTTCCTCACGCTGGCCCCCCACCCACCAGGACCATGAGGACTAGCGCCAACCCGACCTTCCTGCTCCTCCCGTTCCTCCTGACCACGCCCAGAACCTGGTTTACCGCCTTGACCAGCCTCTCCCCTAGCGAACTCGATCTGTCCCTTTCCGTTCGGCATCTTTTCAGCAGGAAGACGTCGAAAATAAAACTTCTCGCTAATACCGACTTTCCCGTATTACCTCCCTAAGATTCCCATAACTGCTGTGAGGAAAATATCCTTGGAGACGCTGAAGGGAGTCAAGGAGATAGACCTCTCAATAGACTGGACAACCAAGACCTGGTACGGGAAAACGGTGGGAGGGCTCGGGAGTTCGGAGGAGGGAAACTCTTGGAACTACGCAACTGCGACGACAAAGTTTAATGGGAAAGTGCTCCTACTGGCCTTCGTCACTCAAGTCAAGGGGATGACCAAGGAAGAGGTCGTGAAGGCCCTCGTGGAGCAAGTCGTCGCCATGGGGTTCAAGGTAAGGTTGATGACTCTCGACGCTGGTTTCTACGCGATTGACGTGCTCAACTTCGTTTCGCAGTTCAAGTACGTAATTGCCGTCCCTGTTGGGGACGTGAAGGTCTACCAGGAGTTCGACGGCGAGTACGAGACTAACAGTAAGAGGCACAGGAGGGACGAGCAGGTCAAGTTCAGGCTTTTGGTCTACGGTAGGGAGAAGGGGAAGAGGAAGACTCTCGTTTACTTCGCTAGGGCTACGAACCTCGACCTACCGAAGGGGGAGGTGTTGGACTTGTACAACAAGGTGAGGGGTCCCATAGAGACCTCTCACCGGAACGTTAAGGCGTTCCTCCCCTTCACCAGTTCCACCAAGTTCGTCTTCCGCACGTTGATCTTCGTGCTGGCCGTGGCCCTCTACTCCCTGTACACCGTGTTCAAGGGGGAGGTGAGGAGAGAGCAGTTCAGGGTACTCCTAATACTCTTGTTTTCTGATGATTTATTCTATCTAAGAGATTTTCTACTTAAATCAATAGAACCGCTTATTAATAATATAGATTTATTTTCAAGGAGGTGATTTTGGGTCTACCGAGAAGGGGCGAGGCTTGTCGTTCTTCTCTTAGTGAACCTTGGCTTTTTTATTATTTTAAAAGAAACCAGGTTGGTAACACTTAAGTTTTTTAAAAACGTACCACATATGTTATACTGATATTTATGGGGTTGATCCGTTACCTGATGAGGCGGATCGTTGAAAGGCTTGCCCTTCTCTTTGCCATCCTCGTCTTCAACTTCTTCATTTTCCAAGTACTACCCACCATCTATGGTATAAATCCAGCCCAACTTTACGTTCCTCTGA
>NZ_JH597761.1:352812-377777 GCF_000243315.1 Metallosphaera yellowstonensis MK1 | reverse complement strand
GGTGTCGTCCACGATTACGGCCACCTCACCCTTCACCAGCCCCGACAGGACCTCCAGGTAGTCCCTCCACGCGTCTTCGAGTTCCCCCAACGCCTCCAGCAGGTTCGCGTAGTCCAACCCGAACGTCTCGGCCGCGTTCCTCACGCTGGCCCCCCACCCACCAGGACCATGAGGACTAGCGCCAACCCGACCTTCCTGCTCCTCCCGTTCCTCCTGACCACGCCCAGAACCTGGTTTACCGCCTTGACCAGCCTCTCCCTAGCGAGATCGGTTTGTCCCTTTCCCTTCGACATCTTTTCAACAGGACGACGTCGAAAAATAAAAACTTCTCGCTAATACCGACTTTCTGGTATTACCTCCCTAAGATTCACATAACTGCTGCTCTGATTGGTGCACGTGAACTTTTCTTTCTCTGGACACAACTCCTGACGGAGTTCCCGTCGATCTCACAATTCACGGATCCCAATTAGGAGTTGATGGTTCCGTAACCTCTGTACAATTTTCCGCTCTTCACAACGTACAGAACGTTCTGTGGTGCTAAGTCCTCGGAGTTAATGGAGGGATCTCCTCTCAGTACGATCAGATCAGCAGACCCACCTTCCCTCAAGTGACCGGCGTTGAGCCCTATACACTCCGAGGCAACTGACGTGGAGGCCCTGAGCACATCTATCCCTCCCATATACTTGGAGAGGAGTACCGCCTCCCTATAGTTCCTCCCGTGAGGCCTCTTCCTAGACCCCACGTAATCTGTGCCTAGGGCGATCTTCAGGCCGTGGGTTACGGCGATCCTCATGTCGTCAGTGAAGTGTCTCCTAACCATTTCCTCCCTTACCTTACCTGCCTGTGGCTCAGAGACCTCGAAGGGAACCTCGTAGGTGGCCAAAGTGGGCACGTAACATATCCCCCTCTCCCTCATCATTTCCGCAACGTCTTCATCCAAGCCCAACCCGTGCTCCACGGTATCTACTCCGGCCGTGATGGAGGTGAGGAGTGCCTCTCTCCCGTAGGCGTGGGAGGCCACCCTGAGTCCGAAACGATGGGATTCCTCAACTATGGTCCTCAACTCCTCGACGTTAAATCCAGGCTGTATCTTACCTCCTTGGGAGAAGGCTCCAGAGGCATAAACCTTTATGACCGAAGCTCCCTGTCTCACGGCCAACCTCACGGCCTTCCTGCACTCGTGGGGGGAGTCGCAGTAAAAGGAGTACGAGAGTTTCTGTGCCATTTCCAAGGGGAGTTCCTTGGGATCGTCGTCTCCCCCAGTTATCGCCAGGGAGTATCCTGACGCTACGACCGTGGGTCCCAAGATTTCTCCTCGTCTCTGTAACCTGGAAAGTCGCGTCCCTACCTTACTCCCCAGGTCCCTCACTGCTGTAAAACCGGAACGGAGGAGTATCTCCATGTCCCTAGTACTCCTTATTGCCGCGTCCACCTCACTCACTAGGTTCCAGGCCATTACGTTGTCTTCCTCCACCCCGAAGAAGTGGAGGTGAGCGTCTATCATTCCTGGCATGATGAAATCTCCCTTGAATAGTTGAGCTCCTGGAGGGATGTCTTCTCCTCTGGAGATCCTGGATATCTCCCCTCCTTCCACGACTACCGTTCCCAATCCCAGGATTTCATGACCGTCAAAGACTTTGCCCACGAAGGCTAGGGTCATAAGTAAAGAGCGTGCCCTAATTTATAACTTTCCACACTCTCAAACGTTTATAATGGTGACCTGGTTTACCTAATATGTTGGCTATACCTCATCGTGATCAAGCTAATCAACTTCTGGATTCAATCCAGAACAAAATATAGAGGTAACTGAGCCCATTCACTTCAGGAGGTTTAGAAACTGGACGAGGTGTTCTCCACGCAGAGTTAGAACCCACCCCGAACCCATCTCTAGGGCACTTTTTCTAACTCTTATTACCTTGTGTTAAAATACCCAGAAGACTACTTCAAGCCATGGAAAAAGCGACCTTGGGAGGAGGATGTTTCCGGTGTACGGAGGCCGTGTTTTCCAGGGTTAAGGGCGTCGTGGAAGTCAAGCCCGGATATTCGGGTGGAAGCGTTCCCAACCCTACCTATGAGGACGTTTGTACGGGTCAAACAGGACACGCTGAAGTCGTTCAAATAGTCTACGAACCAACTGAGATCTCCTATAGGGAAATCCTGGAGATCTTCTTCTCGATTCATGATCCCACCACTCCCAACAGGCAGGGAAACGATGTGGGCACACAGTACAGATCCATCATACTGTATCACAGCGAGGACCAGAGGAGGCTTGCTGAGGAGGTAATAAGGGAGGTCGAGGGAAAGCTGGGAAGGAGAGTGGTGACTGAGGTAGTCCCCTTCACCGTGTTCTATGAGGCTGAAGACTATCATCATTCCTTCTACGACAGGAATAGGAACTATCCTTACTGCAGGGTGGTCATAGACCCGAAGATTAAGAAGTTCTTGAAATATTTTCCTGAGAGAATAAAGATGTGAGTCGTCCCTGCACAATTCGAGTGCCTTAATCCAGGATCCTGAGACCTTCCTCTACTGGTACCCCGTCGATCCCGTAGTCCTTGAGAGTTGAGGAGAAGACGGCTTTTCCCTCCATGCCCTGGGAAAGGTACATCCTATAGAACTCCGGATCTTTCTTGAAGTAGTTGAGATAATACAGTCTTCCCACACCGCTCCCCTTATCCACCCTCAATATCAGTAGATTGAGGGCCGACACTGTGTACTCCCTCAGTCTCTCCATGACCTCAGGTCGCATACCGAACTTAGCTAAGGCCTTGGTTACTAACTCACTGTCTGTGGTGTAGCCTTGGTATCCCAACCAGACCTTCAACTTCTCCTCGTCGACGTACCCATTGTGGGCCAGGAAAATTAGTTCCTTCTCATTGGACTCCTGGAAGGGATGAGAGAACCTACTGGACACAGTCTCCTTCTTACTGGCCTGTCTGGCGTGAAAGACGGCGTAAAATTTCCCATCAACCTGAGGCACGGCGAAGTTTTCATCGTATATAGCCCTCCTCGACCTGTAGTACCATATAACTTCACCGCTGTAAATCACGTACCCCCATCCGTCTCCGTGTTTGTTATCCTTGATCCTCCTGGTATCGTTACTAGCTGACTCCCTCAGGGCCTTGTACAGGGACTCCAGCTCCCTTGTTGAGGAACCAACGTAGGCGAACATCCTACACATCATCAAAACCCGTAAACTTTCTCTGCGTTCCTGTAAAAGAAACTTTCCTCCATCTCCTTCCTCTCCTCCTCATTTAAGATGCCCAACTCAACCATCTCGCCGGACACCTTCTTCAGGGCCCTCCTGGCGAGTTTGGAGGCCAGCCACGCTGTCTCAGGTATGTTAAACACGTCGGAGCCGAACATCACCTTGTTGAGGGGTGCCACCTCGTATATCTCCCTCACTGCGTTGTAACTGGCTAAGGGAGCGAAGGGTACGAACTCAGACACGTCCAGGTAGACTGAGGGGAATATGTAGCTCATCCACGCACTCTCTCTGTGATAAGGATAGCCAGAATGTACCAGCACTACCTTGCCCTCATATCTCCTAACCAGGTCGGTGAGGTAGGAGGGCCGGGATAACTCCAGTTTAATGTCTCTGTCCCCGGCGCCCGTGTGTATTTGGACGGGCACTTTTGCTTCTTTGACCACCTCGAGGGTTAGACACACCAGGTAGTCCCTGAAGCCCTTCGCCTTCCTTCCAAACCAGTCCTCATCCTCTAGGGAGTAATCCTTTCTCGCCAAACCCTCGTCGCATAGGATCTTCAGCCCCGTCCTGTAGGCTATGATGGTCTTAAAACCTGAGTAGCCTTCCCTCAGCTTTTGCCTGAGGGTCTCCGTGAAGACCTCAACCGCCCTGTCAAAACCGAGGTTGAATAAGTCGTTGATCACTCTCTCTATTCTGAAGAGGAGCTTGTAGTTAACGGGTAGCTCCATCTCCTTCCTCCCGAACCCCTCATCTACGACCATGGCAGTCACACCGGCGTCCTCCAGCAACATCCTCACGTAGACCATCGGATCGTCCTTAATGAGTCTATTCCTCTCCTCCAGGAAGTTCTCCCCGAGGAGTGCCCTCAGCTCGTTCCTCAATGCCAGGTAAAACGGCCTAACCTTATTCATGGACAACACGTCGGCGTTGATCTCTTCCTCTCCCCACGATTCCGCCGAGGCCATGACGAACTCCTTCTCGTCCATGACCTTGGCCGAGAACCAGTGAGCGTGGGAATCTATGGCCTTAAACACGGCTGTACACCTCGTATTCCCAGTCCGTGACCAGGGACTCGTATTCCTCCACTTCCGCGGTCTTGACCTTTATGAACTCCTCCACCAGTTTCCTACCCACCCTGTCCATCAACTTGGTGTCCCTCTTCAATTCCGTCAGGGCCTCCCTGAGGTTTCTCGGGACATCTGGGACATCCCCTCTCGCGTAAACGTTCTCGTCCACAGGAGGTTGAGGTTTCAGACCCCTCTCCACCCCGTCCAGTCCGGCCTCTATGGTAGCTAGGATGGCCAAGTAAGGATTCGAGGAGGGATCGGGAACTCTGAACTCCACTCTCCTGTCCTCTCCCTCAACACCTGGATAGGGTGTGGGTATCCTGAGCATGGCAGACTTGTTGTTGTAACCGTAAGCTATCTTGGTCGGGGCCCAGGAGCCTGGAACCAATCTCTTGTAGGAGTTCACAGTCGGTGCCACCAGTGCAGTGAGAGCCTTGGCGTGCTCCATGATCCCCGCTATGAAGCCGTAGGCCAGCTCGCTCATTCCGTACCTATCGGTGGGGTTGTAAAAGGCGTTCCTACCTCCCCTCCAGGCACTTAGGTTCAGGTGTAGTCCAGATCCTGCCAACCTGTTGAAAGGTTTAGGCATGAAGTTAGCCTCTACTCCGTGTCTCCTGGCCACCTGTCTCGCGACCTCCTTGAACAGCACCACCTCGTCTGCACTCCGCAGGGCCTCCTTGTGAAGTATGTCTATCTCGAACTGGCCCGGGCCGTACTCCTTCATGATCCTTAAGGGTTGTATGCCCACGTCTCTGGAGAGGTTAACTATCTCTTCGATTACCTGGTTGTCATAAAAGGACGATGAATCGAAGCACACTCCCGAATCCAAGGGTTTCCGGTCCTTGATTAGGTAGAACTCAAGTTCGAAGGACGACCTGAACTCAAGCCCCAACTCCTCCCTAGCCCTCTTAAGCGACCTCTTGAGGGAACTTCTGGGATCTATCTCCCAAGGGCTGTTTCCGTAATAGAGATCGCAGAGCACTACCGCCGACGGAGGGAAGACTGAGAGGGTTCCCACGTCCGGAACAAGGAAGACGTCCTCATCCTCAGGCCCGAAGGAACCGTAAGGAGATATGCGGTCCATGGGGGTGTAGCTCAACATGGCCTTGGAGAGCCCTATCCCAGTCCTGATCATATCATTCACTACACTGACGTGAGCTCCCTTGGATCTTATTATCCCATCCAGCCCCACGTATGTGAACCTCAGGACATCTACGTTCTTCTCCTCTAGGACCTTCTTTACATCCATCGGTTTAGTCTTAGCTGAGGAAATATAAGCATTTCAGCGAGACTCCTGACCTCCTCTCGTCATGAGGGCGAGGATCCCCAGAGTCGAGGGTTACGTTACTTTAGGGTAGCACCAGGTTGTGGTCGACCAGGAAGGAGAGTGGTCTCCTCATTGCCGAAACTACCACATTGATGGATTTCCTGATGACGTTCATGGCTCCGTTCATGTCGGAGTGTGGTCTGTGTCCTAAAGGACAGTGAACTATACGTCTTGTCTCTCAATTTCTACCTCGTGGAGGACGCAGTACTTGGAGATGTTGTACTCGACGACCTCGAACACCTTCATGTGTAGTCCTGGGCCTCCAACTCGATCGTGTCCTCCAACTTACTGTAAGATCACGCGTTTGACGTGAACTTGTTGCCCTTGTCCTGAGCCATGTTGAACGGGTAGCCCAAGTAGATAGTTGACAGCAGTTATCAGATTTTACCTTGATTACAAGGTGCTACCTAAGGAAAAATCCCATGACTGCTGTAGTTGAGACGCCTAGTTCGTGAAGGATCTAGACCAAGTGGGACGCGAAGTCCCTGTTCAGGTGAAGAAGTCTCCTCGTCAGCTTCCCGCATAGTCTCCTCTTCTCTCTGGACAGCTCGTCGTAAAGGTAAAGATTGCAGAGATCTGGAGGGATCTCGAGAAGTTCTGAAATGATACCAGGTGGTTCCTAAACGTCAATCTAGCGTATTCTAGATAACTTAAATTGATATATGCAGATTCTGCATAAATAAAAAGACTTATTTAAAAGCTAGTTATAAATATATTCAGATGCTATATGGCCCAATACGCTAGACCTGATGTCCTTGTGGACACAAAGTTCGTGATGGATAACCTAAACAACGAGACGATTAGGATAGTTGAGGTCGACTATGATCACACTACAGCATACGACGTTTGGCACATCCCAGGTGCGGTACTCCTGAGGTGGAGGGAAGACCTGAGACATCCAGAGATAAGGGACTTCGTCTCCCCTGAGCAGTTCGAGGACAGGTTGAGCAAACTAGGAATATCAAACGAACACATCGTGATCCTGTATGGTGACTACAATAACTGGTTCGCAGCTTACACTTTCTGGCTCTTCAAAGCGTACGGACATGAGGATGTGAGGTTATTAAACGGAGGAAGGACCAACTGGGCTAAGCTAGGACTCCCTACCTCGAAGGAAGTCCCTAACTATCCGCGGACTTCATACAAGGTTAAAAAGGTAGACTGGGGAAGCCATAGGACGTTCCTCTGGGAGGTATTGCAGAGGGTAACCAAGGGGGAGACAGGTAAACTGGTGACGTTAATAGATGTAAGATCACAAAAGGAGTACACTGGAGAGATTAAGGCTCCGCCAGAATATGCAGACGAGCAAACGCAGGTGGGAGGCCACATACCAGGTGCCGTCAATATTCCATGGGCTCAGGCAGTAGACCCAGACACAGGGGAGTTCAAACCAGTCCATGAATTGGCGAAGATATACGGTAACATACCCAAGGACAAGGAGATCATAACGTACTGTAGGATAGGGGAGAGAGCTGCTCACACCTGGTTCGTTCTGAAGTATTTGCTCGGATACCCTTCAGTCAGGGTATACGATGGGTCGTCTGCGGAGTGGAACAATATAGTGGGGATTCCAGTCAAGAAGGGTACCGAACCTTGATAAGAGTGGTGAAGGAGTTCACTTTCAGGAGAAGCGAGATATGTGGTGGTAGGAATCCCATCAGGATGATATTGGAGGCAATGAACGAACTCGGGCAATGCGAGGGTTTGACGATAGAGCTAGACGATTATGACTGGGTCCTCGTCTTGAGGGGTTTAGCAGAACTCCACGAATTCAAAGTGGAAGAGTGTGAGAAAGCAAATAATTTTTTGAAGTTCCTCGTCTACAAATCGTGCTGACTTCCTCTAAGAGTGGAGTGTTCTCATGCAGTCATCCTATTCGACATGAGTTAGTGATATTATATGATTGACTCTTGAATTACCTTGATCCCTTCCAGCTAGGCCCGGTTCAGGGGAGTGACGTCCTAGAAGGTGCGGGGCTTCTTGTCGACCTTCAGGGCAGGCTCTAATCTTGCAGGCTAAGCTCCCGGTCACGGCCTTGGTGTCCCTGGCGAGCCTGGCCAAACTCGACCTGAGGTGGGAGTTGAAGCTCTCCACGGCCTGGGTTGCTCCTTACCCGTGACGTGCTTGTCCAGGACTTGGTAGACCTGGTATTGGTCGGAGTAGTTCACGTCACCGTGGGGTTGAATCCTTTTTCATGTTAACAGAAATGTTTTTATATTCGTTTATTACAATTTTATTGATAAAAGATGAACTCTCACTCGATGTGGGCTCTGCCCAAAGGGGTGGGAGTGATCTGGGATGTGAGCCCCGTGCCGTTGGACTCTAAGGAGTCCCATGACCCACCTACCGTAAGTAGGTGGCTGAGGGCTAAGTCCCTACACTCCATCATGATTGAACATAAGATGAGTGAAATCAAAGTGTAGGGACAAACGGAGGTTGAGGGTACCCCAAAACATTGTGTACAAAAATGGAAAAGGCGGTAAAAAATGAAGGGTAATATTAAAGGAGAGATGAGGATGATACCGTGAGGGAGGAGCTGGTCCGGGAGTCCTCAAGGAGTTTCAGGGGAGTGAAGGACGTGTTGAAGGGGTTGATTGAGGACACGTTGCAGGAAGTCATGAGGGTAGAGGGGACCAATTCCTCAGGTCGGGGAGGGAGAGGGGAGTGAGGAACTAAACGGGCACTCTGCAGGGAGTTGAAGTGTTGGGGTGAACCTGGACCTACGCGTCCCCAGGGAGGTGAGGAACTCGATCTAAACGACAGCCGCGAGTCCTCCCTCTCCTACGCTGCCAGGAAGGAGGGAGGTGAACCACTTCTCATCCCTGGAGTCCCTGGACGTCACGCTCTTCGTCGTAGCGTCGAACCTGGAGGAGCACGTGAACTCAGCCGTGAAGTCCCGCAGCTACAGGCTCAGGCAGATCTTCGAGGTGAGGTTCAATGGAGGTGAATGAGTTGAAGCCTTATAAGTTATTGTACACATTTTTTCTGGGTATTCTCGAACTTTCTCCTTCCCCTGGAGGAACCGTCCCTGACGACCCTCTCCGAACCGCACGAGGGACGTGACCATACACTCCCTTCTCCTCCTCAACCTCACCCCCCTCACGTAGTAGACCTGGAGGGATCCCCAACTCCACCCTCACGCCCAGGGCGTAACAGACAGGACTAAGGACAACTCCCACAACCCGTACTTCCTGGGCCTAAACCCTCATATTCCTCAGGATCGTACATCAACTGTGCGAGGATTACGAGGTTCTTTCTCACTAACCCAAACACTCTCGTAGCCCTCTCACAACAAGTTTTCGCCAACGATGAACTTCCATAACTCTAATAATTGCTCAACCATTTTTATTTCACATACCTAAATAAGGGTTGGGACGATATGTTCGAGGGCGATTCAGGACTCCATTGCGATTTCTATTTGTTTCTATAGAATGAAAGTGACTTAATTGATCCTACATCAGTACACGAAAAGGGGACGAGCGCTAGGTCATACCACGAGGTGTCCAATCACGTGGTGACCGCGCTCCTCCTTGAGGTAGTTGGGGAGGACGCGCCATTAAATGAATGAGATGGAGAGGAGGGCCCTGGAGGAGGTGAGGAGGAGGGGTTACGCCAGGTACAGGTTCCTGAGGGGGTTCAGGGTCTCCCTCCTGGGGGTCGTGTACGGGCTGGAGTGGGTCACGGTGAGCTTGCCCGTGCTGTACAGGGAAGGAGTCGCTCAGGGAGGAGAGGCTGGTGCTCAGGGCCCTCCTCCTGCCGGTGTTGGGAACGCCAAGCTCTAAACCCAGGAGCTGGAGGTGAGGGGAGACTTCAAGTACGTGATCGTGGACGGGAAGTACGTGAAGTTGATGGGAGGAAGGAAGGGGGTGCTCCCGATCGCGTTGGGACTCACGGAGGACGGTGTGAGGGCCGTGCTGGACGTGGTCCTGACCGGGGAAGAGGACGTCGTGAGCTACTGGGACCTCCTGGTGAGGCTATGGAGGTACAACCTCACCCTCGTTGTAGCTGACGGGTGAAGGCCGTGGAGGAGACCATCTCCCGCTCCGGGATCCAGGTCGCGAGGCAGACCTGCCCGGTCCACCTCAAACGAAGCAGGAGGGTGAGGGACGCACTTGACTCCTCTCCCTGCCCCACCCGGGGCTCTCCTACCTCCTTGCCCCCAGGGAGCTCTGGCCCCTCCTCAGGTCCAACAACCCGACCAGTCCTTCAACTCCCTCCCGGAGAGTTCGGCAAGTGCCACTCCCCCTGGAGGATCGCCCAGGCATAGCCATCAACTACAACCTCTCGACCTGTTATCCCACTCTTGTAATAATATTACAAAAACCCTTATTTCTTCGTGAGATGATCAAATATATTCAGTAATTCCTCCATTGAATAAGTCCAAATCAACAGAGATATTACAATTCGCAAAGGAGCCCTGAATCGCCCTATGTTCGATGCGATATTATATACCGCCCATAAAAGCACTAAAATTTCACTAATTATGATGGATAAATCTTTTTACAATTTCTTGAAGGAGAAGGGAATAGACGTTGAAGGAGTCATATTGCTTTGATTCGAAACTAAATGAGATATGAGGGTATCCTCTGACAGGACTGGAAGAAAAAGTGGACTTATCGAAACGGTGAAAACTACTTCTCCTTCCTAAGCTAACTCCAGAGCCTCTCTCTCCCCTGAGGTCTCCTCGAGGGACTTTCCCTTAGTTTCTGGGACGCCTACTAAGGTGACCACTGCCGAGACCGCCGCTATTGCAGCCAGGAAATACACCGCGAAGGACTCTCCGTATGCCTGGAACAGTGAGGGGAACACAAACGAAGTTAGGGCAGCTCCAATCCTCCCTGAGGCCACCGTCAGGGACTGTACCAGACCTCTCACCTTAGTTGGGGCCAGCTCCACTCCCAACATCCCTGAGGCAGATACGGAGCCCGGCCCTGCTTGGGATCCGTAATTCTGCATTCCGTATAGTATGAGGCCGATCAAAGGGGAGAATGTAGCACCTGCACTGCCCTTGTAGTATGCGAAGGAGAGCAAGGCTAAGGCCATCACTACGAAACCTGTGACCTGCAGAGGTTTCCTGCCCACCCTGTCAATGAGAAGGAGGGCAGTTATCCCTCCCGGCAGAGTGAAGAGTCCCTCCAAGAGGAGCTGGAACTCCCCAGAGTTAAGGTTTAGGCTCTTAGCTATGAGGCTGGGACCGAAGAGGATACCAGAGAACGCAACTATGTCAAAGAGGAACCAAAGCAGACATGCTACTAGGAACGCTCTCCACTGACTGGCCAAATATGACTTGAAGGGGGACTCGTCCTTAAGCCTCTGGTTTATGGTCACATCTGAGCCAGTGACGTCCCTTATAACTTTCCTGACCTCCTCTACGTCTCCCTTTATCCTACCCAGGAACCTAACGGTCTCAGGTATCTTCCTCCTCAAGTAGATCACTGCAGCCGCCGGGACAGCTCCTGCGGCCAGGACGATCCTCCAGGTCAACCCGGGAGATACGCCCAGGCCCTGAAGGGCCAGGAAAAGTATAGCAGCAGTGGTGGCGCCGAATCCCCAAAAGAGACCGAAACCTAAGGCCAGCGTCTTTCCTCTGTCCTTTACGTTGGAATGCTCGGCCATAATCATGGGTGACAGTACGTAATCCGCACCCACTCCGACTCCCAGGAGACCCCTCACTATTACAAGCTGTAGGGGGTCCGTGACGAAGGCCTGGAGGAGGGCGCCCAAGGCCATGAGGGCGACGTCTACCCCGTAGAACGTCTTCCTCCCCTTATTTGACAGTAAACCGAAAATTATGGCCCCCACGGCAGCCCCTATTAGGGCTGAACCTGAGATGAGCGAAGTATAGATGGCGAAGTCAGGAGACTTGGAAGTTATCCCGAAGTCTGAGAGGACAGTGAGGAGGACTATTCCTATGGAGGACAGGTCGTACCCATCCGTGAATACCCCCATACCCGTAGTTATGAGGGACTTGGCGTGAAAAAAGGAGAATTTGCTTTCGTCCAAAGGTTTAAACGGCGACTTCATGAGTCAACAAAGTATGTAGGTTAAATAAGCATCACCCATGGAGAAAATATATTTCCGAGGAGACTATATAGAAATATATACTAAACTGTAACGTCTTCAGAGCAACGACTCACTTCACTGTGCTAACTCTCTTGAGGTTCGAGAGGTCCCTCTTCATCTCCTTACTCCTGGAGAGGAGGATTCCCAGAAACATCACTCCCATACCGGTCACACTCATGGAGTCCAGCTGAGCCTCTCCCGTCAGGACATCTAGGGCGGAGCTCAGGATCGGCACGGAGAACGCGAGTACCGTCACCTTACCTACTCTCTCTATCCTTACCATGTAGTTCCAGAGGTAAAACAGAACGCTACCTCCCAGTACAGCGGAGAAGAGCAGGTCCTCCACCATGTTGGGGTTGAATTGAACCCTGAAGTCCAGTGGGGATAGGGCTAAGAACACCAAGGAACCCAGGAGGAGTTGAGTGGTGTTCACCAACACCGGATCCAGGTCCCTCATCTTTCTGAAGTAGACAGTGAACGCTGCCCAGAAGAATGCGTTAACCACTGTGAGTATTCCACCCAGGAGGGAGAAATGACCTCTCAGTGAGAGGCCGTAAATCACTACCCCTGTGAAGCCGATCACCGCCCCCATTACCTCTAACCTCTTGGGGACCTCCCTGAGTATGATAGCTGACAGGGGTATGGCAAACAGGGGCATGGTGTAGCTGAGGACTGCTGACTCCGAGGGGGCGACCATGGTGAGTCCGTAAGCCCACAGGGCGGTACTGGTCACCGTCAGTAACGTAAGGATCACGATGTCCTTGTTTAGAATTATCCTCCTGGAGAATGGAAGGAGGACCAGACCGCCTATGGCGTACCGCAGGGCCATGAAACTCATGGGTGAGGCGTACATGAGACCGTCCTTAGTGAACTTGTACTGTAGGGAACCCAAAATGATGTAAGGGATGAGGTACTTTAGGATCTTCATTAAGCCGATTGTCAAGGCCGTTAAAAAAAGACTATCTATGCCTTAAAGGAACAGTTCAACTTATATTCCTAGTTGATGAAAGAGAGGGGATCTTAAGTATCCGAAGTCCCTGTCCCCTCAGTCGTTAATACTTCACGCTCGGTCTGATCCAGGGAGACTCCCTTGGGCTCCCTCAACTTCAAGGTAACCAGTGAGGCTAACAGGGACAACGTCCCCAACACCACCATGGCCGTGAACACACCGTATGCTGAGACCACCGTGGGGAAGACGAAGGTGGTAGTTATTACCCCGAGCCTTCCGGCCATCACTGTGACCCCTTGAGTCAGACCTCTCAACTCTGTTGGGAAAAGTTCCACTCCCCAGAACCCCACCACGGTACCTGGACCCACCTGGCTGAACAATGAGCTCAAGCCGTACAGGCCCAGTGCCAAAAGGTAATTCGCAGAGGAGAGTTGTGTGGCGAAGATGAGGGTCATCAATCCCATGCCTAAAAACCCCACGGACTGCAACAATCTCCTCCCGACCCTGTCGTTCAACGCCGTGCTCACGACGTTGCCCGGAACGGCGAACAGCGACAGGACAAGTAGCTCGAAGATAATACCATTCATTCCTAACTTTTGGGCTATGAGGTTGGGACCGAAGAACACGGAAGCGTAGGCCGATACGTCGAAGAGGTACCAGGTTAAGGAGGCTAGGAAGAGCGTCAACAGGATACCTGAGGTCATCCTAGTCCTCAGGAGTTGAGGCAGACTCACTTTCACTCCGTACTCCCTCTCCAGCGCAGCCGTGTCCCTCTTCAGGAAAAGGAGGTATCTTGGGGTCTCCGGGAACTTCCTTCTGGACCATATTACCAGTAGTGCGGGTATTGCACCAGAGGAGAGCACTATCCTCCAGACCAAGTCACCCGGAAGACTGGAGACGGACAGGGCCACGAGGGTCGAGGCCAAGGCCCCGACGTTCCACATGAGACCTCCAGATATGGCCATAAGCTTTCCCCTGTCCTTCCTGTTGGAGTACTCAGCGTTGATCAGAGGCGAGAGGACGTAATCTGCCCCTATGCCTACTCCCAAGACGAACCTAAGTACTGATAAGGCTAAGACGTTGGGGAATAACCCTTGTAGGAGAGAGCCCAGAGTCATCATTAAGGCATCTATACCGTAGAACTTCTTCCTACCGTGCTTGACCAACTGACCGAACAGGATCGCTCCCACTATGTTGCCCGTGATTATACTTAAGAAGAGCGTCTCGGAGAGGGACGTGACGTTAGTGCCCAGACTCTTCTCCAGGAGAGAGAAGACCAACGCACCCGCGGTGAGGTCATACCCGTCCACGAAGGTGCCTGCACCTGCGAGTAGCGTGGTCTTAATGTGAAAAAGCCCTAGTTTCTTCTCGTCCAAATCCCTGAGAGGATTGAAATTCTCCATGTATATCACTATATTACTGCATTTTATAAAGATAATGTATTTAGTTTATGTAAGCTAAAGAAACTATATAGCTTATTGATGACCTCACGGTTCAGGTTCCCTGACGACCAAAGGGATGTACATCTCCTCAGGGCTGAGGCCCCCGTGAGTACCCCGATATTCCCTCTGGTCTTCGTCAGGCCAGTACTGATATATCCTGTTGTCAGTGGGTACTGCCACGTAATCCGGAACCCTCTCACCCAACATTAGGGCCTTGGCCTCATCCCTGTCGTACACTCTGAGACCGTATCCCTCGAGGATCTTCTTTGCCTCTCCCTTACCCAGTATCATGAGGTTCCTGTGATCTCCGAAGGGAGGCAAGTGGAGTGTTTCCAATAACTCCTCGTCTTTAGCTAAGTCCACGAGCCCGTCCACTTTGACGTGACCGTGATCCGAGGTGATCACCACACTGTAATGTTTAGACAACTCGTCTGCGAGTCGGTTAGTCATCCTTACGACGTCCCTGGCAGCGTCGAGTGTTGCGGGACTGTCTGGTCCGTAGTGGTGGGACACCGTGTCCACGTAAGGCACGTAGAGGAAGAGGAATCTGGGTCTATACTTCTCCGCAACTTCAGAGGCCAACAACCACCCATCCCAAGGGGTGTAGTACTGTAGGAACTTACCATTAACCAACATCCCAGAGAACAGGTTCCTATTCACGTATTTGCTGGGGCTCAGGAAGAGGCTGTCCTCGGGGACGTAAGAGGTGACAGGTCTGACGAGTTCGGCCAAGGATCTCTTGGGCTGCTCGTCTAGATAATTAACTACCGAGCCCACGAGTTTGTCGTAAACTCTCCAGCCGTGAACTCCGTGAACTCCGGGCGGTTCTCCAGTGAACAGTGTGGTGAGAACAGTGACTGTTATGCTAGGGAACACGGTGGTTATCCTCTCAGCCTGAGTTAGGCCCGCTCTTACGGCCAACTCGTACCCTAGGCCGTCCAGCAGAATGACAGCGACTCTCTTGCCTGAGAGGGTAAGGGACCTGTTTCCAGTCCCCTCACCTTTCAAGACAGACCTCAATTCACGGGCTACGTCGAGTATGGATATACCTTCCCTTCCTGGGTAGACTAGTTTCTCCATGGGATCTCCCATGGGGTTAGGGTTATATGGATTTCCTACTTATAATATAGAGTTCTATAGTTAAGACCGGAGGATATATATCTGTCGGGTCTTTCTGGTCGAGGACACTTTGGGATCAAGGAACCCAAGGTTGCGCTCAAGGCCTAACCTCCACCTGAGAGCCTCTAGGCCCTTTCGTTGTTCAGACTTCGTTCTCCCACACGTCGCAATCACTTAGATCTTACTGAGGTGGAAAGATCGCTCTCTGCCAAATCCTCGTCCTAAACCTGGGGAGACTGTAACGCTTCTACGTAACTACTCGTTATTTTTAATCATCTAAATATCGTTTTGACAAGTTGTGTTTATGTAGTATCACCGAAGTAGTTTTTATTGATGATCCCCCCAACTGATGACGGGCACTGCTCACGAGGTTTGGGGAGTGATAAAAGTGTGGATGGGAGGGTATTGAAGTTTCCCTCGACTAGCCCCAATGAGTTAAGGGTGACCCTGTATGATCCCTAGGAGGGGTGCCCGTGGTGGAATTAGAAGTAATTAAAGAAGGTAAGTTACGCCACGGGTAAACACTACCTCCGTCACTGGCCCACATAAACTATATAACTCTCGGCGTTCTATATTTTCCATATGCATTATCCTTAAATAAACATACTGAAGTTCCTCCCTTATGGAAAAGTCACGTCTGAAACCGGCTAAGGTGTTTCTGGTCTCCGTGCTCGTGTTTTTTATGCTGATCTCCCTACCTATCATCCCCACGGTCCAGTCCCAGACACAAGTGACCAAGACCCCCATAAAACACGTTGTGATCATCCTCCTTGAGAATCACGCCTTCGACAGCCTGTTCGGGGTCTACCCCTTCGGTTTCCCAGAGATAGTCGACAACGTGACCCTCTCCGTAATGAGGCCTGTAAACTACATCTACAATCTCTCACTGCTAAAAACCTTGAATCAGACTGGAGGTAACGTCACGTGGGTGAACGTCCCTGTGAGGCCAGATGACTCACAGTATCTCCACCCCTATTACGCCAACACGACAGTACTCACTGACCCTCACGAAGGCTACTCGAACTACCACGAGGACTGGGACTGGGGGAAGATGGACGGCTTCGTGAATGGCTCAGGGTCCCAGTCCCTGGCTTACATATCCTACCAACAGGCCCCACTCCTGTGGGACTACGCTGAGGAATACGTGCTGTTCGACAACTTCTTCTCCCCGACGCTTTCGGTGACAGTACCCAACAGGATAGCCTACATCACGGGTTTCCCCACCCAAGTGGAGAGCGACGCGCCTCAGTTCGGTCTGATACCCTTCAATGACAGTGTCCTGGGCCAACTCACTGAGGCTGGAGTGAGTTGGAACTGGTATGAGTACGGTTACTCCAAGGATTACCAACTGATCTCTCCCACACTTTACCTGGGCTACAACAACACTACCCCCCTTCCCGTGAGTCTCCTCAAGGGAGCGAATCAGTACGATAATCACTACTTCGACCTCTCCACGTTCCTGGAGCAGGCGAGGAACGGTTCATTGCCCGCGGTCTCCTTCGTGATGATGACAGGTCCCATGGGTTACGACAACCACGTACCGGGATTAGACTTGCATCCGCCCTATAACACCACTCTGGCCATGTTGACGCTTGACGTGATAGTGAACTCCGTCATGTTGGGTAAAGATTGGAACAGTTCAGCGATATTCATCACCTTCGACGAAGGGGGAGGTTACTACGATCCCGTCCCTCCGCCCATAGTACAAGGTTACGGTCTAGCCAACGCACCTACCCTAAGCAAGGTGGGCATGCAGGGGTACTTCACCCTAGGTCAGAGGGTACCGCTCCTGGTAATATCTCCTTATGCCAAGGAAGGATACGTGGACAACTACACGAGCTCCGGTTACTCCATCCTGGCCTTCATCGACTGGAACTGGGGACTTCCCTATCTAAACCCCATAGTGAAGGAGTTCGGTTACCAGGGAATACTTGACGCGTTCAACTTCTCCTCCCCTAGGGCCCCCTTACCCTTAACACCGAAGAACTGGAACTATCCGGTTCCCCTCCAATACCCCATACACTACGGGTACGTAGCTACCATAAACAACAACTACACCGCTTACCAGGAACTATACCAAATGATGAAGATGGGTAACTATTCCCTCCCCTCACAGTTCACCGAGGGTAACGTCAACGTCATGGGAGAGTCGGGACCGGGAGTTCAGGGCTCAGGATATAGTCCTACAATAATCTACGTGAGTTTGATAGTGGGAGTGATCGTAGCTACAGCGGTATTTATCCTGAGGAGAAAGTAAATTCTTTTTTCCCTTCAGTAGTCACCGCTTTCGGTTGCTTCAATTTTTATCGAAATTCTCGTAAAGCTTTTTCGCCTTAACCTACAATTTTAATTAAATTAACTCAACCAGCTCAACGTCTGAGAAAATTGAACGACTCCGTAAAGCAAGTGGTACAGATTTTTCCCTTAAATTACCCTTCGATTAAGTGGAAATCTAATGCTGCCTCTTTCAAGCCTCAACTCCTTCCGGCCCTTCTGTCCGTGAGATCTCCCGTCAGGAATTTCCACAAGGCAGCAATTATTAGATTTTGCCTTGACTTCAAGGCTACACTTAACGAGAAATCCCATAACTGCTGCACAAGGGAACGAATACACCACTTTCACCTAGTCCTGGTAATCCCAAGTCGCCACGATCCTCCTCTTGACCTTGGCTTCACTCAGGCCCTCGATCTCCCTCCGAGGGACCTCGTCCCTATCTGAGGTGTAGGTAACCTGTACTCCCGTGTCCTCTACGAGGAAGTCCACTTCGTATTCGTCGCTATTCAGGCACAGCAGTTATGGGACTTTCCCTTGAATATCGTCCTGTAGTCAAGACAAAAATCATAACTGCTGTCAAGTAGAACACTCTCCTCCCGTTCCTAGACGCTTCTTCCTGAACTGAACAGGTTACCTTATCTCTTAATTACTCAATAAATCGTTAAAACCAACGAAATCTTTAAAAACTAATATTTTGTTTTATTGTCATGAATCTCAAGTTCGTCTTCGGTTTCCTCATCCTATTCCTCATAGGGTTGGGCGTAGGCTACCTTGTGCATACTCCAACCGAAGTTCCAGCAAGGACCACACACAGCTACATCATGAACCTATATCGCATCGACGGATTTCCTGTATGCGTCTACTACTTCCCAGCCAATCTACCCCCTAACTCCACTGGACCTTCCCAGTGGACAGCGTTTGACAACTCTCCCAACAGAAACCCAGTATTTCCTGGGAACCTGAACGTCAGCTGGGTGTTTCAACAACTTATGCCCGCCTTCTCCTTCGGGAACATATCTGGCTGGATAAAACTGATTAGGACCTATTCCCCTCAGTTCAGGGAAGGATACGTCCAGATGATGGGCGACGCGGTGCCGGTCTCCTATTCCAATGGAATAGTGTACGTCTCGGCCTCTGACGGTGTACTATACGCCTTAAATGCGTACACTGGGAAACCGGTTTTCATAGCCATGATGCCGGACACCCTCATGTCGCAACCACTAATATATGGAGGTATGGTTTACGTGGGTCTGGGAGGAGCTTTCTTCACCTACGGTCAGGGTCTCCTGAACGCCTATGGTGGTGGACATAGGGGACAATTCACCGGCCTCTCCGGACTTATGGCTCTCAACTCAACTACGGGCAAACCTGTGTGGTTCTTCATCACTAAGTCCCAGGTAATGCCCACTCCTGTTATCCTGAACGGAGTGGTTTACTTCGACGACGGGGACGGTTATATGTATGCGCTGAACGCCACCTCCGGAAGCGAGGTATGGAGGATAGGGTCCTTCGGTACGGCCAACATGGCCAGCCTCGACTACGCCAACGATAGCGGGAGGATCATCTTAATTGCAGGGTTCTCCTCAGCTTACCCCGTAAACTATTCCTCACTGGTTGGAGTGTCCACGAATGGCACTGTACTGTGGAGGACTCCCCTCCCCTTCACCTACGACTCCGGACCTGGGGACGCAGTGATGTCCGTTTACGGAAATTACCTTGTGGACGGGTTCATTTCCGGTTACCCAGTAAGGCACGGCCCATTATTTAACGAGACACTGGTGAGGGAGGTAGTTATGACACTCAATGTGACTGACGGTAGACTGATCTGGCTAAGGAACGTGTCCGGCTACGTACTTCCCACAGGTGCCAACAACGGCGAAAGTCCGTCCGTGGTGAAGGGCATGATATTGGTGAACGATAGGAAGGATCACGTGATTTATGCCCTAAACCTCAGTGACGGGCGGGAGCTATGGAACGATAGCTTGGTGCCCGCAGCTCCAGGCCTCATAGGGCCGGTTTACGTTGACGGCCTCGTATTAAACCCAGACTTCCAATACATTCAGGTCATAAATGCCACCACAGGTAAGGTGGTGAACCTATATCCAGTAGGTCAGGACACAGTGATAGACACACCCACAGTAGTAGGAGATACCGTGTTCGTAGACGGAGGGTTTGGATACGTAGAGGCAATCTCTCTCTACTATTTAGTTCACAATAGTACCTCTATATTCCAAATCTTTTCCAGTAAATTGGTATCGGCCGAGACTTGTGTAGGGATGAGCTGAGATCCTGAATCCGAGAGTGCCTCAAAGCTACCCTTCACATCCCAGTTAATGTCAGATGTAAAACCCCGTTAAAGATTCTCAAACTCATAGAAATATATATGTGGAATTGAGAAGATGTACCAATGATCAGACAACAGGATTTGTTCATAGATGGGAACTGGGTGAAACCTGGTTCAGAGAAGTACCTTGATAAGTATAACCCCACTACCGGTGAATTATACGGGAGATTTGCATCAGCCTCTAAGGAAGAAGTGGACGCTGCTGTGGACTTGGCATACGAGGCCCAGAGGAAGTGGGAGAGGCTCACCTCTGTGGAGAGGAGCAAGTACCTCTATAGGCTAATCGATCTTATCTCGGAGAGGAGACATGAGTTGGAGGACCTTCTCATGGACGAGGTGGGTAAACCCAGGAAGGAGGCGATTCAGGAGGTAGACGGGGTCATAGACCAACTTCAGTACTACGCTGAGTTCGCCAGGAAGATAACGGGGGACGTGGTGGAGGGTACCAAGGGGGAGAGGATCATTCTCCAGTACAAGGTTCCTTACGGGGTAGTGTTGGCCATAACACCCTGGAACTTTCCGGCGGCCATGATAGCGAGGAAAGTGGGACCTGCCCTTATCACCGGGAACTCCGTGATACTCAAGCCCAGCTCTGACACCCCATTCACAGCAGGATGGATGGTCCAGCGGATAGCTGAGGCGGGCTTCCCTAAGGGAGTTGTAAATCTCATCACTGGGAAGGGGGACGAAGTGGGGGATTACCTGACGTCCCACAAGAAGGTTGCCGTCATAACGCTGACCGGTGAGTCCAGGACCGGAGTTAAGGTGATGAGGTCAGCCTCCTCTATCATGGCAAAACTTATACTGGAGTTGGGAGGAAAGGCCCCCTTCATAGTGTGGAAGGACGCGGACCTGGACCTGGCCCTAAAGGTGCTCATGTGGGCGAAGTATTGGAACGCTGGGCAATCGTGTATAGCCGCTGAGAGGCTCTACGTACACGAGGAGGTTTACGATCAATTTATAAAGAGGTTTGTGGAGAAGAGTAGGGAGATAAGGGTTGGAGACCCCAGGAGAAACGAGATGGGTCCCCTGATAAACTACGGGCAACTCTCCAAGGTCTCCAAGTTCGTGGCCTCAGCTCAGGAACAAGGGGCCAAAGTACTCCTCGGAGGTGAGAGGCCCAAGTTAGAGGGTAGGTTCTCCAAAGGCTTCCATTACCTCCCAACCATCCTGGGGGACGCAACCCAGGATATGGAGATATTCAGGGAGGAGATCTTCGGTCCAGTGATAGGGGCCATGAGGGTAGGGGACAACTTCGACAGGGTGATAGAACTAGCCAACGATTCGGATTACGGATTGGCCAGCTACCTCTTCACCAGGAATCTCTCCTTGGCTGCCAAGGCTTTCAGGGAGATCAAGTTCGGTGAACTCTACGTTAACATGCCAGGTCCGGAGGCCACTCAGGGCTACCACGCCGGGTTCAGGATGTCTGGACAAGCGGGGGAGAACTCTAGGTATGGAATAGAGGAGTACTTGAAGGTTAAGAACGTCTACCTGGACTACAGCCCCGATCCGACCGAAGGAGAGGTGATACCTCCCTATACCTGATGTCTGAACCTATTCCTGAAACATTTTCAGTGACTTTTTAACTTTCTGGGGGTTAAGGGGGCGGAAGTCCCCCTCCGTGAGGTGGGGGATGGGTAGCCCCCTTACAGAAACCCTTTATAGTTATTAAAAATGGATGTAACTATGCGGTACAGATTGGAAAGAGGATCGCATTCAGTTTACGCTCTTTATTACCACTATGTCCAGGTGGTGAAGTACCGCAGGAAGGTGTTCGATAATGAAGAGATTATAAACTTCCTAAAGGAACAAATTCAAGAAATAAGCGAAACGTTCGAGGTTGAGGTCATAGACATAGGGGTGGATAAAGATCACTTCCACATGTTATTCAAGGCGAAACCGACCTTGAACATACCCAGATACATAAACGCGATCAAGACGATCACGTCTAGGGAAATACAGAGAAGGTTCCCACAAGTAAAGGAAAAACTATGGAAAGGACACTTCTGGTCGCCTTCCTACTTCCTAGCAACAAGTGGACAGGTAACACTGGAGGTACTGAAAAAATATGTGGAGAGCCAGGGGAAAGAGTGACAAGATTCAGCTATCATTCAAGTACAGGATTTACCCAACCAGGGAGGAAAAACTCCTCAGGGTGATGCAGGTTGAGGCTAAAGTGTACAATGCCCTGTTGGACGCAGTGAATAACGCGAGGAAAGAAGGGAGAAGGATGACACCTAAGGACACCCAAGACATGTTGAAAGACTTGAAAATAGAAGGGAAGGAACTAGTTTACTCCAAGGCCCTCCAAATGGTGAACAACCAACTGTGGTACAACATCAACTCTCTTCACGAACTGAAGAAGAGAGGGAGGAGAGTGGGGAAACTGAGGTACAAGAAGATCATGAAGATCATAAACTACAATCAATCCGGTTTCAAGGTGGTCGGGGATAAACTAATTCTCTCAAAGATAGGGGAGATGAAAGTGCTCTTCCACAGACCGTTAGAAGGCGAGGTAAAAGGAGTGATAATAAAGAAGAGTGCAACTGGATGGTACGCTATCTTCCAGGTTGAGGTCGAAAAGAAACCTCTTGAAAAAACTGGAAAAGTGGTTGGGATAGACTTAGGAGTGGAGAAACTCGTAACCACCACTGACGGTGCTGTGGTAGAGAACCCCAGGGTTTTTGATGAGGTCGAGAAGAGGATAAAGATTTTACAACAATTATTATCAAGAAAAAAGAAAGGGTCTAGAAACTACGAGAAGGTTAGGGAAAAACTAGCCAAGATGCACGAGCATGTGAAGAATCTCATGAACGATCATATTCACAAGGTAACTTCGTGGCTCGTAGAACAGTATGATGAGATATGCGTGGAAGATCTCGATGTGAAGGAGATGGTTGAGGACAGTGAAAGCAAAGTTTTGAGAAAGCATATTCTCCACTCTAACTTCTCCAAGTTCGTGAGCTACCTCTCCTACAAGGCTGAAAGAGCTGGTAGGAGGGTGGTGAAGGTAGATCCGAGGGGTACCTCAAAAACATGTGCCAGGTGCGGACACGTTAAGAAGGATTTGACTTTGGCTGACCGTGTGTTTGTCTGTCCCAAGTGCGGTTGGGTCGCTGACCGTGATTACAATGCTTCTCTAAATATTCTTCGTGCGGGGTCGGGACTGCCCTTAGAGCCTGTGGACAGGAAACCTCTGCTGTACATCCCCTTCTCAGAGGGGGTGTATAGTAAGTTTCCTGGAAGAAGCAGGAAATCCTCATCGCGAGGTGGGGATGCCCCGTCCGTGAGGGCGGGGTAGTTCACTTTGGCAAGTACCATCAAAAACTCTTTGCCCAAACGCTCCCTTCATTAGTTCGCAACCTTCAGGTCTGGCTCAAACTGACACTGCAGTTACTAGATTCCCCTTGACTGCAAGGTGACATTTGAGGGAAAGTCACATAACTACCCCTGAAAGCTGGAATCTCCATAAGTGCTGACACAACGGCGAAATAGATTAAGCAGAGAGGGGTAATCTTTGTCCAGTAGGCCTCGATCGCTTTCTAGGAGTCCCCCGACTCACCGTTTTCCTTATCACGGACACGATGTTGTCAAGTAGCCTCTCCTTCACCATTGACGGGTTAGACCAGGAGAACAAGGAAGGTTCTAGGTAACAAGACAGAGCACACTTGTTACATCTCTTCAGGTTCTCCCAATCGTAGCTGTTCCATAGCTCCACGATATTGGTCTCCCATACCTTTACCCCTCCCCTATATTCCTCTAGGACGTAACACGGGAGAACTATCCTACCTTGTGGGTCTATGTTGATGGTAAGCCACGGTTTACACTCCCAGGGAACGCCTCCGTACCATGAACTCAAAAGTGCCTCGAAGTACTCCTTGGAGTTTATTATGGGGTATCCCTCTCCCTTCAGTTTCAATAGGGTCTCTAAGACTCCCCTCAGCTTCGCCCTGCTTGGCGTCAGTTTCTCCGCAGTAGAGTAGTTGAATGCTACCTGGAAATTGATGGATACACCTAGTCTATCCGCGAGCTCCACCAGAGGTACTGCCTCGTCCAGGTTCTCCTCAGTGAGTGTGGAGCTTATGCCAACGGGTATGTATTCCCTCGCCTTCTTTATGCCCTCCACAGCACGTTGAAACGAACCTTCTACTCCCCTAATCTTGTCGTGAGTTGCCCCTATCCCATCCAAGGATACGAAGAGGTAATCTAAGTATCTATGAATTTGCTCTACCTTGCTGGAGAGCGTGAACCCGTTGGTAACTAAGGAAGTGTGGAACCTCTCGTGGGATTCCCTTAAGATATCAGGAAGATCCCTCCTCAGGGTGGGCTCTCCTCCCTCAAATCCCATGAACAGGACACCTGCCTCAGCGAGTTTATCCATCATCTTAACCTCCTCACTTAAGGTCAGTAACCTTTCGTCACTCCTTCTCCAGAAGGGACACATCCTACACCTGAGGTTGCAAGAGTAAAGGAGCTTATGACCAGCTATTAGGGGAAGCTTCCTCCTCACGCCCTTGATGGCCCTAAACGTACCCCTAACCAGAACCGGTCTAAGCTTACTCATAAGCTATTAGTGCAATATCATACGTTATATTCCTTTCTAATGTATAAATAGGTAATCAAATGTGATATTGTGTTATAGTGAAACTTTTGACGAAACGTTCTTTTTCCAACAAGGTTGTCAATATCATGTTCTGGACACGATCGTACATGTGAGTTACCCCGCCATAAATCGTGAGGCTTCCTGCTTCCTTGCCCCACCTTGCCGTAGCGTAAAGCCACGGATAGAGGGCGGAGCTCCACATGCACTACGGGCCGCACCAATCTCTTGAGCACGTTCAGGGAAGCGTTGTAATCGTGGTCTGTGACTCAACCGCAGTTGAGGCAGACTGTAACGCTTCTACGTAACTACTCGTTATTTTTAATCACTTCTAAATATCGTTTTGACAAGTTGTGTTTATATAGTATCACCGAAGTAGTTTTTATTGATGATCCCCCTAACTGATGACGGGCACTGCTCACGAGGTTTGGGGAGTGATAAAAGTGTGGATGGGAGGGTATTGAAGTTTCCCTCGACCAGCCCCAATGAGTTAAGGGTGACCGTATATGATCCCTTAAGAGGGGTGCCCGTGGCGGAATTAGAAGTAATTAAAGAAGGTAAGTTACGCC
>NZ_JH597761.1:337211-352712 GCF_000243315.1 Metallosphaera yellowstonensis MK1 | reverse complement strand
ACTTAAATCGTCCTCTGAAGCCATTACAAAGCGTGTTGCTCAAATCTCGGGTACTATTGAAAGTATGGTAGAAAAGTATACTAAGACTGTAACGCTTCTACGTAACTACTGGTTATTTTAATCACTTCTAAATATCGTTTTGACAAGTTGTGTTTACATAGTATCACCGAAGTAGTTTTTATTGATGATCCCCCTAACTGATGACGGGCACTGCTCACGAGGTTTGGGGAGTGATAAAGGTGTGGATGGGAGGGTATTGAAGTTTCCCTCGACTAGCCCCAATGAGTTAAGGGTGACCCTGTATGATCCCTTAAGAGGGGTGCCCGTGGTGGAATTAGAAGTAATTAAAGAAGGTAAGTTACGCCACGGGTAAACACAAACATGCGGTCGCTCAACGTTAGGCCCTTTACGTGCCAGCAACTGGCACAGGTCTTGGAGGTATATACGGGTTCAACGAGAACCAGTTTCTTGTCGTACTTCTCCATTTGGTACCTTATGATGCTCTTGAGCTCGGGGAATACGACGTCGTGGAGCCTCAGCCTCCTTGAGGACTTACCCACCAGTTGCTTAACTTGAATGTCCTCCATGACGACCACGTCGTACTTCTCGGAGAAGTGTTTGCCCAACCTCATGTACACGTCCTTCCTCAGCTCCTTCAAGTGCTCGTAAGCCTTAGCGAGCTTGACCTTGGCCTCGAACAGGTTCTTGGACCGGAACTCCTTCCTGGATAGGTCCCTGTGCAGCTTCCTCAACCTCCTGAGTGCCTTCTCGTAGGGCTTCAAGTTAGGGAAGTATTTATCATCTCGCGGTCAAACCCTTAAATCCAGTATTTGGACTCTGAAGTTAGAACCCAGGGGTCTTGAAGGTCTGGACGGAATCAACGATCGACTCTCACTTCTTTTCCCCTGAGGAAGGAGAGTACGGTCGCCAGAACGAGCACCGCCATGGATACCAGGAAGGCGTAGTGGAGTCCCACAACGAACACGTTGGATAGACCTCCGTTCAGCCTCGACGTCCCAAGGAATATCTGAAACGCGACCCCCTTGGGTATGGACGCTGCGGCCACTGATAGTGAGATAACGTAGCTCAAGATAGTTCCCACGCTCCCCAGCGTCCTGGAGAGGCCAGACACCGAGCCGAAGTAGCCCTTGGGTGCACTGCTCATTATGGCACTGGTGTTGGAGGGCCAGAACATACCCGAGCCTACCCCGTTCAGGGCGGAGATTCCCAATATCCAGGTGATGGGGGTCGTGGGTGTGATGATGAGGTAATAGATCCCAACGGTCAGGGTTATCAAGGCCAACCCTCCAGTGGCAAGATACCTGGAGCCGTACCTATCTGAAAGCCTCCCCATGTAGGGGGCGAGGAAGCTGGAGACCACGTATCCAGGGAGGAGTATCAATGAGGAGTATAGCGGCGAGAATCCCCTTACGCCCTGGAGGTACATTATCAAGAGGAAGCTGAGGGCCAACCCTCCCACTCCCTGGAGGAAGTTGGCCAGGAGGGAGTAAGCCAAAAGCCTGAACCTGAAAGCCCTCAGGTCAAGTATGGGGCTACTGATCCTGGACTCGTTGAGGAAGAAGAGGACCAATAAGGCGAAGCCTCCTACCATCATTCCCTCCGTGACGACTGAGGGTCCGGTGCTAGCCCAGGCTATGGAGGAGTAGGAGAGCAGGGTCAGAGCTCCTCCAAGTGTGAACGCCCCAACCAAGTCCAAGTCCCTCCTGAAGACGTTGACGTCCTTGATGTACTTGATCCCCAGGGCCAAGGAGACCAGTCCTATGGGCACGTTTATGTAGAAGATATATTGCCATCCCAGGAAAGTGGTCAACACTCCACCCGACACTATCCCCAGGAGGGCCCCGATGTTCCAACCCAGGCTGGTGTATCCGTAGGCCCGCCCCATGGAACTTGGAGGGAAGTGGTCTGCAACAATGGCCCCACTGTTGGCGGTCATCATTGCCCCTCCTATCCCTTGAACCACCCTGAAGAATATTAGGTCCAGAACGTTGGGTGAGAGGCCACAGAGTGCTGAGGATACTGTGAACACAGCAAAACCCAAGTTGAAGATCTTTGCCCTCCCGTAAATGTCACCTATCCTGCCTGCCTGGGTGGAGAGGATAGCCGAGACCAGAAGGTAGGCCAACAAGGTCCATATGACCGTGAAGAGGTCTGCGTGGAGACTTTGGGCAATCTCGGGGAGTGCCAGGAGAACTATGGTAGCATCCACGGCTGACATCAGGGTTCCCAACACCAGGACTAAGAGGACGACCCTCTGGCTCATGGAAGAGTATCTTTTGAGGAGGCTTAAAAGTTCTGCTTAACGGGGTTTAACCAGGTCAACGGTACGAGTTTGAGGTTCCTAGTATTATTTAACGAAGTTCGAAGTGCTCTATGCTCGCTCAAATTTCTTACAACAGTTATTAGTATTCGCCTAGATTACAGGGCGTTACTCAAGGGAAAATCCCATAACTGCTGTTTCTTAGATGTCGAGCTCATTGGACGGCCTAAAAATTCGAAATTATAGGTAAGTTTGAAAGAATGCTCGACGTAAACTCTGGTAAAAATTGAAGAAGCACAAAGCACAGGTAAACACAAACCTTGATTACCCTGGCTAGGGAACCTTAGTGCGTCACGAAGGTCCTCACCAGGACTCCGTTGGCGAAAGTTAAGTCCAAATTATACGTCCCCTTAGGTAAGCTAATGAAACCCAGCTGTACCTCCAGGTTGTTGTAACCAGGACTCAGATCCCTCGGGGAGAAGGAGATCGCCTGTCTAGGTCCCGTGGGCGTCTGCAAAACTGCAGAAGATAAGGTCAAGGGAGAAGCTGAGTACAGGGTCAGCCTCGCCACTCCACTGTCGTCCAAAGTCCCCACTCCTACCTGGTACACTGCAGGACCTTGTTGAGGTGGTGCTGGCGGGTACTGAGGATGAGGGGGAGGTGGTGGATAGTTCTGCGTCTGAGGAGAGAATCCAGTCTCGGCCTTCCTTATGGCGTTTCCCAACCCGAAGAAGAGGAGGAAGGGGGCGACTATGTTAAGGTAAGGAATAATTATGAGTATTGCTCCAACCTTGATGAGCCCGTCCTGGTAAATGGAACCTACCTTGTAAAGCCCAATGATGACCATGATGACCCCCACGAGGGCCGCGATCGCACCAATGATGACTATCAGTACTCCTCCAACTAGGGGGGCCAGGTAGGGAGACGGTGGGGGAGCGTTACTTGATATACTGGGTAACACTTGTACCAAGGAGGTAAACAACACTGCCACCCCTATCATCAACAACACGAAGGCCACGAGATATATGGAGGCACCTGTAAGGCCAGTCTTCAGGTCCCTCCCAGCCCTCACCAGTTCCTTGAAACCTGACCTGAGGAACAGCAAAGAGATTATACTCAGGATCGCGCCCACGATCAGGAAGGGTAGGATAACGTTCATCAGCCTCTCAAATACCCTCACTATCGTCCCCGGAGGTGATCCTGGAGGTACGGCAGTGAACGGTGTGGTAAAGGGGAAAAGGACGTCAAGGAACAGGGAGATGATTGTTGAGATGATGCCTATCAAGGAGTAGGTTCTCAACTTCCTCAGGCCTTGAACTTCAAGTGGAATTGCCATGTTAACTGATCGATGCTCCAAATCAAAAACTTTTTCGCAATGTTCGATCCCCGATTGTGAGAGCTACCCAGTTCAGCCCGTTGCCCATGGTCGCTGTGAGGAGTCCTTCCGGTTAATTTCCGACGAGACATTTGATACAGGTTTCGTAGTCGTCAAGTATGACTCGCGTCTCAGTCAAATTTCATTTTGAAAAACAATTAGTTGCAGAAAGTATTATTAACTGACTATATACCAAGTTACTGGGGAGGTATCCTGTTATTTGACCCGAAACCCTAGGGATCATACATGGTCACCCTTAAGTCATTGGGGCTAGTCGAGGGAAACTTCAATACCCTCCCATCCAACTTCTCCCATCCTCGTGAGCAGTGCCCGTCATCAGTTGGGAGATCATTAAAAGAAAGTCCTTGGGTAATGATACATGAACATAACCGACGTCAAAACGATATTTAGAAAATTAAAAATAACGAGTAGTTACGTAAATGTGAGCCCCGTGCCGTTGGGCTCTAAGGAGTCCCGTGACCCACCTACCTTGAAGTCTGGTAGGTGGTTGAGGGTTAAGTTCCTACATTCGATCATGATTCAAGATAAAATGAGTGAAATGAAAGTGTTAGGGGCAAACGGTTCCAGGAGGTATCCCTGGATGGTTAATGTATTACGGCTTCAATTACCTTCAGGAGAGGGATCACGAAAGGGCCCTGGAGAAGACCCTATCATTGGCCTCGTCCTTAATAAGGGAGGAGTTTCACAACTTCCTCAAGACGAGGGAGGAGGCTAAGGATAGGTATTACACCATAATGAGGGTTTGCAGAAAGGGTTGTAGGTGAGTGAAGCCAAGAGAGCTGTTGAGGCCAAAGAGGGAGTTCGAATAGACGATAAGAAGATAACCCAATTGTTAGAGAACCTGGTTGACGTCTCCTTTCTTGTTAATGAGAACGACATGTATAGACCTTCCGACGTCATCATGGAAAAGGTCTTCCAGTAGGGTTACGTATGCTTGGGTGTGATTTAGCCTGGCTGGGAAGGTATTTCTTCAGGTCGATCAAAATAGAGCTCTCACGTGATACGTCGCCCCTCATCATGGTAGGTTACGGAAAGTGGGGTTTAGAATGTTCGAGAGTCGAACAGTTGTGACAATGGAAGTCTTCCGTTTAGTCTCACGCTTCTGAACTTACTCATCCTCACGGACCGAGCTTTCCCTGGCCGTGGGGATTTCCTGCCCCTCAACCTCACCTTATCCTCGCAAAGGTGGGGAGTGGTTGGGACTCTACAGATTTAGGATGGCCCAGCCCTGATGCAGGCGAAGTGTCTATCCAGGTTCATGGGTTGAGGAGTAACCTCATTGATACTCGCTCTGACCGAGGGCGAGTCTCAATGGTGCTTAACGTGTCCGCGAGTATCAATAGGAGAGTGACCGTAGCCCAACAATGAGACTTGAGGATCTCTCCATCTACAACCTCATGGAAGGATTTCCTCCAGAAGGATTAATGGTTTTATACTTGGGAGGAAATCCATATACGTGCACGAATGGTCCATAGCTGATGCCGTGATCAGAACTGTGGAGCAGTGGGCAGAAGGTAGGGGAAGAGTTAAGAGGATAGTCATTGGGGTACCGTCCATCTCCTTCTTGGACACGGATATATTGACTCAGGCATTCGACGAACTCAAGGTAGGGACTAGCCTACGGGATGCAAACCTTCAGGTCAAGATCAAGGAGCAGACTTTCACCTGTCAACTGTGCGGTAGGAGATTCACCCTGAAGGACGTGGAAGACCAGGTGGGTGAGGTCAGGTCAGAGTTCGGGGAGGAGTACCCCCTCCACCTAATACCCACGCTCTCTCCCTCGTTCATCAAGTGCCCCAGTTGTGGGTCCAGGGACGTCATGGTAGACAATCAGGACGTAACCGTAGAGGAGGTGATCATGGATGAAACCTCTTAGGACTTTAGCTGCTGGGAAACTTAAGGGAAAGCTTGCCATAGCGGTGATGAGTAGTAAGGGAGGTGTAGGGAAGAGTGTCGTTTCTGCCCTCCTAGCCAATGTTATGTCCGCGAGGGTTAAAACCCTCCTACTTGACCTGGACGTCCATACCATGGCCTCAGCCAAGCTCTTCGGTCTGGAGGGAAGGGTACACCAGGTGAGTAAGAGGGGGCTAGAACCCTTCCCCTTTGGGGACAAGTTGGGGGTCATAACCCTGAGCGGAGTAGTCAAGGACAGATGGGTTCTCCTTCCTGGAGCCAATCAGGCCCTGACGATGGAGTCACTTCTGGCCTACTCGGACATGGAAGGTTGGGATGCCGTGATTTTCGATTTACCTCCTGGGTTAGGGGATGAAGTGTTGGTGTTGGGTAGAGTGAGCGACTATCTTCCTCTGGTCGTCACTTCTCCCTCAAAGGTCTCAGTCAAGGTAGTGGAGTACCTCCTAAAGTTCCTCTCTGAGACAGGGAAGAGGCCAGTCCTTACGGTCAACATGGCCTATTACCAGTGTCAAGGTCAGGTGGTGAGACCCTTCGGTGACGGGAGAGCCCTCAAGGAATTGACGGAGAGATATGGCGTTCCTATGGTGGAACTGCCCATAGATCCAGAACTGGAGGAGTTCGTTGGAAGAATTCAGGAGTACGATGGTCCTGTCCTGGAGGGAGTCAGAGAGATAACCAGAATGTTGGAGAGGTGAACAGACTGGACTACTGTCAAGCGTTAGAGGAAATCTTACGCCATAACGTGGTGTGGATCGAGGCCCAGTCATGCTCAGGCGAGAGTGTCATGGTTATGAAGTCTGGATGCAAGGGGATGGAGGACTTGTTCTTCCACTCCTCCCCTGTGAAGTTCCTTTCTCTCCTCAGTTCAGAGAGATCTGGGTACGAGCTCATACGGGAAGTCCTCTCCCTTAACGATTACGTCTTGGTGGTGGAGGGAGCTCTTCCCAGGGACCAGGAGCTGTGTAAGGTTAAGGACATGACATGTCAAGACCTTGTGGTTAGATTGGCTCAGAGGGCCAGGGCCGTGGTTGCCGTGGGGTCGTGCGCAGTGAATGGGGGGATACTGAGGGAATCTGGGGCAAACTCTGTGGGAGTCAAAGATGTGCTTGGGAAGAAGGTTTACGAGGTGCTTGGGTGTCCGGCCTCGGACAAGATGATTGTTGCGGCCCTCTACTATGCGTTGTCAGGTGGTCCAGATGCCTGAGATAGACCTCACTCCGGTTTCCAGGGTAGAGGGTCACCTCTCAGTCAGGGTTAAAGTGGAGGGGGACAGATACGTGGAAGCCAAAGTTAGCGGAGAGATGTTCAGAGGATTTGAGTTGCTTCTGAGGGGCAAGAAGCTGGCACAGGCCCCTAACCTCGTGGGTAAGATCTGCGGTGTCTGTGGAGCAACCCACACCCTGGTCTCCACAGAGGTCATGGAGATGTTGATGGGAGTCTACCCAAGCTGGAGGACTGTAATCCTGAGGAACGCTGCCTACTCACTGGCAGACATAATGTACAACAACGTTGTGGTAACTTTCCTGTTTCAAGGTTTAGACTTCTCTACTCCACTGGTCACAGAGAAAGAGTACGAGAAGGCCAGGGAGACCACCTGTCAATTCAAGGACAGGCACGGCTTCTCAAAGGTGTCAGACCTCATGGGAGAACTGTACTTCGGGAGAGAGATATTCAGGTTGGCCATGAAACTACAGACCGAGCTGAGGGAACTAGCAACGGCGATCTGGTTGAGGTATCCTCAGCCTCTGAGCCTAAAACCAGGCTCCATAACCCTCAGGGATCCAGGAGTACTGGAGAAGGTGAGGAAGTACATGAGGGAGGACAGTAAGGTGGAGAGACTCCTCTACGTCATGGCAGAGCTGAGGGAATTCTACAGGGGAGTGTTCAGGGATGTGGGCCGAGACTTCGTCACCTACGGTCTCCTGGAGGGAGAAGGTTACGATGCGGACTACTCTAGGATGAGGGAGTGGGGGGACAAGAGGTACTTCCCTCCAGGTCTGGTGAAGGGAGGGGAATTGGTAACTGGCGACCTAAGGGAGATACTCCTTGGAGTGGAGGTGCTCAAGAGAGGGGGGATAGAGGAGTTGAGGGATCCTCTGGGGGAGAAACTGAGCATTAACCATCCCTGGTGTATCGACGCAACAGTACCTCCAAAGGGCGAGTTCATACCAAAGGTCTTACAGAACGGAATATCCCCGACCACCGGTGACATCGCCAGACTCTATGTGTTCTCCCTGAGGAAGGGGAAGCCTAGTGCCTTGGAGTACGAGTGGGAGTACAGGTCAAATGACGTGATAGAGAGGAGCTTCGCCAGAATGTTCACAGTAGCCATGCTCAAAGAGGTCCTGGAGAACATTGAGGATCCTGGAGGATCCCTGGATCCAGTGAAGGGGGTGAAATACAGTATGGCCGTAGGAGCCCACGATGCACCCAGGGGAGCCAACGCACACTGGGTCGTGAGTAAGGACGGGACTACTGTGAGTAGGTACGGAATAGTAACCCCCACTGACAGGAACTTCTCTCCAGGGGGACCTGTGGAAAGAGGGATAGTGGGGGAGAGGGTTGCCGGTCCAGGGAGGGAGGACTTGAACGCCCTGAGAGTTGTGAGGAGCTTCGATCCGTGCTCCGCCTGCGCCGTTCACCTCTTCAGGCCTTAGGCTCAGTGCCCTCCTGTAGGAGTTCCAGGAGAGTTACAGGAGAGACTTGGCCTATCACTGATAGGTTTTCGGTGGAGCTCGGAACGGGCTGTTGCTCAGTGTAGTTGCCGTTCACTGGAAAGTTGAAAGGTGGGTGAAAAGTAGATTCGGGTAGACCAGCTGGTGGGACAGGTGGGAGAGGTATTAGAACGAATCCAGTGAGAGAGATGTTAAAGTTCCAGAAGTAAAAGTAATATACCCCAGTAACCGGGGAGATTATCACCAACGATGTTATGTTCAAGTATATGGGTTGATAAATCAGATTACCTTGGGGTATTTGGAAAGTTACGTTAAGGGTGTAGAGTCCTTTCTCCAAACGAGTTGAGGCGTTTATCAAGCCGTTTTTCCAGATCGTCAACTGTGTGATTTTGTTTTTATGGATCAGGGTCAAACTCATACTAGTTATCAGGGACTTCCCGTTGTTGTCCGTGGTGTAGTAAGCACGTAGTGGTATTATGGTTAGTGTAGCCTTATTGAAGTGATTATAAATAGTCGTGGAATTTATAGTGAACTCGAGATTTCCTCCAGGAAGGGACAAATAGAATCCTTCCACGTCAACGCTCAAATTATAGTTGGATGCATAATATGAGTTAGAGGTCAGATACATAAAGGTATTTTGTTGAACTGCGAGGTAATTGTCATTGTAACTGTGAGGAGTTATGATTAGAGTTCCCCTCATTAACCCATCCCCTCCAAAGACATAAGCAATATCCTCCCTCGGGACTAAGGAAACGGAGGAAAATACAACCCAGGCCAGTACTAGGAGGGGTAGGTATCTCACAAGAACTTCTCAATAGGAACAATTTAAAAATTTTTCAATTGTAGGGTGCTTCATCTCTGACCTCAAATTCGTGAGAAAGCTTTACAGTGGACGGTTAATGGGACCTCTTCGAGCCCAACGGCATGGGGCTCTCATCCCTGTCATCACTCTCACCCTTTTAGGCAGAAACCCACATCGATGTGGGAGGTTCATATTTTCTGACCCCCCATGAGGGCGGGGGTTCCTCGATTTAAGGGTTAACCCCCTTAAGGTGCTACTCTGTTGGGGTCCACAAGAAAGAGGTTTCTTATAGCAGATATTAGATTTCCCTTGAAAACAGGACGTCAATTAAGGAAATGTCAGATAACTGCTACACGTGGTGCTTGAAGAACTGCTGTGTCCTCTCGTAGTTCAACTCGTTGAACAGCTTAGAAGAGAGGTCAGCTAACTTCCTGAGTTTCCTCTCCTGAAAACCTTGGTACAAGACGTACTACGTTTGCCCTCCTCTTCTTGTACTCAACCTCTAGACGCCCTCCCCCGGTATCGCGGGAGAGGTCGACTCCCACTCCTCATTCCCAGGAAATTAGCCAGGAGAGGGCACCTTAGGAGAAAGAGTAGCTTCAAGTCTAAAACCTTTACCCCCCCAGAACGGTAGACCCAAAATCACCTCCTTGAAAATAAATCTATATTATTAATAAGCGGTTCTATTGATTTAAGTAGAAAATCTCTTAGATAGAATAAATCATCAGAAAACAAGAGTATTAGGAGTATCCTGAACTGCTCCCTCCTCACCTCCCCCTTGAACACGGTGTACAGGGAGTAGAAGGCCACGGCCAGCACGAAGATCAACGTGCGGAAGACGAACTTGGTGGAACTGGTGAAGGGGAGGAACGCCTTGATGTTCCGGTGAGAGGTCTCTATGGGACCCCTCACCTTGTTGTACAAGTCCAACACCTCCCCCTTCGGTAGGTCGAGGTTCGTAGCCCTAGCGAAGTAAACTAGAGTCCTCTTCTTTCTCCTGACCTTCTCCTCGCTGTACACGAGGAGCCTGAACTCGACCTGCTCGTCCCTCCTGTGCCTCTTACTGTTCGTCTCGTACTCGCCGTCGAACTCCTGGTAGACCTTCACGTCCCCAACAGGAACTCCGATTATGTACTTGAACTGCGAAACGAAGTTGAGCACGTCAACCGTGTAGAAACCAGCGTCGAGAGTCATCAACCTTACCTTGAACCCCATGGCGACTACTCGCTCCACGAGGGCCTTCACGACCTCATCCTCGGTCATCCCCTTGACTTGAGTGACGAAGGCCAGTAGGAGCACTTTCCCGTCTTTAGTCGTCGCAGTTGCGTAGTTCCAAGAGTTTCCCTCCTCTGAACTCCCGAGCCCTCCCACCGGTCTCCCGTACCAGGTCTTGGTCGTCCAGTCTATTGAGACGTCTATCTCCTTGACTCCCTTCAGTACCTTCAAGGATATCTTCCCGGCGCTTTCCAAGAGTTTCTCAGTAACTTCCACCCCTTGCTCCTCCACGTAATTCCTCACGGTCTGTGGGGACACGCCATACGCCCTCGACTTGTTCTCTACTGAATCGTTCCATAAACACGCTGAGATGAGGGTTCTCGCCACCTCTTCCCCTCTCTTTCCCTTGAAGTTCAGCATGGAAAGTAATTTATATCCTATTTGTTGTACGTTGTTTTGGTGAGGGAGTACCGGTGTTACCATCTCGCTTACTCACGTGGTAATACCACATCTCCCTCACCTTAAACCTTTCTTCAACTGAATTCTTAATACTCTTATAAATCCTGTTATCTGCCATGAATCGATATTATTCTGTCAGAATTATTTTTCATAATATGATTTTGGGTCTACCGAGAAGTGGGGAGGTTTGTAGTTCGTTTTATCTTAACGGGGGTTAAGGGGCGGAAGACCCCCACCGTGGGGATGGATAGCCCCCTTATATTTAAATGTGAGCTAACGAGGAACTATGTTGAAGCCCACCGTAGGGTTCCGTTTCAGGGCATACATAGATCAACAAACGTTGAGGGCGTTAAAGGCCCAGTTGAGGTTGGCGTGTGAGGTTTACAACACCCTGCGTTGGGCAGATATATTTCTACCAAAGGGATGGGAAGGGTTTAACTCTCACGGAACTGAGGCAACTAGCACTGGACCTGAGGAAGCAGGACGTCCAACTGGTGGGTAAGTCCTCAAGGAGGATGAGGCTCCGCGACGTCGCGTTCCAAGAGCTCAAGACCGTCCTGAAGTACCAGGTAGAGAAGTACGGCAAGGAACTGGTCCTCGTCGAACCTGCTTATACTTCCAAGGCCTGTGCCAGGTGCGTACACGTGAAGGACTCGACCTTAGCAGATCACGTGTTCTGCTGCGGTTGGGTAACAGACCGTGACTACAACGCTTCCCTGAACGTGCTCAGGAGATCAGGACTGGTGCGGCCCGTAGTGCCTGTGGAGCTCCGCCCTCCACCCGCTGGGCAAGGCGGGCAAGGAAGCAGGAAGCTCCGTCCGTTAGGGCGAGGTAGTTAACCAACAAGAGTTGTATTAGACTGTAACTCTTTCACGTAACTACTCGTTATTTTCAATTTTATAAATATCGTTTTGACGTCGGTTATGTTCATGTAGTATTACCCAAGAATTCTCTCTTGACGATCTCCCAACTGGTGAGGGGCACTGCTCACGAGGGTGGGAGAAGTTGGATGGGTATTGAAGTTTCCCTCCACTAACCCCAATGATCTGAGGGTGACTGTGTATGATCCCTTAGGAGGGGTGCCCGTGGCATATTTAGAAGTGGTTAAAGAAGGTAAGTTACGCCACGGGTAAACACGAATATGAAACGTTTCCGCCCACGCGGAAAAGGGATTCAGCCCGAGATATGTCCCAGAGCTCCAGCCCACAGTCAATCGCTTCACTAAGATTTCATCAATTTAATTTTTTCTGCTAAAAATAAGATTTTTAAGAAATTTAGCCACTATTTTTCTCATATTTACAAAAATAACCGTAATCTTTAAATAATATTGATTTCATAATTATCATGATCGATATGAGTCTAGAAATCTTCGATAGGTTCCTCGCAGCGTACACCATGGGAACCCATATGTTATTCACATATTGGGCCATAGCTCTCCCAATCTTCATCGTAACCTCCGAGTATCTCGCGTATAAGAGGAACGACCCGATTTACCTCTCCCTTGCCAAGAGGTGGTCCATAGTGTTGGCAGTCCTCTTCGCCGTAGGTGCTGCCAGCGGTGCTGCCATAGCGGTGGAGTTCATCACCGCGTGGTACAAGTGGATGTATGTAGTGAGCCAGGTGGACATGCTCCCCTTTGACATTGAGGTCATAGCCTTCTTCTCAGAGGTCATATTCCTGGCCCTATACCTCTATGGATGGAATAGGATGAGTAGGGTGGCCCATATGGTTACAGGACTTCTGGTTGGACTTGGAACCGCTGCCTCTGCTGTGCTCATCATCTTGGTGAACTCATGGATGAACACTCCAGTGGGCTTCGACGTGGTGCAGTTCTCCCAGACCGGCCAAATAACCGGGGTTAATCCTCTGGCTACACTCCTACCCCCCATAGCATCTGCAGAAGTTCCAATGGGACTGGCTGGGGCCTACTTCGTGGGTTTCGGTTCCCTGTCTGGTTACTTTGCCTTCAGGCTTCTGTGGGCGGGGAAAGGAAGGGAATATTACAGTAAGGGACTTAAACTCTCAGTCTATCTAACAGCTCTGGACGCTATCTTCCTGGCGTGGGCCGGAGACAACGCTGGTAAAGCCCTGTACTCGCTTCAACCCCTGAAGTTAGCTACCTTGGAAGGGTTAATACAAACTACGTCCAAAGCCCCCATGGGCTTAGGACCGTTATCCATACCCGGCTTATTAAGCCTGTTAGTCTCGTGGCCTCCCAATGCCAACGCAGTAGTTCTGGGTTACTCAAGCTTCTCACCAGACGTTCAGGATCCACTTCAATGGCTCGCCCACTCTGCTTACGATGTCCACGCCATAATAGGGATACTTGGCGCCTTAGTGTTCTGGGTGTTAGGAGTGGCCATGCTCACGAGGCCTGGGGGAAAGATAGCGACCGTTCTAGGACTTGATAGACCCACAGAGAGGAAGCTACCCCTATACGCCTCCTTCTTGATGGGATGGTTACAGCTTGTAGCCTGGGAGAGCGGTTGGGTAGCTGCAGAGACAGCAAGGGAGCCCTTCGTAATATGGGGTCCCATGGTCCAGGTGGGAGGAATTTACACCATACAGGCAGGGATGTGGACGAGCCAGGCGTTCAACGACAGTCCCGAGATACTCCCCATAGGCATAGCCATAATAGCTACCCTGACCCTGGCGGTGGTTGGAGCCCTATACGTCCTGAAAAGGTTGTTCAGGAGCAGGGAGATAACGGTGGACATAGAGGATTCCAGAACTCTCTTGCTGGAGATTACTCAGAAAGGTGGGATTTCATGAATCCGTACGTAGTTTTCTTCTTCCTTCCTCTGGCTTGGTTTGTCACATCCTTCATAATAGAGGCCGGATCCTTAGTGATGGTGCCATTGTGCAAGTACGAGAAGTACAGGGAGAAGATGACGTTGACCTTAGGGGCCCTGTGGGCCATAATAGCGACGTCCCTGGTGTTCCTGGTTGTAACTCTGGACACCGTGTTTGCCCCTGTCCTATTCGTCACTGGGGAGGTGCTGTACGCGCCGCTCCTGGTCCTGATAATAGTACTCGCACTTCACCATTTCCTCATAGGTAGTGCTGAGGGGTCTAGCTCCCTTGGACTTCGAAGTAACGAGAGGAAGTACTTGACCTTGGCTGTACCCTTCGCCCTCCTAGTGGCGTTCCTGGGGAACACCATATTCACGTCGGTGTTTAGCGGTTACGGGTTCAACGCAGTAGACCTTCTCAAACTGGAGATATATCCCAACTACTCCTCCATGTTCCTCAACGCGTTCAATTGGCTGTTCTTCCTGGGAGTGGTGTTCTATGTGGTGTACTTCACAGTAACGTTCTATGGAATTAAGGAGAGGTTCAAGGTGGGCCTCGTGGCCTTAACCCTAGCCCATACACTGATACTGACTAGCACGGCCCTCTGGTTACCTACGGTTTTCATGAGTGCTGTGGGCAACCCGTGGTTCTACATCTTCTTGGCCTTAACCTACCTTGTCCTATACGTGGGAACTCACAGGGACATACCTATGAGGCAGGCTTGGATCTTTCTGTTGACCTTCCTGGGAGTAGTAATGTTCGGGCTCTTCAGTCAGGGGAGGATACTGGTCGACATAGTACCCAAGGGGGTCTTGGGTCAGTTGCCCGGAGTTCCAGCCTCCATTCTGCTGACCAACTCCGCCATGTTACAGGCAGGCTCCCTTGTTCTGGGGATAGCTGGATTCCTGGTGATGGGGGGACTTACTGCTGTTTCCTATAAGGTTCTCTACAAACAAGGTACAAAGGAGGAGAGGAAGATAAAGACGTGATTTCTTGAATAAAGCAATATCTTTTTCCCCGATTTGTACTAGGTAACCTCGGGAATCTTCGCGATCTTTCTTTAGCTTCATCGAAATCAAGAAAATTATGTAACGCGACGTTGTAGCCATGATGAATATAACCAGATTATAGAAATGGTGAAGCTAAGCTCAGTTCACGATGTACCCCTGGAAGGGCTTACTGTACATTCGGCGCGACTTGAAGGTGATAAGGTGAGATTCCTCTTCTCTGTAAAACGCTTCAATTCTCTCAGGCGTATTGCCGTTGACAACAGTTTCAGATAAACTGTGAAGTTTATATACTTTGTATGTGAGTTTTATTATGGTGCTGAAACCTAAGGAAGTGTGCCAAAAACTGGGAATATCCTACCGCACGTTGCAGAGCTACGTTAAGGAGGGTTACATAAAACCGGTGGTGCAGAGCGGGAAGTGGAGGTTCAGGGAGGACTTAGAAAAACTGATGGGTATTGTCAAGAGGAGGAAAGTGGCATTATACGCTAGGGTATCGAACGAGCGAAAGGACGACTTGGTGAACCAGGTTAAATACCTAGAGGAGAACGTTAAGGAATACGAAGGTGATAACAGACGTGGGGTCTTGGTTGAACGTGAAGAGGAAGGGGTTCCTCAACTGAGGACGACGCTCAACAACGAGGTGTCGAAAGCCATTGCTTACCCGGACAGACCGGTGAGGTTCGGCTTCGAGATAGTAGAGGAGGTGTGCAAAGCGCACGACCATGAGCTCGTGGTGTTGAACGGGGAGGACAAAACCCCCGAGCAGGAACTGGTCGAAGACCTAATCTCTATACGTATCGTTAAGCGAGAAATTGCAAGGAGTGGGGAGTCACGAGTACGAGAAGGTGAGGAAGTGCGTCGAGGAAATTAAGGCTTAAATCGTTTCAGCCAGAGGAGGAGTACGTCTACCTAACTTACTCCATGAAGAACGACAAGAAGGAGGAGAGCAGGGTACT
>NZ_JH597761.1:296659-337111 GCF_000243315.1 Metallosphaera yellowstonensis MK1 | reverse complement strand
TTACTGTAAGACCGTATGAGTACTTGACCCTCTCCTGGTCCCACACCTGGTTCTCTCCACGGGTCAAAGGGTTAGAACTGGGTGAGCCCGTGATAAAGGAGGACAAGGTTCACCTACCATTCCGTTACAAATTACCCTGGTCAACTCCCCTGGACTATCTAGCAATCGACAGTAACCTCTATACTCTGGACGCTTACGACGGCGAGAAGTTCGTCACTTTCTCCTTGAGGGAGCTGTACAGCCTCAAGTTTGGGATGGAGTTGAAGAGGGGTAGAATACAGTCCTTCGCTTCCAAGCACGGTAGGAAAGGGGAGTTGTTGTCGAGGAAGTACTCCCACCGTGAGAGGAATAGAGTTAGGGACTACGTTCACAAGTTCGTCAACGAGCTCCTTGAGATGTATCCCGTGACTACGATTGCTGTTGAGAAACTGAACAAACAGGATATGTTCCAAGAAGCTGACGACAAGTTGTCTAAGAAGATTTCAAGGACTGTATGGAGGTCGATCCACCGTGTGTTGAAGTACAAGGCCCCACTATACGGCTCCCTAGTTAAGGAGGTGAACCCGCATTTAACTTCCAAGTCCTGCCCCAGATGTGGACGGATTTCCCGAAAGGTAGGACTTTTCGTTGTGAGAGGTGTGGTTTCACCCTGGATAGACAACTCAACGCATCCTTGAATATCTTCCTCAAGATGTGCGGGTTTCCCCACCTCTCTCTCACTCCCAGTGGGAGTAGGTGGGTTGGGGTCACCCCGTTAAGGGGGCGGAGGAGTAACGGGTTTCCCCGCGACTCCGGTGAAGCTCAAGGGCTGAGGATTGGATACAAATTCATGAAAATTCAATGAGGCTTGAACCCCAGCATGAAAAGTTAGATTCAGAGTCCACTGTATAATTAAAGGGAAACCTAAAGTCAGTTTTGTTAGTAATCGGAGCGATCCGTAAACCAAACTTCATATAAAATTTTATATATTACTAATACTAGTTACTAACCATGGAAGAGGTCAAGGTAACCAGAAACTACCAAGTGACCATACCTTACGAGGCCAGGCGAAAGCTCGGCATAAGGATAGGGGACAAGTTGATCGTACGCGTTGAGGGTGATAACATAATAATTCGGAAGAAGAAAGGGGATATAGCTTCCCTCAATCTAACTTTAGGAAGGAAGATAACTGACGAGGAGATAAACGAGGTAATAAACGAGGTCAGCGAGAGGATTGCAGGCAGTAGCTGATACCAACTTCGTCATAGCGGTGATGTTCAAAGACCACGAGAACCACCGGATGGCATTGAAGAAGTGGAGCAATCTGGAGAAGGCTTATTTACCCATTATCTCCATTACGGAACTGGCCTACTACCTCGTTAAGAATAAGATGGATCTAGGAATAATAGAGGAAGTGTTAAACGATCCTAAGATTGAGGTAGTCCCGGTGACTTTGGAGGACGTATATTACGCGTTAGGTAACAAGGATGAAGTGAGGGGTTATGATGACGTTAATGACTTCTTAATCTTATCGATATCGCTCAGGTTAAACCTGCAGTTACTCACGTTTGACAAGAAGTTAAAAAGGAAAATCCAGCGTAGGCTTTGATGGTTAAAGCAATATTAGGGCAAAACCTCCTAAAAGCTTCAATTCTTTGGCTTCAATGTTCTCCCATGTATTAGTTATGGGATTTTTCCACTGGATATAGCACTATAAGTAAGGCGAAATCTAATAACTGCTATAAGGTGATTATCACTAGGAACTTCGAGAGATTTCCAGGCCCTTCATGGATCCCTGGGAACACAGGCATATGAGCGCTGGGGGCAATGGACACCTGAACCTGATCTTTAGGTGGGCTCCAGCTGACGTGAGGGTAATATAGGCTAATTAAATTATTTTAGTCAATCTAATATGTCATCAAAACTTTATCTTCCTGAGCTCACTTCCATCTCCCCACAAGGTCTTTACCAAGAGTTCCGCCTCACGCAGGAGTTCACTGAGGCTCACGTACTGCTCGTCCCTCTTAAGTACCCTCACGTTGTTATCAACTTGAACCAGGGTGAACTTCCTCTGTGCCGTATCTAAGTTCCTAACGTTAGCTATGACCACACCAGTCAGCATAACGTTACCTACCAAGGGTAACACTGAGGGTAGGTCAAGCTTAACTACCTTGGGGATCTTCGCCACAAACTCAACCTGATAGGCCCACACCAATTCCCTGAGGTCTCCCTTGAAGGAGAGTGATCTCAGGAATCTCTCGAAGGCCTCCTGCGACTTTTCCCCCTTGGAGGAGAACGAAATGGACCTGGAGTATCCGTTCACCCTCTCATCGGGCTCCTCGAAGATCTCTACCTCTGGCCCGAGAGGTATCCCATCAATCATCTTGTCAAGTAGTTCGTTTGGATACGGTTTAGAAAAAATGATTGAATTCGAACTTCTAACTACTTCCATCTCTCCTTCCTCTGACCCTGAATCTCTGGGCTATCTCCCATAAGACGGCCTCTGGGTTCTCGACGTTTACGGTAGTAGTGTTGGCTGCCAGAGCCGTCGCCCTCCTCCTGAGGTCGGTTGTTAGCACTGCCGGTTTCACCTCTATCCCCAGCGACTTAGCCAACTCCATGAGCTCCGTTGTCCCATCACTGGGGCTAGGTGGAACCAAGCGTAGGAGTCCCATCACTTTAGGATCGTTACCGGTGGAGCCCACGATCTCGTCCACGACCTCCTTGATGGTGGAGTCAAGTCCAGTCAGCCTCATGAACAATCTCAGCAGGCTCAAGTTCTCACCGCCTTGGATAAGACCTCCGTGAAGTAATAGGACTTGCTCAGTCCCTGTCCGTCTTTAATCCCGTTAAGCATGGAGAGGTTACAGTTGGGATCGAAGGTTACTACGGTCTTAGCCCAGGAGGCTAGCTGCCTCACTGAGTACATCCTCACCCTCTTCAGCTTCTCCTCCTTCTCCTTGAGGAGCTCCAGGTGGTGTCCACATGTGAACAGTGTGTGGGAGGAGGGTGAAGCCTTAGGTTCCCTGTAGGATGGCAGTACTGCCTTCATGAGCTCCCTATGGGGTCTCTCCACTCCGCCCAACCTGCTCATGAACTCCGAGTCGTGCACGGTGGTATCTTCCTTTACGTCTGCCTGATCCACCTTCACCCTCCCTGCCCTATAGGCCTCGTACACGGTCTCGGTGAGGTGCTCCACCGGTGTGTCGATTTTCCTTCCCAAGCTCTTGGGGGCCTGCCACCTCAGGAAGAAGAAACCTGAGCCGTCACTCGTCACTATCCTCTTCACTCCCAACCTCTTGGCCTCCTGGAACACCCTGTCGAACTGCTCCCTCGCCGTCTCGAAGTCCCCCGCTAGGTAAGCGTAGTACCCCACGTCGCTGACCTGTGAGCTCACCGTCCACTTCTCCTTGAGGGTTGAGAACAGTGAGGAGACCTGTCCCAGCACGTTTGGATCCTTAGCCTCGAGGGCACTGGGAACGTAAAGGACGTCTGCCCTCTCGTCCACGGGCAACCCGTGAGACTTGGCACTCTCTCCCCACTCCTCTCTGGTTAGACCCAGCGCATTTCCTGTCTTCTTGGTGTTCCCTGCCCATTCCTCAGCCCCCTCCAGGTTAGTCCCTGAGAGGTGGAGCATCCTTCTCAGGAGTATGGCGGTGTACCAGTTGGGTATCTCCAGAGGGGAGGTCTCTGTGCACGCCCCACAGGCTGTGCAGTTGTAGGCGGATTCCCTCCACTTCAGGAACTCCGAGGACTTGATCCCCCTAAGTCTCAGGAACCTGACCACCACACCGTACCCAGTATAGAACATGGAGTATACCTTATTGACCTCGTAGGTCCTCCAGGCCGGGATGTCAGTGGCCTCCTGTCCGTCAAGCCAAAATGGACACGTGTACCTACAGACGCCGCACCTCATGCACTCCTGTATTCCCCAGACATCGTAGGGAGATAATTCGTCCAAGGCCCTCGAGACCAACCTCCTACCCAGTTTCACGTTCTTTCCTTCCACCTTGAATCCCCCGCAAACTTCACCTTTTCTTCCTTCCGTAGCCATAACCCCTCATTCCCTTGCCCAGGTAGTAGCCGAACATGTGCCATCCCTTGCTGAAGGGTACGTAGCCTATGAACGCTCCAACCAAAGCTATGTGAAGTCCGTACCAATTGGTCTGGTTAGGTATTCCCAAGTAGGGAACCTGAAAGTCGTACATGGCAGCTAGGCCAGTCACTATGATTGCGAAGAGTAGTATGAGGAAGACGTAATCTCCGGAGGAGCTCAATCTCTTGTGTCCAGTGACGTCCTCAACTATCCTCGTCACCAGGTATCCCAGTATCCCCGCTAGGGCTAGAAGCCCCATGGTGGTTCCGTTAACTAGTACCGAAAGGAAGCTCCAAGGGTCGAAGGTGGACGTAGAGACTTCAGCCGAGTTCCAAGCTCCTAGCGGATTCAGTATCCCTCCGTGGGAGTAGGCGTTTGATCCCAGGAGACCCATTTGATATGCAGAGGTAAACTGCTCTGGGGTGGAGATCTTTAGGAGGAACCACAGTGGGTTGGAGACGCCGAATATACTACCGAAGATGTAGTTCCACGCCAGGATGTGAATTCCCACCAGTACGACTACACCCAGCATGAATATGTGCCAGAACACTGTCTCCACTATGAGGAACGGGTCCCTCCTAGCGGCTGACTGAAAGGGCGTCGGTATGGCAGTAATGGCCTCCTTCACTTCAGCGCCGAGCCCAGCGGTGGCATAGGTCACTACCCTTCTCCCTAGGAAGTACCTGGAGATTCTATATATGGCACCGAAGACGAAGAAGAGGAGACCCAGGGGGAAGATTACGTTCAGACCCCACCAGTAAAGGGAGTCCGACCCCAACGATGCGCCTATTGCCAAGACTACTGGAAGCATCGCCTATACCTCACTTGACCTTCATGGCAAACCTGTAGAACGCCTTAATGGAGTTGCTTAGGTCTATCGGGGCCCCCAGCGTTAGATACCTAGCCTTTCCGTTGGGTAGAACCATGTGAACACCACAGACGAAGCAGGGATCGAATGACCTCAGCGTCTGGGCGAACTCGAAGCCGTCCCATTGCTCTAGCGGTAGCACGGTCAATCTGGGAGTCCCAGGCATGTTGTAGTCTGGGTTACCCATTATGACCTCCTCGAAGGTTCCAGCACCGTGAGTGGGGGAGGCAGGCTTAATGGTTTGAATCCCGTCGTCGTAGCTGTTCCTGACCCTTGGACCTGAGTTGACTGTGGTTGGTTGCATCTGTTGCGGATTAATCGTGGGAACAGAGACTCCGGTCCCGGTGGCGAAGACCTCAGAGTGATACTGCGCTCCCCTGGGAGCTTCCTTCATGCCCACGCCTAGGGCTACATCTATGTTGGTGTTCTGTTTATAGGTCCAGCTGGAAGGTGGCATACTACTGACCTGTGTCCTCCCCTGCTTCAAGTAGGTGACGGCACTCATCCACGCTACCCACATTCCCATTCCGTCCAACCCAGCCTCGAATGCCCTGGCCCTCATCCTCTCTATGGCGTTGGTCACTATCTTCCCTCCTGACAGGGCGTAGGGAGCCACGTACTTGAACTCTATCTCGCTCCCCTGCTGGAACTCCGGAGGTAATGTCACCCTAGGACTGTTGACCGTGGGCAGGACGAAGGTGGCACTCATCTCGTTGCTGTTGTAACTCACACCGAAACCTGAGGGGTAGTCTGAGGTGTAGATAGGTGTAGGGGCCTGCGGTTGCAACACCTGAGCGTACATGACAGCCATGGGGTCTGCCTCCACGTTGTAGAAGAGATTGGTGATGGGTTTCCCGTTCTGATATGGAACAAACCTAGGGGACACTGCCCAAGAGTAGGGAGCACCGTAGGCCATTGGCACGGCCCTCGGTTGTGGATTTGGCATAGTCCACTTCCTCCATGGATGGTAGAAACTCACGGGGTTACCTGAGGGGTCCTGTTCTATCCCGCTCACCGAGGACGGAACCTCACTGTTGAAGGAACCGTTCTCGTACCATGGGGTATAGAAGGAGGACTCCACTAACTCCCTTATGCCCAGGTTTATGTCCACCAGGTCGTTGGTGACCAATGTGGGAGGGGAGTTGGAGTTCTTCTGTATCACTAACCCTGGCTTGACCACCCTAGCTCTCCCCCACGCACCCATGTTCTCATACGTGCCGTCATAGGGGGACACCGAGGTACTCGAGGGAGTCACTGATGGTGCCTCAGAGACGTCGCTCTGCCCGTAAGATACGAAGTTCCCCGGTCTGTTCCCTTCCTCCGCGAAACCTAGGGTTCCGTTTATCTTGTCGTAGAGGGCCTGTATACCGAACGCGTTGTTGTAGTCCGCTAAGAAGAGCGTCAGGTACTCGTACGCAGCCATCTGCTTCATCAACCAGGCAGTACCGTCAACCATCCTCTGGAAGTACCTCTGGAGGTTCTCAACGGTTGGAGGAACTCCTATTCCTCCTGGAACCATGGTGATGGGATGTGGAATCCGTAGGAAGTAGAGTAGTTCTGCCTCGTGAAGTATCCTCCAGGCATATGCCCCTTCCAGGAAATATGCCCCTATTATTGGGACTAACGCGTCCATGATGTCAGCCACGGTTCTCAGTTTAACGCCTGCCATCTCCATCTCTGAGGGTGGTCCCATTGGGAAGGCCTGCGACTCCTGGGCCACCTTACTCAGGGGAGTCTGTTGGGCTATCTCGTAAATCTGGCTGGGGAAGTAACCAGCTATCTTGAAGAACAGTGAGCTCCAGTCAGGTCCACCCAGAGCCGTCAGGTGTGCTGTGGCGTCATAGGTCATGGCAGCGTCGGTGGCCAGCACTATTCCCTCAAGTCCTAGGGGTGGAGGGGCGTTTCCCCCTTGGGCCATCTCCTGGGCTATCCTCTCTATGAACTGGTGGTGCTCTCCACAGATGCCGCACTCCCTGCTGGAGAGCATTATGACGTCTGGCCCCGGCTTGTTCCTCATGAATATCTCAAATCCCCTGAACATCCCTGCTGCAGCGTAAGCGTCAGAGGCCCTACCGCTCACGGAATCATAGGTGACCTGAATTCCCAGCTCGGGCTTTATCCTGACTATGGGCTCTATGAGGACCGGTTTGGTCCAGTCGAACGTGAAGTAATAGGGAGAACTAGTTGCCATTCACATCACCTCTGGGACTTGGGGGTTTGTGGGAGTCTCTTCCTCCTGGAGAAGGCGTAACTACCTGCACCTATTATTATTCCAGCAGCAGCTGCGGCCGCGAAGAGTGTAGTGCTGGGGACTGTCGGTGCGTTCGGAGGCGCGTAAAACGGTTCGTAGAGGTCTGGGAACCCAGGTGCAGTACAGGCTATGCAGACACCTCCCCTGGTACATCCACCGACTCCTCCTACCCATCCGAGTCTCGGTGCTGGACTGTTGGCCTCTGTACCTTTACATCCCAGGCTGTAGGTGCACTGTGGGTCTCCGAACTCGTAGGCGAAGATGCCCTGAGCGAAGAAGCCGGCCCTAGGACAGTTCTGATGGGTCTCGTTCCCGTAAAAGAACTTGGGTCTATTGAATACGTCTAGGTCGTCTGCAGGATTTGGACCGAGTCCCCTGGCGTAGAGCACTAGGGAAACTAGTGTCCTCATTATCCAATCTCCGGCAGGTGGGTCGGCTGCTATGGACACTATGGGTAACCCTCCAGATGAGAGCCAGTGGTAACTGGGCCCTGGCCAGGAAGTGTTGACCTGGGAGTTGGTAGCTGAGTAGATGTCCTCATCTATTACGTTAGGAGCTAATCCTTGTTGGTAGACCTGGTGAGCGTAATAGGGAAAGCCGTATATGCCCCTGTAGGGATCGTCCAGCATGCCCATGGCGTAAGTAGGAGACCTCTGACCCAACCCGTTGGTCGTAGCTGGAATTCCCCCGTAGGTTGCACAGGCCCCTGTGGCTACTACAGCATAGGCCTTCTTCATGAGGTTGAAGACGAACTCGTCGCACAGGAGTACGCTCCCGTCCGGTTTCCTCCCAGCAGAACACCAGAAGGAGCCACTGGGCTTCTTGTAATACACTCCGAACTCGTCGAAGAGCGTTCCCTCGACAACCAGTACGTAGGGGTCCAGCTCCCCGTTAAGTGCCATCTCCATGGTGGCATAGGCCATGCTGTCCTGTGGCATCAAGATTGGGTGATACACTAGGTTTATCATACCCAGCTCAGGCACGCTGGGCTGTCTGAGAGTAATGGGTTTCCCATCGAAGTATACCCCAGTTACTACGTCCTCTACTGCGGGGTTCATGGCGTCAATGAAGGCTATGGTATTACCTCCGCACCATCCGTTCCCTGTCCACACTATGTTTATGGGCTGATCGGGATCCTTAGCCTTGGCCAGGAGCTCCTGGTAGGAGAGTCCTGACAGGGCTAAGCTAGTCCCTAGGGCAGTTACGCCCGATACCTTTAAGAAATCCCTCCTTGTTAGACCCATATACACCACTTTACTAGGTATATTAGACTATACCATGTTTAAAAATTTTTTCTACTAAACTTCCCAACAAGTTTTACCTTAATAAATGTTGATAACAATGAGAAGTGCTAGAGCCTTAGGTGAGGTGTCACGTAGGGATCCTTTGGGAACTGTAATTGTATTATATTATTGAGATAATCCACTAGAAATAGTATTTATTAATGCTCTAGTGAAGTGCTTTATGTGCTACTTCAATTTTTATCAGAGTTAACGTAAAGCTTTCTTTCAAATTATGATGTGATTTTAAATTCTAAGTTGTGCAATGAGATTGACATCTGAGAAAATTGAACAAGCACACAAAGCACTGGTGAAGGTAACCTAATCACGGTAACATGATTACAGCAGTTATTGGATTCTCCCTTAGGTACCGCCCTATAATCTAGGTGAAATCTAATAACTGCTGATGATTAGAAATATGGCAGACCTGTGCAGATTTACTGAAAGACCTGTGGGAGGTCAAGTTTAAATCAAGTACTGCAGATTAAATTTATAAGACTCAAGAATTAGTAATATTAATCTATCTGTTTTTCATTAACTGATCGTAAGGGCCTCTCAGCCGTTGTTGGAGATATCGTGAGGTGAGCACGTCATGCACATTAAACTCCAGGATTTATTATTGCCTTTCCACAAATGAGTTCCGATGATAGACCTCACCTCTGATTGGAACAGGGTGGAGGATCTCTTCGGGGAGGTAGGCAGTAAACTGGTCATCTTCTTCGATACGTACTTCTGTAACTTTGCTGAGAAGTACCTCTCCTTGTTGGGCGAGAGTTACATTAAGGCCTTCATGGAGTGCCTCCCCTCAGGAGTGCTCTTGAGACAGATCTTCAACGAGAAGGTCAAGGTAGGAAACCTGGTGTTGGACAGATCCCCCCTCATAGTGTCGCTACCCTCTCAGGAGATGAGAGGTTTCAGAGATTGGGAGATCCTGCTCACCAGGAGGGCCTACGTTAGGACTAACTCGGTGTTGGTTACACCAGAGGGAATAGACGCCTGCAAGGCGAGGAAGATAGCGTTACCTAACCCAGGACTGTCCTTTCTGGGAAGGTCGGCCCTGGGTTCCCTAACCAAGAGGTGCGGGGATTCCGAGTCCAGGGAAGTTCACCCTGTGCTTCTACACCATAGGGAGATCCCAGTCCTCCTGAAAGAGGGTAGGGTGGAGGGAGGTGTAATGTGGGAACACGAGGCTAAGCTCAATGGCTTCAACTACACGGTATTAAAGAGGAACGTGGTCATGGAAGTTGCTCTACTTAAGGGTGCAGACAAGGTCGCCATGAACGCCTTTGAGCTACTGTTCTCCCAGAAGATGGTGGAGACCTTGGAGTCCTCAGGTCTCTCTAGGGCGGTGAGTTAATTGGATTTAACCGGTCCCCCCACACTCGCGGCCCTGGGCTACCTCTACCAAGGGGACTACTCCATTCCCCTAAGGGCCATGGAGGAACTCAGGAGGGAAGGTCTAGAGGTCCTGGACTTGAGTCTAGGGGCCTTCAAGGCAGCCTCCCTACTGCAACATGTCTCCCCATCCATCCTCGTGATATTAACTGCGGAGAGGAGAGGTAAGAGAGAGCTCAGGCTCTACAGACCTGGGGGGGTCGTTAGTCCGTTCTCAACTTGGATGGAGATTTCCACCAGCGTGAAGGCCTATTACATGGACGTTGATACGTTCCTGAAGGTCTCGAGGTCTTTGGGGGTTCTGCCCGACTTAACGTTGGTCCTGGAATGCGAGGTTGAAAGGGATGAAGGGATGGAGTTGAGCCAGTGGGGAAAGGAGTGCTTGAGGATGATGAAGGAGAAGGCCATGGAACTCCTTCGGGACACCTCAGTGATCTCAACGACACCTCTGAGGGACCTAGAATAACCTGATCGCGGTGGTTATTGATTTCATCATGACAGTGGACAACATGACGCAGAGTCCTGTAAGCACTGCAGATCAAAGGAGCAACCTTAACATGTTGGCCACTGGGTGAACTATTACGCACGGGAGGAGCCCGTACCTCCTGGATATCAAGCCTAGGATCACCCCTATTATGAAGGTGTAGATTACGAAGACTGGTCCGTCAAGGACGTGATTGATGGACCAAAGGACGGACTGGACGTAAGGGTCGTATCTACCGTCCTCCATGATGAATCCTCTGTATATGAGCTCCTCACATATCCCACCGACCACGGCCGGGACTAGGAGGAAGGGGTAAGTATAGCCTATGGGACTGGGACTAGGATACAGGGTCATAATGATCAGGAGGGGGATGACTAGGAGGAGTCCATAGTTTAGCTCCAGCCTCAACTCCCGATAGCTCAGCTTACTTACCAATAACGTCGCCGTGACTTCCCCGAGGGTAACAACTACAGCGCCTGCGTAGATACTCCTATAGTAGTCGTAAACCAATAACTCCCAGGGAATGACTAGGAGTGGTAGTATGAGCCCTGAGAAGAGTGAGGATGATCTCATGGGAAGTCACGCGGTCTTGCTTGTCCCGGGAAGGGTTCTCCAGAGACCGAAGAGGTGGTAGAGGTAGAGGAGGAGGGCCACGTTGAACGTATCTGATATGGCCAACCACTCTGCGAAGGTCCTCAGTGCAGGATAATTGTAGAGGAACTGGGGAGGTGAGGGTACCAACGAGGAGACCAGGAGGCTGGAGAGGAAGAGGAGGACGAACACGGCAGTCCTTAGGATTCTCCTCTCCTTACTTAGGAGGTAGACCAGGACGGCCTCGGTGACCTGTCCCACTACGGGAACTATCAAGAGAGGTAATAGATACCTAACTCTACCCCTCAGGATTGTGAGAAACGTAAAGATTATCATGAACTGTATCACAAAGGTAAGGAAGTAGTTGATCAGAGTGAAGGTGGAGAGAGTTCCCCCGAGCAGGGAGGGCGAGTTCACGAGTAGGATAATTTCGACGACTAGGATGACCTGACCCAGGGCCACGGAAATCAAGTAGAGCTCACGCATCTCCATGCAACATCTCCACTAGGAGGCCTAGGTCAGCTTGGTTAAAGTACGCGAAGTTCCAGTACCTTCGTGAGAAGTAGTCCACAACACCGTTTGCCAATTCCCTCATACCGAGTCTAACGAGTCCCTGTCCTAGGATGGAGTTGTCGGTTATCAGCTTGAACCTCCCTATCCCGTTAACCTTGGCATGTTCTAGGGTGACGTCGTAGAATGCGTCTCCTCCGAAGTATTGGGAGAGGGCCAAGTTCACCAACTCTCTCCCTTGGTTAAGGGCTGAGAGGAACCTGAGGAGATAAGCCAGGTCCAAGAGGAATAGAGGCCCCTCGTTCCTCAGATCGTGGCTTAGCCTCCTCTTCAAGAGCGAGGCCAACCTTAAGGACTCGTTCAGGAACTTTGGATCGCCAGTGAATGAGTGTAATTGGAGGAGTGCCTCTCCCACCAAACTGTTGACGGTCATCAGTGGAGGTCCCCTGGCCCTCCCGTCCACCATTGCCACGGGATAAAACTCTCCCACCCTGGTCCCCATGAGCCACCTGCCAGTCTCCACAGCGTAATCCAGGTAGTACGAGTCATTGGTGGTCCCGTAGGCGTCCAATAACGTGAGGATCATCTCGGCGTTTTGATCCGTGAGTTTAGTCCTGGATCTTTCCTTCCAGTCGTAGGTACGGGAGTGAGAGTAGAAACCATCATCCCAGAGGTTGTAGATGACGGCATCCAAGGTGTACCTAACCACCTCAATTGGGTAGGGATCCCCCTTTATCCTCATGAGGAACCTCAGCACGTTGGGTAAGTAATACTTAGGTTCCTTCTCGAAGCCCCCGTAATAGATGTCGAAGAACGATAGACAATTACGCTTTATCCTCTCCACGAGTACCTTTGGAGATGTAGGAGTTGAGTCTACTCCCTCCCTTTTGGTGGATTTGGGAACGACCAGCTTTCCTCCGCCCAAGAGGAGGTTCAGGGCCAGGAGGAGCGTCTCCCTGACTTGTTCTTGACTCACAAACCCGTACGTACCTCCCACCACACTGTTCTCTGTCACTATACTCAGGGAAGGATATATCTGAGGGGAATACCTCACGGCGAGGTCGGGTCTCTCATCTGCGTTGACACTCACGTAACTGAAGCCAGGCCAATTCTCGACCAGAGAGAGTTCCCTCGCCTGCGCCTCACACTCCTCACACCATTCCGTCCAAAAGTAGATTACCTTGAGGGGGTTCCCATCGCTTATGGAGTCACTCCACTCCTTGAACTCCATGCATTAAGTATGCATTTTCACAATTTTATAGTTCACAGTTATCGTCTCGGGAGTTTGTGGGGTGGAAGACACCCTCCCTTGAGGGATGGATAGTCCACAGGGTCTTTGAACCTCAACTCGCCCATTCTCTAAATGAGAGTAACGGACGTAATGAGCATCACCGAGACTCCTCGGTTAGGGCGAGGGTTAATGTGGTGAGCCTTGGCCCCAACAACCTGGATGGGCACTTCGTCGGCATCGGGGCTTGGACTACCTGTAGAGCCTCTGGAATCCCACCTCCGGGATAGGGAAAGGTGGGGCCCAGAGGCATGAAATCAAAATCGTGAGGGAGGAGCTCCGTGAGGGTGGGTAAAGTTCAGGGCGTGGGGTGAGCTCGTCACGAGAGCTCAACAATTCCTTGAGAGGACAGGGCAGGAGTGTACTTGAGACCTTGCCATCCTCCCTCGTGGAATGGAGCTTTCAACTAGCCATGGCGTTAGAACCTGTGTAGTACACTCAATTCACGAGGGAACCCAGCTCTCCGTCACTGGAACTCCGCTGTTGAACTCAGTTCCCTAAATCCCCAGTTCTCACAACCTCCTCTTGATTCTCTCCATCCTGACTACTTCCTCGAAGTCGGTGAGGAAGTCCCTGACCCAACCCTTTAGTATTCCCCTGGAGAACCTCTCCATCCATCCCTCGTATTCCAGGATAACCCTCACCGAACCTGGCTGTATCAAGAACGTCAATCTCCCAGTACCGACGTCAACGCCATGCCTCAAGGTGAAGGGATAGGAGACCTCGTTGACGGAGGAGTAGACGTTCCCTAAGACCTCGTGTTCAAAGCCGAAATATCTCGCCACCCCTCTGAAGGAGGATCCCTCTACCCTGAATTCCTTCACCGACTTGAAGACCCTGGGGATCACGAAGTGGGGGTCTGACAATAAGGCCCTAATTGACTCTTGAGGATGCTCAGTGCCTATCTCGGCAATGTACTTCATGAATAATTCATCGTTCAGAGAAATTTAAAATATTTTTTTCAAACGTGTTTTCCAACGTTTAAGAAATCATTGTCTGTGTAGGGTAAATTTGTAGTATCGTTTAAATCCGAGAGAGGAACAGTCAGACCGAGTTTCGTCCTCACGCCAATACCTTGGGTTTAGGTCCTTGGCGAGGAGGCTGAGGAGCTCCCAGTGCCCTACTCGTCCTCTCTACTCCAACCTCTCCTCTTAACCATCATAAGAAAACTATTAATAACATGAATAAAGTAAATTTCAACAATGTCTGGAATTACCCCGTTCGACGTATCGCAACAGAGGAAGGTACCCTTTGAGAGTGTAGCTCAGGAGTACCTCAAGTTATATGACAGGATATATTCCTCCCTCAAGGAGAGTGGGGCTAAGATCCTCCTGTACGGATCCATAGGGATATATCACAGGGTTAAGGATAGTAAGGACTCCGTGGAACTCCTGAAGCTCTACAGGAGGAACGGACCTCAGGACATGAACGTCATACTCCCCACGTCGTCCAGGGAGAGGTTCAAGGAGGTGGTAAAGGAACAGGGCTGGACTCCCTACTATCACTTGGAGAGGACCATGGGCGACGTTGCTGGCATGTTCTTCTATGAGAGTTTGGTCTTGAAGGCATATTACATGGATGTCCCCACTTTCAATCACAGGATCAACCTGAGTTGGGAGGAGGAGTACTCGGCGAGCCTCACGGATTTGCTCCTCACCAAGTTACAGATGCACTTCCCCACCGATAAGGACACCGCGGACATAGCTGCTATACTACTATTGGAGGAGAGGATAGACGTTAATAAGGTACTGCTTCACGCTAGGAGTGACTGGGGATTCTGGAAGGACGCTACCCAAAACCTGGCCAACGTGAGGTCCCTTGTGGGGAGATTGGAGATGGACAACGTGAAGACGAAGGAGGAGTTGAAGAGGGTCATCGCTGTATCCACCAAGCTCTACGGTCAGCTCATGAACGCTAAACCGCATCACGAAAGTAACGATCCTGACGAGAAGTACTGGTTGGACTTTTAAGATAGGTGATGGGAATCTATTCAATCCCCCTGTTTTTTATCCTCCTAGTCTCCCTGAGCTCCTCGTGTCTGTCTCCACCAATTGGGTACGTAAAGTACACCGTGGATCTGGGAAACTTCACGGTGGTTCAAGGTAGCCTGGCTAACATCTTCTCCCAGATCTCCCCAAGCGAGTTGATCCAGGACTCCCAAGGGAGGGTGTTCGTGGCTGCTGTGGGGTCAGTGTACGTCTTGGGTCCTTACGACGGGAAGATCTTGAGGCAGATAAACGTGTCTGGAGCTGAGTATATGACCTACGATCCCAACCAGAGCTTGATATACGTGGCCAGCGGAACCTTACCCAATATGTCAATCTCGGTCATAAGTGACGAAACCCTCACCCTCTTGAGAACTGTAGGACTAAACGTCTCCCCAACTGGTATAGTTTACGACCAACGTAATGGGGAAATCTACGTGGGCTTCCCTGGAGGATTAGGGGAACTGCGAGGCAATGAGTTGTCTCCTTCCCTGAGAGTAGATGGAGTAGTGACTTCCATTGCCGTTAATCCACTTGACGGGGACATCTACGTCACTACACTCAACTTCTCCGAAAACCAGGGATACCTCTACTCCATCTCACCTGAACTGACCGTGAATAGGGTGGTGGAGCTCAATACTTTCCCTAACGTGGTGACCTTCTGGAACGGGAAGATTTACGTAGGAGGGGACGGTTACCTGGAAGTCTTCAACGCGTCCTCGCTTGAGCCCTTGACTTCACTCCAACTGCAGGGTCAGAAGGTTGAGGGAATAGCTGTAGATCCCAGGGATGGGTTCATCTACGTTTCTCTAGATAGCCTTTACGGGCCTGATTCCGTTCTTGCGTTCGCTGGAAACGAGACTCTTGGGGAAATAGGTGTTGGAGTGTCACCCAAGTCGGTGCTCTACGACACCGTCAGTGGTGAGATCTTCGTGAGCAACTTCTTTGACGGAACGATCTCCATAATAGCACCGGGTTGCCCGGTCACTCAATCCGTCACTGAGAACGTGACAATCAATAGGCCCTCGATCACTCCTGCTCCCGCTCAAACCCCGTCCTACCTCCTTCCCATGCTGGTTGTGGCGTTAACGCTATTCCTGGCACTGTACCTCGTCAGGAGGAAGGGTTAATCGGGGGCTATGAACTCCCTCACTACGATCCTCCTGGACAGTAGCACCATGATGACTCCAGTGCCTATCAACGTCGCGAATACTTCTGGGAAGAGGTATCCTATGGTGGACGGACTGTAGTATAGCCCCAGGGCGATCAAGGATCCCAAACCTAAGGAAGACAACACGGATATAAGCCTGTAGGTCCAGTGGACGTGACTCTTCAGTCTCTCCCTTCCCGTGGGTTCGTGTTTAAACCAGAAGAAGACGATCCCGCAAACGCTGTCCAGGAAGAACTCCAAGGCCAGGAAAATCCCTGCGGCACTGAGGACCAGGGTGAAGAACTGTTGTACGGAGGGGGAGATGAGGATGAGGACGTTGATGAGCACTACTAGGGCCGTCATGAAAGATACGTTAGCCCAAGGTGAGCCAAACCTCTCGTGGGTCCACCCGAAGAACTTTGGTAGTAGCCCATCCCTGGCCATGGCGTACCAAGCTCTACTGAGGATGAAGGCTGTGAGCCAGAGGGAACTTGCCGTGGAGGCCAACACAGCCACGTCCATGAGCCAGGCGTAGTTGGGAATTACCATTGAGGCCCAGGTCGCCAAGGGATCAACGCTTTGTGACAATTGAGCTAGTGGGGTCTCCACGGTCATGAGGGGCATGGTCACACCGTAAACCAGGAGCACGGTCAGGAGTCCGATCACGCCACTCAATCCAGGCCACCTCCTGGGCCTCTTGGACTCCTCCGAGGAGTAACTGTCGATCTCCCAGCCATCCACTATCGTCGTGGCCACAACCATGCCCAGGACTATGCCACCCCAATTCACGTGCGTGCTGAAGAACCAGTCAGGGGAGAAGGGGTTTACCACGTGGTGGGGCATGAGTGAAAATCCCAGAACCAGGAAGAGCCCCAAGATCACCAGCTCCATCCCAAGGAAGGCCTCAGTGAACCTAGCAGTGGGTTTTGCCCCTAAGAGGAGTGGGATCGCTGCTACAAGTGCCCAGATCACTCCAGCCACGGTCACTAGGCTAGGTTCCCCCACCGCAGATGGAGGTATCAGACCTAAGGAGCCCAAGAGTGCCAGGGTGTACTCCCCTGCAGGGACCACTATGGGAGGGATCGACAGGAAATAAGCTAACGTGACCACCCAGGCTTGAAAGGCGCCGAACCTCGTTCCTATCACTCTCACTCCCCAGTGGTATGATGCCCCAGCGTGGGGAAAGTGTACGTTGAACTGCCTAAAAATGAGGCTTATCAAGATGAAGGGGATGGCGGTCAATAGCGTAGACATTATGGCCTGAGGTCCCGCGAGGGAAACCATGACCCCGTAGGCTGCGGCTATGCTGAAGGTGGGAGCTACGCTGGAAGTGGACATGGGGACCAAATCCAGGATGTGAAGTATGTCTCTCCTCAGCTCTGAGATATTGGTGTGAAATCTCACCATGAAAATTCCTACCAAAATCTTGCAGAACTCTCTTTAATAACATTTCTTCAGAGTTTTCCCCACTGCATATAAGAAGGGGCTCACTTGTCCCTAAGTGTTTTTGTAAAGTATAAGCAAGTATACCACCCCAGTTGGATGGACCTCACCTCACTCTCCTGGGGTGAGCCAAGCCCTCCCTATCCGCTCCCTTTATCCTCAAGTGACTAGCCGACAGTGAGACCAGGTATGTTAGGAGGAAAAGTGTTCCCAGGAGATGCCCAACGGAGATCTCGTTGTACCAAGTACCCACAGATAGACCCCAAAGGTACTGGGGGACTGAGAGGATTAAGGACGTCCTCCAATCCCTCAGCTCCACCTTTGGTCTCACAAAGGACAGACCCAGCGTGATCAGAGTGGCCAAGGCGTAAGGTATCTCGTTTATCGTTACCGCGTAGTACTCTCCACACACGCTCAACATGAGGTTAGAGATGATGAAGGTAAGGAACTCTCCTCCCCTTAACTTGCCCCTCATGAAGGAGTTGGAGACGTACACAGAACTTACCAGGGAGAGCAGGGACACGAATATGGACGCCTCCTTCACTGGGTCGTAGGGGAGTGGGAGGATTGAGTGGGTCATCTCAGACGCTATGTTCGGCCCTCCCAGGGCCAGGGAGCCCAGAATCAAGGGGAACGTATCCCTGTTCCTCACGCAGAAGTAGAGGATCTCCGGGAGGATCATCAGGAAGAACATGAAGGAGTTAGCCAGCTCAGCCAGGGCCTCCAGCACTTGGAAGGGAGAGTTAACGTAGGTTGAGGGAATATCAGTGCCGTAAAAATCCAGTGCTATGACCGCGTTTCCTAACCCTCTCAGCATGACGTAATAGAGCAGACTCATAAGGATCTCGGACGCCAGGAGCCCAGCGACACTCCCTAACCTCCACTTCCCGAGGTTCCATAGGGTCACTGGAATTGAGAGGATCGCTATGGAAAACAGGAGAACGTCTGGGGAGTATGAGAAGAGGAACAGGAAAGTCAGGGTGGTCATGGAGGAAAGGATCAGGATCCAGAAGGCGACACCCACACCGTGGAAGGCCCTCTCGAAGGCCCAGCTCATCACCACGGTCATGGACACTACGTAAACTATGTAGGACGCCACCAGCGGTGAAAGCAAGGTTCCCAATCTCTTAAAAAAATCGAAGCTTTTTAATGTTGCTGAGGAAAAGGACTTTTAAGGTATATTTGATTATATCGCTAACCAATTGAGTGTGGTACACACCGCACATGTGTGAGTAGTTTTGTTAATTCGGATAATTTTAATAATTTTAAGTCATAAAACTTCAGGTTATCTATCTTTATAAACTCAAAAAGCCATATATCTTCAAATGGGTACGGTCAACAGTAGAGACGTGATAACCCTCCTCCACGGTGCCGGAGGTTCGTATATGCACACGTTGATAAGGGAGGTCTTCATTAGACTCAGTGACGGATTCGGAGAAGTTCCCCTGGACCTCATGGACGACGCTGCCGTGATCGGAAACACCGTGTTCACCACGGACTCCTTCGTGATCAGGCCCATCTTCTTCAAGGGAGGGGACATAGGGAGGTTAAGTGTCACAGGGACGGTCAACGATATCGCCATGATGGGGGGAGAACCCATAGCCCTGAGCCTGGGGGTTATCCTGGAAGAGGGGTTCCCCAAGAGTGATCTAGAGAGGATAGTCGACAGCATAAGGGATACAGCGAAGGAGGCCAAGGTTCACATAGTCACTGGGGACACCAAGGTCATGGAGAGGGGAAGTCTGGACAGGATAGTGATAAACACATCGGGTTTGGGCGTCAGGCCAAAGGAACTCGATCACGACATTGAGACCTTGAGGAAGACGAGACAACCTAGGGACTGGCTCGTCCCATTAAACATAAGACCTGGAGACAAGGTAATAGTCACTGGCACGGTAGGGGATCACGCTGTGGCGGTCCTCTCCTCGAGGGAGGGGGTGGGCTTTGAGTCCAACATCACCTCAGACGTGGCTCCCCTCAACGGCCTCATGCTCAACCTCATGGAGGTTGGAGGCATAGCCGACGCCAAGGATCCAACAAGGGGAGGAGTGGCAGACCTCCTCCAGGATTGGTCAGAGAAGTCTGGACTGGGCATTTACATAAGGGAGAGCGAAATACCCGTGAAGGATGAGGTGAGGGCAGCGGTGGAGTTCCTGGGGATCGACGTCCTCGAGTTGGGGAACGAGGGGAAGGCAGTACTGGCTGTCTCCCCGGAGTACGTGAGGGACATCATGGCGGTTCTGCATTCACATCCCCTAGGAAAAAACGCAGCTGTAATAGGGGAGGTCAGAAAGGACATTGAGGGAGTTGTCATGGAGACAGTCGTGGGAGGTGAGAGATACGTGGGGAGACCTCTGGGGGACCCGGTTCCCAGGATATGTTGAGGTGGGGGAGATGGAGAGACTCATGTGTGTAATCTGCAGGGCTGAGGAGAGCGTCCCTTACCACTGTGGGAGACCCATGTCCTACTCTCAGAGGGGAAACTTCAGGAGGGTGGACGTGCTTCGATGTGACATCTGCGGGAAGGAGGTGGACGTGCCTAGGCACTGCGGAGTGCCCATGATATACTTCGACGAGGACTATTTTCCCCTCTACTCGTTCACTGAGGCGGAGAGGGAGGAGATGAAGAGGGTTTATGGGGTGAAGTGAGGTGTGCGTAGCTTTTCCAGGTAAGGTTGTGGAGATAACTGGAGATTTCGGCAAGGTGGACTTCGGAAACGGAACTGTGAGGGACAACATCCTGCTCTCCCTGGTCAATGCTAAGGTGGGAGACTACGTCCTGGTCCACGCAGGTTACGCAATCCAGGTTGTGGACGAGGAGGAGGCCGTGAGGACAGTGGAGATATGGAACGAGATGACCAAGGACTTACCTCAGGAGAAGAAGAGGCAGGACTTCAATGAGATAGTGGGTGGTGGGGAGTGAGCGAGTACCTGTCAATACTGAAGTACTATAGGGACCCGAACCTCGCCAAGGCCTTGAGGTTCAAGATAGCCGAGCTCGCCAAGAAGATTGAGGAGAACATAATGATAATGCACGTTTGCGGGAGTCACGAGTGGACGATAACCCATTACGGCATAAGATCCCTACTTCCCGAGAACGTTGAGGTCAGGGCAGGACCTGGATGTCCCGTCTGCATAACTCCCGCGACGGACATAGACGACGCTGCGAAACTAGCCCTGGATGGTGTCGTGGTGGCTACCTACGGAGACATGACCAGGGCCAGGGGAACGAGGATGTCCCTGGAGGAGGCTAGGGCCCTAGGAGGTGACGTGAGGGTGATCTACGGAGTTCAGGACGCCGTGAGGATGGCAAGAAGGGAACCGAATAAGGACTTCCTCTTCTTCGCCGTGGGAATGGACACCACTGCCCCAGCTACTGCCTTCGAGATGATCAAGGGAGTCCCGGAGAACCTCAGTTTCCTGGTCTCATACAGGTACACTCCAGCGATCCAGGGGTCAGTGATGGAGTCGAACGTCCTGGGCATAGATGCCTTCATCTCTGCAGGTCACTCCGTGACGGTTACCGGGCTCAAGCCATATTATGAGTACTTCCTGAAGTCGAAGAAGCCCATGGTGGCGACGGGGTTTGAGCCCATAGACGTCCTGATGGCCATCTACATGATCCTGAAGCAAATAGACGAGGGAAGGCCAAGGATTGAGAACGAGTACACCAGGTCTGTTACGTGGGAGGGTAACGTGAAGGCACAGGAGGTCATGGACAGGGTCTTCGACCTTGAGGACGGTTACGTCAGGGGAGTGGCCGTGTTCCCCAGAGCCGGGTTTAGGCTGAAGGAGGAGTTCAGGGGGAAGGACGCTAGGGCTCAGTACGGCATCAGGGACAGAACTAAGACACAGGACGAGTACGTGGCCGGTGCTAGGTGCGGAGAGGTAGTCATGGGCCTCATCGATCCCCCAGAGTGTCCACTCTACAGGAAGACTTGTAAGCCTGAGGATCCCAAGGGTGCACCCATGGTGTCGCAGGAGGGAACTTGCTGGATATGGGCCACCCACAGGATAGTCAACGTCAGCCCGAGATGTAGGAGGTAGGATAATGGTCTACATGATAGGCAACACGTATTGCAGGCTCTGCCAGTCCAACGAGGAACAACTGAAGAGGGAGTTGGTCAACAGCGTGAGGACCTTGTATTGGAAGGGGATGATCAGTAACGCAGGAGGGAACCAGAGTGCCAGGCTACCAGGATCCGACAAGATCTGGATAACGCCATCAGGTTACCCTAGGTCTGAGCTGGAGCCCAAGGATCTGGTCCAGATAGACATGGAGGGGAACTTGATACAGGGAGACCTCAAACCTTCCATAGAGGTCAGCATGCACTTGGAAGTTTACAGGAGGAGGCCTGACGTCAATGCTGTAATACACGCCCACTCTCCCTACACCATGGGAGTGGCCATCTCTGGATACCTGGAGGTCACACACGGAGAGGCAGCTGCCATATTGGGCGAGGTGAAGGTAGTTCCCTACTCTCATCCAGGTACGCTCGAGTTAGCGAGAAACGTGGGGGAGGCAGTGAGGGGGGAGGGAGCCAAGGTGCCCAGGGTGGTGATCCTCATGAATCACGGAGTTCTGTCCGTAGGTGCGTGTATCCATGAGGCGAGGGCATTCGCCGAGATCATGGAGGAGTGGGCAAGGTTTAACGTGGCCGCAAGGGCGTTGGGAGGGCTAAAACACGTCTTAACTCCCCAGGACATGAGGAAGCCTGGGGCCAGGTACATAAGGGCGGTGAAGTTTGGCGGAAGACCTGGAACACTTGGATGAGATCGTAAACGTGGTCGAGCCTGAGACCAGACTTCCAGTGGTCAAATTAGGTCTGGTAAACCTGAGCAGGGGGGACATGCCCATGCTCCACTACACGCCCCCTTCCCCCTTCACTCCTCCAATACTGGTAATATACGTGGCCATCCAGCTCAACAAGGGCGGTAAGGTAAGTGTTGAGAGGTATTACTTGAGCGAGGAGATAAACCGGAGATTAGAGGAGGGTGTGAGACTACCGGGAGAGGCGGAAGTACCCCCTCTGAACATTGAGGAGGGTCATTATGCCTCATTGGCCAAGACATTCCTCACCCTGGCTAAGTCCTCCGATGACGTTGTCATGAGACTGTCCTTCGCGCTGGGCTCAGTGGAGCACCTCGCATTACACCTGGCTGGGGAATTGGAGCCAGGGCCGGAACTCTACCCTAGGGCAATACGTAAGATGATGGAGACAGAGTTGTACAGCGTGTTCTCAGCCATATTGGACGATATGTTCGAACTCTTCCTCTACGGGAAAACCCCACGTTTACCCAAAGTGTTGAGTTCCCTCTCCAAGGTGTTCGGAGAATGAATCTGTCGTGAGGCTAGAGCCACCTCCGAGCAGTCGATGGTCTCATCGCACTATTCCGGATCAGACAGATATACCATGATTTATGCGTTATAAATTGTTTGAGTTCAATCCATTATTTAATAAAAAATTATCATAAATCCTTTTAAAGGAGTTAGATTTTCCAGGATCCTATCGAGATAAATTTTAACAACTTTTTAAGCTAATATTGATTTAACTCGGGTCACGGAATTTTGGAGTGGACAATAGTTTTATCTTTTTCTCGAAGGATATTGCGCAATGGGCTGCTGTCTCAGGGACGACGAGGAGTTGTGCACCTTATATACGCCTAAGATCTATGATCTCATCACTAAGAAGTACACTCTCACGATACTCATGCTCCTGGATAAGTATGGTAAGATGAGGTTCAACGAGATCCTTAGGAAGGTCGAAGGTCTGACCCAGAGGGCACTCTCCACGAGACTTAAGGAGCTGGAGGAGAACTCCATGATAGCTAGGGAGGTTGTACCTGACAGGACGGTCAAGGTCTTCTACTCCCTCACCACACAGGGGAAGGCTGTGAAGAATGCCATGTTGATCCTCCTGGAGCTGACGAACTTAATAAGCCCTGGGGGAGAGAGGGATCACTTCTGTTGACCATTCCCTTTCACTAGGGGATCAACGGCCCTGCCCAGTTCCTTCAACATCAACCTCAGGTAAGCTAGGGTCTTCTTCACATCCGGATCGTCAAAGGACGCGAGTAACTCCACTATGTTGGACTGTTTGTTCGATTGAACCATGGTCTCGGCCGCCTTAGCTAACCCCGCTGTCATCACGTCAAGCACGCCGTTCTTGTCCAGTATAGTGAGGATCTTCCCTATCTTGTCCATGTGCTTCGCAATGGCTATCATTCCGTTCACGAAGTCCTCAGAGCTCACCTCTCCCCTGTCTATCATGTCCTTGAGATCTCCCAACATTTCGATCACGGCCCTGTAGGTCCTGGACTGGAGGAAAGACCTCACCTTATTCTCGTCACTGACGAAGTCCAGTATGCTGTCTAAGATGCCTGTGGTATTGAGGTATATCACTATCTCTTTGATTTTGTTCAGGCCCTCCTGGTAGTCCTCATCTCTCTCGCTCATTGAGATCTAATTGATTCTAAATCATGTATTTAAAAAGTTTGTTCAAATACTTCTTATTTTTAAAATAAATACCTCACGTGATTATTTGGACGGATATTACTCAAAGGTTCAGGCCTGAAGTTTGCCCTGATATCCTAGTCACATTGCGGCCCACTTATATGGGAGCTGAACATTATCCTTAATATAGCGACGTCTATTCATATATCCTCCAACTTTATTACGCGATTTATAATTATTTTCAATGATTCTCCAGCTATAACTTAAAATTATTCAACGTCTTTCATAAGTCAGCCTTAAATATCTTGCGTTTCTATCATTACAAAATGAGAAACCTTCTCTGGCTCCAGGGAGGGGCATGCGGAGGAAACACCCTGTCCATGCTCAACGCGTCAGACCCGGACGTCCTGGAATTTCTCCACCAACACGAAGCCAGGTTTTTGTGGCACCCTTCACTCTCACCAGAGTGCGGGGGAGATCTGAAGAGGCTGTTGAACTCTATCTTGGAGGCAAGGCTGGAACTTCACGTGTTCCTCTTCGAGGGCTCAGTCATAACTGGACCCAACGGTACGGGTCAGTACAACATGTTCGCAGGTAAGCCCATGATGCACTGGGTTAGGGAGATAGCCAAGAGGGCCAAGTATGTGGTAGCTGTGGGTGACTGCGCCTCCTTCGGTGGTATACCGGCAGCAGACCCAAACCCGACGCAATCCACAGGTCTTCAATATCACAGGAAAGAGGCCGGCGGATTCCTGGGGAAGGACTTCAGGTCCTCCTCCGGACTCCCCGTGATAAACCTGTCGGGATGCCCCGTTCATCCAGAGTGGCTGTTCACGACCTTGTCCATGATCTTGGAGGAGAGGATAACCCAGGGGGACCTTGACGACTTCAACAGGCCCAAGATCTTCTACTCCACCACAACCCAGTTCGGTTGCCCCAGGCAGCCCTACTTTACGTTCAAGATAGCTTCAAAGGAACTCGGCCACAGGGAGGGCTGTCTCTACTTCGAGTTGGGCTGTAGGGGGTCGTACACCAGGAGTCCGTGCAACAACATCCTCTGGAACAACCAGAGCAGCAAGACCAGGGTTGGAACCCCCTGCATGGGCTGTACCGAGTTCGACTTCCCCACCTTCAACTTCTTCAGGACTGAGAAGAACAGGTCAGGGATCCCCAAGAGATTACCCCTGGGGGTTAGCAGGGGATCTTACATAACCCTCTCAGCCATAGCCAGGGGCGCTGCACCGCAGTACCTAGTGAGACCCCTCATCAAGAGGGAGGGGAACTGGATTGAATGAGAGGGTGATAAGCCCCCTCAACAGGGTGGAGGGAGACCTGGACCTCAAGGTGATCTTTGAGGGGAGGAAGGTAGTCAAGGCCTATCCCATGTCCAGGCTCTTCAGGGGCATTGAGGTTATACTCAAGGGCAAGTATCCCATGGACTCCCTGGTCATAACTCCAAGGATCTGTGGGATCTGCGGTGGATCCCACTTGCTCTCTGCAGCTAAGTCCCTGGACATGGCCTACGGAGCCAAGGTACCCCCCAACGCTGTGAGGCTGAGGAACGTCCTCACCCTGGCTGAGATGGGACAGAACGACGTGAGGCACACTTACCTGATGTTCATGATAGACTCCGTCAACAGGAAGTATGAGAAGTTACCCTTCTATAGGGACATGGTGCTAAGGTGGGCCCCCTACGTAGGGACGTCATATAAGCAGGCAGTCGTGTGGTCCAAGAGATACGCCGAGATTTACGCCATCTTTGGAGGCCAGTGGCCCCACGGCTCCGCCATGGTTCCTGGAGGAATAACCGCTGAACCTTTCCCGAACGACGTTGTGAAGGCTAAGGGTATAATAAGACAGATAACGGCTGAGTTCCTGGAGAGGACCGTCCTGGGAGGACCCCTAGACCAATTCCTCGAGCTTGAGAGCGTCGAGGACCTGGAGCAGTGGGCCAAGGACTACCCCGAGGGAGACGTATCTAAGGTGTGGAACTACGGTCAATCCATGGGCTGGCACAGGATAGGGAAGGGATCTCAGTTCCTCATGAGTTACGGTCACGTCAACGTGCCTGAGGACTACGACCCGGCTAACTCCAGGGAGAAGCTGGTGTTCAGTAGGGGAATATTGGATCTAAACTCGTGGGACAGGTTCGAGGTCGATCCTAACAACGTCCTGGAGTTCGTCGCCCACTCCTTCTACACCTACGACCTTGGGGACAGGATAGGGTTGAACCCATTCATGGGCCAGACTAACCCTCTCCCACCCAACGGGAAGGGAAAGTATACTTTCACCAAGACTTTCAGGTATAAGCTCAAGGACAGGTACGTTGCACCCGAGGTGGGAGCGTTGTCCATGTTGGTAGTAGCTGGGAACAGGCTCATGACTGACCTGGTTAAGAGGTTCGGTACAAATGTCCTGGCGAGGGAGGTGGCCAGGTTCGTGAGGTTGGCCCTAATACACGAGCTGATCCTGAATAACCTGGACACATATGACTTTAATGGGCCTACCTATATAAAGCCCCAGGAGAGACAGTTCGCCATGGGTTACGGTCTGGTTGAGGCCTCGAGGGGGTCCTTGGGACACTGGATCGTGGTGGAGGATGGTAAGATAGAGAACTACCAGGTTGTCACCCCCACACAGATAAACATGGGACCTGAGGACCCTGAGGGGAATCCGAGTCACCTTACCATGGCCCTGGTGGGAACTGAAGTGGAGGACCTGTCCAACCCCATTGAGGTCGCTCACGTGGTCAGGTCACACGACGCTTGTATGGTATGTAACGTCCACGTCCTGGACGGAGGAAAGGAGAAACTGGCGATGAGGTTATGAGGCTCATAGGGGTAGGGAACGAACTCCATGGAGATGAAGGTGGAAGGATAGTGGAGGACTTCGGGGGTCTCTTCATAGGCCCCAACCTGGACGCCATGGATGAGTTAATGAGAGACGAGGATGAGGTGATCGTGGTGGATTCAGCCAAGTCGGTCAGGTTCCTAGTCCTGGGCCTGGAGGAGATATATCCCGGGGTGCTCTCCTACAGTGAACTGGAGGAGTACCTCATGAGGGCCAGGATGAGGGGTGTAAAGGCAAAGGTAACCATCGTGGCCTTCTCCAGAGGTCACGAAGGTGAGGCTAGGTGCTTTCTGACCTGCTTGCTCTCGAGGAGATCCACGTAGCCCCCAGGAGGAGGGAAGAGCTGAAGCTCCGGGGGGTTGACCTTGAGGGATTGATGAGGAGGGGACTGGTCAAGGAGGAGGGAGGGTTATTGTACCTCACGGAGGCTGGGGTGAGGGAGCTCTCCTCCCTCTACGGTCTGATGGACTTTCTCCAGGTACTGTACATGGACTTAGCTTACGGGAGGAAGAGGGGAGCTGACGAGGTTGACGGTGATACGCTCAGGGAACTGGTAGAATCTGGGTTGGCTGAGGTCAGGGAGGGGTCAGTGGAACTGACGTTCGAGGGAATTAAGTTAGCGGCGCAGAGGATAACGGACAAGATGTCCAGGGCCCATTGAGAGCTACGCTAGGACGGAGATGAGTTCAACAGAACCCTCCTATCCTCTTAGAGAGCACAAACTTACCCTCGTTGAACACCTCCACCTGAGTCACAAAGCATGAGTCCAGTGAGCTCACTGCCAGAGATATCTCCCAGGGAGACCTGGGGTCATTGACAGGTATCCCCTGAACTGCCTTCTCCAGTGCCCCTCCAGGTGAGGCATTGAAGGTCGTGGGTTGGACTATCCTGTAGTCCCTTACCTTCTCTCCCAGGTCCACGATGTGTATGAGGGAACCCCTTATGGACTCGACTCCCCCTACCCCACCGCCCCTGATCTTGACCCCCTCCGATACCAGATCCACGTCCCTCAATTCCCTGAGGAGAAAGGCGACTATCCTGAGCCTGGAGAGTTCCCTCAACAGGGGTGAGGGTCCCCACATGTGGTGGAGCTTCCTGATCAGGGGGTCCACCGAGAGTGCCTGTGCCAGAGGTCCCACTTCCACGGTTTGCCCGGAGTAAGTGACGGTATTACCCTCGTCAGTGATCAGGTGCGGGGAGAAGTCCCCCCGGAAGGGGAAACCTATCACTAAGTACCTTTTCAACCCTGCCCTCCACGGTTCGACCTTGTTTAGGAGGGCCGAATCGCCCCTCAACTCCTCCAGGTCGGAGAGCTCTAAGAAGGAATCCAGGTCCATGCCTATGGTCTGCTCCTGAAAAACCTTGATCACATCGATGAGGTCCTGAAGTCGGAACCTGACCCCCGCACCAGGGCTCAGGTGTCCCACCGAGGGCCACTTCCCTCCCACCTTCTCCATTAACGTCCTGACTTTCCTGGTCGCCTCGTTTATCCTCCTGAACTTAATCCCAGAGGGGAAACTGTACTCCTCTCCCCCAAGGTAGGGGAACCAGTAGGCGTAGGGGTGCTTCATGTGGCTCTCAACGATCTCGAGGATAGCCATGATCCTTGAGGCCTCCTCCCAATTTCCGGGTTCCGCCACGGCCTCAGCGTAGGCGAGGACGTGGGATTGGGAGCAAGTGGACAACACCCTCGGTATGATCCTCAAGAGTTCGATGGGGTCTTTCCCAACGAAGGCCCTCTCGTAACCTCTGAGCCTATTCCCTGACGACGTTACCTTGGTCACTACGTTCTTCTCTATTTCCACCCTTAACTCTATGGTCTCTATGTCGAGGGGAGTCAACTCTATCCTGATCCAATTTCATCCCGAGAAAATAAGTAGTCATGGGCTGTAGGGCACCTCAACGTCCCCTGAGGGACTCAAGTTTTTATTGGGCAATTTCAAGATAGTAGTGATGTGCCTGAGTTTCCCCGCAAGGGTGGTCTCAGTAGAGGGGCAGATCGCCTTCGTGGATTACGGTAACGGTGCCATAGAGCCTGTCATAGTGAACGGATTTGACGATGTGAAGGAGGGAGATCCAGTGGTAGTGAGTTACGGGATGATAATGGAGAAGATAACGGAGGAGGAGTACGCTGAGATGTTGAGATATCAGCAGGAATTGATGAGGGCGCTCCAGGATGTCTGAATACGATCCCTACGATATGGCCCATTTGGGGAAGGTAATCGAGGTGAGAGGGTCTGGGGCGATGGTGGACTTCGGAGGGATAGTGAGGGAGGTAGAGCTGGGACTTGTGGAGGCCAAGGAAGGGGACCTGGTCCTAGTTCACGCAGGTTACGCGATTAGGGTCGTCTCGAGAGAGGAGGTGGAGGGGAACCTGAGGGAGATAATCGAGAACCTCAGGGACCTATGACAAAGGTTCTTCGTTACAGGAGGAGAACGTGATCAGCAATTATTAAATTTCGCCTCTGTTGGAGGGCCATATTTAAGGGAAATTCCCACAAGTGCTGGGCGATCTTTTCTACCGTGTTCCTGAGCGTTCGTTAACATCGTGAGTCCTAGCAAGTTCGTTATGGAGTAACCTACTCTTCGCCCCGTCAACGTTCACCTGGACGTTATACTTGGAGAGTAGCTCAGATATCACCTCGATTGCCTTAACGCACCTTCCCACCATTTCCCTGGAGAGACCGATTCCTACCTCTAACCTCTCAGGCCTGCACCCCACTATTACGATTTTTGGGACGTCGCCTCCGACCCTGACCAGGTTGATGAGATCCATTACCCCCAACCCGTGTGAACCCCCAACGGCCATGGACAACACGGTCTCTGCTATCTCGTCCTCCCCAGCCTTGTCGCCCACCTCTATGACCTTAACGTCGTCGACTTCAGCTGCGTCAACTATCACCACCAAATCGTAGTTACTCATGAAGTCTACCGCAGGTAACCCTCCGGTCCCTAAGTCCCTAACGTCTCCCCCCTCCACCTGTCCCTCAAGGGACTGTGCCACAGCTACACCGCAGCCGTCATCTCCCATGAAGACGTTACCTACCCCTAAAACGAGAACCCTCATGGGTGAAATTAAAGGTTCAACCTTATAACCCTTCCAGATTAGCCAACGTAGAGAAGTTTAGCTGTCCCAGGGCTATTCCCCCATCTCCTGCCGGAACTTTACTTGGTGTTACCACTCTGATCCCCTGGGAGTTGTCCTCCATCCCCTTGAGGATGTACTCATTGACAGCCGCACCGCCGGAGACCAGGATCACGTCGGGGTTCAGCCTCAGGGCAGCCTTGACTAGGGCCTCCCCGAGCCTGTACAGGACAGTCGCGGCTGCATCAGCTAACGGTGGGTCATGCGAGACTAGCCACTTGAACGCCTCCACCGTATCTATCTCTCTACCCCTCACCGGCAAATCCAAGTCCAACACCTTACCACCCTTAGCTGCAGCCTCCAGTTTGATGGCTGGTTCGCCCTCATACGTCCTCCTGTGGCACACCCCGAGGTAAGCGGACACGGCATCCAAAAACCTGCCCGTGCTGGAGGTGAGGAGTCCAGGTCTCCTGTTGAGGTTAGAAAGCACAACTACCTCCTCGGGCGGAATTCCCGCGACCTTTCCTGCCTCCTCCCAGTCCATGAAAGTGCCCAGGAAGTTAGCCAGCATCCTCCTAGGTTTAAGCGCGTTAACGTCCCCTCCTGGGTAAGGTATGTATCTGAGGTGGAACTCCCTGCTGTAGTCTGCCCCCCTGAACCTGAGGATCTCTCCTCCCCACGCGTTCCCATCGTCGCCGTACCCCACGCCGTCTATGGTTATGGCGATCCCCTCCTCCACGCCCCTCTCTGCACTGACGCTCAAGGCGTGGGCGAAGTGATGTTGAACCTCGACTAGTTGGGCCGAGAATCTCTCAGCGTACTTTCTGGCCAACCTCCTGCTCTGGTAAGCCGGATTCTTATCTGTTATCACGACTTTGGGAGCGACCCCGTAGGTTCTCAGGAGGAAGTCGAGGGATCTCTCCAACTGGACCAGGTTGTCCACCCTGTCCGTGTCGCCCACGTACTGCGTTAGGATGGCCTTGTCGCCTAGTAGGACTCCCCCTGCGTTCCCCAACTCGGCCCCGATCGCCAGGCCCGGCAATCCAATCCTCCTCAGTCTTATCCAAAGCGGTGCGAATCCCCTTCCCCTCCTCAGCAAGTGTCTCCTCGACCCCGTGAACTTCATCACGCTGTCATCCACCCTGTTGACTATCTGTCTGTTATGGTAGAGGACGTAGTCCGCGATCCCCTTGAGTTTCTCCCTGACGCACTTCTCGTCGATGCACATGGGGTATCCGTGTTTGTTCCCGCTGGTCATGATCAGTGAGTTCCCCTCAACTTCCCTTAATATCAGGTAGTGGAGGGGGGTGTAATAAAGGAAGAATCCCTCCCTGTCAAGTCCTGGGGAAATGTACTTGGACAGCTGACTCTCCTCCCTCTTCCTGAGGAGGACTATGGGCCTCTCGGGAGACTCCAGAGCCTCCACCTCCTCCCTGGACAGGTAAGCATACCTGGATACGACAGAGGTAGAGATCGACATGACGGCGAAGGGTTTCTCGGGCCTGTTCTTCCTCCTCCTGAGCTCCTTCACGAGGTCGTCATTGAAGGGGTTGACTGCTATGTGATAACCCCCCACACCCTTCACCGCTACAATGTGGCCCTCCGAAAGTAACTTGGCTGTCTGAAGTATGGGATCTCCCTCCACCCTCTCCCCTGAGAGGTCCTCCAGGAAGAGCCTCGGACCACAGATGGGACAACTTATCCCCTGGGCGTCAAACCTCCTCTCGTCCGTGGGGTTTGAGTACTCCCCACTACAGTGCTCACAGAGGGGGAAATCACGCATCGAGGTATTTTCCCTATCGTAGGGGATTGCCATGATCATGGAGAACCTAGGTCCGCAGTAGGCGCAACTGTTGAAGGGATATCTGTACCTCCTGTTTCTCTGGTCTAAGACCTCCCTCAGGCAGTCGTCGCAGACTGTGAAATCCGGGGGGATCTGGCTGGGCTCCCTCCTGTCCAGAGAACTGGGCATAATCCTGAACTCTCCGAATTTACACTCCTCTAATCCCTCCACCCTCAAGGACTCTATCCTGGCTGGAGCGGGGAGCTTCAAGTAAAATAGCGAGAAGAACGTGGAGATTTCTCTCTTTCCACCCTGGATGACTATCTCCACCTCACTTCCTCCCATGTTCCTAACGAAACCCTTGACGTTACTTTCAGTGGCGATCCTGTATATGAAGGGCCTGAATCCCACTCCCTGAACTAAACCCGAAACCACTATTCGTAACGTTTGCACTACCTATCTTTAGCTTTAGGGGGATATTAACTTATGGAGCTCAGCATCCTCAGATCTGGGAATATGAGGCCCTCCTCTCTCAAATTACGATAGGTCTTCCCTGGGGAGCCATAGCCAACAGTTTCAGACAAAACGTGAAATTTATATTATTTCGTCATAAACTCTTATATTATGTTGAGACCTAAGGAAGTCCACCAACGCTTAGGAATATCCTATGCAACACTTAGAGAATACGTAAAGAAGGGATAGATAAAACCAGTACTACAGAGCGGGAAGTGGAGGTTCAGGGAGGAGTACGTAGAGAAGTTGATGGGGATTGTTAGAAGGAGGAAAGTGATACTTTATGCTAGGGTATCAAATACACAAAAGGACGACTTGATAAACCAAGTACAGCAGTTATTAGACTTTGCCTAGACTTCAAGGCTACACCTAACGAGAAATCCCATAACTGCTGCAAGTTAAATACCTTGAGGAGAACGTTAAGGAATACGAAGGTGATAAAAGACGTGGGATCTTCGTTGAACGTGAAGAGGAAGGGGTTCCTCAACTGAGGATGATATTAAATAACGAGGTGTCAAAAGTCATTGCATATCCCGACAGACTTGTTAGGTTCGGCTTCGAGATACTTGAGGAAGTGTGCAAAGCGCACAGCTGTGAGCTCGTGGTGTTGAACAGGGAGGACAAAACTCCGGAACAAGAGTTGATAGAGGATCTGATCTCGATCTTGGTCTCGTTCAGCGAGAAATTGCAAGGAATGGGGAGTCACAAGTACGAGAAGGTGAGGAAGTGCGTCGAGGAAATTAAGGCTTAAATCGTTTCAACCAGAGGAGGAATACGTCTACCTAACTTACTCCATGAAGAACAACAAGAAGGAGGAGAGCAGAGTATTATTAGAGAACTACAGAGTCCTACTGCAGAGGGCTTTAGACTGGTTGTGGGAAAAGACGAAGGTTGAGAGGAGGGAAGTGAAGAGGGGTAAGAAAGTCATCACGAAGGTCAAGATAACCCACCCCGAGAAGAAGGGGTTTACAGGACGTTGAGGGACGAACTGGAGGAGGTCAACGTCCTAACCTCACACTACGCTGACAAGGCAATAAGCGACACTTACTCCGTGTTGAAAGGTTGGAGGAGGGCTGAAAAAGGACGAGCTTCACTGAGGAAACCTAGATTGAAGAAGGTTTACGTAAGGGTTAAGTCTACTCTGAGGAAGGTTGATGGTGAGAACGTGAGGATAACTGTTAAACCTCACCAGTACTTGACCCTCTCCTGGTCCCACACCTGGTTCTCTCCACGGGTCAAAGGGTTAGAACTGGGTGAGCCCGTGATAAAGGAGGATAAGGTTCACCTACCATTCCGTTACAGATTACCTCACCTACTTTTACTACATACTATCTTTCTTTACCACAACTGCAGTTCCGTAAGCTATAATTTCGTCCATCGCCTCTGACAGCTCATTAGAGTCGAACCTAACATTCACCACTGCATTTGCTCCTAAGGCTTTTGCGTTATTTACCATTCTCTCTATAGCTTGTAACCTGGCTTGCTCTGCTAATTCTACGTATTCTTTAATTTCTCCTCCTACAAGGCTACGCAAAGATGCAATTATGTTTTTGCCTAAACCTCTAGACCTTACAGTTATTCCTACTACTAAACCTTTTATTTCAACAATTTTATATCCAGGTAATTGTTCGCCGTTAGTAACTAGAACGTCACCTTCTTTAAAGCTCATGAGATAATTAAAGAGGACGTAGATTTAAACTTTATTAAGAGTAATGTTTTGTTGATCTCTTCAATTTATTTCATAAGTATGACATGATATGATGAGAATTTTTCAGTAAGTATTATTTTTTCAAAGTTATTTTCAAGCTCACACCCTAATACCCGGAGCCCTATCAACTACAGAATTAGCCAAGTGGGCCATCCACGCGTAAGCCCAGAACTTGGCCTTCAACCACTTTACATGCAAAACTTGTGGTCCTAACGGATTCCCCAAAAGTACGCTTCACAGCAGAGAACAAGGACTCAATCCTCCATCTAACTCCATAACCCTTCTCCTCCCTCCAACGATCATAACCCAGTTTCTTGAACTCCATTACAGCCTGGCAGGATGACCACGCCTAGTAGAAGCGTTCTTCCTAGGTGGGACAACAACCTCAACCCCAGTCTTGTAAACCTCATTAGCGTCATAAGCCTTATCCCCATACTCCTACTTCTGCCCACCATAACGTTTAATCCAAGTGAACACAGTACCTAGAGGTACATTAAGCACCCTGGATATGGCCCTCATACTCATACCATTAGCATACATTTTTGAAGCCTCCTCCCTCAACTTCTTGGAATGGTGATGGTAATTAGCGTCACCCAAGAAGTACTTACCGCAATCCCTACACAAATATCTCTGCCTACCCAAAGGTCTACCACACTTAACAACATGATGGGAACTACAAGAGGGACAAGAAACGACTTACCTAACTACAGCCTTCCTACCCATAAGTAATAATCATTATACAAATATAAATAGGTTAATGACTACATTATTTCCACACTCTTTATAAATATAAAGCCTTTCTACAAGGGGCTATTCATCCCCACGGTGGGGGTCTTCCTCCCTTAACCCCCATTAAGATAAAGGATGAAATTTTCACATTGATGATCTTTGAGGTATTTAGTTTTCAGTTATATCCAGGGTTCATTACCTTGTACTTCGTTACATTTGTTTTAATCTAGTACAAGAGTCTTAGACAATGAAGACTACGATTATAAGTATTAACTGACTCGATTCTGGGAATTAGTATTTCGATATTGCAAAAGTAGAAGGTTCAGCTCTATTTTTAATCTCGAGATAAACTTCTAATTTCTAACCTCAAACATCCTCTAGTTTACGACATCCTCTAAATTACAGTCGTCCTGGAGCGAGTGTTTACCCGTGGCGTAACTTACCTTCTTTAATACTTCTAATTCCACCACGGGCACCCCCTCTTAAGGGATCATACACGCTCACCCTCAAGTCATTGGGGCTAGTCGAGGGAAACTTCAATACCCTCCCATCCACGATCTTATCACTCCCACCCTCGTGAGCAGTGCCCGTCATCAGTTGGGAGATCATCGAGAGAATTCTTGGGTAATACTACATGAACATAACTTAATCAAAACGACCTTTAGAGAGTTAAAATGACTAGCAGTTTCGTAAAAGAGTTACAGTCTCTACGAAGTCAAGGCGAAAGCAAATTTAGTTCTGCACTCGTTTGTCTCCCTAGGAGTATGTCCTTTTCTGAATGGAGTAGAACAAGTCGTCCACCGTCACCACACCGATCAACTTACCTCGCCTCATCACCACGAAGCACTCCAATTTGTTCTTTATCATGGTAGTGAGTAGATCCAACAGGTCTTCCTCGCCGGTGATGGTGATGATGAGTTCGTTCATTATCTTCTTAACCTCGCCCTTCAAACCTCTCGATAATGCCCTCTCGAGAGCTCGTCTTGTTACGATCCCCACGGGCCTTCTATCCTCCATGACCACAGCTATCCCCTTACCCTCCTCCTCCATCCTCTTGAGCAACTCCCGCACGTCTACGTCGGAGGTAACTATGAGGGGCCTCCTGATCCTCAAGTGAGTTGTTGATGATTCCATATATATTAATTCATTTTCATTATTTAAGCTGTTTCCCAACTTATTTACGGAAAAAATAAACGTTGATTTGGATCTGGCAACCTTCGAGATTTATATATATAAGAATAATCTCTATGTAAGAAAAGTGTTTATAGAACATGAAAGAGAGGATTCTCCAGTCACTAAAGCCCCCTGGGGTACACTCAGGGAAGATTCATCGTGATTAACTTTGCAGTAAAGCTTAATATTAATAACATACCAAAAAAATTAGATCTATAATGACGGAACAGAAGAGAGCTAATCCAGCTCCCCTAGGTCTGTCCGGCTTCGCCCTTACGACCCTCGTTCTCAGCACCTTCAATGCGGGCCTCTTGAGCAGCGGTAGTGGAGTCGTGTTGGGTCTCGCCGCATTTTACGGCGGACTAGCACAACTCCTCGCTGCCGTATTGGAGTGGAGGGCAGGAAATACCTTCGGCTACGTGGCGTTCTTCACGTATGGTGCCTTCTGGGAGTGGTTCTTCCTCACGTCCATAGGAGTCTTCGGCACAGTGTCGGCTACAGCCATAGGTTACGTCCTGGTGGTGTTCGGGATATTCACGTTGGTGATGTGGTTCGGGACCTTCAAGTCCAACATGGGCCTCTTCATGACGTTCCTCCTCCTGTGGATAACCTTCTTCCTGTTGGGCATAGGTGCCATGACAGGCAACGTCGGTCTCTTCCACGCTGGAGGTTACGTGGGAATACTTACCGCCATTGCTGCCTGGTACACAGGGTTGGCGAGCGTGGTGGCCGAAGCCCTGGGGGCTAAGGCACCCCTAGGAAAGGCTCCCATGTCGTGAGGCAGAACATTTAAAAGAAGGAGCAAGGGATCCTTTTTTAATTCTCTTTTCGGAAAATCCTGCTCCCCGACTCCGTAGAGGGACACAGGTTCATGTTGTGCGACGTCCCCTAGTATATAGAGCTAAAGTGACGGGTCAGCTAGAATGACCTCTGACGGATAAGTGTTTACCCGTGGCGTAACTCTAATCAATCCCGAGTGGTCATAAGATTTCTCTCGATAACAGGACGTCAGTTAAGGGAGAGTCAAATAACTGCTACCCTAGTTGTCCCTCAGTTTCCACCCTTCCTCAGGGCGTCCTTGAGCTCTACCACAACTTCAGGGTCCTCCAGTATGGTCGGGTCGACTTCTTTCCCCACCGTGAGGTCCCTCAAGATCCTTCTCACCACCTTTCCGCTCCTAGACTTGGGCATCCTCGGCACCTTTATCACTTTGTCGACGACGTATATCGGGCCGAGCTTCTCCCTCACGGTATCCTTTATGAGTTCCTCGTCCACTTCCCCCACGACGAAGATAACGAGCTTCTCCCCCTTTACCGAGTCTGGAACTCCCACGGCTGAGACGTCCTTAACTCCAGGTATTGTGCCTACCACAGCCTCCACCTCCCCGCTAGTTATCCTGTGACCTGCCACCTTTATCATGTCATCACTTCTCCCCACTATCTTAACGTACCAGTCCTGTATCACAGCCACGTCCCCAGTGTCGTGGTAGTTGAACCTCTTGGAGTACTCCCTGTACTTCTCTTCGTTTCTCCACACCCCCACGAACTTCGTGGGGAAGGGTGACTTGAGTAGCAGGTAGCCCGGTTCTCCCCTTACCGATCTCCCCTGATCGTCCACCGTGTCCAGGACTGCCCCTGGAAAGGGTACCCCGGCGAACCCCTTCCTCGGCTCCACACCCAAGGAGAAGGGAACGCCCACCACGTAACCTGTCTCAGACTGTCCGTAGACGTCGGTCACCTTGTCCGCAAATGTCTCAGCGAAGTCCCAGGATGGCTCATCCATTATCTCACCGGCGGTGGCCAAGTACTCCACCCTGGGAGGTCTCACCCCCATGGAACGGAGAAGCCTAAGTAGGGTGGGGGAGGTGAAGAAGACCTTCGGCCTCTCCTCCTCCACTATCCTGGCCACCCTGTCCCTGGGATAGTCTGGTGCTCCTTCCATGAAAATTAAGGTGCCCCCGTGGAGGAGGGTGCCGTACATTATCCTTGAGAATGTGATCCACCCCACGTCCGCGGTGGTGAAGACCTTGTCCCCAGGCCTCAGGGAGAACAGGATGTCGAAGACCACGTAATGGCCCACCATCCAGGAGCCGTGGGGGAGGACGATCCCCTTGGGCTTTCCCGTAGTTCCAGAGGTATACATCACCTTGAGAGGGGAGTTCGCCTCAATGGGTTCCGAAGGCGTCTCCTCCCTAGATCCAGGTTCCATCCCCCTGGGCAAGAATAGGTCTCCTCCCAGGAGAGGGATCTTCCTCCCCCTCCTGACAGTGTACTGGGTGGTCACCACCAACTTAGGAGATAGATCAGTTATCCTGGACTTCACCGCCTCCTCTCCTAGACCCGCGAAGACGACTGAGTATATCACCCCCATCTTGGCACAGGCCAGCAGGGTTGCTATGGTCTCCGGGAGGTTGGGCATGTAGACCGAGACCCTGTCTCCCTTGGAGACTCCCCTCTCCTTAAGCCGTGAGACTATCTCCTCAGTCAACGCCCTCAATTGGGCGTAGGTGAGTTCCCTCCTCTCCCCCTCACCGTACCAGATGAGGGCGGTGCCCTCGTGCCTGAGCACGTTGTAGGCTATGTTGGTGGTACCGTTCACGAACCACTTGTCTCCAGTCAAAACGTGGTCCCAACTCCTGAACCAGGAGAGGGACTCGGCGAACGGACCCCAGTACTTCTCGGGGTCGTTGAGTGCCGTCTGATAGGCCGTGGTGTAATCCACGAAGTGTTTGATAGTGAGGCAATTAATAAACGTTACTTAAGGATGAACGACCTACCTTAATCCTAGAACCGAATTAAGACTGTAACGCTTCTACGTAACTACTCGTTAATTTTAATCACTTCTAAATATCGTTTTGACAAGTTGTGTTTATATAGTATTACCGAAGTAGTTTTTATTGATGATCCCCCTAACTGATGACGGGCACTGCTCACGAGGTTTGGGGAGTGATAAAAGTGTGGATGGGAGGGTATTGAAGTTTCCCTCGACCAGCCCCAATGAGTTAAGGGTGACCGTATATGATCCCTTAAGAGGGGTGCCCGTGGCGGAATTAGAAGTAATTAAAGAAGGTAAGTTACGCCACGGGTAAACACTAAACCCCGTTATTCTCAAGATTGACATTGATACATACGGATGTACAGTTATAAACACATGAATCAATATATGACTGAAAATCTCAAGTATGTACAGAAATTTTTGAGAAGGGCTACGTGTAACTTAACTGCCATGTATGAGCTTTCCTGTATACGTTCCTATAACTGAGCCTATTATACAATAAAGGCCCGTTAGAAGGATTGAAAAGATTAAAAGGATGGATCCTGGTAGACCTGCAACTTCCCCTGCGTAATAGCCGATTTTAACTATTGGGGCCCCTAAGGTAACGTAATTTAAGAAAATGAATAATCCTGAGGAAGCCACTCCGCCCAGAAATGAAGAGGCTGTTGCTTTTAAATATCCTTTACTGAACATTATTGCTGCAACTAAACCAGCAATGATAGTTAATACCCATACTCCGGTTGAGAGTGGGCGATTCAGGGCTCCTTTGCAAATTGTAATATATCTCTCGGTTTAGACTTATTCAATGAAGGAATTACTGAATATATTTGATCATTTCACGAAGAAATAAGGGTCCTTGTAATATTATCAGGATGAGATAACAGGTCGAGAGGTTGTAGTTGAGGGCTATGGCCCGGGCGATCCTCCAGGGGGAGTGGCACTTCCCGAACTCTCCGGGAGGGAGTTGAAGGACTCGGCCAGGTTGTTTGACCTGAGGAGGGGCCTCCCTGGGGGCGAGGAGGTAGGAGGGGAGAGCCACGGGTGGGGACGGACTCGGCGAGGGAGAGGAGGAGGTCCAGCAAGACCCTAACCCTCCTGTCCACCCTCCGTTTGAGGTGGACCAGGCAGGTCTGCCTCGCGACCTTGATCCCGGAGCGGGAGATTGCCGTGTCTAGGGCCTTCACCCCGTCGGCTACGACCAGGGTGAGGTTGTACCTCCCCCACAGCCTCACCGGGAGGTCCCAGTAGCTCACGACGTCCTCCTCCCTGGTCAGGATCACGTCAAGCACGGCCCTCACACAGTGGTCAGTGAGTCCCAACGCGATTAAGAGGACCCCCCTCCTCCCTCCCCTCAACTTCACGTACTTCCCGTCCACGACCACGTACTTGAAGTCCCCCCTCACCTCCAGCTCCTGGGTCCAGAGCTTGGCGTTCCCTCCCAACACGGGCAGGAGGAGGGACCTGAGCACCAGCCCCTCCTCCCTGAGCAACTCCTCCTCCACCCTCGTCCTCACCCTCTCCCCTCCCCTGTACAGCACGGGCAACCTCACCGTGACCCACTCCAGCCCGTACACTACCCTCCTCCCCAGGAGGGAGACCCTGAACCCCTTCAAGAACCTGTACCCGGCGTAACCCCTCCTCCTCACCTCCTTCCCCCTGGCGTACCTGGGGGAGGTCCTCTCCGCCTCCTCCAGGGCCCTCCTCTCGATCTCAGCCACCGTTTCATTTAATAGCGCGTCCTTCCCAAGTAACTCGGGGACGAGCGAGGTCACCACGTGATTGGATAGAGATCTCATGGTATGACCTAGCGCTCGTCCCCTTTTTAGTGTTACTGATGTAGGATCAATTAAGTCACTTTCATTCTATAGAAACAAATAGAAATCGCAATGGAGCCCTGAATCGCCCTATGCGACTGTATTCTTGTTTGATTTTTGTTTGAAGGAAATAATACAAACTAGGATCGATCGAAACCTTTGACTGTGACTTTGGACCTTTGGTTCGTTCCGTCCTATCTCTGTAATTCCCTAGTTGGCCTAGCGTTATACCTGGGCGGGAATCCCTT
>NZ_JH597761.1:227236-296559 GCF_000243315.1 Metallosphaera yellowstonensis MK1 | reverse complement strand
CTTGAACCCCTTCAAGAACCTGTACCTGGCGTAACCCCTCCTCCTCACCTCCTTCCCCCTGACGTACCTGGGGGAGGTCCTCCTCTCCTCCAGGGCCCTCCTCTCCATCTCAGCTATTTCATTTAATAGCGCGTCCTTCCCAAGTAACTCGGGGACGAGCGAGGTCACCACGTGATTGAATGAGTGTCTCATGGTATGACCTAGCGCTCGTCCCCTTTTTAGTGTTACTGATGTAGGATCAATTAAGTCACTTTCATTCTATAGAAACAAATAGAAATCGCAATGGAGCCCTGAATCGCCCTAAGGCGATACTTAACGAAGAATCGCTTAACTACTATAACCTTATTCCAGCTATGGCCGTCGTCAACAGTTTCGGATAAACCGTAAAGTTTGTATTATTTCATTATAAACTCTTATATGATGCTAAGACCTAAGGAAGTCTGCCAACGCTTAGGAATATCCTATGCTACAGTTAGAGAATATGTTAAGAAGGGTTACATTAAACCAGTACTAGAGATTGGGAAGTGGAGGTTCGGGGAGGACGTGGAAAAGTTGATGAGAATTGTTAGGAAGAGGAACCCCACCTCTTTCTCACTCCCAGTGGGAGTAGGTGGGTTTAGGTTACCCCGCTAAGGGGGCGGAGGGGTAACGGGTTTCCCCGTGACCCCGGTGAAGCCCAAGGGCTGTGGATTGGATACAAATTCATGAAAATTTAATGAAGCCCGAACCCTATGTAGAACTCGCTTACGATCTTCTAGCTCCCTCCGACGCACATCCCTTTCCACGACCTCCCATAAGCTCTTCATGTCCCTCCCTCTGTTCCTCAGCACCATCTTCAACTTGTCCACGTTCATTTGGAGTGTACTCCGGAACTCTAAGCATTGAAACTTGGAGTTCACTCCAGAGGTGGAACCTTCAGCTCAACCTCCAGCCCCTCGTCCCCTCTGCCCAAGTAAGGCAGAACTTGATCGTATCTGGGAACCCAGACGGTGTCACCCTCAGTTCAGTGCACACCTCCTCCCTGTCCTCCACCTCGACCTCCTCCCAATCCTCACCTCCACACTTGCACATCCCCCTGGGTTCGAAATAACTCCTCTTACAGGTCTTACAACGGTAGTATCTAGTCACGGCTCATCACCAAAAACAGACACAGTTGCGGAGTTCCCAAAGCCTGCCATACTCATGGCGAGTCCGAACCTCGCACCTTTCACTTGCCTCTCCCCTGCCTCCCCCCTGATCTGAAGGAAGGCCTCCACTGCCTGAGCTACTCCGCTGGCCCCTATGGGGTGCCCCTTGGAGTTGAGACCTCCGCTTGTGTTGATGGGCATCTCCCCGTCAACCTCGGTAATTCCCTCCCACGTCTGTGCCCAACCCTTACCTCTCTCCAACAGGCCCAGGGCCTCAGCCTCAACTATCTCCAGGATCGTGGCCATATCGTGGAGCTCTGCGAAGTCCACCTTGTCCACCCTCGCTTGCCTCATGGCCTGCCTCCCTGCCTCCCTCACAGCCCTCATCTCCAGGATGTCCTCCCGGGAGGACACGTGGGATGAGTCTGAAGCTGTACCTATCCCCCTAAGGTACACGGGCCTGTCGGTAAAGCTTTCAGCCTCCTCGTCCCTCACCAGGAGGAGTGAGGCAGAACCATCGCTTATGGGACAAAACTCATACTGTCTCAAGGGCTCCGCTATGAGAGGTGAGGAGAGCACTTCCTCCAGGGATACCTCCTTCCTCACGTGAGCGTAGGGATTCCTGGCCCCATTCCTGTGGTTCTTCACTGCAACCTGAGCTATGGACTCCCTGGTTGCACCGTATTTCTTCATGTAGATCTTCGTCATGATGGAGGCCAGTGAAGGGACGGATATGCCCAGGGATCTCTCCCTGGGAGGGAGGAGAGAGGAGATCACTGAAGTCACCTCCCTGGTCCCCTTGGTAGACATCTTCTCCACCCCTATCACCAGGACGACCCTGGCGACCCTGGAGTCCAATAGACTCTTAGCCACTAGGAGGGAAGTTCCCCCACTCCCACTCGTGTTGTCAACCCTCAGGGAGGGAACGTAATCTAGTGAGAGGTAGGTGGTCACGAGGTTGTTCAGACCAGAGATACTATTGAACTCCCCAGAGTATGAGTTAGAGACCAAAACGAAGTCTATTTCCTCCCTGAACTTTCTCACGAGGGGAGAGGAGGATTCCTTGGTCAACGTGAAGATGTCCTCGCTCCTCTTACCGAACTTAGTGAGGGAGGCTCCCACTATGGCAACCATGCTCTTGCTTAGGACGATTCTGCTTAAAACTTTAACTTGAGATTGAAGCAAAAGGGTTAATGCTAAAATTTTCTTCAGAAGATATAAATCAGGCATAATTCAGTATGTAGTCTCCGAGGAATTATATACCCGATCCGACTTTATAGATCAAGGTGACTCTACCGTGGTTCTCCATGAGATCCTCAACAAGCCATTACAGAACGAATCAGGAACATAGTGAAGAATGATTTGTACCCGTTTTGGGATGACATTCCTTGTCCTCTAAAATTTTAGAATATAGTGAAAATCTAAAGTAGGTTACAGTGTTACCATGTCAGCAGTTTCCATTAAATTGTAAAGTTTATATCATTTCGTCATAAACTTTTATACAATACTAAAACCTAAAGAAGTCTGCCAACGCTTAGGAATATCCTATGCGACACTTAGAGAATATGTTAATAGTTGATAGAGGACTTAATTTCCATCTTACAGCAGTTGTGGGACTTTCCTTAGGTAGTGCCCTGTAATCAAGGTAAAATCTGATAACTGCTGGACCTTAGACTCGTTCAGCGAGAAATTGCAAGGAATGGCGAGTCACAAGTATGACAAGGTGAGGAAGTGCGTCGAGGAAATTAAGGCTCAGAAACTTTACACCAGAGGAGGAATACGTCTACCTTACCCACCTCTTTCTCACTCCCAGTGGGAGTAGGTGGGTTTAGGTTACCCCGTTAGGGGGGCGGAGGGGTAACGGGTTTCCCCGTGACCCCGGTGAAGCCCAAGGGCTGAGGATTGATATTAAATACTATGAAATCCTATGAAGCCAGAACCCCTACAGTAGAAGGAAATGAGATTACCCATGAACGTAGTGTTATGACTTTCCTCATTAATCGGCGAGACTATTAACATGGTTTAAAATCATAAACCCCAGAGTACCTGGATCGGATTCTCAACCTACATTATCTAATTCTCTATCTGAGATTTAATGTATAAAAATGCTAGAGATTTAAACTTCCTATTGTAATCTACTCATAGTCTTATTAAGTATGAATACTTTTTGTCAACCTTAGATGACTGTTCGTTTAAATTTTAATTATCACGTTGAGTGAATGGGTAATAAAGTCTAGTATTATTATCTCACATCAAAATCTAAAGGATAAGGATTATAGGGCTCACGGATCTCCAGTGTGAGTAACACTCCTAGAGTAATGATTTGAAAGTGATTTTCGCGCATTAAGGTGTTGAGAGCGTGGGTGAACCATGTTTCCCTTAGCTCTAACCGTCACTTGGGCCCTCAACGCGTATTTCTATAATATTGCTATAAGCTCTCAAAACTAAGGAAAGTTTATAATTATGGAATCTTAATCTCTATCCATGACCACGCAGGAGGAAATTAACCTACCCTTCAACGAGATGATAGAGCCGAAGTTGCTGAGGCATAGGGTAGTATCCCCTCAGCTCTACTCAGAAATACACAAGAGGAGCCTGGATCAGGGACCACAATTCTGGGAGTCAGTAGCGAGGGAACTGGACTGGTTCAAACCTTGGGAAAAGACACTGGACGACAGTAACCCTCCATTCTACAAGTGGTTTGTGGGAGGGGAGGTAAACGCCTCCTACCTGACCGTGGATAGGCACGCCAACGGCTGGAGGAGGAACAAGGTAGCCCTGATCTGGGAGGGGGAACCCTGGTCCGACGGACCCAAGGAGGTAAAGAAACTGACCTACCTGGACCTTTACAGGGAAGTGAACAGGGTCGCCTACCTCCTCAAGGAGGAGTACGGGCTCGGGAAGGGAGACACCATGGGGATATACCTCCCCATGATACCAGAACTCCCCATTTTCATGCTGGCCGCAGCTAGGTTGGGCGTAGCCTTCACGGTAGTCTTCTCTGGGTTCAGCGCTCAAGCCGTTGCAGACAGGATGAACGACGCTGAGGCCAAGTTACTCGTGACAGCTGACGGCGGGTGGAGGAGGGGAAAGGTCGTTCCCCTCAAGGACATAGTGGACAAGGCACTGGAGAGCACGAAGACCATCAGGAACGTACTGGTGGTGAGGAGGACGGGACAGGAAGTTAGGATGGAGAAGGGAAGGGACAGGTACCTACACGAGGTGCTGAGCAAGGTGCCCCAGAACGCCTACGTGGAACCTGAGAGGGTTAAGTCAGAGGATCCCCTCTACATCCTCTACACCTCTGGGACCACCGGGAAGCCCAAGGGAATAGTACACGGCGTGGGAGGCTACATGACCCTCCTCCACGCCACCATGAAGTGGGCCTTCGACATAAGGGACGAGGACGTGTTTTGGTGCACTGCAGACATAGGCTGGGTCACGGGCCACTCCTACATAGTTTTCGGCCCGCTAATGGAGGGGGCCACAGAGGTGTTGTACGAGGGAGCACTGGACTATCCCGAGCCGGACAGGTGGGTCTCCATCGTGGAGAGACACAACGTCTCCGTACTCTACACATCCCCGACAGCCATAAGGACGTTCATGAAGTACGGCGAACAGTGGATAACCAAACACGATGTGAGCTCAGTCAGGTTGATGCACTCTGTGGGGGAGCCCATTAACCCAGAGGCCTGGAGGTGGTTCTTCAAACTCGTGGGAAAGGAGAGGATACCCTTCGGGAGCACGTGGTGGATGACCGAGACCGGTGGGATACTCATAACCATAACCCCAGGGAGTTACATGGTCCCCATGAAACCTGGGACCAACGGTCCACCGATCTTGGGAGTGGCTGCCAACGTGTATAACGATGAGGGCAAGCCCGTCCCCGAGGAGACTAAGGGTTACCTGGTGATAGAGAGACCGTGGCCAGGGATGCCACTCACTATCCACAGGGATCCAGAGAGGTACGTTAAGGTGTACTGGAGCAAGTTCCCCGGGACGTTCTATGTGGGAGATTACGCAGTGAAGGACAAGGACGGTTACTTCTGGATACTGGGTAGGGCAGACGAGGTGTTGAAGATAGCTGGCCACAGGATAGGCACCTATGAGCTGGAGAGCGCACTGATACAACACCCTGCGGTGGCTGAGGCTGCTGTGGTGGGAGTCCCTGATCCCGTGAGGGGAGAGGTCGCGGAGGCCTTCGTCATACTCAGGGGAGGTACGTCGGTCAGGCCAGAGCTCAAGGAGGAGTTAGTCAAGTTCGTGAGGGAGAACTACGGACCCATAGCCGTATTCAGGGAGATCCACTTCGTGAACAAGTTACCCAAGACCAGGAGCGGTAAGATAATGAGGAGGGTGGTCAGGGCCGTGGCCACCGGGAGCGAAGTGGGAGACATCACGAGCCTCGAAGACGAGGCATCTGTGGAGGAGATAAGGAAGGCCTTACAGGAGTTCAAGGAGGAGTTAAAGAGAACGTAATTTTTTACTTCATATCTTGGAAAGTCTCGAGAAGACCTTGGAGGGAAGAAGTGAACATACATTACTGATTGAGGGGGCGTACGTGACATGTTTGGAGGATCTCTCATCGCTCTTTGAAGTGATGAACGGACTGAGGTACAACTATGACCTGGGCTGAATCCTTTTCATGTTACAGCAGTTATGGGATTTTTCGTTAGGTTTAGCCTCGAAGTCAAGGCAAAATCTAATAACTACTGCACTTTAATCTAGCTCTCGCTTTCTTCATCACGTGATTTCACTAACTGGTTTGCTATTTCTATTAACTCCTCAGGTCCTATACTTAAATCACCGTAATCCGGTGGTTTTTCCCTCAAACTCACTAATCCTACCTTCTCAGCTATTTTATCCATCCTTTTAACAGCTTCTCTCGCTTCAGAACTCGAAAATTCACCCATTTTGATCTCAAAAGCCCAAATAGGTTTCTTCTTTTTTACAATAATTACGTCTATGTCTTCCTTCGGAGAATAATACTGTACCCCTCCGAAATATTTCGAAAGCATTTCTCCTAGACTGAACTGAACCTCCCTACCAATAGGTAAGTCCTTGACTTCCAAATCCGTTTCACTTATAGCATATTTGGATTCAGCGTAAAGCGTAAGTGAAAGGGCAGGAGACCTGATTCTGTAATAATTTTCCCTAGACAGCGTGGGAATTTTTTGTACTAATCCCATCTTAGCTAACTTATTGACCATTGAGGATATCGTTCCTTCCCCTCCTTTAGGTTGTATTATACCGGCAATTTCAGACGTCTTCCATATTCCTTCCCCTAGAAGTAAAAGGATTTTATAATAGGTGTCTGTAAGTTGCCTTTCCTCCTCTTTGAACACTTCCCCTAACAGCCCCTTAGAAATTAACGAGAATTCCCTTATTCTACTAACGAATTCCTCATAACTATTTATGAAAGGAATTATCCAAGGGTCTCTGTATAAGGTTGAAAGTACGGGGTCTCTAATTTGAGTTAGCACATCTTCATAAGATATTATGTCTATTTCAAGGGGGGTGAATAAACCGAGTAATGGACTATTCCTATCAAATACTTTATTAACTATACCATAACTAGAGCCTATTATTACTAGAATACCTTCCTTATCCCAATTACTTATCATAGCCCAATGGATCTCAGGTAATCTTTGGAACTCGTCTATTACCGCCACGCCCCCTCTGCGTAGGATCCCTTTGACCTCTTTCATAGCCTCATCAATCTTTACCACCGTGTCATCTAAGGTGATTGCGTTATTTGAATCAGCTATTAAAACGTAATAATCCATCTTAAGGTTTCTCTTTACTAAGGTACTTTTTCCTGTCTTCCTCCTGCCGTAAATTAAAGTCCAGTTTTTTATTCTTCTTATCTCCTCCTCTTCTCGCCTTTTAATATATAGTCCCACAGGACTAGTCCTATAGGACTAGTATTTATAGATTAGCACGTCAAGACAGCAAACGAGAAAACAAAGGTAGGACGAACTGTAGTGAACTACCCCGCCCTCACCGGTAGACCCAAAATCACCTCCTTGAAAATAAATCTATATTATTAATAAGCGATTCTACTGATTTAAGTAGAAAATCTCTTAGATAGAATAAATCATCAGAAAACAAGAGTATTAGGAGTATCCTGAACTGCTCCCTCCTCACCTCCCCCTTGAACACGGTGTACAGGGAGTAGAGGACCGCGGCCAGCACGAAGATCAACGTGCGGAAGACGAACTTGGTGGAACTGGTGAAGGGGAGAAAAGCCTTGATGTTCCGGTAAGAGGTCTCTATGGGACCCCTCACCTTGTTGTACAACTTCAACACCTCCCCCTTAGGTAGGTCGAGGTTCGTAGCCCTAGCGAAGTAAACTAGAGTCCTCTTCTTTCTCTTAACCTTCTCCTTGCTGTACACGAGGAGCCTGAACTCGACCTGCTCGTCCCTCCTGTGCCTCTTACTGTTCGTCTCGTACTCGCCGTCGAACTCCTGGTAGACCTTCACGTCCCCAACAGGAACTCCGATTATGTACTTGAACTGCGAAACGAAGTTGAGCACGTCTACAGTGTAGAAGCCCGCGTCGAGAGTTATCAACCTCACCTTGAACCCCATGGCGACGACTTGCTCCACGAGGGCCTTCACGACCTCATCCTTAGTCATCCCGTTCACTTGAGTGACGAAGGCCAGTAGGAGCACTTTCCCATCTTTAGTCGTCGCAGTTGCGTAGTTCCAAGAGTTTCCCTCCTCTGAACTCCCGAGCCCTCCCACCGGTCTCCCGTACCAGGTCTTGGTGGTCCAGTCTATTGAGAGGTCTATCTCCCTTACTCCCTTCAGTACCTCCAAGGATATTTTCCTCACTTGTTCCAAGAGTTTCTCAATAACTTCCACCCCCTGCTCCTCCACGTAATTCCTCACGGTCTGTGGGGACACGCCATACGCCCTCGACTTGCTTTCCACCGAATCGTTCCATAAACACGCTGAGATGAGGGTTCTCGCCACCTCTTCCCCTCTCTTTCCCTTGAAGTTCAGCATGGAAAGTAATTTATATCCTATTTGTTGTACGTTGTTTTGGTGAGGGAGATGGTGTATTACCATCTCACTTGCTCACGTGGTAATACCACATCTCCCTCACCTTAAACCTTTCTTCAACTGAATTCTTAATACTCACATAAATCCTGTTATCTATCGTGAATCGATATTATTCTGTCAGAATTATTTTTCATAATATGATTTTGGGTCTACCGTCACGGACGGGGCATCCCCACCTCGCGATGAGGATTTCCTGCTTCTTCCAGGAAACTTACTATACACCCCCTCTGAGAAGGGGATGTACAGCAGAGGTTTCCTGTCCACAGGCTCTAAGGGCAGTCCCGACCCCGCACGAAGAATATTTAGAGAAGCGTTATAGTCACGATCAGCGACCCAACCGCACTTGGGGCATACAAACACACGGTCAGCCAAAGTCAAATCCTTCTTAACGTGTCCGCACTTGGCACATGTTTTTGAAGTATTCCTCGGATCTACCTTCACCACCCTCCTACCAGCTCTTTCAGCCTTGTAGGAGAGGTAGCTCACGAACTTGGAGAAGTTAGTGTGAAGAATATGCTTTCTCAAAACTTTGCTCTCACTGTCCTCAACCATCTCCTTCACATCGAGATCTTCCACGCATATCTCATCATACTGTTCTACGAGCCATGAAGTTACCTTGTGAATATGATCGTTCATGAGATTCTTCACATGCTCGTGCATCTTGGCTAGTTTTTCCCTGACCTTCTCGTAGTTTCTAGACCCTTTCTTTTTTCTTGATAATAATTGTTGTAAAATCTTTATCCTCTTCTCGACCTCATCAAAAACCCTGGGGTTCTCTACCACAGCACCGTCAGTGGTGGTTACGAGTTTCTCCACTCCTAAGTCTATCCCAACCACTTTTCCAGTTTTTTCAAGAGGTTTCTTTTCGACCTCAACCTGGAAGATAGCGTACCATCCAGTTGCACTCTTCTTTATTATCACTCCTTTTACCTCGCCTTCTAACGGTCTGTGGAAGAGCACTTTCATCTCCCCTATCTTTGAGAGAATTAGTTTATCCCCGACCACCTTGAAACCGGATTGATTGTAGTTTATGATCTTCATGATCTTCTTGTACCTCAGTTTCCCCACTCTCCTCCCTCTCTTCTTCAGTTCGTGAAGAGAGTTGATGTTGTACCACAATTGGTTGTTCACCATTTGGAGGGCCTTGGAGTAAACCAGTTCCTTCCCTTCTATTTTCAAGTCTTTCAACATGTCTTGGGTGTCCTTAGGTGTCATCCTTCTCCCTTCTTTCCTCGCGTTATTCACTGCGTCCAACAGGGCATTGTACACTTTAGCCTCAACCTGCATCACCCTGAGGAGTTTTTCCTCCCTAGTTGGGTAAATCCTGTACTTGAATGATAGCTGAATCTTGTCACTCTTTCCCCTGGCTCTCCACATATTTTTTCAGTACCTCCAGTGTTACCTGTCCACTTGTTGCTAGGAAGTAGGAAGGCGACCAGAAGTGTCCTTTCCACAGTTTCTCCTTTACTTGTGGGAACCTTCTCTGTATTTCCCTAGACGTGATCGTCTTGATCGCGTTTATGTATCTGGGTATATTCAAGGTCGGTTTCGCCCTGAATAACATGTGGAAGTGATCTTTATCCACCCCTATGTCTATGACCTCAACCTCGAACGTTTCGCTTATTTCTTGAATTTGTTCCTTTAGGAAGTTGATTATGTCCTCATTTTCGAACACCTTCCTGCGGTACTTCACCACCTGGACATAGTGGTAATAAAGAGCGTAAACTGAATGCGATCCTCTTTCCAATCTGTACCGCATAGTTACATCTATTTTTTAATAACTATAAAGGGTTTCCGTAAGGGGGCTGTCCATCCCCCACCTCACGGAGGGGGACTTCCGCCCCCCTAACCCCTATAGAAAGTTAAAGGATAAGCGAACTTACGGTGCGTGAGCTGGACCCCTCTAAGCGAAGTGTTAGGGGGATTAGAACCTCGTCCTTCCACAACTGAGAGGAACCAGGTTTAAAAATTTGAACGAGGCGAACGGTATAAGAAACTTAAATCGTCCTCTGAAGCCATTACAAAGCGTGTTGCTCAAATCTCGGGTACTATTGAAAGTATGGTAGAAAAGTATACTAAGACTGTAACGCTTCTACGTAACTACTGGTTATTTTTAATCATCTAAATATCGTTTTGACAAGTTGTGTTTATATAGTATCACCGAAGTAGTTTTTATTGATGATCCCCCTAACTGATGACGGGCACTGCTCACGAGGTTTGGGGAGTTATAAAGGTGTGGATGGGAGGGTATTGAAGTTTCCCTCGACTAGCCCCAATGAGTTAAGGGTGACCCTGTATGATCCCTTAAGAGGGGTGCCCGTGGCGGAATTAGAAGTAATTAAAAAGGAAAAGTTACGCCACGGGTAAACACTATTAACTTTGTTTCAAGCCCCGTCAACGTAATAAGATATTCCCTTAGTTCTTATTGACTATAAGTGATAGTTTTCGTCCTTAGTTAGCCCTACCTTAGTCTCATCTATCACATAAATCATAATCAGTCCCGTAACATACTTCACGAGTAAAGATGAGTAAGGTGGAGGTAACAGTCCTTATTTAACGTCCTCTACGTAATTAAACGAACTAGGTATTCAGTAACTTCCTTACTACTGGGCCTCTTTAAGGGGTCTGGTGATAACATTGTCTTCACAGCAGTTATCAGAGAAGGACAAGGTTCTAATCCCCCTTTTTGCCTTGATTACAAGGCGCCACTTAAGGACAGTAGTTATCAGATTTTGCCTTGACTTTAAGGCGACACCTAACGAGAAATCCCACAACTGCTGTAAGGGAAAGTCACGAAACTACTGTTGGGGGAGAGTTTACACCGTTGACGAGAAACTACTGAGGAAGGTCAAGGACTTACCTTTCGTGCTCCCCACATTACAGAGTAGAGGGACGGCTCTCCCGCTCATGAGGGCAAATGATTCCCTAACCCTCATTTCTCATTCGTAATCTTCTTTTCTCACTCGGTTCTCAGCGTGTCCCTCACTCAGGTAGTCCCTGAGGTTCTCGCATGCCCTCACCAGGGCCCTCTTGAGCACCTCTCCGCTCGCAGTAGCCCCTGCTGTGTGCGGGGTACCGGCGAAATTCTCCATCCCCCAGAGCGGCGAGTCGAAGTTCTCCTTACCTCCCTTCCTCCAGAAGACGTCCGTACCGAACTTGAATCCCTTCCTCTCCTTCATGATCCTGATGACGTCTTCCTCCACCACAGTTTCGGCCCTACCTACGTTCACCAGGATCACTCTCTCCTTGGTCCTGGAGAGCAAATCGTAGTTCAATAACCCCACGGTCTCCTTGTTGAGTGGGAGAGCATCGAATATGACGTCAGCCCTCCCCATGAGTTCCTTCAGGTCCTGAAGTCCCCTCCTCTCTGAGAAGAGCTCGGGCCTCCTGAAGGATCTTGAGACCCCAATCACGTACATATCGAAGGCGTGCTTAGCTATCCTGGCTATCTCAGACCCTATCCCTCCTCCTCCCAGGACGAGGGCTGTCCCTCCGTGGAGGAGTACCGTGTCCTCCCTCCTCCTCACGTTCACGTTCTTGGCCAGGGCTAAGGCCAGGGCCCACGCGTGCTCCGCGACCGACGTCGAGTAAGCCCCAGCGTTTGAGAACACCTCGACGTGGGCAGGTATAAGTTGGAAGGGTAGGTCGTCAACTCCTGCAGAGAAGGTCTGAATCACCTTCAGCTTAGGCATCTTGCCCACGTAATCCTTTACCTGGGAGGGCCACGCCAGGAGAGCTTCACCTTCCTTCAGGTACTCCTCCACGTTCCTGTCCTTAAGGCCCCACCTGTCCAGAAGGGAGTGGCACTCCTCAGGAAGTTCCCTGGTGGAGATTATCATGTTCAACCATTAACTCTCAAGGTTAAAAAGGACTCCACCCACGAGTTCCTGAAACTTGAGGGTTGAAGGTTTTTTACCTCATATGTCATATTATACTATATGAAGTGGTGGAGAATACTCTGGTTCCTCTTGAGGTTGGGCAGATTACTCAGGAGGAGATGATGGGAGGTCTGAACAGCTTCTCCTCCTGACGTGCACTAAACCTTTAAGGTCAAGTTTTTATTTTCCCGTGAACTACTTAAACTCATGGAGATAATCCTCAAGGAGATAAGCAGGCAAGTGAACGAGTTGACCAAGGAGTTCTATGAGAGGATCCTCCCTCCCGTGGACATCTACGAACAGGGCAACACCTTGCTGGTGTTGGTAGACCTCCCAGGTTTCGACAAGAAGGACATAAGCGTCAGGCTCACCTCGGAGGGCGTGTTGAGGATCGAGGCCAGGAGGGATGTGGAACAGGCGGGGATCAAACACGTGACCCAGAGACCCTCCAGGCTGTCCAGGGAGTTCAAGCTTCCGGTGAAGGTTCCCAAGGATGCCGAAGTGGAGGGCAAGTACGAGAACGGCGTGCTGACCCTGAAGATCCCCATAGAGGGGGCAGCTAAGGTAAAGATAGAGTGATAGTTATCCCCAGGAGTGCCACTAGGAGAGAGAGGAACTCCCCCTCCACGAAGTACAGGGGTATCGAGGCGACCACTACCGGCACTCCAACCCACTTTTTCCCTGCCAACCTGTTTCTGGGAAGCTCCGGTCTCTTGAGCATCCTCTCCTTGAGACTCCCCGTGAAGACGTTCACGTAGTCCATGATCTCGTCCCTTATGGCCTCTCTCATGAGCCCCTCCTCCTCGACCAACCTGACCAGGTTCGGGAGGAAATCGAACTCCGGGTCTATCATCCTGCAGACTCCCTCCAACACTGCGGACATCCTGAAGTATAATGCCAACTTCTCCGGTAACCTGAGGGGGAACTTGAAGAAGGCCTCACTGGCCATCCTATTGAAGTCCTCCAGCTCCAGCTGGTCCACCGGTACTCCCTTGATCTCCTTGATCATGAGTTCGAAACCCTTGGCCAACACCATCCTGTCGGCGAAGGGCTGGATCGCACCCAACTGTTCCAGTACGTTCACCAACATCACCGGATCCCCCCTGCTAATCGTCAGGTACATCCTTATGAGCTTCAGCCTGGTCTCCCTATCTATGGTCCCGACCATCCCGAAGTCGTAGAGGATCAAGTTACCCTCCTCATCCACGGATATGTTCCCCGGGTGCGGATCTGCGTGGAAGTATTGTCCCTTCAGGACAGGGTAGACAAAGACCTTGAACACCCTCCACGCCAGGTTCTTGGGGTCCACCACGGACTTGGCCTCCTGTGACGTCACTTTCATACCGGGGACGTACTCCATCACCAGGACCCTCCTGGTTGCCTTGACCGTCCTGGGTATCCTGACCCTGAACCCCTCCAATGTCTCCCTGATCTTCTCGGTGTAGAACGCTTCCTTCTCGTAGTTCAGCTCCTCGAAAATCCTGGAGGAAAACTGCCTGAATATCATCTTGAGTGTCTCCACAAGGGAGGAGTCCAGGAAGAGTCTAGTGAGCGGGAGGAAAGTCCTTATGAGGGATATGTCCTCCTTGAGGATCTCCTCCACTCTGGGTCTGTTGACCTTTATGGCCACTGGGGTCCCGTCCTTCAGTTTCCCGAGGTGAACTTGTCCAAGGCTTGCTGCAGCTATGGGGATTTCCTCCACCTCCTGGACTAGATCCCCCACCTCTGAGAATATGACCTCTCTGACCTGGGAGAAGGGAGCTGGAGTCACCTCGTCCTGGAGTCGCTGTAGTTCCTTCATGTACTCCTCCGGTAGCACATCAGCTCTCACCGAGAGTACCTGCCCGAGCTTTATGAAGGTCGGACCTAGTTCTATGAGGGAATCCACGAACTTCTTGGCCTCCTCACGCATTTCCTCCCTGTTTACGCTCTCACCCCTCAAGATCTTCCTCCTGAACTCCCTGTACTTGAGTAGTCTGGGAGTAATCTTCCTGAGGATCGTGAAACCCCTTGTGATCCTGGCCATGATTTAAATCCTCGGTAGTAAGTAAAATTTATTGGTTCAGCCCCAGCCACAACCGGTCGAGCCAATATCTCGGGTACTAAAGGTCTAGATCCTCAGGTTATGTTCCCGCTCCTCCCTCCAGGCTTTGCTCCTCTCCAGTTGAACTCTTATGGGGGTCAGGTTTCATTGAATTTTCGTGAATTTATATCCAATCCTCGGCCCTTGGGCTTCATTGGGCTCACGGGAAAACCCGCTCACACCCCTCCGCCCCTCAGCGGGGTAACCTAAACCCACCTAATCCCGGTGGGAGTGAGAAAGAGGTGGGGAAACCCACACATCTTGAGGAAGATGTTGAGGGACGCGTTCAGCTGTCTATCTAGGGTGAACCCACAACCTCTCGCAACGAAAAGTCCTACCTTTCGGGAATAAGACTTTAAATTGTATTATGACAACAATAACCCGGTGAACATGCTTGAACGTGAAGAAGATTTACGACCTCTCCGTGACACTCCTACCCCACATGCCCATATGGCCCACTAACCCCATGCCAGAGATCGTGCCCATAGGCATCGTGAGTAGGGACGGGTACAACGTAGAGAAACTGGACTTCTCCACCCACACAGGGACACACATAGACGCCCCGTATCACTTCGACGAGAGGGGAACCACGGTGGACAAGATAGACCTGAATGTCCTGGTCAATAAGGGCTACTGTATAAGGCCGAAGTATAACTCCAAACAGGAGATCACAGCTGAGGCCCTGAAGGCAGTGTGGAGACCTGAATACGACGGGAAAACCATACTCATAGACACGGGGTGGAGCAAGAAGAGGGCCTTCACCAGGGAGTTCCTCTACGAGTTCCCAGGACTCTCCATGGACGGAGCAGAGTTCATCATGGAGCACAAGGTGAAGCTCGTCGGAATAGACACCTTGGGCATAGAGCCCTACCATCACACCGACTTCCACGTGCACAAGAGGCTCCTGGGTGCAGGAGTCACTGTGATAGAGGACCTGGCAAACTTGGATCAACTGCAGGAGGGTAAGGAATACCTGGTGGTTGCCCTCCCGGTGAAGGTTGGGAACGGATCAGGAGCCATGGCCAGAGTCATTGCCATAGAGGAATGAGCATGAGAATAAACAACATAGACCTTGATGCAGTTAAGGCACTCTCGGAGAGGGCCAGGAGAGAAGGATCAATCCCCATGGAGAGACACATACAGGGAGAGTTCAGGTTTGACGGTTCCCCCATGTTCGTGGCTGAGATGAGGACTGAAACCACCAAGGTGATAGTCACCGCAGACGAGCCCAAGGTTCTGGGGGGTCAGGGAGTCCACGGCACGCCCCTCAGTTACACCCTGTTCGGTGTCATGGCCTGTTTCGCCTCCACCCTGGCCATAGAGGCCGCCAGTTCCGGCGTGGAGCTCAAGGAGCTAAGGATATCTGGGCACATATATTACGACCTCGCACCGGTAGTTGGAGAGTCCGATAATCCCATCATCAAGAAGGTTGTCCTCGAGGTGAAGGCAGACAAGGAGCTGGGGGAGGTCTTGAGGAGGGCAGAGAGGAAGTGCCCCGCCCTCTACGCTGTGAGGAACCCGATCCCGGTCGAGGTGAAGCAAGTCTAATTTTTCTCCTTTATAGCATGGGGATTTTTCCTTAGGTAAGTCAAGAAGGAGAACGAGAAGTATGGTGCTTACCCGTGGCGTAACTTACCTTCTTTAATACTTTTAATTCCGCCACGGGCACCCATCCTAGGGATCGTAACGGTCACCCTACAAGTCGCTGGACTAATCGAGGGAAACTTCAATACCCGTGAAACTTCTCCCACCCTCATGAGCAGTGTCCGTCATCGGTTGGGAGGTCATCGAGAGAGATTTCTGGGTAACGCTTCACGAACGTGACCGACGTCAAAACGATATTTATAAAATTGAAAATAACGAGCACTTACGTGAGGGAGTAATAGTTTAATGGATCCCTTTTACGAGGTGAGTGCCCAGGTCGGTTAGGAAGTAGGGACTCTCCTTTAGACCGTCACCGACTCCAGGTGCCCTACTAGAGCCTCTATAGCAGGAAGTTAACCCACACTCTACCTCACCAGGTAGTAGAGCAACACCCCCTCAACCGTGTTCACGGGGGTCAGCGCTAGGGTCACAGCCAGGGTGAACTTCAGGTCGAAGCCGTAGATCCTGGCGAACACCGAGTCGGTGACTGCTGGGGGCATGGCCGACTCCAACACCACCTGTCTCAGGGCGTCGGTGTTCCCCCTAAGGAACAGTAAACTCAGGACGAGTATGAGGATGGGCGAGAGTACGCACCTGGTTAAGGCGACCAGCGTAAACCCCTTCCTCTCCACCGAGTTCACAGATACGCCCAGCGCTCTCAACGAGACTCCAAAGGAGAATATTATCACGGAGAGCCCTATAACGGTACTCAAGGAGGTCGCCAGAGGAGGCAAGTGAAGGAAGGGATGGAGGATCCCTCCCGTCAACAGGCCCACTATGGAGAGACTACCCTGAACGTACGTCTGAGTGGAGGCTCTCCCACTCCTCCCCATGAGCAACTGGTAAGCTACCAGGGCAACTATGGGCCTGAAGAAGCTCACCCCTGAGGCGAAGGTAGCAGCGTAGCCGTAACTTCCCTGCAGTATCAGGAGAAGGGAGAAGGGTAGGTTCACGCTGTTCATGAGTGCCCCGGCCAAGATCACAGAGCCCAAGGTCTGCCCACTCAACCCCTTACCCATGAGGAGTATCACCGGGACTATCAGCAAAAGGTAGACCACTAGGAGGAGGAAGAGGTCCAGGTCCTCAGGTAGGAGGCCCCTGTCTATGACTCCCATGAAGAAGAGCATGGGGATGATGAACCAACTGTTCAGGGGGTTGAGGAACTTGAGGACGTTGACTGTACCTGACCGGGTAGAGGTGAGAAGGTATCCCAGAACTCCGGAGGTGAGGAGCACAAGTCCCTGGGTGAACTGAGACATGAGAGACGGAGAGAGACAGGGGCTAAAAGTCCTTCGAGTTCTACCGGTCTCACTTTTAATCGTGATTCAGGATCTCCACTCGTCGACCTTGTGCACGTATACCAGGTAGGATATTATCCATGACACGGCAAACACCCCCACTATGGTTAAACCGACCAGGCTCCAATAGCTCTCACTGTTTATCTCCCCCACGAGATACCAGGGCCACCCGCTCAGTCTGAGTTGAGCCTGCAATAGGCCCAGTAACTCCAGGGAGCCCACCAGGAACGCCACGATCACTGAGATCACGGTCATGCTGAGGTTATACCAGACCTTCCTCACTGCGTCCCCCGAGAAGGCCCACCTGTAGGCTGAATTCATGAAGAACCCGTCGCTCGAGTCCACGAGCGTCATGCCCGCAGTGAAGAGGAGTGGGAACACGAGGAGCTCGTAGGGAGGTACTGCCGTGTACAGGGAAGCGGTTGAGGCCGAGATGGCGAGGAGGGCAGTCTCGGTGGCCGTGTCGAAACCCAGGCCGAACAGGAGACCTATGGGATAGAGGTAGTACTGGTTACCCACAAGTCTGAAGAGGTTACGGAAGAACCTGCCCATGAGGCCCCTCCTCAGTAACACCTGGTCTACGTCAGTTTCCTCCCCCTTTATGACCCTCCTGAAGAGGGCGTAGATCTCCAGGGCGACGATGAGGTTGAGGGCACCCAGGAGGTATAGGACACCTCCACTGATCAACGTACCCAGGAGTCCTCCGAGGCTTTGGAGTTGTGGTACACTCTTCACGACCTCCCTGGAGACGAATATTAGAGCCGCGGAGAGGAGGATCACCACGGTCGAGTGGCCCAGGGAAAAGAAGGTACCTGCGAACAGGGACTCCCTACCCTCCTGGGTGAGCTTCCTCACAGAGTTGTCTATGGCAGCCAGGTGGTCTGCATCCACGGCGTGCCTGAGGCCGAAGAAGAAGGCCAGGGAGCCCAGACCGGTCATGGCCCCTCCCAGTTTGTCCGAAAGGTCAGCCAACCAAATGAAGAGTGCAAAAACCAGGACTAGCATCGAGGCGTAGAACCCCACGATCACCCTCTTTGGAAGCATAGGGCTGGATAGCCTATCCAGATAATAAGACTTTCGGTTAAGGACGCGGTTCGCGGGTCCCTCAACTTTCATCAGAGAGTTCCGGGAGCTTTTTCCAAATCGAGGTATAATTTGGAACTTAGGTTTTCCAATGAGCCTAACGCCTGAGAGCGTCGAAATTCCACGAAACTGACATATAACTGCACGGACGTGACCTTTTTCCAATGTGCTTGTGTAGTTACAGCAGTTATGGGATTCCTCGTTAGGTGTAGCCTTGAAGTCGAGGCAAAATCTGGTAACTGCTGTAGTTATTAGGTTTCCCTCGATAACAGGACGTCAGTTAAGGGAAAGTCAAATAACTACTACTCGGGAATCACGTCACCTTTCTCTCCTCAAGCTGTTCTCCAGGGGAGGGTTTCCCTCAAAGGTTATAAGCCATCAAGACTTAAAATCTCAATGATTTTCTCCCTCGCGTTCTCCCTGAGGGTGAAGGACGAGGTAATAGTCCAGCCCTTCAGTTCCAAGGTCTCGAGGATGATCCTCGCCCAACTCTACCCACACTATCTCAAGTCCACGGACTCTCCGGGACCTAAACCCCACAGGGTGACGGCCCTCAGGGACCGCAGGCCTCTGTTCTCCACAGGGAAGAACGTTCTACGCCTCTACCCTGGGAAGGAGTATACCTTTTACCTGAACTCACTGGAGCAGGTCCTGGCAGAGGAGGTCTTGAAGAACCCTTCAGGTACTGTGAGGGTGTACCACACCGAGGGAAAGGTGGAGCTGAACCAAGTGAAGTATGTGCAGGTAGAGTCCTTAGCCCTCGAGGACTCCCGAACGTACGTGGTCAGGTTCCTCACTCCTACCCTCCTGCAACCCCCAAGGCCGTCCTTCAAGAGGAGGAGGAACAGATATGTACTCTTCCCCTACTCCCCGCTCCTCCTCACTTCTCTGGCAGTGCACTGGAACGCCTTCTCCCACGTGAAGGTTAACGGGGTCGGGGGTCTCAGGGCCCTGTACTACTTTAGGGAGGTCGGTTACAACCTCACCCCAATAACTGTCCCCTATGAGCAAGGGACGGTCAGGGGATTCGTGGGGTGGACCAAGTTCTCCCTGGACGCCAGGAGGAGCTCGGGGTTCAGGGAGAAGGTTAGGACTCTCCTGGGGTATGGCAACTTCATGGGGGTCGGGAAGTCCAGGTCCATAGGCTTCGGCGAGATTGAGTGCTTTCCATGGAGGGCCAGAGGGGAGGGAGAAGAGACGGATCGGACATGACCGGAGATTGCTGAGGTGGGAGAAGTGTTGGGGCATTGAGCAGGATTTACACTCAGTTCACTGTTCAACCTCGATCAGCAACCAAGGCCCCTGAATCTCGAAGTCAGTTAAGTATCAGTTACGGGATTTTCCCTTGAGTATCGCCCTGTAATCTAGGCGAATTCTAATAACTGGGGTTGAGTCTTCTGAACGCCCCTTGGAGAGCCCAAACTCCCCCCGGTCACTCGAGCTCCCTCACATGCGGTGAGCTCAGGCCTAGCCTCATCAGAACCGGGGAGGTCCCGGTCAGGGTTGACTCCCATGTACGCCCCTTCCCTAGTACTCAGGAGACCCCTACGCTTATATCCTTTGTCTCCCGTTCCCTATTATGGTAAAACTCGTCTCTGTCCTGGGCACTACCCCCGGTGGAATCTACGAGACCTTCATCAACCTAAGTCAAGGGAAATACGAGGCCGAAAACCCGACGCCTGTAAAGGTGGACGAAGTGTACGTGATCAGGACAAACAACGAGGCCGTAACCTTTGCGTGGAAGCTGGTCAAAGCAATATTCGCGTGTTGCGGATCAAAGGAAATTATCATAGCAGACATCCCCCTGCCCATGGATGACATAAACAGCGCAGACGACTTCAAGAAGTTTAGGAAGGAGGTAGGCTCGAGGATAAACGTGGGGGACTACGTAGATTTCACAGGGGGGAGGAAGGCCATGAGTGTGGCCGCAGCTCTGGAGGGCCTCCACAAGAGGGCCCACATCGTCACCACCGTAGTATCTCCAGATGAGTACACCAGGGTGAACAATCTCCTCAAGCCCCTGAAAGCCAAGGAGAGGGATGTGGAGGAGGCTGGCCAAGGTAAGTGCGACCAGTTGAAAGAGGTATGTGACCTGATCTCTAAGAACTCCAGAACCATACTTTTCTTTTGAGCCCGGAACGAGACGAGTGCGGTTGTGAGCGCTAACGTGGGTTAACCCCAGAACTGGAATAACGTCCAAGGTCTGAACGATCCTCTGAGGACTTTCGTGAGGTGCTCAACCTCGATAGTCACGGATTCCCCTCTGAGGAGTTTCAACGCCCTCGTGGGCTTCTTAAATACTTTTTAGCATTCACACGAATCTTGTTTTAAACTGATCTGTAATTTCGACTTTGAGTGGGCTCAACGTGGTCAACACCCGAGGAAATTCTACAACCAGTACAGATCCTACTTCATCCTAAAGTTCCAAATCCTCCCACCTACTTGACTACGTTGATCATCCACGCTGATTCAAGAAGTGAGTATCAGACGAGCAGTTATGGGAGTTTCCCTCAAGTGTCACCTCACCATCAAGGCGAGACCTAACGTCCCCCATCGGACCTTGGAACACGTTAGTATTACCGACGCGAGCGGGAGCTTGACACTCGAGGTCCCAGAACACGGTAATACTCCACGACCTGCTCGATGACGAGTCACAGATCACACTCCTCGTGAAATTACCCTGACCACGTCTCTACACCTCTGAGAAACTAGCAGTTTCTTTAAATAAAGATTCCTTCGCCTTCTAATTAGTTTTTAATCAAACAGGTAAAAGCTTAAAAGATCTCCAATCATTAAAAGTAAGACCTGACATGACAGAAAAGAAGGAGTTGGCTCGTAACTCCGTTAGTTATAGGGAAGTCGTAGCTCAGGGTGTGGACTGAATCCTTTTCACGTTAATAGAAATCTTTTTATATCTGTTTATAACGAATTTTCGTTGATAAATAATGACCTCCCACACCGATGTGGGCTATGCCCAAAAGGGTGGGAGTGATTGCAGAGATGTGAGCCCCGTGCCGTTGGGCTCGAAGGAGTCCCATGACCCACCTACAGTAAGTGGGTGGTTGAGGGCTAAGTCCCTACACTCTATCATGAATGAACATAAAATGATTGAAATGAAAGTGTAGGGACAAACGGGGAGCTGCGCCTGCTATGGCCAGCCTAGTGACCCTGACAGGTGCTGCAGCCTACGCATACGGCTCTTTCCCTCTCGCCGTAGCGCTAGCTACCTTTGCCGTCCTTCTGGACGCTACCAGGCTCTCTATCACGAGCAGATACGTTCAGAGCGCCGGCGGTATTTACGCCTTCATCTCCGAAGGGTTAGGGAAGAAGGTGGGCTTCCTCATAGGTTGGGCCTACGTGCTCTACGCTCTCACGGCACTGGTGTTCATATACCTCTCTGTGGGAGTCTTCTTACCTGGGGCACTGCAGGTCCTCGGAGTCAACACACCCTCCTGGATCTGGGCTCCCATCGTGGTCGCTGTGGCCCTGTTCGGTGGAGTCCTATCCTACCTGGGGATAAGGCCTTCCCTGAAGTTCATCCTGACCATGAGTATCGTGGAGATACTGTTCATCGTGGGGACTTCGCTCCTGATCTTAAGCAGAGTCCCTCCAGACCCTAAAACCTTCACGCTGGCCTACGCTCCTCCACCCTCAGCCTTCAACGTGGGAGTGGGGATGGCCTTCGTCTTTTTAGCGTTCGCCGGCTACGAGACCGCTTCGGTCCTGGGAGAGGAGGCTGTGGACCCGAAGAACACCATAACCAAGGGAGTATTCACCAGTGCCCTCCTGGTGGGGATAACTTACGTCCTGGCGAGCGAGGCCTTCACCGTGGGTTGGGGGGTCAACGATATGTCCTCGTTCTTCACCAACCTGGTTCCAGGTATAGTACTGGGAGTCCGATATGGGGGGTTCATCCTCGGCGTGATACTCACGGTACTCCTGATCAACAGCGGACTTACAGACTCCGTGACCTTCTTCAACACAGTGTCCAGGGTAGTCTTCGCCATGGCCAGGGACGGAGTGTTGGACAGGAGGCTGGAGGGGGTACACGACAACAACAAGACCCCCCACGTGGCAGTCGTTTTCGCCCTACTGTTCTCCCTGATATACACCGTCGTCTTCTCAGTGTTCCTGAGCCCGGCCAACGTGTTCCTGGCTGTTGGGATAACCACGACATTCGGTTTCCTGGTTGCCATATTCACCGCAAACATAAGCCTGCTCTTCATCCTGAGGGAGCACAAGGCGTTGAACCTCTGGAACATACTGCTAACGGCGATCATAAACGCCATAGTGGGGTTCGTGATATTCGCCAACATAGTCACCACCTCGGTCAACTCCTACGTGCTCATAGGAGTCGCGACCTTCGTGGTGTGGATGGTGATCGGAGCGATTTACGGGGCCCTGAGGAAGGAGATCAGGACTTGAGCGGTTAGGTTAAAAACCCTTTTTTAGATAGTTCCCTTGAACTAGTTCGAGAGTTGTTCCGTTTGTCCCTAACACTTTTCAATAATTTTATCTTTATTCATGATGGAATACAGGGACTTAGGCCCTAAACACCTACCCGACCTCAAGGTAGGGGGTCACGGGACTCCTTGGAATCAAACGGCACTAGGCTCAGATCCCAGATCGCTCCCACCCCTTTGGGGAGAGCCCGCATCTAGTGGGAGGACATCTTTTATCAGTAAAGACATAATAAAAGGATAAAAAATACCTTCACTAACATAAAGAAATCAGCCCAACTCGCTCTTAGTTTCGTCCCCGTCGGGACTCAACGATAGTAGGACACTAGACTGTGACTCACCTATTCCCTGAGAGGTGCCTGATACTAATCAAGGGAAAGCAGTTATGGGACTTTCCGTTGGACATCACCTTGCAACCAAGGTTAGATCCAATCACTGCATCAAGGTATCTCCCTTAGCCTGAGGGAGGCGATGTTGTAACGGGACGACATGAGATGCCCTGTTAAAATTAATTTAATCCAATGTTTTTTGATCTCCCCGCCCTAATTATCACATGGAAGTCAAACACTTGTTCAGGGGAAACCTGATAAGCCTGATCGCGTCCCTAGTCATTCTCCTCGAGTTAACCCTGCTGGAGTTTGAGGGGTTGAACTTCATCTTTGCCCTCCCTTCAGTCCTGACACTGTGGGTCATCTGGGCCATGGCCATCCCTTCAGTTCTCACCTACCACATGGTCAAGTTGGAGAGGCAATGGATGTTGGACTTCTTCGGAGCACTGGCCGTGATGATCGCCGGGATAGGGCTCGTGTACCTCACCCTAGGGAAGTTCCTGGGGGTGGAGCTGATCCTACTGGGCTACACCCTCGAGCCCGTGGCTGGGATACCCATATACCTGACAGCCAAGAGGGTCAGGCCCACCTACTCCTCCCTCTTCTTCTGGGGGGCTGTAGTGTTCACTGCAGGCCTGCCCCTCTACCTCGTGAACTTAGGACCTGTAGCCATCGTGGGTGACGTGGTCAAGATGGTGGGCCTCGTGGGTCTCCTCTTAACCTTGAACACCAGGAGTTACGTGGGAGGGAGCGCCTACAGGCCCAGGTGAAGGCAAACGGTAGACTGTAACTCTTTTACGTAACCACTCGTTATTTTAATTACTTCTAAACATCGTTTTGATTAAGTAATGTTCGTGTAGTATTACAAATAGTTTTTACTGATGATCTCCCAACTGGCGACGGACACTGCTCACGAGGGTAGGAGTGATTGGATAGGAGGGTGTTAAAGCTTCCCTCTACTAGTCCCAATGACTTGAGGGTGACCTTTATGAGCCATTGAGAGGGATGCCCGTGGTGTGATTGGAAGTGACTAAGAGTAAGGATAAGTTACGCCACGGGTAGAACCTTCCGAGGTCCCCATAAACCTGGAGCTCCTCCCCTAACTTAATAGCAGACCTCTTCTTGATGAGCTCAGGGCTATCCCCCAGAGTGGTGGGCCTCCTCCACGTCCGAAAGCCAGCGGAAAACCAATGCAAGACCTAGTTGACTGAATCCTTTTTCACGTTAACAAATTTTTTTATATTTGTTTATTTTCGTTGATAAAAGATGAACTCTCACTCGATGTGAGCTCTGCTCAAAAGGGTAAGAGTGATCTGGGATCTGAGCCTCGTGCCCATCGGCTCCGAGGAGTCCCATGACCCACCTACCGTTAAGGCTGGTAAGTGGCTGAGGGCTAAGTCCCCGCACTCCATCATGATTGAACACAAAGTGAGTGAAATGAGAGCGTAGGGACAAACAGAAGAGGGTATCTTCCCTTCGTTGTCACGGGTCTTTAGTCCTCTTCTGGCTCAACAAGCCGATAATCTCGTCCACGTATTCCGGCACTTTATTGACCACGTCCTCAATTTGTTTCTTTTCAACTTCGTCAGCCTTAACGGTCCCGTCTGGTCCCACCTGAACTTTCAGATCTTTCGACAGACCTCCATGCATCAGAACGTTCCTAAGCCTCAGGACGTTACTATTCTCTTTTTGGTAACCTTCGACCACCTCATTGTTGCATTGATCGTAATTATTATCATCATCGGCGAATTTTCCCCCTCCCTGCTCCTTCAGGCAGAACGCTATTGGGAGTTCCCTTGCTAGGGAAAGGGCCTTATCGTAAAGGGAGGCCCTCACGTAGAGGTTCAGTAAACGCTTCATTGAGGTCAAGTCGTCCCCCGGCTGAATCAGGTCCCCGACCTTCAACGTCGAGCTCAAGTTGGAAAGGACTAACTCCTCTTTGTCCAGATCCTGATGGTCATACCAATTCAGGAAATATGCCCTCAGGGTGTTCACGTCGCCCCTTATCTGATCCATGTGATTCCTAACATCGGCCATACTCTTCACTGCCTTTACCGAGAAACCGTTCCTTATGTTCCAGAGAAGGTCCTTGACCTTATTGGTATCTGTCTTCTTCACCCGTTCGATCAAACCCTTGTCCTTGAACTCTTTCGGGTTCAAACGTCCCAGCTGACCGCTGAAGTCCCTGAAGTACCTCTCGTCCAGATTCTTTATGGATTCAGAGATCATCATGGAATTCTTCATTGCCTCAACTAATCCCGTCAGCTCCACGACTTCGACCTCGGCCTGGACTCCTGGTCTCCCCATGATGGGGGCCGAGAAGAACCTGGAGTCAAACAGTGAACCGGCAGTCAAGACAGCAGAAATCAGGACGTTAGTCCCATGGGTTAGGTCGACGAGGTATTTTTCACAGGAGAGGTCCTCAAACACGGAGTAGATGACGTTGAAGATGAAGCTCGGGGTCCTACTCCTCTGATACTGTACAGTCTGAGGTGTGCCATTAGAGTCGAGGACAATCTTCCCTCCACTACTCCTTTTAGCACTCCCCACTCCCACGTTGGGTATAAGTCTCACGTCCAACTTATCCAGGAAGGTCTCGAGTGCCTCCCCGGTCTGGTTCTCCATTCCTAGCTCGTTAGCACGAGAGGTCACGAGCCCCTTGTAAGCCTCCTTTACGCTCTCCCAGTCCTCGTTATCGTCGTGTATCAGGCTGTCTGGGAGTAAGGCGACTACCTCCTCCGGACTGAAGACCTTGTGTAAGGCGTGGGCTGCGAAGAAAGTCTTTACCTTTATCCCCGCGTTTCCGTCGTTTATGATGTAGTCCACAAGCTCGTAATTGGTCACGTCCCCGGCGACGTAAATTAGACAGGATTTCATATATATTTTGTGAGGTCTTAGAATTTAAGCTCATTTGACACCCCAAGCTTGTAGTCATCCCTTCCACCGACGAGAGGGCGTCTCGATGGATTGGCCTGGACGCATTAAGCTATCGGTCACCTCCACCGGGGATCTTAAGGTCAGCCATAACTCGCCGGTTTCATGCAGCAGGTATTAGATTTTGCCTTGATTACAGAGCGATATTTAAGGGAAAGTCCCATAATTGCTGTTCATGGAGGAATGTCCTCTTCGCATCTCGGAGCATCGGTGGGACGTGGAGGTCGTGATAAAAGCGCTCAAGTCCCTTGGGCTCGAGAGGAGCTCACCACCTATCCGGTCGAGGAACAGGAGGTTGGTCGTCCTGAAGGCCCCTCGCTCCTGGTCCTAGTGACCTTAAACCCTTAAAGAGTCTCAACTAGAGTGAGAAGAGGCCATTAAAGCCGGTGTACGGTATTTGTCGGACAGCACTTTTAAGCTTGCCTAACTTCAAGGCCATACTTTACGGAAAAATCCCACAACGGCTGTACCTAAAAAGTTGGCTTCAAACGGTGCTCGAAGGTCATTTAGGTAGATCCTGGTTTAACGAAAGCTTCAGCTGAGCTAAAATCGTAAAATTAGTGTTATATAAGAATCTTTATATATAAGAGCAGTAAATAAAATTTTAAGGTGTGATATCATGATTTCAGTTGAGAGTAAGAGCGGTAGAAGGGAAGAAATTCCGGTAGTTGATTATCACGTCCACGTGTGGAGAGCAAGTGAGGATAATTGGCTAAGACCTGAATTGGCAAAGGGTTGGATAGATTGTTTTTATGATTATCATAAGTCATTAAGTCCGGAAGAATATGTCATGGATTATAATACTTTCAAATATTATGGACCAAATAGGATGATAGAGGACGTAATGGTCAAGGGTTATGTTGATGTTGCAATAACTCAACCACAGTATCTATCATATTTCTATAGAAAACCTTTTGGAAATACTGAGGAGTTTGGAAAATTGGCCTTAGAAAATCCTTATAGATTCGTCATTGGTACTAGGTGGGATCCCAGGGATGGTGAGGAGGGCAAAAGGCAATTAGAGGAAGATGTTAGAAAATATAGGGTTAAGCCTTGGCAGATGAAACACGTAAAACTATACACAGCCGAATGGAAAGAAACTGGCGACAGGTTGTCCAGGGGATGGAGACTGGATAGCAAGGAAGCGTTTGAGTTTTTAGAATATAGTAAATCCCTAGGCATAAACATATTAGTTCCTCACAAGGGCCCCACAGTATGGCCCTTAGATAAAGACGCATTCGACGTTAAAGACGTCGATTCAGCAGCCTCATCATTTCCAGACATGAAATTCGTAGTCACACATATTGGATTACCCAGATTTGATGACTTTTGCTGGATCGGAGTACAAGATAAGAACGTTTATGCAGGCCTGGCTGTAGCGTCCGCGTTCATAAGGAAAAGACCCAGATACTTCGCCCAAATGATGGCTGAGCTACTATTCTGGCTAGGCCCGGATAGAATACTATTCGGAACAGACTACGCGATATGGAACCCAAAATGGATAATAGAAGACTTCATTAAATTCGAATTACCGGAAGACATAAGAAGAGAATACGGTATCGAACTAACAATTGATATAAAGAAAAAAATATTGTACGAGAACGCTTCTAAACTGTGGGGAATACCAATAGAAGAGATTGCCAAGAGAGAAGATGAAATTTCTAAAAGGAGAATTGCACTGAAGTTGGAGGAATGAGATGTTGAATATAGAGGAGATGTTAAGAGAAGTCATAGATCCTGAGACGAACTACTCCATAATCGATTTGAAGTTTCTAAAGGGATATAGTGAAAATAAAGAGGGTAAAGTGAAAATAACACTCTCCCCTCCAACTTTCTTCTGCCCTCCGTTATTTTTATATGTGATCCTAGAAGAAGTTAAGGAAAAAATACCTAATTCCACAATAAACCTTGTAAACCATCACGACGCTGAAAGGCTAACCGAATGTATAAATAAAGGGTTAAAGTTCCACGAGTGTTACTCAGGTGAAGCTTCATCCGAATATGAGGACGTTAAGAAGAGGTTTACTTTCAAGAGAAAGGGAAAGGGTAGTTTAACTCAACTTTCTCTCAATGTAAATGGTGAGTTTTGTAAACTTGTAGCTGAGGCGAAGGATGAGTGAGGGCCGTCAGAATTCATGAGTATAATAAGCCGTTGGGAGTTGACGATGTTCCGGAGCCTAAGATTACATCGCCTTTTGATATAATAATTAAGATCAAGGGCGCAGGAGTCTGTAGAACCGACTTGCACATTCAGGAGGGAATATGGAAGGATATATTTAATCCTAAACTTCCATTCATCATAGGACACGAGAATGTGGGAATAGTTGAAGATATGGGTAGCAGTGTCGATTGGCTCCAGAGAGGCGATCAAGTTATACTTCATCCTTACGTGACTTGCAGGAGATGTAGAGCATGTAGGGCTGGAAATGATATGCATTGCCCTAACGGTAAATTTCCGGGATTAGACGGTACTGACGGAGGTTACGCCGAATATCTAAAAACGTCGGCGTTCTCCGCGATTAAAGTGCCTAAGGGAGTTGATCTGATATCGATGGCCCCCTTAGCGGATGCTGGGTTAACTGCGTATCACGCAGTTAAGAAGGTTTCCAAAGAATTATATCCCAGTACACTCTTGGCTATAATCGGGGTCGGTGGCCTGGGACACATAGGCATACAAGTAGCTAAGGCTATAACTTCAGCCAGGATTATTGCAATAGATATTGATGAAGGTAAACTGAGGATGGCAAAGGAATTTGGAGCTGACTACACAGTATTGGCAAAGGACGCCGTAGACGAGATTGGGAAAATAACTGATAACACGGGAGTAGACGTTGTAATCGATTTTGTAGGAGAACATAATACCCCTAGGGACTCGCTTCATATGATAAGAAAAGGTGGAACATATTCAATAGTAGGATACGGTGGAGAGTTTAGGGATCACACAGTAGATTTCATTAGCAGAGAGATTAGCGTTGTTGGAAATTTAGTGGGAACTTATAACGAACTTACCGAATTAGTTGAACTATATACTCAAGGTAAGGTTAGGGTGAAGGTTAAGACTTTTCCGTTAAACGAAGCTAATCAGGCATTAGAGGAGTTAAAAAGTGGTAAGATCTTAGGTAGAGCAATTCTGTTACCGTGAAACAATTTTCACAATAATTTTTAAGGATTTTTATATGATATAAAATTTTATTACAAAGAATTTTTACAGCAGTTCTCAGATTTTACCTTGGTTATAAGGCTCTAACTAAGGAACAGCAGTCATCAGATTTTGCCTCGACTTCAAGGCTATACCTAACGAGAAATTCCATAACTGCTGTATTTGTATTTAACAGATTAATAGTGAAGAAGGGACAGCAAGGACAGTAATATCAACAGGGTCACGAAGATTATATCCCTTCTAGAACCCTTCCTACCTAGGAGTGCTATCTCTTTCGATGATTTTAACTTTTCTCCAGGTCTTAGAAACCTCGTTGAGGGTTCTATTAGCGATACTAATAATAGGGGAGTGTTTAAGCTAATCAATGTAAGTATTATTAACGATAATACCCAGGAAGCTTGGACTATAGATTTGTTAAGTCTTCTATAAGGTATCTTATATTCCACATATAGGGCCCCCGTGAATATATATAATATCCAGTAAATATCAGGTATAAGAAAGTAATTGCTCTCAAATAAAGCCCAAACTAGGGACAATGAGACTATAAATGTCGTGCCTAGAACATTTCCCCACATTGTATTTTTATTAAAATAGAACATGAATGTTACTGTTAATAATGCCATTGGTATAATTATATATATATTAATTTTAATAAAAATGTAGGGCATTGTAGCTAAAAGTATTAATAATATATCCTTATAGTTAATTTTCAAAATCATAATTTTAGGCTGTAAGTATTCAAGTATAGGCAAAGTATATGCTATTACTGGGATTAACAGTAGGGCTCTGATTACGTTAATTCCAAAGAATGGAATTAGTGAAACGATATAAGATAAAATTCCTATGAAATATAAAGCGTGATTTCTCACTCTCATTTTCATTTAATCACCTGCCTTAAAGTAAGTATAAAAAACAATAAAATTCCTATACCTTGAAGAGGTGCAGATAATAAGAAAAACGGTAATGATAATCCAAGATCATATATAAACCTCATCAGCAGTCCTAAATTTAATAAAAAATATGGGGCATAAGAAGGTTTAATTGAAACCCTCTTTTGAAAAGTATTAATAAATAGATCCATTAAGACAACATCCACGCCGAATACCGTATTAAATAGGAAACCAACTGCGATAGAGTGAATGAAAATGTCGTAATTGAATACGAATATCGAACCGATTAAAAGATATAGCCAAGCAGTAAAGAGATGAATTATTGGGTATTTTCTTCCCTTAAATTTGTAAATTCGAGACGTGTGAAAAGACAGAATCCATGCTAAAATCATTAAAAAATCTAATCGAAAAGTCATACCTAAAATTAGAAGAACTAAGGCTAAAGAAATTTCCCAGCCTTTAGTTGGTTTAACACCCGTTACAAGACTAATGTCCCTAGCCATAACTGCAAATACCATACTTACTGGAAATATTAGATTTAGATACGGTATTACATAACCTAAACTTATCTGAACATCGATTATAGTTACGGTTACCATTAAGGATAAGAAAAGTAGCCAATTATACAAGGTTGGATTTAATCCTATTCTGGATCGTCCTAAATATTCTTTAGAATAATATAGTAAAATTGACATGGCGACTAAAATTAAAACCAATCCTAATTGCTGATTATAAATAAATGATATGGAACCAATTAACGTAAAAATTATAAATAAGATTATCAGTTTATTATCTGCAGTTCTCCCTGTCCATTCTACACTTAACGCAACCAAGACTTCATTACCTATAAGGGCTCCAAAGAAACCGTAAATCATTAGAAACCAATGAGAAGGAAACAGTGAGCTAGTAGGATCTAAAGGAAAGCCTTGTATTCCCATAAATTCAAATACAGCAGGTATTCCACCAAGTAAGAGTAGTAAAATACCAATAATCATCAAAAATAAAGCTGCTTTCATACACCATCCTTTGAAACGGGATATTTTTATAGAATATACCTAATGTTTTAGGTTACTCACATCTTAAATAAAATGGAAATTAGATATAACATTTCAATCAGCTCATAAAAACCATAATATTTTAGCCTTTCAGCGGAATATAGCCTGTTTAGATATCCCTTTAAATAAGTTATTCCCCCTATAAGGTGAATTATGAGATAAATATATGATATTACAAGGATAATTTTATTTTTATATATAATTGGTGAAAATATGATTATAAAATAAAATACCATTTCATAGACCGCAATTAAATTACCAATGAGCTTTGGGAAAGTCCTTTTAGAAAAAGATAATAAGACTCCTAACATATGTATGATAATCATGATGAACGTTAAATACAATAATAACATGATAAGACAGCGTTAAGGTTAAATTAAAAAGTAAATACCCTTAATAATTAGGTTAAAGTGAGAGAGATAAGAGTTCGGCCTTCATCGTAACTAATAGCCACTTTTAATGACTATTAATCACTCGTCCTCATCACTGTATTGTGGGCTACTTCAGTATTATACAAAAATTTATAACTAATATATCGTGTATTACCCATGGGAAAGAGTGAGTACAAGAGGGATTGGAGCAAGTACGACGAGAACGTCATAACGAGATACAAGCTAATGTTCCCCTTCTACGTCTTCCAACACTGGTGGGATCTACTAGCAGAGGAGAATAGGGATGCAAAGAAAACCTACAAGGCACCGAAGGAGTTCAACGAGTTCCTAGCATTCCTACACTTGTTCTTACCCTACAGGGCAATGGAAGGAGTATTGAGAGCACTGGAGAGACTGAAGATCGTCCCGACAAGCCTAGACTACTCGACAATATGGGAAAGGGTGAGGAACATGGACATAACGTTCCCTGAAGCGGGTGACCAACTTGAAGTAATAGCAGACGCGACGGGGATAAGCACAACAAGGGGAGGACAATACATCATTGCAAAGTGGGGCAAAAGGAGGGACTCAAAATTCCTCAAGATAGAGATAGTAATGGATAAGGACGAGCTCAACGTGATAGACGCTGAGGTGACTAGCGACGAGGTCGAGACTGCAGTCAAGACTAAGGACTTACAAGATAGGGGATTTACAAGATAGGGGAAGAAGGTCAAGAGGTTTTACGGGGATAAGGCTTACGACGCCAACGAGGTTTACAATACTGGGGTTGAGGTCGTCCCACCTAGGGAGAACGCCTCCACTAGACGCGGTCATCCCGCCAGGAGAAAGGCTGTGAGGGAGTTCAAGGAGTTGGGTTACGATCGTTGGAGGGAGGAGAGGGGTTACGGTGTTAGGTGGTTGGTTGAGTCCCTGTTCTCTGCCGTGAAGCGCACCTTTGGTGAATCTGTTGGGGCTACAAGTTTTCTAGGGCAAGTGGTTGAGGCTAAGCTCAAGTTCTGGGCCTACGCGTGGATGGTTCACTTGGCTAATTCTTTAGTCGGTAGGGCTCCGGGTATTAAGGTTTGAGCTTGTGAACAACGTTGAAATAAATATTAATTACTGAAAAACCCTCAGTGTATCATATTATGTTTATGAAATAAACTGAAGAGGTCCACAAAGCACCTCATCACTCCTCTTCTCCTCCCCACGCCTAGCGGTAGACCCAAAATCTGAATAGTAAAAATAATTTTTATTTGTTATTAATAACATGAAGATTTAATGAAATTAAACAGTTGATTCTACAATATTTTTTGGGAATTTTTAAGTATTGTATTAGATCTTTTATATTTCCACAAGATTAACTGGGGAATATTATTATAATATTAGAAAATAATGATGAGATATATGTATGTATGATAGAATCCGTTTCATTCATATCGATTATTTAATACATTATCCTTAATGCCCTCTATTATGAGTATGATAAAAAAACTCTTTTACTTATTAAGAAAAAATATGAGTTTTAGTATTGAATTTATATTTGTAGAACGATTTTGGGTCCATCGAGCTGGAGGAGGGGTTCCTCCCCGCCGTCAGGGCAGTCGACGGCCTCGAACCTGGGCTCCTATCCGCTACTACTACTCTACAAAGTTTAATTGTGTGATGTTATAATATAGCCATGATTAATATCATTTTAATTGTTTAATGATATCATCCATCAATTTCACTAGCGCGTTGATCAAGAGCTTATATGGATTATCGTCCGGTATTCTATCTTTTATATTTATGAATGCGTTATATATCAGCGACGACAGTTCCCGCAGCGTAGCAATGGGGATAGAATTGTGACGTGTCGAAATAAAGGTCAGCATGGTGGGCAAATAATCCGGCAATTCATGCCTATCAAATTTAAATCCATACTTGCGGTAAATGTCAATTAATTTCAGCATCAATTCACTCCTCTTATCATTATCATCTCCATATATTATGTGCGTCACATAAAGGCTCACTTTTTCGGATATTTCGAACGTGTTCACGTATAATTCTTGCAATTCATATGGATCCATCCTAATAATATTATCCAAGAATTCTCCGATCTCCCCAGTCATATTCTCCATACCACCCATTTGATTCCCAGGATAATCCAGCAACTTTGCTAACAGTTCAAGTGCCTCCCAGCGATCCATTCACATCGCCTAGCTCATCGCCACTTAATCCTTGAATTCTACCCCTTCTTTTTGCTGGAGCTGGTAGTTCTTCGTGTTTTTATCTTTGATCCTGAGAGACATCTTACTAAATCGTTTCAACTCGGGGACTGCATCCTTGAACTCATCGTAACCACACATTCCCCGTTCCACATACGCGTTCATCGCGTTTTCCTTGTGTGATTTGGGTATCACGAATCTATCTTCATACTTGGCAATCGACAATAATTTGTACATCTCGAGGGCATCGTTTTCAGTTAACCCGACCTCCTTTAGCGCATCCTTGTTCGGGCTTCCCAACTCCAGGCTCCTCATGTAGATCCTGATGGCCATCAACCTCTTCAAGGCGTCTCTGATCAGTTCCTCATTGCCCGCCGTGAACATGTTCGCTAGATACTTGATGGGTATCCTCAAGTTGTCTATCTTTGGGAATACATCCTCGGGGCTCAAATTGCCCTCATCCACACCGTTGAACAGCTTGAGCACGGGGCTCAGCGGCGGTATGTAGAAGACCATCGGCAACGTCCTATACTCGGGATGCAGCGGGAACGCTATCTTCCATTTCACGAGGAACTTATAGACCGGCGACTTCTTGGCGGCGTCCAGCCAGTCATCGGCGATGCTATTCTCCTTGGCGGACTTGATGACTTCCGGATCATTCGGATCCATTATGATGGAGAGCTGGCTCTCGACCAAACGCTTCTGGTCGGGAACAGAGGCGGCCCTCAACACGGAATCCGCGTCGTACAAGAGAATGCCTATGTACCTGATCCTGCCTACGCAAGTCTCAGAGCACACGGTCGGCAGACCGTTTTCAATCCTCGGATAACAGAAGGTGCATTTCTCAGACTTGTACGTTCTCCAGTTGAAGTATATCTTCTTGTATGGACACGCGCTCACGCAAAATCTCCATCCACGACATCTCTCTTGATCAATCAGCACAATGCCGTCCTCCATCCTCTTGTAGATTGCACCAGATGGGCACGCCGCCACGCATGACGGATTAAGGCAGTGGTTGCAGATTCTCGGCAAGTAGAACATGAAAGTCCTCTCGAACTCGAGCTTTATCTCCTTCTCCAAGTTGGGATCCATTGAGGCCACTTCCGGGGAGCCCGCTAGGTCGTCATTCCAGTTCGGACCCCAGTTTAAGTCGATACGTCTGCCATCCAAGAGTGACTTGGGCTCCGCGACGGGTTGCTTCCCCGATTCGTCCTCGATCAGCTTAGCATAGTCATAGGTCCAAGGTTCATAGTAATCATCGAGTTCTGGAAGGTATGGATTGTAAAATATCCTGAACAACCTCGATATCTTGCCGTCGATCCTCAGCTTTAGTTTCCCGTGATCGAGTACCCAACCACCCTTGTATTTGACTTGGTCCTCCCATTTCTTGGGATAGCCGATCCCGGGCCTCGTCTCCACGTTGTTGAACCACGCATACTCGACTCCGGGTCTGTTGGTCCATGTGTTCTTGCAAGTTATGCTACATGCGTTACATCCAACGCACTTATCCAAGTTTATGACCATGGATACGTTCGCAAGCACCTTCATTTCGACCGCCTCCTGACAATAACCAGAGTGTCCCTCTGAGTGCCGATCGGCCCATAATAGTTGGAGGACCAGCTCAGCTGCGCGTAACCGCCCACCATATGCAAGGGTTTCACCATGACCCTGGTAACACTGTTGTGGGTACCGCCTACCTTGCCCGTCAACTCTGAATTACCGACGTACACCGTCCTCTCTTGGGCATGGTACATGATCACCGTCCCTCTGGGCACCCTGATGCTCACTACCGCCCTGGCCACAACTACACCGTTCCTGTTTATCACCTCTACCCAGTCGTTGTCCTTGATGCCGATCTCCCGCGCGTCCTCGTAATTGATCCACACTACGGGGCCGCCCCTGAAAAGCGTGAGCATTATCTGGTTATCCATGTAGGTGGAGTGGATCTGCCACTTGCCGTGGGGCGTCAAGTACCTGGCTACCAAGTACTTGCCGCTGACAGGTATGTCCTCGCCCTGGGCGAAGGGCGATTTGACGACGGGCGGCTTGTACGTGGGCAAGTGCTCGCCGAACTCCCTGAACCATTCATGATCGATGTAGACTTGTTGCCTACCTGTCAGCGTTCTCCACGGCACCAGGTACTCCACATTCAGGGCGAACGGCGTGTATGGCTTGCCCTCCGATTCCAGACCGCTCCAGATGGGGCTCCTTAGAACCCTCCTCGGCTGCGCCGTTAGATCATCGAAGTGGATTACGATATCCCTCTGACCGTCGGCCAATTGCGTCAACTTCAATCCGGTGATCCTCTCGAGCGCCTCATAGGCCTTGTACGAGGCATTGCCATTGGTCGTGCTGGACAAATGAAGTATCGCCTCCGCGACTTGTTTATCACTGGTGATCAGTGGATGGCTGTGCTCATCCGCGCCATTCAGCTTGGCCAACTCGAGGTACTCGTCCTCGCCGCGCCAGTTGATGCCCTTGGTCCCAATCGAGTCCTTAATCAGGGGCCCGAGCGTCGTCATCATATGGTAGACCTCACAATAGTCCCTCTCCACCACCGTCACTTTGGGCTTTGGGGATTCGCCGCTCAGCTCACCGGGTGTATCGTGCAACTGCGGCGTGAGCAGGACGTCTCTGACCTTGCCGAGATGCTTACATGCCATCGACGAGAAAACCCTCGCAAGCTCCTTGAATATGTCCCAGTCCGTCTTGGCCTCCCAAGGTGGTGCTATGGCCGGGTTGAACGGGTGGATGAATGGGTGCAGATCGGTGGTACTCAAGTCGTACTTCTCATACCACGTGGCAGCGGGCAGCACGATATCGGAGTACAGTGCGGAAGTGCTCATCCTGAAGTCGATGGTGACTACAAGGTCCAGCTTGCCGATCGGCACCTTATCGCGCTGCGTCAGTTCGCGAGGTTTCAAGATTCCCTCATTAGCGAGCACGGAGTTGTCCGTGCCCAGTAGATGCTTAAGAATGTACTCGTGGCCTTTACCGCTGGAGGCCAGGAAGTTTGCCCTCCACATGAGGAGTATCCTCGGGAAATTTTCAGGACTGTCCGGATCCTCAATGGAAAGTTTGAGGTCCCCGGTGGCCAACTTCTCTTCGACTTGTCTCGCGACGTCGACCTTCGTGGTTCCATCCCTATATAGCGATATCGGATTTGCATTAAACTGGGGATAAAATGGCAGCCAGCCCTTCTTCACCGCAATGACGTTGTAATCCACGGGGTGCTCGTGACTTACGTTGACCCCCATCCTCGACATTCCCACATCCTCATATCTGTACTGATCGGAGTGCACGTAGACCCAAGAAGTGCCGTTCTGGAGCCTCGGTGGCCTGACCCAGTCTTGCGCAAACGCTATTTGCGACCACGAATCGAGTGGCCTTATCTTCTCCTGGCCGACATAATGGCCAAGGCCGCCGCCGTTGACGCCTACGGTGCCCAAGAGCATCAGCATGGTTATTATGGCCCTGTACAACAAGTCCGAATTGTACCAGTGGTTGACGCCCGCGCCTATTATCACCATGGACCTACCGTGCGTGGACTCTGCGTTCATGGCGAATTCCCTGGCTATCCGGATGACGACGTGCTTGTCCACGCCCGTTATACCCTCCTGCCAAGCGGGTGTGAAGGGGCGGGGATCATCGTATGACGACGGATAATCACCAGGCAGTCCTCTGCTGACACCCATGTGTGCCATGAGCAGATCGAAGACCGTGGCGACCACGGATGGACCGGACCGGGTGTTTATGGTCTTGACTGGAACGCCCCTGATCATGCGCCGGGTGCCGTTGCCGTCGAATGTATAGAACTCGACCATTGCGACGCCGTCGTGGGCGCCTAGTAGCGTCAGCGCGGGATCCACGGCCTTACCGGTCACTGAGTCCTCGAGCTTCAGATTCCATCTCCTCTCTCCGCTCCATCTAAAGCCGATGCTGCCGTTGGGCACGGAAATCGCGCCGGAGTTCATGTCCAGCACCGTCGTCTTCCACCCGGCATTAGGTACGTCAAGCCCCAGATCCGAGGCCCTCAGGAATCTGCTGGGGACGTAAACGTCGCCCCGTTTTTCGAGCTTCACGAGGAACGGTAAATCCGTGTGTTTCTTGACATAATTCACGAAATAATCAACTCGTCTTTCAGCATAGAACTCCTTGAGGATCACGTGGAGCATGGACAGGGCCAGCGCTGCATCAGTCCCAGGCCTTGGGGATACCCATAGATCTGCGAATTTAGTTACATCTGTGTAATCGCTCGTGATGACGACCAGCTTGGACCCCCTATACCTGGCCTCCGCCAAGAAATGCGCATCTGGCGTCCTAGTCATTGCCACGTTACTGCCCCAGACGATCGTGTACATAGAGTTGTACCAATCGGCGCTCTCGTGGACGTCTGTCTGCTCGCCCCAGACTTGCGGCGACGCCGTTGGCAGGTCGGCGTACCAGTCGTAGAAGCTCAGCATGACGCCGCCTAACAGCTCGAGGAATCTGGAGCCGGCTGAGAAACTGACCATTGGCATTGCCGGTATCGGGGTGAAGCCGAATATTCTATCTGGCCCGTATTTTTTGATTGTGTACGTGAGCGCCGCGGAGATCATCTGTAGCACCTCATCCCAGGAGATCCTGACGAAGCCGCCCATGCCCCTCTTGGACTTGTAGCCGGCACTCGACTCAGCATCCTCAACAATCCTCGCCCATGCCTCCACTGGATCGCCGGTCCTGCCCAACGCGTCCCTCCATAGTCTCAGCAGCTCGGTCCTCACGTAGGGATGCTTTATGCGCAACGGGCTGTAAATGTACCAGGAAAAGCTGGCGCCCCTCGGGCAGCCCCTTGGTTCATACTCCGGCATCCCGGGCCCGTTGGTCGGGTAATCTACGGCCTGGTGTTCCCAGACTATGATGCCATCCTTGACGTAGACCCTCCAGCTGCAGGAGCCCGTGCAGTTGACGCCGTGGGTCGTCCTAACCATCTTATCGTATTGCCACCGGTGCCTGTACAGCTCCTCCCAGGACCTGTCGGCATTATCGACTTCGCTCCAGTTCCCGTTGAACCTCTCGCTGGGCAAGAAGTGTCTGAAAACCTCCTTGAGGAAGTTTGCCTTAGGCATTAGCCACCACCTCGGAGGTTTCCTGCCCTCTATACAGTATCCAGGCTCTTTTTAGGTAGAATATCGGGTAGCTCCACATGTGCACGAGCCTCGTGAATGGCCACACGAGGAACAGCGCGTATGTGGAGACTATGTGCAGCTGAAAGGATATTGGCACGTTGGTCATATAGTTCGGGTTGGCGTGCAGCGTGAGCACGGACATGACCCACGCGCCTATAGTTGTCCTGTAGTCGAACGGATGTATGAATATATCGTAATAAAGTGTGTTATACAAACCGAGGCTCATGACTACCACCAAGAGGGCCAGCACGAGGAAATCGGAGGCGTCGCTAGTAGCCCTGACCCTGTTGATCAATGACCTCCTCAAGAGGAGTATCCACACGCCAACGTACGCGGCGAGACCTGAAGCACCACCGAGGATTATGGCGATCCGGTGGTACTCCTCATCCGTTATGCCCATTGCAAGCGTGATGCTCGGCGGTACCAGGAGCCCGATTATGTGACCTAGGAAAACTATCAATAGACCCCAATGGAACAGCTGGCTACCGACGCCGAGCCACCTTCTATCCAGAATCTCGCTGGACTTCGACGACCAGCCGTACTGATCCGTGGCGTACTTGTATACATGGCCGAGAATGAATACCGCGATGGTGATGTACGGAAGGAAAGCCCATAGCACGTCGCCCAACGCGTCCATCATCATGTGCTATCTACCTCGATGTGCTCCGCAGAATCAACGCCAGGATCATCGATAATATACCAAGAATTACAAATATGATGAAGCCATAAGCGTAGCCGGGCTTTCCCATCACGGCCGCTATGTAGGCCATGATCGGCGGTATCAACAGCCCACCTACAGCACCCAGCCCGCCGACCCAGCCAGTGGCGCCGCCGACGGCCTCCGGCACATACTTAGGCACCATCTTGAAGACCGCGGCGTTCGCGATGCCCATGCCCATCGCCATCACGACTTCGGATATGATGCCGGCGATCAGCGAATGGCTTGTCATGAACAACACGCTTCCGAGGATCAGTATTAAATACGATACTATGGCCACCATCTCTCCACTCCATCTGTCGCTCCACCATCCACCTGGGACCCTTATGAGCGCTGTGAGGAGCGAGTAAACGATCCCGGTCAATATGCCCGCCAGGACCAGTGATATGCCGAGGTATTTGGTCCAGTACGTCGGCAGCCATTCGGTCAGCGCCTCAAAACCGCCGAATGAAGTTAAATACATGATCGTCAGCGGCCATGTCCTCCACGCCCTGGCGGCTATCGCCAGGCTCCTCGCAGTTGATCCGGAGGGCACCAACTCCTCCCCGAGAGCCTTGGCCTTGTCGATGGCGTCGCTCCTTAAGAGGCCCCTGCGCACCAGCTGGAAGTAGTAGGCGTCGTGGCCGATGAGAAAGAATACCAGTATCATTATGGCCAAGAATATTGCCCATGCTATGTAAGACCCGATCAAGCCTATGCTGACAAGGGCGAATGGCAATATCGCGGTAAATATTCCGGGCGCCGCGTTACCGACGCCGGCAAAAGTTCCCAGCGCGTAACCCTGCCTGCGCTGTGGGAACCAGTACGATACGTAAGCTATGCCGGAGGCAAATGTGGAGATTCCGATGCCAGCCACCGCACCGGATAGCATTAGCAACGCGTAACCGACCGATGCCGTCAATGAATTTAAATATATTAAATGCAATGTGAGTATTAGTCCGGCCATGCCGATCAACGCGGCCAGCAACTGAATCATGATTGTCCTCCTCCCTCCGACGGCGTCCACGAGTGCCCCGAATGGTATCCTGAGTAGCGAGCCCGTAAGCAGGGGTATCGCGACCAGCCAACCGATCTCAACTATCGTCAGATGAAGCAGAGGCGCGATGCTGTGCACGGTGATGCCGAAGAGTGCTACAGCAGCATAGCCGGCAAAGAAGGCTATGGTGCCGGCCATTAAGCCTCTGCCGGGATTACCCAGAATGTCAGATGACTTGACCAACTTCCCCTCTTTACGCATATCCTTACTCATCGCACATCAAGAGTAGTTAGTTTACTTTATTTAAAAATATTGAACCTAATCCATTAGGGACAATTCAGGGCTCCTTTGCGATTTCTGTTTGTTTCTATAGAATGAAAGTGACTTAATTGATCCTTCATCAGTAACACTAAAAAGGGGACGAGCGCTAGGTCATACCATGAGATGCTCATCCAATCACGTGATGACCACGCTCGTCCCCGAGGTAGTTGAGGAGGACGCGCTATTAAATGAAACGGCTGAGATCGAGAGGAGGGCCCTGGAGGAGAGGAGGACCTCCCCCAGGTACGTCAGGGGGAAGGAGGTGAGGAGGAGGGGTTACGCCAGGTACAGGTTCCTGAGGGGGTTCAGGGTCTCCCTCCTGGGGGTCGTGTACGGGCTGGAGTGGGTCACGGTGAGGTTGCCCGTGCTGTACAGGGGAGAGGGTGAGGACTGGAGTGGAGGAGTTGCTCAGGGAGGAGAGGCTGGTGCTCAGGGCCCTCCTCCTGCTCTACTCCGTGTTGGGAGGGAAGTTGAACGCCAAGCTCTGGACCCAGGAGCTGGAGGTGAGGGGGGACTTCAAGTACGTGGTCGTGGACGGGAAGTACGTGAAGTTGAGGGGAGGAAGGAAGGGGGTGCTCCCGATCGCGTTGGGACTCACGGAGGACGGTGTGAGGGCAGTGCTGTGGTCCTGACCTGGGGAGAGGACGTCGTGAGCTACTGGGACCTCCCGGTGAGGCTATGGAGGTACAACCTCACTCTCGTCGTAGCTGACGGGGTGAAGGCCCTGGACGAGGCCATCTCCCGCTCCGGGATCCAGGTCGCGAGGCAGACCTGCCCGGTCCACCTCAAACGAAGCAGGAGGGTGAGGGACGCGCTGGACCTCCTCCTCTCCCTCGCCGTCCCCACCCGGGTCTCTCCCCTCCTCTCCTACCTCCTTGCCCCCAGGGAGCTCTGGCCCCTCCTCAGGTCCAACGACCCGACCAGCCCTTCAACTCCCTCCCGGAGAGTTCGGCAAGTGCCACTCCCCCTGGAGGACCGGATCGCCTGGGCCTTAGCAATCAACTACAACCTCTCGACCTGTTATCTCATCATTGTAATAATATTACAGGATCCCTTATTTCTTCGTGAAATGATCAAATATATTCAGTAATTTCTCAATTGAATAAGTCCAAATCAACAGAGATATTACAATTGGCAAAGGAGCCCTGAATCGCCCGTTATATTAAAAAGGATTTTTAATACGTATAGTATTATATGAATTTAATTTTTTAAGTTAATATTATAATTTCAATTATATTAATGCTTATCCAAATAATACTTAACAACTTTTCTGAGAGCTCTCCTTAATATCTCTTCCAGAGTTGGCGTACTTATTCCCAATTTATCTGCTAGCTGAGATAATGTAATACCCCTATCATCATTAAAATAACCTAACTTATAGGCTAATTGTAGTATTTCCATCTGCCTCTCAGTAAGTTCCGCGCTAGATATCTCTGAGACGTTTAAAACTGTTACTTTCACTCCTTCTTTCGATAATTTGGTTAAAAATTCATTAAACGATGAGCTATTAGGTACAAGTAGAGTATAAAGTAAAGTCCTCTCTTTTAGTACTTTAATTTTCTCTGCAACTACATCAGAAGTATAAAGTATCCTGCATACCGCACATCCATTAGTTCTCACCCATACTTTAGTTTCACTGAGTTTTAACACTTTAACGCTATTTGACTTTAATTTTAGAACTTCACTCTTCTCTATCTCCTTTTCGAAGCTAACTATATGGTCCGTAGTTTGTTCTCCTAACTTAACGTTTTCCACACTTGCTTTAAGTCCCGTTAATGATATTATTTTCATTACTTCACAAGGGTGATCCTCTATTAGTAATGTTACTTCAAAGGTAGATCTATACATGATCTATAAAATAGTGTTCAAACCTTTAATACCTTCTCTAAATACTCTTTTAATGCCAACGCATTATTATACGGAGATTTTGAGGCATAAAGTAAGGTTACATTATTCCCCTTTTTAATTAACTGTAAGAGTATTTCAACCTTAGGATTTCTACTGAGTTCCTCAAAGTACTTCCTCTTAAACTCCTCCCATTTGTTAGGATCGTGATTATACCATTTCCTTAGTTCATCACTAGGTGCTATATCCTTAAGCCAAACGTCTACTTGATCCTTCTTAACACCTCTAGGCCATAATCTGTCTACTAAAATCCTAATCCCATCATCCTTTTCTAAAGGATCGTAAACTCTCTTAACTTTTATCATATGAGTACTTATCCTCTCTAAAATAAAAATAGGGAGACTAATAGATTAGGTGCAATAATTTTAAAGTACATTACCCATCTTACTGTGCAATCTCAGTCCTTATTGGGTTGTTAATTAGGTGTTGCAAGCCCATATGCGTTAACATGGGTTCTAATCTTTTCCTTTTTCGTGACAAATAGGGCATTCGATGGATTAACGAATTCCAGAGAGAGGGAGAAAAATGCCTATTCCACAAGGAAAGAAAAGGAAGAAAAAAGAAGGTAAACGAGAGGGAAATAAAGGTAGAAGAAATACAAGGAAAAACCATATGGGAAGCAAAGGCCTACATAGAGGAGAAGTTCAACGTAAAAATAAGCTACGTAACAGCTTGGAGAATAGCGAGAAAAAGACTGAAAATTCCCTTCATAAAACCCTACAAGATCGACAAGAAGAGACCAATAGATGCCGACAATATACTTAGGGAGAGGTTGAAGGGCGTTATTAAGAAGGGCGTAAAAGTGTTTTTCATGGACGAGTCTGGTATTAGTCATGATCCGTCTAGGGTTAGGAGGTTGGGTTTGTATGTTGTTAGGGTTGATTATCCAAGTGTTAAGGTTAATATTCTAGCTTGTATTCCCTTGTTTGATGGTAAGCCTTGTTTTATGCTAATTTATTCCAATGTTGATTCTAGGGTTTTCGTTAATTTTCTTTACTTGCTTAGGGTTAGGAATTCTGGTAATGTCGTGTTGATTCTTGATAATGCTAAGTTTCACAAGTCTTCTTACGTTTTCGCTACTGCTTCTAGGCTTAACATTACTTTGCTTTTCTTGCCTCCCTATTCTCCGGATTTAAACCCAATTGAGTTGGTTTGGAAGGATTTGAAGCGTTGGGTTAATACTTATTATTACTCGTGTTATGCTCTAGAATTGAGGATGAGTTCTATTATTTGGTTTCTAAGGGTAATTATACTAGGTATTGGATTAATAAGTTTCGTGACGTGCTTGGGGATCTTGAGGAAGGTATAAGTATGGGAAAATTTTTCTCATATTTGATTTATTATCTGTTAACAAGTTTTATCAAGTTTTATTTCACAATAATACAAGCTTTTCTCAATGTTTTTCTATATTTTGTATTGAGAGAAGTTAAAAGCCTGTTGCAACTATTATGAAAAAGACTATAACACATTCCTTTAATAACACCTGTGAGTAGTTTATATATATATGAGAATTGTTGAAGATGAAGATGGAGAAAGATTCCTTGAGTTAGAGAATGATGAGGATATAGATAAATTATTTGATGAAGTAATAAAGAAAGTTAAGGAGAAAGCTAACGCCCGTAAACCTTCTTATGAGACCCAACCTCCCAAATGAAAACTACACAATTTTTTGGATCAACGCTATAAAGTATTCTTATATCTCCCGTAACTTTTATAGAGAACATTGGATTACCGTATTTATCCTTACCTAACTTCTCCCTAGAGTATTTGAAAGGGTCATTTCTGAGCAATTTAAGCTTCTCCCTTATGTTATTCAAAATTTTTATGTTAGAAAATTCGTTAGATATATAGTCTACAAATTCTTCGAAAGTTACAGCTTTCCTCATCTTAAACCTTATTTTCCATTCTTTACAAACCACAATAATACAGAAATAAAACTCATTTAAAACTTTTCTGTTTCTTTCCCTATTCCTTTATTATCTCAATAGTAGTCATAAGAGACGTAATTTATTCGAACAGCTATTCAGATACGCCTTCTACAAGCATAGAAGGAAAATAGTGTGTGAATGCCTGCTCGTAAAATATAAGATAAAACTGATAGAAATATCTTTCAATAGAAAATTTAGAAAATATATAGTATATAGTAAGTTATGCATACACGGTAAAAGAGCGTAAAATTATTAGCGATGATATTTATGAGAAACTAATAGTCATTTTAGGAGACCTTCATTAAAGATTTTATTTTATATTCATTTATATTTCCGATAAAACGAATGAAATTGTTGTTCAAAATGAGATTAATTAAATGATGATTTAAAGCAGAATATGGGATTTTATAAATAATGAATACTAGTAAATTTAAATGGCAAAAACAATAACTTATAACAATTTTGGCACATGTTGCTTTGTGGAATTCTTCAGTTTTTCTCAATAGGAACGTATAGCTAAATTTTAACTCAACATAAGATTTAGAATTTATTTTACTTCTCCTAGCTTAAGATCTAAGAAAATTCAACTAATCCACAAAGCAGGCACATGTTCAGAGTGTGGACAACAATTTCGTTCATTTGAAATTTGGTTAAAATTTCCTTAAAGTTGTATCATTTAAACTCAGTGAGCCGGGAATAATGACTCCGTGGGGTCTACGAAGAACCCTTGCATGCTCATGAACTCAAATACTGCAGGTACTCCTCCAAGTAAAAGCAGTAATATTCCCGTAATCATCAATAAAAGTGGTAATCTCACACGTTTCTTGCTTTTAGACTAAGGATTTATACGAAACACCTAAGCCATTAGGTGATTGCGTGACATTTCCAATCACTAGGTGGTTCCGCTAACTCTATATCTTCCAAGACTAACTTAGCTTGTTCCTCATCGGATAATGATTCAAGAAACTGATACACACTTCCCTCTTCAGCACCATCGTGTTCTAAAAGTACTCTCATAAACTCCCTTATTTTATCTTTCGCTCCTTCAATCTCATTAGATTTCAATAACTCCTCTGTTTGTTTTAATAAGATCCACATGCTTCCATGCTCTATCTCCAAGCTTCTTATGATGGCAAGAAAAGAAGTATCTGTAATCTTTTTAAATAGAATTTCCTCTTCCCAATAAATATGATTAGTATACGCTTTCCACATCATGGTATAAAGAGAAAGACTAGGATTTGCTAAAAAATCCTCTACCAAACCCTCAAGTCTCCTATGATCTAATGTTAAAATAAGTGATATCATATTATTATCATCAACGTTTACGCCTTATTATTTATACTGCTTGTAGTAAGGTATCATCTCTACTATACCATTTCTCTTTCCATCGGGTAAATAAAGGTTATAATAGAAGCCAATCTCTATGTTATCTCCAATTAAAACATAGAATTTCCTCTTAATGGAAATACGGCTCCCTTAACAGTATATGGTGTATTACAATCAACCCAATCCATTGTCATAGGTGATACCTCAGATGCCATTTTCATTCATTAAGTGAGGCCAGGGCGCTGATAAATCCTCCGGGCTATTTTCTAGTAGTATTGCAAGCTGGTAGTATAAGTGAAATTAACACGATCACCACTCTATTAAGCTACATTTACGGAAACTCCTTAACGGTAACTACAATACAGCAAGCAGTATCATCTGTTCAAGTTATAATAACGAGCTTCTCGTTTCTAGTAATATTAATAGGATCTATATCACTATTCGTTGGTGCCGTTGGAATAATGGGGATAACCTTAGCTAGAGTTTATCAGAGAACTAGGGAAATTGGAATAATGAAAACCCTAAGGGCTAACAACTAGACAAATCTTATTAGCCTTCTTATTAGAGGCACTTATTATAGGAGTAATCGGAGGAATAGTAGGACTAACATTAACTTTTGTGGGTACATATTTATTAGACATAAATGGTATACCATTTAATGCAGGTTCAAGCAATGGTTCAAATTTACTTATAGTCATACGTCCACTTTTCTCAATGTCTGACGTTGGAATCTCAATTGTGATAGCCTTAGTGACGAGTATTATAGCTGGTATATATCCTGCATGGAAGGCCTCCAAATTAACCGTTATAGAAGCGGTTAGAAAAGATTAGTTATTCTTGATACAATCCATAACCAGTATATAATCTGCCATCCTTAATAACGTATGAAACGTTAGTGGGCTTTAAGTTCTCAATATCCTTAGTGGGATCATCCTTTAATACTATTAAGTCAGCCCTATGCCCTTCTCTTATATAACCGGCCTTAACGTCAAGGCATTCGGAAGCTATTGAAGTTGATGCCCTTAATACCTCTAAATTGCTCATATATTTAGATAGCAACACAGCTTCTCTGTAGTTCCGTCCATGAGGTCTCCTCTTAGATCCCACGTAATCCGTGCCAGTGGCTATTTTCAATTTATGGGAAACGGCGATACTCATATCCTCGCTGAAATGTCTCTTAACTAACTCTTCTCTGTAAACCTTAGCTTCAGGATCTCTTACCTCAAATGGAATTTCATAAGTAGCTAACGTCGGAATGTAACAAATTCCCCTTTCCTTAATCATGCTCGCAGTTTCATCATCCAATCCTAAGCCATGTTCTATTGTATCCACACCAGCTAAAATTGAGTTCATGATTGCATCTTTTCCGTAAGCGTGAGACGCCACTTTCAAACTAAACCTATGTGATTCGTCAACTATGGCCTTAAGCTCATCCAATGCTAACCCCGGTAAGATTTTTCCACCTTGAGAAAATGCTCCAGAGGCGTAAACTTTTATTACCCTAGCACCTTGCCTTACTGCCATTCTTACAACCTTTCTGCACTCATAAGGGGAATCACAGTAGAATGAGTATGAAAGTCTTTGTGCAATGTCTATTGGTAAATCTTTAGGATCATCGTTACCGCCAGTAATCGCTAAAGAGTATCCAGAGGCGATCACAGTTGGTCCTAATATTTCCCCTCTTCTCTGAAGGTAATCTAACCTAACTGCGACCTTACTTCCCAAATCCCTAACTAGGGTAAATCCTGAACGTAATAGTCTTTCCATGTCCCTAGTACTCCTTATTGCAGCGTCAATTTCGTTAACCATATTCCAAGAGAGAACGTTATCCTCTTCAACTCCGAAGAAATGCAAATGGGAATCGACTAACCCTGGCATTATGAAATTGCCATGAATAATCTTACTTCCTTGAGGAATCTCGATTCCTTCTACGATTCTTTCAATCTTATTATTTTCTACAATTACTGTGCCTTGTTCAATAATTCTTTCTCCGTCGAATATCTTTCCAACGAGAGTTATCATCTTATTAAAAAATAGGAAATTAAAGTATATAAAAGAGAGAAGGTTGTTTGTCTAGTGTTTTAGATTAACCTCTGCAATACCCTTTTTGGCTGCTCCCATTACTTTCTCGTGATCTTCTGGTGAAGGGCTTGGTACAACTATGTGTAAAGCCTCCATATAAGTGTCAGCCTTAACTCCTCTCTTAACTCCTTTAGGTACTATTACGATTGATCCATCACGTACTTCATATTCCTTATTGCCAATGGTAACTTTTCCCTGTCCTTGCAGTACATAAAATATTAAATCTGAATTTGGTGCATGTATTGGAATGTATTGGCTTGGCTTGAAAAAGACCAAAATAACCCCATACTCTTCTTTTCTAAGTACTGGAATTGGAGTGAAAACTTCTCCAGTTTTTCTAAACTCGGAAATGTGTGAAATTATCGCCTTATTACTTTCTCCCTTCTTTTTTGTCAACCTTAATACGAAATCACCATTTTCCGTTTGCTCAACCTTATACTTCTCAACATGACCGGATAATAGTTGTATTAAGTGAGATGGATAGTGATCAGCTATTACTGTCAACTCCTCTTCTTCTTTTAGCTTATCGAAGCTTTCTAACACTAGTCTGTGCCTATATTCTGGTTCCACACTTCTTAGATCTAGTTCCATGGGATAGTGTTTTACCTTATATTATAAAAAATGGTACGCTAAAACATTAGGGTTACTACGTTTTTTGAAAATGCCAGTTAGAAGTAGAGAGTTGAGGACGCCTAGAGCTCTTTAGCGACCATATGAGAGACACGTTAAATATACAAAAATCTCGGCACAATTTTCTTAGACTTTCCGATTCACTCTATTTAACCACCTTATATTTTAGGTCCTCCTTTTATATCTAAAGAGGTCATACAATCCATGAGATGACAAGGTATATAATTGATACTAGAGTTTTAGAGTATTTCTCTCATAAGATAATTGAAAGAAGGATTAATGAGATAGTAGAGGGTGAAATAATAGTGGTAATTTCCAAAGTTGATCCAGCTAGGATACTTGCAAGACTGAAACTTAAGAAGGGTATTGACATTATAGTAAGTAAAAATAAAAAAGAGAATTGGATATTATATCTGATTAAGTCTTCTTACCACTAGTGAAAGCTAGAATTCCAGCAATCAGTAATAGGATAAATGATATTATTCCGATAAATCCCATGGCAGGTATTGAAAGTACTGCAGCTAAAACTAATAACACACCTGCTATTGTCTTATCTGAAATTAACGAACCGATTATACCCAAAACAAACGCAGATATAACTAGAAATTCCATGAAGCCGTAAAACATCATTCCTCCATATCCCATCATTCCATATCTAGGGTAGAAAAATGCGAAAGGAAAGGCTATTCCAATAATTAAAAGTAGTGAGCCAACCAATCCTAAAATTTGATAGTTCTCCATCTTTTACGCCACCACTATCTCTCCATACATTCCCATTTCTGCATGACCGGGATATTCGCAAACGTAATAATATACACTTGGCTGACTCAAGGTGGTTGTAAAGCTGAACTCATAAGCTTGTCCAGAATTATAGTTCGCATAAGGTAACATTGGCGTCATTCCTATTGTATTCATTCTAATGTACATCATAGGGTAATAGGGGTAAGGTGGTGGGACTGGTGTAATTGCAATATTATGTAACATATCATCATCTGGATTAATGAATACAACTTGAACTGTAGCTCCCCTCGGGATAATAAGTGTTGGGTTAATCAAACCATAAATTACGAAGACATCGTGCTGTGCATAGGCTGGCGGTTGTTGTCCAGTTAAGTTTATTGCCCTCTCATGACCCATTCCCAAAACTACTAATACTATATTTGAAGAGGTGAAAAGTAAAGTGTTGTTATTGGGAAACACTTTAACGTAAGATGGTATATTTCTCATCATGGATATTGCCTCGCTTATTGGAATAGTATTCTCATATAAGGTAGCATAACCTCCATAATATCCCATCATGTGGTACATTCCTTCACCTCCCATCATTCCTCTACCCATCATTCCGTAATTTCCTTGTGAATAATATCCCATGTACTGTAATTGTTGGTTATAGTATGTTAAAGAATTTTGGACAGGTAGATAGTAATTATAATAGTAAGCATATCCTACTACACTCGCAACCACAACTGCAACTATTATGCCTATTAATAGTAACTTTTTGCTTTCCATACGTATTACTTAGTACATAGGTTAAAAAATTTTGTGATTAATATGACCTAGAAATTAAAAAGTTAATCTAAAAAGTAGAAAAATTAGTTGGGTAATTTATTCTTTTATCTTTTATTTGATTTTTATTGGTATATCTATTATAAAGCGTGTTAATTAGCTCTATATATTTCCTGTGTCTTTCTTTACCAAAACCTTCTTCTATCCTCTCAAATTTATAATAAATTATTTTGTCTTCATCATCAGATAGCAAATTTTCAGCAGTTGGAAATAGAACGTTATTTTCCTTATCGATATGGCTAGATAACATCACGATAAGGTTATTCAAATCCTCTCGCAAGCCTTTGGGCTCATTGTATTTAACCTCTATCCTATTTATTATATCCCTTAACTTGTTATGCTCATATGCCATAACATAAATTGGACCTCCTACCATCCCTTTATGTTCTAAAAAGTCAAACAGTAGTTTCTCTTCCTTAACGTGGTGGCAATTATCAACGAAATTCTTCATGAAATCTATAATTATTTTAATATCTTGCATATTATCTGTGTTCATATCTATAACGTTCAATATCTCGATAGTGTCGTCATTAAGCTATTTATATTTGTATAACGAGTATTACATATGGTAGGAAGGCTGTAGTTAGGCAAGACGTTTCTTGCCCCTCTTGTGGTTCTCATCATGTTGTTAAGTGTGGTAGGCCTTTGGGTAGGCAGAGGTATTTGTGTAGGGATTGCGGTAAGTACTTCTTGGGTGACGCTACTTACCATCACCATTCTAGGAATAGCAGTTGTTCTACTTTTCCTCGGTAATACAAAGTTCACGGTACTATCGATAAAGTTTTTAGATTTGCGTTTAGTTGATTGAAAACTGTGAAATTCGAGAGGGAGCTGAACATTGCGAGGAGTGAGTTCATTAAGTCCTTCAATTCCTTAGTCGGAATACTGAGGATGAACGGATTGAGCAGAAAGGTCGCAGTAGGTTTAGCACTCATGGCCTTGATAGGAGGGAGGGCCAGCATTAGAAACGCATCCATCACATTCGGGTTAAACTACGCGAACTTGTTAAAAGCACTAGAGAACTTAGAGGACGCATGGAGTGACTACCTGGCCTGAGATGGGGGAGCTCCAAGGGACGTCAAGGCCCTGGGACTCATCCTGGAGGAGGGAGAAGCTTTAGGGTTATCTCACCATCTTCACGCGACCAACGTAGTCAGGGAGCTGGTGGGGGAGCTGAACCTGAGGAACGTGCAGACGTTCCCCAGGTCCTCGAACGTCATTTGGGCTGATCACCTGGGCTGATGAAAATCTTTAAGTTACGTTAAAGTCTTATAACTGCTGTGTTAAAGTATTTTCCTCGCTTCCTTGATTTCGTCCATCACCACTTCAGCTTCCCTATCGCTAAGAATTCCGAAATATTTCTCTAATTTTCTTCTCCTCACAGTTAAAGATTCTTCTATAAGTTCCTCAATTATTTCACTAAGCTTTTATCTCCTTTTATTTCCACCAATCTTCTGTAGACGTCGTCCCTTATCATTATCGTTTTCATACATAATACATACATACAATAGATAGATAAACCTTTGGAGAATTTGCTTACAGAATAAACTCTGCGCACCTCAAGCAATAGGAGCTCTTCTCTCAAAATAGTCAAGAACGTCATTACAGATGAGATAGAAATACCTTGACTCTGCCTGGGAACTATTTGGTAAAAGTAAAGGACAGCAGTTACGGGATTTTCCCTTAGGTACTGCCCTGTAATCAAGGTAAAATCTGATAACTGCTGTAAAAGTAGTCTAATCATAAACGTTTTTATTAGCGGGGGTGATACTAAGTATCAGGGGTGATACTTGCTATTTTCAACAGAGCCTAAGGATTCCATTAAAGACTTATTCGATCGTGAAACTGAAATAGATAGGTTAAAAAGGAGTTTAAACGAGAGAATGATAGTAGTTCTAGGCTTAAAGAGAACTGGAAAATCCAGTTTAGTACTGTCAACTCTCAACTCTTTAAACGCGAATTGCGTTTTCATAGACGTAAGGAAAATCTACGACGACATATCCAAGAAAGTTCCCGCTGAAAAACTTTACGAGGAACTCTACTCTGGGCTTTTAAAACTAAGTAGAAAGGAAAGAATTAGGGACTTACTGTCAAAATTTAACCTATCATTAGAATATCCATTAAACGTAAAATTACCTTTAGAGGAGATAAGAAATAACATAAGTAAAATTTTTGAGGCCATAAACGAGTTAGGAAAAGTAGTTGTAGTACTCGATGAAGCACAATACCTCAGATATTCCACTATAGGTGTTAAACCCCTTCTAGCTCACGTATACGATTACTTAAAAAACGTAACTCTAATATTCATGGGAAGCGAAGTAGGTTTACTACACGATTTCATAGGAATAGACGACCCGAGTTCGGACTTTTATGGTAGGTATTACGTATGCGTTGAATTAAAGCCTTTCGACGAAGTAAAATCAAAGGAATTCTTGAGGGCAGGTTTTAAGGAGTTAGGAGTTAGGGTTGAAGATCCGGTGTTAGATAAAGCCGTCTCTGAACTTGACGGTATAGTAGGTTGGTTAGTGTATTTCGGTAAGTTATATTTGGAGAAAGGGGAGGAAGCAATTGACGAGGTAAAGTCATTGGGCTCTAAAATTTAAGGAATTAGATGAGGCTTTCTCTAGGAGCCCATATTACGCATTAATAATGAAGGCAATAGCTACTTTAGGTGAGGCTAGGTGGAAGAATATTGTAAATTACGTCATCGCTCAGACAGGGAGGAAAGTAACAACGTCCACCATCTCTAGAGATTTAAAGAATTTACTTGAAATGGGTTTCATAGAAAAAGAAGGAAACGAGTATAAGGTTGCAGACCCAATAGTGAGGTACACGGTATTAGAAGAATATTAGCTTAATATTCTGTTAATTTTCGTATTAATTAAACATAATGTAGTTCTAGATTTTACTCAATTTATCTACATAAGGGCACTAATAATTAACAGCAGTTGTCGGATTTTCCCTCACAGCAGTTATCAGATTTTACCTTGATTACAGGGCGCTACCTAAGGAAAAATCCCACAATTGCTGTCCCTTAAATATCGTCCTGCAATTAAGGCAAAATCAAATAACTGAAATAATAATATTACAGGATCCCTTATTTCTTCGTGAAATAATCAAGTATATTCAGTAACTCCTTAATTGAATAAGTCCAAATCAACAGAGATATTACAATTTGCAAAGGAGCCCTGAATCGCCCTTGGAATCAATAAAAGGAAATGATCTTTAACTATGCAATCAAATTAAATGTTTAGCTGTACTAGAGAAAAACTGAACTTATAACAAGTTAGCTCAATTAAAAGATACCAACACTAATAATACAATTATATTAATATTATATAAAAATAAGTCAGAAAATTATTGTATTCCTTCTAGAAGAAAAATTCGTTTTTAAGTGGGTGAATTAACTAATTTAATAAATTCTTTAACTCTTTCTATATTCATTTTTCTTCCTAGAGTAATTACCTTATCCCAATTAATCTGGTCTTTTATAAGCCTAAATCTACTTACATCAATATCTCTTATACCTTCCTTTCTATTGGCTTGAATCACAGCGTACGCTTCCAAACTTAATGTCCAGTATGATACACCGTCTCTTTCCTTAAATAAAATCTCGTCAGCAAATAGAGTTAACGGCGACTCCTCTTTAGGTGGAGCAAAAATCTCTATTGAAACTCCGTATTTGGTAAATAAGTGATAAATTGTTTCTCTATTTTTAACAAAAACTTCTATTCTTACGTTTTCCTCACTAAATGCCTTCCTATACGCATTAACGAAAACAGTGTGCGGATAAACGTCATATATGAGTAAGTCTATATCCTTACTCTCAAATGCTATTCCTAAGTTTACATATATTATTTGAGACCCATAAATGACTACTGGTATCTCTAAGGACTTATAGAACTTTTGTAAAACTGGTATCCATATAGATGGAGAGAACTTCATACTAGCCAAAAGATTCCACACCCTTTAGCTATGTAACGTACTAATTCCTTATCATCTATTGGAATAAAGGAGCTTCTCTTTCCTTCAATATTAAAATTACACGATTCTCTTAATTCCTCACAGGAATGAATGTTCAGCCAATCCTCCACCAAATCATTACAATTATCAATTAGGTACTTAACGTGCTGCACGTATTCCCTTACATTCGGAAATTTAGGAGAAAAATCTTTAGGAATCCACCTCAAATAATCAGTGAGTACTAAAATAGCAACCTTGTCCTTATTCTTAATAGCCTCATCCATAAGAAGCTCCCACTCATCTAACGATTGTACATTATACAGCTCCTCAAGCCTCATATGATACTCTACTAAATCCCACAATAATAAATTTTCCAAGAATTAAACAACATGACAGCAGTTATGGGATTTCTCGTTAGGTGTAGCCTGAAGTCTAGGCAAAGTCTAATAACTGCTGATTATTTATAAATTTTTGTATAATTCTGAAGTAGCCCACATAGCATCATCCCCGCCCATTCTCGAGGCTTTCAATCTTTTGTAAAGGCAAATTCATTTAAAATGACGACACTAGGATCCAATTATTAATTAGCCTTTATTAGAATTGACTCTAAACTTTAGTTATGACTGAGTTTCGTTACGCTTCCGTCTCGCTTATTACTAATTCTAGTAAGGATGCGATTTTGAAGGTACTGTCTAATGATAAAGTAGACCTAAAATTGCCTTTAATTTCTGTAAGTGAGTCGTTGTATCCTAATGTCCCTGTTCCTTCTTCCCTTCTTACTACCGTAACTTATGATGACTTGCAATTACTGATATAATATGAGGTTTCCTTTATAGAGAAGAAAATTATTTTGCAGGCAGCATTAGGTAAAACTACTGATGAGAAAGTTGAGGACGCTATTTTGAAGTTATCTGAGCTAGGAAAATTGTTAAATATAGACTATTTAATTGAGGTTATGTTAATTTACGTCTTGGACGTAGAATTACGCGGATTATCTAAATATAAAAAGGCAGGCTACGTGTTATTGGACTATAGTAACGAAGGCGACTTAAGAGAGTCAGAATACTTATCGTCAATATATGTTTTGCCTTATGTTCTCGACTCGAGGAAATCCTTAGTCGAAATAATTTATAGGAATAGGCAAGTAAGCGTAGATGTAATTAAAAAGTCTAATAAATGAGATAGAGAAGATAGTAAGAGGTGATGAAAAATTAGCTTAAGCTTGACTAGAGAAAAGTTGCGCGAGATAGAGTCTTTAAGATCTACAACTGAAATACTACATCATATATTATTAATGGCTACTACATATTTACAATCTTCATATCCTATTAGTAGTGTATATGCTCCACCTTTCAGTGTGTTGCGTATAGATTGTGATAATGAAGGGAATCCAATATATTTTACTACATTCGAGGACTGGTTGAAATACGTGAGGGACTCCGACTTAGAGGAGATAGTTTTACCTGACGTTAAGTCATTAGACCTGGAAGAAGTGATGAAAGACCTTGGTTGGGAATATAAAATAGAAACAAAGCATAACCTAACTCCTGTAGACCGAGAGACAAAGATCCTTTATTTAAGCGACTGTGGATTGGTAAAGAGAGTAGAGTACGTTGTTCTTTCATTGACTCTGATTAACGGCTTAGGGGAAGAAATTATTCCAGTATGTGGAGAGTTCACGATGGATAAATACAAGGAGCACCTCTCACAACAACTGTATTGGCTTTCTAAGTAGTGGTGAAATTGAAAGTACTCGTTGATACTAATATAATTATAGAAAAGAGAAATAAGCTATTTAACTTACTTGGGAGCTATGATCCAATATATTCGGATCTTGTTCTTGCAGGGCGATTCAGGGCTCCATTGCGATTTCTATTTGTTTCTATAGAATGAAAGTGACTTAATTGATCCTACATCAGTAACACTAAAAAGGTGACGAGCGCTAGGTCATACCATGAGACACTCATTCAATCACGTGGTGACCTCGCTCGTCCCCGAGTTACTTGGGAAGGACGCGCTATTAAATGAAACGGTGGCTGAGATCGAGAGGAGGGCCCTGGAGGAGGCGGAGAGGACCTCCCCCAGGTACGCCAGGGGGAAGGAGGTGAGGAGGAGGGGTTACGCCAGGTACAGGTTCTTGAAGGGGTTCAAGGTCTCCCTCCGGGGGGTCGTGTACGGGCTGGAGCGGGTCACGGTGAGGTTGCCCGTGCTGTACAGGGGAGAGGGTGAGGACTGGAGTGGAGGAGTTGCTCAGGGAGGAGGGGCTGGTGCTCAGGTCCCCCCTCCTGCCCGTGTTGGGAACGCCAAGCTCTGGACCCAGGAGCTAAGGTGAGGGGGACTTCAAGTACGTGATCGTGGACGGGAAGTACGTAAAGTTGAGGGGAGGAAGGAAGGGGTGCTCCCGATCGCGTTGGGACTCACGGAGGACGGTGTGAAGCCGTGCCTGACGTGGTCCTGACCGGGGAAGAGGACGTCGTGAGCTACTGAAACCTCCGGTGAGGCTGTGGAGGAGGTACAACCTCACCCTCGTTGTAGCTGACGGTGTGAAGGCCGTGAAGGCCATCTCCCGCTCCTGGATCCAGGTCGCGAGGCAGACCTGCCTGGTCCACCTCAAACGAAGCAGGAGGATGAGGGACACGCTGGACCTCCTCCTCTCCCTGCCCCACCCGGGGCTCTCCCCTCCTCTCCTACCTCTTTGCCCCCAGGGAGGCCCCTCCTCAAACAACCCGACCAACCCTTCAACTCCCTCCCGGAGAGTTCTGTGAGTGCCACTCCCCCTGGAGGATCGCCCGGGCCATAGCCCTTAACTACAACCTCTCGACCTGTTATCTCATCCTGATAATATTATAGGAACTCTTATTTCTTCGTGAAATAATCAAGTATATTCAGTAACTCCTTAATTGAATAAGTCCAAATCAACAGAGATATTACAATTTGCAAAGGAGCCCTGAATCGCCCGACACATCACTGATTCCTTAAAGCTCTTATTCTTTTACAGCATAAAAGAAATAAGGATAAGATAAAAAACTGCGGAAAGTAATAATATTTAAGATAGACGAAGTGATTCATTGGACTCAATAGGCCATAGCTTTAGCTTCTCCATATCCTCATCACCAGTGTAACCGCAAACTCCAACTCTTGGAGAGTTAGGAATGAATCCAGCATCTTCGTCAGCGTGTTCATGCGTCATTAAACATTCTTTACAATAAGTCGAAGATTCCAATTCACCTGCATCGACTAAACATTCATAACAAATGTACTCAGCAGGTTTACCGCACTTAACACATTTGCGATCTGGTCTATCATTTCTTCCTAAAACATATATATGATCGTCCTTTAACTTAACATTATCTTTTACTGTCAATATAAGTTCTGTACTACTACCAAAATCATATATATAATCGAATTTGAGTCCCTTAGATAAAATATTGGAAAGTTTCTTTTTTGCCGATAATAAGCGGGGTCCAAAAGGTAGTTCTCTACTGGCCTCTATAGCATTCGAAGAACCGTAATGGGCACCTTTAATCACGAATTCGCTCAAATGATCGCAACACTCAACCCAAATATCTCTAAGGAAATCATCTAAATCTTCTAATGTAAAAGATGATGGTACTGCTATGTAAAGCCAATAATCAGGAATGTTTTTATCCTTCACATTTATTATATATCCATCTATTTTTCCATTCAATATTTCTTTAGCCTTATCACATGATTTGTAATGTGTTAAAGCTGTAGAAGTAGTAATTTCTTTTTCACATAACATGCATTTCCCTTGTGATGCCATGATTAATTACTTGAATAACCCCTTAATATTTTATCATGAACTAGCTTTGGAGTTAGTTTAAGCTTCTATGAAATAACTATGCTTCCTTAGACTCTAAAGGTCAAGGAAACGATTTAATGTATAGCAGTTATGGGACTTTAACGTAACTTAAAGATTTTCATCAGCCTGGGTGGTCCACCTAAATGACGTTCTAGAACTTGAGGAACGCCTCCACGCTCCTCAGGTCCAGCTCCCCCACCATCTCCCTGACGACGTTGTTGATGGTGAAGATCGTGAGGTAGCCCTGAAGCCTCTCCCTCCTCCAGGATGAGGAGTCCCAGGGCCTTGACGTCCCTTGGAGGTCCTCGATCTCCCACACAGCTTCACCGTAATGGGTCGGCCTCCCAGGGTCAGGTCGGCGTAGTAGACTCCAGGTTATCCCACTGGGAGGTGCCCCTCCTCGAGGGTCCCTGGGCAGACCCTGAGCTCGATAGGACTTGAGCTCAGACACCACGTTGTCCGTCACGAGCTTCTTGGACAGTACGGGAGTCGAAGACGACCCTGGACACGCGGAAGCGCCCCTTGAGCACGTCCAACATCTGGCCACGTTGATCTTGGTCTTGAACTCGGTGACCATCCTAAATCAACATCTTCCTCACGGCGTGGGGGAAACCGTGAACGTCCTGCTTGAGGTCCACTACGGCGACCGTGAGGAGCCTGGCCCTCTCGAACATCCCGTGGGTGTGGCAGTAGGTCCAGTAGTTCTCAGGGGCTCACGTCCTTCCCCCTGGAGCGTTATGGTCCACGGTGTCGTCTATGATGACGACCTGACCCTTCACCAGTCTGACAGGGCCTCCAGTCTTCACGCGTAGTCGAGTTCTCCCAACGCCTCCAGCAGGTTTGCGTAGTCCAACCCGAACGTCTCGGCCGCGTTCCTCACTCTGGCCCTCCCACCTACCAGGACCATGAGGACTAGCGCCAGTTAACCTTCCTGCTCCTCCCGTTCCTCCCGACCACTCCCAGCCTGTTAACCTTCCTGACCAGCCTCTCCCTAGCGAACTCGATCTGTCCCTTTCCGCACCTTTTCAGCAGGAAGACGTCGAAAACTTCCCACAATACCGACTTCTTCGTATTACCTCCCTAAGATTCCCATAACTGCTGTGGGAGAGAAAATTAATTCCAGAATTTGTAGGTCAATGACGACACTAACCGAAGAACCATCAATTATTTAAAAGCTAGATAATACTATTTATGAATAATGACTAGAATACTTGTAGCGACAGATATCCACATGCCATCACCTTACTTAGCTACAATGTTAGAGGGAATAAAACAAGTAAAACCTGACGCACTTATAATTTCTGGAGATCTGAGTGTAGATGGAAAGCTGGGAGATATTGAAAAACTTTTCATAAAGTTAAAGAAAGCTAATCAGAAAATGAGAGTAATTACAGTTTTAGGAAACCATGACTTATGGATACACGAGAGAGACATAGACAGCATTAGTAAGATAGAAAGAATAAACAAGCTAAGTGAAAAATATAACGTAGAACTATTAGATACTATAAATAGGGTAGAGTTAGGGGATTACGATGTTGTTGGCAATGTAGGTTGGTACGATTATTCTTTTGCCCCCGGTTATACCGATTTCGATTATGAAAACTGTAATCCCTACGGGTTTAGTAAGGAGTACATAAAGAGTAATTGCATTTATCTTAATACCACGCGTGGGTGTTCATGCCCTAGTTGGCATAACGACTGTATATATACAAAGCTCGAATCAAGAAGTTTCGCTAAGATAAATAAAGAGAAGATAGAAGGGAACATGAGGGGGAGGCGAACCATAATAGTCACACATCACGCACCACTTAAGGATTTCATGAAAGAACATTCATTCTTTAACGCTTATGATGGGCAAGACTTATCTAATATAATCTTTAATTCTAACAAAAAGATAGTCTACTACATTTACGGGCATCTCCATGAAAATTCAGTGGCCCCTAAAATGACAATAAACGGAATTACTTTCATAAACGCCTATACATTCCAGTTCAAGCTTAAGGATTACATACAAAACGCTTTATTAAATCTCTAAACTTAATTACTTCCATTTTTTATTTATATTACAATTGCTATGTTATTAACTGTTCTTTACAGCAAGATAGTTAAAAAATTTATAAACTGGCAGCAGTTATTAGATTTTGCCTTGACTTCAAGGCCGAACCTAACGAGAAATCCCATAACTGCTGTAAACTGGGTTTTAGTTAGAATATTTGAGGTGATGAAAGAGATTATAGTATGATGGGGCTATTCAGGGCTCCTTTGCGAATTGTAATATCTCTGTTGATTTGGACTTATTCAATGGAGGAATTACTGAATATATTTGATCATTTCGCAAAGAAATAAGGGTTCTTGTAACATTATTACAGCAGTTATCAGTTTTTACCTTTATTACAGGGCGATATTTAAGGGAAAGTCCCACAACTATTGCTCCTCTCCTCCAGGGCCCTCCTCTCCATCTCATTCGTTTAACGGCGCGTCCTCCCCAACTACCTCAAGGAGGAGCGCGGTCACCACGTGATTGGGCACCTCACGGTATGACCTAGCGTTCGTCCCCTTTTCGTGTACTGATGAAGGATCAATTAAGTCACTTTCGTTTTAAGGAACAAATAGAAGTCGCGATGGAGTCTTGAATCCCCCCAGTTCTAAGGATCTCTTATATCGTTATCCTTGTAGTCAATTATCGCCTTCATTTTCCTCAAAAATCCTTCCCCTACTATGTTCTTCTCAATTACTGGCGAGTTAAGGACTGTAGCTATAATCTCTCTTCCTAAGTATCTAACGCTAGCAAGTTTAACAAAAGTAGAATAACATTCCAAGGTGGCAGTACACACTCTGGGTCCTTGAGAAGGATCGCAAGGGATGGAGTCAAAAACCCTCTTGATAACTATCACATCTCCGTCAAAACCAGTATCAACTTTAGCCAGAACCTTTATACCCTCAATTTCCAGCTCAAGTTCCAAGGAAATACACCTTATCCGGAACTTCAACTCTTACCCTCTTACCTTCCCTCCTCTTTGCCTCCATGTACTCGTAGGCCTCCCTCTCGTCGTTAAATACCTTCTCTTCCTCGCCCTCTACAATAACCTTATACTGAGAGCTCGGAGCGGCTAAAGGTAAGTAAAGCCCTAACATTTTCCTAACCCAGCCCTTTAGTCTGTACGCGTCCTCACCCTTTCTCTCAACTAGGTTTTTAGTCTCAAGGACTTTTACCGGTATTCCCAACTCTTCAGCCCTCTTCTCAGAGAGAGTGTAACCGCAATTGGCGAACCTGATTAACCATTCCAGATATCTAGGGCTAAAAATGATTGGAGGCGAAGGGAGTATGACCACGTCGTTGAACTCTTGGTATTTATAGTAAATTAAGTCTGCCCCCGCCAAAAGGCCAGCTAACGTGAGGAAGGCTGTTTCGGGTTTAAAGCCTGGAGTAGCGTTAATGTAAACTTCGTTTCCTTCCTCCTTAAATTTTAGTATCTTGTAAATAACTTTATCAAAGAGATCCTCAATGCCCTCATAGAAGGTCTCCTCAGATGAAATTGTCTTTACGATAGCTAGCTCAGACCTTATTCCTTCCTCATCTAAGTAGCTCTTAATCACCTCCCCAGCAAGCCTAGAATTCCAAGTGTTCGTTGCGTAAAGAAATACGTGGACTTCCTCTTTTTTCTTATCATGCTCTAATTTTTTAAGAGCTGAGAACAAGGAATCCAGTTCAGCACAAGCTACCTTTCCTTTACCTTTCAAGTAGTTGAGTAAGAGAGGTTCAAGACGGTTAAAATTGCTCCCTATTTTATTTTGCCTATCGTCATCAAACTTAAGCCTATCCCAGTCCCCTAGGCCCAATCTATCAACCTCTTCCTTTACCCTCCCGTCGCTCAGAGAGTTCTTTAATAGGGAAGTTCCTACAGCACTGACGTGTACTTTGGCCATGTGCTATATTTATTCGAGGAGTTAAATAAACAGTGGTTATGGGAATCCTAGGGAGGTAATATGAAGAGTCGGTGTTGGCAAGAAGTTCCTCGACGTCGTCCCGCTGAAAAGGTGCGGAAGGATTCATGGGGTTCGCTGGGGAGAGACCGGTCAGGGAGATCAACAGGCTGGGAGTAGTTAAATATTCGTGGTGCTGCGATATTTAAATATTGGTTTAGCTAGTTTAACTACAGTGAAACTAGCTTGACTATAAAGGTGGAAGTTGGAAAGAAAGGTTACGTAATTATTCCTAAGGGCATTAGAGATCTTCTAGGCATAAAAGAAGGTGACAAGCTCATTCTTAACGTCTATGACGGTAAAATTATCCTTGAACCTGAAAGGAAGGTTGACATCCATGAGATCTTAAAAAGACTAGAAGAACATCATGCTAAAATATCCTCTTATGCAAAGAGCGCTAAATTAGGAGACTTACTTTACTCAAGCCTTGAGGAGGAGTTCGATGATTTTTCTTGATGCAAACTTTATCATATACTTGAATTTAGATGTTAAAAAAGTAGAAAATTTTTATATTAAAGTATTACAAGAAGATCAATTAGCTTTAGACTCATTAGTTATAGATGAAGTAATTTATATTTCAAAGAAGAAATATAACGTCAACTTTAATGATACAATAAGTTTTCTAGATGAAGTTGTTTTACCCAATTCTCTAATCCTTCCTATAAGAAAAGAAGATTATGATAAAGCAAAAGAGATAATGCTACAATATAACCTAAAGCCCTCTGACGCGTTTCACGTCTCCATAATGTTAAACAACTCAATCAGTAAAATTATAAGTGAAGATAAGGATTTTGATCGAATTAAAGAAATAGAGAGACTTTGGTTAACTTGAGATAAACTTATCTGAGCCTATTAAATTAACGCCCAATTATTATACATGATCACATTTTCTCTAATAGCTATTCTAATAGCTTTGAAGAGTGCAATTTTAGCTTATCTTCTATTTTCTTAACTTCCTCAATAAGCGAAGAATCTAAATTACAGCAGTTATGGGAATCTTAGGGAGGTAATACTAGGAACTTGGTATTGTGAGAAGTTTTTCGACGACGTCCCCCTGAAAAGAAGCTTAACGGATAGGGAATGATCGAACTCACTAGGGAGAGGCTGGTCAAGGCGGTAAACAGGCTCTGGGAGTGGTCGGGAGGAACGGGAGGAGCAGGAAGGTTAACTGGCACTTGTCCTGATGGTCCTGGTAGGTGGGAGGGTCAGCGTGAGGAACACGGCCGAGACGTTCGGGTTGGACTACGCAAACCTACTGGAGGGGTTGGGAGAACTCGACTACGCGTGAAGACTGGAGGCCCTGTCAGACTGGTGAAGGGTCAGATCGTCATCGTGGACGACACCGTGGACCACGACGCTCCGGGAGGACGTGAGCCCCTGAGAACCACTGGATCTACTCTCACACCCGCGGGAGGTTCGAGAGGGCCAAGCTCCTCACGGTTGTGATAGTGGACCTCAAGCAGGACGTTCACGGTTTCCCCACGCCGTGAGGAAGATGTTGATTTAGGATGGTCACCGAGTTCAAGACCAAGATCAACGTGGCCAGATGTTGGACGTGCTCAAGGGGCCCTTCCGGTGGCCAGGGTCGTCTTCGACTCCCGTACTGTCCGAGAAGCTCGTGACGGACAACGTGGTGTCTGAGCTCAAGTCCAACCGAGCTCAGAGTCGGCGCAGGGGACCCTCGAGGAGGGGCACCTCCCAGTGGGATAACCTGGAGTCTACTACGCCGACCTGACCCTGGGAGGCCGAGCGATTACGGTGAAGTTGCTAGTCCGGGAACGTAAACGTGACTCTGGGACACAGGCCAGGTACCTCTACACGACCGACCTCTCGCTCAGCGAGGAGATCGAGGAGGCCTGGAGGATGAGGTGGGAGATCGAGGAACTCCAAGGGACGTCAAGGCCCTGGGCTGGAGGACTCCTCATCCTGGAGGAGGGAGAGGCTCCAGGGCTACCTCACGATCTTCACCATCATGACCAACGTCGTCAGGGAGCTGGTGGGGGAGCTGAACCTGAGGAGCGTGGAGGCGTTCCTCATGTTCCCGAGCGTCATTTAGGCGGATCGCCGGGGCTGATGAAAAACTTCAAGTTACGTTAAAGTCCCATAACTGCTGATGTTAAATATGTACGCTTGCCCTTTAACAATGTTCACTTTGATATACTCGGAATAGTTGGGGGGAAGTGTCGTTCCCTGTAGATTGAATTGATATACAAAGGCTATTGATACTATTGGAGATATGGAGAAATCGAGAAAAAGAATTGGAATGAGCCTCATCTTAATCGAAATGGCATTAAACATTTTTAAGTATTGCGGGGTTAATTTCGATCTTGCTTTTCCAGTTGTGGGATTATCGAAAACATTCTAGGTTCTGCTTTCACTCCTTGTTGCTAGCCTTCTGCAGAGCTGTTATTGCTTTCTTAAGTCCCTCCTCTACCTCCTTTAAGGAATTCAACGCTTCTTGTAAGGCTGTATAGGCAGAAACAAGCTCGGGTGGCGCTAAAGTCTCAAAATATCCTCTTAATTGCTTACTAATCTCTATACAAGCATTATCTAAGTCTTTAATTGTCACTTTCCTATTAAGCTCAACTAGAAGGAATCCCTCGCTCTTAGCTGTTTCCCTAGCTTGATCGTTTAGAGATGAGACTACCAGAACTTTCAAATGCGGAAGCTTCTTTAGGCTGTTAACTCTGCCTACTTCCTGTTCAACTGTTGGTCTATCTACAGGACTATCTAAGTTCTTGCAAGAAGCGTAGATCTCAAGACCTCCTTTAATGGCCTTTACGTCTATCTCCACGTCTTGTCCTGCCCTATTTTCTTCATATACGTTAGTACTGACGTTGAAGCCTAGAAGCTTAAAAGCATAAGCAGTAGCCGCCTCTAAGGGATCTCTAACATTTGGAAAGGTTTTCTTAATGTCTTCTGAGGAGCAAACAACTGGAAGTAGGGGCTGTGGGACTGAAGGAATAGTCTGATTGACTCCAGTGGAACTGGTTTTGTTTAGGAATCCCTGTAGTAAGTTTACGAAGTCATCAGTAAACATGGGAGCAGGAAAAGCATACATAAACTCTTCCTTTCCATTAATATTGCACTCGAATATGATAGATACACCTCTTATTGTATATCTCCAACTGTCAGGCTTTGGTACTCCTGGCTTTAGATCTTTATCTAAAACAAATATAGTTCCAACATCAGTTGTAAATCTCACAACATTAAAAGCGTCCTGCTTCATTTTAACAAAGGTTAAGAGCTGACTTAACGCCTGCTTAATGTTCATTATTTGGCTCGTAGAAGTAGCAGCACTTAATTTTTTATCGATCATGGATCTAATAAACTCTATGTAAGCCTTTTTCAACTCCTTGTAGTTATCTAGTTCATACTTCATTAAGTTATTTTTAATATCATCCATAGTATTAGCAAATTGTTGACACTTTTGCCTTATAATCTGTTCTGGGGCACTATTAAAGAAATAATTGATCTTTTGAGGATTATCACCACTGAGGTAAGCTATTTCATCACTAGTTAGAAGTTGTACAAAGATCCTTTTTTCTACGTTTTGCCAGAAACGTATTCCACTATCTGCATCACAATAATAAATATCTTCATATTTACAAAAAGTACTAAAGTTCATGTGCTGCATAATAGTTATATATTCCACATAGTTAACGTAATCTATAAGATAACCATATTTCTGCTGACTCATAAGTAACAAATGTTTTGGCAAATTTTAAATTTTTCCCTATAGTGATCTACCCCACCCTCACCGGTAGACCCAAAATCACCTCCTTGAAAATAAATCTATATTATTAATAAGCGGTTCTACTGATTTAAGTAGAAAATCTCTTAGATAGAATAAATCATCAGAAAACAAGAGTATTAGGAGTAACCTGAACTGCTCCCTCCTCACCTCCCCCTTGAACACGGTGTACAGGGAGTAGAGTACGATTGCCAGCACGAAGATCAACGTGCGGAAGACGAACTTGGTGGAACTGGTGAATGGGAGAAAGGCCTTGATGTTCCGGTAAGAGGTCTCTATGGGACCCCTCACCTTGTTGTACAAGTCCAACACCTCCCCCTTCGGTAGGTTTAGATTAGTCGCCCTAGCGAAGTAAACTAGAGTCCTCTTCTTTCTCCTGACCTTCTCCTTGCTGTACACGAGGAGCCTGAACTTGACCTGCTCGTCCTTCCTGTGCCTCTTACTGTTCGTCTCGTACTCGCCGTCGAACTCCTGGTAGACCTTAACATCACCAACAGGGACGGCAATTACGTACTTGAACTGCGAAACGAAGTTGAGCACGTCTACAGTGTAGAAACCAGCGTCGAGAGTCATCAACCTTACCTTGAACCCCATGGCGACGACTTGCTCCACGAGGGCCTTCACGACCTCATCCTTGGTCATCCCCTTGACAGCAGCTATTAGATTTTGCCTCGATTACAGGGCGATATTTAAGGGAAAGTCCCATAACTGCTGCCCTTGACTAGTGTGATGAAAGCTAGTAGGAGCACTTTCCCGTCAAACTTTGTCGTCGCAGTTGCGTAGTTCCAAGAGTTTCCCTCCTCCGAACTCCCGAGCCCCTCCCACCGGTCTCCCGTACCAGGTCTTGGTCGTCCAGTCTATTGAGACGTCTATCTCCTTGACTCCCTTCAGCGTCTCCAAGGATATCTTCCTCACTTGTTCCAACAGCTTTTCCACCACTTCCACCCCTTGCTCCTCCACGTAATTCCTCACGGTCTGTGGGGACACGCCGTACGCCCTCGACTTACTTTCCACCGAATCGTTCCATAAACACGCTGAGATGAGGGTTCTCGCCACCTCTTCCCCTCTCTTTCCCTTGAAGTTCAGCATGGAAAGTAATTTATATCCTATTTGTTGAACGTTGTTTTGGTGAGGGAGATAGTGTATTATCATCTCGCTTACTCACGTGGTAATACCACATCTCCCTCACCTTAAACCTTTCTTCAACTGAATTCTTAATACCCTTATAAATCCTGTTATCTGCCATGAGTCGATATTATACTGCCAGAATTATTTTTCATAATACGATTTTGGGTCTACCGCGGGGGAGGAGGGTAGTGTACGGGCTGGAGTGGGTCACGGTGAGGTTGCCCGTGATGTACAGGGGAGGAGAGAGGGTGAGGACGAGGGTGGAGGAGGAGTTGCTCAGGGAGGAGAGGCTGGTGCTCAGGGCCCTCCTCCTGCTCTACTCCGTGTTGGGAGGGAAGTTGAACGCCAAGCTCTGGACCCAGGAGCTGGAGGTGAGGGGGGACTTCAAGTACGTGGTCGTGGACGGGAAGTACGTGAAGTTGAGGGGAGGGAGGAGGGGGGTCCTCTTATTAGGGCTGGGACTCACTGACCACGGTGTGAGGGCCGTGCTTGACGTGGTCCTGACCGGGGAGGAGGACGTCGTGAGCTACTGGGACCTCCCGGTGAGGCTGTGGAGGAGGTACAACCTCACCCTGGTCGTAGCCGACGGGGTGAAGGCCCTAGACACGGCCATCTCCCGCTCCGGGATCAAGGTCGCGAGGCAGACCTGCCTGGTCCACCTCAAACGAAGCAGGAGGGTGAGGGTCTTGCTGGACCTCCTCCTCTCCCTCGCCGAGTCCGTCCCCACCCGTGGCTCTCCCCTCCTCTCCTACCTCCTCGCCCCCAGGGAGCTCTGGTCCCTCCTCAGGTCAAACAACCTGGCCGAGTCCTTCAACTCCCTCCTGGAGAGGAGGAGGTTCGGGAAGTGCCACTCCCCCTGGAGGATACTCCAGATCGCCCGGGCCATAGCCCTCAACTACAACCTCTCGACCTGTTATCTCATCATTGTAATAATATTACAGGATCCCTTATTTCTTCGTAAAATGGTCAAATATATTCAATAATTCCTCCATTGAATAAGTCCAAATCAACAGAGATATTACAATTTGCAAAGGAGCCCTGAATCGCCCACCTAGCGCTCGTCCCCTTTTTAGTGTTACTGATGTAGGATCAATTAAGTCACTTTCATTCTATAGAAACAAATAGAAATCGCAATGGAGCCCTGAATCGCCCGAGATTTTACACGAAGGATTTGGACTTTTATACTCTTTTATAAAAAGAGGATGGAAATATGAGGACGGCATAATAGAGAAAAACGATGGTTCTGTAAAATTTAAATATATAAGTTATTCCGTTTTGGAAGTCTTTGAGGAAAATGTATATGGAAAATGGTTCTGTAAAATTTAAATATATAAGTTATTCCGTTTTGGAAGTCTTTGAGGAAAATGTATATGGAAATATAAATGTTTTAAATAAAGAGGTTATTGACATAGGTGCTAATGTTGGTGACTCATCAATCTATTTTGCATTAAAAGGAGCTAGGAAAGTTGTAGGCGTTGAGCCTTTACCTAACGTGTACGCTCGAGCTATAGAGAATGTCAAGCTTAACCACTTAGAGGGCAAAATATTTTTAATAAATGCTGCTATAGGCTCTAAGCGTGGAAAGCTTAAAGTACCTTGTAATATGTCAACGCTTATGTCAAACGGTTTTTCTACTTTAAAGTCTAATGGAGATTGTGAGGTTCCTATAGTAACCTTAACTGAGGTTATGAAACAAATTACTGAGCCATATCTTCTCAAAATGGACTGTGAAGGTTGTGAGTTTGATGTAATATTAAATGATTATGAGCACGTTAGGATGTTTGAGAAATTACTTATGGAACACCATGCAAAGTTTACCGGTATTGAATATACAAAATTAATAGATAAATTATCTAAAGACTTCCACTGTGAATTAACTTCATTAGCACCTTGGGTCTCTAAGGAAGAACAAGGGTTGTTATGGTGTGATAAAATTAAATAAATAAAACCTAGAGTGTTTAGATAAGGAATAATCTTGTCTACACGAAATTAGTGTTTTTATATTTTTAATTGGTGTTTTACTATTAAACTCCTTCTGATTAATTCTTCCTCATTAATGAAAATTTCATTCTTCCTCTTTCTGTAAATTTCTGGTAATTTGGATATAACCCAAAGTAATGCCTTAACCCTGGCTTTAAACAAATAAGTCTTCCTCCTCTTAACTAAGTCCATGAGCATTGAACCGAAGAAGTAGAAAAGGACTTTAGGCATTTTCCTAAACAAATACCCCCTACTGAAGTTCTTTAAGAGGAAATAAAGCCTTCTACTCTCAAGAAAATACGTTAGCCTTATTTCCCTACTTCTCAAATCCTTAGAAAACGAACCATGCTCATGATGAATTACCGTAGCAGGGAAAAACTACCTTATAACCCCTCTTTAAAGCCCTAAACGAAAAATCAGTATCGCCATAGCCGTAAAAAAATCCTTATCAAACTCGCCTAACTCTTTAAAGATTCTTCTATTTACT
>NZ_JH597761.1:205031-227136 GCF_000243315.1 Metallosphaera yellowstonensis MK1 | reverse complement strand
GCTCTCCCCTCCTCTCCTACCTCCTCGCCCCCAGGGAGCTCTGGCCCCTCCTCAGGTCGAACAACCTGGCCGAGTCCTTCAACTCCCTCCTGGAGAGGAGGAGGTTCGGGAAGTGCCACTCTCCCTGGAGGATACTCCAGATCGCCCAGGCCATAGCCCTCAACTACAACCTCTCGACCTGTTATCTCGCTCTTGTAATAATATTACAAGGTTCCTTATTTCTTCGTGATATGATCAAATATATTCAATAATTCCTCCATTGAATAAGTCCAAATCAACAGAGATATTACAATTTGCAAAGGAGCCCTGAATCGCCCCCTTTCCCCTGCTTGTCTAACATATGATTTAGCTAAATCCTCATTATTCAAGCACGTCACCGAAGTCGATTATTTCTCCAAATTTGTAATTCCTCTTTCTCCAATACCAAGACTTTTTAGATAGCCAAACTCTCTCGAAGCCTAATTCCTTCAGTCTCTTCTTAGTTTTTTCCAGAACTTTCCTAAAGAATCCATTCTCGTCATGAAGAATTATTGCATCCTCGGTCATGTCCATATAAATGGGAGAAAACCTCATAGCCTCTTCGGGAGTTTTGAGAACAGGAGAGAGAGTAATATAATATCCATCGTCCATGAGCCTCATAACATAATCGTCAAGCTTTCTTTCAACCTTATCAAAAAGGATTACCCTCTCAGTTATAGTTTTAGGCAAATCTTTTATAACAAGTAGTAAATCTACATCACTGTCCTTTCTATTATCTCCCCTTGCGACACTACCGTAAAGTACTACGGAAATGAGCTTATCTTGAAACTCCTCCTGAAGAAGCTTAGTAAGCTTTTCTAATAAGCTCTTGTAAGGTTCCTGCATAAGATACACTAGTTATAGCGACAATAAAACCTATTCTCTCCTAAATTAAGTGTTTACGCTTGTCGAATATTAGGAGGAGTTTTAGCTTACAGCAGTTATGGGACTTTAACGTAACTTAAAGATTTTCATCAGCCCAGGTGGTGAGCTTAGACGACGCTCGAGAACATGAGGAACACCTCCACGCTCCTCAGGTCTAGCTCCCCTACAGCTCCCTGACGACGTTGTTGATGGTGAAGGTCGAGAGGTAGCCCTGAAGCCTCTCCCTCCTCCAGGATGAGGAGTCCAAGGGCCTTGACGTCCCTTGGAGGTCCTCGATCTCCGGCCAGGCAGGCCTCCTCGACTTCCTCGCTGAGCGAGAGGTCGGTCGTGTAGAGGTACCTGGCCTGTGTCCCGGAGTCACGTTTATGTTCCCGGACTAACAACTTCACCGTAATGGCTCGGCCTCCCAGGGTCAGGTCGGCGTAGTAGACTCCGGGGGGTATCCCACTGGGAGGTGTCCCTCCACCTCCTCGAGGGTCCCCTGGGCCGACTCGACCCTGAGCTCGGTTGGACCTGAGCCTTGACATCATGTTGTCCCTCACGAGCTTCTCGGACAGTTCTGGAGTCGAAGACGACCCTGGCCACCGGAAGGGCCCCTTGAGCACGTCCAACATCTGGCCAAGTCTATCTTGGTCTTGAACTCGTTGACCCTGGCAAATTCAACATCTTCCTCACGGCGTAGGGGAAGGCTCCCACCGTGAACGTCCTGCCCGTGGAGAGGTCCACTATCACGACCGTGAGGAGCTTGGCCCTCTCGAACCTCCCGTGGGTGTGGCAGTAGGTCCGGTGGTTCTCGGGGGCTCACGTCCCCCTGGAGCGTCGTGGTACACGGTGTCGTCCACGATGACGACCTGACCCTTCAAAGTCTGACCTCCACGCGTAGTCGAGTTCTCCCAACGCCTCCAGCAGTTCACGTTCCAACCCGAACGTCTCTGCCCTGTTCCTCACGCTGGCCCTCCCACCTACCAGGACCATGAGGATCAGTGTCAATTAACCTTCCTGCTCCTCCCGTTCCCCCTGACCACGCCCAGCCTGTTTACCTCCCTGACCGGCCTCTCCCTAGCGAACTCGATCAGTCCTTCCGCACCTTTTCAGCGGGACGACGTCGAAAAACTTCTCACAATACCGACTTTCCCGTATTACCTCCCTAAGATTCCCACAACTGCTGTTGTATTTAACCTCTCGTCCTCATACCCCTTATTTCCTCCCCACGCCTTCTACGGGACTAACTCCCTTCAAGGACATGGGGAACTTCATTGGATACCTTCTTCCTCACATACGTCCAAAACCTTGGTAAATTGCCCTATTCAGCCCAGGTCTCATTGGATACCTTCCTCCTCACATTGCTCATCGAGTATAGTGGTAATGGTCCTTGTAACTCAGTGCTCGTTATATGAGCCTGCGTTACAACCTCAACACCCATCAAAGTTGTTGTACATACCCCTATCTGGAGGCCCCTCACTTTTAAAAGCCCCTCCTCCCCTTCACTTAGCATGAAGTCCGGGAGAAAAGGGAGGCACTACTTCCTGGTTCTGGAGGACCCTCAAGAGCTCGAACAGTTGAGGTCTCTGGTGCTGAGGAAACTCAGGTCATCGAGTTCCCGAACCTCCAAATGAAGACGGTACAAGTCTCGGAGTCGTAGCTGAACATTAAACCCTTCTTCGACGTTATCTTCACGTAAAAGAGGGGCCTCCCATCCGTGTCCTTGATCCCCCCCACCTTGTTCTTCGCCAGTTGAGTCGGGTCATCCATGAGAGCCCTCAACTTGGAGAGGAACACTTCAGCCACCTCCTCCATGGGGAACTCCTCAGCCACGAGGTCGGAGAGGGCCCTCAACGAGGTGACGTCGTCCTCGAACTGGAGACTGAGTTTCCAAGTCCCGCACACGGGTTCTACACAGCTGCGAAATTAAAAAAGTTTGGCGAGGCGTACTTAACGACGTTTATCTTTCAGTTCCTTTGAGGATGAAACTCAACGTCGCCCCACGGAAAGGGACAGATCGAGCTAGGAAACTGGACAGTCTTTCAGTTCCTTTCAGGATGAAACGATGATACATACGATGAGGAGTTTGACGCTGAGATATCTTTCAATCTCTTTGAGGATGAAACTACATTCGGCAAAAGAACGTAATGGTGCTCATAGTGACTTTCAGTTCCTTTGAGGATGAAACACAAGGTATCAAAGGAACTGAAGTTGGAGACTGGGAAACTTTCAATTCCTTTGAGGATGAAACAGCATTCCAATCGAATGCCAAAAACATCAGTACCCATACCTCTTTCAATTCCTTTGAGGATGAAACGCAATGAGCTTAGTGTACACCCGGAACAAGTAATGCACTTTCAATTCCTTTGAGGATGAAACTAACCGTGAGGATTATCCCCACACGGTATGAGCAATATGAAACTTTCAATTCCTTTGAGGATGAAACAAAAATCTCCTAGGGGGGGAAGAGGAAAACGCTCAGGAAGCTTTCAATTCCTTTGAGGATGAAACTTCCTTGGCCTTTCGGAGTAAGTACTACTTTATGTGCTTTCAATTCCTTTGAGGATGAAACGAGAAACTGACGTTGGGACTCATCCGCATCACGGAGGACCTCTTTCAATTCCTTTGAGGATGAAACACTTTCACAGTCAACACACAGATGTTTGAAAGCGGTGTACCCTTTCAATTCCTTTGAGGATGAAACATAGAGCTAATGCATGGCTCATTTTACTTGATAACGCACAGACTTTCAATTCCTTTGAGGATGAAACTTTCTGAGCATGATAGGGGTAGAGTGGGAACAGAAGGCTTTCAATTCCTTTGAGGATGAAACTTTATAACGTGGGTACCTAAGATCTCTGTACCACTACCTTACGACTTTCAATTCCTTTGAGGATGAAACAATACTACCACATATGGAGAGCGGGGCTGAGTATAACTTTCAATTCCTTTGAGGATGAAACATCAAGAGTTTATATTATCGAGTAATGCCTTTTTAACTTTCAATTCCTTTGAGGATGAAACTGCCATCACCGAATGAAGACGAATATGTCATCATACCACTAGCTTTCAATTCCTTTGAGGATGAAACGCGATCAGATCCAAACCCAAAAACCTTCTCCAAGAGGAGAAGCTTTCAATTCCTTTGAGGATGAAACAGTTGGTATCTGGCATCCTGTATCCAATTCCTGTATTTCAACTTTCAATTCCTTTGAGGATGAAACGGAGGGTTCGACGATACGATACTGATATCCCTACGAACGAGCTTTCAATTCCTTTGAGGATGAAACTTAAAAACAGGTCAATTGCTGACGGTAAATAAAGAAGCTTTCAATTCCTTTGAGGATGAAACATGGGGACAGAATTTATTATTATTCAGTTTTGGATAATGGCTTTCAATTCCTTTGAGGATGAAACAAGGCAGTAGAAGATGCTATCAAACACAATAAGCAATGTAAAACAACAGCTTTCAATTCCTTTGAGGATGAAACGCTATTCGGCCAAGATGTAGTCCAGGGGTGAAGAAGACTTTCAATTCCTTTGAGGATGAAACAAACCCGATTGTCGAAGGAACCAACCGATGGGGTCTTTTCTCTTTCAATTCCTTTGAGGATGAAACCTGAGAATTATACTATATATGGATTATGTGAGGTACATCGGCTTTCAATTCCTTTGAGGATGAAACAGTATAGCATGGGAGTGAACGAAATGCTGAGATATTTAACTTTCAATTCCTTTGAGGATGAAACACTTTCTTGAAAACGTATACAATAAGGCAAAGCATCACTTTCAATTCCTTTGAGGATGAAACATTACTAGTCTTTCAAGGAGACGATATAACTTTAAACTTTCAATTCCTTTGAGGATGAAACGGTCAGCAAGTTAAGTTTAACGCCGAAAACTCTCTTGTTCCTTTCAATTCCTTTGAGGATGAAACCAGCGACTCCGATGCGTTGTTGTGAACAACACGTACATCTAAGCTTTCAATTCCTTTGAGGATGAAACTAACGAGTTGTTTTGCAATTACGTTAACGACGCGTCACGTTAAGCTCTTTCAATTCCTTTGAGGATGAAACAAATAAAAGATAATCCAGACGACATTGGTGACATTTTTGATCTTTCAATTCCTTTGAGGATGAAACAAAGCCGAGGTACAACTGGATGAATTGGTTAGTGAGGAGACTTTCAATTCCTTTGAGGATGAAACATATAACGTATTGATATTCCTCGTCATCAACGACATAGAAAACTTTCAATTCCTTTGAGGATGAAACGAGGTTTATCGAACACACGATGGAGTAGTAGCTATTTATACTTTCAATTCCTTTGAGGATGAAACAATCAAGGCGTCAATGAAGGCATCGTACACCGCATTAAGGGTCTTTCAATTCCTTTGAGGATGAAACCTTGTGCGCTTAACACACACACAAGCCACTTTTTTACTTTCAATTCCTTTGAGGATGAAACCAACTGTCGCCATCACAGTACCGACGAGATACCTACTGCTTTCAATTCCTTTGAGGATGAAACAAGAGGAGGACGATGAGGAGAATGCTGATGAAGAATGGAAACTTTCAATTCCTTTGAGGATGAAACCTCCTGGGTCGCCCGTACGAGACGGCCCAGTATAAAGAATCTTTCAATTCCTTTGAGGATGAAACGTGAAAAATGAAGGTAAACCAAGCCCAAAAAATAAATCAAACTTTCAATTCCTTTGAGGATGAAACTCAATTACGTCGATGTATATGACGAATTTAATTTATCTTTCAATTCCTTTGAGGATGAAACGACGTTAACAACTATGTATATCGCTGGTTTAACTACCTTTCAATTCCTTTGAGGATGAAACCTTGTCGTTAGCCATGTAGCTCCTCGTAAATCCGCTCTCCTTAGCTTTCAATTCCTTTGAGGATGAAACGAATGCGTTATCTTCCTTATGAAATACGTCGTTATGATTGTCTTTCAATTCCTTTGAGGATGAAACATTTCCGCTACCGCCAAACCCTCCGGGCGCCATTGCCTTTCAATTCCTTTGAGGATGAAACTGATCTACTTTTATTCTCTCTTTTATACTCTAGAGGATAAACTTATAAATATTTCTCACCACTCCCTCCACTTGTCATGCGAACTCGGACCTCACGGTGGCGTTACGTCGTCCTGTTCGCATGGTCTCTTACACACATTGAAAGAGAGAGGTAGGTTTATATACGTTTAATTTTTCTCACGATTTTCGTTTCGTACGCAAGGAGAGTCGAACCTCAGTTTCCCTAAATCTCGCCACAACTTCTCGCAGGGTAGTGGAGGTGATCGAACTCTTAAGTTCGAGCAGGGAGGAGTAGGGTGGGAAGGTCAGGAGGTATTACGGCAGCAGTTATGGGATTTCTCGTTGCGTAGCCCTGAAGTCAAGGCAGAATCTAATAACTGCTGTATTACGGGTTTGCTCCCCCGTGTTGTGAAGCTGCTGGATCCTTTAGCTACTAGGCGTTCAGGTCCTAAGTCCGCTCAAGGTACTTGACCTCCCTTGACAGGGTTCGCAGTTTTGGGGGATGAGAGCTATGTTTATGAGGCATCAGCAGTTATGGGAATCTTAGGGAGGTAATACTAAGAAGCCGGTATTGGCGAGAAGTTTTTCGACGTCGTCCTGCTGAAAGGGTGCGGAAAGGGACAGATCGAGTTCGCCAGGGAGAGGCCGGTCAGGGAGATCAGGAGGCTGGGAATGGTGAGCGGGAAGGGGAGGAGCAGGAAGGTAATTGGCGCTAGTCCTCAAGGTTCTGACGGAGGGCCAACGTGAGGAACGTGGCCGAGTCGTTCGGGTTGGAACGTAAATTGATGGAGCGTTGAGAGAACTCGACCACGCGTGGAGATCCTGTCAGACCGGTGAAGGGTCAGATCGTCATCATAGACGACACCGTGTACCACGACGCTCCGGGAGGACGTGAGCCCCTGAGAACCACTGGATCTACTGTCACACCCACGGGAGGTTCGAGAGGACCAAGCTCCGCACGGTCGTGATAGTAAACCTCAAGCAGGACGTTCACGGTTTCCCCTACGCCGTGAGGAAGATGTTGGATTTGTGAGGGTCACCGAGTTCAGGATCAAGATCGACGTGGCCCGATGTTGGACGTGCTCAAGGAGCGCTTCCGGTATCCAGGGTCTTCTTCGACCCCGGTACCGTACGAGAAGCTCGTGACGGACAACGTGGTATCAAGGCTCAAGTCCAAACGGGCTCAGGATCGGCCCAGGGGACCCTAGAGGAAGACCTCCCGGTGGGATACCCCCGGAGTCTACTACGCCGACCTGACCCTGGGAGGTCGAGTGGTCACGGTAAAATTGCTGGTCCGGGAACATAAACGTGACTTCATGACTCACGTCAGGTACCTCTACACGACCTCCCGCTCAGCGAGGAGGAGGCCTGCCTGGCCGGAGATCGAGAATCTGCAAGTGACGTCAGGGCCCTACAACTCCTCATCCTTGGGGCTTCAGGGTTACCTCACGATCTTCACCATCAACAACGTCGTCAGGGAGTTGATAGGGAGCTGAACCTGAGGAGCGTGGAGGCGTTCCTCAGGTTCTCGAGCGACGTTAAGGCGGACCTCCTGGGCTGATGAAAATCTTTAAGTTACGTTAAAGTCCCATAACTACATACATGAACTTCTCCGCCACGTTCGTCAAGCCCTTCTACGCGACGTCCAACCTCCTCAATACCGTCCCATAGTCCACCCCCACGGCTTCCACGACCTCCGTGACTCCTCCCCTGCCCATGACGGAACCCACGGGCATCTTCACGGACGTGTCGGACCTAGCTCAGCTGTCCTGAACGCCTCGGAGAGTGCCTCTTCTCACTCCTCTCTTCTGGTCATACCGTAAGTCCAGCCCGCTTAATTCTAAAAGTTTTCATGAAAACCCCTATCAAGGAGTTTTCTGACAAATGCTACCTTAAATTCTCTAACGTCATTTAGGTGACCACCATGACTGATGAAAACTTCAGCTACGTTGAAGTCTCATCACCGCCGCATTTATCACTCTCACCTTACATGAGTACATTCTCCTCTCCCCTCTCATCCAATACTCCTATTACGATTCTCTGTTGAAATTGCCTCTCCGTCAACGGGTAGATCTGGACGTTCCTCCGCTCGCCTTCCTTCATCTTCCCCTTCATGATCAGAGTTAAACCGCTCTCCACGTCCCTGAGCTGAGATGTCGTGAGGTCACCTACGAAGGCGCTCCACTGAACTCTCCTGAGTCCCTTAGATTTGAGGAACTTGGAGACCTTCAACCTTAGGGAATCATCAGATATGTCGTAAATTACAAGGTAGATCATTCACTTCGCCCTGAACGGCTTGTATTCACACCCTTCCACGAGACTGTCCACGAATTTTCTCGCCTGGGTGAACACCTCATCCTCCCTGATGGAGGAGAGGACAAGTGAGTACACGGACTTGAGGTCACTCAGTCTCTTAGGATCCTGTCTCGCCGAAGAGATGAGGGGTCTGTCCACGAACGGTGACCTGAACTCCTCCATGAGGTCGAGTACCAGGGATGGTCTTCCTGCCCTGAACTTGTGGAGGTAACTCAGGTATGGGTTCAGCCCCACGTTAATCACGGCCTTCCACACTACGTTCCTCAACAGGGCGTAACCCACGTTGAGGGCTACGTTGAAGGGATCCTCTGCACCTCTCTTCTTCCTTCCCCTGAAGTTCAGGGCCTGAGGTAGGAGTCTGGCAACCGCTCTCCAGTAGAACTTCGCGGCCTCAGCCTCGGCCTGCAACGCCTCTTTCCTGTCCCTGAGATCCCTCTCCAGGATCTCGTCCATCTTACTCACAGCCTCCTTGACTTCCTCCTCATCGTATTTCTTACTGTAGTACCTGAGGGTCACCACCTGGTTCCTGATCTTTCCCCTCACTATCGCTACGGCCAAGTCGTTCCTCCTCCTGGTCTTGAACTGGGCCGTCCAAACCCTCATGAACCCTCCGTATTTAGCGTTCAGAATCCTCGCCACGGGCTTGTTCCCGTCCTGAAAAACCAGGTCGATGCCGTACTCATTACATATCTTCACGACCTCGGTGGAGACGCTACAAGTGACCGTTATAACTACCGCCCAAAGTTCGGCGGGTGAGGCAGACCACTTCAGTTCCTTCCCTACGTAGCAACTTATCAACCCGTTCCTCACGCCCAGGAAAGCTCCCCAGTCGCTCACCACGGCTAACTTCTTACCTGACGTAGGCGACACCCTCCAACTTGGGTTTGCAGTAGTTGAAGAAGCCACAATTGATGCACTTCCTCACAGGTTGTCTAACCCTGGGTAGCTCTCCCTTGAGGACTCTCCTCAACCCTGTGAGGAGTAGGAGAACTTCCCTCCTTTCCTCTTCGCCGTAGGGCACCTTGAACAACTTCTTCCCCCTGACGTAGTAGATCAGTCCCTGCTTCACCGATTTACCGGACTCCTCCAAGAGGAAAGAGTACAGAAGGACCTGCGCCCTGTGGTCCCTCCTTTCCCCGTAGGAGTCCTTTACGTCGAGGGGAGACCAGGATCGCCTCAGTTTGAGCACGAAGTCTGGTACACCTGAGACCAGAAATCTCCTGGAGATCAGGTAAGGTTTCCTCACTACCTCCAAGGGTTTCAGCGTGAGATGGAGGAAATTGAGGATTTCATCTCGGTCGACCTGAGCACCTTCCGTCATGGCCTCCGTGACCCTCTCCTCGAGGCACAACACGTTCCTGTAGTAAATCGTCATTGGACAGTAAACGTAATTCTTGAGGTCCGTTGCTGTTACAATGCTCATACTTAAGATTTTGTACTACCCCTTATATTTGATGATCTTCACTCTGGACCAGATTGCGCTCTACGCCAAGAGGGCCAGATCCACTCCGAGGAGCATATCGGAGGAGCTGAGGGGTTGGAGGTGGAACGAGCCTCCAGTCTTCCCCAGTAGCAGTAGGACCCTAGGAGTTTCAGACGTACTCAGCACCTGCCCGACAGGCAGGGACGTCTTCCTAAGGTACGTGAAGTGGGTCAGAAGCGGGACTGAACCCAGGGGTTCACTCATCCACGAAACTTACGCTTCGGCTGTGGAGACCGTGAAGAGGTTCATCTACGAGGGAGTGAGCGACGGGAACCAGCTCAGGTCCTCCATGCTCGAGGAGTTCTACACCTTCATGAAGAGGTTGGATAAGTACAGGGACTTTCCGCAGTACCTCGAGGTTGGGAGAGCGATGTGGGATTACGTTTCGAGCGTCTACTCCTCAGAGCTCGACAGGGCTGTCCAAAGGTCTCCGTTCCTGGCCAGGGACTCGCTCGCCTCCATGATAGTGCCGTTCTTTGTGGAGTACCCGGTAGACGGTTCCCTGGTGGGGCTCAACCAAGTCAGGGTTGACGCATTCATCCCTCAGATCCCGATGGTGGCAGAGATGAAGACAGGAGTCAGGAAGAAGTACGAGCTGTCACTGGCTGGATATGCCTTGGCGTATGAGAGTAACTTCGAGACCCCGGTCGACTTCGGTCTCCTCTGCTACGTGAAGTATGAGGGGAGGATAAACGTGAGGTGTGACTTCAAGGTGATAAGCGATAGAATGAGGGAGGAGTTCCTCGAGGAGAGGGACAAGAGACTGGAGATCCTGGACAAGGAGATTGACCCAGGTCTCCCGAACTTCTGCGATCCACACTGTCCATTCCTCAGCGTCTGTGGAGGGAAGAGATAGTCGTCAGGAAACCCGTGGACATTAGGGGTAAGACCTGGTGGCTACCGAGTTTTACCCTACTTCAGGACGAAGGGAAGTCTCACGGTTGATACCTCATAAGGATCGTATTAAACCCTCCTCTGCTAAGGAAGTGGGCACCAATGTGGTTTGTTGATACCTCATAAGTATCGCTCCGCCCCAAAACTGCGAACCCTGTCAAGGGAGGTCAAGTACCTTGAGCGGACTTAGGACCTGAACGCCTAGTAGCTAAAGGATCCAGCAGCTTCACAACACGGGGGAGCAAACCCGTAATACAGCAGTTATTAGATTCTGCCTTGACTTCAGGGCTACGCAACGAGAAATCCCATAACTGCTGCCGTAATACCTCCTGACCTTCCCACCCTACTCCTCCCTGCTCGAACTTAAGAGTTCGATCACCTCCACTACCCTGCGAGAAGTTGTGGCGAGATTTAGGGAAACTGAGGTTCGACTCTCCTTGCGTACGAAACGAAAATCGTGAGAAAAATTAAACGTATATAAACCTACCTCTCTCTTTCAATGTGTGTAAGAGACCATGCGAACAGGACGACGTAACGCCACCGTGAGGTCCGAGTTCGCATGACAAGTGGAGGGAGTGGTGAGAAATATTTATAAGTTTATCCTCTAGAGTATAAAAGAGAGAATAAAAGTAGATCAGTTTCATCCTCAAAGGAATTGAAAGGTAAAATGTCCTCTATAAAGGATTACGAAAAAAATATATATAGTTTCATCCTCAAAGGAATTGAAAGTTTATCCTCTTTAAAGTGACAGTATTACCGTTAATGTTTCATCCTCAAAGGAATTGAAAGGGATATATTTCATCTCGGCGGCCGTGGAGTCGTTTCAGCCGGGTTTCATCCTCAAAGGAATTGAAAGCTATAGGCCAATGAGAAAAACGGAAGGTGGTACTTTTTCGTTTCATCCTCAAAGGAATTGAAAGCCCAATTTACTGAGACCGCTGGAAGTGGTGGAAGTGTATCATGGGTTTCATCCTCAAAGGAATTGAAAGGGAGGATATGGATTTGTTTGGCTTGTTTTAGAAGTGTGGATGTTTCATCCTCAAAGGAATTGAAAGAACGTTAACCTGAACGTTAACAACATCATTAAGCAAAACAAGTTTCATCCTCAAAGGAATTGAAAGTGTAAGCTCAAGTTTTGATCAACCTCGTGTCCAAGTAGTCGTGTTTCATCCTCAAAGGAATTGAAAGGGATTATCTTGTCCCTAAGTAACTCCTTTGCTATCTTGTATAGTTTCATCCTCAAAGGAATTGAAAGACCCACTGGTTCAATTTTCTCACAATAGAGAAAATCGGCATGGTTTCATCCTCAAAGGAATTGAAAGTTCTAAAACCGTCGTCAGTATATTTCAGTGGATAAAGGTTTCATCCTCAAAGGAATTGAAAGATCCTTTGCACTTAAAACGTTGCACAAGGTCTTCAGACGGCGTTTCCTGTTTCATCCTCAAAGGAATTGAAAGATCCTTTGCACTAATTTGATTCTGCTCTTTCCTTGTGTTGTTTCATCCTCAAAGGAATTGAAAGTTGTAGTTGTATTTCGTCGTTCGCGATTGATCCTAGATTCGTGTTTCATCCTCAAAGGGATTGAAAGTGTAATAGCCTCAAAAGTCTCTGGTGATATCTCGAAACCCAAGTTTCATCCTCAAAGGAATTGAAAGCTTGATGAAGTACAATACATTCTTTAGAATACTTATCTTGGTTTCATCCTCAAAGGAATTGAAAGCCTGTTAAATGCCAATGGAAATGCTCGCAGTTCTCTAGTGTTTCATCCTCAAAGGAATTGAAAGTACGCCCTCTCCGCAATCCTATCCATGTCAAGTTTGTCAACGTGTTTCATCCTCAAAGGAATTGAAAGATGAACTCGTTCTCATTTGTTTGTTGTGGATTTGTTTTGTGTTTCATCCTCAAAGGAATTGAAAGACGTTGCATCCACAACAACGTTTAACCGACTTTTTAACTTTGTTTCATCCTCAAAGGAATTGAAAGTTCTTAACTAAGAACATTGCATCAACAGCGATTGGAATAGGTTTCATCCTCAAAGGAATTGAAAGTCGTTTGTTCTGATGGAACGAATTTGTATATTAATTCGTGTTTCATCCTCAAAGGAATTGAAAGTTCAGCGCCTTATAAGCCTCCGATAAACCCATAAGAGTTTCATCCTCAAAGGAATTGAAAGTTGAATGTTCTTTGCTTCTTCGATCGAAAGGCTTGGTTTCATCCTCAAAGGAATTGAAAGAAAACCGATCTCAGATCGTTGGTTTGAGTGTCAATCTGTGTGTTTCATCCTCAAAGGAATTGAAAGGTGGGTTAGCGGTAGGTGGTCTCGGTAGGCTAATGAGTCTCGTTTCATCCTCAAAGGAATTGAAAGTTGTCTACGGGGAGCCGGGGAGCGGTAAGACTAGTTACGGTTTCATCCTCAAAGGAATTGAAAGCACTTACCGAGTGGCAAGCAGTATCTTCTACAAGTGTTTCATCCTCAAAGGAATTGAAAGTCACTGAGGCCTATAGTTTCGACTTCCGTCAGAAGGGTGTGTTTCATCCTCAAAGGAATTGAAAGTATGGCAAACCGCTCACATATATCCCACCATAGCTTAATAGGTTTCATCCTCAAAGGAATTGAAAGAGTTATCCGAAACAATGTCTGCCCGCATTCCGGGCAGAACTGGTTTCATCCTCAAAGGAATTGAAAGCCATATAACGCGTACGCAAGCCACAACGCTAATGAAGTTTCATCCTCAAAGGAATTGAAAGTCACAGATCTCATGAAGGAAATTGATTGCGTAATCCTCTAGGTTTCATCCTCAAAGGAATTGAAAGTTTCTTCTTTGAATTGTCAATCTTTCTCCTTCTAAACGTTTCATCCTCAAAGGAATTGAAAGAGAAAATAGATGGCAAGTTTTACGCTTACATTCCCTTCGAGTTTCATCCTCAAAGGAATTGAAAGTACACACAGAATTCGGCTATCTACATTGGTAAGAGGTATGTTTCATCCTAAAAGGAATTGAAAGGTAAAGTGGGAAAGAAGTTAGATGGATTCTTCTCATTACTAAAAAGTGTTTCATCCTCAAAGGAATTGAAAGCGTTGAGAAAATACTCAAGGGTGAATTTGCTTACAAGTTTCATCCTCAAAGGAATTGAAAGGCCAGAGCTGAAACGTCAGCGACGTCGTTGAAGAACTGCGTTTCATCCTCAAAGGAATTGAAAGTAGCTTACATAGCCAGTGGGACTACCAGTAATTATATGTTTCATCCTCAAAGGAATTGAAAGATGAAATCTCCTACTGAGAACGTTATCTTCCCGATTACCGTTTCATCCTCAAAGGAATTGAAAGGCAACTCTTTCGAGTTGCTTGCAAATATATCTTATCTCTGTTTCATCCTCAAAGGAATTGAAAGTTTCATAGTAAACGACAACTAAGTCCTCTTCTGGTCCTCGTTTCATCCTCAAAGGAATTGAAAGTGATAACTTAATGAAATTTTTTGAACTTGTCCATACTTTGTTTCATCCTCAAAGGAATTGAAAGGTCAATGCGAGAAGTAGATCACGATCTTGGATCATCGTTTCATCCTCAAAGGAATTGAAAGATAAGCGAATGTCTGCATGTCCCTTCTCTTCCTCATCAGTATCGTTTCATCTTCAAAGGAATTGAAAGATAAAGTAATCTTAACCCTGCAAACTTGTTGAGTACTCCGTGTTTCATCCTCAAAGGAATTGAAAGACGAAAATGGGGTGGCTCCACTCTCTGTAGTCGAAGCTCGTTTCATCCTCAAAGGAATTGAAAGTCGTCTAACTTGTCTGGATAGCATCCGTTCCCAACTGGTTCCGTTTCATCCTCAAAGGAATTGAAAGATGATTTGTTTATTCGTAAACGGTGAATTCTCGAATAACGTTTCATCCTCAAAGGAATTGAAAGTAAACATGGTAGGGTGTCACATGCTCAAATTCGAGGAGGTTTCATCCTCAAAGGAATTGAAAGTTCATCTGTCCATCATCATTAAGTCTGATGATCTTGAGTTTCATCCTCAAAGGAATTGAAAGCGATATGGTTTATTGCATATAAGACCTGGTGACTACCGAGTTTTACCCTACTTCACGGTAGACCCAAAATCGTATTATGAAAAATAACTCCAGCAGGATAATATCGACTCATAGCGAATAACAGGATTTATAAGGGTATTAAGAATTCAGTTGAAGAAAGGTTTAAGGTGAGGGAGATGTGGTATTACCACGTGTGAGAGCGAGATGATAATACACCATCTCCCTCACCAAAACAACGTTCAACAAATAGGATATAAATTACTTTCCATGCTGAACTTCAAGGGAAAGAGAGGGGAAGAGGTGGCGAGAACCCTCATCTCAGCGTGTTTATGGAACTATTCAGTAGAGAACAAGTCGAGGGCGTACGGCGTGTCCTCACAGACCGTGAGGAATTACGTGGAGGAGCAAGGGGTGGAAGTGGTGGAAAAGCTGTTGGAACAAGTGAGGAAAATGTCCTTGGAGGTACTGAAGGGGCAATTCAGGACTCCTTTGCGAATTGTAATATCTCTGTTGATTCGGACTTATTCGATGGAGGACACACTACCTACAGAATCATCCACCCCAACAGTTTCAACCCACGTTTCAACTTTAGTCCCCTCCTCACCTCGTTCACTGGTTCTCAACTATCAGCTCTCTGAGGCTCCTATACATGGGCCGACCTTTCAGGTCCGTCACAAGGGCGTACTGACTCTCGTTTACGTCTAAGGTAATGTAACCGTGACCCCTGCTCTTCCCCCCTCCCAGGAAGATCCCCGGATCCACGCAGTATCTCAGCGTCTTGATCCAGAGTTTCTCGACTCCATCACACTCAACCCTAAGGAGGACCATTAGATCCACCTTCCCCGGGAAGACCAACTCCTCTTGGAAGAGGTGTTTATCCATGGCCTTCCAACTCTTCCTATCTATCACCACGTGATATCTCGTCTCCACTCTCTCGATCAGGGGACTATCAGACAGGGTTATGGCCCCAGCTAAACCTTCAGTCCCATAGAGTACGTTGACCGGGTCCTGCAACACCTGGGACCTATCTGTCCCGAGGTTCTCCTCAACCCTCTTACTCACCTCACTCCGTACTTGAACGGTCTGCCCAGTCAGGGAACTGCTAACGCTCCTGAGGACCCCCTTCCAGGTCGTGCTCGGGATCGTCGGGACGCCTTTCACCCTCAACACGGTCAGCCTATTCCCTGTGTCCTTCTCCCCACCGACCCTCAGGCCGTAAGGGGCTAGGAACTTTAGCTTGAAGAGGTAGACCTTCATCCTACATCACCTTCTCCAGTAACTCCCCCAGGTCATTGACCTTCACCAGGAAGTTCAGTCCCGCTCCCAGGAGCCTCTGGTAGTTCCCCGCCTCCCTCACCTTCACAAGGGTTCCCTCTCTCAACACCCTGAACGTGGGTTTCGTACCCGTGACGTGATCGTTGGTGAACCAGCCCGTGTAAATGGAGAGGTCGCCAAGGTAGTCTCCGTCCAGGAGTTTGACCCCCATGACTGAGGGGGCGCAGGGGGTCAGGCAGTAACCCACTTCCCCTTTCTTGGCCAACTCCAGGTCCAATTCCCTCACCTTCTCGAAGCTGACCTGGAACCCTGACCTACTCTTCCCCCTCCCCATCCTCAGGACTCCGCGATCCTGGGGTAGATCAGGTGACGACAGGGTCCAGAGGTCACGGAACTCCTTGTACTCATAGGCGAACAGCATCTCGCGGGCGTTGGAGCCCGTCAGCTTGTCCACTGCAGTTTGCATCTGTACCACTGAGTTGAGCCTGACCCTCTCGTACAGGTTATACCCATCCCGCTCACCCACCTTCCTGATCACGGCCCCTATCCTCGGCTTCCTCCCGTGCCCCAGGAGGCCTTTTTCCCTGACCAACTTGTACACGCTCTCCTTGTCCCACTTGTCGACCTTGCCAGCCTCTTCCAACACTCCCTTCATTTCCTGTGCCTCGGCCGAATCCTTCCCTCCGTCCCTCGCCTTCTCGTTGAGGGGAATGAAGAAGTGGGAGAACGCCGAACCCAGGGGGAGGGCTGGACCTACCCAGAATTTGTCGTTCACCTTCCCCTTAGTCTGATACTCCAACTCGAGGATCGCCCCCCTCAATGTCGTCGCTGGCACGTAGTCGGTTGAGGAGAAGTAGTAGTTCATGACCTTCCTGGAGTAGGCGTTGATGTACCCTTTGACCTTGAGTCTGAGGAGTGCTACCCTAATCTCGCTCACCCCGTTCAGCTCCCTCCAATAACTCCAAAGACCATATGAAGTCACCCAGTGAAGTTATCAACTCCCTCATCTCCTTGTCGTCATCGCAGATCTCCCTGCACAGACTGTCCGCGTCCTCGATCCTCAAGTCTATCATGGCGTTCCTCCCGAGCCTCCAGTACCTGAGTGCCGATATGGAATAGAGGAGGAGTTTCAACAGCCTCCTGTCGTCGCAGTGGTAGGTGATCAGGAACGTGAACTCTGACTTGGGCCCGAACACCTCCTGTGTGAACAGACCTCCCTTGGAGGCCTTCCAACTCCTCCTGTCTATCCTGACCCTGGCCAGCAACTCCTTCCTCTCCCCTTCCTCGGTCTTCACTTGGGTGACGGTGAAACAACTGTCTCCCCAGTGACCTGTCCTCCCGAAGAGCCTGCATACGTCACAGGGGTTCCCCACGTCTAACTTGTCCGGTCTCACCTCCCCACACGACGTGTAACCCTGTGGGGTGAACTTGGATATTGCTGTCCTCATGGCTCCCTTCACAGAGGACGCAGGGAGGTCGAACACGTTCATTGGGACGTCGGCAGCTCCGAAGATGTCTCCTCCCCCCACGGTCAGCGAGGAGAGGTTCCTGAGCTTAACCTTAAACTCTACCTTCAAGGTCTCAACCCCTTTGTACCTAACCCTACCCTCACGGTCTTGATCATCTCCCTGTAATCAAGGGCCGGGAACTTCCAAGTGAAATCGCCCCCGTGCTCCTCAACCTTCCGGCTCTTGAGCACGAAGTCTGTGACCTCCCTCACGTACTGGTCGTCCTCCCTACTCCTCTGCCTGACCATGTAGCTCAAGGCCGTCCACGGGTCGTTCCTCAGCGAGTAACCGGTGATCTCCTCCAGGGGCCTCAACTTATCCCTGGCCCAGTCCTCCGGATCTACGTCGGGGTCTGGGCTCTGTCCCCTCCACAGCTTCACGGCGTTAGCCAGGTCTATCTTAACAAGCTTCAGGAGGCCCTCCACGTTATCGAGGGGATTGTCGAACCTCACGAAGGTCAAGTTACCCCGCCAGAGCTCCTTGAGACGGTTGACCGACCCCTCCGTGGCTAAGGTCGAGGAGTAGACCAGGCAGGAGATCGTGGAGACTGTGCCGTCCTCGTCCCTGTTCTTGGTCCTCAACCTGTATTTGGAAGACTTCATCAACTCGTTGGAGGTCCTGTAGGCGAACTGGACCGGGTGATCCTTCTTCACGGCAACTACACCCACCTTAAACTTGAACCCTGTCCCCTCCTCCACCCTCTTGAACATCTCCACCAGGAAGGGGATCGAAATCAACGAAGGCATGATCAAGAACAGGTCGTCCCCACCCACGTATTGTACCCCCGCCAAGATCCTCGCCTGGAGGTCCTTGTCCCCCACCTTGACGAGGGTGTCGTAGAACGCCTTCTTCATCCAGTAGTCCAGCCTGAAGCTCTTGTCGAGGTACTCGGAGAAGGTTGCGTTGTACCTGAAGATGACACCTGCGTTGTTGCCGTCTGCCTTGACCACGGCGGCGTATCTCCCCTCATCCTCCCTGTCCCCGGCTATGAACTCCATGGCCCTCTCGTTGACGTCCATGGAACCTGCACTATCCCTGGGTTTCACCGGAGTTCCTCCCACCAGGTAGGTGGTGTCTACCCTGGCCGAGAAACCCCTGATCTTGGATTCACTCCTCACCGACGAGCATCTCTCACACAGTTTGTCCTCAGACCTGTCCACGGCCAGAGCAGGCCTGACCCCGCAGGAGGAGCATACCGCGTGGAGGCCAGGTGAGTAGACCTTCTCCTCCCAGTTGACGACGAACCTCCCCACGGCCTGAGACTCCAGTTCCTCCCATATTTCGTTGTAGTTCCTTATCCCTGCGTCGCTGGCGAAGTCGGCCACCCTGACGTCCAGGTTCACCTCAAGTTTGTCTGAGCCAATCTTGAGGCCAGCTATCTCTTCCTTGGGTAGGTCGGCCCTGACCACTATCATGGAGTGACCTCCGTAGGCGCTCAGGAGGGCCTCAGCCGGAAGCTTAGACTTACTCCTCTGCCTGAACAGCTCGTCTATCCTGGCGAAGGCGTAAACTCCCACCATGAAGTCCACGAAAAGGCTGGCGAAGGAGATGTCCCTCAGCTTGGGGAAGTCTGTGAGGAACCTCTGTATCCCTGGGAAGTCCACGTAGACTAGGTAACCCAAGGTTTTCTGAGTCCCCGTGGGTTCCCTCAGTTCGTATCTCGTAGCACTCTCAACCTCGCTCAAGTAAGGTAGCTTGTTCTGATCCCTCTTGACGTCGTCGAGTTGCCCCTCGTCCATCACCGACTTGAGGACAGAGACGTAAATTTTCTTGGACGCTTCGATGTACTCATTCCTGTATTTCGAGTAACAATCGGCTGCCTGTCTCGCGGTCATCTGGAAACACTCCCGTAGGCGGTACTTCTGGACCTCCCTCTCTACCACGTCCTTCAACCTCTCAGAGGCTGAGGCCAAGTGATCTGACCTTGTCACTAGGGAGAAGAGACGGTCGTGATGCTTCTCCACTAAGTCCAGGACTCTCTTCATGTCGAGGCAGGATTCTCCTAAACCCTGGAGAAGTTGGGATCCCTCTCTCACGTGAGCCTCGGGGGCAGTCAGTTTTCCCACGTCGTGTAGGAGGGCAGCAAGCCTGAGGTAGTTCAGGTCCAGCGATCCTTCCTGGAGGAGCCACACCATAAGGGAGGTGAGTTCCAGGTGGGCAGCGAGCGAAGTGAAATTGTAACCCGGCCTGGTGTCGGCTGGGGTATCCAGGAGGGCCTCGTACACTTCCCTCAGCTGAGCCACGTACTGGAACAGGGCGTCCAGTCTCTTCCTCTCCTTCTCCAACTCTGCCATGAAATTCAAGGGATCTCCAGTGTTGAAGTCCCTGTAATGCCTCGCTATCACGTAGGTGAAGAAGTACTCGTGGGCAGTGGTAGGCGTCGATGATTCCTTCACCGGGGCGTGAGAGATGAGCATGGGGGCCTTGTATATCAGCGAAAGGAGATCCGACAGCACACTGAACCTGGTCTGCTCGTCCTCAACTTCCTGGAGGGAACACGTGAATTGCAGGAAGGCCGTCAGGACTTGTTTCAGGCTATCCATGGCTCTCTTGTTCCTATCCTCGTCCACCATGACAACCTCGAACTTGGGCAAGACAAGTTTACCCCTGAGCGTACTACTCACCTCCTTACAGTCCCCCTTATAGTCCCGACCCTGTGGAACTCGCCCCAGTCAGAGCTCACCTTGTCTCCCTCTATCTTGACTTCGATGACCTTAAGGCAGTCTTCCTGGGGGTCTTTAAACTCAGTGCTAAGGGAGAGGTCCCACTTCACACAGAGCTCATGCGTCATCCTCACCAGTCCTCCTTGAAGTCCCTCGGGGAGTAGGCCCTCACGAAGCTGTTCAGCGAGTCCTGCACCGTCATGGTTTTCCCCCCTTGAACCTTGAGTGACTTGACCGTGAACTTGACTCTCCCGAACCTCCTGTCCTGGAATTTGAACCTCCCCAGGAGGACGACCTTGTTCCCCCCACTCCTGATCCCGAAGCCCCAAAGGATCATGCCCAGCTCCTCCGGCGACTTCACCTTGAACGTAACTCTCCCAGAGAACTTACCCCCCTTCTTGACCACCTCGTAGGACTCGGAGCCGCTGCTGAAGAAGTCGATCCAGTCCCCACTTAAGGTAAAGTCGGAGAATTCGACCCTGCTCGCCAGTCCCGTGTTCCCCAGGAGGTCACACACCGGACAGACCTGGGGAAATCTGTCTGCACGTTTACGCTGGTCAGGTTTGAAGATCTCCCTGTACCTCTGGGAGTAATTCCTTGACTGCATGTCCACGATGTAGCAGGCGTTAGGTATCGAGAGTTCCAACCTCGTCCTCACCATCCCCTTAATGGTCGATCCGGGGATCACGACCCTGTCACCTACCCTCGATAACAGGTGAGCTGGCCTCGAGAACATGGAGTTCAGGGAGGCAAAGGAAGTGAGGCTCTCGCCCTTGAGTATTCTCTCTATCATATCCGTCAAGTCCCCCACGTCACTCGTGAGGACCACATCCACGATCCCGCTCCCCACATGAAGGTAATCCGAAACCACCTCCCCCTCCAGTTCCAACACCCCCTTGGTTAATGGGGCGTCCCTAAAGGTGTGATTTCTTGGGGTATTGGATCTTGACATTCTTGAACGCCTCCACAAACTTCTGGGCCTCATTGAGGAATGAGTCCCCGTCCATCTCCTCTCCGTACTTGAAAGTTACGTCGACGTCCTCCTCACCCACCTTCGTTGCCCCCCAGTTGGTGAGTTTGAGCCTCTTGAACCTAACCTGGCCGAATCCCCTGCTCTTGTGTCCCCCTATCTGGACCAAGCCCTGGTGTATGTCCCCCATGACCAAGGTGAGGTAACCTATGACGTAGTTAGGTAAGTTGACCCCGCGGAACTTGAAGGTGAAGGTCGATCCAGGGTTAACGTACTCGATCTGTACCAGAGCCTTCCCAGCTACGGCCCCCTCTTTCCTGCTTATGGCTATCATGGTCCTCATACCCAGGGAGTAGTCGTTAGGGGAGACGGGATAGGAGTCGAGAAAGGATACGGCCCCTATCACGCTCATGGTCCCAAAGACCTTACAGTTGATACAAGTGTTATCCCAGAACAGGGGGAGGGCCTGGTCCGGTCGCTCTATCAAATTTTGAAACTCTCTGTCCTTCCTTCTCCTCTCGAGGCAGGTGTCCTTACTTAGCCCAGTGCAGACCTCGAGACCCCTCCCCTTGGCTATCCTCTCTGAGGCTGATCTGAACACTCCCTTCCACGAGGAACCGGGGATCACGGGCCTCCCCTGGGAGTCCTTAAGCACTTGATCCTTGGCCAGGCTCGTCGGATCGAAGTCTGCCCTCCCGGCCCCCACCCTGAGCGGTAGACCCAAAATCGTATTATGAAAAATAATTCTGGCAGTATAATATCGACTCATAGCGAATAACAGGATTTATAAGAGTATTAAGAATTCAGTTGAAGAAAGGTTTAAGGTGAGGGAGATGTGGTATTACCACGTGTGATAGTGAGATGATAACACACCATCTCCCTCACCAAAACAACGTTCAACAAATAGGATATAAATTACTTTCCATGCTGAACTTCAAGGGAAAGAGAGGGGAAGAGGTGGCGAGAACCCTCATCTCAGCGTGTTTGTGGAACGATTCAGTAGAGAACAAGTCGAGGGCGTACGGCGTGTCC
>NZ_JH597761.1:147939-204931 GCF_000243315.1 Metallosphaera yellowstonensis MK1 | reverse complement strand
CTCCCTCCTGGAGAGGAGGAGGTTCGGGAAGTGCCACTCCCCCTGGAGGATACTCCAGATCGCCCGGGCCATAGCCCTCAACTACGACCTCTCGACCTGTTATCTCATCATTGTAAATAATATTACAAGAACCCTTATTTCTTCGTGATATGATCAAATATATTCAGTAATTCCTTCATTGAATAAGTCTAAACCGAGAGATATATTACAATTTGCAAAGGAGCCCTGAATCACCCGAACTACTGTAAGACAGTAGTTATTAGATTTTGCCTCGATTACAGGGCGATATTTAAGGGAAAGTCCCATAACTGCTGTGTAAGAGAAATGTGCTAATGAAAATCTCCTCCACTTACCGTTCCTCTATACGTGAATTCCCCCCCCCCGTAAATGCGTCTAATAGCATGTGTGATGGGCCGACTAACGACCCGTCAAGAATAACGGAAAAGACGAAAAGAAAAGACGGAAAAATGAAATAGAAATAAAGAACACCTGTAGGAAGAGAACGAAAAAGACGCCGTTGTCAACAGTTTCCGATAAACCGTAAAGTTTATATGTTTTGTATGTAAGTTTAATTACAATGCTAAAACCCAAGGAGGTATGCCAAAAACTAGGAATATCATACCGCACACTACAGAGCTATGTTAAGAAAGGATACATTCAACCTGTGATACTACAGAGCGGAAAGTGGAGGTTTAGAGAAGAGGATGTCGAAAGATTGATGGGGATTGTTAGGAAGAGGAAAGTGATATTATACGCTGGGGTATCATCAAATACACAGAAAGACGATTTAGTAAACCAAGTAAAATACCTAGAGGAGAACGTTAAGGAGTACGACCAAGTAATAACCGACGTCGGGTCTGGGTTGAACGTGAAGAGGAAAGGATTCTTCAAATTGTTAAGGATGTGCCCCGTGACTCTGATGAAGCCCAAGGGCTGAGGATTGCATACAAATTCATGAAAATTTAATGAAGCCCAAACCCCACAAGATAGACCCATAAACAGTGTGAGTCCTAGGAGAGACCCTATCGGAAACCATTATTGGGGACTGGAAGTGGGAAAGTTTTAAGATTCGAGATAAGAGATTTAGATTATGGAAGCAAAGAAAGTTGATAGCAAAGGCAGGATTTATCTAGGGAGCGATTTTGCGGGCAAAAAAATGTACGTTGTAAGAATATTTGACGGCTTGTTTATTACAAATAACGAGAATGTAGCCAAGGAAGTTGAAAAAAGTAAAGAGAATTTTCTCAAAGAAGGTATAGAAAAGCTTTTTGAATTTCTCGGTGAACCTTCGACTGAAGAAGTTAAGGAGGCTGTTGAGAGATTAAGGAAGAGAAAGTTCTCGTCGATACAAACGTAATAATAAGTAAAAAGATATTGAGTATCGAGAAGTATGTTGTGACTGAGAGCGTTTTACATGAATTCGCAGAATTCGTTTACGAGAAATATTTGGAGAGTGTGAATTCTTCACAGAGAGACAGGGCTCTGGGTTATGTCAAACTATTTAAATATATCATAGAATTATTAAGCGATAAGCCTCTAGTTATTCACTCATTTTACGACTATCTAAAAGCTATGGATCTTGCGATCAGTAAGAATTTAGACATTACGGACGCTTTACTTATCATAACCGCAAAAAAGTTGAACTTAACGATACTTACTAGGGATAGGGACTTTGAGAGAGCCAGGGATTTAGCAAAGATCGTGTATCTCTGACTTCTTAGCCGTAGAATGTAGAGTTATAGTCTTACTTAAAGCGACTCGTCTTAATCTAATATTTTCAAAAATCTATCTGATACCTTAAGAAGAGCGTTCATCGCTACGGGCTTTACCTTAGGAAATCTTGTGCCATAGGCTATCACAAAACCTTCTCTAGGGTAGTGAGGAAAAACGTCAAAAACTATCAGCCCATTTACATCACTCTCGTTAGTATAATCACCTCTGGCATGAGATCCAAGACGTCGAATTGAACTTTGAATATACATCCCAAAGTTTTCCCCACGCTCTCATCCACAATAAGATTTTTCTACACAAATCCAAAACGTCTATTTACACCGCCCTCGTTTTGATAACCTCCAAACGATAAAAACCTAAAAATCACGAAACATAAAAAGTAATAGAAGTGATTCAAAGATTATGTGTTTACTCTTCGCGACCGGACTTTCTAGAGAACTCAATACCTCAAATTGATAACGTTTCAGCGTGGATAATTCATGTCAAATGCCGTATCCGTTTTCCGCAATCACGACAAACGTTGATGACAGCAGCTATGGGACTTTAACGTAACTTGAAGACAGCAGTTATTAAATTTCGCCTTGACTTCAAGGCTACGCAACGAGAAATCCCTTAACTGCTGACCTTATTAACCCTCAACGACCAAGTTTCACCATGTCCGGTAAAAAGGTCTGCGTAATCCTCCCCATAAGTAGATCTGACTTCCTCTTGGAGGCCACCATGTCTTCCCTGGTGAGGTCCTTCGAACTCTTTAAGCCAGACCACTACTTACTGATGTTCTCCCCTCACGCAGAGTGGGTCATGGAGAGGGTGAGAAAGACGTTGAACGAGCTCAAGAAGGCGAGGGATTTCACGGTGAGAGAGGAGAGGACCGCGTACGACATCAAGGCCACAGAAAAGACCATAGACGAGGAAATCTCCAGATGTGAAGTGGTCTACTCCGTGGTCACCCCCGCCTCCAACGTCATGACGATTCTCCTCACCAGGAAGTTACTACAGAGGCCCAACTACTACGTAGTCAACTTCCTCTTCAGTTTCGGCTCCTGGCACAACTTCTACTACCCATATGTCCCGAGGACTGCAGAGGAACCGCTGGTGTTTAACTCTCAAGGCGTGATCAACTCCTGGAAGGACCCCACGATCCCCATCCCCATGATCGGTTTGGAGACCAACAACAGTTACGTTAGGACCCTGTCAGAAACCGTCCTGAAACTGAACAACCTGAACAGGGATCCGGTGCCCAACTACTGGCTTGAGCTCAGGTTAAACGAGTGCCGTCTCAACAGTGACTTCAACGACGGGGCGTTGAGGTCCTTCACGATGTGCCTGGAGCAGGTGGGCGCCATAGCCGCAAACGTGAGCAATCCTGAAGAGCTCTTCAACAACCTGGTTAACCTGGCCGGAACCAAGGAGATCAAGGTGAACCAAGGCAATAATCAGGAGGTAGAGCTCTCACGCGTGCTCACACAGGGGAGGGCCATCGTGGACACGAACCTAGTGTACTACGGGATCCACACCTACGAGGCCAACAACCTCCTACTACCCCACTGCGTCCTAAATGAAATCATACTCAAGGCCACTGACGACAAGCTCTTTGGACACCTGGTATTACAGGTGGCCCTCCACCTGAGGGAGACCTCAGGTTACCTCCCCACCGAGTTTCAGCAGTGCGACGTGGTCGTCCCGAGGGCTGACCCCTACATCCTAGACGGGGCCTACTTGATAACAGCAGACAAGTTGGCCTACGAACTCTGGTCCTCATCCCCGGTGTCCAAGATAGCCAGGGTGACGCTCGCCGGCTTGAGAGGCGTGAAGGGTAGGAAGAGCGACAGGGCCATGGCGTTGGCTAACCTGGGGGTTTTCCTCTCCTATGTCCTCGAGAAGTTGAGCGCCGAGGAGAGGCCTGAACTGTGTTGGGAGAAGAGTAACAACTGTGTCAAGGTTAGATGGGTTCAGGGATGAAGTGCTTCGTAGGAGTATTCAATTTCTGGACGGTTGAGCCGGTGAGTTTTCCCAGTGAAGTTCGCCCTAATTAGAAGTAGCAGTCTCGTTTGGTGTAGCCTTGAAGTCTAGGTAAAATCTAGTGACTGCTGTACATTATCTGAGAAAGGTAACCCACAGGGAATGGCTCAATCAAGTAGGCGATGGGGAGATCGTTATTCTTCGAATAGAGCATGATCCAGCGGTAACCGGAAGGAGGCCCTTGACTTCGGGGACCATCTTCATCTCGGTCAGTCTACATCCAACCACGTCAAGACACGGGGGTGTGATGAGGGTCGTTGGGAGGGGCCCCGCCCCGACTCCCTTACCTTCAGTCTGGCACACCATGAATTTAATGCAGATCTATAAAAAACACATACTAGTCTCCATTATATGGTGAGTCGTAGTGGAGGTCACCATTCCATGGAAAATATTTGAGGGCAGTTCTCAGGTAAGGAGCCTTCCAGTAAAGTCGTCTCATTCGAATGGTACCGAGAGATTGTCAGCTTCGTTAGGCTCTGGGTTGGTTCTCTTCAAGTTGTTCGATTTCCCGGTAGGTTAAGACAGCCAACTTTCTAACAGCAGTTACGGGACTTCCCCTTAAATTTCGCCCTGTAATCGAGGCGAAATCCAATAACCGCTGCTAAGGTTTGGCATGCCCCTTAAGCCTCAGTAGTCTCCCCATAAACTAGTTGAGAACGAATGAATACATATCTCCGTGAACGTGGAAAGTATTCAGCCCTCATCGCTCTCACTCCACCGAGATAAGTGACGCCAACCTCCCTATGGCCCGGACAACCACGTTTTCCTCCCCGCTCTCCCTCGCTATCAATCCCGCGTAATCCCTCAATCCCCTGAAGGCCAACTCCTCCTTCCTGAGGGCACCGTTGACGGTCTCGTACAACTTTTGGACAAACGTGATCGCCTCCTTGGGTGAGTCCTTACTTAGGGAGTACCTTAGGACGTCCTCAAGGTAGTTCTCCCAGTTCCCTGTGAACGTCTTGTTGAGTCCTTCCCTTATCCTCTTCAGGTCCGAGAAGTAGCCCCCACTCACGCTTATCCTCTGACCCTCCTTCACGTGGTATACCATGACCGGGGAATCCAGGGGTAGATGAACTGCGAGCCATAAGGAGAAAGCCCAGGGGATCCCCGCACTCTCGGGAAGCTTCACTTTATTCCTCTTGTAGTTCACGATTACGTCCCCTATGCCTGACCCCATAGTCCACGGTGTGAGTGGCGTCACGACCACGCTGAACCCTTCCCTACTTGACCTCCCCAACCTCCACGTAACGTAACCTGCAAAGGTTAAGATCGTACCTAAGACGTTCACTTTCCCTTCGACCTCTCCCTGAAAGTGGGGAGTCCTACTCTCCTCGTAGAATTCGGTCTTCATTAGGGCCAGGGGCTCCACATCTCCGCATTCCACTACGTTACTCAAGTTCTTGGACGCCTTCACGAAGAGGTCACTGGAGGGGGCGTCTAGAGGGGACCCGACGCACTCCATTATGCGCTTGTAATGCTTACTCGTCTTATCATTTCCCGTTAGCGGTAACCTCTCGTTATCTATCAGTTCCCCTACGAGCTCGAGGGCCTCCCCGATCCCCAGCATCGGGTCAGGGCCCTCCACCACGATCTCCCCCCTATCCTCGGCGATCCCATCAACTCCCGTACTCACCAAGTAAAAAAAGGATTTAATTAAATCTGAAGAAAATTTACTAAATGTTTTCACTCTGAGTTGGGACATTTAATCACCGTAAATGTTTTTTAACTCGACTATGAAGAGCCTCCTATCTTCGTCATCTCCACGCCTGGTGGAGTCCAGGTTATCGGAGACCACCAGGGGAAGAAGAAAAAGCGAGTAAACTTGCAAAGAACTGGAGGTTGGGACACCTGTATACGGGGTCGAGTTGATAACTTGATTGATGTACAGGCGCAGTTGCTCTACGTCGTCGGGGGTTATCTCGCCAACTTCCTTGAAAGAGAACGACTTTATCCTGGAGAGGAACTTGTGGAGTTCCCCAGCCCCCACAACCTTCCCTCCCCCCCTCACTACCTCCTGGGCCTTTTCCAAGGTTTTCTCGTCCGGTACCCTCATGGCGTGGTGGTGCATCATTACGGCCGTGGTGATGAAGGGGAGTAACGGGCTCTGATCCGCCACGGCCTTGATCAGGTATGCTCCCGACAACACCTCGTGAGGGTGAAAGGACGCTCTCCCAGAGCAGTCGTTCGTGAGCTGGCGTTGGAAGTACTCCACCGCCTTCCCTAGGTCATGAGACACGGCGGTGAGGACTATGGCGTCTTCCACCACTTCCTCGGGGAAGTCTGGGTGATGGGGGAGAGACCGGCGTATCTTGGACAGCCTTTTCCTCACTATCTTGGCATACCCTTCCTCCACGAAGGCCTCCCTGACCAGCTTCTCCACCCCCTCCATGTGAGAGATCAGGCTCTGTCCGGTGAACGCACAAGGTTTACCCAACGAAACCCACCTCCTCGTCGTACCCTTTCACTACCAGTGAATCTATTCTATTCCTCATCATCCATAGGGATAGGCAGGGGGGATCGCCCCCTTCAAGAATACGATAGAAGTCTTCACTCAACTGCACTCTCTCGACTCCTTCAGGTCCTCTCCTCAGCCCGCCTACTATCTTCTCCTTTGCTCTTTTCAGGGTCCCCCTCTCCAAGGCCAAGTAATCTCCCTCGTCCACGGACGCCAGTCTCTCCTCCGGTACGACCTTTATGAGCTCCCCACTCCGGGTAAAGGAGCACTCTTCCTCCAGGAGTTTCAGGGCGGTCTTTGAACCAGTGAAGACGTTTCGGTGGAGTTCCCAGAGAGCCCTGTGCAGTGAGTTGTCGAGCTTTAATACGTCCCCCTGCGGAACCTCCAGTTTACCGTTCTCCACCATCTTCCAGGCCTCGTCCACCTTCTCCCCCTCGTAAACGTTGTCAGAGCTTCGGATGACGTAGACCTCCCCGCTCTCCCCCTCGTATCTCGCCACCCTACCCATCCTCTGGAGAAGGCTCTCCACCGGTGAGACCTCAGTTATCATACTCCCTGCCGATATGTCCACTCCCGCCTCGATGACCTGAGTCGCGACTAAGATTGTCCCAGGACTCATGGCCCTATCTTCGCCGAGGACTCGACTCAGGACGTTCTGTCTGTGCCTCTCGGTCATCCTTCCGTGAAGTAACAGGGGGAAGAGTCCGGCGTTCTTCAGATCCTTGAAGAACTCAACGGCCCTCTTCACGGTGTTGGTCACTATCAGGAGCGATTTCTCCTCAGATAGTTCCTTCGCCTTGTCCAGCCAATCACCAGTGAACGGCACCACCCTCACTTCTCTCTTGGGGGAGTCGTCTGCCTTGGGACCCACAACCAGGAGTTCTCCGCCCTTTGCCTCAACGCGTTTCCTGAGTTCCTTCAGGTGTGAAACAGGTAAGGTGGCAGTCGACAGCACAACGGGGACGTTGCTCTCCACCAACGACTCCAGGGAAGTCACGAAGGCTATGGCTGATTTCGTCTCGGTCAGGAAGAGGTGAACCTCGTCGAACACTACCAATGACGAGAGTATGAAGCCCCTGGACACCTCGTAGTGGGCGTCGTACTTGTTCACGACCTTGTGTAACTCGTAGGGAGGTAGCTTGAAGAAGGATAGAACAAAGGTGTCTAAGGTCGTTATGTTAAATCGCCTCCCCAGCAGGGGGGAGTCCATTCTCCCCATGTGCTGTAACCCCACGTATTTCCTGAAGGGTTTAAGCCCGCGGAAGGTCCTCTCCGCCTTAATGAACAGGTCGTCCCCGATGGACCTGAGGGGAAGTACGTGGATCACCCTCTCTGCCAACTCCCTGTTCCCTGAGATCACAGCGTTCGCCAGGGAGAGTGACAGTGTCGTCTTTCCGTAACCTGTTGGGGCAGTCAGGAGTACGACTTGTCCCGGTCTCCAACTGTCTAGGATCTCCGCCGTCCTCAGGAGTAAATCCCTTGGCTTCCCCTCGGGGCTGAGGCTCCTGAGGGAGTCAACGAACGTCACAGACGACAAATCCCTCTCCCTCGAACTCGTGGACTTCACAAGATTTGTCTGCCTTAAACCTTCCACGCAGGGAGGATATGTACTTGTCCCTGACCCCTGGAACTAGGTACCACCTCTCCTTACCTACGTCGAAGAAACCGCCGTCCCAGAAGGTCTCCTTGTAGAAGAAGCCTTGTCCGTCACATCCCCCCAAGGGGACCGAGTGTTGAAGGGGCTGATAAAAGGATGAACAGAACTCCACTTCCCTACCCAGGACCTTGGAGTACCCCCACTTCGCTTCCTCCACCGACACTATGGACTCCTTGGCCCCTAGCCTGGTCACGAGGTAGGAGGCCTTCGGGAGCACCTCGTCGAATTTCTCCACGATCTTCGAGAGCCTCTCCTCGTGGAACCCCAACAGGGCTCTGATCTCCCCTGTGACGTATACCTTCCCCGTGGGAATTGCCCCCAGCTGATACTCCGGCCTATCCCTGTTGGTCTTCCTCTGGTATATCCTTATTATGTACTTGGAGATGTCCATTATGGGAGCTCCGAACCCGTTCAACGACGCCCCGGAGTACACCGTGGCACTCCAGAGTTTCTCGGCGAAGTTGGTCACTCTCCCCCCACTGATCTCGGTCTCCTGATCCCTCCCCTGGAGTTTCAGAACTCCGTAGGCTACTGCTCCCACCAACGTCGTGGGGGGAGGGAGGGAGAGGGAGGGTTGAGAGGCACTGGTGTTGGGGACCTTGACGGAGTAACCCCAGCTCGGCCTCAGCCTGAGGAGGAGGGCGAAGACCTTCAAATCCTTCACTCCTTGAGTGCCTCGCCCAGTGCAGAGGATATTGTGGGCTTCACGGTTATTCCTTCAGGTATCTGCAACTGTTCCTTGGGGTTCAGGGCCACTATCTTCACCTTGGTTAGCACCTTCTCGTTCCTCAGGCTCTCCGCCCTGGCGGTCGTGTCGAATACGTAGTCCCGATAGGTACCCGGTGTGGCAGAGAAGGGTTTATCGGTCCTAACAACGACCGCGGAGAGCAGGTTGAATATGGGCGAGAACCTCGACCTCTTAGCTCCGAACTCGAGGTTCTCCAGGAGCCTCATGGCTGAGCTAACGGAAGCCTCGACCCTCTTGTCCCTCTGAGCCTGGAGATCCTTCTCCCCCTGTACGGGGTCGCCGAAGTTGGACGGTTTGGCTATGTGGTCCAGGTCGATGTTGAAGGTGAGAGTGTAGATCGCCGAACCCACCTCCACTGTGTAGGGTATCTGTCCCCCCTCCTTGGGGTTGGAGGGAGTCATCCTCACGTGAAATTGTGCCTCGAGGGCTGCAGTCTCCGAGTCGGAATCGTAGGCTGGGATCATGTAGCTGACGCTAAATGCTGAAGTCCTCTTCACCGGCGTCTTACCTGCGTAGAGGAAACCCCCCACGTCCGCTATTACGTCGTGGAGCATGACGTCTACCTCAAACTTCCTCATCTCATCAACCTTGGAGGGGGGCGTCAATCCCTCGTCCTTAACTATGCCCTCGTCGGCGTACTTTATGAACTCCCGGATTGAGGATCTCTTCCCCACGGGGAGGTTCCTAGACATCGCCTCCTCTACCAGGATGGACTGGTAGGCGTGTGCAATGCTCTCGCCTGAAACTACGGGGACGTACTTCACAGCATAGCCCTTACCCACAGGTAGGACCACTGGGGCGACCCTGTGCCTGGATATGTTCCCGACGCTCTCCACTCCGTTGAGGGACTCGACGTTGACCAAGTACCTCAGGGACACTGACAGGAACCCCTTCACGACTTAACCTCCCCCTTAGAAACCTCCTGCTTCGCCCTCACGTACAGGGACAGGGCTACGGCCCCCACTTTCCTGGCCAACCTCACGTCCGCAGTTACAGCGTCGATGAAGTCCGTCACCTCCTCCTGGGTTGGTAGACCTCCAGGTATCTTGTACCTCATGTTCCCTTCTCTCTCCTTCACCTCGGTGAAGGTGTAGGTGTTCTCCTCTTTCTTGACCTGAACCTGGGATACCTGAAATGAGGTGGACCCCTGTGACACGCTGGCGATCGTCCTCAAGGCGTCATTGAGTGCCCTCACCGACTGTTCTGGAGTCAAGGCGTAAGCCATCCTATCTATGACCGTGGTACTCTCCTGCACCAGGGCAGCCAAGGCCAGGGCGTTGGCCACTCTCCTGAAGTCCGAGAGACTTTGAGACTTCATGGCTATCTTGATACTGTAGTCGAACACCTTAATAAACTTGTTTTTCTAGAAATGAACCGTTACACTAGATGAGAAGAGTTCAGAAAGGAAGCAGTAGTTTCACTTTAGTAAAACCGTGACAGTCTGGTTCATCCATAAGAGACGGGAAGCATCGCCGTGGTGGAGGGAAGTTGTCAGGCTGAGGGAGTCGGAACGGAGTTCTCCCCTCACGCCGGAGACCGTGACGTTTAAGTTTCAGCCTGGAGAAACTGACCTCTGAACGGGCCACGAGGGACACATAGTGCGACCTAAGACCGTGATGACGGGATCCTGTGTTGTAGCGCCATGTTTACCTCTCTCCTCTGCCTTCGCTTCCCCTCTTAGCACAAGTCTTAGGGAAACCCCCGAGGGATTCGTAAAACTTTTTCGTTTTGAAGTAAAGGTTTCACATATGTTATACCTCGTCACTCTGGGATTCAGCGAGACTTTCGCACTCAGGGGAATTCTGAGCAGAGGCCTGCGAGAGGAGGACAGGGTCATCATAGTCATGCCCTCCAAGGAGGATCCGAGGGCAGAGAAGGCCAAATCGTCGCTCCTGGACGTACTAACCAAGGCGATGCCCAACCTGAAGTACAACGAACTTAGACTACCCCATGAGGACTTCTACGGCTCGGTTAAGATCGTCAGGGACTCGGTGAGGAGCTTCGCCGAGAGGCCCGTCTACGTCAACCTCTCTGGGGGAATGAGGTTGGTGATACTGGAGACCCTGCTCGGCCTGATAACTGCCAACATAGACGGAGAGATAGAGGTTTACTCCGAAGACTACTCTACTCAGGTGTCCTTCAGGATATGGGACATGACTCCAGTTTATCTGGACCGGGAGGACAGGAGAGTGCTTGAGATGGTGAGGGACGGGATCACCTCTCCCACCGAGATAGCTGAGACCACGGGGATCAGTAAAGCGACGGCGTGGAGGAAGCTCAAGAGGTTGGAGGAGCTGGGTCTAGTGGCCGACGGGAGGATAACGGGGAAGGGTAGGCTGTACCTGGACTGACGTGAGGGGTGAGCTCACCTGCCCTCGTTTGACCAGCACAGTACAGCAGTTATTAGATTTCCCTTGAAAACAGGGCGATACTCAAGGGAAAGTCCCATAACTGCCGCACAGTATTGATGGGTTACACCTTGGAGGCCGGAGCCCTCCCCTGGATGAGACCTCACCTGCACGGCCGGTACAGTGGTTATGATTTCTATCAGGTATGCCCTTGAACTCAAGGCAAAATCCAGTAACTGCAGTTACTAAACGGCGGTCACGGGACTTCCCGTCGTGTACCGCCCTGCAACCCACGCGAACTCTGATGACTGCTGTATTGGACTTCCCTCGATAACAGGACGTCAATTAAGGGAGAGTCAGATAACTGCCACGCCTCATCAGTCAGGATTTACCTGTTTGGGAGTAGGACGAAATCTCGCTCCAGAACTCGACCGCAAGTTTAGGCACGCTTACCTATCTCGACGGTGTCTCCCCTCATCCCCAGGCCACTTCGTTCTGGGTGGGGTCGACACGAAAACAACTAGATCTGACGGTATACTTTTCAACAGTTGTGGGATTTTCCTTAGCGCCCTGTGATCAAGGCGAAATCTAATAACTGCTGTATTCGGTAAAACGTCACTGACTGCACGTGAACACTGCCAACCCGAAGGGCGTGGAGATGTTCTCCAGCTTCGTTAAACGTCATTGAGGCAGACCGCTGGGGCTGATGAAAGTCTTTGAGCTGTTTTAAAGTCCCGTAACTGCAATCAATCGTTATTTTTATGCCTTCAGTTCATTCGAGGATGAAACTTTAGCGTAGACTAAAAGCAAAGTTAGAGCTAATACTTCCAATTCCTTTGAGGATGAAACTGACGGACAACGTGGTGTCTGAGCTCAAGTCCAATCCTAGCCTCAATCTTTCAGTTCCTTTGAGGATGAAAACACCTCGGTGAAAGGATGAAGATGACTAACCAAAAGGGACATCTACTGATCCTTCAGTTCCTTTGAGGATGAAACTGATCTACTTTTATTCTCTCTTATACTCAAGAGGACAAACTTATAAATATTTCTCACCATCCCCCCCGACTTGTCATGCGAACTGGGACCTCACGGTGGCACTACGTGGTCCTGTTCGCATGGTCTCTTACACAAATTGAAAGAGAGAGGTAGGTTCATATACGTTTAATTTTTCTCACGATTTTCGTTTCGTACGCAAGGAGAGTCGAACCTAAGTATCCCTAAATCTCGCTACAACTTTTCGCAGAGTAGTTGGAACGATCGAACTTTTAGGTTCGAGCAGAGCCAAGAAACTGCCGTCACTCATTTTATCTTCAATCACGATGGAGTGTAAGGATCAAGCCCTCAATCATACACCTACTACTAGCACGTGTGGGTCTTGGGACTCCTTGGAGCCAAACTGCACGGGGCTCTCATCTCTGCTATCCCTTGTGGCATAGCTTACACGGTTGAGAGGTTCATCCCTCATGGGTGTGGTAGAGGACAACTGACCGTGGACAAGGAAGGGAATTGGGCGCGGAGTGAGGAACAGGCAGATTGAGAATGGAACTCTTTTACGACGTGAATACCCCTCATCGGCAGTTATGGGACTTTTCCTTGAGTATCGCCCTGTAATCTAGGCGAATTCTAATAACTACTGTCGGTATTTTCAATTTTATAAATATCGTTTTGGCGTCAGTTACGTTCGTGAAGTATTACCCAACAGCAGTTATGGGATTTTCCCTTGAGTACCGCCCTGCAATCTAGGCGAATTCCAATAACAGCTGTACCCAAGAATTCTTTCTTGATGACCTCCTAACAGATGACGGGCACCGCTCACGAGGGTAGGAGAAGTTGGATGGGTGTCGAAGTTTCCCTCGACTAACTCCAATGACTTAAGGGTGACCGTGAATGAGCCCTTAGGAGGGGTGGAGCAATTAGAAGCGACTAAGGGTAAGTTACGCCACGGATAAACGTGTACCGGAACAGGCGTAGTTTGACCCCTCCCTAACAGGACCAAGAGCCGAACCAGGATAGGAGCTCGTGATTCCCTTCGTCCTACCTAGGTCACGAGGAGTATAGACACCTACAGCAGTTATGGGATTCTCCCTTAGGTACCGCCCTGTAATCTAGGTGAAATCTAATAACTGCTGCACCTATTTGACGACAGGCCTCAAGGAACGACTCTCATTGAGCTCACTAGTTCAAGGTGAGGACCTTGGGCACACCCTCCTGTACTGACAGAACCCGCACTCCCTCTCAACCGGTGGTGGCTCCTCTCTCTCCAGCACCCTCCTCAACCTCCTCAACCTCTCCTCCACCGCCCTAAGATGCTCCTCCCTAACCTCTATGTCCAACCCGACCTCGTCCCCTATCCACAAGACGGCCCTGTCCGCCCTCCCCAAAGTCCTGTAGGCCAGGTATGCGTAACTCAGGAGCTGTAGCCTGAAGTGTCCGAATGATCCCCTCTTGAAAGCCTTGACCTCGACGACCGTGACTCGTTCCCCCCTGACGATCAGGTCAACTATCCCCGACAGTCCAGACCTCTGATCCCTCAGGAACACCTCCTTCAGGACCTCGCCCTTGAGGTCCAGCCTCTGAACGACCTTGTTCAAGTCAACTTCCCTCCCTGCCCTCTGGGATACCGTCTCTGGCTCCTTGTAACCCGTCCTAGCCAAGATCCAGGGTATGACAGGGCAGAACTCCAACTGTTTGAGGAGAGACACGTTAAACCACGAACCCTCTATCATCTTCTCCACCTCCCTCCACTCCTATCACGACCCTCCTCTCCCAGTCCCTGAGGCCGAGCTGGATCACGTGGACGACGTCCGTGTCCTCATCCACCAGCGTTGAGCAGGCCCTGCACAGATCCTTGAACCTCTGCTGATCCACCTCCCCGGCGAAGGCACTCCTCTGGATCCTGCTCAACCCGAACCTCTTCAATTCCTTAGCTAACCTGGACCTCTTCCCGTTATCCGAAACGTCGTAAACGACCAGTAGCCTCACCAAGACTGAACGAACCCCCTGAAACCCCTCTCTCCCCTCAGGTAGCTCCCGAGCTTCAGGGCGTAGGCCCTGATGTGTTGCCTCAAGGTCCTGGTCTGAGAGTCTGTCAGGTCCCTCACACGCTCCTCCATCGCCGAGTTGAACAGGGCGATCAACTTCCTCCTGGATTCCCTGTCCAACAACCCCTGACTGACGACGAACCTCTCTCCCTGAAGGAGGGCCCTCCACAGGGGGAAGTCCACTGCCGAGGGCTTGAACATCTCGGAGAAGTCGTAGACCAAGCTCTCCTTCCCCGACCTATCCTTGTGTACGAAACCGGCATAGGGATCAAGTCCAACGAGGGAGAGCTCCCTGTGACAGGCCGAATACAGCAGGGCGTACATGTAGTTGAGGGAGGAGTTGACCTGGTCTGGGGAGTCGTGGTCCCTACCCTTGAAACCGAGCTCCTTGGGAAGGAGTGAACCGAGGGAGGACCAGTAGAGCCTCGCGGCCTGAGGCTCGGGTAGTCCCCTGACATCGTCCAACTTACCGTACTGCCTCCCCCAATACTTCAGATGACCTCCTTGGTTCTCCACCTTGCTCCTCACGATCTCCTCCCCCACCTTATCTCCCCTGAGGATCGCCGAGTACTGAGCCTTCCTGGTCTCCACGGTCATTACCGGACTGGAGAGGAACAGCCTGGCCCAGTCCCCCCTTCCGTCAAGGAACACTATTTCTATCCCGTAATCCATGGCCAGCCTCACCGCACTGGAGGAAATGCTGACCCCACTGGTGGAGACCAAGATTTGATCAACGTCGGCAGGAGATACGTCTCTCTTCTCGTCCTTGGAGGATATCCTGAAAGTCCTCCCTGAGGTGGTCAACTTCAACCCGTAACCGGAGAGCAGGAGAGTCCTCACTAGGTTCACCCCGGTGAGTCCATTGTCTCAAACAGGTCTCCCTCACGGCCCCCTGAACTCACATTACAGCAGTTATTAGATTTTGCCTTGACTTCAAGGCTACACCTAACGAGAAATCCCATAACTGCTGTCATATTATTCACCTCCCGTTGCAGGTGGAGTAGAACGGACAGGCCTCAGGACATGTAGGAGGCATCCCAGGGTCCCTCTGGGAGACAACTATGTCCACGACCTCATCCCTCCTGTCCAGGAACTCCTTCCTGAGGTCCGGAGAGACGTAGACTGGATCAACCTGAACCTCCACTTCCCCCTTCCCCACACCGTTGAAGTAGACGAGGAAGCCGAAGTCCACGGGGACCTCCAGGGACGACTCAACCGCCAGGGCGTATCCTGTGAGCCCGACCTTGTGGAAATCCTCCCTCTTCCCAGTCTTCACCTCCACCAGGGCCAAGCTACCTAGGGCATCTATGGATAGCTTATTGGACAGGCCAAGAAGGGATCCGTCCACCCTGATCTCAGACACCCACGGGAACAGACCTAAGGCTTCGCCCCCGTAGACTGCCCTGGATCGGGCCGTGTCGGCAAGCCACGTGAGCGTTAGGAACTTGTAGAGCTTCCTGCAGTACTCCTCCATCTCCCCACACTCCAATGACGGATTAAAGGACGAGAAGGCCTCCACTGGATCCTGACCGGAGAGAGCTACCAGGGCTACGTCCCTAGAGGCCCTACCTACGACCTTGTGAACTAAGGACCCAAGCTGTATGTGGGGCTTGTCCCAGTCCCCCTTGACCTTCATGATCCTCCTGAGGTAAACGTCCCTCTTGGTCGGACAATAGAGGTAAGCTACCTCGTGCATGGACAGTCCCAAGTAGGACCTTGGCCTCACTGGAGGGCGGTGGTATGACCATCCCCTGAGCTCCTCCGGTACTGGGTCGGAGGACCTCCAGCTGTGGAGCTTTCTGAGGCTCCTGAACATCTCAGCCTGCGAGAGCATGGGTATGATCAAGACGCCCAAAATATTATCCATTATTGTCGAGAGTTACGGGTGTCCTCCTAAGTTTTGGGAATAATGTGATTATATTTTATTAATTGAAATTATTTAGTCGGGAAGACGTGAAACGTTCCGTTTGGATGTCCATATCGTCTCTATATATAGTATGAACAATTACATTAATAGAGAAAACCTGAAATTTCTTGGGAACGGGATATATGGAAAATATCTATGATACTTACAGAATTTTGTACTGAAAGGAGTTGGGAGGTGATACGCTTTGAAGATAGGAAAAATTTATAAGGTAGTAGGAGTACAACATTAAAAGTAAAAGTATATAAGTTTTCAGTTGATCTTGGATAGAATTGAAAGCTACCCATGGGACCGCCACCAACATTACCTATGGTAAGTTGATCTTGGATAGAATTGAAAGTAGTCACTATCCATACAGACAATTCCACCGTTGTCATTAGTTGATCTTGGATAGAATTGAAAGGAAGAAGGCTGAGGAGGAATGAACATCAGGAGCTTATATCGTTGATCTTGGATAGAATTGAAAGAAACACGAACTTACCCGCCGATAAGGCACCGCGTTTGATGTTGATCTTGGATAGAATTGAAAGATATTTACAGTGATTAGATCGGAAGAAGAAGTAGAAGTTGATCTTGGATAGAATTGAAAGTGCCCTCCTTACCTACCTCCCGGACTTCCTTACCTTCCCGAGTTGATCTTGGATAGAATTGAAAGGTTTCATCGCTGGACTAACTTGTGCTTCTTTGACTTTTTCGTTGATCTTGGATAGAATTGAAAGATAGGTCGCCGTTCTTAGGATCTACCGTGAGAACGCCTTGTTGATCTTGGATAGAATTGAAAGTTTTAATAATTCAGGATGATTCTCTTTTAGCCATCTTTTCGTTGATCTTGGATAGAATTGAAAGACTATCACCACTATATCATCAGCTTTCATATTGAATCACAGTTGATCTTGGATAGAATTGAAAGCTACGTGTTCATGTCCCTCCGTTTGATAAGGGAAGATCTTCTGTTGATCTTGGATAGAATTGAAAGATACTATACTTCGCACATAACTCCATTAGCATCTTATTCGTTGATCTTGGATAGAATTGAAAGTATCATGAAAATGGGGGCGAATGGGTCAGGCTTATAAACTGGGTTGATCTTGGATAGAATTGAAAGCCACTATCAATGGGAGGAACTCAGCATTTCGTGTTATATCGTTGATCTTGGATAGAATTGAAAGATGCAAGTTTAAGTGGAACACCAACTCCATTACAATTTCGTTGATCTTGGATAGAATTGAAAGGATATCAGGGGTACGCTAATCAAGATCGACCTCTCTACGAGTTGATCTTGGATAGAATTGAAAGCTTATATGTATTGTGAACTTCTCCGACAAGGGAAAGACTTCGTGTTGATCTTGGATAGAATTGAAAGATCATTTCGCCTCCTTCACCAATAATCAGTCCACCGTCTCGTTGATCTTGGATAGAATTGAAAGTAACAGGGATGTGTTAAACACAGTAAAAAAGGCAAAGTTGATCTTGGATAGAATTGAAAGTTGAATTTCGTAATTTTGCTTAAACACTATATAGAAATACGTTGATCTTGGATAGAATTGAAAGATGTTAGAATCCACCACCCTACCCACCACATCTACTACTGTTGATCTTGGATAGAATTGAAAGACAACAAAATACCTAGAAGGGCGAGTATTGTCGTTCGCTTTGTTGATCTTGGATAGAATTGAAAGAAAATAAAGAAAGCGACTAGAATTCATGATCCAGGAGTAGTTGATCTTGGATAGAATTGAAAGTTTTCCGCAAGCTGTGCTACCAGATTTGCTATCATACTTGTTGATCTTGGATAGAATTGAAAGAAATCCCCGCAAATATGACACTCCCCGCGATCGACCTGGTTGATCTTGGATAGAATTGAAAGTAACCAGACGGCCAGCGTTTCGCTAGGCAATTCAGTGATGTTGATCTTGGATAGAATTGAAAGCGTTGACGCTGACCTCCCACATGATTTTTTCGTTATCAGGATGTTGATCTTGGATAGAATTGAAAGACTGATCTTATGCCGTATGGAATAGGCCTCGAGTAGTTCAATGTTGATCTTGGATAGAATTGAAAGCCACCATTACCACCATTACCACCGCAGTAGTATCCACCGCGTTGATCTTGGATAGAATTGAAAGTTTTCAGGTATCTTAGGGATGTTAAGGCCCACACGGGCCGTTGATCTTGGATAGAATTGAAAGGAATACGCTCCTAGATGAGCACGACATAACCTACAGGGTTGATCTTGGATAGAATTGAAAGCAAGTTTGGCGAAGTGCCTGTCAACGTGATTGTATACGGTTGATCTTGGATAGAATTGAAAGTTTTCTCATATTTATCGCCTCAAACATTGAACTCTTGTTGATCTTGGATAGAATTGAAAGGAGGGAGTCATCTTCTCAGGGGACGATGAAAGGTTACGTTGATCTTGGATAGAATTGAAAGAGGATCTTCAACTCTCCCCTTCACGATACCGGACATCGAGTTGATCTTGGATAGAATTGAAAGCATACAACAGCCTTCACAATCAATTTATGTTAACTCGTTGATCTTGGATAGAATTGAAAGAGTCCGATCAGGCCTTGCATCTAGTATCTCCTTTATTTGTGTTGATCTTGGATAGAATTGAAAGCTGGTCACTATAGCAAGGATAATAGACCAGGAGGATCCAGTTGATCTTGGATAGAATTGAAAGACACCATAAACTATTCCAGGATTTTGTCCTCTTCGGGTTGATCTTGGATAGAATTGAAAGGAAGTTAGCGGGGAACATGGCAGACATCTATAAGGACTTAGTTGATCTTGGATAGAATTGAAAGTGAGGAAACCAGCTCATCTTATAAGATAGGAAAAAATCAAGTTGATCTTGGATAGAATTGAAAGGTTTTTCAACAATTTACCGTTGTCATTGAAGGCCAAATAGCGTTGATCTTGGATAGAATTGAAAGTCCATCAGCACGTAAGAAGGTGAGTGTCTGGAGACTGGGTTGATCTTGGATAGAATTGAAAGCGGCCTATCACGACTTTCCCCCCTCCTCCTCCTAGACGGTTGATCTTGGATAGAATTGAAAGTTATTTTCAGTAATAGTATCACCAAGCATGGAGCATTATTGTTGATCTTGGATAGAATTGAAAGTTCTTTATCTATCTTGTTCACTGTAATTCCTATCGGGTTGATCTTGGATAGAATTGAAAGACCGGCATCTTTGACCTTCCACCATGAGCCTATTGATGTTGATCTTGGATAGAATTGAAAGTATTTTTATTGTTGAATCGTGTCTTTACTCTAGAGACCAGGTTGATCTTGGATAGAATTGAAAGTGTACGGTCTCGGCATTTTTTCTCACCTCTTACCTTAGGTTGATCTTGGATAGAATTGAAAGCTACCATTTGCGTGATGGCTCTTCTGATGGCCTCGCTCCGTTGATCTTGGATAGAATTGAAAGAAGAAATAACTGTTCCCCCATCGGACACTAGATATATCTCGGTTGATCTTGGATAGAATTGAAAGCGTACTTGAAACCCATCTTATATGGGGGGGCTATAGGTGCGTTGATCTTGGATAGAATTGAAAGCGCGAACGGGTTCAGCCCCGCTATGTTGGAAAAACTTCCTTCAGTTGATCTTGGATAGAATTGAAAGTAGCTTTTGAAGAATTACACGAAGTTGCAAGTAACTGGGTTGATCTTGGATAGAATTGAAAGGTGACATCGCTACCGATGCTTTTCGCCAGAGAATTCCGAGTTGATCTTGGATAGAATTGAAAGTTGGAGGAAGACGGGGGCATTACCGTTGTTTACAATTTGTTGATCTTGGATAGAATTGAAAGTCATCAACTTCTCGATACGGTTGACCTCACCCTGGTCTGAAGGTTGATCTTGGATAGAATTGAAAGGCTCCGAGTGTGTGCTGAGTTCGTTAGGTGACTCTATCTCTGTTGATCTTGGATAGAATTGAAAGTTAAGAAAAGACTCACAGCTAACTCTACGCCTCCTATAATGTTGATCTTGGATAGAATTGAAAGCTTGAGGCTTTGTCTGGGTTCAAAGGAGGGGATTCCTTCGTTGATCTTGGATAGAATTGAAAGCCGGGCCAGGGCCCGCTTCCTTTAATTCTCAAACTTACTCTGTTGATCTTGGATAGAATTGAAAGACTTCTCATATTGAGTGTAATCGATGAGAGCCACTGATGGGTTGATCTTGGATAGAATTGAAAGAACGGGCTTCCGAGTGCAGTCGTCATGCCTTACGTGATGTTGATCTTGGATAGAATTGAAAGGCGAAAAGTTTCTGCGAGGTGAATCGTGACACGATTTCTGTTGATCTTGGATAGAATTGAAAGCTTAGAGCCACTACTATTGCCCGTACCGCCGGCACCACCTGCACGTTGATCTTGGATAGAATTGAAAGTGAGTCTTAGGGAGCTAATCACTGTTCAGAATGAAAACGTTGATCTTGGATAGAATTGAAAGAGAAGAGCAATTGAAATATTTCTATATGTTCTTGATAGTTGATCTTGGATAGAATTGAAAGCAATTCCGCTTCGCTGGTCTATCTTATTCTTCTGGCCTGTGTTGATCTTGGATAGAATTGAAAGATAAGTAATGCGATAAGTCCCCAATCCATACCCTTTTGTGTTGATCTTGGATAGAATTGAAAGTTATGATCCTCATTCTATTAACACCTCCTCATCCTGAGTTGATCTTGGATAGAATTGAAAGTTGAATCGATCAGTGGGTTCAAGGGAGGCGATCGATTCTACGTTGATCTTGGATAGAATTGAAAGCAGGCGTCGCCGACTTCATCGGACTACTAATATCGTTCGCGTTGATCTTGGATAGAATTGAAAGAGTATTGCAAGTATATGTCTATGTACTCGAACGACCCGAAGTTGATCTTGGATAGAATTGAAAGTGGATTCGATACATGCCCTTCGATTATCGTACCTGGCGATGTTGATCTTGGATAGAATTGAAAGGACGCTTCGAGTGCTTTATAAATCGTTTCACCCCTCATCTTGTTGATCTTGGATAGAATTGAAAGTCCTACACCCCTAAAGCCCTGGTCAACGCAATAGTTCCTGTTGATCTTGGATAGAATTGAAAGTCCTTAGTTGTACCCTGAAACTCCCTAGGCTCCAGGAGCGTTGATCTTGAATAGAATTGAAAGACGTTTAAATTGATACTGGGGAGGAGCATATTGGGAGGGGTTGATCTTGGATAGAATTGAAAGACTCTTTTATTATCTGAACATTGCCGTCCTCGTCTAACCGAGTTGATCTTGGATAGAATTGAAAGAGCATACCGTCTGTGAACGTCACCGTAACTCCTTCATGTTGATCTTGGATAGAATTGAAAGGCGTTTAATGCATAGACATAAGAAGTTGTCCCGCTGACTATGTTGATCTTGGATAGAATTGAAAGCGGTTTTAGGGTCTCTCATGAACGCACTTATCTGGTCTCCGGTTGATCTTGGATAGAATTGAAAGTTCTGTATTACGGTCTGGTATGGGATTTGCGTACTTTGTTGATCTTGGATAGAATTGAAAGTGTATTACCGTGAGGACGGGCGAGTTCACGCATTACTCCTGTTGATCTTGGATAGAATTGAAAGGAATACGTTAATCAGCCTGGTCTGTGTTGAGTAATGTTCAGTTGATCTTGGATAGAATTGAAAGTGGTAAAAGGCCGACTTGATCGCTATCAACGTCAACAATTTGTTGATCTTGGATAGAATTGAAAGCACCTTGGTCTGAAGATAGTTGAGACTTCTTGAAGGAGTTGATCTTGGATAGAATTGAAAGGAATTATTAGGGTTTGTCTCGGTATTACGAAGTGCCGTTGATCTTGGATAGAATTGAAAGACCCATGTTAGGCTTCAAAGGGGGTGACGGGATATTCAAGTTGATCTTGGATAGAATTGAAAGAGTAATGTCCCCAGCCCGGGGACGAAGGAGCCGACTAGTTGATCTTGGATAGAATTGAAAGACTGATAGTAGCGCAGTGGCGGACACGACATATATTCCGTTGATCTTGGATAGAATTGAAAGGTAGTCTATGCCCTTCAAAAAGACCAAGTGATAGGTGTCCTGTTGATCTTGGATAGAATTGAAAGCCATATACTGGTAAAGTAGCGTCAGGAAGAAGTTGTGGAGTTGATCTTGGATAGAATTGAAAGAGCTAGAGGAGGCTGGAGTTCTAGAACATATCCTCAGCGTTGATCTTGGATAGAATTGAAAGTTTTTGCCTCCTCTTCATCTTCCGCCTGCACGTATGCAAAAGTTGATCTTGGATAGAATTGAAAGTTTCCTCTTGTTTCTTGGCCTCCAGCAGCGCCAGCTGTGGTTGATCTTGGATAGAATTGAAAGGGTACCTGCACTTCCACCGTTTACCGTTGCCCCTAACGGGTTCGGTTGATCTTGGATAGAATTGAAAGCTGTTGTATACATCGATTATCGTCCACTCTTGATTGACGTTGATCTTGGATAGAATTGAAAGTTATTCGTTGCTTGCTTCGAACATTAAGGAATTATACATGTTGATCTTGGATAGAATTGAAAGATGGTGGAGATACGATTGGAGACGGTGGTGGACTGATTATGTTGATCTTGGATAGAATTGAAAGATAGCACTACGCCGTCTTCTTTGCACCTGTATATTACTTGGTTGATCTTGGATAGAATTGAAAGAGCTTATTATTACTAATACTAGTTGGACAAAATTAGTAGAGTTGATCTTGGATAGAATTGAAAGTCACGTGCTATGCCGATATCGTGTAATAGTCCTTGCGTATGTTGATCTTGTATAGAATTGAAAGTCTTTCCTTACCACGCCTTTCTCCTCTAGTATCTCAAGTTGATCTTGGATAGAATTGAAAGTCTTGTGATATAGTGTTCCTTTGCGAGTCGACTTAAGATTACGTTGATCTTGGATAGAATTGAAAGATGAAAATTCTAGTATTTAACGGTACAAATCCACGGACCGTTGATCTTGGATAGAATTGAAAGTTGTCAATGGATCTTCCCATCCTACACCAAAGGGGCTCCTGTTGATCTTGGATAGAATTGAAAGTGATACAGAGTAACTCTATGAGGTTCTCCCGGCCTTGAGTTGATCTTGGATAGAATTGAAAGACGAGCGTAAACGCTAAATTAAACTCCTGACTTTATCTTTGTTGATCTTGGATAGAATTGAATGACTAGTCCTGCGGGTATATCGTATCTTCAAGGCACATTTGTTGATCTTGGATAGAATTGAAAGGTACGCATCAACGCTTAGGCTTCACTTATTTAACGCTTATGTTGATCTTGGATAGAATTGAAAGCTTTCTCTATCCCACGCCCTAAAACACAATATAAACCTGGTTGATCTTGGATAGAATTGAAAGAACAGATTTTTCCTAGTTTGATTATTATTGGTTTTATCTCGTTGATCTTTGATAGAATTGAAAGCCATTATTGCCACCATATGTACCCCCTGCACCACCACGTTGATCTTGGATAGAATTGAAAGCTATTACTTTCTTCTCAACCTCATCCAGTTCTCTCCCTGTGTTGATCTTGGATAGAATTGAAAGTAAATTGAGGTCATTCACGCTGTCGTGGTAGAACGAACTGTTGATCTTGGATAGAATTGAAAGAAATCGGTGAGATCGAATCCAGTTTTTTCTAGTTCCTCGTTGATCTTGGATAGAATTGAAAGGGAGTCCATGGGGCCGAACACGATCCACGTTCTTAATCTGTTGATCTTGGATAGAATTGAAAGTAACCTCCCCCTAACACCGTTTCCGGAGATTATCGGCACGTTGATCTTGGATAGAATTGAAAGTATTGGGGCGACCTTTGTCACTCCCCTCATCGAGACCTTGAGTTGATCTTGGATAGAATTGAAAGTCAATTATTGCCGAACTGAGGCTAATTTTAGTATCGAGTTGATCTTGGATAGAATTGAAAGATGAGGGTGATAGAGGGTTATCTCATCTATCCAATCCCCGGTTGATCTTGGATAGAATTGAAAGGCTAACACGCCGGCTAGCACGACCACAAAATCTAGAGTTGATCTTGGATAGAATTGAAAGAAACGCATTCTCTAGATGGGGGGGTGATTTTCCCTATTTGGGGTGATCTTGGATAGAATTGAAAGATCTTAACATGATAAAGGGACCTATTAAGAGGTCATATTGTTGATCTTGAATAGAATTGAAAGAAACTGTTCGTTCGCCAAGTCTTTGGAGAGTTCTATCTCGTTGATCTTAAATAGAATTGAAAGCGACTTCGAGTATATCGACGAAATACCAGCCCCGACAGGGGACCTCCAGTCCCTCCACGCGTAGTCCAGTTCTCCCAACGCCCCCAGCAGGTTTGAGTAGTCCAACCCGAACGTCTCAGCAGCATTCCTCACGCTGGCCCTCCGTCAGGACCATGAGGACTAGTGCCGGTTAACCTTCCTGCTCCTCCCCTTCCCCCTCACCACGCCCAACCTGTTGACCTCCCTGACCGGCCTCTCCCTAGCGAACTCGATCTGTCCCTTTCCGCACCTTTTCAGCCGGACGACGTCGAAAAACTTCTCACAATACCGACTTTCCGGTCCTCCCTAAGATTCCCATACTTGCTGCTCTGACAGACTTAAAAACGTAACACTGGACTCGTTTAGGCCTATTTGTTGTCCCTCGCCTTAACCACTATCTCCCCCAGCTTTGTCAGGAATATCCCTGCGCTCTTACCTCTCTGGGTCAAGAGCCCGTCACCCTTCATCTCAGTGACGTAGTTGAGCACCGTCTTCTTTGTCTTGCCCAACCTCTGTGCCAGCTCGTCCACGGTTATCCCGGGGTTCCTGGAGACCTCACTGAGCAAGATGTACCTCTCCTTGGTGACGCCTGAGGCTAGGGCCCTGAATTCCCTTGTGGAGAAATAGAGCTCTCCCTCCTCGTTCTCCAGGGTCACATATATGTCAGCATCCTTTCCGCTGGCCAGCACCGCAATTAGCGTGGAAACACCCAAGGCCCTCATCCCTCCGCTGATGTCTACGATCAGGGGTTCCTGCAGACTCCTCACCTTCGACAATATCTGCTCCACGAAGGAGAACAGATTGGATCCCTCCAGCTCGAGGAGTTCCGGCTCCCTCAATGATAACTTGGTGCAGTATGCCTGTAACGCCTGGAAGGCCTTCATGGTTCCCTTGGATACCGGCCTCACGGTGATCGCCAGCAGGTGATCCTCAGGAGAGACATGTGTGCCGTGTAGCCTCCTCACCACGAAGTCCTCGTGAAAGCCCAGGGTGAAGACGTAGCTCCTCATAATTTTATGTTAGGAGGTGAGGCTTTTAAATTGTTCACATTCGCTCGTGAAGTATTTCTAGTGCATTACCACTCACGATGGTGATCCCCGTCGTTTAGGTAATATTACCGCCTTACGGGACCTCCAATGTCCCTGAAGGGTGAGCCAGTCGAGTTCTCTTCATCAAATATCTAAGGTCAAATTAAAGGGACAGCAGTTAGTAGATTTTGCCTTGACTTCAAGGCTATGCAACGAGAAATCCCATAACTGCTGGGATAAGTTACGCCACGGGTAAACACTCGAACCAGTTACTATTCCCGAGAGCTTCTCATCGGGACTACTCACCTAACTCAGCCGTGGTCCCAGGACGTCCTGTATAATCCCCAAGTTGACCGAATCGTCCCTTCCTGGATCTAGAATCACCATGTATATCTCCTGCCCCTCGTAGTCAAAGCACAGGTACCCGTTCCTCTCCACCTCCCTGTGTAAATTAGCAGTGACCTCTTCCTCCTCGTCATATGTCCTCCCTCCCTTAAGCCCCGGATAGACCAGTATAGACAGGTCAGGCCTGTACTCTAGGGCGTAGGCCATCACCTTGAACCTTCCTGCTGTGATGTAGCTGTGCCTCCAGGAGTACTTGGACTCAAATAGGAAAGTCTTCCTACCTCTCAGGGCCAGGTCTGGCCTACCCCTGTACTCATTGAGGCCCTCGAGGCTGTCCACCCTCTTTAGCCTGGAGTTCCCCAACGGGACGTTAAATGACATGAGGATCTCTTCCCCGTCCTTAACTGCAACGTAACTCCTTCCTCGTCCCCCTCCTCCTTCAGACTTCAACACCTTGTAACCTCTCGCCTGCAGGTAAGCGACGATGAGGTAAAAGACGTATAGTTCGTAGAGCTTCCAGAGCACGAACCTGAGGAGATTCCTGTCCCCCAAATCAGTGCTCACTTCGACCTTCTCCACCTTCCTGGTCACGGAGAAAGCACGGAACGCGGTCCTAAGCCACCCCGGGTCCGTGTAAACGGGTCTCCTGAACTTACCCTTCGGAAATTCGTCCTTCAACTTGGAAAGGGAGTTAAAGGTCTTCCTGAAGTCCCTGGTGAAGTCGAGGTTGGGATTGCTCAGTGAGTCCTCCCTCGCGGCCCTCAGGGAACTCCTGGGGTTGACTAGGTTACTCTTAGCCTTGACCAGACTGTAAATCCTCCGGAGCAGGTAGCCCAGAAGGGAGTACTCCGGAGCGTCGTATCCCTCCCTGTAGTTAAAGTAGGCTTTTAGCCCGTAGGGGAGAGTGATGAGCGTCCTCGCCACGTCCACAGGACCGTAATTCCTCTGGGAGTACTCCACCGCGAACTCCTTGAAGGTCGATCTCTCCCTCTTAGCTCTCCTTGCGGACCTAACTGCTTCCTCAGTTGCTAAGAAAAGGAGGTATTCCCTGACGTAGGAGAGGGTCGAGTTGTCTACGTTTGAACTCCCTCCAGACCTGAAGAGTCGGAGCAGGTCCTCCAGGTTTACCACCCCCCAGTACCGCAGGTAGTAACGTCCGACCTTCCTCAGGAGTATGCGATCCCTGTTCATCTCGGGGAGGCCTCCTCTCCTCTGATCTCAGTTAACTCTCTCGTGTTTCCGATCACGACTGTCAAGAGAGTTGAAGGGCCACGAACTACCTCCCCTAGGCCAGTGGGAAAGCTGAATTGCAGGCTACGAGCTGAGAACAGCGTCAAGCACCCCCGGATCGGGAGCACTCCTGGAGACTCTGCCTGAACTTCTTTAACCTGCCTGGGTCCAGAGACCCCAGTGCCAGTTCGAGGCTTAGTTTGAACTCCTCCAATCCCCTCAGAGAGCCCTGATCTTTAAGTGCCAGTTCCCTGTAGAGGCCCAACGCCGTTCTCACGGTAGCGGGCGAAAGTTTGACCTTATGAGCCCTCAGACAGGCCACCAACCTACGTATCCCTTCCTCGTTGGGTAGGGAGTAGTCACCAGACTTAAGAATCTTATCCAAGTCCTCCGTCCCCTTCGGGTAGTCCAGATTGAAGATCACGAACCTCCTGGCCAGGGCGTCCCCGACATAGAACAGGTTCCTGGCGTCGACCAAGTTCATGGTACCCACGAGCCTTATCCTCCTCAGGGGCTCGTTCCCCTTCTCCCGGTAAACCTTGAGGAATTCCCTCGCCGTGTCGTCCGCGTTATCACCGTATCTACTCACCTCGTCTACCAACGTAATTGGGACCTCCCATTCCGGTAGACCCAAAATCATATTATGAAAAATATTTCTGGTAGGATAATATTTAATTTATAAAAGATAAAGAAATTTATAAGAGTATTAAGAATTCAGTTGAAGAAAGGTTTAAGGTGAGGGAGATGTGGTATTACCACGTGAGTAAGCGAGATGGTAACACCGGTACTCCCTCACCAAAACAACGTACAACAAATAGGATATAAATTACTTTCCATGCTGAACTTCAAGGGAAAGAGAGGGGAAGAGGTGGCGAGAACCCTCATCTCAGCGTGTTTATGGAACGATTCGGTGGAAAGCAAGTCGAGGGCGTATGGCGTGTCACCACAGACCGTGAGGAATTACGTGGAGGAGCAAGGGGTGGAAGTGGTGGAAAAGCTGTTGGAACAAGTGAGGAAAATATCCTTGAAGGTACTGAAGGGAGTAAGGGAGATAGACCTCTCAATAGACTGGACGACCAAGACGTGGTACGGGAGACCGGTGGGAGGGCTCGGGAGTTCGGAGGAGGGAAACTCTTGGAACTACGCAACTGCGACGACAAAGTTTGACGGGAAAGTGCTCCTACTGGCCTTCGTCACTCAAGTCAAGGGGATGACCAAGGATGAGGTCGTGAAGGCCCTCGTGGAGCAAGTCGTCGCCATGGGGTTCAAGGTAAGGTTGATGACTCTCGACGCTGGTTTCTACACGGTTGACGTGCTCAACTTCGTTTCGCAGTTCAAGTACATAATCGGAGTTCCTGTTGGGAACGTGAAGGTCTACCAGGAGTTCGACGGCGAGTACGAGACGAACAGTAAGAGGCACAGGAGGGACGAGCAGGTCGAGTTCAGGCTCCTCGTGTACAGCGAGGAGAAGGTTAAGAGAAAGAAGAGGACTCTCGTTTACTTCGCTAGGGCTACGAACCTCGACCTACCGAAGGGGGAGGTGTTGAAGTTGTACAACAAGGTGAGGGGTCCCATAGAGACCTCTTACCGGAACATCAAGGCCTTTCTCCCCTTCACCAGTTCCACCAAGTTCGTCTTCCGCACGTTGATCTTCGTGCTGGCCGCGGTCCTCTACTCCCTGTACACCGTGTTCAAGGGGGAGGTGAGGAGGGAGCAGTTCAGGGTACTCCTAATACTCTTGTTTTCTGATGATTTATTCTATCTAAGAGATTTTCTACTTAAATCAATAGAACCGCTTATTAATATAGATTTATTTTCAAGGAGGTGATTTTGGGTCTACCGATTCCTCCGGGGAGTTGGTGGAGAACACGGTTATCATTTCCCCGAAGGCCTTGTCCACGTCTGCCCTGTTGATCTCATCTATGATTACGTAAAAGTAACCGTCGGTCAACCTCGAGGCCTTGACGTAGGCCCTGACCAGTAACCCAGACCTCCACACAGTTCTGTTCCCCTCTAGGCTCTCCCCTCCCACGACGTCCCTTCTGAACCAAAGGGAGTTCGAAGTGTAGACGTCGTAACACTCCTCGCTACCGGTCATCGCCTTGGCGAACCTCATGGCGAGGGTCGTCTTTCCGACTCCTGGGGGACCGACCAGTAGGACGTTCCCGATCCTCATGGCTGCAGCCAACAGTCTTGGGTCGACGGGTATGTAAAGGTCGGAAAGATCCGGGTTTCCGTCCCCTCTGCAATTCACCTTGGTCTCATTCAGGGTGGGGGTCAGGGAGGAGGGGAACCTCCTAAGCCTGGATAAGTCCAGAGACCCAGACCCTGGTTCTCTAGACAAGGTGTCGTTCAACTTCTCCACGGCGATCCGAAAGTTCGAGAGTAGATCGAAGGACAGTAGGTTCTCCTCGACTCCTCCTCCTTGAAGGAAGTTCCTGGCGTTCTGGAGGACATGATCGAGCTCCTGGAGGACCATGTGATCCGACTTCCCGTGAAAGCTCCACATCACCAAAGCCTTGTAGAGGGCAGTGACCTGGAATGAGATCTTTCCACCTTCCCTCACCTGTCTGTCGTAGGGGAGAAGGTTAACGAAGTCTGCCAACGCGAGCGGGTAGAGTAGGAGGTTGAAGTGCCAGTAAACGTTGGTCTTAACTTTCCCCTCCCTGACTGGCACGATCCCGCTGACCTTTTTCCTGTCATCTTCCGTCAGGCGATTTAAGACCTCCGTGAAGGGAAGAATTCCCTCCGTAGAGTGAGAGAAGAGGAGAGGAATTTCCCTGTAAATCTTGAGGAGTGGATTCAGGGCAACCTCAAAGTTTTGAAACGTCAAGCTGTAGCTACCAACCACGGGGTACTTCCAGGCCAGGAAGAAACCGTAAGCGAGGTACTTAGTCATGAGGTAAGGATCATCTGATCCCAACAGCGACGTCATCTCGTTTAACAGTCCTTTGAGATCGAAGTAAACTCTGGTCGGGATCATCAACACGTAGTTCCTCTTAAATAGGCCTATGATCTCCTCACTCACGTCATTGAGGTCCCTGTTGGCCCGACTCATATGGGTGAAAGTTAGGTCGAGAATCTTGAGAGACTTCACCTTCTCGCGACAGGTCGACGGGTACTTTAAGGTCTCACCGAAGACCTCCTCGACGTCCTGAACCGCTGAGGGACCCTGATCGCCGCACAGTTGGTTTGGTTCCACGGTATCTCTGTTAACCCTGTGGCTTAATTGGTTTACTCGTGAAGTTATCTGCTCACCGATCCTCTGGCTGACCAAAACTTTCTTCGTTGTGGATCCAATTTCATTGGTCATCTCGCTTATATTTTACTTCACAGCAGTTATGGGAATCTTAGGGAGGTAATATGAAGAAGTCGGTATTAGCGAGAAGTTTTTATTTTTCAACGTCGTCCTGCTGAAAAGATGCGGAAAGGGACAAATCGAGTTGGCTAGGGAGAGGCTGGTCAAGGCGGTCAACCAGGTTCTGGGCGTGGTCAGGAGGAACGGGAGGAGCAGGAAGGTCAACTGGCACTAGTCCTCATGGTCTTGGTAGGTGGGAGGGCCAGCGTGAGGAACGCGGCCGAGACGTTCGGGTTGGACTACGCAAACCTGCTGGAGGCGTTGGGAGAACTCGACGACGCGTGGGAGCTGGAGGTCCTGTCAGACTGGTGAAGGGTCAGGTGGCCGTCATCGTGGACGACACCGTGGACCACGACGCTCCAGGGGGAGGGACGTGAGCCCCTGAGAACTACTGGATCTACTGCCACACCCACGGGAGGTTCGAGAGGGCCAAGCTCCTCACGGTAGCCGTAGTGGACCTCGGGCAGGACGTTCACGGTTTCCCCTACGCCGTGAGGAAGATGTGGGATTTGTGAGGGTCAACGAGTTCAAGACCGAGATCGAGTTGGCCAGGGAGATGTTGGACGTGCTCAAGGAGTCCTTCCAGTGGCCAGGGTCGTCTTCGACTCCAGTACTGTCCGAGAAGCTCGTGAGGGACAACTTGGTGTCTGAGCTCAAGTCCAACCGAGCTCAGGGTCGAGTCGGTCCAGGGGACCCTCGAGGAGGTGGAGGGACACCTCCGAGTGGGAGACCCCCCGGAGTCTACTACGCCGACCTGACCCTGGGAGGCCGAGCCATTACGGTGAAGTTGTTAGTCCAGGAACGTAAACGTGACTCTGGGACACAGGCCAGGTACCTCTACACGACCGACCTCTCGCTCAGTGAGGAAGTCGAGGAGGCCTGTTGTGTGGGAGATCGAGGACCCCCCAAGGGACGTCAAGGCCCTTGGACTGGAGGACTCCTCGTTCTGGGGGGCTTCAGGGTTACCTCAGGATCTTCACCATCAACAACGTCGTCAGGGAGCTGGTGGGGGAGCTGAACCTGAGGAGCGTGGAGGCGTTCCTCAGGTCCGTTGAACGTCATTTAGGCGGACCGCTGGGGCTGATGAAAATCTTTAAGTTACGTTAAAGTCTCATAACTGCTGAGCTAGATAAAATTAAATCCTTTCTTAGTTAAATAAAAAGAAGATTATAAGATACAGACAAAAATATTCATTTTTAAGTATCCATCAAAACTTAGAATACTGAAGGGTATATACTGCAATGGACAAATGACGCATCACTTGTTGTGCCCAAAGAGGTAAGGCTAACTAAAACCCAGCAACCATTTCCACAGGGGTAAAGCCTTAAACCCTCTAACCTCTCCCTCATAGTCCCAAGTGATGATTAAGGCGTCATCTACCTTGAGTACGGGTTTAGCCTCCATGAGCCCCTCTATCTCCCTCTCCTCAACTCTATCAGTTGCATAAGTTACTTGTATCAAACTCTCAGGCTCGAAGTTTTTCGAAACAACGAAATCCACCTCCCTCTTCCCCCTCCAATAAAATACCTCTTTAATCCCCCTCCTCATTAATTCCATATATACGGCGTTTTCCATAGCCCTTGATATTGAAAACTCGTAACCTAAAGCAGTGGGATAGCCCGTGTCAATAATATACACCTTTTTAGGATTAGCCCTCCTCTTACTCTCGCTTTTCTCAAACTCCTCAACAAGGAAGGCGAAGTATGCCTCCCTAGCCTTTGAGAAGAGCTCAAGGACCGTTTCCTTCCCTACCTTAACTCCTAACCCTCTCAAGTAGTTATAAACCTTATTCACACTCAAGGGACTCGAGTAATTGGAAATTATGAAACTAGCGAAGAGCTCAGCGACTGACGGTTTTACTATCGATAAGTCCCTAATTATTACGGATTCGAAATAGGACTTCAGTAGGGCTATCTTATTTCTATCCTCCAACACTACAGCCGGGTAACCGCCGTAATATAAATACTCCCTGAGCAGAGAGAGGATTTTACCCCTTTGTGGAGTATAATCCATTAAAGGTGTGTAAGTGAAACCCTCAAACCTTAAGAACTCCCTAAAAGATAAGGGATATACCTCAAAGTTTATACTCCTCCCTCTTAGTTCCTCAGCTATTTTAAGGGGAGTCAACTCTGATGAAGACCCGGTTAAAAACACTCCGGCGTTAATCCTCCTCCTAAACCAGCTCCCGTAATCTTTGACGTTTTGAATCTCGTCAAAGAAGATGTACTTAGGCTGTTTCCCGGTGAGCTCCACGAAGGCTTTAACCAGTTTATCTAAATCGTTAACGCTTACTACCTTTAGCCTATAATCCTCAAAGTCCACGTAGAGTATTTCGTTAAGTGATGCAAGCCCTTTTTCAATTATTTTTCTTACTGTTTGATAAAGCAGGTAAGTTTTTCCGCTCCTCCTTCCTCCCGTGACGGTTATTATATAATCCTTATCTATGGGTAAAGCAATTTCTCTTTCAATGAGCTCAGGCAAACCCGCAGCTAACCACTCGGCTATGAAGCTTTTAATCCCGTCTTCCACAACCGTCTTTGTGTTTAAGAGTTTAAGTCTCTTTCTGACCACCTTTACGTATTAACTGGTCTGTTAGAGACCACATATTAAGATAATGAATAAAATTAAACAAAAATAATAATAAACGTTTAATTAAAGCTAGAGAGAAATCTTTTAGAAATTAATTAAATGTGAAATAAGTCGTATTAAAAGTGAAAGAATAAATCTTTGACAACAGCAGTAGTGGGATTCTCCCTTAGGTACCCACGTAATCTAGGCGAAATCTAATAACCGCTGTTAAAGATTTTCATCACTATAACTCTGACCTCCTCCCCGCCCTAAACGGTAGACCCAAAATCATATTATGAAAAATAATTCTGGCAGTATAATATCGACTCATAGCGAATAACAGGATTTATAAGGGTATTAAGAATTCAGTTGTAGAAAGGTTTAAGGTGAGGGAGATGTGGTATTACCAAGTGATTAAGTGAGATGGTAACACCGGTACTCCCTCACCAAAACAACGTTCAACAAATAGGATATAAATTACTTTCCATGCTGAACTTCAAGGGAAAGAGAGGGGAAGAGGTGGCGAGAACCCTCATCTCAGCGTGTTTATGGAACGATTCAGTAGAGAACAAGTCGAGGGCGTACGGCGTGTCCCCACAGACCGTGAGGAATTACGTGGAGGAGCAAGGGGTGGAAGTTATTGAGAAACTCTTGGAACAAGTGAGGAAAATATCCTTGGAGGTACTGAAGGGAGTCAAGGAGATAGACGTCTCAATAGACTGGACGACCAAGACCTGGTACGGGAGACCGGTGGAGGGGCTCGGGAGTTCGGAGGAGGGGAGCTCTTGGAACTACGCAACTGCGACGACTAAAGATGGGAAAGTGCTCCTACTAGCTTTCATCACTCAAGTGAACGGGATGACCAAGGATGAGGTCGTGAAGGCCCTCGTGGAGCAAGTCGTCGCCATGGGGTTCAAGGTAAGGTTGATAACTCTCGACGCGGGCTTCTACACGGTTGACGTGCTCAACTTCGTTTCGCAGTTCAAGTACATAATTGCCGTCCCTGTTGGGGACGTGAAGGTCTACCAGGAGTTCGACGGCGAGTACGAGACGAACAGCAAGAGGCACAGGAGGGACGAGCAGGTCAAGTTCAGGCTCCTCGTGTACAGCAAGGAGAAGGTCAGGAGAAAGAAGAGGACTCTCGTTTACTTCGCTAGGGCTACGAACCTCGACCTACCGAAGGGGGAGGTGTTGAAGTTGTACAACAAGGTGAGGGGTCCCATAGAGACCTCTTACCGGAACATCAAGGCCTTTCTCCCCTTCACCAGTTCCACCAAGTTCGTCTTCCGCACGTTGATCTTCGTGCTGGCCGCGGTCCTCTACTCCCTGTACACCGTGTTCAAGGGGGAGGTGAGGAGGGAGCAGTTCAGGATACTCCTAATACTCTTGTTTTCTGATGATTTATTCTATCTAAAAGATTTTCTATTTAAATCAATAGAACCGCTTATTAATAATATAGATTTATTTTCAAGGAGGTGATTTTGGGTCTACCGACCTGGGGGAGGTCCTCCTCTCCTCCAGGGCCCTCCTCTCGATCTCAGCTATTTCATTTAATAGCACGTCCTTCCCAAGTAACTCGGGGACGAGCGAGGTCACCACGTGATTGAATGAGTGTCTCATGATATGACCTAGCGCTCGTCCCCTTTTCGTGTACTGATGTAGGATCAATTAAGTCACTTTCATTCTATAGAAACAAATAGAAATCGCAATGGAGCCCTGAATCGCCCAAGGGGCGAGGCTTGCCGTTCATTTTGTCACAGCAGTTATGGGACTTTCCCATAAATATCGCCTTGTAATCAAGGTAAAATCTGATAACTGCTGTTACGTTAAAATTCCACGACTGCTGTATGTGACCTTCCCTCAACTGTGTCCTATTATCAAGGGAAATCTAATAGCCGACACCAGAGGTTGACATCCCAACAGAGCACGTCCTAGGGGCTACTCCACTCCACGGCTGGGTTACTCTTTAAACTCACTGATCACATATCTCCACATGGAGCTCAGAGGAAAGAACTGCATCGTCACGGGATCCGGGAGGGGGATAGGCAGGGCGATCGCACTGTCCCTGGCCAGGGACGGAGCGTTCGTCGTGGTTAACGGGAGGAAGAGGGAGGACGAAGCCAAGGAGACCTTGAGGTTAGTCAGGGACGCTGGAGGAGATGGTACGTTGGTCATGGCCGACGTGTCCACCAGGGACGGCTGTAGGAAAGTCGTGGACGCTGTACCAGGGATTTTGCACGTCTTGGTGAACAACGCAGGTCTGGGGCTCTACTCTCCTTTCAGGGATCTTAAGGACGAGGCGATAGTGAGGCAGGTAAACGTCAATTTCCTCTCGGCCCTCTACTGTACCCAAGAGGCATTGGCCAAGATGAGGGAGGGAGTCGTAGTGAACCTCTCCTCAATCACGGGACTGATGCCGAGCCCCGGGCTCTCGGTCTACGGGGCCATGAAGGCCGCACTCATATCCTTGACTAAGACCCTGGCGGTGGAGTTAGCCCCCATAAGGGTCAACGCGGTCGCCCCAGGGGTCGTGAGCACGAAGATGGGGGAGAGCCTCCTGGACATCTTGGGGGAGGGGTGGGAGAGGAGGAATACTCTCACCGGGAGGGTAGTGGACCCTGAGGAGGTCGCAGACGCGGTCAAGTTCCTGATTAGAAACGACTCAATCACGGGGGAGGTCCTGACCCTGGACGGTGGGACTACCCTCGTGGGAAGGCTCACGAGAGGTGAGAGGCCCTGACCTACTCCCTCGTCGTGTACGACCCCGACCTGGAGGCCTGGGGAGTGGGGGTGGCGAGCAAGTTCCTGGCGGTGGGCGCTGTGGTCCCTCACGCTAAACCCAAGGTGGGGGCGATAGCGACACAGGCCATGGCCAACGCCAAGTTCGGACCCCTGGGGTTGGAGATGCTCAAGGAGAGGACCGCCAAGGAGGTGGTGGAGGCGTTGATAGCCTCCGACCCCCTCAGGGAACAGAGGCAGATCGGGGTCGTGGACAGGTTCGGGAACCCCTACGCCTTCACCGGTGGGAAGTGCAAGGAGTACGCTAACCATATCCTTGGGAATAACTTCTCGGTTCAGGGGAACATACTGGCCAGTCCAGAGGTACTTGAGGCCATGGCCAAGGAGCTAGAGGGGAGGGGGCCACTCCACCTCAGGGTGTTGAGGGCCCTCGAGGCCGGCGAGAGGATGGGAGGAGATAGGAGGGGGAAGCAGAGCGCTGCCATACTGATAGTCAAGGAAGGTGCCGGACCTGGGGGCGGGGACAAGTACGTGGATATCAGGGTCGACGACTCACCTGAACCCGTGGAGGAGCTCAAGAGGCTCATGAAGATGTGGGAGTCCTACTTCCTGACCAGGATTTGAGCTGAACGAAGATGTGATGTCGCTCGGGAGGGAAAAGACCGTAGGGTACATCACTGGCAGTGATTAGCCTGGGGCTCCATTGAGTGTCGTGGGAGACTGTAACGCTTCTACGTAACTACTGGTTATTTTTAATCATCTAAATATCGTTTTGACGAGTTGTGTTTATATAGTATCACCGAAGTAGTTTTTATTGATCCCCCCAACTGATGACGGGCACTGCTCACGAGGTTTGGGGAGTGATAAAAGTGTGGATGGGAGGGTATTGAAGTTTCCCTCGACCAGCCCCAATGAGTTAAGGGTGACCCTGTATGATCCCTTAAGAGGGGTGCCCGTGGTGGAATTAGAAGTAATTAAAAAGGAAAAGTTACGCCACGGGTAAACACTCCTCTGCTCTGCGTTGTGCTCACCCTCGGCTTACTGGTCCTCACTCTCAATCAGCAACTTGAGGAATCCCTTCCCAGCAGTTGTGGGACTTTCCCTTACAGCAGTTATTAGATTCTGCCTTGACCTCAAGGCTACACCTAACGAGAAATCCCATAATTGCTGTCCCTTAAATATCGCCCTGTTTTCAAGGGAAATCTGATGAGTGCCCCCTTCCTCTTCACGTTCAACCCAGATCCTACGTCTGTTATTACTTTCGTATTCCTCAACGTTCTCCTCGAGGTGTTTTACTTGGTTCACTAGATCGTCCTTTCGCCTGATCGACACCCTAGCATAAAGTATAACTTTCCTCCTCTTAACAATACCCATTAACCTCTCTACGTCCTCCCTGAACCTCCACTTCCCGGTCTGTACTACAGGTTTAATGTATCCCTTCTTAACATATTCTCTAAGTGTTACATAGGATATTCCTAAGCGTTGGCGGACTTCCTTAGGCCTCAGCATCATATGAGTGTTTATGATGAAATAATATAAACTTTAAGGCCTTCTGAAACTGCTGTACGGTATTTGGAGGCGGTCGAGGTAAGGAGAACAACAGTTATCAGATTTTACCTTGATTACGGGGCGCTAAGGGAAAATCCCACAGGTGCTGGGAGAAGTTGCGTAAGGTCGCGGTCTGTTATAACTTTCAGTTTGCTCTCCTTTTCATCTTTGGGAGTTAAATTACCATGATAGTGAAAAAAGTTAGGGGAGTAGTAGTGTCGTTCCCCTCAAAGGAATTCATGGAAGAAATATTGAGAGAAGCAAAAGTGAGGCCAGAAGAGATTGAGGACGTGGGCGACAATTATAGAACTTTTGTATAGGCATTAAGACTAAAGTTAATTATTTTTGTTGCTGCTGTTGCTTAATTTCTTTCCTCCATTTATCGATTAATTTTTCTATTTTTTCTATTTTATCTTGATTCAAGGTCCCTAGCGTACTCTTCAAGAGTAATATGAAGGTATCTATGTTCCTATTCTCCAACGATAAATAAATATCCAGTGCCGACTTCAAGCTCGCCGGAGAGATGTTGAACCTGACTAGCCTATCTTTTTCTTTTTCAAGTTCTTCTCTCAAATAACTTATGAGATTTCTTATCTCTTCTTTTTCGTCCTGGCTCAAATTGTACTTCTTGAGAAACATATCTAAGTCTTCCGTACCTTTTGGATAATTAAAATAAAAGCTAACAAACCTCCTGGCAAGTGCATCACCCACGTAAAATAGGTTCCTGGCATCGGTCAGATTCATAGTGGAGATAATCCTTATCCTCCTCAGTGGTTCGCTCTCCTTGCCCTCCCTCTCCAGTTCCTCATAAATCTTAAGGAACTCCTTTGCGTACCAGTCAATCCTATCCTCGTAACTCTTTATCTCATCAATTAAGGCCCTAGGAATAAACCAGTCCTTCGGATCGCTGCTGGAGAAAATGGTGAATAGTTCCCCGAAAGCCTTATCCACGTCGGCTCTATTTATTTCATCTATAATAACGTAATAATTGCCCTCCTTAACTCTTGAGGCCTTAACGTATGCTTGAATCAGTAGACCGCTCTTCCACATTACAGAACCCTCCCTTACGCTCTCTCCACCTATTAAATTCCTCCTAAACCACAGGGAATTCGCTGTAAATACGTTTACGCACTCGTCGTGGCCACTCAGAGACCTTGCCAACTCCATAGCTAGTTTTGTCTTACCTACCCCCGGTGGACCGATAAAGAGAACGTTACCCCTCTCCAAGGACTTCACAAAAACGTCGTTCATAGCTTGCGGTAAGTACAAGTCCTCCAAATTAATCTCTACTTTAGAATTTTTGCAATTTATTTGACGTTGATTGGAAGTCTCTCCCACTTTAGATATTAGGTATTTCCGGGGATAGACTGGCGTAAAATTCCAACGTGGCTTTAATTTCATCTTTTTTTAATGAAATGAATTGCTTAACGCTATTTATTGCCTTTTGATTGTCTCTTGTATAACAGTTGTTGGCTTGAGTGTTAATACCTTCTAATTCTACGCTATCTCCTTGCCAAGCATCATTTCCAGAGAAGTTTTTCCTTATGCTTTCATGCAACCAAAATACCTTGATCCTAAACCTAGTAACCCAAAACTTATCTTCTTCACGCCAACCAACAAAGTTCCTGATCGCGTCTGTCTCTACGTCAGTTACTAAACCGAATCCTATTACACCTAGGCCTGTAATCCTCAAAATTGCCACTAATATTCTCTCGTTAGAAGGCAGATACTTACTTCCTTCTGTTTTAACGTAGGTGTCTTGATACCTTGCAATAATTCCTGAAGTTGAGTTCCTGTCTCCGGATCCCCACAGGGTGTAACCTGTTTCACCCTTGATTGAATAGCTTATGGCTGAGGCCCAGTGGTCTTTATGGCCTATAAAAACACAGGGAAGAAATTTATTGTCCTGAACGTAACTTAGGAAAGCCTCCGCCGCCACCTCAGGGTTCCCGAAAAGCTTGTCAAATTGGGGCCTAACTGCCAGCCATTTACCGTACATAGAGTGCAGTATTAAGGAAAGCTTAAATTATTTTTCCCAAAATTTTACCAACAATACGTAAATTTTCTTCAACATCTCTTAGAGGATCAATAATTGCCATGTAAATTAAGTGAGAGTTATAATAAAAGTCTAAGAGAAACTCTTTCTCCCTGACCATTTTATCCAATTCCCTAGTGGCACTGTCCTCTGCGTCATAATTCATTTGGCCATCTTCCAAACCCGGGTAAACCAAAACGGTGACTTCAGGATCGTACTCGTAAGTGTAAGCCATCACTTTAAACCTGCCCATCGTGATGTAACTCACTGAAGAAGAGTACTTACACTCGAATATTACGGGCTTAGGGAGTCTATCCCTATCATCCAACGAAATGTCCGGCCTTCCCTTATATCTCTCTACGTCCTCCGTGTCGTCAACTTTTCTCAGGGAAGACGTCGAAAGGGAAGTGTTAAATATGAGCCTAATGAGTCTGTTATCCTTCTCAGCGAAGAATTCCCCGTCCTTTCTGATGATATCATATCCCTTACCGTCCAAGTAATTCACCACAAGGTAAAATACGTAAAGTTCATAAAGTTTCCAGAGAAGGAATTTTATAATTTTCTTTTCGGTAACTGCACCTTTCTCCCTGGTTCCTACCTTGATGCTTTCAATTCCTTTAATTAAGAAGTATGCCTTATAAGCTCTCATTAACCATTCTGGGTCGATGTAGGAAGGTTCCCTATAATAACCGTTGGGGAATCTCTCCTTTAAATCGTTCAATTCATCGAGTTTCTTCTTAAAATTTTCGAGAAAATTAAAATATTTCGGCACAGCGTCGTTATCGACATATTTCAGTCCTTCAAGTTTCTCTTGAACCAGGTGGTAAATTCTCCTGAGCAAGTAACCTAGGATTGAGAACTCGGGAGCGTTAAGGCCTTCAGTAAAGTTATAATAGGCTACCATATTCATTGAGTAAACTTCTATTGTCCTAGGTACATCGAGCTCCCCTAGCAGTTCTTGCGAGTACTCCACGGAAGATTCCCTGTACGTCAGTCTCTCCTTTAACGCTTCCCTTGCTGAGAGTACTGCGTCCTTTGTAACTAGATAAATAATGTAAAAGTAAATGTAAGCAAGAGTATAATCATTTACTGGAACTTCCGTAGTGCCTTGAAACAGGGGGAGAAGTTTTTCAACATCAATGATTCCCTTGTATTGTAGGTAGTATCTTCCTATTTCGTTCAGCAGTTTTCTATCTCGTCTATTCACATGTTAAGCTATAACGGGGAGTAATTAATACTTTATAGCACACATGCTTCATGTTCTACCTGCTCTGGAGTGTTCATACATGATCTTATTGGATGTGATAGCGACATGAGACGCCTGAATTGCCTCGACCCCCTCTAGGGAGGCTTGGTTTAGGCTGAATCCTTTCTCACGTTAATAGAAATCTTTTTATATCTGTTTATAACGAATTTTCGTTGATAAATAATGATCTCTCACACCGATGTGGGCTATGCCCAAAAGGGTGGGAGTGATTGCAGAGATGTGAGCCCCGTGCCGTTGGGCTCGAAGGAGTCCCATGACCCACCTACCTTAAGTGGGTGGTTGAGGGCTAAGTCCCTACACTCGATCATGAATGAACATAAAATGATTGAAATGAGAGTGTAGGGATAAACGGGAACTCCCCGGAGAAGTGGGACTTCTCCACTATCGTCGAGGATGGGTAGTAGTCCAGCAAAGTTACGCTCCTGGCCACCACGCACTGCATGATCCTCCGTCACGGTTATTGAGAACCTCACTCCCCCTCTCGTCCCTTACCACGTGTAGCAGATATTAGATTTACCTTGAAAACAGGGTGGTAATTAAGGGAAAGTCACGAAACTGCTTCACATGTATAACCAGATCGTCTATGATATTGAATTCTCCGCTGAGTTCTCCCGTGATCTCCCTATAGCAGTTATGGGACTTTAACGTAACTTAAAGGTTTTCATCAGCCCAGACGGTCCGCCTGAACGACGCTCGAGAACATGAGGAACGCCTCCACGCTCCTCAGGTTAAGCTCTCAGTTCCCCGACGACGTTGTTGATGGTGAAGATCGTGAGGTAACCCTGAAGCCCCCCAGAACGAGGAGTCCCAGGGCCTTGACGTCCCTTGGAGGTCCTCGATCTCCGGCCAGGTAGGCCTCCTCGATCTCCTCCCCGCTGAGCGAGAGGTCGGTAGTGTAGAGGTACCTGACGTGTGTCCTGGAGTCATGTTCGTGGAGCAACTTTCCCAACGCCTCCAGCAGGTTTGTGTAGTCCAGCCCGAACGTCTCGGCCGCGTTCCTCACGCTGGCCCTCCCACCTACCAGGACCGTGAGGAACAATGTCAATTAACCTTCCTGCTCCTCCCGTTCCTCCTAACCACGCCCAGCCTGTTGACCGCCTTGACGGCCTATCCCTAGCGAACTCGATCTGTCCCTTTCCGCACCTTTTCAGCAGGACGACGTCGAAAAACTTCTCACAATACCGACTTCTCAGTATTACCTCCCTAAGATTCCCATAACTGCTGTGATTGAAATGAAAGTGTTAGGGACAAACGGTTGCGAGGGTAGGCTCTGGGTTGGGGGTTGGGAAGTTTACCTCAGGTCTGGAGGTGATGGGATCACCTAACCAAGGCCTAAGTTCCCGGCCAATCCTGTTTGAAGACTACGTGATCTAGATACTGCATTCGCGTATCTCACCTCTCTTAGGCAGTGTTCTAGGATAATCTCACGACCGCCGTGAGTGTGGGAAAACGCGAAACGTGACTCTTGACTCCACACGATTTTTTACCCCCTCCACCAACAGCTAACCGTGGAGAGAGAAATAAGGCAGTTGGCCTCGAAGTTGAGGGAGCTGAGGCACCTCCTACCCAGGGAGTTCTTCGACCTGACCTTTACGGAGCCTGGGGAACCGGAGATCGGTGAAACTGAGATCGTCTCACTGACCCCGCAGTTGGCCCCTCCTAAGGGCCTGAGGTTCTCCTACCTGGACTCGTCCACGAGGTTCTTCAGACTCCAGGGACTCGACGTCGCAGTGATCACCCTCCACATGGGCGGAGGGAGAACAGTTCAGGTACCCATCCACGGGGGGAAGTTCATCTACCTCAGGAGCAGGCTCGAGGTCCTCAAGGGACTTGAGCCCCTTTCCTTCGTCCAGGTCAAGGACAGGCTGGGTAAGTACTACACGCAGGAGTATAAGGCTGATAACATAGGCGATGAGGGGAGGGTCACCCTGGAGAACTCGGCACTACAACAGTGCCGTGACGTGACCCTCCTGGACGGACCCCTCCTGGTTACTGCAGTCTTTGGCGGACACTACGGTCAGGTCATGGACGCCCTCAACCAGGAGAGGCTCACCGTGATCAAGGGGAGGGAAGTGGTAGGGGTGGTGAAGAGGCTGGAGTACAGCCACTGGCTCTACAGGGCACTACGGGACAAGTTCACCGGGAAGGTCAACGACGTGACCGTGCTAGACCTACTTCACACCAAGTACGGAGGGGAGGTGTTCGGTCCCTTCCTGCTAAGGCATAGGGTCGATAGGTACGCCTATTACTTCAGGGTCGAGACGGTGAAGGGACCCTCGTACTTCAGGGTCGAGAGCCTGGACAGGGAACTGCTGGAGAGGGTCGCCCCAGAGCTCAGGAGGAGGTTGACCGCCAACGGTATCCCTTACGAGATAGAGTTAGCCGACAGGATCTCCAAGAGGTTGTCAGCCTCAGCCTACCTGATCCTCTTCCAACACCTCAGGGACATGGAACTTCACTACGACACTAGGCTCGGGGTGGACCAGGCCCTCAGGGACCTGGAACCTTGAGGAACACCTCGTTCAGGTCGTAACTTGAGACCAAGGCAAGTCCCGGAGGGGCCATCTTCATCACACTGGAGTACTTCTTGAGCCCCATCCTCTCCAGCACCTCCTGGGAGGTCCTGAACACCACCCTCGTGTTGGCTAGGGTCAGGACCAGGTCGTTCAGGTCCTCGGGTTTGTGAGTGGCCATAACGAACCCCAACCTCCTCACCCTGCCTAACCTCATGACCCTGTTGATCAGGGACTCCAGGGCCTCCCTGTCGGTCACACCGGAGGACGGGAAGTACTCGTGGGCCTCGTCCACGAAGATCGTGGTCCTCCCCAGGTCCTCCACACCGTAGGCCAGATTGTGTTGTTGGAATACCCTGTGTATCACCAGGTAGGCGACCGAGGAGTAGGCTATAGGCGTCTGGGAGAACTCTAGGGCACTCCTCAGGTCCACTACGACGGTATCCTCCATGAACACCTCTTTCCAGGGAGGTTCGCCTCTCTCCTCGTCAAACATCCCTGACTCTGAAAGGAGAAGGAGCACCCTGTGGATGTTGTTTATGGTCTGGGGAGCCAGGTTGTACTTACCGGCGAGGGAGTTTATCGATTTCCAAAGTCCTGCGTCCGGACCGTACCCCTTGAGCGTGGAACCGCTCAACTTGGGACCCAGGACAGGCCAGAACAGGGAGGCCTGCTCCGAGAAGAAGGGAAAGATCCTGTGGAGTTCCCCTATTTCCTGTTTCAGGCTGAGGGAGAACGGGACCACCCTCACGGCAAAGTCCTGGCAGGTTATGAGCTCTCCCGCCTTACACTCTTGGAGGTACCTCGCCCTCACGAACTCGGTCTCGGTGAGGTCATTCTTCTGGAGGTAACTGGAGAGGGCCTGGGTGACAGGTAACAGGACTGCCTTGTCCTTCTTAACCCCCACGTAGTCCCCCTGGAGGTCTAGGATAAACGCCCTCCCCTTGAGCTCGGTCAGGAGGTGTCTCAGGAAAGTCGTCTTCCCGGAACCTGTGGTACCTACCACAACCACGTGTCTGTCCAGCAAGTGTTCCGGGAACCTGACCTGTATACTCGTCTCCTCACCCGAGTACAGGTTACCCAGCACTATCCCCTGAGATGGGAGGGAGAGCATCTTGGACACCAGCCCTGGGTCAGGGATCAACACCGGGGACTGTGGGTCGACAGGTGAGAGGGGGGAGGTCACCACATCGTCCCTCATCTCCGAGATCAACTCGAGCTTCACCCTCAGGGGAGTCTCGACTGTAGAGGGGTCCTCAGGAGGCTCCACGGCAGGTACCTTGGCCATGCTCAGGACGTCCTCCCTCTCCAGGGAGACCACCCTTCCTAGGACCAGGGAGTTGGAGACTAGGGCGTAAACCGCTAGGAAAGTCCCTATCCTTATCCTTTCCTTGACGTAGTTACTGAAGGGTACCTCAAGTGGAACCACACCGCTTTCCGAGGACACAGAGGAGGGGCTAGACCTCGACACCATACCTATGATCTTACCGTACTTCCCGGCCTCGGCTTTCGCCCTCTCGAGGAGTTCCGACACGAGTATCTCTCCACCTGCGGGTTTATATTGAATGTTGCTCCCCGTGCTTTGTGAGTTTTTCCGATACCCAAGGTTATAAACGGCAGTTATCAGATTTTACCAAGGAAAAGTTACGCCACGGGTAAACACTTCGCCCTCCCTGTCTCCAGAGGTTTGGAAAAAGTATAAATGGGCGCTCCCCCCACTGGCCACATGAGAACTTTCCTACTGTTCCTCCTCGTGGGTTCGGTGATCCTGAGCTCGACTGCAGTGTACTGGGGACTCTTGCCAGCTCTCCAGAGCCGAGGCTCAGGTCACGGCAACACTCCTCCAGCCCAGCTCACGCTTGAGGTGAACGCCACAGACCCCCAGGCAGTCTCGATCAACGTCACGCTTTTCACTCCTGGGAACCTGACCATCTATCCAGGTCCCAGTAGGTTCCTCACTGGCCTCCCCTCCGCTAGGATCCAGGAGTTCACCCTGGTCTCGGGTGAGGGGAGTTGGGTCGTGAACGTGACCTTTCCGGCAGGACCGTACGTGGGTCAGGGCTGTGGTCCCAACCTCTACCCGGTCGCCGTGTACATCATGAGGGGAATATATACACAGGAAAACTACACCCAGGGGAAAGGGTTGTACACCTTCAACCCCACGATCATGATGTGCCCTGCGATCTACATCCAGGTGAACAAGATCATCCTACACGGTTATCAGGGTGTGGACTACCTGACTCCCCTGCTCGAGGTCAACGGTACTCCGGAGTTCGGGCAAATGAAGTTCTCGACCCAGTTCCACTACACCTTGTCAGGCTACTACGCCTTGGGGTTCCATCCCTTCTCCGAGGAGCCGGGGTGGTATACGGTCGTGGCGGTGGACTATTTGGGGCAGGTCGTGACCCAGAGCTTCTACGTGGGTTGAGCTCGGTGCCTCCCTAAGGTTGAACTTGGGACGCCATCCAGCTCTATTACTGAACGTATTGCAGATGAAACACTGCAGTTATACTCTAATGGTGGGTACACCTTCAGGACAGAGGCACCCGCAGGGATCGGGACTCTCCTCATCTCCACTCCCTATTTCTTGGAGTTTAAAAAGTGAGAATCCTCGACCCGAAATACGACAATCTCCTCGTAATCAGTGGGAGTTAGTGAAGGTGACTCGAGTCGTCCCCGATCACCTGGGGATCATTGGTTGTAGACCAGTGGCGAACCACGTTCCACCTCTCGGACTTTTACTATACTTTTTTAAGTCTTCCTGAAAGGAATATTACCATGATATGGCGTAGGAAGAACAAGAAGGACAAGGAGGAGGAACGGCCCGAGCCCCGTGGGGACTTCATATTCGAAGTGGAGGAGATGTTAAACCACTTCATGAAGATCCAGGAGGAGATGTTGAAGGACTTAGTCAAGTCTGGGGGAGAGATCTACACCAGGAGGATAACCTTGGGTCCCGACGGTCAACCTAAGGTCGAGGAGTTCGTGAACGGACAACCCGCGAACTCTCTGAAGGGCCACCCTCTGCTCCAGGAGAGCGGAGAGGCTGAGGTGATAGAGTCCAAAGACAAGGTCGTAGTCACGTTGGAGATCCCTGGGGTCAAGAGGGAGGAGCTAAAGGTAACACTTAAGAACAAGGTGAAGCTGGTCGTGGACAAGGCAGGGGAGAGGGTTGAGGTCAACCTACCGGGACCTGTGGAGCCAGAGTCGGTGAGACTGAAGAACGGGGTACTAGTGTGTACCTTCAGGAAGGGGTACAAGGAGAGCGTGGAGGAGCTCAAGGTGGAGGGTTGATCCAAGTCAATGCTCCCCGTAAGTTATCATCTAGTTTGAACTTAGGTTGCTGTTAGGGTTCTACAACTCCCCCTCGGACATACTACTGAAATTGAAAGGATCAAGGGGAATGCAGCTCCCGAGAGGTTTTGGGGGACTGAAAGGCGAAGCTATAAATATGTACCTTCTATTAGCCCATATATGTTTCATAACCTAAGGTTTATACCTCAGGTTTCCCACACCCCCTTATGAAGCTGAAGCCAGGCGACACGGCACCAGACTTCGAGGCCGTAGACGAGAACGGGGAGAAGGTCAAGTTGTCGGACTTCAGGGGGAAGTTCGTGGTCCTCTACTTCTACCCAAAGGACGACACTCCAGGTTGCAGGGCTGAGGCCCTCTCATTCAAGGAGAACTGGGACGAGATAGTGAGGAGGGGAGCGGTGGTCCTGGGAGTTAGCTCGGACACCCCAGAGTCCCACAGGGCGTTCAAGGGGAAGTACGACCTGCCCTTCAGGCTACTGAGCGATGAGGAGAACAGGATAAGGGAGCTGTACGGAGCCAAGGGGTTCCTGATACCCGCCAGGGTGACCTTCGTGATAGGTCCCGACGGGAGGATCCTCCACGTCTATTCGTCGCAGATGAACCCGACGTCTCACGTGAGGGAGGCACTGAAGTTCATCCCTGAGTCCACCGGGTCGTAGCAGTAGAGAGAGCGGAGATCCTAGTGTTTACCCGTGGCGTAACTTACCTTCTTTAATTACTTCTAATTCCACCACGGGCATCCCTCTTAAGGGATCATACAGTCACCCTTAACTCATTGGGGCTGGTCGAGGGAAACTTCAATACCCTCCCATCCACGATCTTATCACTCCCCAAACCTCGTGAGCAGTGCCCGTCATCAGTTAGGGGGATCAATAAGAACTACTTCGGTGATACTATGTAAACACAACTTGTCAAGACGATATTTAGATTATTAAAAATAACCAGTAGTTACGTAGAAGCGTTACAGTCCCAGTTAAGCGTCTCAATTCGGTTCGCCCCGCGAGTCCTTCCCCACTTTCCCTGTCTCTTGCAGAGGCATCTTGGAACCCTCCGGATCACGGGATTTCCCGTCGTGCCCTATCCATACTGCTCTAGCCGGCCTCCGGAGGGAAGCAGAACTGCGATCAGCAGTTATCTGACCTTCCCTTAATTGACGTCTTCATCAAGGGAACTAATAACTATACGACAGCAGTTGTGGGATTTTTCCTTAGGTAGCACCCTGTAATCAAGGTAAAAACTGATAACTGCCGTATACGATCACTCAATCGAACCCCAGTAACCACTTCCACACCTTCCTGACCTTGACCCCCATCACATCCCCCTCCTCGTCCAGGGTCAGGAGTTTCGCCTCGACCTTCTTCCTCCTCAGCACCTCCCTTAAACCGTCCAGTTCCCTCTCGTCCGCAAGGTTGTAGGTGACCTGGTAAGCTTCCCTGACCTCGTTATCCCTGACCACCAGGAAGTCCACCTCTCTCTTCCCCCTGTAGTAGAACAGGCCACCCTCTCCATACCTCCTCCTCAGCTCGAGGTAGACCACGTTCTCCAGGAGTGACCCCAAGTTCTGGTTCAGTCTGTAGCCCACCACGTTGGAAAGGCCCTGGTCGACTGAGTACACCTTCCTCTCCCCCTTGACCATCTCGGAGAAGGAAGGAGAGAGGGGAGGGAGGAAGTAGACCAGCATGGCCTCCTGGAGGCAAGCTGTGAATCTCTCCACCGTCCTCAGGGGGATCCCCAGGGACCTCGAGATCCTCCTGAGGGAGACCCTGTTCCCGACGTTGGTCACGTAGAAGAGCGAGAGGGCCCTTAGCTTTCCGACCTCCCTAATCCTACAACCCTCGACCACGTCCCTCCCCAGGATATCGTCGTAGAGCTCCATGAGGATGCGTTCCTTGAGGTCGCTCTCCACCACTGCTGGGAACCCTCCATACCTGAGGTACTCCAGGAACAGGGTCTTTAACTCCACCTCCCTGGCCCTGAGGTCTAGGGGTGACCTAAGCGAAAACCCCTTGAAGAGCAGGAACTCCCTGAAGGAGAGAGGGGTGACCTCCAGGGACACGTGTCTCCCTGCGAGGACCTCCTTGACCTTACCCTTCCTCAGGGCTGAGGTCGACCCTGTGACAGTCACGAATGCCTCCTTCCTGTCTACCAACGACCTCACGAATCCCTCCCAGCCCCTCACCCTCTGGACCTCGTCCAGGAAAATGTAGGGCCTCCCCTTAACTCCCGTCTCCTCTCTGTAAACGTCCAGGAGTTGGAAGAGCTTGTTGGCATCATCGAGCTCCCACAACCTCGAGTCCTCAAAGTTAACTATGAGCGTGGAGAGGGGGTCGACTCCGGTCTCTAGGAGCCTCTTGACGACCTGGTTCATTATGGTGGACTTACCGCTCCTCTTGACACCGACCAGGTCTGCGACGAAACCCGACCTCAGTACCTTGAGCACCTCCTCGGTGTACTCCCTTGGATGGCCGGTGAACTGTTCCTTGTACCAGAAATTCCAATCGATCAACGCCCTCATCACTTTCTCCCTGTCCATGGTTAAGTATATGAGTCAAAAACACATAAATTTGACTCACGTGTGAGTCATCTTCACGTAAACTTGGAGTGGATAGCCGGAGGGGCTCGGAAGTGTTGGGTTCCCTGAGTACAAGTGATCCCGACGGAACCAGGAGAAGGGTCACGCTAGGCCAGGAGCTGGTGGGACCGGTCTGCCGAACGTTAGTTAGGCCTTCCCTAGGCGTGGGGCCGGACGAGGGGTATGAGGGATGGTGTTGAACACGGGTCGTGAGAACTCAACGAGTGTACTGCCCCTATACTCCCTATTGCCAAAGAAGAGACCGAGTTTGAACTTATTCTACTATTCTACCAATGTCCTTATACCCAACTCTTTAAGCCTCTCTATCAGCTCCTCCAATGGTCTTCTTCCTTCCTTCGTGGCTCTTCTGTACAGTCGCCTTAGGTAGTCCAGGTTCTCCGAGATCTTCTCCTTCTCCAGCTTTCCCTCCTTAGCCATTGACACTGCGACCGACCATGCGTAGAGCGACACCTTAAAGTATCTGTTCTCCGTCAGTCTTACGATGTGGTCCACGCTCATTACACCTCGCTCTACGAGGGTCCTGAGGACTTGCAAATCCTGATCAGTGACTGAAAGGTTTGGCTTCTCCAGTAGCCATAAGTAACGGTCTAGGTACCATCGCAACTCCTCCAGGTCTAATAATTGAAATAGCTCCACTGTCACTCTCCAACCCTTAAGGGCCGGGCACTCTAGATACATCGAATTGTCGTAACACCCACCATGGTCTAAAAGTTCGTAAAGGTAATTCAGCTTGTCTCTCACCGTGTCCTCACCAACTAGGCCAGGTCTCATCAGCCTCGGGGTCACTTCCCAACAAAAGGCCCTATAGAACATGTCCCGGCTTCCCAGTCCCATGATCAGGAATCTGACCTTCCCTCTCAGCTGTTTCCTGTTAATGATACCCCTATCGAGGAGGGAGAGCGATACTTCCAAAGCTCCCTCCTTCACGTATAAGTCCCCACTATAGAACAACAGGAACAGGAACCGTAGTCTCGATTTGACGACCTTTTGTTCAACGAGACCCGCGTCCAAGAGTTCAATGACGCCTTTCCAAAGACTCGGTAGCTCCTCGTCTCTATTCAGGGCTTCTAACATCACGTCGTTGAGTTCTCCAACGATCCCCATATCCTTCAGCTTTAGGATGACCTTCACGACGTCCGACATGGTGAAATCTTCTCCCCGTTTAAAGAATGAGTAGAGGAAGCGAAGTCTCCTCTGAATAGACTTAGGGCTCACAATCCCCTTATTCAGGAGATCCAGGGCAGTCTCCCAAGCCTTAAGTCTCAACCAGGGGTCACCAGCCCTAAGTAATTCCAGGAAGTACTTACGTCTCTTCACCAGGACGTCCCTGAAATCGAAGTCCTTAAGTTGTTTCCAAGCCTCTAACCTCGCCCTGAGTTTCCTGGACTCTAGGACGAGGAAGAACCTATTCCTGACCTCTCCCTCTATTACCCCCGCGTTCATCAGTCTGACCACGATACTCCAAACGCCGTCGCCCAATAGGAAAGTTTCCCCGCGTCTCACCAAGAGGTATAGATACTTCAATCTCTTTCGGAGCTCATCAGCGTCTCCTACACCCTTTTCCATAAGTTTTGACGCTATTTCCCAGGCTTCAGCCCTATCCGTCTCAAATGAACTCGTCAGGAGCTCGTACAAGTAAGGGAGTTCCTGCTTTAAACTCTTCGGAGAAATCTTACCCCTCTCTAAGCGTTTCAACGCGGATCTCCAGGCCTCGATCCTAAGGTTTTTGTCCTCATCCTCCAGGTCCTTTAAGTTCATGTAGTGAAATTCTCAAGGAGAAATATAAAACATGATCGCAAGACGGCTTGATGGCCCGGCGACATTGTAGGGTTGTGGGTAGTTACGAAGCCCGTGACTACCGGACCGTCGAGTAACGGATCCCACGTTCAGATCAGTTGATAGCCGGGACCGAACCTTCGGACCGTTCGACCACATGTTTTTAAATCGTTACAGATAGAACATTACTATCATATGACGTAGGAAGAACAAGAGGGATGACAGAGGACCAGAATTGGAGGGCCAGGACGACCTCATCTCCAGGTCATTATGGGAATCTCGTTTCCCACGTAAAAACGAGATGAACGAAATAGGGAAAAGGTCTGGATAACGCAGGTTTCTGTAAGAGGGTTCTGGCGAGGGTGAACATCAACATATAAATGACAGCAGTTATGGGATTTCTCGTTAGGTGTAGCCTTGAAGTCGAGGCGAAATCTAATAACTGCTGTAGGGAAGTTGAACGGCCTCACTAAGCACGTAAAGGATCACCCTCAGGAAGGAGAGAGTACAGGAGAGGTCACATCACGAAGGGAGTGTGACAACTGAATACGAGCTGATGTTCCCCTTTACGTCCTTGAACTCTGGGAATCCATGGAGGAGAGACTGTAACGCTTCTACGTAACTACTCGTTATTTTTAATCATCTAAATATCGTTTTGACAAGTTGTGTCTATGTAGTATCACCGAAGTAGTTTTTATTGATCCCCCTAACTGATGACGGGCACTGCTCACGAGGTTTGGGGAGTGATAAGATCGTGGATGGGAGGGTATCGGTGTTTCCCTCGACCAGCCCCAATGACTTAAGGGTGACCCTGTATGATCCCTAGGAGGGGTGCCCGTGGTGGAATTAGAAGTAATTAAAGAAGGTAAGTTACGCCACGGGTAAACACACATAAAAAGGGCTTAGGGGGCCTAGGAACTCATCCATCGACCTTCCTTCACCTCTCGTCACCCTGTCGAGATCCGAACCAAGAGAACCGGCCTTCAACCCTGCGTCCTCATGCTCTCGAGCTCCTCACAGGTCTCGAGTATCAGTTCCCTCCACTCTCCCCCGACCTCGAGGCACCACTTCATCAGTGGCGATACCTCGGCGAAGCTCAGGACCTTGGCCCTCAGGAGAGGTATCAGGGTTGCGTACCAGGAGAGGGCCCTCACCGTCTGATTATCCGTGACGAGGAGTTGGAGGAAGCACCGTACCCTCTCCCTCACCGATTCCCTCCCCAGGCCGTCCAGGAACCTAGGGACCGAGTTCCAGGCCCTATACCTGCTCCCGTGGTCCGGGTGGCACAACGCCTCTAGAAACCAGGAGGTGGGTAAGCCCCTCGACTCCATCAACCTCTCCACGGCCCTCCAGGCCTCGTGCTTCACGTCCCTGTCTTGGCTTGAGAGTAACTCCCACAGCCTCTTAAGTTCCTCCTCCCCCGGCGTCCTCAGGGAGGAGAGGAACTCCAGGTCGTTCTCCATAGCATTAATTAACCCCGTAACCTTATTACTCTTCCGTTCCCATCCACTTGGAAACTTCAAGTTTGTTCAAATCTTTTTGATTATTTATGAAAATAGTGCCGACTATTCCCTAGGTCATACCGTTACTTTTTCCCTTGTTCCTGAACTCACCTGAACAGTTTTAGCCTAGTCCCTCTCCCCGACCCACCGACCGCATTGACCGGATCTCCGGTTGGGGAATTGTAAATAATAGATCCTGATAATTTAAAGTATTCCCTCCCAACTTCAAAACTCTAGAGGACGAATTTATATACGCCCTCCACGTAATTTATGATAGATACACATGTTAAGAATCATCGTGTCCATCAAGCAGGTTCCCGACGCAGATGACCTGAGGGTTGATCCCATTACCAACACACTGGTGAGGGAAGGGGTGCCGGCCGTGGTGAACCCTCCGGACCTCCACGCCATAGAGGAGGGAGTCAGGCTCAAGGAGAGGTACGGAGGAAAGGTGACCGTGATCACCATGGGCCCACCTCAGGGTGAGTCGGCACTGAGGGACGCGTTAGCGATGGGCGCGGACGAAGCCTACCTGATCACCGATAGGTCCATGGCCGGGGCCGACACTTGGGCGACCTCCTACACCATCTCCAGGGCGGTGCAGAAGTTGGGAGGGGCAGACCTCTACCTGTTCGGGAGGAGGGCGGTCGACGGAGAGACGGAGCAGGTTGGACCTCAGACGGCTAAGTGGCTGGGAATCCCCGTGGTGGGTTACGTCAGTGAGGTGAGGGAGGTGAAGGAGAGGAGCGTGGTCGTGGTGAAGTCTACGGAGAGCCTCGAGGAGGTGTTGGAGGTTCCCCTACCGGCAGTGCTCACGATACTGGAGACGGCAAATAAGCCCAGACAACCGGACATAAACTCGCTCATAAGGGCGAGGACCGCAAAGATCCCCAAGTTGACCAGGGAGGACATAGGGGCTGAGCCGAACAAGGTGGGGCTGGCCGGTTCTCCCACCAAGGTCATAAAGGTCCAACCTCCGCCCAAGACCAGGAACCCGGAGATAAAGTACGTGGGCAAGGACCAGGACGTGATCGACTGGCTAGTACAGAAGATAAGGGAGTCCCTGACCGAGGACTCTGGACAGTCACTCAAGTACGAGAGACCCAAACCCAAGGCCAAGACCGAGAGGGAGGTCTGGGTGTACGTGGACCACGTGGACGGGGAACCCAACCCGGCCTCCTGGGAGATCATGGGGGAGGGCAGGAGGATAGCCGACCTCATGTCAACCTCCCTATCGGCGGTGGTGATAGGGGATAGGGTCGACAAGGTGGTGGGTGAGGCCTTCCAATACGGTGCCGACAAGGTGTACCACGCTAGGACCAAGGGCTACAACCTCTACGATAACGACGTCTTCACTCAGGCCCTCTCCAGGCTCGTAAAGAAGTACTCCCCAGAGGCGGTGCTGTTCCCTGGGAGCAGGAACCCCAGGGAGTTAGCCTCCACGACTGCCATAGCTGTGGACACTGGGTTGATAGCTGACTGCACCAACTTCGACGTGGACGAAAAGGGCATACTGCACAGCACGAGGCCCGACTTCGGGGGGAAGGAGATGTCCACCATCATCTGCCCCAACCACAGGCCGGTCATGGTCACGGTGAGGCCCGGGGTCTTCAGGCCCCTCCCCAGGACGGAGAGGAAGGGGGAGGTGATAAGGGAGGAGGTGGAGGACCTGTTCACCAGGTTCAAGGTCCTCGAGACCAGGAAGGTGGAGAGGAGGAACGTCCTCGCTGAGGCCGACGTAGTCGTGGGCGTGGGTAGAGGTATAAGGGATCCCGAGAACATAAAGCTCGCCGAGGAGTTGGCTGAGAAGTTGGGGGGAGTGGTTGGAGTAACGAAGCCCCTGGCAGACTCGGGCTGGTACCCCAAGGACAGGCAGGTGGGACAGACCGGGGTAACTATAAGGCCGAAGCTCTACATAGCACTGGGCATTTCTGGGGCGGTGCAACACCTGGTCGGGATAGCCGGAGCAAGGAAGGTGATAGCCATAAACCTCGACCCCGAGGCTCAGATCTTTCAGAACAGCGACTACGGTGTAGTGGGGGACCTGTTCCAGGTGGTCCCTGAGTTGCTGAGGAGGTTGTGAACATGTACGACGTGGTAGTCGTAGGAGCCGGGCCCGCAGGGAGCTCCGCAGCACTCAGGGCAGCTAGGGCAGGTGCCAAGACCCTCCTCTTGGAGAGGGGGCCTGAACCGGGTTCCAAGAACGTGTCCGGAGCGATGGTCAGGGTCGGGGAGATAGCCAAGGTCTTCGACGTCTCAAACCTCCCGGTGGAGAGGGAGGTAAGGAACTTCAGGCTCTCCTTCCTCTCCCAAGAGGGGGAGGTCAAGGTCGAGGTGAGGCCTAGGGAGAGGTTGGTAAACGTGGGCAGGCTCAAGCTGGACAAGTGGATGGCGAACCAGGCGGAAGCAGCCGGGGCAATCCTGATAACCAAGACCACCGTGACCAAGCTGGCCAGGGAGGCAGACGGGTTCAAGGTTATCACGGAGAGAGGGGAGGTGAAGGCAAGGTCTGTGGTTCTGGCCGAGGGGGTCAACGCCCTGGTGGCCATGGGCTCCGGGCTGAGGGGGGAGTTGACTCCGGAGGAGGCGGTGCAGACAGTAAAGGAAGTGTACTCAGGTAACAAGGACGAGGTGAGCAAGAGGTTTGGCCTGGGGGGAGACCAGGAAGGGTTGGCGGTGAGGTACCTCTTCACCGACCCTGTGCCCGGTGCCGCGTTCCTCTACACCTACAGGGACTCCATAGCCTTCGGGATAGGGGTGCACATGTCCTCCCTCATAAGGCACAAGGTGAGGCCCCAGGACGTCCTGGAGGAGGTCGAGAGGAGGCTAGGGATCCAGGAGGTGGTCAAGGGTTTCTCGCTAAGGGAGTACTCGGCCAAGGTCATCCCGGAGGGGGGTTACCCCAGTTGGAGGCCCTGTTCCTCCTCCGTGTTCATGGCCGGGGACGCCTTGGGGCTGGTGAACCCGGTGACCTTCAACGGGATAGGGCCTGCAGTGCTCTCAGGTGCCCTGGCCGGTGAGGCCGCTGCCAAGGGGATGGAGTGCGAACAGTTCGAGAGAGCCCTGAGGGAGGTGAAGGAGGTGAAGGAGGTGGTGAAGTTGAGGCCCCTGATCCGGGAGTTGCTGGAGGAGGACACCCTGAGGTCTTACGTGGACATGGCCGTGACCACTGCCTCCTCCTGGGTCTCCGGGGAGTTGAACCTGTCGGCGGTGAAGAGGAACTCCTGGAGACTGTTCAAGCACGTGATCCAGTTCATGGGGGTGACAGCATGAGGGTCGAGGAGAAGCTCTATACCTTGAGGTACAAGAGGGACGAGGAGTCGCACCTCAGGATCCTGGACAACGCCACCTGTGCCAGGTGTGAGCAGGAGAACGGTAGCCCACAGCCCTGCATCACCGTGTGTCCAGCTAACGTGTACACGTGGAGCAGGGGTAGGATGGTGGTGTCCTACGAGAACTGCGTCGAGTGCGGGGCCTGCAGGATCGCCTGTCCCTTCCACAACATAGCCTGGAGCTTCCCGAGGTATGGGTTGGGGATGGCGCTCAGGTACGGTTAGGGATTAGGAAGGTTTTTTAATATCCTCGCGAATATTTCTTTATGATAGTTAAACAGTTGATATCCAAGGAGATAGTCAGGGTAGGGAAGGACGCTACCCTGAGGGAGGTAGCTAAGGTCATGAGGGAGAAGGACGTGAGCTCGGTGCTCCTGACCGACGGGGACGAGGCGGTGGGCATAGTCACGGAGAGGGACGTGACGGGTGCAGTAGCTGAGGGGTTGGACTACAACACCCCTGCCGAGAGGTTGGCCAAGAGGCCCCTCATAACCATAGAGGGTGAGAGGAACGTGTACGAGGCCCTGGAGCTCATGGGGCAGAAGAGGATAAGACACCTGGTCGTGACCGAGGGAGGGAAGCCCGTGGGGATAGTGTCGCTGAGGGAGGTGGCTAACGCCATAGGGCTCATGATGGCCGAGGAGAACAGGTACTGATTGCTAGGTATTTGGAAAGCAATGGAGTTTTGTTAGAAAGGGATTCAATTGCTCCTCTTAACTTGACGGGCGATTCAGGGCTCCATTGCGATTTCTATTTGTTTCTATAGAATGAAAGTGACTTAATTGATCCTACATCAGTACACGAAAAGGGGACGAGCGCTAGGTCATACCGTGAGACACTCATTCAATCACGTGGTGACCTCGTTCGTCCCCGAGTTACTTGGGAAGGACGCGCTATTAAATGAAACGGCTGAGATCGAGAGGAGGGCCCTGGAGGAGAGGAGGACCTCCCCCAGGTACGTCAGGGGAAGGAGGTGAGGAGGAGGGGTTACGCCAGGTACAGGTTCCTGAGGGGGTTCAGGGTCTCCCTACGGGGGGTCGCGTACGGGTTGGAGTGGATCACGGTGAGGTTGCCCGTGCTGTATAGGGGAGAGGGTGAGGACGAGGGTGGAGGAGGAGTTGCTCAGGGAGGAGGGGCTGGTGCTCAGGGCCCTCCTCCTGCCCGTGTTGGGAGGGAAGTTGAACGCCGAGCTCTGGACCCAGGAGCTGGAGGTGAGGGGGACTTCAAGTACGTGGTCGTGGACGGGAAGTACGTGAAGTTGAGGGGAGGGAGGAGGGGGTCCTCTTAATCGCGTTGGGACTCACTGACCACGGTGTGAGGGCCGTGCTTGACGTGGTCCTGACCAGGGAGGAGGACGTCGTGAGCTACTGGGACCTCCCGGTGAGGCTGTGGAGGTACAACCTCACCCTGGTCGTAGCCGACGGGGTGAAGGCCCTAGACACGGCAATCTCCCGCTCCGGGATCAAGGTCGCGAGGCAGACCTGCCCGGTCCACCTCAAACGGAGGGTGGACAGGAGGGTTAGGGACGCGCTGGACCTCCTCCTCTCCCTCGCCGAGTCCGTCCCCACCCGCGGCTCTCCTCTCCTACCTCCTCGCCCCCAGGGAGGTCCCTCCTCAGGTCAAACAACCCGACCAGCCCTTCAAC
>NZ_JH597761.1:110603-147839 GCF_000243315.1 Metallosphaera yellowstonensis MK1 | reverse complement strand
GAAGTACGTGAAGTTGAGGGGAGGGAGGAGGGGGGTCCTCTTAATCGCGTTGGGACTCACTGACCACGGTGTGAGGGCCGTGCTTGACGTGGTCCCGACCAGGGAGGAGGACGTCGTGAGCTACTGGGACCTCCCGGTGAGGCTGTGGAGGAGGTACAACCTCACCCTGGTCGTAGCCGACGGGGTGAAGGCCCTAGACACGGCAATCTCCCGCTCCGGGATCAAGGTCGCGAGGCAGACCTGCCTGGTCCACCTCAAACGGAGGGTGGACAGGAGGGTGAGGGTCTTGCTGGACCTCCTCCTCTCCCTCGCCGAGTCCGTCCCCACCCGTGGCTCTCCCCTCCTACCTCCTCGCCCCCAGGGAGCTCTGGCCCCTCCTCAGGTCGAACAACCTGGCCGAGTCCTTCAACTCCCTCCTGGAGAGGAGGAGGTTCGGGAAGTGCCACTCTCCCTGGAGGATACTCCAGATCGCCCAGGCCATAGCCCTCAACTACAACCTCTCGACCTGTTATCTCGCTCTTGTAATAATATTACAAGGTTCCTTATTTCTTCGTGAAATGGTCAAATATATCCAATAATTCCTCCATTGAATAAGTCCAAATCAACAGAGATATTACAATTCGCAAAGGAGCCCTGAATCGCCCTCCAATCACTGTCAAACGAATTTTTCTTTGGAAAGGGAACGTATTCAATACGGGTATGTTTCTGCCAATATATGTTTTAACTCAGGAAAAATTATATACCACATTATAACAAAGTAGAATGAGATTCAAATGGCGGATAAGTCCGATCATGAGGAACACGTAAAATTCCTTCTTCGTGGTTGCAATAAATACGAGCAACAATATAATAGCATTCGGGACTATGCTTACGGTGGTACCCATGTATACTTTTTTAATTTAGGTAATCTAGTAGGTCCAATCACTGTCAAACGAATTTTTCTTTGGAAAGGGAACGTATTCAATACGGGTATGTTTCTGCCAATATATGTTTTAACTCAGGATAGGATAATGACTTATAAATATTGGGGACAGCACAAAGATTTTTTCAGAGAATTTTCTAATAAGATAGTTAAATATGACAAGAGTTTAATATGTCATTCTTGTGGTATTTGCGATTACAATAAAAGTCATAACGGAAATGTTTTATCTAATGATAAGTTATTGGATACTTATGGTACATATTGGCTATTTTCTTTGAGTCTACCATTTAACGAGAATAACATATTTCGTGGAAACATTTACATATATGTTAGACAAAGACACCTAACTATATTCAAAATTTATCATACTTATGCTAGTATAGATACTAATGGTAAATACTTGGATATAAATTTAAATTTTAGAAATATTAATTTAGATAATAACATAGAGAAAAATTTATTGACGTATCTATTAGTTAAGAGGATTATTATAGAGAGAACAGGAGAGGATAAATGTAAAATAAGCAATAATAACTTCCTTATAGAGTATAATAACGAAAAAGGAGGATATTATAATAAATTAGATATAAAATCAAGGATTATCCTAATGATACTTAGAAGTATATATGTAACTAAGTTAGATAATGATGATTTTCTTAAAATATGTAGTTTTCAGGAATTCAAAAATATAATTGAAAAATTCTCTAAATTTATACAAAAGGTAAATAGTTCGCCAATAAAAATGAATATTTACATACAATCTGGAAATGATATAGAAGAGATGTTTTCTTTTAATTATAACGACTTTAAAATAAGGATTTTTGTTGTTGATAATAGAAATAATATAATATTTGTGCATCCGGAACTAACTTCCATTGCTTTTGAGAATGAACAATTATATACTTTGTTAGTCAATAATATTTTAAAAGATGAGATTAAAAGAAAGAAACTTTTGAATCTATTTAGAGATAATACTAAAAATATAGTTAATAAAAAAGAAGAATTAATTAAAATAATTAATGATTATAATATTGAATATAAAACTATAACAGAGATAATTCAAAAGCTAAAAAGAATTTATACTTCAAGATTATTAAATAAGGTGTAGATATTATGGCTGTCAAAATACCTACTGAAGATGAAATTAGACTATATCAAGCGATTTTAAAGTATGAGGTTGATAAATTTAAGAAAAATAAAGACTTTGCTACAACTTTTCTTGATGCCAACGAGTTAAATAATATTATATCAAATTTAAATTTAAATAATGGAAATCAATTACTTACAGGATTGATAAATAATAAAATGATTATAAATTTATGTGGTAAATATAGGACAGCCCATATGACTCTTCTAGCAAAGGCCGCTCATGTAAGAGCTTATAAAAACGATTCGCCTTACGCTTTAGAATATGATATTGAGTTAAAAGAAGAACCATTTCCAGATTTTGAAGCGCATAGTTTTAATGAAATACTTAAAATTATTCAAGATAAATTAGTCAGAGATCGAGTATCCAAAGATGATGTTATCCTTATAATGAAAATTATTAAGAGAATATTAAACGAATATGATCCCAAAATAAAAAGTATATCGAGTTATCAATTGTATATAATTGAGCAAATTCTCTCTACTGATTATAAGTATATACCATTAGTAGCTCCTACTGCTAGTGGAAAGACATTAGCATTTACTTTACCTGGGCTTGTATATTTGTTAGAAAGCGTAATTAGAGGAGAAGAACCAATCAATGTAGTATTTATATATCCAAGAAAGGCTTTGGCAAAAGATCAAATCTTTAGACTTCTTAAATATGTTTCTATAATTAACGATGAATTGAAAAAATATAATAAAATGGTTACAATTGCATTAGAAGATGGAGATACACCAAAGGCATATGAAATAAGGAACGGTGATGCGTATAGAGGACTAAAATGTGTAAAATGCGGAGGAGATCTCATATATAATAATAGAAAAATAGAATGTAAAAAGTGTGGGCATAAATACGATTACCTTATTGCAACTAGAGAAGATATCCATAAAGAGTACTCAAATATTTTAGTTACTAATTTATGGATACTCTATAGGAGACTTCTCAATAGAGAAACAGTACAGAGTTTTAAAAACATTAGGTATATCGTGCTTGATGAAATTCATGCCTACGACGGTATATATACTCAACACTTGAAATTTATCTTAAGATTACTTGAGTCATTGAAGAATCTTACAGAAAAAGATTATATTGATAAAATAATATTTTCATCTGCAACTATTCCAGATTATAAAAATTTTCTAACTAAAATAGCTTGCTGCGAGAATGAAAATTGCATACCAGAAATTTTATCATTAGAAGATTATTATAAAAATCAGCATTTAGAAAATAAAAAGGAGAGAATAATATTATACGAATTTCTTTTTCCTAACATAGAAAGAGGAGTTGAAACACTAACTGAGGAGGTAACTCAGTTGGCATTAACTTGGCTTAAGGAGTACAATCGCAAAGGTATACTTTTTGCTGATAGCGTGTCGGGAGTAGATACTTTCTACAAATATTTTTGGAATACGATTCTAGGAGGAAGACAAGGTAGAGAAATAAGGGATCATCTTTGTTACAAAGATCCTAAAAATTTATGTTGTAAAGACGAGTACTATTGGCCTTTCCTAGCAGCCTATAGCAAGATATGTGGAGACGACGACGAACTGAGAAATTTCGCCGAGAATATAAAAAATGGAATAGATGAACATTATTCTCTCTTGTCTCCTGAAAAAAGATCAGAAATAGAAGAAAGCTTCAAGAAAGATAAAACAAAATTACTTCTATTTTCTACATCTACATTGGAGTTAGGTATCGATATAGGAGATGTAGCATTAGTAATTCAACATAAATTGCCATTGTCAAAAGAGAGTTTTATTCAAAGAATAGGAAGAGCGGGAAGGAACGAAAATAATTACAGAATAGCTACTGGTATATTAACATTACAATCTACACCCTATGCGTCACTATATATCTATAACGATGATCTCAGAAATACATTAACTAACCTAAATTCAAAATTACGTTTCATTACAACTAATTCTATGAATATTGAAATTACACTACAGCATATCTTTTCATACATTCTTTTAAAATGGGCAGTTAAAGGTATTAGTACTTGTGTAGATGATGGAAATAAATATGATGAGTGCAAAGATATAGCTAGGCAATTAATCTCTCAATCTATTAATGCCTTGGCTTCAGAAGATACTACGAAAGAATTGAAGAAGCAACTATGCCTAGACCTTTCAGACGAAGAACTAAAACAGACCTTAAAAGATACTTTAATGCAGCTTAATAATGATATGGAAATTATTATTGACAATAAAAATAATAATATGGAAATTAGTCAGAAAATAGACGAATACATAAATAATACTCTCAATTCTATATCAGAGGCGGCAAATTTTATAGAAGAACAAAATACTGATGAACTCAAGATATTTGATAAGAAAGAAATTATTTATATATTAAATAAAAGCTTTGAAATAGTAAAAGAAATTCAAGATAGCTTATATTCTGGTACAGCTAGTAATAATAGCCTTAAATCTCTTATACAAAACTTAAACATAAAATTGAAAAATCTTGAGAATTTTAATAAAAAATTAGATAACATAAAAATATCCAATTCCTCAAATAATCTGCTAGATATTATCAATGAAAAAGAAAAAAGTGATCTTCTATCGGATATAAAAGATAGCGTTAAAAAAGCCCTTGAGAAAACTAGTGATTTAGTTGAAATAATTAATGCTGCATTAGATCAAGGTTATGAGAAGTATTTAAGATTTATAGGATTTATCTCTAGTTTTAATAAAACATTAATTACGCAATCAAACCATGTAGATGTGTTTACACTTTTAGATAAGATATTTGCAAATTATGTTTTCTTTAGTTTATTAATGCTCCCACCTTCGCCAAATATTAACCTACTTGTAGACGTAGACGAGAGTGATAATGATGAGTGAATTTTCTGGAACTCAAAAAAGTGGAATTCAGTCACTTTATACGTTTACGCCATTTAAACAATTATTCGGTAGGAGAAAATATGCAATAATTTTAGTACCTATAACATATTTAAATTCAACACCTGGAAATCTAAATTGGAATAACGGCATAGTAGATAGTTACACGCCCTTTTTCTATAGCAGAGAAAACTTTAAGGTTATATTACCTTCAACAATTAATGCAACATTATTCAACGAGAACAATAAAACCAGCATAAAATACGAGGATATGAATTTGAAAAATAGAAACAAAATTTCTAAGACTGATGTTATATCAATATTTCCTAAATTAATGAATTTTAACTATGATTCTCTGATTCATGGATATTATTGTAAATATGGCTTCGTACTCCTTAATGATAAACGACAATGTCCATTAATGAACAAATGTGAGGCATTCGAAGGAAAAAATGCTTGTAAATATTATTATGGACCAGTTTCTTACGAGAGATTATACACTGTTGTTCCACATATCGTAAGATTCGCAGAAGAAGAAGGAGAAATAGGGAAAAAAGGAAAAATAATTTCTTTAATTACCGTTAAAATTAATAACGTTGAGAGAATAATAGGAAAGATAGAGTTTAGCGATACGATAAAATTACATGCTTTTGCCGATGCTTCAATCTTTTACTCAAAGTATGCTGACCTTATGTATAAAGATTTTCTATGGGTAAGCTATAAAGAAGGAATAGGCTTTAGACTTAGAAAATTAAATGGAATAATAATTAAATTCAGTATATATACTTTACGAGATTATATAAAATATTTGCTTGATAATAATTCTAAACTAAGAGCATGGCTTTGCGTTAAAAAGAAGATATACTTCGGTTCTAAAAAAAGGCTTTACGTCAATCTAAATAATAGTAATGCAGGGTTTAATGCCATGAAAAGATTTGAAAAAGAATTTGACGATTTACGTAAAGGAAATCAGCAGAAAAATGATTGTGACATTGAAGACCTTGCAGAATTTGGCAGCTTTATATTATTACATACTTTGGCTCACATGATCATTAGCAAGATAATAATACCTATTACCCCATCATCTTCTGTACTTAATGACATAACATATTTTATAACTCATCCTATTTTGCGTAACTTAATGGGCAATAATAAGCTCGCAAATTTATCAGCAGTATATATTATTGAAAGTGTTTATGGAGGACTAGGATACATTAGGGCTATAGCTAATATGATAGGAAAGAGAGATACAAACTTACTAAATCTTATAACTGACATATTAACCTTAGACTTTCCAAATCATGAAAAAAGATTCAACAGTTCCTTAAATAACATGAAGAATACCATTTATAATTTCAATAGTAAAATAGATAAAAGTATATTAGATATACTTTATGACGTCTATAATGAATGGAGTTCGCAATATCAATACACTCATCCTTTACACTTAGCTGTAAGAAATTATGTAGGAAAGGTTAAAAGAAAGGAAATTAATAAAGATTCCAATACTAGGCAAACGTTTAAAGACGTAGTATCATCTTTACCGCTATGTTGGGATGGCTGCAATTCTTGTGTAGGTATGGATAAAGGCTGTATGTTTGGTCCTTACGATCAGCCGTTTCTTGTAAGTAGAGAGTTAGTAAGTGAATTCTTGAGCACATATAAGGATTGGATGGGAGAAGCAAAGTTCATAATTACTAAAGGCTTATATAACATATTTATTGATTTAATAAGACTGGCTCAAAAAAACATCAAGATTGTTTCACCTTGGATAGGAAAAGATATAATAGACGATCTCACTAATATTAAAGCCTACAGAGACCTAGATATTACGATAGTGACATTAGACGACGATAAAAATAAAGACGCAATACAATTGGCAGAAAATAACCAAATTAAGGTAATAAAACTTAAGGCCGATTCTCAAGGAATTGTGCATACAAAGATGTTGATAATAGATGACTCTATAACTATGCACGGTTCGGCAAACTTTACTATCAACGGTTTGCAAAAAAACGTAGAATCTGAAGTAGTAAGTATAGACGAGAATACTGTCAAAAAATTCTTAGATCAATTCAGTGAAATAATAGATAAAAGCAATTCTACTTAAGGACTTGAAACTAACAAATATTTTTTACCTCCTCTAGGTCCAATTTTCCTTTGTTTTACTATTTCAAAATCATTAACCTTTATCCTTGTCCAATTTTCCTTGACTATTTTAATAACCTTTTCTCTTAGCTTGTCATTATCATAATGAAAGAGAAGATACTTAGAGTTTACTTTAGAAACCTTTGTGATGAACGCCTTTAGCGTTTCCATATATTTGTCAAACGTAACTCCTCTATTAGGATTAACAATTATCTCATCACTAATTCTAAATTCGGGTTCATAGCCTAAAACTTCTCGAATTACTTTTTTGAAATTACTTTCCCTTAACCAGGCCCAATAGAAAAAGGATAATTCCATATATTGTATTTCATCAAAATACGGTGGATCAGTGAAAACTATTGACTGATCAGGGTAATTAAAAGCTAATGCGTTACCTATTAAAAGTTTAACATCTACGTTTAATTCATAACCTTTATTTCTCCTAAAATAAGACGAAAAACGTTTAACAGACATTTTAAAAGCCTCTTCCGCATTCACTTCTTCATGTTCTTTTGGAACCCAATAAGAAGGTACTCCCCAGCTACCAGAGTTTCTTCGTTTCATTCTTGAAGACGTGAAAAGAGAAGAACAAAATGTAGCATAAAGTGCTATTTTTACCTCAGTTTCACTCTCAACTTTGTCAATACTCTTTAAAATAGAAAATAGCTTTATGAAATTTTCTCTAGAGAAAAACTCTGTAATCCTATCAGCATTTCTTCTTTTCCAAAAAAATTTACCATTAGGATAATAAAGATAATCATTATGAAGAGAAAATACAGATTCTAAATAAACGTTTTCCAAAACTTCTTTACTTTTCTCCTCAAACTCTTTCGGATCAATACTTACTACGTTAACAAAAGTTACTAACCATGCATAAGGATTAATATCTAAATATATAGCCTTATTATCATGTCTTAAGGCTGAAAATACTATTGTACCACCACCCCCAAATGGATCAATAACGGTACCGTGAACATCAATCATTATTTTATCAATGAGCTCTAACGGTTTCCTGCCCCAATATCTCATTAACATATGACTATATATGATATCAAATATAAAACCTTAACTATTGTTTATAGTACATAAAAATATTATCTGCTTTAAGTTTTTATGCTAATGGAAACTTTTATACTCAATCATGAAATAAGAAGTACTATTTCAATCCAATTCCTTCATAGTATTATTAGAGTCCTATAATGTCCAATATTTCAAGATACACATTTAGTCTCTTTATTTCTCCACAGATTGCTCCCTCAGCATGTTCAACATCATCTATGAAATCTTCAATATATTCCTTAGTAATTCCTCTCTTTAATAGCTCCTTCTCACTAGCCTTTACTTCTCCTGATTTTCCTCTCAAAGCTTCATATGTTATTACATCGAAATTGGTTGTTTCAACTATGCAAGATAGGATTTCGATTACCATGCTGCCATCTAGAATGTTAAAAGAGAGAGAGTTGAGCGAAAGTTTATAATTTATTTTGGTGACTAGTAGTGTGCTCCCAGTAATACTCAAAGCGGCAACAGACGAAGCCTACAATAATTTAGTGAATGAGTATATTGAAACTTACAACGAGAAGCCTTCTATTCAGCAAGAAAATGCGTGGAAGAAACTATTGGATCTCTTACAGGAATTGAACGTTCCTCATCCAATTATCCTAGAATACCCTATTTTCACAGAAAGAGCAGACATTATTTTTGCAGATAAAGATAAGGCTGTAGTAGTTGAGGCAAAGGGCTGGAGATCAGTAAAGAAATTAGGAGATAACGTAGTAGAGGCAGACGGAGAACTTCACTTGGATCCTTGTTACCAACTCAATAATTATGTATATAAGTTAAACTTTTTCCATTCTTCTAATCTAAAGTTTAAAGGCCTGCTTTTCCTTTACAATACTAGGGATTATTCGTCTGAAGAATGTAAAACGCTTAGAACTATAGAAGAACTAAGGAATGAGCTCAAAAATTTACCTTCTGGCGATCTGAACGACGCAAGAAAAATTGTAGATAGTAAGCTAATGCTTAAACACACTTTCATAGAACTTGTTAAAAAAGTAAAAGAAAAACGATTAAAAGACGTAAGCAAAGTTCTTTTATCTACTGGCTACGGCTTAACGGAAGAACAAATGCGAGTTTTAAAAGACGTTTTAGACTCTCTGGCTAAGGGCGAAAGGAAAAACTTTATCATACAAGGTGAAAGCGGTTCTGGGAAAAGTTTGCTCGCAATTACCTTATATTTGGAGGCTTTAAGCCGAGGTTATTTCGCAATCTTAGCCTATAAAAATAACAGACTTATAAATGCTGTAAGACAAGCTTTGGGTAGGGAACTTTCCTCATTAGTAATGTTTTACTCCACTGGACGTAATATAGGAATAGGAGAAAAAGGGTTTGATGAATGGTTCTCTAAACATATTAAGAGTAAAGAGAGTAAGACTGATATAGACTTAATAGTCTTTGACGAAGCTCAAAGAATGACCGACAATGTAATTAGAAATTCTCCTAAAGGAAAGATAAACGTATATTTTTATGATGATTCTCAAGTTCTTATAGGTAATGAGGCCGGAACTAGGGAAAACTTACTCAAGTATTTGCAAAACGTAAGTGAGTATAAATTATCTTCACCATTTCGTGAGCCTAAACAATATTTGGAATTTGTAAGAAAGATATTACAAGGAGAAAAAGCTAAGTCTGGTGATTTTGACTTTAAGATATTTGATAACATTACTGATATGTTCAATGAGTTAAAGAACGAGAAAAATCATGGAATGAAAACTGCTCTTATATGTTCCTTCACAGAATCTGAGGGTGATAATAACAACAAAACTAGTTGGGAAAGTACAAAGAATATAAGGATAGGTTATCCTTTGCAATCGGGCTTTGACTTATATAAGGGAATGAAATATGAAGGTAATGAAATAAAGGTAAAATGGTTAATGGATGAGGAAACCGAATATCCTAGATATTGGAAAGGAGAACTAGATTCTCTAAAATATTGTTCTTCAGTTTACGGTTCACAAGGTTTTGAGGCGGATTATGTAGGAGTAGTATGGGGAAGAGACTTAATATGGCATAATGGAGAGTGGATTGTTAATCCTGGACCTATAACCGATTACGTGGGAGGGTCGTCTTCACTAAAGAAGTTAGCTAATAATCCTAAGAAAAGAGATAAAGCTCTATTGCTACTTAAGAATAGATATTATATTATGCTGACTAGGGGTATAAGAGGGGTATATGTATTTTTTGAAGATATAGGAACAGCTAAAGCTGTAAAGGGTTTAGTTCAATAAGGTGTAAGAGGACTAGTAATGATTTTTCTATATTTACTTTCACATAACTCACTGCTTTGTGGGCTAGTTGAATTTTCTTAGGCTCTAAACTCACTTCTTCAGTATAAATTCTAAATATGTAGTAGAATTAAAAGTAAGTTTAATGTAGTCTCTTAGAAAAATTGAACAGATCCACAAAGCACATAACTCACTCCAAATTTCAAATAAGTTAAATAGCATGATAGTCAAGAAAATTAGAGGAATGATAATAGTCTTTCCGTCAGAGGATATAATGAATAAAGTACTTAAAGACGCTGAGATAAAACCCGAAGAAATCGAGGACGTAAAGAACGATAAGCAATGAGTATTTTTATTCAATTAATTTATTAATAATATAATTTTATTGAATTTATATAGAATCACGATACTTAAAATTTGTAAAATTCCAAGATTTTTTAATAATATATAATAATTATTGCTGTTATCATGTAATAGAAAATATTTTCTATTGCCTATATTCCAAGAGTTTAAGATAAATATTGTATTTTGGGAGTAGTAATAATGATCTCACCTAAGTTATCAGACTTAACATTAAATTAGGCATATTGATATCCTATATTAAAAAAGACTAGAAAAGAGCGTGATATTTTCATAATCAACATTCTTTCCGCATTAGTTTTTATAAATCTTAAACAGTATGATATATCTTATTAAGGTTTCGTTGCAACAGTATTGGGAGGAATAGATTTGCTAATATTATTGCAATAGCACTATCAATCCTATATATAGATTCATGGTTTCCAAGGTTGATTAGTCATATTATAATGAGACAATAAGTTAAAACTTTTCGATCATCAATAAATAAAGCTTAAAATATATAGAAGTTTCTTATTGCGTATGGCAATAAATAATGGGAGACGGTTAATCGAAAGTGATTCTTTCGCAACTTTAATTCCTAAAATAGATAAACAAGCAGCTAGAGAGAAAGGTCCTGGAAGACCAACTTATTGGGAAATGATTTTTTGGTGGACTAGAAAACCTCTTATTTCAGCCAGAGCTTTCACAGCTGCTGCACTGTTACCTGAAGATTTTCCATTAGACGAATTTAAAAGAATGATTAGACTTCAAAATAACGGTCCAAAGACTGAAATTCCTCATAAACTTCAGCCTATAACTAACGGTAGATTTAAGGGCTTTACGCTTTTAGATCCTTTTGCAGGTTTCGGTTCAATTCCGTTAGAGGCTAAAAGATTAGGAATAGGTAAAGTTATTGCATCAGAACTTTTACCTACTGCCTACGTATTTCTAAAGGCAGTATTGGAATATCCTAAATATGGAAAGAAACTTATAGACGACGTTAAAAAATATGGGGATGAACTCCTTAAGAGCTTAGAAAACTATGTAAAAGAATTGTATGAAGACAATGGGTTTGTGGGGACATGGGAAGTTAAATGCCCCCATTGCGGTAATTACACTCCTTTGGCTAAGCAGTGGTGGCTAATGGCTATGAAAAGTAATGAAGGAGAAAACGAAGAAGGAGTTAAGTCTGGAAAGTTTAAGAGAATAGTTTTTATGAAGCCAGAAATTAATGGAGGTAACCTTAGAATAAAGGTTTTAGACCTAAATAAAGAGTTTAATAAACAAAGTATAACAGCTAAGGTAAGTAAGAATAAAATTATAGTAGATGGAAAAGATTATGACGTACCCGAGGGAAACTTTAGTGCTAAAAGTAGTAATGCCAGATGTTTGTACTGTAATAATGTATTCCCCGGTAAAGGTGATAAATGGTACATAAAAGAAGCAATAAAAGAGTGGAATAAGAATTATGAAAGATTTTTAAATGGAGAAATAAACCTAGAAGACTTACGTAATTCTAAAGCTAGACCTAAACTTCTCATAAAATTTAATGGAGAATCGAAAGACATAGCTTTTGAAGAGATTACAGAAGAAGATGAGAAAAAATTCTGGGAATCATTTGCTAGATTAAGGGAAATTGATATAAGCAAAATACCTACAGAGAATGTTGCTTCATACGGTGTTCTCAGATTTACTGCATGGGGTATAGATAAATTCTTTAAATTATTCGATGCTAGGCAGCTAGTGATTTTTAGTAGAATTATTGACGAATTAAACGAATTTAAAGAAAAGATTGGAGGAGATGAGAAATATAAAGAAGCTATAATAACATATTTAACTATAGCATTCTTAAATCATATAAGACATAATTGCTTCTTAACATCGGTTGAACCTAGCAGAAAATTTATTGCTCATGCATTGTCATTTAGAAGATTTGCGTTTACATGGAACTGGGTTGAAATATCTCCTTTAGCTAACATTATAGGTTCCTTATCTAGAAGTTTGGAACATGTAGAAGAAGGATTAGAATATTTGATACTAACTAATTCTAATTCACAAGTCGAAATTCTTAATTCTGATGTAAATGAATTAAATTTAAGCGATAAAATAGACCTTATAGTTACAGATCCGCCTTATGCAGACGATGTCCCTTACCCTGAAGTAAGTGATTTCTATTATGTATGGTTAAAAAGAGTTTTTCCATTTTCTTATAATACACAATGGGAAGAACTAGTACCAAAAGATATTGGAGTTGACGAAAAGAGAACTAAGACGTTCGATAATAGTGTTGGTACTTATGATTATTTTAGAGATAGACTAGCCAAAGCATTTAACAAGCTTAGCGAATCTTTAAACGATGATGGATTACTCATAACATTCTATAATCATACTTCTCCAGACGCGTGGATTTCTCTACTTTACGCTAGTTGGTATTCTTCAAAGTTTAGAATAACCACTACATATACGGTAACTACGGAAGACGAAACGCGAATAACGGCTCGTAATACTACAATTTCGTTAGATAAGTCGATGGCTATAGTATGGAGGAAAAGAGCAGAGGGACAGAAACTAGTTCAAGAAGTCAGGAAAGAGGCAATTTCAACTGTCTCAGATTGGATATCAACCATGTTAACTAAGGGAAAGCTTAAGCTTTCCTTAGATACTTACATAGAAATTTTAGGAAAAGTTATTAGTGTATTTACAAAATACGAGAAATTAGTAGGATTGGGAGATGAAGGAGTTAATGCTGTAAGTGATCTTATTACTAAGTATATATTTCCTACTACTACGCAGTCAATAATTGAAGGACTATCTAAAGGTGCAGGTGTGTCAATTTCTAATCCTAATTCAACGTACTACGTTTTAGTAAAACTCTTAATTCCAACTCCAAAAAGAGGAGTGAGAAAATTAGTTAGAAATTCTCTAACTTACTTGAATATTTCTGGAAACATAGACGTTAAAAGTCTACAAGATAATGGGATTATCAGTTTAGATAAAGATTCTATTGCACTTATTGAGCCAGATCAAGCTGCTAAGGATCAACTTAGTCTCATTTCGGCATTAGAGCAACTTCCAGACGTAAGAAAGGCTATTCAAGGCGACTATAACTTCTCTAACCCAGTTGAAGCATTTCATTATCTCGAATACATCTCATTAAAGAACCCGGATAAGATAAAGGAAGAGGTGAACAAGCTTAAGGAAAGGACACGTTTCGTAGATGAGGCTTTAGCTATTGCTAGAATCTTGACAAAAGTATTAGATGATTCTGATGTAGAAAAGGAACCTTCTAAGCGTTTATCTGGAGAAAAAACAAACATAGAAAAGTGGGTTCAATGAGTAATCTGATTTACGAGAATAAGGTTAGGGAAGACGTATTTAATTGGACGATCAAGTAGCTCCAGAGCTCAGTGACGTAATAGTTAAAAACGCACCATCAATTTATCTTGATTCCAGAGAATTCTTCTCTTCGACGTACATTACCGATTCTATGAAAAGTTTAGTTAGGGAAATAACGAATGCTTTGACTCAAGGTAAAGGCCTAAGTATGACGTTATATTCTTTATTCGGAGGAGGTAAAACTCATACTGTACTTTTACTATTTCATGCTTTTAATAATCCTACGGTAGCAAGGGAATTCGGTCTTGAAGTCCCTGAAAATATTAAGGTAATAGGTATTGGAAGTAAGGATAGTAGAACTGCACCTTCCCCAGAAGATCCAATAGAGGAAGACGGAATTAAGATAAAAACTTTGTGGGGATACATTGCCAAAAGATTAGGAAATACGATGTCGTAAGGAAATACGACGAAGATCTCATGTCACCGACGAAAGATAAACTAGAGGAATTATTTAAGGGAGAAAGAGTATTAATTTTAGTAGATGAGATAGCTGCTTATTTAGTAAGATTAAAGGGGTTAAGTGGTGGTAATTATTATAATCAATGTCTGTACTTCTTTGAGAATTTAGCCTCTTTGGGATCTAACTTGCCTGTAGTATTATTAGTTACAATTCCTGCAAAAATAGAGGAGAAGAGTAAAGGAGGGCGATTCAGGGCTCCTTTGCAAATTGTAATATCTCTGTTGATTTGGACTTATTCAATGGAGGAATTATTGAATATATTTGACCGTTTCACGAAGAAATAAGGACTCTGTAATATTATTACAAGAGCGAGATAACAGGTCGAGAGGTTGTAGTTGATTGCTACGGCCCGGGCGATCCGGTCCTCCAGGGGGAGTGGCACTTGCCGAACTCCCCAGGAGGGAGTTGAAGGACTCGGCCAGGTTGTTCGACCTGAGGAGGGGCCTCCCTGGGGGCGAGGAGGTAGGAGAGGAGGGGAGAGCCACGGATGGGGACGGACTCGGCGAAGGAGAGGAGGAGGTCCAGCAAGACCCTCACCCTCCTGTCCACCCTCCGTTTGAGGTAGACCGGGCAGGTCTGCCTCGCGACCTTGATCCCGGAACGGGAGATTGCCGTGTCTAGGGCCTTCACCCCGTCGGCTACGACCAGGGTGAGGTTGTACCTCCTCCACAGCCTCACCGGGAGGTCCCAGTAGCTCACGACGTCCTCTTCCCCGGTCGGGACCACGTCCAGCACGGCCCTCACACCGTGGTCAGTGAGTCCCAACGCGATTAAGAGGACCCCCCTCCTCCCTCCCCTCAACTTCACGTACTTCCCGTCCACGACCACGTACTTGAAGTCCCCCTCACCTCCAGCTCCTGGGTCCAGAGCTCGGCGTTCAACTTCCCTCCCAACACGGGCAGGAGGAGGGACCTGAGCACCGGCCTCTCCTCCCTGAGCAACTCCTCCACTCCAGTCCTCACCCTCTCCCTTCCCCTGTACATCACGGGCAACCTCACCGTGACCCACTCCAGCCCGTACACGACCCCCAGAGGGAGACCTTGAACCCCTTCAAGAACCTGTACCTGGCGTAACCCCTCCTCCTCACCTCCTTCCCCCTGGCGTACCTGGGGGAGGTCCTCCTCTCCTCCAGGGCCCTCCTCTCGATCTCAGCTATTTCATTTAATAGCGCGTCCTTCCCAAGTAACTCGGGGACGAGCGAGGTCACCACGTGATTGAATGAGTGTCTCATGGTATGACCTAGCGCTCGTCCCCTTTTCGTGTACTGATGTAGGATCAATTAAGTCACTTTCATTCTATAGAAACAAATAGAAATCGCAATGGAGCCCTGAATCGCCCCACTACTTACGCAAGTGATGAAACCTGCTTTACTCACTAGCGTTTAACTGTTTATTATAGAGTACAGTTAATTTATCTTTTTATACATCTATTCCTAAAACTGGGGCCTCTAAATTTGCCCTTATTCGGACTTCAAGCCCAACTTCCGGTTAGAGGATGGCAAGCTCCTCATCGAGCTTTAAGCCCCCTAGAGGAGTCAAAGGCCTACACTCCAGTCAGATCTGCGTAATACAGATCTGACTAATATGTTCTATATTAAGGAAGTCAGGAACTCCATGATATTACCTCATGCTCGTCCCTTATTAGTGTTACCTGAAGTGTAGGATCAATTACTCTTACAGCAGTTGTGGGATTTTTCCTTAGGTAGCGCCCTGTAATCAAGGTAAAATCTGATAACTGCTGCTCTTATCTATTTTTAGGGAAACAAATTGAAATCGCAATGGATCCGTGAATCGCCCAAACGTTAATATTAAAGTGTTTATTCTCACTGTCGAGAACCAAAGTGAATATAACGGTATACTCTTCAGTTATATCGTATCCTCACCTCTCCTATTGCATATTGTCATTAGTTTGTTACAAAAACTAACCAAAATATCTTTCGGAAAATCCTCTGTAAGGGTTTAAAAACTAAATTATTTTGATGACGAAGCTCAAAAACTATGTTAAAAGATTTTCAAGCTAGCATACTAATAAATGAATTCATTCACTATCACAGTGAATTTAGAGAATTGATATATTATGGCAGATGCTTAACAACTCGAACTACGATTTCACTGGTATCTTGAAATCCCTTATGTGAAGTACAAAAGGTAATTCCCTGACCTTCCTCAGTAGTTTCTCATCAGCTGTGTAAACTTTATCTCCTAATACCTTACCTAAAGCTACGTAAGCTGAATCGTAGATTGAAATACCGTAAGTTTGAGAAATCGTCACAATTTCATCTTGCATACTTTCGATATCGTAAAGTGTTATCTGGAAGTCAGAAAGTATTTTACTTACTTCTTTAAGTTCCTTCTCCCCCAGATTGTATGTGTACTTCAGTCCATTCAACACCTCGAAAGGTAAAATACACGGTGCTGATAAATCTTCTAGACCTTTTGCGTAAGCCTCTTTGAGCAATAAAGCTTCTTCACTGTTTTGCTCATTAGCAAACCATTTTATAACGACTGAAGCGTCAACTACTGCCAATTCTTGTCACGCCATTCCCTAATGGTCTCTTCAGATTTTTTACCCCCGTAATTAAGGAAGAACTCATAAGACCTCAATGACGCATCGTTAATCCTTTTAAGGTCCTTCTTTTTCTTTCCCTCTTCTCTCCTTTTCTTTTCCTCTTCCTCAACTACTTCCTCTATTTTTCTCCTTATTACTTCGCTCCAGTTTATGTAGCTTAGCTCATCCATTTTCCTCTTTAACTTTTCATCAATCCTTATACTTATTGTTGGCATAATTAATGATTAGTGGCGTAAATTATAAGATTTACGAATATGTAAGACATGTACAGCAGTTATGGGACTTTAACGTAACTTAAAGATTTTCATCAGCCCAGGTGGTCCGCCTAAATGACGTTCGAGGACCTGAGGAACGCCTCCACGCTCCTCAGGTTAAGCTCCCCCACCAGCTCCCTGACGACGTTGTTGACGGTGAAGATCGTGAGGTAGCCCTGAAGCCCCCCAGAATGAGGAGTGGGCCTTGACGTCCCTTTGAGGTCCTCGATCTCCGGCCAGGCAGGCCTCCTCCCCGCTGAGCGAGAGGTCGGTCGTGTAGAGGTACCTGACGTGTGTCCTGGAGTCGTGTTTCCGGAGCAACTTCACCGTGATCACTCGGCCTCCCAGGGTCAGGTCGGCGTAGTAGACTCCGGGGGTATTCCACTGGGAAGCGCCCCCGAGGGTCCCCTGGGCCGACCCTGAGTTCGGTTGGACTCGAGCCTTGACACCACGTTGTCCGTCACGAGCTTCTCGGACAGTTCTGGGGTCGAAGACGACCTTGGCTACCGGAGGCGCTCCTTGAGCACGTCCAACGTCTGGCCAAGTCGATCTTGGTCTTGAACTCTGTGACCCTCACAAATTCAACATCTTCCTCACGGCGTAGGGGAAACCGTGAACGTCCTGCCCGAGGTCCACTATCACGACCGTGAGGAGCTTGGCCCTCTCGAACCTCCCGTGGGTGTGGCAGTAGGTCCAGTAGTTCTCGGGGGCTCACGTCTACCCAGAGCGTCGTGGTCCACGGTGTCGTCCACGATGACGACCTGACCCTTCAAAGTCTGACAGGACCTCCACGCGTCGTCGAGTTCTCCCAACGCCCCATCAATTCACGTTCCAACCCGAACGTCTCGGCCGCGTTCCTCACGCTGGCCCTCCGTCAGGACCATGAGGATCAGTGCCAGTCGACCTTCCTGCTCCTCCCGTTCCCCCTCACCACTCCCAGCCTGTTGACTTCCCCGACCGGACTCTCCCTAGCCAACTCGATCAGTCATTCCGCACCTTTTCAGTAAGACGACGTCGAAAAACTTCTCAGCAATACCGACTTCCCCGTATTACCTCCCTAAGATTCCCATAACTGCTGTTTATTAAATAGAACTACTCTTCAGATTCAGTTATGTGGAGTATACTCCAAGAGTGTACTCCATAAGTTAATCGGAAGAGTTTTGGAGTATACTCCAAAAGTTTAAAAATCCAAAAAAACTCCTATTATGCGTGAACGTTGAGGAAATAAAAAGCGTTCTGAAGGAACAAAGAGAGGACGCAGTAAACTTAATGAGTAGGGCAATACCCAGAGATGTGCCTAAGGAGGAGTTGTTAGCAAACCTATCAATCCCAAACGTTTTAGCAATACTAGGAGTTAGGAGGAGCGGGAAATCTACTCTATCACTCCTATTATTAAAAGATAAAAACTTCGCTTATGTTGACTTTGATGACGAGAGGTTGAGAAATTTAAAATCCGAGGATCTGCATATTGTTGAACAAGCCATTTACGAACTTTACGGTAACGTGGATTACATCCTGTTTGACGAAATACAGAACATTCAAGGTTGGGAACCCTTCGTGAGCAGGCTGAGGAAGACTAAAAGGATAATATTAACAGGGAGTAATTCTAAGTTACTTTCCGGCGAGCTGGCCACAAGCCTAACCGGGAGGCATGTGGACTTCACGCTCTTCCCCTTTTCCTTCAAGGAGTTTCTAAGGTTTAAGGGAGTTATTTACTCCGAACCTCTCACGACGAGGGAGAGGGCCGAGATCAAGAATTACTTAAGGGAGTACATGAGCATAGGAGGTTTTCCTGAGGCGTTGCTACTGAACAGTAGGCAAATAGTAAACAGCATTTATAACGATATACTATTCAAAGACGTAGTACAGAGGCTTAAGATAAAGAGGATATCCAAGTTTAAGGAGTTTTCCTCAGCGGTAATTTCCCTTTACTCTTCTGAGGTTTCTCTAAATAGAATTGCTAGAATGCTCAGAATTGATTATAAAACTGTTGACGAGTGGTTTTACGGTCTGACTTCAAGTTACTTGATTTACTCCGTGGAAAGGTATATCGGAAAGTTGAGCAGAATTGCAGAAAACAAGAAGGTTTACGTAGTTGACATGGGTATCATTCAAGGAGTCTCTATAAAAAAGGATGTGGGGAGATTGATGGAGAATTTAGTCGCAATACATTTGCTTAGGAAAAACCAGAACAAGGGAGTGTACTTCGTTAAAGGAGAGGACTACGAAGTAGACTTTTTAGATGAGAAAAAAGGGGAGTTAATACAGGTAACTTACGATGAGGAGGGGATAAAGGAGAGGGAGTTAAGTGCTTTAACTAAAGCCTCCTCATCATTGGGTTTCAAACCTAAAATCGTAACGTGGGACGTGGAGGAAACAATGGATTATAACGGTAAGAAAATCGAGTTAGAGCCCTTGTGGAAGTTTTTATTGAGATGACACGGCCTCTTCAGTTTTCGCTTAATTGTGTCAAAGGTACTAGTACTGACTACTTATATCACAAATTTTTGTGACATCTTTTTGACTTCTTTCATATTAGGTCTATCCTTTGGGTTAGGAGATGTCATTTTTACCTAACATATTCTTACTCTCAAGAACTGTGTTGTTTACATAAGATAAACACTATATTCAAAGTATATAAAGTAAACTTTATATACACACTTTCCTATTCTTACGTTATGAGTGAAATTATTAGAGTTAGTAAAGATGTGAAGGAGAAGTTAGTTAAGATTGCTGCTGAACTGCAGTTGAATAAGGGTAAGAGAGTTAACTTAAATGATGCGGTAGAATATTTAATAACTTTTTATGAGGAGAATAAAAAATCTCAAAAGAATGTTCAATTACTGTTTTCCCTTTTAGGTTCTGCAAAAGGGATTAGAGAGGAATTAGAGAGGTCGAGAAGAGAAGATGAGGGTAGTAGTTGATACTGGAGTACTAGTTGAGGTTTTAGAAGGATCGGATTTAGGAGAAAGCTACCTCACGATCTTCACCGTCACAACGTCGTCAAGGAGCTGGTGGGGGAGCTGAACCTGAGGAGCGTGGAGGCGTTCCTGAGGTTCTCGAGCGTCGTTCAAACTGATCGCCGGGGCTGATGAAAATCTTTAAGTTACGTTAAAGTCGTTAAAGTCCCGTAACTGCTGTCTTAATTAAGTCCCGATATCCAGGGAAAGTCCCCTTGATTAAGGTCCTGAGTTCCCTCAGCTGAGGCCAGCAGGGAACTCTGCGTCTAGAGGACTTGTCCTGACTGCAAGACCTTCCTCAAGTGATGGAACTCGTGACCTGAGCTCAACAGGTCTCTTAGTATCTGTACCCCCTGCTCCTTGAACTCCCTCGTGACCTCTCCGCCTATCTGAAATTCCTCTCCGGAACACCTGGACCTGAGCCATTGGTCCCTCAGGTCCCCCATCCTCCTTACTAACTCCTTTATCTCCTCCGAGTCCATCTCTAGGCTCTCCACGAGTATCCTCGTCCTCCTCAGCCTCTTCCTGAGGGAGTGGAATTCTTCCTCCGCGAGGACGGACCTGTACTCCCTGACCAGGCTCTCCATCACCAGTAGTCTCGAGCCCAGTAACCTAGGGAATGGCATCACGTGATCCCTCATGACTTCAACACTATAGAGCAACCTGTCCCTGTCCCCAGGGCAGCCAGACACATCCACGTCCCTGACCTTGCCCAGAGTGCGAGCTATCCTGGAGGCCCTGTCCAGGGACTCCCAGTCTCCGTGAAGTCGGTAGAGTGCCCTCCCCACCACAACGTACTTCCTTATCTCCACCCTGGCGTCGTGAACTTCCTCCTCGCTCCTCCCCGTGAGCCTGCGGAACTCCATGAGGTGGGTGTTGGCGTACTCCTCAGGCCTCACCTAGGTCTCCCCCCACCAGTGAGTTGATCTCCTCCTGTACCACCTTGAAGTCCCTCCCGGTGTCCACGGTGACTCCTCCCTTGTCCGAGGCGAGGGACCTCATGTTATTCAGATACCTCTCCAGGTATTGCCTGAACCCCTGGTACAGATCTCCGTTCACACAGAGGTCGACTCCCGAGCTCAAGGGGTCAAGTACTCCCTTCTTCCTTATGATCCTCTTCATTATTTCCTCTGGCGGGGCGATTAGGGCTAGGGTCAGTTCAGGCCTCGGCAGTGCCCTCAACACCCCCTCCATCCAGTTCCTCTCCAGTCCCCTGGTCAGGCCCCACGCCATCAGGGTCAGAACGTACCCGTCGGCTAACGCAACGAACCCAGACTCCACGGCCGGTTTGACCAGGTTCTCGACTTGGTCCGCCAGGTCGGTCACGTAGGCTAGGAACAGGGTCCTCCTCTGAAACACCACGTCCCTCTTCTTCCTGGCTATGGCCTCGCCCAGTAACTTGGACATACCCAACCCGAAGGTTATAACTCCGTAGCCCTGTTCCTCTAGGTAAGTCCTTATCCCCTCGGCGTGTAGTGTTCTCCCCGAGCCCTCTACGCCCTCCACCGCGACTATCTTACCCACCAAGTAACTCACCTACCCTCCTCCTTATCTCGATCTGTACCTCCCTGGGTGTCCTCTCTCCGTCCAGTACCACGAACCCCTCCTCCGTGGCTAACCTATCGTATACCTCCAGGAGTAGACCTTGATACTTGAGGAAGCCCTCCTCCGGGTCCAGCCCTGGGAACACGTCCGCCCCTGCCTCCGCTGGTTTGACCGTCTTCCTCCCAGCCTTGAGCCTGGCCAGTGCAACCTGGGGGGTGACCCTTATGAAGAAGGTGATCGTGGGCCTCACGGCGAAGGAGTACAGTTCCTTCACCCACTTCAGGTCCACACCCCTGACCGTATCCCTGGCGTAAGCCGTGTATATGTACCTGTCTGACACCACGTGGAAACCCGAGGAGATCATGGGGTGTATGAACCTCTCGTACCTGTCCGCGAAGTCTGTTGCGTGTATTAAGCTGAAGGTGAGCGGGGTCAGGGCGTTCTTCTTCTTGGCCTCCTTGATGACCTCGTGGATCCACTCCGAGGAGTTCCACTCGGTCAGGTAGGCGTCACCCCTCATGGATAGCCAGTCCCTCAGGAGCCTGGCCTGGCTCGACTTGCCTGAACCATCTATCCCCTCGAAGGCTATGAGCATCAGTGACCACCCAGCGGGTTCTCCTGAATCAACTTCCTCACTACCTCCCCGGTCTCCCTTAGTCTCCCCTTGTCCATGTCCACTCCCAACCTCCTGAGTTCTTCTCCCTTCACCTTGCCCGACGCCGCCCTACATATGCCGGCCACGAGTCCTATCTCCACCTGGGTGAACCCGGGGAAGAGTACCTCCTGTAGGATGTCGAAGCACTCCCTGAAGGGATTCCTCCTCCCGGTCCACATGATCACCTGGGACAGGAGGGAGGCGTAACCTGCCCAGGTAGACCCGGTCCTCTTCTCTCCCTCCAGCTTCACGTCCCAGGGAGGCTCCACGTTGAACCCCCTGGTGAAGGCGTCGACCCAGGAGTCCCTCATCTCCTCCGTAGAGTTCATCTCCTTACTCATGAGTTTCCCCTCCCTCATTCCCATTTCAGAGATGAAGATGTACTGTGGGTTGGTCATGTTCACTAGCTCCTCCACCACCAGGGAGGCTGCCGGGATGGTCACGGCCCTCTCCTTCCCCATCCCCGGGAGTTTGGCCAACTCCTCAGGAGGGAGGGACCAGAACCTCTTGACCATCTTGTTCACCTCACCCACGGCCAGCTTAAAACCGTGAACGTGGTTGAAGGACAGACCTCTCATCTTCATGGCGTACCTTCCCATTGACCTTACGTTCCCCCCTGAGCCCACGAGGACGGGGGGAAACCTGGAGGGGAGGGAGTAGAGGTAGTTCCTTATCTCCCTCCTGATCTCTCCCTGGTCCCTGAAGGCCTTGGAGAGCCTAAGACCTCCCAGGGGGAAGTGAAAGACCTTCTCCAACTCCCTGTTGCTGACGTAGACCACCTCGAGGGACCCCCCGCCCAACTCGAAAACCAACGCCTCGGAGATGGGTAGGGAGTTCACCGCACTGAGTGCCGCCAACCTCCCCTCGTCCTCCCCCGAGATGATCTTCACCTCCCTCCCCAGTGCCCTGGAGAGCTCCTGGGCTACCTCCTCCCCGTTACTGGCGTACCTGAAGGCACTCGTCCCCACTGGGATGACCTCGTCCACTCCCCTCCTCCTCAGAACCTCCCTGAACTCCCCCATCACTGAGACGGCCAGCTTCACCTTCTCGTCCCTTATGGGCTTGCCCTCGTCCACTCCCTCCCCCAACCTCACGAACCTCTTTATGCTCCCCAGGAGCCTGAAGGTGTTGGGAGAGAACCTCTGATATAGAGATAGCCTGACGGAGTTGTAGCCTAGGTCAACCACGGCAGTGAAGGGCATTCAGATCAGCTTCAGCACCTTCTGGTTGAGCAACAACTCCAGGCTTGTCCTGTTCTCCAGGGGGTCGTGCTCCACCACCACCACTCCTCCCTTCTTTACGTCCACTTCCGATCCCGTTAGAGCCTTCACGAGGGCTGAGAGGGAGGGCATGTGACCCACGACCAGGGCGACTCCCTGGTGTTCCTTGAGCTTGGCCACCAGGGGAGAAGGGTCGGAGTTGGGGAGCAACTCATCCAGGGTCTCCACCTTGAGTTCCTCCAGCCCCATCTCGTCCAGGATGGTCTCAGCTGATTGGACGGCCCTGAGCATCGGACTGGAGAGGACTACGTCAGGCTCCAGGCCCATCTCCTCCAGGAAGGAGGCCACCCTCCTCATCTGCTTCTGGCCCTTCTTCACGAGGGCCCTCTTATCGTCCTCTACTCCGGGGGCCTCGGGCTCGGCCTCGCCGTGTCTCACGATCACTATTGTTGTCATGAGGGTGAGATTGAAGGGGAGCATAAAAGCTTGATCGTTACCGTGCCCCGTGGGCGCGTTCATCGCTTATCCTGACTCCGCTGAGTTCCCGTAGCTCAGGTTGGTTGAGACCGTTGAGGAACCTCGGGCAAATTTGAAGTGATCCATAAAGTAGTGTTACAAAAGTTAAATAGCCTCAACTCCCTCCTAAGCACGTGAACGACAGATACATCCACCCGATAATCCTGAACAACCCGATACGCTCGCTGGTGAATCCCAGGGGAAAGGTAGTGTCCAGGTTCTCCCAGTTCGTACAACAGGGAGGGAGGATCATGGATCTCGGGTCCGGGCCCGGATACTTCGTCCCAGCACTGTCCAAACTCAAGGGGGATGGGGTTCTACTGATCACCGACCCCGACATCAGGGCCCTGGAGAGGATGAAGGGGAGGGATGAGGACCTTTTGGTCTTCCAATCCTCGGCCTCCTTCCTCCCCCTTAGGGACGGGAGCCTGGACTTCGTGTTCTCCAACCTGGTTCTGTGCTGTCTCCTGGACCATGAGGGGGCAGTCCGGGAGTTGAGGAGGGTTCTTCGCAAAGGAGGAAAGGCGTACTTGTCGGTGACGAGGTTCAAGGGCAGGGATCCACGGGGACTCTCGAGGGAGGAGTGGGAGAGAGTGCTGTCCAACTTTAAGGTATTGAGGCGCGGAGAGTCCCTGAACGAGAGGTGGGCTGTCGTCCAGGTGGAGTGACCTCTGGGTAGTTTCGGGCCCACACCATGTAAGCCTAATCCTGGAGGAGGTGTGGGAAGGTTTTGTTACTTCCACAAATAATTCTTAATAACTGCTAACTTTGAATGTTGTGAAAGAGCAGATCAACTTAACACAATCTCCTTTACTCCCTTATCCATCCATCCTTAACGCGTTTCAATCCTCTAATTCTCTCTAATACTTTCCTCCTCTTTTCCTCATAAATATTCAGCTTATCGCATAATAATTTACCTTCATAAAAGGCATCTATTATCACTGTATTAAATTCCTCTATCTCTTTATCAACCTTTTCTTTTTTATAAAAGTGGAGTTGTATTGCATCAGTGGGAGGAAATTTCGGAAGATCTTTCCCTATGACTAAAAGGTCGTAATCACTGTATATTTTGAAATCTCCTCTTGCCCTGGAACCGAATAATATCACAGTGAAATTTTTACTGCATAGGAAATTAACATAGTCCTTGAACTGTTCTTCCTCTTCCTTGTAAATCTGTAAAAGGTCAGAGAATAGATAGTATTTCTTCCATGCATCTGACACACTTCTCACCCTCACTCCTTCCTAATTCAATAATTTCTTCCTCTGGATACCTAGAGCCTAAGTATATAAAAGATAAGTAATCTGCACAATCCAATATTTTATCACTCAAATTAATTTTCTTAACCTTCTCCACCTCCTTTAACAATCTCTTTATAGAATGAGTGTAAATAATAGCGCCTGAGGCCTCTACTAAAATTCCTTTCAATTTCAGCTCTACGGCCATCTCGGAGTGAAAGCAAGCTTCAGGATAATAGCCCTTCTCCAGCAGAAGATATGCGACTTCCTTATCCTTGTCACTCTTCTCAAACCATTTTGCCATATTTAAAGATAGAATCATAGATAAAAAGTTCTATGCTCAAATGATATGACTTGAATGAAAGTATGAACAGCAAGTTTCGTTACTGGGCGATTCAGGGCTCCTTTGCCATTTCTATTTGTTTCTATAGAATGAAAGTGACTTAATTCATCCTACATTAGTACATGAAAAGGGGACGAGCGCTAGGCCATACCATGAGGTGTACAATCACGTGGTGACCGCGCTCCTCCTTGAGGTAGTTGGGGAGGACGCGCCATTAAATGAATGAGATGGAGAGGAGGGTCCTGGAGGAGGAGAGGACCTCCCCCAGGTACGCCAGGTACAGGTTCCTGAGGGGGTTCAGGTTATCCCTCGGGGGGGGGGGGATCGTCCCGCCGGGAGGCAAGATAGCCTCCTATGTGAAAAGGGATGAGGATAAACGAGTATACCCATGAGGCCTTGACCCCTAACCGTGAACCCCGCAACGTGAAGCAGGACTCAACGAGTTGAAGCGAGCCGAGAAGTTCACACCTTGAGTTTCAGGTAGCCGAAAGAGGTCATGATCCTCAGCACGGCCGAGGTCAAGAGGAGGTACTCCACTCCCCTCTCCAGTCCCAGTATGGGTTCTACCCCCATGAATATGGCGCTCGATATCAAGGATCCTACCACTGCCCCTAGTCCCTGTACCAAGGAGTAGACGCCCAAACTCATCTTCACGTCCTCCTTGGTGGAGGAGTCGTAGAGGTAGCTGACGTAGGCTGTGGAGCCCAGGAGCGACGTGAGGCCGGCCACTGGCTCGACAGCATATATCACGAAAATGTTAGGTGCGAGGGCGTAGGCCAGCGGAAAGGTGGCCAACAATATCCTTCCCAGGAACATGGAGAACCTCCTGTTCCTGTCCACGAGTCTCCCCACCCTGTTCCTTAGGAATAGCGTCGAGATTCCCCCTATCACGCTTATCACTGCGACGTTGAAGTAGGTCATGTGGAATATGTAGACCTGGGCCATGGGGAAGAGGGGCCAGGCGAAGGACCAGACCACGGTGAACAGGAAGGAGATGAGGAAGAACCTCAGTAACTTCCTCGAAACCCTGGGTCTCCTGGCTGGATCTTCAACGTCCACGTCCGTCCTCTGCCCAAGGAAGGCACAGGAGAGGGTTATCGCCCCAGTCAGGGCGAAGGGTATCCTTATTAACGAGGTGGAACTCCCCACGAATATTCCCGCCAGCAACGTGGACACCAGTTGACCGAGGGTGGAGTAGACCGTGTATTGGGACAACGTCACTCCTCTGGCAGTCGCACTCAACCTTTCCATGATCAGGTTCCATCCCATCAGCGAGATGCCCAGTCCTAGCTCAGCGGTGAAGTAAGTTAAGGTGTACAGGGGTCCTTGGAAAGGTATGAGGGCTAGGACTATCCAGGACACCCCGGAGACAAAGTTACCGTTTGTCCCTACACTTTCATTTCAATCATTTTATGTTCATTCATGATCGAGTGTAGGGACTTAGCCCTCAACCACCTACTTGCGGTAGGTGGGTCATGGGACTCCTTCGAGCCCAACGGCACGGGGCTCACATCTCTGCAATCACTCCCACCCTTTTGGGCATAGCCCACATCGGTGTGAGAGATCATTATTTATCAACGAAAATTCGTTATAAACAGATATAAAAAGATTTCTATTAACGGTGCTTTGTGGGTCACTTCAATTTATTTCATAAGCGTGATATAATACACTGAGAATTTTTCAGTAATTAATATTTATTTCAACGTTATTCGCAAGCTCACATCCTAACACCCGGAGCTCTACCGACTACAGAATTAGCCATGTACATCATCCACGCGTAGGCCCAGAACTTGAGCTTAGCCTCAACCACTTGCCCTAGAAAACTTGTAGCCCCAACAGATTCACCAAAGGTGCGCTTCACGGCAGAGAACAGGGACTCAACCAACCACCTAACACCGTAACCCCTCTCCTCCCTCCAACGATCGTAACCCAACTCCTTGAACTCCCTCACAGCCTAGCGGGATGACCGCGTCTAGTGGAGGCGTTCTCCCCAGGTGGGACGACCTCAACCCCAGTATTGTAAACCTCGTTGGCGTCGTAAGCCTTATCCCCGTAAAACTTCCTGACCTTCTTCCCCTGTCTTGTAAGTCCTTAGTCTTGACTGCAGTCTCGACCTCGTCGCTAGTCACCTCAGCGTCTATCACGTTGAGCTCGTCCTTATCCATTACTATCTCTATCTTGAGGAATTTTGAGTCCCTAGTTTTACCCCACTTTGCAACGACGTATTGTCCTCCCCTTGTTGTGCTCATCCCCGTCGCGTCTGCTACTTCTAGCTCGTCGTTTGCCTCCGGGAACGTTATGTCCATGTTCCTCACCCTTTCCCATATTGTCGAGTAGTCTAGGCTTGTCGGGACGATCTTCAGTCCCTCCAGTGCTCTCAATACCCCTTCCATTGCCCTGTAGGGTAGGAACAAGTGCAGGAACGCTAGGAACTCGTTGAACTCCTTTGGCGCCTTGTAGGTTTTCTTGGCATCCCTATTCTCCTCTGCTAGTAATTCCCACCAGTGTTGGAAGACGTAGAAGGGGAACATTAGCTCGTATCTCGTTATGACGTTCTCGTCGTACTTGTGCCAATCCCTCTTGTACTCACTCTTTCCCATGGGTAATACTCGATATATTATTTATAAATTTTTGTATAATTCTGAAGTGGCCCACAAAGCATATTAACGGGAAAAAGGATTCAGCCCACAGCAGTAGGGACTTAGCCCTGGTGCGGAGCAGTGCGGAGATGAACTGGGCCAGGGCAGTGAAGAAAGTTGAGGCAGAGCTTATGAGACCCAGGTACTCACCGAGGATCCCAGAGGAGACTGCGGTGAAGGAGATGAAGGGCTGACTCAAGTTGTTGGCTATCCCCTTGAGGATCGTGTAGGTTCGTAGTTCCTTGGCCATGCGTGTAAGGGAAGAGGGAGAAAATAAATAATTAGCTAGCCACCCCAACATCACATGGAGCCCTCTACGGGTTATGGAGCTCTCCACAAACTTCTTGCTAGACGCAGTGAAAGTGAAGGATCTCTCCAGGGTCAAGGAGACGTGTGACTCGCCTTCTCCCCACTGGGGTCTCCTCAGGTCCTCAAGGTGTACGTGAGAAGCTTACACTCCCCGGGCCTCCTCTGTCCCAGGGGACTCCAGCTGATCCCCCTCGGGTCTCTCCCCAACACCAACACCGTGGTCAGTCCCTTCTCCAGGTCCAGGGGGAACTCCACGTCCAGATTTCTCCCCAACTCCCATCTCGTCGGCCTGATGGTCTCTATGCCCTGGTAGATTCCTTGAGGAGAAACTCCCGCCACGACCTCCCCCAGTGTATAATACCTCCTGGAGACGTTTCCGGGATGGGGCTCGTCCCTCAGGACCAACACGTGGGTGGGGGACATCACCCTGACCTTGCCCCTCATCTTGAAGACGTTGCCCTGTAACCTGGGGGTCAACACCCAGTCAACCCAGGCTGAGATCATGGTGACCACCACGAATATCCTCCTGGAGTCCCAGGCCACGGATATATCGGAGTAATTGAAGCAGGGGTCCAGGAGGGAGTCCCTGTGTCCCCAGTTGCTCTCCTCATCCTCATACAGCATCCTGTAGAGGATCCTCTTAGCCTCTCTCATGACCTGTACTCCGTCCCTCAGGACGGGTCTCCCGTAGAAGGTCATGCCTATGGACTCCTCCCCTCCGTAATAGTTGGAGGTCTTGGTGAAGTAGTATCCTGGATGAACCCCTTCCAAATCGTAGTGGCTGAACAGGTTGTGGTCGAGCATGTATCGGGCCCTCAAGTTCGAGGTGCCGGAGTTGGCGTAATTCACGGAGGGTATCCCGTTCTCCTTCCTGAGCGAGTTCAGGTAATCCACGAGGGCTTTCGGCAGGGACAAGCCAGCTTACCGCCTTCTCTAGGCCCGGTTCAAGGTCCCGTCTCCTCGAGACTGCGAAGTGACGGGAGGGGGAGAGACCCATCGCGTTTTTGGGTTTCACCCGGCTCTCGTGGAAGTGAGCTAGACGACACTTCACTTCCTCTCCGAGATCTCCCTGGAGATCTTCTCATCTATGACCTTACCTAACCTGGCGGCCCTCCTGCTGGCCGCCTCGATTGTCTCCATCATGGCGGACTTGACCAACCTCCTCTCCATGACCTTTAGCCCCGCTATGGTTGTCCCTGCTGGAGTGGTCACGTTGTCCCTGAGCTCCAACGGATGCCCCCTGTGGGCCCTCAGGTTAGCTATCGTCCCCTCCAACATGTCCAACACAGCAGAATAGGCGAGCTCCCTGGACATCCCGGAGGCGACAGCCCCTAACACCAGTCCGTCCACTAGCTCGGATACAAAGGCCGGCCCGCTGCCTACCAGGGCAGTCCAGACGTCCATGAGTTCCTCCTGTACCCAATAGGTCACTCCCACGGTCCTGAAGAGGGAGTCGACCTCCCCCCTCCTCTCCCCCTCACCGGTGAGGGCGGTGGCAGACTTCCCCACGGTGGAGTTGACGTTGGGCATTGCCCTGAACACCTCCGCCCCCCTCATGATCCTCCTGAGGGTCTCCAGCCTCACCCCGGCCATGACCGAGACCACTGTCCTCCCGATCCAGAGGTCGCTGCTCACTGAGCTCACCATCTCGGGGAAGTGTTGTGGCTTGACGCTCACAACTACCAGCTCCGAGCTCGCTATGGCCTCCTCGTTGTTCCTCGTGGCCTCTGCCCCCAGGGACTTGACCCTCTCCAGGGTTCTCTCGCTCCTACCCGTCCCAATCACCCTGTGACCTGAGGACAGGGCTGCCCTCACCAGGGCGGTCCCGATGGTTCCACTCCCTAGCACCGCTATCCTCATGGGCTCCTCCTCCCTCTTTGGGGAAATAACCGTTTCGGTCCCCTTGTCGTCCCTGGTATTACGTGCAGTGACCCCTTTAAGTGTTACAGTATAACAAAGTTACATGGTCTCTGAGGGCGAAGTGATGGAGGCCCTAAACAGGGCCTACAGGGGCAAACCTGTAACTCTTGGAACTCTGAGGAGGGAACTCAAGGTTGAGGGAGACGAGATCAGGACTGTGCTAAGGGAGCTGGAGGAGAGAGGTCTCATCAGGGTCGAGAGGAACGGAAGGACCTCCGGTTACGTGCCCCAGCCCAAGATCACCGTGGAGGGCCTCTACAAGGAACTTTTGGAGGTCAGGGAGGAGATGAGGAAGGTCTGGGAGGTGGTCAGGGGGAGGAGCTTTGAACCCAAGAAGTTCGATGAGGTCTACTCCAAGGTCAAGGACAGTTTGGGTTACGCGAGGCTCTCTGACATAAGGGTGGAGATGGGGCTCAGCAGGGAAGAGTTCTACTCCAAACTGGAGGAACATCTGGAGGGGAAGTACGACCTCATTGCAGGGGGGGAGGAAGGACTGGTGAGGAAGGGCTCCATGTACGGTATAGTGAAGAGGAGGGGTAAGTCTTGATCTGTGAGATCCCTAAGGTGGCCGTGACCACCTGGTCCTCCAGGGAGGTAAAGCTGGCCGGCCCGACCTACAGGAAGTATCTGGAGAAGGCGAGGGAGTCCCTCTCCAGGAGGGAGGTGAGCGCCATCATAGGTCAACCCGGGATGGGAAAGACCACCATCCTGAGGAGACTGGCCCTGGAGTTGGGAGACTCAGCGATCTTCCTGGACCTCGCGGGAAAGAACGGTTTAGAGGAGGAGTTCTGGGCCAAGGTGGAGCCGGAAAAGGTGAGGTCAATAGTTTTCCCGAGGCTGGAGAGGGGAAGGTATGGGTACGGTTTCCTCAAGAGGTTGATGGGCGTCAGTTTCAGGGAACACATGGAGAGGAACTGCCATAAGTTCCAGGACGTTAGGGCCAGGCTATTCTGCATGAACTACTCCAAGGACTTCGACGGGATGTTAAAGTTCCTAAGTGACGCGAGGGAGGAGCTGGGGATCTCCCTCCTGGTCGACGAGGTGAGGGAGAACCACGTACCCCAGATTCACAGGTTGATCAACTCAGGCGTGGGAGTCCCGGTCGTCATGGCGATCCCCACGGAGGTCTACAGCAGGGTCACGGACCTGGCCATCAGGAGGAGGTTGGACGAGAGCAGGATAACGTTGGACAGTGCCCTCACGGAGGAGGACATAAGGGAGATAGTGGAGACCTACTGTTCCCCCCTCAGGGAGGAGCTTTTCCCCGTGGTTCTGGAGCTCTGGAACGGGAGGGAACTGAACACCGTGAGCTCGATCCTGCAGTTCATAAGGAGCGAGGTGGAGAGGGCAGAGGCAAACTGCAATGGGGACTTGAGTTGCGTGAAGGAGGAGTTCCTCAAATCTCACACGCTGAAGGACCCAGAGGAGGACTCCAGGAAATTGGAGAAGTTGGTGAGGGACGAGCTCAACGCCATGTCCCACGACCTGGGGATAAGTTATGTACACCCCAGGGGTAAGAGAGTTGAGGTCGACGGGAAGTACGCCGTGGTGGGACTGTTCTTTCTGAGGGACGATGTGGCACACGTGGGATTGGTGAAGCTCAAGAACGATGGTTCCAGGGAGGATCAGGACCTGGAGGTCCTCTCTAAGGTCGAGAAGGTGGAACACGAGAAGAGGGAGTACCCTGTGGGAGGGAGGTTACTTGTGACCAACTCCCCAAGCCTTGACTCCCCACGTGTGACGAAGCTGTTGCTCAGTACCATGGAGGTCACCAGGATACTTCAGGGGGACTTGGACCTGTTGAGGGAGAGGATGAGGTCGATGCTGGAATTGAGGAAGTCGGAGGGAAGGGAACAGGCGATAGCTTAAATTTGCTGAATAGTTCTCAATGTTTTGAAAAACTTTATTTACATATTCATTCTCCGTGGTAGTGGGTACCCCTGTTCCTAATCAGGGATGAGACCCTTAGATTAATGAGTAGCTCAGCGGAAGTCAAGGTTTATGAAGCGGAGAGGCCGGGGCGAAACTGTTCAGTTGAGGTTTAACCCTTCACTCGATATTCGCCGGGAATCGACCGGGAGATTATCGAGGATATGGAATCCTAATCGACTTTATGGGGAGGTTCGACTGGGCGTTGAGATCACCAAGTTTCCTTGAGGTTCAAGACACGGTCCCGAGTTAATCTGGGCCTCATCGTAGTGGTGTAAATTGAGGTGCATGAAGCGATTCAAAGCTTAACCCTTGACAGAGGGGGACCATCCCTCCCAAGTCTCAGGGATGTGAGGTCCTCTACCAACTTCATATTTATAAGTGCCTAGCCCTTCAATCCTAAATGTATCTATCAACAGGTGATCCAGTTGATAAGAGTGACCACTACCTCAACCGAAGCTGAGATCCAGGAGAGAGGCGCGTACCTGACCCACTTCAGGTTTAAGGGCAAGGACATCGTCCTCCCAGGAGCCGAGAGACAGACTAGGGGAGGCATGGCCTTACTTATCCCTTTCGCCAACAGGGTGAGGGGAGGGGCTTACCAATGGGACGGAAAGACTGTAACGCTTCTACGTAACTACTCGTTATTTTTAATCACTTCTAAATATCGTTTTGACAAGTAATGTTTATATAGTATCACCGAAGTAGTTTTTATTGATGATCCCCCTAACTGATGACGGGCACTGCTCACGAGGTTTGGGGAGTGATAAAAGTGTGGATGGGAGGGTAGTGGTGTTTCCCTCGACTAGCCCCAATGAGTTAAGGGTGACCGTGTATGATCCCTTAAGAGGGGTGCCCGTGGTGGAATTAGAAGTAATTAAAAAGGAAAAGTTACGCCACGGGTAAACACCTACGAGTTACCCAGGAACAAGGAGGGAAACGCCATACACGGACTGGTCATGGAAAAGGAGTGGACTGTGGGCTGAATCCTTTCTCACGTTAATAGAAATCTTTTTATATCTGTTTATAACAAATTTTTGTTGATAAATAATGATCTCTCACACCGATGTGGACTATGTCCAAAAGGGTGGGAGTGATTGCAGAGATGTGAGCCCCGTGCCGTTGGGCTCAAAGGAGTCCCATGACCCACCTACCGTAAGTAGGTGGTTGAGGGCTAAGTCCCTACACTCGATCATGAATGAACATAAAATGATTGAAATGAGAGTGTAGGGACAAACGGAGAGTCGATCCCGAGAGAGCCGAGTTATCCCTGCTCCTGGAGCACGAGGGTTACCCTGTCCCCCTCCTCATTAGGGTAGAATACTCCCTGGATCCGCAATCCCTGACGTGGAGGGCCTCAGTGAGGAACGAGGGAGAGAGGAGGGCTCCCCTGGTGGTCGGGACCCATCCCTACTTTCTTGTCAGGGGGAACTGGTCCCTGAGCCCGAACGTAGGGAAGAGATGTATCACGAGGGAGAAGATCCCCACGGGGGAGACTGAGGACTTCGTCATACTTAACGGAGAGTACGACGACTGTTTCTTCCTCCCAGGAGAGCTCACCCTATCCTCCTCATACTCCACCCTCAGGATAGAGAGGGAGAACATGGACTTCCTGCAACTCTTCACTGGGGTTCCCGGTGCCCTTGCGATAGAGCCCATGTCTGGTGCACCCGACGCATATCACAACGGGCTCGGTCTCAAGGTCTTAAACCCAGGGGAGGAGGTCAGGTTCTGGTTCAAGGTGACGGTGTTGCGGTTGACAGATTGACAGCAGTTATTGGAATTCGCCTAGATTGCAGGGCGGTAATCAAGGGAAAATCCCATAACTGCTGAGCTTGATCATTCCCTCAGGCACTCCTGAAACGCTTCTCTCCACGCAGTCATCCTCAAACACTTCTGGATCACACACTCCTCGTCTACGGGGGCTCCTCTCGGTAGTCTCTCCCTCATCTCCTTGATACATTCCTCTCTCCTCTGACTCTCCTCCTCCAGTTCGGCTAGGAGCTCGTCCAAGTCCTTCACCGAGTCCAACGTGGCCAACCTCTCCCTCAACTTCTTAGATCTGGCGTAAAACCTCCTGGTGAGTATGGGCCTCTGGATCGGAGGAGTGTAGGTGAACTCCTCATAGAGGAGGTCGTCTGCCTCCTTCCCAGGGATGAGGTAACCCATGGAGACGAAATCCTTGAACACCTTGATGAAGTGAACTCCACCGGGAGTGAAGGAGTAGGTCTCAGTCCCCATGTCCCCGGAGCGTAGGGAGACCTTTCCGTCCTCGAACCTGAAGGACCTGATCCAACCCATCAGCTCTCATTTATTATGCGTAACTGAAGCTTAAACGTCCTTCTGAGGGTCTCAAGGATCTCGTCCCGTACCGGTCGTGATGGCTGTACCGGTTCGTCGTGTCCGTCCCACGTGGCCCCAGAGTTGAGGCAGATCACTGGTCCCAAGATCGAGGTTGTTAGCCTGAACGCTGATGACTCGGTCGAATGACCTGTGGAAGGGAATTCGTTTAGACTAGCCTTTAACTCCCTGAGGGTATAAGCTTTCCCTCATACCCGTTCCTCTCCCGTATAATTTAACGCTTTTATGAACAGAGACCCCAGAAGCTTCATGGTCTGGAAGAGAACCATAAGTTCCAAGACCCTGGAGAGGGCGATGTACGCATCAGTTAAGGTGGAGGACAAGGTGATCCTGATAGCCAAGGTAGGGGACAAGTTTTACGGCATAGATGCGGTCTGCTCCCACGCCAAGTGCATCCTGGGAATCCTGGACCAGGACTCCCTGACCGTCAAGTGTAAATGTCACGATGCGGTCTTCGACCTCAGGACCGGGAACATGCTGGAGCCCCCTTACGTCGCCAAGGACGCTCCCAAGGAGAAGCTGGGGCTCAAGACCTACCAGGTCAGGGACAACAACGGTTGGATCGAGGTTGACGTGTAACTCTGGAAAATAAAGAGAAAAAGGAAAGAGTTTTTTTTCCCCGAATGCGACTTCTAATCATGGAAGACTACTTTTACTTGCTCGAGGCGTGTGTGAGGTGCTACAACGCCTGTAAGGAGGACTTCGAGAGTACCGTGAGAATGATAAGTGAGGCCAGAGGGCTGGACCCGGAGTTCACCAAGAGGGTCCTCCTCTCTCTCAAGGAGAGGTACGGAAGCACTGAAAGGTACAGGAGGTTGAGGGCTCAACTGCCGGAGGAGTTTCCGCTATGATCTGTCCGGCCTGCTTGAACGAAGTGGGAGACTACGACTCCACGGCCTCACACATGGTCCGTGAGGCCTACAGGAGTGACGTGATACACGTCATGTGGCTCAACAGGAACATCTCAAAAAAGAGAATGGAAGTGGAGGAAGTTAGGGTCAGGCTTGAGGAGTTCTTCAGGGGAGAGCCCAAGGAGTGGATCATGAGGAGGTTCGTGGAGAGGTTCTTCGGGGATCCTCCCCACCCCTTCGTGGAGGCGATGCAGAGGCCCACCAGGGAGGTATTGCTCGGTTACGTTTTGGAACACCAACACTTCTTGAGACAATGGGTGATCTCCCTCTCCACGGTCATCTCCAGAACTAAAGTGGAGGAGATAAGACGTATGGAGGCCGAGAACATAACTGAAGAATACGTGGGTTGTGAGGGGAGGCCACCTCACCTGGAACTCCTGATCAGGATGGGGGTAGCCCTAGGGATGAGGAGGGAGGACATAGTGAACACTCCACCCCTCAAGAGGACCAGGGACGCTTTAGCTGAACTGGATAGACTCTCCAGGACGTTATCGCCCGAGGCCGTGAGCGGGGCCATGCACAGCCTGGAGCTCATAGCCCACAGGGGAGTGAGGGATTACGGGGCCAAATACACTTACTTCGACCCATCCATCTTGAAGTCCGGATATCCCAGGGAGGTGGTGGAGTTCTTGAGGGAGGGGTACGATGAGGACGTGAAACACTCGGAGTATGCATTGGAGTTGGCCAGTGAACACGCTGATCCCCACGAATTGAAAGTCGGAGCGCTCAAGGCCTGGGAGGCCTTCGATTCCTACCTCCTGGCCAGGTTGGAGAGGGCGAGGTCTCTTGGCTGAAGGATGTGCCCTCTGTGGTTCCACTTGGGGCAACCATTGGGAGGAAGTAATGGGAAAGAGGACGTTCTTCTGCTGTGAACACTGTGCTAGGGGTTACAAGAACGTGATCCAAGAGGTGTTGAGGAGGACTGGGTGGGACAGGTTAGACTCCCTGGAGTTGGAGGGGAACTATAGGGGGAGGAAGGGAGTGGCCAGGAACGGAGATAAAAGTTACGTGTTCTCCTTCAGGCTAGGCAGTGAGGCTGAGATTACGGAGTTCAGGGAGGAGGACAGTAAAAGCTGAGGGTGAGCTCCTGCCCTCCTTAGGTCTCAATAACCTCTCCACAAAATCAGTTTAAATAAAAGAATATAAAAAGATTTCTATTAATGTTGCTTTGTGGGTTGCTTCAGAATTGTACAAAAAGTTATAGATTATTCCGTTAAGTATTACCCATGGGAAAGAGCAAGTACAAGAGGGATTGGCACAAGTATGACGAGAACGTGGTGACCAGGTACGAGCTCATGTTCCCGTTCCACGTGTTCGAGCACCGGTGA
>NZ_JH597761.1:102053-110503 GCF_000243315.1 Metallosphaera yellowstonensis MK1 | reverse complement strand
CAGCAGTGAGGAGGGGGTCCGGAGAGGCAGTCAGGGAGACGAGCTTCGGGGGTCAGGCGCTCGAGGCCGTGCTCAAGTTCTGGGCCTACTCCTGGATGTGCCTGGTCAACCTGGTCGTGGGGAGGGCCCCAGGGGTAGAGGTCGAGGGGTGGACCGTGAATTCGGGGAAAACCGGTCTCCCCTATTTCCAAGTTAGTCATCTCGGCTGGAAAATTAAAGTAGGGCACTGAGCACGTAATTCAACATCGGAAAATAGTATCATGCCCCTAGAAGGGGCAAAACTTGTCATTCGTTTTTATTACGAATACAGCAGTTATTACATTTAGCCTCGACTTCAAGGCCACACTTAACGAGAAATCCCATAACTGCTGACGAATAGTAATTATTTAGATTTCCCTTGAAAACAGGACGTCAATTAAGGAAAGGTCAGATAACTACACGAAAACCATCCTCAGTTTTGAGGAGACCTTAAAGGGAAGGTCTCACAACTCCCTTCCGAAGACTCTGGGAAGGTCGAGGTAGACATCTTTGAGACACGGGGGGCTCAAGGCTTTTGGAGAGGGACGACCACCGAGTCCTTCAAGGGAATCTACAACGACGAGGTTTAACCCCTCCCGACGTCCAAGTTGTCCTTCAGGTACCAACAGGAAACAGTATGCTCGTTGATCTTCAAACCCTTAGGGAGGTCGCGGGAACATCTGGCCAGTAACTCCCTGTCACCCTTGGCGTATCGGCAATCCCTCCTGAAGGGACAGCCGGTGAGGGACGGAGGGTTGAGCCTCCTCTCCGTGGACTCGGGTCTGCTCAAGAGCCTGGAGTAGGGGTGTAACGGTTCTCCGGACCCCTCCTCCAGGATCCTCCCGCCGTACAAGACGTAATAGTGCGGGCACTCCCTCATGAATACCGAGCTCACCAAGAGCAGGCTCACGTGAAATCTGTCCACCAGATCTGATAGGATCTCGAGAAAGGACCGTCTCCTAGGTCTATCTATTGTCCTCACGAAGCCCTCCAATACAAACTTACTGTAAGACCTGGAGTACCCCACAGCTAGCCTCATGAGTGCGTTCTCGAAGGGCTCCAGGTCGTCAAGCCTCTTGTCCTGGAAGTAAGTGAAGTACACTCTAGAGGCGTGGTCTCCACAACATTCCTCGAGTACCTCACTGACCTTCAGTTCCCCCTTCAGGGGGGAGTTCGTTACCACCCATACGCCCCCACTTTCCCTAAAGTAAGATATGAGATCCGCCCTACTCCTCTTATCGGTAGTGAAGAGGCAACCTAACCCTGAAACCTGGAGGTTCACGTCCCTCAGTATCCCGAAGGACGCCACACTCAGCGAGATATCTTCACGCACCTCAACTCACCCTTGGGTGGGTCGACTTCACAGCCCTCTCCCCTGAGCCTACACTCCCAGTAAGGACAACCCTGACCTATCCTGAAGGTCAGGGGAAACCTCAGGGATGTCACGTCCAAGCTGAAGGGGTGCATGTACTCCCCCCTCACCACTTCCAGGATCATGCCCCCATGCCCAACGTACTTCACGTCCGTGATCTCCATCACCTTTGGGTCAGAGTCCATGACCAAGAAACCTGCGTCGATCTCCTTGAAGACCCTTTGGGCCACCTTGAGGTAATAGGCCAACTCCAACTCGTCCAGACCGCGACTGGGGTCGTGCAATATCACGTAGTCCGGGGAGACGGAAAGGGCGAGTGCCAAGGCAGAGACGTTGATTTCATACTCGTCCAACATGTGGGGAAACTCGTCCAGCAAATCCTCCCTTAAGTCGAAGTCCTCTAGGGTCTCCACGAAGTCTGTGACGGCCACATTCTCCTCGATTCCGTGAGCCCTGGATACCTCTAACACGTGAGACCTCACGTCATACAGAGGATCGAACAGACTGGAGGGATCTGGAGGGATATAGGCTATCCTCCTCCATCTTACCCCCCTCAACTCATCAGTGGTCAACCTCTTACCGTCGATCAGTAACTCCCCCTTGAACTCCTTGTAACCGATCAAAACTTCAGCCAACTCCCTCTTCATGATCTGGTCCAGTGCCAGTAGCCCCGTGACCCTCTCCTTCTCCACATCCAGGGACACCTCCCTCAAGTAGGAGGTGCTGACCTCAATTAACCTTAACGTTTTCCCTCACCTCATCTGCAAGGATGAGGACTGAGACCAAGAGTAACGCCCTGAAAAGTGCAGGGACTAGGAATATCCACCAGAGGTACAGGAAACTGGCAGCCACGTTGAGTAGTGTGGTCAGTGTGGGGTAGAGGGGGTCCCCCACTCCTCCCACCACTCCTATACCAGTGAACGCTGTTATCCCGTCAACGAACGCTGGAAGGTAGAACGTTATCCCCATCCTGGTCACCACGAACCTGGCTCTCCTCCTGAGTACGATACCCACCTCCCTGAGGCTCCTGAATGTCTGGTCTGCCTCGAAGAACTCTATCCCCTGCCTCATGAACTGTCCCACCCCGGTGAGAGAGACGACCAACGCAGTGAGGAAGAAGTTCATGGCTATACCACTACCCGTGGGGGTCCCCAGGATGAGGGCTAAAACCAGGAGGAAGGGAAGTCTGGGGAGCGAGTTAACGGCGTCAGCCAACCTCACCAGGACTCCCCTCACCCTGAACCTACCGTAAACTGCCAGGGAGGACAAGGAAGTGATCACTGTAGTTATGGCCCCGCTCAGGAGACCGAAGAGCACGGTGTCCCACACGGCCTCAGCGTTCAGAGTGACCATGTTCTCGCCGTCGAGTGAGGTCCCCATGGGGTACGTCAAGCTGGGAGGGAGGCCCGGTTCTCCCTTGGGGAGTTCCACCTCGCTCAGGACTAGGGAGCCCAGGCTTATGGCCAGGAAGAGGATCAGTGCAAACTTCAACCTCCTGCTCATCTTCTCACCCTCGGGTCCAGGATTCCGTAGACCAGGTCGGTGACGTAAGCTGAGAGTATCAAGATGAGGGAGAAACTCAACATGGATCCCTCGGCCACGGTCATGTCCCCGTGGGACACGGCGACCCTCAAGACAGTACCTATACCAGGCCAGCCGAATATGACCTCGGCCATGGCCTCGCCTATCAACATCTCCACGAAGGCTGAGGATATGCCGTTGAGCATGACCACGGAGACGTGTCCCAGAACGTGCTTGTGAAGAATGACGTCCTTTCCCAAATTCTTCAATTCCCCCACCTCCCGGGGTGGCTTAAAGATGCTGGCGGTAGAATAGACCCTGTTGGCCAAGATCCCAACGTAGGGGATAAAGAGGGCCACGAATGGGAGGATCAGATACCCGGTCAATGACCTCTCCGGCCTGCCTATAGGCAATACTCCCAGCTGGAAGTGAAAGAGGTAAATGAGGGCCTCGCTGAGGACCCAAGTGGCTATTGCTGAACCTATGTACCTCCAAGAGCTGACTACCCTTCTGAGGTTTGTGGAAGAGAGGGAGTACACGACCACTACCACCGAGAGGACCACCGAGACAGTGAAGGTTATGGCTATCAAGAGGGAGGTGAAGGATAGACCCTCCAATACTACCAGTGTGGAGGATATGCCGTAGACCCTACTGACGCCCATGTCCATGGTTATCAGGTCCTTCAGGGCCCTCTCCAGGGGTCTGTGGAGAGCCAAGACCTCAAGGGCTACCCCGGCGGAGGACGAGATGAAGAGCGTCACGAGGTACGACGTCGTCCTCTTTTTGAGGAAGTTCTTCAGGGTTCCGACTCCCGACAAGTTCAGGGTCTCCCCAGTGACCCTCTCGTAGAAGAGGGCGAAGGTCGACTTGAAGGCCAGGAGGGAGGAGGTTAGAGCCAATATCAGGGAAGGAACTGAAAGGAAGTAATAGGGCTGAACTACGCCCCTGACCTGGTAGACGTAAAGTTCGTAACTGTTTAGACTGATGGGGGTCACTGAGCTCACGGAGAGGTTCCCCCCAGCCGTGGTCACAGACGCGTTGGGAAGGTATCCTAGTACTACGGCCCAAGGTACACTCCTCCAATCCTGTGGTGGGTAGGCCACGTTCCCGTAACCATATGATGCCAGGGAGTACTGAGTGGTGTCGACTGAGGCTAAGGAGAGGAGTACTGCAACCAAGGAAAGGACCAGCGAGGCGGTGAGGAGGTACTTAGCTCTCATGGTTCCCGGGTGAGATGGCCAGCTTAAAATATTTTTTATGTAATGTGGGTTTTCGTTGAGTTTCAACCGGTTTCGTCAACGGGATCCTTAAGGCTCTGGACTTTCATCACGTTTCCAGCTCAACGGATCCCTTCACTTCCTGATGATCTCGAAGCCTATCCTCCAACTCCTCCTATAGGTCAGGAGTCCGTACCATGCTGAGAGGGCCTCCATCCCACCCAGGACTGGTACCAGGGCGATGTTCAGGAGAGCTGAGGGGAACCACTTACTACCTGCCAACGTGGCGTTGACGTTGTGCCCCAACCAGTACAGGTACAGGACTGTGGCGAAGGAGAAGGAGGAGATCAGTGACGGAATAAGGCCGGGCATGGGGGTGGGGTACACCAGGTTTAGGATTGCCAACACCTCTGAAGGTAGGGAGAGTAACCATAGGGAGAGGTCCAGGACATGAATCAGCTTGAGTTTCCTAGAAGTCCGCACTCTCCTCATCAGGTCGAGTTTGCCCCAGACCCACCTCCTCCTCTGCCTCAGGAAGTCCTGTAGGGTGAAGGGACTCTGCTCGTACAGGAACCCCTGGAGGAACCCCCACCTGTAACCTTCGGCCGTGACCGAGCCCCCAAAGACCGCATCCTCAGCCCTCACGCTACCGAAGTCCCAACCCACCTTACCCTCAACGTCGGCCCTCACCAATAGGTGGGATCCGTGATGACCTAGATAAACCTTACCTAACTTGGCTTGAAGTCTGAACCTCGACATGTCGTCCCCCACCCTCAGGCTGTCCTGATAGGACACCAGCAAGTTCCTCCCCCAGAAGTTGGGGTAAGTTATTACCCCTTGTCCTACCTCCCTGTCCTGATCCTCCACGAATGATATTATCCCCAACACCGTATCCTCCCCCACAACGCTCTCTTCATCCATGAAGTAAACCCATACGTCTCGCCTATTGAGCCCTTCCTCCACCCTGACCCTGGAAGCGTAGTGGAGTGCCCTAGTCTTGAACCTGGAGCCCATGGGGGTGGAGTAGTCCCTAGGTACGTAGAGAACCCTGGCCTCTAGGGAATCGAAGAAGTCCCTGTCTGCGTCCTCCTCGGTCACCACCCAGACCTGGAAATTCCTCAGGTACTTGGGGGCCCAATAAAGCACGCTCGACACCGATCTCAGCACTGCCTCCTTGTTGACCCCCCTTGTGACAACCTGGAATATCACGGTGTAGCCGCCAGATTGAACCCTCCTCCCCAGTTTGTCCTCCTTAACGGTAAGTCCCCAGGCACTGAGTAGGGTCACCGGCAGGAAGACGTCCCACAGGTACTTAGCCTCGGTCAAGGGAGACCACGGTTTCCTTGTGGTAAAGGTCATCCAGGTGAAGAGCAGGGCTGAAAAGACGAAGACGAGGAACATCCCTCTAGACACCCTCACTGCCTGGCTCCTCTCCAACGTGTATTGCCTCCAGAATTCCTCGATCCTCTCTTGAATTCTTTGAGAAGCCATGTGCTTTATTCATACTACCTGTTATAAGTTTGATCCAAAGAGTGCCGAAGGAGAGGAAGCCCGACGAGTCCTAGAGAGGCATCACCGCCACGCCATCGACTGGTCAGGGGCTGAATCCTTTTTCACATTAATAGAAATCTTTTTATATTATTTATAATTTTTTGTTGATAAAGGATGACCTCTCACGCCGATGTGGGCTATGCGCAAAGGGGTGGGAGTGATCCGGGATGTGAGCCCCGTGCCGTTGGGCTCCAAGGAGTCCCATGACTTACCTTGAAGTCGGGTAGGTTGTTGAGGGCAAAGTCCCCACACTTCATCATGATTGAACGTAAAATGAGTGACAGCAGTTATTAGATTTCGCCTTGACTCCAAGGCTACACCTAACGAGAAATCCCATATCTGCTGTGAGTGAAATGAAAGTGTAGGGACAAACGGTTACAGTTGGAGGCAATCGTTACACTCTAATGAGATCAGCTCCCTCACTCGGCCCTAGACCGACCATTAGATTACCCCGTAGCGGAAAGCAACGCTACAACACCGAAACTTGACCCTTACTCTAACCTTCAAGATACTAGGGAAAAAGGTGTTTGTGAGATGGGTCAAGGACTCGACTAGAGCTGAGTACCGCAGTTGGAGCAGAACCTTGCGTTCGGAGGATTCTGACTCCCGCAGGACCTGCAGTATTTATACTGTGGGTAACCCTGGGGCCCTTGTGGGTATCCCTGTGGTTGGTAACCTGGGTAGGTAGGTTGCGCACCAGGGAAATTTGGCTGTCCTCCAGGGTAGCCGTACTGACCTGGGTAAGGGCCTGACACCATCCCAGAGTTTATAAGCCTCTCGACCTCCGACATTATTTGCCTCTCTATCTCGATGTTCCACAGGCTCTCCAAACCCTCCACCGCCAGTCCCACGGGACCCAGTATTAGGTCTCCTAGAACTGACTCCGTCACGTCCTCTGCCTTAACCCAGTTGGCGAGTCCGGTGTTAACCTCAAGGTACCCCTGTCCTCCGAACAACTTGACGGTAAAGGCCCTGTCCGCTGCGAAGAGGTGTCTGAGCAAACCGGTCTTCTTGGCCTGGACTATGTAGTAGTTCCCAGCACCGTAGAATTGGGCCTGATATCCCTTGGAGATGAACCATTGGTACAGGTTCTGGGCTAGGAGCTGAAGGTTTACGTTCACTCCCTGAAAGGTCTTCTGCATGTTTAAGAGATCGCGGGGACTCTTAATAAAATTTCGGCATCTACGTGTTCCACGGGATTTCGTTCCACTATCTTCGATATCGAGCTGGTTAAGTTACAGCAACAATTAGATTTCACCTAGGTTACAGGGCAACACCTAAGGGAGATTCCCATAACTACTGTCCATCATAAAGTACTTCACCACAAAGGAGGGACAGCTAATAAAGGTTTGGAATCAAGATGCTAATAAGGCTGAATATGTACGTCCTCACGGTCTCCTACAAAAGAAAGTACTTCACCACAAAGGAGGGACAGCTAATAAAGGTTTGGAATCAAGATGCTAATAAGGCTGAATATGTACGTCCTCACGGTCTCTGACAAAAGTATGACATAGAGAGTTTTGTTCGTGTGACGGTCGACAGCTCGTCCTCCACCATACAGCAGTTATGGGATTTTTCCTTAGGTAGCGCCCTGTAATCAAGGTAAAATCTGGTAACTGCTACGCCATAAAAGCTCTTTGAGACCTGGGTCATGGAGGACCCGTGGTACTCACTCAAGTTAAGTTTTAGCTCGGTCGAGGAGAGTTTTCTCACGACTGCAGTGATGGGACTTTCCCTTGGATATCGACCTGAAATCAAGGCGAAATCTAATAACTGTTGTAATCCATTTACCGTCACATGAGCCCACGAGAAAACTCCTGTGTCTAAGTAGTCCTTCCCTGCCTCACTTACTTCAATGTCCGATGAGAGTTCCGCAGAAACCCTTTAATGTGGAAAGTAGAAAGTATACTCGACAAGGAAATGGGGGAGAAGACCACCATCAAGGTGAACGAGAACACTCTCAAGGTACTTAAGAAGCTCTAGGAAGAAAACGATTTCTCCTCGATGGATGAGACTGTAACGCTTCTACGTAACTACTCGTTATTTTTAATCACTTCTAAATATCGTTTTGATTAAGTAATGTTTATATAGTATTACCCAAGTAGTTTTTATTGATGATCCCCCTAACTGATGACGGGCACTGCTCACGAGGTTTGGGGAGTGATAAAGGTGTGGATGGGAGGGTAGCGGTGTTTCCCTCGACCAGCCCCAATGAGTTAAGGGTGACCCTGTATGATCCCTTAAGAGGGGTGCCCGTGGTGGAATTAGAAGTAATTAAAAGTAAGGAAAAGTTACGCCACGGGTAAACACTTGCGAGTATGGATAAACACTTTCCACGCAATGCTAGTAAGGCTTCAGTACTGAGGTGGATTAAGGCGTTCTTCACCTTGTACAACCTCTTACAACAAGGTGAATAAAATTGTTGGACACACTCGAACGTGAAAATTAAGGCAAATTTTCTAGTACGGGAAAGAGACAACGCGGACGTACGTAAACTTGTCGACGTTACTCACAAAGCGTTCATATTATTCGTTATTCACTTCGTCTCTTCTCCTCTTCTTTATTTCATCCGCCATCTCTATTAGCCTATCTGGGCCTATACTGTCTTCAGATTTAGGGGGATCTTCTAAGATACCTATTAATCCAGCCCTCGGAATTCCGAAATCTTTCATCCTTCCTATTGTCCTCCTAGCTTCGCTCTCACTGAACTTGTTTTCACCTCGTATGCGATGAAAGGCTTTCCCTTCTTGAGCAGAACAACATCAATATCT
>NZ_JH597761.1:73605-101953 GCF_000243315.1 Metallosphaera yellowstonensis MK1 | reverse complement strand
CACTGAATTTCCTCTTTGAGAAGGTACCTGAAGGTATGAAGGTGACCGTCGGAGTGGGAAAGTGGGTCCAGAACCTTGCGATAGCTACAATAGAGATCCTTCTGGTCTCTGAGTTATTCCTCTTCGTTGACGTTCCCGAGATGTTATGGACTTCCCACGTGGAGAACCAACTGATGAAGAAGTTGGACGAGATCGTGGAGAGTTCTTGAAATCGTGAGAACACCAGGACTAATAGTTAATTAGCCAAGTCTGTAGTAAGGAATGCGAGAGCTTCAAAGTAACTAACTTAAACTTCTAAAATATCTAAACAGCATATTTTAGGAAATAGAACGTGTGACCTTGCTTCCTAACGATTACGGCTCATGATTAGTAGCGACTAAACGTGAGGAGAAGTTGAAGAAGAGAAAGCAGGTAGTTGAGAAAGTTATCAAAGTTTTAAACCCCTACCTGATGACGGGCTCTGCTCACGAGGGTGGGGGTGTAAAAGTACTGAAGGTGAACGCTAGGTACTTGGAAAGCGGTGAAGTTCTTTTGGAGAGGGATTCTATTGCTCCTCTTAACTTGGCAAGGAAGGTGGATGGGAGGGTAGTGGTGTTTCCCTCGACTAGCCCCAATGATTTAAGGGTGACCGTGTATGATCCCTTAAGAGGGGTGCCCGTGGCGGAATTAGAAGTAATTAAAAGTAAGGAAAAGTTACGCCACGGGTAAACACCATAGCCTACCTGATCAGATTGTACAGGCGGGAGAGACTGAGGGAGGCGTTCTGGGTCGACAGGGGGAGAATAACTCCCTTCAGTAGGGAGGATAGGATTGAGGATCCCGCCAGCATAGTGACGGGGGACGTCATATTCGAGGGGATGAGAGAAGCGTTGTTCATATAGTCCCAGCGTCCCACGAGAGTCACGGCGTCGCCTGGAAACTGAGTATCGAATTGTGCCGCCCTATCCCGACGTGTCGAATAGCTGTCGTTAGATTTCGCTCAATGACGGGGAGTCAGTTCAAGCGAAAATCACACAACTGCTCCGGAGAGCGGGGCGTTCCGGTTAATAGGGAACAGGTTTTAGTTGAAACACTGCTGATATACTCCATTGATAATTATTGATAATTAGGGTCTTCAGAGTCACGACCTCGTCGTCAGGGCCCTCCCAAACGCTTCGTGATACTCTGAGGAGAGTACACGTACGGGACATGGACGTCGTGTATTTCCCTCACGGAAGTCCCGTGATCTACCGTTGAGTTCGTCCCTGAAGTGGTTAAAAACAGCCTTTAGGTTCTCCATTAAGTGTGAGGAGTCACGTAACTGCAACACTCAGTGAACTGCCCCTAGCTTGTGGGTAAGCCCTAAGGGAGAGTATCGTAACTGTCGCTCGAGGTAGAGAGCTCTGGAGTCTCACCTGAACGCGTCTTCGTTGGCCTCCCTTATCTTGTCCATAACCCTCTTGGGTAGGGCATAGTCCTCCTTCCTCTCCTGCATCCTCCCCAGGATCACTACCCCCTTCCCGGGGACAACGTCTATCTCCCAGACGTACTTGTCATGGTTGGTCTGCCTCATCTTCTCTATCAGGATGTACCTGTGTAACTTCCCGTCCCTGACCAACCTCCTGAACCTTATTATCCCGTCCGCCACATGCTCTACCCCGAAGCCGAAGGCCTGAGAGGTGGTGATGGCGTACTGGGAGGTCGCAAGGATCGTGAATTTCCACTTATTCAGAACTCTCTTCAGGTAGTAGCTTATCTTCCTGGCCATGGCCGGTTTGTCCAGGAAGAGTGCAGAGACGGAGTCAACGACCAGCCTGGCCCTACCGTAGCCCAGCTTCTGTTTCGCCTGAATGACCTTCTGGACCAACTCCTCGGCGTTGAGCTCGTTGAGGGACCACTCGTCCTCCTTCTCCCTCATTAGGGCGTCTATAACTATGAGCCTCTTGTCCAAGTAACCCTCCAGGTCCCAGTTGAACTGTTTCGCCTGTCTCAGGATCGACTCTCTGCTCTCCTCCGTGGTCACGTAGATCCCCAGGTCTCCATCCTTCAGACCCTGATGAATGAAGCTCAGGGAGAATATGGTCTTCCCGGTACCCGGTTCGCCCGTGAGCGCCACGAAGAAACCTTGGGGTATTCCCCCCTCGATGAGCCTGTCGAACTCAGGAATGCCTGTGGACAATCTAGCCATAAGATCTAATTTATCGCCCAAGGTTAAATATCTAGCAGAACTCGATGGACTTTCCCTCTAGTACTAGCCTGAATCTAGGGGAAGCCCAAGGATGCATTCAGGAGTTTTCTCTAGATTAAGAGAATAATCGACTTATATGAGTCGAAAACAAACCAAGGATACATTCAGGAGTTTTCTCAAGGGCCCTTCGGGACTACGTAGCTTTGTACCACCTTTCCTGCGACTTTGGTGGGGATCAGGATCGACATCTAGTCGTGATCCTGATGATTCCAAACTCTTATAAGAAACCTTATACCTACAAGTTCACAGGCCCAAACGTTTAATTCCAGCGGGAGGGAAGGGAAGACCATGGCTAGATACCCCCAGATCTTGTCCGTGCACCTGTTCCTCTTAAAAGGAAGAGAGATACTTTTGCAGATGAGGAAGAACACGGGTTACAGGGACGGTTGGTGGAGCGTGATAGCGGGACACGTTGAGGCGAGGGAGTCAGCGACTCGTGCCATGATCAGGGAGGCGAGGGAGGAGGCTGGGATAGAGCTGGAGGGAGAGGACGTTTCCCTGGTTCACGTGATGCATAGATTCGAGAACCAGGAGAGGGTGGACTTCTTCTTCAAGTCCACTAAGTGGAGAGGAGATCCCACGTTAATGGAGCCTGAGAAGGCCTGGGAGCTCAGGTGGTTCGAGGTCTCCGCGTTGCCTGAAAACGTCGTGCCCTACGTGAGGCAGGCCATAGACCTGGGCCTATTGAAGGGCCAGGTATACAGTGAGTACGGATGGGATTTATCGTGAAGTCGTGTTTTCCGTTTGTCCCTACACTTTCATTTCAATCGTTTCATCTTGAATCATGATCGAGTGCAAGGACTTAGCCCTCAACCACCTACTTACTGTAGGTGGGTCATGGGACTCCTTCGAGCCCAACGGCACGGGGCTCACATCTCTGCAATCACTCCCACCCTTTTGGACATAGTCCACATCGGTGTGAGAGATCATTATTTATCAACGAAAATTCGTTATAAACAGATATAAAAAGATTTCTATTAATGTGAGAAAGGATTCAGCCCTATCAAGCAGGCGATGTCTGAAAGTCTGGGCTGAATACTTTTTCATGTTAACATAAATGTTTTTATATCCGTTTATTATGTCTATATTGATAAAAGATGAACTCTCACTCGATGTGGGCTATGCCTAAAAGGGTGGGAGTGATCCGGGATGTGAGCCCCGTGCCATTGGGCTCCAAGGAGTTCCATGACTTACCTTGAAGTCGGGTAGGTTGTTGAGGGCTAAGTCCCTGCACTCGATCATGATTCAAGATGAAACGATTGAAATGATAGTGTAGGGACAAACGGTAGATTAACAATATCCTAGCTCGACTCTTAGGCGTTCGCCCAGTGACGAACACCCCAGGTGTCTCAGGAACGGAGGGATAGCCAAACGATTCCTCCTCACTAACTTAGGTATCCTGGGATCCCCTGTTCCCTGGTAGACTGAAGCAAGTCCCACTGCAATGTCTCTCACCTCCTCCTTCATAAGGTTGTGACCCGTCATCCTTGAGCCCAGCTCCAACGCCAGTTCCACGTCCCTCACGTGGCCCAGGAATGTGGATATGACGGGCAACTGTTCTGACCTCCTCAAGAAGGAGATTAACCTCCTTATGGTACTGGAGGTGGAGAGGTCTCCTGTCCAGTACTGTACCTTGGCCAGGGAGAGGCAGTTTAGGGAGACCTCCCTGAGGAGCCACGACCTGTTGAACGGTTCCTTGCTCATGATCCACGTGGCCACCTTGGACGCTCTCCTCTTGAGCTCCCTGGCCATCTTCATCGTCTCCTGTTCATCATCAGTCCTGGCGTAAAACTCCATGAGCGATTGATAGGCCATGACCCTGAGGTGAGCGTGTTCGTTTTCAGTCCCACGTTTAACTTCGTCGAGGTAGTACTCGTACCTGTCATCCCCCAACAGCATCAGTGAGACCGCAAGGTTGGTGTAAGTGTGAAGCTTGGCCTCTGGGCTCTCCAGTGGAGATAACTTCAGCATCTCCAGGGACGCCTCGACGTTCTCCTCCCCACCTGTGGTCTTCCGGTCCCTCATGGCGGTCCAAGATATCACGAAGGACTTCTGGTACTCCAGTTGGGTAGGGAGGGAGTCCCTCAGCTCGAGCCACCTCCTGTATCCCGCGAGAGGTTCGTACTCAGGTGAGACGTGGGAGCAGGCAGTGAGGACCCAGGGCTCTGTGAGAGCACCCAGAAGAGGCTCCCTACCTAGGATGCAGAGCGCCAGGTTAGAGAAGTTATGGGTTATCTCGTCCTTGATCTCAGGGGAGGCCAACCGTAGGGCTTCCTCTTCGTCCCCCATGGAAGCGAAGACCACCGAGAGGAGTGCCCTCTGCGGTGCTGTGTCGGGGCTCTTCAACTTCCTGAGGAGGTAGAGGGAGCTGGCCCTCACGTTCTCCCCCCTTCCGAGGAGGAACATGATGCGGAAGGCCTTCCCTGCCAACCTGTCCATGAAACGTAACCTGGTGAGGAGGGGAGCTAAGGGATCCTCTTTCACAGTATCTATGTAGAGTAGACGGATAAATCTTTAGCTCAACGAGGATCCTAACTACTTTTAGGGCCTGATTTACGTCCTGAGGGACGGCCCCGACTCGACGCTTATTCTAAACTATCTCCTGCTAGTCGTTCTCGATTAGCCGTGAGCTCAACGAACTCCAAGGAGATCCAGGCCTTCGATCCCACGAACCCTCCTCATCAACTTAACCGATTCCCCCATATCCCCTTATCTACGGGGCCAGCTCGACTCAAGCTACCCTTTCATTCGCGTGAGTGAAGACACTTCTTAAACGTGCAGGTTCCCCCGAACTCGTGAACCTGGGCTGTCCCATCTTGAAGAAGGGTAAGCGAGGAGTCCCTCTCACTTCTTGAGTATCCTTATCCTGAAGGTGATGTTGTCCTCCTTGATTACCTCACAGGGGTACCCCTTAGACTTACACAATTCTGGTACGGTGGTCTGAAGGGGCTCGTCGTCTGTGACCACCTCGAGTACCTGACCTTCCCTCATATGGTTCAGCCTCTTCACGATCTCTATCTGAGGTTCAGGGCAGGGCTCCCCTCGGAGGTCTAGGGTTACGTCAGGTTTCAATTTCCTTAAGTTCTCTCCCATAATAAGTCCTCGACACACGGGTAATTTAAAGTGTGCACTTTAAAAGATATTGGGTTAATTTTCCTGAAATCAATGGGATTAACTAGCCTTCGAACGCGTTAGGTTCAGAGCGTGAACCTTGAGCTCCGGTTAAAAGTCTGCCCTGGACTTTAAATTTGGGGACCGTGTTCGAACTGTTCTTCGACTCGTACTATGCCGTGGGAAGCTTGGAGTTGATCCTAGTCTACCTTGTCCCCCTCCTTAGGAGGAAGAGGGTAGTGAGGAGGGATAGGAAAGATTTCCTAACCCTGTTCGGGTTGATTAACCTGGACTTCTTCTTCATCATCTTCCTGGCCTACTTTTCCTACTACTCTCATGTCGGAGAGGTCTCCTCACCCCTCCTGGACTACCTCGGGTTAACCTTGGTAATTGGTGGTGAGTCCTTCAGGGTGTAGGCCATCCTGACCTTGGGTAGGTTCTTCTCGCCTATGGTGGAAATACAGGACGGCCACTCCCTCGTGGATAAGGGGCCTTACAGGTACGTGAGACATCCGGCCTACACAGGGGGCCTCTTCGCTATCCTGGGGTTATCCGTGTTGGCCCACTCCCTCTTGTCAGTGGTCTCAGCTCTGATCCTGACGACCTTGACCTACATCCTGAGGATCAGGAGGGAGGAGGAACTCATATCAGCTTTCGGTGAGGAGTACCTAAGGATGTCCTGGAGGAAGAAGAGGCTAATCCCCCTTGTCTTCTAGCTCAGTGCTCTGGTTAGGGTGAGTTAAGGAAGGGCTTTCCAACGCCTCTCCAGGTTTCCAACCGGATTCTCCTAGAGTTCTCAGTTGGTCAAGTCGTCAACTCAAGGTTCTCCCTGGAGGGCACCACCAACTACTTGAGTGCTCCCTTGAGTTAACCTGACGGTAACGGGAGTCTCCCTTGAATGAGGTCCTATATCATGGCGAGATCAAAGATTGTTAACAGCATTTCTCTAGTCAGCGGTTATTAGATATCGCCTTGACTTTGGGGCCGTCACCTGACGAAAAATCCCGTGACTGCTGATTAGATTTTGCTTTGATTACAGGGTGATATTTAAGGGATACCCACTGGTGTCTATTCCGCCGACCTGACCCTGGGAGGCCGAGTGATTACGGTGAAGTTGCTCGTCCGGGAATGTAAACATGACTCCTCCGGGACGCACGCAAGAAGGTAGGGTGTTTCCCTCGACTAGCCCCAATGATTTGAGGGTGAGCGTGTGTGACCGTTTGTCCCTACACTTTCATTTCAATCATTTTATGTTCATTCATGATCGAGTGCAAGGACTTAGCCCTCAACCACCTACTTACTGTAGGTGGGTCATGGGACTCCTTCGAGCCCAACGGCACGGGGCTCACATCTCTGCAATCACTCCCACCCTTTTGGACATAGTCCACATCGGTGTGAGAGATCATTATTTATCAACGAAAATTCGTTATAAACAGATATAAAAAGATTTCTATTAACAAGAAAAAGGATTCAGCCCATGAGAGGGGGCCCGTGGCGGAATTAGAAGTATTAAAGAAGGTAAGTTACGCCACGGGTAAACATAGTGCAGCTCAACGTCAATAAGTGACAGTCTTAGATCAAAACGACAATCAAAAAAACGGTTTAATTCATGAGGCTGTTACTGTGGCGTACACCACACTCCCGTCGCTGAGTTCTATCCTCAGCCTGTACTGGTTCCCCGACACCACAGTTGAGGGTAGACTGGAGAAGGTAACGGTGATCATGTTGTTGCCTGGGAAAAGGTAAGAGGGTTGTACGCTGGTGGGAGCCACATCTACACCCTCCAAAGAAACTCTAGTTATGGTGAGCTGACCGTTGCTGTAGAGCTGAAACTGGGCGACGTTTCCCCTCAGTGATCCCCCACCTACCTGATAGACCTGTGGGCTCCCTGTCTGTCCCTGTGCAGGCTGGCTTCCTCCCCACGACTGAGTCGTCTGTCCTAAACCCGTCGTTGGAGGGACGTACTGCCCGCTCTGGATCTTGGTCAATACGGAACCTAGACCAATGTAAGATATTATGTATCCTATGAAGGAAATTACAGGGATTGCCGCCAATATTCCTCCCACTTTCACCGTGCCTTCCTGATACCTGTCACCTATGAAGTATATTGCTATACCTACCAATATGGTTCCCACTAGGCTCACGAAGGGTATTACGCTAAGTATTATCCCTATCTTCCCAAGGTTCATGTTTGGAACGTAGGGGCTTAGGGCAGAGAAGGCACCGTACATCCTTATCAGTGCTATGACGGCGAAGATGAACGCCAACACGACAAAGACGACACCGATAGGGGATAAACCGATCAACACTATGCCCAGGAAGACGAACAAGGCTGCCACGAACAAAAACACTATGCCTCCTCTTAATCTGGACACACCGTCCAATTCTTGAGGACTAGCCATGGTTAATATCCTATTTTCTTGTTATAAATACTTTTCCGCAAACTTGAAAATCGGCAAAAATAAGGGTGTATAAATCAAATTCCTTAAATCGATAATCTAGTTGAATATCAGGAAGGGAATTCACGATCCTCAAGGCCGTTCAATATGATTTGGACTGAGACACCGTTACGGAAATAAGGACTCGACACACACAACTAAATTGCAGTAGATATGGGATTTCTCGTTAAGTGTAGCCTTGAAGTCGAGGCTAAATGTAATAACTGCTGTAAATTATATTAATCATATTAGAAATAAATGGATTACAATGTGGCAGTTATTGGATTTCATCTTGCCAAGGAAAGTAATATCTTGGGTTAAACCACCATGATCTTCGTAAGACTTCTTCAATAAGACACTGGAGGAGAGTCTTAAGTTGCAGAAATACTGCTAACAGCAGTTATGGGATTTCTTGTTAAGTGTAGCCTTTACGCCAAGGCAAAATCCAATAACTGCTGACTGCTAAGTTCACAGGGAAGTCGCTCGGCCTCCTCGGTTCGGCCAGTCAAGATTCGTGAATTTTCGAGGGCGCTACTTCTGAAGGGCGGTTAAATCGGGCCCTGGCTAGGCATCTCACGATTAGACCTTTAAACCCACGCCAAACCCCTCGAGTCGCTTGACGAGGGTCGCCGTAGAACTTCCCAGAAATTCAAAATCTAATCTAACAATTATTAGATTTCGCCTCGACTTCAAGGCCATATCCGACGAAAAATCCCATAACTACTGTCTAATCTCAAGTTAAACGAGAGCCTGCCGTCGTTTTCTGGGATGATGGAGGCTCACGAGCCCCAATCACCTTTTTAATTCCTTTCCTCAATCTTAGGGCCATGGGCTGGATGGAGACCTTCGGAACCCTCGTCGAAGAGTCCCTGGGATTCACCGTCTATCCCTATCAACGGGCGGTGGCCCAGGACGTCGTTGAGGCCATCAAAAGTAGTGACTTCGTCGTGGTCTCCATGCCCACAGGGTCTGGAAAGACCCTTGTGGAACTGGCCTTAGCCCACTACCTGAGGTCCGTTGGCCACGAGAGAGTGGTAGTCCTGGAGCCCACGAGGCTCCTGTGCGATCAGATGCACGTGAACTTCTGGTCTAAGGTCTTCCCCGAGTCAGGAAAGGAGTACGAGGGGGAGTGTACTAGCTTTCGTGAGGGAAGGGACCTGGTGGTCTCAACTCCCTTCACGGCCTCCAAGTGTTCTCCCAAGGTGGATGCACTCATCGTGGACGAGGTTCACCACCTCTTCGGTGATCCAAGGTACGTCGAGACCATATCCCAACTCTCCCCAAGGAAGATCCTGGGCTTCACAGCCCTACTGCCCTCGTCCAAGAGGTATAAGCTGGACTCCAGGCTTTACCAGGAGTACGGTGCTCCGTCCCTCCTGAGTTACGACTTCAAGACCCTATCAGCTCTGGATCCCTCCTTCAGGCCACCCAAGGCCATAGCTGACCAGTTCGACTCCGAGATGGACGGCCTAGAGGACGTAGCTTACGAGTCGCTATTGAAGGGGAAAGTGAAGGGAAACAAGGACACCCTGAGGTTCCTGGAGTCGACCCTCTACAGCTACGGGAGGAGGGCCTTCTGTCAGAGCCTGGAGAAGCTCGCAGATAAGGTGGAGAACCCCACGCCCCTCCTGGGGCTCTGCTCCTCAGAGGAGTTGGGACACAAGGGTAGGGCGATCATGCAAGTCCTCTCCACCTACAGGGTGGAGGAGTTCAGCCCAGTGCTCATATTCACTTCCAGGAAGGCCACGGCCCAGGAGTTCGCTGTGGCCCTGAGGAAGTTGGGGGTTGAGGAGTCCAAGTTCAGGGTGCTCACTGGGGACTCCAACAAGGAGGAGAGGAGGGAGATAGTGGAGAGGGCCAAGAGAGGAGAGGTGGACGTGATAATCTCCACCGTGGTGGGTGAGGAAGGAGTTGACATACCCGAGGCGAGGTTATTGATCATGACCGACGTACCCAAGAGTCCCCTGAGGTTCTATCAGAGGCTCGGGAGGCTCATCAGGAGAGGGGAAGAAGGGAAGGACGTCAAGTACCTCGTCACGACCCTGACTCCCAAGACTCCTGAGTACGACAACTTGGACGAGGCATTGCACCAACTCCACGGTGAGGGGGTAGACGTGAGCTACATAGTGGAGAAGAGGGGAGATAAGGGACTGACTGCCAGAGTGGAGGAGATGGTGAGGAACGAGGGGGGAGTGGTTCCTTACCTGAAGGTGGTAGAGGGAGGGAGCCTCGAGGAATACCTGTTCAAGATAGGGTCGTCGAACTGGAAGGATAGAGAGGAGGTTATCCTGAACTTCATCAAGGGAATTTCGGTGAAGAACGACGGGAGGTTCTCGGACTTTATGGATAGGGCTGTGAGGGAAGGAAAACTTCTCTACTTCTACGACGTGGAACTCACCGGGGAGATACTCTCCAGGATACTCCTCGGGAGGTACTGTCTCCTCTGCATGGGTGAAGCCTGCAGGAGAGTGTGCAACCCCTACCTCACGGAGGTCGGGAGGATGAAGAAATACTCCATAGCCAAGAAGGAGCTCCTGAGGGGGTTAGTTCAGCTGGTTCTAAGGGACACCCTCCCTAAGGTAAAGGAGAGGTTGAGTGGGGAGATACAGACCGATATGGCCAAGTTGGGCAAATTGGGTGAAGAGTTCAAGGTAGAATTGAGGGAGAGCTACAGCCCTGCCGTCTCGTCACTCAACCTGGACTTGAGGCTGACCGCCTCTTACGGAGGGATATTGATTTACCCTTCGGTAAGGATAAGTTACTTCGATGTGGCCAGGGAGAATAAGGACATTCTCGAGCTCGCCAAACTTAACTCCCGTTCCGCTGGCTACAGGGCACTGGTCAAGTTTTACTCCACCCTAGGGCTGGCCTTGAGTTGAGGAAGATCGGGCTGGAGGCGGAGCGATTTCCGGTGGCTCCGGCTAGATTGATCGATTCACCCTTTAACTCAACCGGCCTAGCTTCGAGAGATATGGGTTACACGCTCACGTTCTCGTTTCAGCTTTGAACTTTAAGTCGTCGCGACTTAATGGCTGAATCCATCTTACGAAAAACATTTCTAGCTTACTGCAGTTTAGGGACTCCCTTTAATATCGCTCTGCGATAGAAGGCGAAATCCAACAAGTTCTATTTTACATAAACAGCAGTTATGGGATTTCTCGTTAAGTGTAGCCTTGAAGTCGAGGCTAAATGTAATAACTGCTGTACAAAAAAAAAACGATCTCTCCCGTTATGTAGGTTCTGCCAAAAGGTAGGACCGTAGAGGTTAGGTCCTCGGTCGTCGGGCTCCAGGGAATCCTGTGACCCGCCCAAAGCTGGTTGAGGACTGAGTCGCCACTCTAGATCACGACTAGACGTTAAATAATTGACAGCAGTTATGGGATTTTTCCTTAGGTAGCGCCCTGTAATCAAGGTAAAATCTGATAACTGCTGTAATTGAAATGAGGTGAATAGTCAAACCGATGTGAGATGGCCATGAACCTCAAAACAATCAAATATAAAGCGTACAGTCACGAAAGGGAAAAAGTTCAGGCCATGAGGTCTCTTGTGCTTCACGGAAAGGGCTCCTCTCCCGAGAAGGTCTCCTGGCTATGGGAACCCCTAAAGGAGTTTGGGAATGTCGAGGTCCCTCCCTTCGACTACTCTGTGGAAGAAGGGCTTCAGCTGGCACTGAGGGAGAGCTTTGATCTAGTAGCCGGTCACTCCAGGGGAGGGACTATAGCACTGCTTGCGGGAGCTAAGAAGGGGAGGCCCGTGATAGCTGTATCACCGCCCACGGACAGGATACTTCAACTGGAACACCTCTACAACAGGAGGGATCTCCCCGGATATAAGGAGCTCTACCAGTACCTTTCCTCCATTCCCGTGGAGGTGCTCAGGGAGACCTCTCCCGTCAATCACTCCTCCCTTCTCAAGGACGTCCTACTAATCCACGGGATTAGGGATGAGGTGGTACCGGCGGAACACTCCAAGATCCTCTGTGAGAAGGTCAGGGAGATGGGGAACAGGTGCACGCTATTACTCCTGGACATGAGACACTCCCCTCCAGCCCACCTTTACTCAAAGATAAGGCAGATAATCCAGGACTGGATTAGGGAACTATCGGCCTAAGGGACAGCAGTTATGGGATTTTTTTCGTTGGATATGGCCTTGAAGTCGAGGCGAAATCTAATAATTGCTACTTAAGGGAAGTGTTTAAAAACCGATTTGGGCTTAAACTTGCGAACAAGTTATCCTCAAGTCCTCCTCCTCAACAACACTACTAGGACCGCCCCCACAATTACTACCACTGGCGATAACACCACCAAGTAGTTGTAACTCGCACTGACCTGCGTGGAGTACTCCGCCCTGAGGCCCAGGTGGTCAGTTACCACCACGGTCAAGTTGTGGTTTCCCGGGGTTAAGGTCAGCTGATATTGGGGATTGCTCGTAGTCCCCATCTCCCTATCGTCCAGTATCCAGGTGTAGGTGTAGGGAGGTGTACCGCCTTGTACTGAGGCGTTCACGTCTAGGACGTTGCCCGTGTACAATAGGTTATTGGAGGACTGGTTCAAGCCCAGGTGGAGTGAGGGGTCCGGGTTGACCTGGACCTTCAAGGTAGCTGAGACGGTATAATTCCTGGAGTCGGTGAGGAATACCGTCAGGTCGTAGGTCCCTGGAGAGGAACCTAAGGTCACGCCCTGTCCCTGAAGCGTCTCTCCGTTGACATCCCAGAGGAGATGGTAGGGCGGAGTACCGTAGTTGGAGACCGCTGAGATGACGATGGGTACCCCAACATCAGTGACAGTCCCGTTGTACCTGAGCGTCAGGGTGGGGTCGGGGTTGACCTGGACCTGGATGACGTTAGACGAAACGGTGTACCCGGAGGAATCGGTCAGATTGACGTAGATGTCGTAGGTACCTGGTTGAGTAACGTTGAAGGCGTTGACGCCCTGGTTCGCTGGGTACTGGACACCGTTTATGTAAAACGTCAAGTTGTAGGGCGTAGTGCCTCCTTCAGCGTGGACGAGAAGGTCCAGGACCTGGTTTGCGTCGAGCACTGGGGAGCTGGCGGAGAGGTTAACCGTGGGGTCGGGGTTGACGGTCACCGAGATCTGCCTAGTCACCTTGAACCCTGAGGAGTCCACCAGGGTTACCTGTATCAAGTAAGTGCCGGGGGAGGAGAAGTTCAGCTGGTTTTCCCCTAACTTTACAGGCTCGGATGTTCCGTTCACTGTCAGGCTCAGGGTGTAGGGAGGAGTGCCTCCCTGGGCTTGTAAGCTTAGGATATCCCCCTGTTTAAGGTCGAGTTCAGCCTTACTCAAGGAGAGTAACAGGGTGGGGTCGGGGTTGACCTGGACCTGGATGACGTTAGACGAAACGGTGTACCCGGAGGAATCGGTCAGATTGACGTAGATGTCGTAGGTACCAGGGGAGGAGAAGTTTAGGGTCACTGAACCAGGCTCTACCTGACCCTCCTTCACTCCGTTGATGTAGAGTTCCAGGGTGTAGGGAGGAGTGCCTCCTGAAGCCTGTACAGACAGCTGGAGCTGTTGTCCGAGATCGAGCACCTTGATGGGGGATGAGATGTGGACCTGGGGTTCGGAGCTCACGGTGAACTGGAACGTCTTGATGACCTCCTGCCCCGAAGCGCTCCTCACCACCAGGGTGAGTTGATGAGTCCCTGTGGGAAGAATACCGAGGTTGAGTTCGACGTTGAAGGTGTTGTTATACACCGTGTAACTCTGGACAGGGCTTCCATCCAAGTACACCAGGTAAGTTAGTGGGACTACCCCTCCCACCTCGGAGGCCGTCAAGTTCAGCAATACAGGTAGACCTGCTTCCGTCCTGATGGGAGTCATTTGGGCGTTCACGATCATGGGGGTATTTATCACCTGGAGGGGCGAAAAGAAGTTCTCTCTTCCTATCTCCACTGTGGGTACCCCGTTGACGAGCACCGTGGCGAGGTTGTCAGCCGCCTCCTCAGTGTCCGCACCGAAACCGTAAAGCTCTGGGGGAACCGTCCAAGACCCGTTCAAGAGGTGATAGCTCAGGCTCAGGGTCGAGTTCATGGAAGTGAAGTAAGTGAACTCGCCGTTTGCATCGCCTCCGAAAACCAACTCAGCGTCATAATACGTATATCCATTACCTGTGTAGTTGAACCCCGATACCATCATGTAGGCCGAAGTAACACCTGGAGCTGAGATGGTGGCGTTGTCGTACCAGTACAACGTCCCATTATAGTAACCGAAGCTGACCACAACTCCGTTTGGGACGACCTCTTCCTTGATCAAGAGGTCCGTGGAGAGGGGGAGATGATACGGGTAGAGTGGAGACCCATAAGCGTAATAGTACTGTAGTGAGGAGGAACTAGCCACGTTGTAGACTGCTCCTCTCCCTTTCACGCTCGAGTTGGAAAGTGTTGATGGATAGCTGGTAAAATTCCAGATATTATCTTCAACATAATACATGCTCTCATTGGTCTCCATGTGAAGTACGTCCTGGAGCCAATATTGATATCCGCCCTCTGGAGTGTTAACCTGAAGCACTACGTTCAGCTGTAGCGAAGCCCCGTAGGGGTTTATACCTGAGGGAGGTGTGGCATTATAGGCCCCAATCTTATTTATTTTAACGTGACCCACCACCTCGTCGAAATTGAGGATGTAGCCCTTGAGCCCTGAGGTGGTGTTCATGACACCGTAGTCGGCTATGCCTATTGGGGCGGGAGGAGAGCTGTGTGCCTGGAAGGGTATCAACGGTAACACACTGTAAACCAAATTCACGGAGGCCGTCGAACCGGATACGTTATTGTCAACCACAAGGAAATAGGACCCTGACGAGAGGGGTCCCACATTTCCGGAGACCCGCGTACCCAAGGCATGAAAGATGTAATTGGAGGAGCCTGTGGACGAGAACTGGGAGAATTGGGATGAGGACATTACGTAAATGTTGACTTCCGTGCTCGAGGTAACTGTAAACGTTATGTTCTGACCCTCATAAGTCGTGACATTGAAATACTCATAGTAACCACTCTGAAGAGAGAAGGAGTAATTTGGGTCCGAGGAAATCCTCCGTATGGAGGGCACGGAAGGGATGTGAGCGTTGATTGGCCAAGTGTGAGTTAAGGCTACCGAAGGCGAGGCTACGTTAAGGAGCGTTAACAAGGTGAGGAACATGATCAAAACTTTCATAGTAAAAAGGCGACATGTAATATTTTATAAAATTTTCCCAGATGATGTGAAATAGTGATGATAAATTTCAATAAATCCCGTGAACGTTTAACACTCGATCCTCAACTCACGTTGAGTTTAGGTATTAGTCGAAATACGTTATCGCTCTCCACTTGCCTGGCCACAAGATTTCCGTCAGGGGCAATACCACTTCTGACAGATCAAGGGTCCCCCGTTGAAGGAGTTTATGGTGAACTGGGGGTCCCCAACAGGTTCTTCACCCTCACACCGGTGATCCTCTCGTACGGTTCATACTTCCGTAGCTCTTCCAGTATGGCCCCCATGACCGACGTATCTAGGTCCCTGAATACTCTCTCCTCCTCGTTTAGGTTGTGCTCCAACAGGATCTTGACTTACCTTTCCGCCCAATCTTTCCTCTTCTCCTTTATGACTGCATCACCGTACTTTGAGATGAGCATGTGATCGTTGGAGAAGGGTTTGACCTCATCACCCAGCAGAGGGAAGACGTAAACGTCCTCAATTCTTGCGTGCCAGCCCACCACGAAACTGTGCAACTCCTCCAACAGTGTCCACCCCACGCCACAACCCAAGGTCCTCAACGCCATGTCGCTCCTTATTCTTATCACCGCGTGCTCGAACTTGAGTAGGGAGATTGGGTCCTTAAACATGCTCTCACTTCGAAATCTCCAGGAACTCCTTGAGAACTACGGCGTTGTTCCTCTCCCTATCCCTAGCTGAGAAGAGGAGAGTGACGGTCTTTTCTCTCTTGATCAGTTCCCTCAGGGCCGAGATCCCTTCATTCTTCTCAAGTTCTGCCTTATACCTCCTCCTGAACTCCTCCCACCTCGACGGGTCGTGGGAGAACCACTCCCTCAACTCCTTAGAGGGGGCAACTTCCCTCAACCAAAGATCTACCTTCGCCTCATCCTTCCTCAGCCCCCTTGGCCATAACCCGTCCACCAGAACCCTAATCCCATCATCTGGGGTAGGAGGGTCGTATATCCTCTTCAACTTTATCATCATATACTATATGCCTGGCCTCTTATTATGTCTCACCTTCTCCTACCATGAGGGCGGGGTTCCCAGAGTTAATGACGGCAGTTAAGTTTTCCCTCGGATATCGTACTAGACCAGAAGGATGGTAAAATCTGATGACCGCCATCAAGGGTTAAATCCCTCGACGTAATTCACCTGGTGACTTTTCCCACAAGTTGACCGGTGAAACCTCCTGAGAAACAAGGGAGACTATAACATTCCTGCGTGACTTTTAAACATTTTTAATTACTTTTACAGCAGTTATTAGATTTTGCCTCAACTTCAAGGCGACACCTAACGAGAAATCCCATACCTGATGAACTTTTAAATCCAACACGACATGAGTTATGTTCATGTGGTGTTACCAAGGAATTTCCTTTTGATTACCTCCCAACTGATGACGGGCACCGCTCAAGAGGATGGGAGAGAAGTTGGATGGATATTGAAGTTTCCCTCGACTAGCCTTAATGATCTGGGGGTGACCGTATATGAGCCCTTGGGAGGGGTGCCCGTGGTGTATTTAGAAGTGGTTAAAGAAGGTAAGTTGCGCCACGGGTAAACACCCGGAGCCCTACAACCCTGAAACACGGGAGCCTTTCCGTCCTTGCCTTACCGAGGCGGATTTTTTCCTCATCTTACTCTCTTCTACAACGATGAACTAACTCGATAGGTGACTTCCCGGGCCTAACTCTCCCGATCTGGGAATCGATCTCTCAAACGTTTCCCGGAAAAACGTGAATCGAGTCAATGGAGCTGGACGTCCTTCCCTCACATAACAACGTCTATGTCCAACTTCTCCACTATGTCCCTGTACCCTCCCCTCACGGCGACTTCAGTGATGTTCAAGGCCTCTGAAACCTCCTTCTGCGTCTTCTTGACGTCCATGATAGTGCTCACCAAGTAAACTGCTGCAGCGCTTATCTTAGCAGGGTCCTTACCGCTGGTTCCTCCACTCTGGAAGAGTAGGTTGACTATCTCCATGGACTTGATCATCACTTCCCCAGGTAGGCCTAACTTGTTCGCTATGCTGGGCACGTACTCCGCAGGACTGAGTTTGGGCGTTAGGTTTAACTTCCTAGCTGCCTGGGTCACCTTTTGCGTGGCGTTCCATACCTCCTTTTCCTCTATTTCATAGAGCTTCTCCAGGTCCTGTAATCTAAGGGGTACCCTATGTACTCTACAGGCATAGTGTAACACCGCAACGGTGAGTGCGTCTGGATCGACTCTCTTGGCCAGTCCCGCCTCCACGAGTATCTTTACGATCATCCCAGCCGTTTCCCTCACCGGTCTGGGGAGGTTAAGCTTCCCGGCTATCCTGTTCAACGAAGTCAGGTAGGTCACCTTCTTTCTCTCCTTGGATGATACCCTGCTCTTGTTCTGTAGAGTCCTAAGCTTTTGCTTTCTCGTCCAGTTTCCCGTCCCCACGATCGTCCCGAAGCCCTCTGTGTGAACCGTGAAGGTCACGGGAGGACCTGCCCTAATCCTCATCGTCTCATCCTCAAAGTTCCTCCACTCAGGTCCCAGGTCTGCGATGTTCTCCTCTATGACTATTCCCTTGCTTCCGCAGACGTATTGGGCCCTCTCCGAGTCGAAGATAACGTCTGGTGTCCCGCAGACTGGACAAATCAAGAAGTTCACCCCCTCCGCACTATCCCGTTCCTGAGTCAGGCTCAATTAGGCTTAGGAAATTCACACGTCTTGACCGATGGTGCGTTTGAAGCGTTTTCTGAAATGTCACAGGAATAATCCCCCGTCCCACGACTTATAAATTACCAATGATAATACTTACAATTCATAGGGAGAGACTCGATTCGGAACGTCCTCTTCCTCAAGGAAGTACTAGGAAGTATTACCGGGGAGATGGTATTTATATGGTAGGCCTCACTATTATGGGGAAATCTGAACTAGAAAATCACCAAAGATTTTCTATCGTGATGAGTGGGTCAAAACACCTTCGAAGGTAACTCGGTTTAATCTTGGACATTTATTCGTGCTCTCCATATTATACCTATGTCTTCACTCCAGGTAGACTACCTCATAGTGGGGAGCGGAGTTTCGGGCTACTTCGCACTCAAGGAGCTCCTCTCCCAGAACCCAAATGTGAAGGTCTGCATGGTGACTGAGGATAGGTATTATCCATACGACAGACCTCCGCTCTCCAAGGAGTATATGAGGGGAGAGACCGGAGAACCCTTCTTCGAAGGAGAGGAGGCGTACTCTGGGATAACGTTCCTCAAGGAGAGAAAGGTGGTAGACTTGAAGGAAGGGGAGGCCTTCCTGGACAACGGTAACGTGATCAAATTTTCCAAGGCCTTGCTCTCGACTGGCGGAAGACCCAGGAGACTCAACGCGCCTGGGGAGGACTTGAAGGGAGTTCACTACCTCAGGACTTTGGACGACGCTAAGTCCATAAGGGACGGGATGGGCAAGAGACCCGTGATAGTGGGCGGAGGGTTCATCGGAGTGGAGGTAGCCTCGAGCATAGCGAGGCTCGGATTGAGACCCATAGTTATCGAGGCGAGGCCCTACATATGGTCTACCTTTGTTGAGGAGAAGGTTTCAAGGTTCGTGCAGTCCTACCTGGAGAAGAGAGGCGTGACTGTGATAACTGGAGACACGGTGAGGGAGTTCCAGGGGAGGGGGAAAGTGGAGGCGGTGAGACTTCAAGGGGGGATGACCCTCGAGGCGAGCATGGTTCTAGTTGCAGTTGGAATAACTCCAAACGTAGAGGTAGCTCAACAGAGCGGCATCAAGGTAGAGAACGGAATTGTGGTGGATCAGTTCCTGGAGACCAGCATGAGGGGAGTTTACGCGTCAGGAGATGTGGCTAACATACTGGACCCGACATCAGGTAAGAGGAAGAGGATTGAGCACTGGAACAACGCCGAGTACACAGGGAGGCTCGCTGCCAGGAACATGCGAGGGGGGAGGGAGGTTTACGACTTCCTGTCCACGGTCTGGTCTGACATATTCGACCTTCACATAGAGTCCGCAGGGGAGACCACGGACTATGACGACTACGTATTGAGGGGGAAGTTAGAGGAGGCCTCGTTCGTGGCCATATACGTCAAGGGAGGGACCGTCCAAGGTTATCTTGCCGTCAACAGGCCAGGAGAGGAACTCGAAAAACTGAACGAAGCGATCTACAACAAGGTCAACGTGTCCAATAGGAGGGAGATCCTGGAGAAAGGAGACCTGGGGGACCTGACACGGTGAGTGCTCTGCTATGACCCATTTGAGTGAGAAGTGGCATGGATCCGAGATACGTTCCTCCAGCGACCTTTCTGAGGGCAGGATGACGCGGTGTCCTCTACAACTGCAGGTCAAGTCCACTCTCGATTTTTAACCCCTCCATGATCCTTAGTAAGGCTAGTTCTCAAGGACTGCTGTTTGGTCCCTATATAGAATACATAGGTATCTTGACCCTATGTTGTACTAAATAGAATATATTCAATATTCTTATTTAGTTAAAGCTCAGAGTGGGAAAACCATGAGGCTCTTCATCTTGCTGACCTCGGCCTGCCTCGCCCTCTTAAACTGGGACAGACCGATCCTGGCCGTGGCCTTCCTGGTACCAGTCCTCACCTCGTTCCTTGGGAGGAGGGTACCGTGGTTGGCCTCACTCATCCTTGTGGGGACTCTACCCTTTCACGACCTGATGATCTTCACACTGGGCCTAGAGGTGGCTCTAGCGTTGGGGTGATGACTTGAACTTTGTTCCATTGATCCTGGGCATAGTGCAGGGGGTATCAGAGTGGTTACCCATAAGCAGTAAGACCCAGGAGATCTTGGTGTCACATTACCTTCTCGGGATATCCCTCTCCGTCGCGTACAGTTTCGGACTCTTCATGGAGATGGGCTCCGTGGGTTCGGCGTTGGTCTACTTCAGGACGGACGTGGTCAAGGCCCTCAGGGACAGGTTCACGCTGACCTTCCTCCTGGTCGTGACCGTGGTGACGGGCCTGGTGGGAGTGCCCCTCTACGTATTGTCGGACAGGCTGTTGGAGGGCGCGTATAACCCAGGGATCCCCATGATCGTACTAGGCGTTGTGCTGATAGGTAACGGGTTTTACATAAGGTACTCCAGGAAGTCCCTGAGGGGCTTTAGGGAGATGAGGTTGAGGGAAGCCGTGCTAGTGGGTTTAGCACAGGGTTTAGCTGCCCTGCCCGGCGTGAGCAGGTCCGGAATGACCGTCTCCACGATGCTCCTCCTGGGGATCAAGCCCGAGGACGCCTTCAGGTACTCTTACCTAGCCTACATACCAGCTGCGTTAGGCGCTGTGGCGACTACCTTATTATTCAGCGACTACTCCCTGAGTCGCGTGGCCAATCAGATAGGGCAAGAGGGTATACTTTTAGCGCTGATGAGCTCCATGATGACAGGTCTATTGGTTATTGGGCTCCTGTTGAGGATAGCTAAGACGAAGAGGGTATACTTACTGGACTTCTCACTGGGGACCTTGGCTCTAGTGGTGAGCTTGTTGACTACCCTTGTGTAAGCTACAGTTTATCCCTACGTTTTCATTAAGTTACACTCGTCTTCATTACAGCAGTTATTAGATTTCGCCTTGACTTCAAGGCTACACATAACGAGAAATCCCATAACTGCTGTGAATATATTTGATCATTTCACGAAGAAATAAGGGTTCTTGTAATATTACAAGAATGAGATAACAGGTGGAGAGGTTGTAGTTGAGGGCCATGGCCCGGGCGGTCCTCCAGGGGGAGTGGCACTTGCCGAACTCTCCGGGAGGGAGTTGAAGGGCTGGTCGGGTTGTTCGAGGAGGGGCCTCCCTGGGGGCAAAGAGGTAGGAGAGGGGGGAAAGCCCCGGGTGGGGACGGACTCGGCAAGGGAGAGGAGTCAAGTGCGTCCCTCACCCTCCTGCTTCGTTTGAGGTGGACCAGGCAGGTCTGCCTCGCGACCTGGATCCAGGAGCGGGAGATGGCCTCCTCCACGGCCTTCACCCCGTCAGCTACAACGACGGTGAGGTTGTACCTCCATAGCCTCACCAGGAGGTCCCAGTAGCTCACGACGTCCTCTTCCCCGGTCAGGACCACGTCCAGCACGGCCCTCACACCGTCCTCCGTGAGTCCCAACGCGATCGGGAGCACCCCCTTCCTTCCTCCCCTCAACTTCACGTATTTCCCGTCCACGATCACGTACTTGAAGTCCCCTCACCTCCAGCTCCTGGGTTTAGAGCTCGGCGTTCCCAACACGGGCAGGAGGAGGGCCCTTAGCGCCAGCCTCTCCTCCCTGAGCGACTTCTCCCCTGTACAGCACGGGCAAGCTCACCGTGACCCACTCCAGCCCGTACACGACCCCCCGGAGGGAGACCCTGAACCCCCTCAGGAACCTGTACCTGGCGTACCTGGGGGAGGTCCTCTGCGCAGCAGTTATCAGATTTTACCTTGATTACAGGGCGATATTTAAGGGAAAGTCCCACAACTGCTCCTCTGCGCCTCCTCCAGGGCCCTCCTCTCCATCTCATTCATTTAATGGCGCGTCCTCCCCAACTACCTCAAGGAGGAGCGCGGTCACCACGTGATTGGACACCTCGTGGTATGGCCTAGCGCTCGTCCCCTTTTCTTGTACTGACGTAGGATCAATTAAGTCACTTTCATTCTATAGAAACAAATAGAAATCGCAATGGAGTCCTGAATCGCCCAATCCAAGGGTTCGATATAATTATGCCCAACGAGGTGAGAATATACCTAGAGGTTAGGAAGAGTAAACCTGATACCGACAAGATATTGACGTTGGGGACGAGGAACGTTTACATATCAGGGAGTCAAGCGATTTTTCAATTCGTCATCATTCCGATCACGGCCATGTTGACAGTTTGAAAGTCTCGATATCAGTGCTGACATCCTCACCACCTAGGAGCTAGGCTGATGTTGACTTATCACGTCCTTTCCTAGCCTCCTTTCTTCCCCTGTCCTGAGGTAGCCGAGTGCTTGCCCACCCTCATTCTGTTCTTGGCTATCAAGACCAGGAACAGGAGCGTACCCAAAATCACGCAACCCAGGACGTAAACTAATGCTGTGGAGGGACTGGAGGAGTAGAGGTAGGCGAACACTACTCCGCCCAACACTCCAATCACTGCCTTACCCGTGTAGAGTAGGGCGTTGTTGGAGGTAGAATACTTGACCCCAAAGAGGTCCCCCACCAAGGAGAAGTAAATGGGGAGGGTTGACCCACTGAAGAGGCCCACCACGATGACCGAGGGGAACACGAGGTTCCATATGACCAGGGAGAAACCGAGGGCTATGACGACCTGCACCATCACGGCAGTCCTGATCCTGCCCATTAGGTCGGAGAGGTATCCCAGGATCGGTCTGCCGACACCGCTCACTAGGGGGAAGAGGGAGAGGAGCAGTACGAGTTCTCCACGGGGTAAAGGGGAGGCTATCTCCACGAGAGAAGAGGAGTACACCAGGATGGGTACGTTTACGAAGATGTATGAGAAATATATCAGCCACCAGTCAGAGGTTTTCAGCAACTCCAGGGGAGTCCTGCCGGTCTCCATGCCCTTAGGGTAGTCTGAGAAGTAGAGCAGGAGGGGGAGTGACACTACTTCGGTCAAACCTATGGGTAACGTGGCCTCTCTAAAGGTGCTAACCTGTGCCAAAAAAGGGTTGGCCAGCGTAGCTCCGAGGCCGAAACCTAAAGTCACCATGCCCGTGGCTAACCCCCTCCTCTCCCTGAACCACTTTACCGCTAAGTTAGCTGCTATACTGTAGAGTATGCCCTCCCCGACGCTCCCTAAAGTCCAGGCAACGTAGAACTGGGACAGGTCGTTGGAGAAGCTAGTCCCCAGGAAGCCTAGGGCGGACAGCATTGACGCTATTATCCCCACCCTCTTGGGCCCCTCCCTATCTGCCACGTATCCTCCCAAGGGTTGGGTGAGGGTCGAGGAAATTGTGAAGAGGGTGAATCCCAGTTCCACCTGAACCAAACTGGCAGAGAAGCCTGTCCGGAAGAGAGGCTCCAGGAGGTTCCAGGAGTACTGATAGAGGGAGTTGAAGCACATGATAACGAACCCGAGGAGCAGGTACCTAGACTTTCCCATGAGTGACAAACGTGTAACAGAGCTAATCGTTTATAATAAGGATTTCTCCATCCTAGTGGATAAAGGGCGAGACCGACACTTGTGCTCATTCTCGAAAGTGTTTACCCGTGGCGTAACTTTTCCTTACTTTTAATTACTTCTAATTCCACCACGGGCACCCCTCTTAAGGGATCATACAGGGTCACCCTTAACTCATTGGGGCTAGTCGAGGGAAACACCACTACCCTCCCATCCACCTTCCTTGCCAAGTTAAGGGGAGCAATAGAATCCCTCTCCAAAAGAACTTCACCGCTTTCCAGGTACCTAGCGTTCACCTTCAGTACTTTTACACCCCCACCCTCGTGAGCAGAGCCCGTCATCAGGTAGGGGTTAAAAACTTTGATAACTCTCTCAACTACCTGCTTTCTCTTCTTCAACTTCTCACCGTTAAACGGGTTGATAGAGGAAGTGTAGGACTCAGAAACCTCCGCAACCTCTATCGGCTGAGTTTTCAACATATCCACGAGTTTAACAACACTCCACTGGTGAATCCTATGCCTAAGCTTATCATTTTTATCGCTCTCCATCTTCTCCTTAGACCTTGAGGAAAACTTACCTACTACGACTTTGGCACTTAAGCTCCTAGCAAGCTCTGTTATCCTCTTTACAGTCTTCCTCAACACGTCAATTTTCCTCTCCCTCTCCCTTAATTTCCTCAACTTCTTCTTAACCAGTTCGTCCTTAGTTGAGTGTCCTTTAGTAATCTCCTCCCTCCTCAAGGAGTAATTAACCACGACCCTCCCTAACCCAGTCTCATATCTCCTCAACTCCTTGAGTTTAAAACCCTCAAAGACTGCTACCGTGACGTTATTCTCATTAACGTCAATAGAGATATGATTGCCGTCTTTCGTTTCAACCTCAACCTCCTTCTCAAAAGTCAACCAAACTAGGACTTTCCTACCCACTAACCTCAGCTTAAGCTCTTGCGAAACCCTCCAACTCTCATGCAAGTAACGAATAAGCTGTCTAGTTACCATGAGGGGAATCTCGACCCAACCCTTGTGGGTTAGGACGGTGACAGAAACCTTGTTAAACCTCCAATTAACCATGTTAGGAATAGTGATCATAACCCTCTTGTACTCCGGTTTATCCTTCCTCGTTAACCCTCTCTTCCTCCTCTCCCTGAAACTCTTAACAATCCTTCCAGCAACGATATAAGAACCTTCAATAACCCTTGAAGGTAAGAAGGGGTACTTCTCCTTATAATGATTGTAAAATCTCTCGTGCAACTTCTTCCTAGTGGTCTGTAAGCGCTTTGATAGGATTACCCCAATCATTTCGTTAACGATCTTCCTCTGATGTTCCTCAACCTCTCTAAGAACGCGGTATTTCCACTCGTTCAAGAAGTCGCCCTCTAGTTTAACCGTCCTTTTCAACGTTTTCAACACATTTTACCACCTTCTCATACTCTTGGCCGTAAATTCTAGAGGCGAATGACTTGACGATTTCTACGAAGTCCTCCACTAGCTCCTGCGTGTGATCCTTATCATCTTGGAAAGCCACAACAACGTTTACTCCGTAAGCTTTGAATAACTCTACGAGGTATTCGAAGCCGAAACGTGTTAGCCTGTCCTTATAAGCTACTACAACTGCGTCAATTTGCCTCCTCTTGGCTAATTCTATTAACTTCTTTAACCCTCCCCTATCCTCTTTCAATCCGGAACCTATATCCTTCTTCTATCACACTCACTCCTCCGAGAGTTTTCCTAACCCGTTCTCTCAGTGCGCCCAACTGCCTCTCCAAGTCGTCCCTTTGCGTTGGTGAAACTCGAGCGTAAATCGCTACTTGTTTAACCCTTCCACCGCCGGACAACAATCAATTTCGCTGTAAGGTATTCTCCACCTACCGTTAACCTCAACAGCCTTTATCTTCCCCTCCCTTACTTAATAACACCACTCCTACTCATGCCGAATATTTCAGCAACCTCACTAGGTGTTAGATACCTCTCCACAGTAATTAAAAGTAACTAGAAGTATTTAAAAGTTACGTGAAAGTGCTATAGTCTAAACTTCGAAAACTTCGGCGATGAGATACCTGAGGAGAAGTTGAGATCTCCTCAAGTGCAACCTAACACTAGATAGTCCTCATGAAGAGTGTCCTTTCCTCTCCCGTAGTCCTGCAGCCCTAAGCTCCTGTGAGATCATGAGCGGTTAAAAATATAGTTGACCAGAAGTAGTTAAATCCATGAAGGTCTCCCTTCAAGAGCTCAGAGAACTTTTCAAACCCAAGTTGAGGCCCATCCAATGGGAGGACTCCAACAACACCCTGGTACTCCTGGATCAGTCGGCCCTGCCCTTCCAGACGACCTACGTGACCCTGAAGGATCCTGAGGAAGTTGCCTCTGCAATAAAGTCCATGAAGGTGAGGGGTGCTCCGGCCATAGGCATCACGGCAGCGTACGGTATGGTCCTGGCCCTGACTTCCAGGAACCCCAACACCCTGGAGGAGGCCTTGAGGGTGCTCTCCAACGCCAAGCAGGTGCTAGACAGGGCCAGGCCGACTGCGGTCAACCTAAGTTGGGCCACCTCTCACATGCTGAACCTATCCAAGGAGGCCATCCAGGACGGGAAGGTTAGGAACGTGAGCGAGTTGCTTGTGGCCCTGAAGGACGAGGCCGGAAGGATATTCCAGGACGAACTGGACGCAGAGCTCCAGATGGGCCTCTACGGGGCGGAGAGGCTGAACGACGGGGACACTGTGCTGACCCAGTGTAACGCCGGCGGGTTGGCAACAGGGACGGGCCTGGGTACGGCACTAGCTCCCGTGAGGGTGGCCCACGCCCTGGGGATGAAGGTCTCGGTCATAGCTCCCGAGACTAGGCCTTGGCTACAGGGCAGTAGACTCACGGTTTACGAACTCATGGCCGACAACATACCCGTGACCCTAGTCACCGACACAGCCGTGGGGTTAGTGATGTACAGGGGGATGGTACAACACGTCATGGTGGGAGCTGACAGGATCCTGAGTGACGGTCACGTCTTCAACAAGATAGGGACGTTCAAGGAGGCTGTGATAGCCCACGAGCTTGGGATACCCTTTTACGTCTTGGCCCCGGTCTCCACGTTTGACCTGAAGAGCAGAGTGGAGGAGGTGGAGATAGAGGAGAGGGATCCCAACGAGGTGAGGACGGTGAGGGGTGTGCCCATAGCCCCTGAGAGAGTGAAGGTGTACAACCCTGTGTTTGACGTCACCCCTCCCAGGTACATCACTGCCATTATAACTGAGAAGGGAGTCATACACCCGCCCTTCGACAAGAACGTCAGGAAGGTAGTGGGGAGGTGAAGGTTATCGGCGAATTACGACTTTTGAGGCACCGGGGATGAGGGAGTTCGGGACTGAGGCGAGCAGGCGGTGGAAGAGCTACAACTGAGCGTGATTCTTGAACCTGATTTGTGGGAGTTCGAGACCCAGGTCTCCTCCGTGAGGGCTCGGCGAGCCACTTCCCGATGCAAAGAGTTGCCCCAAGGACTGAGGGGTTTAAGTGAACGTCTCGAGGGCTTGAAGTTTCAGGGGAGTCCCAGGTCTCGACTTTGATCCGAACTACAGTCCCTAATCAACTCTGGGGGCCGTCAACTTTCTCCTGTCAGCAGTTATTAGATATCGCCTTGACTTTGGGGCGTCGCCTGACGAAAAATCCCGTAACTGCTGTCCTATAACATGAGTCCTTAGTTAAAGAGTCCCGTAACTGCCGTGACCTCACGCCGTTACCTAAACATAAGAACAAGAACGTGAGGACTTGACTCACTCACCCGCACTGCTTTGTGTGCTACTTCAATTTTTATTTAGGGTTTACGTTACCTTCTTTCAAATTGACCTATAATTTCGAATTTTAAGTCGTCCAATGAGCCTGACATCTAAAATTTGAACGGGTACACAAAACACACACCCACCGAACTGAAGTGGGATGCCTCCCTTTTCACTCAAAATAATCGCGATTTGAAAGTCAAAGTATATTAACTTTACAATCTTTATTTAATATATGAAGGCTTGGGAGAGTTACGGATTATCCTCGGTCAAGAGGATGTCCTTGAGGGCCAGGAGGAACCCCTCCAAGTTCGGTAGACCCAAAATCACCTCCTTGAAAATAAATCTATATTATTAATAAGCGGTCCTATTGATTTAAGTAGAAAATCTCTTAGATTGAATAAATCATCAGAAAACAAGAGTATTAGGAGTAACCTGAACTCCTCCCTCCTCACCTCCCCCTTGAACACGGTGTACAGGGAGTAGAGGACCACGGCCAGCACGAAGATCAACGTGCGGAAGACGAACTTGGTGGAACTGGTGAATGGGAGAAAAGCCTTGATGTTCCGGTAAGAGGTCTCTATGGGACCCCTCACCTTGTTGTACAACTTCAACACCTCCCCTTCGGTAGGTCGAGGTTCGTAGCCCTAGCGAAGTAAACTAGAGTCCTCTTCTTTCTCCTGACCTTCTCCTTGCTGTACACGAGGAGCCTGAACTTGACCTGCTCGTCCCTCCTGTGCCTCTTACTGTTCGTCTCGTACTCGCCGTCGAACTCCTCGTAGACCTTAACATCACCAACAGGGACGGCAATTACGTACTTGAACTGCGAAACGAAGTTGAGCACGTCAATCGTGTAGAAACCAGCGTCGAGAGTCATCAACCTTACCTTGAACCCCATGGCGACGACTTGCTCCACGAGGGCCTTCACGACCTCATCCTTGGTCATCCCGTTCACTTGAGTGACGAAAGCTAGTAGGAGCACTTTCCCGTCAAACTTTGTCGTCGCAGTTGCGTAGTTCCAAGAGTTTCCCTCCTCCGAACTCCCCGAGCCCCTCCACCGGTCTCCCGTACCAGGTCTTGGTCGTCCAGTCTATTGAGAGGTCTATCTCCCTTACTCCCTTCAGCGTCTCCAAGGACATTTTCCTCACTTGTTCCAACAGCTTTTCCACCACTTCCACCCCTTGCTCCTCCACGTAATTCCTCACGGTCTGTGGGGACACGCCGTACGCCCTCGACTTGTTCTCTACTGAATCGTTCCATAAACACGCTGAGATGAGGGTTCTCGCCACCTCTTCCCCTTTCTTTCCCTTGAAGTTCAGCACGGAAAGTAATTTATATCCTATTTGTTGAAGGTTGTTTTGGTGAGGGAGTACCGGTGTTACCATCTCACTTACTCACGTGGTAATACCACATCTCCCTCACCTTAAACCTTTCTTCAACTGAATTCTTAATACTCTTATAAATTTCTTTATCTTTTATAAATTCGATATTATCCTACCAGAAATATTTTCATA
>NZ_JH597761.1:59458-73505 GCF_000243315.1 Metallosphaera yellowstonensis MK1 | reverse complement strand
ATCTCCCTCACCTTAAACCTTTCTTCAACTGAATTCTTAATACTCTTATAAATCCTGTTATTCGCTATGAGTCGATATTATACTGCCAGAATTATTTTTCATAATACGATTTTGGGTCTACCGAAGTTCTGGGGGGAGATGGCCTCCTGTTTGACCTGGTTCAAGAGGCCTAGGACGGTGATTGAGGGAGAACCGCCTAACGCCTCTTGGTACTCTGGAGGCACGCTGAACATTTCCTTCAATGCCGTGGACAGGAACCTCGATGAGCCCGAGAGGGTGGCCTTCTATTGGACCAACGAGGCGGGAGAGGAGAGGGCCATCTCCTATAGGGAACTCTGGAACGAGGTCAACAGGGCCTCCTACGTCCTGAGGGAGATGGGGATCAGGAAGGGAGACACGGTATCCCTGATAATGCCAAGCGTGCCTGAGGCGGTGTTCTTCTCGTTGGCTGTGCACAGGTTAGGGGCAGTGCTGGTCATCCATTACATAGGCCTGAGCGAGGACACGTTGGCGTACAGGCTCAACGATGCCGGGAGTAAACTGTTGATCCTGGCAACTAGGACCGTCAGGAACGGTAAAGAGATAGACATAACCTCCATGGCCAGGAGGGCACTCTCCAAGGGCACCCAAGTGGAGAAGGTCCTGGTCGTGGGGAGGGGAAAGAGGGACTCCCACGACCTGGAGAAGGGCGAGGTGGACTACAACGACGTCTACTCCAGGGGGAAGGTTGAGGTGAGACCTGTGCCGGTGGAGTCTAACTCCCCCAGCACAATCTACTACACCTCCGGAACTACCGGGAGACCTAAGGGACTGGAACAGAGCACCGGAGGTTACCTCGTTGCGTTGAACTGGGCCTTCAGGGCTCTGATGAACCCCAGGAGGGGGGAGGTGTGGTGGACCATATCTGAGCTGGGGTGGCCAGTGTGGCCCATGGCAAACCTATACGTCATTCCGGTCATGGGCCTCACGGCTGTCCTATTTGAGGGATTCGTCGGTCACAGGCCTGACACCTTCGTGAGGGTCGTTGAGAGGTTCGGAGTGAACTTGGTGTGGAGTTCCACGACCACGTTGTATACGCTCAAGTCCCTAGGGGACGAGTCGGTGTCTGGCGATACGTCCTCCTTGAGGCTGATCCTGAACACGGGAGAACCTCTCAACGTCGGAGCTTGGTATTGGCTCAGACAGAGGCTTCCGCACGTCTACATAGGTGACGCCTATTGGATGACGGAGCACCTCTTCCCCATAGCCGGGACTCCCTGGGGAGTGGGGGAGATCCCGTACAAACCGGGGAGTGCAGGGGTCATGTTCCCTGGATCGGAGTACCACATACTCGACGATGACGGGAGGCCCCTGGGATCCGGGAAGAAAGGCTACATCGTGATAAGGCCGATCTCCCCGGCACTGGCCAGGATGCACAACGATCCCGACAATGAGAGGTTCCTGAAGACCTATTGGTCTAGGTTCCCTGGGTACTTCTATACAGGGGATTACGGGTACCATGACACGCAGGGTTACCTGTTCGTGTTGGGGAGGGCTGACGATGTGATACAGAAGGGGGAGAGGATAGGTACGATGGAGGTGGAGAGTGTGGTGGTCACCCATCCCTCCGTAGCCGAGGCCTGTGCAGTGGGCTACCCAAAGGTGGATGGGGAAGGCATATTGCTCATCGTGGTTCCTAGGAAAGGAGTGACAGCGAACGAGACGCTGGCTGAAGATCTGAAGAGTTACCTGAGGAACTCCGGATTCCTAGTTGATAGGGTGGTTTTCGCCAGCAGGCTTCCCAAGACCAAGAGCGGAAAGATCATGAGGAGGTTGATAAGGGCCTTAATTAGGGGAGAAAACCCGGGGGACATTTCCACTCTTGACGACGTTACAGTGTTACATGAACTGAGGGAAGTGCTCAAGCACAATTAACTCCCCGGTTAATTCACGGTCTTAGACAAAAATTCCTAAATAACAGTTATTAGGTTTACCTTGATCATGAGATCATATTTGAGGGAAAGTCCCATAATTTCTCCTCAAGCTGGAAATCCCATGTCGCACTTATGGGAAAAATCCCCTGGATTTGGACGTTAGAATTCTCGCCAATACCGACTTTCCGGTATTACCTCCCTAAGATTTCCATAACCGCTGTTATTGAAACACTTCTAGGCTGCTTTATATACCCTTAGATTTTCTAGTTTAAAGGACAAATCTATTACAGCTCTCCCATTTTTATATCCTCTGAGGACAGAACTTTTAATTTCTTCTTGTCTTTCAACGAATTCCTAAGTTTGATGTCATCACTCACCAGAGGCAAATCAAGGCTCATCGCCAACCACACATAAGAGGCATCGTAAAACGTTATTCCATAATCTACTGCGACCTTCTCGACTTCTACGCTATCTATGTCCTCTAAGTTCATAGCACTCAACAGCTTGGAAATAAATGAGATAAGCCTTAGTCCTTCTTCCTCGCTTATCCTCCTATGAAGTAACACTTCCTTCCAAACTATGTTTCCTAATTCGAACTTGGCCAGAAAAGTTGTATAATTCCCTCCTAAAATGCTAATTTTACCTTTCCCTAACAGAACATAAATTGATGAAGAATCAAAAACGTAACTCATCTACTATCTCTGTCCTCTCTAATTTCCTTAGTCACTTCCTCCACAGATATTTTACTTATCACGTCCTTAATCTCCTTCACTTCCTTCTCTAACTCTTTAGCCTTAACCTTCTTTACTTCGTTTGTTAAAGCTCTCCTTATAACTTCTGCCTCGTCGATGTTCCACTTTTCCAACTCTTCCTTTAACTCCTCTGGGATCCTTACCGAAATCACTACGCTCTTGCCCACAATAGGGTGTAAACCTATGGAATTAAATAGTTTACTTTCTGTAAACACGTGGCTGTTTGGGATTCTCATGCGATAATCTCATCTCGAAAAGTAATTAGTGATCATGGGAGTTGTGGAAGACTGTAACTCTTTCACGTAACTACTCGTTATTTTCAATTTTCTAAATATCGTTTTGACGTCGGTCATGTTCATGTAGTATTACCCAAGAATTCTCTCTTGACGATCTCCCAACCGATGACGGGCACTGCTCACGAGGATGGGAGAAGTTGGATGAGTATTGAAGTTTCCCTCGACTAACCCCAATGATCTGAGGGTGACTGTGTATGATCCCTCAGCAGGGGTGCCAGTGGCGGAATTAAAAGTGGTTAAAGAAGGTAAGTAGCGCCGCGGGTAAACACTGCTCAGGTCGAGTCTGTGGGGGTGAACTACCCCCTATTTCGTCTCTCAACTTCTACGTCGTGGCCAGTCCTTGGAGGTGTCATACTTGACGGCGTCATAAGCTTTCGTATGTACTTCTGGGCCTTCAACTCGATCGAGTCCGTCAGTTTGGGTTAAGACCGCAAGTTCACCATGAACTTATTGCCCTCGTCCTGTGCTGACTCCGGTTAAGCCCGAGAGCTGAGGATTGGATACAAATTCATGAAATCCTGTGAAGCTCAAATAGCAGTGTTAGATCTCCCTTGAAAGCAGGGCGGTAGTTAAGAGGAAGTCACATAACCGCTACTCAAACTCCCTTAGGGAAATTACGACGGCTAACCTTTAGACTGGTCCAATATCTTCTCCACCATCTCCTCGGCCTCCCTGAGATCGTACTCCCTCAGTAAGGCTATCTTGCTGGCCTCAACTGATCCCTCGGCATGGAGCATCATGGTCAACCAGTATCCTGTGAGGCTACTTGATGCCAACTCCTTGACGAGCTTAAGGAGTTGAACCCTGCGTTGACCTGGCTCTGCCCCCCTCAGGTACTTAAATATCATATCCCTCTCCTCAGGGTTTCTCAGGTCCTCCTCTGAAGGCATGGTGGATATTATTCCTCCCGCCACATCTATGAGACTCTTGACTACCTCGTGGAAGTGGGTGTTGGTGTAGAGCTTACCCAAGTTGGTGTAGAGCGGGTTCGGAATTGCCACGCCTTCGTCTATCAAGGGCTCGTTGGCAGCTGATATGGCACTCATTCTAAGGAATTCCTTATAACTCAGGATAGTGAGTAGATCCTCCTTCACGTGCCTGGCGTCCTGAATACCGTTGGCCTTAGCCACGAGGCTCGCAGCTCCTAGGAAGAGGTTGGCCATGGAGGCCCTGTATGAGACGGCCGTGAACCTGTGGAAAGTGGCGAAGAGGTTGGCCAAGGCACCGGCGTACTTGTACTCTCCAGCCATGAACACCCTATCCCAGGGAACGAAAACGTCATCGAAGATGGTGAGGGTCTCGTGCTCGTGGTCTACCTTGCTCAGGAGGGAGGAAGAGTTTCCCTCCACTTCATCTATGGGCCTGACGATCATCTTGAGACCTTTAGTGCTCGCGGGAACAGAGAAAGCTACGGCGAAGTCCTTGTCCTCCTGGGTCATGGCCCTGGTGGGGATCACCAATATCTCGTCCGCTACTGCTGCCTGTGTCGTGTGAGCCTTAGCTCCCCTGACCACTATGCCGTCCTGTCTCCTCTCCACTATCCTCACGTACATGTCTAAGTCACTCTGCTGGGAGGGTCTCTTGGTCCTGTCTCCCTTGACGTCAGTTTGGGCAGTGGCCATGGTTAGATCGTTCTTGGCCACATACTCCCAGAACCTCCTAACCCTCTCGTGATAGGAGGAACCTGTCTCCCTGTCCACCTTAGCTGAGACCACCATGAGCGCGAATATGGCGTCGCTACCTATGGCCTGAGATATGTTGAAGATTCCGTTACAGGCGGTGGTGTGATCATATATCACCTTGTGCCTCTGAAGGAGATCCCCAGATCCCCTGGGTACCTTCAGGTATGCACTGATCTCCTCACCCCCATCCTTTACTATCCTGTCCTTCATGTCGTAAAGTTTCGCTGAGTGTAAGGCCGAGATCCTCAGCACTTGGTGATCAGCTACATTGTGCACTCTCTTACCCCTGTAGTAAACCTCCCTTCCGTCTGAGAGGGAGGAGAGGTACTGTTCCTTGCTTCTCATGCTCTCATCCTCCCCTTGATGGTCGTCCTGAGGACTTTCTTGTCCAGCTTCCCCGTGCTCGTCTTTGGAATTGAGTCCACAAATATCACCTCATCTGGGAGCCACCACTTGGGGAATCTGTTCATTGACTCGAGGTACTTCAACACGTCCTCCTTGCCGACCTTTCCCCTGTACTCCTGCCTCAGCACGACCAGCGCTACGGGTCTCTCCCCCCACTTGAGGTCGGGGACTCCAACAACTGCGGCCTCCAGTACGGGCTCATAGGTCATTATGGCGTTCTCCAAGTCAACTGATGAGATCCACTCTCCACCGCTCTTTATCAGATCCTTGGCTCTGTCCACCACCTTGATACTGCCCTTCGGGTCTAACACGACCACATCCCCGGTCCTGAACCACCTCTTACCCTCCAGAGTCAAGAAGCTGTCCCTGGTCTTCTCAGGAGAATTGAAATATTCTCCAGTAACCCAGGCTCCCCTTATGACGAGCTCCCCCCAGGACTTACCGTCCCACGGGATCTCGTTACCTGATGGGTCCACAATCTTAACCTCTATGCCCGGCATGACTTTACCCTGCCTACTCAGCTCCTCTATATTCTCGCTCTGGTTCACGGTCGTGATAGCCTCAGTCTCCGTCATTCCCCAGGCGTGATACGTCCTTATCCCCAGTTCCCGTAACCCCTTGATTAATCCCTTGGGTGGTTCTGCCCCACCAGTAACGACCACCTTAAGTGATGGGAGATCTATCTTCTCCCTCCTCAAGTAGTCCAGTAAGTTTATCCAGACTGTGGGCGCCCCTATGGCCACTGTGACACCTTCCTCCCTTATGAGCGAGGCCAGGTGATCCGGTCCGGGTCTAGGACCTGGAAGGACAAGTTTGGCCCCCGTCATCAGTGAGGCGAATGGAACGTCCCAGGCAGATATATGAAACATGGGGACTACTGGCATAACTATGTCCTGGCTGGATATCCCCACGATTTCCTTGGCCAGGAGTGACAGGGAGTGAATGAATATGCTACGATGGCTGTACACGACCCCCTTAGGGTGACCGGTCGTCCCAGAAGTGAAGCACATGACTGCCCCTTCCCTCTCGTCCACCTCAGGGAAGTAGTCTAGAGGAGGATGGGAGTTGACCTCCCTGTCGAACTCGTCATCCAACCTCACGAATTTAGACTTCTCTGCCCTAACCTTCTTAACCTCCTCCACATCAACGTCGTAAAACACCAACTTGTCGCCTGCGAAGTTTATGACATACTCCATCTCCGATGGGTGGAACCTGACGTTTATTGTGTGCAGTACTCCACCCAGTAGTGGAACGGAGAAGTAGAGCTCCAGGTGTCTGTGAGTGTTCCAAGCTATGGTACCGACAACGCTGGAGGAATCGACTCCCTGTTCCCTGAGATACTCGGATAGTCTCCTCACCCTCTCCGAGAACTTCGAGTAGGTATACCTCACCTTTCCCTCATGTACCCTGGAAACTATCTGGGAGTCGGGGTAAAGTTTCTCCGCCCTCCAAAACACGTTGTGGATGCTCAAATTGTAATCCATTATGGTGGATTTCATCATGATAGTATGTGGAAAAAATTAATATAAATTATGAGGTTGACGTGGGAATCCACTACCGTTTATGGAAGTTCTTGTTCTCCGCACTTCCTACCGATCCTCGCTTAAGTTTCAGCCTGATCTCACCTTCCCGTGGAGTCCAGCTGAATGATACGGTTCCCCGTTTTACTTCGGCGTAGTTATTGCCGACGTACGACGCCATTTAACTTTCGGTCGAGGCAAGATGGGAACGACCTGTTTGAAAGGGGTCTGATTGCTCAGTGAGCTCGACCGATCTAACCCTTCGCTATTAACTACCTGTCTTTCTTTCCTCTTTTCTCTCACCAGTCCAAACTGCGTTCCTCTTCCTGACCATGAATATTCTGTCGAACTCCACTACCTTCTCTCCCCTTTGGTTGACCCCCCACGTCCTTATCTTCACTATCCCGAACCCTTCCCTGGACCTGGACTCCCTCACTTCCAATACCTCTGCCTCGGCGTATATGGTATCCCCTGAGAACACTGGGTTGAGGAACTTCACGTTCTCCAGCCCCAGCATGAACCCAGAGGTGCTAGTGTACTCAACTAACAATCCCGCGGTCACCGCTAGCGTGAGGAAGCCGTTTACAACCAATCTCCCCTTAAAGGGCTCACCAGGGTAAAATTTGGATGTATAGTCTTGGTTAAAGTGGATCTGGTTATTGTTGTTAGTCAATAAAGTGAACCAGACGTTATCTACGTCTAGGATGGTCCTTCCTACTCTGCTCTTAAACTTTTGACCTGGTTTGAAGTCCTCGAAGAAGGGAACTTGTTCCATAAGGTTAAGTGGTGTGGTGGATTTAATCTTTCACTTTCCTTCGAAAGTCCCAGGTTCAACGAATTGGTAGACAACTACCATGATGTAGACCGTGTATCGGTCACCGTGATACAGGGGAACCATGGTGATGTATACCGGTTGGAAGTACATGAGCCTCACAGGTGGAAGCGGAATACCGGGAGTTAGCTATATCTTTCAGTACTTCAACTACCTTGTAACCCTTTGCCGTTGCGTAATTTGTTAGGTAGTTCACTTGCCTCTCCAAGTCTTCCCTCTGGTCAGCCGAGGACACCCTTGCATAAATTACAGCCCTCGTCTCTTCCCTCCTCTCTAAGTACTTCTTTATCTCGCTGTAAGGTATCCTATACTTCCCTCCTTCAGTCGTTACTGCCCTTATTTTCCCTTCTCTAATCCACCGTAGGAGTGTTGAGTATGAAATGCTGAGCAGTTGGCAAGCCTCCTTAGGTCTCAGTAGTCTCTCCACAAAATTGGTTGATAATAAATAAATATAAAAAGATTTCTATTAACGTGAGAAAGGATTCAGCCCTGTCCAGGTAAGGTGTTCCCTCTTCACTGCTTTTACGTATTGTTCCTTGATCCCGAGGAATTGTTCCATCTGCCTTCCGTTCATCCCTTCTTCTCCAGTCATTAAATGCCTTGACCGACCAGGCAAGGACCTAGCCCTCAATCACCTGTAATCCGTGGCGATAGGAAAGTCGTGGAGCTCCTTTGTTCTCAACGCTACGAGGCCCACGTGTCGTTCTCGATATAATAACTCAGGCAGAACGAACTCAAGTGCGGGAGACCGACTCTTATTAAAAACAAAATTAATAAATAAATAATAAATATTCCTATCAACACAGAATAGGACCCGTCCCGGTAGAGACCTCATTTTAGCCCAGATTCCCTGGCCTCGCTCTCCGACTGACTCTCCCTCCACGGTTCAGCCTTTGAGGTAAATTTGAGCTCACTCTTCCTACCTGCGAGACTCTTGGCTACCTCTTGAGAGTAGTTGAGGTCGTACAGTCTGCTGAACATTATCCTCTGTGCCGCTGGGCTTCCAGCTCCGTGCACTGACTCTATCTGAAATGCTACTCCCATACTCACGTTCTCTATCAACCTCACCATCCTCAATCTGTCCTCTGCGGTGTAGTCCTCGACACCCTGGAGGTACTTGGAGATGTATTCCCTCAACTTGGGGTTCTTCAGGTCCCATTCGCTGGGTGCTGTGCCTACTATCCCTCCAGCTATGTCTATGGAGAGCTGTGCTATCTGAGCCGGGAACTTGGCCACCAGGTGTTTAGTCACGTTGGCATGCATGGGGTTGACCCACCAACAGCCCTCACAGAGCTTAACTGCGTTGAGGCTCGCCGCTATCCCAGCCGAGTACATGGTCTCGGTCAGGAATATCATCTCCGTGAGCTTGTCTTGAACGTGCGACGCTTTCTCCACTCCTATCTGCTTGGCCAGATCCGCTGAGGCCCCTATTATCACATCTCCCAATCCGGCCTTGCATCCACCATACCCTTGCCTGTGATAGGCAGAGAAGATCTCCACCAACGTCCCGGTGTACTCCCAGTCTCCGGCCAGAAACACCCTGTTCATGGGTACGAAGACGTTATCGAAAATGACCAGCCCCTCATGGTTGTAGAAGTAAGGGAGAGCGTCTATTTCCCCCTGCTCCATCCTCCTGGAGTCGTTCAGTTGCCTCCCCACAACTATCTTAACACCCTCCGTGTCTGTGGGCAGAGCGAAGGCCACAGCGTAGTCCTTGTCCTCAGGACCCATGGCCCTGGTCGGCAAAACCACCATCTCTTCAGTGGCAGCGACTCCGGTTATGTTGGCCTTTGCGCCTGAGACGTATATTCCATCCTTGGTGACCTCGGTTATCCTCAGGTACGCGTTCTTGTTGGGCTGTTGGCTGGGCTTGAGGTTTCTGACCCCCTTTGCGTCGGTCATGGCACCAGCCAAGGCCAGATCCCTCTTCTGCACGAACTTAAGGTACTCGACGAACCTGTCCCTCATCTCCCTCTTTCCCTTAGCTGCCATCATGTTGCTCACAATGTTAAGGGTGTTCAGGGAGTCCCACCCTACACACCTCTGGAAACAGGCCCCAGTCTTGTGGCTCAACTTCCTCAGGAGCTTCACCTTGGCTGCTAGATCCTCAGGGGACCTGTGAATGTGATTGAACCTATTGATCTCCTCCTCTATGAAGGGGCTCCATGCTCTACCTAACTCCTTGGTATCCTCTTGCCAGGCTGCGTCGAATGTGGCCTTAAAGGACATTACGGAAGGTCTCAAGAAGGGATGAGTGGTGACGTCCTTGACCTCCTTACCCATAACGTATATCTCGACCTTTGAACGATTCCTTATGGACTCAAGGTATTGTTCCCCTGTTCTAACGGTCATGATCACTCTTTCGTGTTTAAAGTTTTTAAAGTTTAGTATGATGAAGCTGAAAGTTCTGGTCAATTCTCAACTCCGGATCGGATTTAAGGAGAATGTGAACTCGTCGAGATAAACCTTTACTAATTATACTTATACATTTCTACTAGAATTTATCACTATCAGAATAGGTATAAAAAATATAGAAATCTTTAAATAATACCAATTCCACTACAGCAGTTATGGGAATCTTAGGGAGGTAATACCAAGAAGTCGGTATTAGCGAGAAGTTTTTAATTTTAGACGTCGTCCCGCTGAAAAGATGAAGATGACGAACGGAAAGGGACAGGTAGAGTACGCTAAGGAGAGGTTGGTCAAGGCAGTGAACCAGGTCCTGGGCATAGTGAGGAGGAACGGGAGGAGCAGGAAGGTCGGGTTGGCGCTAGTCCTCATGGTCCTGGTAGGTGGGAGGGCCAGCGTGAGGAACGCGGCCGAGACGTTCGGGTTGGACTACGCAAACCTGCTGGAGGCGTTGGGAGAACTCGACGACGCGTGGAGGGACTGGAGGTCCTGTCTGGGCTGGTGAAGGGTCAGGTGGCCGTAATCATAGACGACACCGTGGACCACAAGGAGTACTCCAGGGGGAAGGACGTGAGCCCCCAAGGGAACTACTGGATCTACTGCCACACCCACGGGAGGTTCGAGAGGGCCAAGCTCCTCACGGTCGCCATAGTGGACCTCTCCACGGGCAGGACGTTCATGGTGGGAGCCTTCCCCTACGCCGTGAGGAAGATGTTGGACTTGGGGATGGTCAACGAGTTCAAGACCAAGATCGAGATGGCCAGGGAGATGTTGGACGTGCTCAAGGAGCGCTTCCGCGTGTCCAGGGTCGTCTTCGACTCGTGGTACTGGTCAGAGAAGCTCGTGAAGGAGAACGTGGTGTCTGAGCTCAAGTCCAACCGGAGGCTCCTCAGGGTCGAGTCGGTCCAGGGGACCCTCGAGGAGGTGGAGGGACACCTCCGAGTGGGAGACCTACCCCCCGGACTCTACTACGCCGACCTGACCCTGGGAGACCGAGTGATTACGGTAAAATTGCTAGTCCGGGAATATAAACGTGAGTCTGGGACACACGTCAGGTACCTCTACACGACCGACCTCTCGCTCAGCGAGGAGGAGATCGAGGAGGCCTGGAGGATGAGGTGGGAGATCGAGGACCTCCAAGGGACGTCAAGGCCCTGGGACTGGAGGACTCTTCGTTCTGGAGGAGGGAGAGGCTTCAGGGGTACCTCACGACCTTCACCATCATGACCAACGTCGTCAGGGAGCTGGTGGGGGCTCTTAACCTGAGGAGTGTGGAGGCGTTCCTCAGGTTCGTTGAACGTCATTTAGGTGGACCGCCGGGGCTGATGAAAATCTTTAAGTTACGTTAAAGTCCCATAACTGCTGCAATGAATTTATTTCGTTCAAAAGTTCCAGGATCAATTTACCTTTAACGATCTTCCCCACGTTAGCAATAAACGGATTAGCACTTATTAGATCTACCTTGAAAACAGGGCGGTAATTAAGGGAAAGTCATGAAACTGCTGAACGGATCTCTAGGGAAGCACTCGGTAGAGTCGATTAGGGACGTAAACATTAGCTTTCCTCAACCCCTATTAAGGAGGGAGAAGAGGTGTTTGAGAAACCTCTCCCTGTCGACCTCGTAGACCACATTGACGTTAGGCGTCTTGCCCCACACTCCCAGGTAGTCTATCACCGTGGCTCCCCTCGTAAGGCAATCACACGTCTCCACATCCACATATTCCCTCTCTACCCTCTTAGCTACCTGACTGTCTAGAGCGATGGCAGTAGTTATTAGGTCTGGGTGTGGGTTGCCCCTCATCCTCTGCTTCGTCATCGCGAAGTTCCTGTAGTGGGTGTAGAAAGTAACGTATAGCTCCGCCATCTTACTCCTCATTTTCCTTATGGTCTCCCACTCCTCATTGACCGTGTATTGGGTTATGAGGTCCCAGGCTACCATGGTCACATTGAAACCTCCGTTGAACACTATCCTGGCAGCGTCTGGATCGACCCAGAGGTTATACTCAGCGGCAGGAGTTATGTTCCCCCTGCCATATATTGTACCACCCATGACCCATACAGCCTTGATCTTGTCAGCGATGGTTCTGTCCTTAAGGTAGGCCATGGCCAAATTGGTCAACGGGGATATTGCAAGGAACTCAAGTTCGCCTGGATAAGTGTCTGCAGCCTCCAGGATGAAATCCACTGCGTGTTTCCTCTCTGGGGTTAAGTCTGCCGTGAGTACCTGATCACCGACTCCTCCCCTTCCGTGGACGTTTTCCACAGTACGGAATTCCTTTATCAAAGGCCTGTCCATTCCAGGGTAGACCCTAACCTCTCTCTTGAAGAACTCCCTGGCGAACTGAGAGGCCCAGAGTGCGTTCCTCACCTCAGCAGGGAAGGATATGTTTCCCTCAACGACGGTAATGCCTTCCACATTAACGCCCTCGTGCAGAAGGAGAAAGAAGGAGAAGATATCGTCCTCCGCGGTATCACAGTCTATGATGAAACGTCTCATGACCAAAGTGAAGTGTTTTAACTTAAGTGTTTTACGTGAGGATTTAGGGGTAAACTACCCCGCCCTCACCGGTAGACCCAAAATCACCTCCTTGAAAATAAATCTATATTAATAAGCGGTTCTATTGATTTAAGTAGAAAATCTCTTAGATAGAATAAATCATCAGAAAACAAGAGTATTAGGAGTATCCTGAACTGCTCCCTCCTCACTCCCCCTTGAACACGGTGTACAGGGAGTAGAAGGCCACGGCCAGCACGAAGATCAACGTGCGGAAGACGAACTTGGTGGAACTGGTGAAGGGGAGAAAAGCCTTGATGTTCCGGTGAGAGGTCTCTATGGGACCCCTCACCTTGTTGTACAAGTCCAACACCTCCCCCTTCGGTAGGTTTAGATTAGTCGCCCTAGCGAAGTAAACAACCTTCTTCCTCTTCCCCTTCTCCCTACCGTAGACCAAAAGCCTGAACTTGACCTGCTCGTCCTTCCTGTGCCTCTTACTGTTCGTCTCGTACTCGCCGTCAAACTCCTGGTAGACCTTCACGTCCCCAACAGGAACTCCGATTATGTACTTAAACTGCGAAACGAAGTTGAGCACGTCAACCGTGTAGAAACCAGCGTCGAGAGTCATCAACCTTACCTTGAACCCCATGGCGACGACTTGCTCCACGAGGGCCTTCACGACCTCTTCCTTGGTCATCCCGTTCACTTGAGTGACGAAGGCCAGTAGGAGCACTTTCCCGTCAAACTTAGTCGTCGCAGTTGCGTAGTTCCAAGAGCTCCCCTCCTCTGAACTCCCGAGCCCCTCCACCGTTTTCCCGTACCAGGTCTTGGTCGTCCAGTCTATTGAGAGGTCTATCTCCCTTACTCCCTTCAGCGTCTCCAAGGACATTTTCCTCACTTGTTCCAACAGCTTTTCCACCACTTCCACCCCTTGCTCCTCCACGTAATTCCTCACGGTCTGTGGGGACACGCCGTACGCCCTCGACTTGTTCTCTACTGAATCGTTCCATAAACACGCTGAGATGAGGGTTCTCGCCACCTCTTCCCCTCTCTTTCCCTTGAAGTTCAGCATGGAAAGTAATTTATATCCTATTTGTTGAACGTTGTTTTGGTGAGGGAGTACCGGTGTTACCATCTCACTTACTCACGTGGTAATACCACATCTCCCTCACCTTAAACCTTTCTTCAACTGAATTCTTAATACTCTTATAAATCCTGTTATCTATCGTGAATCGATATTATCCTGCTGGAGTTATTTTTCATAATATGATTTTGGGTCTACCGAGTATGAGGAGTCCCAGGGCCTTGACGTCCCTTGGAGGTCCTCGATCTCCCACCTCATCCTCCAGGCCTCCTCGATTTCCTCCTCGCTGAGCGAGAGGTCGGTCGTGTAGAGGTACTTCACGTGTGTCCCGGAGTCACGTTTATATTCCCGGACTAGCAATTTTACCGTAACCACTCGGTCTCCCAGGGTCAGGTCGGCGTAGTAGACTCCGGGGGTATCCCACTGGGAGGTCTTCCTCGAGGGTGTCCTGGCCGACCCTGAGCTCGGTTGGACTTGAGCCTTGACACCACGTTGTCCGTCACGAGCTTCTCGGACCAGTACTGGGGTCGAAGACTACCCTGGACACGCTGAACGCCCCTTGAACACGTCCAACATCTGGCCACGTCGATCTCGGTCTTGAACTCGGTGACCCTCACAAATCCAACATCTTCCTCACGGCGTAGGGGAAACCGTGAACGT
>NZ_JH597761.1:45443-59358 GCF_000243315.1 Metallosphaera yellowstonensis MK1 | reverse complement strand
AGAAGGGGAAGAGGAAGAAGGTTGTTTACTTCGCTAGGGCGACTAATCTAAACCTACCGAAGGGGGAGGTGTTGGACTTGTACAACAAGGTGAGGGGTCCCATAGAGACCTCTTACCGGAACATCAAGGCCTTTCTCCCCTTCACCAGTTCCACCAAGTTCGTCTTCCGCACGTTGATCTTCGTGCTGGCAATCGTACTCTACTCCCTGTACACCGTGTTCAAGGGGGAGTGAGGAGGGAGCAGTTCAGGATACTCCTAATACTCTTGTTTTCTGATGATTTATTCTATCTAAGAGATTTTCTACTTAAATCAATAGAACCGCTTATTAATATAGATTTATTTTCAAGGAGGTGATTTTGGGTCTACCGTAACGGACGGGGCTTCCTGCTTCAAAGCCGAGGCTTGCCCAAAGGGTAGAGGTCTCAGCTCCACAGGCACTAAGGGTCGTTCCGACCCCGAGCACTAATGTGAACCCACAGTATCCCAATATGGGACTGTTGAATGGAGCAGAGGCGTACCACATAGACCCTCGCTTTAACCAAGGCGTCTCGGTGACGCTTGCTCCGTCAGTGACTGCCATTAAGAGAATATTTGAAAATACGTATTTAAATGTAACTACAAAGGGGGCTATCCATCTCCACCCTTACGGATGGAGTCTTCCGCCCCCTTTGAACCCCTTGTTAAGATAAACCGAATGACGCGAACCAGAACTAAGTTCGAAAAAAGGACCTTCAGACCTTCCTGTATACGGGTTTGTTTTCCCCAGGCACGGCCTCAACTCTGTCCCCTATCTTCACGTCGTCCAGGACATTGGAGTACATCCTGAACCCCTCGTCCAATTCCACTATGGCGTAAATGGCCCCCTGGAACTTCGTGACGGAGAACACTCTTCCCCTCCCTGAACTCAACATCATACTCAAGTTCCTCCCGTGACACCTCGGGCAGGAGTCCCTGATGTAGAAGAAGTTGTGTCCGCAATCCCCACAGTGCAGGTATGGGACCTTACCGTTCTTGAACTCCACCGCAGGATCCAAGATCACTCACCCAGGACGAGCGTGGTCGAATGTGCCCTGTTCCACCCTCCTATACCGTTCAATAGAACTGCCTCTGCTCCCTTAACCTGCCTATTCCCTCCCATACCGTTGAGCTGTATCAAGGCCTCCTCCAAGATCACTCCCCCGCTCATGTACGCAGGTTGTCCCAAGTTCAAGGATCCTCCACCAGTATTGACAGGCTTCTCCCCGCTGAACGTAGTGTCTGTGACCTCCACGAACTTTCCTCCCTTTCCCTTCTCCGCTAACCCTACGTCCTCGATCTGGAGGAGAACAGTTATGGTGAAGGAGTCATAGAGCTGGAACGCGTCAATCTTCTCCAGGTAGGGTCTACAGCTCCTCGAGCTCTCGGAGGCCGGTGTAGTCACTATGTCGGGCAGTTCAGGGGGCATCTCAGGCCAATGGGCCTCACCGAAGCATTTGATGGAGAGAGGTCTCAGGTTAGATTTCCCGCCCCTCTTCCCTACCACGAACACGTGAAAGCCGTCCACTGGGTAAACTATTTCGAGGAGGTGTAAGGGAGTGCTCACGACCCTAGAGCTCAATACGTCCTCTACACTGATGGGTTCCCTGTATAAGGCCTTATCGTTGTACCTGGCGTTATGTCTCTGCCTCACGGCTATCATGGCCCTCTGTTCATCCGTCGTACCGAAGAGGTGGGAATGCCTGGCCGCGACCAGGGCGTAATCTGTGACCGGGTTCATGTCATCGTACACCCTGAACTGCCAATCGAAGGGAGTTAAGGAGACGTGCTGATAGGCCCTGTCCACGGAGTCAGCTGTCACCTTTCTCTCCCTGACAGGGGAGGCCTTTCCCCCCACAATCAATAACACGTTCTCAGCGTCCCCCGACGCCACGGCCTTCTCAGCCCTGTAAAGCATGGCCAATGCTGAGGCGCCCCCAAAGTCCACGTAGTCCAGAAACCTGGGCCTAACACCCAGGTACTGGGAGAGCTGTGAAGTGTAGAAATGTAGACTCAAATTACCGTCGAAAGTGCCGGGGAGGAAGGTGGCTATGAGACCGTCTATCGACTTCCTTTCCACCCCCGCCATCTCCAGGGCTCCGTCTACCACTGAGGAGAGTAGTTGGAAGGTCGAGCCTTCATACTTCTTGTGGACCTGACCGTTGAATCCCAGCAACATGAACCTCACCTAAAATGAGAGACCTCCAGTCACCCCTATGGCTTCCCCGGTGATGAACGAGGCATAGTCCGAGGCCAGGAACGCTATCAAGTTGGCCACCTCCTCCGGCCTCCCAGCCCTCTTCATGGGTGTCCTCTCGACCATCATGTTCCATATCTTCTCCGGTACCCCCCTGGTCATGGGGGTGTCTATGAAGCCCGGAACTATGGCGTTCACCGTTATGCTGAACTTCCCCAACTCCTTGGCTAAGGTCTTGGTGAACCCTATCAGTCCGGCCTTCGCCGCTGAGTAGTTAGTCTGTCCCACATTTCCCATCCAGCTGAGGGAGGACATGTTGATTATCCTCCCGTGTCCACTCCTCATCATGCCCTCCACTACCTGCTTAGTCATATTGAACGCCCCGTAGAGGTGAACCTTGATCACCGAGTCCCACTCCTCCCTGGACATCTTCACAAAGAGGTTGTCCCTTATTATGCCGGCGTTGTTCACCAACACATCCACGTGATCCGTACCGAACCTCTCCATAGCGTTCCTCACGAAGTTCACGCAGGAGTCCCAGTCGGTCACGTCAAGTCTCATACCCAGCACTTCTAGACCTGAGTCCCTCAAGGACCTTACCCTTTCGTCTACGTCCTCCCTGAGATCTCCCACGGCTACCTTAAATCCCTCCTTGGCCAGGGCCTGTGCCGTGGCGAAACCTATCCCACTAGCCCCTCCAGTGACCAGGGCTAGGGCGTTGTGGTGTTGTACAGAACCCATAAGAAAAGAAATTGCTAGATAAAAAATGATTAACTGACAGGAGTCCCAGTCTCCAGCTCCCCTGAGGCTTCCTCCACACTCACTCCCTTACCGGTCTCGTAACCCTTTACGAACCAGAGTACGGCAGCCACAGTACCTGCTGCCCACACTAGACCGTTAAACAAGGTGTACTGCTGGATGGAGAAGTTGGCTGTGAGGTAAATGGTCGGAATGTACGCACCTATGGATATGAACCTAGCTATGGCGGTCAACGTTCCCCTCCTGAGAGTTGGCCATATCTCACTCTTCAGGGCGTCCTCGGTCAGGTAGGATATTCCCACGAACAGGTTCAGTACTACCAGGAGTGAATAGAAGAGTGCCAAACTGTCACTCCAGATAGGTATGGTCGCCATGATCAGGAAGGTGGAACCGGTAGCTCCGAGAAATGAGATAAGGAGAAGTAGCTTCCTACTCAGGGAGTCAGCGAACACACCAATGGCCAACCCCACCAACATTTCAGCCAGGTTGCTGACAAGGATGATGAGGGCAGTTTGAGAGGAGAAGAAGTAGGGTCCTAGCACGTAGGTCATGAGACCGTAACCTATGGTGTTGGACGCTGCGACCATAACGGCCACGAACATCTTAAACCAGTTGGGCAACTTTGGCACCACTACCTTGGGCTTCAACTCCTCCTGAGGGATCACCTTCACGTCATTAAAGTACTTATTTATTTCCCTCTCTGCATCCTCGAATCTACCTTGCTTCTCCAACCACCTGATGGACTCGGGGATCTTTATTCTGCTATACACTAGGACGCCCAAAACTATCAGGGCTGTTACCCCTATCATCAGTCTCTGAAGTGCCACGGTCTGGTTCTGAACTAGATAGCCAACCAGTCCCAGGACGAATCCTCCCACGTTGATGAAGTTCAGTTCAAGGAAGAAGGCCTTACTCCTGTGCCTCCTTGGCATTATCTCGTGTGTGGCAACCATTATGGTGTTCATCTCGCCTCCTGCAGCGAACAGCATTATTGCCAGGAAGAGGAGGATCAGATAGTAGGTGGAACTGAATACTATGCCCACAGCCCCTATACCGTACATCGTCATGGTCACGTAGAACATGGTCTTCCTTCCCAGCTTGTCGGAAAGAGGTCCCGTGACCATTATGCCTATTATGAGCCAGAGGGGAGCCCACGCAAGTAGCGTACTGGTGAGGAACTTGGGGATAGTGACCCACCCCGTGGCTATGGGGGCCATGCCGAAGATGTAGGCCTCCAGGAAAAATCCTGCAGAGAAGGCAACAAAGGCGTATGTGTGGACTTTCCCCCATGAAAAGTTGTCCAGTGCCTTACTTGGGGGTTTTGAAACCATTTTTATCGTTTAAATGAGAGATGACCCTATTCTAAAGTTTGTGGTTCAAATTTTAAAAATACCTAAAACGATGATGAGTCCAACGGGGCGAAGGTAAGGCAGTCACTTCCCCTTGAACTCGCAGGGATCCACTCTTCCCACGACTCCTTACCAATGAGTATTTCTAAGGGGTTTTTCGCCCTCTTTACTTTTTTTCCTTACAGCAGTTATGGGATTTCTCGTTAGGTGTAGCCTTGAAGTCGAGGCGAAATCTAATAACTGCTGTTCCTTAGAAGAATTTCGTTATCGTTTAGCACTATGACTTCAAGTTCCTCACCAGGCTTCAGGTTAATCTTCTCCCTAGCCTCTTTAGGGATAGTTACTTGAAATTTGTCTGTAACCCTAGGCACGGGAGATTATATGTAATATTTAATCCTTGTAGACTGGGGACTCCCTCATCATTACAGTTCCTTAGGACGAGTTTTTGCCTGTTCACGACTAGCTCTGAAGGGCTAGGGATCCCTCACGCGTGCTGTTTCACGACGTAGAGTTTACCTTTCCGCTATTCTCCCCTCCCCTCTCCTCCTTCTCCTTCATCTCCAGTAACTTCACCCATGTGAGGAAGCAGTCCTCCAATACCTTTCCTCCTTCCATGATCTCACCCTAAAATCCTGGTGAAGAACCTAACAGTCCTGTCCCAAGCGTCCTTCGCAGCGGCCTCGTTGTAGACCGGTCCTCCCTCAGTGGCGAAGGCGTGATATGTCTTGGGGTAGATCTTCATCTCCAGTTCTTTCCCGTACTGAAACATGGCCCTCACCATATCCGGCACACCGTGATTTATGGCTGAGTCCTCTCCGGCATATATTCCCAGGACAGGTCCCTTGAGCCTCGAGATGTCCTCTATACTCCTTGGGTTCCTTCCGTAATACACGACCGTGGCGTCGAAGGGTAATTGCGTCGACAGTTGGAATGATAGACCTCCTCCCATACAGAACCCTATGACACCGTACTTGCTTATGCCCATTGACTTGAGGTAATTGTACCCGTGCTCGAGATCCTTGAGCATCCTGTCCTCTGTGCTCGCCCTGTTGACTACCAACGTCTCGTAAATCCTCTTCTCCCTCTCGTTTAGTTCTGCTACTATCCTTGAAATGAACTCCTGATCTCCCCTCTTCTCTGGAGGAATCGAGAAGAACCTCCTCATGACCCCCGATATGTTCTCAGGAGAGAAGAGGTCTCCCTCCCTTGAGTATAGGTTAGGCGCCAGGCTCGTGTAACCTAGGGACGCCAACCTCCTAGCCACGTTCTGAATGAACTGGGTGAGCCCCCAAATCTCGGATATTACTATTATCCCAGCCTTATCTCCCCCCTTAACTAGGAAGGCCTCGACTTCCTTTCCGTCGAAACTCTTATACCTTACCTTTTCCTCCATAACATTGTTAGACTATGAATAGTTTAAAAGTTAATCTTCTTTTCCGCCATCTTGTAAAGGAGTAGATCGAGGAGCTCTGCCAACTTGGCCTTGTCATCCTCCTTAACGTCCCTGAGTATGTCCTCCGCCATCTCCGTGTATATTTGAAGGGAAGAGTTCAAGACCTTTAGCCCCTCCTGGGTTATCTTCACGTTAATGACTCTCCTGTCCTGCGAGTCCCTCTCCCTCTTGACCAACCTCCTCTCCTCTAGCCTGTCCACTGCAGCGGTAATCCCGGCTTGGGTCATGAGGATTTCCTTAGCCAGGGATACCATGGATCTCTGGGAATCCTTGAGGTTCATTAGTACCAGGAAGTCGACATAGGTGAGGTCCATGGACTCCAACCTACGGTTGAACTCCCTCTTTATGGCCTTGTAGACCCTAGATATCCTGTAGAAGATCTCAGCGTCCGTTTGCCCTCTCTGCATGACTTTCACCTCCCTCCAAAACTATTTTAGTTTTGCCCCTCATGACTGAGGACACTGCAGCTATGAAGGAGAGGATTGCCCCGAAGTAGAACGTCTCCCTCATGGCCTCCATGAAGGCCGGGGCTATGGCGTTGGGAAACCAGCCTCTGCTCTCCATTATGTGTATTGCGGATGGAGGTATACTGGAGGCTAGGGACTGGGGAAGGGAAGAGATGAGTGCTTTGACGGGATCGTAGCCGAGGAATGCCGCGAACAGTGCACTTGTGACCGGTACCCTCTCCACCGCTGGAGCCAATTGGGGTGCACCGGCCTGACTCACCGCCTGTGCCAACGAGGGACCCAGGGACGAACTGAGGGATATTATAACTATGGTGAAGAATAGGGCTATGCTCACGGTCTGTCCTGTGTTCTGTAGGGTTGATCTCATCCCAGAGGCAGCACCCCTGTGTTTGGCCGGGACGCTGTTCATTATGGAGGCCGTGTTGGGGGAGGCGAACATCCCGTTTCCCACGCCTATGAGGAAGAGTATACCCCCGAAAATGGGGTAACTGAAGTCATAGGGAAGTGTGGAGAGTGCTAGGAAGCCCAGTCCTACCAGGATCATCCCGGCGGTAGCCAAGGTCCTCGCCCCGTACCTATCTGAGAGCCAACCGCTCAACGGCCCAACAGTGACGAAACCCACCATGAGGGGGATTGTGTAGATCCCTGCCCAGAAAGGTGTCTCTGAATAGGGGTAGCCGTGTAGAGGTAACCAGATGCCCTGGAGGAATATGACCACCATTATCATGAGACCTCCGTAACCTATGGAGCGTAGGAGACCAGCGAAGTTGGCTGCAGAGAACACTCTGTTCTTGAAGAGCTCTAGCCTGAACATGGGATACTTCACCATTGTCTCCACAAACGGGAACAGGGCCAAGAGCCCTATCCCTCCCAGTATCTCTCCCTGAACCTCTGGGTTACCCCATCCCATCTGGGAGTTGTTGTAGGGCATTAGGCCGTAAGTGGTCCCCAGTAGGATCAAGATCAGGCCTGTCCCGAAGACCAAGTTACCCAGCCAATCTATCCCCTCTCCCCTACTCCTAATCCCGACGTCCTTTAACTTCAGGTAACTCCAAATTGTCCCGAAAGCCCCCACTGGGACGCTCACCAGGAAGACGTACCTCCAGTTAAGCGTGGAGAGTATACCTCCGAGGATCAGACCTATTAGGGAACCTGCCAAGGCTGCAACCTGGTTTATCCCCAGCGCCTTTCCCCTCTCGTTAATAGGAAACACATCCGTGAGTATGGCCGCGCTGTTCGCCATTAAGAAGGCACCTCCCACCCCCTGAACTACCCTGAAGACCACCAGCTCCGTGGCTCCCAGATCTCCACTGTTGGGAGTCAAGGAGAGTGCTACGGAACCTAAGGTGAATATCAGGAAGCCCAGGTTATACAGCCTGACCCTTCCGTATATGTCTGAGAGCCTACCGAAGGAGAGGAGTAGTGTTGCGGTGACCACGTTATAACCTAAGAGTATCCAGAGGAGATACTGGAAAGATGAGGGAGCTAAGGGGTTTACCTGAATACCCCTGAAGATAGCTGGCAACGAGATTATGGTGATGGTACCGTTAATCGTGGCCATGAGTACCCCGAGGGTTGTGTTGGAGAGGGCAACCCATTTGTACACCATAGTTAGATGGTAGATGATTAAATATTTAACTTTACCTGAATTGAGAGGAAGACTCGAGGGTGCTATGTTCGTGGGCAACGCGGCTTTCCCATAGCCCTTTGGCTCGCCCTAAGGTCTCATTTGATAGTACATTGTGAGTTTAACATCTCAAAAAGATATATCGAAAAGATTAAATACGTCACGTGTCCTCATGACTCTATGGACAGGAAAACCAAGGAGACCTTGGCCATCCTCATATCCGTTTCCCTTCTGGTGAACTATGTGGAGACCATGGTGGTTCCAGCCGTCCCCAAGATTCAGGAGGACTTCGGGACAACGTCTACCCTTGTGGCCTGGGTCACTTCAGCCTTCACTATAGTGGGAGCCGCAGTGTCTCCCGTCTTCGGAAAGTTAGGTGACCTCTACGGTAAGAGGAAAATTTACCTCTTGTCCATGACGTTCTACACCTTGGCGGTCGTGTTAGCAGGGTTCTCACCAAACATAGACTTCCTGATAGGGGCTAGGGCCATACAGGGATTGGGGTTCGCCATGTTTCCTCTCTCCCTGGCCATAATAACTGACATATTGCCCCCCGAGATGGTGGCCACGGCCCAAGGGATAATAAGCGGTACTATGGGGATAGGTACAGCTCTAGGTTTAGTCGTGGGAGCTTACATAGATCAGGACCTGGGTTGGCAGTACGCCTTTCACATAGCCTTCGTGATATCACTGATCCTCTTCTTCTTGGCCCTCAAGTTAGTCCCAGAGACCGGAGTGAGGAAGAAGGCCGTGATAGACTACATCGGTTTCTCAACGCTCACCTCTGGGGTTATCCTCCTCCTCGTGTACTTGACGCAGGAGTCCAGTTGGGGATGGTTCTCAGTGTCCTCCCTCTCGCTCCTGTTACCCGGCCTCGCTCTCTTAGTCCTGTTCGGATGGTACGAGACTAGGGCCCAGAGTCCCGTGATAGAGCTGAGACTCATGAGGATAAGGAACGTTATGGTAGCGAATCTATCTGGGCTCATATCGGGAATCATGATATTGGCCCTGTTCTACGGGGTAATCTACTACACTCAACTTCCCAGACCCTTCGGGCTTGGGTTGGACATAATATCTGCAGGTCTTACCCTAGCACCCTCCACCTTGGTCATGTTCGTGGTTGGCCCCCTCCTGGGTAGGATGATCAACAGAGTAGGCCCCAAGCCGATCCTCGTCTTCGGTTCCCTGGTCATGATAGGTGGGTTCTACCTGATGATAGTCAATAGGACTACCAGTTTGGACGTCACCCTGGACACCATCGTGGCCATGGTCGGTCTACTCTCCCTCATGATACCCATAGTCAACATGATCTCTGTGTCCCTTCCCCCTGAGGACAGGGGTGTTGGAATAGGGATGAACACGCTCATCAGGAACATAGGTTCCTCAGTTGGGCCCGTGATCACTACGTCCATAATGAGCTCTTATCAAGGGGCCTATGTTCTTCCCTTCGGCGGTACTTACATAGTGGAGATCTTCCCAGACTCCACTGCCTTCGACTTGATATTCGCCGTGGGGATAATCATGGCCGTGGTCAACATAGCTGTGTCCCTCACCACCAGGAACTACAGGCTAGGAAGCAGGAAGGTGGAGGAGGCTAAGGCTCCTCAGGTAGTGTAGCACTTTTAACCTTCCCTCGGCAATTTACCCATGCAATTCATAGACTCCCACACGCACCTGTGGCTGAAGGGTGCGATAACCCAGGAGATGAGGGAGAACTCGGCAAGGGTAGGTTACGAAATACCGGTGTTGGAGAAGGAAAAGGTCATCAAGGAGATGGACGAGGCGAACCTGGAGTACGTGGTGATAATAGCCTACCCGATGAGGAAGTTGTGGGGAGCCAAGGAGGACTTCCCCGTGAGGATGATACAGGAGTGCAAGGACTACCCGGACAGGTTCTCTGTGGTCGGAGGAGTGGAGGTGAACCAATTGACCTTGGAGGAGACCAGGAACTGGTTGGAGACCCAGTACTCCGCTGGGGTCTCTGGGTTCAAGCTCCACCCTCCCCACATGTGGGTTAAACCGAACGACTACAGGGAGGAGGAGAGTGGGTTAAAGCAATTGGAGTTACTCTACCAGTTCTCCCAGGATCACGGCCTCCCAGTCATAATCCACACGGGCACATCCTTCTTCCTCCCCGCCAGGAACAAGTACGGCGACCCCATCTACCTCGATGACGTATCTGTGGACTTCCCGAAATTGAAGATAGTCATGGCCCATCTGGGTAGACCCAACTGGGTGGACACGGCCTTCCAGCTGTTGAGAATAAGGAGAAACGTCATGGGTGACCTCTCCAGCATTCCCCCCAAGAGGTTGCTGGAGTACTTTCCCAGGTTGGGAGAGGTGGAGGAGAAGGTAGTCTACGGCAGTGACTCTGGTGGACCTGGGGTTAAGGGGCTTAAGACACACCTGGAGGAGTTCCTCAGGACAGGGTTACAGGACAGTTCAAAGGTCAAGATAGCCTACGAGAACCCCAAGAGGGTGTTCAGAACCTTGGAGAGGTAAACCTTGGGGGACGACCCTTTATGGAACTCGCAAGTTCTTTTTCTTTTCTAAGCTTGTAATTATCCTACAAACTTATAATTACAGCAGCCATGGGACTTTCCCTTAAATATCGTCCAGTGGTCAAGTTAAGGTCTAGTGACTGCTGTAATTATCCTAGAGAGTTTCAACTCCGCTCCTCCACGTTACCGTACGAAATTGACGCACGAGTTCGTGGAGAATCCTTGAACGGTCTCCTTTCATAGGAGTTATTAGATTTGGCCTCGATCACAGGGCTATACCTAGGCGAAAGTCTCATCTCTGCTACCTTTCGGTAAAACTTATTAATTCAGTTAACTAAACTTTACTTATGTTAAGTGACTTCACTTACAGGAGGGAGAAGGTTGGAGAGGTGGTCGGTGAGGGATGGAGGGTGGAGGTGCACAACGTCGAGGTCAAAGGTAAGAGGGGCCTGAGCTACAGCCTGGTGAGGGGAGATGAGACTGTCATACTCCTACTGGACGAGGAGAACCACCCCAAACTACTCTCCCTGGTCAAGCTAAAGAGGGAGGACAAGGGAGGTAACGTGGTGGAGACCGAGGTTGACCAAACTCTGTTAGACTTCCTGAACAGGAAGGTGGTGAGGAGCGTCGCTGATCTAGTGCAGGAGAAGGACAAGGGTGCATCGGGACTGAGGAGCCTAAACCTACGCACCAGCGAAGCGAGGGATCTACCTTGAGAACTAGGGACAAGATTTTGGAGGAGTGCAGAGTTCCCAAGACGTTCAAGGAGCTTAAGGGGGTCACAGGTCTGAGCGATGCTGGGCTGTCAAAGGCATTGAAGGCATTGGTGAAGGAGGGCCTCCTGACCAAGACCGATATGGGTTACGTTATAACGGAGAGAGGAGGGCTGAGTAGCGGTGAGAGGACCCTAGTGATAGGGGGGATGAGCTTCGTCTATAGGGGTGTAAACGAGGAGACTCTAAGGAAGATAGCTGAGCTCCTCAAGGGGATGGAGGACTTCCACATCTGTGTGGGTAGGACTAACCTGGTACCAAACGACGAATTAAAGGAAGTCCTTCTACTGGCCCTCGACACACAGAGGGGTAGGGAGGGATGAAGAGGAACTATGTGCTAGCCGGACTCGTGATTCTCCTCGTGGCTGTAACCCTCTACTTCGTCTCCTATCTGGGAAGCTCTTCCAACGTCATTTCGGGACAGGCCTACCTCTCCCCAGGTGAATCCACCCAAGTTTCCTTCGACTTCAGTGAGGCGGTCATAAGCTACTCCGACGGCAGGGCGCTCCCCCTCTCCGTGAACGTTGACAACGGTCAAATAGTCTCGACCGCTGGACCCTTCAACGGGTTTTACGCAGTGATAATAATGGGCTCGCACGAGGTAGCTACCATAACCAATAACTACACCTTCCCCCTCTCCATGAAGTACGCTTTAGTCAACGCCGGGACTTCCACCCTGGTCTACGGTGCAATGTCCCTGCTCTCCGTTGTTTTGGGGGTCGTAGGAATCGTATTGGTAGTGCTGGGAGTTCTTAGGGGGAGGAGGAGGGAGTGAAAGGAAGCGCTGGTTGATGATAAGGTACGTGGCGTTTAAGGTAACCCGTTCACCAAAGTAATACGTGCTCGGCAACTTTTTTTCCTTTTTATAGTTTATACATAAAAAGCAACAGAAAGTCTTAATATTGTCCGGAGAGAAGAATCATACATGACAAAAGTTTTAGTTGTACATGAGTGGGATGACACCCAGAAGGATACCGTGACCAAGTTTTTCAATCAACTAGTGGACATGGCTAAAGGGAAGAAGTTACCTAAAGGTTTCAAATTGGAGAAGATCCAGGTGGATGATGCCAACAAGACCGCCGTGTGCGAGTGGGAGGTACCGAGTGTTCAGGACTTAGCGAATGTGGCCGGACAAATGGGTATTACTTGGAAAGTCAAGTTATTAGCTCCAAGCGTAAAGTACGAGCATAAGTTACTCTAATTTTTTCCCTTCGTCCTGCCGAAAAGATGCTGAACGGAAAGAGACAAATCGAGTTCGCTAGGGAGAGGCTGGTCAGGGAGGTCAACAGGCTGGGCGTGGTCAGGAGGAACGTGAGGAGCAGGAAGGTCAACTGGCTCTAGTCCTCATGGTCCTGGTAGGTGGGAGGGCCAGCGTGAGGAACGCGGCCGAGACGTTCGGGTTGGAACGTGAATTGATGGGGCGTTGGGAGAACTTGGAGATGCGTGGAGGGGCTGGAGGTCCTGTCAGACTGGTGAAGGGACCTGTCATCATAGACGACACCGTGACAGCAAGGCTCCAGGGGGGACGTGAGCCCCCGAGAACCACTAGATCTACTGCCACGCCCACGGGAGGTTCGAGAGGGCCAAGCTCCTCACGGTCGCCATAGTGGACCTCGGCAGGACGTTCACGGTTTCCCCTACGCCGTGAGGAAGATGTTGAATTTGTGAGGGTCACCGAGTTCAAGACCAAGATCGACGTGGCCAGATGTTTGACGTGCTCAAGGAGCGCTTCCGGTAGCCAGGGTCGTCTTCGATCCCAGTACTGTCCGAGAAGCTCGTGACGGACAACGTGGTGTCAAGGCTCAAGTCCAACCGAACTCGGGGTCGGTCCAGGACACCCTCGAGGAAGACCTCCCAGTGGGATACCCCCTGGAGTCTACTTCGTCTCCCTGACCCTGGGAGGCCGAGTGGTCACGGTGAAGTTGCTCGCAGGAACACGACTCCGGGACACACGTCAGGTACCTCTACACCACCGACCCCTCGCTCAGCGCGGTAGACCCAAAATCATATTATGAAAAATATTTCTGGTAGGATAATATTGAATTTATAAAAGATAAAGAAATTTATAAGAGTATTAAGAATTCAGTTGAAGAAAGGTTTAAGGTGAGGGAGATGTGGTATTACCACGTGATTAAGTGAGATGGTAACACCGGTACTCCCTCACCAAAACAACGTACAACAAATAGGATATAAATTACTTTCCATGCTGAACTTCAAGGGAAAGAGAGGGGAAGAGGTGGCGAGAACCCTCATCTCAGCGTGTTTGTGGAACGATTCTGTAGAGAACAAGTCGAGGGCGTATGGCGTGTCCCCACAGACCGTGAGGAATTACGTGGAGGAGCAGGGGGTGGAAGTGGTTGAGAAACTCTTGGAACAAGTGAGGAAAATATCCTTGAAGGTACTGAAGGGAGTCAAGGAGATAGACGTCTCAATAGACTGGACGACCAAGACGTGGTACGGGAGACCGGTGGAGGGGCTCGGGAGTTCGGAGGAGGGAAACTCTTGGAACTACGCAACTGCGACGACAAAGTTTGACGGGAAAGTGCTCCTACTAGCTTTCATCACTCAAGTGAACGGGATGACTAAGGATGAGGTCGTGAAGGCCCTCGTGGAGCGAGTAGTCGCCATGGGGTTCAAGGTAAGGTTGATGACTCTCGACGCTGGTTTCTACACTGTAGACGTGCTCAACTTCGTTTCGCAGTTCAAGTACATAATTGCCGTCCCTGTTGGGAACGTGAAGGTCTACCAGGAGTTCGACGGCGAGTACGAGACG
>NZ_JH597761.1:35895-45343 GCF_000243315.1 Metallosphaera yellowstonensis MK1 | reverse complement strand
ACTTAAATCAATAGGACCGCTTATTAATAATATAGATTTATTTTCAAGGAGGTGATTTTGGGTCTACCGAGCGGGGAGGAGGCCTGTCGGGTGGGAGATTGAGGAGCTCCAAGGGACGTCAAGGCCCTGGGACTCCTCATACTGGAGGAGGGAGAGGCTTAAGGGTTACCTCACGATCTTCACCGTGACCAACGTCGTCAGGGAGTTGATAGGGAGCTTAACCTGAGGAGCGTGGAGGCGTTCCTCATGTTCTCGAACGTCATTTAGGCTGACCACCTGGGCTGATGAAAATCTTTAAGCTACGTTAAAGTCCCATAACTGCTGTCGGAGAAATGGAGGTATTTAGCCAGGTCACAGAGCCAAGACCTATCGTAGATTCAAACAGTTCTCTCAAGGGAATCTCCAGGGTGGGGAACCGGCCAAGGGGTATGATGAGAGGAGTCCATGAAATCTCGTGAAACCCTATGAAAGTCCTAAACCTAGAATATCAACCTCTCTGGGTGTGAGTACACATTTAACCTACCCTTTCTGGAGAAACCCACTAAGGTAACTCCGGTCTCTTGACTCAACTTCACCGCTGAGCTAGAGGGAGCTGATATGGCACTGATCAGGGGGAAGCCTATGACTGAGGCCTTCTGCACTATCTCGAATCCAACTCTACCGCTAACCTGTAGTATGAGACCTCTACCGTCTCCTCCAGACTTCACCAGTTTCCCCACTAACTTGTCCACTGCGTTATGTCTACCCACGTCCTCGTACAGGTCTAACAACTCTCCCGTCACAGAGAAGGCGGCAGCGGCGTGAAGTCCTCCGGTCTCTGAGAAGAGCCTTTGCCTGCTGATCAGTAGGGAGGGGAGCTTCAGGAGGGTCTCCACGCCAACTCTGAACTCACTCCCCACGGTGGATGGGAGTACTATCCTGGGATCACCACAGATTCCGCAGGAGGACAGGAGCGGGAGTTCCCTCCTAAGGACGACATCACCGCGTATGTGGAGGGTCACCTCCCCCTCTCCTACACTTACCTCCCTCAGGTTGTCCAGGGATCTTATCAAGCCGTTGGTGTAGGCGAAACCCAAGGCCAGATACTCGTCATCTCCTGGCGTCCTCATGACGTAGATACTCTTACTGGAGTTATCCCCCACGATGTTGATTAGGAGAGGTTCCTCAAGGGCGACCTCATCCTCTTCCTCTGAGACCTTGCCCTCCCAGAACTTGACAACCCTCACCCTTTGACTCATCTCATGTTCCTCCCTAGTTCCCTCATGAACGCCAGGAAGAGGGACAATCCACTAAGAACTTCCGGGTCCTTAAGTAGGTTCAGTAGTTCCGTGAGCGAGTTCGCGGTCCTGACCTCCCCTGGGTCGACGGAGGATAACGCGTTGAGGAGCAGAGTGAAGTTCTCCACGAGGTTACGGTTGTTTTCGATCCACATGGTGAGCCTCGAGAGCAACTCCTCCCTCCCCTCCACTAGGCCCAGTAGGGCCTTGAGCAGCCCGGAGCTCTCCAGCTCCTTGAGGAGCTTAAAGATGTCCTCCAGTGCCTCCTGGCTCAATCCGTCAACCTGTTGTAATCCTTTCTCCTCCACTTCAGTTCCACCTCCACTCCTTTCCTTGGATTCCTGGTCCAGTTCCTGGGGTTTCCCTTAGGGAGAACTGGAGGACAACCTACGCACTCCTCCAGTTTCTCCACCCTGACCGGTACCTCCTTATATGCTGGAGTCTTACTGGTCGGATCCCTAATGTCCTCAGTAACCAGGTTCACCGCGGAGTCTCCCTGACCGTGTATGGATAGGAAGACCCTGTTACCTGAGACCCTCCCGGTGATCAGTATCCTAGTCCTCAATCTACCCACCGGGGACTCCACTAGGACTACGTCGCCTTCCCTCCAACCCCTCTCTTTGGCCAGCTGAGGAGAGACCTCCAAGAAGGTCTCCGGTACCTTACGTTTCAAGGGAGTCCTCCCGGTCTGATTGGTCCAGTGAAAATGCTCCAGGAGCCTCCCGTTGACCAAGTACAGGTCGTACTTTTCTCCTGTGCTCCTGGGCTCTATCAATGTAGTTGGATAGAACCTGGCCCTCCCGTCAGGGAACGGGAACCTGTCCCTATACAGGTACGGGGAGTCCTGGCCGTCCTCGGTAACGGGCCACTGTAGGCTGCCGAAGTTCTCCAACCTCTGGTACGTCACTCCTGCGTGAATGGGGGATAGCCTGGATATCTCCCTCATGACTTCCTCGGGACCGGAGTAGTCCCAGTTAAACCCCATCAGCTTAGCCAACTCCTGAAGGATCTCCATGTCGGTCTTACAACCAGGAAGCGGATCCAGGACGCGATAGAGCCTCTGAATCCTCCTCTCGGTGTTGGTGAACGTTCCCTCCTTCTCCAGGGAGGAACAGGCAGGTAGGATCACGTGGGCTAACTTGGCGGTCTCGGTCAAGAAGAGGTCCTGAACCACCAGAAACTCAAGCTTGGACAGGGCCTCCCTCACCCTTCCCTGGTCAGCGTCAGCCATGACTTTGTCCTCTCCTATAATGTACATGGCCTTTAGCTCTCCAGTTAACGTCTTGTCCACCATTTCGGTACTGGTCAAACCGGGTTTTCTGGGCAGTTTGATCCCCCAGGCCTCCTCAAACTTCTTTATTACTTCAGGGTCATTCAGGGACTGGTACCCGGGGAGGAAGTTTGGGAGTCCACCTACATCTCCTGCCCCCTGTACGTTGGCGTGACCCCTCAGAGGGAAGGCTCCGCAACAGGGCCTCCCGTAATTTCCCGTGAGGAGCAGGAGGTTGGATATGGCGGTGGACGTCTCACTCCCATCCTGGTGCTGCGTCACTCCCATAGCCCAAGCCACAGCCACGTTCCTTGACTCGTGGATCATCTCGGCGAGGGTAATGATCTTCTCCTTGGGGATACCGGTCACCTCCTCCACATACTGGAGGTTGTAAGGCTCCAGGCTCTTGACGTACTCCTGGAAGTTCTCCGTCCTCTCCTCCACGAACTTCCTGTCCTCCCACCCCCTCTCGAGGATGTACCTAGCTACCCCGTTTATCAGGACCAGGTCAGTCCCCACCCTCGGGGTCAGGAAGAGGTCTGCCCTCTCGGCCATCTCGTGCATCCGGACGTCTACGACCACCAACCTGAGATTTCCGTGCTTCTTGGCCCTCTTTATCCTACTGGCTATCACAGGATGGGCCTCCGCGGTGTTGGTACCTATGAGTATCAGCAGGTCAGCACACTCCATGTCGTGGATGGATCCCGAGTCGGCCCCGTAACCAACAGTCCTGAGAAGGCCCGTCGTAGCTGGGGACTGACAGTATCTGGCACAGTTGTCCACGTTGTTTGTACCGATCACCTGTCTAGCGAACTTCTGGGTCAAGTAAACCTCCTCGTTGGTGGAGGTGCAGGAGGCGATTACGCCCACGGAGTCAGGTCCGTACTTATCCCTTATCTCCCTAAGCTTCCTGGCCACTAAATCCAGGGCCTCCTCCCAACTGGCCTCCCTGAACTCATGACCTTGTCTGATCAGAGGTTTCGTAAGTCTCTCGTTACTATTGACGAAGGAGTAGCCGAACTTACCCTTCACACAGGTCCCCAAACCATTAACCGGGGACTCGGGTCTGGGTTCCACCTTAAGGACTTCCCTTCCCCTGACCCAGACCTCAAAGGAACAACCTGTCCCACAGAAGGTACAAACGGTCTTTCCCCTCTTGATGAGTCCCCTCCTGGAGATCGAGTCAAGCTCGCTGAGCAAGAGCAGGGGTGAAAAGTTCCTCTCAGTGCTCTTCATGACGCCGATCAGTCTCTTCTTGGTCACAGGGTTCATCCCGGTCAGGAGACCTGCTCTTCCCAGCATGGTCTTCTCCATTAGGGCGTTAACCGGGCAGACAGTAACGCAGGTGCCACAGGAGACGCAGGACGACTGGTCAACGTTCTCCCCGTTCCAGACCACCCTCGGCGGATCCAGTTCCCAACCCATCCTTATCACCTCGTTGACCACCAGGTTTTGGCAGGCCTCAACGCACCTACCACAGAGGATGCATTGGGAGGGATCGTAGACGTAAAAGGGGTTGGAGTCGTCAACGGGGTAGGGTTTCTCCCTGAACTCCTGACGTGAGACACCGGACTTGACCACCACATCGTGGAGCTCACACTCCACGTTGTTGTCGCAGAGGGTACAGTATAGATTGTGGTTATTCAACAACCTGGACAGGGCCTCCTTCCACTTGGGAGCTTGGGAGACCGTCATACCGTCCCTCACTTGGGTCTCGCAGGCTCTCACCACCTTACCGTCGACCTCGACTAGGCACAGATCACAGGTTCTCAGCGGTCTCATTCCCCTCACGTAGCAGAGGTGTGGGATATACGTCCCGTCTCTCAAGAGAGCCTCTAGTAGGAGTTCTCCCTCTCCTGCCACTATCTTCCTCCCTTGGTATTTAAAAACTACCATGACGGAAGTTACATCACTCAAAATAAAAAAGACTTCTTATATATCATGATAAAGTGAAAATAACCTGACAGTTATTCACAGCAGTTATTAGACAGCAGTTATGGGAATCTTAGGTAGGTAATAGGGCAGCAGTTATCAGATTTTACCTTGATTACAGGGCGCTAACTAAGGAAAAATCCCACAACTGCGGTAATAGGGACTGCCTCACGTTACCGAATTGGGGATCGATGTTATAAGGTTCACTCACCTTTCAGAAGTTTCACTCTTGTCCCCTCTACCCTAACCTTCTTGTCCTTCATGGGCCCCCTGGCATAGGCCGCATATTCCTCTCCCAGGACACTCCGTATCTCCTCCAAGGTGCTCTCTCCTCCATTCTCTTTAAGGAAATTTATCACCTCCTGCTCTAACTTCTCCGGCAAGAGTTCCTCCGTTTCGTCCTCGCTCTCGACCTGCTTTATCCTCTTGTACTGCTCGTACGAGAGTTCGTCCAACTTTGCGAATATCCTAACGTGTCTCCTGTAGGCCTCTATTATCCTGTAGGCTATGTCCAGAGCCTCCTGGTCTGAGAGCCTTATCATCTTATCCCCAGAATCATCCCCTATCCTTATGAAGAAACCCCCGTCTATGACCGAGCCCTCCTTTATCACAGGGGGTGAATCGCCTACCCTTATCCAAACTGTAGTGCCGTCGTCCCTCTTGTGCACCTTCCTGACTATCACGGCCAACTAAATCACCTCCTCCCTCCAGAACCCCTTAACGTTGGGCTAAACCTAGCTGATGTCAAAGGATCCGTGAACTCGTGTCCAGGAATCTCCCGTGACCTCTCGCCGTTGTAATCCTCCATCAGCCTGTTGGATACTATCATTGGATATTTAATTTGGGAGCGAATTAAAAAGGTTTTCCTGGAATCTGGCGTCGAGGACATGGATAACCTGTGGGTGGTCGCTGAACTCTTCAGTGAGTTACCCTGCTTATCCGTGGGAGCACTTGTTCCCTGGCCTGATGTAGTCGTGAAGAATAGACGGAGGGCTGAACTCCTAACATCTGCAGAACATCCAGGCCTTAATGTGCGAGACGATTGTCGTCCACCGTGGCCCTGGAGGAGCTTGAGGGCTTAGGATAGTTCGTCGATTCACCGAAATCCCATGGGGCCGGAAACCCGTTAGTAGTTGCGTGCCTTTCCCTTGACCAACGTCCCCTCATCCAGGGGAGTCTAATAACTGCTAACCCATAACCGACTACCATTTAATCCTACACTCTACTCTAAGTGTAAGTTGACCTTCATAGTTTCGATCCACCTATCAGTGACTCCCAGGAGAGATGTCGTCCTGCCTCCTATGACGTCCAAGGTGGTCAAGAGCTTTCTGACCGTGAAGAACCTGAACCTGGACTGGGAAGACATCAACAGGAGACCCTACCAGATAACGCCCCTAATCTTGAACGGGAACTACATGTACGCGAGGAAAGGCGAACCTGGAACCCCTTTAACTCTCAGGGGTGGCGTCACGGCACACTGCAGGGTGAGTTTCGCCACCAAGGAGGTGAGGCCTGAGTTCTTCACCGAAATGGACGGGATCCTGGAGACGCCTTACGGTGAGTTCCAATTCGGTACATACAAATTTGAAGTAGTAGAGTTAGATAAATTGAGACTGACGCACCACAGGGTACTGATGAAATTTCGAACTACAACCCTGTTAACTAACCTGTACATGCTCCCACCCATGCTCAAGGGGAAGTTCAGGGAGGTGAATCGGCTCGTCCCACAACCCTCCCTCCTCATATCCTCCTTGGTGTCCATATGGAACTCAGTGGCGGAACCCAAGGAGATGATCCTGCTGAAGGAGAGGGAAACCACGCCCTACTACCTGGGTAGAATAGCTGACCTCATCATGATGGAGACGGGGTACAACGTGAGACCTGAGACCGCCTTGATAGGTAAATCAGACCAGGGTAAGATGAGGGAAGCCAGGGGATTCACCGGTTGGGTTAAATACGAGATCTTGGGGTCTCCAAGGACTAGGGAAAGGATTGGGAGGCTCCTTGCACTGGCCAATCACCTCGGGGTGGGGAGGTCCAGAGGTTTAGGTTTTGGGGTAGTCGAGGTCAAGGAGTTGCAGGGTGGGGAGACCTGACGAGGGTGTGTTTAAGCGTGGCGTAACTTATCCTTAATCCATGCTTTTAAATATGCCGCGTGCATCCCTTCAACGGAAGGGGTAGGACGAGAAGTCTGGAACGTGAGGGATGTAAGTTCAGGAGAGTGAAGGTTATATTTCACGTGGAGAATGCATTTTGCAGAAATGGCCCGTGGGCTTCGAGCCCTCGAAGGGTGGGCCTAGAGCCCTTCGCAAAGACTAGCCGGGTCCTCGGGACGAGACCTGACGAGCGGAAAAGATCCCTGAGCTGGAGATTGTTACCGACATGCCCTAAGGATCTCATCGGGCTACCGGAGGAGTCCGAAGTCCACGGGGCTTTGCACCTAAGAAGGCGTTTCTCCATCCGCTTATAACCTTATCCTCATAATATCTCCACGTGTCCAGGACTTCTCGCTCAATTTCCCGATGGAGGAGCTTCAGGGAGCCCAGGGGGAGGGACTTCAAGTTCTTGGAAGTTGACGTCAGGGGTGCACTGGACTAGCTGTTCCCATAGTCCTTCAGGGACGAAACGGTAGTGCCTTAACCCCCATCATTGTAAGCGAAGTACAATAGGAAATGGAACACAAGTCTGGTGTATAATACGTTAAATTAAAACACTTAAATTAACGCCTGATTTATAGAGGGGGTCATTTGGGTTTCCTTCTCGAATTGTATTGTTCTATCCTTGATGAGTCGAACCCACCTCGTCCCCTCACCGTAAACTGATGGGGCTTTACATCCATTTGTTCTGTCATAATGAAGCGAATAAGCACTGAGACTATAACATTCCCGCGTGAGTTTTAAACATTTTTAATTACTTTTAAATCCAATACGACATGAGTTATGTTCATGCGGTGTTACCAAGGAATTTCCTTTTGATGATCTCCCAAGTTATGAGGGGCACCGCTCACGAGGACGGGAGAAGTTGGATGGGTATTGAAGTTTCCCTCCACTAACCCCAATGATCTGGGGGGTGACCGTGTATGAGCCCTTAGGAGGGGTGCCCGTGGTGCAATTAGAAGTATTAAAGAAGGTAAGTTGCACCACGGGTAAACACTTGAAAGGCCCCTCATTTAACTCAATTTCTATCCTAATTCTAATTAATAAACTCCTCGAAGGTGCCATTCTCCAGGTTTAAGGCCATCCTTCGGATCTGAGGGACTGTAGGGAAGGACTCCAGTCCACCCTTGATCTGGAACAATTGTTCCAGGAACGGGATAAGAACTCCTCCCTTGGTCCCTAAACCTTCCTTAGCCTCCCTGAGTACTCTCAAGTACTCCTCCTGATCCCTAAACGGAGGGATCATGTTGATCACGAAGAAACCTGGAAACCCGACCTTGTCTGGAGAACTCTCGACCACCCTAACGTAGTTCATGGTGTCATTTATGCAAAACCTGGACGAATCGGAGACGAATATCCTAGTGATTTGGGAGCTTGGATAGACTGCCCTGAAAACTTCCAGCTCATGTCTCACAACATCATCTGATGGAGTCACTAAAGGTAGGTTATCCACAACGGCGAAATGGTAACTCCTCTTTCCCAAGATCTCCCTGTATGTGACCTCTAACTCAGCCCTAAGAGCGGGGTCGGCCTGGATTACTGCCATATCGCTCTTGAACCTCATGCCGTCTCCGAAGAGCTTCAACACGGTCAAGGTACCTCTGCCCATCCTGATCTCTCTCAAAGGTAAAGGGCCTCGCCCCTCTACTGCCTTCGCTAGTAGACCATACTCCCTAATACCTGCGAGGAAAGAGGCGAAGCCCAGGATGTCCCTGTCTATAAACAGAACCTCCCTCCCGTTCAGTGCCAACTCTCTCGCCAAGCCCAAAGCGATGGTAGACTTCCCAACTCCCCCTTTGGCACCATGGATGGATATTCTGAACATATCTTCTTCTTTTTTTGTACACTTAGTTTTTCTCTAAAAAACTTTCGGTTCATCATGACAGTATTTTCCAGGAAGCCGACATCGGAACCTTCACTGATATTTCATAATCTATATCATTGATCAATGTTAACTTAACGCTCCTCACGAGAGTATTTTGGGCGATTCGGGTTTCCTTCTCGAATTACGTTGTCTACGCTTGATCGGGCCAAATCACCTTATCCCTCACCTTAAACTGACTAGGCTTTACATTTATTCTTTCAGACGTTCATTAAATAAGGCAAATTAGCACCAGAGACTATAGCACTTTCACGTAACTTTTAAATACTTCTAGTTACTTTTAATTACTGTGGAGAGGTATCTAACACCCAGTGAGGTTGCTGAAATATTCGGCGTGAGTAGGAGTGGTGTCATTAAGTAAGGGAGGGGAAGATGAAGGTTGTTGAGGTTAACGGTAGGTGGAGAATACCTTACAGCGAAATTGATTGTTGTCTGGCGGTGGAAGGGTTAAACGAGTAGCGACCTACGCTCGAGTTTCATCAACGCGAAAGGAGGAATTGGAGAGGCAGTTGGACGCGTTGAGAGAACGGGTTAGGAAAACTTTCGGTGAAGTGAGTGTGATAGAAAAAGGATATAGGTTCCGGATTGAAAGAGGATAGAGAAGGGTTAAAGAAGTTAATAGAGTTAGCCAAGAGGAGGCAAATTGACGCAGTTGTAGCTCATAAGGACAGGCTAACACGTTTCGGCTTCGAATACCTCGTAGAGTTATTCAAAGCTTACGGAGTAAACGTTGTGGCTTTCCAAGATGATAAGGATTACACGCAGGAGTTGATGGAGGACTTTGTAGAGATCGTCAAGTCATTTGCCTCTAGAATTTACGGCCAAGAGTGTGAGAAGGTGGTAAAATGTGTTGAAAACCTTAAAAAGGACGGTTAAACTAGAGGGCGACTTCTTGAACGAGTGGAAGTACCGCGTTCTTAAGGAGGTTGAG
>NZ_JH597761.1:19481-35795 GCF_000243315.1 Metallosphaera yellowstonensis MK1 | reverse complement strand
CTTTTGAGAAGGAGGTTGAGGTTGAGTCCAAGGAGGGTAATCACATCTCTATTGACGTTAATGAGAATAACGTCACGGTAGCGGTCTTCGAGGGTTTTAAACTCAAGGAGTTGAGGAGATATGAGACTGGGTTAGGGAGGATTGTGGTTAATTACTCCTTGAGGAGGGAGGAGATCACTAAGGGGCACTCAACTAAGGACGAGTTAATGAAGAAGAAGTTGAGGAAATTAAGGGAGAGGGAGAGGAAAACTGACGTGTTAAGGAAGACTGTTAAGAGGATAACAGAGCTTGCTAGGAGTTTAAGTGCCAAAGTCGTAGTAGGTAAGTTCTCCTCAAGGTCTAAGGATAAGATGGAGAGCAATAAAAATGATAAGCTTAGGCATAGGATTCACCAGTGGAGTGTTGTTAAATTCCTGGATATGTTGAAAACTCAGCCGATAGACGTCGCGGAGGTTTCTGAATCTTATACCTCCTCCATCAACCCGTTTAACGGTGAGAAGTTGAAGAAGAGGAAACAGGTAGTTGAGAGAGTTATCAAAGTTTTTAACCCCCACCTGATGACGGGCTCTGCTCACGAGGGTGGGGGTGTAAAAGTACTGAAGGTGAACGCTAGGTACCTGGAAAGCGGTGAAGTTCTTTTGGAGAGGGATTCTATTGCTCCCCTTAACTTGGCAAGGAAGGTGGATGGGAGGGTAGTGGTGTTTCCCTCGACTAGCCCCAATGAGTTGAGGGTGACCGTGTATGATCCCTTAAGAGGGGTGCCCGTGGCGGAATTAGAAGTAATTAAAGAAGGTAAGTTACGCCACGGGTAAACACCGACATGTCTCCAAAGAAAGCCTGAACAGTGCAAGTCCGATAACTACAGGTGAACATTTCACACCGTCGAAAAGGCCTGGAGACACAACAAAGGTCACCGAACTCGTGGGTGATGTCTTTAAGGGCGAGGTTTCATGAAGGGGTGACGTTCAGGGACCTTAATCCTCTGAACTCACCGTTCCCTAGAGCTCCGGTCGTAGTCCATCATAGCTTATATCTTAGACTTAGAGATATAATATTCTATTTAATGCCATCCCCTCTGGACTACCCGGCCTTCAAGAGGTTCGTCATCGCCAACGCTCTGACCTCCGGAGTGTTCCCTCTGAGTGAGATGACGGTGATGTGGTTGTTCCTACAGGGTCTTCATAACCTCTTCCTATTCTCCTTCGTCGCTTCCTCGAGGCCCGTGACCAGGATCTTCGCCTCTCCCATCGGCGGTTACATAGGGGACAGGTTCGACAGGGCCAGGACATACACCTTGACGAGGTTGGCAACGCCTGTGACCATCTTGGGAATAATGTACTGCCTCCTCACCCACCAGTACCTTCTGGGAATGGTGCTGGTGTACGTGAGAGCCACTATCTCTCAGCTGAACAGTGTCGTGGCTACCACAGCCCTGTACACCCTAGTGCCCAAGGAGCTGATGGTTAAGGCCATGGCGGTGAACAGGTTCATGAAGGAACCTGCCACAGTCATAGGAACCTTGAGCTGGCCCTTCCTCCTGGGACTATTGGGGGCGAAGGTTCTTCTAATCTCCTCATCAGTCCTCATCATCACCACGCTCCTGGTTTACAAGCTGAAGGTCAGCCCAGGTAGGAAAGACGTGGGGTTCCTCACAGGCTTCAGGTTGGTGAAGGAGAAGGAGGAGGTCAGAGGAGCGGTGGTAGGGATAGTATTTGATCAAGCTGGAGGGGCCATTGTACTTAACTATTTACCTTACATAATTCAGTTGTACGGAGGGGGGAGCATACTCTACAGCATTGCACAGGCTCTATCTTACGCTGTCTTCCTCTTGGGCTCGTACTTGAACACCAGGTACAAGAACGCTGTAGGGATAGCTGTACTCAACCTTGTCCTCAAGATCTCGGTGTTCATTTCCCTCCTAGTTCCGAGCCCCTGGGCCCCAGTTTATGCTGTCTCGGCGTGGCTCTTGGGTGATGCCTTCCTGGAAGTGCTCTGGATATCTTCCCTGAGGGTCGGTGCAGGAGACGATCAGCTTTCCAGTGTGTTGGGCGTAGACGAATCACTCACCAACGTCGGGAGGACAGCAGTCCTGGAAGTGGCACCCGTACTCTTCCCTGTGGGAATGTTCACGGTAGTCTCCTTGGGCCTAGCGTTGATCGGTGCGGAGGGGATAATACAGTTACTACACAAGAAGATCTTGGAGCTGGAGATATAGCTTCCGAAACCTGATCCCTTGAGCAGTGGGTTCCCTTGAGCTTTAACAGATTAGTAGTGCGGCTGTCCCTTAAATATCCTGAATCAAGGCGATATAGTAACTTACGATTAGAAATATTTTGGGGCGAATCCTTAGGTCGGGATTACCTCATCACGTCCCGACGTATACGGTACTCGCGGAACCGTTTTAAATGAGACCCGAAACTAAGTTTATGATCAAGGTTACAGACTCCCACGTTCACTACCACATCTTCCTTAGGAGGATACCCCAACACTGCTCGAGTTTCCTAGCCAACGTTGAGGACACGAGGTTCGAACTGACCTATCAGGACTTGGAGGTCGAGAAGGCGATGTTAGTTCCGTCACATCCTTGTTGGAGTCAGGACTGTTCTGACGGGTTCGACATCAACCTCGAGGTCTCCAGGAAGAACCCAGAGCTCTTCCTGCTCTGGGGCGAGGTGAACCCGGTGACCTGTGACGTGAAGAAGGAGCTGGAGAGGCAGTACTCCCTGGGGATCGTGGGCATAAAGCTCCACCCCGTTCACCACGGTTTCCCTCCCAATGGTTACAGGGAGGAGGAGGGAGGCGACAAGAACCTGGAGTTCATCTACCAGTTCGCCCAGGACAACAGGTTGCCTGTCCTGGTACATACCGGGACCAGCGTGGGAGTCAAGAGCAGGAATAAGTTCGGGGATCCCATGTTGCTGGACGACGTGATCAAGGACTTTAACCTCAACTTGATACTGGCTCACGCCGGGAGGCCCATATGGTACGAGAGTGCCTTCTTCCTCGCCAGGAACTACCCCAACGTCTACCTGGAGATCTCCTCAATTCCACCGAAGAACTTGCTAAAGGTTCTCCCCAGGCTCCCGGAGATAAAGGAGAAAGTGATCTACGGAAGCGACTTTCCCGCGTATAGGGGACAAAACCTAGCAAAACACGCGTGGGAGGTGTTCCTACAGGTCAAGGATCAAGGGGTGATGAGTGACAACGTCATGAGGTTGATAGCTAAGGTTTAAACACCATGATGTACATCAAGACGAAGAACGCCACCGTGTAGAGCAGTGATAATGATCTCATCCCCCTCCTGAACCTGTTCACGTCCCTGGTCAGTTGAAAGTGATAGTACTCCATGAAGCCCAAGGGAGGGGCCATCAGGAAGGCCCAGGTGGCCCATGAGGGCCTGCCCAACATTTCCCACAACATTTCCCCAGTCACTGCAGCCAGTGAGATGGAGACCAGTTCCACGTAAAACAGTTTCCTATAAGCTTTGAGTATCTCATCCCTCCAGGTATTTGAGAGAGCCATGACGTAATACGCTCCCGTAGTTGGCCCCGCCCAGCCCAGGAAACCCATGAGGTGAAGGTAGAGGAGTAAGTTGTAAGTCGGCAGCGAGTCGTATATGAACATCAGTGATATTTAGGGCCATCCATTAAAAATGAGATTTAATCACTCTTTTACCAAAGCAGGAGAGAAGTTAAAAAACACCTCGGCTACGTTGACCCAGTACGCTTCACACTAACCTTCCTGACCGTTTGTCCCTACTCTCTCATTTCACTCATCTTATGTTCAATCATGATGGAGTGTAGGGACTTAGCCCTCAACCACCTACCAAGCTTAACGGTAGGTGGGTCACGGGACTCCTTAGAGCCCAACGGCACGGGGCTCACATCCCAGATCACTCCCACCCCTTTGGGCTTAGCCCACATTGAGTGAGAGGCCATCCTTTATCAACAAAAATTTATTATAAACAAATATAATAAAGATTTCTATCAACGTGAAAAAGGATTCAGCCCTCATCCCCTAACTTGGATCTAGGGATCCCGAAATATTACTCACTAGGCCTCGGAGGACCCTCGCCATTCATGAGAGGGAGGAGATCGGTTTTGGTTACAACGTTTGTCCATAAAGCGATATTAGCGTCTTTGTCAAGCCCTAAAGGTTTAGCGTAGGAAGTTATTAACCTCCTCTTTCTCCCCCAATATCATGGAAAAGGCCATCGAACCCTGGGGGGTCAACGTTCCGTTCACGATCATAGCTCTTACGTATTGGGCGTTGGGGTCCTCCACCTTGTTCTTTGACCCTTCAGATCACCCCTACCTCATGATGATAGGGGCCTATTCGTTATATGAGGGTATGTTCCTAAGGCTCTTCTTCCCTGCCAGGAAGTACTTGCCATTACACCTAACCTCACTTGTCTTAATGTCAGTTCCCCTTTACCCGTTTCAGGCCCTATCCTCCACGTTTCTATTCCTCACTGAACTCTTGGGGATAAGGGACGTGAGATCTTACGGGAGCAAGTTCCCCCTCAACCTACTAGTCCTCTCGTCACCGATAGTCTCATCCTTGGTCTGGTTCCTCTTTCCCTTCACGGGGTACAACACATTGGTAACTGGACTGCTCCTCTACCTCCTAGGGGTTAACGTGGGGATATTCTCAGCCACAATGGGACTCAAGGCCAAGTTCGGAATCTGGCAACTCCCCGTCTTCCTTCTCTCCTTTCTGTCCTTCCTACCCAAACTCCTCGTCTTCATCTTGGTGGGGTACTACGTCTGGCTATGGGTTGGTACAAGGAAGGTGAGGATGGAGCTAACACCACTTCTGACCTTGATCTGCTCCCTCTCGGTCACAGCTTCATCGTTAATCCTCGGTCAAGGAATTCATGCCTTCGCTCTGGGGGTGATGACCCCCATGTTTTACAGCTGTATAACTTATTCCACCTCCAGGTACAACTACGGAAGGACTACTCCCATACCCGTCCTTTTAGCTGTCTCCTATTTCCTCAGGTTCCTTAACCTGGAGGTGTCCGGGATCCTCTTCGTAGTGGTCACTCTCTACTTCCTACTGCTCATAAGACATAACATGACCATCACCACACTCAAGCTAGGGATGTCAGCCAAATACCTTCGCGGATAACATCACTCCAGAGGCCAGTTGCCTGTGGTGAACCCGTTGAAGTCCTCGTACACCACGAACTCCAGGCCCTCCTTCCTTATCTTCTCCAGGATATGCTCGTATTCTCTCCTGGAGTGATAGATACAACCCATCGGAATCATTTCCGAGTAGTAATCCCTGAACATGACGTACTCGTCCTTGAGGAGTTCCTTTAGTATTCTCAAGGTCTCCCTCCTGTCCCTAGATCCTAAAAGCACTGTCAGGGAAAACATTGTGCAGTCATCAAGGTAGGAGGAGTTTATGGTAGGGAAGAACCAAAATGCTCTCAACCTAACCATGGCGTCTAAAATCCTCTTCACCGTCCTGTACTTCTTGTTATGGTTCATCATTTTCCCTCTGGGATAGACCTTGTCAGTTATGGCCGGAACGGTGGAGGAGGTGTCCTCCCAGAGAGCCTTCAGTATTCTCCTCTCCAGGGAACCCTGAATTCTCAAGTTAGAGAGCACCTTAGCCTCATACTCGTTGGAGGGCTTGATCGACTCAGGACTGACTTTTACCGTCATTTCCTCAAGGACTTGGAATCCTGGGAATTTGAGGGTCAAAAACTCAAAGTTGTCTCTTAAATTTCTCTCATCGTTTATAATTTCCATAACCACGAGGTTACTGTTGTGAGGAGGTCCGGTGTTTACCCTATAGAAGGACTCAACAAACCTAGGAGGATTCCGCCTCATGATTTCCTCCATAGTCCTTGCCACTTCCTTTGGGGCTATTCCCATGGTGATGAACTTGCTAATTCCCACGTAAACGGTGTTGATGGTCATCGATAGTCTCTCGGGTATGAGTCCTGATTCCCTCATCTCCCTCATTCTCCTGGATACTCTGGAGAAACTCACGCCCAGTTTCCTTGAAATGCTGGACTCAGTGGGTATTTGAAATCTATCGTCTCCATCCTGAGGAAAGTGAAGTTCTCTCAATATGTCCCTCGTGAGATTGTTGAACATCAAGTAACTCTATCCCTTCTTATTTTAGATGAGCGGTAGTGTATTAAAAATTTTGTGACAAAATAACAAGAGAATAGTCAGAATCGTTAGTTTGGCATCAAAGGAAATGACATCCACGAGTGAGAGCGTCCCAGCACTCCTTTGTAAATTCTACTCAGGTTGACTTACTGTAACAGATGATCGACTTGGAGGTAGGAGGTTGAAGTTTATTAATTTATGATCTTAAATTCATCGTAGATGACCGATCCCAAAGTAATAATAATGCTCCTAGAGGACAGGGGGAGGCCCAGGGGCAGTAAGATGACTGAGGAGGACTTGATGAGACTGGCGAAACTGGCAGAAGATAACGTCAGGCTCTTGGAGGACCTCGGATGTTGGAAGATTGAGGGTGATGTAATATACTACAGGATAGGTTGCTTGGGGAGTTACTATCCAGACTAGATGAGTTGAAAGGTAGTGAGACCGATAGGGGTTCGGGCTTCATTGAATTTTCATGAATTTGTATCCAATCCTCAGCCCTTGAGCTTCACCGTAGTCTGGGGAAACCCGCTCACACCCCTCCGCCCCCTTAGCGGGGTAACCTAAACCCACCTACTCCCAGTGGGAGTGAGAAAGAGGTGGGGAAACCCGCCCATTTTAAGGTACCTAAGCGTTGGCGGACTTCCTTATGTCTTAGCATCGTATAAAAGTTACGATGAAATAATATAAACTTTAAGGTTTATCTGAGACTGTGACGACTGCGGGTCATGGGACTCCATCGACCCGAACGGCACGGGGCGCACATCTCTACAATCCCATCCTTCTAGGCATAGCCCACATCGGCGCGAGAGCTCTCCCTTATCAGCAAAAATTAAACATAATTAAATACAAAACAGCAGTTATGGGATTTCTCGTTAGGTGTAGCCTTGAAGTCGAGGCGAAATCTAATAATTGCTGTGCAAAAGATTTCTATTTACATGGGGAAAGTATTTAGCCCTGTGGTAAGGACCGATTAGGTTAATGTAGGTCAGGTTATCCGACAAGTTACGAGAATATTCAGGGTTTATCGTTCCTGACTTTGACCAAGACTGTTACGTTTTCCCCGAGGCTCTCTAGGTCCCCGTTCTGGGACTCCAAGTCCCCTCCCCGAAAGTTCATCTGGACCATTTTGTTACCGTCAGACACCACCACGACCACGGGATAATCCACGCTCTTGATCATGGCTTCCTCCAGGATCGATTCCAACTCATACCTCTTGATCTTCTTGGCGAGAACGGTCCTCATTTGGTATATCTTTCCCTCTGATGGAACAACCTCGTTCCATTCCTTCCTCAACGACGCCCCCTTCTCCATGTCCGCCTTAAAGATCTCTACGCCCCTCGCGTAGAACCCTTCGGCCTGTCTCTTGGCTATCCCTTGAAATGGGCCATCGTAAAAGAAAGTTAGTCTCACCGTAGTCGCGTCCCTCCCTGGGAGAACGATGAACCTAAGGTAGGAGTTCACCTTAATTATACCCTCAGTTTTCTTTATTAGGTAAGTCACTTCATCCCTGGTCACCTGTCTGACAACTCGCATCTTAAGGGATAGGAGCCACTTGACCTCGAGCTCCCAGCCGTCATCCGTCTCCCTCAGGTCCTTGAAGGCGGGGACGTATTTCATGAGGTTGTGAGGGTTCATTAGGTACTCCCTAACCGACTCCTGGCTAGCGTTAACCTGAAAATCGTATGTCACTTCCATGAGTATACCTTTTAATTCTACTGTATTAAACTCGAGTCGTTGGACTGATTTAAGGAGTAGAAGTAGTTAACTTCACCTTGACTGTAAGGGATATTTAAGGGAAAGTCTCGTAACTACTATTGACAAAAGGATGATAAGCTTCCCCCTTCTAGGGGCGGTGTAAAAGTCATTAAGCCTAAAACTATTACTTCTTCTAACAACAGTTATGGGATTTCTCGTTAGGTTTGGCCTTGAAGTCAAGGCAAAATCTAATAATTGCTGTTCTAAGATGATTTCTCTGGTCAACTTCCTGAGACGGAGATTGCACTCCGACCTGAATGGGGCACTGAACGTCCTTAAGAGGACCACCAACTTAGTCGTATCAACAACAAAGGAACTAGTCTCCTTCCTTCTGGACCACGACCGAATAGCACCCATAAAGGGGTGTAACCCTTGAGACCTCAGGGAACTCTCTCCGTTTATGGTGGGGAAGAGGTAAGCTCCGAGGACAACTTTCCCCTGTTATTTCTCTCCCCGCACCCGGACGACCTAGCTCTCTCTGTGGGAGGGACTCTCATCAGACTGAGCAGAGCAGGTATGAAGTTGAGGGCCATAACCTTCTTCACGGAGAGTCTGTTCTCTCCCTACCTTAAGGTAGGAGACATCTCCAGGACTAGGAAGGAAGAGGACTCTCTTTACTTCCGTTCCCTCGGGATCGAATACCTTCAGCTCAACCTGCCGGACACGTCATTGAGGTACCCGGACAACCTCCTGGGTGAGGGAATTCATGAGGAGGAACATCTGGTCAGCCAGGCGATGGAGTTACTATCCAAAGAGAGGCCTAAGGCAGTCTTCAGTCCGTTGGCCATTGGAAACCACTTGGATCACAGGATAGTTAAGAAGGCTGCCCTACTCTCCTTCCCTTCAAGTAAGTTGGTGTTTTACGAGGATCTCCCTTACGCGTCACGGGTGAACCACTCTGGCCCAGAGGGTGCACTTAGGTGTGAGGTGGACGTTACGGACGTCATCGATGATAGGGAGAGGTTACTCACAATATATAGGTCGCAGATAGGAGAGGAGGAGATGGAGTTGGTTAGGAGATACCTCTTCAAGGGAACGAGTTTCGTGGAGGTTCTTTGGGTGTACGATCCCTCAATCTGTGCAGAGCTGAAGTTTCCCAAATTAATTTAAACTTTGTCAATAATGTCACCCGTCTTGAAGGTACTGGTTATAGCCGACTTCGGCCTCAACGAGAGAACAGGAGGTTACTCCAGAAACCTTGAGGTGTTGAGGAGGCTCTCAAAGAGAGTGGAGTTGGTCGTTTTTCCCTCAACCAGGAACCTGGCTCTCTCGTCGAGGGCGGAGAAACAGCTTCGAGATACCCTAGACCAGGTAGGGGGAGAGGTACATGAACTCGCTGAACCCCTCATTGGAGAGGAGTTCGACTCCAGGGAGGAGGTACTCTCCAGGATCCCCAGGAGGGAGGAGAACTACGACGTGATTTACGTTTACGGTAACTCCTGGCCGGAGCTCGAGATAGCCAGGAGACTCAGGAGGAAGGCCCCTGTTGGAGTTCAACTTCAGTTGGAGCCGTTCTACAGGGAGGTGTCAACGCTCTTGAGGATAAAGCTCAGGGGTCCTACCTGTACCGCTCTACCTAGGCTTAAGAGGGCCCTGTTAGAGTCGGAGGAGGAGAGGAGGGGGTGGTTGAGGGCCATAGCTGAGGGAGGACTCAACTTCATCCTGTCGGTCTCCTCAACTCCCCTCAAATTCTCTGGGCTGGACTCATTGACCTCTTGGGAAGTCATAAGGCCCGCCAACGCCTTCAATGGAGTGCCCAATTACGATAAGGAGGACTACGCGATTTATTTCACGAGACTCATTCCCGAGAAAGGAGTGTTCGAGGTACCTCTCATTTGGAGGGAGGTCAACAGAAGAAGGGACTTAAAGTTGTATGTCGTAGGGAAGTTTCAGTATCGTGAAGATGAGGAGGCATTCCTCAAGATGAGTGAGAGGTTCAAAGTGAATCTGGAGTACCTGGGATTCAAGGAGGGAAAGGAACTGTTCGACCTGATCTCTAAGGCGAGGGTCACTGTTTACCCCTCCCACTATGACAGTTTCTCAATGGTCGTGTTGGAGTCCCTGTCACTAGGGACTCCAGTTGTAGCCTACGGTACTCCTGCCATAAGGGAAGTGTACTCCAGACTGCCTGAGGTCAGAGTGGTTAGGGAGGACGAAATCAAGGAGATGGCCAGAGAGGTCGTATCTATCCTGGGGAAAGAGGAGGTTGGGACGTCCCATAAAACCCAGGAGTTCTTGAGGGAGCACTCCTCCTGGGAGAAGGTAGTGGAGACAGAGCTTAAACTCTTGAGGAGGTTTTCGATTAACCGGGGAGTTAATCCATGAGGATAGTGGATTTAAGGTGGAAATTATACCTTTTATCATGTATTCGAGAGGCCCAGAACTCCCCGAGTTACTCTCCCCTATTCCGGTGAACTCACTCTTCGCCGATAGGGTGAGGGAGTTCGGTGATAGGACTGCAGTAGACTACTTCGGGCGTAAGTTGAGCTATAGGGAAGTGTACTCCATGGCCTCTTCCTTAGTCGGTCAGTTAGAGGAGAAGGTTAATCCTGGGGACGTGGTGGCGTTGGCTACACAGAACGTTCCGCAATTCCCCATCGTACAGCTGGCCCTTTGGTCACTGAGGGCATCAGTCCTCCCGATGAATCCTGCCTATAGGAGTCAGGAGATGAGTTACCTGATCAGGGACTCCTGGGCCAAACTCCTTATCGCCTCTTGTGAGGCCCCAACCGTGGAGGGCGTGGAGACCCTGAGGACCAACCCAGAGACCTTCGGTGACATTCCCAAGGAATTGGAGGAGAAGTGGGGCGTAAACACCTCCTGTGAGGAACAGTTGGATTTCAAGTCGTCTGGGAGACTATCGTCTCCACAGATCGGGGACCTGGCACTGCTGCTCTACACGTCAGGAACGACTGGGAAGCCTAAGGGAGTGCCCATAACCCAAAAGAACGTGTTCGCCTCCTCTACGATCTACAGGAGGTGGTTCGACTTCAGGGACGATGTGGTCCTGGGCATAGCCCCGTTCTATCACATCACAGGTCAAATATTTCACCTCACCACTCCCCTAATCTCAGGATCCACGATCTTGACCACCTACAGGTTCGACCCGTCATATTCCCTCTCCGTAGTGGAGGAGGGTAAGACTACGGTCACCATGGCGGTAGCCACTGCCTACAGGGCCATGCTCTCTTCCTACGACGGCCAGGATCTGTCCTCCATGAGGCTGTGGTCCTCTGGAGGGATGCCCATGCCTCTGGCTTGGGAGAGGGAGTGGAAGGGACTCACGGGAAGTTGGATCTACATGGCCTGGGGATTAACTGAGACCACCTCTCCAGCCACGTTGTGGCCCTATCCCTTTACGGGGGAGCTACCTGTGGATTCCGAGACTGGGGTGGTGAGCTCCGGTGTTCCGGTCTACAACACCGAGGTCATGATTAACCAGGAAGGAGAGGTGCTGGTGAGGGGCGAGCAGGTGGTAAGGGGATATTGGAGGTCGGGGGAGTTTCAGGGAGGATGGCTCCCAACTGGAGACCTGGGAAAGATATTGGACGGCTGGGTCTTCATATTGGACAGGAAGAAGGACGTCATAAACACCTCCGGCTTTAAGGTCATGCCAAGGGAAGTGGAGGAAGTGCTCCTCTCCCACCCCGGAGTTCTGGAGGCCGCAGTGGTAGGGGAGCCCGATCCCTATAGGGGAGAGGCAGTGATAGCTTACGTGAAGCCCAAGGACGAGTCCCTTAGTTCTGTCCTCCCGGAGGAACTCACGACTTACTGTAGGAATAGGTTAGCTCCCTATAAGGTTCCTAGACAGATAAGGATTGTGAAGGAGATCCCCAAGACTCCCTCAGGAAAGATAATGAGGAGAGCGTTGCGGGATCGAGAAGTCTGAAGTTCTGGAACGAGCTTCTTTCACGTCCCTCAGGTGGGCACGTGAGATTGCTTGTCCTTCAGACTTGTGTCATTCAAGGTCAGGCCGAGTGTATGGAATTAGCCCTCCTCAAGTGAGTCTAAGGGAGATCGTGGGAATCTACGAGCGTTACCAGAACAGGGTGAAGGATCTCGGCCTAAGCTGATACATCGTGGATAACTTCCTCTTCTCATGAGACACGTTAGATTTGCCTTAATTGACGTGGACTTCCAAGAGAAATTAGACTTAAGATGACAGTTTAGATTTCGCCTCGGCTACGGGGCGATATTTTAGGGGAATCACAATGACTGGTCTAACAGCAGTTATTAGATTTCACCTAGATTACAGGGCGGTACCTAAGGGAGAATCCCATAACTGCTGTGGTCTAAGATTTTTCAAGTGGGGTTTTGGGCTTCATAGGATTTCACAATATTTCGTGTCAATCCTCAGCCCTTGGGCTCGATCTCGTCAACACTAAGAACCCAGTATTTAGCCCTATCTACGAAATCAGGGTGTACTGTTAGATTAAGATAAACTAAGTTCACACTAAAATATCTTTTAACCACTTTTTTCTCCGCTCTTCTAACGGCCGTTTATCCCTACACTTTCATTTCAATCATTTTATGTTCATTCATGATCGAGTGCAGGGACTTAGCCCTCAACCACCTACTTAAGGTAGGTGGGTCATGGGACTCCTTCGAGCCAAACGGCACGGGGCTCACATCTCTGCAATCACTCCCACCCTTTTGGGCATAGCCCACATCGGTGTGGGAGGTCATTATTTATCAACGAAAATTCGTTATAAACAGTTATAAAAAGATTTCTATTAACGGGAAAAAGGATTCAGCCCATCTAAAATTTCGTCTACATCTTTCGAACCCCAATTCACACCTTGAAAATTCCATCGTATTCCTCATTACTTTTTAACAGGTGTTATAATCTTTTCGTCATCTACAAATAACCTTACTCCGCCGCGGATGCCCAATTTTTCTCTAACCTCTTTTGATACGACTTTCCTACCTTCTCATCAACCTCTATTAGGTCCTCCATGAGTACCACCTGGATTCCCACGCAACAACTTTTCTAATATAACTACGAGTGGCGGACTCCAGGTAAGATAGTTTCCCCGACAAGACGTTCACGGCCTCTCCAGGAGATACCTCTATAATATTAACTTCACATAAATAGATTGAATGTCTGATGTAATGAAGGATCCACTGGTTAGGACCATTCTTTACCTGACTCTAGCCCTCATGTTAGTTGGGCTGTTAGCCCTGGTCTACGACCTTTTGCTGTCCGTATCTAAAGGTCAGTTGCTTGTGTCGGGCACCACAACCCTGTCGGACATCTACGGATATATCATTGCTGCTATCCTCGTGGTAGGATGGGGACTGATATCTCCGCTGACGGAAATGAGGAGCGAGTACTACTTTAAGTATAGGAAATTCGACGAGGCGGTGGAGGCTGTGAGAACGTATTTCCAGGGTACAATAACCAGGGAGGAGCTACTCCAGATCCTTGATAGGATAAAGGGAAAGTCGTGAACAGCAGTTCTCGAGTGATGTTCAACCGTTAGTCCAATCAACCACAGTCTTGATCTCACCCTTAAGTTTCCCCGACAAGACGTTCACGGCCTCTCCTGGAGACACCTTGTGGGTTATCATTTTACCTAGAACGTCGGGGTACTCCTCCTTCCACAACGTTAGTAAGTTTCCTCCCTCTCGGAAGTCCTCCTTGGATGCATTCACGCTCCCCACCAAGAGCACGTTGTTCTCCACCAGCTCGGTGACCTGCTCAGCTGTTATCTCCTCCCTCTCCTTTCCGGTGGTGCCGAAGAGGATGACCGCCCCGTTCTTCTTGATCCTGTCCAGGAGGGGGACGAAGGCTGAAGGGTGTCCTGAGGTGTCCACCAGGAGGTCTGGTCCAGGTAGAGGGGCAACCTCCTTGGTGGTGTCCACAAACCTCGCCCCCACGGCCTCAGTTATGTCCTTCTCCACTTCACTCGGTGGTCTCCTGTTGAGCACGTAAACGTTGAAGCCCATTGTCTTTAGTGCCATGGAGAACAGGAGACCGATGGGACCACTACCTATGATCGCAGCGTCCCTGCAGGAATAAGTCGAGTCCCTACATCTCCAAAGGGATCTCCCCTGAAGGTACTCCACCTCCCTCACGGCCTTCACCACGTTAGAGAGTGGCTCCAACAGAACCCCATACTCCCCCAGTTCCCTTGGTAGAACTACTAAGTTCTCGGCGTAGTCCACGAAAGTCTCCCTCATGGTACCGTGAGCCCCCCTTATCCCTATCTCTGTGAACTTACCCGTCTCACAGAAGTCCTGTCTTCCGACTAGGCAGTTGAGGCACTCCCCGCACCCTCTCCTCACCACTGGGACCACCAGATCCCCCTTACGTAAGTTCACCCCCTCCCCCACCTCCTGAACCTCTCCCAGTGTCTCATGACCTAACACGAGGTAGTCGAAACCCTGAGGTGGTCTGGAGAACTTCAGGGAACCGGAAACTATTCCCCTATCCGTTCCACATATACCGTTATATAAAGTCCTGACTCTCACCATTCCTCTACCCAATTCTTCCTTGAGCTCTACCTCCTCCAGTGAGGCCTTACCAGCCCTGACCACTATGGCCTTCATGGGTTAATGTTGAAAAGGTACAATAAATCTCTTGATTCTCAACTTACAGAAAAATATCAAAGTAATAACTTACAACCCGAGTTCCGTAATGTCAGTTAAGCCCTCCCTGTAAAGGCCCATTTAGCCATCTCCTTCACGTATCCAGCTAAGTCCCTAACGCTGTTGAACGAGGCCGTTTGTAGATGGAGGTACTCGTAGCTGGCTGAGTCCCTCAACATTCTCTCCCTGAGTTTCCTAGCCCTTTGGGAGGTGAGCAGATCCTCCAGCTTACTCTCCCTGAGATTCCCTATGATCTCCCCGTTTATGTCGTCGGGATAGGGTAGATCTCCGTTGGGATAGATCGTGATGGCGTAACTCGTGAGCTTCTTCGGCACCTCCCCTTTGAGGGCCCTTATGAAGCCCCAGGAGTTGTTGAGCGTCGAGCCATACCTCTCCTTCAGGTGAGAAAGTACTTTGTAAAACTGTTCCGGGTCAGGTGAGAGCTTGACCTTGGCCCCTGGGTAGTCCACAGCGGGCATGAGCAGGATCTTGTAACCGCACTCCCTCACCTTCCTCACCTTCTCCTCCAACGTGTTTATGTTGTACCTGGTCACAACTGTCTGAACGTTGACCTTCAGCCCGTACTCCCTGAACCTACAGAGGTCGTCCAAGGCCTTGACGTTCCAGTGATACTCGTCCACTGAGTAGTGTAGGAAGTCCACCACCTCAGACAGTTCGGAGAGGAACTCCTCATCCCTTAGTCTATACCCGTTCGTTGTGAGCATGACGTAGAATGAGCCGTCGTGAGCGTACCTCAAGAGTTCCAGTATGTCCCTCCTCATCGTGGGTTCCCCACCCTCAAAGGACAACACTGTCACTGTGGAGTCCCTGAGGTTATCTATGATCGTCTTCATGCCTTTTGTGTCAGCCTCCTGAAGTTCACCGGAGTAATAGGAAGGGTTGCAGAATGTGCATCTCAGGTTACACCTCGATGTGACCTTGAAGGTAGCGTATGCCACACTGTACCACTTCCCCAGGAGTTGAGAGCTCACGAACCACTTCAATGCCTTCAGGTTCCTATGAGTCATGTTAGAGCACCTATTGGAAAATGTGAACTACCCCGCCCTAACGGACGGGGCTTCCTGCTTCAAAGCCGAGGCTTGCCCAAAGGGTAGAGGTCTCAGCTCCACAGGCACTAAGGGTCGTTCCGACCCCGATCTTCTTAGGACGTTGAGGGAAGCATTATGATCACGATCAGCGACCCAACCGCACTTGGGACAGACAAACACACGGTCAGCCAACGTCAAATCTTTCTTAACGTGTCCGCACCTAGCACAAGTCATTGAAGTAAAAGCAGGATCCACTAGAGTGAGTTTCTTACCGTACTTCCCAAGTTGATACTCCATGACACTCCTAAGCTCATGAATAGCAACGTCGTGTAACCTCATCCTCAGCCTTCGAAGAGACTTACCAACAAGTTGCTTAACGCGAATGTCCTCCATCACGAGAACGTCGTAATGCTCAGCAAAATACTTACCGAGTTTCATGTACATGTCCTTCCTAAGGTTCTTCAAGTGTTCGTGAGCCCTCGCTAGACGAATCTTTGCCTTAAACCAGTTGCGTGACAGGAACTTCTTCCGTGAGAGAGCTTTGTGAAGCCTCTTCACCTTGTTGAGTGCCCTCTCGTAAGGTCTCTGGTTGGGGACGTATTCCCCGTCAGAGGTAGTGAGAAGTTTCTCTACACCAACGTCAACAGCGACAACTTTGTTTGTCTTGGGGAGTTGATACTCTTGATCCACAACGAAAGTGATGTAAACTCTCCCTGATGGCGTTAACTTGATCACTACCCTCTTTACTTTCTCAGGGAAGTCCCTATGGACAATAACGTTGAAGATAC
>NZ_JH597761.1:0-19381 GCF_000243315.1 Metallosphaera yellowstonensis MK1 | reverse complement strand
GGGCTATCCATCTCCACCCTTACGGATGGAGTCTTACGCCCCCTTTGAACCCCCGAGAAGATAAAATGAGATTTGCCAAAAGAGATATAAATATGACTGAGTTTGGAGGACGTCCCGGTTGGGTCCCGAGGTGAGGAGAGTCCTTATTACCCAGCTCTCCACATGTTAGATATGAAGATTCGTGAGATCTCTCCCATAGTTCTGACCTCCAAGGAAGGTGGATCGGCAACCTGGGCCTCCACCATGATCCTGGTCAGGGTAGTCACAAGTGACGGGACGACGGGTTACGGGGAGGCAGTTCCCACGCTGAGGGTGTCACAAGTTTTCCGTGCTGTGGAGCAGGTAGCCAAGTCGCTTGTCGGAAAGGACGTAGAGAGGTTGGAGAGAAATTACCACGACTGGTACCTTCAAGATTTCTACCTCTCAAGGTCCTTCGAGTCAGCAACAGCCATAAGTGCAGTGGACATCGCCCTTTGGGATTTGGTGGGAAAGGAACTAGGGGCCCCCCTTCACTTGCTCCTGGGGGGAAAGTTCAGGGACTCCGTCCCAGTTTACGCCAACGGGTGGTACAGGGACTGCATCACTCCGGAGCAGTTCGCGGAGAGGGCCAAGGAACTGGTTAGGAAGGGGTATAAAGGACTGAAGTTCGATCCCTTCGGGAGGTACTTCGATTGGATAGATGAAAAGGGATTGAGGGAGGCAGAGGAGAGGGTGAAGGCAGTGAGGGAGGCAGTGGGGGATGAGGTAGAGATCATGATAGAACATCACGGGAGATTCAACGCCAATTCCTCGGTGGAGATAGCGAGGCGACTCGGAAAGTACAACCCACTTTTCATGGAGGAGCCGGTGCACCACGAGGACGTGGAGGGGTATAGGAAGTACAGGAGGTCCACAAACGTGAGGATAGCCCTGGGGGAGAGGTTGATCTCACTCAAGGAGGCCCTCTTCTACTTGAGGGAAGGACTCATGGACGTGATACAGCCTGACGTCACCAATGTGGGCGGGGTGACCGTGGCGAGGAAGGTATGCGCACTGGCTGAGGCGTTCGGCGTGGAGGTGGCGTTTCATAACGCCTTCGGTTCGGTACAGAACGCCGTGTCAGTTCAATTGGCCTCAGTGATACCCAACCTCTTGCTCCTTGAGAGCTTCTACGACTGGTTCCCGTCATGGAAAAGGGACTTGATCTTCAATGAGACCGTGGTAGAGGACGGTCACGCCAAGGTTACCGGGAGAGCTGGGATTGGGGTCAGCATCAACGAGAAGCTTTTGGAGGAGCTCGAGGCCGATCCAAAGACCCTCGAAGTAAAGGAGGAACCGGTTTGGGTAGTTCAGGGAACCTGGAAGTGACCGATAACGTCTATGAGTTTCCTTTAACATGAGGCGACTTTTGAAGGGAGATCCCAAGGCCTTGCTACTTCTCTCCACGTTCCATTTCTGGTTCAGGCTCAGGTGAGCCGTCCCGTAAAGTTGCCTTAGGCCAGGAGGGACGAAGCTTTACGCCCCTCTCTAGGAAGTTCGCTGAGGTTCAGAGTGTTCTGCCAATCACGGGCCTATGAGCCCAGGGACAGGGATGGCGAGTTCAGGGCTTTTCCCCGAGGCGTGGAGGAGGTAAGGGGAGTACGACGAGTTGGTGATAAAGCTGTTGGCGTTAGTAACAAGGACGTAATCTTCCTCAAAGCTCATAAGATAGTCGAAAGGGAACTAGATTTAAACTTTGCCTTTAAACGTTAGACTGTGTCCAATTTGATGTTTTGTATAATATTTTAGTAGGGCGGCGAGATGTTAATACTAGGGTAAGTATGAGCAACAGATGTCTGGACGTCACTGCCCTGTGGTATAACATACTCTCCTCACTGGGTATAAATCATGAGCACGAGACTTTCAGTGAGAGGAACTTGGTAGAACAAGTGTTTAGGAGTCTGAAGTTTAGACTGTAACGCTTCTACGTAACTACTCGTTATTTTTAATCACTTCTAAATATCGTTTTGATTAAGTAATGTTTATATAGTATTACCCAAGTAGTTTTTATTGATGATCCCCCTAACTGATGACGGGCACTGCTCACGAGGTTTGGGGAGTGATAAAGGTGTGGATGGGAGGGTAGCGGTGTTTCCCTCGACTAGCCCCAATGAGTTAAGGGTGACCCTGTATGATCCCTTAAGAGGGGTGCCCGTGGCGGAATTAGAAGTAATTAAAAGTAAGGAAAAGTTACGCCACGGGTAAACACTTGCGAGTATGGATAAACACTTTCCACGCAATGCTAGTAAGGCTTCAGTACTGAGGTGGATTAAGGCGTTCTTCACCTTGTACAACCTCTTACAACAAGGTGAATAAAATTGTTGGACACACTCGAACGTGAAAATTAAGGCAAATTTTCTAGCACGGGAAAGAGACAACGCAGACGTACGTAAACTTGTCCACGTTACTCACAAAGCGTTCATATTATTCGTTATTCACTTCGTCTCTTCTCCTCTTCTTTATTTCATCCGCCATCTCTATTAGCCTATCTGGGCCTATACTGTCTTCAGATTTAGGGGGATCTTCTAAGATACCTATTAATCCAGCCCTCGGAATTCCGAAATCTTTCATCCTTCCTATTGTCCTCCTAGCTTCGCTCTCACTGAACTTGTTTTTCACCTCGTATGCGATGAAAGGCTTTCCCTTCTTGAGCAGAACAACATCAATATCTCCTTGAGGTGTGTAAGCTAATTCTGCATCATAGTATTCAGCTAACATCTCCCCTACGGAAAACTGCATCTCCTTCGAAATAGGGTAAGTTAAATCTACTGAACTTCTTATGCCTTCTGAAACTCTGTATTTTGCCTCTGCATAAAAGGTTACAGACATTATCGGCGAGTCTAGATCGTAGTACCACTCGGTACCTCTTCCACCTTTATGGACCTTGATCTTCTTAATTAACCCCATTTTAAAAAGCGTAGACAAATAGGAGGAAACTTCAGACTGGTTAACCTGCATTGTCTGCTGTAATTTGGCAGAGATCATTGTGGAGTTCCACATGCCTCCTGCTAATTCTAGAAGGATCGCCTCGTACGTTTGGGTCAATTTTCTATCCTCTTCTTGGAAAATCTCCCCTATCAGCCCTTTGGTAATGTAATAGAAGGACTGCGGATTTCTCTTTATATCTTCCCAGTCGCTAGCATGTTCTACAATCCAAGGGTCTCTGAAAAGGAGAGCCTTGTAAGGGTCTTTAACGCTTCCAAGGGCGTCGCTGAACTTTATTATTCCTAGCCTGTAAGGTAAAACTAAGCCTAATAATGGACTATTCCTGTCAATTACCTTGTTTACTGCTCCGTAAGAGCTTGATAAGAGGATCAGTTTCCCTTTAGGATGTGTAGTTGCTATAATGTCTAAATATTTTTCCGGCAATCTCTGAAACTCGTCTAGGATTATTCTCTTTCCTTGCCTCAGGGACGATATTATCCTTTTTATCCCTTCATCTAACCCAATTTCCTCCTCTCCGTGAATTAAGCCTAACGTCCTCGTAATCAAGTAGTAATCGTCGTAATCTAGGCATTTCTTCGCAAGGTAGGTTTTGCCGACCTTTCTTCTACCGTAAATTAACATCCAACCTTTTAGGTTTTTGAGCTCTTCGCACTCTCTTCTTTCTATATCGAACATATATTCACAAACATGTATTAGTCAATATAAGAATAGCTATCTTAAACTACGTAAGTTCTTTCAATATACAAGAAGAGACTCTAAAGTTTATACACAAATCTAAAGTTTATACACAAAAAGGAAAGAGGGAGAAATACTAGGGCAGGTGAGTGTGCATGAAATAAGTGTTGATGACAGGAGAGCTTCCTCCGAAACTCAGCTGGACAGGATCTTGTCCCCCACTATCATTGCAGACAAAGTCACCATGGGTACCCCTATTCCAGGTTGCGTGTACTGACCTACGAAGTACAGATTCTCAATCCTCCTGTGCTTCAAGGGAGGCCTGAAGGGACCTGTCTGGTCTAGAGTGTGGGCTAACCCGAAGGCCGTACCCTTGAACGCGTTGTAGTCGCGTTGGAAATCCCCAGGACCGTAAAACTTGCTGACCTTGACCTGAATCTTACTACCACTCTTGACCTCGAGGTCCCTCAGTAGGGCGTCATAGTAGACCTTAGGCTCCACTCCTACCCCAGGGGTCATGGGTACTAGGACGACCAGATCCCTCAGCCCCCTCTCTGTGGCTCCCCTGTAACTGACGTAGTAGGAGGTGTGGTCCAGTTCGGGAAGGTAACTTCTCTCTAATGCTCGGAAGTGCCTCGTCCAGTCTCCTTTCACGACTATGGTGTGGTGACCAAGGTTCACTTCCCCCTCAACTCCCAGGTAGAGGAGTAAACCGGAGGGGGCCAACTTCCTCCTACTCCAATATCCCTCCCCTAGCTGGTATTCGTAAGGGAGGAGGGAGTCGGCGAACCTGTAGTCTGCGTTGAAAACGAAGACGTCCCCTTCCCACCTCTTCCCTCCAGACCTCACTGCCCTGACCTTTCCGTCCTTGACATCAATCCCGTCAACCTCAGTGTTGAAGTGGAACTCAACGCCACGTTTCAAGCATGCTCGATGTAGACTCTCCACCATTTGGCCGAAACCTCCTTTGGGGTAGTACACTCCCCCTCCGTAGATGGCATAGTTCACCATGGAGTAGAGGGCTGGAGTGTTGAAGGGCGTACCTCCTAGGAACACGGAGGAGAAGCCCAGTGCCTTGAGAGTGAAGTCGTCCCTGAAGTACTTCCTGTTGAACTGATCCAGAGTGGAGAGGAGCGGGAACCTGTTCAGGTTCCTCAGGATGGCCGGATCCATGAGGTCGAGAACCTTGAGCTCCCTGAAGAGGAACTTCTCCAAGGAGAGTCGATAGATCTCCCCCACGTCGTCCAGGTACTCCTTCAGCTGGTTCAGCTCCCCATGACGGAAGTCCCTCCCCTCTCCCCTTGAGCCCAGCTCCCCCGAGTATAATGTGAACATAGGGTCTACTTCCATCAACTCTGGAGGACTCTCTCCAACCCTCTTGTAAAACTCCTGGAAGACCTCAGGCATGAGGTACCAGGAGGGGCCCATGTCGAAGGTGTATTCTCCCAACCTCAGGGTTCTGGCCCTCCCTCCAGGCTCGGGTAATTTCTCGAGAACAGTTACCTCTATCCCTCTGTTGGAGAGGTAAAGGGCGAGGGATAGTCCTCCTATCCCTGAGCCTATTATGGTTATCTTCATCTAGCCTGCCTCTCGGGCACCTTGTCGAGTCCCCTGATCACGAACAGGAAACCCCAGTTACCTTCTCCCTCCTTGTGATGAACGTCGTGAACTTCTATTAACCTCCTGAACGGATCGTGCCTCATTCCCCAGGACCTGAGGTGTATATGTCTGTCGTGGATTATCATGTCGTGGACCACGAAGTACGCCAGCCCATATGCCGTCATCCCTACGGCTACGGACAAGGCCATGGCGTTACCGTAGAGTATCCCGTTCAGTATCAGGTACACTGAGACTCCTGCGAAGAGTAGCCCGAAGAGGTCGTTCTTCTCCAGCTCCCTCTGTTTCTCTGCGTGATGGTCCTCGTGAACTCTCCAAAGCACTCCGTGCATAACGAACTTGTGCATACCTCTAGCCACGAACTCCATTCCCACGAAGGTTATCAACGCGACTAGGGCTAACATTAGCGAGATCATGTAACTCACGTCCTCCTGCTGGTTATAAAACTTCTATTAACTGTAGCTTCACTACCATATAAAAAGGGATCTTAAAATACAGTTTACATAACATCTTATCTGCTCAAACTCTAACCCTGTTAATGAAGAACGTACTACAGGAGATCTTTCGACGAAGTAGCGTGACTTACTATAACAGTACTCTCCTCTTCCCGCAGAGGGTTAGGGCAGACGTGACCAAGCTCTACGCCTTCGTGAGAGTGTTCGACGACCTGGTGGACTCAACCCCACAGAGGGGGGAAGAGTTCAGGGATATGAGGAGAAAGTACTACCTTCAGCTCAGGGGTCGGGACACTGGAGACCCGGTGCTCAGGAACTTCGTGGAACTGAGTCAAAGGAAGGGCTTCAGGGAGGAGTGGGTAGAGGCCTTTCTGGACTCCATGGAGAGTGACCTACACAAGAGGATATACTTTACCCTGGAGGAGACGCTCTCCTACATGTACGGCTCAGCGGAGGTTGTTGGGCTCATGATGATGAAGATCCTCGGCCTGCCTGAACAGGCTGAACCCTACGCGAAGGCGCTGGGGAGGGCTATGCAATACCTGAACTTCATAAGGGACGTCAGCGAGGACAGGACGATGGGCAGGCAATATCTCCCGGTGCAGGATATGGACAGGTTCGGTCTCGATTCCCTTGACACGTGTAACGAGGGGTTCCAGGAGTTCATAAGGTTCAACCTCGGGAGATACTTCTCCTACCAAGAGGAGGCAGAGAGGGGATACAAGTTTATCCCTTTAAGGTACCTTATACCTATAAAGACCGCAGCAGACATGTATAAGTGGACCGGGAAATTGATATATGAGTCCCCCTGTGTTGTGCTCAGGAAGAAAGTTAAGCCCAGGAGAGAGAGGGTGATAATGACTGGAGTGTACAATGCCTTGAAGGTGAGCGTTTGGTCCCTCCTATATTCTTACCGCATCTAGCTTACGTTGAGATAGATTCCCTGATGTTCCTCCCCACACTGATCATTTCCCTCGCCTTTAGAGTAAGGAGGAACTACAGGGCTCTCCTGGTCTCCCTACTCCTCGTTTCCCCGCTCTACATCTCCTGGGACTTCGTCGCTACGGCGATGGACTCCTGGGGGTTCAACAGGGCGTGGATCCTCGACGTTTACGTGTTGGACTTACCCTTGGAGGAGGTACTGTTCTTCTTCGTCACTCCCTTCGCTACACTGCTCATATACGACTTCCTGAATCAGGTGAGGAAGGACTCTGAAGTCAAATGGTTGAACTCCAAGGTGTTCTACGTCCTCTCCGTAATCCTCGTTATCTCGGCCTTTCTCTTTTATCAGTACTCTTACACATCAGTGGTACTCCTTTACCTGGCCTCGTCCTTCCTTTTGGCAGAAGTCCTGGACAGGGACATGCTCTCCTCCAGTAACTATTGGATCTTCATCGGTCTCAGTTTCATTCCCTTCCTGGTCTTCGACTACTTCCTCACCTCGATCCCTGTTGTGGTTTACGGGCCTCACTCCATACTGGGAATGAGGATCCTGACCATACCCCCAGAGGACGCCCTGTACTCACTTTCCATGATGAACTTCTACACACTAGTGTACAGGAGGGCCGGAGCCACGTGGATTGCCAGGACATAGAGAGGCTCTTCTCCAGCGGAGTTGCCTCAGATCTCCTCTCCGTTTATGAGAGAGCAGACCTGGAATCCCTCATAAGGTGGATGAGAAACAGGCCCACCGCCCAGATCAAGATCAGGGAGGTTGAGGGGGACAGTGAAGTGGTGGTAGTCATCCCCACGGCAGACTCCGAAGGAAGTTTCGCCAAGAGAGCGGCATCGCTCTACAAGGGGCTACACGTGGTGTTAGTGGAGAGCAGGGGACAGTTCTTCAATTACGCCAGGAGCGTTAACGCTGGATTGAGGAGGGCCGTGGAGCTTTCCCCCAGGTGGGTCGTGGTGAGTAATGACGACTTATTGAGGGCAGATCCTACTCAAGTCCTCCTGCAAGAGCTCAGCACCTCTACCAGATCCCTGATCATGGCATCCCCCTCATCCTATCACACTTACAGGGTCTCCCTCGTTAAGCCATCAATGACCTTCCTCAAGGGGATGAGGATCGTGGGGAAGCTCCTCAGCTTGGCCCCTGCAGAGGTCTACGGTGAACTGGTCCCGAGGTTCAAGGATAAGTTCCACGTCCGTTTCATGGTGGCGGTGGACTCCATGATGGGGCCCATGAAAAGGTTCGCAGGGAAGGTTGCGGACTCGCTGTGGAATGCAGGGAGTTTCATGGTCCTCTCCAGGAGGGTTATAACCCAGAATACCCTGGATGAGACCTTCATAAATGGCTATGAGGACGTTCTGCTCTCCATGAGGTTCAGAGACGATAAGGAGATTATCCGCTACTCGCTGGAGGAGATGAAGGGCGGTAGCTTGGGATTTGGAAGGATGAGGTTCTTGAGGAATTTCGTCAACGAGATCTATCTTAACTATCTCTTAACGGAGACGAGAAGTGAGACGTGAAGTAAGAATTTAACAATCACGATCAATCCTCATTATACATGCCGTGCAGGTTCAAGCCCCCATCTGAGCAAAGCAGTTACTAGATTTTCCCTTGGTTACAGGACGATATTTAAGGGAAAATCCCACAACTGCTGTAAACAAATGCGTGACTTTCCCATAGGCTCACTGTGATACACGTTGGGATCACGAAACCTCATCCTCTAGCCTTTAAATAAGTTCAGTACCTGTAGGCTACTCTGGAGTTCCTCAGGCCCTCCCTGAAGGCCACGTAAGTCACCACGAATCCTATGCCCACGGCCAAAGCTAAGATAGCCAACACGTCCAGGACTGAAAAGTCACTGCTGTCTATGGATCTCCTGACCTCTTTCCAAGCGGAGTAGAATCCAGAGATGTATTCCCACGCATCCAGGACGGTAACTACGGCGTTGAACACGGTAAGAAGACCGGCCTTCCAGTCCCTGGTCTTCAAGGCTGCCATCCCTGTAGTTACTGTGGCTATGACTCCCCAGATCACTATGGTGAGGCCGAAGAAGAGGAAGCTGAAGGAGAAAAGAAATTGAAAGGTAGACAGGGAAATGTAGCCCAGGTAACCGGCTATGAACGTGATCAGTAGAGTGACCATATAGCTCATGGGGAAGAATCCTCCCAATGTATAAAATATCGAGCCCAGAGCCTTGTTTGTGGCGTAGATTTGGCCCGAGTTGTAGCTGTTCCAAAGGGAGATGACTACGTCTATGACCACTATAAGGATCGCAAATATCAAGCCTAGCATACGCCGATACACACTTACCTGTTTAAAAGTTCATCCCAATCTTACGCTACAGCTTCCTCACTGTCCGTAACGGTTTTCAATAGGTTCGCTTTGTGTCGCTGTTAAATTTTCTCAAGTGACAAACTCATTGATCGACTTAATATTTGAAGTTATTGATTAAATTAAAATAATGGTACGCGTGATCTCTAATAAAAATTGAAGAGATATACAAATCACAATAAGGTTAAAATTTTCAAATTTCTTCTCATTATGTACACTATTATTGGGATGAGACCGAATAGGGCGATTCAGGTCTCCATTGCGATTTCTATTTGTTTCTATAGAATGAAAGTGACTTAATTGATCCTACATCAGTACACGAAAGGGGGACGAGCGCTAGGTCATACCATGAGATGTTTATCCAATCACGTGGTGACCACGCTCGTCCTTGAGGTAGTTGGGGAAGACTCGCCATTAAATGAATGAGATCGAGAGGAGGGCCCTGGAGGAGGAGAGGAGGACCTCCTCCAGGTACGCCAGGGGGAAGGAGGTGAGGAGGAGGGGTTACGCCAGGTACAGGTTCTTGAAGGGGTTCAAGGTCTCCCTCCGGGGGTAGTGTACGGGCTGGAGTGGGTCACGGTGAGGTTGCCCGTGCTGTACAGGGGAGAGGGTGAGGACTGGAGTGGAGGAGTCGCTCAGGGAGGAGAGGCTGGTGCTCAGGGCCCTCCTCCTGCCCGTGTTGGGAACGCCAAGCTCTAAACCCAGGAGCTGGAGGTGGGGGGGACTTCAAGTACGTGATCGTGGACGGGAAGTACGTGAAGTTGAGGGGAGGAAGGAAGGGGGTGCTCCCGATCGCGTTGGGACTCACGGAGGACGGTGTGAGGGCCGTGCTGGACGTGGTCCTGACCAGGGAGGAGGACGTCGTGAGCTACTGGGACCTCCCGGTGAGGCTATGGAGATATAACCTCACCGTCGTTGTAGCTGACGGGTGAAGGCCGTGGAGGAGGCCATCTCCCGCTCCTGGATCCAGGTCGCGAGGCAGACCTGCCTGGTCCACCTCAAACGAAGCAGGAGGGTGAGGGACGCGCTTGACTCCTCTCCCTCGCCGTCCCCACCCGGGGCTCTCCTACCTCCTCGCCCCCAGGGAGGCCCCTCCTCAGGTCCAACAACACGACCAGTCCTTCAACTCCCTCCTGGAGAGTTCGGGAAGTGCCACTCCCCCTGGAGGACCGGATCGCCCGGGCCATAGCCCTCAACTACAACCTCTCGCCCTGTTATCTCATTCTTGTAATAATATTATAAGAACCCTTATTTCTTCGTGAAATGATCAAATATATTCAGTAATTCCTCCATCGAATAAGTCCAAATCAACAAGAGATATTACAATTCGCAATGGAGTCCTGAATCGCCCTAACTTAATTTTATCAATGCACTAAAATCAAAATAGTGAATTGGAATTTGACTTGTCTGGATCTAGCTTAGTATTTGTAGAGAATCTATCTTTAGCGATAACTGATTTTTTGTAATAGAACACTTATAGATCTAACCTCTTCTTGAAAAGGATTAAAAATCTTCTTTATAGCACTTTCTAATACTTTTAGTATTATGTGCCTTCTGCACTTGTTATCCATTTCTAAGGCGTAGTTCTTAATATCTGAAGTTATTAAATTTTTGACACTAGTTATCTCCTTAATGCCCCATCACGGCTACATTGACAAAAATTTATGAGTCAGTAATAGCCAGGTTTATAATCCTTCACGGATCTTGTATTATTGTGAAGTTACATTTATCTAATCTAGGTCCCATAAAGCACGGTGAAATCGAGTTAGGTGACATCACGCTTTTCGTTGGAAAGCCTAACACCGGCAAAAGCACTGCTATGAAAGCGTTATTTTATTCCCTTTACTGTCCAGGTAATCTCATTAAGCTAAAGCAGGACAGCTTTGAGGTAAAGGATAATTTGTTTCTCCTACGCTTCACTATCGACAGAGAGGGAACGAAGGAAAACTACAAGAGTTTCATAAGTGATTCATTACCAGAAGGGGAGTTTAAACTAGAACCTATAAACGTTTTGGATTTCATACTTACTCAAAAACTGAGTTATGAAGACGAGTACAGACCATCAACGTTACCTCCAATGTATTTTCCGAAAACGTGTAGTGACGAGGATATAAAACATCTAAGGTTTTCCCTTAGTAACACAATTTACAAAATCAGCGTCAACGGTGATAAAGGAGAAGTTAAGGTTGATGTCTCTGATGTAAGTGAAACCTGCTTAAAGGATAACGAAACTCTTTCATCTATTTCCACCGTTATGTTGAATATTGCAGAACAGCCAGTAAACTCCCAGTACTGTATAGGGTTTAACGAGTCTCTAAGCAAAAATGGAATCAATGGCGTTGTTTACATTCCTTACGGTAGGTCTTTCCTAGTGCTTCAGAAGTTTATATTACAAGAAATTTTGAACTCTCTCACGTCGGCATCGCCTTCCCCCTTTTCGCGGTTGGAAGAAGTTATATTTAGAGGATTTGTAATGGCAATAAACCCCCCGTTTAAAATTACAAGACCTAATTATCTGACGGATTACTTCGAGGGCTTAACTACATACAACGAGAAAGTATTCAACTTAATAAAACCGCTATTGAAAGGACAGATAGCAAATGTTGGCGGGAACTTAGTTTACACTGAGGAAAATAAGAAAATACCGTGGGAGTACGTTTCAGCTTCAATACTAGAGATCGTAAGTTTCTTGCTCTCGGTAGAGGTGGGCAGTCTGATATTGTTTGAAGAACCTGAAACACAACTACACGAGGAATTACAACTACTAATGGGTATGGTTCTTTACGCTTTATCCTCAATTAACCGTATCGTGATTTCTACTCACAGCCAGACTATAGTTTCCACTATCGCCCACCTGAGTATGTTAAAGCCCACTAAGGAGGAGTTAAAGGACTTGTTTGAGGACTTGAAAGTGAAGGATTACGAGGCGTTAGCAGAAGCTGTAGAAAAGGCTAATGAAAAAGTTAAGGATAAAGTATATCTTAAAGTATATCACTTTACCGAGGGAGAGGTTAAGGATGTGAGTATCGACTATGTCGTGAGGGGTTTGCCCGGTACTAAGGACGTATTGGAAAAGGAGTTTAGGTGGTTTTCATCACTTCATTCGAAGAGACTGTTCGGGCAAAAGTGACGTAGTTTACTTGAGTTAAGAAATCCTATTAGAGGCGTTCGAACAAAGGTGAGAGATTATGGTAAGTTTACTGGTCGAGAAGGGAGTACTTGAGGAAAATTGCTGTAACTTTTTCATAAAAGACGATAATGTGTTACTTTTTATAGACATGGAAGAGGTTTTTAGGGGACTAAATAGAGTAGAAGATGAGGATTTAAGAAAATTTTACACTGGTAACTTAGAGGAGATTGGCATTAATTCACGTGAGCACTGCGATGCTATCGAAATAGTGAGAGATGCAAAAGGCGAACTTATAATTAAAATCATTGAACTAACAGCAATGCAGGGCAGGGATCTTCACACGTTACTAAACAAGATGAATTTTTGCATAGCATTTATAAACACTCTAGTGAGGAGGTCTTTGTATTTAAGTGCTAATAATGTGAGATACGTAACTGTATTTGTGGTTAACCCTAATGACGTTGGCAAGGTCAAGGAATCTATCGAGAGAAATAGGGATATCATAACTAACACCTATCGCTGGTTATATTATTTTACCAACACGTTAGTACCGAAAGTGATACCATGTGAAAAACTGTCCAACTAAATTAGGAAGCAGCAGTTATGGGACTTTCCCTTAAATATCGCCCTGTAATCAAGGCAAAATCTAATAACTGCTGCTTTTTAGTCAAACTCTTTATACCCTCTCCTGACATCTATCATTATGAAATCTGTGGAACTGTCCCTTAAGTACCAGGGGAAGATACAGGTAGTGCCCAAGGTCCCCATAAGGAGTTACGACGACTTCTCCACCATTTACACTCCCGGTGTGGCGGAGGTGGTCAAGGAGATCTCAAAGGACAGGGATAAGAGCTTCCTCTTGACAAGCAGGTGGAACATGGTCGGTATAGTCACAGACGGCTCAAGGGTACTGGGACTGGGAGACGTAGGACCCGAAGCCGCTATGCCCGTAATGGAGGGGAAGGCCCTACTATTCAAGTATCTGGGCGGAGTGGACGCGATACCCTTGCCCATATCTGCAAGGAACCAGGACGAGATAGTGAAGGTGGTGAAGGCCCTGGAACCGTCCCTAGGCGGGGTTAACCTGGAGGACATAGAGAGCCCCAAGTGCTTTTACGTCCTTGAGAAACTTCAGGAGTCCCTCTCCATCCCAGTGTGGCACGACGACCAGCAGGGCACTGCCGGAGCCGTCCTCGCTGGGTTGATAAACTCCCTCCTCCTCACGGGGAGGGGCCTCGACGTCAAGATAGTTATCTTTGGCGCAGGGGCAGCCAACATAGCCACTGTAAGACTCCTGAGTTCCTACGGCTTCGATCCCAGGAACATGGTAGTTATAGACAGGGAGGGGGTACTACACGCGGAGAGGAGAGATTTGGACTGGATGATGTTCAACCACAGATGGAAGTACGAGGTGGCCATAAGGACCAACGGAGAGAATGCGAGGACTGTAGAGGAGGCGTTCAGAGGTGCGGACGTGCTCATAGCTGCGTCCTCTCCTGGACCCGGAGTGGTGAGGAAAGAATGGGTCTCCCTCATGAGGAGGCCCATAGTGTTCGCACTGGCCAATCCCGTCCCCGAGATCGACCCTGAGGAAGCTGTGGACGCTGGTGCCCAGGTCGTAGCCACTGGCAGGAGCGATTACCCCAACCAGGTGAACAACTCCCTGGTGTTCCCAGGAGTTTTCAGGGGAGTGTTGGACAGCAGGGCCTCAAGGATAGACGACAGGATGGTCATAACTGCCTCTGAGACCCTGGCGGAATACGCCAGGAGGTCGGGGTTGAGGAGGGATCACATCGTGCCCAGGATGGACGAATGGGACTTCTATTACGAGGTCGCCTCGGCGGTGGCTGAGAAGGCGGTGGAGTTGGGATACGCCAGAGTGAAGATGAAGAGGGAAGAGTTCAGAACCGTAGCCAGGAAGAGGATAGAGGAGGCGAGGAGGTCGGTGGAGGTGTTAGCCCGTGAGGGTTAGGAGAGCTAAGGACGAAGACGTTCCCTTTATCGTAGAGGCATTCTCAAGGATGTATTCCCTGAACTCTGAGTTTGATCCTCTCCTACAAGTCCCAGGGGATCTGGAGGACAGGGTGGAGAAGTCTATCAGGGAGGGGCTCAAGGGAGGAAAGGAGCTACTGGTGGTAGCTGAGGATGGAGACAAGTTGGTAGGGGCTGCTAGGGTTAAGATACTGGAGAGGGAGTTCTACGTCCCCAACAGAGTTGCTGTAATAGAGGAGATCTACGTGATGCCAGCTTACAGGAGGAGCGGAGTAGGAGAGGCCATACTGGACTACCTGACGTCGGAGCTCAAGGGACTCGGGGTCGACTCAGTTACCGCCAGATTTCCCGCCAAGAACGTCATCGCAGTATCCTTTTATAAGAAGAGGGGATTTAGGGAGATACATTACGAGTTCGTCAAGAAGTTGTAGGGATGTACCATGCCGGTCACGGAAATTAAGTTGAGGTTCGTGAAGGCCTTCATCGTGGAGAACAATAAGGGCGAGACTATATTGGTGGACGCAGGGACCCCAGGGAGTGGTAAAAAGTTGAGGGAAGTCCTTGAACAGAGGGGAGTTTTGAACAGACTGAGGGCAGTAGTCTTCACCCACTCCCACGGCGACCACATAGGAGGAGCTCCAGAGTTGGGACTCAAGGTACCTCTGCTCATCCACGAGGATGGAGAGAAGTTCCTGAGGGAAGGAAGGTGGAGGAAACCTGTAATCCACTCGAGGTTGTATCGTGTTGGGTTCTCTCTACTCTCCCTTTTCATGAAGGATGATGGCAGACCTCTGCAGAGTGTTGAAAAGCTGAAGGAGGGAGAAATCATTGAGGGAGTGAACGTAATTTATACACCTGGACACACGTCGGACTCGGTCACCCTCCACCTACCCCACGAGAACGTAGTGATAGTGGGGGACACCCTTCAGGGTACCGGCTCTGGGCTGAGGCTACCTGTAATATATGAGGATAAGGATCAATTACTGGAGAGCGTGAGGCGAATAGCCTCACTCAATCCGCAGTTCGTATACGTGTCCCACGGTACGAGCGGGAAACCGAGGTGGCCGGACGAGATTAAATGAGCCTGACTAGGAAGGGAAGGTCGACGGCCTCGCTTGATTCTTCCATAATTGGTTGTTCACCATTTGGAGGGCCTTGGAGTAAACTAGTTCCTTCCCTTCTACAGCAGTTATGGGACTTTAAGGTAACTTAAAGATTTTCATCAGCCCCGGCGGTCCACCTAAATGACGTTCAACGAACCTGAGGAACGCCTCCACGCTCCTAAGGTTCAGCTCCTCCACCAGCTCCCTGACGACGTTGGTCACGATGGTGAAGATCGTGAGGTAGCCCCGAAGCCTCTCCCTCCTCCAGAATGAGGAGTCCTCCAGTCCCAAGGCCTTGACGTCCCTGTGGAGCTCCTCGATCTCCCACCTCATCCTCCAGGCCTCCTCGATCTCCTCCTCGCTGAGCGAGAGGTCGGTGGTGTAGAGGTACCTGGAGTGTGTCCCGGAGTCACGTTTATGTTCCTGGACGAGCAACTTCACTGTAGTCACTCGGTTTCCCAGGGTCAGGTCGGCGTAGTAGAGTCCGGGGGGTAGGTCTCCCACTGGGAGGTGTCCCTCCACCTCCTCGAGGGTCCCCTGGGCCGACTCGACCCTGAGCTCGGTTGGACTTGAGCTCAGACACCACGTTGTCCCTCACGAGCTTCTCGGACCAGTACCACGAGTCGAAGACGACCCTGGACACGCGGAAGTACCCCTTGAGCACGTCCAACATCTGGCCATCTCGATCTTGGTCTTGAACTCGGTGACCATCCCCAAGTCCAACATCTTCCTCACGGCGTAGGGGAAGGCTCCCACCATGAACGTCCTGCCCGTGGAGAGGTCCACTACGGCGACAGTGAGGAGCTGCACGCCCCTCTCGAACCTCCCGTGGGTGTGGCAGTAGATCCAGTAGTTCCCGTGGGGGCTGACGTCCCTCCCCCTGGAGCGTTGTGGTCCACGGTGTCGTCTATGATTACGGCCACCTGACCCTTCACCAGCCCAGACAGGACCTCCAGGTAGTCCCTCCACGCATAGTCGAGCTCTCCCAACGCCTCCAGCAGGTTTGCGTAGTCCAACCCGAACGTCTCGGCCGCGTTCCTCACGCTGGCCTCCGTCAGGACCATCAGGACAAGTACCGGTTAACCTTCCTGCTCCTCCCGTTCCTCCTCACTATGCCCAGGACCTGGTTGACCGCCCTGACCAGCCTCTCCTTAGCGAGTCCGATCATTCCTTTTCCGTTTGGCATCTTCATCTTTTCAGCGGGACGACGTCGAAAATTAAAAACTTCTCGCTAATACCGAGTTCTTCGTATTACCTCCCTAAGATTCCCATAACTGCTGCCTTCTATTTTCAAGTCTTTCAACATGTCTTGGGTGTCCTTAGGTGTCATCCTTCTCCCTTCTTTCCTCGCGTTATTCACTGCGTCCAACAGGGCATTGTACACTTTAGCCTCAACCTGCATCACCCTGAGGAGTTTTTCCTCCCTGGTTGGGTAAATCCTGTACTTGAATGATAGCTGAATCTTGTCACTCTTTCCCCTGGCTCTCCACATACTTTTTCAATACCTCCAGTGTTACCTGTCCACTTGTTGCTAGGAAGTAGGAAGGCGACCAGAAGTGTCCTTTCCATAGTTTTTCCTTTACTTGAGGAAATTTTCTCTGTATTTCCCTAGACGTGATCGTCTTGATCGCGTTTATGTATCCGGGTATATTCAAGGTCGGTTTCGCCTTGAATAACATGTGGAAGTGGTCTTTATCCACCCCTATGTCTATGACCTCAACTTCGAACGTTTCGCTTATTTCTTGAATTTGTTCCTTTAGGAAGTTTATAATCTCTTCATTATCGAACACCTTCCTGCGGTACTTCACCACCTGGACATAGTGGTAATAAAGAGCGTAAATTGAATGCGATCCTCTGTCCAATCTGTACCGCATAGTTACATCTATTTTTTAATAACTATAAAGGGTTTCTGTAAGGGGGCTACCCATCCCCCACCTCACGCGGTAGACCCAAAATCACCTCCTTGAAAATAAATCTATATTAATAAGCGGTTGTACCGATTTAAGTAGAAAATCTTTTAGATAGAATAAATCATCAGAAAACAAGAGTATTAGGAGTAACCTGAACTCCTCCCTCCTCACCTCCCCCTTGAACACGGTGTACAGGGAGTAGAGTACGATTGCCAGCACGAAGATCAACGTGCGGAAGACGAACTTGGTGGAACTGGTGAAGGGGAGAAAAGCCTTGATGTTCCGGTAAGAGGTCTCTATGTGACCCCTCACCTTGTTGTACAAGTCCAACACCTCCCCCTTCGGTAGGTTCAGATTAGTCGCCCTAGCGAAGTAAACTAGAGTCCTCTTCTTTCTCCTGACCTTCTCCTTGCTGTACACGAGGAGCCTGAACTTGACCTGCTCGTCCCTCCTGTATTACCTCCCTAAGACTCCCATAACTGCTGTATAAAAATATTTCTAATACTATGAAAAAGATTCAGTCCTTAATCTTACCACACTGCAGTTACATACCTTCGCCTAGGTCGCTCATGGGTGTAAAGAATCGTAAAGAGAATCCCAAGACCTCAATATTCTAAGTCAAGGGATCTACGCCGATCCTGTACCGCAATTGCAGAGACCCAGCTCATCTATCTCGGAGTTACAAATAGGACAAGTGAATCCGGTTCCTTTCATTTCGTAGCACATCTTACCAAATTGGGCTAAGTGTGGATTGAATAGGCTCTCAATACCTTCGTGCAAACTTTTAAATCTTATTCTCCAGAGCGGCGAATCGTCCTTAAATAAGGTGAAAGTGACAGATTTTAACCCACCCTTCTCCTCAATATCATCCTGTCTTAACTGAATTTTCTTCATAACATAAATTCTCCAGCACTACTTTAAGAACTTTTTCCCGAGAAAACTAAAAAGTTTTAAAGTTTTAAGTAGTTTAAATCCCAACTGAAGGAACCTCCAACGTACTTAAGTTATTATGGAATAAAAAGTCATATACTGAAAGTAGCCATGGCCTCAGATTTCAAAGATATGCCGGGCGTGTAGAGTACTATGGTATAGTTTCCAGGGGAGAGTTTCAAGGGTAGTAGCAGTTGGAATTGAGCCTCGCTACCTAAGGGGATCACAAAACCGGAGTACCAGTTGACGCTGTCTCTCTTATTCTCATTCCAAGGGGCCTGGACTACCTTCACAGTAAAGTTCGATATCTGGGAAGAGTTGAGATAGATGTGCCACGTGGAGTTATATATTTCCAGGAGGGGAGCGGTAGCTGGATAGGCATCAGGACCATCAATGTCAGTTACATTCATGGCCAATAGAGTTCCGTTCCCGTGTTGACTCGCCTGTATGTAACAGCAGTTATGGGATTCTCCCTTAGGTACCGCCCTGTAATCTAGGTGAAATCTAATAACTGCTGTATGTAAGTTATCTCAAGTTTGGGAAGTTTCTAGTAGTTCACTAGGGGTCCCACAACGTTCCCGTAAGCCCACTGACCCGTAGCTAAGATCCATCCTGCCACTAGAACCGTGAATATTAAGGCTATCAGGGCGGTTTTGTCCATTTTCCTCACCATAGCTTAATCATGTTTAGGATAGGAACCTTCTTGGACAGAGCCCTATCACCTAACTTCTTGTAGAGTATGCTGTCAAGCCCCATAACTCTACCAGAGGCCGTCAGCATCAGGACCACTGCTCCTGCAGTCAGTAGAGAGCCTATTTGCCATTCGTCTTCACAGGTAGACCCTAACCAGTAGGCTGGAGCGAAGCCCAGGGACATAATCAAGGCAGCTAGAGAGGAAAGTGTTTACCCGTGGCGTCACTTTTCCTTACTTTTAATTACTTCTAATTCCACCACGGGCACCCCTCTTAAGGGATCATACAGGGTCACCCTTAACTCATTGGGGCTAGTCGAGGGAAACTTCAATACCCTCCCATCCACACCTTTATCACTCCCCAAACCTCGTGAGCAGTGCCCGTCATCAGTTAGGGGATCATCAATAAAAACTACTTCGGTGATACTACATAAACACAACTTGACAAAACGATATTTAGATGATTAAAATAACCAGTAGTTACGTAGAAGCGTTACAGTCTCACTAGCTTCTTTACGGCCTTTACTCCCCTCAAGGAGGACATAATGGGTAGCGATAGGTCCGATCCGTGGGGCGGCTCAAGTTGCATGGCCACTCCCGTTACCACCTCGCCGAGGGAAACTCCCTCGAG
>NZ_JH597760.1:6197-8212 GCF_000243315.1 Metallosphaera yellowstonensis MK1 | reverse complement strand
GATGTAAGGGGAAACGAAGAGAATCGCTTCGGCCACGACCAAAACCTTGAGACCGTAGGACCACTTGGCCAGAGTGGAGTAACGCATATGATGGTTTATCATCGTCTGTTTATAAAAGAGGGGGTGGGGAGATCAGATTTTCTCAAGAGCAGTTGTAAAACAGTTTCCGCTAAACCGTAAATCCCTTTTTGTTTATCTTAACGGGGGCGGAGAGCTGAATCCTTTCTCACGTTAATAGAAATCTTTTTATATTTATTTATTATCAACCAATCTCGTGGAGAGACTACTGAGACCCAAGGAGGCTTGCCAACTGCTCAGCATCTCATACTCAACACTCCTACGGTGGATTAGAGAAGGGAAAATAAGGGCGGTAACGACTGAAGGAGGGAAGTATAGGATACCTTACAGCGAGATTAAGAAGTACTTAGAGAGGAGGGAAGAGACGAGGGCTGTAATTTACGCAAGGGTGTCCTCGGCTGACCAGAGAGAGGACTCGGAGAGGCAAGTGAACTACCTAACAAATTACGCAACGGCGAAGGGTTACAAGGTGGTTGAAGTACTGAAAGATGTAGCTAGCGGGTTGAACACAGGAAGGAAAGGACTGTTAAGGCTATTCAAACTTGTTGAGGGAAGGAGTGTAGACGTCGTATTAATAACCTACAAAGACAGACTAACGCGTTTTGGATTTGAGTACATTGAGGAGTTCTTCTCAACCGTGGGAGTTTAAGATTGAAGTAGTTTTCGGTGAGGAACCTAAGGATACACAGGAACTTGTGGAGGACTTAATCTCAATCATTACCTCATTCGCAGGGAAAATTTTCGGAATGAGGAGTCACAAGAAGACAGTCCTGGTTCAAGGCGTAAAAAAGTTGATAGGTGAGTTGAGTGGAGAGGACAGTGAAGTTAAGGGTTAAGGTTGATCATGAAACTTACTCAGCACTTAAGGAAGTTGAGGGGGAGTACAGAGAGGTTCTAGAGGAGGCAATAAATTATGGGTTGTCAAACGAGACTACCTCCTTCACCAGGATTAAAGCTGGGATTTACAAGACTGAGAGGGAGAAGTACAAGGACTTACCATCCCATTTCATTTACACCGCCTGTGAGGACGCAAGCGAGAGGTTGGACAGCTTTGAGAAGTTGAAGAAGAGAGGTAGGGCTTACACTGAGAAACCGTCTGTGAGGAGAGTCACTGTGCATCTAGATGATCATCTGTGGAAGTTCAGCCTCGACACGATTTCAATTTCCACAAAGAGGAGTAGGGTTTTCATTTCACCAACCTTCCCTAAGATCTTCTGGAGATATTATAACAAGGGCTGGTCAATTGCCAGTGAGGCCAGGTTTAGGCTGTTGAAGGGGAACGTTGTAGAGTTCTACGTCATTTTTAAGAGGGATGTTAAACCTTATGAGCCTAAGGGTTTCATCCCCGTCGACCTTAACGAGGACTCGGTCTCCGTATTAGTTGATGGAAAACCGACGCTTTTAGAGACTAACACTAAAAAAATTACTCTGGGCTATGAGTATAGGAGGAAGGCAATAACTACTGGTAGGTCAACTAAGGATAGGGAAGTGAGGGGGAAGTTAAAGAGGCTGAGGGAGAGGGATAAGAAAGTAGACGTTAGGAGGAAATTAGCCAAGCTGATCGTCAAAGAGGCTTTTGAAAGTAGGAGTGTCATAGTTTTAGAGGACTTGCCAGGGAGAACTCCGGAGCACATGATAAAGGACGTGAAGGACAAACAGCTTAGGTTGAGGATTTATAGAGCAGCATTTTCCTCAATGAAGAATGCCATCATAGAGAAGGCTAGGGAGTTCGGTGTCCCCGTACTCTTAGTTAACCCCTCTCACACTTCCACTGTTTGCCCAGTCCACGGGACGAAGATCGTTTACCAACCCGATGGGGGCGATGCCCCAAGGGTTGGTGTTTGTGGGAAGGGGAAGGAAAGGTGGCATAGGGACGTGGTTGCACTGTACAATCTGAAGAAAAGGGCTGGAGATGTGAGCCCCGTGCCGTTGGGCTC
>NZ_JH597760.1:4290-6097 GCF_000243315.1 Metallosphaera yellowstonensis MK1 | reverse complement strand
TTACTTTCGTTAAACCCAAGAATAGTAAGCCTGTATAAGGCTCTTAAGATCTGTGATAAGAAGCTCGAAATTTTGAACAAATTTACAAATTATCTTGAGAATAATATACTAAATCCTAAGCTAGTAGACTTATTGAGGGAGAAAATAAATGGTGAAGGGTTCGATAAGGCGCATTTAGAGTTGCTAATTCTTTTGGAATTCGCCTTGAAGCTTAGAAATGAAGGGTATCATGTGAAATTAAATGATTTTTATGGAGACTTATTGTTGGACACTAACGCCAGTTTTGAAGAACAAATGAAGATAAGGGATCAAATAATTGAGGAGTACAAGAGAAAGTATGATGTAGACGTTTCGGCAGAAGTTGGAGACGTATTTGGAATGGTAGATTCCGTAGATAAGATAAAGGAGTATATGAGGAAAGTATTAGATGTGGGTGGAGGAAGAAAACAGTCTATTTAATATTGTCATTCGTATTTCTGTTTCCTTCAATAGGTTTACTAAGATCTCTCTCGAAAGTCTCTCAACATCAAGCTGTTGCACGTTAAGATCTTTACCCTTAATACGGATTTTATAAATTCCCATTTTTAGCAACTCATCTTTAAAACCGCCGAAATGATCCACTAGAGTTCTAAGTTTTCGATTAACCTAATGTAATTTAAGAAATTATTAGCTTCTTCCCCATTGATTTTCCCACTACTTACTGCATTGGCTAATACCTTATCCTTTAATATTGATACAATTTTACCTTCTTTGATCCCGTTAAATGTTCCGTTCTGATTGCTAAAAATCTCATCTCTTAAATTAGGAGAGTTAAGAGCGATAAAGAGTATAATTTCGAAATAAATTGCGCTAAAGCAACGTCTAATTAAAGTTGTGTTATGAGCTTTATCATAACAAATAGAAATTAGAGTTAAGTTCATTTTTACATCTTCAGCTCACATTTGCTAAAATTTCCTTTATATTTCTTTTCTGAAGAATTCGAGCTTGTTATAATGTCGTTATTATGTTATTTATACTTGTTTGAGTGTATTACTCATGGATAGGAAACAGTAATTAGGGAAGACGTTTTTGCCCTTCTTGTGGTTCACGTGGTTAAGTGTAAGTGTTTACCCGTGGCGTAACTTACCTTCTTTAATTACTTCTAATTCCACCACGGGCACCCCTCTTGAGGGATCATACAGGGTCACCCTTAACTCATTGGGGCTGGTCGAGGGAAACACCAATACCCTCCCATCCACACCTTTATCACTCCCCAAACCTCGTGAGCAGTGCCCGTCATCAGTTAGGGGGATCATCAATGAAAACTACTTCGGTGATACTATATAAACACAACTTGTCAAAACGATATTTAGAAGTGATTAAAAATAACCAGTAGTTACGTAGAAGCGTTACAGTCCCAGTTAAGCGTCTCAATTCGGTTCGCCCCGCGAGTCCTTCCCCACTTTCCCTGTCTCTTGCAGAGGCATCTTGGAACCCTCCGGATCACGGGATTTCCCGTCGTGCCCTATCCATACTGCTCTAGCCGGCCTCCGGAGGGAAGCAGAACTGCGATCAGCAGTTATCTGACCTTCCCTTAATTGACGTCTTCATCAAGGGAACTAATAACTATACGACAGCAGTTGTGGGATTTTCCTTAGGTAGCACCCTGTAATCAAGGTAAAACTGATAACTGCCGTATACGATCACTCAATCGAACCCCAGTAACCACTTCCACACCTTCCTGACCTTGACCCCCATCACATCCCCCTCCTCGTCCAGGGTCAGGAGTTTCGCCTCGACCTTCTTCCTCCTCAGCACCTCCCTTAAA
>NZ_JH597760.1:1421-4190 GCF_000243315.1 Metallosphaera yellowstonensis MK1 | reverse complement strand
CCCACCCGTGGCTCCCGTGGTAGTCCCGATAGTCGGCTTACACGCGAAACCTTCGCCGAGTCCGTCCCCACCCGTGGCTCTCCCCTCCTCTCCTACCTCCTCGCCCCCAGGGAGCTCTGGCCCCTCCTCAGGTCAAACAACCTGGCCGAGTCCTTCAACTCCCTCCTGGAGAGTTCGGGAAGTGCCACTCCCCCTGGAGGATACTCCAGATCGCCCGGGCCTTAGCCCTCAACTACAACCTCTCGACCTATCATCTCATCATTGTAATAATATTGTAAGAACCCTTATTTCTTCGTGATATGATCAAATATATTCAGTAATTCCTTCATTGAATAAGTCTAAACCGAGAGATATATTACAATTTGCAAAGGAGCCCTGAATCACCCAACGCTTTCCTCTTAAATTTTAACGCTCGCTAACATGTACTAAATACGAACCTCGAATATGCTTTTTACTTAATATTAACTCATAAGACGTGCATCCTAAAATCGTCTTAATGCTATTAGAACCATCCGCTAGTATTTACTGAAAGTTCTTAGACTAGGATTTAACGGTAAATCCTTAAGATAAAAGCTATAAAATTTCTGAAAGTACTAGCGTTATAGGTAATAGCCTAAAGCAAACGGAATTCCCTTAACTAAAGTTACTGGTAGCAGTTTCACCTTCTCTCCTAAAGTGAGCCCGGGTCTAGTCTTCCTCTCGTAAATAAACCTCTCGTACTCTGTCCCCCTCAATAACTTAGCGTTCTTACCGTACTTATACCACTTCCTCATAAATTGCCATAAGGAGTCGTCTTCTATGTGATAAACTGCATTAGGAATAAACTGCACTTTTCCTTCCTTGTACAGCTTCATAACGTTATAATAGATCACGCTGTCCTCAAAGGCGTTAAGCCTGTCTTTCAAGTTTAAAGGTATCATTTCATAAGCCTTCAATAGAAGTTGCCTATCATACACTCTGGGAATTATACCACCATTACTAACCGATAGATTCTCAGCCCACTTTTTATGAGTTATTTCCCTGTCCACGCTCATTAACTTGTGAACTATGCCTCTGCCAATAGTTATTTCCCCTAATGCAACAACTTTCTCCTCAAATCCCTTAAAGTTTTCAGAGAAGTACATGTCTGAATCAAGGTTAACTACGTAATCTCCGCTTGCAACTTTTGCTCCCTCAATTCTAGCAATTAACCTACTACCCCTCAATTGGAGAACTCTAGCTCCCTCCTTTTCAGCAATCTCCACAGTTCTGTCAGAAGAAAAAGAGTCCACAACTATTACCTCATCAGTAACGCTGAGTGCGGATTTAACTGTAATTCCAATAGTTTTTTCACTGTTCAGTGTAGGTATTACGACACTTATTTTCATCTCTACAGATTAAGACGAGAAATTTAAAAATTTTGAGACTATATTTTCAGTGAAGTTTCATCAATTTTACTAAGAATGATACAATTTCTATTGAAGAGAAAAATATCAAGAGAGATAGAAAAAGTCGGCATATTTCAATGCTATTATTAAAAAATTTTAAGATTAACCAAGAAAATAAGAAGAAAACAATGTTTGTATATTTAAGGTAATACTATATGATTAGTATTATCAAAAGGAGAAGAAAGGTAGAAGAACGAGAAGAACAAGAAAAGGTTAAAACGAGGGACTCCATTTCCCCATTATGACAACACCCTCGTTATCCTTAACGGGGTTGGAGTCCCTCGCAATACAATCTGTACTAGAAGGACTTAACATTATCTCTCCTGAATCCCAACAAAAACTCGCAAAAATAGCTCCATCAGTAATGACAGGGAACAGAGGAAAAGAATACTTATACTTAATAAGACAAGGACAAAAGCACTACAAGACAAGAAAACCTTCAAGTTCTACCAACTCTACGAAAAAGTGAAAGGAAAACCAAGCATACTGCAGACGAGACAGGAATAACTATAGGAGAAAAAGAACAAGAAAATGTAAAGAATCTTAATCTGTATAACTGGAAGAGGAAGGGAATAAAAGCAAGATCACTAGACCTTGTATACCCCGTGAGGTTAACCCTCCTCGTTGAGATCGCAGACTTGAATGAAAGTCCATCACAATTCCTACTCCAAAGCGTGAGAGAGGTCTCACAACACATTCAAATTGATTACATGCTTGCGGACGCGGGATTCTTGAGTTTGAACATGTTGAATGAAATGCCGGTCAAGACAATAATAAGGGGTAAGTCCAGCTTGAAGGCTTTTAAGGAACTCTCTACTCTTCCTCTTGTCGAGAAGATCTTCAAGGTTGAAGATAGGATTTACGTTGCTTATAGGATGGTTGAGATTGACGGTCTTTATTATTATGACGTTGTTTACGTTAAGGAGAAACCTAGGCATTTTACTTTTGTCTCTTCTTGGTGATCCCTATGAGCTTGCTGAGCTTTATAGGCTTCGTTGGTTGAGGAGGGCTTCAAGGTCAGGAAGGCTAGGATAAAGTACGTTAGGAAGTTGGGGAACAAGGTCTTTCTTTTTCTTTATTATACTGTCCTAGATTCTGCGTGGAATCTCGTGAATCACTTGTTCTTTAATTTTGTTTCTCCAGGTAGGAAGCCTTTATCCTTTGATTCTTTCGTTAGGCTTCTCTAAATCAATTTTTGTTGAGTGGGGTGATTCAGGGCTCCTTTGCAAATTGTAATATATCTCTCGGTTTAGACTTATTCAATGAAGGAATTACTGAATATATTTGATCATATCACGAAGAAATAAGGGTTCTTACAATATTATTACAATGATGAGATGAT
>NZ_JH597760.1:0-1321 GCF_000243315.1 Metallosphaera yellowstonensis MK1 | reverse complement strand
GGCCCCGCGTCAAGAACGTATCTCCATTTCAACTTCTTTCCTCCTTTCTTTTACTATCTCTTTAGCGACTTCCGTAGCTTTATCTCCGTCTATACCGAATAGATCCAAGAGAGTTACGGGTTTATTTAAGGTTATTTTATCAATGTCTACAACTAGCTCTATTACATCACCTTCTTTTATCCCGAGTTTCTCCCTGACTTCTTTAGGGATTACAATTATGCCTTTCTTATAAACCTTAGCTCTGTACCTTTCCATGAATGGATATTACGTCTTGCTATATAAATGTTTAACCTAACGTTAGTTAGTAGTTTAACCAAACGATACGAAGACTATAGCACTTTCACGTAACTTTCAAATACTTCTAGTTACTTTTAATTACTGTGGAGAGGTATCTAACACCCAGTGAGGTTGCTGAAATATTCGGCGTGAGTAGGAGTGGTGTCATTAAGTAAGGGAGGGGAAGATAAAGGTTGTTGAGGTTAACGGTAGGTGGAGAATACCTTACAGCGAAATTGATTGTTGTCCGGCGGTGGAAGGGTTAAACAAGTGGCGATTTACGCTCGAGTTTCGTGAACGCAAAAGGAGGAATTGGAGAGGCAGTTGGACGCGTTGAGAGAATGGGTTAGGAAAACTCTCGGTGAAGTGGGTGTGATAGAAGAAGGATATAGGTTCCGGATTGAAAGAGGATAGGGGAGGGTTAAAGAAGTTAACAGAGTTAGCCAAGAGGAGGCAAATTGACGCGGTTGTAGCTCATAAGGACAGGCTAACGCGTTTCGGTTTCGAAGTGAAGTTATTCAAAGCTTACGGAGTAAACGTTATTGTGGCTTTCCAAGATGATGAGGATCACACGCAGGAGCTAGTGGAGGACTTTGTAGAGATCGTCAAGTCATTCGCCCCAAGAATTTACGGCCAAGAGTATGAGAAGGTGGTAAAATGTGTTGAAGACGTTGAAAAGGACGGTTAAACTAGAGGGCGACTTCTTGAACGAGTGGAAGTACCGCGTTCTTAGGGAGGTTGAAGAACATCAGAGGAAGTTCGTTAACGAAATGATTGAGGTAATCCTATCAAAGCGCTTACAGACCACTAGGAAGAAGTTGCACGAGAGGTTTTACAATCATTATAAGGAGAAGTACCCCTTCCTACCTTCAAGGGTTATTGAAGGTGCCTACGTCGTTGCTGGAAGGATTGTTAAGAGTTTCAGGGAGAGGAAAAAGAAAGGATTAACGAGGAAGGATAAACCGGAGTATAAGAGGGTTATGATCACTATTCCTAACATGGTTAATTGGAGGTTTAACAAGGTTTCAGTTAATGTTTTAACCCA
>NZ_JH597759.1 GCF_000243315.1 Metallosphaera yellowstonensis MK1 | reverse complement strand
CGGTAGCCAGGGTCGTCTTCGACTCCAGTACTGTCCGAGAAGCTCGTGACGGACAACGTAGTGTCAAGGCTCAGGTCCAACCGAGCCCATGGTCGAGTCGGTCCAGGGGACCCTCGAGGAGGTGGAGGGCGCCTCCCAGTGGGATACCCCCCGGAGTCTACTACGCCGACCTGACCCTGGGAGGCCGAGCGATTATGGTGAAGTTGCTAGTCCGGGAACGTAAACGTGACTCTGGGACACACGCCAGGTACCTCTACACGACCGACCTCTCGCTCAGCTGGGAGGAGATCGAGGAGGCCTGGAGGATGAGGTGGGAGATCGAGGACCTCCAAGGGACGTCAAGGCCCTGGGACTGGAGGACTCCTCATACTGGAGGAGGGAGAGGCTTCAGGGCTACCTCACGATCTTCACCATCAACAACGTCGTCAGGGATCTGGTAGTGGAGCTGAACCTTAGGAGCGTGGAGGCGTTCCTCAGGTTCTCGAGCGCCGTTCAGGTGGACCGCCGGGGCTGATGAAAATCTTTAAGTTACCTTAAAGTCCCATAACTACTGTCCAGGATAAAACGTGCCCTTGATCACCTTCACGTGGGTGAAACGCTCCTGGAGGAGGTACGACGAGCTTGTGGAGTCGTGGGTGAGGCGAGGGAACTCGTCCAGGGTCAGCGAGGTTGACGAGATGTTGAGCTATCCAGGTAGTCCACTGTCTTTACAAGTGGGTCTTCACGTGCTTCGTCTACACGTCCCCGGCCTCTACCTCCTCTTCTCCGTGACGGGGCGAGGGGACCTTCAACGAGCTCAGGAAGCACCTCCAGAAGGGAGGTGAGCGACGACTACAACCCGCACTTCTCCTTGAGGTACTACATCTTCACCTCACCCGTCAACCCTGACGAGTCCCTAAGTAGGTCTGTCATGTTCAAGGGGGACCGCCAAGAACGTCAACTTTAGCACGGAGATGTTGAAGTACTTCATAGCCCTAGTCCTATGGGAGAGAGGACCAGTTCAGGAATTTGTAACTAAATAGCTACACTATGCAGGAAAAATAAAGTTAACAGAGACTTGGCCCATGAAGGTAAGTCGATGATATGTCGGATATCTCATATTAGATGTCCTGAAGTCTTTTGATAAACGCGAGTTAATATCTGGATCAGCAGGGATATTTATGGTCGAGAATACCACTGTGAGACTTGTCAAAAAAGATGAACAGTTTATAGAAGTAAAAGTAAAAAGACCGTTAGTACAATAACAACTTTTAAAATAACATGGTACTTATATGTAATTCTCCATTTATTGTTTTGAACCTTTAAATATTTTTAAGACCATGGAGGAACAGGCAGGAGTGTTGGGAACCAGGTATCGATGAAGCTGTTGTGACAATAGCGAACCTTACTAGCCACGAATCTTGAGGGCCCAGTCGAGAGAGTGTCCCGCTCGCAAATAATTGAATAAAGATCTGATGAACTTGAAAGCAATCAATTCGCATCGGGGGAGAATCATTAAGAAACTCTGAATTTTGTTTTGAGGTACGGTAATGGTAATACTTAAAGGGGAGGTCGTGTCGCTCGACGTCCTAGGAGACCTTGGTGCAGCTACCTCCCCCCGTAGAGTTGGCGAGCGAGCGTGAAACTTGAAGTTGAACTATGTGCTCAATACGTTCGCGGCGTCCACTAGGCCGACTCCCTCGTGCTCAGGGCGTTGATGGCATTGTGGTGTGGCGGTGCTCCTGGACGTGTTGGGGTATTGCGAGCACGACGAGGTGATGAGGTTGTCCCCCAAGGAGCGAAAGTTCAAGTCCTGGCACAGGGCGAGGAGGTTGAGGGAAGAGATGGGGGAGGTCTTCTGATACGTCGAGGAACTGGACGGGGGACTCGGGAGTTATCTACCCGGAAGTTCCCTTCAAGGAAGGGTCGGGAAGCTCTGGGCGGTCGACTCGTTCCTAGCTACCTTCGGGAAGGGGAGCAGGGAGACGTTGAGGGAGAAGTTATAGGTCAGCCTGAGGCAGGGGAAACTCTAGGGGCGGGTCTCCTCCACTGCCACGTGAAGTGCAAGGTAAGGGAGGTTCGAGGGGGAGTTCACCCAGGAACACGGACTTCATGTTCAAGCTCTTCGTGGCGATCTCCCTGACCCCGATCGGGCACAAGGTCCAGGTCGAGCAGACCTAACTTCCCCGACAACCAGGGCTTTCCCGTCGCCTGACGAGGTTATGGACGAAGAGTCCAGGGAAGACCTCGACCTGGCTCGTGGGTTTCCCCAGTTCAGGAGGCACGTGGAGTCCCTCAGCTCCCTCAAGAAGTGCTGTCTGCCGTTTGTCCCTACACTTTCATTTCATTTTGTCTTCAATCACGATCGAGTGTGGTGACTTAACCCTCAACCACCTACTTACGGTAGGTGGGTCATGGGACTCCTTCGACATGAAGGGCACGGGGCTCACATCTCCAACCCTTTTCCTCAAATTATAGAGGGCAACTACGTCCCTATGCCACCTCTCCCCCCTCTCACAAACACCAACCCTTGGGGCATCGCCCCCATCGGGTTGGTAAATGATCTTCGTCCAGTGGACTGGACAGACAGTAGAAGTGTGAGAAGGATCAACCAAGATCACGGGGACACCGAACTCCCTAGCCTTCTCAACGATAGCATTCTTCATTGAGGAAAATGCAGATCTATAAATCCTCGACCTGAGCTGTTTATCCTTCACGTCCTCAACCACGTGTTCCGGAGCCCTCTTTGACAAGTCCTCCAAAATTATAGCACTCCTACTTTCGTAAGCCTCCAAAACGATCAGCTTAGCCATCTTCCTCCTAACATCAAGCTTCTTGTCCTTTTCCCTCAACTTCCTCCCAACTTCCCTATCCTTAGTAGACCTA
>NZ_JH597758.1:21060-22179 GCF_000243315.1 Metallosphaera yellowstonensis MK1 | reverse complement strand
CACAATCTGGCAGCATAGAATAAATTTTCAATAAATCATTTACTGTTCTATTAAAGGTACATACAATTTTCCCTTTTCTTTCATTGAATTCATCAGAACTATGAGTATTACCAATAGTAGACGAACCAGAACCTACTCTGAAATAAGTTAATTTCTCAGGAATATGTAATAGTTTTCTGAAAACTAATGAAAAATATATTATTACTAAATCAACTGATATATCGATTTGAGCTATATAATTTTAATTTTCTAGAGTGTCTTTTCTTATAGAAAGAGAACTATTATTGCTTAAAAGAAAGTAATTTTCCCTAATTATCTGAACAATATTGTCCTTCCTTATCTCAATTTCAAATGGAATTTTATCTAATTCATAATTTAAATCAATACCGTTCTCGTCCACTAATTTCCTTGAGTTATGAACGGTTACTATATCTCTTCTTTTCTCAAAAATTTTATTTATATATTCAATTTTATTTTTATGAAACATATCATCGTCCTCAAGGAAATATATAATATCAATATCATCTCTTAGAGCCTTAATTGCCTCAAACATCTTCTTTCCTAATTGTGGATAATCTGCCTCAATCACAGTTGCATTTATGGAGTTGTTCAATATCTTCGGATTGTCAGCTACTATAATTATCTGATCTGGTTTGACTGTTTGAGATAAAACTGAGTTTAACGCTTCATCAATATACTTATACCTCTTGTAAACTGTAATTATTATTGCTGACTTCACAAGTATAGCTTAAATTACCAGTTAATATTTTTTGAGAAACGAATTACAGCAGTTATGGGACTTTAACGTAACTTAAAGATTTTCATCAGCCCCGGCGGTCCGCCTAAATGACGTTCAACGAACCTGAGGAACGCCTCCACGCTCCTCAGGTTAAGAGCCCCTATCAGCTCCCTGACGACGTTGGTCATGATGGTGAAGATCGCGAGGTAGCCCTGGAGCCTCTCCCTCCTCCAGAACGAGGAGTCCTCCAGTCCCAAGGCCTTGACGTCCCTGTGGAGCTCCTCGATCTCCCACCTCATCCTCCAGGCCTCCTCGATCTCCTCCTCGCTGAGCGAGAGGTCGGTCGTGTAGAGGTACCTGGCCTGTGTCCCGGAGTCACG
>NZ_JH597758.1:15769-20960 GCF_000243315.1 Metallosphaera yellowstonensis MK1 | reverse complement strand
CGAGTTACTTGGGAAGGACGCGCTATTGAATGAAACGGTGGCTGAGATCGAGAGGAGGGCCCTGGAGGAGGCGGAGAGGACCTCCCCCCGGGTACGCCAGGGGGAAGGAGGTGAGGAGGAGGGGTTACGCCAGGTACAGGTTCCTGAGGGGGTTCAAGGTCTCCCTCCGGGGGGTCGTGTACGGGCTGGAGTGGGTCACGGTGAGCTTGCCCGTGCTGTACAGGGGAGAGGGTGAGGACGAGGGTGGAGGAGTCGCTCAGGGAGGAGGGGCTGGTGCTCAGGGCCCTTCTCCTGCCCGTGTTGGGAGGGAACGCCAAGCTCTGGACCCAGGAGCTGGAGGTGAGGGGGGACTTCAAGTACGTGGTCGTGGACGGGAAGTACGTGAAGTTGAGGGGAGGGAGAGGGGGGTCCTCTTAATCGCGTTGGGACTCACTGACCACGGTGTGAGGGCCGTGCTTGACGTGGTCCTGACCGGGGAGGAGGACGTCGTGAGCTACTGGGACCTCCCGGTGAGGCTGTGGAGGAGGTACAACCTCACCCTGGTCGTAGCCGACGGGGTGAAGGTCCTAGACACGGCCATCTCCCGCTCCTGGATCAAGGTCGCGAGGCAGACCTGCCTGGTCCACCTCAAACGAAGCAGGAGGGTGAAGGTCTTGCTGGACCTCCTCCTCTCCCTCGCCGAGTCCGTCTCCACCCGTGGCTCCCGTGGTAGTCCCGATAGTCGGCTTACACGCGAAACCTTCGCCGAGTCCGTCCCCACCCGTGGCTCTCCCCTCCTCTCCTACCTCCTCGCCCCCAGGGAGCTCTGGCCCCTCCTCAGGTCAAACAACCTGGCCGAGTCCTTCAACTCCCTCCTGGAGAGTTCGGGAAGTGCCACTCCCCCTGGAGGACCGGATCGCCCGGGCCATAGCCCTCAACTACAACCTCTCGACCTGTTATCTCATCATTGTAATAATATTACAAGAACCCTTATTTCTTCGTGATATGATCAAATATATTCAGTAATTCCTTCATTGAATAAGTCTAAACCGAGAGATATATTACAATTTGCAAAGGAGCCCTGAATCACCCTGCAGTACTAGTAGCTAAGCCTTATGTTAACGGTGATTTTTTAGTAGTTGCTCCTGACACATTAGTAGGAGATTTGAACTTGTCCAAGTTGCGTGTAAACTCTTTTCTAGTTACCGCTGTTAATGATCCAAGGCCCTATGGCGTTGTAGTAGTTAAAGACGGTAAAGTAATAGATGTTGAAGAGAAACCAAAGGTACCTAAGTCTAACTTGATAATTGTACCTTACTATCACTTTGATGAGACAATTTTCTCAGCCCTGAGAAGGTCAGTTATGAAGGCGAACTTCAGTTGACTTATGGTATTAAACTTTTATTAAATGAGGGAGTTGAATTTAGTGCTGTAGAAGTAAAAGAAGTATATGATTTAGGCAATTTTAACGGATATGTCGAATATTTGAAAAACTTAAGCAAAAAGATCTGATAGATTTTTCTTTCTTATAGTTTTATCCATAGTGTCCTTTTTATCCATAAATGCTTTAATTCTTCTTTTACGATTTTTACTCGTGGTTGAGGAAATACCTATAATTGTGGTAAACTATAATGGTATAGAACTGCTTAAGAAGTATTTGGACAGTGTCTTACAAACCCAATACCCATCAAAGGTAGTAGTTGTTGATAATGGGTCAAAAGACGGTAGTGTTGAGTACTTAAAGAAGATAAGGAGTTGAAGTCATTCAATTGGACAAAAACTACGGACCTGCCTACGCTAGAAACGTTGCTATAAAGAAGTTTAAGACTAAGTTTATAGCATTTTTAGATAATGACGTAATGGTATCTAAAGACTGGTTAGACTCTTTAGTAGAGGTTATTAGCTCAGATGATAAAATAGCAGCAGTACAGAGCCTCTATACTGAATGGCCGTACGATGACGAACCGAGGGAGATACCTTGGTTTTCTACTGCAGCCGCCCTTACCAGGCGTGACGTATTAGAGAAAGTAGGAGGTTTTGATGAACATTATTTTTTTCTACTGGGAGGACGCTGAACTGTCGTGGAGGCTTTATCGGACCGGGTATAGAGTATTAATGGCCCCTAAATCAAGGGTCTACCACGAAGCTCACGGTACTTTTAAAAAATTACCATCTCCTTTTACGAGTTACCTTTTAATGAGGAACCAATTAATTCTATTGTTAACATACTATAGCAAGAAGAAAATAATTACAAACTTTCTTCCTATATTCATCATAAGGCTATTTCAATCTTTTTTACCACCTAATAGAACGGCTAAACTTAAAGGTGTGTTATCTGTATTTACGGAACTGGATTACGTGAAATTAAAGAGGAAAGAGCTAGAGAAAATAAGCATTAACTGGGACGACATATTTCTTAATTACGTAGGAAAAGAGCCATTTGGTTACCCAGAATTTAGGTCGTTAATTGAAGCTATAAAGATGAAAGTTTTAAATAAAAAAGATTAAGTGTAATAATATATAATTATTAAGATATTTAAGAGATTAAACAGAAATAATAGATTTATTCAGATAGTAAGATTTTTCTCTATAAAAATTTTAAATTGAACAAAAAGACGATATCACCTATTAGAGTCCCTATGAGCAATACTGAATCGAATACATAATATATAAGTTTTTAATTGATATTAATGCATAAGATTTTCATGATAGTAATTAAAATCTTGTTATAGATAACTATCTTAAAGATAAGACAGAAGAGAATTAAAAGACTAATTGCTGACAAGATATTATAAATATGAGGAAAAACTATGTCATACTGTAGCTATAAATGAAGGAATAAGTAAAGCTAAAGGAGAATATATCTTAATTTTAAATGCTAACATACGAAAGGGCAATTAGATTTCAGAAAATACTTGAAACAATTAGAGGCGTAAAAGCTATCATATATTCATTACTTTTTATAGGTTCGGTGAAAGGTGAAGGGAACTCAGACAAGGTTCTTTTATTAATCTAAATTTTAGGTCTATGAAAATCTCTGACTTGTAGGTCATATTGCTATATAGAAAAGCTAAACAGTAATATTATTATTAGATAGAAACAATAGGAAAGATTTTGCTTAATACCGCCTAAACTTAGTAGAACCTTTAACATAAAAATTAATTATACTTTTACATAGTTTACACTACTAGCTTGTATATCTGCATTAACGGTAATATTTTTAGTCTTTAAAATCCAAGAAAGTATAAATAAGAAAAATAATTAATAGAGCACATACTTAGATAAAGTTTATTATACACTAATATTCTTCTTTACAAAACTGAGAAAAATATTATAGGAAAACTTAAATATAGCTTTCATAAAAAGGTTCATTTATACATGAATGACACAAAAGAACCTTTGCTAAGTATTATAGTAATAAATTTTGGTGAAGAAGAGCATCTACATAAATTAATATCTTCACTAGAAAAATCGACTTTTAAGGACTTCGAATTACTCTTAGGTGATGTTATTTTAAGTAATTCAAATAATACAAAAATAAAGGGTACTGTGTCCGAGAAATTGATATCAAGTGATATTAATTTCAAACTAATAAGACTTGAGAATAATTACGGTGCACCAGGAAATAGAAATGTACTACCTTCTTATGCTAAAGGAGAGTACTTATTATTCCTTGATAATGATACTGAGATATTAGAAGACACCTTAACAAATGTAATGGATTTTATAAAGAAAGAAAACTCTAATTTAGTAGTTCAATTAAAACTAGTTTACCCTAACGGCTTAATAGATAGTTGCGGTGGATTAATTAGCGATCTAGGATATCCAGTAGAGCTGAATAGAAATAGTAAAGCTAATGAGAAGTGCTTTGAAATAAAGGAAATCTTTTACGCTAAGGGTGCAGCTATGCTAGTAAATAGAAGAATCTTTAAAGAGTTAGGCGAGTTTGATAAGGATTTTTTTTACGGCTATGGCGATACTGATTTTTCGTTTAGGGCTTTAAAGAGGGGTTATAAGGTAGTTTTTTTCCCTGCTACGGTAATTCATCATGAGCATGGTTCGTTTTCTAAGGATTTGAGAAGTAGGGAAATAAGGCTAACGTATTTTCTAGAGAGTAGGAAGCTTTATTTCCTCTTAAAGAACTTCAGTAGGGGGTATTTGTTTAGGAAAATGCCTAAAGTCCTTTTCTACTTCTTCGGTTCAATGCTCATGGACTTAGTTAAGAGGAGGAAGACTTATTTGTTTAAAGCCAGGGTTAAGGCATTACTTTGGGTTATATCCAAATTACCAGAAATTTACAGAAAGAGGAAGAATGAAATTTTCGTTAATGAGGAAGAATTAATCAGAAGAGGTTTAATAGTAAAACACCAATTAAAAAGATAAAAATGTTTATTCTTTTATCTATATTAACAGCAGTTATGGGAATCTTAGGGAGGTAATACCAAGAAGTTGGTATTAACGAGAAGTTTTTAATTTTTCGACGTCTTCCTGCTGAAAAGATGCTGAACGGAAAAGGACAAATCGAGTTGGCTAGGGAGAGGCTGGTCAAGGCGGTCAACCAGGTTCTGGGCGTGGTCAGGAGGAAGGGGAGGAGCAGGAAGGTCGGGTTGGCGCTAGTCCTCATGGTCCTGGTAGGTGGGAGGGCCAGCGTGAGGAACGCGGCCGAGACGTTCGGGTTGGACTACGCAAACCTGCTGGAGGCGTTGGGAGAACTCCACGACGCGTGGAGGGACTACCTGGAGGTCCTGTCGGGGCTGGTGAAGGGTCAGGTGGCCGTCATCATAGACGACACCGTGGACCACAAGGAGTACTCCAGGGGGAAGGACGTGAGCCCCCACGGGAACTACTGGATCTACTGCCACACCCACGGGAGGTTCGAGAGGGGCGTGCAGCTCCTCACGGTCGCCATAGTGGACCTCTCCACGGGCAGGACGTTCATGGTGGGGGCCTTCCCCTACGCCGTGAGGAAGATGTTGGACTTGGGGATGGTCAACGAGTTCAAGACCAAGATCGACTTGGCCAGGGAGATGTTGGACGTGCTCAAGGGGCGCTTCCGCGTGTCCAGGGTCGTCTTCGACTCGTGGTACTGGTCCGAGAAGCTGGTGAAGGAGAACGTGGTGTCTGAGCTCAAGTCCAACCGAACTCAGGGTCGAGTCGGCCCAGGGGACCCTCGAGGAGGTGGAGGGACACCTCCCAGTGGGAGACCTACCCC
>NZ_JH597758.1:9559-15669 GCF_000243315.1 Metallosphaera yellowstonensis MK1 | reverse complement strand
CCCTCGTCCTCACCCTCTCCCCTCCCCTGTACAGCACGGGTAAGCTCACCGTGACCCACTCCAGCCCGTACACTACCCCAGGAGGGAGACCTTGAACCCCTTCAAGAACCTGTACCTGGCGTAACCCCTCCTCCTCACCTCCTTCCCCCTGGCGTACCTGGGGGAGGTCCTCTCCGCCTCCTCCAGGGCCCTCCTCTCGATCTCAGCCACCGTTTCATTTAATAGCGCGTCCTTCCCAAGTAACTCGGGGACGAGCGTGGTCACCACGTGATAAAATAGGCGTCTCATGGTATGACCTAGCGCTCGTCCCCTTTTTAGTGTTACTGATGTAGGATCAATTAAGTCACTTTCATTCTATAGAAACAAATAGAAATCGCAATGGAGCCCTGAATCGCCCTGGCTCAAAAAGATAGTAGATTTGAGCTAATAATAGTGGACAATTACAGTACTGATGACACCTACGAGATACTAAGGAAATTTAGGGGATATAATACAATTATAGAGAGATTTAATGGAAATAAGGGGGAAGCCAGGAATTTCGCGTTATCAATTTCCTCAGGCGATTATGTCTTGGCTCTTGATGCCGATCAAATATACTTTAATTTAACAAGATTAATTGATGAGTACATCGATAACTACTCCAATTTTGGAGTGAAAGTTGGAAGAAGTTCATTTCCAATTCTCGCCCCTAAGGATATGCTTTTAAGCGTAGGAGGTTGGAGAAGACTTCAATACGCTGAGGATTGGGATTTATGGTTTAGACTAGCGGACAAGTGTAAATATCTATATTTACCTGGAAGAGAGTATATTTTTGGACAGCATAACAGGGATCATAAGCGTAATGCTGGGAAAATGAATTTAATATCACATTATATCAATAAATATAGAGACATCTTCATAACGGGTTTGCCAGTAAACCTCAATAATCCAGGTTTAATGGTCTTGTTTGCTCTAGGTGTTATCAAAGCAATCCCTAGCTTATCACTAAAAAGACATTATAGTTGCTTGAAATATTTAAGAAAAGAAGTTCCGTCACATTTTCAGAATTTGGATTGGGATTTAAGGTTTCAATATAATCTACTTCTTTTTCAAAGCGAGAGATGTAGCGATCAAGTATTCCATAAACTATTAAACGATTTTGAGAAAGCCCATAGTTCGTCGCGTCAGCGTTGATACCTCTTTGATGGAAAGTCCCATAATCACTACAGAAAAGCTTTTAAATGTTTATTTAGAAAATATCGCAAATGTATAAATTGCTCTATATCAATCTTGGAAATCCTACTGTTTCTGGAGCAACAACAATTGTAACTGAACTATTGTTACGACTACCTATGAGAGGAGTTAAAGTTGATTTAATAGAGCTACTCTTTAAAGAAGAGGAGGGTTTGTTGGGAAGATATCCGGAGCTGAAGGAGAAAGTAAATGTTATACAGCAGTTATGGGACTTTAACGTAACTTAAAGATTTTCATCAGCCCCGGCGGTCCTCCTAAATGACGTTCAACGAACCTGAGGAACGCCTCCACGCTCCTCAGGTTCAGCTCCCCCACCAGCTCCCTGACGACGTTGTTGATGGTGAAGATCGTGAGGTAACCCTTAAGCCTCTCCCTCCTCCAGAACGAGGAGTCCTCCAGTCCCAGGGCCTTGACGTCCTTTAGAGCTCCTCGATCTCCCACCCGACAGGCCTCCTCCTCACTGAGCGAGAGGTCGGTCGTGTAGAGGTACCTGGCCTGTGTCCAGGAGTCACGTTTATGTTCCCGGACTAGCAACTTCACTGTAATCACTCGGCCTCCCAGGGTCAGGTCGGCGAAGTAGACTCCGGGGGTATCCCACTGGGAGGTGTCCCTCCCCCTCCTCGAGGGTCCCCCGAGTCTACCCTGGGCTCGGTTGGACTTGAGCCTTGACACCACTTTGTTCGTCACGGGCTTCTCGGACAGTACTGGGATCGAAGACGACCCTGGCTACCGGAAGGGCTCCTTGAGCACGTCCAACATCTGGCCAAGTCGATCTCGGTCTTGAACTCAGTGACCATCCCCATATTCAACATCTTCCTCACGGTGTAGGGGAAACCGTGAACGTCCTGCCCGTGGAGAGGTCCACTATCACGAGCGTGAGGAGCTTGGCCCTCTCGAACCTCCCGTGGGCGTGGCAGTAGATCCAGTAGTTCTCAGGGGCTAACGTCCCCCTGGAGCGTTGTGGTCCACGGTGTCGTCTATGATGACGAGAGGTCCCTTGACCAGTCTGACAGGACCTCCAGTCCCTCCACGCGTCGTCGAGTTCTCCCAACGCCCCCAGCAGATTTGCGTAGTCCAACCCGAAAGTCTCGGCCGCGTTCCTCACGCTGGCCCTCCCACCTACCAGGACCATGAGGACTAGCGTCAACCCGACCTTCCTGCTCCTCCCGTTCCTCCTGACCACGCCCAGCCTGTTGATCTCCCTGACCGGCCTCACCTTGGCTTCCCTGATCGAACTCTCCTCGTTCCGTATCTTTTCAGAAGGAGGGCACTAAAAAATAAAACCTTCTCTCCAACACCGATTTTACGGTAATACCTCCCTAAGATTCCCATAACTGCTGGAGTAAGACGACTACACGAGAACAACACTCCCAGTGATACAGTGTCTAGAGGACGTCAGACTAATCTAACACGGAGGCGTGATGGTACCGCTGAAATTTGATATTGCTCTGGAAGAATTGGTAGTTCTCTACGAAGGCAAATCACTGCTGCTAGACTTTCTGTCCTAAAGTGAAATAAAAATCGTTGGGAGGAAAACCCTTTTTGTCATCTGAGACACTAAGAATGACAACTCCCTGTTCAAGGATAGTTAGATATATGAGTCCTGAGCAGAGGAATTGTACTTATTATGTCAGAACTCACTGATCTCGGAAAAGGACTAATAACAAACTATGTTAACCTATTCAACGGAAGATTTATTTCACATCTTATAGGAGCTATAGGAAGTTTCTTAATTATAAGGATCCTTCAACCGGAAGAATACGGTGCCCTTTCTGTGGCCATGGCCTTTCCTACCATGCTGATGGTATTTGGTAATCTTGGGATAAATACGGCAGTAACTAGATACGTTTCTAAATTTAAGGATGTTAATTTGGATTTTGCAAAAAGTGTAATATTATCCGGGATGCTATTTGACTTCATTTTCGGAAGTGGTTTATCTATACTAGGTTATTTTATCTCACCTTACGTATTCTCCGTAATTTATGATAAGCCTGCCTTAGTGAATTTTGGAAGGTTGGCTAGCATTTATTCACTGACTTATTGGAGCTTCAGCTCCATTTTCTCTGGATTTCTTGGCTTCGAGATGACGAATTATAACAGCAGGTTGTGGACCGCACATTATGCGTTTCAGACGCTATTCACAGTATCCTTGGCTTTAGCATGGGAGAGGATTGAGGGGGCCATAGTCGGGTACATACTAGGATACGCCGCTGCGACGATTTATGGTTTATACATATTATGGAATAGGAAAATTCTAACAGGTGCTGCTCCTAAGTTATCTACACTAACTGAGATGCTTAAGTATAGCTTACCTCTGGTTGTTTCCTCATCTGTCGGAAATATTTTCGGAATCTATACTACATCAATAATCAATCGTTTCCTGACTGTGGTAGATTTATCTAACCTAAACGCCGCCTCCAAAATAGGATTCTTCTTCGATACGATCTTTAATCCACTTAGCTTTGCAGTACAACCGCTATTATCTAAGATTGATAGAAGTGATTCCATAAAGATGGTCAAAGTAGTAACAGAGCTCATGAAACTTAACAGTCTATTGGAACTCCCTATCATTATAGCCGTGATAGCACTTGCTAACCCCATCATAGATCTCATTGCTGGACCTCGATATTCTTCAGCATCGCTTTACTTGAGGTTGGCCATGATCGGTTTTTTACTGGGACCTCTTTCTGGCAGATCCGTGTTAGGAACACTTCTCATTTTTCAAGGATACACGAAATTTTCAATGAAGGTTGGAATACTGAATAACGTGACGTATGCTGTTTTAACAACGCTACTCGTATTGAAGTATGGAGCGTCAGGCTACTTTGTCTCCTCGTGGCTATCATGGATTCCTGGCTATATAATATCATTCGTGTTTGTTAGGTCAATTATAAACTATAGGTTCCCATGGAAACTTGTGGGACAGATCGCACTATTATCATGTATTACACTCTCTCCTTTATTTCTTATTCCTCAGAGTATTAATGTTTACGGTATAATTATCTCTATTCCACTGTTTCTTGTCCTTGTTAAGTTATACATTTATTTTGATATAATCACAAAAGAAGAGATTAATGTATTTTTGAGAGGGATGGAGAACACGAACTTAAGATTCATGGTGAAGTTTTTGGCTAAGTTCCTTTCCTAGTCATTGGCAGAAAAGCTGTCTAAAATGTCCCTGAATGATTTAGTGGTTGCGTCCCATGAGAATAGAGAGCCGCATTCCGTGGCATAATCTCTAAGCTCATCTCTATGCTCTAGAGACTTCAAGGCCTCCTTTAAAAGCTCTTCACGGTTATCCAATGGAGCTAAAGACACTGCCTTACATTCTCCGAAATAATGCCTGATTGCAGGAATGTCATAGGCTACGACAGGTAGACCATTGGCCAGGGCTTCTGCCACCACTATGCCGAAACTATCTAACTTGCTAGGATACAAAAGGAGCTTGGCATTCCTCATGAGGGAATATAATTTAGAACCGTCGTTTACTGGGCCTAGATAACGAATGCTCCTACCCACAATCTCTTTTTCCAAGTCATATCCGACATCTACGGGCCCTATTAAGGCATTGTTTTCAAAGCCCAATCGATTAAGCTTATCCATGACCCAGATTGCGTCTCGAGTACCCTTTACCAGCCCGAGTCTGGCCACATGTATCACATCAAATTTCTCGGCAGTGATATCCGATGATTTCCTCAAACTCTCTTCGTCTACTCCGCCTGGGGGGTCTAGGGCATGACACTGTATTCCGAACTCATTTTTAAGTTGTTCTCTTAAGATCACTCCGGCACAAATATTCCGTTTGCTTATTCTTGAATATTGATAAAAGGAATAAGCATTTCTTAGCCAGAACAAGGCCTCAATAGGGTTAGAAACCCTTGCTAATTTAATATAAAATTTCCACAACGGTAGTTGAATAAGGGGAATAGAAAATAGTATATTAATGTTTTTCTCATGTTTAGCTCCCATTATGAAGTCATATTTAGGTGAAATTTCATTTAATATTCTTTTGATCATTATAGATTTATAAATGTAGAAATAGAATTTTCCCAAGATATTCCTATTGAAAGGTAATCTTATTACTATATGTTCGTCTATGTTATCACTTATTTCTTTAAATTTACTTACTAGACCTTCTTCGCCCTTTGGGAGGATCTCCAATACGTCGAAAGTCATACCATGTTTTCTAGAGTTTCCTATTATCTTGGTTATCGTGGAGGTAGCACCTGAGAGGGAAGGCTCACCATAGTTTATATATAGTATTCTCAATGGAATTACATCCTTCATATAGATATTGAGTAGTCACTATAGTTATAAATTTATCATCTCTCGGAAAAAGATTATAGTGTTGTATGACCAATACATAAAATAGGTCAATAGGCTAGGTAAAATATAATTAGATGAGATTAACTTGTTGCTGTTGTGATGGGACCTTAGTATTTGTTTTGTGGGGAGTGTTCTCATACGGTCATCCTATTCGATAAGTAGTGGAGCAATTATTAGAGATGGAAGTTTGCTGGTGAAAACTTGTTGTGAGAGGGCTACGAGAGTGTTTGGGTGAGCGAGAAAGAACCTCGTAATCCTCGCACAGTTGATGTACGATCCTGAGGAATATGAGGGTTTAGGCCCAGGAAGTACGGGTTGTGGGAGTTGTCCTTAGTCCTGTCTGTTACGCCCTGGGCGTGAGGGTGGAGTTGGGGATCCCTCCAGGTCTACTACGTGAGAGGGGTGAGGTTGAGGAGGAGAAGGGAGTGTATGGTCACGTCCCTCGTGCGGTTCGGAGAGGGTCGTCAGGGACGGTTCCTCCAGGGGAAAGTTCAGGTGTAAGGGGTGCGGGAGGACGTCCTACGAGGGAGAGCATCACGTTAAGTAGGGAG
>NZ_JH597758.1:3283-9459 GCF_000243315.1 Metallosphaera yellowstonensis MK1 | reverse complement strand
ATCCAATCCCAGCAGGGAGGTATCCTTCCCGTGAACGGTAAGGGGTGATAGAGAACGTACAGATTTACAACACGGCCCTAACCTCCTCCCAGATAGCCCAGTTGGCCTCCTCCCCCACCCAAGATCCAGTGAGTTACCCCTCCCTAATATTCTGGGCACTTTATAGATACATATTTTACATGGGAGATCTAGTTACTGGATATGGGTTCCAGAGGATGGGAGCACTGTTGGAGAGCGGGGTGTTCTGAATGGCAATAGTCATATCGGACCACATGGATGAGGACGTGGACTTCTACGTACCTCCAGGTACTGACGCGACTCAGGCCATCCTAGACGCCATTCAGCTGGCAAGGGTGTACGGCGTAGCACACATAGTGATTAGGGGAAGACTCTACGTCTACGCTACTGCTAACACGTCGTTCCTCTTGGATCAGTCCCTCCACTACGTGTTTGAAGGGGACGGACTAGCCGAGATTGTCTATGTGAACCCCAACAACATTACCAACCCCAGTACCATGATAGCTGTGGGCTCCATAGCGACACAGGAGATGAATAAGGCCACCACCAACGCCTCTGTGACTGGAGTCCTAAAGTACTCAACTTACGGTTGGGTTGTAGCCTTCAGGAATCTCAGGCTAGTCAACAAGACATCGCAACGTTGGCTCATGATAACTGGTTTCCCCTACAATATGCACTCTACAATGTTCTACTTCGAGGGCGTAGAGTTCTTCGCCTCCATATGGTTGAACCAGACCACAGATGTACTGGTGTACAACTGTTACGTGAACGACAACGAACTGCTCTTCGACACCCAGTCCAGGGAACTTGTAGTAATGGGATCCCGTTTCGAGAACAGCGCTGGCCTGGCCATGTCTCCCAGAGGATGGGCGGTGATAGGTTGTACCTTCGTCTCCTCCGAGACCTATCTGAACCCAGGCGTGGACGGCAACAACGGGTCTGTTATAGGATGTATATTCGACTACGGCAGGTTGATAACACAGGGTGCAGATAACCTGAGGGTAGTTGCCAGTCAGTTCCAAAACGTATCATTCAGTGGGAACGGAGGTTACGTCCAACTAGTAGGAGGAATAAACTACGCCATAGTGGGTTGTGCCTTCGAGAGTCACTGGAACGTACAAATCTCCGATTTGTACAGGGGAAACAGCGTCTTCGTGGCCTTCAACACCTTCGATTTTGGAACCAACCTCATCATCCAAGTGAGGGACGGCTACCACGTGGACTCCATAGTAATAATAGGCAACATATTCGCATCCTGGAACTACAACTCCTCCCTCATCTTCATAACTGGAAACCCAGGCCCTGGATCCACTACAACACTTCTGACGGGTAGCTTCAAGATGCTGTATCTAGCCTTCAATACCTTCATCAATGCCTCAGGCACAAAGGGTGCCACATACGGATTCCAGATCCCAAACGGCCCCAGGATTCACGGCATAGCATACGTTAATATAGCCCTGAACGGTACCTATGCCTACATAGCTTTTAACTACTTCCAAAACGCCCAGGGACTCTTCGATAACGGCACTGGACAACCATTAGGATTCTTCAGCCTTCAACAGCCTACCACTAACGTCAATGGAATAACTAACCTATTCTTCTACTTCAACGTTAACGAGAATAATCCGATATACATACCAAGCACCCAGCACTACACCTCTGCTTTTAATATGGGTATCGCCAATACTATAAACATATAGGTGTATGAAATTGAAGATCATAGTTATTTTTGATGACGGTTCGAAAATGGAGGCCACACCGAAGAAGGTGGAGGTTGTAAGATCTAATGGAAAGAATTTAGCCCATTTCAAACACGTTGAGAATAATCCACTAATGATATTTCATATTTATGTGCCCACTCAGGAGGAGCCTACAACTGTACCTCTACCCTTAGAAAAAGAAATAATAAAAAGGCTATCTGATGTTAATAAATATAAAAATTCAGCAGATGAACTGATACTCCAGGCAAAAACCAAGATGTCGTTGCCCTCAGTGAAATGTCACTACTGCGGTTCCGTAGCTACCAATGAGTACGAGGGAAAGAAGGTATGTTCTAACTGTGCCTCCATGCTCTCCAAATATGGGGAGAATAGTAGAGAGTTTATGGGCTATCTAAGAACTAAGTTAATGAACCAGTGGAGGCTCATCTGACCCTCTATACAGCCATCCTTTTTATTCAGTCTGGAGGTTCCGTGCAATTGTTATCCTGAATTAGTTTAAGCCGATGCCTTATCCAATCAGGGGGCATATCTTTCTCTATTGCGTTTATTGCCAATTTCACTCCTTCCTTTATACCTCTTAAGGCAAACTTGTCTTCTTCACTCCTTACCTTTAGACTCCAGATCTTGGTTCTAATTAATGCGTCTAATCGGAGTTCATTTAGGTTTATTTCATAATATTTTGATAAAACATATGGACTTAACATCATTTCTGCGTACCTCTCTGTGATTGCTAGCGGATTTCTAGGTCTGCTTAATGAATCTCTCTCCAAGTGGTTTACTTTAGCCAAATGAGAGGTCACTCTAGCACATGGCATATCATTCAAGTAGGCATGGAGACATAGATAGGGCTCATTTCCTATTCCTCTCAACGTCATAGGAAATAATGAGAATCCTTTATAAACACCTCTCTTTATGCTCATGTTAACACCTATGGGGTTGAAAGTCTTTTGTATCTTCTCATGATCAGTTACGTAATAATTCCTGACTAGAAGACCTCCTCTGGAGAAGTAGTCGTTGAATCCCATCATCTGTTTATCAATAGGTCTCTCCATAATAGTTTGAAATAATCTCGCCAACAGATATGAATTACTTTGATTTCTCCTCAGCACATTTTCTGATCTTTCGTTTACAGGACCTATTACCCCAATATTGGAGAAGTTTTCATGGAGCTTAACATGCTCTTCAATCCATGTAGATGATGGGATGGCATCATCATCCGTTGTAATTAATAACTCATCGCTTGCCGAAGAGTATAGCATATTTAAAGCCTCATCAAATAGTCCAGATTTCTGTATTAATATCTCTATATCTAGAGATTTTTTAAAACGCTCAATTACGTCTAGCGTTTTATCCTCAGGGGTGGGTTTATAGACGATTATCACCTTGAAGTCTCTATAGGTTTGCAGAGTTAGAGAATTAAGGAGTCCCACAATCGTCGTTCCATTGTTCTTATAGGTAGGGATTCCTACAGTTACATTCAACTATATCCCCTGGTTATACTGGTTTGGAGTAGATTATGTGGTCCGATATGACTATTGCCATTCAGAACACCCCGCTCTCCAACAGTGCTCCCATCCTCTGGAACCCATATCCAGTAACTAGATCTCCCATGTAAAATATGTATCTATAAAGTGCCCAGAATATTAGGGAGGGGTAACTCACTGGATCTTGGGTGGGGGAGGAGGCCAACTGGGCTATCTGGGAGGAGGTTAGGGCCGTGTTGTAAATCTGTACGTTCTCTATCACCCCCTTACCGTTCACGGGAAGGATACCTCCCTGCTGGGACTGGATGGGGAGGTTCCCTATCCAGAGGTAGGCTGGGGAGACGTAGCTCAGGCTCATGGACCCTGAGGCCACCAGTCTTCCGTTAAGGTAAAGTTGGGACGCACCGTTGTCGTATACAGCTGCTACGTGAAATGGGGAAGAAGGTATGGGGGCGGACAGCGAGTTGAAGTAGACGTTACCGAAGGCCAAGTTGATCGACCAGACCTTTCCCTTCTCGGTGGAACCGTAGGACACGGCGTAACCACCGTTGTTGTTGGAACCTCCCTGTATCCAGGCCGATACGGTGAAGGCTGACGGCGTACCTATGGCCTGATTCCCGTTGGCGAAGATCAGGGAGGAGGTGGAGTCGAAGAAGACGTAGGGATCCTGGGAGAAGCTCCACCTCTTGGAGAGGACATCGTTAACTACCCCAACGTCCTGATACCAGAGGGGTTGGATGGTTGGAGAGAGGAATTCCCTGATGGAGAGGAAAAAGTGAAAACTGCCCTGGCTTAAGTTTATTGATGCGTACCCATCTAACCAGATCTGTGGATCCTGCTCAGAAATTAAGGGTGACGATATCGGATAAAAATTTCCCAATAGACCTATTTTCCCATATCCTTGTCCAAGAACATATTGGATGGCCTCGTATATTCCGCACGTCCCTGATCCTTGTTGACAGGTTCCTTGAAATAGGACAGATCCGTCATTGGCTAATGCGGTGTAACCGGAACTCAAATCTCCATATACAACTGCATTATATCCTGACGGATATTGAAGCACCTGGCCCCTTGTATTGATCACTTCATTGGCCTTCCGCATCATCGTGGCCGCTATGCCTGCGCCTAGTCCAGCTGATGCATATCTAATGAAGTCCCGCCTCTTCAACTGAGCCATACTCTCAAGAATAGTCGTGTAAATTGTTATATAAAAACTTTATCCACACTTCTATATTTTCTTCCTAGTGATTTCTATCTTATTATTTCATCATTATGTAATTTTTCGTTATGTGAGAAATATACGTAGGTTTAACAATAATATTATCCAATAACGTTATTTATCTTCGTTTAAAGTAAAAATGTTAACTTGTTCTTTATTTTGTTCTTTAGATAGGAGCGTTCTCATGCGAATATCCTATTTGATATGACTTAGCGATATTATACGATTAATCTTCTAATTTCTTCCATCCCTTTCACTATGTCCGGTTCAGGGAATTTGCCTCTTTCTCAAGAAGAGGAGGGCCCTCATAACCGTCACCAGGGCCAGGCTGTACTCCAGTACAGCCACATTCCTAATGGCCCCACCGGTGTCCCTGACCGGATGAGCTAGGCTCAACCTGGAGGAGTTGCAGCTCTCCAAGCTTTAGACGCGCTCCTTGCCAGGGACACGTCTGTCCAGGACCCAGTAATGATCGGAGTAGTTCCCCTCCCCCGGGGGTCTTGTTGTCTATCGTGTACCTGGTAAGGGGAGACTCCGTCCACTAGAGAGACCCAGAGATCCTGCCCATCCCTCGCATCTCCTTGGTATATCCAAGGGTTGTCGAAGATCACGATCTAGGCCTTTCAAGAGGAGCTGGAGGTTCACGAACACCCTCAATCAGGTTATCCTGACCAGGCTATAGACCGTGATCAGGGGTCTATCCTCGATACTGAATATTGCCCTTAAGCTCACTATGCCCACGTACTCCCTAAGAGTCCTCCATTCTCGAGTGTAGACCCTAGAGAAGATCTTTCCACACGATCTGCATTAGTCCCCCTGGAGTAACCGTTCCTCATTACCTTGTCGGAATCACACTACGAACGAGAGAGCCTTCCCTCCCCAACGGGGAGCCCACTCAGGTAGTACCCTGTCAAGGTAAACCCAACTCCGTCACCCCAACACTCACTACCAGGGACATCTACTCCAACCCAAACTTCCTGGCTTTACACTAATATTTTCTTATGTAGAAAATATGTCGAGTGTGCCAGGGTTACAATGTCCATATCTCCCCACTTAAAGATACTCGTGATCCCGCAAACAAGAAGGTTTCCTTTGTGAGTAACTTCTACATCTCCCTGATAATTGCACATCTGTATCTTGAATTAGATGAATGCACGAGATATTCCCCTCCGTGTAAACAGGTATGAACGTCTAACAGTTAAACGTGAAGTTCTATTGCTTAAGAGCATTCTAAGGAAATCTCGCAAGCCTGTTGGATATTACTTCCTTGAAAAGAGATTTTTGTAGAAGACTTAAGGATATTAAGATAGAAAACAATATGTGGAAGTTCTTACCTCTATCTTTAAATGTTAATTTTTGATTAAAAATTCCTAGTCATGGTAGTAACAAGAGCAGCTATACTCATCAGATTCATTACACCTCAAAGATTTGAGGTAGCCCTGGAGTCTACTTAGTCTCCCTGACCCTGGGAGGCCGAGTGATTACGGTGAAGTTGCTCGCAGGAACACGACTCCTCCGGGACACACGTGAGGTACCTCTACACGACCGACCTCTCACTCAGCGAGGAAGTCGAGGAGGCCTGTAGGGTGGGAGATAGAGGAGCTCCACAGGGTCGTCAGGGCCCTGGAACTAGAGGATTCCTCATTCTGAACGGTAGACCCAAAATCACCTCCTTGAAAATAAATCTATATTATTAATAAGCGGTTCTATTGATTTAAGTAGAAATCTCTTAGA
>NZ_JH597758.1:0-3183 GCF_000243315.1 Metallosphaera yellowstonensis MK1 | reverse complement strand
ACCGTATTCTTCCGGTTGAAGGATCCTTATAATTAAGAAACTTCCTATAGCTCCTATAAGATGTGAAATAAATCTTCCGTTGAATAGGTTAACATAGTTTGTTATTAGTCCTTTTCCGAGATCAGTGAGTTCTGACATAATAAGTACAATTCCTATGCTCAGGACTCATATATCTAACTATCCTTGAACAGGGAGTTGGCATTCTTAGTGTCTCAGATGACAAAAAGGGTTTTCCTCCCAACGATTTTTATTTCACTTTAGGACAGAAAGTCTAGCAGCAGTGATTTGCCTTCGTAGAGAACTATCAATTCTTCCAGAGCAATATCAAATTTCAGCGGTACCATCACGCCTCCGTGTTAGATTAGTCTGACGTCCTCTAGACACTGTATCACTGGGAGTGTTGTTCTCGTGCAGTCGTCTTACTCCAGCAGTTATGGGAATCTTAGGGAGGTATTACCGTAAAATCGGTGTTGGAGAGAAGGTTTTATTTTTTAGTGCCCTCCTTCTGAAAAGATACGGGACGAGGAGAGTTCGATCAGGGAAGCCAAGGTGAGGCCGGTCAGGGAGATCAACAGGCTGGGCGTGGTCAGGAGGAACGGGAGGAGCAGGAAGGTCGGGTTGACGCTAGTCCTCATGGTCCTGGTAGGTGGGAGGGCCAGCGTGAGGAACGCGGCCGAGACTTTCGGGTTGGACTACGCAAATCTGCTGGGGGCGTTGGGAGAACTCGACGACGCGTGGAGGGACTGGAGGTCCTGTCAGACTGGTCAAGGGACCTCTCGTCATCATAGACGACACCGTGGACCACAACGCTCCGGTAGGACATGAGCCCCTGAGAACTACTGGATCTACTGCCACACCCACGGGAGGTTCGAGAGGGCCAAACTCCTCACGCTCGTGATAGTCGACCTCTCCACGGGCAGGACGTTCACGGTTTCCCCTACACCGTGAGGAAGATGTTGAATATGGGGATGGTCACTGAGTTCAAGACCGAGATCGACTTGGCCAGATGTTGGACGTGCTCAAGGAGCCCTTCCGGTAGCCAGGGTCGTCTTCGATCCCAGTACTGTCCGAGAGGCCCGTGACGAACAAAGTGGTGTCAAGGCTCAAGTCCAACCGAGCCCAGGGTAGACTCGGGGGACCCTCGAGGAGGGGGAGGGACACCTCCCAGTGGGATACCCCCCGGAGTCTACTTCGCCGACCTGACCCTGGGAGGCCGAGTGATTACAGTGAAGTTGCTTGTCCGGGAACGTAAACGTGACTCCTGGACACAGGCCAGGTACCTCTACACGACCGACCTCTCGCTCAGCGAGGAGGAGGCCTGTCGGGTGGGAGATCGAGGAGCTCTAAAGGACGTCAAGGCCCTGGGACTGGAGGACTCCTCGTTCTGGACGGTAGACCCAAAATCACCTCCTTGAAAATAAATCTATATTAATAAGCGGTTCTATTGATTTAAATAGAAAATCTTTTAGATAGAATAAATCATCAGAAAACAAGAGTATTAGGAGTATCCTGAACTGCTCCCTCCTCACCTCCCCCTTGAACACGGTGTACAGGGAGTAGAAGGCCACGGCCAGCACGAAGATCAACGTGCGGAAGACGAACTTGGTGGAACTGGTGAAGGGGAGAAAAGCCTTGATGTTCCGGTAAGAGGTCTCTATGGGACCCCTCACCTTGTTGTACAACTTCAACACCTCCCCCTTCGGTAGGTCGAGGTTCGTAGCCCTAGCGAAGTAAACTAGAGTCCTCTTCTTTCTCCTGACCTTCTCCTTGCTGTACACGAGGAGCCTGAACTTGACCTGCTCGTCCCTCCTGTGCCTCTTACTGTTCGTCTCGTACTCGCCGTCGAACTCCTGGTAGACCTTCACGTCCCCAACAGGGACGGCAATTATGTACTTGAACTGCGAAACGAAGTTGAGCACGTCAACCGTGTAGAAGCCCGCGTCGAGAGTCATCAACCTTACCTTGAACCCCATGGCGACGACTTGCTCCACGAGGGCCTTCACGACCTCATCCTTGGTCATCCCCTTCACTTGAGTGACGAAAGCCAGTAGGAGCACTTTCCCGTCAAACTTAGTCGTCGCAGTTGCGTAGTTCCAAGAGTTTCCCTCCTCCGAACTCCCGAGCCCCTCCACCGGTCTCCCGTACCAGGTCTTGGTCGTCCAGTCTATTGAGAGGTCTATCTCCTTGACTCCCTTCAGTACCTCCAAGGATATCTTCCTCACTTGTTCCAAGAGTTTCTCAATAACTTCCACCCCCTGCTCCTCCACGTAATTCCTCACGGTCTGTGGGGACACGCCATACGTCCTCGACTTGTTCTCTACTGAATCGTTCCATAAACACGCTGAGATGAGGGTTCTCGCCACCTCTTCCCCTTTCTTTCCCTTGAAGTTCAGCACGGAAAGTAATTTATATCCTATTTGTTGAACGTTGTTTTGGTGAGGGAGTACCGGTGTTACCATCTCACTTACTCACGTGGTAATACCACATCTCCCTCACCTTAAACCTTTCTTCAACTGAATTCTTAATACTCTTATAAATTTCTTTATCTTTTATAAATTCGATATTATCCTACCAGAAATATTTTTCATAATATGATTTTGGGTCTACCGCGTGAGGTGGGGGATGGGTAGCCCCCTTACGGAAACCTTTTATAGTTATTAAAAAATAGATATAACTATGCGGTACAGATTGGAAAGAGGATCGCATTCAGTTTACGTTCTTTATTACCACTATGTCCAGGTGGTGAAGTACCGCAGGAAGGTGTTCGATAATGAAGAGATTATAAACTTCCTAAAGGAACAAATTCAAGAAATAAGCGAAACGTTCGAGGTTGAGGTCATAGACATAGGGGTGGATAAAGATCACTTCCACATGTTATTCAAGGCGAAACCGACCTTGAACATACCCAGATACATAAACGCGATCAAGACGATCACGTCTAGGGAAATACAGAGAAGGTTCCCACAAGTAAAGGAGAAACTGTGGAAAGGACACTTCTGGTCGCCTTCCTACTTCCTAGCAACAAGTGGACAGGTAACACTGGAGGTACTGAAAAAATATGTGGAGAGCCAGGGGAAAGAGTGACAAGATTCAGCTATCATTCAAGTACAGGATTTACCCAACCAGGGAGGAAAAACTCCTCAGGGTGATGCAGGTTGAGGCTAAAGTGTACAATGCCCTGTT
>NZ_JH597757.1 GCF_000243315.1 Metallosphaera yellowstonensis MK1 | reverse complement strand
ACCAGCCCCGAGCATTGAGTGAACCTGCGGTGTCCCCATATGGGACTGTTGATTGGGGCAGAGGCGTACCTCACCGACCCTCGCTTTGACCAAGGCGTCTCGGTGACGCTTACCCCCTCAGTGAGTGTCATTGATAGAATGTTTGAAAAAGAAGTATACAAGTGTTAACTACGAAGGGGGTTATCCATCCTCACGGTGAGGATCCTCCGCCCCCTTTGAACCCCCCGTTATATAAAGGGCTGAATCCTTTTTCGTGTTAATAGAAATCTTTTTATATTCATTTATTGTCAACTGATTTTGTGGAGAGACTACTGAGACCTAAGGAGGCTTGCCAACTGCTCAGCATTTCATACTCAACCTTGTTAAGGTGGATCAGGGAGGGGAAGATAAGGGTGGTGAGAACTGAGGGTGGGAAGTATAGGATACCTTACAGCGAGATTAAGAAGTACTTAGAGAGGAGGGAGGAAATAAGAGCAGTAATTTACGCTAGGGTATCCTCGGCTGATCAGAGAGAAGATTTGGAGAGGCAAGTGAACTACCTAACGAACTACGCAACGGCAAAGGGTTACAAAGTGGTAGAAGTGATAAAAGACGTTGCAAGCGGGTTGAACACGCAAAGGAAAGGGCTGTTAAGGCTATTCAAACTGGTTGAGGGAAGGAGTGTTGATATAGTATTAATAACCTACAAGGACAGACTTACACGATTCGGGTTTGAATACCTTGAGGAGTTCTTCTCGACAACGGGAGTTAGGATTGATGTGGTTTTGGGAGAAGAACCTGAGGATACGAAAGAACTAGTTGAAGATCTGATTTCCATCATTACGTCATTCGCTGGGAAAATTTACGGAATGAGGAGTCACAAGAAGACAGTCCTAGTTCAGGGTGTAAAAGAGCTCATAGGTGAGTTGAGTGGAGAGGACAGTGAAGTTAAGGGTTGAGGTTGATCACAACACGTATTCAGCGCTCAAGGAGGTCGAGGAGGAGTACAGAGAGGTCCTGGAGGAGGCAATAAATTATGGACTCGTAAATAAGACCACCTCCTTCACCAGGATTAAGGCGGGAATTTACAAGGCTGAGAGGGAGAAGCACAAGTTACCCTCCCATTACATTTACACTGCTTGTGAGGACGCTAGCGAGAGGTTGGACAGCTTTCAAAAGTTGAAGAAGAGAGGTAGGGCTTACACCGACAAACCGTCAGTGAGGAGAGTTACTGTTCACTTAGACGATCACTTGTGGAGGTTCAACCTTGATAAAATCTCAATTTCCACGAAGAGGGGGAGGGTTCTCATTTCCCCAACCTTCCCTAAGATCTTCTGGAGGTATTATAACAAGGGTTGGTCTATTGCCAGTGGGGCTAGGTTTAAGTTGTTGAAGGGGAACGTGGTAGAGCTCTACGTCATTTTTAAGAAGGACGTTAAACCTTACGAACCTAAAGGTTTCATCCCAGTTGATCTCAACGAGAACTCGGTCTCTGTATTGGTTGATGGAAAACCGATACTTTTAGAGACTAACACCAAGAGGATTACTCTGGGCTATGAGTATAAAAGGAAGTCAATAACTACTGGTAGGTTAACTAAGGACAGAGAAGTTAAGAGGAAGTTAAAGAGGTTGAGGGAAAAAGACAAGAAGGCTGATGTCAGGAGGAAGTTAGCTAAGCTCGTTGTTGTTGAAGCTTTTAAGAGTAGGAGTGCCGTTGTCCTGGAGGATTTACCCAGAAATACTCCGGAACACATGGTTAAGGATGTGAGGGATAAACAGCTTAGGTTGAGGATTTACCGTTCAGCGTTTTCCTCGATGAAGAACGCTATTGTTGAGAAGGCTGGGGAGTTCGGTGTCCCCGTGATCTTGGTTAACCCGTCTCACACTTCTTCAACTTGTCCAGTCCACGGGACGAAGATCATTTACCGACCCGATGGGGGCGATGCCCCAAGGGTTGGTGTTTGTGAGGGTGGGAAAGAGAGGTGGCATAGGGACGTAGTTGCCCTCTATAACTTGAGGAAAAGGGCTGGAGATGTGAGCCCCGTGCCGTTGGGCTCGAAGGAGTCCCATGACCCACCTACCTTGAGGTCGGGTAGGTGGTTGAGGGCTAAGTCCCTACACTCGATCATGAATGAAGATAAAATGAGTGAAATGAAAGTGTAGGGATAAACGGTATTGACGAACCAGGAGACACGTATTATAAGACCGTGGAGGTTGAAAGATGCATCAAGTGTTTCACATCTCATCAAAAAGGCTACTGTGTGAGGGTTTTTGGTCCATAAAAGCACTTTAAAGCCCGATCTGTGATGTTACCTTATGGCGGACATTGTCAGTAAGCTGTGGACCCTAATCGACCTTCAAATTCCCTTAGTTGCTACGGATATGGAGACTTACTTGCTCAAGGAAGGTATATTTACTCAAGATGATCTAAACAAATTCAAAGAAATAAGCAAGTCCATTAAGAGAGCTTATTACGCCTTGCAAAGAGATCCAGAAGACGCAATTAAGACATTAAAGAAG
>NZ_JH597756.1 GCF_000243315.1 Metallosphaera yellowstonensis MK1 | reverse complement strand
TTTGGGAGCTTGGATAGACTGCCCTGAAAACTTCCAGCTCATGTCTCACAACATCATCTGATGGAGTCACTAAAGGTAGGTTATCCACAACGGCGAAATGGTAACTCCTCTTTCCCAAGATCTCCCTGTATGTGACCTCTAACTCAGCCCTAAGAGCGGGGTCGGCCTGGATTACTGCCATATCGCTCTTGAACCTCATGCCGTCTCCGAAGAGCTTCAACACGGTCAAGGTACCTCTGCCCATCCTGATCTCTCTCAAAGGTAAAGGGCCTCGCCCCTCTACTGCCTTCGCTAGTAGACCATACTCCCTAATACCTGCGAGGAAAGAGGCGAAGCCCAGGATGTCCCTGTCTATAAACAGAACCTCCCTCCCGTTCAGTGCCAACTCTCTCGCCAAGCCCAAAGCGATGGTAGACTTCCCAACTCCCCCTTTGGCACCATGGATGGATATTCTGAACATATCTTCTTCTTTTTTTGTACACTTAGTTTTTCTCTAAAAAACTTTCGGTTCATCATGACAGTATTTTCCAGGAAGCCGACATCGGAACCTTCACTGATATTTCATAATCTATATCATTGATCAATGTTAACTTAACGCTCCTCACGAGAGTATTTTGGGCGATTCGGGTTTCCTTCTCGAATTACGTTGTCTACGCTTGATCGGGCCAAATCACCTTATCCCTCACCTTAAACTGACTAGGCTTTACATTTATTCTTTCGGACGTTCATTAAATAAGGCAAATTAGCACCAGAGACTATAGCACTTTCACCTAACTTTTAAATACTTCTAGTTACTTTTAATTACTGTGGAGAGGTATCTAACACCTAGTGAGGTTGCTGAAATATTCGGCGTGAGTAGGAGTGGTGTCATTAAGTAAGGGAGGGGAAGATAAAGGTTGTTGAGGTTAACGGTAGGTGGAGAATACCTTACAGCGAAATTGATTGTTGTCTGGCGGTGGAAGGGTCAAACAAGTAGCGATATGCAAGGGTTTCGTGAACGCAAAAGGAGGAATTGGAGAGGCAGTTGGGCGCATTGAGAGAGTGGGTTAGGAAAACTCTCGGTGAAGTGAGTGTGATAGAAGGATATAGGTTCCGGATTGAAAGAGGATAGGGGAGGGTTAAAGAAGTTATATGATAAGGATTACACGCAGGAGTTGATGGAGGACTCTGTAGAAATCGTCAAGTCATTTGCCTAGAATTTACGGCCACAGATCTCACAGATATGAGAAGGTGGTAAAATGTGTTGAAAACCTTGAAAAGGACGGTTAAACTAGAGGGTGACTTCTTGAACGAGTGGAAGTACCGCGTTCTTAAGGAGGTTGAGGAACATCAGAGGAAGTTCGTTAATGAAATGATTGAGGTAATCCTATCAGAGGGCTTACAGACCACTAGGAAGAAGTTGCACGAGAGATTTTACAGTCATTATAAGGAGAAGTACCCCTTCCTACCTTCAAGGGTTATTGAAGGTTCTTATATCGTTGCTGGAAGGATTGTTAAGAGTTTTAGGGAGAGGAGGAAGAGAGGGTTAACGAGGAAGGATAAACCAGAGTATAAGAGGGTTATGATCACTATTCCTAACATGGTTAATTGGAGGTTTAACAAGGTCTTAGTGAGCGTCCTAACCCACAAGGGTTGGGTCGAGATACCCCTCAAGTTCACCAAGCAATTTACCCGCTACGTACATGAAGGTTGGAGGGTTTCACAAGAGCTTAAGCTGAGGTTAGTGGGTAGGAAAGTCCTAGTTTGGTTGACTTTTGAGAAGGAGGTTGAGGTTGAGTCCAAGGAGGGCAATCACATCTCTATTGACGTTAATGAGAATAACGTCACGGTAGCGGTCTTCGAGGGTTTTAAACTCAAGGAGTTGAGGAGATATGAGACTGGGTTAGGGAGGATTGTCATGAACTACTCCTTGAGGAGGGAAGAGATTACTAAGGGACACTCAACTAAGGACGAGTTAATTAAGAAGAAGTTGAGGAAATTAAGGGAGAGGGAGAGGAAAACTGACGTGTTGAGGAAGACTGTTAAGAGGATAACAGAGCTTGCTAGGAGTTTAAGTGCCAAAGTCGTAGTAGGTGAGTTCTCCTCAAGGTCTAAGGAGAAGATGGAGGGTAACAAGACTGCTAAGCTTAGGCATAGGATTCACCAGTGGAGTGTTGTTAAATTCCTGGAGATGTTGAAAACTCAGCCGATAGACGTCGATG
>NZ_JH597755.1:94135-96796 GCF_000243315.1 Metallosphaera yellowstonensis MK1 | reverse complement strand
AAATGTAGCCCAGGTAACCGGCTATGAACGTGATCAGTAGAGTGACCATATAGCTCATGGGGAAGAATCCTCCCAATGTATAAAATATCGAGCCCAGAGCCTTGTTTGTGGCGTAGATTTGGCCCGAGTTGTAGCTGTTCCAAAGGGAGATGACTACGTCTATGACCACTATCAGGATCGCAAATATCAAGCCTAGCATACGCCGATACACACTTACCTGTTTAAAAGTTCATCCCAATCTTACGCTACAGCTTCCTCACTGTCCGTAACGGTTTCCAATAGGTTCGCTTTGTGTCGCTGTTCAATTTTCTCAGGTGACAAACTCATTGGTCGACTTAATATTTGAAGTTATGAATCAAATTGAAATAAGGATTCACGTAAACTCTGATAAAAATTGAAGAAATATACAAATCGCAATAAGGTTAAAATTTTCAAATTTCTTCTCATTATGTACACTATTATTGGGATGAGACCGAATCAGATGTCTATCTATGAAACTATTCGGTGAAACACGAGTGTCTTATTTTATTATATAATTCTTCTGTAAATTTTCTATTTCAATAGAATCTATTAAATGTTCAGCTATTTTATTTCTTATCTTATCCTTTATCTTACCGTCTACTTTCAAATAGGCTATATGGTTTTCATTGACATAGATATGAGCATAACACATGCCTCTTTTTTTCTTTAATTTAATAGTAAAGTTTAACTTAATAGTAAACTGAGGATTCCTAATTTCTTGAATCGCCATATCACTTTAACTATAAGATTAATGAACTTGTCTAAAGCTGAGCTAGATAGTACTGTACGTATAGAAGTGTACTCCAGTATAAACTCCTTTCTGATCTCCTTAGGAACATTCTTTATTATTAATTCTGGTATATCCATGAAATAATATAAGAACTGATTTAAATTTAAATGTAATACTCCTCTTTTCTCGACCCCTTCGCTAATCCTTTTGTTAATCTCATCCGCCAAACCTTTGTGCAGAGGTAAAATTTTTATCTTAAGTAAATCTTTAATATCTTTTTCAAAATATTTAAAAGCTAATGGATATTCCGACTCATCTGGGATTGTATATTCATTATTAATTATTTTACTTACAATATTAAATTGTTCTTTAGCCTCGTCAAATTCGTGTTGTGCTAAATGATATTCAAGCTCGTATTTTTTCATAGTTATACCACATTTAGGACACCTGACGTCATTCAATTCATCTGGCTTAATCTTTCTTAACAAATCTTCGGCTTTTCCTTCTAAGTACTTGATATAATCATTAATCCACGAAGAGACACTTTCGACACAGCTAATTAGCTCGTCTTTTTCGCAAAACAGCTCTAGATTGTGATCGACTGGATTAACATCAGGGTAGAAAGAAAGGTTAGCCCTCTCGTAATGATAAGTCGCATCAACCAGATGAGCATAAGCGTTGTCTAGTTCAGGGTAGTCCGCTGATCCATCATTTATCCTTCTAACAATGGCTGGAGGAAAATCATTCACATTAAGGTAAACTGTAACCTCGTCCTCATCTAAATCTAATGACCTAATCGTTGCTGTCCCCCATTCATACTCTTTCTGATAACATCTAACTGACTTGTAACGAGGTATAACATGAAATTTACCGTAATCATCGTAATATTCTTCTGCACTGCAACCAAATTCCTCAAATCCGTTTTTCGTCAGCAAAGAAGTTATCTCCATCTGACCTCCTCTCGATTTCTACTTTTACTTTGAAAGCCTTTTCTGTCTTTATTATCTCATAAGGAATAATAGTTAAGTTGCTCTAACAATTAGATACAGCTTTAAAGGCATTATTATTCATGCTAATATTGACAAACCGTTTAAAGGCATCCTGAGCTCCCACCCACCAGGACGATTAAGGTTTCCATTATGAATTCACTTTATTTAACTCTCTTTATGGTAATTAGCTGTAATTTTGGTAAAACTTAATATTAATAAAATAAAATTTTTATCACATCTATAAATAAAATTGCTATTCGCTATGGATCCGTGAGTCGCCCAACTGTGACTTAATTGTGACCTATTTTGGGTCGCGATTTTGGGTTTACCGGCGAGGGCGGTGTATCCGTATTTTCCCTCTATACACTATTATATCGATCAGATCAGCAGTGGATGTGGTATACCAGAGAGGTAACTGGCCATTACTCAAGATGTGTGGGTTTCCCTACCAGATGAGTCTGATAGCTGAGGTTATCCCTATAAAGGGGCGGAGGGATGTGAACCAGTTTCCCCAGACTACGGTGAAGCCCAAGGGCTGAGGGTTGGATATAAATTTATGAAAATTCAATGAAACCCAAACCCCATTTAGGTCCCTCACGTCTTCTTAGAGCTCGTCTCTTCCAGGGGTGAGGCTTGTCATCCTTTTTAGTCAAACTCTTTATACCCTCTCCTGACATCTATCATTATGAAATCTGTGGAACTGTCCCTTAAGTACCAGGGGAAGATACAGGTAGTGCCCAAGGTCCCCATAAGGAGTTACGACGACTTCTCCACCATTTACACTCCCGGTGTGGCGGAGGTGGTCAAGGAGATCTCAAAGGACAGGGATAAGAGCTTCCTCTTGACAAGCAGGTGGAACATGGTCGGTATAGTCACAGACGGCTCAAGGGTACTGGGACTGGGAGACGTAGGACCCGAAGC
>NZ_JH597755.1:50112-94035 GCF_000243315.1 Metallosphaera yellowstonensis MK1 | reverse complement strand
CTCCGATTACGTACTTGAACTGCGAAACGAAGTTGAGCACGTCAATCGTGTAGAAACCAGCGTCGAGAGTTATCAACCTTACCTTGAACCCCATCGCGACGACTTGCTCCACGAGGGCCTTCACGATCTCATCCTTGGTCATCCCCTTGACTTGTGTGATGAAAGCTAGTAGGAGCACTTTCCCGTCAAACTTAGTCGTCGCAGTTGCGTAGTTCCAAGAGCTCCCCTCCTCCGAACTCCCGAGCCCCTCCACCGTTTTCCCGTACCACGTCTTGGTGGTCCAGTCTATTGAGAGGTCTATCTCCCTTACTCCCTTCAGCGTCTCCAAGGATATTTTCCTCACTTGTTCCAACAGCTTTTCCACCACTTCCACCCCTTGCTCCTCCACGTAATTCCTCACGGTCTGTGGGGACACGCCATACGTCCTCGACTTACTTTCCACCGAATCGTTCCACAGACAGGCTGAGATGAGGGTTCTCGCCACCTCTTCCCCTCTCTTTCCCTTGAAGTTCAGCATGGAAAGTAATTTATATCCTATTTGTTGTAAGTTGTTTTGGTGAGGGAGATGGTGTGTTATCATCTCGCTTACTCACGTGGTAATACCACATCTCCCTCACCTTAAACCTTTCTTCAACTGAATTCTTAATACTCTTATAAATCCTGTTATCTGCCATGAATCGATATTATTCTGTCAGAATTATTTTTCATAATACGATTTTGGGTCTACCGCACGGAGGGGACTTCCGCCCCCTTAACCCCCAGAAAGTTAAAGTTGTCCACGAGAGTATATCTTATGAATCCATCGCTCTCTAGAGTTGAGGTACTCTACATATCCTCAGGACTACTCTTCCTCACTATCCTAGGTGTATACCTGGCCCTGAGGGGTTACACTGTTGGGACACTTCTAGTTCTCATCTCAGCGGTCTGGGCAATATCCATTTACTTCTTTATGGTGAAAGTATGGAGAGATGAGGAGGAGTGAGCTACACATTCCTCGATGAACGCCATCACGTAGGCCATCTCCTCAGCTCTGGACTCAGGGGTTGAAGCGTTGTGGCCGGATCTCAGGTTCACCAAGAGCATGACGTCATTACCCAAGGACCTAGACTTGGCGGTGTACTTCAGGGCGTGCATGGGATGAACTCTGTCGTCGTTCAGTCCAGTGTAAACGAAGGTCGGAGGCAATCCTTCCTTTAGGTTATGGTAAGGGCTGTAGGAGAGCAGAAAGTCCCTATCATCCCCCTCTGGGTTGCCGTACTCGAACGTCCAATACATCCCGGCAAGAAACTTGTGAAACTTCAACATGTCGAGGACTGGGTAACCTATGATACCGCAGTCCACAAGGTCAGGATACATGTTCATGGTTGCACCCACGAGGAGACCTCCATTACTGCCTCCCATCGCTACGGTCCTACCCCCCAGGGACTTCACGAGGCTAAGGAACGTGGAGAAGTCCCTAAAGACGTTCAACTTGTTCCTGAGCATCCCCTGCCTGTGCCACTCCTCCCCGTTCTCTGAGCCTCCCCTCAGGTTAGTCACCAGGACTGAGTAACCCCTCTTGACCAACTCTTGGAAGATGGCGGAGGAGAAGGGAAGGACGGGTACGGAGAAGCCCCCGTATCCATACACGATGACCCCTTTGGGCTTCCCCCTGGTGAGGAGGAACCCGTGGAGTAGTACGTCTCCCTTAACGTATACGTCCTTTACCTCCATCTCCTCACGCCTTCCCACCCTCAACGGGTAGGGTTTACCGTCCCTTATCCTGAGCAGGGAGTGGGAGGTGGTGAAGGAAGTCTCCAAAGCATACACGTCCTCTCCCATAAGGTCGAAGGAGTACACGTGCTCCCCTCTGTACTCCCAAAGGGGTTCCCCTGAGGGGGTGAAAGCCGATAGAGAGCTCCTGTAATCCTTGATTACGTTAAGTACCACAAATTTCTCGTTTACCTTCATGTCCTCCACTGGGTGGTTCGAGGAGAACAACCTCTTACCATCCATCATCACATCGTTTCCCTTCAGGTAGTAGACTCTACCTCGCACTATGTGGACTGAAGATATCTTCCCTGAGTCTTCTTCCCTCAACTCAGGCCACTCGCCAACGTAGAGCGTAGCTTCACTCCACCCTCTCCCTTTGAGCAGAGCAGTAGTCTTTTCCTCTGCAGTTACACTCAACCACTCGCCCCTTCCTGGATAAAAGGGAAACATCTCATCGCCACAGAAAATCCTCTCCACTGGGGGCTCCACCCCGTCTGGGGACTTCTCCCTCCTGTACTCCTTGACATAACAGAGTTTGCCCTCTTGGTAGAAGAACTGGTTCACCAGTCCCTCTATCTTACCCACGACTTCTCCGTTGGGGTCGATCAAGAGGGAGTAACCCTCATCTGAACCTCTTATCCCCACGCCGATCCTCACCAATTGGCTGTTCCAGACCCTTTCCAGGGAATGGATGACGTGATCCCTGGACTCCATCTTAATCCTCCTTCCAGAGATCTCCAGGCTGGTCTCATCCCCGTAATATAGGATGGCCTGAGTGTTACCTAGAACAAGTAGTTGAATGGGTCTCTCCTCCCTCAACTTCTCCACGAGAGACGGGAAGACCTCCTTGGCCTTCTGTCCCAATCTTTTCTCCACTTGAGCGTTAGAGGACTCGATGAACCTCTTGGTCCTATCGTCCTCCAGATCCTCCAGGTACTCAAAGGGGTCCATGGCTATCTTACTGAACTCCCAGTTAAAACGTTCTTCACTGCAGTTGACTCCCGTCTTACTAGCGTTGTCAGGACTAATTAACAACCTCCGTTAGCGGTTAAGGGGTTTTCCCTTAGGCGCCTTCCTGCAATCAATGGAACATCTGATGACTACTCTGTCTTAACCTAGCCTTTTGAGCCTCAAATTTCAGTTCAAAATATGAACATAAAACAGTTTTTAATAACCTGGTGACTATCCTTCAATCATGATCTCCAATCCTTTCGAGAACACCTACTTTCTCTACTTGGTCTTCCTGGCCCTCATCTTAACCCTGAGCTCTTACAGGAGCCTTCACGGGAGGAAGTACAGACCGTTTAGGGTTTTCTTCAGACCGGCGATTTATCTCTTGCTGGGATTAGGTCTGTTGTCTCAGGACTTCACGGACCCCCTGTTTATCACCTCTCTCCTTGGCCTCCTTGCTGGAGCCCTAATGGGAGTCAAGCTGGGATCAGGAGTATCGTTTTACTATTCTGGAGGAGATCTCTACTACAAGAGATCTGTATGGGTTTACCTGCTTTGGTTGGCCTCCTTCTTACTGAGGGCATACCTCGAGGTGGGTTCCCCTACGTCATTCACTGTGCTCACGCTCCTCGACGCACTTCTGATGTTCTCAAGTGGCCTCCTTTTGGGCGAGTCGTATCACTTGGTCACCAAGGCCAGAGTAATCAGGAGGGACGGAGTTCTGTGACCGTCTCCACTCTCTCCTCCCTCGCTTCCTTTCCCCTCACAGCTGAGAGTATTAATGCGATGAAGAGTATCGCAAAGGAGACCAATAGGGCTGACCTTATTCCTTCAAGGAAACTCGTTGCAACCCCTCCCAACAGATCAGTGGTTCCCAAGAATACCTCAAATGCAACGTACCTAGGTACGCTGAGAGACGCTACAGTTATGGTTATCACGTAACTGGTGAGCGTCCCCAGGTTGGCCAGGGTCCTCAGGAGTCCGCTTGCACCACCGTAGAATCCCCTCCTGGCGTTCGCCATGACTGCACTGTTGTTGGCAGGATAAAACAGGGCGGACCCCAGTCCCCCCACTACTGAGGCCAGAATAACGGTCGTGAGTGGGGTGTTCACGGACAGGCCTATATAGATGACGACCGCACTCATCATCATGGCCACACCTATGGTTGCAGGTATCCTGGCTCCCATCCTGTCAGAGAGTCTCCCCGCAAATGGGGCCAGGGAGCTGGCTATCACGTATCCTGGAACCAAGAGTAATGAAGCGTTGAGTGGAGAGAGTCCCCTTATCCCCTGGAGATACATGATAACTATGAAAACCACAGATAGGTAACCAGTACTCTGAAAGAAAGATGCCAAAACTGAGAACGCGAGCACCCTGTTCTTGAAGGCCTTCAAATCTATGATGGGGTTCTCAGTCCTCCTCTCGAGAGCCAACATGACCACTATGAACGCTACCCCCATGGAAATTAGTGACCCATTCAGCAGGTTTATCCCCCTACCGGCTACATCTGACGCTCCGTAAGTCAAGGTTGAGAGACCCAAAAGGAGGAGCGTCATACCAACTACGTCGAGCTTCTGGCTACCCCTAGTCATGACGTCCTTGACGTATTTCAAGCCCAGAAATATGGCCACGGCCCCTATGGGTACGTTTATATAAAAGATGAACCTCCACCCAGCCAGAGTCGTGAGTATGCCTCCCACAACTATTCCTAGCGTAGCCCCAACGTTCCATCCTATTGCAGTGTAGCCATACGCTTTTCCCCTCTCCCTCGGTGGGAACACGTCTGCTATTATGGCCCCTGAGTTTGCCTGCAACATGGACGCTCCAAAGGCTTGAATCCCCCTGAAGAGGATGAGGTACGTAATTGATGGGGAGAGCCCACAAAGGGCTGATCCTAAGGTGAACACAAGAAAGCCCAAGTTATAGGTTCTCGACCTTCCGAACATGTCACCCAATCTCCCCAACTGGGTCGTCATGACTGCGGTCACAAGAAGGTAGATCAGTATTGTCCATATGGCTGAGGAGAGGTTAGCCCTCAGGTCTGTGGTGATGGTTGGCAGAGCCAACAAGACCACGGTGGAGTCCACAGCGGCCATGAGGGTTCCAAGGACCATCACAAAGAGGATTACCGACCTTCTCATACTATTCCTTGATCCTACCTCAGTTAAAATGATTTGTTATCATAATGTTAAACGCCTAACTAACTAGATAGCTCAGATTTCGCCTTGGACGTGAGGTTGAGGGAAAGTCCCATAAATACTCTCACTGGATCCCCTTCGCGGTCTCAGGGAGTTTTGACACGGCGACCCCCACGAGGATAGAGGACGCAAGGAGTGCCACGGCCAAGTCCCTCTGGAGACCCAAGGGGAGGAGGAGCACGATCGCTACACCGAAACCTCCTCCTATGAGCCTTCCGAGAAAGAACACCAAGTTAGTTGCCGTAGCCCTCACCTCCCCAGGGAAGATCTCACCCATCCATACTCCAAAGTAGGCGAAGAAGGCAGAGCCAAACATCAGGGCTATTACGGAGAATTCCACGATGGAGGGAACCTCCAGGAACATCAGGGAGGAGAATATCAAGGATATGACAAGGAACACATATGTAGTTCTTTTCCTCCCTAACCTGTCGGACAACCTGCCCGCTATGGTGAACCCCACGAGGCCAACTAGGAGAGCGACGACGATGGTCTGGAACGCAGGTAGTTCAAGAGAGGTGAGCAGAGTGAAGCTAAGGGAAACCAAGGGGACTACGAAGAGAAAGGAACCAACAGCGAATATTGAGCCGAAGATGAGGGTTTTGAGAGTAGACCCTCCAAATGCCCTCATGCTTAGTTCTCCAGATCCTCTGAACCTGGACTCAGGGATGAAGACCCAAAGGGGGAGAGACAGTAAGACCACAAGGGAGACCGTTAGGAAGTAGGTGAATGGGTTCCTCAGAAGGTAGGACATTAATAGGCCTAAGAGCCCACCGAGAAAGTAGAGGCCCTGCATCAAACTCCCCACCAAGCCCCTCATCCTACTCGGTGAAAGTTCAGCAGCATAGGCGTAACTCAGGCCGTTCTCTCCGTTGACGCCAAAGCCTATTGTGAACCACAGAAGGTAAAGTTCAGGCAAATTCCGGACCTCAAGGTTAAGGAATAGCGGAATCAAAAAGAGGAGGATCGAGATCAGGAGCGAAAATCTCCTACTCCACACGTCAGCTAAGATTGAGAGCACAACTCCACCAATGACACCACCGACCCAGCTCAGGGGTACAGCAAAATAGGCCCCACTTCCCAACTGTCTAGCTAACTCTGGGAGGATGAAACTTATGGAATACACAGCTAACGCGGCTAGGAGAAAGACCGCCAGGAGCGAGAAAATAGCCCTTAGCATCCGACTCAATCAAAATTATCGAATAAAACTTTGACTCCTTTACCTCCCATATCAGGTAGGGTTCGCCCTGATAGCTCCCGTTTCGAATTATTGAATTTCTTTCCAAATAAAAAGAAGTAAATTCAATTTTATAGCTCTAAACCTATCCTTTATCTAACTAACCTTTTAATACACGAAAGAAGATTATTTGTATGTTCTCTTCTGATCCAACAGCTCTCCTTAGAAAGGAGAGCTTAGACAAGGACGAGATGATCAGAGCCCTAAGGGGGGCTCTGATGGCCGAATTGGACGCAATAAATTATTACCTTCAGCAGGGTAAGTTGTTCTCTGACGAGAAGTTAAAGAAAGTCCACGATGATATCGCCAGAGAAGAGATAACACATTTCGGCGAGTTCCTAAGATTGCTCTACCTTTTGAACAAGGAGGAATTTAATTACATAGTGAAGGGATGGAACGAGGCCTCTAAGCTCATAGGCGACCAGGAGACTTTTCCCATTCCACTGGAAGTTAAAGAACGGAGTGAACCCAAGAGTGAAGGGGGTAACCCAGGGAGAAATGGAGAAGTGAGTGACCAGGTAATGAGATATCTCAATGAAGGCCTTTCATCAAGGAGAATTAGGGAGATCGGAAACGTAGTCAATTACCCGAAGAACTCTGTCACCGTATATGACCTCATTGAAGAAAAAGAAGGAATAACGCAAGGGGAGAACTCAACATTATATCCTCTCCCGAGGTTAACGGAGACGGTTAAGGTGAGGTTTGACGCTGATCCCGTGAGTGCATCAAACGCATTAGTTAGTGCAGGAGCACGTTACGCTAGGAAAGAGGACTCTTTGCTCTTGACGGAACACCCTTTGTCCCCCACTAAAAGGTCCACTAAACAGAGGGTGACTGACTGGACAGTGCCAGGCAACATAGCCTTAGATATCGTTAAGGCGATTGAGACTCTCTACTCCTCTGGTTACTCAAAGGGAATTTATGCAGTTGTTCCTCCGGGAACCTATTCGATGCTTCACAGGGTTGTGGACAAGACGGGTACCTTGGAGATAGAGTTAATCAAATCTACAGTCAACCTGGTGATATCTGAGCAGGTAAAAGACCATATCCTAGTCACCGCCAAGCCAGGATTCTTCATCTTGGAGTCTACTCCAGTCACGGTGGACTACTTAGGAAGGGAGGGTACAAACGAGGTTTACATGATTTGGGGAAGATTGGCACCTTATGTCCTAGACAGTCGAGCTGTAGTACTGATTGGCCCAGGGGACTAACGGTGGACTGGCCTTGACCTTAGAGTTCGTGTTCAAGGACGTAGTCAGGATATATGACACTGACGCCCAAGGAATAGCACATTATGCGTCCTATTATAGGTTCTTCACCAATACCATTGAGAGATTCATGAAGGATAAGGTCGGAATACCCTACCCTAACGTTAACGATGAGCTGTGGTTCGTAATAGTTGAGACACACGCTGAGTATAAGAGACCCCTGAGAGTAGGAGACGTGATCACCGTAACCATATCTCCTCAGAGGTTGTCAGAGAAGGTCATTAGGTTTCAATTTCAGATATTGAAAGAGGGGGAAGTGACCACTACAGGATACGTAGATCAAGTGGCGATAAATCCCAAGATATGGAAAGCAGTGAATATACCTGAGGAGATCCTAAAGAGGATTCTGAACCTTTGAACGCCAGCGTGGAGAAGAGCCGTTGCCAAAAGTTTCGGATAAACTGTAAAGTTTATATTACATCATATGTATTGTAATTTAGATAAGACCGGCACCGGATGTGGTGCGGTATACCGAAGAGGTGGCCGGCGATCACACTGGATGTGCAGGTTTCCCCATCAGGTGACTATGATGGGTGGGGTTATCCCGCTAATGGGGCGGAGGAGGATGATCGGAGCAATGCTTCGCGACTCCGGTGGAGCCCAAGAGGCTGAGGGTTGATATCAATATGAAATCCTATGAGGCCCAAACCCCTTCCCTTGATTCCCTATTAAGGTGTACTATCTTCATGCAGCGATTATTGGAGTTCCCTTAAACTTAAGTATCGCCCTATACTCAAGGTGAAATCTAACGATTGCCGTTTTATAATCAAGTGTTCCATATACTCCAGTGAAGAAGGAGAACTTCACCTTCATACAAGGCCTTCTCATAATCTTGCCTATCACCTTTGTAATTAGGGCCTCAAGTAACGTATTGTCAACTTCCCTACCATTGTTGGCCAAATACCAAATGTTATTTCCCGAATCACTGGTCGGATTACTATCTGGATTGCTGTCCTTTTCTACCTTCTTAGGAAGTGGCCTACTGAACACCAGGCTCACTTCAAAGGAAAGGAGACGTGCATTCATGGTGTCCAACCTACTCTATCTGGTCTGTTTCCCGCTACTCTACATTTCCTCTCCGAGCTCCATCTGGTTTCTATCAGTTCTCTCCGGTGCATCCTTAGGAATGATAATGCCTAACCTCATCACTTCCGCGGGCCTTCTGGAGGATAGGAAGGCCAGGGAAAGGTTGCTCTCACTCTATGCCCTAGCCCTGAGCTTAAGCTTGGTGTTCGGACCCCTATTGGAGTCCTGGCTTCTCGACTTCGTGTCCCTACGAGAGGTGTTTCTATGGTTCTCCATCTTTCCATGTGTAGGCCTCATTGTCTCTCCATTCGTCAAGTTTCCAGAGGATGAGGGAGTGAGAGGTGGATTGAACAAAGAGATATTGAGAAATCCAGGTTTCATAGCATCGTTGTTAAACATAGCCACATATGACGTGGTCTTTGCGTTCCTCCTGGCCTTTGGAGGAATCTTCGCGAGGGAAACTTTCCACGTCAGTGTGGCCGATATAGAGGCTCTCTTTTCTCTCTTCTTCTTCTCTTCGTTACTAGCCAGGGCCCTCATGTCTGTAAGACCAGTAACTAGACTCTGGCCCACTGTCCTAACCTCAGTAGTACTCACCTGTTTAGGTCTCTCTCTAATGCTATTTTCCAATAATCTCCTTGAGTACGCATTGGGACTCCTCATACTTGGAGTTCCCCACGGCACCACGTTACCCATCTCCACTATAGCCATAGTTAGGGGTGTACCGGTAAAGTATCGCAATAGTGCCAACAGCCTCTTCTACGCTTTTGTGATGTTAAACGGAACAGCTACCCCTATCGTGGCAGGCTACCTTGCCGGAATAGTAGGGCTAAGAGCTGAAATAGGACTGATGATACCCTTGACAATATTGCTGGGCGTTCTTGTGCAACGATACGTGAAGTATGTCAACGAACCAAAGTGACTCCGTTCTTGCTCTAGGGATAAGGAGAAGTGATAAGGATGAGTCCAATACCTTGTAGTAGTTATTAGATTTCCCTTGATAACAGGACGTCAATTAAGGAAAGGTCAGAAAACAACTAACCTTGTTTCACGTTTTGAACGTGTGTCGTCAGTACATTGGTCATAGAAGAGGATGAATTGACTCGTCATACAATACGTGCCCAGAGGTCTGTGCTCATATGAGGATTTTAAGTGAGCTACCACGCCCTTGTATACACGGTTCTCAGTTCAGCACACCAGCTGACATTAATGATTACACGCAATCTCGAGGATCCAGAATCTCAACCCATAACACTAGGGAGGAAAAGAAATCAAGATCTCTGGAGGAGAATCGGGAAGACTCTGTTCCTTAGGTACTCCAACACGTTCCTCTCATGTTCAGACATGACTTCCCTGGCCCTACTTGAGTCCCTAGCTTTCACCGCGTTGAATATCTCCTTATGCTCCCTCAGCTCGTCCAGCCTTCTATCAAAGCTGGTGAACAAAGTGACCCTCACTATCCTCAACTTGAGCCTCACCTCCCTGAGGTAGGATTGAAGGAAGGGGTTTCCGCTCGCCCTAGCTAGGATGTCGTGGAAATATCCGTTGAGCTCTGCTAATTTGGCAGGATCTGGGTTCTCCTTAAACGTCTCTCCCTCAACGTCTCTCAGTACCCTCTCCATCTCTTGGATGTCCTGCTCAGTGGCTCTCTCCGCGGCTAATCCGCTGGCCGTTATCTCAAGTGGAATCCTGACCTCATATAGGAACTCGACCTCCTTGGCCGTGACATAAATAACGGTGTATGACCTATTCACTTTCTTTATTACGCCCTCAGACTCCAAAACCCTTAGAGCCTCCCTGACGGGAGTCCTACTCATGTTGAGTTCTTTGCACAACTTGTCCTCGGTTAGTAACTGACCCTGTCTGTACTCTCCGGCCACTATCTTCTTTAAGATCTCGTCATATGCCATCTTGCTAAGATTGCTTGCCATGGATACAATATGGGATTCAGTTTTATTAAATTATCCGTTTTCTTTGAATTTTCCTTCCAAATCGCTAAATTTTAATATTCTGAGTGATGGGGTTAGAGGGTAATTCTTAATCATTTCCTCCTTGATCGTCATACCTATTCCCTTCCCGTCAGGAACTGTTGCCTTCCCACCCCTGACCAAGGGTGCGTCATGGAAGAGATCTGCTGGATATTCTCCCAGCGTATACTCAACTACCTGTACCTCAGGCCTGGCAGAAGCTATATGGAGAGTATGTACGGAGGCCAAGGGGGAGGAGTCTGGTCTATCGTGAGGTGCAACCCTCACGTTATACGATGAAGCTAGATCGATCACCTTCATCATTTTGCTTACTCCTCCTATCTTGGCCACATCTGGTTGGAGATACGATACTCCGGCTTCCAGAAGGTTCCTGAAGCCGTGGAGTGTGTATTCGTTTTCCCCAGCAGCTACGGGCACAGGGGAAATCCGACAGAGTTTCTCAAGGGAATAGTAGTCGTTGGGAGGCCATATAGGCTCCTCCACCCACTCTATCTCGTACCTATTGACCTTTTCAACGAAGACCCTGGCCTCCTTGAGGTCGAAGGGAGCGTTGAGGTCCAAGGCTAGCTTAACCTCGTTTCCAATCCTCTCCCTTATCTCCTTCACTGCCTCCAATACGTTACCTGGTGGTTGATGAAGTTTGACCACACTGAATCCTTTCTCCAACGCCTTCTTGGTGGCCTCAATTACGTCCTGAACTCTGGAGTACCTTGGCAAACTGGCGTAGACCGGGATTTGGTCCCTGATCTTGCCTCCCAAAAGATTTGCCACGGATGTCCCAAGTTCCTTTGCCCTCAAGTCCCAGAGGGCCATCTCAACAGAACTTATGGCACCGGTCACTACCCCACAAGTTCCTGCAGTGAACATGAGTTTCTCTAATATATTCTCAACATCCCAGGGAGACTCTAAGTTAAACTTGGAGATGACGGGGGAGATCAGCTCCTCTATCACAGAGGAGTACGCCCCTATTATCCCACTTCCCGCCACCAGGGTCTCTCCCCACCCAACTACGTCACCCTTGGAAACCTTAACATAGAGGTGAACTGCCCAGGAATCTGTCCACTCGGATTCCGGATAGATCAAAAAAGGTATGGAAAGCTTGAAAACCTCTACCTTCACAGAGTCCTCACCCTGAGATATCAGGCACTTATGTACAGCTTTATGGGCGAGAACTCGTCGTGTTGGAGTACCTCAGCCGCCGTGAGCCTGCCATTCAGTACCCTCAACATGTAATTGAATACCCTTTCCCCAGCTTCCTCCAAGGAGATCTTCAAGTCCAAGAGATCTGAGACGTCTACGTCAATGTGCTCACTCATGAACTTTGCGGTCTTAGGATTCCCAGTTATCTTAATGACCGGGATGATGGGATGGCCCACTATGTTTCCTTGCCCAGTAGTGAACAGGTGTACCACTGAACCCTTTGCGGCGAACAGGGTTACTGCCTCTGCAGCAGCGGAGGAGGTATTTACGAAACATAGGGTACCTCCCTTCTCCCTCCTGAGGGGATCTAGGTAATCTAAGACGCAGTTAACCTTCCTGTGTCCAAGCTTCTGGATGTTTCCAAGAGCCTTCTCCTCAATGGTTGAGAGACCTCCCTTGATGTTACCCTGAGTGGGCTGAGACCCAAGTAGGTCCACCCCTTCACGCTCTATAACGTCAACGTACTCCTTGTATATCTTTAGGAACTTCTCCCTAAGCTCCGGGGTGACCATCTTCTCCGCAACTATGTCCTCCGCCCCTGTTAGCTCTGAGGTCTCACCGAACATCGCCACAGCTCCCAAGTCCACCATCTTATCCACCACTACACCAACAGAGGGGTTTGAGGCCAGACCAGACGTGGTATCAGATTCCCCACACTTCACGCTCATGACTATGGAAGATATATCAACTTCGGTTCTCTGCTTCTCACTTGCCTCTTGAACCATCTCCTTGGCCTTCCTGGACGCCCTCTCTATTGTCTTGAGGTCTCCATAACCCTCTATGGGGAAGACCTCTACAGGCTTTCCTGTCCTAGCTATGCCGTCGGCAACCTTATTGGCCCAATTGTCCTCTATGCCTATTACTACTACCCCGGCTACGTTCGGGTTTGCTCCCGTACCCGAGAGAATGTGAAACAGAAGGTCCAAATCCCTTCCGAATTGTAGTCTACCGTATGGGTGGGGTATCGCGGTTGTTCCCCTAACCAGCTTTGCAACTCCCACAGCTGCTGAGTTTGATAGATCGTCTATGGGCAAGACCAGAACGTGGTTCCTTACCCCCACAGACCCATTCTCTCTTACGTAACCCTTTATTGTCATCATCTCCTTCCCCACCTCAATGACCTTAGGTTGTGGACATGTACGTGCTGGCCTTTCATCACGTCTTTGGTAGCAATTCCTATGACCCTACCGTACTTCAGTACCTTCTCCCCAGCCTTTATGTCCCTCAAGGCTATTTTATGCCCTAGGGGAATATCGTCTAGGCTCTTCAGCATTACGTGGGAAGCAGGTTTCTCTAGATAGGCACATAACACTTCCTCCCCTTTTTGGACGTCTGTAGTTACCACACAGACGTCATCTGACTCTGAGTGAATAAGACCTCTCGGCATAAGTTAGAATTGTCTATGCTATTAATATACTTTGTGTATATACCATAATGTATACAGTTCAAATGATCACCCTCCTGAGAAATAGGGGTTTTTGTTCCTCAAGTCCATGAGGGTCTTCCACAGAGTCTCGTCTATATCTATCCCTTCACGGAGTCTCTTCTCTCTGGTTAATAGTGAATGCTCCCCTGGCAGTGGTGCGTCCAAGATCCCCCTCATTGAACTCAGGGCCCCAATATTGCTCTCAAGGAACTGAGGGTTTATGACGATTAATACTTCCCCTTTATTGGGAGGATTTTCTGTGTTAAGTACTCCCTTTACCTCAGGACCGACTGCAGAGCCCGTTATGAATGAGACTAGGAGCTCTATGCCTAGCATTAGGAAAAACCCCTTAGTGCCTCCCATTGGTAGGAGTCCACCTCTAAGGGCTTTTCCTGGATCGGTCGTCGGATTCCCTTCCTCGTCCACAGCTAGGCCAGGCTGTATAGGCTCGCCTCTCCTGAGGGATTCTATTATCTTTCCCCTTGAGGTAGCTGATAAGGCCATGTCCAATACGAAAGGTGGTTCATGGGGAATAGATATGGAGATGGGTGTGGTAGAGAGTACCCTTAACCTTTTTCCAGGGAAGACCACTGAGGGTTCAGCGTTTCCTATCATTAGAGTCACATATCCCTTTCTTGCCAACCGCTCTGTGTAGTATCCCAGAAACCCTATGTGAGAGGCATTTCTAACTGCTATTATTGAAATCGGCTCCTGAAAACTCCTCTGAATTAAAGACGCCCAAAGGGTTATGCCCACGCTGTGCATTGCATCAATGAGCAATGAGGAGGGTGTCTCCTTGACTACCTTGAATTCTAGTTTCCTCCTGATGGTTCCCAGCTCTAATCCCTTCACCAACGGAACGACCCTTTGAACTCCATGCGACGAATGGCCCCTCAGTTCAGCCTCCACAAAATGTTCAGCGACAATCTGAGGTTCCTCTAATCCCCTTTGAAGCAATATGTCCACGATGAGGCCTCTCAACTCTTCTGCACTTACCTTCATGTGCTACCTAGACGTTGCATTCCCCAGAGAGGTATATATTTTATCTCTACTGAGCGTGACTCTAGATTTTACCTTAAATTAAAATTACCTTTCTACATAGCCCACCCATCCACGACCTTTCCCACCTCAACATGAACTTATCCAAACCCTCACGTGACTTCCCATTCTTGATAAGGGTCTTGTATACTCTATTCCCCATAACCTTTTCCTATAGATGGTGGAGAGTCACAGATTTCTCTAGTCCTGAGGGTAAGTTATCGTCCGTTAATCTACACGAGCTGATGATGGGCTAAAGTGTACTCCATAAATCCCGTCTAACTGAGGTATCTTAGAGAACAGCTGCTTACAATTGTACAAAGTTCTCTGGTTTAACAAAACCCCAAAGATCTTCTCCATTTTGATTGCCAACTATCTTCCAGGGAAAACAACATGACCCTTAAATACTGTTATTTAACTCTAGAGATCAATCTGATACCTTCCCACTTTTATGATGATGTATTTAAATTTTCACTCAATTTCGTATACCTCATTAACTGTACTATATAACAAAAAATTATATACCACATTATAACAAAGTAGAATGAGATTCAAATGGCAGATAAGTCCCTTACTTGGGATAAGGTTAAGGAGAGACTATTCAGTAATTTAGATCTCTCCAAAGAGAAATGGTTCCACTATAAGATGTTGCTGTTGGTGGGAGGAGGGGTTTTTGTAGACGCCTATAACACGGTTGTCCTAACTCCTGGACTTAACCAGTTGAAGGCGGTGTTCCACTTGACCGCCCTACTAGTCACCGCCATAGGTGTAGCTGTGGTGATAGGAACCGGAATCGGCGCACTAATATCAGGATACCTCGTTGACAAGATAGGAAGGAAAACCATGTTTGTCATAGATCTGGTCTTCTTCGTCATTATAGCTGGGCTGTCAGCCATATCAATTAACGGATACATGCTCTTCCTGTTGAGACTTCTGGTGGGAATAGGGGTGGGCCTAGACTATCCCATTGCCAGCTCATACCTGGCGGAGTTCGTTCCCGTGAAGTCCAGGGGGAAGTTCATGGCCTACGATATCCTCTTCTATCCTCTGGGGGCGCTCGCGGCAATACTGATCGGTTATTGGTTACTTGGTGTCGGGGGTCTCAATGCGTGGCGTTACATGGTAGCCTCGGCAATAATTCCAGCAGTAATCATAGCAGTGGCGAGGTTGGGTAGTCCAGAGTCTCCCAGGTGGCTTCTTGAGAGGAACAGAACCGATGAGGCCATAACAGTAGTTGAAAACATAATCGAGAGACCGCTGACAGACGAGGAAAAGACCTTAATAAAGACGACGAAACCAGAGACGAACAGGAACACCTATTATAAGGAATTGTTGACTAAGTTTTCCAAGAACGCCGCGTTTATAGCTATATACTATACAGGTTATCAGATAGCTTTCGTCGCAGCGGGAGTCTTGAGCTCGCTCTTTGCCACATCCCTCAGTTTACCTGTGGAGACCGCCTCCGCTTTGTTCTGGATAGAGAATATAATAGCAATATTGATCATAGCATTCACCATAGATAGGTTCGGAAGGAAGCCTCTGGCCAACGTGGGATGGATAGGTAGTATCTTGGCGTTTCTGGCTTTGATATTTGTACCTAGCACAATAGGCAAGCTCACTCTCCTTGTGATATACTCGCTCCTTGCCCTCTTCCTGAACTTCCAAGGAGGACTACACCTTGACCTCTCTGCAGAGCTGGCCCCTACCAGGATTAGAGGAACTATGGAGGGTTGGAAACAGGGAGTTTCAAGGATCATAGCTGCTACTTTCTCAACAGTAGTATTTCCACTGATGAGCTTCCACGAGTCACTTTATGTGATGATGGCTGCCGCTGTAGTGGCTCTCATTGCAACTATAGTGATGCTCCCAGAGACGAAAGGTAAATCTCTGGAGCAATTGTGGAAATAATTTTAGTACTCTACTTTTTTTAATTCTCTTATGTTTGAAATTTGTATCACGATCAGAGAGAGGAAATTTTGAAACATTCGACACAACCTTAACTTATTTTATCTGAAAATTCTTCTGAGTCAGGTCCTGATAATGGAGCCGCGCTTTCACATGGGTCATTATTTCACATCAATCCTCGTCCTAATATCCTTTGTCCACTCCCTATGCCTAGGTTAGACGTGGCCTTCACTGAACCAAAGACGATAAAAAGGGTCTTTCATTCTCTATATCTTCAATACACCAATATTAGTCGACTCACATAATATCTTGTTAAAAATCAGTAGTTAGAAATTATCAATCTTTATTATGGATTCCAGGAAACCGTGTTTACCCGTGGCGTAACTTACCTTCTTTAACCACTTCTAATTCCGCCACTGGCACCCCTCCTAAGGGATCATACACGGTCACCCTTAAGTCCTTGGGGCTAGTCGAGGGAAACTTCAATACCCATCCAACTTCTCCCATCCTCGTGAGCAGTGCCCGTCATCAGTTGGGAGATCATTAAGAGAGAATTCTTGGGTAATACTACATGAACATGACCGACGTCAAAACGATATTTATAAAATTGAAAATAACGAGTAGTCACGTGAAAGAGTTAAGTCTCTCCCTACACTTTCATTCTACTCACTTTGTGTTCAATCGTAATCGAGTGTGAGGACTTAAGCCCTCAACCACCTACAAATTGCGGTACGCGGATCCTGGGAATCCTTGGAGCTCAACAGCACGAAGTTCACATCTTTGGATCACTTACCTTTGAGCAGAGCTTACACGGTGTGAGAGCTCATGTTTTATATAAAAATTATAATGAACAAACATAAAAATATTTTCAACGCAAAATCAGCCCATCTCGTTAAATGGAGTACACTAACAACTTAGTCTCAGTCATCTCTGTCATGGTGTCCACTATGCTCTCCCTTCCTATACCACTCTTCTTCACTCCACCGAAGGGTAAGTTGTCCCACCTCAACCTAGTAGTATCGTTTATGACTACTGTGCCTACTTTCAACTTTGTGGCGATCTCATAGGCTCTCGAGAAGTTGGAAGTGAAGACCGATGCGTCTAACCCGTACTCAGTGGAGTTAGCCACCTTGATAGCCTCATCGTCGCTGTCCACAGGTATTACGGGTAGGATGGGACCGAACGTTTCCTCCCACAATGCCCTGAGCTTCAGTTTAGGCGGGGCCTTGAACACGGTTGGTGGGAAATAGTTTCCATGCTTAGGGACGTCAATCTGGAACACTATCTCACCTCCTCCCTTTACCGCATCTTCCAAAAATTCCCTCATCCTGTCCCTAGCCTGCTCAGAAATTAGTGGGGCGACATCCACGGACTCGTCCAAGGGATCTCCAGCCTTCAACTTCTTGAGTTCCTCCTTCAACATCTTCAGGAACTGATCCTCAACCTCCCTTCTAACAATTACCCTCTTGGTGGCATTACAGAACTGACCAGCAAAGTCGAACCTTCCAATGACTGCCGACTTAACGGCTCTCTTCAGATCAGCGTCTTCGAGGACTATCATGGCGTCACTTCCCCCCAACTCCATAATCACCCTCTTCCCCTGCTTAACAGCTCTACTGGCCAACTCTAGACCTACAGAGGCAGAGCCTGTGAAAGTTATCAAGCTGACCTTCTCGTTGTTCACGAACTCGTCGCCTATCATGGTCGAGTCTCCGGTTATCACGTTGAGGACACCCCTTGGAAAAACCCTCAGGACTAGAGTTGCTAATCTCATCTGCGTGAGAGGCGTCAAAGAAGACGGCTTGAACACCACCGTATTCCCCACCGCTAGTGCTGGGGCCACCTTGTGTGCGAAACTAGCAGCAGGGAAATTGAAAGGGGTTATGGCCGCGACCACACCCAGCGGTTCCCTCCTCACTAGGGCGAACCTCCTCTCATTCCCAGGTGGGAACTCATAGGCATCCAAGGGTACGTACTTTCCCTCCATCACCCTCCTGACCTCAGCGGCTGCCAGCTCAAAGATCTGGGCAGTCCTTTCGATCTCTCCCCTAGAGCTCTTGATCGGCCTTCCGGTCTCTCTCGTCATGAGCACAGCGAGATCGTTGAGGCTCTCCCTTATGAGCGAAGCTATCTGAAGCAAGGCCTTACTCCTCTTGGCTACCGCCATGGCAAGTAGTTTCTCCTGTGAGTTATAGGCCACATCGATGGCTTCTCTGACCTGATCCCGATCTAGTGAGGGAACAGTATCCACTACTTCCCCACTCGCGGGGTTCCTTACCTCAATGAGCTTCTGAGAGGATACCTCCCTCTCCCCTATTATAGCTTGCATGTATACAGTCTTGTATCTATACTTATAAACTTATTCTCATTTTATATTTAGAATATAAACGGAACGGATTTGCGCTCTCTGTAGCTTAAGCGTTTTGGAGGAAATAGGACTTCCCGCGCGACCTTCATCGATTAATAGTTTAACTAAGCGGAGCCGGCAGACTATTTTCACTATAATTAATGATACTGTGTACTAATCAATAATTTTATGATGTATATTTACTACAATTTAATATCGTATACCTCAGAACTACCGCAAAATTAAATAAGAACTTTATCTAGTATTTAAAATGACAGAATATGTCCTCTCTAACTCAGGATCACGTTTTGAGGGAAGGACGGAAACCCGTAGTGGGAGTAATAGGACTTGGAAAGATGGGTGGAGGGATCGCCACGAATCTCCTCAAAAGGGGGTTCACGATTCATGTCTATGATGTCAGAAACGAGGCCGTTAAGAGGGTGCAAGAGAAAGGAGCCATCCCCTCAAACAACCCGAAGGAGGTCGCTGAGAGCACCGAAGTAGTGATCACTAGCTTACCTGATGGCAAGACGGTAAGATCGGTCTACCTAGGAGATATGGGAATAATGGAAGGTATCAGAAGAGGTTCCTACGTAATTGATACAAGCACAATAGACGTGAGAACAGAGGAGGATATTGAGAAGGAATGTGAAAGAAGGGGATGCAAAATGCTTGTGGTTACCTTAGGAAAGGGGCCAGCCCAAGCTGAGGTCGGTGAATCACCGCTCTTCGTTGGAGGAAAGAAAGAGATTTTCGAGGAACTCAAACAGTTCTTGGAGAATTTAGGGAAAAGCATACACTACATGGGAGAGATAAGGAATGCTGTCCTGTTCAAGTTACTGAGCAACGTTATAGGACTGGGAAACCTGGCTCTACTGTTAGAGGCCTTCAGTGTGGCTAAGGCCAATGGAATAGACCCAAACGTGTTCTACAAGGCCCTCAAGGACACGGGAGGATGGTCATATCAGGCTGAATTGAGACTCCCTTGGGTTTTGAACGGAGATTTCTCCCCTAGGTTCTCCCTGAGTTTCACTAGGAAAGATATCCATCTAGCTGTAGAGTATGCGGAGGAACAGAGGGTTCCTACGCCCATAGCTTCTGTCATATTACATGTATACACTATTGCTGAAAGAGAAGGATTGGGAGAACTGGACGCCAATGCGATATACAAGCTATACGAAAAATGGATTGAGGTGAAGAAAGATTGACAAAAATTATTAACAGTAGAAGAGAATTATTCGAACTTATAAATAGGGGGGATATAAAGGTCAAACTAGGTATAGGAACGATCCTTCTGGCTTTAGGTGGAACGTTCATAGACGCTTACGACTTCGGAAGTATTGGAATAGGTGTATTACAACTAACTCAGGTATTTCATCTAACTGCTTTCTTAGTAGGCACCATGACTGCTGCCATGGCCTTCGGTGCCCTGGTGGGAGCGCTATACGGTGGGAGGCTAATAGATAGGATTGGTAGATATGAAATGTTCCTTATAGATCTCATCTTATTCGTGATAGGGGCTATAGGTGCGGCTCTTTCCGTAAACTTTCCAATGCTGCTCTTCTTCCGTTTTCTAATAGGAGTAGGAGTTGGAATAGATTTCCCTGCTGCACTATCGCTGATAGCCGAATATTCCTCGCTCAAGTCCAAGGGAAGAAACGTTAACCTTTGGCAGGCCATGTGGTATATAGCTACAGTGATAATCTATACCGTAGCATTCCTGATGTATTTGGATTATAGTTACTTTGGACTGAATATATGGAGGTGGGTCATTGGTTTGGGGGCCATTCCAGCAGTCATAATTATCACACTAAGATATAAGTATATGAAAGAGAGCCCATTATGGATATTCGCCAGAGGTTCGCCAAAGGATATCGAGGAATTCCTGAGGACTAACGGATATGACGACATAAAGGTTAAGCAAACACTTGAAAATGTGACTAGTTTCGGAGATTTTAGGAAACTATTCAAAAAGGGGTATAGAAAGAGGACCCTACTCTCTACTACCATATCAGTTGAAGAGAGTCTCCAGTACTTCGCAGTGGGTTTCTATTTGCCCGTCATTCTCAGTGCAATATTCTCTGGGAACACTCTTCTAGCCGTCTTAGGGACAGCTCTGGTTAACGTCGCAGGAATAGCGGGAGGGACGTGGCAGGCACTCTTCACTCACAAGATCGGTGTAAGAAGACTCACGATAATCGGTTTAATACCCTGTTTCATACTCCTCGTGGCCCTAGGATTATTAGGAAAATATCTGCCAATAGCTGTGACTGCCGTGCTTTTGGGGCTTTTCATTTTCTTTCACTCTTCAGGCCCAGGCTCTCAGGGGATGACCATGGCAACACTCTCTTTCCCTCCTAACATTAGGGGAGTTGGCACCGGTTTCACCCAAGGAATGCTGAGAGTCGGAAGCATATTGGGTTTCTACTTACTCCCACTGCTTAAGTCCTACGTGGGTCTCTATAATGCTCTCCTTTATCTCTCCATAGCACCATTGATCTCATTGATAGTAGTGCTTCTGGTAAAATGGGATCCAGTGTTTGCGGGTGGAAGTGTGGATCTGGAGGCCTTCGACGTGTCTTTGGGTATGATCTCCGATACTCCTAAAACCTAAGTTTTTTAATTTCAACTCCCATTATCTCCTTAGTATTTGAATTTAATATAGAATTTCCTAATACCAGTGAGTCTATCGAATTTTCTTAGTTAATCTGATATTTACTTAGTACTTAATAAGAATTGACTAATATCGACCTGAGGTGATACTTGTAACAGAGATTGATGTGATGTCTTGAAAGTGTTTCTAGTTTCTCTAATTGCTGTGAACTATTAGCGATAAGTCCAATGGTTTGTATTATAGTCTCTTTTAGATTACAAAGTATTTATCTTACACCAGTTATTAGATTTTGCCTTGATTACAGGGCGATATTTAAGGGAAAGTCCCATAACTGCTGTATCTTACTTGATAAGAGATTTCTTTCTACTTGATCCTCGCTGACTCGCTAAATACCAACTGGGAGCACGATGCTACAAGTACAATAGGTGGGCTCTATACTATGTTGTATACAATTTCGTATCTAGGGTTCTTATTGTTTGTTTCACATAATAAGGGTTTATTAGTCCCTCAACTAAGTTCTTCATGTGAATCCTGATAGCTTAACGGAAAGAATTGTCACTGAACTTGATGAAATCCAACACTCTAGGGAATCTAGGACAGATTTCCTGAACTTGCCAATAAACCCTATCCTAGTTTTCTATCCGAAAGATAAGAGTGATGTAATCAAGATCGTAACGGTTGCGAAAAAATATAAAGTCCCCGTAGTCGTATGGGGGAGTGGGACGAGCCTTGCAGGACATCTATCCTGTGAAGGCTGTATACTTCTAGACATGAAGTATATGAACAGGATCCTAGAGATAAACGATGTAGAATGGTATGTTAGGGTTCAACCTGGAGTGATACTGGGAGAGCTAAACGGCGAGCTAAGGAAAAGGGGTTTTTTCATTCCCCCTGAACCTGCCAGCTCATTCTTGTGCACTGTCGGGGGAGTAATCAGTAATGCCTCAGGGGGGATGAGAAGCGTGAGATACGGAACGTTTAAGGAGTGGGTTCTACGCTTAGAGGTGGTCTTACCTAACGGTGAGTTGGTGACCGTTGGGGAACCATTCGTTAAGAACAGGGCAGGCTACGATCTACTTCATCTGTTCGTAGGCAGTGAGGGGACACTGGGTATTATAACTGAGGCTTGGTTAAGGATAACCCCTTTACCTCCAGAGAAACCATTCACGGTATTGATTTACCTTGAACGATTTGAGGAAGGAGTAGAGGTAATTAAACGGCTCAGGAGACAGGGTACAATCCTGGACGTTGCCGAATACATGGATGAAACCGTTGTGAGGGCCATCAATAAACACTTCAACACTAACCTTAACTCCTCCAGTGGTGGGGTCCTGATAATCTCAACTCCGCCTGTCTATGAGAGAAGAGTGACGGACGTTCTGGATTCGCTTAACTTAAGGTTTGAAAGAGTAGATGAGGAAGAAATACTGTCAATTCGAGCCTTATCTGGAGTGGCGCTCAAGGCGGAATGGAGGGATAGAGTATCAGAGGATGTGGTGGTTCCCCTTGGATATCTCGACGTGGCGTACCGTGAGATCAAGAAACTGGAGAACGAGTACGGGGTGAGAATAGCCCTTCTAGCCCACCTTGGGGATGGAAATCTGCATCCGAACATATTGGTAGAAAGCAGGGACGATGAGCGACTGCAGGTACTGTACGATAGGATAGGGAGATTAGCCGTGGATTTGGGAGGTTCCGTGTCTGGGGAACACGGGATAGGTTTCATGAAGGCCGAGTTGTTGGCCTATCAGATCAACAGCCACAACGGTTTAGAAGTATTGAGAATAATGAGCGACATAAAGAGGTTGATAGATCCTCAGAACCAACTTAATCCGAATAAGTTTGTACAGCTTGCCTGGAATTTGTGGGAGGGACGGAGTGGCCATGGACGAGGCTGGATCAAGACTGAGGGATGACCGTTCACCGTGGTCTACCAATACTGACAATTTTCTAGTAAACTATTTAAGTATGATTGTATACATTATTAAATGATGAGTGGTATACAATGTTAAGGGGTCATCCCACGGACAAGGATGACCTGAGAAAGGGACGACGGAATCCGTTCGAGCTGATAGACGATGCGAGGCTGAACAAGAAGATATATCTCATACTTCTTGTGGCAGGGATAGGTGCCTTCGCGGACTATTACAACACAGCGGGCATACTGACCCCTTCCAGCTTAAGCTACTTAAAGTTCTTCAAGGCCAGTACTGTCCTTTACGGACACTTCGTCTTCTTCCTGAATATTGGAATACTAATTGGTGCGCTAACTTGGGGTCCACTCGTTGACCTATTCGGAAGAGCGAGAATATTCTTCATAGACTTGATCTGTATGCTACTTTTCGCCACACTATCCATCTTCAGCACCAACTTCACTGAGTTCCAGGTTTTCAGAATCCTGACTGGTTTCGCAATAGGTGGGGATTACGGTGCAGCCCTTCCGTTCTTATCGGAGTTTGCTCCCAAGGCTATTAGAGGAAGAGTACTGGCGCTATTCTGGGTAATGGCACAGACTGGGCTTGTAACGGGCACGTTGGTTAGTTACTTCTTCCTAGCCTCTACCAACATCTCCCCAGAGGTGTGGAAAATAATTTTTGTTACGGGATTGATCCCAATACTGATTGGCGCCGTCCTTCGATACAGTGTACCAGAATCTGCGAGATGGCTTTTTTACAAGGGAAAGACGGATAAGGCCCTAGAGGCAGTCCAGAGGGTTACAGGGACGAGTGTAAATGAGGGCATAACTGCGGCAGCCGAAGTACGTGATTTTAAAAGGAACCTTCCCATATATTTGCTGCTGCTAATTCCATGTTTTATAGGGATCTATGCCACTGCGATGCCCGCTGGCCTGGCTACCTACTTCTTTCCATACATAACCCAAAGTCTCGGCCTATCTAAACTGACATCCGTGCTATTCCAAGTACCTGAGGTGTGGATGGCTGAGATTGTGTTTACCCTAATCTTGGCCCTCATAACGGACAGGATAGGGAGGCTCAAGAGCCTGATCGCGGGGGGAACAGTTTTAGTAATATCTACGCTAGCCATCGTTCTTTTCACCCACAACGTTGGGGCCCTCCTACCCATCATATTCATCTCCAACGGCTCCAGTGTCTTCACACAAACCATAATAATCAACTGGGGGGCGGAGCTGTTCCCCATCAACATGAGAGGGATAGCCTCTGGGGTCAATATAGCTGCGTTCAGACTCTCTTTGGCGTCTACTGGCTTCCTTGAGCCTATCCTAATTGGTATAGGCGGGGTTGTCGCCCTCTACACTTTCTTAGGGCTTCTCTCACTGGTAGGTCTACTGGTAGTTTTAGCCGTGATAGGGAAGAGGGGCTCCGTGGAGGGAAAATCCCTAGAGGAGGTATCGGAGACCTTCGGTAAGAATAAGTAAGCTATTTCCCTTTTTATTTCAGTATTTAATATCGTATACAGAAAAGTATATATATCTTGCATCCCACTTTAGTCTGATGGGGTTTACTTCTGAATTTTACGAGAAAGTGAGAGAGGTCTCAGAGGCCCTCTACTATAGGGCCCTCACCGTGATCCCTAAGGACGTTGTTGAAAAGATAAGGCTATCCTACGATACCGAGGATAGCCCGCTAGGTAAGGAGGTGATGGATACCATAATAAAGAATATCGAAGTGGCGAGAAAGCGCAGCCTCCTAGTGTGCCAAGATACTGGGACGCCTGTTTACCTGGTTGAGCTGGGGGACGTAGAGATCTCACTGCCTAAACTGATAAGGGCCATAAAGGAGGGGGTTAGGGATGCCACAGTTAAGAACCACTTGAGACCCAACATGGTTCATCCCATTACTAGAGTGAACACTGGAGATAACACTGGGAGGAGTTCACCCATAGTACACGTCGAGCTGAATGAGGGACTGAAAGGGGTCATGAAAATCGTGGCGTTACCCAAGGGGTCAGGATCTGAGAACATGAGTGCGTTGGCCATGCTGAGACCGGCGGACGGATTGAAGGGTGTCAAGAGGTTCGTATTAGAGACTGTGGCCAACGCTGGAGGAAAGGGTTGTCCTCCCTACATAGTAGGGGTGGGAATAGGGGGAGACTTCGAACAGGTAACTTACCTGGCCAAGAAGGGAGCGTTGAGACCTCTCGGTTCCAGAAGCGAGGACGAAATTGGAAGGAAAATGGAAGATGAACTATTCCTTCTAATAAACAAGTTGGGTGTAGGCCCAATGGGTGTAGGTGGAAAGATTACAGCCCTGGGAGTAAACGTAGAGATAGCAGAAACACACATAAGTAGCCTCCCTGTGGCCGTGAACATACAGTGCTGGAGAGGAGAGAGAGCTGAGGCCATAATAGGTGAGGACCTCAGCATAAAATATCTGGGGGGATAGGATTGAAAGAGTTGAAAACTCCACTGGATGAGGGATCCATTGAGGGACTCAAGCTAGGCGATACCGTTTACCTCACAGGATACATATACATAATGAGGGACGCGACACTCCGTAGGATCTTCGAGGAGAAAGTCAAACCACCTGAGGATCTCACCGGACAAGTGATCTTGTTCGGGGCTCCAAGTTTCATTAAGGAAGGTGAAAGGTACAGTATACTCTCAGTGGGGGTCACTACTTCACAGAGGATGGAGAAATATATCCCATCCCTTCTCTCCCTCGGTGTGAGGGGATTGATCGGGAAGGGAGAGCTGAGCGAAATCGTGACACCGGAGTTCAGGAATCGTAAAGCGCTCTACTTCCTGTTTGTGGGGGGCGCTGCGGCCCTGGTCACCTCAGCCATAGAGAGGGTGGAGAGAGTATGGTGGGAGGATTTGTACGGGGAGGCTCTCTTTAAAGTCAAAGTCAACGCTCTGGGACCTGCCTTTGTGGCAATAGACACGTTAGGGAACAATTTACTCCTGAACACGAAGAGGCAAGTCTCTGACAACCTCAAGAATCTACTCCAGGAGATTTGAGATGGAGCCGGAGGTAATAAAGACAGACTTGGTGGTACTTGGGAGCGGGCTGGCAGGACTTAGGGCAGCCATAGAGTTCGACAAGTTGGCCCGTGGTAAGTACGAAGTTTCAGTACTCTCCAAGGTACAGGTGATGAGATCTCACTCTGTGGCCCCAGAGGGAGGAGCGGCAGCCGTGATGCAGAGAGGCGACTCCTTTGAGCAACACGCTTACGACACTGTGAAGGGATCTGATTTCCTAGCTGACCAAGACGCTGTAGAGTCGTTCGTCCGTGACGCACCGAGCGAAATACTACAACTTGAGCACTGGGGAATGCCGTGGGCCAGAGACAAGGAGGGAAACCTACTGGCTAGGGCATTTGGAGCTCACGAAGTTCCTAGGACGTTCTTCGCTTACGATAGGACTGGGTTCTTCTTGATGAAGACTCTCTACGATAGGGCACTGAAGGGCAATAACGTAAAGTTCTACCACGAGTACTTCGCCACGGCAATAATTTCAACGGAAGGAAAGTTTAGGGGTCTTCTGGCCATAGATAGGGCTACGGGTTCCTTCTACCTGTTTAAGGCGAAGGCTCTGATAATCGCCACTGGGGGAATAGGGAGGATATACAAGTACGTAACTTACTCGCACACGGTCACTGGAGACGGTCTCGCCATGGCATACAGGGCTGGGATACCCCTCAAGGATATGGAATTCATTCAGTGGTTGCCCACCACCCTGGTGCCCTATGGAATACCCGCTACAGAGGCATTGAGAGGTCACGGCGCGATCTTACTAAACAATGAAGGGGAGAGGTTCATGAGGAAGTACGCCCCGAATAAGATGGAATTGGCAGCTAGGGACATCGTAACTAGGGCAATTTTGACTGAGATAAAGGAAGGTAAGGGACTAGAAGGACCTAGAGGAATGAAGGCGGTACTTCTTGATACTAGACCAGTAGGGGAGGAGAGGTTAAAGACAATTTACAAGACCTTCAGGGAGAATTCGATTCAGTTCTTGGGAAAGGATCCTCTCGACGAACCGATTCCTGTGTTGCCAGCAGCCCACTACTCCATGGGTGGGATCCATGTTTTAGGAACAGATCTCTCTACCCCACTCAAGGGGGTCTTCGCGGCAGGAGAGGTCGCTAACGTGAGTCTGCATGGAGCCAACAGGTTAGGCTCCAATTCCCTTCCCGCATGTTTAGTCATGGGTAAGTGGGCTGGAAGAAGCGCCTTCACCTACCTGGAGTCCGAAACGGAGCCCACTACGGATAGACTGAACGAGGTGGTCGAGAAAGAGGTAGAGAGGTCCTTCTCTCTCATCAGGAGGGAGAAGGGATCCCACACCCCCTATGAGATAAGGAACTCATTGCAGAACATTATGGAAGTTGGGGTCGGAGTGTTCCGGAGTGAAGAAGGACTTACCTCAGCCTTAAAGTCCATTAGGGGACTCAAGACGTCGCTAAGTGACCTTTACGTTAGGGATAGGGCGTTCGAGTACAACCTAGAGTGGATCCATGCCCACGAGGTCATGAACTTAATTGAGATGGCGGAGGTCATAGCCACGTCGGCTTTGGAGAGGAGGGAGTCGAGGGGCGCACACTTTCGTGTAGACTTCCCGGCTAGGGACGACCAGAACTTCCTCAAACACACCCTAGCTAAGTTCTCACTGGAAGGACCTGTAATAGATTACCACCCAGTGACCATAACCAAGTGGAAGCCCACGGCTAGGGTGTACTGAATGGGAACATCAGAATGGTTTAAGGTGAGAGGGTGGAACATAGAGAGGCTACTCTTCGCCCTCCATAGGATAACGGGCTGGGGGCTAACTGCCTTCATCGTCCTTCACGTTCTCTTCGTACATCAAGTAACCTACGGAGAAAGAGCTTGGAATTCTCTCCTATCGTTGGACTCCACATTTCTAGGTAGGGTGGTCCTTCTCCTCGTCGTGGTTGCCCTGATCTTCCATGGACTCAATGGGGTCAGAATAATGTTGATCGAGTTTGGTTACCTCCTCACCGAACCTAAGGAACAGGAGTACCCATATCAAGTTTGGCTCAAGAACAGAAGACATAGGGGTTACGTGCTCTTCATGGGGATCTTGGGGATATTCCTTACCATAGTAGCGGGGGTGATACTCCTATGAGGGAGTCGACCCTGAGGGAGCTGACCTACCTCTCTGGATTAGCAATACTATTGCTCGTGATAATACACCTTGTCAAACTGTCTGTGGGGGGCTTCACTGTTAACACGTCGTTCAGCCAAGTGGCGTTATCACTGAAGGATCCTGCCTATTCCGTTACACTGATCCTCTTGCTCGCGTTCATTCTAACTCACTCCAGCCTCGGAATTAGAAGGACCCTCTTGGACAGCGGAAAGTCAAATCTGACCGTGAAAGCTGCGCTGGGAATTCTAGGGGTGGTATTTCTGATTATCCTCGTCTTGGGGATACTCACTGTGTGGTGATAAACGTGGGGAAGTTAGTCGTCAAGGTATTGGAAGGAAAGGAGAAGAGAGAGAAGCAGTACGAAGTGATGAGGGAGGAGCTGGACCCATACACTACGGTCCTCGAGCTACTCCTTAAGATAAGGGAAGAACAGGATCCCTCTCTAGTGCTTAGATATTCTTGTAGGATGGCGCTCTGCGGATCCTGTGGGATGATAATTAACGGAAGGCCAAGGTTAGCCTGTCTCACCAAGATGAAGGACTTAGACGAACCCATAAGGATCGAGCCTTTGAAGAACGTGGGAACTATCAGGGGACTCGTCCCAGACCTCTCATCGTTCTTCTCCAAGTATAGAAAGGTCAGGCCTTTCCTCGTGGCTAAAGATGAGGAGGAACAAGAGAGTCCCAAATCTCCCTACAGACAAACTGACGAGGAGGTCAAGAGATACCTTCAGTTCAATTACTGCATCCAGTGTGGCCTGTGCTACTCTGCCTGTCCTGTGGTGTCCTCAAACCCCAACTTCCTGGGCCCTGCTGCAATAAACGTAGCTTATAGGTACACTGCTGACTCGAGGGACTCGGATAAGCTTCGAGTACTACTTCTGGACACTCCCAACGGAGTATGGTCATGTAGGGTTGCAGGCTCCTGTTCAGTGGTCTGTCCCAAGGGAGTTGATCCATCTCTCTCCATTCAACTGGCTAAGTCCCTCATCCTTAGGAGAAAGATCTAAGGAATATAATTGTGTTTATATCTTATTTAGTAAGATATAGATTTTTGTTGTAAAATTTGTTCATATATAGAAAAGTTTATATCCCCACAGATAAAGTTTAATCGAGAGGCATGAAAGTAGCCGAGGTTGTGTTCAAGGAGCTATCTAACTTCACGAGAACAATATTCGGCAATCCGGGAACTACAGAACTGTCCTTGCTCAAATATCTTCCAGGACACATGAATTACGTTCTCTCCCTTCACGACGGTCACGCACTAGGGATGGCTAGCGGTTACCATCTTTACACTGGAAGGGTAGGAGTAACTAACACACACGCGGCGCCTGGACTAACCAACTCACTGGGATACGTGTACTCGGCCAGGTTAGACAGAATACCTTTACTCATTCTAGTGGGACAACAAAACTCGAGGAAACTGATCGATGAGCCCATACTCTCCACCGATTTGAGGGAGATCCCATATGCGAAGGGGGTGATAGACGTTAGATACGGGGAAGAAGTCCCAAAGGCTATACTTAGGGGAGTGAAGACGGCTGTATCTTCCCCTCCAGGTCCAGTAATAGTGGGAATACCATATGACATAGTTGATGAGGAGATAGACACCCAAGTGGAGGAGATTCACCCCATGATCGCTCAAGTGAACTACCAGCGTCAATGCGATCCAAGCATCATCTCTCTTCTGGCCGAGGAGCTCAATAGAGCACGGAGGATCGCCATAGTGGCTGGATATGAGGTAGACATAACAGATGCCCACGAGGAGCTGAAGGAGTTGTCTAGTAAGTTAAAGGCCCCCGTATTTGCCGAACCTCATTTCTCTAGGTCTCCCAGTGCCGAATTCGTCAAAATCTTACCCAGAAACGCCAGCGGGATAAACTCAGCGTTAAGCGAATATGATGTTGTACTACTGGTTGGAGGAATGCTCCACAATGTCCTTTACATGGACGAAGAGCTCAGGACCAGAAATGTGATACAGATAACGTCTGATTCGGAGGAGGCAACCAAGAGAGCCTGGAGATCCATACTTTGTGATCCCAAGAGCTTCCTCAAGGAGATCCTCCCTAAGGTGACGGAGAGAGAAGGTTCAAACGTGTTGGATCTCAAGGTGAAGGAGGGGAGAGTGGGTGAAATAATGAAGGCCTTGTCCTCTAGGCTCAACGGTTACGCCGTGTTTGAGGAGACTCCTTCCCATAAGGAACCGGTCAAGATGATCCTCGGTCGGAGAAGGAGATTGTACTTTTCCAACAGGTCTGGCTTCCTGGGATGGGCCATTCCCGCGTCCATAGGTTACGTCATGGCTGGAGGTAATGCTGTGACTCTCGTGGGGGATGGCAGTTTTCACTTCGCTCCTCAGGCCCTCTGGACGGCTACAAATTATGATATAGACCTGAGAGTATTGATATTAAATAATGAGGGATACGAGTCCTTGAGATCCAGGGCAGACTACTCCGCCCCGTTTTTCTCGCCTAAGGTTTCTCCACTGAGGGTTGCTGAAGCCTACGGGTTTGAAACCCTAGAGACTGAGAGCATTAATGACGGATTGGATTGGTTGATGGAAAAGGGTGTACGCAGGAGAGTTCTGGAAGTGAAGGTATAGGAAGAAAAAGATTTTTACTCCAATGGCAAACTCTTTTTAATGAACTCGTCTAGGTCTATATTGTTTCTTTTCCTCAAGATCCTCGAGACCTCATAGATTACGAGTCCCACTAAAATCGTCATGACAACTTGAAATGAGGGCTGAAGCACTAGGGACACATGAGGGACTACCACGACCGAGGGAATGACAATCAACGTAACTAATATTCCGGTGATGCCAGCTATTATCATGCCGGGCGTTCCGACCTTCTTCTCCCATTCTTCCTTTTTCTCTCCCTTAGTAGCAGCCATTAGGACTCCAGCTCCTAACGCTAACATTTCCAAGAGGACGGAGAGTGACCTTATGTCCACCACCGAGACCCCTACCACAGATGTATAGACCAAGTACACCGAAGCAAATATGGCACAGATGAGAAGGCTGAAGTCGGGAGCCTTGAACTTGTTGGTGTGAGTGAAGTGGGCAGGTAGTATCAGGTCCTCTCCCCACGCGAACAACGTTCTGCTGGAAGTTAGGAGTTGGGGTAACATGGTCTTCGCTATTATGACGGTCACTATTATGGAAAATATTGCGCCCAGCAAGCGCGGTTCTGCTATACTCAAGATACCAGGTAACGTCGCATAATATGCCTTCTTAGACTGGATGAGGGCGTAGACTTGCTCCCCCGTTACGGTGTGAAATATGGCAAGGGCGACCAGCGTGAAGAGTACTATGGCGATGATCCATGCATAGACTATCCCTCTAGGCATGTCCTTTTGGGGATTCTTGGCCTCTCCTCCCAACATCGGTGCAGCACTTATTCCTGCATAAGCGAAAACGAAGAGGGTGACAGTCCCAAAGAAAGCTGAATAGGTGACTGACGGTAAAGTGTAGTGAGGAATAGGTCCCTTAAATATTTGGGACGAAAGAACATTTACGTATTCGGTATTGGGGGTACTGAAACCCACGTACATTGAGGTTGCCGCAGCGAACAATATGAGTCCGAACAAGATCACTACAACGGTTCCATAGGATTTAACTCCAGAGTAATGTATTAGGAAGAACGTCCAAATCAGGATCAAACCTACCGTCAGATGCCCGTAAAATGTCGCAAACCATGCACCAGCAGTGATACCTAGGGATACCAAAGTCGAAGCGAGTGTTGATCCCACTGTATAGCTTATGAACCCTATAGCTGAAATTATACCTATCCAGTAAAGGAAGTGTACAAGGAAGCCTACCCGAGGGGACGTAGTCCTGGATATCCATACGTATTGTCCTCCACTCCTGCTCGCAATTCCCCCAAACCTCTGGTACATGAACACCTTGGGGAGCAGTAGTAGACCCGTCACAAACATAATTAGGGGGACCAAGTTTCCGATAGATGGATATGAGCCTATACTCTGTGTGGCCACTGCGTTTATTCCGGCACCGTACTCCTGACTCACTGCCGAAGCCATGATGACTATGGGACCGACTACTTTGGCCAGTTTGTAGGGTTTATCTGTCATTATTGTTTAATCTTATTTATACCTTATAAAACTTGCTTTAGTATTCCATTAGGTATATCTCGGTAAATAGTTTATATCATGAATAATTATATTATAGAATTTATATGATCAATTCCCCGGGCTCTCCAGGAATGATCGGCTACAGGCTTCCAGAGTAGAGAACTTCCTTCAACCGGGAATCCCATTTGTCCTTCGAGGAAAAGTGTAGTCGCCTGCCCCGAGGCACCGCTCTGCATAGAGAGGGGGAGCTTTAGCACTACCGGTCGAACCCTGGCGCGGACGTGACCATGTATGATGGGACGAAGGCATAGCCTCACGAAACCTCGCTTCAACCGAGACATCTCGGTGATCCCGCTCTACTCTGCGACTGTTGTCGGAGTACCCTTAGGAAAATGACATTCGAACTAGGGTGTTTATCCATCTCACAGCGAATGGGGTTTGGGCTTCATTGAATTTTCATGAATTTGTATCCAATCCTCAGCCCTTGGGCTTCACGAGAGTCACGGGGCATTGCCCCACTCATCCTCCTCCGCCCCCTTAGCGGGGTAACCTAAACCCACCTACTCCCAGTGGGAGTGAGAAAGAGGTGGGGAAACCCGCACATCTTGAGGTATATGTTGAGGGATGCGTTGAGTTGCCTATCCAGAGTGAACCCACACCTCTCACACCTGAAAGTCCTGCCGACCTTTCGGGAAACCCATCCACATCTGGGGCAGGACTTAGATGTAAGGTGTGGGTTCACCTCCTTAACGAAAGAACCGTATAAGGGAGCCTTGTACTTAAGCACACGGTGAATTGTCCTCCATACAGTCCTTGAAATCTTCTTAGACAGCTTGTCATCAGCGTCTCGGAACAAGGACTGCTTATTCAACTTTTCAACAGCAAACATAGTGAGAGGATACATCTCCAGCAACTTATTCACGAACTTGTGGATATAATCCGACACACGGTTCCTCTCTCTATGGGAATATTTCCTTAACAACTCCTTCCCCTTCCTACCGTGCTTTGAAGTAAAAGACTGTATTCTACCCCTCTTCAACTCCATGCCGAATTTTAGACTATACAACTCCTTCAAGGAAAATGTAACAAACTTATCACCATCATAAGCGTCTAATGTGTACAAGTTGCTATCAATTGCTAGGAAATCTAGGGGAGTAAACCAAGGTAATCTGTAACGAAATGGCAAATACACCTTATCCTCCTTAATTATGGGCTCACCCAATTCAAGTCCTTCAACCCTTCTAGAGAACCAAGTGTGAGACCAAGAGAAGGTCAAATATTCATAAGGTCTTACTGTAATCCTAACGTCTTCGCCATCAACCTTCCTCAGAGTAGACTTTATCCTAACGTAAACCTTCCTCAGTGTTGGTTTCCTCAATGATGCTTGCCCCTTCTCGGCCCTCCTCTTCCAACTCCTCAACACTGAGTAAGCGTCATTTATTGCTTTGTCCACGTAGTGGGAAGCTAAAACGTTAATCTTCTCAAGCTCGTCTCTCAATACCTTGTACACTTCCTTTTTCTTAGGCAAGGTTATTTTGACTTTCTTACCTTTCTTCGTTTCTTTTTTCTCTATCTTAGTCCTCTCCCATAACCAGTCTAAAGCTTTCTGTAGTAGGTGTTTATAGTTCTCTAGTAATATCTTGCTCTCCTCCTTCTTATCATTCTTCAAGGAGTAAGTTAGGTAGACGTATTCCTCCTCTGGCTGAAACGATTTAAGCCTTAATTTCTTCGACACATTTCTTCACCTTTTCGTATTTATGACTTCTCATTCCGTAGAGTTTTCCGCTAAAGGAGACTAGTAGGGATTAAGTCTTCTATCAGTTCTTGTTCTGGGGTTTTGCCCTCCTTGTTTAGCACCACTATCTCACAGTTGTGTGATTTGCACACTTCTTCAATTATCTCGAAGCCGAACCTTACTAGTCTGTCTGGGTAGGCTACAACTACTTTTGATACTTCGTTGTTTAGTATCATCCTTAACAACTTGAGGAATCCTTTTCTCTTCATGTTCAATGAAGATCCCACGTCTGTTATCACTTGGTCGTATTCTTTAACGTTCTCCTCTAGGTACTTCACTTGGTTTACTAAATCGTCTTTTTGTGTATTTGATGATACTCTTGCGTAAAGTATCACTTTCCTCTTCCTAACAATACCTATTAACTTTTCTACGTCCTCTTCTCTGAACCTCCACTTCCCGCTTTGTAATATTACTGGTTTTATGTATCCTTTCTTAACATAGCTCTGTAGTGTGCGATATGATATTCCTAAGCGTTGGCACACTTCCTTAGGTTTCAGCCTTGTAATTAAACTCACATACAAAGTATAAAAACTTCACGGTTTATCGGAAACTGCTGACTACGGCGAAGTTTTCGCCCCCTTCAGGTAGTGCGAGATTCCTTCATAAAATTCTGTATCAAGGAGCTGAAATTTACAAAGTGTCTGAACAAACTGTTGCTCATCAGCAGTTATGGGATTTCTCGTTAGGTGTAGCCTTGAAGTCAAGGCAAAATCTAATAACTGCTGTGCTCATGTTTTTTATGGAGGGACGAAGTTATTCCCATGCATTTCGTGAACAGATTAACGGGATTAACTTATGAGGTGAGGGAACCTACGGAGCAGGACGCCCCTACGGTTCACGCTACCTTGAGGGAACTTTTAGACGACGAAGATTCCTTCGTTTTAGTGAACTACCTAGGGGAAGTGAGGGATGTCCAAGAAATAGGTAAGATACTGAAGGATTCGAATTCGTCTCAACGTCTATGGTACCTTACGTTCATTAACAATGAACTAGTGGGAGGTGCTAGCCTCTTCGTGGCTCCATTTTTCCCCTTCAAGGTTCAAACCCATGAGGGAAGGTTAGCCTATTGGGTGAGACGAAAATTCAGAGGTATGGGTCTAACCTACGTTATGCTCTACGTCCTCCTCTCCAATTCAGGAGTGACCTACGTCTCGGCGTTCGTCGATCGACTTAACATTAAGTCAATGAAGATTCTGGAAGCTTTGGGACTAGAGAGGTTAGCTCTCCTTGAGGAAGCTATCTATAATGTTAAGGAATGTAAGCTTCACGATGTCTACCTCTATAGGGGGAAGAGGGAAGTCGCACTGATGAGGTTGAGAGAGAAGCTGGAGGAAAGAGGGTTTAGCTATTAAACTTGAAATAATACCTTTTTAACAGATAAGGCCGTGAGTTCGAAAGATTCTTTATGGTTCTAATTAGTTTCAATTTTAAGTATTGAAGAGTCTTAGCTTAGGCTAGCCCTGCCCACTAGGGTTGGATGGAAGAGCCGTTTCCTGTACTCCTAGTCCTGAAGTAGGACTAGGCAGATGGGCTTCACGCCGTTCTCCTCGCATTTCTTCAAGAAGTATTTTTCATTGAAGTCCTCCCTCCCCAATGAGTAGACTACCACGTCCTTGGCCTTAATGAGATCCTTAATACCTCTCTTGATGGAGGCTACCACGTAAAGGACCGCCAGGTCCTCAGGGGATAGGATGGGGACTTCCCCCACTCCCTCTATCCTGACCGTTCTCCTCCTATGCACAACTTCCTCATCGAACTTAAAGGAGGGAGGTTTGACAACGTCTATCCTCATGCCCTTAATCACCAGCCTGTACTGCCAATGCCCTACGTCCTTTGGAAAGATTTCATATCTACCTGAGACGAATTCAATGAACTCCGCCAACTTCTCAACGTCATCCAAGTTCACGATGAAGTCGATGTCCAGTGTTGTTTCGGGATTGGCGTAAAAGTTCCTCGCGAACCTCCCTATCAAGGCAAGCTCGGGATAAAATCTCCTTATCTCCCTAACTGCTGTCCTGAACGCGTTCTTGAACTTTCGCTCCACTTCCAAAGATCTACACCTAAGCTCAGGGAGAGCATAACATATTCGACCTTGGTCAGGTTCGTTTCCTTATCAAGGAAATAATCCACGTAGTCCCTTACCTCATCTTTTCCCACCCTATACTCCCTAGCTAACTTGAACAGCTCCTCCCACCTCTTCATTTCCTCCCGTCTCCCTAAATAGAACCTCCTAGGCCTCCTGGACTGCTTGTCCCACATGGTCACGTACATGTGGTTACCTTTGACCTGTAGCTTCACAGACATATACTATGAAATAATAGTATATAAGAATGATCCAAGTCCTCAGCAACTCCATTAATTGCCTTGAAAAATATCCTGTAGGAGTTTGGGACTTAGCCCAACCTCCCGCGGTCGAGCTGAATCTAATAACTATCGCAAACTCCGAAATCATTTACTAATCTTAGGACTGAGGGTCCCTCAAACATCACTAATGGTTAAATCCGTTTGTCCCTACACTTTCATTTCATTTTGTCTTCAATCACGATCGAGTGTAGGGACTTAGCCCTCAACCACCTACTTACGGTAGGTGGGTCATGGGACTCCTTTGAGCCTAAGGGCACGGGGCTCACATCTCCAGCCCTTTTCCTCAAATTATAGAGGGCAACTACGTCCCTATGCCACCTCTCTTTCCCCCTCTCACAAACACCAACCCTTGGGGCATCGCCCCCATCGGGTTGGTAAATGATCTTCGTCCCGTGGACTGGGCAAATAGTAGAAGTATAAGATAAGATGGGTAAACCCTTGCGTAAATTACTGCTCTTGTTTCTTCTTTCCTTTCCAAATATTTCTTAATCTCGCCATAAGGTATCCTATACTTCCCACCCTCAGTTGTCACCACCCTTATCTTTCCCTCCCTGATCCACCGTAGGAGTGTTGAGTATGAAATGCTGAGCAGTTGGCAAGCCTCCCTGGCCTCAGTAGTCTTTCCACAAAATTAGTTGATAATAAATGAATATAAAAAGATTTCTATCAACGTGAAAAAGGATTCAGTACCTTTCATGGCTCATGGAATACAAGGTCGGAAAGATGAGGGTATCCCTCATCAAGGGAGACATAACTGAGGCCGAGGCAGACGCCATAGTGAACGCGGCCAATTCCATCCTGGAACACGGGGGAGGAGTGGCTGAAGTCATAGTGAGAAAGGGTGGGTGGGAGATCCAAGAGGAGAGCAGAGAATACGTGAGAAGATTTGGCCCTGTACCTGCTGGGGAGGTCACTGTGACTAAGGCTGGGAGGCTCAAGGTGAAGTATATTATTCACACCGTGGGACCCAGATACGGAATGGGGGGACAAACTCAAGTCCGCCGTGAGGAGATCAATAGAGAAAGCAACGGAGTTGAGAGTGAGGAGGTTGGCCATACCTGCCATCTCAACGGGAATTTACGGATATCCGTACGAGACGTGCGCTGAGGTCATGACTGAGGTTGTAAAGGAAATGAGGGACATCGACATGGAACTCTTAGTGTGCCTCTTCTCTCAAGAGGCTTACAACATCTTTAGCAAAATTTTCTCAAAGGACTAACAAAATTAGTTAATTAAAAAATCACTTCACTCCTTCTCTTCCTCTTTACTTTCCTCCTTGGCTGGGGTTACCTTACTTTCTCCACCTGCCATGGCTTCAGCGTAAGCCACCTCACCGTGAATCGCGTAATCTCCCTGCGCCAAGACTTCCGGTGGGGCCCTGAGCGGTATGAAGAGGCCTATTGCCTTCAACAGTCCGTAAGTCACCGCGAAGTCGTAGACGAAGACCACTAGAGCACCTAACGCCTGTATTCCTATCTGTGCCACGTTTCCGTAGAGAGCACCAACCAATACGGGATCCACGTACTTAGTTACGTTGGGGTCAGCGAACACGCCTGTCAGTATTCCTCCCACTATCCCAGCTATACCGTGGGTGGAGAACACGCCTAGGCTATCGTCGACTCTCAGTTTGGGTTCCAACTTGTACAGGGCTAGCCAAGGTATGGAACCAGTAGCTATACCTATCAGGATGGAGTAGAATCCGTTGACGTACCCTGCAGCTGGAGTGATGGCTACTAGTCCAGTTATAGCTCCAGAGGTAGCTCCCACTAGGGAGGGCTTGCCGAAGAACTTCATGTCCATGAGCATCCAAGTTATCGCACTCATGGCAGTGGCTATATTGGTGTTGAGGACCGCTATGGCCGCATCTATGGTGGAACCACCTGGATCTCCTCCATTGAAGCCGTCCCACCCTAACCAGATTAAACCTGCTCCAGCGAGGATTAAGGGTAAACTATGAGCTTCCAACTTCCTCTCCGAGGCCATCCTTGGTCCCACTGCCAGGGCAGCGGCCAACGCACCTACACCAGCATCGACGTGTATAACGTATCCTCCAGAGAAGTCCACAGCTCCCAATTGGTTGAGCCAGCCTCCAGCAAATAACCAGTAGGCCACTGGGGAGTAGACTAAGAGGGACCAGAGGGGAACGAATACCATCCAGGCCTTGAAGTTCATCCTCTCCAGCACTCCACCTGCCAAGAGGACTGGAGTTATAGCTGCAAAGACGAACTGGAAAAATATGTAGGTGGACGTGGGAATGTTCAGTGGAGTATTTCCAGGACCGTAGACGGTCTGAGATGCTTCGTAAATTCCCTGCCACGCTGGAGTTGGAGACCCTAAAATTCCGTAACCGTTAATCTCAAAGAGGGGTTTCCCAAAGCCGAAGTTGTAACCAGCTATCATCCAGATTATCAAGACCGCTGCAAAGGCGTAGAACACCATCATAGCACTGTTTATAGAATACTTCTTCTTGGACAGACCTGCGTAGTATAATGCAACTCCAGGGACGCTCTGTAGTCCCACGAAGGTGGCAGCCGTGAGCATCCACGCGTTACTTCCAGTATCTAACCAAGAGGGTACGGCAGCAGCAGGATAGTCAGACGTGTGATTCTCTAATGCTAAAATACTCTGATTTAACTGTTGAATGGAGCTGTTAGTGGCCCCCAAGGAAGAAACCACTAATATCACGGGAATTATCAACAGCAATCCCGCGAATATTCTTTTTATCATTCTTTCTCAAGTGCCTTCTCTATAAATACTTTAAAAACAATTCCGTTAATGGTAATAGAAAGTTATCAAAAATAAGATTTAGTTTTAGAACATCGTTCAGAGATAACGCGAAGAGTTGTCGGATGCACCTCATCATTTTCTAAATAATAACTGAAAACCAATTCAGATAGGTTTAAGTATATGCAGTTTTAACATTACTTTATGTTTCCTCAGACTTTAGAGGGACCACCGCCCCTGACAAATGAGGGGATTTCCCGTTGAAGGAAGTGCGACCTCTCGGTTTACAGGTGTACAACTGGTTGAGGATGTAAGACCTAAAGGGGCAAGAGGTGGATCTACTACAACCACGGTTATGAAATTCTCTCCTAACCCAAGGCAGACTATAGTTACCTAGAGGGGAACCCCATAAGTGACAACATGATGGAAGCGTCAAGGATGATCAAGGGGGTTATAGGTTCGCGCTCCAGGTGATCTTTGACGACAAGGAAAAGAGGTAGTCCAGAACTGTTGCGGAAGGCCCCATTAACAACAGGAGAATGAACAATCCCAATGAGACGACCACTGAATCCAATAGGGCTATAAAGAAGCGTACCATTCCGTAAACTTCTCGTCTCATCCTTTGGGCTTCCTCTAGGACCTCATGTAACTGAGTGACCCTCCTGATGGCTATCTCCTCAGCGCCCAAAGGTAACCGACCCCCGTGACCTGTACCTCGACGCTCCCGTTCACTATCAAGTAGAAACTCACTTGTCTTTCTACAAACAGCAGTTATGGGATTTCTCGTTGCGTAGCCTTGAAGTCGAGGCGAAATCTAATAACTGCTGTAAGGAAGACTGACTGGGAGTGAACGTCAGTTATATTCTCGGACGACGAAGATCAAGTATGAAAGTTGAGGTATTCCTAAAGTCTGACGCGATCTTAGGGGAAGGTCCCCTGTGGGATTGGAGGGACAACACCCTATATTGGGTAGATATATTAAAGGGAGAACTACACACGGTCAAAGGTTCCAGCCACGTGACTTATCCCTCCCCTAAGATGATCTCTGCCCTGGGATTAAGAGAGGACGGAGGACTGGTGGTCTCCGCCTATCACGATTTATACGTCTGGAAGAACGGAAGGTTCTCCCCCCTATCCGCCCTTGATACGTCGGAGGAGGTGAGGTTTAACGATGGTAAGTGTTCCCCCTGGGGAGACTTTTGGGTGGGTACCATGGACTTGAGGGAGACCAGGGAGATAGGGTCTATGTACAGGTTCAGGGAAGGGAGGTTCTCCTTGCTTCACGATGGTCTCATAATATCCAACGGGCTCGACTGGCTGGGGGATACGTTCTTCCTGGTCGACAGCCCCAAGAAGAGCATCTTCGCCTTCAAATGGAATGGGGAACGTCTGGAGCCTCAGGGGGTTGCGGTGAAAACGTCCTATCTCCCAGGAGTTCCCGATGGTATGACTCTAGACTCTACCGGACTAATGTGGGTTGCACACTACGGTGGAGGAGTGATAAGTGTCTGGGAACCCTTTGCCGAGAAGCCTGTTCAGGTGATTCGGTTACCTGTCAAAATCGTAACTTCACTGACCTTCGGTGGGATTGACCTTAGGGAAGTCTTCGTGACCACTTCGAGAAGGGAAGGTGAGGAGTTAGGGGGGTCCGTGTTGAGGTTTGAAGCTGAGAACAAGGGGAGACCGGCTCTGGTCTGCAACAAACTATGAATTGTGCTGACCTCTCCTTGGCATATGAGTGTAATTCGTACCCGCGACTATAATTCAGCAGTGATGGGAATCTTAGGGAGGTAATACGAGAAAGTCGGTATTAGCGAGAAGTTTTCATTTTTCAGTGCCTTCCGGCTGAAAAGATGCGGAACGAGGAGAGGTCGATCAGGGAAGCTGATATGAGGCTGGTCAGGGAGATCAACAGGTTGGATGTAGTCAGGAGGAACGGGAGGAGCAGGAAGTTCTTGTTGTCTATCGTCCTCATGATCTTACGGGCGGGAGGGCCAGCGTGAGGAACGCGGCCGAGACGTTCGGGTTGGAACGTGAATTGATGGGGCGTTGGGAGAACTGGACGACGCGTGGAGGGGCTGGAGGTCCTGTCAGACTGGTGAAGGGTCAGATCGTCATCGTGGACGACACCGTGGACCACGACGCTCCGGGTAGACGTGAGCCCCCGGGAACTACTGGACCTACTGCCACACCCACGGGAGGTTCGAGAGGGCCAAGCTCCTCACGGTCGCCATAGTGGACCTCTCCACGGGCAGGACGTTCACGGTTTCCCCTACGCCGTGAGGAAGATGTTGGATTTGTGAGGGTCACCGAGTTCAAGACCAAGATCGACTTGGCCAGATGTTGGACGTGCTCAAGGAGCCCTTCCGGTAGCCAGGGTCGTCTTCGACCCCAGTACTGTCCGAGAAGCCCGTGACGGACAACGTAGTGTCTGAGCTCAAGTCCAACCGAACTCAGGGTCGGCCAGGACACCCTCGAGGAAGACCTCCCAGTGGGATACCCTGGAGTCTACTTCGCCGACCTGACCCTGGGAGGCTGAGTTGTCATGGTGAAGTCGCTCGCAGGAACACGACTCGGGACACACGTCAGGTACCTCTACACGACCGACCTCTCGCTCACCGGGGAGGAGGCCTGTCGGGTGGGAGATCGAGTACCTCCAAGGGACGTCAAGGCCCTGGGACTCCTCGTTCTGGAGGGGGGAGAAGCTTAAGGGCTACCTCACGATCTTCACCATCAATAACGTCGTCAGGGAGCTGGTAGGGGAGCTGAACCTGAGGAGCGTGGAGGTGTTCCTCAGGTTCTCGAGCGCCCTTTAGGCTGACCGCCCAGGTTGATGAAAATCTTTAAGTTACGTTAAAGTCCCATAACTGCTGTCGTTTATTTTATCATGTTCCTGTTCATGGTAGGGACACCAGTTGAGGACCTCTGGGAGACCCCTCAGAGCTCATCCTGCCTTAAGGTCTGAGAGAATGTTACTTCTCCATAATCCGCTTTACATCTTCGTCCTTGATCTTCATGAAGTTTTTTATTACGAAGTAGCTGGGAAGAGACATCATGATTCCAAATATCCCTACACCCATGATGACATCTACAAGGCTGAAGAAATTGGTAAGGTAACCATAAACGAAGGCCATGACTGGAGAGGAACCCGTGAAAAAGAGCTGCATGATAGAATTGACTCTACCCATAACTTGATTAGGAACGATCCTAGTGAGTAGGGTATCCAGGGGGATATTAATCAACGATACGCTAATGCCCAACAAGAAAGATATAATGGACTCCAGGGACGGAGATCTATCGAGGGCTATGGCCACGAACGAAAGACCAAACCCTAGTGAAATCAACGAGAGAAATAGCGGACGAGCGATCTTCTTTGCCACCAAACCTCCCACTACTCCACCCACGATCGCACCCAGAGAAAAAGAGAGGAGAAAGAGGGTATAATATAGTGCCGAGGCTTTGAGTATTAAATGGAATAGACCAGAGGCATAAACATCAAGTACAACAAACGTTCCGTTGATCGTCATAGCAAGGATCAAAAGGGGAATTAAGAGCTTTATTACCTTTAGAGCGTGAGTGTAGGAGTAACCAGAACCCGAGTTTTCTTCCATCTTAGAGGGGAAGGAAAACACTACAGGAATTACTGAAAGTAAGAGAACTAAGGGAGGGAATGAGGCAGGACTTATATATGCCGTTACTCCTCCAGCCAGAATACCTACCAGATCACTGATTGCTCTCCCTATGCTTCCCATGGACATAGCCTTAGACAGATCCTCTGATACCACTAACTCCTTAATACTTGCATAAAATGCATCCCCCATTGTCATAAATAACATAAAAGAAATTAGCGCTACTCCGTATACAACGTAAAGGGCATCGCTCATCATTAGTATTGAATATACAAAAAATGATAGGATTGATGTAAGAAATATCAGTTTAGATCTGTTTAGTCGATCTAGATAGTACCCGAACGGAACGGCTATAACCACATATCCGAGGAGTGAGAACGCTGGAACCAAGCTGGCTAAAAAGACGGAATCATACTTAACTACGATTTCCCACATGAAGTAAACTGTGAACATGACGTTAGTGACTCTGAGGAAATTCCTTGCGATCCAAAATCTCATGAACGTCCTGCTTAACATAGGTCACACCGCGCGAGGTCAATAGGTAGGCCAATCACTTCTTCCAACGAAGTTTTCCGTCTCCTATCTCGAAATCCCACCTGACTGTCAGGGGCATGGCGGGTTGTGCCTAAAACCACATTCAAGATAAAAGGGGAAAAGATGTCCACTCCAATTGAACAGAACATGTCAGAAAAGGGTTTGGAACTTCTGAATAATTAAAACTAACAGTAAGTTCAGAATTTGAACCTTGAATACAAAGGTCATCATGTTCATTGGTCATTGTAATGGCCTTTCTAGTCATCTGAAGTCTCAAAGCACTGAATATTTATTATACCACTTGGTTTTTAAGGACAAGGTTCATATCTATGTGAGTAATACCAACATACGCCAGAGTGCAAGATGTACGGAATAAAATAATCAAGGATTGGGGAAAAAGCGATCTTCTAGCATAACCTGCACTGTCCGAGCGACAGGGAGGAAGTCATTTGAACTCCCCTTCTGGGACCTGGGAGAGCACCGAGGTGTAGATCAGGGCGATGTCGAAGACAAGGCCGTGTCCCTGTCCACAGCTGGGCTGAATCCTTTTTCACGTTGATAGAAATCTTTTTATATTCATTTATTATCAACTAATTTTGTGGAGAGACTACTGAGACCTAAGGAGGCTTGCCAACTGCTCAGCATTTCATACTCAACCTTGTTAAGGTGGATCAGGGAGGGGAAGATAAGGGTGGTGAGAACTGAGGGTGGGAAGTATAGGATACCTTACAGCGAGATTAAGAAGTACTTGCAG
>NZ_JH597755.1:46502-50012 GCF_000243315.1 Metallosphaera yellowstonensis MK1 | reverse complement strand
AAGTATAGGATACCTTATAGTGAGATTAAAAAGTACTTGCAGGGGAGGGAAGAGACGAGGGCAGTAATTTACGCTAGGGTATCCTCGGCTGATCAGAGAGAAGATTTGGAGAGGCAAGTGAACTACCTAACGAACTACGCAACGGCAAAGGGTTACAAAGTGGTAGAAGTGATAAAAGATATTGCAAGCGGGTTGAACACACAAAGGAAAGGGCTGTTAAGGCTATTCAAACTGGTTGAGGGAAGGAGTGTTGACGTCGTTCTCTTAACGTATAAGGATAGGTTAACGAGATTCGGGTTTGAATACCTTGAGGAGTTCTTCTCAACAATGGGAGTTAGGATTGAGGTGGTTTTCGGAGAAGAACCCAATACACGAGAACTAGTTGAAGATCTGATTTCAATCATTACGTCATTCGCTGGGAAAATTTACGGAATGAGGAGTCACAAGAAGACAGTCCTAGTTCAAGGTGTAAAAGAGCTCATGGGTGAGTTGAGTGGAGAGGACAGTGAAGTTAAGGGTTGAGGTTGATCACAACACGTATTCAGCGCTCAAGGAGGTCGAGGAGGAGTACAAGGCGATACTAGAGGACACAGTGAACTACGGGCTCAAGAACAAGACTACCTCCTTCACCAGGGTCAAGGCTGGGATTTACAAGGCTGAGAAGGAGAAGCATAAGGACTTACCCTCACACTACGTTTACACCGCCTGTGAAGACGCAAGCGAGAGGTTGGACAGCTTTCAAAAGTTGAGGAAGAGAGGGAGGAGTTACACTGACAGACCGATAGTAATGAAGGTTACCGTACACTTGGACGACCACTTGTGGAAGTTCAGCCTTAGCAAGATCTCCATTTCAACTAAGAGGGCTAGGGTTTTCGTTTCCCCGACCTTTCCCAAGATCTTCTGGAGGTATTATAACAATGGTTGGAGGATTGCGAGTGAGGCTAGGTTTAAGTTGTTGAGAGGTAAAATCGTCGAGTCCTACATGGTGTTTAAGGAGGATGATCCTAAACCTTACGAGCCTAAAGCGTTTATCCCAGTAGATCTCAACGAGAATTCTGTCTCCTCACTTATCAAGAATAAACCCGTATTGCTTGAAACAAACACCAAGAGGATTACTCTAGGCTATGAGTACAGGAGGATTGAGGAGGGTAGGTCTACTAAGGATAGGGAAGTTGGGAGGAAGTTGAGGGAAAAGGACAAGAAGCTTGATGTTAGGAGGAAGTTGGCTAAGCTGATCGTTTTGGAGGCTTACGAAAGTAGGAGTGCTATCATTTTGGAGGACTTGTCAAAGAGGGCTCCGGAACACGTGGTTGAGGACGTGAAGGATGAACAGCTCAGGTCGAGGATTTATAGATCTGCATTTTCCTCAATGAGGAGAGCTATCGTTGAGAAGGCTAGGGAGTTCGGTGTCCCCGTGATCTTGGTTGATCCTTCTCACACTTCTACTGTCTGTCCAGTCCACGGGACGAAGATCATTTACCAACCCGATGGGGGCGATGCCCCAAGGGTTGGTGTTTGTGAGAGGGGGGAGAGGTGGCATAGGGACGTAGTTGCCCTCTATAATTTGAGGAAAAGGGTTGGAGATGTGAGCCCCGTGCCCTTCATGTCGAAGGAGTCCCATGACCCACCTACCGTAAGTAGGTGGTTGAGGGCTAAGTCCCTACACTCGATCGTGATTGAAGACAAAATGAAATGAAAGTGTAGGGACAAACGGCAGACAGCACTTCTTGAGGGAGCTGAGGGACTCCACGTGCCTCCTGAACTGGGGAAACCCACGAGCCAGGTCGAGGTCTTCCCTGGACTCTTCGTCCATAACCTCGTCAGGCGACGGGAAAGCCCTGCAGCAGTTATGGGAATCTTAGGGAGGTAATACCAAGAACTCGGTATTAGCGAGAAGTTTTTAATTTTCGACGTCGTCCCGCTGAAAAGATGTAGATGACGAACAGAAAGGGACAGGTCGAACTGGCTAAGGAGGATCTGATCAAGGCGGTCAACCAGGTCCTGGGCATAGTGAGGAGGAACGGGAGGAGCAGGAAGGTCGGGTTGGCACTCGTCTTGATGGTCCTGCTAGGTGGGAGGTCCAGCGTGAGGAACGCGGCCGAGACGTTCGGGTTGGACTACGCGAACCTGCTGGAGGCGTTGGGGGAACTCGAAGACGCGTGGAGGGACTACCTGGAGGTCCTGTCGGGGCTGGTGAAGGGTGAGGTGGCCGTAATCATAGACGACACCGTGGACCACAAGGAGTACTCCAGGGGGAAGGACGTGAGCCCCCACGGGAACTACTGGATCTACTGCCACACCCACGGGAGGTTCGAGAGGGGCGTGCAGCTCCTCACGGTCGCCATAGTGGACCTCTCCACGGGCAGGACGTTCATGGTGGGAGCCTTCCCCTACGCCGTGAGGAAGATGTTGGACTTGGGGATGGTCACCGAGTTCAAGACCAAGATCGACTTGGCCAGGGAGATGTTGGACGTGCTCAAGGAGCGCTTCCGCGTGTCCAGGGTCGTCTTCGACTCGTGGTACTGGTCAGAGAAGCTCGTGAAGGAGAACGTGGTGTCTGAGCTCAAGTCCAACCGGAGGCTCCTCAGGGTCGAGTCGGCCCAGGGGACCCTCGAGGAGGTGGAGGGACACCTCCGAGTGGGGGACCTACCCCCCGGAGTCTACTACGCCGACCTGACCCTGGGAGGCCAAGCTATTACGGTAAAGTTGCTAGTCCGGGAATATAAACGTGACTCCGGGTCACACGTGAAGTACCTCTACACGACCGACCTCTCGCTCAGCGAGGAGGAGATCGAGGAGGCCTGGAGGATGAGGTGGGAGATCGAGGAGCTCCACAGGGACGTCAAGGCCCTTGGACTGGAGGACTCCTCATTCTGGAGGAGGGAGAGGCTTCAGGGCTACCTCACGATCTTCACCATCATGACCAACGTCGTCAGGGAGCTGGTGGGGGAGCTGAACCTGAGGAGCGTGGAGGCGTTCCTCAGGTTCGTTGAACGTCATTTAGGTGGACCGCCAGGGCTGATGAAAATCTTTAAGTTACGTTAAAGTCCCATAACTGCTGTCCTGAGGAATCATCTCAACGTGTTGTCCAACGTTCTAGCAATAATCCACGAGATTTTGGACTACTGCGAGAGGACGAGTTTAAGTTGAGGACTGATGGGGCCTCATTGAAATTTGAACTCCTGTCCAACCCTCAGTCCTTGGGCTTCACCTGAGTCTGGGAAAACCCATGCAACCGTTTGTCCCTACACTCTCATTTCAATCATTTTATGTTCATTCATGATCGAGTGTAGGGACTTAGCCCTCAACCACCTACTTACTGTAGGTGGGTCATGGGACTCCTTCGAGCCCAACGGCACGGGGCTCACATCTCTGCAATCACTCCCACCCTTTTGGGCATAGCCCACATCGGTGTGGGAGGTCATTATTTATCAACGAAAATTCATTATAAACAGTTATAAAAAGATTTCTATTAACGTGAGAAAGGATTCAGCCCGTCCTCTCTAGTCT
>NZ_JH597755.1:27919-46402 GCF_000243315.1 Metallosphaera yellowstonensis MK1 | reverse complement strand
CCCTCACGAGCTTCTCGGACCAGTACCACGAGTCGAAGACGACCCTGGACACGCGGAAGCGCTCCTTGAGCACGTCCAACATCTCCCTGGCCATCTCGATCTTGGTCTTGAACTCGGTGACCATCCCCAGATCCAACATCTTCCTCACGACGTAGGGGAAAGCCCCCACCATGAACGTCCTGCCCGTGGAGAGGTCCACTATGGCGACCGTGAGGAGCTTGGCCCTCTCGAACCTCCCGTGGGTGTGGCAGTAGATCCAGTAGTTCTCAGGGGCTCACGTCCCTCCCCCTGGAGCGTCGTGGTCCACGGTGTCGTCTATGATGACGGCCACCTCACCCTTCACCAGCCCCGACAGGACCTCCAGGTAGTCCCTCCACGCGCCGTCGAGTTCTCCCAACGCCTCCAGCAGGTTCGCGTAGTCCAACCCGAACGTCTCGGCCGCGTTCCTCACGCTGGCCCTCCCACCTGCCAGGACCGTGAGGACTAGCGCCAACCCGACCTTCCTGCTCCTCCCCTTCCTCCTGACCACGCCCAGAACCTGGTTGACCGCCTTGACCAGCCTCTCCCTAGCGAGTTCGATCGGTCCCTTTCCGTTCAGCATCTTTTCAGCAGGAAGACGTCGAAAAATAAAAACTTCTCGCTAATACCGACTTCTTTGTATTACCTCCCTAAGATTCCCATAACTGCTGTCCTGGAGATGGCCCTCTCGCTCATGCCGTTGGAGTACATCTTCAAGGCCTCTCCCTGACCTCCCCTGGGTGACGGTGACAAAAGGCGTTGGACGCGAATGTCCTCCCACAGTCCCTACAGAGTCACTCCTGGACTCCCTTGACCTTACCACATTTCACCATGTGGTAACTACCACAGAAGGGACAGGAAACGTCCTGCGTAATGGCTTCTCACGACTGACGTTAGACATACAAAAATATCCACACTCTTTTTCCTGATTCAACGTTCATTATATTATAATTTAAGCGTTTAGAATATATCTAATTACATATGATATAAATAATTAAAATAATAACCATAAATAAACAATATAATAAGTAAAACTACATCTACTCCAATCGCGACAGCAATAGGAAAAATTATAGGAATCGTCAGGACTTTCATAATAACAAAAAGCGTAATGACTCCCAATGTGGCACATGAGATCAACTCAGCAATCGCAAGGTATAATACGGCTACGGTTAGCCTATGTACCTCCCCTGAAACTCGTCCAATTCTAGATACGATCTCTGCGTCCAATAGAACTCTCCTCAACTCCACAACTATTTCATCCATTTTAGACATAAAGACTCTATCTAAGTTGTTAACCTTTTCGATCATCTCATCTCTTAGAGGTGATTCTAAAAGCTTTATAAGCTCATCCATCATTTCTGCAGTAGTACTATTGGCAAAGAAATCAATAATATCTGAGATGAATTTACTAAAAATATTATTCCTATATTCCCCTACAAGGATTTTTACCCTAGATTCTAATATATTGGAAATTCTAATCGATAAAATCCCTAGAGTTGCGGATACGAGTATTATGATAACAGATAGGGTAACTAACGATGATTGTGTCGTCATCATATCTTATACTCTTTTGAAATACTTTAAAAAGAGTTTTGATCGAAAAAGAAAAATCTTGCATAACATTATTATTATAAGATCACTATTCTCAACGCTTAATATTTAAGTAAACGTGATTAGAATGTTATCATGACGAAATTGTGGACTCTGAGAGGACTAATTCACGTTTGAACAGCTCCAATGCCTTATCTAAGGTCATCGGTCCGTTCTTAAGGACCCTCTTTGCCTTTCCTACGTTCAGGGAAGAATTCTTAGGCCTCCTGGCAATCCACCCCATTGAATCCATGGTGACTGGTATTATGCGATTAACATCTAGGTCGAACAGTTTAGCCAACCTGATCCCAAACTCATACTTAGATATACTCACGTCATCAGTAGTATGTATAATACCATGAATTTGTCTACGTGTTATCTCATGGATCATCCTAGCTAAACCTAAATTTAGTGTAGGAGACGCTATTTGGTCGATTACTAATCTAATTGTTTGTCCTCCTGCCAAATTCCTTAAAATCCACAGAGCGAAATTTTCCTTCAATCTAGCATCCCAGGGACCATAAATCGTGGCAGGCCTCACTATTGCATACTCCTGCGTCTCACTTTCTATCGCCTTTTCTGCTTTAAGCTTGGTCAGACCGTAATGGTTTACGGGATTTGGAACATCTTCTTCAGTATAACTCCCAGATTTACCATCAAAAACATAATCTGAAGAGACGAACACTATAAAAGAGTTTAGGCGTCGAGCCTCTCTCGCTATCACTTCAGTAGCCATTTGATTAACTAGAGATGCCTCACTTTTATTGAGCTCGCAGTAGTCGGCGTTGGAGAAAGCCCCCGCATGTATTATCACCTTGGGTCTAACACGGTCTAACACTCTCCTGACACTCTCCAGGTCTCTAAGGTCCATTGGTACCTCACATGTTCTACATGCCCCTATAGAGCCAGGAATCTCCATTAAGATGGCACGACCTAAAAGGCCTGACCCGCCTGTTACCAGGATCATAAGACGTGGCCCCCTCAATACGTGATCTGGGCCTGATATTTGATTCCCTTGAAGATGTTTTCTCCATAATAGTAAGATAGTTGATTACACGTTTTATGATCGACGAGTATGTTATGTGGAATCACTCATTATATTGTTATGCTCGGCATTATTAAGCTTTTATCTGTCCTTTATTTGATAAAATATACTACACGTTAATTTCAGGACGTTAATTTAAAGCAAGTAGTAACAGAACTATATTACGTTAGAACAGAATCCCTTCAACTATACACCTTCGAGCCCTGGGGGAATTACCAAGGAAAACTTGCTTGTATTATATATCCTTCTCCTGAGCTCAGCGGAGAAAAGATCCAACAGGAACGCAGAGAGAGGTATCTTCAAGTGCGGTGCCTTATACAGGTCTAAGTGTATCTTCAGTCTGCTGTGTATTTCCTTAGCCTTACTATAAGCCCTCGAAAAACGGTCTGGATTGGCCCCACGATTCATTAAAATATTCTTCCTTATATTTTCTCTTATATAATTGGACAGATAATATTCCCTTACATATCGACTATATCTTGTATTTATCGACATTAGAAATAAAAACCGCATGACACTTGAGTAGGACTCCTTAACTTCTCTAGGGGTGAATGCGCTAACCTCATGATATCCAGTCATGAAGGGGTAATATTTGACGATGTAACCGTTCATATAGAGCTCTATACCTAATACGCTGTCGTCAAACCCCATCATGCCGATCTCGTGAAAAATGAATCCTCTCCTTTTAGGAAATTCAGCTCTTAATATAGCCAAAGCCCCTGCAGGATAAGTTATAAGGTACTCCCTATTAATGTCAATTCCTCTCACATAATTGGGATAATATAATTGACCATCCTCTCCTATGTATCTTCCTACGTCTAGAAATCCTTTAGGCCACCCTCTGATTATTCGACCTTGGCAAGCCCCTAACCTAGGTTCATTTTCCATCATTTCAACCAAGTTCTTGACCGCATCCGATTGTACCATAACGTCTGGGTTAACTAAAAGGTAGTATTTCGTATCGGGAGGTGAATTCCTGAAAGCTAAGTTGTTCCCTCCAGCCCAATACGTGTTCTCTTCTGATTTTATCACCTTAAATCCTAGACCTTCAGTTTCAGTTCTAATCAAGTTATACGTATCGTCTTGCGAGCCGTTATCGACCATTATGACCTCCTTGTTCGAGTAATCCATATCCTTGATGGATAGTATATTTTCCTTTATCAGATCCCTTCTTTTGGTGGAGTTATAATAGACCACTATCACCGTAACCTTTGGATACATGGAATCTGTGTACTTAGACTCTATAAACATTAAATAATTTCGTTTGCTTTGGAGCCGAGTGATCGGCTTAAGGTCAGGCCCTCTGATAAAGATTACTGTAAAATTCCAAATACATGGGTAATACCACGCTTAATTTAAAATTTTCAGCCCAGCTTCGGGCCCCAGCGCTCAACTTTGAGTGAATCACATCATCCTCCATTGACCTCAATCCTTCAGCCAAAGCCTCTGGCGAGTCCTCCGTCCTGATGCTAGAGACTCCAGGTGGTGATGCAAACTCTTGTCCCCCATGCCCCACTATTATGGATGGTATCCCCATTGCCTCTCCCTCTAAAAGAGTTAGGCCTAAGCCTTCGTAAGGGCTTGGATTGATCACAGCTCTTGATCTCCTTAGTAATTCAATTTTTGTGGCATCATCTACCTGACCAACATATTTGACATTGAGCTTCCTCTTATAAACCAATTTAGTGATCCTCTTACCTAACCCATTATCAGGACCCGCTAGAATCAGCGGTCTATCTGTTCCAGACAACTCATATGCTTTCAATAGCGACACTACATTCTTTTCTCTGCTAAGTCTACCTAGGTACAGGTAATGTTCATCTCCCCTTTTGCTTATTGAAAAAAATAGATCGTCGACTCCGTTAGGTATGAGCTTGGACTGAACCTTAAACTTCCTCTCCAATTTGATCTTCTCGAAGGGCGTAATTGATATTAACTTATATTGCCTGATAGTGTTTCTAAATAATGTGTCTACGATCCTGTAATAAGTCCAGTTTATTATGCCACTCTGCTTTAATGAATAAAAAGGGGAGTGAGGGTGAAGCACCTTAATTATACCTTCCATTTTCGCAATCTGAAAGACGTGAGGATGCCTCCATACATGGACATGAACAATGTCCGCTCTGCTCTCTTTTACCTTCGTCACCAATTCTGGTGAATATGAACCGTGACTCCAAGTTAGCTTTGGCCTTATTCTCAATATTTTTATACCGTTGAGCTCCTCGAAATGCTTGAACTTCGAGACCCCTCGTCTATCTCTGTTGTAAGTTATGACCACCACTTCAAATCCTCTTGAGGAGAGAAACTCAGATAGGTCCTTGACTACCTTCTCTACCCCTCCCATTACTGGGTAATAGAAAGGAGCTACCTGAACCACTTTCAAGCTATATTTGCACAGTGTTCATCAACACTTTTAAAGTTATAAATGTATAGTAAAGCGGATGAATCTAATACCTATTGTAATTATTAACTATAATGGGGCGGAACTCCTTAGGAGGTATCTGGACTCGGTGTTAGAGACGGATTACCCAGAGAAGGAAGTCATAGTCATAGACAACGGATCTAAGGACGAGAGTGTCTCATATCTAATGGAAAAGGGTGTAAAAACAATTCAATTGGGACGGAATTATGGCCCAGCATATGCCAGAAATGTTGCATTAAAGACCTTTAAAACTAAGTATATGGCGTTCCTTGATAACGACGTCATGACACCTAAGGATTGGCTTTATCCTCTCCTGGAATCGATTGAAGGAAAAGAGAACATTGCTGCTTGCCAGTCTCTTTATGGTAATTGGCCGTATCCTGAGCATCCTAGGGAAGTACCCTGGTTCTCCACCGCATCAGCGCTTACTAGGAGAGAAGTAATATCGAAATTGGGGGGTTTCGACGAACATTACTTCTTTTACTGGGAAGATGCAGAGTTATCTTGGAGATTATATAGAGCTGGATACAAGGTTCTTATGGTGCCAAAGTCTAAGGTTTATCATGAAGTTCACGGCACGTTCAAGAAGCTTCCGTCTCCTTTTACATCATATCTGTTCCTTAGAAATCAACTACTTTTGTTAGCTACATATTACGATAAGAAAAGGCTATTAACAACGTTTCCAGCTCTTCTGATGGTGAGGCTCTTCCAAATTACCCGCGGGGTAAATAAGTTAGCCAGGCTGAGGGCCATACTTAGTCTTATTCCTGAGACGAAGTATCTTTTGAAAAAGAGAAGTGATCTTAAAAAGATAACAGTGGACAGCTCTGATTCCTTCCTACAGATGATGGGAGACGAAGTCTTTGGTTATTCTGAATTTAGGTCTATGATAGAGGGTATAAATAAGAAACTAAAGGGTCGTGGTCACATAGAACTACAAGACGATAATAGATAAAGAATTCCTATTAGAAGGAGGGAGAGATGGTGAAATTAAGTGTTCTGGTGGTTAACGTTAAGGGAAAACATCACTTACCCAGGCTACTCACATCGTTAAGGGGGTCCACATTTAGGAACTTCGAGGTAGTCATTGTAGATGACTCAGATATGATAAGGCATCAAGATATTGATAATATTACTGTAAGAATTATCAAAATAGGAAAGGATCAAGGTTTAGCCTACTGTAGAAATTTAGCGGTAGAACACTCCACAGGGGAAATATTGCTTTTCTTGGATAACGACACCGAAGTTATACCAAATTCACTGGAGTTTTTAGTTAACTATCTAGAAGAAAATAGGAATGAAATAGTTCAACTTTTCCTTGTAACTCCAGAGGGAGAGATTGATAGTCTAGGAGGAATTATAGATGATCTAGGTTATCCCAAGGAATTAGGCAAGAATCTCAACGAAGAACTGGCTAACAAATTGAACGTTAACAAGTTGTTGTATGGGAAGGGAGCCGCGATAGCAATGCGCAGAGATGTGTTTTACAGGGTAGGAGGTTTCGACACTAAATTCTTCTACGGTTATGATGAGACAGACTTCTGTTTCAGGGCTGTAAGGTTAGGTTATCCTATCAAATTACTGAGGACCGCAAAGGTAATACATTACGAACACGGTTCCTTCTCCAAGGTCAGCGTTGAGAGAAAGGCTAGGATCACATTCTTTTTAGAGAGCAGGAGACTCTACTTTGTTCACAAAAACTTTACGAAAGGATTTCTATTCAGGAAGTCGCCCTCCATATGGTTTTACTTTATCGGAAGCGTAGTTAAAGACTTAACGAGCAGGAAGGATCCAATTCTCTTTAAGAGTAGAGTCAAAGCACTTTTGTGGTTCGTCTATTGCATTCCTGATATCGTCAAAATGAGGATCCTGCAAAGAAAAATCAATTTCATATATGATGAGGAGGACCTTATTAGACTTGGCCTTATTACGGAACGTTCATAAGCTTTGACATCACCTAGTTCTTCTATCTCTTCTCTTTAGATATAGAATACTCTAATCTCTTTATCATTGAGGATATGCCCATAGTCGTTAGGCCTTGCATGCCTATCAGAATTAGGGTTACTGCAATTAGTGCATAACCACTATGAAATATCCCATGGAGCATATATTCAAGAATGGTGTAGCCTAACAGTAGACTTCCAGGCAGGACTAACGAGGTTACTAATATGGAATAGAACAGAACTGGATTTTGATCCTTTGCCATCTTCAGTATGTACAAAAGTATCTTAAGACCATCTTTATATGAAGACAGTTTCGCTCTCCCCTTCCTTTTACCATATCTTATGGGAACGTAAGTGACCTTTCCTCTCTGAAGGGCCTGAGAGGCTATTTCTACCTCTATCTCAAAAGACTTTGAGTTTAAGCTGAACTGTCTTGCCACATCAGTTTTAATGAGATACATGCCGGATAGAACGTCTCCCACGTCGGTCGAGAAGACCAGGGAGAACAGTTTGTTTATCAATGAGTTTCCTATCTTATGCAGTCGAGATATACCATCTCTATCTCTCTTACCTATTACCTCCACATATTTTTTTGCATGAATGAGTAATTTGTATATATCTGATGGTGAATAAGTTCCGTCAGCGTCCATGAAGACCACATAGGGAGTTAAAACGTAATCTAAAGCGGTCTTTATTGCACCAGCCTTACCCTCCCAGTGTTGCTGTATGACCTTCACTTTCTTGGAAACGGCTATGTTAATGGTCCCATCCGTTGAGTAACCGTCTATCACGATAATGTTTTCAAAACCTTCCTCCCTTAATTTATCTATGACCTCACCTATAGCCTCTTCTTCATTCAGTGCCGCCAGGACAACCGTAATATCGTTTGGAGAGGGTGTGCCAGGATTCAAATAATCATTGCTCTGCACAGTCATGGTAGAACCTATTTTGCAGAATATTTAAGGCTTGATGTAAGATTTTTTCTGTGGTTCTAGAACACATCACGAAATTATATTTAACAATCTACGGGCAGAGTTCTTTGGCGAATGATCCCTTTCAATTATCTTGGGGTTTTCATGCTTAAAGTCCTCCACATCTACCTTATTTTCTAAAATGTCTAGGATGGCATTAACGAATTCCTCAACCGTCTCAGCATGAACGTACTTAACCCCCTGTATACCTTCTACAGCCTTCCTCGAGGCCACTATTGGCTTACCAGATGCCATATACTCCAGGATCTTAAGTTTCACACCTCCTCCCCTCATCAACGGAGCTATACATATATCCGCCCCAAGGATATAAGGTATGGTGGAGTTCACGTATCCTGTCGCAATTACTGGGAATTTTACTGGAGGGGGTGAGGGACCGACTAAATAGAAATATACCCTCCTACGTCTGTTCACCTCCTCAGATATCTTTACAACAATTTCTGCTGCCTCCCTGTTAGGTGGATAACCCATCCCGCCTACGAAAACAACTGCAGGTCTCTGCAACCTCATCGGTTCACGGGTTTCAAAGGATTCTACATCTATTACATTTCGTAGAATTTTCACTTTATTATTATGCAAAATCTCAGATTCTACTTCTGATGGAACTAATATTACATCACACGTTTTACCTATCCATTCGAGAAATTTTACGAGAGCCTTTGGGAACCTGCCCAGTCCAACGTCTTGAAAAGACTCAACAGAATGTAAATGCAAGACACACCTAGAACCGTTAATCCTTGCTGCAACGAGTGTGGGGACTATTGGCCAAGCCGTTTCTGCAATGTATACTTCCTCCTTTGCCTTCAAGAGCCTATTCAAAAATCTCGGCTCAAGTTGTCTTAACCACAAAAGTCTCTTTCCACTCTCCTCCGCGCGCCTGGTCGAGTACGCGAGGATGTCCACCTTCTTTTGTAAATTTATGAGTTCTTTACTTAGAAGGTATACCTGTTCATGGACTCCACCCCTTTGTGGGTAGATGGACTCCATCATCACGAATCCTATTCTGTTCAACTTATAACCCCAAGGCATCTTCATGATATTAAATTTTCGGAAACCTTTTAACTACACGTTAACCATCGCAGAATTGATGTATCTGACTGCATGCTTAAGTCAATTGTGAGTTTGGGGACCCGTAAACCTCCTCGAATCTTTGTTTAATCTCTTTAAAGACCGAATCCTTGCATCGATAACACTCAGATGTTATCATTTTGTAATGAATCCTCATTACCCAATCTAAGTTGGATAAATTGGATGGTACCTCGATGCTATAAAATAATTCTCTATAGTGATCAATAATATTATCTCCCCTAGAAAATAGCATGTTCGGGTTTCCTAGAAAATGAAGAAATCGATCAAAAGTTCCATTAAATCTGACTGGAATTCCTGCCACTCTTGCGTCCCTATACATTCTTATCCTATTCGTAATCCTCATGTGAAGGGGGCGTCTCATCTTATGCTCCCTTATATGTTTCCCGAAAAATTTCTCCATGCCAGGCAAATATAGATATCTACATTTTTCCGAGAGTCTTAACCACAAATCGATATCCTCCATGAAGTGCAAGTCTCTCCACCCACCCACTTCTATCAGTAGACCCTTTGGGGCTAGTATTGGAAAGGAGCTTCTACCCATGGTAACTCCGAATTCCCAATAATTTGCTAAATATTCTTCTGTGGCATCCATTAGATCGATATAGATCTGATCAGCGTCCAACGCCAAAATATACCTTCCAGAGGATTTGTTTAGGGCCAAATTTCTCGCCTTGCCTCTACTTCCCTTACTTCGAAGTATTTTAAATGTGGCCGATTCGAAAGATTTCAATATCTCATATGTCTCATCACTGCTATAACCCTCTACCACAACAACCTCAAATTTGCTATCTATCTGAGACAAGATATTGGAGATAACCTGCCCCACAACCTTTCCCTCATCCTTAGCTATCAGGTTAATACTTATCAGACTCATCTCCATTCCCCTCCCTTTGCTTACTTTTCCGGTGATTCACGATACCTAATCTCTCATTTTTTTACAAGTATGGTCACGCCAAGTATTACTGCAAGAGATATGATCACCGCTAAGCCTACATAGAGAGCATATTTAGGTGGGCACATTACATTCTCATTATTTCCCGACGTAATGTTGGAGTCCATATGAGGATAATAGTTGACCTTCAATGACAGAGGAGAATTTATAGTATAATTCATTTGAGCCCCTCCGGATTCGTTTAAGACGAAAAAGCTTCCATCATAAAGGAATGTACCGGGCACATACATTATGGTTCCGTTTGGCTCCCATAACGAAATGTTATATATTGTATAGTTTCCATAGAGACCCCTAATGTTAACAAAGTACTGAACAGTGTAGTAATCCCTTATGATCTGCGGAGAGCTCAGGTTATATATATTATACACATTCGAAGATATGATGAGTCTCTCCCCAGAAGACAGATATGCGATAGTGTATATCTCGATATTAGTCCCTTTACCATACCAGCCAGATGTCAGAGTGGAATTAGTACCATTGACCACTGCGGGTACCCTCAGCGGAACTTGGATATAATATTCAAAATAATACTTTAGCTCTGTATAATTATAATAACTCAACCACTGGGGGGGGAAGATACACCCTCGTTACATTCGTCAAATATATTATCTGATGAGGGACGAACACGGTTGTTCCGTTAAATATCCAAATGGACCTAGTGGAGAAGAACGTATCTTGATATTCTACCTCGACGTTGTAGGGCAAGTTGATAAGCCGCTGGATATGCTGGGTATCGTTTATTGTAAATGGATCTGCCACGTATAAGTAACCTATTGAATCTCCTTCCGTTATTATCCTTGTAGTATTATTTATATAAATATACAGAGGAATATCGATTTCCATGGATCTATTGTACCAACCCGAGGTATAGTTGATAATAGAAGAACCGTTATAACCCAAAACTGGTCTTATGAAGGTCAAGTAAACTTGTTCTATTTGGATGTCACTCAAGTTCATTGGCGAGCGAACGATCGTTGAACCTATAAAGTTGCCATAAGTGTAGTACCTAACTCCAGTGGAAAGATAAATATAACGTGGAATGGTTATATTTGTATAATTATTATACCAATTGGAATAGAGTTTCATCAATGAGCCATTCAAGTAGCCCATTATGCCTGATGAGAAGTTCAAGTAGAATTGAGAGGTGAATTGCACACTTACATTTAAAGGCGAGTTAACGAAGATAGACTGTACCGCTGTTCCATTTACATGGATGGATGAAATAACAACTCTATCGTATAGATCAATATAATAGTAATAATCTCTTGGAATAGGTATTGTATAACTAGAGTTATACCAACCGGAATGTATTGGGATCGGATACTCCGAGTTTATACTTACAAAATATTGTTTAACATAAATGGACTGAATTGTGAGTTTTGTAACTGTGTAATTTAAATTCGGATATATAATCACTGACTCGTTTCTGACTAAAGTGCCATTGATCTTCATTCCGAGATATATGAATCTTGTACCAGAATTCATGTAAACCGGACTAACAAAGGTTACGTTCAATGGTTTAGTTGAATTGGAAATGTAATAGGTTCCTGGAGAGTAGAGCGTCTTATTAAGATAAAAATCAAAAGGAGAGTATATTTTTACATCCAATTTATGAGTGACCTGCGTCGTCAATCCTAGTGAGTACATAGGAAAAATCGAGGCCAAAACTATCACGCCAAAGAGCATCAGGATTAAATACTTCATGGTTTAGTATAATGGTAACAGGGATATATTAGCGTTAACTTAGATCCTAGGCACTCATAATCCATCACAAATTTGATTTAGCTCTGTTTCAAGCGAGAAAAGTGTAATGAAGAATCGTTAAACTTTCAGGATTTTCGTTAAATTACGAAAAATATACAGAAATAAAGATGATTCTTAAAGGATACCTGTGTTACCCAGATCCTATCAGTAGAGTCCATCAACGGAATATCAATCTAATAGTGACGGATTTTTAGATCCAAGTGAAGGTTACTGCTTATCGCTCTACTTTCTCGCTTAGCCTGTCACTGTCCTGAAGGAACTAACCCTCAGCATGATAATCCATAAGCAAGAACCATGTTAAATACGTTCTCAATAAACGACAAATTCCCATAGCGTCAACATCAAGCTACAAATATAGGGTTAGGATGTTCTCCTTAAGAGTGCTTTGTGGGACTGTTCAATTTTCTTAGGCGTTGAGCCCAGTGAGTTTTCTTGATTTCAAAATTTACTGTTGAATTGAAAATAAGTTTAACGTTACTCCTGATAAAAATTGGAGTAGTCCATAAAACACCTTGAGAGTATAGCTTTATTTACCCTTTATAAACCGGTCTCATTTTATAGAAGAAAATTTTGTGGCTTGGTGCTGACACCGTCACAAATTTCCAAGGAAAGGTTGGCCATTCATAACATTAAATTTGTTTTTGAATAGCTAATTTAAATCAGGAAAATACCCACACTCTCGTTCTCATGTTACAGTTTTCGCTTCTAAGACTCAACGGATTTTGTCAGAAAGTAAAAGCGTGGATAACAACTCCTTGAATTCGTCTATAGGATAGGTTGGCCTCGATATGATTATCGTTGGATGAGATCCCAATAAGAGTTTCAATAGTATCGTGTTATTTTGGAGATCATAATATTTATTTAAAAAGATGAGGGGTGTTCCTATAAGTATTATTCTGCCCTTCCCATATTCTAAGAGCGAAATGATGCTCTGATTGTTATAACTCATCAAACTGTTACCTCCTATGACAGGGTGTACATAAGGGAAAACGAATAGCAGGGATCCATCTTTAACCAACAAAATAGGGCCAGTCAGGTAATAATAGTTCTTACCATTTATCAGTTCATCCCCTAGTATTAGGGGCACCTTAAGTACTTTGGTCATATAGTAATTGACGAGTGACTCGTTACCCGCAATAATCAAGGTATTTCCATATCTCACGTAGTTACTTAAATTCACGTTATAATTTGTTACGAGTAACAGCAGCGTTATGTTCGATTCTGAATAATTTCCAAAGTATCTAAGTAAACATGACGTACCACTGTATCCAGTATTATAAGCAGAAAATGCCATATTATCTGGATATAGAGACGTAGTAAGGAACGTCATAAGTATCACCACAAGTATTCCGATCACAAGAACCCTACTCATCTACTCTCCCCCTGACTATCTTTCCCTCTATAAGTTCACTCGATTTTCGCTCATCACTCTTGTTTTTCTTAGCCCTAAATAACAGAAGAGATGATATCAGAATAATAAATATATATATGAGCGGATTTATAATAAGTGTCGATCCTTCATAAGTTTGACTATAATAATAATATTGTGGATCAGTCTTAATATAGATTATCTGCTTACCATATAATGTGGTTAGCTTCGGGGGTATAATTACCCTGAAATGTCCATTTGTTATGGTACCTTCGAACCTTTGGTTTCCCACGAATATAAACACCTTCACCCCATTCAGACTTAGGTTTTCGCCTGATACTGTGCCAGAGACAACTAATGGCAAGGGTATTACCCAGTATTTGGATATTGTCGTGCTCACGTTGGTCGAGAGTAGGATTGGTCTGAAATAAAGTGTAGCATTGGCTGGAGAATAGGACCCCTGTGATAAGACATAGAAATTCACTGGATATGAACTATTAGAGAGATTGTAAGGAAGGGGGAACCTCACAGAAAAGTTACCAGCAACTACATATGATCTGGAATAATTGAAGATTTTAATCAACAAAGTCCTGTTGGCACCACTAACACTGCCCACTATATCTAAACTGCCTGTGATTGGAGCTGTCCTGTTTATCAGACTCACGTTGAACTTAGTTACAATCACGTCTGTCCTAACTTGAAATTTAGTAAAATTAGGAAGGTAGGGTGGCGATCCAGTATAAAAGATCCTAACGGTCAGATGGGTCACATATATAGGTACATACAACTCGAACGTGAATAGACCCTCCTTCACTGGTACCGTTTCGGTGTAGTTCAAATACTCTATTATCACCTTTCCGGTCTCGTTATGTCCAATTTTTGAATAGACTTGTCCAACCAGTGTAATGTTCTGCCTCACAGGGATCTTATCGGGAAAGTGGATCTCCAATTGAACCTTGTACGTGGAATAATTGGAGATATCTTTTATGAGCTCATAGTAAGTTTGTGCGTCGTGAACGTAGGACGAGACTGTCGCATTTATTTTATCTATCTTATACAAAACGTCATAATAACCGTTAACTGTCGAATATTCCCTGAGATATTCCAAGTTATATCTCGTGTTTAAGAAAATAGGAGCAAACTCGTTATACGTAGCTATAAGTTCTCTACCAACCTGTATTGAAAGTTGAAAATTTCCCTCGCTCAGATAGGTTAAAAACTGGTTATGCAAATAATGCGATCTGTTCTCTAGTATCAATAGTGCGATAATATCATGGAAGGTAGAGTTTATGGGGTCAATTAAGCTTGGACAAATGTAAAGAAGCGGAGGAGTCGCGTTGATATCATCATTACGAATTATCGTAGAAAAATATTCCAGAATAGGATAAGTGTTGGGTTTTGGGTTCAGGTACCTCCCAACGTATTGTTCGCTACTATAGCCTGCCTTAATTCCAAACGAGTTTAGAGAACCTATAAAGGAGATCGCGATAAGAACGATGAAAAGAATCCCAATCAATACCTCTCTTCTTAAGATTAAACTGGAGAACTTGACAAAATAGATAGTAAATAGGAGTACCGCACTGAAAGTTATCACGTACAGCGAAAGGTATAACTCAGGTCTCAGTATGAAAATTAATGTGCTAGTGATTAGGACTAACAACAAAGCTATTATACCTAAAGTCTCCTTAGGTAGACTTATAACAGAGTCCATTATGTCTCGGTTAGGTTTCTGTTGTGATCTTAAAGATATAAAGCTTTGTTTGATTTAGTTATATCGGATACGAGAAAATCATGAAGAGATGAACTAATGCTTGAGATGCCTCTACATAATCCTAGTAAATATTCAAAACTAAGGTTATATTAGACTTATTTTTAATTTAAGTATCTTTCCCTGTAACTTTTGATCGTCTATGAAGACAGGCCTAGATAAAGCCTCAGCTATCAATGATCCGACTACGAGGCTTGGGACATAACCCACGACCTTATACTTGGAGAGTGGTTTTGGATCCATGATTTCCACAACTATGTTATCTACTTTAACCTCCTTTATCTTCACATCTCTCGCGAATCCGAAGAGCTCTACCACTCCCTTCTTCAAGATGAACGACACATCCTCTTTAAAGGAGAGCGTCTTCCTCAGCTCCTCAACGACTAAAGAGCCAGGAGTTTCTAGGAATATTCCCAAATGCTTTCCATCAAAAATATTAATGAGTTTTTTTCGGACTTCCTTGATATCTATGGGATACTCATCCAGGAGGAGCATGCCGTTATGTCCCATACTAGAGGGCATGAATATCCTGTAAAATCTCTCCTTTCCGTAATAGATGAAGATTGATTCTATGTTTCTCGCCAAGGTCTCAATCATAATATCAATTTCACGCATTCCGTTGTCTAACGACACAGCATACGTAGTCACACCGACTATAATGATTCCAATAGATAGAATTGCTATTGGAGGATAGAGGAGCAAAAACTGGCTGATCATAAACATTGACACGCCTAAGGCTATCATTAGAGCCCAAACGTAATTATCCGACTTCATTTTTCCATACCCCTATATATTTCCTCTAACTTAAATACTACTGTGTCCCAACCTACAACTTCTTTCCTCCCTCTTAGTCCCATCTCTGTCCTCAGTTCCGTATCGTCAAGTACCTGATTGACTGTTTCTGCCAAGATCCTTGGATTTGAAGGAGGTACAAGTAGGCCATTTCTACCATGTGTGATTCTAGCTCCTAAACTTCCTACATCACTGGCGACAACCGCCTTTTCTCGACTCCACGCCTCACTTAAAACTATGGAGAATGCCTCCGCGTAATCAGAGACGCTTGGTATAATAACAAGTTCCGCCGAATCTATTACCTTTATTTTTACATTTTCGTCGATGTATCCCAGGAACTTTACCTTATCGTTGACTCCCAGTTTCCTAGAGAGTTTCTCGTAATATTTTAGATCTCCTGGTCCTGCAATTACGACCTTAGACTTAATCCATCTCGACGCCTTCAACAAAACCTCTATCCCCTTCAGCTTATGGAGACGACCCACATATAAGACGTAATTTTCACCTATCTCATCGTAAAAGCTAGTTGTCTTGCCTGTAGTCAAATACTTGTCATCAACTCCGTCAGGAACTAAATGTGCAGGCCTACCATATCTTTCCCGAAGCATCTTGAGGTCTCTCATGTTTTTCACTATAAGAGTTTTGGATATTTTTATAATTTTTCTAGCAGTTAATCTATTATATACTGGAGAAAGACGTCTTATAAACGGATTTGGATGGTCCGACAGCGACTCTAACGCCATAACGCTCACCACGGAGTTTTGATTTTTATGGAGCAATAGCGCAGAGAATAATGAATTCTGTGAGTGAAAATGAATCACGTCAGACTCCATTGTTTCAATCCTATTTGTCAAAGGTATGGTTAAATCGGACATGCCCAAGATATTCAAACTGGGTATTCGAATTATGTTGAAAGGGAACGATACGTCTCTTGGTACTTTGGAAGACGTTACAACCTCAACCTCATGTTTTTTGGAGAGTCTCTTGGAAATTTCATAGACTACTTTCTCTATTCCACCGATTGTTGGATAGAACGAGTGACTGACTTGAATTATTTTCATTTCTTTTCCTTCCTCCACACTACGACTTCCCCCTTCAACGCGAAGAGTTGGGAGATCAAAAGGAATATCTGATTAGGGGCCCATGCCATTAAAAGGCTTCTCGTCTTCTTAGGTAGAAGAGCTAAAGCAACTAAGAGAAAGAGCACCCCTAGTAGGTACAAGTTGCTTATCCCTATCAGGATGAGACCCGAAACCAGCAACCATGGCTCCACAGTGTGAAAGTAAGTTTCTAGGCCAAAAACGACCTTGAACCTGGGATCTCCCTTCCTCATCACTTTAACAAAATTTCTGGTGAAGTGCCTAACCAGATGGGATCCCCTTCTTACCTTCCAGCTTACATATTCTAAGAATTTTTTGGGTGCGTCTTCAACTACTCTCATTGTTGGTATGGCTATTGCCCTATAACCTTTCAATGCAATTAGAGTTGCAATAGTACTGTCGTCGGCTCCTACAATTGGTAACTCATCAGGCTGCACCACACCTCTCTTAAACGCTACCATTTCCCCGTTGAAAATTGGAGTGGAATATACTGCGGATTCACCGACCCTTATGAGATTATAGAAATCCCTATAGGAGTTCTCATCTTTCCGGTTTGCAGTTTTGACGCAAGTTACTCCTCCAATTTCACCAGATAAGTATCTTAGGGCGCTCTCCAACGGGTCATTCCAAATGGCGTCGACGTCAGTCATTACAATGATCTCTCCCTTGACTCTCTGCATAGCCTCCTTGACCGCCACTATTTTACCCCTCCTTTGTCTTTCCCTTATCAATATTAGATTAGTATAATTACCACTCATCACCTTCTCGTATGTTCCATCCTCACTGGAATCCACAACCAATATCTCCATTCTGTCGTTCGGATAGCTTTCCATGACATTTTTGATTTTATTATTTATTCGATCCTTTTCATTATAACTGGGAATGATCACTGAGATGAAAGGCAAGTCTTTTAACTTCCCTTTCTCCTCCAACTTCCTCCTACTTAGTATCACGAAATAAACAGAGGGGATTAATGCATGAAACAGAATTAATAGCAGACCCATAGTAGCGAGACTCATCTGACACTAAACTATTTCAAAGGAAACTTATTAAACTTATTCTTACGAGTGCTTTGTGGTCTACTCCAATTTTTATCAGGAGTAACGTTAAACTTATTTTCAATTCAACACTAAATTTTGAAATCAAGAAAACTCACTGGGCTCAACGCCTAAGAAAATTGAACAGTCCCACAAAGCAAGATACAATATTTCATGTGCGTCAGATTCCATAAGCTTGAGATACGCATTTAACTCTCGTTAAATTGAATCAACAGCAGTTATGGGAATCTTAGGGAGGTAATACGGGAAAGTCGGTATTAGCGAGAAGTTTTTAATTTTCGACGTCGTCCCACTGAAAAGATGACGAACAGAAAGGGAGAGGTCGAACTGGCTAAGGAGGATCTGATCAAGGCGGTCAACCAGGTCCTGGGCATAGTGAGGAGGAACGGGAGGAGCAGGAAGGTCGGGTTGGCACTCGTCTTGATGGTCCTGCTAGGTGGGAGGGCCAGCGTGAGGAATGCTGCTGAGACGTTCGGGTTGGACTACGCGAACCTGCTGGAGGCGTTGGGGGAACTCGAAGACGCGTGGAGGGACTACCTGGAAGTCCTGTCGGGGCTGGTGAAGGGTGAGGTGGCCGTAAT
>NZ_JH597755.1:26329-27819 GCF_000243315.1 Metallosphaera yellowstonensis MK1 | reverse complement strand
CTCTCCGAACCGCACGAGGGACGTGACCATACACTCCCTTCTCCTCCTCAACCTCACCCCCCTCACGTAGTAGACCTGGAGGGATCCCCAACTCCACCCTCACGCCCAGGGCGTAACAGACAGGACTAAGGACAACTCCCACAACCCGTACTTCCTGGGCCTAAACCCTCATATTCCTCAGGATCGTACATCAACTGTGCGAGGATTACGAGGTTCTTTCTCGCTCACCCAAACACTCTCGTAGCCCTCTCACAACAAGTTTTCGCCAACGATGAACTTCCATTTCTAATAATTGCTCCACTACTTATCGAATAGGATGACCGTATGAGAACACTCCCACATATTGTGATCAACCCAATACTCAAACAAATCTCTCTTTAGCAATGTTAATTGGTAATAAAAGACTAAGGGATGATTTTGGGCGATTCAGGGCTCCATTGTGATTTCTATTTGTTTCTATAGAATGAAAGTGACTTAATTGATCCTACATCAGTACACGAAAAGGGGACGAGCGCTAGGTCATACCATGAGACACTCATTCAATCACGTGGTGACCTCGCTCGTCCCCGAGTTAGTTGGGAAGGACGCGCTATTAAATGAAACGGTGGCTGAGATCGAGAGGAGGGCCCTGGAGGAGAGGAGGACCTCCCCCAGGTCGGTAGACCCAAAATCATATTATGAAAAATAATTCTGGCAGTATAATATCGATTCATGGCAGATAACAGGATTTATAAGAGTATTAAGAATTCAGTTGAAGAAAGGTTTAAGGTGAGGGAGATGTGGTATTACCACGTGAGTAAGCGAGATGATAATACACCATCTCCCTCACCAAAACAACGTTCAACAAATAGGATATAAATTACTTTCCATGCTGAACTTCAAGGGAAAGAGAGGGGAAGAGGTGGCGAGAACCCTCATCTCAGCGTGTTTGTGGAACGATTCGGTGGAAAGCAAGTCGAGGGCGTATGGCGTGTCCCCACAGACCGTGAGGAATTACGTGGAGGAGCAAGGGGTGGAAGTGGTGGAAAAGCTGTTGGAACAAGTGAGGAAAATGTCCTTGGAGACGCTGAAGGGAGTCAAGGAGATAGACCTCTCAATAGACTGGACAACCAAGACCTGGTACGGGAGACCGGTGGGGGGGCTCGGGAGTTCGGAGGAGGGGAGCTCTTGGAACTACGCAACTGCGACGACTAAAGATGGGAAAGTGCTCCTACTGGCCTTCGTCACACTAGTCAAGGGGATGACCAAGGATGAGGTCGTGAAGGCCCTCGTGGAGCAAGTAGTCGCCATGGGGTTCAAGGTAAGGTTGATGACTCTCGACGCTGGCTTCTACACTGTAGACGTGCTCAACTTCGTTTCGCAGTTCAAGTACGTAATTGCCGTCCCTGTTGGTGATGTTAAGGTCTACGAGGAGTTTGACGGCGAGTACGAGACTAACAGTAAGAGGCACAGGAGGGACGAGCAGGTCAAGTTCAGGCTCCTCGTGTACA
>NZ_JH597755.1:19524-26229 GCF_000243315.1 Metallosphaera yellowstonensis MK1 | reverse complement strand
CGTGAAGGAGAACGTGGTGTCTGAGCTCAAGTCCAACCGGAGGCTCCTCAGGGTCGAGTCGGCCCGGGGGACCCTCGAGGAGGTGGAGGGACACCTCCGAGTGGGGGACCTACCCCCCGGAGTCTACTTCGCCGACCTGACCCTGGGAGACCGAGCTATTACGGTAAAGTTGCTAGTCCGGGAATATAAACGTGACTCCGGGACACACGTGAAGTGCCTCTACACGACCGACCTCTCGCTCAGCGAGGAGGAGATCGAGGAGGCCTGGAGGATGAGGTGGGAGATCGAGGAGCTCCACAGGGACGTCAAGGCCCTTGGACTGGAGGACTCCTCGTTCTGGAGGAGGGAGAGGCTCCAGGGCTACCTCGCGATCTTTACCATCATGACCAACGTCGTCAGGGAGCTGATAGGGGCTCTTAACCTGAGGAGCGTGGAGGCGTTCCTCAGGTTCGTTGAACGTCATTTAGGCGGACCGCCGGGGCTGATGAAAATCTTTAAGTTACGTTAAAGTCCCATAACTGCTGTGAATCAACATCCTTTGTAAGTAAAGAGCGGTCTTCACTTAACATAAGTAGATTCACGCATCGCCTGAATTTATTTTCTAGAAGATAAAGATGAGTTTTGTAGAAGATGCCTCCATGGATCTCTATACCGAATATTATTTTTCCATATGTCCTTCCTCGAGTATCCTAAATATCTTTTGCCTGAACTTTGAGAAAGAAAATAGCTCCGCCCTTTCTTTCGAGAGGGAACTTAGGAACTTAAAGTATCTTTCATCGCCTGCTAATCTGAGGATATGTTCCGCGGCCTCTTCGACAGATGAGTAAGCCAAACCGTATTTTCCCTCTTTGACATTGTCTTGCCACGGCCCAGTCGATCTATACAACACTGGTACGGCTCCAGCATACATGGCCTCAGCTATCCCGAGGCCGAAATTGTCGATCCTTTGAGAATGCAGGACGACCTTGGCCTCAGACAGAATCTCCCATTTCTCCTTTTCCGAGACGTCGGTGAGTAATTCAACGCTGCCTGTCGCCAATTCCTTTAATCTCCTGAAGTAATCCATTGAAGAATCTGCGGATCTTAACCCACCAATGATCTTAAATTCGATTCTACTATTGACGGACTTAACTCTTTTGGCTATCTCAATGAATTCCTCCCAACGTTTAAGAGGAAGGTATTTCCCTATCCCCACTACTAAGTCCATCTTTTCCCTAACCTTTAGATCCTCCTTAGGGATTATGGGAGGATATAGGACTTCACATTCTGTGTTCTGAGTCTCCCTTAACACTCTCCTTATATATTCGGAGCTACAGATCAGTCGCCCAGAAATAGCCAATTTCCTTACTATGGAGTAGCCTAAAGAGAAATATAGTGATTTGAGGCCAGTATATTTTTCCCTCACCTTATTTGTCTTGTAGAGGAGTGGATGTGGATAAAGGACGTAATTGATGTTCATTCCTATGGGATATTCTCTAAAATAGAGATTGAGAATGTAGTCAAATCTCTTGAGTAAAGCAGTCGACTTCAGAGAAAAGTAATTTAATGGGGGAGAAATAAGGGGACCCTTAATCAATTTTAGGTTAAGGGTCTTGGTATCAGACAAGACATCCGTGAGATTCTTGGGCATCGCTGTAAGGTACCTAGTATCAGGTTCCTTCTCATAAACACAAGAGATATCTGCGATTCCGAACTCTTTGAGTGCTTTGAGGAACGAAAGAGCCACTACCGCTTCACTGCTGAAAATCAGTGGAGGCATGATGACTAAAGCTCTCCTCATTTTTAACCTTGATATAGAAATCGAAAACTTAATTATTATATTTGCACTATAATGGGCTGTGACCTTGGCTTCCTTAACCGAATATTGATATGGGGAAGGAGGGTTTTTAACTGAAAGAATGATAGAGAAACCTGATTGATATTTTTAATGAGCCTTAGGAGTTAACGGATATTCATATGCTTTTACTATACCACGGTTCCAATTGTCTAAACAGATGAGAACTGATGATAGATGAAGAGCCTTTATTATAACATCTAGGTAGTGTAATCTTTCGTAAGATGCTTTGTGGGACTGTTCAATTTTCTTAGGCGTTGAGCCCAGTGAGTTTTCTTGATTTCAAAATTTAGTGTTGAATTGAAAATAAGTTTAACGTTACTCCTGATAAAAATTGGAGTAGACCACAAAGCACTCGTATCTTGATCCTTGCAGTCTAATCCCGGATATTACGTTTCTACACTCACTGGTATCTGTGTAAATACGTTATCGTAGACGAACTTTCCAGAGTGTGGGTCGTAGCTGTATAACAAGAACATTACCTTATACGTTCCTGCAGAATAGAATGTATAGTTGACTGGGATAGTCAATGAGTGGCCATTCATTATAATAAAATACAAGGTATCTAATGTGGAGTTAGACGTTCCATTATTTACTATAACCTCCAATTGATATAACATGGGTCTACCCTCATGGTTTTGTATTACAAGATAGACGGAGTTGTTCTGATATATCTGAACATAATTTGGATATTTTCCAATTGTTCCCTGGCTATTCAACATAAGCATGTCAGTGAAATGTTCGCCACCCAGAGAGTTGATGAAAATGTAGCCAAACACGGAGAATAAGAGTAGGATCAACAAACCTACGACTATTCCAGTGGAAAAGCCTTCTGATTCCTTGTTTCTCTGACGCGTAATCCTAGCTTTTCTGTTAAATGAGTACCAGATTAGGTTATAATATTTAACTAATATTGGAGAAAAGAAATATAAAATAAGAAAAATCGATATAGGGATGCCTAAGACCACTAAGTATATAAGAACACTATCGATCCCCATCTGTCTCACATAATCTGTGTAAATTTTATTATATGTTGCTATAAACTGGGAAATATTATAGGCTTGCATCTTACTTTTCAGCCTCTTTTCCACTCTTAGTAAAAAACCCTATTGAAAATCCCAACATGGAAAGTAATATGAAGAACGGAGCCATGAGCACGAACTTGGAGTGCTTATATTGTTTACATGTCTCTGAGTTTACCTTGAGTGCTAATACAAGGTATCCCAAAATTAATAATGAAACTGCAATTATTGTTTTATCCAAGAATATCAAAGCCGAAATGATAACTAACATCAATATGACTGTAGCTATCCTAGCAAACGCGTCTCTAAGAACCCAAGAGTTCTTTGTGAACCTATAATACAACTTCGCTCCCAGGGCAGCTTCCATGTTCTGTTTGATATAAGAAAGGATCGTATTCCTGTGGTAATGATAGATGATATCATCATAGTTCACGCTAAAGGAATAGCCAGCCCTCACCAATTTATAAAGTAATTCGTCCTCTTGCATATAATTCATTTTTTCGTTGAACCCTCCCACCTTAAGAGCTGAGTCTCTCCTATAGACTGCTCCGTTCGCTGTAGTAAACCCCTTGCAAAGAAAGGTGTCTATACTTTTCTGCATGAAGGTAGATTCTTTGGGAGCGAGGACTTTCGTAAAAACTACGGCTACCCTTTCGTCTTCTTCCATTATCTTTATGGCCTTAAATATCCAGGTCGGTGTCGCTATAGTGGCGTCGCTATCGAGAAACGCTACATATTTTCCCCTACTCTCCAATAGTCCCCTGTTATACGCTCTTCCCCTACCTCTCTTACCTTCAGTAACGATCCTAATCCTCTCGCCATAGTACTGTTTTATGATTGTTATGGTGTCATCGGTGGATTTTCCATCTACTACTACTATTTCCATGTTTTTATATTCTAATACATTTAATGACTCTAGTGTCTTTTTGATAGTTTTGCCAGAATTTAGCGTAGGAATCACAACAGTTACTAACGGAAGCTCCACAAGATTCATACTCGTTGAAAATAAAAAGTCTATCTTTGAATGCGCTTTGTGGGTTTTGTTCAATGTTATACAAAAGATCATGAACGGTTCCCCAAGTATCACTCGTGGCCGAGAGAAGTAACCGGATTGAATCGAGTACGACGAGAACGTGGTTACCAGGTTCAAGTTCACGTTCCCTGCATGTTCGAACACTGGTGGGAACTCCTTCAGGAGGGGAACAGGTACGCCAGGAAGTCCTACAGGGCTTGAGGGAGTTCCATGAGTCCCAGGCGTTCCTGCACTCCTTCCTGCTTTACGGAGCGATGGGGGGTGTTGAGGGCCTTGGTGAGGCTAGGGATCGTCCCGACCAGTCTCGACTAGCACGGGGTATGGGAGAGGGTGAGGAGGGTCAGGCTGGCCATTCTGGGCCGAGGGACGAGCTGGAGCTCATGGCAGACGTGATCGGCGTGAGCACTACAAGGGGTAGTGCGTGATCGAGAAGTGACGGAAGACCAGGGCGTCGAAGTTCCTCAAGGTCGAGGTCGTGGTGAGCGGGGAGGATGTGTAGGTCGTGAACGCCGAGGTGACAGTGAGGTCGAGTCGGCGGTCGAGGCCGTGGAGGGGTTGAAGTTCTAGGGAAGGCCTACGACGCTGATGCGGCACGGGAGTCGAGGTCGTCTTCCCTCCCAGCAGGAACGCGTCCACCAGGAGCCCGCCAGGAGGAGGACTATCATGGAGTTCAGCCCTGGTCACGACCGTTGGAGGGACCAGAGAGAAGGTCGTAGGTGGCTCGTGGGGTGTTTTCCCTATCGTCAAGAAGACGTTCGGTGAGGTCGTCAAGGCGAACCTGTCGAGTCCTCGAGGCCCGACTCAAGTTTTGGACCTTCCTAGATGACCCACCTGGCCAACCTGATCGTGGGGAGGGACCCTGGGAATGTCAAGGGATGACCCAGAATTCTGGGAAATCCATTGTTCTCCTGACGACCACGTCCTATCTAGTCATTTTAGTTGGAATAACTGAAGTAGCACACAAAGTACTTTGAATGAGAAATTATGATGAGACGCTTACCCTAATTAATTTGGAGAGATGGTCGGCTTTAGTATGTAATAAGTTTGCTAGGATCAGCTCTTAATTATGGACTCGTATACATGCATTAATTCCTTAGTTATCTTTAGATAATGAAATTGTTTAGCCTTCTCTAGCCCCTTGATCCCCAAATTCTCCCTGTATATTCTATTCGAGAGAAGTTTGCACGTTTTTTCTGCTATATCTTGCGGATCTTCTGGATTCACTAATACCCCTACGTCCGATGCTATCTCCTTCATTGACCACCTGTCAGACGTGACTACGGCTTTCCCACACGCCATGGCTTCAACTAAAGGCATGCCGAAACCTTCATATAATGAAGGGAAAATGAAAACTTCACTACCGTTATAGAGCTGAACCAAACGCTCGTTATCCACAAACTCTCTTATAATTACATGATCGCTTTCGTTTCCTAGTTCCTGGTTTATCATATTCTTTCCATGACTCCACCAACTGCCTACTATTACTAAATTTACATCATCATAACATCTTCTTATTAATTTAAATGCTCTTAGAAGATTACGTGGATTTTTTAATTTATCGAATCTAGAGACGTTAAAAATATATCTTCCCAGCCCCTGAAGCGTAGAGGGATCTCGCTCCTCTTGTTTCAATGGTCTAAATATAGGATCGACCGGATTATATACAACGTAAACATTGCTCTCATCTATACCGAGCGACTCAATCAGTTGTTGCCTTGTACTGTGGGAAACTGCTATAGTTCCCTCAATTCTCCTTAACACGTGTCTCAGTATTGCGACATTTGTCGCTTCTTTACGGTTTAGGAATTCCCTAAGTATTAAGGGTTTGAGATCATGCACTGTCACGATCCTTTTGAACTTCTGGGGAAAAACTATACCGAGCAAAGAACTGACGTGGGGATATAACATGTGGTATACGTCGAGGTCTATCTTCCATAGAGCGAATTGATGTGATATGGTATCGGTTAAAATGTCACTTCCCCTTATCTTAGGAAGCCTTCTAAGTTGAACAGAATTGAAATTACTGTTTTCTAGTCGACCTTTGGAGACCAGGATCACATCATTATTAAGTTCCTCTAATCCTTGAGCTATCAGGAACGTTAATCTTCCCAAGCTCCACGTTCTATTAACGTTAGCGAACCCCATTAGTCCTATCTTCATTTGGTTACACATCATAATAAGGCCGTAGAGATTAAAAATTAATCCAAAGTAGAGGTGTTTAAGTAGCACGCGTCTAGTTCACCTCAGATGCGGGAGTGTTCTCATGCAGTCATCCTATTCGATGAGAGTTAGTGATATTATATGAGGCTCTTGAATTACCTTGATCCCCTCCAGGGAGGCCCGGTTCGGGGGGTGACCTCCCTGGAGACGTGGGGCTTCCCGACTATCGTCAAGGCCAGGCTGTACTGGAGCGGGCTAAGCTCCTGGTCACGGCCTTGGTGTCCCTGGCGAGCCTGGCTAGTCGACCTGAGGTGGGAGTTGAAGCTCTACGCGTTGTGCTCCTTGCCCGTGACGTGCTTGTCCAGGCTGGTGGACCTGGTATTGGTCGGAGTAGTTCACGTCACCAGGGGGTGACCGGGAGCCGGTAGAGCTCGTAGTCCCTGTCCCCGACCGTGAAGAAGGGGACCCAGTCCACGAGGGAGGCCCACACGTTCCTCCCCTGACCTCTCCTGACCTTGAGGAACGTCCAGAGCTCGTCGAAGATCCTGGCCTTCCCCTTGACCCCTTGAGCACTTTGGGGAGGCCCACAAGACCCGAGTAGGCCCTGACTCCCGTCCTCCTGACCTGGTAGACCGTGGTCAGGGGAACTCCCTCGA
>NZ_JH597755.1:5776-19424 GCF_000243315.1 Metallosphaera yellowstonensis MK1 | reverse complement strand
TGGTCCACCTCAAACGGAGGGTGGACAGGAGGGTTAGGGTCTTGCTGGACCTCCTCCTCTCCCTCGCCGTCCCCACCCGTGTCTCTCCCCTCCTCTCCTACCTCCTCGCCCCCAGGGAGCTCTGGCCCCTCCTCAGGTCAAACAACCTGGCCGAGTCCTTCAACTCCCTCCTGGAGAGTTCGGGAAGTGCCACTCCCCCTGGAGGATCGCCCGGGCCATAGCCATCAACTACAACCTCTCGACCTGTTATCTCATTCTTGTAATAATATTACAAGAACCCTTATTTCTTCGTGATATGATCAAATATATTCAGTAATTCCTTCATTGAATAAGTCTAAACCGAGAGATATATTACAATTTGCAAAGGAGCCCTGAATCACCCGATGATTTTTCGGTAATATTTATATATAACTTTGTAGATATGTTATTATGGAGCGGAGGAAAAGAGATAGATACGATATAATACTAGATATACTAGAGACTTGCGTGAGAGGTTGCAAGAAAACTGAATTGATATACAGGGCTAATCTTAGCTTTGAACTGGCACAGAAGTATCTAGAATTACTGATGAATAGCGGACTATTGACATTCGAGTCCACTGATCGAATCTATAGTTTAACCAAAAAAGGTGAAGAGACGAGGAAATTGCTCTTGGAATACAGACATGTAAAGAAAATTTATCATGATATACGTAGTAGATTGAACATGTTATAAGGGACAACATTAATTTTACCTCATAATTTCTGTAAATCTAATCTATTTATCTCTATAAATCATTTGTGTAACAGGACTATGGGCCGTTTAGGTTTCTTTCGCGAATTGTAATATCTCTCTTAAATTAGGGTAACTCCATGCAGGATTAATTAAGTATATGTTCCCGAACAGATAAGAATAGGGTAAGCTATAATATTATTACATGATTGGAAGTCAGGTTTAAGGTTGTAGTTATTGGCAACGGCCAGTGTGACCTGTGTGTTCCCTAGCGCGAGTGGGACTTCCCAAACCTGTGACACTCTACGAGGGAATTGAACGAGCCGACCAGGCTGTTGGACTTGAACCAGCTCCTGACCCTCCTCCGGGGTGACGAGGTAGTTGAGGTACAACGGGTCCTCAACTTGGAGCGCTCAGCCAGGTAGAGCTCGTCCAACTCCTTCCTCTCCTCCTCGGTCGCGGAGCGCTTGAGGTGGACGATGTACTGCTGCCTCCTGACCTCGAGCCCTGAGGAGGAGATCGCCGCGTCTAGGGCCTCGACCTCGTCAGCCACTACCAGTTGAAGTCGTACTTCCTCCACAGACTGACCAGCAACTCTCAGTCCTGTGGTCCTCCTTCCTAGCCAGCTTGACTTTGAGCTCGGCTCTCCTACCCTCAGGGGTGACGCCCACGGCTGCGAGGAGCGCTTCCCTCCACTGAGCTTGACGTACTTCCAGTCAACTATCACGTTCTTGAACTTACCCTTCACGTGCAGCTCGGGTTTCCTGAGCTCGATGTTGAGCTTCCCTCCCAGGATCGAATGGAAATTGAACAGTGCGGAGAGGACCTGGTCCTCCTCCACCTTGGTCTTCACCATCCCTGTATAGCACGGGCAACCTCACCGTGACTCCAGCACGTATCCTCCATGACCTTGAACCCCTTGAGGTACCTGTAGTTCGCGTAACCCTTCCTCTTCACGTCCCCCTGGAGTACCTGGGTATCTCCCTCTCCGCGTCCCCCCATCAACTTCTCGATCTCCTCCACCTCCTTAATAACGCGTGCTTAGGTGATATCTCGGGGAAAAGCAGGACGGTCGATGACGCGTCCACCCCGACGCCGCCCGAGGTCGCGGGCATCCTCGTCGTGTAGGTCGTTAAGATTTGGAACACGGCAGGACCTACCGCTCCTCCCCTATTAATATTATCAACAGTATTAGGATCAATTATTAGAGCATCAAGTTACGGAAACAAAATGAAATTGCAAAGGAAACCTGAATGGCCCCAAGACTATGATTGCCAAACTCAAAAATCCTTATCTCCTCTTACTAATTTCAGTCAGGAAATTCAAGGTGATCAAGACGTACTTCACGTCCTCTAATTTTTTATCAGGAGATTAAGAAACTTCCATATTTCGCATAGTCTTGTGCCGCTAGGTGAAGTCCTTCGCACTTCTACTCTTCCATGGGTTGGGAATCTATATGATGGGTGAGGCCGAGACCAGAGTAATCTATGCATGAGTTACTTCCCTTAGGGAATGAGAGATCCAAGATAAAAATGATGCCTGAAGTTAGGAAGGTCGTGGATAGACTAAAATGATCCTGGGAGACGAGCAAGCCTACGAATGTGATACATGAGAGTGGATCGTAAGGCGTGTCGGACTTAGAAAATTACTGCATCATCCCAGGCGTAAGGAACCCGGCGGGCAGTCATGGTCATGTAGTACAACCTTCAGCTTGCGCAGTTGAGTTTTTGCCTAGAACAGTATGACACAATGATAGTTAGGATGGAAGCCATTCTTAGCAATCTCGCCTGTACTTATCGAACAAGAATAGGCGTTACACATGCTCCGCGAGGATACGAAATCTTAATTAACGTCCATCAATAACTAATCATAAAAAATAATGAGAAGTTATAAATTAGTGAAGTGGATTAGTTATGACGATCTTGTCAAGCTATATTTAAGGGAGAAGAATGGGAAAGTGAAAATGAGATTATTAATAATTATAAAGTTGTATGAAGGGCATAAGCTGTATCACGTCTCCAAAGAATTAAAAATGTCAGTAAGTACGGTATCTAAGTGGTTAAAGAGATGGAACCAAGGAGGATACGCGGCACTTTTAGACTCTAAGAGCAGAAGAAAGCAAAGAGCTTAATCGAGACCCTATAATAGCGGAAACTATATAGAAAGATTTTATTTGCCATAATAAGAAACTATAATCATCATGAAAGTTTCAATACTGACTGAGACTCCTCAACGAGGTACTTTCGCCACTATGCTCATAGTCTATCAGAAGTTAAGAGAACTAGGTATAGATTCAGAGATTTTTACAACATTTGACTCTGAGTATAGTGTATTACCATCACCTCCAAGAAGCAGGATATTTGGAATGGAAACGGTGATAAATGGAAGTTATTCTTATAATGTGTTTGATTTAATTTCACCTAAACCAAAGGACTCGATTCTACATATAGCCAACGCCTGGCACGGAGTTATACCTGTAGCCAACTCAAAAAATGTGAAAACTGTAATAAATATCCAATATTGGTGGGTAACGTGTTATTTTAATTCAATGGAAAATCCAGATTGTGGATGTTCAGGCTTCAAAAACATCTCGTCGTGCATCGCAAGAAAGAGGACAGGCCTCAGGAAACTAGGAAGCCCAGGTGAGGCTTTCTATGCGATGAGGAAACTGAAGAAGATAAGAGAAAACGTATCCAAGGCCGACTCAATTATTGCGGTTAGTAATATTGTTAGGAATGTACTAGTAGAGCACAACTTTCCAGAGGAGAAGATAAAGATAATAAACATAAATGCCTTATCTCCATTCATAACTTATGCGACATATGAACCCTCAGACACCTTCACTTTTGCGTATCTCAGCTATCCAGATGAAGGGAAGGGAATATTCCAATTGCTCCGCGCGTTTCATAAGGCTCTCAAGTTAAATCCTAACATACGGTTAAAGGTACCCGGAGGAACCGAAGAACCTAGAGTGGTAGAAGAAGTTAAAACTATGGGGCTTCAAGGAAAGGTTATACTAACACCCAGGCTTAATTACGAGAAGTATGTGAAACAGGTTGGAGAGTTCTTAAGAGACGTCGATGTTGTGGTCGTTCCTACATTAGTTCCAGACACTTGGGCCAGGGTAGTCACAGAGTCCATGCTGGCAGGCAGACCCGTAATGGTCACCAAAGGTAACGGTGGACTAGTGGAACAGGTAACGGACGGAGTAGACGGGTTTCATGTAGATGTTTACGACTTGGAAAAATTTGCCAAATCGATATACGAGGTTTCTGTAATACCCAGGGATCAAATTAGAAAGATGGGTGTACTGGCTAGGGAAAATATTTCCAATAAGTTCAACAGCGAGAGGATCATGGGGGACTTAGTCTCTCTATACCGTTCCTTATTGGAAAAATAAAAATTCCTGAGGATACTGCTATTCCATTAATCAGAGACCACAGAATATAGAAGAATGGGACTTGTAACGTACACCTCGGGTCTTTAGTTTCCCTGTGACAGATAAGAGCGTTATTTAAGGCTCTGTATAAGGGTACCGTCATTCCAATTCCAATGAAGAACATGTTCTTCCAGATTAAGACTAAAGCAATGGCAACCACAAAAGATATTAATATTTTCCTAAAACGTATCCAAAACTTCGATTTACCGTAGAAGTTTGGCTGTTCCGTGAAAAAGGAAAGAATCAACAAAATCAATGATGTAAATAGAACAAACTTGAAAGGAATAATAAAAGAAGCAAAGAAAAGTATTAGCATTAGAAAGAACAATAAATTGTCTAAGTTCGGCAAATACCTATATCTTCTCAAGATGAGATAGGAGGGAAAACCGTATTGCCACGCCTTGATGATGTGGGATTTCAAAGACCTCTGATAAAATGACAGGAGATGCTTTACATAAACCTTTGAGTTTAAAACTATGTTCCATCCATATTTTCTTACTTTCTCAGAAAAGTCCAGGTCATGCATTCCATACTTGTACGTATTATCTAGGAGCCCTATTCTTTCTATGACTTCTCTCCTAATTACGTCATTGTTAAGACCAGTGTACATGACCGGCTGAACCTGTAGGTTATCACTGGGTTCATGCCAACCCAATATGTAAACGTACGAGAAAACCCTATCTATACCCTTTAGATCTTTAGGATCTGTGATGAAGAGTGATGAAGCTACCCCTACTCTCTGGTCCTCAAACAATTGGATCATACTTGAGACCCAATTATTTTGACATAACACCACATCATCGTGTAGAACGATAATCATTTTCCCAAGAGCCCTTTTTATTCCTTCGTTTATGGCCCCAGCGTGACCAAGTTTATGTGGATATTTGTAGTATCTTATCTGTCTATTTGATTCAGTCAACAGCCCCTTCACCAACTCTTCAGTATTATCCTTAGATCCGTTATCTATGATTAGTATCTCCATATTTTCGTAGTCTTGAGATAGAACTGATCTCAATACTCTCCCCAAGGTTTGTGCTCCATTAGACGTTGGAATTATAACCGACACTAGCATGGATTTCATCCTTGTGATATTCTTTATATATTCCCCTACATTAAATCATTTACTGTGAGAGTAGTCCTGTTGCCTGGATCTACACCTAGTCCCTGGGATGGGATAGAGGTGTACTCTTATGAGTTGGGAAAGAGTCTAGCTAGACTGGGACATGAAGTCATTGGGTTAAAGATAGGGGAAAGAACTGGAGAAAGGAGGATTATGGACAATTATTATGTCAGGTATGTTGCAGTACCACGCGTTCGTAGTGCTTTAGGATATCATTTAGGATTCATGTTGGCGGCACTGAAGGAGGCGAAAGGGTTGAAAACTGCAGATGTGGTACATGCCGTAGGTGGATACTATGCATCCATAGAATTTCTTCCTATTAGAAAGATAGTCACCATAATAGGGGCAAGCACGTTAAGGGAAAGTTCTAGTCTCCGAAGGAGACTCAGAGCTACTTACGGACGTCTTTTATATAAGAGGGCATTGGCCTATATTGTTCCGAACGGTATAATCGCAGAGGAGGTAAAAGTAAGATTCGGGATCAAAAATGTCCATGTGATACCCATGGGGGTAGATGTCGACGATCTTAGACCAGTTAATGAAAAGGGACAGGTTAGGGAGAAATATGGTTTTAGAGGAGACGATATAATCATACTTTATGTAGGTCAATTAGTAAGGGGCAAGAGATTGCCTGAACTGTTGACGGCCTTTAAGAAATTTTCAGCTACCCATAATAGGGCCAAGTTACTTCTGTTATCGTGGGGATATCTTAAGGAAGAGCTGCTTAAACTAACCACCACGCTAGGGCTCGAAGGGAAGGTCATCTTTATGAGTCCCGTGCCTTATCAACAGAGGAAAGATATTTACCACCTCTCTGACGCATTCGTCATGATAGGCGATTCCTTTGGCGATGGTGGCATAAGCACAGCCTTGATGGATGCCCTAGCAGCGGGACTTCCGTCGGTCGTGGCTAAAAACACAGCCAACAGTATTGTAGTTAGGGATGGCATCAACGGTTTCACTGTAACTCCCACTGCTCCAGAGGACGTATCGAAGGCACTGGAATCCTGTTTGGACGAAAAAGAGAGGTTATCTCGTAACGCGTTAGAGATAGCCAGGCAGTATAGCTGGGGGAATGTAGCACAAAAAATCAATGAAGTTTACAAAACAATATTATGATATGCCTGGGATCGCAATAATTACGTCATTTGAACTATATATTATCGTATAATTAGCTACTAAGCCATTATAATAGTTATAGTAACCTTTCAGGTTTGGTCCGTTGAAATACAGAGATAAAGTCTCCACGTAATCTCCTCCAAATTTTAGACTCCCACCGCTAAGACTCATCGGAGGTATAATGTTTCCTTGATAAATGTAAAGTTCCTTGTAAAAGTCATAAGTAGATATTGTGGAGAGACCATATTTTGCTAAAACCATTCCACCATAGAACGCAGATTGTGGTGAGTGTTCAGAGGTGGCTATAGTCGTGTATCCGAGTATAGATAAGGGAGCGTTGAGTATCAGCGAGGCCAAGAACAGGAATCCTACAACCTTCCTTTTATTTAATTTGACGTAAAGTAGATAAACTAAAATAAATATGACATAAAATACCATGGTCTGCGGAATCATGCGAGTGAGCACGTTGCTAACGTTGTCGGCAATTCCTATAGCAGACTGCATTACGAGAAGGCCTGTACCTATGAGAAAGATCAACCTTAAGTCTGGGTTTAGTTGTTTGCGTATTCGTAACAGAATAAAAGAAAAAATAGAGAAGAGCAGGAAAATTCCTCCTTCCAATAGTTTACTCAATACGCCATAGAAGTGATAAGGCGAGGGAGGAACGAATGTGGCCACTAAGTTCTGTGTCGGTAATGCAAGATTTGTTGAAGTTTGAGGGAAAAATATGTCCTTGATGAAGTTGATGAAGTTGGTTATGAGGAATTTGTCACCGCTAACTGCTCCGGAGGCCAAAGGGTTGAAATAAACCCAATAGACGTAGGCTGAGACTGTCGCAAAGGCTGAGTATCCTATTAACCTGCTATTGATTCCCCATTTCTTAGCTAGATAGACCATCATGATTGATATTACGACGAGGGATGATGCGAAAGTACCTATGTCCGTCAAACCAGTAAGGATAGAGAACAGTATCATTAATGGGATCAACTGAACCCCTCCCCGTTTAATAATCATGCCAATGACCAAGAACATTGGGAACAAGAGGTTGTAGGACATAAGTTGGGGGGACCACTCAGCCACAAAGAACGGCATTGAGGAGAGGGTGTAGATCAATGCACCAATTTCAGACATAGGGGACTTCACGAATAGACGTATGAAAGCGTACACCGTGAGGTTCTGAAATATAGGGAAAAATATAGGAGATAAATACAAGAAAAGAAACGAAGGGGAGATACCAGAGAGTAGATAGGAGATGGCCCCATAGATGTAGCTGAGCGGATAATCTGATTGATAGATCCCTTTCACGGCAAAAGTATTTTTATTAGTGAGTAAAATGAAAACCTCGGCCGCGTGCCCTAGCTCATCTCTACTCAAAATAAAAACGGGATTAATGAAATAAAAAATAAAGAAGCTGTTGAAGGTTATGAGTAGATAATCTATTGCAGTAATGAGATTAAATATCTTTATATTCATCTTATTATAGTTAATTATACATAGAACTAGAGTAAATATAGAGAGGAACTCCGCCATCCAATAGGAAAAGGGTAGCTGTTGTGTCAACCCTAGAGGATATTTAAGGAGATCATAGTTGGGGATAGATACCGTTAATGTTACGAAGAGGGTCAACTCAATGCTGGCCAATAACATCAAAGTTAGTATGACGTCAACCTTGTTCTTTATAACAAGGCTTCTTGGAAATCCGAAGCTAATAGGTTTAGCCATTTATGACACCTAAAGCTATTAAAATGTAATAAATGCTCCATGAAATCCAGAAAGCATTGATAGCCCCAACAATTATTGATGTATCCCTGGGAATTGGGTAAAATAGGGTTTCTATGAGCAGGCTTAACACAGTGTAGGTCATGACATATACCCTCAGCTGAACTACGCCTACTGTGGATAAAACTAAGGTTATAACTGAATATCCTATGGCTAGGGCTATCGGTAACCACTTATAGTTCATTTCGTCTCACCAATTCATATCGCATTATTGACATTAATTCTACAAATATTACTACTGATAATGTGGCGGAGTATAGACTAATACCGACGGTAAAATCTAGGAGTAAACCTATGAGGCTGACACTCACGAAACCAAGGCCAAGTGATAAGGAGAGTTTCTCGAGCCCGTTGAATAGCCTGTCTGATCTAACATATAGTAGTTGGAGAAGATTATAGCCCGCCAGGAATATCACAAAGATTCCACCAATTACCATTTTTATGAAAGATAAATCAGGTATATTGAGATACAATATAAGGATTAGAATTGCTGAAGAGATCTGAGTCATGAGAAATGAGGCCGTGAACGAGGTTTGGACCTCATATTGCCTTCTAATTGTATCTATAGCGTCTGATTTACTCATGCCTCTCTTGGTTAGTGTCTGAACGGCGTCTTCAACTGTCTTCCCCTCCATTAAATTTGACTGGGTTTCCTGTTTCATGTGAATTGAATCACATTAATACTTCAGGTTTAGATTATTAATTTTGTTGTTCTATCGTGAGGTAGACTGAATGGAACTTGACGACTGTTCTTCTTTCTTCATGGTTCCATGCTAGATTAAAAATCACAGTGTTAGGAAGCGATTTTAGTTAGATCCAATTCATGGACTTCAGGGCTAACATATATCTGGAACTATTCAAGATGCTACTGCTTTGTATCCTACTTCGCTTTATTTCAAGTAGTGAAATTAGATTAAACGTATTTTTTAGAAAATTAATATATTCTACCTGAACTCGCAGGTCATCCCTCGACCTCGACTCCTGGGGCCCTCTACACGATCGAGTTGGCCAAGTGGACCATCTAGGAGTAGGCCCACTCCGCCTAGCCTCGAGGACCTGCGAGAGTGGTAGCCCCGACCCTCGCGCCGAAGATCCTCTTCACGGCAGAGAACAGGGACTCGATGAGCCACCTACTACAGTAGCTCACCTCGTCCCTCCAGCGTTTGTAGCCCAACCTCCTGAACTCCCTGATCGCGCTTCTCGATAGGTGGCCCCTCGTCGTGGAGGCGTTCTCCCTGGGAGAGACGACCTCAAATCCCGTGGCTAGATCGCGTCGACGTAGTAGGCCTTCCCTAGAACTTCACCTCCCCTGGGCCTTCAGTTACTCCACGGTCTTGACAGCTGACTGGACTTCTCTCGACCACCTCGGCGCTCATCACCTCCAGGTCCTCCCCGTTCATCACGACCTCCACCTTCAGGAACTTGGACGCCCTCCTCTTCCCCCACTTGGCCACGACGTACTGACCTCCCCTGTCGTTGCTCACCCCGGTAGCTTCAGCCATCACCTCTAGCTCGTCCCCCGGCTCGGGGACAGCTCGACCTTCCCGACCCTCTCCCACACGGTGTGGTATTCCAGGTGGTCGGGATCACCTTAGCCTCTCCCACGCCCCCAACGCCGCCTCCACCGCCCTGTACGGGAGGAACAGGTGCAGGAAGGCCAAGAACCCGTCGAACTCCCTCAAGCTCTATAGGGCTTAATCGCGTACCTGTTCCCCTCCAGAAGCTCCAACCATTGCTCGAACATGTAAAACGGGAACACCAACTCGAACCTCTTGATCACGTTCTCGTCGTGCTTGCTCCAATGTATAATATTGGACAAGACCACAAAGCAGAGAAAATAGCAAAGCTATTATAGAGGCTGACTTGAATTGTCAAATTAAGTACGACTGTAAGCGGGAGTGAATATAAATGAAACTTCCTCGAAATAAGCCTGCCTTATTTATAGTAATGTTAACAATAATTATTCTATCCATCTTAAATATTTACGCAAATCGAATGGCCATGACGAGTAGTCATGATAAGGATCAAATTTTACCATGTGAATTACATCCGGTCTATAACTATTCAACCACCTATGAGAATAACTACACAGCAACTCCGTTCAAGCACGTTATTATACTCATACTTGAAAATCATGCGTTTGATAACATCTTTGGTGTGTATCCCTATGGTATTCCACAAATTTTCAATAATGTGACAAACAATGTAATGAAGCCTGTAAACCTTATTTTCTCAAACAATGGTTCATCAAATTATAACTACGGAGAGTCCATATCCGGCCTTCATTATGCTCCAGAAGTGATTCAGAAAAATCCCGGTGAGGGGTACTATATCTACCACTCGGATTGGAACTACGGCGCCATGAATGGCTTCTTAAACTTCTCAGGCCCCCAATCTCTAACATTCTTATCATATCAGCAGGTTCCACTCTTCTGGGACTACGCAGAAGAATATGTTCTCGCAGATAGTTATTTCTCGCCTGTCTTATCCGTCACTCAACCCAATAGAGTCGCTTATCTTACAGGTTATCCTACCCAGCTCACAGAAGATGACAAGATAACGGGCATAATACCGCTGCAGAATTCAATTTTATATCAATTATCGTTTTATAATATATCATGGGGCTACTTTGATTATGGTTACACCCCAGAGAATGCCCAAGCTCCATTTCCACTTGAGGTTTTCAGTGATGCTACTGGCTTCAAGGAACATTACTTCAATACGTCACAGTTCCTCTTTGACCTACAACACGGAGAACTACCATCAGTATCCTGGGTTATGTTCACTGGAGGTACGGGTTATGATACCCATCCTGATAGCTTAGATATGCATCCACCAGCTAATTTGACAATTTCTCAGATTAACTTGTATAATGTAATAAATGCAATCATGAAGAGCCCATACTGGAACACTTCTGTAATATTTGTGACCTTCGATGAGGGCGGAGGATTCTACGATCAGATCCCTCCTCCAATAATTTACACCTACGGTGAGGGCTACTCCCCTTTCCTAAGCAAGTACGGAATAACGAATTACTCCACTTTAGGACAGAGAGTACCATTACTGATAATTTCCCCCTACTCTAAGGAAGGATGGATAAACAACTACAGCCTCTCAGGTTACTCGATCCTAGGATTTATAGAATATAATTGGAGGTTACCCTATATTACCCAGATTGTGGCCAACTCCGACGTGCCAGGAATATTGCAGAGCTTTAATTTTGAAGGGCAACTAAGGAAACCTATAATCATTACTGACACAAATTGGACTTATCCCATTCCTCTTCAGTTTCCAGTACATTATGGATATATTGCCTATGTAGAAGAGAATTATACTGGGTATCTAATCCTCTATAATAAAGGCCTTATATCGGATTCGTCACTAAGAAGTATCATGATGTACGGTACTATGGACTGATTATATGTTATCGCTCTGTAAGTTTTATTATATCACTTTTTTTCGTAAAATAAATTATATATCCCTGACTTAGGATAGGTGAAATCCAGGCCTTTAAGTCTGAACTCATGACTTCTCAGAAGCTCATCCACAGTGTTCTTGGGTGATTCAGGGCTCCTTTGCAAATTGTGGGCGATTCAGGGCTCCTTTGCAAATTGTAATATCTCTGTTGATTTGGACTTATTCAATGGAGGAATTATTGAATATATTTGACCATTTCACGAAGAAATAAGGAACCCTGTAATATTATTACAAGAGCGAGATAACAGGTCGAGAGGTTGTAGTTGATTGCTATGGCCCGGGCGATCTGGAGTATCCTCCAGGGGGAGTGGCACTTCCCGAACCTCCTCCTCTCCAGGAGGGAGTTGAAGGACTCGGCCAAGTTGTTCGACCTGAGGAGGGGCCAGAGCTCCCTGGGGGCGAGGAGGTAGGAGAGGAGGGGAGAGCCACGGGTGGGGACGGACTCGGCGAGGGAGAGGAGGAGGTCCAGCAAGACCCTAACCCTCCTGTCCACCCTCCGTTTGAGGTGGACCAGGCAGGTCTGCCTCGCGACCTTGATCCCGGAGCGGGAGATTGCCGTGTCTAGGGCCTTCGCCCCGTCGGCTACGACCAGGGTGAGGTTGTACCTCCTCCACAGCCTCACCAGGAGGTCCCAGTAGCTCACGACGTCCTCCTCCCTGGTCAGGACCACGTCAAGCACGGCCCTCACACCGTGGTCAGTGAGTCCCAACGCGATTAAGAGGACCCCCCTCCTCCCTCCCCTCAACTTCACGTACTTCCCGTCCACGACCACGTACTTGAAGTCCCCCCACCTCCAGCTCCTGGGTCCAGAGCTCGGCGTTCCCAACACGGGCAGGAGGAGGGACCTGAGCGCCAGTCTCTCCTCCCTGAGCAACTCCTCCACTCCAGTCCTCACCCTCTCCCCTCCCCTGTACAGCACGGGCGACCTCACCGTGACCCACTCCAGCCCGTACACGACCCCCCGGAGGGAGACCCTGAACCCCCTCAGGAACCTGTACCTGGCGTACCTGGGGGAGGTCCTCTGCGCAGCAGTTATCAGATTTTACCTTGATTACAGGGCGATATTTAAGGGAAAGTCCCACAACTGCTCCTCTGCGCCTCCTCCAGGGCCCTCCTCTCCATCTCATTCATTTAATGGCGCGTCCTCCCCAACTACCTCAAGGACGAGCGCGGTCACCACGTGATTGTACACCTCATGGTATGGCCTAGCGCTCGTCCCCTTTTCATGTACTAATGTAGGATGAATTAAGTCACTTTCATTCTATAGAAACAAATAGAAATGGCAAAGGAGCCCTGAATCGCCCAGTAACGAAACTTGCTGTTCATACTTTCATTCAAGTCATATCATTTGAGCATAGAACTTTTTATCTATGATTCTATCTTTAAATATGGCAAAATGGTTTGAGAAGAGTGACAAGGATAAGGAAGTCGCATATCTTCTGCTGGAGAAGGGCTATTATCCTGAAGCTTGCTTTCACTCCGAGATGGCCGTAGAGCTGAAATTGAAAGGAATTTTAGTAGAGGCCTCAGGCGCTATTATTTACACTCATTCTATAAAGAGATTGTTAAAGGAGGTGGAGAAGGTTAAGAAAATTAATTTGAGTGATAAAATATTGGATTGTGCAGATTACTTATCTTTTATATACTTAGGCTCTAGGTATCCAGAGGAAGAAATTATTGAATTAGGAAGGAGTGAGGGTGAGAAGTGTGTCAGATGCATGGAAGAAATACTATCTATTCTCTGACCTTTTACAGATTTACAAGGAAGAGGAAGAACAGTTCAAGGACTATGTTAATTTCCTATGCAGTAAAAATTTCACTGTGATATTATTCGGTTCCAGGGCAAGAGGAGATTTCAAAATATACAGTGATTACGACCTTTTAGTCATAGGGAAAGATCTTCCGAAATTTCCTCCCACTGATGCAATACAACTCCACTTTTATAAAAAAGAAAGGTTGATAAAGAGATAGAGGAATTTAATACAGTGATAATAGATGCCTTT
>NZ_JH597755.1:0-5676 GCF_000243315.1 Metallosphaera yellowstonensis MK1 | reverse complement strand
GTGGTCCTCTACTCCCTGTACACCGTGTTCAAGGGGAGGTGAGGAGGGAGGAGTTCAGGTTACTCCTAATACTCTTGTTTTCTGATGATTTATTCTATCTAAAAGATTTTCTACTTAAATCAATAGAACCGCTTATTAATAATATAGATTTATTTTCAAGGAGGTGATTTTGGGTCTACCGCCCGGAGGGAGACCTTGAACTCCTTCAAGAACCTGTACCTGGCGTAACCCCTCCTCCTCACCTCCTTCCCCCTGACGTACCTGGGGGAGGTCCTCCTCTCCTCCAGGGCCCTCCTCTCGATCTCAGCTATTTCATTTAATGGCGCGTCCTTCCCAAGTAACTCGGGGACGAGCGAGGTCACCACGTGATTGGATAGAGATCTCATGGTATGACCTAGCGCTCGTCCCCTTTTTAGTGTTACTGATGTAGGATCAATTAAGTCACTTTCATTCTATAGAAACAAATAGAAATCGCAATGGAGCCCTGAATCGCCCACCAAATGAGATTTTAACGATTTTTGGTAATAAGAAAGTAAGTGCTCCACATGTACTTTAGGATTTAATACAATCTTATATCCGGCTCTTCTAACCCTTTCAGCAAAATCTATGTCGTGCATACCGTATTTATATGAGTTATCAAGCAAGCCGACTTTCTCTATAACTTCTCTTCTAATAAGATCGTTATTCAGCCCGCTATATAGTACTTCCATTATAGGCAAGTTAGGTACTTTATCGTGCCACCCTAGTATGTAAATATAGGAGAATATTTTATTAACCGTACTCCTGAGTTTTTTAACTGGGGTAATGAAAAGCGAAGAAGCTATGCCAATCCTTTCATCTTTTTTGACCGTTTCAAGCATTACTGAAATCCAGTCTCTATCTCCTAGAACTAGATCGTCGTGTAAAATTAAAATGTATTCTCCTTTAGCTTTACTTATTCCTTCATTTATAGCTCCTGCATGACCTAGTTTTTCCCTCATATTTATAGTATCTTATCGGTAAGTGGTCTATGTATTTTTTACAATCTCTTCGGTCTTATCTTTAGAACCGTTGTCTATTATGATTACTTCATAATCGTCATGGAAGTCTTGAGCTTTAATGCTTTCTAATAACTCACCAATTGTATCCTCAGCATTGGAAGTAGGAATAACAATTGATAGCATGACATAATAATAGGAATAAGTTCCAGTATATAAAAGAACATTTACGTTCTAAAAATTATGTAAGTCCGGTCAACGGTTAATATCCCTTTTTGCTTCTCATCTCAGATACTTTCTTTTTGCCTAAGATTAGTTGCGCTAAAACCCCTTTTGTAACATTATAAAGATCTTTTGTCGATATTATATTTTTAAGATAATAGTCTAGTGTTAAAACAAAAATGCGAACTAAAGAAGGAACTTTAACCTTATAATCGCAGTTAACGAAATTATTTTCAGCACTTAAATAAAGGTATAAATAAAGAAGATCTCTTTTAATTATTTTTTTACAGCTTTCACAATCTGGCAGCATAGAATAAATTTTCAATAAATCATTTACTGTTCTATTAAAGGTACATACAATTTTCCCTTTTCTTTCATTGAATTCATCAGAACTATGAGTATTACCAATAGTAGACGAACCAGAACCTACTCTGAAATAAGTTAATTTCTCAGGAATATGTAATAGTTTTCCGAAAACTAATGAAAAATATATTATTACTAAATCAACTGATATATCGATTTGAGCTATATAATTTTTAATTTTTTTTAGAGTGTCTTTTCTTATAGAAAGAGAACTATTATTGCTTAAAAGAAAGTAATTTTCCCTAATTATCTGAACAATATTGTCCTTCCTTATCTCAATTTCAAATGGAATTTTATCTAATTCATAATTTAAATCAATACCGTTCTCGTCCACTAATTTCCTTGAGTTATGAACGGTTACTATATCTCTTCTTTTCTCAAAAATTTTATTTATATATTCAATTTTATTTTTATGAAACATATCATCGTCCTCAAGGAAATATACAATGTCAATATCATCTCTTAGAGCCTTAATTGCATCAAACATCTTCTTTCCTAATTGTGGATAATCTGCCTCAATCACAGTTGCATTTATAGAGTTGTTCAACATCTTCGGATTGTCAGCTACTATAATTATCTGATCTGGTTTGACTGTTTGAGATAAAACTGAGTTTAACGCTTCATCAATATACTTATACCTCTTGTAAACTGTAATTATTACTGCTGACTTCACAAGTATAGCTTAAATTACCAGTTAATATTTTTTGAGAAACGAATTATCAAAGTCCTCATACGTTTACAGTTATTGAACCCAAGCGTAACCTATATTGACGACGCATATAATGTGATTTGAAGATAGTTTGCCCTCATCTGGCACGATACTAAATTAAACCGTTCAACTCAGCTGTTAACAAAGAGTAGAAATGATGTATTTTAAACTATAAAAATAAGCTCTATAACAATTAAAACTTATACATTTACTACAGTAAATCAATAACAGTAAACCAGAAATTAATACAATTTTATTATACTATTTTATAACTTAATTTATTTCTTTTAAAGCTTTCTCAAAATTCTTTACTGTTTTTGCCCATGTAAATTTTTTGGCAGTCTCTAGTCCATTCTCTATCATTCTCTCCCTCAGTTTATCATCTTGAATCACTTTCAGTAAATTATCTGACAAGGATTTAACGTCGCCAGGTTGCGATATTAACGTATTAAAACCATCTATAGCGTAATCCCTAGAACCTTTATTATCACTCATAACTACTGGAGTTCCGCAAGCCATAGCCTCTAATGGAGGTAAACCAAAGCCTTCAGCATAAGATGTATGGAGAAAAACATCTGATGACGAATAAAGTTCAGCAAGGACTTCGTCTGATACGTTAGAAAATACTGAGTATTCGAAGTCTAATCCTATAGTCTTTGAATAATGCCTAAAAAGACTTTTACCTCCAACAAAAACTACATGAATAGGAACCTTTTTATTAACGTTCTTTAAGACTTCCAGTGCTACTTCGTCACCTTTAAACCTAGACCCCCTTAATATTACCATAACCCTCTTCTTCTGATTTTGGCTATTCATTCTTCTTGGTCTAAAAATGTTCAAATCAACTCCGGGATGCGCTATGGTAACTTTCGCTGTAGGATTATTTCCACAATTAGTTGTTTAGCGTAAGAAGAGACTGTTATAAAAGAGAATGGTAACTTTAGCGAGTGATAAAACATGTTTAAGCCTAACTTTCCTTCATTTCCCTCTACCAGTTCTGGAAAGTCTTGCATCAAATAAAATGGGTTTTTTATTTTGTGAAAACCAAACTGAGAACGCTGTCAAGTAATAAGTCGCAACAGTAACGTCTGAGTCAAAGCTTCTGATTAACTCAGCTAATTCAATAATAATGTCCGGTCTTACACCGAGTTTAGACGAAATTAAAAGAAAAGTATCATAAGGGTTTCTCTTAGCACTTCGTAGAGTAACGTATCTATAAAACTTGTAAAAAGCGTACACTACCGAACTAAACGTATTTAAGTTTAATGGCTTATAAATAACTTCTGCCCTTAAATTCTTGAACCAACTATGATCTCCGGTCAAAGCAACTATTTTTCACATCATAACCTTTATCCTTTAACCCGTTAGCTACTTCAAAGATATATCTAACTCCGCCGGTTAGTCCCGTGCTAATTAATGCGAACAAAATTTTCATAAATTAATCTATAGTGTAATAAAAAATTTATTAACCGCTTATGTATTATACTCCTAAATGTTAATTAGCGTAATTATATCAGCTTATAATAGAAAAGAGTTCCTTAAAAACGCAATAAGGAGCGTTTATACTCAGTTATTAGATAAAGGATTATATGAAGTGGTTATAGTTAAGAACTTTGAAGATAAAGACATAGACGATTATATTGCAAAATTAGGCTATAAAAATATTATATATGATACTCCTAGCTATGGGGAGCAAGTTAGCGTAGGAATTGAAGAGTCAAAGGGTGAAATTTTGGCATTTCTAGAGGACGACGACGAGTTTAAACCAAATAAACTAAGTAAAATATACAAGGTATTTAGTACCCAAAAAGAAGTGTCGTACTTTCATGATACAAGAGAGTATATTTATAATGATAAAAAATTGTGGAGTGGACATAGATAATAAAGACCTAAAATCAGCTTGATTGAACAATACCTTGAAGCGATAACGCCTCACAAAGACATTCTGATAAATTAATATACAGCAGTTATGGGACTTTAACGTAACTTAAAGATTTTCATCAGCCCAGGTGGTCCGCCTAAATGACGTTCAACGAACCTGAGGAACGCCTCCACGCTCCTCAGGTTAAGCTCCCCCACCAGCTCCCTGACGACGTTGGTCATGATGGTGAAGATCGTGAGGTAGCCCTGGAGTCTCTCCCTCCTCCAGAACGAGGAGTCCTCCAGTCCCAGGGCCTTGACGTCCCTGTGGAGCTCCTCGATCTCCCACCTCATCCTCCAGGCCTCCTCGATCTCCTCCTCGCTGAGCGAGAGGTCGGTCGTGTAGAGGTACCTGGCGTGTGTCCCGGAGTCACGTTTATATTCCCGGACTAGCAACTTTACCGTAACCACTCGGTCTCCCAGGGTCAGGTCGGCGTAGTAGACTCCGGGGGGTAGGTCTCCCACTCGGAGGTGTCCCTCCACCTCCTCGAGGGTCCCCTGGACCGACTCGACCCTGAGGAGCCTCCGGTTGGACTTGAGCTCAGACACCACGTTGTCCGTCACGAGCTTCTCGGACCAGTACCACGAGTCGAAGACGACCCTGGACACGCGGAAGCGCCCCTTGAGCACGTCCAACTCTTGGTCTTGAACTCGGCGACCATCCCCAAATCCAACATCTTCCTCACGGCGTAGGGGAAGGCCCCCACCATGAACGTCCTGCCCGTGGAGAGGTCCACTATGGCGACCGTGAGGAGCTGCACGCCCCTCTCAAACCTCCCGTGGGTGTGGCAGTAGATCCAGTAGTTCTCGGGGGCTCACGTCCCTCCCCCTGGAGCGTCGTGGTCCACGGTGTCGTCTATGATGACGGCCACCTGACCCTTCACCAGTCTGACAGGACCTCCAGTCCCTCCACGTGTCGTCGAGTTCTCCCAACGCCCCCAGCAGGTTTGAGTAGTCCAACCCGAACGTCTCGGCCGCGTTCCTCACGCTGGCCCTCCCACCTACCGGGATCATGAGGACTAGCGCTAATTAACCTTCCTGCTCCTCCCCTGACCACGCCCAGCCTGTTGACCTCCCTGACCGGCCTCTCCCTAGCGAACTCGATCGATCCCTTTCCGCACCTTCTCAGCAGGACGACGTCAAAAAACTTCTCGCTAATACCGACTTTCCTGTATTACCTCTCTAAGATTCCCACAATTGCTGACCAGAGAAAATTGAGGGTCACATCACTTTTTAGATTTTGTCTTGGTTTCAAGGCAGTTAACGAAAAGCCCCGTACTGCTGGATCACAAACCCCCGTCCATTGCATTCTCAGGTCCAGGACGCGAAGGATGGACAGACGTGTAAGTCACCCTTCCCCACTAGATAGTATCGCTCTCAACCTTTCCTCCTCTCACTTACCCAGATGTACAAAGCCACCATTAGTCCCACAATTAGTATTGCGATACTCACGTACACGTTACTCTGGTTACTTTGAACTTGTGA
>NZ_JH597754.1 GCF_000243315.1 Metallosphaera yellowstonensis MK1 | reverse complement strand
GAACGTGAAGAGGAGGGGGTTCCTCAAGTTGCTGAGAATGATACTTAACAACGAGGTATCAAAAGTGATCATAGCCTACCCGGACAGGCTGGTGAGGTTCGGCTTCGAGATAGTGGAGGAAGTATGCAGAGCACACAATTGTGAAATAGTCGCGCTAAACAAGGAAGACAAAACACCAGAACAAGAGTTGATAGAGGACCTAACCTCCATCTTGGTATCGTTCAGCGAGAAATTGCAAGGAATGGGGAGTCACAAGTATGAGAAGGTGAGGAAGTGCGTCGAGGAAATTAAGACTTAGAAACTTTACACCAGAGGAGGAGTACGTCTACCTAACGTACTCCTTGAAGAACGACGAGGGGGAGGAGAGCAGGATATTACTAGAGAACTATAAGACATTACTACAAAAAGCGTTAGACTGGTTGTGGGAAAAGACGAAGGTGGAGAGGAAGGAGTTAAAAAGGGTAAGAAAACCTTCACGAAGGTCAAGATAACCCTCCCCGAGAAGAAGGAGGTTTACAAGGGGTTGAGGGACGAGCTTGAGGAGGTCAACGTCCTAGCTTCCCACTACGCTGACAAGGCAATAAGCGACGCTCAATGTTGAGGGGTTGGAGGAGGGCTGAAAAGGGACGAGCGTCGTTGAGGAAACCTAGATTGAAGAAGGTTTACGTTAGGGATAAGTCAACGCTCAGGAAGGTTGAGGGCGAAACTGTTAGGATAACTGTTAAACCTCACCAGTACATTACCTTCTCCTGGTCCCACACCTGGTTTTCACGGAGGGTCAAAGGGCTTGAACTGGGTGAGCCCGTGATAAAGGAGGACAAGGTTCACCTACCATTCCGTCACAGATTACCCCGGTTTACTCCCCTGGACTTCCTGGCAGTTGACAGTAACCTCTACACGCTGGACGCTTACGACGGCGAGAAGTTCGTCACGTTTTTCATGAGGGAGTTGTACAGCCTCAAGTTTGGGATGGAGTTGAAGAGGGGTAGAATCAAGTCCTTCGCTTCCAAGCACGGTAGGAAAGGGGGGAAGCTGATGGGGAAGTACTCTCACCGTGAAAGGGACCGCGTCCTAGATTACGTTCACAAGTTCGTGAACAAGTTGCTGGAGTTGTATCCCGTGAAGACGTTCGCTGTTGAGAAGTTGGACAAACAGTCAATGTTCCAAGATGCCGACGACAAGTTGTCTAAGGAAATATCTAGGACTGTATGGAGGTCGATCCACCGTGTGTTGAAGTACAAGGCCCCACTATACGGCTCCCTAGTTAAGGAGGTGAACCCTCACCTCACATCCAAGTCCTGCCCCAGATGTGGACGGGTTTCCCGAAAGGTAGGACTTTCAGGTGTGAGAGGTGTGGTTTCACCCTGGACAGGCAACTGAACGCATCCCTCAACATCTTCCTCAAGGTGTGCGGGTTTCCCCACCTCTTTCTCACTCCCTCTGGGAGTAGGTGGGTTGGGGTTACCCCGTTAAGGGGGCGGAGGAGTAACGGGTTTCCCCGCGACTCCTGTGAAGCTCAAGGGCTGAGAATTGATATTAAATATTATGAAATCCTATGAAGCGTGAACCTCAACTAGCAGTTATTAGATATCGCCTTGATTACGAGGGCCATATCCGATACCTATGACTGTAGCCAGTCGTAGTATAGTGGACGACTTAGGATTCGAATATTCCTCCAACGCTGGCACGTACTTGGGTCTTGGGAACCCAGTCCCCAGAACCAGTATACAGCAGTTATGGGACTTTCCCTTAGGTACCGCCCTGTAATCAAGGTAAAATCTGATAACTGCTGCAGTATATATGCAGACATGTTCCTGCTCTTCCCCACTATTACCACGCCCCTACCCCGTACCTAGTTCGGGGATAAGGATCCACCGAATAGTAAGGATACTCCTGGTACGTAACCTAATGCCCGCTCCTGATCATTATCCTCATTAAAATCATCATAGGGTAGTGGTTATTGGTCATCAGTTATACGACTTTCCCTCATTCGTTTCCCTTGCTCCGCTAATCTTTCCCTACATACATTACTCTACCGTCCCTCAAGGTGAGCTTGATACACTTCTTGCCGCTCTTCACCTTATAGAAGGTGACCTTGCCGTCCAATGTGGAACCGGCAACTATTACACCTTTGGAGTGGAGCTCTTCCACGAGCCTACACAGGTCTCCAGGAGGCATCTCCTCCTTAATCTCCACCACGTCCGATTTCCTAACTTTCACTGGAGA
>NZ_JH597753.1 GCF_000243315.1 Metallosphaera yellowstonensis MK1 | reverse complement strand
AGAATGTAGTTCAGGAAATAATACTCCTAGTTGCCGTCGTGACATTGGGATTAGCTGTGATAGCCTTATCCATTACTGTTCTTTACCCCCAATTTATCTTGTCCTCAGAAGAACAGGTGGCCAACAACTTAGCTTCCCAAACCACGATATCGGTTGGTCCCCTTCTTAATAAAGGGAACCAGGCTAGCTTAGTACTGGAGGCATACGACCCTGCGGAGACCAGTAACGTTACGGTGTTAGTGTTCCCAGAGCCCTCCAGTTTCGAGACCTCAGTCGGCCTCGTTACGCCTCAGGGTCAACCTTCGTTCTCCGTCTACCTGGCCAATGGTAAGTTGGCCGAGCCTGTTACCCTCGCTAAAGTGTATGATCTAAACGGCCACCTCCTGATTGGTTCTCCGATTCGGGCCTACACTATACCCTTCAACGACCCCGTGACCGTTATCTTCTCGGGCTTCTCTAAGGGGGACATAGCCGTCGTGTGGGTCATGTACGGTCAGGGGGACGTGTTCAGGATAGGTTACACCTTCACGGGGGTGCCGGGATGAAGGCCTTGTCCCTCCCCATCTTCATGGTCCTCATGTTCATCCTCTTGGTCGCCGTTCTGATCCCTGCTTACCTCATTTTCAATTCGGTTCAACTGTATAACTATCAGGGATCACAGCAGGCCGTCGGTTACCTTCAGGGACAGACCCAGGAGACCAATAACGTATTTAGGGGCAACCCAAACGTCTACTTGAACTCCTCCAAGACCCCCTATCTTGAGATCCAGTACACCTCGATACCTTATCCCTTAAACATTACACAAGTTTACTATTTCAATGGAACCTCCTGGGTTCCCGTACTTTATTCCCCTAGAGTGATCGCAGGGGACGGAAACATCCTCCTTCCAACTAGGGCCTATAACCAACCTGTGTTAATTGTGTCCGGAAATGGTAACATTTACTTCCTTGAGCCTAACACCTCCATCGACACCGTGAATGTGCAAGGTCCTTCAGGAAAGGTTCCAGTTTATATAGCCTCCTTCGTTATCAATGGCTCTAAGGTCTATCCAGTATCCACGCAGGTTGTGTTCGGAGTTGGGGGAGGTCAAACTCCCCTAGTGTGCTACGTGCTTCCTGGGACCTATCCTTTAGACGAGAAGCAAAACAGTACGTTTCTACCTCAATACGGTCTAACGGGAGTCTTTCAGAACTGGAGCGTCGTCGGTTACGGTCAACTTTCAGGTCCCAACAGCGAGTCTACATACCTCACCGTGAGCGGACCCGTTGTAGTCACGGCTATTTACAAGGCCTATGAGGCGAAATATCAGGTGACCATTAAGCCGAGCGGGTTGTCACTAAACCCTTTGACTAATAATATCCATGGTAGTAGTACCATCACCCTTAACCCTCTGAACACAACTGTTCCAGTAATTATAGATAACAAGACCTATCACTTAGGCGGAAACGGAATCACCCTTAATCTGACTTACGGATACCATTTAATCCAGTTTCCTAAGTACTATAACATAACCTTCAATTATTCGTTTACGAATTATTCGTTTACGAGTAAAGGCAAGTCTCAAAGTACCCAGTTCTCTGTTTACGCTGGGGAGATTAACTGTTATCGGTTCACTGCTCTAACACCCTCAATTAAGAATATAACGGTATATGGTCAAGACGTTGTATTTGTTGCAGGTAATGGAACAGTTTACGGAAATTATAGCTTACATCAGGTATATTATGCGGTGTTGGTGAATAACTCCTTCTTTTATCCCTCAGGAGTTAAAGTCTATCACAGTAATCCTCCCTCCACGGGTGATGTCCCAGGCCAACTCGTCCAGATAAACAACAGTTTCGTGATAGGCCCCACAGCATATAATCAGAATGAGAGACTATATTTCAAAAACTGGACTATATTGAAGGACACTTATGTTTATCTCAATCAGCTTAGCGGGAATTTCGACATCAGCGGACAACCATACAGTGTACTGTTGTCCCAACCTGTCAATGTTTCTGCAAAAGGATTGATTACTACAAAGAATGGTCTAGCTCTCGAAACGATAAATTTTAAAGAGGGATCGGAAATTATCATAATTTCGCCTTTTATCATAACGGACTATCAGGAGTGGTTTGTGGGAGGTGAGCCATTATGAAGCTCAGATTAAATAAGGCAATCTCCAGCTCTATAGCCCTACTCATGCTAGTGATCGTAATTGTTGTGGTTGCGATTCCCATGATGGAATATATCTCTACCATTCAACAGGAAGGGGTATCCCAATCGGCCTTAGTAAACAACTACGTTTACCTCAAGTCTCTTCAGTCGAAGCAGGTAGAATACGGGCATCCAGCCATATATTATGGGAATTCATCCATCTTGTTTTACTACACTAACGGTACATTCGTGCCCCCTACTAACATCACAATAACCAAGATATTGTACTTATCCTCATCGGGTATCTGGACGAACCTTACCAGCTTGAAGTATCCATTGACCGTAACCACTTTCACCAACATCACACTTCCCCCTTACGTCCAGGGGAGGCCCATAATCGTCGTCACCTCCCTGGGTAACCTATTCTTTCTGACCCCTATGTCGTCCATAGGGCCCTACTCCACATCTGGGAAGGGAGGATTCGAGGTCGCTACGCAGATTTATGAGAGCAGCGGCCCTATAACCGTCTCAACGAACTTGACCACTAACATAGACGGGAGTTACAAGAACTTCACCACTCCCGTCGCGTTCGTGAACCAAACCGGTACCTTCTCGATTCGGATACCTCAATACGTATATTACGTGGAGAGAAACGGGTCCGTGATAACTGGTGTATTCCGCAATTGGATTGAGCTCGGCCAGGGAATTCTCAACTCCAGTACCTCTAATGAAGTGACAGTCACTTTAGAGGGAAGTCCTTTAGTCCTGATAGGGAATTACTCTCCCTTAAATGCACAAGATCACGTCACGATACAGGTGAATCCAAGCCAAGTGGAGCCTGTTGAGGTCATAATTGACGGGGTTCATTATACAATAAGTGGAACCAAGAACTTAACCATACCCGCAGGATTCGTCAATTTCACTGTGGTGACTACGTCTTTGAACTACACGATTAGTCGGAATATAATAGAGCATTTTGAGTACCAGTTTACTTCAGTTAGCGGTAGATCATTTAGTTCCACAAGTTTCATCACGTTCTTAAATCCTGATACCCACTATTCATTTATCGTGAGTTACAATAATGATTATAACTATTACGGAATATATATAGAATATAGCTATATTGAATATCCTTATAACGTGACATGCATAGAGCCTGATCCTTATTACTATTATTACTATTTTAACCCGAATAATCCCCAAGAATACGGCTTATATTTTCAGCTAGGGAATAATCTCTATAGTTACTCGAATTCAACACCATATTATATAAAAAGTGGGAACTATAATTATTCAGCAATAGGCATCTATTTCGGTCAGACGTCTCAAAACTTTTATGTTTACTTTACAAATTATCAAATTGCGACTTTCAAAGGTCTCACGTGGGGTCCCTATGAATATTATGTAAACGGAACACCTATTTCCAGTGATTATATCGACATTAACTCTCCCCTAAGCATCACTGTAGTGTACACCTGGACGGAGGGCTACAATAAACTGTAAGGTGTCTAAATTGAAGGCCCAATCAGACTTCATAGCCTTTCTTGTCGTGATTATCCTCGTTGTCGTTATCCTCATCCCTATCGCGTTCTTGGTGCTCACGTTCTCTGAACCCTCTGCCAGACAACCAGACTTCACAACTGTACTCACTAGGCAGGTAAATGGAGGTTCAATACTGCTTTTCTTTAACTCTACTCCCTCAAAGCCAACCCTCATAGTTCTAAGGGGAGGCAATCAAAATTATACCTTGGATGCATTGTTCTACGATAACCACGGAATCTGGGATAACATATCTAACGTGATAACCCCGTCCATTCCATCCCCGTTAATTCACAACTATACTCTTCCTAGTTACGTATGGAACAAGACTATATTGGTACAGGTGGGGGGTTACAACGTGAGCATATTCGCTTTGATTCTCCCTAATGAGACTGCATCTGTATAATAGATAAGAACGACAAACTTCGCCCTTTTAGGTGTAAATGTTTGGTGGGATGCTCAAATTTTAATCGATATAACGGGAAACTTACTTTTTCCAAGCTCACGTCTTAGAATTCCCTCCAGAGGCTCGGGAAAGATTTATAGGGTTTCCTACCTCATAACTTTCGGCGGGGTAAAACAGCGGCGTAGGCCAGCCTGGTAGGCCGCAGGGCTCATAACCCTGAGGTCCCTGGTTCAAATCCAGGCGCCGCTATTCCGAACCCTGCCTCCACCATAACTTACAGAAGATTCCGTTTGTCCCTACACTTTCATTTCAATTATCTTATGCTCAATCACGATTCAGTGTAGGGACTTAGCCCTCAACAACCTACCCTACCTCAAGGTAGGTGGGTCACGGGACTCCTTAGAGCCCAACGGCAAGGGACTCACATCCCAGATCGCTCCCACCCTTTTGGACATAGCCCACATCGGCGTGAGAGGTCATCTTTTATCAACAAAAATATTATAAACAAATATAAAAATAAATAAATAAAAATATTTCCATTAATGGGAAAAAGGATTCAGCCCACATCCGTGAAGCAACGCACGTGTGGGCGAGAATTGTCCCACTAAGGGAGCAGAGGAGGAACGATCCCCCACTCCGTGCAGCCCAGGCTCGATAAATAAACGTTCAACTAAGCTTAAGCCCCGAAAATTTATTCAACCCGCTCATGTCAAAAAGGTTTGAGTCGATTGAGACGTGTTTACCCGTGGCGTAACTTTTCCTTACTTTTAATTACTTCTAATTCCACCACGGGCACCCCTCTTAAGGGATCATACAGGGTCACCCTTAACTCATTGGGGCTAGTCGAGGGAAACACCGCTACCCTCCCATCCACACTTTTATCACTCCCCAAACCTCGTGAGCAGTGCCCGTCATCAGTTAGGGAGATCATCAATAAAAACTACTTCGGTAATACTATATAAACACAACTTGTCAAAACGATATTTAGAAGTGATTAAAAATAACGAGTAGTTACGTAGAGGGCGATTCAGGGCTCCTTTGCGATTTCTATTTGTTTCTATAGAATGAAAGTGACTTAATTGATCCTACATCAGTAACACTAAAAGGGGGACGAGCGCTAGGTCATACCATGAGACACCCATTCAATCACGTGGTGACCTCGCTCGT
>NZ_JH597752.1:2361-3504 GCF_000243315.1 Metallosphaera yellowstonensis MK1 | reverse complement strand
GTATCAATCTTCAGCTGAGGTGTTGTACGGATGAGGAGAGGTCTATCAGAGGTTGTAGCTTCCCTACTTTCCTTGGTAGTTACACTAGGACTCCTAGGCGCCTTCCTGGCATTCAACTACAATTACCTGGTCCCCACAGCCAGCTACGTTGAGACTCCCCAGGTACAGTTGATGTCGGTAATGTGGACGTACAAGAACTGTGTATACGTGGAGGTCTACGGCACCTCCCCAATAACCATAGCTTACGCCGTGGTCGGGACGTCAACAACGCCCTCACCTGTTACCGTTTGTCAGTTGGTTCCTAACGTAAACGGTCGTCACTTGATCCCAGATCCAACAAATACATTGCTTCCCGATAACCTTTACCAGATACAGATCAAGCAGATCCCTGGAGGACAAGGGACTCAGGTAACCGGAGGACAAGGGACTCAGGTAACCCTCTTCACAACTCAAGGCACGTTTTACCAGGTGGTTTTATGAGGAAATCCAAAGGTTTAGGCACGGTAATAGGTACGGTGATTTTTCTTTTGATAGCTCTGACCGTCATGGGCACACTGTTGTTGATCAGTTTTAGGGAACAGGCGTTCAGTCTCCAGCTGTCGCAGGCTCAAACTCTAATGTCTGAGAAGAACGCTGAGAGCTTGAGCGTGCAAGTAATAAATAACCAACAGGGTCAGGGTAACAATAACCAACAGGGTCAGGGTAACGGGCAAGCCACAATACAGGCTCAAATATGCATTAAGAATCAGGGGACGGTGTCGTCCTATGTAGAGTACGTCGTGATAGTTCCGGTTAATAACAATGATCAGATAAGCGGTCCTCCCATCCAAGTAATTGGGGCGAATTCAATCCCAAATCCTATACCGCCTGGTGGAACAGCTCTAGTGACTCTAAATCTAGCTAACAACCCCAACAACAACATAGGAGTTCTAGTCGTCACAGCCTACGGTAACGTGTTTCAAGGAGGACAACTCGGTGGATGAGATGATCGAGCCTAAGGATATCAAGGTAACACGCCCCAAGTACAGCGGGGATGTACTTATGTCATACGTGCTGAAGGGAATATATGAACAGTATGACGTAGCTTTCCCCAAGGCTACCCTAGTTAGAAACGAAGACGGAGTTTTCTATAACATAGAGGAG
>NZ_JH597752.1:0-2261 GCF_000243315.1 Metallosphaera yellowstonensis MK1 | reverse complement strand
CTCGTAAAGGTCTACAAGGGCATCGTAGGGGTGTCCTTCATATCCCAGCCTGTCGGCGACCTCTTTCTCCAGCTCCACAATCCTCCTCAGGTAGGGCTCGAAGGACTTAAAGTCGGATCTCCTTCTCGCTTCTCTCCACACCACTGCAGACTGTGAGGCCAACCTGTCCAACTCCTCTGTGATCTCCCTGGGGACTGCCCTGTAGAACCTGACGCTTCTCCTCAGCACCCTAACTACACCCCTCCCGAAATCGTCCAGATCCTCGTCCCTGACTTTGTCCAACTTGTCTGCGAGGGAGAGTGTTAGTTCCCTCACGACGGTGGAGATGTTAGCTATGGCCTCCCCACGCAGTTGAGAGTCGTCCTCGGGCATGTAAGTCTCCAGGTCCCAGCCCAGTAAGCTTGACGCATAGTTTAGTGCCCATATCCTCCTGTACTCTTCCAGGATCTTGTCTAGCATGTTTGGATTTTCCCTCACAGAGTAATATTTTTTTGCTAACCCGTTTGACCGTATAACGTCATCAAACGTTGAACAGCACCAGGCTGAATCTTTTTTCCACTTGTAGAAATACAGCAGTTATGGGACTTTAACGTAACTTAAAGATTCTCATCAGCCCCGGCGGTCCGCCTAAATGACGTTCAACGAACCTGAGGAACGCCTCACGCTCCTCAGGTTAAGAGCCCCCACCAGCTCCCTGACGACGTTGGTCATGATGGTGAAGATCGTGAGGTACCCCTGAAGCCTCTCCCTCCTCCAGAACGAGGAGTCCTCCAGTCCCAAGGCCTTGACGTCCCTGTGGAGCTCCTCGATCTCCCACTCATCCTCATGCCTCCTCGATCTCCTCCTGCTGAGCGAGAGGTCGGTCGTGTAGAGGTACTTCACGTGTGTCCCGGAGTCACGTTTATATTCCCGGACTAGCAACTTTACCGTAATCGCTTGGCCTCCCAGGGTCAGGTCGGCGTAGTAGAGTCCGGGGGGTAGGTCTCCCACTCGGAGGTGTCCCTCCACCTCCTCGAGGGTCCCCTGGACCGACTCGACCCTGAGGAGCCTCCGGTTGGACTTGAGCTCAGACACCACGTTCTCGTTCACGAGCTTCTCGGACCAGTACCACGAGTCGAAGAAGACCCTGGACACGCGGAAGTGCTCCTTGAGCACGTCCAACATCTCCCTGGCCAAGTCGATCTTGGTCTTGAACTCGGTGACCATCCCCAAGTCCAACATCTTCCTCACGGCGTAGGGGAAGGCTCCCACCATGAACGCCCTGCCCGTGGAGAGGTCCACTATGGCGACCGTGAGGAGCTGCACGCCCCTCTCGAACCTCCCGTGGGCGTGGCAGTAGATCCAGTAGTTCTCAGGGGCTCACGTCCTTCCCCCTGGAGTACTCCTTGTGGTCCACGGTGTCGTCTATGATTACGGCCACCTGACCCTTCACCAGCCCCGACAGGACCTCCAGGTAGTCCCTCCACGCGCCGTCGAGTTCTCCCAACGCCTCCAGCAGGTTTGCGTAGTCCAACCCGAACGTCTCAGCAGCATTCCTCACGCTGGACCTCCCACCTAGCAGGACCATCAAGACGAGTGCCAACCCGACCTTCCTGCTCCTCCCGTTCCTCCTCACTATGCCCAGGACCTGGTTGACCGCCTTGATCAGATCCTCCTTAGCGTACTCTACCTGTCCCTTTCTGTTCGTCATCTTCATCTTTTCAGCGAGACGACGTCTAAAATTAAAAACTTCTCGCTAATACCGACTTCTTCGTATTACCTCCCTAAGATTCCCATAACTGCTGAGAAATATTTTTGCATTCATTTGATAACATTATTTATAGATAAGGACGCTCTCACTCGATGTGGGCTCTGCCCAAAAGGGTGAGAGCGATGGCAGAGATACGAGCTCTGTGCCGTTGGGCTCTAAGGAGTCCCATGACCCACACGCGACCAGAATAAGCATGTGGTTGAGGGCTAAGTCCCTCACTCGATTATGATTCAAGATAAAATGATTGAAATGAAAGTGTAGGGACAAACGGAACTCCAGAACAACCAGCTGCGAGCAACTGAGACACGTGTAGGGGCAACCCTCGGGAAGTTCGTCGTCTGTCGACGATACCCTAAGTGCTTGGAATGCTAAGGCATAAATGTGGTATCTAAATTATAATATTCGTGGTACCACTTTTTGTCGACAGAAAGAGGGAGTTGGAGTTCCTGGAGCAACGTTACAAAGAGGACGGGGCTCAGCTCATAGTGATCTACGGGAGGAGGAGGATAGG